>NZ_WKJI01000002.1 GCF_009674685.1 Pedobacter puniceum
GAGCTTTCATGATGGTTCCTTCGGTTAATATAGGTTCTTTCGGATTAATCCTAACTGCATTTTTTGTGATTGCTATAGGTTTCTCCCTACAACAAACGGCAGCCAATCCTTTTGCAGTAGCTTTAGGCACACCAGAAACTGGTGCTGATAGGTTAAATCTTGCCGGTGGTGTAAACAATTTTGGTTCTTTATTAGGCCCCATTATCGTAAGTATTATCTTATTTGGTACAGCCGCAGGTGCCGAGCCTAAAGCCGTAGAAATTACTTCTATCAATATGCTTTATTACATCCTAGCTGGTTTGTTTATTGGGGTAGCCATTTTCTTTGCTATCTCTAAATTACCAAAAGTAACCAGTGATGAACATATAGAAGCCAGTAAAAAAACGAATGGTCCTTTACTGATTATGTTGGTAGCCTTTCTGTTGATTTTAGCTGCCGATCCTCTAGCAAGTATGACAGGTATATCTGCAGCTATTTATGTTTATGCCTCTTTACTTATTGTAGTATTAACCTTATTCTTATCAAGCACAGCAGCAAGCAAAAAGCCCGAAGGCTGGGGCGCAATGAAATATCCTCAATTAATTTTAGGGATGCTAGCCATCTTTACCTATGTAGGGGTAGAGGTAAGTATACAAAGTAATTTTGGAGCATTGTTAAATACGCCAGCATTTGGTTCTTATCCAGAGGCAGAAATAGCGCCTTTTATATCCTTATACTGGGGCAGTTTAATGATAGGCCGTTGGACAGGTGCTATATCGGCTTTTAACCTGAGCAAATCGGTTAAAAATATTTTAACTATAGTAGTTCCCTTTATTGCCTTCGCGGTGATATTAGGTTTTAACCATATCAGCGGTACTGATATTGGTAATTTATACATCTATGCCATTTGTATTGTGGTATTGATAGCTGGCTTCTTTTACAGCCAGGAAAAACCAGCAAAAACTTTGGCTACATTTTCTGTATTAGGTGTTGTAGCTATGGTAATTGGCTTATTAACCACAGGTCAAACAGCAACTTATGCTTTCATCAGCGGAGGTTTATGTTGCTCTATCATGTGGCCATGTATTTTCTCATTATCCATCACAGGCTTAGGAAAATACACCAGTCAAGGTTCCTCATTTTTAATCATGATGATATTAGGCGGTGCTATAATTCCACCAGTACAAGGTATATTTGCCGATAATAGCGGTATCCATTTATCTTACATTATCCCTGTAATATGTTTCGCTTATTTATTGTTTTTTGCATGGAAAGTAAGTAAAGAGCTACAAAAACAAGGCTTTGATGTCAATAAAATTGAAACAGAAGGTGGGCATTAATGATTTAAACCTCCTTCTATAAAAACATAGCAGAAAGCTAAGCTAGAGGCTGTCTCAAATCATCACTTTATGTCAGGCTGAGCGGAGTCGAAGCCTTTTCTTATCCTTCGACTTCGCTACCATTGACGTTTTTAATAACATATTAATTTTCAATCAATTGCAAATTCAGCTCATTTGCTTTTTTAATAACAAAGTTCAACTGTTGCCGCTTTAGTTTTTCTTCATACTTCTTTACTCCCTGCTCTACATAATCCATTCCCTGATCAAACATCCTATAGTATAGTTCCGCTATTTTTCTAGCTGTGGCTTTAATTGCAATACCTGAACCTTTCCGGGATTTAAGCCTTCTTGCAAAAGCTCCTAAACCGGGCTGTTTACTAATCAAAAGACTTTGAGCTGCTTGTTTGAAAATCTGCCCAGCTCTTGTTATTGGTTTTTTCTTGCTTCTTTTATTCATTTTACCCGATTGATGTTTACCGGGAGCTAATCCTAACCAAGATATAAATTGTTTAATTGTAGGCCATTGTCCAATATTATTTCCTAGTTCTGCTGTCAATTTTAGCAGGCTGTAATCCGTAAGCCCAGGTAATACTGTAGGGTTTGCTCCATGGATTCCTAAAAGCAAATTATGTAAATCTTTTATCTCAGGTTTATTATGGCGTATAGGTTTTATGGGATAATTGTCCTTATAATCTTTATCGGACTTGTGGTTGTATTCTTCTAATATTTTAGCAGTTTCATTATCGCAGCTTTTCACTTGTTGCAAATAAAACATATACCCATCGTAAGCCTGCTGAAGTTCGAATATATATTCTTCTTTGTAATTACCTTCTAAAGCCTGTAGAATATCCTTACCCTTTGTTTTGATTAGGGAACTTGTGCAATAGCTAAGCAAAATCTCTGCACTTCTCTCTCCTTGAAGTATAGCTTTAATCATAGCCATACCACTTGCTCCATGGGTTTGAGACAATACTTCTGGCAGTCTAATATTCATCTGAATAAGTGCTTTCTGCATATGCTGGATATGGGAAGATGCCATCTGGAGTTTATCCTCACGCATTCGTGTATATACCCTAAGTTTTCTAACTATATCCTGGGGACCAAAGCTTTTGCGTAACAGTCCATAACTAAATAGCTGCTGTATCCACTGGCAGTCCTGTACATCTGTTTTTCTTCCGGGCAGATTCTTGCTGTCTGCTGGATTGACCAAGGTTACATCAAAGCCTTCTTCCTCCAGAATATCGTAAAGGGTAATCCAATATATACCTGTGGCTTCCATAGCTACATGGGTAATTTTATGCGCTCTTAAATATACCGAAAGTTCCCGATAGGAGGATGTGAATGTTCGGAAATTACGTACGGGCTGTTCTTCTACAGAAACAAAAACTTTCTCGCTGCCGATATCTATACCAGCGCTGTTTGGATAGATGTTACTTAAACTACTCATGCAAATAAGCGGCCTTTTTAAAAAAACCTTGAGCCTAGGGCATCTTAAAAAAGGATATTGCTACCATGCGGGATATCATAAGATTCACCAATATTGTTTAATATCATGCCCTAAAACAAAGCTCAGCAACAGGCTATAGCACTATTAGAACGACTGTTATGCTGCTCTTGGTTTTTTGCCGCTGCAAAGTTAACGTCATTTCATATTGATTTATATGAAATATATTAGACCTCAGGATGACAACAAAGGTCCACTCAATGTGACAAATATGATTTTTGAGACAGCCTCTTCTCTTTAAAAATTTATACTAAGCTGGATGTTAGCTTATGTATCCTAAACTTTGATAAAGGAGAATATACGATTCTTAAATAGCTATTTGTCTTTAATAACCTTAAACTCTACCCTTCTATTCAATGCATGGTCTTTCTCGCTACATTTAACTCCATCTTTACAATGGTTTTCTAACATAGTTTCTCCAAAACCAATTGCCTTAAGTCTATATTGCTCTATACCTTTTTGTATCAGATATTTCATAGCTGATTCTGCCCTCTGTTGAGATAAATATTGATTATAAACCATACTTCCTCTGGCATCAGTATGTGCTCTTAACTCTATATGTACTAAAGGCGCATTTTTAAGATATTCAAACACTTTATTTAATTCCTTACTAGCATCGTAACGTATATCCCATTTATCAAAGTTAAAATAGATATTATTGAGTCTTACAATATCATTCTCCTTGATTTCTAACTCTAGTTTCACTTCGAAAGTTTTAGATTCTTTTAAGCCTTTGGTAGAAATAGTGAGTTCTTGTTCAACACTATTTCTTGAGTTATAAAGTGCTATTTTGTAATCTGTTTCTTTTTGTAAAGTATCTAAAACAAATTTACCAAGGTTATCAGTAACAAGCTCTACCACCTCATTGGTACTCAAATTTGTAATTAAAATTTTAGCTCCACCTATGGTAAATGTTGTGCCTTTTTGTACCACTATACCTTTTAAAGCAAAAATTAATTCTTTTGGTGGGGTAATATTAAAACTATAAATATCATCTAGCCCTTTACCGCCTAACCTGTTTGAAGATAAATATCCCGTAAAATCATCGGTAAATACCATCCCAAAATCATCATTTGTAGAATTTATAGGTGCTTGAAGATTGATAGCGTCTGTAAAGTTATTGATGCTACCATCAGCTTTAAAAATATCTAAGCCGCCTAAACCAATACGTCCGTTTGATGAAAAATAAAGTTGATTATTTTTAACTACCGGAAATACTTCATCATCAAGTGTATTGATACTTGTACCACAATTGATAGGTTCGCTCCATGTATGATCAGCATTTTTACGAGACACAAAAATATCCATACCGCCTACGGTACCCTTCATATTAGAAGCAAAATATAATAGTTGCCCATCAACAGATAATGCCGGATGTTGCGCAGAATAATTAATACCATCACCAAATAAACGAGTGGCTTTACTCCATACACCATTTTGTTTAACCGCAAAATAAATAGCATTCCTAATGAATTTGAAACTACCTTTATTTCTACCTTTTGGTTTTTCTGTACGTGTAAAATAAATGGTATCTCCTTTTGCAGAAAAAGAACTGGTGCCATTATGATAATCTGTATTAATTTGTACAGGAAAGGGGATTATATTTTGATTATCAACCTGATATTCATAAAGCTTAAGGTAAGCATTACCTGTCCATCCATAGATATTTTGATATTTATTTGCTTTGCTAGCGTCTATTTTTCTGTCTGAGCTGAATACAAAATTTTGTTTGTAAATACTCATAGAAAAATCTGCAAACTCTGAGTTAGCCAACATAAATGGCTTAATCTCTACCTGCCTATTTGGATAGTGTAACCACTTTATTGCAGAATCACAGGAGGCAATTTTGTTTTTTATAATGGATGCATCTTGAGGTACAATGCTTAAAAATTTTTCATAATTTTCCTTCGCTTGCTGATGTTTTCCATTTTGTTTTAAAGCATCAGCATAATATTTATATGCTGAGGGTTTAAAGTTTTGAAATCCCAAAATCATGGCGTAAACACGCTCGGCATTTTTAGCATCATTTGTATAACGATAACAATTTGCTAATTTTTCTGCGATTGCTAAATTGGGTCTTTTTTTAAGTAATTTTTCGTATATCTGTATTGCAAAATTATAATCATACTTTTGATACAACCTATCTGCTCTTTTAATACTTGTACTTTGTACAGCTAAGGGTAATATTCCTAAACAGAGCGTACAAATAATTAATATTTTCTTTAAATACTTCATCTTTAAAATTTAAAAGAACCTTGGTGTTTGTAAAGCGGTATCATATTTTGAATTGATGGCAAAGCCAACAGAAATCTCATGAGAGCCCTGTACATATCTGCCAATAGTTGAGGATAAGTTATAATCATACGCATAACCAACACGTAGGTTTTTAGCTATAAAAAACTCCATCATCCCTACCATAGAGCTATTTCTAAAAGTTTGATTTACATCTACCTTTTGCCATAAAGACAAATTGGTTCTGTAAGAAGTACCTATCCAAATTTTTTCATTAAACAACAAAGCTGCGTTAATATCCATACTAGTAGGCCCTCTAAAATCTTCCTTAACCAAAATAGATGGTTTAAACTTGATATCCTGATTTAAATCTGCCAAATAACCTAAATTTAGCATGTAGTGTCTACCTTGTTTTGTTACCGTTCCGTTTGGCGTATTTTGATAGTCCAGAGACCTGCCAAGCATATTGATAATGGAAAAACCAGCAAAAAAAACATCATTAGAGTAGTGGATACCAAAACGGGCATCGGGTGTAAAATGTGTTAAATCAGTTGTTAATTTTTGATCAGAATTATCTGCAATAATAGCATCAGAACCCAATAATGAATATTCGGAAATACCTAGTGCCAAGCCAAATGCCAAGCGTTCGTTATCAACACCTACAGGTAAACGATAAGCATAATTGGCATACACAGATGTTTGACCTTGTAATCCAATACGATCATTTAACACTAATAAACCAAGTCCAACTTTTTTAGCTTGCCCCAAAGCTGCATCTGCAATAATAGATTGTGTTTGTGGTGCACCGGTTAAACTTGTCCATTGGTCGCGGTGTAATAAGCTAAGGTTTAAAGTTTCTTTATAACCGGCATAGGCTGGATTAATAGCCAAAGCGTTAAACATATATTGGCTAAACTGTGCCTCCTGTTGGGCCATTGTTTTATGGCTTAGTAAGATAAAAAGCAGTGTATAAGTTATTAATCTCATATTAGTCTTCTTTAACTACGGTGATAAAGCCTTTAAATATTTGCAATTGCCCGTTAATGGTAACCCTTAAAATGTAGAAATAGGTTCCAGTATGTACATTATCACCTTTCCAAGCACTTGCAGACGAATAATTTGCTGCTTTAAAGACTTCGCCTCCCCATCTATTAAAAATGGTTAAGGTATTTTCTGGATATAAATCAATATTTTCTATTACCCACGAATCATTTTTCCCATCTCCATCTGGCGAAAAAGCGTTATAAAAAACTAATGGAGAAGCCAAATTGGTTTCTACATAATAAGGCTGCAAAAAACCTTGGCTAAGTAGCATGTTTGGTAAACTTGTAAAAGTTTCTGTTAATACCATTTCTCCTAAATTGCTATCAAACATTTCTCCATTGATAATGCTATACATACCTGCCGAGTTTATAGCATAAGGCAAATGATCTGGCGTTTGTGCTTTAATTTTGCTTAAAAAAATTAAAGAAAACATATATATTAAAATTTGCTTTATCATAGCTTATTATTTAATACGGCGGTTTTGTAAATTTGTACTTATAGCTGCAGGGTTTACCATTACCTGCCTATAACTTGCAGCAAAGCTCATGAAAAATGGTGTGCTAATACTCGGAAATGTTAACCTAAAACTTGTATAATCTATACCATTTATTGTTTGTGTTCCTGTGGCTGGTATTGAAATGTTTTGAGTGCTATTAAAATTTTCTACATTGCTATGCACTAAAAACACAGATCTGTTACCAAATATATTTGTTAATGCTGATGTAGGATAATAAACCGTTACTGGTTGGCTAAAATTATTACTTATTTGCACTCGCCATAAACGCTGCATTCTTTTACCTAGCCGTAAAGGTTTGGCTATTGGAGTACGTATAACATCACTACCATTATTATCTCCCCATACTAAGTATTGTTTATCTAGATTAAAATTGTTTGTATTACTATCGTTATCTGCTGCTATTTCACCTAAAGATATAATTAGTTGGTTACCGCTATTAATTGATTGAGATTGCTTTTGATTTAAAGTAGTTAATTCATCTCTACCTATACCTGCAATATTATTTTGAAAACGGGTATTCCCTTCCCAAACCACAAATGTACCACCTGTACTTTCATAGTTAAATGCCGTATTTGCCCCTAAGCTTATACCCCATTTTATTGCTAAATAGGTTAAAATTCTACGTCTATTAATTGTATCACCTAAATTATTTGTTGGTGCTCTATAAAAAATCATTTCTGCTATATCTCCCGCAAAATTATTACCAATTGCATCAGCACCTACCCTATATATACCTGTGGTATTAGGTAATAATAACCCTCCTATAGGAATAAAAATTGAATCAGTTTTTAAGCCATTTCTATTTAATAAAAATGTACCCGCACTTGTTGCGTTTATTGGAGGACTTAAAGAAATAACCTTTATTTGGGTATCATTTAATGGATTATTGTAATTAAACCCAATTGTAGCACCATTATTTGTGTAACTTACATTACTTGTTGTAATACTAGAACTAACAACAGGATTTGCAGTACCTTGATGAGAAAACAAAGTTTGATTACCACCATTAAAACGACCAACGATATAAGCTGTTTGTTGACCTGGAAACGTGGAAGATCTATAACCACTATTAGTTGCCACACTTTGTAAAACATCATCAATACCATCAAACCTTATTACCGGGTTAAAATTCAAGCTATTAGCAACCACCATTGGATTTGCATTTACAGCGGGAGGTGCTAGGCTATTAGGTGTTGTTGCTTGTAAGCTCCTATTACCCCAAAAGTCTATTGGCCCATTATTAGTAGGTGTATTACCATTTTGTGTATTTCTATCTGCATCTAACCACCATGATAAATTTGTAGAAACCCCGCCAGGCGCACAGGCCAAAATGTCTCCTGTAATTATCCAACCATTGGTAGTTATTAAACTTTGTCTTTGTGGTAAACTAAAGCAATAACCACGCCCACTTGCACCAAGTTGCACCCCATTTAAACGAGGCTTGCTTGCCCAAACTACTAAAGTTTGGTCATAATTTTCAACACTCATGTTGGTATTATTTAACATACCTGCCATAGTGGTTACTTTACTAATATCAAAAGTAGCTAAACTTTGGTTAAATGCGCCTTGAGTTGGTGCCATCAAAAACATATTCTGCATATTGGTTACATTAGCAGTATTCCAGTTATCAAGAGGTTGGTTAAAGGCATAAGCATTTTGAAACATAGAAGCCATTGTTGTTGCCAAACCAGTATCCCATGAATTAATGTTCTGATTAAAAGCCCGGGCATTATTAAAAACACTAGAAAAATTTGTAACCTTACCTGTTTTCCAATTACCTATTGGCTGATTAAAATTAATTGCTCCTTGAAAGATTGCATTAAAAGTATTTAGATTATCTGTATCCCAATTACCTATAGGTCCATTAAAATTAACCGCATTATTAAACATTTGTGCCATAGTAGTAACATTTCTAACATCCCAACTACCAATATTTTGATTAAAAGATGAAGCAGTATTAAACATACTTGCCATAGTAGTAACTAAAGAAGTATTCCAATTACCTATCGGTTGGTCAAAAGCTATAGCACTTAGAAACATACTTGCCATAGTAGTTACTTTAGAAGTATTCCAATTACCTATCGGTTGGTTAAAAGCTGTAGCACTTTGAAACATATTGTTCATTGCCGTAACATTGGCCGTGTTCCAGTTATTAAGTGGCTGGTTAAAAACTGTAGCACTTTGAAACATATTGTTCATTGCTGTAACATTGGCTGTATTCCAGTTATTAAGTGACTGGTTAAAAACTGTAGCACTTTGAAACATATTGTTCATTGCCGTAACATTGGCCGTGTTCCAACTACCAATATTTTGATTAAAACTTGAAGCACCACTAAACATACTTGCCATAGTAGTTACTAAAGAAGTATTCCAATTACCTATCGGTTGGTCAAAAGCTATAGCACTTTGAAACATACTTGCCATATTAGTAACTAATGAAGTATTCCAATTACCTAAAGGCTGGTTAAAAGCTGTAGCACTTTGAAACATGCTCAACATATTTGTTACCAAACTGGTATTCCAATTACCTATCGGTTGGTTAAAAAATCTATTATTAGAAAACATAGAAGACATATTGGTAACACGAGAGGTATTCCAACTACTTATATCCTGATTAAAAATAATAGTTGGAGTTGCTGGCGGAGTATAAGGAGCGCCAGAAAACATTGAAGACATATTAGTTACATTAGCCGTATTCCAGCTGTTTAAAGGCTGGTTAAAATTTCTTGCGTTTTGAAACATTCCAGACATGTTTATAACATTACCTACATTCCAAACATTTATATTTTGATTAAAACTTGAAGCACCACTAAACATATTTGCCATAGTATTAACTAAAGAAGTATTCCAATTATCTAATGGTTGGTTAAAAGCTGAGGCATTTTGAAACATATTCGCCATAGTAGTAACTAAAGAAGTATTCCAATTATTTAATGGTTGGTTAAAAGCAGAGGCACTTTGAAACAATGATTGCATATTAACTACAGTACTAACATTCCAACCATTAAAATTACCTACATTAAGCAATGTACAGTTCAAAAACATGGCTGAAAGATTCATATTTGCTCCTAAAATTGGCGCATCAATAATAGATACTGAAGTTAAATTAGAACAACCAGAAAATGCATTCTGAAAAGATGACCAAGTGGAAGTACCCCATTGTACAACTTCAGTTAACTTCAATCTATCACCTCCATTATTGAAATTTATGCGTGTTACATTGCTATATTCTATCTGATAAGATGTTGGGTTACCAATTATTTCGTTATTATTAATTGTTCTTGCCGCACTTACATTAGGAAAAGATGCTAAAGTAGTTGTACCAGTAATATCTTTAACTATTATATTTACATTTGTATTAGGCTGTGCTCCAGTAAGTGTAAAACTATTACCTGTACCTAGTTGTGTATTTACTTTTATGATAAATTGAGCATAAGTATTTATGTTTACAAAACTTGTAAGCAACACAATTATACCAATGTATTTAAGCCTACTTCTCATTTTAATTAATTTACTTATCTAGAAATTTTGATTCATTTGTATGATTAACTTTTTATGATGCTATAGTACTATATTAATTTTTGGGTACTAAAACTATATTCATAAATGTTGATTCTGTTGGTGCAGCACTATTAACAGTGTAAGTTAATACACCATTAACATCAATACTAAGATTACTAAAAATAGTAGTATCATAAAAAGTTATATAATAATAAAAATCAGTTGCAGCAGGTACAGTTGGAATAGCAGGTGGCGCACCTGGACTTATTACTAATGGATTATTAAACTGTTGATAGTATTCATTATATAAATTAATATTAAATGTACCTGCAGTTGTTATATCAATAGCAACAGAAGGCATATAAATATAATTTTTAGCTGCAGTAGAGTTAGCACTACTTAAAATGATAACATCACCATTAGCATTTACGCCTAAAGTAGCTCCTGCTGTAGAATTTACGGGGGAGGCACTGGTTAAATTGGTAAATCTTAATCCAGAATTTCCTATAGTACCCTCGCTAATTTCTAATTTATTATTAGGATTTGCAGTTCCTATACCTAAATTACCTGCACCTGTTAGGCTTAAGTTAAAACCTGCTTGGTCTACAGTAGTTGCACTGGTTAAGGTACCTCCTAAGGTAACGTTTCCATTTGTAGCAGTTAACCCATTATTTGCACTTACTAAAACGGCTACTGCTGGGCTATTGGCTACCCCATTTACTGTACTAACCAAGTTACCATTGGTGGCAGTTAGGGTATTGGTAAGCACCTGAGGTCCTGCCGGGCCTTGTGGGCCTGTTGCTCCTTGTAAAGATGCCAACCATTGTGCCTCTGTACCTACAAAACCGTTTGCTACTGCTGTTTGATAAGCTGAGCTTCCTGTTGCGCCTGCCGGGCCTTGTGGGCCTGTTGCTCCCTGTAATGATGCTAACCATTGTGCCTCAGTACCTACAAAACCGTTTGCTACTGCTGTTTGATAAGCTGAGCTTCCCGTTGCACCTGTTGGACCTTGTAGACCTTGTGGGCCTGCTGCACCCTGTAAAGATGCTAACCATTGTGCTTCCGTACCTACAAAACCGTTTGATACAGCAACTTGATAGGCTGAACTTCCTGTTGCTCCTGTTGGACCTTGTGGGCCTGTTGCTCCTTGTAAAGATGCTAACCATTGTGCTTCCGTAGCTACAAAACCGTTTGATACAGCAACTTGATAGGCTGAACTTCCTGTTGCTCCTGTTGGACCTTGTGGGCCTGTTGCTCCTTGTAAAGATGCTAACCATTGCGCCTCGGTACCTACAAAACCGTTTGATACTGCTGTTTGATAGGCTGAGCTTCCTGCTGGACCTTGTGGACCTGTTGCTCCTTGTAAAGATGCCAACCATTGCGCCTCGGTACCTACAAAACCATTTGTTACTGCTGTTTGGTAAGCCGAGCTTCCTGTTGCGCCGGTTGGACCTTGTAAAGATGCTAACCATTGTGCCTCGGTACCTACAAAACCGTTTGTTACTGCTGTTTGATAGGCTGAGCTTCCTGTTGCGCCGGTTGGACCTTGTAAAGATGCTAACCATTGTGCCTCGGTACCTACAAAACCGTTTGTTACTGCTGTTTGATAGGCTGAGCTTCCTGTTGCGCCGGTTGGACCTTGTAAAGATGCTAACCATTGTGCCTCGGTACCTACAAAACCGTTTGTTACTGCTGTTTGATAGGCTGAGCTTCCTGCTGGACCTTGTGGACCTGTTGCTCCGGTTGGACCTTGTAAAGATGCTAACCATTGTGCCTCGGTACCCACAAAACCGTTTGTTACTGCTGTTTGATAGGCTGAGCTTCCTGCTGGACCTTGTGGACCTGTTGCTCCGGTTGGACCTTGTAAAGATGCTAACCATTGTGCCTCGGTACCTACAAAACCATTTGCTACTGCTGCTTGATAGGCTGAACTTCCTGCTGGACCTTGTGGACCTGTTGCCCCTTGTAAAGATGCCAACCATTGCGCCTCAGTACCTGCAAAACCATTTGCTACTGCTGCTTGATATGCTGAACTTCCGGTTGCGCCTGTTGGACCTTGTGGGCCTTGTATACCCTGTGGACCTTGTAAAGATGCTAACCATTGTGCTTCCGTTCCCACAAAACCATTTGCTACTGCTGCTTGATAGGCTGAACTTCCTGCTGGACCTTGTGGACCTGTTGCTCCTTGTAAAGATGCCAACCATTGCGCCTCGGTACCTACAAAACCATTTGCTACTGCTGTTTGATAAGCTGAGCTTCCTGCTGGACCTTGTGGGCCTACTGGACCACCCGCCGGACCTTGTGGACCAATTGGGCCTTGTGGGCCTTGCAATGAAGCTAACCATTGCGCCTCGGTACCAGTATAACCATTATTTACTGCTATTTGAAAAGCTGACGGTCCCGGAGAACCTACTCCACCCCCAGCATATAAGGCATAAGGCACACTTAATAATTGTGCCGTACCAGCTAAAGAATAATTACTTCCATTATTTGGATCTACTTCAACTTTAATGTATTTAAGACCACTTGCCCAATTTATCGAAGAAAAACTACCTGTGGTGGTTAACGCCCCTGAACTTCCTATCTGCACATTATAAAGTCCTAATAAATTGGTTGTAACCCCTCTTGTCTCGGTATATACACTGGTACCAGTTGCACTACCTTCTAATATAGAAATCCTAAGAGCAATAGCCCTGTTAACAATAGGAGTTCCATTTGCATTTCTAGCGGCTCCCTGATAATTAAATTGTTGAGGAACTTGAGCAAACAATAAACCTGCGTACAGATTTAACAAGAGGGCAAAAATGAATACGATCTTCTTCATGCTTTTTAAATGAAAGTAATTTTACACAAAGTTAAAATCAGCCCCTAAACAGACTTTACATATTTTGGCTATTTATACAACTATTTAGACTTAAAAGAAAAATATTATTACGTTAATCATATATTTTACAACTAACGCAGTATTTATTAATCATTAAGCATCAAATAAGATAAAATAGTTTAAAAATGAGTATAAATAGTTTTACATATAACCTAGTATATTAACCAGATTAGTAAAATATTTAAACATTCATTTATCCTCAATAAAATAACTTATGAAAAGAAATTATCTTATAGCTTTACTATTGGCCGCACAATTCAATAATGCTTATAGCCAAAAGCTTTGGTCGCTTACCCGATCACAAGCGTCTTATGCAAGTAATAATAATAACCATTTTTTGGTTTGGGGAGATAATGTAGAAGGGCAACTAGGCTTAGGAGATTGTATGGTACCAACTCCTGTAAATACAGGTACTAGCCAAAGTAGCGTATTAAATCATCCCTTTGCTGCTTTCTCTAATATATCATTTGCCGCGGTTGGCGAGACTTATGGTGCAGTTATTACCCAAGATGGCAAATTATTTGTTATGGGATGGAACCCTTCTAGGCAATTAGGTTATTTAGCTTCAGAAGAACTCTCTAACACAGAAAATAAAATAAGAAGCCAAGCCTTTAATGTTGCTAATTGCGAGCCTAGTAGGATTTTACACCCAGCTGGCACTACAGGTTGGAAACAAGTAGCCGTTGGAGAACGTTATATGGTAGCTATAGCATCTGACAACCAATTATACAGTTGGGGAAGAAATGTTTATGGTACTTTAGGAAGATTGAGCCCAACCCCAGGTAGTACTACAACAGATCCTGCGGTTACTGCTATCCCTAATCCCATTGGTGTTACCAGTTGGAAACATATTTTTAGCGGCTATAACCATGTTTTAGCTATTGCCCAAAATGACAGATTGTATGCCTGGGGGCACAATTATGCCGGACAACTTGGAACAGGAACCAGCACTAACAGCCCTGATGGTTTACTTTACGAAGTACCTTTACCAGCTGGTGCAACGGGCTGGAAATGGGCTAATGCCGATGGCGGTCAGCCTAATGGAGGTACTGATGATCTTGCAAGCGAATATTTAGATTTCTCTTTAGCTATTACCCTAGAAGGAAAATTGTATGCCTGGGGTGGTAATGAGGATCAAAATGATGCTATAACTGGCAAACTTGGAAATACCACTGTTGATAGACAGCTAAGCCCAGTAGAAATACCATTACCTGCCGGAGCGACTTCATGGGTTAAAGTTGTTGCAGGAGGAACACATGCTTTGGGTATTACCAATGATGGGAAACTTTATTCTTGGGGCTCTGGGAATGCCGTTGGAAGAGGTGCAGGAGGTCCGTTTGCTGTAGGTGAAGTATCCATGCCCACAGGTGTTACAGCTTGGCTTGATGTTGAGGCTGGACTTAACCATACTTTAGCATTAGGTAATAATTATAAGCTTTATGGTTTTGGTAGCAATGCACAAAGTGCAATATTTAATAATGCCAATACACCAACTAATGCTAATGCGATTATTACAGATCTTACTCCTATTCCACTAGCTGTTAATCTATTTGATTTTAAAGCTCATGCTCATCATCAGCGAGAAGTACAGCTAAGCTGGCTAACCAAAGGCGAAAAAGACCATGCTTATTTTGAAATTGAGCATACTAATTCTATACAAGCAGCTAACTGGAAATTTCTGAAACGTATTGAAGGTGCTGGCAATTCTGAAACGGCTATTAATTATTCTTATACGCATACAAACCCTATAATAGGTAATAATTACTATCGATTAAAACAAGTAGACTTTGATGGCCATTCCAACTATAGCAATATCATCAGTATAGCCCTAAATGAAGCTGCTTCAATTAAATTATTCCCCAATCCAGCTACCACTGAAATTAATATGACATTAAATGCAAGTAAACCCATCCAGCAATTTGAAGTTTATATTTCTGATATATTAGGAAACATTGTTTACGAGGAAAAAGGAGTAAAAACTTTATATGATACCTCCACTTACAAAATTAATATTACAAACTTAAAGCCTGGTGTCTATTTTATTGAAATTAAATATCTAGACTATCATGAAAAGTTAAAATTCATCAAAGATTAAAAAAATGTATATCACTATGCTAAATCAGGATGGCACTATTAATATCATAAAATTTAGATTTTACAATTAATTAAAGTTTAAAAAAACGAAACTTGATAACTAAGTTTAAAAGTTTGCCGATATAGTTTAAAGAAACACTCCATAACAGATAGAATTTAGCGGATATAAAATTGAGGCTCGTATTAACGCTTATAAAAGTTCTAAGACTGACCTACCTTGAAAGATTATTCTACTTGTGTTTTGCGAAACCATAGTATTTTAAAGGTGAGTGATGGCAGGAGAATGTATGACAATCATAATTTTGATTTAACCAATTAATTAAAGGTCTCTTCAAACAAGACCATAAATAAATCTAAAAATTAAATTATGATTAAAAGATTACTACTATGTGCTATTGTAGGATTACAAACAATGGCCTATGCCCAACACTGGGAAATAAAACACCCAGGGCAAGGCGGGCAAGTACAAGACATTGTACTTGCTAAAGCAAAACCAGGAAGAATATATGTTTTAAGTGATGTGGAAGGTCTTTACCGAAGTGAAGATTATGGCATTTCTTATAAAAGCATTTCAGAAGGCATTCATAACAGTATGTGTTTCACTTTAGCTTCTGACCCACAAAACGCTGCAAGAGTTTATTTAGGCACTATTAGAGGTGTTTTATACTCTGATAATGGAGGTGATACATGGAGTCCGATAACACATACCATAAATTGGCAAGGCACCACCGGAACTGCTGCTCAAAGAGGTATGCCCGTAGCTACCATTACCGTAGACCCTACCAACTCTGATAATGTGTATTTTGCCAATTCATGGAAAATTAAAGATGGACTATCTGTATGGAGTGCTTTTGGTTTTAGCAATGCTTTTAATACCACCAATGCAGACCTTTACCATACAGGTAGAATTTGGGTATCCAGAAACAAAGGAACTACTTGGACAGAAGTAGTTTTTGAGCCCACATCAAACTACATGAATATACACTCTATTACAGTTAATCCAGCTAATCCGGCTCAAATTTTTGTTTCTGCACACACAGGTTTGTATGTATCTAACAATTATGGTGCAGCTGGTAGTTGGACTAAAATCAATACCCCAACAGGTGCCTTTTTTGGTAGAGGAATGGATATATCACCTGATGGTGCTTGGATTTACGCATGCTTTACCACAGAAAATTCTCCTATTGCTTGGAGACAAAGCGCACCATCTGGCAGTAGAAACCCAGAAGCAACTTTATACGCCGCAAGAAATATAGGTACTTCTTTTACTTGGAATAATAGAGGTACTGGTTTAGGAGCATCCAGCGATGCAAACTCAAGAGAATATGCTTATCCAAAAGTAGACCCTCGCTCTACCTCAACCTCACATACTGTGTTACTTGGTACTGCAGTTGGCTCTTGTGGGTTATGGGAAAATACTTTCTCTATTTCTGGTTCAACTATATCCAATCCTGCTTGGACACAAATTTTATGGACAAGTGGCAAACAACAGGCAAATGGATTAGGAACATTTGCTTACAATCCAGGCTGGGATACTTATGATGTAACTGGCAGATATTACTCTTATACGCCAACCAACTGGCCTTCCAGAAATATTTGGACAACAGGTAATCAAACCATGTTACAGGGTAACCCTGCAGCTAGTGGGTGGCCTGTAAGCGCTGCTAGCTGGAGCGAACGTTACAGTGAACAAATTAGCGTAACTAATAATTTCAGAACTTATAAACATAGAGGAACTGCGTCATCCATTAATTGGGATGTAGATGCCAGTGGAAATTACATGGTACAAGCCATGTCTGATAACGGTATTGCTGAAAGTGTGGATGGAGGAGAATCTTGGACAAGGTTAAATGGACCAGGAGTACCAAATGGGCAATCCTGCTATATTGTTAAGAATATAAGCCCTAAAGTTGTACTGGCTGGAGCTGGAACAGGTTTTTTAGGAGGTACTGGTACTGTAAATTTACATGCTTGTAAATTAGATAACGCCAACCTAACAGATTCTTGGATGACTAACATCAGCCGAGGAATATCTGGTGGTGTAAGTGATATTTCTTCTGATGCTGTAGACGGTAAAAAAGTATATGTAGCAACTTCCACAGGTCTGTTTTATATCAATAATATTTACGATTTATGGAACAATAGCAACAATTTCAGCAGTATTTTGTCTGGCGATATACAAAGGGTAATTGCTCATCCAACATTAGCAAACACCGTATATGTTTTAACCGGTAATACCATTAGAAAAGGTACATTCTCAAGCGGTTCTTGGTCATTTACATCCGCATTAGCAACTGGTGCCGCTGATTTTGCGGTTTGGCGACATAACTCCAGAACCTATATTGCTTATGTAACTGGGGTGGCGGCAAACCCTACTGCATCTGTTTCTGATGATGATGGGGCATCTTTTAAGCAAGTATTTACTGCATCAACTCATTTACCAAGTCATGATTGGGAAGATTGGTTGTTTATTGGAAGTACAAAAAATATAACCCTTAAGGGGATTGTTGGTTATCAAGACGCCTTCTATTTTGGCGCAGGCATGCGTAATAATCGTAAAGGAATGGGTTATATGAAGGGTTCTATAACAGGAACAGGAAGTGCTTTAGCAGTATCTTGGGCTGATTGGGCAACCGAAAACACAAATGGTTCTCATCACGAATTCCCTTGGACAGAAAGGGCTAGAATTGGAGATATCAATGGAACACCTCACATTTTGACCGCAACACAAGGTAGTGGTACTTGGACTCGCTCTTTAAATCAAGTACCCAGCAATATTGCACCAACGGTAAGTATTACTTCGCCTAGTAACAATGCTAATTTCCAGAGCGGTACAAATATCACTTTAAATGCTAATGCTAATGACACTGATGGCACTATAACAAAAGTTGAGTTTTTTCAAGGAACTACCAAATTAGGAGAGGATTTAAATAGCCCTTACACCTATCAATGGAATAATGTTGGAACCGGAACTTATCAAATAACGGCAAAAGCTACAGATAATAATGGTGCTACAACCACATCTACACCTGTTAATATCACATTTAACCAACCAGCTTATAGGTATTTAAGACTAAGAGGTTTAAGTGCAGTAGAACTTGATATTACTATACAAGATATTACTTGGTTAACAGGCACTACAGCACATCCGACAAACAAACTAACCTCCGATAACGGTACCGTAGTTGCTAATGTAGGAACCAATGCTTGGAAAGCCTATGATACTGGCTTAACAACTGGATGGGCTATTGCACAAAATTTTCCTGCACAAATTACCATTGATTTAGGTAGTGGAAACGAAATCAATCCAACTGCAATTAGGATAGATGCTAGTGCTGCTAATAGAGCATTTTCCGCGTTCGAATGTTTAGGTTCAAATGACAATATCAACTTCACTTTATTAGGTAGCTTCTCTGGTTTAACTTCTAGCAATTACCCTAGTAGCATTGGTAATTTTTCTTTCAGTTCTGGTTTCATGGCGATAAGAAACTTTAGTCCAGAGCTTCAGGAAAATACGTTTACAGAAACGGTAATAGTGTATCCAAATCCTTCTAGTGGTGATTTAAATACTATCATATCTTTTGCTCATGAAGAATTAGCAGAAATTAAACTTATCAGTTTATTAGGCACAACTGTATGGCAACAACAGAAGCTTATAGGCAAAGAAAATAATCACTTAAAAATTAATACTCAAAATTTAACATCAGGTGTATATTTTCTCACTATACAGTCATCAAGTAAAAAAATCACTAAAAAAATCATCATTCAAAAACCCTAAAACAATATACTCATGAAGATTAAATTCAAACTACTCATTGTCGTCTTACTATTAACCCAAACGGTACAGGCACAATGGCTTAATCAGAACCCCGGTGCAGGTGGGCAAGTGCAAAGTTTAGACCCCGACCCCAATACTGATGGTACAGTATATTTTTCATCAGATGTGGAGGGATGTTATCGTAGTGATAATAATGGTTTATCTTGGACTTACATAGGTTACGAGCTCAGGTTTAACATGACTTTTGGGATAACTGTTGAGCCCGGTAATGCTAATCGCATTTACTCCGCAGGCTGCGGTGGTTTACACATTTCTGATAATAAGGGAGATAACTGGCCTACTTTAACACTGGCAGGCTACCCGCTGTCCAGAGCTTATGTTAATCCTTCAAATGTTAATCAGGTATTTGCAGGGATTGGATTTAGGTATAAGAATCAAGTGCCAGTAAGCTTTCAGAATGCACAATCTAATTCATTGATTACAGGAAGAAGACTTCTCTTTAGATCAAATGACAAAGGTTTAACTTGGGATTCTTTAGAATATGAGCCTGCAACAGGCTATAGGAATACCTATTCTTTAGATTTTGACCCTAATGATAATAATACACTTTATTTGGGTGCAGCAGCAGGGCTTTATAAATCTACCAATAGCGGCACAGATTGGACTAAAATAGCACAGCCAACAGGTACTTTTAACTGCTATGGAGCTTGTATTAGCCCTGATGGACAATTTATTTATGCTAGTTTTGCAACTGTAAATGACCCTACTAATTCTGGTAGCCAAACCACTACCACTACAAAACTGTATGTAAGCCCTACTGCTAACATAACTTCTGGTAGTTGGACGGTTTTAGACACCAATGGTTGGAATTTGGGACAAACCAATGCTACCACAGGGGCTACCACAACGGCTTTTAATGGCGCCTGGTGGACACCTAAAATGGACCCAAGGTCTACCCCTACTCAACATAAAATTATTATCGGTACTGCTTCAAACGCCAGACAAGGTTTGTATGAAGGAACTTTTAATTATAGCAGTGGTACATTAAACTCTTATAATTGGTTAAGGGTGTTTTATGCAAGAGGTTCTGTAAACCCAGGACCAACAGCTGCATTTACGTATGAGCCCGGATGGGAAGATTTTATACCTGGCGTACAGGCTTTTAACTACACCCCTTCCACATGGGCCGAGAGAGGGATATGGGCTACAGGATTACAAAACTATTATTATGCCAATACAGCTACACCGGGCTTCCCATATAATAATGCTTGGCAAAACAGGTACACCAAAACCATTGCTAATGCCGGTACTAACAGTGAAACTTATGAAACCTTAGGTACAGCTTGTACTGTTAATTATGATGGTACAGGATACAATAACTATAGCATACAAGGCCAAG
Organism: Pedobacter puniceum; assembly: GCF_009674685.1. Lineage (GTDB taxonomy): Bacteria > Bacteroidota > Bacteroidia > Sphingobacteriales > Sphingobacteriaceae > Pseudopedobacter > Pseudopedobacter puniceum. The sequence continues at coordinate 20,273 of NZ_WKJI01000002.1, forward strand.
CAGATAACGGTATTTTGGAGAGTTGGGATGGAGGTATTTCTTGGGCTACACGAAGTAAACCCACAACAACACAAACCGAGGCTGTAGAAATTGCTAATATTGGAACTGGCAAAACACCTGTTGTGGTTGCACATGGACAACCAAATGCTTTTGGTGGAGGAGGAACCGGAGGGTCTTTGTTTGCTAAGCGTTTAGTAAACTCCTCCAATACTGATGTGTGGGCGCATATAGCTGGTGGAACTAGCTCAAGAGCTGGATTACCCAATGCCACCATCAGAGATATTGCTGTAGACCCTAATAATACCGAAAGAGTTTATCTAGGTTTATTCCGCACAGCCGGAAATATTGGTGGCGGGGTAATGCTTATCAACGATATTGAAGCTTTTTATACTGGTAATGCTGTTGTGGGCGGAGGGCATGGTACTACTGCTGCTACCACTGTACCTATTGTTAATATTACTGCAGCACCATTAGCAACCGGCTCAGCACAAGCTGCTATCGAAGTAGCTACCATCACCTCTCTTAACGTAGACCCTAATAACTCAAACGTAATTTATGCTACGGCATCAGGCTTTTTGTATAAAGGAGAATTTAACGGTACAAATTGGAATTGGACTACTGTATTATCAGGCGGAGGTCTTTCTGAAGTATCTGTTTGGGACTATAATGGTGTTACCTACATGGCTATTAAAGGGAATTTTAATAATACTACCATTCCTGGATCACCTGCAGGTGAAACATCGGTTGCTATATCAAATAATGGCGGTTCAAGCTGGACATCTATCATGTCTGAAAGTCTTGCAGAAAATTTAAGAGTGGTTAATTGGCATAACGCCTCTACTACCAGGTTAAATGCTGGCGATATGGTAGGTTATCATGATAAATTATTTATTGGCTGGCATACCTTTGGTTACAATAAAGGATTTGGTGTTTTCATGGGTACCATTCCTGATAATGCTTCTACTGCGGTAACTTGGAGTGATTTTTCTGATGATATACATTTCCCTAGAATTAGAAGAATGCGTATCACCAAAAACAGTACAGACGAGAATATCTGGCTTTACACTTCTACTCAAGGTAATGGCGGATGGAAAAGAGATATTACCGCCTTGATTACCTTACCTGTATCTCTAACCTCATTCTCTGCAAAACTTTCTTTAAACAATGAAGCTGTGCTAAATTGGAAAACTTCTAGCGAGGCTAACAATAGCCACTTTATCATTCAACGTTCTTATGATGGTAAAACTTTTGAAGATATTGCAAGAGTAAGTGGCGCAGGAAATAGTAATACTATCAACAACTATACGTATGCCGATGTCAATCTTAATAAAGCTAATTCATCAGATAACGTAATCTATTACAGATTAAAACAAGTTGATTTTGATGAGAAAAGCTCCTATTCAAAGATTATAAGCATCAAATTAAACACCACAACTATAGTGGTAAGCCCTAACCCTGCAAAGGATAGTATTTTTATAAACTTAGCCGAAGCAGTTAAAGTACATGAGGTTAAAATTACCAATATGGCCGGACAAACCGTCTTAAAAACTAAAATCAGAAATAGCGATTATATTAACGTGTCATCATTGGCAGCTGGTACTTACGTTTTAACCATTAGCAAAGATGGTATTCAAATACATCAGCAAAAAATAATAATAAATCCTTAATATGAATATAATGAAGTTTAAAATCAAGCTCAAATTGGGCTTGATTTTCTTTTTGAATGTAGCCTTAACATCTAAAATTTTAGCCCAAAAACCTAATATCATAGTAATCATGGCTGATGATATGGGTTTTAGTGATTTAGGAGCTTATGGCTCAGAAATACAAACTCCTCATTTAGATTGGCTGGCCAAAAATGGAATGAAATTTAATAAGTTCTACAATAATGCCCGGTGCTGCCCTTCCAGAGCCTCATTAATGACCGGATTGTATCCACACCAAGCAGGTATAGGTCAAATGGATATTGACTTAAAAATACCTGCTTATCAGGGCTATTTAAACCATCAATCTGTTACCATAGCTGAAGTTTTAAAAGATGCGGGCTATAATACTTATATGAGCGGGAAATGGCATATTGGGAATGCTAGAGGACAGTGGCCTGTAGACCGTGGTTTTAATCGTTCGTTTTCATTAATCAATGGTGTAAGTAATTATTTTGGTACCAAAGCTTATGGAAGTTGGTACGAGTCTACCTTTGCTATTGATAGCCAACGTATTTACCCAGGTGGAGAAAATTATTATCTTACAGATGCGATAAACCAATATGCAAGCTATTTTATTAAAGAAAATACCAAGACTCATAAACCATTCTTCTTATATGTTGCTCATGCAGCACCACATTGGCCTTTACATGCTTTGCAAGAAGACATTAAAAAATACGAAACTACCTATTTAAAAGGCTGGGATACTTTACGCCTAGCAAGGTACCATAAGATGATCGAGCAACGCATCATTTCGTCTAAAACAAAGCTTCCAGAAAAAGATGTTGATATACCTGCATGGGAAAGCGTAAATGAAACAGAAAAAAAAGATTGGGCAAATAGGATGGCTGTTTATGCTGCCATGATAGATAGGATGGATAAAGGAATTGGAGAAATTATCAAGACTTTAAAACAAGAAAATCAGCTTGAAAATACTTATATCTTTTTCTTGTCAGATAATGGTGCATGTTCCGAAGATAGGGTTTTGTTAGATCGGATTTTTAAAATTAACACCAGTAAATATGCTGCCGGAGATAGTTTAAGTTGGCAATCTTATGAAAAACCTTGGGCAAACCTATCAAATACTCCTTTTAGGTTATATAAATCGTACCTTGAAGAAGGTGGTATAACTAGTCCATTTATAGCTTATCATCCAAAAACAATCAAAGCTAATACTTTATCTCCTTACAATGGTCATATTATGGATATTATGCCTACCATAGTTGAGCTGGCAAATGCCAAATATCCAAAAACTTATAAGAACAATCAGGTTTTAGCATTAGAGGGAAAATCCTTAATACCTGCTTTATTTCAAAAGAAAGATAAGCATGAAAGATATATCTTTTGGGAACATGAAGGAAATAAAGCTGTAAGATATAAAAACTGGAAATTGGTAAAACAAAATGCCAAAGAGTGGCAACTCTTCAACCTCAAGAAAGACCCTACTGAGCTTACAGATGTGCGTTTAAAATATCCAAAAGTAGTTGAACTACTTATACAGGAATATCAAAAATGGGAACAAAGAGCTGGTGTTTTAGAATGGGGACCCGATATGTTGCAAAGATGGGAAAATAGAATTGAGAAGTAGAAATAAGCATTTTTAAACGAGCTATTCTTCACCATTAAAATAAGAATAGCTCGTTCTTTAATCTTTTCAATCACTCATCATTTAAAGTCTTCATAAAGCTGATGATATCGTTTATCTCCGAAGCAGATAAATTAAGCTTGGTATCAAGTAAAGTCTGGTTATCTAAAGCTATACCCAATCCCGCACCTCCTCCTCTGTTATAGAAATCCATTACCTGATTTAAATCTTTATAAACCCCATTATGCATATAGGGAGCTGTTTTAGCAATATTTCTCAAAGTAGGAGTTTTAAAGGCATATAGATATTGATTATACTTATTCAATGCATATTTACCTAAGTCTGTATCAATCTTAGCATTTACAGTATCTGGAGTCAAAGGTACTCCTAATACTTCAACCTCTGTCTTATCAAAAAGTGGAGCCGGCGTACCATTAAATAAAGGCATAAAATGGCAGGTAGCACATTTTGCTTTTCCTGTAAATAAATTAAAGCCACGCTTTTCCACATCACTCAGTTGTGTTTTATCTCCTCGCATATATTTATCAAATCGAGATGAGAATGGCGCTAACGACCTCACATAACTAGCTAAAGCATGCTGTATTTTCCATGGTGTTATTTCTTCGTTTTCATAAGCCATTTTAAATAACTTTTTATAAGCAGTTTGTTGTTGTACTTTTTTTGAAATCTCTTGAAGACTACCATCCATTTCATCTTTATGGTGTACAACATCTAAAGCTTGATCTTCTAGAGAACCTGCTTTTAAATCATAAAAAAAACCTCGTTGAAAACCAGCATATAATAGGGTAGGTGTGTTACGAAGTAAATTATTCTTAGATAAGCCCTTTGCCGTTTTTAAACCATCGGTAAAAGCTTTATTTTCGTGATGACAAGAAGCACAACTTATGTTATTTGCACCAGAAAGAACCTTATCATTAAATAGTTTTTCTCCTAATAAAATCTTTTCTTGCGTTAAAAACTCTGTATAATTACCTACAAATTTATTGGGATTGAACGCATTTTCTTGGAATAAACTAATAGCATCATTGTAAAGAGCAGCGCTACTTTCTACGGTATCTAAATTTAACTGTTTACGTTGTTGATGAAGAGCTAAACTTAATGGTTGTAAATAATTGGTGATAAAAGCCAGCCTATCAAATTGATTGAAATCATTTTCTTTACTGATAAAATCTTGAGCAGATTCTATTTGTTTCTTTACCTTTTCATGATACTGATATTGGCTTAGAACTTTTTTTAAGCCTTCCAAAGCTAGAGAAGTTTCAGGTAGAGCATGTAAACTTAAAGGAGTATCAAAACCGGTTATGCCTAAGGCTGTAATTCTAAAAATTTCTAATCTAATAGCATCAAAAAGCTGTTCATCTGTTATGATGTACTCTTTTTGATAAAGATTTATTTTCTTTATTACCAAAGCTAATTTATTAATCTCGTTTTCGAGTTCTTTTTTCTCTTCAGCACCTATAGGATTATAAATATAATCTTCTATAACTTGCAAACCACCAGGTGGCTCAATAAAGTTTTCTCCTAATTCTATTTCCGCAATAGGTACTCCGTTAATTACTCTTGATGATGCTGGAAAAAAATACTCAATATAAAATTCTATTTTTTTATATACCGATCTAGCTTCTAAAAATTTTTCTTTAAGCTCACTTTCAGAAATTTCACTTTTATTAGCTTCCTCTGAAAGCTTAGTAATAGCAACTTCAAAAGCTTTTAAATTATTTTCTACAAATTCTGTAGTATACGCTATAGGTTGCTTTCTTTCTGAGCAGAACAGCATTACTGTTAAGCATAACAGTAAACAACTGTAAACAATTATTTTTTGTCTTGTTATCATAACTATAAAACAAGAAGCCATATCAAAATGATAGTTATTTCATTTTGATAATGGCATTCATATAATTCTGAAGTTTAATAAGAGACTATCTATTTAGCTTTTAGGATTTTTCTCTTAAAATCAAAGACTTTTAATACTATCAATAGTTTTGATTCTAGCTATCTAAAAAATGAATCAAATCATTATCGACAAATTCAATATTAAGATAGCCTCTTATGTTAAATTCTTATTTAGCCACACCAGTAACAATAACTACTTGTCCACCTTCATTATTATTTGATAGACGTGTAGTTCCTTTATCGGCATTTCTATATTTATCATCTCTCCAAGTATGAGGATGTATATTAACCACAAAAGTATTAGGCTTGCCAATTAAATCTGATATATCATACATAGCACCAAACTCCCATGAACTTAAACGAGTATCATTAGATGGATTATATTTTGCATTAAAAGCAGCATTGGTTCTATTATGGTTCATACGTAACATAGGCTTTAAAGCTTTTGATGCTATATTATACTGCCAAATAGTTCCGTCATGATCATTATTTGCATAAAAAGAATCACCATCTTCTTGGATGTAAACGTAGTTTTCTGTGGCACAAACATTATCTGGATTTACTATACTTTTCCCAGGGTTATCTGCACCATCTACCACAACTTCTAATTTTCCTTTAAGTGGATTATCTGCATCTAAAACTAACTTATATAGTCTACCCCACATTGTTTTACCTGCAACTGGAGTAATTTTATCAGACTGAGAAACACCAGTAGCCACAAAATATACTTCTCTTCCATTAGCAGCACTTCCTTTTCTGTACTCGATATCTTCTACCCTAGCAAACATAATCGCTTTTTTAGTTACAGTTTGTTGTTGTAATTGCGCCCCTGTGCTAGACTTTACATTATCTAATTCAACAAACTCAACGTTATAAGAATTATTCTTCAAAATATCTGTTTCAACTGGATTATCATCAGTACGTTTTAAAACATATACTCTACCGCTTTCTAAATCACCCTGAGTATTAGAAACATACATAGCTAATTGCCCATCGCTTTCATCTTCACCAATTAATATTACTGTTTTACCCGGATAAGCTCCTTTTGGCAATGGTACTGCATTTTCTGCATTCCATCTACCTAAAGCAGATTTCACACGGTATTGATTTTTCTTTTCGGACGCTGAACCAAAAGGGTCGATTGCATGTGTCATAGATTCTACTCCACTTTCTCCTGCAGTCAAAAATACCGGTCTAGGAAAACCATGTTCCTCTGGTGTAGCTAGTGTTGCAGAGCAAAGACGAGTCATACCACCATCAGAATCTACAATATATTCTCCTTTAATTGGCTTAAAATTCTCGTCAAGATAAACTCTTGATACAGATTGTAAAATTTCATGATTATTAATCATAATATAACCTTTACCATCAGGATTTTTAAGCACAGCAGCACCATCTGGCTGAGCTCCAAATATAAAATCAGGTGATTCTGGCAGAATATCATCACTACTTATTAATGTTGTGATTTTTAAATTTTCAAATCCAGATAAAGTATTTACAAGAGCAGGATTTACTGATCTATCTTTAATTTCTACCAGATTTGGTTCTTCTGTATTAGTTGTGTTTTTTTTACAAGCTGTAATAGCTGAAGGAACAATAAAGGCTGCCAATAAAAAACTGGTCGACTTTTTAAGCTTTGTTTTCATGTTGTGATTATTGATTTTCATATATCACAAACATCGAATAGGAATATTTAATCTTATTTATTATAGTTTTAACAAATTGATGCCTAAATATAAATTTTAGATACACAGTTTACGTTAGTGTTATAAATATTAAACAAAAATATAACACAAGATTCATTAATTCATTAACTTAAAAATGGTAACTCTAAAACATAGGATGCTTATTTTGAGCTGTCGTTAGTACTTATTGCCTAATTCCCAATTATCTTTAATCATACTATTTTCTAATCTAAATATCTCTACCGAAGAGAAAAGCTTATCTTGTCAATGCTCTTTAAGATGCAAAATAACATAATCCTCATCAGCTATCACTTTAATAATTTCAATTTTTTTCTTAGGTGTATGATAAAGATCCCATTTTCTGGCTGCTCGTTTAAAGGTTTCTCTACCATCTGCTACATGAGGATTGTGTTGAATATAATCTTCAAGTATATACTTATCAATTACTAGAATCCTTATATCTAAACAGTCCATTACAAAAATTAAGGACTACTTCTTTGTTAGAACTAACAATTATTTCTTGTGCAGTTACATCAATATAAATTAATAAAAAAGTTAGGAGCTTTAAAATTGAGTGTCTCATAAAATTCTAGCTGAGTATAACCCTAAACTATTATTAAACCGTTATCCGTATTTTAAAAGCTTTGTAGTTTAGTAAATTACTAATTTAAGACTCGACTAGAAAGCCTATTGCATAAATAATAATCTTTGCAAGAGAAAGAGTTGTGAAATAATTTCCATTGTTAAAGGACATTAAGACTAAAGGATACATCAATTTTCAAATTACTTTCCAGATTTGTGCTTTTATAAATGAAAAATTGACAAAATAGTTAAAAAATAAGCTAATTGATGGGTAAAAAATAAAAGCCATATAATTTATTTTCGACCAAACTATTAAGTAATATATTGAAGTTTATTATCTTATTAATTAGGGATATTGAAACTTTTGTAAGAATTTTTCAGAGATACATTTTGTAAAACCAATGATTCAACTAAGGAAAACCACTTATACAAAAGCAAAATAGTTTAATTGATATTTATAAAATAAACTTATAAAAAATTACTGAATTAAATCACAAAAAATGTCTGAACAAAAATATGATGCTATTGTAGTGGGTTCTGGTATATCTGGTGGCTGGGCAGCTAAAGAACTTACAGAAAAAGGTTTGAAAACACTTTTGCTCGAAAGAGGCAGAAACATAGAGCATGTAAAAGACTATGAAAATGCCACTAAAGCTCCTTGGGAGTTTGAGCACAGAGGCACTAAAACTCAGAAAATGATAGATACCTATCCTGTTCTTAAAAGGGATTATTTGCTCTCAGAAAAAAACCTAAGTTTTTGGGTTAACGAGAAAGATGCTCCTTATACAGAAGTAAAACGCTTTGATTGGTACCGTGGCTACCATGTAGGCGGTAGGTCTTTAATGTGGGGAAGACAATCTTACCGTTGGAGCGATTTAGACTTTGAAGCCAATGCTAAAGAAGGTATTGCTGTAGACTGGCCTGTTCGTTACAATGAAATTGCTCCTTGGTACAGCTATGTAGAGAAATTTGCCGGTATAAGTGGGTCTAAAGAAAATTTAGCTCATTTGCCTGATGGCGAGTTTTTGCCGCCAATGGCATTAAATTGTGTTGAGAAAGATGTGGCGGCTCGTATCAAACAACAATATAAAGACCAAAGACATATGTTTATTGGTCGTACTGCCCATGTTACAGCTCCTGTTAAAGGTCGTAGCAATTGCCAGTTCAGAAATAAATGTTCTTTAGGTTGTCCTTTTGGTGCTTATTTCAGTACGCAATCCTCAACCCTACCAGCTGCTATGGCTACTGGTAATCTTACGCTTCGTCCGCATTCAATCGTTACTAAAATACTTTATGATAAAAACACCCAAAAAGCTACTGGTGTAGAGATTATAGATGCAGAAACTAACCAAACTTACGAGTATAAAGCCAAAGTTATTTTTCTTTGCGCATCAACCTTAAACTCTGCTTGGGTTTTAATGAATTCTGCAACTGATGTTTGGGAAGGTGGCTTAGGCAGTAGCAGTGGCGAGCTTGGTCATAACCTGATGGATCATCATTCAGGAGTAGGTGCAGTGGGGATAGCAGAAGGCTATGATGATAAATACTACTACGGAAGAAGACCAAATGGTATTTATGTGCCACGTTTTAGAAATATGAATGGCGAAAAGCGTGATTACCTACGTGGCTTTGGTTATCAAGGGCGGGCTAGCAGACAAAGCTGGAACAGCGAAATTGCCGAGTTAAGCATAGGTGTAGAATTAAAAGAAGCTTTAGCACAACCTGGGCAATGGACCATGGGGATAGGCGCCTTTGGTGAGATTTTGCCTTATCATGAAAATAAAGTTACCCTAGATAAAACAGTAAAAGATAAATGGGGCTTACCTGTTTTAGCTATTGATGCTGAGATAAAAGAGAATGAGATTAAAATGCGTAAGGACATGATGGATGACGCTCAAGAAATGCTTGAAAAAGCAGGTCTTAAAGATGTTAAAGCTCATGACAATGGTTATGGTTTTGGTCAAGGTATACATGAAATGGGTACAGCTCGTATGGGTAAAGACCCTAAAACATCTGTTGTAAATAAGCATAATCAAGTTTGGGATGCTAAGAATGTTTACGTTACAGATGGTTCTTTCATGACATCAGGAAGCTGCGTAAACCCATCATTAACTTATATGGCCTTTACAGCCAGAGCCGTAGACCATGCAGTTTCTGAACTTAAAAAGATGAACCTTTAATACCTTGTCATGGAAACATAAACTTAACAACCAAGCAGTTGGGCAAATGTGTTTATGTGCAAAAACTGCCAATATAGGTATTTAACCAAGTGCTGAGCTCTCCGTTTGAAAAAGCAGTGCCGTTAACAGAAGCTCTATTAATGGCCAACTTAGCTATCAGGTCTTATGATATTAAGACATAAAAAGATGGTAAAGACATTTTCCCAGGTAGAAACATCAAATTACTTTGGGATAATGATCAAATGCGGGTAACCAATTTTGAAGAAGCTAATCAGTTTGTAAAAAGAAACTATAGAGCCGGCTGGACGCTAGGTGTTTAACTAAAAGATTAAAAACATTAAAATCATGAATAGAAGAGAAGCCATATCATCAGTTGCCTTATTATTAGGGGGAACTGTTTTAGGGGCAGAAATTTTCACTCTAACCGGTTGTACTTCAACGCCAAAGCAAATAAATGATTTGTTTAACGCCAATGATGTATTGCTGCTAGATGAAATTGCAGAAACTATCATTCCAGAGACAGATACGCCAGGTGCTAAAGCTACCAAAGCAGGTGAATTTATGGCCTTAATTGTGAAAGATTGTTATGATAAAGAGCATCAAAAAGTTTTCCTTGATGGATTGAAAAACGTTGATGAGGAAGCTAAAAGGCAATACCAAACAGATTTCCTTTCTTTAGATAAAGAGCAGAAAAAAGCTTTATTAACCAATTTAGATAAGCAACAAAAGACATATCAAGAAACTAAAGAAAAAGAAGCTCCTCCGCATTATTTTAGAATGATGAAAGAGCTAACCTTGCTAGGTTATTTTACATCAGAAATAGGTGGTAGCAAAGTTTTAACTTATGTAGAAGTACCAGGCAGATACGATGGATGTATCCCTTATAAAAAAGGAGATCCTGTTTACTTAGTTCCATAATATTTATGAAGCAGAAATTAAGATTAGGAATGTTACTTAAAATATGTCGCAAAAGTATCGAAAAATCTAGGTTTAAATCCCCCTTTCTTTTAATGATGCTGGGCTTTGGTATTTTGTTTACCCTAACTCCAAAGCCTATATGCTTAGTTAGAAACCCGTTTTAATGAGCTAGCTAGCAATTGTTGGAAACTTATATTAGATACAATCATGAAAAAATTAATCAGCAAAGTATTAATAACCTTTTTAATTATATTAACTAATAATTTAGCTGCTAAAAGTCAGGAAGTTTTTAATCTTTATCAGAATGAGATTCCTAATAAATTAGAAGCTAAAGATTATATCGAAAAAATTGACACAAGCGGTAATAGAACAATTATTAGTAAAGTTTCCAACCCTCAATTAATTGTTTTCCGCCCAAGCCAAAATAAATTCAACGGACTTGCTGTAATTATATGTCCTGGAGGCAGTTATAGGGTACTATCTATGACATTCGAAGGTTTAAATATTGCAAAGCGTTTTACAGATAAAGGTATAACAGCTTTTATTCTAAAATACAGATTACCTTCTGATGAGATTATGAAGGATAAATCTATTGGTCCGCTTCAAGATGCGCAACAAGCTATTAAGATTGTAAGAGAAAATGCGGATAAATTTAACATAAATCCCAATAAAATTGGTATAATAGGTTTTTCTGCAGGGGGACATTTAGCAGCTACCGCGGGTACCCACTTCAACAATCAAGTAGTTGAAAATAAAGCAAAAACTAATTTAAGACCTGATTTTATGGCATTAATTTATCCTGTTATCTCTTTCGGGCAGTACACACACAAAGGATCTTTAGAGAATCTTCTTGGGGCCAATCCTAATAAAGATAAAATAACCTATTTCTCAAACGAATTACAAGTAACCGCTGAAACTCCTCCCACTTTTTTAGTACACGCTAATGATGATAAAGTTGTGCCTGTTGAAAATAGCATAAATATGAACCTAGCTCTTAAAAACGCTAATGTAATAAGTGAAATGCATATATATCCATCTGGTGGACATGGTAATAGTTTTTTAACTAGAAAAACTAATGAAGACTGGTTTGGGACTTTTTTAAATTGGTTAGACTTATATATAAAATAAAAATAGGATTTCTATTTTGAGTTATCGGTATTGATTGCATAGTGTCTAAACGTTTTTTTCTTAGTTATTCCATTTTCTTGCCGATAGTTTAAATGATTCTGTACAATTTCCCATATAAGGATTGTGTTAAATGTAATCTGCTGGAAAATATTTATCCGATAAAGTAGATTACTTATTTCAAAATAGTCTATTACAAAGATTAAGGAGCACTTCTGTGTTAGAACTAAATTATTTCTTGTGCAGATACATCATTATAAATTAATAAAAAAATAGTTAAGGGCTTTTAAACTGTATGTCTCATAAAATTATAGCTTAGTGGTCTAAAATTAAAACCGCTATCTATATTTTATAAGTTATGTTGTTTTACAAATTAACAGTTAATAACTAATCATTAACAGGTACGATCTTGTATGTTTTACCTGCTTCTGTCATGAAATCAATAGTATAACCTACATGCTGTTTAACTGGCACTATTACCTCTTTAGAATGGTTTTCGTACTTCATATTTATTGGGCTATTAAACAAAGGATTATTGTTTTTTCCTTCTGCAGTTTTAAATATATAGCCTACCACTTTTACCGGAGTACTTGTTTGAACTCTACAGTTTCCTCCAATATTTGATAAAATGAGAGCTTCATTTAAGCTCCCTGCATTCCATTTCATATCAATAGTAAAATTACCCCGAGCTTTAATTCCTTTTATCTCACCCTCTCTCCACTCCTCTGGCAAAGCAGGTAATAACTCAATCGCATCTGTATGACTTTGCATTAACATCTCCACAATACCGGCTGTAGCCCCATAATTTCCATCTATTTGAAACGGAGGATGCGCATCTAAAAGATTAGGATAGGTGCCTCCTGCATTAAATGGTAAACCGCTTTTAAAACTTGCCGAACCAATTTCCTTATTATAATATTTAAGTGGATCTATATATGTTAATCCAGATTTTAAAACTCTTAATGCTTGGTTACCATCTTGTAATCTCGACCACCAATTAATCTTCCATGCCATAGACCAGCCTGTACTTACATCACCTCTTAAAACTAAAGATTTTTGAGAAGCTGCAGCCAAATCTGGCGTATTTTTAGGCGTAATATGTGTCCCTGGGAATAAGCCAAATAAATGTGAAACATGCCTATGAGTATCTTTATAATCATCCCAATCTGTAAACCACTCTTGCAATTGTCCAAATTGCCCAATTTGATAAGGATATAATTTCTGGTAAGCATTCTTAACCCTATTTCTTAATTCTTCATCGATTTGTAGTAATTCTGAAGTTTTTATAAAAGCTAAAAAAAACTCTTTACTGATAGCCATATCCATAGTACTTGCCATACTTATAGCATAACTTTTCCCATTTATTTTAAATAAATTTTCAGGTGACGTAGACGGGTTAGTGACAAAGTTCCCTTTCTCATCTTTTTGCAGCCAATTTAACAAGAAAAGTGCAGCACCCTTCATCAATGGATAAGCCTTTTGTTCTAGAAACTTATAATCACCCGTATATAGAAAATGCTCATGTAAATGAGTAGAAAACCAAGGACTCCCCATTACCCAGGCAGACCAACTAGGATCAGATATTGGATCCCAATCATATCCCCCCGAAGGAGACGTTTTAGCCCAAATATCAGAATTATGATGTAATGTCCATCCTTCTTCTATACCATAATTAGTTTTTATGGTTTCCCTTCCGTTTATTGCCCAAAACTCCATAAAATCAAATAATGGCTGATGCAATTCCGATAAATTTGTATTTTCAGCAGGCCAGTAGTTCATTTGAGTATTGATATTGGTTGTGTAATTACTACCCCAAGGAGGTTGTACTAAATTATTCCATATCCCTTGCAAATTAGTAGGAACAGAGCCCGGTCTAGAACCGGATATCATTAAATATCGTCCATAATTAAAATATAAGGCTTGTAAACCTTGATCATTTCCCTTAATACCTTGTCTTTTCAAGCGCTCATCTGTGGGTAATTTACTAAGCTTATGATTAACCGGTAATTTAAATTGAACTCTATCAAATAAACTTTTATAATCATTTAAATGTCGGTTTTTAATTTCTTCATAAGATTTAGCAATTATTTTATTTAAATCTGAAACTGCTTCTATTTCAGGGTTTTTACCTTCCAAAACAGGTGATTTATTAAAGCCATTATAACTTGTAGCGTCTGTTAAGTAAATGAATACAGATGTAGCGTTATTTACAGTTATTTCATCATCATTAGATACAGTTACTCCATCTTCTACTTTTATTTTTAAATGTACTTCAAAAGTCATCCCTTCTTGCTCATCATATACAATTTGTTGAGGCTCGCTAGCCCTATGGGCAACATGTTTAGGTGCTTTTCCTTTTAAAACTAAATAATCATTAGTTAGCGTAGCAGTTTTAAACCTTAATTTGCTTGTTAACCTAGTAGTAAAATTAATAGCATGCGGTTTACTTGCTGTAATTTTCATAACTAAAGCTTTATCTGGATAACTTATAAATGTCTCTCTGTTATAAATAACATTTCCAACTTGATATGAAACTTGATGTATTGCATGATTTAAATCTAATTCTCTCTTGTAGGATTTAACATGTAAGCCTTTATAATTAAAATTAATAAACAAATCTGCCATAGGTAAATAGCGGGCAGAATAGCTTCCTTGAAGATTATTTCTCCAAATATCCTTAGCCTTGTCATATTCACCCTCTAAAACAGCCTGTCTTACTAAGGGAAGTGCATTTTTTCCTTTTGGATTATTCCCAGACTGCGGATAACCAGACCATAATGTATTATTATTTAATTGAAGTCGTTCATGCTTATAATGACCAAAAATCATTGCCCCCGTTTTGGCATTACCCATTGGTAAGGCTTCTTCCCAAACTTCAGCAGCTCTTTTATACCATAATTTGTTATCAATCCCTTTAAAAAATGCTTTTATTTCTTTTGGATTAAATAATAAAACAAATAGAATAATTGAGAAAATATTACGCATTAACAAATAAGATTATGTTAAGAAAAATACTCTAAAACTAAGCTTAACAATGGCGCAAATCTTCAAAATTGTAAGCAATGTTTACAACTATATTAGCTACTTACAAATTCTAATTTTTGTAATGAATTTATTATAGATATTGCGGCCCCGAAAAAAGAATAAATTTTATATTAGAATTAATCTAAGATTTATAAGCCAATTTAATTAGATGAAACCTACTCTACTCAAAATTAATCCGTCTGAATATTATTCTTTTAGCATTAGACATGATGTTGTGCCTTATTTCTATGACAAATGGCATTATCATCCTGAGGCGGAGTTAATTTATATAAAAGAAGGAAATGGAACACAATTTATTGGCGATAGTATTGAAAGATTCAAAAAAGGGGATATTTTATTGATAGGCAGCAATCTACCTCATTATTGGAGATGTGACGATAATTATTTCCAAAACAATCCAGATTTAAATGCAGAGGCATTGGTATCACATTTTCTACCTAACTTTTGGTCTGATACTTTTATAAATTTACCCGAAAATAAAAAAATAAAAGAGCTACTTATTACTGCTAAAAGGGGAATATACATTTCAAAAGAAATCAAGCCGAAGGTTATATCATTAATGAAAGAATTGGTTAATTCTAATGGAGAACTTAGAATAATATTACTCTTGACTGTGCTACATACTATTTCAGAAGGTAAAAACAATCGAATACTTTCCTCTGTAGGGTTTGACTTACAAATGGAAACACAAGACAAAGACAATATCAGCAAGATATACGCATATTGCTCTTCAAATTTTAAAAGAAAAATTACACTTGAAGAAATTGCAGATATTGCTAATGTAAGTCCAAATTCTTTTTGTAGATATTTTAAAACTAAAACAAGAAAAAGATTCTCTGACTTTTTAAAAGAAATTAGAGTAGGTTATGCCTGTAAATTATTAATAGACAATAAACTATCTGTAACACAAGTATGTTACGAAAGCGGATTTAATAACCTTACTAACTTTTACAAATGTTTTAAATCCATCACAGGTAAAACTCCTTTTGATTATCAGAAAAACTTTGAAAATAAAAGCTAATTAATCTCTGTAATTTAAAGCTGGTTTTCGATCTCCTAATAATGGTTTGTATTGATAACTTCCAATAGCTTTATTAAACTCTATCTTAGCTGTTTCTATATGTTTTGTGTTTTGATATAAATCTATAGCAGTATAAACCAGTGTTTTAATGGCATTTGAAGTCGCTCTAATGGCAAAATCTGTACCCCCACAAGCTACAGCCTGCCAACTATGGGCTGAAGTGCCTGGTATCCAAGTTGCCGTATTTACACCAACAGTAGGTACTATATAACTAACATCTCCCACATCAGTACTTCCATTGGTACTTTCTTTGGCTAAAGAGAAAGCTTCAATTTTTTCTGGAACAGTCAATTCTCTTTGAAGACTCTTAGATAATTCCTGAGCAAACTTAAATTCTTCCTTAGTATATGTTAAGCCTCCAACTTTTTCCAAATTTTGATACATCAGCTTAGCCAAACTCACATTAATAAGTAAATCATGCGTTCCTCCGATGATCTCATACTCTACAGCTGTTTCCGTACCTAAAGCAGCTCCTTTTGCACAAGATACAATTCTTTCAAACAATGCTTTAACATTTTCTTTATCAGGATGTCTAACATAATAATATACTTCCGCATAATCTGGTACAACATTGGGGGCTTTACCTCCATCAGTAATCACATAATGTATTCTACTTTCTTGAGGAATATGTTCACGCATCATATTAACCATATAATTCATAGCTTCAACACCATCTAAGGCACTTCTTCCTTTTTGCGGAGAAGCAGAAGCATGTGAAGAAACTCCTTTAAATCTAAATTTAGCTGAGATATTGGCTAGTGCATCTGTAGTAATGACCCTATTTCTAGATGCCGGATGCCAATGAAAAGCAATATCAACATCTTTAAAATAACCATCTCTTACTAAATACACTTTCCCACTTCCTCCTTCTTCTGCTGGGCAACCATAAATTTTTATAGTTCCTTTTAATTTCCCCTGCTCAATTAATTTCTTAATCTCTAAACCAGCAGCAACACTTCCAACACCAAATAAATGATGTCCACAAGCATGCCCGTTACTTTGACTATCCTTTACTGATTTATAAGGGCTAACTTCTTGTGAGAAACCGGGTAATGCATCATACTCGGCCAAAATAGCAATTACCGGCTTGCCGGTACCATAGGTAGCTACAAATGCTGTAGGTATTTGTAAAACAGTATCTACTTTGAAACCATTGGTCTTTAACCTATTCTTTAATAAGGCGCTACTCCTATATTCTTTATAGCCTAACTCTGCGTACTGATAAAGCTGCTGTGCATCTGCTTTATAAGAAATAAAGTTTTTATCAACTTCTAAACTTACTTGATTTTTAAGTTTAATAAGTGCTTTATCTTGTCCGAGCGTGAACTTATAAAATAAGCAGAATAAAAGTATAAGGTATAACTTCATTGGGATTGTGTTTTAAGTAAAAATAAAAGACAAAGTGCAAAAACACTTCAACTATTTTATCAAAATCTTAAACTAGATATTCGATAAAGGAAAAGAAATATGCAGAAAAGTTTAAGAAAATGTCAATTTTGATATATACAATCCTATTTAAGAGGTTTAAATTTGATGTATTTAACCTAATTAAATAAAGCTTCTTTATTATTACATGATGAAAAAATTATTATTTGCAATTGCGTACCTGTTTATTTGCTTTAACTCTTCTTATGCTAGAAACTTTTATTTCTCAGCATCAGGAAACGATAAAGCCAATGGAAAATCACCTAAAACAGCTTGGAAATCGCTTAATAAACTCAAAAATTTCAAACTTCAACCCGGCGATACACTCTTTTTTAAGAGAGGAGATATATTTACTGGTACTCTAGATATTCAGCAATCAGGCACAAGAAATCATCCTATTGTTATTACTGCTTTTGGAAAAGGTGTCAATCCTTTATTTTTAGGTTCCATTACTGTGAAAGACTGGAAAAGCATAGGCAATAATAAATATGAAGCTTCATTAAATCAAAAGGTCTTTGATATTTATGAGAAAAATTATCGCTTTACTCCTGCTCGATATCCTAATTCGGGATTTTTGAAAGTAGAAAAGGGATTTGGCAAGGATTCTTTAAGTAGTTTAAGTTTACAAGAACCAGAAGATTACTGGAACGGCGCAACCCTAAGAATACGTACCATTGATTGGGTGTATGAGACGAGAAGCGTTAAGAAGTTTAAAAATACTTTAATAGAACAAGGTAAACAAGATCGTTATCCTATTGATAGAAGTTTTCTTGACCGGACTATCAATGGTAGCATACCTGTTTATAACTTTAGAAAAGGATATGGCTTTTTTTTAGAAGGTTTACCAAACATGGTTGATAGTACCTATGAATGGAGCTGGAGCAATAACAAAATTCTGCTTCAAATGCCTAAAGAGAAACAGCCTAAAGCTATAAGAGCGGTTGTTTATGATTATGGGCTTTTTATAGCAGATAATGTAAAATATGTTAAAATAAAAGACATCAACTTTCAACAATATGAAAAGGCAGGAATTCGTGGAGGAAGACATTTATCTCATATTCAAATCTTAAATAATCAATTTCAAAACATCCATCAAAACGGAATTGAGTTAGACAGTGCTTCTTCTCATTGCAGTATAGAAGGAAATTATATTAAGGATATTTTAGGAAGAGGGATTTCTGCTTTAGAACCTTATAAATTGGAGATATCAGACAATACTATCAGACGTATTGGTTTGGTAAGGGGGCATGGATTTACTGGCGTTAACGGAGCTACCGGAATTTTAATTCATAACAATGAAAGAAAAAAATCCACTGACAGCACCTATGCCAACCACAATTTAGTACGCTATAACAGAATAGATAGCTGTGGCTATAACGGCATCCGGGTAGATGGGAATAACAATATTTTAGAATACAATGTAATAGATTATTGTAGTTTAACCTTAAATGATGGAGCCAATATATACTGTTATGGATCTGATCCAAGAGCCACCCACCATTCAATATTTAGAAATAATATTGTAAGGTACAGCGTTGGAGATAGCGAGGCTACACCAAATAATCCTAACCTAGCTTTTGGGATTTATTTAGATAATAATACTAATCATGTTTTAGTAGAAAATAATACCGTTATTAAAACTGGGGCTGCGGGCATGGTAAATAATGATGCTTCTTTTAAAAATAGTTTTATAGGGAATAATGTATTTAATTGCCAAGAAGGCTTAGGTTATGCAGAATGGGCCAAACTGGGAAAAATTTATGATTGCGTGAACACCAATAATGTAATTGCTAGTAACAATGCTTCGCAAAAAGCATTAAGCATAAAAAATTATATAGGTCCAACTTTAAAAATTGGCACACTCGATAATAACACCTACATCAATACAAAATCTACGACACCCATTTATTTTGAAACCAAACAAGTTCCAGAGAATTCTAAACTTCATTTAACTTTTGAGCATTGGCGTAATCTATACAGGCAAGATGAAAATAGTACTGTCATTGACGCCTCAACCCTTTGGGCAAAAAATACGCTCTCAGAGATTTTGGTGAATGATAGTAAACAAGATAAGACCTTTAATTTTCCAAAAGATCAGTACTTTCTCATTAATGGAGAAAAGGTAGATGAACCTATTGTATTAAAACCTTTCACGTCTGTTATTCTTTTGAAAAAACAATAATTTATTGATAGAGAAAGCAATTACAATAAAAAAGCTAATTAGACTTTCGTCCAATTAGCTTTTTTTATCCCCCTTTCAATTTATATCTTTTTACTCTTCTTGTAAGCTAAAAGATTCTTTAAAAAGGAACCCACAATGGGCTAAAATTGGATAATTATCTTTTTAAAATTCTAATTAAATCTCACTTCTTTATCAAGTTTAACATCATCACTGGCTGAGCCAATTAATATATTGTACTTTCCAGGTTCTAGCGCCCTATGATATAGTATGATTAACAAAATCACATCCTCTAATGGTAATTCTTACAATTGTTAACTATCGATTTAGCCTATTTTAAGAATGAGATTTCAAAGCTATTTATGGCTAATTAGAATTTGTTTTTTAATCACTTCTTTACCAGCTAAAACATGTAAGAAATAAATGCCATTAGGAATAGATTTAGTGTTGATGGTGATTTTGCCATTAAACATATTACCAGAGCTTAAAATTTCACCTTTGTCATTTAGTAATTTTACAAGGAAATTTTCTGACTCTAACTTATTTTTGTTTTTGAATTTTTCATAAATCTTCTGGCTCTCTGCTGTTAAAACAACATCCTCATTATTTTTATGGGTACTTACAACAAGTTCCTCATCTGCTGGATTTGGGGATATGGCAAAATAATTACTGTTGGTGTTAAACTGATGCTCAACAGTTACATCTCCACAAGCGGTATGAGCAATTGCCGTTATTGTATGGTTACCATAGTAAGTATATTGAAAATAATTATAATAGGCAGAACCAAAAGGAACATCTAAAGTAGCTCCAAAACAGTTAGTAGAAGGATCCATTAATATTCCATCTAAATACCATTCACAGGATGTTGCCCCAGGATATGTTAAAGCATTTACATTAAAAGAATAGCCATAGCCTTGGCTATATGTAACATACATATTTGCATCCCAAGGGGGTAAGCCAGCCATTAAATGTTTGGTTAGGGTTTTATTCCCACAAGAAGTAGTAATATTAGCTTGTATAGTAACCCATCCATCTGATGTATTATTAAGGTCTGCATAGTTATTATCATAGCTGCTAATGCTGGCAGTACCATTAGGATAATTTCCATAACTATAAACATAACCAGATGTTACACTCCATGTTGTTGTTGCCCCTACCGGAAGATTAGCTATGGTATATCTAGAATTCTCACATAATGCGGACGGACCTTCTATTACAAGGGGTGTGATGCTTTTAGTAGTAGTTATTGTTTGCCCACAAGTAGTTGTTATAGTTGCTGTAAGTACGCCCGTACCATTATATAAAGAAGTAGTTGATACTGGATTAGCAGTATTTGAACCCGTAATTCCAATACTGCCTGTTGCAGACCAAGTTACAGTAAAACCACTTGGGAGATTTTGAATACTATAGGTTTCGTTAGGGCAAGATTGGATAGGGCCGATGATATCATTCTTCTTATAATAAGTTAAGGTACTATTAGGTAAATACGAAGCTGGTACATCAGTAATTGCGTGTCTATAAAGACCCCAAGATCCCCATTTTGAATCGGCTAAATTTGAGTTTCCTATTGATACTGCAGAATGATCACCTTGATAAGAAATACGTAATTCCCCTTCTCCGTTATTTATTGTTTGAATATAACTATTGTCATTCCAAAACGCATCATCTCCTGGACTATTTAACCAAAATGAATTTCCACCAGTTCGCTTTACCCAAGCATAATTATGACAATTATAAGAAGAAGTTGGTTCAGCTAGTTTAGAAACATTTGGAAATTGGCTTAGTTGCATTGTATTAATTGAATTAATTTGAGATTGTGTCAAAGGAGCAGTTAAAACTATATTTCCCGATATGTCTGTACAAAAGGGCGTTTTTTGGCTAAATACCGTGGATACGTTTATTATCAATAGATAAAAAATTATAATTTTTTTTAAAATTTCCATAAATAATTCTTGGATTATCTCCATATTTTAGATCCGTAAATAATTTTAATTTCTTTTCGATTTCTCATAAAATCACTATATTCTATAGAGTCATCTAGGTTTAATTTAGTGCCATCACAGTAATACTGATGCTGATTGGTAGAGCTAAATTCTGAACTTTGAATCTCAATAATTTGTTGTTCATTGTATTCATATAGAACAATTCCATTCATTTCTGGACCACCAATAAGAGACTTAAACTCCTTATTTAGCCAGCTTAAGTTATTGAGAGGATCTTCGACACCACAAATACCTTTATTTTCTGTCGATTTTTCGCATGATTGAAATGGTAAAATGAAAGAAAGGGCTAAAATTATCATGTTAAGTTTAATAGCTTTCATACTTTATTTGCTTTTATTTAAATATTGATCAATATCCTGAACTATTTCATCTATAAGTGATAAATCCAAGATTGCCATTTGTTCTACAAATCTTTTTTTAGAAGGACTTGTTATAGTTATATCATTTCCTAAAGAAATCATGTATTTAGAGCCTATATAAGAAGTAGTCATCTTACCATAAAAACCAAAATATTCCTGATATTTAGATTTTTCATTATATTTTATTATAACATTATTCAACGCTTCTTTTCTTTGTAATGGGGTTAGTTTTTGAATTATTTCATCTTGGCATAAAAGCAACTCTAAAGCACAAAAATCAAAAGTGTATTTACCTTTATCAGAATAAGATTGGATTTTGTTTAGGTTTTCATTTTTATAATATTCTAAAAGTACTTTACCAGCATCTTCACGTTTTAAAAATTCTTTTAATCCATTGAAACTAGAAACAATATTTTTTAGTCCCTCTATAGGATTATTGGATGCTGTATAATTATTCAATAGAGGGTAGTCTAGGCATATTATTAGTAAATCTAATGTTGTTAGTTTTAATAATAGAGTTTCAGGAATCTGGCAAGCATTTATTTTTTCATTTGTGTTTGCTAAATTTTTCCATTCTACACTTCCAGGTTTTATTGGATAATCATAAATTTTATTTTGAGCATTTAGGTTTTGCATAGTTATTAAGATCGTTAATAACAGTAGAGATAATACTTGTTTTTTCATATTATATAATTTAAGGGTTAAAATTTTCTGCAAAACTAAGTTGTTGCTTGTTGCTGCCATCGGCATTCATGAGCCATAAACGGCCATTAACAGCTCTGGAATCTGTGAAGACTATTTTACTTCCATCAGGGCTCCAATCACTGGTATAGCCACCTGTTTGGGTTAATTGTTTCTGGCTTGTTCCATCCATGTTCATCACCCATAATTGGGGTACGCCGTTTACAGATTGAGAGGTATAACTTATTTTATTATTTATTGAAGAGTATCGGGGATAATTATCTCTTGCAGAATTATTTGTTAATCTTTTGGAATTACTTCCATCAGCCTCCATTGAAAAAATTTCGGAGTAATAATTCCCTACTATATATCTTATATGATAAATTTTATTGTCTAGGGACCAGTAAGGCATTCGGATTTCTCCTTGGAGAGGTTCATAAGCTATGCGGATTTTAATATTAGTATTTGATGATGCTTTCCAAATAAACTTCAAACCTGTTGAACTTTCATAATCAGAATCATAAGCAATCCATTCTCCATCCGGACTCCAAGCCGGAAAAAAATTACGGCCTTCATTTGTTATTCTGGTGAGGCTATCGCCATTCAGCTTTTTCTTCCATATTTGTACACCTTGCGAGAAAGCTATCCACTGCCCATCCGGTGACCAGCTTGGTGTTTCTGCGCCTACTCCCGAGTGCCATAAACGGTTTTCTTTGCCGTCTGGCGTAATAAGCCAGATGCCATTCTTTGCTGTTTCTATATCTATATGGTAATAAGCAATGTATTTTCCATCTGGGCTCCAGGCTGGCTGGTAATCTACCAGACCGAAATCAAAGTTTTCACAAAAGCCTGGACAGGGCTCCTGCCCTTTGTTATCTTTTGCATTCTTTTTACAACTGGTAGTTAAAAAGACTATGGTTATCAGTAAGATTAATGGGGTTATATTTTTCATAAATCATGATTTAACAACATCTTGGACTTAGCTCAACCCACTTTGTGCTTTTTCCCACCTTTTTAATTCATCTTGGTCTACACTCTTTTTAATATCGGCTAAACCAAGCTAACTTAATTCTATGTATTGTACTTCGGCAAGTTTAAGCGTGAAGCTCAGTATAGCTAATTTTCCTTTTTGCTTAAAGACTACAACTCCACATTTTTTTTTAACCTAATATCATCAGAAGAGCTTGCTATGGCAATGCCATAAGTTCCTTTTTCTAAAACCCATTTTGCTTGTAGGTCATCGTAATATTTAAAATCATCTACACTGCAAACTAATTTTATTGTTTTGGTTTCTCCCGCTTCTAACCATACTTTCTCAAACCCCTTTAACTCTTTTTCTGGCCGTGGAATTAGAGCCTTAGAAGGCATTACATATAGCTGTGCAACTTCGTAACCTGCTGTTTTTCCAGTATTTCTGATATTAAAAGTAACCTTTACTGTACTATCTGCTTGCATGGATAGCTGTAAATTACTGTAATCAAATTTTGTATAAGATAAGCCGTGTCCAAAAGCAAATTGTGGCTTTACTTTATAGGTATCAAAATATCTATAGCCTACAAAAATGTCTTCACTATAGTAGGTAACTCCTTTTGTACCGGGATAAGCTCCGAGCTTATGTGCTGGAGAGTCTTCTAATTTTACAGGGAAACTTACTGGAAGTTTTCCAGACGGATTGGTTTTACCAAAAATGATGTTGGCTAAAGCTGTACCACCTTCCATACCCGGGTACCAGGCTTGTACAACAACGGCGGCATCATTAATCCAAGCAGACATATCTACTGGGCCACCTCCCATCATGATATTGATGGTATTAGGTTTTACTTTTAAAAGCGCTTTAATCAGTTCATCTTGTCCAGATGGTAATTTCATATCGGGTTTATCTTCTCCCTCCGTATCGTAAGCTTTTTCTTCCCATTTGGTATAATCATAACCATGGTGCCAGCCTCCTATAAAAATTACTTGGTCAGCACTTGCGGCTAACTTAACCGCTTCGTTAATTAACTGAGGATTAGCTATAGCACCTCTTTTAATCTCATAACCATCAGCATAAACTATTTTTGCTTTACCAGCAAAATATTTCTCAATACCTTGTAAAGGAGTAATCTCATATTTTGCTTTAACATGAGAGCTACCTCCACCAAAAGCATGCGGACGTTTGGCATTGAGACCAATAACTGCAATAGTTTTAATTTTCTTCGCATTTAAAGGCAAAATATTTTTCTCATTTTTTAAAAGCACAATAGACTCTTCTGCGATTGCTAAAGCTTTTTTAAAGTGTGCTGTACTTGCAAATTCTCCAGGTGTACGTTGGGCGCCACCAATCATCTTGGTTTTATACATCACTCGTAGAATACGTCTTACTTTCTCATCAATAATAGAAAGTGGAACTTTTTTCTCTTTTACCAATTGAATCACCGTATCTGCTAAGAAAAAATTATTGTATCCCAATCCTTTTCTTGTGCTAAGCTCAGAACCAAATTCTATATCACAACCATTGTACAGTGCTTCCATAGTATTATGAATAGCACCCCAATCACTTATCAATACCCCTTTAAAGCCCCATTGTCCTTTTAAAATTTGGTTAATAAGGTAATGATTTTGTGCAGCCCATTGTCCTCTAAACTTATTGTAAGATCCCATTACTGTATTCACATCACCTTCCACTACAGCAGCTTTAAAAGCAGGTAAATAAATCTCATTTAAAGCTCTATCACTCATGTTTACATCTATCGTGTTTCTATCTTTTTCTTGATTATTAGCAATATAATGTTTTACACTTGCTGATATTCCTTGATCTTGTACTCCCTTAATATATCCAACAGCCATTCTAGCATTTAAATAAGGGTCTTCACTTAAATATTCGAAATTTCTACCATTTAAAGGCGTTCTGATGATATTTACACCAGGGCCTAAAATCACATCTTTGCCTCTTGCCTTTGCTTCATTAGCTAGAACTTTACCAAATTCGTATCCTAACTTAGTATTCCATGTAGCAGCCAAGCCAATACCGGTTGGTAAATAGGTTCCTGCATCATCTACTTTATCATTGGTATAGTCCCAATCTCTGCCATGCTCAACCCTTACTCCGTGTGGACCATCTGATGTTACTAACTCTGGAATACCCAAACGCGGAACTCCTCCAGACGTAAAGGAAGAATTAGCATGAATCATCCCTACTTTTTCTTCAAGTGTCATTAAGGAAATCAAACTGTCTATCTTCTTCTCTATATTCTTTTCTTGCGCTGATGTTATTTTACTTGTAAATAGGCATATTAATAAGCACTTATATATACTTTTCATATTATTTTATTAGTTAGTGTTTAGCTGTTATTCCGTTTATAGTTCTTATAATACCTGAAGGATTGCTTTCTTTTAATACTTTAGGTAATAATTCCTCAGGGCAATTTTGGAAGCAAATAGGTCTAGTAAATCTGTAAATAGCTGTGGTTCCAACAGATGTAGAACGGGAATCTGTGGTTGCAGGATAAGGTCCACCATGCACCATTGCATGTGTAACTTCTACCCCTGTTGGGAAATTATTAAATATTAATCTTCCAACTTTTTCCTGTAATATATGAATGAGTTCTCGATATTTTAGTAGATCTTCTTCTGTACCAAAAATAGTTGCCGTTAAATGTCCTTTTAATTTACGAGCAAATTCTAAAACTTCTTCTATATTATTCGCATAAACACCAACTGTAGAAGGGCCAAAAACCTCTTCTGCAATTTCTTCATTGGCTAAAACTTGTGCAACGTTACTAGTGAATAAATAAGGGCTTAGCTTGCCTTCTACAGCGTTTGTTAAGCAGTTAACCCCTACTGTTTGTTTAATTTTGTTTACTCCTGATAGGAAAGCATTTTTAATATTTGAAGTTAACATAGGACCAACAGAAATAGATGCTAGCTCATTTCTTGTCTTCTCAACAAAAGCTTCGGCATCTTTAGATTGCTCTACAATAAACATCCCCGGATTAGTGCAAAATTGCCCAACCCCTAAAGTTACAGACTCTGCCAAACTCTTAGCTAATCCATCGCCTTTCTCTTTTAAAATACCAGGCAGAAAAAAAACTGGGTTTACACTTCCCATTTCTGCATAAACAGGAATGGGTTGCTCTCTACGAGTAGCCAAATCATATAGGGCCTTACCTCCTTTGAAAGAACCTGTAAATCCTACTGCCTGAATTAATGGATGGGTAACTAATTCTGCACCTGTCTCATGAGAAGCGCCTTGTACCATATTAAATACGCCAGCAGGCATATCACATTTAATAATAGCTTTATGAATAGCGGTAGCAACCAATTCGCATGTAGCTGGATGAGCTGGGTGTGCTTTAAAAACAACTGTACAACCAGCCGCTAAAGCACTAACAGTATCACCACCAGCCACAGAAAAAGCAAAAGGAAAATTACTTGCTCCAAACACCGCAACAGGGCCAATAGGAACTTGCATCATTCTGATATCTACTTTTGGCAAAGGCTTTCTTTCTGGTTGCGCTGTATCTATAATAGCATTAACCCAGCTTCCCTCTCTCAACATCTTTGCAAAAAGATTTAACTGACCTGTAGTTCTCCCTCTTTCACCATTTAACCGAGCATCTGGTAGACCAGTTTCTGCTTTGGCAGTTTCTATTAAAACATCCCCTAAAGCAACAATTTCTTCTGCTATGGTTTCTAAAAATTTAGCAATTTCTATCCCACTTTTAGTTTTGTATGTATCAAATGCAAAAGCTGCCGCTGTACAAGCAGCATTTATTTCTGCTTTAGTAGCCTCATAAAAAGGTATATCTATGATACTTTCATCCGCTGCTCTTGAAGCGTTAAAAGTATTTCTACTAAAAGCAACAAACTCTGATGCTATTAAGTGTTTTCCGGTAATATCCATTATTCTACGCTATTTTTAAGTGTGCCAATATTTTCTATGTAGATACTTATTTCATCTCCGCTTTCTAAGGTAAATTCATTAGGTGGTACCAAACATGTACCTGTCATTAAAAAACATCCATCAGGAAAGTCGCATTCTCTAAATAAAAACTCAACTAACTCAGTATGCTTACGTTTCATTTGACTAATTTGTACACTATCTTGATATAAGGTATTCCCATCTCTATCTATCATGATACTGATTTTTGTTTCTGGAGAAATAGGAGATCTAGGAACATAGATACATGGTCCTAAAGCAGCGCATTTCTCGTAAACTTTTGCCTGTGGTAAATACAAAGGATTTTCGCCTTCTATACTTCTAGAACTCATATCATTACCAATGGTATAACCAACAATTTTACCTGTTGATGTGATAAGTAATGTTAGCTCAGGCTCTGGAACATTCCAAGTAGAATCTTTTCTTATTCTTACTTTTTGATTGGTTCCTACTACCCTTTGTGCAGTAGCTTTGAAAAATATTTCGGGTCTCTCTGCATCATATACTTTATCATAAAAAGTTGCGCCGGCTGCTTCCTGAGACTCTTCCATTCTTGCATCTCTGCTTCTAAGATAGGTTACCCCAGCTGCCCAAACTTCTTGTGATACTAATGGCGCTTGTATTTGAGATTGGAAATTTGTATCTATTAAAGGGGTTAAGCCTACAATCTTGTTCTCAAGAAAATTATATAAATTTTCCTGATTTATAAACTGATCAAAATTTTCTTCTTTTGTTAAATAGTAATTGTTTTTTTCATCTTCAATTACAATACCATCTGTTATTTTGTATATTTTCATTCTTTACTAATTATTTATCATTATTAAAATTTTCCTAACTATCCAAGTTTCTTTTGTAATCTTCAGTACCTACGGCTTAACTAAAAATTTTGCTTTATTTATTCTGTCTAGGACCAAGCTGATGTTATGCTGTATATCTGGTGCAAAACCATCAATGGTGAACCAATGCGACATTCATAAGTACAAAATGTATCAAAAGCGAGTCACATATCAACCTTTTAGATACCTATTCTTTATACTCACTTTTGAAAACATGAGCAATATATTGATATACGTCTACAAAAGATACTTGCCAGTATTTCCAATTATGCTCACCGTTTCTAATTCTTAATTCATGAGGGATTCTCTTTTGCGCAAGAGCTAGATGCGTATAAATATTACCATTCAATAAATAATCATCATCTCCGCAGTCTATGTACCATTTAATACTTTTCAGGCTATCTGCATCACTATTATTAATCAAATGGATAATAGCGTTCTCATACCACGTTTTATTGAGTCTTTTTCTTCCTTTTAAATTACTACCTAACAGATAAGCATATGCTGAACGGTTGTATATAGAATCTTTCATGCTAACTAACTCCTCATCTGTTCTCACAGCAGAACTTAAGGGAGCTACTACTTTAAAATACTCAGGATATTTTAGAGCATATAAAAAAGAGCCAAATCCCCCCATCGATAAACCAGATATAGCTCTGTAATTTTTTGATTTTTTAATTCTGTAGACACTCTCTATATGTGGTATAAATTCTTTAAAAAAATAATCCTCATATTTCACTGAACCATTATAATTATTCATATAATAAGTTTTCAAAGCATCAGGCATAACAATAATCATTTGAAAATTAAGTCTTGTTAACACATCCTGATTTAGAGACTCGAAAATCTTACCATAATCTATCCAAGCATTTTCGTTATCTCCATAACCATGAAGAAGATACAAAACTGGATAGGTTTCATTATTTTTATCATAATCCAGAGGCAGGTAAATAGAGTACTTCATCTCTTTATTTAGAATAGCACTTTTTAATACTAAACTTCTGCTTACTGTTCCTTTTTGCGCAAATGAACTTGCATGAATTATAAGAACTAATAAAAAACTAAAACACAATTTTTTCATCATTTCCTATTTTAATTTATTAAGTGCTCTATCTAGATGTGTATATCCGCCATCTACATGTATCAATTGACCTGTAGTATGACCTGATTTCTCAGACAATAAGAAAACAACCATATTTGCAATTTCCTCAGCACTTGTCATACGGTTTCCCAAAGGAATAGTATTTGTTATTTCTTTTAGCTTTTCTTCTGGATTATCTAACGACTTAATCCAACTTTCATACATAGGTGTATAGCATTCTGCAACTATCACTGCATTTACTCTAATATTATATTTTAAAAGCTCTACTGCCCACTCTCGGGTTAAGGCATTTCTACCTCCGTTTGCTGCTGCATAAGCAGATGTTCCTCCTTGACCTGTCTCAGCAGTTTTAGAACCAATATTAACGATACTACCTTTAGAGATTTTCAAATAAGGAAGGCACTCGTGAGCTAATAAGTAATAATGAATTAAATTTTTATGCAATGAAGCCATAAATCTTTCATAATTCCCATGCTCTAGATTTACACCATCATTAACCCCGGCATTATTCACCAAACCATCGATTTTGCCAAATTGAGCTGCTACAGTTTCGATGGATTTTTTACAATGCTCTGGTGAACTTAATTCTGCTTGCACAGCAAAAGCTTTTCCTCCATAATCTTCAATCTCAGCTACTACTTTATTAGCATCATGAATATTTCTTCCAATAATTACAGGTATAGCTCCTTCATACGCCAAAACTTTTGCTATTCCTTCTCCAATTCCCTTAGCTCCACCCGAAACTATAATAACCTTGTCTTTTAAATCTAAATTCATCTAATAAAAAATTAAACTTATACTTATTATCTTCTAGAAAGATTTTTTACCACTTTCTTGCAGTTACTTACTTATACTTTGTAAAGGACTATTCATATACCCCCCCTCTATTATAGATATAAAGCCTAATAATCCTCCCCAATGGTAAAAATTATCAGATTGATTGATGATTTCATCATTGGCCCTACCAACACCTTTTATAGCATGATAATTTTCATAAACGTAACCTCTAGTAGCCTTATAATTGTCAACCAACAACTTAGCAGACTTTTCTACTAACTCTTTTTTGAAAGAAGTCTCATAATTCCTCAAACCTAAATAAACCAAGAAGTTTAAAGGTGCCCATATTCTACCTTTCCAATAATCATGTTCCTGATAATACTTATTATTCTTAGGTGTAGAGGGTATGATATAATCTCCAGCATATTCCTCGGGGTTTTCTAGATGACTAATCATCCTATTGGCTTGTGATTGTGTAGGTAAATTAATGAGTAAAGGATAGAAATTTGTGGGAGAAGTTACCGGGTTAAATGCTTTAATATCGGTTCTATAATTTAAGTATTGCCCTGTTTCTTGATCCCATAATTTAGCTAATGCCTTTTTATAGATAGCCGCTCTGTCTTTTAATTGTTTAGCAATTTTTTGTTTACCTAGTATTTGGGCGATGTCTGCTAAAGCCTCGCAATCCATAATAAATAAGGATTGTAAGCCTACATCTGCTTGGTCCATTAAGTGTGTATTTTTATTAAATGGAACATCAATAAACATGGGTGAGTTATCTAAACCAGATTCATAAGCTGCCGCTTGCCAGGTATTTGCTGATGCATCCCCTAAATAATCTGAACCCCAACATAATAAATTTTCTGAGGTAGCTCTACTCTTTACCCACCAGTTGTTCCAGCTTAATAAATCATCAAAAACATATTCTAAGAACCATTTTTCTGGATATTTTTTATATATTTCTCTAATTATAGTGCTACCCACGGGGGGTTGTGACCTATCAGCAGATATTCTGTTCTCTCCGGAAGTATAGTTAGGTACAAAACCTCCAGGCGTTAAGCTCTTGGTAATAGCTATAGCATTAGAAAAGGCTAAATCTTTATTAAAAAGTGAAGCCATATACGCTCCGAAATAGGTATCCCAAGCAAACAATACAAACGGTCCTCCAAATGATTCGCTCCAGTATCTGCTTACGGGTGTAATTACCCTGTCATTCAAAGGGTCGTATGTAGTATTAAAACCAATAGCATTTTGTATGATACTAACCATTTCTGCCTGGTTTTTATATTGTTCTAGATTTTTTTGATGTTTTAACTTTACTGTTTCAATGGCTTGTTCTATATCTGCTAAGGTTAAGTTGGCTTTACTTGTAAAACCAATTTTTCCTTCCATATCAAAAGCCAAATAAGGGTTATTAATTGGCAAGATAGATTTTATTGCTTGTTGGGTTGCCTGTACTTGAATTTTTTTCTGTGGCAATTGGGCAATGATGATATTACCATCTTTTTGTACAGTACCCGCTGCATTCCATAAGATACCACCTTCTAGAACTAGAGTTGGTTTAAGTCCGCTATACTTTATTGGAGTGACCAGTAAATATAATTCGTTATTAATATTTGCAGATTTAATATTTACTTCAATCTCCTCATAAGTCAGTAAAACTTCACTATAGTCTCCGTTTGCACTATAAGCTATAGGGTATACACGTTCTGGTCTTTTTACTTTTGTTGAAATATAGGCATCACCCATATAACCATATAATCCAATATTATTACTTTTTAAGCTTAGTTTAACCGAAAAATTACCGGGCATATAAACATAACTAAGTATACTACTATGGTTATAAGTATGCCAACCTAGTTTAAGTCTTTCCTGCAGCTTGATATAAGCTTCTTGGGATAAAGCTTTAATAGCTAAAGATTGTAAAATGATAGAACAATAAAGTATATAATGAAGTTTAATCCTCATTTCTAATTAGTTAAGCAGATAATTGTACAAAACTCTTACAAAGAGATATCTCTTTTCCAAGGAATAAAATCATCTTGAGCTAGCCTTACAGATTTTGGTATTTCCTCGCCACTAGCAACTTTTATCACATACTCTAATATTCTTTCTCCAGCTTGCTGTATAGTCTCCTCTCCTTCGATAATAGAACCGCAGTTAATATCTATGATATCGGGCATTTTATTAAATAAAGCTGTATTGGTAGAAAGTTTAATTACTGGAGCAATAGGATTACCTGTGGGAGTTCCTAAACCAGTGGTAAACAATACAATATTGGCTCCAGCGCCTACAACTGCAGTAGTACTCTCCACATCACTTCCCGGTGTACATAATAAAGCAAGACCTGATTTTTCAACTTTTTCTGGATAATCTAATACCTGAGTTACAGGTGAAGTACCTCCTTTTTTTGCTGCTCCAGCTGATTTTATCGCATCCGTAATTAAACCATCTTTGATATTACCCGGTGATGGATTAGCAAAAAAACCCGAACCTAAGGCCTCAGCTTTATCATTATAAGACCTCATTAAACTTATAAATCTATTCGCATTTTCATCATCTACACAACGGTCTGCAAGTTCTTGCTCCACGCCACATAGCTCTGGAAACTCAGCCAATATAACAGACCCCCCTAAAGCTGTTATCAAATCAGAAGTGTAACCGATGGCTGGGTTAGCAGATATTCCTGAAAAACCATCAGAACCACCACACTCTAAACCAATGCAAAGTTTGCTTAAAGATGCCGGTTTACGAGTTAATTTATTTATTTCTATTAAACCACAAAAGGTACTCTTCAAAGCTTTATTGATAAGGTTTTCTTCTGTGCCTTCTACTTGTTGTTCAAAAACATACAAAGGCTTAGAAAAATTTGCATCGCGTTTAGAAATTTCTTCTTTTAATAAACTTACTTGTGCATTTTGGCATCCTAAACTTAATACCGTAGCACCAGCAACATTGGCATTTGTGATGTATCCGGCCAATAAACCACATAAATTTCTGGCATCGTTACGTGTACCTCCACAACCTAAATCATGAGTCAAAAATTTTATTCCATCCACATTTGGAAATAAAGGATTGGGTTTATGCTCATCAGTTTTAATTTCATCAAAATTGATGCTTAAAATATCATCAACTGTCTTTCCTGCTTTATAATATTCAATAAGTCTATCAGATTTTAATTGATAACTGGTAGTTTTACCATAACCTAATTTATCTACTAAAGCTTGTTTTAGGATATTCATATTGCGGTTTTCACAAAAAACCAATGAAATAACTAACCAATAATTAGCTGTTCCTACAGAACCATCAGACCGATGATAACCATTAAAAGTTCTTTCTTTCCACTTATGGATATCAGGTGAAGTCCAGTTGATGTTTCTTTTACCTAAAGAAAAATCATTTGTGGCATGTTTAATATTGGTTGTGGTTAACAAAGCACCTTTCGCTATCTTTTCATTTGCTTTACCTACCAACACACCATACATAATAATTTGATCGTTTGGTAGCAAGTTAGTGATGCTAAATTTATGCTTCGCTTTAACGTCATCTAATAGGGTGATATTTTCTTGACCATGCGCTATTACCATACCTTTTGGTAAGTCTTGCAATGCTACCAAAACATTATCTGATGGATGTATTTGGAGATAATTATTATTTAAAGAGTTCATTTATAAATTACTATAAATCAAATATTTTTGTCATTAAAACCCACTTTTCGTTTTCTTTAGATTGGGGTAAGGCTTTTTGATATTTCCACATCAGAGTTTCCCATTCTTGTACTTTCGGATTCACTTGGTCTTTCTTTGCTTTTTCAGTAAAGCTAAACTCATCTGTCGTTTCCATAATCATGAATAACCTATTGTGCAGCCTGTATATCTGCATACTGAGTATACCACTATCTTTAATACTTTTTTCTATCTCTGGCCAAATCTTAATATGATAACGCTCATATTCTTGTATTAAAGCATCATCATCTACAAGATCCAGTGCTAAACAATATCTATTCATTAAACTTAACTTTTGATTGAATTGCAAATAAGAACACGATTAAAAAGCAAAATAGCGGTACGATATAGGCGATTTGAATATTTACCATATCTGATATTTTACCCATAATTAAAGGAAAAAAAGCACCTCCTGCTATAGCCATTACTAATAAGGATGACCCTATTTTCTTCTCTTCTCCTAAGCCATCTAAGCTTAAAGAGAATATGGTTGGAAACATGATAGACATAAAAAACTCTACCCCAATAAGGGCATAAATAGATAGCATATTGCCGAAATTAATAGCCATTATTAATAATATCACGTTAGCTATACTATAAATGGCCAGTAATACTCTCGGACTAATGTATTTCATTAAAAATGTTCCAACAAAACGGCCTATCATAAACACCAATAATGCAACCGATAGGTACATAGCCGCATCTTTTTCTGCTACACCAGCTGCCTCACCAATAAATCTGATAAAAAAGCTAGATACACAAACTTGTGCTCCTACATAAAAAAATTGAGCGATTACTCCGAAAACTAGATTTTTATTTTTCCAAATACTACTTTTTGACATTAATTTCTGATGACTATCAACTTTTATCTCTGGTAATTTTACACGCCAAATGATGATGGCCACTAATAAAACTAGGATACCTATAAGTAAATAAGGCATTTGTACACTTGAAGCCTCCTGCTTTAAAAACTCTTCTTTCTCTATAAGAGACATACTACCTTTTTGTTCATCAGATAAATGAACACCTGATAATATAAATATCCCACCCAAGAAAGGAGCCAATGTGGCTGCCAAACCATTAAAAGATTGTGAAAAATTAAGTCTAATAGTTGCAGTTTCTGGCTCTCCTAAAACTGTTATGTAAGGATTAGCTGCTGTTTCCAAAAATGTCAAACCACTAGCTATGATGAATAAGGCAAGTAAAAAGAAACTGAAGTTTCTCAATTCAGCAGCTGGCCAAAATAGGAATGCTCCTAAAGCAAATAATAATAGTCCAAAAACAATCCCAGATTTATAGCCAAATCTTCTCATCAATATACCAGATGGTATAGCCATAATGAAATAGCCTATGTAAAAAGCAGAATCAATAAGTGCGGATTCTAAATCTGTTAACTCACATGCTTTTTTTAAGTGGGGTATTAGTATAGGATTTAAATTGTGTGCAAAACCCCATAAGAAAAAAAGAGACGTAATAAGGATAAATGGAACTAGATATTTCCTATTTGTTATCATATAAAAATTTTACTTAAATCGAGTATCCTAGAAATCAGGAAGCTAAATTTCAGGTTTAATAATTATAAAGGTATATATTAACAAAATCGCCTAACTAAAGTAATTTGGCTATTTTTTAAACTAAATTGACGTTTATTTTGAAAATTGTAATCAAAAAAAAGCCGTCTTTATTGTGTTTAAACTACACAAAAGACGGCAAGATTCTATTTGTTTTATTTACTTCTGAATTAATGAAGCTCCACCGTTTATTTTAAATACATAAGCATATTTAGTTTTAAATGCCTGTGGGGTTACTTTAGGCACTTCTAAATAAAGATTCCCTTCTTTTGATTTGTATTTTGGAAGAACCTCAGTACCTAATAATTCTATTTTATATCCTTTTGGAACAGTTAGACCCTTAACCATTAAATTATTCTGGGGCAACTTTGTAGTTAAAATGTATAAATCTTGACCTTTATAAGTATAGAAAACTTCTCTATTAGTATTTGTTGATGCTGCTTCAGCGGCAGACTTTTCTTTCTTCTCTGTTTCAACTTTAGAGTTTATATTTTTAACCTCAGCAGGATTATGCCATGCCTTTGTACCATAGATACCTTCTCCATTTACTTTTAGCCATTCTCCTATATCCAATAATCTCTGCTCCATAATTACTGGAATTCTTCCGTCTGCAGTTGGTCCTACATTTAAACATAAGTTACCACCTCTACCTACGGTATTTACTAAAAGATGTATAAGCTCCTCAGAACTACGATAATCATGAATATCCTCATTTCTATTATATCCGAATGAATAGCCCATGCCTTGAATTTCTTCCCATGGATGTTCGTTATTTACTTCATCAGTATCTGCATATTCTCTAGAATAATAACCACCATGCTCTCCTCTTACTTTCCCCCATCTGTCATTTACTGCAACTTCATCTTTATTTGGTGCATTGTTATACAACCAACTTAAAAATTCTAAGCTTTGTAAACGTTTATAGTCCTCATCCCAATCTCCATCAGGATAAATGATAGCAGGTTGATACTTCATCACTAATTCTTTCATTTGCGGAACAATATGTTCAGAAATCATCTTATCTCCTGGGATTTTATACTTAGATACGATAGAATCCGGAAGATAATACCCATTAAAATTGCCAGGTCTGGTGGTAGGCGTACTCTCCCATTCCATTAACGAATAGTATAAGCCCATTTTTAAACCCTTAGCTCTT
Source organism: Pedobacter puniceum (assembly GCF_009674685.1). Classification (GTDB taxonomy): domain Bacteria; phylum Bacteroidota; class Bacteroidia; order Sphingobacteriales; family Sphingobacteriaceae; genus Pseudopedobacter; species Pseudopedobacter puniceum. The sequence continues at coordinate 56,823 of NZ_WKJI01000002.1, forward strand.
ACAGCGTTAGTAAGATCGCCAACTAAATCTCTCTTAGGTCCAACTTCCATAGCGTTCCATCCTTTAGAATATTTACTTGTAGATGGCCATAATGTATAACCATCATGATGTTTAGAAGTTAAGATAACATACTTCGCTCCTGCATCTTTAAAAAGGGTAGCCCACTTATCTGGATTCCATAACTCTGCTTTAAACATTGGCGCAAATTGTCTGTATCCAAAGTTCTTACCATAATTTTTATCGTGAAAATCTCTACTTGGACCAGGTTTAGACATAGCTAGAATTTCATACCATTCTGCATAACAATCATAAACTGAACCTTCTCTATTGATATGAATATAAGATGGTACAGAATAAACACCCCAATGAATAAATATTCCAAATTTAGCGTCCTGAAACCATTGTGGTACTGGCCTACTATCTATAGATTCCCAAGTAGGTTCATATTTTTTTTGTGCAATACCTGTGGTTGTAATAAATAAGCTTAATAATAAGCAAGCGAATTTGATTTTCATGATTTTTAATATATTATTTATATAGGGTATAAACGACTAAATTAGCCCATTTTTAATGTTAAAACTTTAATAACTTGGCAAATCTTTAAATGATATTTCTTATTTTTTATTACGGATATAAAAAAGAGATTGTCTTGAAAATTTTATTTTTCATATTAAATAGAGCTAAAATTTTCTCTGATATACTCGAAAAAATCATCAACTATGCTCGATATGAAATAGAATAATCATATGAGACAACCTCTTTTTCTTTAAGACATAAATGATTTCAAATTACCATTTACATAATTACTAGCTTTTTAACTTCATTTAGGTTTTTACCCTTAAAGTGTAACATATATTGTCCCGCAACAGGCTTTTCTTTCATTTGCATAGTCTGCTTTAATCCATTTTGACGATTTACTTTTTCTGAATGAATTAATCTACCTGTTATATCATAAAGAGATAGTTCTACCTCATTGCCTTCATAATTATGAATGGAAAAGTTCACTACATCAGAAGTAGGATTTGGAAAAACTGTAAGTTTAATGGTACTTTCTAGCTTAAAATTAACCGTTCTAATACCAAGTTCTTCCATTTTACCATCTTTATCTACTTGAGTTAATCTATAATAATTATTTCCTGAAAAAGGATTATTATCATAAACCGTATAGCTATTTCCATTGTTATTAACAGATTTTACTCTTGTTAATAAAGTATAGTTTACACCATCAGTAGAACGTTCCACTATAAAATAGTCATTATCTGTCTCTGAGACAGTTATCCATTCTAATTTAGTACGAGAACCCTCTGCTTTTGCTTCATAACTTTTTAAAGCAACAGGTAATACCAAGGCTGGTTCTACACCATAAATAAGCACATCATTATCATAAACCGGCATCTGTTGTGTTTTTGTAGGTACCGATGTACTCAATGGACTCAAACCATTGAAAGACCAATCGTTAGAGTTATTCCATCCAGAAGGACCTGTAATTGTAAAATTAGCTTCACGCATCCAATATACATTGTTTAAAGAAACACCCCCTATTACACCTCCAGGAAATATTTTTCTTCCGGTAAAATCAACTTTTACATAATAGATATCACCAGAAAAATGAGTAATTGGTGATATAGTTCCTCCTTCTGTATTTGTATTTGGAGTTACAGTCCCTTGTGTTACTACTAAAGATGAAACATTAATTGATGGGTCTAATGTGAAATAGTAACGTGTTGAAAGTTTATCAGTAACTCTAGCAGGCCAAGCTGTTCTATTGTTTACCTGTGCTTTAATACTAATAGAGGTTGCAGATTGGGAGTTGATTTGAGCCTCAGTAAAAATTTCATCATCTCTGACTTCTGGTGTTGGGAAATTAGCTAATTGCGAACCATTACCAGGATTTCTAACGTACATCCGAGCAAATGCTCCCGGTAAACCTGCGTTAAAATCTAATGCGACCTCATTAGTTCTAAAAGTAGCAATATTGTTTACAGATAAATCAAAAAAATCTAATGGATTGCCATTTTCAGCTGTCCCAGGCCCCCCCATTAATGCACCATATAAAATATGCCTTGGTTGGGTAACATTATATTGAGGTTTACCTACTGTTAGGTGTTCGAAACCTGCCCAACCACCTAAAGCTGCTCTGTGGTGAGGAGCGTTCCATGGATTTGGCCCCATTCCTATAACATAACTTCTGTTATATGGATTATCTCCTAAAACATATCTAATCTGACTTTGTGCAAAACTATCATATATATTCTTACGGTTTATAGTTGTATTAATTGCTGGAGATGCGCTTGGAGCAGTGGCTCCATCTACGCCAGTACCATCTATCATCCAATCACTATATATACCTGCAACGAAAGCTTGGTTAGTACTATATCTTAAAGGAGCAAAAACAGTTCTAGTTGCATCTTCTGTTTTAGTAGCTAAACCACCAGGAGTATATTTTACTTTATCAGTATATCCTATTGTCCACCAGTCTAACCATCTTTCTACCCTTCTTCTATAGGTTGTCTGTGTTGTTCCTGTGGTTTCTTTCACCAGAAGTGTGAAAGCAGCAGGGGCAAGATTACCAAAAAATAATTCTGAAAAATGAGCGTAATTCGTTTCAGGTGAAGGCGAAAGATTATAGTATTCATTCGCTTTATTTAAATAATTATCAGTGTAACCGTTAGTTGATGCTGCTAACTCTGCTTTATGTAACCAAATAGCACCCCACATCATTTCATCAAAATAATGAGAGCTTCTATAAAAATAGTTTTCTGTGGTAGTTACTACTCCTACTGCATTTCTATGTCCATCAACTCCACGATAAGCATCTCCAAAATCAAACATTTTACGAGCTTTATCTAATAATAAATTTGCATAGTTAGTATCACCCGCATTTCTAAATACGATAGAAGATGAAGCTAGCGTTGCTGCTACTTGTCCAGCAATATCAGAACCTTTACAAGTAACATCTATCTTATAAGATTTATTAGCCCCAGGTGCAAACATAAAGTCTAAAAGTTCTGGAGCCGCAAAGTGATTATGCGCAAAGTTTCCATCCGTTACCTGTGAGTAAAACTCATATGTTCCCGGCTGGTCGTTTGTAAAACATTTGATAAAGTAATCATTTATAAACTTTAAATTATCTAATAAATATCCTGTTTGATTGGTAGTTGAATATACAGTACTGTATTCTAACCCACTCCATGCTAAAAAAGAAGCTGCGTAAGCCATTGTTGCGGCACACTTATATGTATCGCCAGCATCATGCCAACCACCAGTTAAATCTCTTCCTACATCAGAGCCATCATTTAATAAAGCATCCCCACGCCATTCAACTCTATTTTGGCCAGGTAAATTTCCTCTTACACTTGGTAAAGCCCCACTACGTTGTACCTCATAAAAGAATAAAGATTTTTGCAATGCCTCCGCATAATTAAAGTTTATTACAGTTTTTTGAGTAGGGGTAATTGTTCTACTTATACTACTACTATTAAGCGCCCCATCGTTTACCGTAAAACTTATTGTTCTTTCCAATCCTGAAAAATCATAGTTACTCCCTTGATAATATTTCACATTTCTTAAAGCAGTTTGATATTCAGCTAATGAAGCATTACCGGTTAGAATTAAAGTTCCCGTTGCTGGTATCCAACTAGAACTTATACTATTAGTGTTAGCGAAACTTAAAATATCTTGTCCGTTTTTATAATTATTAGATACTGTTATAGTTGCACTAGTTATCGTTGTGTTATCTACATCTGTTAAAACAATATTTGATGAAATATTTACAGCGACACTCTTCTCTTGATGAGTTAAACCTGTACTCTCAATGCCGGCTAGCACAGGTGCATCATTAATAGTTGTTATAGCAATATTTCTAACTATTGTATTACTATTGTAAGTGCCATCTGTAACTTGAAAACTAATAGTTCTTACAATTGTACTAGGATTTCCACTGTTATTGACATATCTAACACTTCTTAAAGCAGTTTCATAGTTGGTTATGCTAGATGTACCAGTTAGCGTTAGTACTCCATTACTAGTATTAAAAGAACCTGTAATACCATTTTGGTCAGTAAAAGCTAAAGCATCTTCTCCTGAAATAAAATTACCAATTTGTATTGTACCACCAGTCATATCGGTACTATTTGGGTCTGAAAGCGCCATAGTAGCAGTAATATTTTGGAGGCCTACATCTTCAGAATATGCTAAAGGAGTATTCTCTATATTTCTTAATAACGGACTATTTTCTGAAAAACTCAAGTCGATTCTTCTACTATCTGAACTAAAGTTTAAACCATCATCTACCTTAATTAATATTCTTCTTGCCGAATAAGTTGCATTAGTTCCTTTAGAATTCACATACTTGAGGCTTCTTAAAAGGGTTTGATAATCAGCAAGAGAAGCAACTCCGCTAAGTGTCAACAAAGCACCTCCAGATGCATTTGCATTAAAAGATGTGGTAATACCTGCTACAGGCGTAAAAGAGAACTCATCTTCGTCACTTTTACTGTTTTCTGTTATTTGTACTGTAGCTCCTACTAAAGTAGTATTGTCTGCATCAGTAATAGTTAAACTATTATCAATTAAAATATCAGAGGCTAAACTGGTATATATTAACAAATCTGCATCAGCTATAGTCAATACAGGGGCTAAATTTATAGACGGTGTAGTAAAAGTCTGGTTAGCTCCATATAATATAAACTCATCATTAAGACCATATACTGCTTTTGCTCTCACATTATATAATGTATTAGGCGTTAAAGACGCTGTATTTGCTGAAATACTTACACTTCCACCTGTACTTGTAAAAGTTATGGTTTCTAATCCATAATCTGTTGATAGACCGTAGTCAAAACTGACCTTTGAACTTAAATTTCCTGTATTTAAAGAAGCATTAAACAGTGCTGTAGCAGTTCTAATGTCTGTTACAGCATTTGTAGTTAAACTTGCAATTGGTGCATTATATTCAAAAGCTCCAATATCAATAGCTCCATTTCTAACAAAGCCTCTTTGATCATAAATAGAAGTATATCCTGAAGCCGTTGCAGGGTCTATGGCAATACTGTTTACTAACAAAGCATGGGTTAATGTGCTAGCATCGTTAGTGGCTAAAACAGGATTTAATATAGTACTAATATTCGCATCTGTAACAATATTACCTGTAGTAACAGAAGGTGTAGATGTTCCAGGTATTGTTATCCAGCTTCCAATTGGTGGGTTTGTTGCAGAAGCAATAATGTTTCTGCCAAATCTAGAAAAACGGTTACCATTCAGATCAGCCTCATTTGCCCCAGCAGTAGCATGATTAGAAGTATTACCCTTTATAATGGTATAATTAATCTCCATATTACCCCCATTAACACGTACACCACCACCTGCGCCAGTGGTAGAAGTTACAGAGTTACCAGTAATAGTACAATTATTTAAAATGGCATTAGTAACAGTACCACCAATACCGCCGCCATTTGTAGCAGAAGTATTACCTGAAATCGTAACATTACTAAATTCTAAGTTATTAACTGTAGCCTGAGAGAAAACTCCACCACCACTATCGGTAGCAGTATTACCACTAATCGTAGAATTTCTAACAATCAAAGAAGAACCGGTTTGGTTACAAATACCTCCACCTCTTCCTCCTGAACTTACTGTTCTATTACCACTTATGGTTGAGTTCAATATGGTTAAAGTTCCTGAAACATGATTAATAGCCCCGCCTTGATTAGTAGAAGTATTATTTCTGACGATTGTACCTACTATCAAGTTGCCTGTTATTAAGCTGCCTGGCCTATGGTCGATAGCGCCTCCTCCAGTGCTTGAGGTTGTACCCCCTGAAGCACCACCACAACTGTTGTTTTCTAATAATGAGTTATATATCCTTAAGATAGCTCCTGTTCTAGAAATTATAGCCCCACCAATACCTCCTAAACTAGTATTATTTCTTAAAACACAATTATAAAGGTATAAAGCAGCGTTATCTCTATTAGCTATAGCACCAGCATGTACACCAGAGCCACTTGTAGTATTATTTTCTATAATACTATTATATATGCTTAAATTACCTAAGTTTTCAATAGCGCCGCCTTCTGATGTTGAGAAACCATTGCTAATAACCAGATTCTTTATAACAACTGTTCTAGAAGCAGAAATTGCGAAAATTCTGAAATTAGTTACGCTGTTTCTAGTTACAGTGATACGTCCAGCAGGAGCTTCAAAAACGATATTTACATTGATGGTTGGTAGAACTCCACTAGTTAAATTAATGATACTACCTGATGGTATACTGAAATTAATAGTGTGTGGCCCAACAGTTGCGTTAGCATCTGTAATGGCTTGCCTTAAAGAACCCGCACCTGTATCATCAGTATTACTTACTGTAAAGGTAGCTGCGTTTACTTTCATGGTTGTCAAAAGACACCAACAGAGTATAAGCCATTTTAAATGGTCTACTCGTTTCATTTGAGTAAAAAAAGATTTCATAAAATGAGTATAATTTGATTAGTATTAGTTAATTCATTTTGATAAGCCAACCCTTTTTGTGGAGTTGATATCTAATTTTTTCTTTAGGCTTTAACTCTATTGTTTGATAGGGTAATATTTCATTAGATTTTAGTTGTCCTATGGAAATCTTTACCTTAGCTTCATAATTTGTTGGATTGCGTATTTCTAGTACCCCTTTACCTGCTGTGGTTTGGAGCTCAGCTTCTACATGGTCGAATACATATAATCGATTTTGATCTATAAAAACACTAGGTAATTCTGCCCCCATGAGTAGAATAGCCACTTCAGCCCATGTTGAAAGACCTTCTATTTCTCCAATTCCTTCGTACCAATCTGTAGTACTTATTCGTTCATCTACAAAACCAAAAGGTTGCTTAGCAATAGGTTTATCAGGATGAGAAACATATTGTAGTGCTGATTGCGTGATTAACTTGAGTAGCAATAAATACTCTTCTTTCTTAGTAACCTGATATAATTTCAAAAGTGCTAATCCAGAAGCAGTACAGATACCCGGTGCCGCATGTTTATTTTGTACGTTAGCCCAAACTGTACCCACCGTAGATACTCCCAATTGATGCATTAAAGTTCCTTTTGGAAATTGAAATGAGTAAGGCATTACCCAAGTACTAAATTGGTTTACAGTTTCCTCTGCATAGGTAATCCATTCCTTCTCTTTTGTGCAATCATAAAGTGTCATAAAAGATTCTATCAAACCAAAACAACTTTCGCTATCAGGACTTTGAAGTGCATCTCCAGGACCACCTGTTGTGATTCCTTTTTTTATAAACTCTTGATAGTAATATCGAGCAGATTGTTTTGCTACATTCAGATAAACAGTATCAGCAAACCACGAAGAAGCATAAACTAAGGCTGCGGGTGTAATGGCTGCACTTGCAGAACCACCAACAACGATAACACCATTTTCACTATCTACAAACTGTCCCCATTGACCATATCTTTTCCAATTTCTTACAAATGCGTCTGAAACAGTTTTTGCTCCTTTAACCCATTTATTGAAATCATTTTGCGGAATACTTTTATCCTTCTTTAGTAATTCAAGTTGCTTAAAAGTATAATATAGAGCATCCGAACTACTTCTTATAAGATGCCAATTTTTAGTATGAAATTTACTTGGATCTCCACTAATCCATTTTATACCATCTTCACATCGCTCATAAAAAAAACCTGAAGGGCTTATACCTGCTGGAAAAAACCAATTATTTTCTTTGATTATCCTATTTCTTGTAGTATCTGCGCCAAAAGTTAAAGCATAAGCTGTAATTTGCCCACCTACCCATCCTGGTTTCCATTTTTTATTTCCCGTATGGGAATCAATACCATAAAACTGCTGATTTGCATTCCAATTGAATTGGTTATACTTTTTCTCAATCAAACTGTAAGCTTTTGATAATGGCAGATCTAAACGAACTGGCTGGGCAGTTTTTAAAACTTGTTGATGAATATTGAAATAATTCTGATAAAAGCTCTTTATATTGGAAGCTGGTAATGTATATAATTGTGCTTTTATTTGTATACTTTCTCCCTTTTTAAAAACATGACCTTTATCATAAGAAGGTGTATGGGTATTACCAATGCTATACCTATGTAATTCTCTTACTAATGGTGAACTAACTCTTAAATAAGCTACTGCTCTAGATCTATTCTCTTCTATTTCAAAACCATAATCACCTAGTTCATTTCCTTGTTCCGCAATTAAAAATCGACTTCTATTATTAAGAGTATCTAAGAAGGCAATACAAGGAAAACTCATTCCTCCGCTTCGCTCTTGAATTCTTGAAAATCCTTCTTCTAGATTTAATCTTGGAACATCAGAAATTACTATAGGGGCATCCAGACCTGCATCTTGTGGTAATAATATTCTGGGTGAGTAAGGTATTTTTCTGGCTAAAAATTTATTACCGTTGTAAACTGCCCCTGGCATTAAAACAAAATTTTTAGCATCCCAATTATATTGTTGCCATTCTAAACTAACAGAAACTTGGTTTACGTTATCGCTTAAACAAGTTACTTTAAGCTTAAAATTTTCTGAGTCTGATTTACTCTTATTAAGTTCTTTTGAAAAACTTATCTGCCATTTAGTATCAGCCCAGTTAATAATCGTATCAAGGCCTAATTTTATTGAATAGGCCTGATCTTTTATACAAATATTATGACGCTCGTAATCATAAGCTCTAAAACGGATACTGTATATACCGTCTTTTACTTCGCCTGCATAACTTAAAGAAGCTATCATTAAAAGTAAACTAAATAAACTTACTACTTTATTCGTCAAAATCATAATATCATGTATTAGCTGTGTAACATCTAATTTCAAATAAGGCTGCCGGCACATCATCCGAAGGATGTTCTAACTCAAAACGGATGCTTTTGGTATTTAAAGGCTGATCTAATTTGATAGTGTTAAGGGTTAAATAGTTACCTTTTTTTTGATAGATGAGCTTATCTTCATCATCAAATACTTTATAATTTTTGATACAAAAAGGCATCACTTCCTCTGGGTTATGCATCAAAACATTTTCTAAAGGATGATCAAAATCGGTATCAAATGAAAGCTGAATCTCTTTTATCATTATAGGAGATTTCCATTCTAATTTTAAAGAAGGCTTTTTATCTGAAAAAGCGGCAACCCAAGCATTTGGAGTAGAAACAGGTCGTTGAATGCCATTCAAAAGATTGTTAATCTTAAACATTTGAATTGGTTTTCCAAACTTCATAGCTAAATTTTTCCCTGCAGGTCTTCTCTCTGGACACCAAAATTCAAATGTATCAACACCTATATCTTCTGTGGGTGTTTGTTTACCATAATTAGAAACTGCTGGATTTATCTTATTAAAAACAGATAATATTCCTGTGATGCGTTGATTACTTAATGGTAAATGAACCAAAGGATTTTGATGAAACAAAATAAAGCCATAGGCATCCTCTTCCCACTCTTTATCAAAAACAATGGAAATGTTTTGCTTACCTGCTACTAATTGATAGGTGATACTACTAATAGAAACATCAGGTGTATGGTTATAAATCTTTGAACTTTTTCTTAATTCTATAATCAGCGAGGTATCTTCAAGTGCATTAACTTCTATCTCAATAGTAGGCAATTGCCCCTTATGAAAGGGTAACATTTGCGCAACACCGTTCTTTAGATCAGTAAACACTCCTGAAGCTGGTATTTCCGATAAACTTAAAGTTGAGGAAGCAGAAATAACAAGTGCCTGATGAACAAGATTATTTTTATCCTTTAGTTTTTGATGAGGTAAATGCTGTCCTATTTTTAACAACTCTTCTTGTAATTCAAAAAGATATTTTTGTCCGACCTCTCTAGGGTTAACCTGATACTTCTTAGCTATGTATGCAGCTACAGCTACAGCCTGTGCTCCGTGTGCATTTGTAGCCATTACCCTTGTAGAACCAAATGCAACATGTGAAGCAGATATAATGCGGCCTGCTAAAAATAGGTTATTAATATTCCTTGAAAAATAACATCTGTAGGGTATCCCAAATATCCCTTTACTATGCCACTGGTTACATCCTGGTTTTTCGCTATAAACACCATCTGCTGGATGTAAATCAATAGACCATCCCCCAAATGCTACAGTATCTTCAAAAATACTTTGTTCTATAATATCTTGTTGTTTTAAGATATAATCTCCTTCAAAACGCCTGCTTTCTCTTTTTCCTGGTATGGTACCAACCCACTCTAGGGTCATAGTTTCTGCCTCTGGGAACTCTCCTGAGTTTTTAATATAATCCCATACCCCATAAACTACCTTCCACAGTTCCCATTTTATTTTTTCAGTTTCATGTATTGTATCCAACCTACCACCGTACTCTATCCACCATAATCTACAGCCATAATCCTTAGTATTAATTTTCTTATATCTTGGTATTTGCTTTATATCTGTTAAAGCATAAGAAGGAGGTACAAATTTCACTTTCCTACCAACATCCTTAGAGTAAAAGTATATTGAATGTCCTAATAGCTCACCATAACTTTTATCTGGAGCAAATTTTTCTCCAAACTCTTCTTTACTTTCAGCTCCAATTCTAAAAGCTGCACCAGCTAAAAACCCTGCAATACCATCGCCTGATGCATCTGTAAAAAGGGGTGCATATAATTTATAAGTAGTTGAATTTTGACTACAAAAGGCCGTAACACTCTCAATAGTATCTATATCTGATTTTTCTAAATCATAAACAGCAGTATTTAATAAAAGAGTTATATTATTTTCTATTACTACTTTCTCTAAAAGAATAGTATCAAAAATTAATGGATTACCCTCTGGATTCCGATAAGCATTTTCTAACATGATTTCATCTAGCAAACCACCCTCTCTTGCCCAACGGTTATTATTACCCATATGAGAGGTAGCCCCCAATACCCATAACCTAACTTCAGAAGAGCAGTTTCCACCTAAAATCGGACGGTCTTGTACTAATATAACTTTAACGCCTAAACGAGCCGCAGTAACTGCGCAACAAACGCCCGCCAAACCTCCTCCTATTACAACCAAATCGGCTTGTAATTCAACATTTTTAAGTACTCTTTTCTCAGGTATATAATCTTTAATCATTGATTTTAATTTTTTTTGATGCCCGCAAAGGAATAATAGCAGCTAGTAGAATAAATACTGCGACACCCGCAGTAAGGGCTTTGCCGGCAGTAGTAATAAAGGATAAAATAAATACTAATAAAGCTGTAAATGCTAATGATCCAGCTATAACCCGAAGCCCAAATCGGTTTTGCACTTTCACTTCTTTAACTTCTTCTTGTGTAGGCTCAGATTCGTTATTTTGTGCGGTCTTTGTCTCTAAATAGCTTAAATAATCTGATGATGGTTTTTTGATTAACAACTCGTTAATCAACAATAACAGAAAAGGAATTCCTATTCCCATAATCATTTGCTCAGCCCTATTAAAGCTAAATCCAGCTATCATAGGGAAAATTAACTTTAAGAATAAATTGAGAAGCAGTGTTGAAATGGTGATTTGTAGCGTAACTTTTCCACTCAATTTTTTAGAAAACAAAGCCCAAATTGGAGGTGCCAGTAATGGCCCGGCAGTAATGGAAGCAATGCTTAACACCACCTCAACCATACCGCCGATGGCAGGAATAATTAAGGCGATTAAAATCATCCCTATGCCAAATGCCCAAGATGATAATCTTGCTACCCTCATCAATTGTTTATCCGTAGCAGCGGGATTAATTAAGCTTTTATAAATATCATTGGTAAACACTGCGGATGCTACATTGAGTGTGGTATTTGCGGTTGCAGATGTGGAAAAATACATTCCTGTAAGCATTAAGCCCATTAAACCCGGCGGAAGCACCATTTTACACACATATAGGTAAGCATTTTCGGCGTCCATGATGGAAGGGTCAATCACTTTAAACATCATAGGTGGGAGCATCCAAATAACCGGACTTATGATATATAGTGCTCCAAATAATAAGGCTACTTTTTTTGCTGAAACTGGTGTATCTACACTGGTATAACGTTGCACAAAAGTCCAGTTTCCACCAATAAAAAATATATGGTAAATACTAAAGGCCACTATAAACCAAGCATTAAACTCGCCATTAAATACGTTAAAGAAATTTTCGGGAGCATTTTGTACAAAGGAACTCCAGCCACCTGCTGCCTCATTGGTTAAAGGCAAAACAATAAGTACTGCTGCTAAAAGCACAACAAATTGCAAAATGTCGGTAACCATCACTGCCCACAAACCCCCAACCGCTGTGTAGGATATCATTAGGAAACCTAAAACCACCGTTGTAGGCATTAAGGGAAAGCCCAAAGAGGCACAAACCAGCTTAGCTACCGGATATAAAACCACACCTTTACTAAATATGGATACGGCCAAGAAGATATTTACATAAGTTTTTTGAGCGGTTATTCCCAAACGTTGCTTAATAAATTCGGCGGCTGTTAAATTCCCTGTTTTTTTCCATTTGGGAGCCAGGAAAAATGCAGTAACCATGGCGCCCACGGCCATGGTCCATTGAATGGTAATGGATACAAAACCATACTGATAAGCAATAGATCCCCATGCAACAAAAGTACCGGCGGAGAAAAATGACATAAAAAGGGAAAGACCGCCTATTGGCCAAGGTACAGCTTCTCCACCCGCAAAAAAAGACTTTAAGTTTGTTCCCGTACGAGCAAACATCATCCCTATACCTAGCACAAAGGCCGAAAAAACGACTATGACAACCGTGTCAATAATTGAGTTCATTTTTAATAATTAATTCGTTTCACCACTGATTCATGTTCAACTCCATTGATATCTTTGATTTTTAGCTTATAGTATATTTCCTGAGCGGGATCCGTAAGGTTAACATCAAATTCAAAAGGATAGGAGATATCAGATATTGTATTCCACTGGCTATTACCTTTTTTATAATAAAGCGTAGCACTTGCCCAATTTTTTTCTGTACGATCAGAAAAAAGATAGAAATCTGCAAAGCCGGAAAATGTCTGAATAATCATCGCTGTTGTAGTGCCCCAAACAGAGGATGAATCCACCTCTCTGGAGAATCTATTTTCAGGAATTGATTTATTGAAATTATTTAAGTTCTTAAAAGGCACATCAACCTTTAAGCCTTTAATTTTAAAAGCAGTTAGGCCTTGAGGCTTTAGTTTAATCGATAATTCGCCATTTACAAATACCGCTTTAGAAATACTTCCATCGGTTTGGTGAATTTCCACCTGATAAACTTCATCGGTATTCCAAGGAATAATGGAAGGATTTAATCTAATTTTTTCATTTATTCCTTGATTTGAAGTATTGGCAAGGGCAATCCAAAAATCATTATCCTTGATACCACATAAATAGTTAAATGCTACACTAGCAGATTGTATGGCATTACGAGGCATCCAAATATTTACATCCTTATCAGAGAAGAAATCTCCTTGTTTGTGGCCATAAACTTTACTGGTTAAAAAAGCATATCCAGGAGCGTAAACAGAAGAGAAATTTATTTTACCTAATGATCGGGTGTGAAAATCGGTAACTAAAAAATCAGTTAGCAACGCTAGGTGTGGCCAAATATGATTGTAAAAAGTAGCATTATATTTTATATCAATATAGGGATGCAAAGGGTAATCATATTGCTGATATACGTTGGTATGAAGTGAGGTAAAATAATAACCCGGAAAGTTTGAATAACGCCCTAGGATCGCATTTCTGCCAGCATTGATCAGTAAAGAATCTTTTGCTAAAGAACCTAACCTTAATAACCATGCAGCATGGTGTGATAGCATTACGGGCCCATACATATATGTTGAAGGCTGCTCGGGTAGTAGGCCTGCTAAGGAGGTATGCCAAGCAGGAACTTTTTGCTCTTGTATATAGCTAGTCATATCCATGGTAGTAAAACCATAGTCGGTATTCCCTAAACGTTTGCCCGGAAATACGCTATTTACCTTTCCTCCTTGATTCACCAAAATATTGGAATCTGGAGCCATAGGGTTACTCCTTGTCCACAGTAATAATTGCCTAGCTCCGGTTACTGCTGCATCTAAAAATCTTTTATTTTGAGTTTGTTCAAAAAGTTCGGTTAAATCATAAATACGATAGCCAAAATCAGTAGAAAAAGCTGCTTGTTTATCTTTCAAACCTGGATCATCTTTAAAAGTAGATGAATATTGGTCGTAAACCTGCTTTAAGTAATCATTAGCACCAGCTTCAGCTTTTAGCAAATCGTTTTTATCTTTGCTTACACGATATTTTGCAAGGTAATCTTGCCAACTTCCTCCACCGGTCTCGGTATTAAGGTTGAGCTTTCTTGGTTTGCCAAAAATCCTTTTCAATTCTTCATAAAAAGCACTGGTTTGTCCGTTAGTTAAAATATGTAAACCTGACAATTCTCCAATTTCGGCACAAGGACCAGTTAAAAAATGGGAAGGATTTTGAGGCTGAACGCCATCTTTTATAGAAAATAAATATTTTTCTCTCGACATCATGTACTCCATCATGGGTAATGCTCGTCGGGTATAAATTTGTTTATCGCCTGTAAGCATAGCCAAAGCTAAGGCATGCATAGCCGATACGTTCTTTACAGAACCTGGCACATCAAACTGATAATCAGATCCCTTTAATTCTGGTATCCATCCGCCATATAAATCATTCATGGCAAAATCCAGCATATTATTGATAGTTTGATTTAAACTCACCAAAGCATTTTGACGTTCTAACTTATAGTGAAGTACATCATTATATAATGCTGGCAAGGCTTGTTGCCAAGTGCCATCATAAATAAAATACCTCATTTTGAATTTTAATTTTTGCCCCTTCTTTAACAATGAACTATCACTACCTAAAACCGGAAACATAATGGATGGCTGAGCTTTGCCATTATCGTTTCTAAGATTTATGGCAAATCGAGAGTTGCCTAGTGTGGCATAGCGGTAAGGTATTTCAGAAACATCGGGCGCTATACCCTCTGTAAACGAACCTGTATTAACAAAGCTGGCTGCTGTTGTGCAGTATGACTCTGGTGTATAATAAACCTCTTGAGGAAATCGTTTCCACGACCACAGTAAGGGTTGATATAAAAATGATAGCGAATCTGGGTGATGTTGAGGCAAACCCTTAAAGGTAGCAGCATAGTAGCCCCTCCTTTTAGATTGAATGTTTAACTCGATAATTGGTGATTCATTGCCGTTTGGCAAAGTAACCAAGCAGGAAACAACTGCTAAAGCGTTGGATTTATATTTAATTTCAATAGCAGAAGGAAGCAGTTTAATAGCTTGAATTTCTAAAAGGCTCTTTCTGGCTATATCTTTTGGATTGGTTAAACCACTATCCTTTTCATTTTTCTTCCAGCCCAATACCGGATAAGGTATTTCTTTAGCGTTCTCGTAATTCGTCGTTACAGCTAAATCGGAAAAATAAAAATCAATTTGAGGATTTAATACTCGGCTTATATTGCCGGCCTTTTTTGTAATAATAATGGTTTTATCCTTACTGTAAATTTTGTAGGCATCGTTTTCTAATTTGATGTTTTGTGCAAAAACATTTAAAGAAAAAAGGCAGGAAACGAATAGGCTTAAATAATATCTATAGTACATGCAGCAACCTTATGTTTTTTTCTTTTCTAGCTTTTAAAGCCATTAAACAACTAATTTTTACAGCTATTTGTAGTAAATAAAGCCTTCCCGAAGGAAGGCTTTTAGCTTAATTTTCACTTAAACTATTATGAACCAACTATTATTTTTTTAAGGTGTCCATCTATTTGCGTGATAATTGATTTGAATCAATTGACTAGCAGGAGTATTACCAGGTGAAGGTGCAGTTCTTAAACCAGTAACAAAAACGGTGTACACGCTATTTGGTGAAATGATCATACCTGTTTTTACGTTTCTAATTTGGGTTGTTGTACCTGCCACATTCATACGCATACTATAAGTACCTGGATCAACCTCTATGTAAGCTCTACGTTGCTTATAAGTCATATTTGAAACCATAATAGCCCCAGTAGCATTATTAACAATATCTATAGGACCAGCGTCTGGTGATAAATTGAGAAACAAAATTTTAGTTTTTCCGGGAGTTGGGAAGTCAATATTATCTTTCACAAAAAACGTATCAACGTTATGAGTTGTACCCACTGCGTAAATTGAATAATAACTATCCGCCTCTAAATTTAAGTTGTAAGTTCCAACAGGAGCAGATGGTCCCGCGGGGTCGTTACCTGGCTGAAAAGCAGTATCTAACCTTAGGGATAATGTTCCTGGATCAAAAACTTTATAACCATTACTCCAAGGGTATTTTATTGGAAAAAGATTAAAGTTAATACCATTATAAATAGGAGCAATAGCAATTTCTCTACGAGCCTGTTGAGGTATTGGTGAACCATTTGCTGCAGCGTTAACAAAAATAAGTTTAGCTTTATCTGGATAATCTCCTACATAACCCTCTTCTGCTTTTTTACAAGAATAAAGGGTAAATGAAAATAATACTATCGCAAAAGCAACTTTTATGAATTTTTTCATAATATTTAATTTTTACTGTTATATCTTACACTTAAAGCGGGTTTTGAACTAAAAGTGGATTGTTTATTAATTCTATTTGAGCAATAGGAAATAACATTTTATTTCTATTAAACAAGGTTTTCTTTTGTTTATTTACTAAGACATCTTGCATGTAATCAAATCCATATCTTAATAAGTTAAACCAACGCTTATTCTCCATTGCAAACTCTTTTCTAGATTCTGATCTTATGATATCCCTAAAAGCTGATTGAGAAACATTTGAAGGCACATCAACTGTTACAGATGGCGTAGTAAGTGGTAATCCGAAGGCTCTACGACGTAATTGATTTACTAAGTTTATAGATAAGGCATCAGGTTCCCCTAACTCAGTCGTGGCTTCAGCATAAATTAAATAAACTTCTGCTAAACGGTAAACTGGGTAATTTCCAGCACCAGAAGTTCCTCTTCCAGGCTCATAGAATTTCTTTGTTAAATAAATATTCGAACCTTGTCCGCCTTGAGCTAAAATAAAATTATCGTTAAGTCTTAAATCACCAGTCTGATATTCTTGTATAAGCCCTCCAGAAAAGCCAGATTCATTAGGAACTAAGCTATTATTATCTGTAGGATGATAACGAGCCAAAGATGCTACACCACCAACTATATCATTCACCGGTCCCATAAGATTAGCAAAATTATTACCTTGTGGTGCAGTTTGGTTAGCAGCAAAATTTGTATTGCTAAACTGAATTTCAAAAAGTGACTCTCTGGTATTCTCTTGGCCACCATTTAATGCGAAGAAATTATCTCTATAATTTGTATTAAGAGAAATACCATTTGCTGCACCATTATTGATTACATCTAAAGCTGTTGTTTTAGCTAGTTCAAACTTTCTTTGAGTTAGATATACATCAGCAAGCATTGCTAAAGCTGACCATCTTGTTACCCTACCTCTTTCATTTCCATCACCAGTATTGTTATAAGATAATGGTAATTTAGCAACGGCTTCATTAAGGTCCTTTTCGATTTGTGCATATACTTCTTCGACACTTGAACGAGGTATATTTACCTCAGTAGCACTTTTAATTTCTTTAGTGTGTAAAGGTACACCACCAAAAATTCTAACTAAGTTAAAATAAGCAAAAGCTCTTAAAAAATGTGCTTCTCCTAAAAACTGATCTTTAAAAGGTCTACCTGTTCCATTATTAATAAAAGCTGTTGGAAAGTTTACTCCAGGTATTCTTTCAATAACAACATTCGATCTATAAATAACTCTATAGAAATTATCCCATAAACGGAATGAAATAATATTATCAGCTGGTAATTCAAAATAATCAACTAAATTATAAGCTGATGATACAGTTTTTGGGGCATCTTGAACATCATCACTTGCGTAATCAATGCTCATTAAAGCATTACCATTCCTATACAATTCGCCATTAGTAAGCTGAGCATAAATTCCATTTACAGCAGATAAAGACCCGTTAAATGTTGTAAAGTTTACATCTAATGTCTGCTCACCTATTGGTTCTGGATTTAAAATTTTTTTACATCCAGTTCCTAGAAAGAAGAAACTTGTGCTAAATAAAAGTGCTAAACTATATTTGAATATATTTTTCATATCTCTTTTTATTAAAAACTAACATTTAAACCAAAATTAAAGGATTTTGCCTGTGGATATGCCCCTGCATCAATACCATTGGTGATAACATTTGAACCAAAACTACTAACCTCAGGATCCCAACCTTTATAGTTATGAAAAACAAACAAATTATTTCCTTGCGCAAAAACTCTAAGTCTGCTCTGTTTAGGAAGGAAACTTAATTCTTTGGATGAGAAATCATACGCAAGAGTTAAAGATCGGATTCTTAAAAATGAACCATCTTGAAGATATAATTCTGATGGTGTTAATGGGTTGTTTGCTCTTGGTACAGGAATAAGTGTTTGTTGAGTTGGATTACTTGGTATGTATCGATTATTGTAAATAAAACGTGTAGCGTTTACTTCAAATGTTGAATTATGTAAAAATGGTTGATTCCAGATTAAATTACCTACTTGAAATGGCGCAAATACGCTAAATGTCCAATTTTTATATGACAAACTGGTATTAAATCCTCCAAAATAATCAGGAAATGGAGAACCAACAAATTGTCGATCATCGTCCGTGATCCTATTATCGCCATTAGTATCAACAATTCTATAATCTCCTGGAGTAAAATAAGGCTGAGCTGTGATTGTATAAGGAAGTGCAGCACTAGCCTCTGCCCAAGTTGTGTACATTCCATTATTACGTAAAACATAAAATGCACCTATAGGCTGACCGGGTTGAGTACGGTTTATAAATGGAGTTCTAGAAGTAGGCGCACCGTTTATAAAAGGCTGATCTCCTAGGCTTTTAACTTCATTCACATTAGTAGAAATATTAAAATCTACGTTCCATTTAAAATTTTTATTATTAATTACTTGAACATTAGCTGCAAACTCTATCCCCTTGTTACTAATAGATCCAATATTAGACGTATAGCCATTACCAACTCCAGAAATTACAGAAAGTGGCGCAAGACCTAATAACCCTTTAGTTAATTTTGAATAATAATCAACTGTGAAATTTAAACGTCCATTAAATAAACCTAAATCTAAACCTAAATCTAAGGTATTGGTAACCTCCCAACGTATATCTTCATTTTGGAAACGATTTGGAGCAACACCAGGACGATATGCGTTTCCAAATACTGCTTGTGTTGGACTAGCTAATGCAGCGAATAAGAAGTTACCTATTTCCTGGCTTCCAACACTTCCATAACTAGCTCTTAATTTTAAATCACTTATTTGTTGAATGTCTTTTAGGAAATTCTCTTCCGAAATACGCCAACCAACAGATGCAGAAGGGAAAAGTCCATATTTATTTTTTTCTCCAAATCTACTAGATCCATCTCTTCTTGCTGTTGCAGTCAATAAATATTTTCCTCCAAAATCATAATTTAATCTTAAGAATTGAGATACTAAACCTTGTTCATTTGCACCTCCTGAAATTGTACCTGAACTTGTTTGGTTACCCAATTGATCTAAAGCATTATTTATAGAACCTGTAGCATTAGCAGAAAATGTTTGCCTGCTAATATTTTGTGCAGAAAAACCTGCCAAAACATTGAAAGAATGTTTTTTAATTTTTTCTGTAAAACTTAATGTTTGTTCGGTAATCCAATTAAAAGTTTTAGGACTGGCTTGGAATACATTCATTGGTGTATTTGTATCTACACCTCTAAAAAAGACCGGATCAACTGTACGTAAGTTGGTAAATAAATAATCTATACCAAAACTACTTTTAAATTTTAATTTAGAAGTGATATCATACTCTCCAAATACATTACTTAATGCTCTATATCTATCAACTCTACGTGTTGATTCCATCAAGTTAGCTACCGTATTGTTATTTCCGGAATTATAAAAGTTAAAATTTATTAGAGTATTTGGTCTACCTGCATAATTTCCATTAGCATCAAAAACTGGGGTAACAGGTGAAGTACCCAATAAATTCATCACTATACCCTGAAAATATTCATCAGTTCTGGCAACGTTTTCCCATTGGTAATTTAAAGTAGAACGTGTGCCAAATTTTAGTTTTTCGTTTACTTTAAAATCCAAATTAACACGAGTACCTGCTCTTTTTGAGAAAGTGTTTAATATAATACCTTCTTGATTAAAATAATCTCCAGATATACTATAGGTTAAATTATCTTTACCTCCACTAAATCCTAAATTATAGTTAGACATTTGTGCACTACGAAATACTTCATCTTGCCAATCTGTTCCTCTTCCAAATGTATAAGGATTAACAGTAAAAACATCTATAACCTCATTTCCCCTAGTACCAGCATTACGACGATGTTCTTGAGCAAATGCAATTCTCTCTTGTGCATTTAGCATTGGAATTTTTTCTCTTAAAGACTGTACACCGTAATTAGCATTAAAAGTAACAACAGATTTACCTGATTTGCCCATTTTGGTTGTTATCAAAACGACACCATTTGCTGCTCTAGACCCATATATAGCTGTTGCAGAAGCGTCCTTTAAAACTTCAATAGATTCAATATCATTAGGGCTAATTGTTGTTAATGGACTTGCAGCATTTGACGCTGGACCGCCTGTAGAACCTTCGTTACCAAAATTAAGTGCGTTTTGACGTTCATCATAAAATAAGGGTACTCCATCAACTACATATAAAGGTTGATTAGCACCACCTCCAGCTGTTGAATTTGTACCTCTAATTCTAACTTGAACTGCCCCCCCTGGTGCACCACTAGTTTGCACCACTTGTACACCTGCTGCTCTACCTTGTAAGGCTTGATCAGCACTTATGACAGGGAAAGCTTTTATTTTATCTTCTGAGATACTAGAAATAGCTCCGGTTACATCTCTCTTACGCTGTGTTCCATAACCTACCACAACAACTTCATCTAATGACTTTTCAGAATTAGCCATTATAATATTGATATTCGTACGCTTATTAATAGGTACTTCTTGTGTTATACTGCCCAAATAACTCACAACTAATACATCATCAGGTTGTGCTTTAATAGTAAATTTACCATTGATATCAGTTAAGGTAGTGAGATTACCTTTTTTTATAGATACTGCTGCACCAGCTAAAGGTAAACCATCAGAATCTGTAACAGTTCCTGTTACAGTAAATTGTACTTTGTTAGAATTAAGTAAATAAGACGATTTTTTTGAATTTTGAATTTTTGTCTTATAAAAATTACTTTCCTTAGAAGTTGCATTTGCATACAATGTATTAGACGATAAAACTGTAGTTGCAATTGGGATAAAAGAAATCAGTTTTACGAGTCTAATAGTAGCAACAAGTTGCTTTTTTTTCATAATTTAATAGGGTTTATTAGGTTAAAATTTTCTGTTCATAGGGTATTAACCCTCCTCACATTTTGTTTTGTAATTTTTTACTTCATATTATTTATAACAATTGGTTAATTTTTAATAAAATTCAATAGAAAAAAAATACTCTTTAAAAATCAAAAATTACCTTTTAGGTATTAATTGGAAGTGCTAATATATATTGCATATATTTTTTGAATACTTTTAAAATTCATATTTTTTTTTGGGAGGCCTCCCAATTTTTGGGAGGCCTCCCAAAAATGGTAAATATTATTTATTTTGAGCCTTTGATTCAAATTGAATTAATTTAAGATATGAAAAAACATCAAATAACGATTTTTGATATCGCTAAGGAGCTTAATATATCTAAATCAACAGTTTCAAGAGCCTTAACGGGACATCCTAATGTTAATGAAAAAACCAGAAAACAAATTTTAGACTTAGCAGAAAAATGGGATTATCAAAAAAACATGTCTGCCATAAGTTTGATTACAAATAAGAGTAATATCATCGGAATCATGGTACCCGAATTTTTAAGCTCTTATTTTCCCAACATAGTTATTGCAGCACAGAAGGAAGCTGCTCTGGCTGGATATACCATGATTATAAGTCAATCTAATGAATCATATGAAACTGAAGTTTTAAATGCAAAGGTTATGTTAAGTAGTCAAATAGATGGACTTATTGTTTCTATAACAAAAGAAACTTTAAATTATGACCATCTCAAAGTTTTTCAAAGAAAAGGAATACCCATTGTATTTTTTAATAGGGTATGTGAAGAAATGATTGTTCCGAAAGTGATAGTTGATGATTACGACGGAGCTTATAAAGCTGTGCAACATTTAATTCAGACTGGAAAAAAAAGAATTGCACATTTAGCAGGCCCAAACTCATTATCAATAAGCAAAAAAAGGTTAAATGGTTATATTGATGCTTTAAAAGACAATAACATCCCAATAGATGAAGACTTAATAATAAGTTATGACCTCTCTCCTAATAAAGTAAAAATATATGTTACCCATTTATTAAATTTACCTAATCCGCCAGATGCAATATTTGCTATCAATGATCCAGCTGCCATTGAAGCAATACAAATTATAAAAACACATGGCTTAAAAATACCAGAAGATATAGCTATAGTTGGATTTAGTGGTGATTATGCTTCGGCTTTAATAGAACCTTCGCTTACTACTGTGGCACAACCTGTATCAGAGATTGGTAAAGTTGCAATCAAGATGCTTATAGAGCAAATTAATAGAAATGTAGAGGATTGGAAGGCTGTAACTACAATGTTGAAGACAAATTTAATTATTAGAAACTCTACTTAAAAACTACGTTTCAAAACTATTTTTTTTAAAAAATCTTTCTCCATGTTAAATTATCATAATCAAACAACCTTTTTACCAACTTAAAGATTGGGAGCTAATACCGCCGTACTGTTAGACAATAAAGGAAGAGCTATTATAAACTTAAATTTTGACAGTACAGATGCAAAAATTATATGGTTTGGCATATAACATTTAAAGTCAATTTAGTTGAAAAGATAGTATAGATACTTTAAAACAAGTATCAATTAATTTTCGACTTTTACTATCTCATCATAATTAGAAAATCTTTCTAATCAAATTGGTTTACGCTAAGGCTGTCTTGAAAACAAATCGGGCAGCCTTCTTTTTTTAAATACATTCATGTAAAGATAATTATAAAATAAGCCTAAATAGTGTAATATAAATCTTTTTATATTCTCACATTTACGATGCTCATATTTATAATATCTCATTTGTTGGTAAAAGCTGCTTCTTAGAAGCAGCTTTTTTATCTAAATTGAATTATAAATAATGTCATTTAAATTTTAGGAGTATCACAAAAGTTGATATCACCAATATACTCACGACATAGTTTAAGCATAATATGCGCTATATTAACTTTTTTCTTCTGAAAAAAATTGTGAAGTATTCCGAGCATTTTATTTTTGCTATGATATATAGTTTTCTATAAATTAGTTAATGACTGTTGTTCATTTAGTGTTGTATTATGATAAAAGTTACTCACTTTTCAATAAAAAATTCAATCATCTCCATTATTAAAATATCATCAATTATTTTTATATATACGCGATTAAACGAATTTCTCGTTTAGTTAAAAACGTAATATGTACTTAAAAAACTAATTTGTATTGTATCTAGTCTATATGATTAAGCTAGTAGAGAATTTTCAGCTTCTTTCTAACTTTTCTATCAATATTCTTTATAATGAAACCTGCAAAAAAAAATAACGTTAGACAATTAGGTAATTTAGAAGGTGCCACTATGATATTTGCTCACGGATTTGGAACAGACCAAAGCGCATGGGATCAAGTTATAAAAGCATTCATATCAAATTACAGAATTATTCTTTTTGATAATGTTGGAGGCGGAAAAGCCGATCTAGAATCTTTTAGCCCAAATAAATATACTTCGCTCCAAGCCTACGCAGAAGATCTTATAGCTATTTGTGAAGCATATAATGTAAAAGATGCTATACTAGTAGGCCATTCTGTAAGTGGGATGATTGGTTTACTTACTGCTATAAAAAGACCAGAATTTTTCTCTAAATTAATCATGATAGGGGCTTCTCCTAGATACTTGAACGATACTGATTATGTTGGAGGATTTGAACAACAAGGCTTAAATGAAATATACGAAACCATGACAAATAACTATTTCGCATGGGTAAGTGGATTTTCAGTTGCTGCTATGGCTAATCCAGAAAATCCTCAATTGGCAGAAAGCTTCGCAGCCACATTGAAAGCTATCAGACCAGATATCGCACAATCAGTAGCTAGGGTAATCTTTCAGTCTGATTATCGTAAGGAATTACAAAAACTAAATAAACCAACCCTACTCCTACAAGCAAAAGAAGACATTGCCGTACCTTTAAGTGTAGCCGAATATCTTCATAAGAATATTAAAAATAGTAAACTTAAAGTAGTAAATGCTTTCGGTCATTTTCCGCATATGAGTGCACCACAAGAAATCATCAATGAAATAAAACAATTTATTTAGCCATTTTGAATAAGCAGAAACATATTGATTGGACTTTTGAAGCAGTTAATTTTTTAGCAGGCCTATATCCGATAAAGAAAAAAAAAGATTTTAGAGTTATTTTAGATGAATCAACAAATCTATTAAAAAAGTATGCACATGCTAAAGCTGTATCATTTATTAGAATTGAAGATGAAATAACTGCTCGTATTGAATATAGCACATCAGAAAATCTTATCAATAATTTAACCGATGTTAAGACGGTTGTAAAACTTATTAAAAAAAATAAAATTGTTTTAGACGTTGAGAATTTAGTACAAAAACAAACATCAGAAGTTGTCGTTTTCATACCGCTAAAAGAAACTGACTTCATAGGAGGAGTTCTTTTACTGGTTGATGAAAGGTTCAAGAGAGATAAAGCGTTTAAGATTTTTTTAAATTATGCACTTACCGGACTCAAAGAAACTGCTTTCATTATTCAAAAGTATCTATTAATTGAAGAGTTAAGCACACGTTTTAATACCATTCTCGAAACAATTCCACAGGGTATCGTTTTTGTAGATGATGTTGGCAAAAATGGTTGGGTGAATAGCATGGCATCAGAAATTTTGGGTATCTCAAAAGAAAAAAATAGCCCAATAGTAATCTCAGAAGCAATGCAAAAGCTAAAAAATACTGCCATAAACAAAGATGAAATCAATAAAGAAGGTCTTCTATTGTTTAGCTCGCCCGGTCAAAAAAAAGACGATTGGAAGTGGATATTTGGTGATCCCATAACATCTGTACTTAGTGTATCTTGCGTACCTGCCATTTCAGAAAACATAAAGGGGCGAATGTGGGTATTTACTGATTTTACCTTCCAGTATTTAGCAAAACAGCAATTACAAGACCTTTCTGAAGAATTAGCAGAAAAAAGAAGAATTGCCGATGAACAAAATAAAGCTAAATCAGATTTCCTTTCAAGTATGAGTCATGAAATAAGAACACCTATGAATGGTGTTATAGGAATGGCTAGTTTACTAGAAAACACCAATTTAAGTAGAGAGCAAACAGATTTTGTAGAGACTATTCGCATGAGTGGAGAAACTCTTATTTCAATCATTAATGACATTCTTGATTTTTCTAAAATTGAATCAGGTAAAGTCGAGCTAGAGCATAAGCCATTTTACATCAATAATGTTATTGAAGAAACCTACGATTTACTCTCGGTAAATGCTAACGATAAAGGACTTGACCTCCTCTATTATATTGAACCCGACGTACCCTTAGAAATAATTGGCGACATTACCAGACTCAGACAAATTATGATTAATCTGGTAAGTAACGGGATAAAGTTTACAGAAAAAGGCGAAATACAAATAAATGTAAGAAACTTAGGAGTAAACGAAAACGGATTATACACTTTAGAGTTTGCTGTTAAAGATACCGGAATAGGAATACCTGAGGACAAATATCATCGACTTTTTGAGAGTTTTTCACAAGTAGATTCTTCAACCACCAGAAAATATGGAGGTACAGGTCTCGGACTAGCCATTTGTCAACGCTTAACGGTTTTAATGGGTGGAACCATGCGGATAGAAAGTGAGGTCGATAAAGGATCTTCATTTATTTTCACTATTAAAGCAGAAGTAAACAGAGAAGTAAAACAATTTAATACCCATAACTTTATTGATTTAACTCCATTAAAGAACAAACGTATTCTGATACTTGATGACAATAAAAACAATTTAAAAATACTTAAATCCGAATGTATAAATTGGGGGTTAAGTGCTAAAACTTTTGAAAATTATGAAGAAGCTTTGCAATCTCTAGCAACAGAAAAGTATGATTTGGTAATTATAGATATGAATATGCCCTGTAAAGATGGTATTGAAGTAACCAAAATTATTAAAAATTTGTACCCTAACCTACCAGTTATTCTTTTCAGTTCCTCAGGGCCTGATTATAACTATGCAATTCAACATAAATACCTGTTTTCGGCTTTATTAAATAAGCCAATCAAACACAATCAAATGCTGAAAGCAGTATCAGATACATTTATAAAAAAAGCTGAACCTATACTACCCATTTTAAAAAATATTGATTTTATAAAAACAGCTTTACCCATAAATATATTAATTGCAGAAGATACTCCTATCAATCAAAAATTATTAATAAAGACCCTAGAAAAACTTGGTTATAGAGCAGACCTTGCAGAGAAAGGCACTCAGGTCTTAAAAGCTTTAGACCAAAAAAAATACCATCTGATTTTTATGGATGTGATGATGCCTGAAATGGATGGTTACGAGGTTACAAGAAAAATATTAGAAAAGTATTCTGATGCTGAGAGACCTATAATTATAGCTGCAACCGCTAACGCTATGCATGATGATCAAGAAAAAGCCCTTCTTGCTGGTATGGATGACTATATCAGTAAACCATTTAACTTTCAAAATGTAAAAGATAAAATCGAGAAATGGGAAAAAGAATTATTGATAAAAGCGAAGTTGATAGTATAAGTATAAAAAGCAATATTTACCGCCTGTTCGCCTATATATAGAAATAATATCAAATAAAAAAAGTTAAACCTTATTCTCCCCTATAAAATATTAATACTGTATACAAAAACTTCAGAGGGAGATCATCATCAAAGAACAATTTTTCAAGTCGGTTGGCAAAATGCAGCAGGTCAAATGAAATATGCATTTGCCATTCCTGCTAAACTCGGCATTACAGATAGCCAAGATGCCTTACCTGTTTATATCCAACAGCATGCCTTGTTAAGGATGGCCGAGAGACTAAGTATGCAAAACGGTTTAATCCTTTTCACAATATCATTATTTTTTAACGGCAAACCCAATGCTATACATACCAAGTCTGGTCATCTTATAACGTTTGACTATAACGAAAAAAAATTAGGTTATCTTGTTGTAGATCTGATTGATCATAAAATCATTATCAAAACCTTTCTTTTTCTTACCAATGATGGCACACCAGAAGGCGAAAAACTAGCTTCAATTACCAAATTAAAGAAACTCGATAAGAAATTTCTAGACCTAGACACCTTAAAAGGCATAAGCAAATTAGCCATTAAAGAGCATTCAGAACTATATAAACTTTTCTCAGAAGCAGGCTGTGCAGATTTATTTGAATTAACAGATTTGACTACTTTTTTAGATATGGATAGTGTCCAGAAAAATCCAGATATGTTATTAAAATATCTGCAGGACAATCATTTTTTTTTAAGCTTTAGTAAAACTGAAAATCAGAAATAATTAAGGTTATACATACATTCCCTATACAAGCTTTCTTTACAAACTTTCACAATATAAGCTTCTACTGTTACCCTTTTAACTTTTGTTGCTTAATAAATTCTGGATATAAAGACCTTAGAAACTCTTTTAAAATCATTTCTTTATATTCAACAACCTTTTCTACCAAAATTACTTTCGATTTTTTGTATTGTTTTATCTCATATTCTATAAATCTAAGAGGAAATATTTTCTTTGTCTCATCATCAACTTTATATCCATTATGTTCAAATTTATAAAGACTAAATCCTAGATCTATTTCTATTTTATTTTTTTGCTCATCAAAAAATATACCTCTATGAGAACTAAGGTGGCGTGATTCGATAATTAATTCAAAAGTTTTGTAAAATGAATTTAGATGTTTCATAGATAGCTCTTTTTTATCAACATGTTTACACAAGGTAATCCAATTACAATCTCTATCGGAAATCTTCAAGTCATAAACCTTGTTGAGTAACAGTTTCATTATTTCTAATACTGTATGTATTTTATGAAAAAGCACCTCCATATGATATTGTATATATTCTACCTCTGTAATACCGTTTTTTGTGTAATATTGCTTAAAAGGATAGCGTCGAATAAAGATTTTTAAATAAGATATTTGATTATTGACTTCAATAAGGTTTGAATGAACCTTAGAAACATATGATATATACTTTTCTTTAGGACTTAATAAGTGATGGTTATTTCTGCCCGATTGATATCCGTCTCGTTGATCAAATGTTTTAATTGCTTTAGATAAAGATGTTATTAAGTCAATTGAAAACGGGTTTGCTAAATAATAAAATTCTTCCTTTTTACCCATCTTATTGTTTAAGTCTAATTGCGCCCGTTAATTCACTTCTATTTACAATTCCATTCTTAGCGTATTTTGCTAATAGGCAGTTGACCAATATTTCATCGGATTCATCACAAAGTGGTCCCAATGTAACAGAGATATTTTGCAAAACGGTATCTTCTAAATCAACATCAATGAAGGTTGACGTATTTGGTATATTATTATGAAGGCAATAATAAGCTAATTCCAATTGTTTAGATTTCGAACCCATAACAAGTGGATGTGATAAGGGTAAAAGAGGATTTGTGTAAAGTATAAATCTAGATTCTTCCTGAAAAGACCATCTAGAGTGTTTATACATTCCTAAATCAACTAAGGAAATTTCTATTCCTTTTGGTTCTTCACTAAAGCATGCATGATTAAATTTAGCGAATTCATCTTCATAAATCACCTTTTTAAAAAATGATTTGGGGTTTTCAAATATATTTGCGACCATATATTTACCATTCGTGTAGGCTTCTTCTGCACTAAGAGGTCCATAGTGGTGTTCCCATCCAAAACTTTCACCAATAAATTTTTTTACTTCTTTTTTTTGGAACATATCCTTTTTTAAAGAAATTCTTACTCCTTTCATATTTGGGGTATACATTCGCCATAACGGGATACTTTCTTCTATATTCCCGGTCCAACAGGAAACAAATACACAAGACGAAAAGTAAGATGGTATACCGTCCAATTCTGAAACATCATCAACTAGATCCAGTCTATTAAATCTGATTTTTTTATTTTTTAGAATTAGAGCTAATGTATTTATAGAAGTATAATGGTATAGCATAAATTATAGATATATATAGTAGATTTAAATGATTAGTGCAAGTACAAGCTATTCAAAAATATTATCTATTATCGTCCACAAGGATTAGTTAGGAACGTTTCGAACTTTTTAACTTCTGTCATTTTTTCGCCTGATTTAAGTGTTATCTGAATAAAAATATACTTATCATTAAAATACAAAAGATGATAGGACTTAAGATCTTTATTTTCTGTTTTAACAGCACAGTCTAAATATTTCATGTTTCCAAAATCTGATGACTTGAAAAATGACCTGTGAAAAAGTGGTATTATATAGATAAGTGAACCTAATAAACCAAAAGCTATAAGAGTTATTGGCAACTGTAAATAGTTTATGAGCTTATTTATATCGAACTTGAATGAAGGCCAAATTAATTTTACAACAGCTTTAATTACCATTGGAATTAATGATAACATTACAACAATATACACCTCGATTCCGATAATATCTAGCAGGGTGATAGTTTCTAAAGACAAATCTTTGAATGTATTCCAATAGGCCTTACTAAAGAAAATTATAAAAATGAACACAATTATTAGAGATACCCAAATTCTAAGCTTACTTAAAATCCCTTTCGTGTCTTCTTTAGCTTCATCTTCTTGAAGAATAGCAAATCTCATCATATGAAAAATTACTAAGGGCCAAAAAAGTAAAAAACTTAATAGTAATCCATCAGATATAAGTTGTGAAACAGAAAAAAAACGGATATAAGGTGTACCTATATATCCCAATTCTAGTATTTGCCATACCCCCCCAGCCATGGTCGGAGCTAAAAGAATAAAACTTTGATTTCTCTTAATCCACGGGTAATTCAGTATTTTCCTATACATAATATTGAAATTTACTCTAGTTCAATAGGGACATCAATATTAATCTGATTTAAAACAGGTGTATAAATATCAACATCAATAGCAGGGGTTTCGATAGATACAATTAGACTATACCTAACACTACTCTCAAAACGTTTCAACTTCGTTCTGTTTTTCCACCAACCACCTACTGGGTAAATAGCAATTACATTTCGTGAAGCCAAATCAACGGCAGCACCTTCCCAAATATCTTTATGTAAAGATCCCTTGTTTCTGGTTTCATCACCTAATAGCCAGTTTTTCTCTCCACCTTCCTTATCATAATCTTCTCCTTGCGTAGCTTTACTTATTCTTCCCATAAAAGCTTTTCGTGATTCGTTATTATCAATAATTTTAAAGCGTAGCCCATGAGATACATAATTAGCAGCAAGAGTATATCTCTTGTTACCTGGATTTGGCTCAATAAAATAAGAAAGTGTAATCTTTAGTTTAACAGGTGTATTAAATAATCCCTCTAAAGCTTCTTTGGGCCATGGAAGTTCAAACAAATGAAACTCATCAGTTTTTACTCTTCCTTCCCATTTAAGAGGTTTTATTATTTTTTCTGCAATTAATGTCAATGAGTTGTTTGCGCTGTAAATGGCACCTTCAAGTTGTGGTACACCGTATCCAACTGTTTGCAAAAGCTTATGTTTTTCCTCCTTATTTAGTAAGTTAATATGTTTTTTTTCGCTACCAAAGGAAGTTAACATTTGTTCAGTCCAATCCGCAGAATGTATCATTAAGGCCCTGATGGTTTCTGGCCAAAGCTGAGGATATTGAACATAAAGAATAGCGGCAAATCTGCTTGCCAGTGCGGTTGCCCCACTGGTATCTCCAAAAGTTGTCAGCCAATCCATAGTTATTCCTTTAGCTGTACTCAGCAATTGTAAGGAATCTGGTGTCAAAACACCTCCAAATTGTAAAGCCTGGTTGCCACCTTCCATTACCAAATCTGGTTTACGACACCACGATTTTTTCCAGCTTAAAGAGGTAGTGTTACATGGTGCCATGCTTCCTCGTTTAGCCAGGAGCTCTGATTCTGGATGTAATTCAAAATCAATTCGATCTTTTAATGTATAGGCACCTATCGTTATCGCGTTGAAAGCCTGAGCAGGAGAGTTAATGCTGCAGTCGTCGTTAGCTAAGGGATAATTAATTCTTTCTTCATCTAACAAATTACCGGAAGATATTAAAAACAAGGTATTTTCATTAAACCCTTCTTCATCAGCAAACGATAGTTGATCTATTGCGGCAGACCATAGTGTCGGTGTACCATGGTGATCGGCGTT
Source organism: Pedobacter puniceum (assembly GCF_009674685.1). GTDB lineage: Bacteria > Bacteroidota > Bacteroidia > Sphingobacteriales > Sphingobacteriaceae > Pseudopedobacter > Pseudopedobacter puniceum. The sequence continues at coordinate 88,281 of NZ_WKJI01000002.1, forward strand.
TTCTTCGGTAATAGAAAGGCAAACTATCCTTTTATGAGTAGGGTTAATTAAAACCGCCCTTCCCAGTGCTTCTTTTGTGACATAGCCATAATTTTGTGGGTCATGCGGATGGTTGCTGCTGATTAATTTTATGCTTTCCAAGTGATGAAAGATTTGAATTTTATCATTATGCGCTAAAGCATCCGAAAGATCTCCATATAACACTAAACCCGCCATGGGTGTTCCGTGTCCCGAACGAGGAGCAGTGTCTGCTTTGCCTGCTTCAGGAATCACTGTGTCTAAATTTCTTTCCGGCACTAAATTTCGGATAGCTGGGTTACCTAAATTTAGTCCGGTATCTAGAAGACATACAGAAATATCACTAAAATCTGTGAAGTCTTCCACTCTTAAACTCAAATCTTTTAAAAATTCGTCTTTATCTTGTTTAGACAGATAGGTAAAAAACTCAGCGGTTTCTCTAGGTTTTCTTAATTCTGCCAATCTATCGCTGTACAATAAAGTTTTACCTAAATCTTCGGCAGTAGCTTTCATTAAACCAACTTTGTGCTCAGGAAAGTTGAGCCATTGTTGCCCAATAAGAATTTTATTTTTAGAGAGTGCTGCAAATAATTCTTCCTCATTTTGGTCTTGTGTAGCACTTCTGTCCAGCCAAACTTCCCACCATATATTCTCGTTAGCATTTGGAAAAGGAATTTCAGGTTCTTGCCAAAAACTTTCTAAAGTAGCTGCTCTGATATCATCAATATTGGAGATTAGTGAATTGTTTTCAGGAACAGGAATGCCTTTTCTTATACTTTGCCAAGTAGACTTTTCAGGAAAATTTTTAAGCTTTTCTAAAAATTTAGAGATTGCCTTCTTGTCTAAATATATAGCGGTTTCATAATAAGTTATTGGTAAGCCTCCTTCATCAATACTCTCAATATATTTAACATACGCAATCCTAAATGAACCCTTGTCATCAAACTTATCGATATCTAGCTGAAAGTTTATAGCAGATTTAAAAACCAGATAAACGAAATCTGTCTCGTCTCTGCCTTCATGAAAATCAGAAATTGCTTCCTCAAATCGGACTCTTATAAAATCTCCATGTTGTTGTTTATTAATGATACTTCTAGCTTTTACCTTAGGACCGCCAGAATTAAGAGAAGTATAAGGATGGGTAGTTGCAAATCTATCTCTTAAAAAGAGATGCTCTTGTAATTGTTTGGCCATAGGCTTAGATGACTAAATTAAAAAGGTGTTTTTCTGGCTTCAATATAGCCAAAAATTTTCTCTTTAGAAATCTTGTCTTCCCCATATACCAGCAAATCTTTAATCATATCACTGCATATCCTATGTATATCTGCGAAGCTCAAACCTACCGCCCGTTTGGCGAGCTCTGTTAAGTCGGTTTGTTGTTTTAGATTAAAATTGCTTAACTCTAAATTTAACAGACTCAAAATGTCTTCCATTGTAGGTAAGGGATAGCTAATGATGTCATCAAACCTACGGAACAAAGCACTATCTAAACTTTCCGGCATATTGGTAGCCGCAATAATTAAACTACGAGAGTCGTCTTTCTCTATCTGTAGTAAAAAACTGTTCAATACGCGTTTAATCTCACCAACTTCGTTACCGGCAGAACGTGTAGTACCTATGCTGTCGAATTCGTCAAAAAGATATACCGCCCTAAAATTATGCATCGTATCAAATATCAGACGTAGTTTAGCAATAGAATCACCCATATATCTGCTAATTAAACCATCTAAACGGATAACGAATAATGGTAAACCTAATTCTCCGGCAAGCACATGGGCACTCATTGTCTTTCCACAACCAGGAGCCCCTGTAAATAGCAATTTTTTACGAGCTTTCAATCCATGGCTTTCCAATAAATCTATTTTACCTTGCTCATCCAATACCCTCTGTAAAGCATTTTGAACGATAGGCGATAATACCATATCTTTCAATTTGACATCAGGATGTATCAGCTCCAATAAATCATTCAGCTCTTTTTGGGCTACATTTACAGGTAATTGTTTTATTATAGTAGACTGCTTATGCTTACTAAGCTTCGCCTTATCTATCATTTTTTTTAAATCGTCTGCAAGTGTGGCATGTCCACGACGAGCCTCTGCGGCAGCAATTTGCATAGCTGTGGCATAAAAACGGTCTTCATCACCATCTCCAAAAGATTTAATTAAACTCTTTATCTGTTCTGCCGCTGCCATTAATGCTTTTTTATTTGCGCCCGCAAAATTACTCTTATTACGTTAAAAGAAGAACGTTTGTTTGGTAAATGTTCTGTCAATGTAAGTATAATTATAGAAACCTCAAAATATGGAATGTAATTCAGTCCAAAGCTTATTTTTTTAAGCTAAACCGGCTGGAGCCATACAAAACTTATCGCTTATCTCATTTCTGTTTACTACCGTACATTCTCCAGTTCAATTTAATCTCTGACAGTTCTTCATAATCTATAATTTTCTGCATGATAGACTTTTTATGATTGGCGCCAACAAGAAACACGGCCTGATTATATTGATTTTTTTGACTGTATATATAAATATTTTGAAGCATTGCGTTTTCTCGTTTCTCTTTTTGCTCAATTCTAAATAAGTTATAAATATTAAGAAGCCTTTCATTCTCAATTTCAGATGCTACAATAGTATTTTCTAAAGCGTCCATTTTATCTGATAAATCAAGAAATTTATCGCTATTGAGATATTCAAAGCCTTCATTTGCTATTAATGTTTCTCTCTCTTCATCAAAAGTTATATAGTCCTTATGGGTAAATAATTTATGAAAGATAAAATTAAGCTCATTTTGATATTCAGCTAATTTTTGTCTTGTATCAATATCAACTGGAATTATTTCAACATCATAATTTTGCTTATATTTTTTAATACTTTTTACTTCAAGAGGCACTGTTGGGGCTTTAAGATTACGCAAAACGCTATTTATAAAATAGGTGTCAAATAAATCACTGTAAAACATATCAGAATATTCGCTGGTCAATTCATCGAAAATCACTTCCGGTCTTATATTTTTCAGGATGTCAAATAATTCATCAGAATTACATTTTCCGTTTTCCAAATGTGCAGTGCAAATTAAAATTATATTATACATCTTTTTAGGGTATATACTCCATTAAGGTAAAAAAAAGATAAGGCCTAATAGTTATATTAGGTATTTAATCATTTTTAAGTTTTTTATGGTACATGTAATTTATAACAACTAATAAATAATATTGATAAATCCAAAAACAACTCCTTTCATATTTAAGAAAAATATCTTTATTATTACAACATAATTCACATTTACACTATGAAATATTTCTACACTATATTATTTATTGATTTATGTGCATTAACTCTTAATATAAACGCACAAGAAACACCTAAAGAACAGCCCACTAAAATCTCTATAAAAGAAGCCCAACAATACCTAAACAAACTTGTAACCATTTGCGACTCCGTTTACAGTACCAAAGCCCTAGAAAAATTAACTTTCTTAAACTTTGGCGGTAATTTCCCCAATGCACCCTTAACCTTAGTGGTATTTAAAAGTGATGAAGCTAAATTCCCTCAAGCACCAGAAACCTTATACAACCATAAACGTATTTGTGTAACTGGGAAGCTTACAGAGTATAATGGGAAATTATAATTGGTTGTTAATGGGGTACTACAGGTTAATTAAAGCTATTATCTATAAGTAGTTATTTATTAAAAAGTTAATAATCTTAAGTAAGCATATATGGAAATTGAATCATTAGCACAAGCTCTGTTGCATAGTAAAGAAAGTCTTGAAAGTCAAAAAATTGAATTTTATAAACTTGAAAAGGAATTGGAAGATTTAAAAAAAAGAGAAAAATCATCAGATATGAAACTTAGGATTCTTCAAAAACAGAGTGAAGTTAATGCTAATAAGACATCAGTGGATAATCGAATTGATGAAAAAAAAGAAATAGAGGCTGAATTGTTGGAAAAGTTAAAAGAGGCTGAAATAAAAATAGATGAACTTATTGAATTTCATCTTCAAAATGAATCTTATTTTTCAGTGGAATATAATATCGAAAATGAAGTTATTATAAGAGGTCCATACTCTAAAATATAATTTATGCTCTATTTTACCAGAAATAGCTATGTTCCAGCAATTGATTGGAAAATTAAAAGAGACCCTATATTTAGACTTTTAGATAAAACAGAATGGCTAAATAATTTTTTTAATAAAGGAGAGATCTTTATTAGTTGTTTTTCTCAATTTAGAGAGTATGAAAATGAAGTCCAAGGCGATAAAAACGAAGGTAAAGCTTTATGCTGGTTTGAAGATAACAAAGGGAATACACACGGATTACAATATGAAGCTGGACTAAATAGTTTTATACTTTCTACTACAACAAGTTTAACCGAACAAAATAAAAAAGACTTTAAAGCTGTCGGGGCGATTAAAATTGTAAACCCAACTTCTTTTGCTTTGGAAATAGCAAAAAAACTCCCTTTTTGTGAAGCTGGTTCAGAAGGCCGGTGTAATTATCAGGAAAATAGAGTTTTTAAATTGAAAAATTATGAAACATTAGCACATCAAATTAAACGACCAGAATATTATGCTAATCCAGCATTTCATGTGGAGCTTCAATCTCTAACTCAAGAGTTTGAACTTTTTCTTAAACACAAAAAGTATGAAAGTCAAAAAGAATATCGGTTAGTTTGGTTTACTTCAAAGAAGCAAAATTCAGGTTTGATTATTAATTGTCCAGAAGCTGTTAAATATTGTGAGCGGTTAAATTTTTAGTATTAAATTGCAAAAGCCTTTTATCTTACCTATTTTCACAGGATATATTAATTTACCATGAATCAATACGAAACACTGTTAAAATACGTCAAAGAAAATGTTGTAAGGAAAACCGATAGAACTGGTACAATAAGTATTTTTAGCTTTTCGTCTCAACTTCCTAATTTATCACCGAAAATGGATAGAATATTAGTTTCGATATTAATAGAATCTAGTTCTTATTTATCCAAGAAATTAACATTTCATAACATCCCTAATAATTAATATCCTCTTATATAAAAGCCTCCAAATTTTTCTCTTTTATCAATATCCTCATCAATGAAGGAAAAATTTGGAGGCTTAAACGCAAAAAAGGGCTTTCGCCCTTTTCTTAGTTAAACATGAATTCCTGTTTGTTTTTGGCAACTTTCAAGCATAAATCAAAAGCTTTTTGACTTCTTTGCAAACCTGTACCAAACTGTATAGACTTAAGTTTTTGTTCTTCATTTTTATAGCTTTTAACATTTTGGTAGTATCCGGTAATAGCATTATAAGCACCAAATAAAGTACCTTTTGTGGTACTGGTTTGCTGTGTATGGCTACCAAATGCATACTCTAAAATATTGTTGCAAATATTTTTAAAGTGTGTCGAGTTCTCATCCTCCCGGTTATGTAGAACATTTTCTAAGACTTCTTTAGTAGGTGCCATTACTTGCTGCACCAACTTCAAAACTTCCTTATCTGTGATTCGCACTTTTGTCCATACATTAAAAGCCTCTTCTAACTCTTTAGCATAAAGATTACTAATTCCCATTAATTGATGTGCTTGCTGTAATCTCTCCTTAGCATTATTAGTATGCTTTATTTTTAAGCAGTTACTTTGATTTCTAAGCGCTGCATTTAAGGTATTGTTACAAACTATCCGTATAGGTGTAAAAGCTGCGGTTATACTCCCGCTTCCGTCATGGCTAGTTGTAAGGAATAAGTATTTCTCTATCAAATCATCATAACCAACCCTAATAAAATCGGGTAATTTTGCAGTGATAAAAATACGTTCTCCTTTGCCTAATGCTCCGGCTGTTTCATACAAAATACCTTCTTGTTGATTTACAATAGCATCAAAAAACAAAAAGGCATCTTCATTTTGGACCACCTGATAATCACTACCTAATTTATCCCCTAAAATCTGATTATTATCAGTCCTAAAGGTAAAAAAGGAATTATCAGATAAAAGCTCGTCTCCATTAGGCAACCTATGTAAATTAGGTAATTTAGATACTTCAAAATCAAGCCCGGCAAATTTTAAAGCTTCTGCACTTGTTGGATAATCTTCTACTATTTGACCTAAGCCATGCCAAGCCTTTTCTCTTACACTAAAAAAGCTATGCTTTTGTGTCTGCTCATTATAATTAATTTGATGTGCCATTGTTGTCATGTTTTGGGCTGTTAAACCGGGTAAATAAAATGTGTGTGTTTAATACTTGGATATTAGTCGTATCAGATAAGACTATTACCGCTTCTTTTTCTAATTCCTGTATGATTTCAGGAATATTCCCGAGATTAGAGTTTACTTCTGCTCTAACTACGAGATACAAGATTTCTTTATTCATGATAATTGTAGGTGTTTAAAAAATCGTTTAGTTCTAGGGTATATCTTTTAGGGTCATTTTCTGCTAATTGTTCAGCATAGCCCTCCCAGAAAATTTGATTTGTGAATTCTATAAATAATGCTGTCATGATGTTAATTTTTAAGGAAATAAACCACCCGGCTATAAAGCCGGGTGGCATGCATTAAGATTTTGGAAAAACAATATTGGCTTCAATTTCGGCTAGCTTTTCCATGCAAGCACTACGAATAAAACCAGCTACTAAATGGATAAGCCCTGAAGTTTGGGTTATGAACTTCCTACCCTTATCATCACAAATAATTAACTGGCAGCCTTGAAAATGATTATTTTCCAATTCATCACCTTCTTCCATTAGGTTAATCTCAAACGCGTCTAATTGCTGAATCCTGATTAATAAATTGTTTCTTTGAAGACTTCTTCTGTGTAGACTTTCAACCACTTTTAGCGTATGCTCTAAATTGGGCATGAATTTCTCTGGTTTTACTTCTTTCTCTACCTTAACAATGCCTTCCTGTGGGGTTCTTGGCTCGTTAGGTCTTAAGGTTGATGTTTTTGACTCTTCCTTTTTTTGAGTGCTACTTTGTACAGCTCCGTTTGTTTTTTCTACTGCATTCATGATGATAAATATTAAATAGTTAAAAAATTTGTTAATTACCGATTTCGGCTTACGCCTCCATTGGCTTTTTGATAGAGGCAATACAATTGAGCGTGGGGCTGGTAGGTCAAGACTTTGTGGCAAAAAATACTACCCGAAGCAAAGCGTAGGTGTGGAGATTTTTTGTCCAAACCCGAAGGGCATGGCCTTGCCTGCCGAAGAGGTTTAAATTTGCCTCAGCAAAAAAGCCAATAAGAACTCATCCATGATGATTTAGAAACATCTTTATATTTAGATATTCTAGATAAACTGATGAATGTAGGGTAACGAAATGAATAGGTTTATTCACTTTCTATAACGAAAAACAAACTGCCTTTTTCCGCTAGAGAGCGGAACGCAGCACCCAAAGGGCATAAAGCTTTTGAGGTTACGAAAAGGGTTTATGGTTTGGCTTTACGTGGCTCTCTATTATTTAAATTGTCTTTATCATTCAATGGTTATAAACTTATGAATGCAGAGCAACGGAATGAATGTGTTTATTCGCATCTGTAACGGAACGCAAATTTCATCTATCAGCAAAATAGCTTCGTTGACACTCGTAAGGCATAAACTTTTTGAGGATAGGAAAAGGGTTTATGGTGATGATTTGAAAAAGTCTATCACCTCTTAAAATACAATGATATTAAACACTTCTGAATGTAGTATAACGGAATGAATGTGTTTGATTCTCGCTTATTTTACAAGAGCAACATAGCATCAGGAACTTTTTAAGATTACAAAAAGGGATTATGGAATAGAAATAATAGTTGACTTGTTTATAATTTTGCTTTTTCTCTTTGACAAAAGGGTAAAAGGTGTAGTCTCTCTAAAAGTTATTTGATAATCTACTTTTATACTTTTTTCGCTTTTTACTTTTTCGTAATGATGTATTTCATTAATCACCTCTCTACCAATTTTAACTCTTTGAACTTTTTGCTTTAAATCGTTCTCAGTTTGTTTAATTAAATAGGGTTTTGCTTTTTCTGTAAAACTGATTAATGGACTACCTAATTCTAAAATGTTTTGTGACATATCGATTTTAACATATCCATCTTTCTCCAAACCTACATCTATTAATTTGTTAGCATCAATAGGGTCTGCTAAGTAGATTTCATAATCTATTTGTTTTGGATAATTCTCCTGCTGGGATAATAACTTCAATGCATCTTCTTTTGATATAGAATTTGAATCACAACCTAACAAGAATATTATGCTGAGTAAAAAAATGAATTGCTTTTTCATAGCTAAAAATGATGATGTTATTCTAAAACGAACTAAATTGACTTTTAATGTAATTAAATGCAAAAAGCCCCTAAGGGCTTTTCTTAAATTATAGACTCATCTTTTTTTTTCTTGAGTTACTTTGTTTGGGTTCTCCTAAATCTTTAGAAGCTTGCTTTAAAGCCTTTTCTTCCTTTAAAACAACATCATTGTTATCTTTCTCAACGTTCTGTCTTTTAACGCTACGTTGTTTACTATCATAGATATTGATGTTTTTATACTGTGGAACAGCTTCTATGTAAAACTTAGTTTCCTTATTGTCCTTGTCAATTACGACTTGTTGTAAATTCCCTTTCTCTAAAGAACTTAATAAGTTACGCTTCTGTTCAGGATCGCTTAATTCTTTTATCGGATAATTAGAAATTGCCTTTTCTAAATTATAACCATACTTTTCACTAAACTGCTGTAGTTTAAAGCCGCTTTTTTCATCAGGAGAATTGAAATCTACTTTTATCCAAGCTTCATATTTTTCACCATCTTTACCTATCAATTCCTTTTTAACAGAACGGCCTTCAAGTAAATTAAAAGCCTCTTTAGCTGTAATTCCGATCCCTTTGTTGATATAAAACACTTGTTCCTTATCAAGCTCTGGTTTTCCATTAGTAAGAACAGCATCGTACTTATTAAAGAAATACATATCAGAAGAACCTGACTTTTTAAAGTGTAGTGTGAAATTCATTTTATTATTAAAATGAGGGATTTCACAAGTTAACTTAAATTCATTTTTTTGAGCTTTTATTTCGCTCTCAAGAGACTCGTTTAAACGTTCTCCAAATCCAAAATACTTTAGATTTGATTTCAGATAATCTAAATTTTGTGTGTTCATCATAAAGAAATTAGTAGTTAAAAATTGAGTTTATTGTTTTTACCTTTTTAAGGTCTCGATTGTAGAGTTTATGATATATATGTCTTGAACCATTCTTTTCATATATCTCAATAAATAATGCTCTGCCTTTTTGTATAGGGAATTTCAGATTGACAAATACTAGATGCTTATCCTTTTTACTTACTATTTTATTATTCTCCAACCCCATTGCTTGAACTGGATGAATATCTTGCTCTTGCGTAACAGTTCTTCTTGTGGCTTTTAAATCTTTGATATAAAACCTGATAAAATCTATTTCATAATCTATTTTAGATTGATTATTGATGTTTATCTTAAAAAATAAGCTGTCTCCGGAAATTAAAACTTTAGAAACTGTAGACTTAACTTTGTCAATGGATACACTTTTTAATGGTTTTATCTTGGCTTTTAAAACTTTAGCGGCATTAACATCTTTTTGTATGAGTAATTTCTTACTTGCTTCAATAGATGAAACTTTGATTTTCTTACCCGCTCTTCCAAAAGAATATTCAAGTCGCCAAGAAAAAACTAATCCATCAACTGTGGATACTTCTAAAACAGTAGGCTTAAAGTTTGTAGAGACCGCTTTTACTTTAATTAATTTTTTGTTAATCACTTCAAATTCAACCAGCTCTCCAATTGGATGAATACTTTTAATTTCTTGTTCAAATTCTAAGCATGTGTATTTACTTTGACTGATGTAAATTGTTGGAACAGCTAAGCTTACTTTCAGCAGTGAGAGCAAACTCATAATGGTTATGATGATAATTTTCATATTAGATAGTTCTTTGGTTGTTATCTTTTAATAGCAGTTGGTAACCTGCTTTTATTTGAACACGAATTTGTTTAACTTTTTTACTGAACAGCCCTTTTATAGCCTGTACTCCTGCTCCAGCAGCTTGTGCGCTTAGCGAAGGATCCATAGTCATGATTTGCATACTTTGTATGGCATCATCTACTCCTTGCTTTGAGGCGTCACGAGATATTGTACCAGGAACAAACAAACCTTCTATTCCATCTAAATCAAAAGCTGACAGTGAAACTGGGAGAATAGAATTTTTGTAACGAAGGCTTTTGATATTAATCAACATACGCTCGCTATTAATTTGAGCTAAACCATATATAAAATGGTTTTGGGGAATAACTATTCCATTAATGTAGACTGTGTCAAGTAATCTCAACTTAATTACAGCCCCAGATACAATTTCTTGATTCTGATGAATGACTGCCTTAATAGCATTGGCTTGATTGTTATCATCAGATAAATCTTGTTTAGTTCTTACGGCATAACTACCTGACAATTGTTTGTTTTCAAGTTTTTCCTTAGTTCTTCCGGGATGTTGGATATCCATGATTTTTTCAAGTATACCATCAAGCTGTTCTATCTCTGGGTCTTCCTGTTTTTGATTTAACATACTCATCATATGCTCTACCTTATTTACTTCGCTAGTGGGTCTTGGAGAAGCTATTCTACTTTGATAAGCATGACTCATTTCTTCCTCTTGAAGTAAAGAGTTTAATTTATTTAGCTTATTGCTTATTTCTTCCTCTGGGCTATCGCCAGCAAATTCGTTAAAGGGATTATCCTTTTCTTCGCTCATTAAGGAAGAGGCTGTAGCTTCATAAACACTAAACTTATCTGTCTTTTGATGCTCATCAAATTTTGCAGCTGGTAATTCAAGTTTAAGCCCTTTTATTTCCTCTTCTATTGGAGCTTGTTTAACTTTACCTCCGCCTAAAGCCCAAAAGGCCATGGTAAGAAATGGTAAGATAAGTAATGGCATTATTAGGTATAATCGCCTCTGCTTGGGCGTTCCTGCTAATCTTTTTGTTTTCATACTGTTGTGATTTAAATAATAGTGTTTAAAATGAGATAGATATTGAAAGCAGTTGAAATGATAGACAAGACTATTAAAAACACTTTCTTTTGGTTATCAGTAAATGCATGGCATTTATGGTTAATATATTGTGCTAACAGTCTATGTTTGATTTCAAGGCAGCTTTTGAGCTTGTGCTTATTAAGTTTTTTATTGTACATCTTGATTAGTTATGATTTTCCATTTTTCGATTAAAAAACCGTGAGGATTATTATCAGAGCGACTTACTCCACGTAAGAAGCCTTCACTAACCAAACTGCGCTTGGCTGTTGAAGAAGATCTGATGAGTTCCTGTGTAGCAAAACACCTGAAGTAATAAGGAATTTGATTAATATCAACCTGAATACTATCTATAGAAATCCTCTGACTTATATTGGCTGAAATCAAATTATTGTAATAGCCTTCTTCTTTTAGATTATCATATTGAGCTTTTGCGGTTTGGTCTGCCAGATAGAGTGCCTTACTTATATTCGCTTGAATTACTTCATCATCAGGGTCAAGAGAAAAGAAATAATGATGAAAAGTAGCTATATGGTCTTTTGCCTCCACAGGAATATTTTCTTTCCTACTTGCTGAAAAAGCTTCTAATATTTTACCATTACTTAAGATGTAAATCTTATCATTCGCATTAGAAAGCATTTGATAGCTTTTGAATAATGCAAAAATCGTAATGACTAAACATATTGCCATTAAAACGATACTGAATAGTTTTATGTGCCTAAAAGCCGTATCAATATTTTTGAGTTGTTGAAACATAATACTTGGGGTTTTAGAGTTAATTGCCTGATAAGCGATTTTTTCGCGGAGAGTTATTATCCTTATCAGAGTTAAAATAATTTGAGTTTGCTCCGAAGGCTGAATGACTTTTAGAAACTTTCTGCCACTGATTACCTAAAGCATCAGCTGCCATTCCCATACCTGATTTAGTTGTAGAAACTACTGTACCGCCAGACTTGCTCATCATCGAGTTTACACGGCTTAATAAAGAGTTTCCTCCTCCAGCATGAACGATATAGTTTGCTACTCCTGGAACAGTAAAGTACCCTACTATACCTATTAGCATAAAAATAAGGTATGCTGTATCTGTTGGACTAAAGAATGTATCTCCACTGCTTTGTACTTGAGAAATATCTAGCTGTAACATATTCTCCTGTATTTTACCTAGAATAGAGCTAAATATATTGGCTACTGGAAGCCAAAGAAATACATTAACATATCTTGCTATCCATACTGTTAAAGTATGTTGAAAGCCATCAAATACAGAAAATCCAAATACTAAAGGTCCCAAGATTGCCAACACAATAAGATAAAATGTTCTGATAGTGTTGATACACAAGGCTGCTGCCTCATATAGAAGTTGTAGTACTTCGCTCATCCATTGTTTAATTGTGTTTCTAAAATTATAGGATTGCTTATCCATCCAGAACCTCATATCATTACCTAACCCTTCAAGAAGCCCCTCATCTTTTGAATTACCATTGCCAGAATTGGTATATTTATACCACTTCTCTCTATCTCCGCTACCGTCTTCCCCTACGTACATTTGCCAAGACCTTGAATTTTTAGTGGCTTCTGCTTTCTTATGTAATAGTACAGCTATAGCTTTATTTGAATCAGTCACCATGCTATTCGTAGTAGAAACAATAGGATTTAATATCCCATTCATTAAGTCAATAACTGATGGAAAAAGCATGATTGCTAAACCTAAAGCAAAGGGTCTTAAGAGAGGATAAAAATCAATAGGCTCAGCCGCTGCTATATGCTTCCAAACTCTGGAACCTATGTACCATAATGCAGCAAAACCTGCTATACCTCTTGCTACATCTATGAGTTTGCTACATAAGGGTAACATTTCAATATAAACGCTATCAAGTACTTGTTGAAGCCCTGTGCTACCTCCTGAAATGGTTTGTGCAAAAGAAATTTCAGGCAATATTATTCCTGACACCATCAAAAAGATGGTTAAATATTTAAAATTTCGCATATAAATTTATTTTATTGAGTGAAGCTTTTGAATGTGGGTTATGTCGTTCTGAGATTGTATCCTCTGCATCATCAACATAGAGGAATTTCTGTTAAAAGACCTTAAGAATTGAAGTTTATCAACTGAATCTGCATATATTCTATCAATAATAGCTAGACGTTCACTATCATTCATACTCAATTTACTAGCTGTAATAACAGTGATTAACTCATCTAAACTTTTTGTACTTCCTGTAAGTAAATTCTGATACACATTTCGATGATAATCCAGCTCCTTGACATTAAATGTTCCACTTTTTGAAAACGCTTTTAAAGCCAATTTGTACTCTTTGATTAAACTTTTTTGATGATTTATAATTTCCCCTACTCGCCAATAATTTCGGATTAGAGGATTTACTGCTAATAAATTATTAAAGAAAGCTTCATGTAAATTAAAGTTGCCCTCACTTAATCCTTTAATAGCGTTATAGCCTTTACTCACAATACGATATCCTTGTTTCATATCCTCTAACATGTTTTTTAATTGCTTGAGCTTTTCAAAATTTAAAAGCAATTGTTCTGTTTCATGAGATTGTGCTTTGCTACCCATCCCTATTCCGAGGATGAAAGCAGCTATCAATAATTTCTTCATAGGGATTTATTTAGTTAGGTTAAATAATCTTAAAGAATTGTTAAGTGTGACTTCTTCTTGCTTTCGCAGATTCTGGAAAATTTTTACATCCGAGACAAATGACTTACAAAAATTTAGTCGCTCATTCATTTCTTTATAAAGCTTATTAATCATTTTTAGTCTTTGGTTATCATTTGCTTGCAGATTACCTGAGGTGACTATCATTTTTAAATCGCTTAAAGAACGCGTACTCTCTTTTAGTACAATTGACATTACATTGTTAATGTATGGCCACTCCTGACCACTTAGGCTATCGTTGTTAATTCTAGAAAAGTGGAGTGAAATTTTATGATGAGAATCTGTAATTTCTTTTACCTTATGATTTTTTGCCAATACCGGATTTATAGTTCGTAAAGACTCATAATAATCTTGATGTAAAATGAACTCGCCATTTTTAAATTGTTTTATAAAACCTAATCCGTCATGGGCGATATCATATCCTCTTCTTAAATAATTACCATATGTTTTTAAGGCTATAATTTGCTGTAAGAGATATTCTCTTTGAGTTTCTTTTTGTTTAAAAAACTCATTAAAAGATTGGGCCTTTAGTTGATAGAAGAGTAAACTTCCTAGTACAACTATGATCAAATGTTTCATATTAATTAGGTAAGTCTATGCCGTAAAGATTCTGAACTCTTAAAATATCTTGTTGTCTTTTTGCCCTTTGTAGGCTCATTAAGATATTCTGATTATTAAAACGCTTCAAATCGCTATAATTCTGATTGATTCTATTAGCAGCTTCATTAATTAACTCTAACCTTTCAGCATATGTCATCTGAGTTTTAAAGGAGTTGATAATTAGCAGTAAATGATCAATATTTTTAGCACTCTCTTTTAAAATACCAGTATAAACGTTGTACATATATTGAAGTTCATGAGGTTTAAAGCTTGTATCCTTTTGAGCTAAGGCCCAAGCTCTTTTATATTCTTCAACTCAAAAAACCTGCTTATTAACGATATCCTTAATCTGTTGATAGTAAGAAATAGCTGCTTTTACCTTCCATAAGTCTGTATAATAATTTTCGTAAAGAGACCTTTGTTTTTCTGACCAATTAGCTATTTCGGTAAGTTTTAGTTTAGATAATTGGTTCTCCATAACCTTCTGAGCATTTTGCAACCAAAGTGTTTCGTTTTGCATCCGCTGTATTTTAAGGTCAACAGCTTTAATCACCTTCTTTACCCCAGCTTTGATGACCTCTAAAACAGCTATTTGCGCATTAGCCTCTTGCGTAGGTAATGAAACCATTAGCACTATCATGCTAGCTGGCATTAAAAACATAAATTTTTTCATAAGCTTCTTGTTAATCGTTTTCTTTAAGTAATGCAGTAATACCTTGTTGCATACCACCATGAATAAGACTGAGTTCCTGAACTTTTATCTTTTCCTTTTCTTCTGTTGTATAAGTGAAATACTCTTCAGGACTTACTTCAGTTCTGTAAACCTTGCTAAGCTGGCCCCCCAGACTTATAAAGACTTCCTTGTACTTGAGCTTGGGGTCATTAGATTTATTTATTGAAAGTATCTGGACTTTTTCTTTCTCTGTTAATCCAAGGAGATTTTGTATATCATCAAACTTATTCTGATACTTAGATTGGTCTAAGAGAATTTTACAATCAGAATTATTAATAATCGTTTCTTTGACTATGGGTGAGCTAATGATATCTTCCACCTCTTGAGTAACTACGATAGCCTCTCCATAAAATTTCCTTACAGTTTTGAATAGGTACTTGATGTATTCAGCCATCCCTTCTTTAGCGATAGCTTTCCAGGCTTCTTCTATCAGTATCATTTTACGGATACCTTTTAACTTTCTCATTTTACTGATAAAGGTTTCCATGATAATGAGGGTTACAACAGGAAAAAGAATTGGATGGTCTTTTATATTATCCAACTCAAATACTATAAACCGCTTATTTAATAAATCTAGATTATCCTTCGCATTTAGTAAAAAACCAAACTCACCATCTTTATAAAAAGGTTTTAAGACATAAAGTAGATTATCTAAATCAAAATATTTCTCCTTGAGTTTTTCCTTTTTAAGCTCTAAAGAAAAGTCGCTTTTTAAATAATCATAGAAGCTATTGAAACAAGGGAATATCTCTTTATTGGAACGAAGTTTTTCATAATAGCCTTGTAAAGCATTTGAAATAGCTACATATTCAGGTCGCTCTAATACTTCGTCTTGCTTTTTCCATAAAGCAAGAATCAAACTTTTTAGACTTTCCTTCTTTTCTGTATCTAAATGCTCACTCTCTTTAATGTAAAATGGATTAAAACTAATAGGTTTAGTCTCTTCATATGTAAAGTAATATCCATCTACCAGCTCACACAAACCTTTATAACTATGACCAACATCTACCAATAAAACATGCGTTCCTTGATCATAGTAGCTTCTTATCATGTGATTGGTAAAAAAAGATTTGCCCGAACCTGATGGACCCAAAATGAACTTATTCCTATTTGTGCAAATACCATTTTTTATAGGCTCATCAGAAATATCTACCAGTACAGGCTTACCAGTTAATCTATCACCTAATCTTATTCCAATACTAGTTTCAGAAGATTTATAATTGGTTTCGGCATTAAAAAAACATACTGCCTGCTCGGTAAACGTATCGAAGGTATCGTTTAAAGGAAAACTAGCGGCATTTCCAGGTAAACCTGCCCACCAAATCTGAGGAGCACCATCTGTTTCTAATTTTGGTGTAGCATCCATTTTTGCAAGTGCCGCAGAAACTTTAGTTCTCAAACCACGGATATCATCTTTATTATCTGTCCATGCGAAAACATTAAAATGAGCTTTTACTGGTAAACGCTGTTCTGCAATTGCTTCATTCAAAAAATCTTGAGTTGCATTTCTGCTAATTAAATTTTCTCTTGAATAGGCAGACAGAGATTGTAATCGAAGTCTTTTAGCCTCAAGCTGCTTTATAGTTTTAGATGAATCTCCAATAAAGACATATTGGTTATAGATATGATTACAGGGTAATAAGAGACCTAAAGGAAGCGAAAATCCAATACTGAATTTAGTCCTATCTGTACTATAACTATCAAAATTAATGCGTGAAGCACACAAAGCAGGTAGATTTTCTGCATCAGATAAGCTAAATAGTTGACCATAATTCTCTCCTATTTTAATCTCGTCTTTTAGATGTATATCCTTTACAACTCTATCATTTTTTGTTTTCAAGAATAAAAACCGTTCTAAAAGACCTGCCTCTTTTTGAGTACCAATAAGTTCCTCTGTTGTTAATCTTCTTAAGTTTATAAGACCACCATCAATTAAGATTTGCTCGAATTGATTAGCACTATCATAAAAACTAGTTAAAAAAGATGGTTTTAATAAAGAAGGAGCTATTGGAGATTTAATAAATAGACTTGAATTTGATGAATCTGATATTCTTGTATTATAAGCTCTCTTGGTTAAAAACACAAAACAAGTATGTTTAAGATAATTTCTTCCTTTAAAGAACTTGTCACTAGCCTCAGATAGAAATGATTGATTATTGATGGAAGATGTGAATTGACCTTTAGTAAACCAGTCTTGTTTATGGAAACAACTATTTTTAGGCAAAACCTTAATGGCTTTAACCCAACTTTCATGAAAAACTTCAAATTCATGATTAGAAAGACTAAAGATTTCTGGTAATTGTACTTCAAAGGCAATTGTTAAATCACCGTTTTTGGAAATAATAATCTCATTTTCTACCTTATAAATAGGGAATAATGAACTTAATTTTTGTTCTTTAGCCATTTTCCCCTCCTTTACTTTTAAGTTGCAGAAAAACATTTCTGGAACTTGATGAAAGAAATTGGGGGATCTTGCGCTTAGCAATAAACTTTAATATGCCATACTGCCCAAACTCACGGCTTAGCCTGTAAACCATCGTAATCAAAGCCATGCACAAAAGTCCTACAATAGCTATACATAAGGCTAAATGCACCTTGAGGATATATAATATTGCAAATAGTAGTAAAAGAAAGACCAACCCAATTCCCAAATAAACTATGTATTGTGCTTTAAGCCCCTTAAATTCTATAGGTTTATTAATACCCTTATTTATATGATAAACTGTTGCCATAATTAAACTCCAAAAAATGATTGTAAAACAGTAGCTACGATGACAAGGAAAACACAACTTGCAAACCATGATGAAGCAACTTTTGATGTATCATCGTCACCATTATTCCATTTTTGAAAAACCTTAATGGCACCTACTAGCCCTACTATAGAACCAATTGCATACATAAGATTTGTACCTGTAATAAAGTAGCTTCTAACTTTATTTGTAGCTTCATTAATACCTGCATTTCCATCTTGCGCAATTACAGTATTACTAATTAGTATCAACGCCGTAATGATGAGGAGTAAGTTTAATCTCTTCTTGATAATTTTAATCTTCATGAGCAGCAGAATTTGAAAGGTGATTAATAGACTGAGATTCCTCATTTACAAATTGTAACTCTTCTGGACTCACCGAAGAAGTTGAGGATAATTTAACTTGACCAAGTACAGAATGGTGGGAGTCCATTTTACTTACTGGAGCATCATCTTGATATTTACGTAAACCAAGAAAATGTAATAAGTCATTTTGATAAATCCAGAGTAGAATACTCAGATAGTAAATAAAACAAATACCTGAGATGACAACTAGGTACTCGTACCATGAAATAGAAGAAAACATAAACCTTCATTTAAAACACAGCTCCATTGCTGTGATGAAGGCAAATTTGAAAGGAAAGAAAATGGCAAATTCACAACTTAACCCTAAGTTGTGATAGATTTATTAATTGTAAGCAGCATGAACTATTTATCTTTTAAACCAATCCCCCAGTTCCCTATACTTGACTTACTCTTATTCTCTCTTCTTTCTTGCTTGCTATTTCCCAAAAACTTTCTCCAAACTTCATTAATCCGTTCGTCAATTACATGACCAACAGTTGCTGCAAAATCATTATTTTCATCTAGCCTAACCCATTTAGAGTTAATATTAGCAATGCTGATGTAAGAGTCTTTAAATTTTAAATGATAACCAATTCCCTTAAAAGCAATATTACATTCAAACGCTTTTACATAGAATTCGTAAAGCTTTCCTTTGTAGTTTACTTGTACTTTCTTCCAATTGATAAATGGATTTCCTTCCAACACTGGCATAATGAAGATTTTTAGGACTTCAAAAATACTAATATTTTTAGCAAAAATCATAATGAGTTTTACTCAAATCTACTTTCGATTCTTCTATCCAAACTCAATTTAAGTTTATCTAAGAATACAGCTCTTTCCTTTTTACGGTTAGTGATGTCGCGAAACTTGTTGTAATAGTACTTTAAGTCAATTTGAAAGGTATTCTGAAAAAACTCTACAGCAGCTTTAATTTCTATATTTCCATTATTTAGGACTCCGCTTTCTGCTAAGGCATAAATAAGCTCTATTAACTCAGATTGATTACCTGTCCAAACAATAGGCGATTTATTATCCGTAATAATCACTTTATGTACATTATTTTTTTGATGAATAAGAAATTGTTGAAACTGCTCATAGGCTATCAGTTTAGATAATCTATAATCATGAGAGGTAGAAAATAAATCGTCAACCTGATAATCGTCTAGCTCTGCATAAATATCACACCCACATCGAGTAAAATACAGTTGATCTAAATGAGTATCGCCAGTTCTGTAATAAAAACAAAAATTCTGGTTTTGATCATAAAAATTCTTGAGTTTATCTAATTCTAATGATATATACTGCTCTAACACTTTTTCACACCCTATTGGCTTTTTTATGAAAAACTTGTAGACACACATATGGTAAATAAATTGACTATAAAATTGAGGCTTAACCTTTTTAAAAAACTCTACTTCCTCATCAATAGAATGAAAATAATAGTCGGTAATAAAACGCTTCAAAATACAGAGAGCTTTTTTACAAGATATAATATGATACTTCAGCTTTTCACATTCTGTTATTGCTTGGCAATTAACTTGATGTATTTGTCTTTCCAGTGCCTCATATAGGCGATTAGTAAATACTTTCATAAGTAACAGTTTAATGAAGATTGCTATCAAACAACTTTCCTACTGCCACAAAAATCCCTATTAAAAGAGTTAGATACCATACGCAAAAGCTACTAAAACATCTACGTAAAACAACGTATTTAGCCTGTAATAGCTAAAATTACAGCTGGTTGCTCTAATTTACGAATGAGTTCTACTTTACTAGATACACCAATTTTAAGATAGATATTCTGAACATGTGTTGTTACAGTACGCTCAGAAATAAAGAGCTTCTGTGCTATATCCTTGTATTTAAAACCCACCCTTATCAATGAAACAATTTCTGCTTCTCTAGCAGTTAATTGATAAGTTTTATAAACATCATCAAAGTTTGTATTTGAAGTATTTTGAGCTAATAAAATCAGCTCATATTCCTTTCTTGCCTTTGAAATATAACGTGTAAAGAATAAAATGGAAATAAATATAAATCCTCCATTGGTTATAATAACCTCTGTTAATTGATTAACATTATAATAGGAAATAATAGTCATTGAAACCCAGGGAAGAATAGCGCAATACAACGCTATAATTTCAATTATACTACTTTGATATTTTCGATCACGATACTTTTTCCAGATAGCTTTAAAAATAGCCCATAGTATGACGAATGAATAAAAAAATGGAATAACGACGCCATATTCTATAGCTTGATTTAGGTTCTGATTAATAGCATAAAAAACAACAAAAAACACAAAAAAGGGTAATAACAAAAATAAAGGAACTCCATAAATAGCATGAAAGCGAATCTCATTAAGCTCAAAACCTTTGTAAAAGTAGTAAGGGACATAAGACGCTACTGCAAATCCTCCCGCATAAGCTAATATATTCTGTAACACTATAGGTATTGGGATATTAGGATCGGGGAAAAAGCCGCCAGTAATATTGTATACAATAAGTAGGAATAACAATATCAAAAACCAAGAGCGTTGTTTATCCTGAGGCCTATATAAATAATATTGTAATTGATGTAAAAACATAATCGTTTCCAGAACTATGAAAACGAATGTTACCATGTGCATTTCTGTTCCAAAAGCTCTCATAACTAATTAGTTACTCCAACATCACGTTTCAAGAAAAATAATTTATAGCTTAAATCAAGCTCATGATATGTATTAAAGCCAAACTTCTTGTACCAAGGAAGATTTTTTACAGTTGAAGTTTCTAAATATATAGGAAGCTTTTTATTATCACTATCTTCTAATAATTCTGCCATTAAAGCAGATCCTATACCTTTATCTTGATGACTTGGTTCTACCCCAACAAACCATAAATAATAAACTGGTAAGCTTGGTTGAACTTTTTTAATAGCACTTTCTCTTCTCATTGCCTTTGGTATATTTTCTATTCCAATACAATTGATAATAAGCTTGATATCTAAAAGAATTGATTTTAATGAGGTTTGCTTAGTATCAGGATAAAGAATTAAAGCGCAACCTTTTCTATCATCAGAAAGGTAAACATCTCCATAATGACAACACATATCAAAAGAATAAGACATGAGCGCTTTTAATCTCTGAGAGCGCTTCTTATCTTGTTTTACAATAAAATTGACACTTTTATTCTTATCAAAAGATTTAGAAAGAATATCAATGACGAGTTGTTTATCTTGAAAATTTGCCTTAGTCATAGATAAATAATGTTTAATAGGTTAGAAAATTATAACGCTATACCTATTCAGATATTACCATTATTATAAGTCTAAATTTTCAACTCTTCTAAATCAGAATTTAAGTGACTTTCTGAATTATAAGAACTTAATTCTAATGCTACAATTTCTTTAATGTCTTGTTTTACTTGATAGAAATTCTGATTAATCAATTCAGTGTTTACTTCTCTAATAATAGGAATAGGCTTATATCTAGACTCTTCATCAGCTATCTTCTTATGGTTATTTAAAATCTCATTATGAAAAAGTTTAAGTTCTATTTTGGTATTAGGTTCGTCCGAAACTATCCCAACAAATTCACCAGATGAAAGTGAAGCAATTTTTGAAGCAGGGATGGCGTAATCTAAATTTGTAGAATCACTTATTGTTCTGTCATTTTTACTAAGCGTTGTGCTCTGCTTAATTTGATTAATTTTACCAAAACGCTCTGCTAGAAATTTAGCACTATCTCCACTTACCTGTCCAGATATGACATTGCCTACAATATTCAGGATAACATCAGCTTGTTCTTTTCCATAGTCTTTTTTAAGCTGGCTAAAATCCTGTATAGCCATTGTTGTAGCTACCTTATTTGATCTTGCTGTGGCTAATAAAGTATCAATGTTGTTTACATAAATAGTTGGAAATTCATCAAATATTAAACTGCTTTTTATCTTACCTTTCTGATTAATTAACTTCAACATTCTAGAAACATATAAACTCAATACAGCACCATACACTTGTTGTTTCTGTGGATTATTACCCATACAAATAATTTTAGGGTCCTCCTTGTTATTCAAGTCTAAGGTGAAATCATCACCTGTCAATACATAGTATAAACTTGGCGAAGCTAACCTAGCTAAACTTATTTTAGTACTTGCTATTTGCCCTTCTAATTGATCGTATGCTTCATTTTTCCAAGCTGAAACAAATGGACTTATTAACACCTCTATATCTTCCTGTTTAATAAGTAAAGGAAATAAAATTTTATAATCTAACTGCATCAGCTCTATAGCATGAGGAAGCGTACAATAAATTCCGTTATTATATTTTTTGAGATACCATATTATTGCAGTTAAGAAATTTATTGAAGACTCAACAAAAAAATCACCTTGTTTTTTAATCCATTCTCTGTTAAGTCCAAGCATAATAGTTCTAGAGGCTTCTATAGAATCAGATATTTCATTTAGATTATTTGGATCAAGAGGATTACACCTATGCGTTCTGGATAAATCCTCAAAGTTTATGATGTAAAACTTACTTCGATTAGTTTTTTTTGATTTCAGTAAGCTATTGAAGGCAATTTTACTGAGGTCATCATACTTAAAATCATAGAGAAACATACTAAACCCTTTTTCGATATGTTGGGTTATGATATGCCTGATGATGAAGTAAGATTTACCCGCTCCTGGAGTACCAAGTATTAGAGTCCCTCTAAAGGGATTAATAATATTTATCCAACTACGATGATTTCTTTTTGCATATCTATATTGTGATGGCAGATTGATGGAGTATTCATTCTCTAATTTTCTTTCTTCTTGGGGAAACGTCTCATTCTCTTTGTTAAAAATATCTTTTAAAAACTTGTCTTTAGCTATTTTCATCAATTGAATGCCAGAATAAAGCAAACCTAAATAACCAACTGCTGAGATTAAAATATATGAGAATACCGCAACAGTAAATGGTTGGACGATTAATATAGCTCCGAAATATAAAATAAAGCTAAAAACTATTAATACCATAAGCGTCTCCATTTTGTGGAAAATATTTTTAGCCTTTTTCTCTGCTATTACGCAAATCATTAACAGAATTAAAGACAGAACCTTTGGATACCATATATTTTGAAAAACAGGTATAGAATAAATAGCGGTAAAAATTCTAACTAAAATCCTATTATCTCCAATGGGTAGGTTTTGGATATTAAACCATAATTGATAAAAGTGCAAAAGCAGAACTATGATGGATAGTAATCTTAAAAAATCAAAAATCTTTCTTAGACCTTGTTCATTTTCTCCGGTAGCCATATTTCTATTTTTTAATTTATGATTTGATTCTCTTCTTTTTTGAAAATCTCTGTTTAAGACTTTTAAAGGTAGTCCCATCTTGAAAATCAGGTTCTAAAAGTATCTCTACCAGACTATCAGAAGAATTTTGATTGAGAGTATTTATGCGTGGAAGCCTATCGAATAGAGCTTGCTGTTCCTCCTTTGAAGAGACACTTTTGAAATAATCCTGAAATGCGTTTGCAGAATAATATTTACCTAAATCGCTACCATTAAAAACACATTTAGAATTATGGTCTACAAAAGTTATCCCATATAGCCTATCTTCCTTATTAGCTCTATAAATCACTTCTACATTCTTACTGGCCATAGCCAAGGCAAAACCTTTTTGTGAGCAATTAAGTAATCTTGTTTGGTAGATAAGGTTTTGTAAAGAAGCTTTATGAGGTTTCCGCTGTTCTGAATAACTTTGAAATAAAGGTTTTAAACACTTTAAAGTAGGTTTTTCATACATACTACTTGCTTTTATAGGTACACCTACCTTTTGTCCTTTATCATCTAAAGCCCAATAAATCAAACCTTCTTTTAAGAACATTCTCGAATCTTTAGAACCTAAATCTGCAACTACATTAAATCTTCTTAAAATAGCATTTAACTCGGGGATACTGGTGAATTTGTAACTTTTAAGAACTTCCTTTAGAACATTATTAATAGCTCTCTTGGTCTCACATTTACCGTAAATAACCTTTGTTATATTTATATCCTGATTTACTTTCCTATGTTGTGCTGGTATTAATTGATGGTCTTTTTCTATTTGTTTCCTTGTAATTTCAGATTTTGTTTTACCCAAATTGTGTAGACTAATTCTTGTACCATCCGTTCTAATATTCGTACTAACTATATGAATATGCTCGTGACCTGCATCTTTGTGTTGATAAATTAGATACGGTTGTCTTTCAAATCCAATACCTCGCATATAATCTGTAGCAATGATATTCAACTTATCCTTTGATAATTTTTCTCCTATAGCAAAGTTTAAAGAAATATGCACTGCATTGGTTCTTACTCTTTGATTTCTGAATGATAAATTTTCTAAACGATAAATTTTATCTTTCATAGTCAAATGATTTATTTCCATATGAAACGCATTTTGTCCGATTAGCTCTGCTTTATTTTTCATCACCTTATTCTCATTGTATAATAAGGCCCCTCTTAAGCTCTTTCCGCTGATGATTTTTGCGACCATAACTCTGCATAATTTTGTATACTTCCTTTAATTTTCAGGATGCATGGCTCAATGTCATTCTTCAGGGCAGCAATCAGTTTTTTCCAAATTTGAGCATCCGGTAAGTCACCATAAGTATTAAGCTTTCTAACCACTTGATTGAAATTATGCCCAACAAAATTTAGCTCTTGTCTTAGGAAAATAAACTCCTCCATCATTTCATCTAGAGACTGATTTCTATAATTAATTTTAATTGTTTCCCTCAATAAAAGATGTCTAGAGTACTCACTTAGCTTTAAACAAGTTGATTTTTCAAACCCCTTTTGAATGATTGAATACTCGTCTTCTGTTAATCTTACATTGAGCCATCTATTTCTATTATGATTTATTTTACTCATGTCTTTCATAAATTTAAAAATCCAACTTCGGCGGATTTTTTCTATAACCCGGACTGACTTCGGAAGGTAGGGCAAGATTCCGTTTGTGTAACAAACGTACATCTTGCTGACTGCTTCAACGAGGCGGTCCAGTAATAATCGCTTTATTCTTTTTACTTAAAAAAAAGGTTTGCTTTACTTCTCAGATAGGAGTTATTTCTTTGTTTTTGCCACATCCTCTCATTGGCTTTGGCTCGCCAATTAAGCAAAGGTTTTCCTTTAGAATTCTGCCAATTCTTTTTCTCGAATTCAGTAAAAAAAGATTTGGCATCTTCCTTTTCAAAACCTTTTTGAATAAAATAAATTTCTATCTCTCTTAAATTGGGAAAAACAATATTTGGGTTTTTCATTGGATTCAATTAGAGATGTTATAACCATCATTATTTCTAACCTTGTGAACCGACATCATCTTACAGATATCTTCGTAATCATAATAAATAGAGCCACCAATTTTGGTAAAAGGCAAAGTTCCGTTATCCCTCAAAGTCTGTAGAAAGCCATGAGAAATTCCGAGTATTTTTTTTACTTCAGTAGACTTTAGCCATCGCTTCCCCGGCTCACCAGTACTTTCTTTTAAAATTCTTTTAAATTCTAAAAGAATCTCATTTTTAAAGTTTAATAAATCGCCTTGAGTAAGAAGTTGGTCTGTGGTAGGAATTAAAGCTCTAATTCCTTTTCCTTGAGTGCTAGTTGCTGACATAGATATATTTTTGTTCAGCAGCAAAAGAGGTGGGTTTGAAAGTAGAAACTTCACAACCTAAACCAAGGTTGTGAAGTTTTTATTAGTATAATTTTAATTTCCTGAAAATAGTTATCAAGAACATAGATTTTTTCATGTAACAATTCTCACTAACGCATTTTTATTCCAACATATAAAATTTGAAAAAGTTGCACATTCTCTTGTAGCTCTAATCAGAATTAGAACTATAGATTTCTTCGATACTAATTCCCTAGACCTAACACTTTGAGTGTATATGCCAAAACAGTAAATGTAATAGGTTCAACTATAATCATGTTTAAGGAATTGTATGCAAAGTAACAAATGTTATTTTGGTACTATTAGCTATCTGAACTCAATCCAATAATAAATCATAATAGTCTAAAAAGAGATGATAAATTGTGAGTTCCTGCTTATCATCGTCTCTTATATGCTTTGAAAAGTAAGAAAATTTAAACCCATCGATCAACCTGTGTGTATCGTCTGTTAATTTGAAATCTATAAGATTATGTACAGTAGTGATAGGTTTGTGCGAATCAATGCGTCTGTTAATAGAATCTTTGATGACCGGAATTTCAACTCGGCCTTTACTAGATTTCGATTGATCTATCTCCACAAAAGCAACCATACCCGCAATTACTGTATCAGTTTCAGGATAATAAACTCTTTTGGTAAAGCGCTCTATACCACCTACTATATAATATTTCTGACTGGCAGCATTTTTATCAACCCTTTTTGCTTCAAAAGCATAATAATGATTGTTTTGAAGGCTGGGAACTTGGAATTTTATATCTAGGTGACCAATAGTTACATTTTCCTTAGTTTCATTAACGCCGTTATCAACTACAAAATTCTCAAGACCAAATAATCCTAGATTAGGTTTTACATATTTTGTAATCAGATCTCGACACAAGAAATCCTCAATTTCGTTATGTGCCTTAGGACTATCTTGAATTATCTTTATTTTCTGATGAATACCACTACGGCTATACTTTGACTTGCCATCAATAAGTTGATGGTATCCATATATAATTGATTTCAGAAAAGATTCAATATAATATTGTCTTCCGTCGGTTGAAACAATAAATTCTAGTCCATTCATCATGCTTGAGCTTCTTTTATATTCGCTGTTTCAGCTCTTGCAAGAGCATCAATAAACTCCAATAAATCATGATGTGCGACTGCTGGATGCCAGCATTTATATTCATTTGGCTTAATAATATAGAAAGTATTTTTATTAAACCCTCTTACATCTTGTTGAATATATAGATCGCGAGTGACACTGTAGATTCCTAAATTACCAACTTCGGTAAAAAGTTCGGCATCTCCTGTTTGTTGGAAAATAATTCTATTTCCCTCCATAGGTAGCTTATCAACAATGAAATGAAAACCTATGAAATCATCTGCTACATAAACCTTAACAAAGAATGATTGTTCAACTGAGTTAAATCTATGTTTAAAATGATCTATAAATACATTTGCATATTTAGAGAGATATACCTGATCATCCTGCTGCGATAGATCTAGGGCTTTAAAAATATTTCGTTTGCCATATCCCGTTTCTTCAGATCTTTTCAAAATGGGTAAAGCTATTTCAGTTGAATAGTCAATTAATGTTTGTTCTACAGCAGAAATCTGGAATGAGTTAGAAATAAGTAAGCTTAAACGTTCGTAAGCATGTTCCAACTGCTGTTTAATTTTATAAGCATTGTGATCATACATAAATGATCCTTTAAGCTGTTGAATCCATTGTTGAATAGTAATTACTAAAGATGCAATTTCGCTATTACTTACAGCAGGCGATGAAAAAATTTCAGCAAAATCTATTCGAGTGCGATCTATTCCCGCTGAGGAGCTTGTATGAAAAATGTAATAGCTAAAGAGGCTTGAATTTATAAGCCCAGATAAACTTTTTAATACTTCACTAGTACCCTCTTTTACAAGACTTCCAAATCGAGTCTTAATTGCACATACAGTTGATGTAAATGCTAAATCTTCATTCGAATATGCAGCTACAGCTTTAAAGTTGTCCTCTGCTTTTAATCCTTTTTTTACTAAAAGCTTTTCACCCTTAAAATAGTAAGGATCTGGAAAATAACCAACATTACCTTCAACATCTATTCTGTTTCGCCCTGTGATTCTAGAAGTATTATTAAGTGTTTTTCCAGAAGTATCAGCGACAAATTCATCCCATGTCATTGATGGAGACAAATCAAATTGTTGAAACTCCTTTCTAGTTTCTACTTCGAGAAATTTATATTGACGTATTGGGTCGGTTCTTTTTTTATTATTCCCATCTTTAATCTTCAATCCACCCTTAAATTCCAGATCATATTCTTGCATAAAATTAGCGATTGTTTTAAAAGACTTAAGTCGAAGCATAAAATAAAAGTCTAGTAAATTACCATGCAGCATTACTTTCCATAACCAATCGTAACCTCCAAGCCTTTCTATGAATTTTGCTTGAATTACTTTTTTAATGTCATGTTTCTCTATAACAATTGTTCTGAAATAATTAAAAAACCTATTCGGTTTTACTGTAATATGAGTAATAACGTTTTTTATAAGTAATTCTTTACTTATAGCAACACGATAAAACAATATTGCCGGTGCTTGTTTTGCTTTTTCAAAAATTTGATTTCCACCGACAATTTTATTGTTTACAGCAGATAATTCCAAAACTTGTTCTAACACAAAATTACTTAAGAAGTAATTCCGCCAATTCTTAGTGGTAGAATCAGAATTGTAAAGACTTTTACCTGTAACAACTAAAGCTATTTTCATATTAGGGTTAAGATTAAAATCACTAACTCTAACTAAAAAAGCCTGTGATATTTCCAAATTACCGATTTCTAAGTCTAATTCAGGATGAATAACATTCTTTATCAATTTTTGACTTCCCTGTGAAATCTTTAATTCAGAACGATTCCTTTCCAAGATATAATCTTGATATCTCGAACTAGCAACCTTACCCCAAGGTGGGTTACCTAAAATAAAATCAAGAGGTAATTTTTCAGTAAATAATTTATTGAAAGCAGAATTAGTGTTAAAAAAATCTGCAGAAATTCCACCAAAAAGGTTTTGATTTTTTAACCGTTCAAACTTGAATTGCTCTATTTCTATTGGAGTTTTATAATCAAGTAAAGTGATATAAAGAGAAAATATAGTAATTTCAATAGCATCGTCATCTATGTCAATACCATAAATATTATCCTTTAAAAGTTTCCATAAGCGAATGTTATTAAGCTTCTTCTTATCTCCACCCAATAGCAATATTTCTTTCTCAATTACTTTCCGTAGAGTTTCCACTAAAAATATTCCTGATCCGCATGCCGGGTCTAGTATCCGGCATCCCGAGCTGTTATTTGACTCCAAAAAAGGAGTAACAGTTTGAGAAAGAACATAATCTACAATAAAGGGAGGTGTATAATAAGCTTTTATTGAATATTGCTTAGACTGTGTATTAAACTCTTCAAGTTTAGCTATATAATTTTCTTCTTCTTTTCCTATAAAATTTTCATATATATTGCTGATCAATTCAACAGGTATGACTTCAAAATCATAAACCATAAAAAGGGATGGTTGAACTACATATCCTTTGTGACTATTTCCACTTTTGAAAAAATGTGATCCGGAAAATAAGTGATATAATATGCCTAAGTGTTCACTAGTCACATGCGATTGCTCATCATATAAAAGTACTATTTCCCCAGTATCTTCATTAGTATATTCGTCATTCAACGGAAATAGATCTCCTTGATATTTATCTGTTAAATAATAAAAAAATTGATACAATTGCTCCTTATTTAACAACAAATTATTTAAGCTAACCTGCTTTTCTGTTTTTGTGTTCCCAGTGATGTAAGATTGGTCTTTAAAGTCTACATGTCTATCGATCATATACCTAACAAAAAGTAAACGACCTATAAGTCTATTAGCAAGTCGCGGTGCAAGTCCATACCCATCTTGCGCAATCAGAATTCTTCGGGCATCAACAATATTATTCAACAAGAACTTATCAACCTTTGGAACATTTTTAAAATATCGATGATATAGTAATTTCCATGTTTTACCCAAAGTAAGATTAATCAAGGAAAATGTATTTATATCTGTATCAATACTCTTTAAAGTATAATTATGATCTGATTCAAATTGATACCCATGAAAGATATCTAAAGGTCCATGATCATCAGTATTGATAATTACAATTGGAGCCTGACCAAAGCAAAAGGACCACTTCGGAATTTCAGCTCTTTTTTCAGGCTCAGGTTTATCAAAAAATAGGATTATAGGATTATTGATTGGCTCAGGATGCTCTAAATCAACACTACCGTGATGGTGCAGACTGTAAAAAGCATCAGGCTTGATAATATTTTTAAGGACGTTACTAATTCTGTAAGGGAATTTATGTACCCATTGATCTGCCTCTGATAAGTAAAAAAGACCATTTTCCCTTGTATAACCAAGTTGTTGAAAAAGATGTTTTATTCTGTTCACAAATAAGTTAAAGGTAAATGACGCTAAAATTATTAGTATTCTCCGAAATTAGAAATAATATTGTAAAAATAAAACACTTTTAGCATTTAAAGTCAATAATAATTGGCAACTAAGTGTTGTCGTTGAGAAATTCATTTAAACAAAACAACATAAAGCATTTAATTATCACTTTATATTTCAGTTGAAATAATAAAATGGGCTGTTAGAGATAAACGGCAAAAAGCTATTTTATTGAATGTAAATTAGACATCTTGGATTTCCAAAACCGGCCGATAACTATTATTTATATTCTCAATATATTTGCACTTTATAAATCATTTCTAAAAATGGTATAGGGGAAGTAACACTAGAACTTAATGAGACTTTGTAATACTTATACAAATCGAAAGCTCAATTTCCATTTAAAATATTTCTTCATTTTTTTAAAACACAGGAACATTTAATAGTCTGGTAATCAAATAATAATACTTGATATTCAGCTATAAAAAAAGCAGCAATCTCGTACGATTACTGCTTAATTTGTAGCTCGTAGGGAAAATAGAACATTATTTAAATAAAAGGATTAATAATACTAAAAATCAATTTGCAAAATTTTCGACTGTCTTATCTTTAAATGGAATGCGATTTTGTAAGCTGCTTTTCAGACTCCAATTTGTTCTTTAGTGTTTCCATATCAAAACTTACTTTATGCTCTACAACTTTAGCATAAATCTGAGTAGTTCTAATTGAGGTATGTCCAAGCATCTTACTTACTGTTTCTATTGGAACTCCATTAGAAAGTGTTACTGAAGTAGCGAACGTATGCCTAGCTAAATGAAAAGTTAAGTTCTTTTTAATCCCACAGATATCAGCTATTTCTTTTAAATAGCTGTTTAGTTTCTGATTAGATATAACAGGAAAAATAGTTCCACTTGCTAATGACCGAGAATTAGACCTATATTGCTCAACTATTTCTAAAGCCTTAGGCAATAAAGGAACATTTACTAGGGTATCTGTTTTCTCTCTAAGAGTCTTTATCCAATAATTACCATCAATACCTTTAACAATATGAGAAGGCTTTAATTGCATGACATCGATATAAGACATTCCTGTATAACAACTGAAAACAAATAAATCTCTGGCAAACCTAATACGTGGAATATCAATGTGTTTATTTTCAATTTCAAGAAGCTCTGCTTTATCAAGATAGCCCCTTTCTACTTTCTGCATTTTTAGCTGAAACATTTCAAAAGGATTTTTCTCCAACCAGCCTAATTTCACACTCAAACGAACCATCTTTCTAAATCTTTCTAAATGCTTCATTACCCCATTATTAGCCATACCTCTATGATGGTCTATAGGCTCATACTTTCTCAAGAAATATTCAAAGTTTGTAAGAAACTCATAGGATAACTCAGACAAGTAAATATCCTTCTTACTATATTTTTTTATTAAAAACTTTTTTAAATACTTTTCTGTCGTAAAATAGTTCTTTAGAGTTCCGTGTGCTAGCACTTCTTTCATATTAGTATTATGATAATCCATAAGACTAGAAAGTGTGTTCTGCTGCTCCTCTATACCTAGGTATTTATTCTTTACTTGGGTGGCAGAAACAAGTGCCTTACTAGTTACTAACTCCTGATATATATTAGAAAGCTTACCACGATTTTTCTCCAAATAATTATTTAGCTCTTTTAGCTCTTGGGTTTTAGGCTTTGCTAATCCTTTAACATTGTTCCAATCATCCAATTTAATTGATTGTCGTAATGACATTTCTATTCTTTCTCCATTGACAGAAATCCTCACATAGATTGGCGCCTTACCATTTTTAACTTTATTCATTCTTAAAATAAAATGAATTCCAAAGCTGTTCATTGTTCTCATAGTCTTGATTTTAAATTTCATTAACTGATTGATTATTATCTCAAAAACAGAAATGGTAAAACCTTAAAAAGTAGTTCATTTTGATTTATTTAAGTTCATATGAAAAAAACACACAAAACATTAAAAATCAAACACTTAAATACCTATTTGAGAACTAAGGTAATCATTAAATTAGGTCACCTTTTGGTTCTCACGACAAATGAATTATAATGGATTGAAATAGACTATTTAGAAAACAAAAAAGCCTCTAAACATGAAATTTAGAGGCTTTTGAACTCATTTGTACTGAGTTTAGTCGGGGTGGCAGGATTCGAACCTACGACCTCCACATCCCAAATGTGGCGCGATACCGGGCTACGCTACACCCCGATGAGGGTTTTGTTAACAACTTTAGAACCCGTGTCTTTTTTCTAAAGTGGCACAAATGTAGGTTTTAATTATATCTCCTGCAAATTAAAATTAAAAAATACTGTAAACCTCTTCATAAACAGCACTTTATTTTTACATAAACCAATTTGCTCTTTTAATTAAAGTAATTCTGGCTTTATTTTATCTCTAAAACCCTTCAAAAGTTTAACCAATTTAGGTTCTATAACAGCCATGCAGTAGGGCTGGTTCCTGTTTCTGATAAAATATTGATGATGATAATCTTCTGCTACATAAAATACAGAAGCAGGACTAACTTCTGTTACAATCTTGTCTGGATAAACTTTTTCTTCATGAAGCTTAGCTATAACCTGATGAGCTATTTCTGCTTGCTGCACATCTTCATAAAAAATTACCGAGCGATATTGTGTCCCAACATCGGCACCTTGCCTATTTAAAGTTGTTGGATTATGTGTATAAAAAAACACATATAACAGTTCTTCTAGGCTTATCAATGCATCATCATAAGTAATTTGAATAACTTCCGCATGCCCGGTAGCACCACTACACACCTGCTCATAAGTTGGATTTTCTCGCTTTCCGCCCATATAACCAGGCTTCACACCTATTACACCCTCAATAGCCGTAAACACCGCTTCTGTACACCAAAAGCATCCACCACCCAATGTTATTCTTTTTGCCATTTTTGTTATTAA
Organism: Pedobacter puniceum; assembly: GCF_009674685.1. GTDB lineage: Bacteria > Bacteroidota > Bacteroidia > Sphingobacteriales > Sphingobacteriaceae > Pseudopedobacter > Pseudopedobacter puniceum. Next base: position 121,475 of record NZ_WKJI01000002.1, read on the forward strand.
CTTATTCAGTAAAAATACTTTTTTTCATAGTTATTATAAGATTAAACAAGTAATTCATTAAAATGTTCCATCCCTACCTTATTGGATAAGCCATCATTTTAATAAATAATAAATGGTACAAACTTATAAGATTAGCCTCATGCGTTTAGCAAAACTCAACAAGGAGCTTTTTTACAACTATTTTAAGAAGCTGTTTAGAAGATATTCGCTATTTTCGAGGGCTTAATTTTCAGCTATGGTAATTGTTATACAGTGTAAAGATAAAATTGGGTTGGTTGCCTTGATATCAGGTGTATTGGCTCAACATGGCATCAATATCTTATCCATGAGAGAGTTTGTTGATACTACAGCCAGCGTATTTTTTGCTCGCATAGTAGTAGACTCGCATGAAGATGCTTCAGATTTACAAGGTGCTTTAAAAACTGTTCTTCCGGAGGATGCCAGTATTAAGGTTAATCCTAATCCTATTAAAAAAGTTATTTTACTGGTTACCAAAGAATACCATTGCTTAAGCGATATCCTCATCAGAAATCATTTTAAAACTTTAGGTGCTAGCGTTGAAGCTGTGATTGGGAATCATCCTGATTTAGAAAATATTTGTCAAAGGTTTGAGGTTCCTTTTCATTTTATCAGCCATGAAGGGAAAGAAAAATATCTTTTTGAAAATGAAATCAAACAGCAAATTCATCAATACCACTTTGATTATTTGATATTGGCTAAGTTCATGCGTATCCTATCGCCAGACTTTATTGCTGATTTTCCAGAACGTATCATCAATATCCATCATTCTTTTTTACCAGCATTTATAGGTGCTAGCCCTTACCGCCAAGCTTTTAACAGAGGAGTAAAACTGATAGGCGCTACAGCGCATTTTGTAACCAACCAATTAGATGAAGGACCAATTATTGCCCAACAAACCATTCCTGTAAACCATACATTTAGCGTGGCTGATATGGTTAAAGCCGGAAAAGAAATAGAAAAAGCGGTTTTAATTAAGGCAATCCAGTTAGTTTTTGATGATAGAGTTTTTGTTTTAGACAATAAAACAGTAGTTTTTGATTAGATAGAAAAAGACATAAAACGCCCATTTAATGACTTTTGTAGAAATTAAGCAGGGTTAACAATGGTAAAATTGCTAGATACAAACGGCAACTATCTAAATAAAGCCAATAAAAACACAAACCAACTGGTTTGTGGATCATCTGCTATTTCAAAGCGCTCGTCTATCATCAAAGAAAAATCTAACAGTTCTTTTCTCATTAATTTTTAATGTATATATTCTAAAATAACAATTTTTATACCAAAAACCAAAATGGTATATATTTAATTTTGAGATAAAAAAAGAGGCAGTCTTAAAATCACAATTTTCTGTTAAGTCGAGGTCTAATACATGCCTTCCGTAGGCAAATATTTCATATAAATTAATATGAAATGACATTTAGGTAGTTCGATAGTCTAGCCTAAGTACAAACAACCGTTTACGTTCAGTTCCGCCTTGGCGATTGCGGCATCTACAGGACTAGCCCTAGCAGAACCTTTAGAAGCAAGCGGCGCAGCGGAGAGTTTTTGGTTACTTTTTGCGGAAAAAAGTGACTTGACATGGCCGGTCAAGAGGCCGGAAAGGTTTGCGTTAAGGCCTAATTTTCATATAACGTCAATGGTAGCGAAGTTGAACCTTTTCTAATTCTTCGAAATCGCTAAGTATGAAAGCAAATCTTGCTTTAGATAATAAAAAAAGCTGCCTGTGAAATAAATCTCAGACAACTCCTTTTAAGCTTCTAAATTATTTCTGCTTTACAGCATCGTGTATAGCTTTTGCCGAATCTAAATGTATTTTTAATTTAGGTAATATTTTACCTGCAAAAGCACTTATTTCAACATCTTTACTTGTTGTAGCTTCTTCAAAAAGTTCTACATCATCTTTATGGTCATCAACCATCATATCCATGTAGGCTTTATCAAAATCAGCACCTTTTTTATTTTTTAAGTCGTCCATCATTTTTTGATGATCTTCTCCCATGGTTTGCGGAAGGGTAACATTTTTAGATTGAGCTAAAGTCATTAACTCTGTATTAGCCGCAGAATGGTCATTAACCATCATTTGCGCAAAGCTTTTAACACGTGGATGATTAGCATTAGCTTGAGCTATTTTGCCTAGTTCAACTTCCATCATACCTCCGCTAGCGGCTTCTACTAAAAATTCTGCAGGGTCGTCTTGTTGGCTGGTTAGTGTAGAATCATTAACAGCTTCTGCACTGTCTACACTGTCTTGATTAGATTGTTGATTATTACATGCTTGCAAAGCGATACCTGCTGCAAGTACGCTTGCTAAATAAAATGATTTTTTCATGGTGATGTGTTTTTTAAATTTAGCACAACAACCCAAAAACCAGACCAAATATTTTTTTGCTTATTTAACCAAATAAATCGCTACTTAAGTAGCGGTCTCCCCTATCACAAGCTATAAATACGATAGTACCACTTTTTAGCTCGGCAGCAAGTTTTAAAGCAGCATAGCAAGCACCTCCAGAGCTCATTCCGGCAAATATGCCTTCTACTTTAGCTAATTTCCTGGTGGTTAAGGTAGCATTTTCTTGAGAAACATCTATCACCCTATCCACCCTTTCTGGGTTAAATATCTTAGGCAAATACGCCTCTGGCCATCTTCTAATACCCGGTATAGAAGAACCTTCGGTAGGTTGGCAACCCACAATTTGTATATCAGGGTTTTGCTCTTTAAGATACATGGATGTACCCATGATGGTTCCAGTTGTACCCATAGAGCTTACAAAATGGGTAACCTGATGGTTGGTATCTCTCCAAATTTCAGGTCCTGTTGTTTTATAATGCGCCAAGTAATTATCTGCGTTAGCAAACTGGTTTAAAAGTAAGTAATCGCCACTAGCTCCTTTTTCCTCGGCATAATCTCTGCACTTTTCTATATCTTCTAGTAAAACTACTTTAGCACCTAAAGCCTCCATGGTTAAAGTACGCTCTCTGGTAGAATTTGCAGGCATCACCAATTCAATTTCAATATCAAACAACCTAGCTATCATGGCTAAGGCTATACCTGTATTGCCACTGGTAGCTTCTACCAAACGCATACCCGGTTTAATATCGCCACGCTCCACCGCACTTTTAATCATATTAAGTGCAGCCCTATCTTTTACGCTTCCGCCAGGGTTATTACCTTCTAATTTGGCATATATTTTAACGTTCGGGTTAGGATTTAAACGCTGAATTTCTACTAAAGGGGTATTACCAACTAAATCTATAATGCCTGCCATAACTAAAACTTCGACTTACTTTTTTCTGCTACTTGTACCGATGATAAATGATAAACAATAGAGTTTTCTGGAACACTCTTGGTAAGCCAAACATTACCACCAATGATACTATTTTTACCAATAACCGTTTCGCCACCTAAAATGGTTGCGCCAGAATAAATCACCACATGGTCTTCTACTGTTGGATGCCTTTTGATACCCGCCATGTGTTTTTCTACACTTAATGCACCTAAAGTAATACCTTGATACAGTTTAACATGATTTCCAATAATGGCTGTTTCACCAATAACAATGCCTGTACCGTGGTCTATATACAGATAATCGCCTATTTCTGCACCAGGGTGAATATCAATACCTGTTTTAGAATGTGCATATTCTGTTAAAATACGTGGAATAAGCGGTGTTTTTAATTTCAATAAGCGATTTGCAATTCTATAAAATGAGATAGCGATAAAACCTGGATAAGTTCTAATCACCTCAAATTCATTATTAGCAGCAGGGTCTCCGGCTAACATCGCAGAAACATCTGTTTGCAAAGTTTGGTAAAGTTTAGGAATGCTATTGATAAAGGTTTGAGCAATTTCTTCGTTATTGCATTCTTTGCAAGCTTGGGTAGCATTAAGCAGACTTAATAGCTCCGTTTCCAACTTATCAAAAGATATTTTAACATCCGCTTCTTGAGCAAAAGAAAAGTTGGTGTATTGCGGAAATAACAAACTGATAAGCTTAATGGCCCAATGGGCAATATCAGAGTTTGGTGGTACATTTTCTGTTTGCTGGTGCTTGTTAAAAATGTATTGATAAAAGGAATTATCCATTTGTATAATCGCTGGGTTTGATTTACAATTTTATGGATTTTTATGTTTAATCTGTGTAAAAAAGCCTAAGTTTTATAACTGTGTTGATACAATAATAATTAATCGTAATGAAACCTACATTTAACTATTAAAATTTCATCATCTTGAACTTTATATATCAACCTATGCTCATCATTTATTCTTCTAGACCAATATCCTTTATATTTAAATTTCAATGGCTCTGGCTTACCTAAACCGTGAAAAGGTGTTATTGATATATCTTTTAATAAATCGTTAATTTTTGATAATAACTTTTTATCAACTTTTTGCCAGTACAGATAGTCTTCCCAAGATTCATCTACAAAAATGTATTTCATGATTCAATTAAATCCTTTGGGAAAGACCGTTTATTTTCTATCTTTTCAATTGCATTATCTAAACGTTTCTCATTAATCCTAGAACTTAATTCATGTTTAGTAGCTAATAAAGAATTGTACTCATCTAAAGACATGATGACGACACCATTATCTTTACCTCTATTGATAATTAATGTTTCAAAGTTTTTAGAAACTTTATCGAGATAATTTTTAATGTCTTTCCTAAAGTCGGAAATTGTAGTTGTCAACATATTTTGTACAATTAGATGTACAAATATAATTAAATATTGGTATTCTATAAAGCCGCTTTAACCAAATAGGGTAATATTTCTTTTTGGAAGGATATAAAGTTCTTACGCACATCGGCATCGCTAACAGAGGTAAAAGCAAAAGAAAAAATAATGCTCTTGCTGGCTTTAATTAAAAATCTTAAACGCTCTGCATAGTTATTGCCATCGTTAAATTTTTCAATAGCAATAAACTCGTTATACAGTAAATTCTCTAACTCGTCTGATAGTTTTTTTAAAAATTCTTGAGAATTGGTAGACTCACGGATAAAATCCCAGCCGATAAACTCGTTACAAACGGTATAAGATAACCTACTAACCTTTAAAATTAAGCTTTTAAGATGCTCTTCTTTAGAGATTCCTGAAGTGTTTTGATGCACCACATCATTAACGCTTATTTTAAGATAATCCATCAAAATGGCATGTAAAACAAGCTCCTTACTCTCGAAATACTTATAAATAGTAGCTTTCGCGATTTTAGCTTTCTTAGCAATCTCGTTAACACTGGTTTTATGATACCCGTATTTACGAAATAAATCCTGAGCTGCTTTTTTTATGCTTTCTTTGATTTTATCTATTTCCATTAGTTTGTTATCGATATTAGATTTCCATTGATAGAGACCCTGTACCTCTTTAAAGGTATAGTTGCTGGCGCTTTAGCGGGCGAGCCATCTTGTAAATTAAATAAAGCGCCACTCACTTTATCTTCTACTAAGTTGCCTCCAATAGGTACTACAGCATTTTTTTGTACCGGATTAACCGTACTGCAACGGTCATAAGCTCTGATACTGCCTGCATTGTTATATAAAATTAATCCGGCAACCCCAACAGCTGTATTGGAAACTATTCTTACATTACCCGGACTGGTGATGCCTTCTAACTCACCACCAATTAAAGAGCCATTGTAATTAACAGGCACATCAGGAATTAAACTTTCTTTATTGCCGCAAGCGCTAAAGAAAACTAATCCGAAAATTATAACTGTTAATTTTTTAAGTATCATTAAATAATCTCTGATTGAAATTGTTTCAAGAAACGGATATCGTTCTCAGAAAATAAACGTAAATCTCTAATTTGATATTTCAAATTCGTGATACGCTCTATACCCATTCCAAACGCAAAGCCCGAATACTTTTTACTATCAATACCTACGTTTTCTAAAACGTTTGGATCTATCATACCGCAACCTAAAATTTCTACCCAACCACTTTGCTTACACATTTGGCAACCATCGCCTTTGCAAATGGTACAAGAAATATCCATTTCTGCAGATGGCTCTGTAAAAGGAAAATAAGACGGGCGGAAACGTACTTTTGTACCCTCACCATAAAGTTCTTGAACGAAGTAGTACAAGGTTTGTTTCAAATCTGCAAAAGACACATTTTCATCAACATATAAACCTTCTACCTGATGGAAAAAGCAGTGTGCTCTGGCAGATATAGCTTCATTTCTGTAAACTCTACCTGGCATTAAGGCTCTAAAAGGCGGCTTGCCAGCTTCCATTAAACGTACCTGAACAGATGAAGTATGTGTTCTTAAAGCGATATCATCTTGCCCGCTATTTTTCTTGATGAAAAAGGTATCCTGCATATCTCTGGCCGGATGCTCTTCTGGAAAGTTAAGCGCCGAGAAGTTATGCCAATCATCCTCAATTTCTGGTCCTTCTGCAACAATAAAACCTAGTCTTTTAAAAATCTCTACAATTTCTTTCCTCACTAAAGAAAGCGGATGTCTTCCTCCGGTTTCTACACCAAAGCCTGGTAAAGTTAAATCATTAGGGATATCGCTTTTTGTTGATTGCTTAGAAAAAGCATCTTTAAAATCATTAAACTTGGCTTCTGCAAGCTGTTTAAACTGATTTAATACTTTACCTAAAACACGCTTTTCTTCTGCAGAAACGGTTTTAAACTCTTCAAAAAGATCTTTTACAATACCTTTTGTACCTAAAAATTTTATTCTGAAATTCTCAAGCTCTTCTGCTGTTTTGGGTTCAAAAACCTCTATTTCACTAGTGTACTGACTGATTTTAGACTGCATAGGTCACAAATTTAATAAAAATAATTGAGGCATTAGAAGCATGCATAAGCTCAATCTTAAAAAACTTTTTTATTTTGAAAATAAGAACTTCAGTTTTTTACACGTTTATGCTATATTTATTGAGATGATGCAGCGTGAAAGAATTGCCATCATATTAGCCAATAACAAAGGCTTATAAAAACCTTTAATTTAAGAAAGATTTTAGCGGGGTATTTTGTTTCGCTGTACCAAATATGAAAAGTACACTGGTATTGCTATTGATGTTGTGCAACTTTTATGGATTTTCTAATCCAAGAGGGAAAGCTACAGGTATAGCAGACAGCATTATCAGAAAGGTAATAGAAAGAAATAAAGTAGATAGCTATCTTACCCTAGAGGCTGAAGCTTATCTTAAAAATTCACACATCCTTCATAAAGCTCCAAAAAGATTTTTGGGTAAAAAAGTAACCTCTTTATTAAAACTAGAATCTAATGAAGAGCAAGTTTTATCGCTTTATGAAGCTAGCTCGAAACTTTATTTCTCTAAAACAGGAGAGATAAAAGAAGATGTAAAAGCTTACAAAACTTTAGGCAAATACAGAACCTGGGAGTTTAAGCATGCTGCAGATTTACAACTCAACTTTAATAAAGATTATATCACCCTTGAGGTTTTAACACCTAAAAAGTTTGTATCGCCTATTGCCAAAAACGCTTTTAAATTTTACAAGTACGAGCTAGAAAAAACAGAAACAGATAAAAAAGGTAATAAAACAGATATCATTAAAATAATACCTAAAAGTAAGTTTTCTCCTGCCTTTAATGGCTACATACACATCAACAACAAAACTCAACAGATTTGTAAATTGTCTTTAACATTAGGTAATAATGCAGGCATTAGTTTTATCAATCAAATTAAAATAGAGCAAAATTTATTACAGATAGACAGTACTTATTACCCTACTGAAACCAAAATCACCTATCAAGGTAATTTAGCAGGGTTTTACTTTAGTGGTACTTGTGTAGCAACCTATCGATATATGCACAATACGGTTTTTGCTAAAACTTTTGCCCCTTTAGAAGTACTAAAAATACAAACTCAGGATAGCAGCTCAAATAATTATGTGGTAAGTAGAAGAACTATTCCGTTAAACCCTCTAGAGCAAAAAGCTAGCTATAAACATGATAGCTTAAAGAATAGCCAAGGCGAACGAAAATACTTAGACTCTTTAGATAGGCTTACTTTAAAACAAAGGCTTTATCCTTTACTTTTTAGCAGATTTAAGTTCCAAAACTCTTATAGAAGATATACTTTTTACATGGATGCTGTTGCGCCTTCTTTATTTTATAATACAGTAGAAGGACCTGGTATAAAATACGGTGTTGAGTTTATTAAATATGCCTATAATGGCAGCTCTTGGCAAATAAGACCGGAGATAAGATATGGTTTTAAGAATAACGAGCTTAATTCTGACTTATCTTTTTCTTGGCTTTATGACCCTAAAAACAGAGCAGCTGTAAACTTTAGTTTAGGAAGCACTTACCGAGATTTAAACCCTAATGGAACCCTAAGCACCTTAAATAACTCTTTAAATACCTTATTATTTGAACAAAATTTCTTGAAATTATATCGTAAAGAGTATGCCAGTATATCCTCTGGAAGAGAGCTTACAAATGGACTTTATTTTTCTGGAGGTGCAGAGCTCTCTAAAAACATATCAGTATCTAACAATTATGACTATGCCCTAAGAGATATTAAAACCAGAAATTTCACCTCAAACAACCCTTTTGACCCTATTAATGGAGGAAAATTATTTCCAGACCATACTACTTTTAGATTATCTGGTTCTTTGATTTATAATTTTCATCACCACTATACCACCAAAGAAGGTATTAAAATTTATCAGATACCTAAAAACCCTAGGTTAATTCTTTCTTACAGAAAAGGCATACCTAACATACTAGGTTCTGAGACTGATTATGATTTTATTGAGCTAGAAATACAACAAGAGCGTTTAAATTTAGGTCTATGGGGCTTTTCATCTTTTTCTTTTTCAACAGGTAAATTCCTGAATAACAGAACCAATTATTATCCAGATTGGAAGCATTTTTTGGGTAATAATGCCTTGGTATTTAACAGTAATTTAAAAAGCTTCCACTTTCTTGATTTTTATGCTTATAGTACCGATAAACAATTTATTGAAGCCCACTACGAGCATAATTTCAATTCTAAATTTATTGGAAGATTGCCCTTATTAAGAAAGTTAAAACTACAAGAATTAGCAGGCGCTGCTTACCTAGGAAGCCCAGATAGAGGAAGCTATTATGAATTTTATATTGGCTTAAGCCGATTAACAGTTAGGGCAGATTATGCCATCTCTTTTGGCGAAAATGGTAAGTTAAACCAAGGATTTAAGCTTGCATACTCTTTCTAAGTATTTAAATAGCCGCTATTTGTGATGTATATCACTTTTATAATCTCCCTAAAAAACATACCTTTGCAGCTCATTTAACACTGTTTACAGCAGTATCAATGAAAATAATGAAAGCATACCAAACACTTCTTTATTACTGTTATAGCCACATCCAGGATGCGGAGCAGTACGCAGCAGACCATCTAAAATTTTGTAAAGATTTAGGCTTAACCGGCAGAATTATCATTGCGGATGAAGGATTAAACGGAACAGTATCGGGCACACGTGAGCAATGTAAAGCTTATATGGATTATGTTTATGCTGATGGTCGTTTTAATGCTACAGAATTTAAGATTGACGATGTTGACGAGCCTTCTTTCATGAAGATGCATTGCCGTTATAAGTCGGAAATTGTACATTCTGGATTAAAAGACCCTAACGTTATAGATCCTACTAAAAAAACAGGAAAGCATTTAGAACCAAAAGAATTCATGGAAATGAAAGACCGTGATGATGTGGTTATTTTAGATGTTCGTTCTAATTATGAACATAACTTAGGTAAGTTTAAAAATGCTATCACTTTAGATATTGATAATTTTAGGGATTTCCCTGCCATGATAAATGAACTGGCACAATATAAAGACAAAAAAATACTAACTTATTGTACTGGCGGTATTAAATGTGAAAAGGCTTCTGCTTTATTGTTACATGAAGGTTTTAAAGATGTTTACCAATTACATGGCGGTATTATTAAATACGGTAAAGAAGCCGGCGGTAAAGATTTTGAAGGTAAATGTTATGTTTTTGATAACCGTATAGCGGTTGATGTAAACTCGGTTAACCCAGTGGTGGTTTCTACTTGTAGAAATTGTGGCAAAACTACACCTAAAATGATTAACTGTGCCAATCCAGAATGTAATGAGCACTTTACCCAATGCGATGAATGTGGATGGGAATTAGATGGTGCTTGTTCTACAGCATGCAAAGAACATCCGCGTAAGCGCCCTTATGATGGTACTGGTTATTATGTAAAAGTTCCTCAACCTGTAAATAAGAAAAAAGTAGCATTAGCAAACTCTTAATATCATAAAAATGCCCTCAAAAAAGTGTCTAACTTTTTGGGGGCACTCTAGTTTGGTTCGCTTTTTTTATTAGCTAATACTAGAAATTAGTCTTTTTAATTCATTTACAGGCACAACGCCAGATTGTCGCCATTTAACCTCGCCATCTTTAAATAAAATTAAGGTTGGCACACCTTGCACATGATAGGCCGCCGCCGCTTGAGGGTTTTTATCAACATCAATTTTAATGATGGTGGCATTATCTCCTACCTGTTTTTTCAATTCGTCTAGCATGGGCGACATCATTTTACAAGGGCCGCACCAAGTAGCAAAAAAATCTACGAGTACGGGTTTACCAGAATTTATAATTTCTTTAAAATTTGCCATTTCTTACGCTCCTTTCTCTAATATATCTTACAATAGTTGCCATATTTAAGGCCAAATAAACTACCAATACAATTAATAGTCCTTTTATTTTACCCAGCCTTAAGCCTAATAAAATTAAGAAACTAAGTGCAATAATATGTCTGTAGAATTTAAACTTTCCCAATTTCCATCAAATTACCAAATGCAAATATCAGTTAAAAAGGAAGGCTTACTAAAACTATTTATTATATTTATTGTAAAAGATATAAATCCGGTTTAACCGATACACCGTATTTAAAATAAAAACATCAGCATGTCTAAAACCGCCATTATCATTTTTTCCCATTTGCCAGAAATAGAGGCTAGGATAAAAGATTTTGCAGGTTTTAAAAATACCAGAAGAGTATCTGAACTTTTTACTAAACATTTTATAGAGCTAGCAAAAAACACCCATACTGATACTTTTTGGTACAATACTTTAGTACAAGAAGGCCAAAACTTTGGCGAACGTTTAGCCAATGCTTTTGAAAGCATGTATGCTAAAGGTTACGATGCTGTAGTGTGTATCGGGAATGATTGCCCAGAACTTCAAGTACAAATGCTTTATAAAGCTATAGAAGAAGTTGAAAATGGTAAAACGGTTTTAGGACCAACAACAGATGCTGGCGCTTACTTAATTGCTATACCTAAAAAAGCTTTTCATAAAACGCATTTTTTACAGGTGAAGTGGCAAAGTAGCTATACCTATAAAGATTTAAAAGCCCTGTTCCAAGATGAAGAGTTGCTTGAATTGAAAGAGCTTCAAGATTTAGATTATTTAGCTGATTTTTATCAGTTAAAAGAAAATAAACTTGTTGCTACAGCTCTTGAATTTATTCATCCTGCTACAAAAAGCATACTTAATCATACTTTTTACTCACAAAAAAGCATAAGAAATTACGATTTCAAAGCTCCGCCTATTATTAATTAGGCATACACCATTCAAACATTTTTTCATTTTAAAACAAACTAACTTATTTAATGAGGTTGCTTTTGTAAATGTGTTGATGCTGCCTTGAATATAAGGCGATTTCTTTCTTCACAACAAATAAGAACTCTTAAAAAAAAAGCTACAAACAATATTTATGGCTAAGAACTATTTCAATCCGGAAGATTTAAAAAAATTTGGAAACATTACTGATTTCCAAGAAGTGCTAGGTAAAAAATTCTTCGATTATTACGGAGAAGTCTTTAAAGAAGGAGCATTAACTGCTAGAGAAAAATCTCTCATTGCTTTAGCTGTTGCACATGCCGTACAATGTCCTTATTGTATTGATGCTTACTCTACAGATTGCTTACAAAAAGGTGCAGATGAAGAACAAATGATGGAAGCGGTGCATGTAGCAGCTGCCATAAAAGGCGGTGCTACACTAGTTTTTGGTGTGCAAATGATGAATCATGTTAAGGAACAAACCATGTAATTATGGGTGTAAAACAAATTTCAAAATCGCTTAAAGCATCAGGAAATGCTCTTGGTGATCATTTTTATCAATTAAAAGTATTATCTCAAAAAGAGATAGAAGATGGTCGTTTTGAGAATTTTAACAATAAAATAAATACAGCTGGTGTACCCGTTATTAAACCTAGTCATCTAGAAATATTTCAGCTTAACATAGGAAAATTATGTAACCAAACTTGTGCACATTGCCATGTTGATGCCGGGCCAGACCGTAAGGAAGAAAATATGTCTTTTGAAACACTAGAAAGATGTTTATACCTTATTAAAACTTACGGATTTAAAACCGTAGATATTACTGGTGGCGCACCAGAGATGAACCCTCATTTTAGATGGTTTGTAGAAAACTGTAGTATTTTAGGCGTAAAAGTAATGGTAAGATGTAACCTCACCATCATTATGGCTAATCAGAAATATGCTGATTTACCTCAATTCTTTGCGACTAATAAAGTTCATGTTGTATCCTCTTTACCTCATTTTTCTGCTTCAAGAACTGATGCACAACGTGGAGATGGGGTTTTTGAAGATTCTATTGCTGCCTTAAAAAAGCTGAATGATGTAGGTTACGGAAAAGAAGATTCTGGTTTGATGATAGATTTAGTTTACAATCCTTCGGGAGCTTTTTTACCTGGCGACCAAACTACATTAGAGGCCGAATTTAAAAGACAGCTTAAACGTAAATTTGATATCGTTTTTAACAATCTTTATGCTATTACCAATCTGCCTATCAGTAGGTTTTTAGATTATCTATTAGAAACTGGCAAATATTTAGATTATATGCATCAACTGGTAGACGCTTTTAATCCGGCAACTTTAAACGGCTTAATGTGTAGAAATACCATCAGCATTAGCTGGGAAGGTTATATGTATGATTGTGATTTTAACCAAATGCTTGATTTAAAATTTACCGGAAAAGCCAAACATATCAATGATTTTGATGTGGATGAAGTATTAAACAGAAATATTATTGTAAATAACCATTGCTATGGCTGTACCGCGGGCTCAGGAAGTAGCTGTGGAGGCGAAATAGCATCTTAAAGGTTAGTATAAATATCAAACAAAAAATAAGAATGTCTAACATACACGAAGAAGTACAACATTATTACGGTAAAGAATTACAGCAAAGCTCTGATTTAAAAACAAGTGCCTGCTGTACATTGGCGCCACCCCCTAAACATATACAAGAGGCTTTAAAACTTATTCATGATGAGGTAGTTATTAAATATTACGGTTGCGGATTAACCATACCTAATCAGTTAAAAGGACTAAAGATATTAGATTTAGGTTCTGGAAGTGGCAGAGATTGTTACATTGCCGCACAACTGGTTGGCGAACAAGGGCAAGTTGTGGGTGTGGATATGACACCAGAACAACTAGAAGTTGCCAACAAACATCTGGAATATCACCGTGAGAGATTTGGCTATCAAAAATCTAATGTAACTTTTGTTAAGGGAAATATAGAGCAATTAGACAAGCTTGGATTTGAGCCTGAGAGCTTCGATTTAATTATTTCTAACTGTGTGATAAACCTGGCTACAGATAAGCAAAAAGTACTTAACGATGCTTATAAGCTCTTAAAAAAAGGTGGCGAAATGTATTTTTCTGACGTTTATGCAGATAGACGCTTCCCTAAAACTTTACAAAATAACCCTATACTTTGGGGAGAATGCTTAAGTGGCGCTCTTTACTGGAATGATTTTCTAAATTTTGCTAAAAAAGCAGGTTTTACAGACCCACGCGTTGTAGAAGACAAGCCTATTGCCGTAAACAATGAAGAAATTGAGGCTTTAATGGGCGAGATAAAAGTATACTCTGTAACTTATCGTTTATTCAAAATTGATGGTTTAGAAAGTGATTGTGAAGATTACGGACAGGCCGTTGCTTATAAAGGTACGGTTGAAGGCGCTCCACATGCTTTTGATTTAGATAATCACCACCATTTCCCTAAAGGCAAACTGGTAAGTGTGTGCGGAAATACCTACAAAATGCTTCATGATACCCGTTACCGGGATGCTTTTGACTTTTACGGAACCTGGGATACCCATTATGGAATATTTGAGGGTTGCGGTGGTAATATCCCTTTTACCACAACATTAGATGGTAGCTCGCCAGGGGTTTCTTGTTGTTAAAAAGTCCTTATAGAAAAGGCCTTGTAGCAAAACTACAAGGCCTGATTCTTAGAAAAATTAAATTGATTATTTATAATAAACCTCATTCCATCTCAATTCATTTTTGAATTGATATAAGTTGGTGTCTTTACCTATTAAAACAAACTCAACATCAGCAATTTCTGCAAAACTTTGGATATGCTCTGCTGTTAAGTTTTGGCTGTAACAAGTATGGTGTGCACCACCAGCTAAAATCCATGCAGCACAACCTGTGTACATATCTGGCTGTGGTTTCCATAAAACTCTTGCTACAGGTAATTTTGGTAAATCATGCTCTGGCGCTACAGCATCAACCTCGTTCACTAAAATTCTAAAACGGTTGCCCATATCTACTACAGAAACGTTAATAGCCGGACCAGCTGCCGAATTAAATACCAAACGTACAGGATCTGCCTTACCACCAATTCCTAATGGATGAATCTCGCATTTAGGTTTAGCATCAGCAATAGAAGGACAAATCTCTAACATATGAGAGCCTAAAACCTGAGGGTTAGCTGGGTCGAAATGGTAAGTATAATCTTCCATAAAAGAGTTACCACCTTTTAAACCAGTACCCATCACTTTCATAGTGCGTACCAAAGCGGCCGTTTTCCAATCGCCTTCACCAGCAAAACCAAAACCTTTAGCCATTAACCTTTGAGAAGCAATACCCGGCAATTGTTTCATACCATGTAAATCTTCAAAAGTATCGGTAAAGGCGGTAAAGCCACCATCGGTTAAAAAGCGCTCTAAACCTAATTCTATTTTAGCGGCATCTCTTAAAGATTGATGTTGTGCACCACCTTTAAGCAAGCTATCCACCAACTGGTAACTATCGCCATATTCTTGAATAAGTTTATCTACCTCGGAATCAGAAACAGTATCAATAACTTTTACCAAATCGCCAATACCATAGCCATTTACTTGGTAACCAAACTTTATTTCAGCCTCAACTTTATCGCCATCGGTAACAGCTACGTAACGCATATTATCGCCAAAACGGGCAACTTTAGTTTGGTTAGAGTCTTTCCAAGCTGCTGCAACACGAGCCCAATCACCAATTTGAGAAATGACATTTTCATCTTTCCAATGGCCAACAACTACCTTACGGTTAATGCGCATACGCGATACCATGAAACCAAACTCCCTATCGCCATGTGCGCTTTGGTTAAGGTTCATGAAATCCATATCTATGTTAGCCCAAGGAATATCACGATTAAACTGTGTATGCAAGTGTAGCATAGGTTTTTGCAATACTTTTAAACCACCAATCCACATTTTTGCTGGCGAGAAAGTATGCATCCAAGCAATTACCCCAATACAATTATCGGTTACGTTTGCCTGTTGGCAGATGTTAAAAATCTCATCAGGAGATTTTACAGTTGGTTTAAATACTACCCTTACCGGGATAGCACTTGCCTTATTTAATGATTCTGCAATAATTTGAGAATGCTGCGCTACTTGCTTTAGCGTTTCTTCGCCATATAAATCTTGGCTACCTGTAATAAACCAAAGTTCAAATTTTTTTAAATCTATCATTTTGATGTTGTTTTCCTCGGCCTAAAAACCCTAAAAAAGTTGGATTTCCATGGCTTTTATAATGTTAATTGATTAATAATCTCTATCTATTGTATCTAAAATCTAGTATCTCACATCTAGCGTTTATTGTCCATAGTAAGAACCTTCGCCATGCTTTCTATCGTAATGTTTCTTAATTAAAGCGTCTTTTAACTTTGGTACTTGCGGATTAATTTGCTCAGTTAAATAAGCCATACGAGCCATTTCTTCTAAAACAGCACTGTTATGTACAGCTTTATCAGCCGTTTTACCCCAAGTAAAAGGTGCATGGTTGCCTACTAAAATCATCTCTACATCGCTATTACTTAAACCTCTTTCTTTCAAGCAATTGATGATTTGAAAACCGGTTTCATATTCGTAATTGCCTTTTATCATTTCATCGCTCATTGGCGGAGCGCAAGGAATATCACAAGTGGTATAATCTGCATGTGTAGTACCATAAATAGGAATATCTCTTTGAGATTGCGCCCAAGCCGTGGCATAAGTAGAGTGTGTATGCACTACGCTATTGATATTATCCCAATGCTTATATAAAACAGCATGCGTTTTAGTGTCTGATGAAGGTCTTAAATCTCCGGCAACGGTATTTCCATCAAAATCTACAATTACCATTTGCTCTACCTGAAGTTTGGTATAATCTACTCCGCTAGGCTTAATCGCAAAAACACCCAAATCTCTATCAGCAACACTTACATTTCCGAAGGTAAAAATCACCAGATTTAACTCTGGTAAACGCATATTAGCTGCATAAGCTTCTTCTTGTATTTTTCTATATTTATTCATTTTTTTCAGTTTACAGTTATAGGTTTCTGGTTATCAGTTGTTCTCTATAAAAGCTCCCATAGCTTTGTATTTTTCGTATCGAGCTTGGTAAAGCGCTACATTTTCTTGATTAGGGAAATACTCATCGCTAAAACCATGTCCCATAGCTTCCATAGCATTTTCTACAGTTGGATAAAAACCTGCTACGGTTGCGGCAAACATTGCTGCACCTAAAGCACAAGTTTGGTCTGATTGATGAATCCTGATAGGCATATTCATCACATCGGCCATTACCTGCATAATGTAAGCCGACTTTTTGGCTACTCCACCTAAACCAATTAAGCCTTTAACAGGGATACCTTGCTCTATAAAACGATCCACAATTTTCTTTGCACCAAAACAAGTAGCCTCAACCAAGGCTTTAAACATAGCAGGCGCATCGGTACCTAAATCTAAACCCCAAAAAGCACCTTTTAATTCTTGATTAGCATCTGGCGTTCTTCTTCCGTTTAACCAATCTATGGCTAATTCATCTTTTACATCAAGCGGCAAAGCTGCAGCAGCTTTACTAAGTTTAATGATGATTTGCTCGTTATATTCTTCTCTTAACTTCTCTTTTTGTTCTTCAGAAATAGCGTTTAAATCGGCCAGAATTTGCTCTAGAGGCCATTTTAGCATTTTTTGGAACCATGCATAAGCATCGCCAAAAGCAGACTGACCGGCTTCTAAACCACTCATACCCGGTATGATAGAACCATTTACTTGTCCACAAATACCTTTAACCAATTTACCTGTCATTTCAGCAGAAGGTGCTACCAACATATCGCAGGTAGAAGTACCCATTACTTTACTTAAATGGTATGGCTCTATTTGGCCGCCAACAGCACCCATGTGTGCGTCAAAAGCACCAATTCCGATTTTAACATCGGTATTTAAGCCTAGTTTTTTCGCCCACTCTGCACTAAGTGTACCAGCAGCTTCTGAAGCTGGTAAAACTTCCTGAGAAACTCTTTCTCTTAAACCTTTTAAAAGAGGATCTAAAGAGGTAAAGAAATCTTCTGGTGGGAAACCATTAAATTCCTCGGCCCATAAAGCTTTATGGCCTGCAGCACAAACCCCTCTTTTTAATTCTGAAACATGCTGAGCTCCGGTTAGTAAAAACGGAATCCAATCGCAATGCTCTACCCAAGAAAAAGCAGCATTTTTAACGCTTTCATCAACCCTTAAGGTTCTTAATATTTTTGCCCAAAACCATTCTGAAGAGTAAATTCCGCCAACGTATTTTAGGTAATTGGTATCAAATTTTTCTGCGTGTTTATTAATCTCGGCAGCTTCTTTTAATGCAGTGTGGTCTTTCCACAGGATAAACATGGCATGGGGGTTTTCTGCAAACTCTGGCGTTAAAGCCAAAGGTACACCCTGCTCATTAACCGCTACCGGTGTAGAGCCTGTTGTATCTATAGAAATAGCTTTTACTTGTTGTGCTATGTTTGCACCTACTTGCTCTAAACAAGCTTTTATAGTTTGTTCTAAGCCTTCAATATAATCTAATGGGTGTTGTCTAAATTGATTTTGACCAGGGTTACAGTATAATCCTTTTTTCCAACGGGGATAATAAAAAACCGAAGTAGCAGCAATTGCACCATTTGAGGCATCTACCAATACAGAACGTACAGAATCTGTTCCGTAATCTACCCCTATAACATATTTACCTTGACTCATTATTAAAGAATTTGAGATTTATAATAGCATCGCAAAATACAATTTATTTTATTAAGTGTATAATTTACATTTATTTATTTTTCCAAAAAATTTCATAAGGGCAAAAAATCATTTTTTTTAAAAAAGATTTAGATTCTGATAGTTAGCTGTAAAAGTTAAAATATTACTATAGGTGTTAAAATCAGCAGGTTCATGCAGGGTAGTAAGTACAACACTTTTCATATTGGCATTTTGTGCTGCTTCAACTCCCTTTGGTGCATCTTCGAAAACCACACAAGCACTTGGAGCTACCCCCAGAAGCTCTGCTCCTTTTAAAAATGTTTCTGGATGTGGCTTACTTAAAGCAACATCATTTGCGCTTACTATAACAGGGAAATACTCGCGGATATGCAGGTTATCCAAAATAAAATCAATATTGAATGGAATAGCGGCCGAGCCTATAGCCATTTTGATACCTTTTGATTTTGCATTTTCTAGATAATCACCTAAACCATCAATAAGTTTCATGTGAGCTTTATACTCGGCTTGGTAACGCTGTTCTTTTTCCATAGAAAGCTTATCCATTTGCTCTTGTGTGAAATAGCCTTTCCCAAAGACACGCTCTAGCAATTCTTGGTTTTTACCGTACATCTGTAAAACGGTTTCTTCAAAAGTGATATCGGCTTTTAAATCGTTGCTTAAAATATCATACCATGCTCTGGCATGAAACTGCATATCGTCTATAATGGTTCCGTTTAAATCAAATAAATAAGCCTGATAGTTCATATCTCGAAAATTTTAGAAAGCTAATTTAAGCTTAACGTTTAAATTAGGAGATATTGTTCTGTAAAATTGAAAGAATTAGTTAGTTTTGCATCCCCCGAAAGGGGAAACCGGAGAGGTGTCTGAGTGGTCGAAAGAGCAAGCCTGGAAAGTTTGTATACTGGCAACGGTATCGTGGGTTCGAATCCCACCTTCTCCGCAAAATACATCCTAAATCCTCGTAAATATTTCATTTACGAGGATTTTTTGTTTTTAAGATTAACAGAAATTAAAGCCCTAAAACTTTGACAATATTTTTAGCTAGTTAGAACTTCTAATCAGCTCAATATCTTGCAAGATAAAATTTCACCACATTTCTACCATCACACCTTAATACCCTCACTTGAATTAATTCTACCCTTATATTGAATCTTTTAAAGCCCCTTCTTAACACATCTTATAGCTATTTTTGAAGGATAAACTTATTTCATCCATGTATAAATTTATATTTTTTAAAATAGCACTTTCGGCTGTGCTTGTGGCTAACTATGCCTTTGCACAAAATAAAATTTTCTCTTACCGCGAATGGGAAGACGAAAAGATTGTCCATATCAATCTAGAAAAACCTCATGTAACATTTACTACTTATCAAAATGTAAATGATGCTTTAAAAGACGATTTTTCGAAATCAAACCAATACAAATTATTAAATGGCGATTGGAAATTCCATCATGTTAACCAACCAGCGCAACGCCCTTTAGATTTTTTTCAAGCTAATTTTGATGATAGCCAATGGAAAACTATAAAAGTACCCGGAAACTGGGAGATGAACGGTTTTGGTATTCCTATTTATACCAATATTATTTATCCGTTTCCTAAAAACCCGCCTTATATAGACCATGCTTTTAACCCGGTTGGTACTTATAGAAAAGACTTTACAATACCAGAAAACTGGGAAGGTAAGCAAACTTATATTCACTTTGGGTCTGTTTCTGGTGCTATGTATTTATACATTAACGGGCAAGAAGTGGGCTTAACTAAAGCGAGCAAAACCCCGGCAGAGTTTAATATTACTAAATATCTGAAAAAAGGAAAAAATACCATTGCTGCACAAGTTTTTAGGTGGCATGATGGTAGCTACCTAGAAGACCAAGATTTTTGGCGTTTATCTGGTATAGAAAGAGATGTTTACATTTTTGCTAAAAACGATTTCTGCATTACTGATTTTTCTGTTAAAGCAGATTTAGACAATAGCTATAAAGATGGCTTATTGAACGTTGATGTAGCTTTTTCTTCTTTCAAGAAAGAGCCTGCTCATAACTATCAAGCTGTTGTTCATTTATATGATGCCCAGCAGAAATTGGTTATAGAACAATCTAAAAATATAGACAATAATTTATCATCTGATTTTAGTGCTAAAATTAAAGCACCTTTTAAATGGACGGCAGAAACGCCGTACCTATACACCATGGTGATTAGCTTGAAAGATAAAGCAGGAAAATTAATTGAAACTACAAGTAGCAGAATAGGTTTTAGAAAGATAGAAATTAAAAATGCACAGCTTCTGGTTAATGGTAAAAAAGTTTATTTCCACGGTGTTAACAGGCATGAGCATGATGATGTTACAGGGCGTGTTCCTAATAAAGAAACCATTATCAAGGATATGCAGTTGATGAAGCAAAACAATATCAATGCAATAAGATTAGCACATTATCCTAATGACCCAATAGTTTATAAACTGGCCGATGAGTATGGCTTCTACATAGTTGATGAAGCTAATATCGAAGTGCATGGCATGGGTGTTTTACCTGGCAGCTTTGATCAATCTGTACATCCTGCTTATTTAAAATCATGGGCTCCGTCTTTTCAAGATAGGATAGAAAGGATGTTTGAAAGAGATAAAAATCATGCATCGGTTGTTATCTGGAGCATGGGAAACGAGTGTGGTAACGGACAAGTATTTTTTGACGCTTACAAATGGTTAAAAGCTAAAGACCCTAGTAGACCAGTTATGTTTGAGCAGGCCATGGAAGAATCTAATACAGATATTGTTAGCCCTATGTATCCAAGTATTTCTTATATGGAATCTTATGCGGCAGATAATACCAAAACCAGACCTTACATTATGTGCGAATATGCCCATGCTATGGGTAATAGTACTGGTAATTTCCAGCGCTATTGGGACATCATCATGAGTAGCAAGCATATGCAAGGTGGCTTTATTTGGGATTGGGTAGACCAAGGCATTAAAGCTAAAAACGAAATTGGCGAGCAATATTATGCTTATGGTGGCGATTTGGGCGGTTTGCACCTTCAAAACGATGAGAACTTTTGTGCAAACGGGTTAGTAGCTGCCGATAGAACTCCGCATCCAGGATTATACGAGGTTAAAAAGGTTTATCAAGATATTTTATTTAAAGATAAAGACTGGAAAAAAGGTATCATCACTGTAAGGAATCTATTTAGCTTTAAAAATTTAAACGATTATAACTTTAAGTGGGTAATCATCAAAAATGGAGAGCCTCTTAAAAACGGCACTTTTAATGCGGTAGTAGATGCACAACAAGAAAAACAAGTGACCATAAAATTACCACCTATTAACTTTAATGATGGTAACGAGTATCTATTAAATGTTTATGCTTATACCAAACAAGCTTCTGCCCTAGTGCCTGCAAATTTTGAGATAGCAAGAGAACAATTTGGTTATGATGCTGTAAATTATTTCAAAAAGGATATCCAAAACCAGGGAACTTTAAGTATTCAAAAAGATGGTAACTTTTTAAATTTCAGTTCGGGAGATATTAAAGGTACTTTCAATATCAAAACAGGCTTCTTAACACATTATAGTATTAAAGGCGAATCGGTTTTAAATGCCATACCAGAACCTTATTTCTGGAGAGCGCCAACCGATAATGATTTTGGAAGCAAAATGCAGAATACAGGAAATATCTGGAGAACTGCACATCTTAATAAAATAGCTACAAAAGTTGAAATTGGAGAAAAAACTGCCGAAGGTTTAACCATAAACGCTACTTATCGTTTAACTGATGTTGATGCAATCTACATCACAAATTACACCATTTTAAATGATGGAGCTATTAAAGTGGATGCTAGCATTGATATGACGAATAAGAAGTTGCCAGAGCTTCCGCGTTTTGGCATGCGATTACAAATTCCGCTTAGTTTAGACAACTTAGCCTATTATGGTCGTGGTCCATGGGAAAATTACAGCGACAGAAACACTTCGTCTTTCTTAGGTCTGTACCAAGATCTGGTAGCTAATCAGTTTACGGCAAACTACATCAGACCGCAAGAGAATGGTTATAAAACCGATGTAAGATGGATAACATTAAAAGATAAAAACGGAACTGGCATCCAAATAAACGGTTTACAACCTTTGGGTTTTAGTGCTTTAAAATACACGACAGAGAATTTAGACCCTGGTTTAACTAAGAAAAATCAACATCCGGTTGATGTGCCTCTGGCAAAATCTATAGCCGTACATGTTGATTTAAAACAACGAGGTGTTGGCGGTGATAATAGCTGGGGAGCTTTACCCCATAAACAATACAGATTGCTAGAAAGCAAATATGCATACAGTTATATACTAAAGGCTGTTAATTCTAAATAACACAAAGCGGCTATCTCTTAAGAAATTATCATATCGTATGAGTTGAGTCGAAACTTTCTTCTGGGTATATCAGATAAGGTTTCGACTCTTCTATTTATAAATCTTTTAAACTCGAGGCTTCCTGCACAAGTCTTTCCTACCCTAGCCGGGTAACGGCTTTTTTCTTTTCCTTGATGAAAAGAAACAAAAACGAGGAACGAGTTCATGAATGCCTAAGAAAAACCATAAACAAAAAATGAATAAATCAAGGCTAATAATATTTGTTGTTTCGTCTAAATAAATCTTTATCTACAATCCTGAGTAGTGTGAAAGGTTTTGCTTTATGGAAGTTTTTACAACACCCGTCGGATTGTTTTCTGATAATGCTCTAGGAAAGTTTATGCAAAGATTTATTGACTATACTTCCAAATCTTCATAGGCCACCATTCGTTCTTCGGAGTAAGTTTGTCTTAATATTAAAGGCAGTTCCTAAATATCCGTTCTTTAGGAATCTTTATACTTTTACTTTCTACTCCAAATAATAGTAAATATTCATAAAACTCAAATAGCTATTTAACCTCTTTAGGCTGAATCTTTTTAGGTTTCTGATTATTCATTAAAGCTTTATGAATATCAGAAGTAATCTGCATCCATTCTGGTTCTTCAAACCATAAAGGGTCAATTAAGCCCCTCTCCCACCTTAATAAAGCTTTACTTAATGATTTATATTGTTTTGTTTCTTGTTTAGATAAGTCTTTAGTCTCCCCAATATCAGCTTTTAAATTATAAAGAACTGTACCGCCTTCTTTAATCCTGATAAGTTTATAATCGCCTTTACGTACTGCGGCTGCTTCATCTTTTCTCCAAAACAATTGCTGATGACCTTTTTCCTTCGCTTTAAAAGGTATCAAACTAGCACCATCTATCGGTTTATGAGTAGGATTTTTAGCATCTACAATAGCCAAAGAAGTAGCATAAATATCTAAAGATGAAACCAGTTTATCTGATTTTACTCCCTCAGGTAATTGCCCCTTCCAACTCATGATAAAAGGCACCCTATGGCCGCCTTCAAATTTATTCCCTTTCCATCCCTTTAAAGGAAATACCGTAGATTGATTATTATTGGCACCACCATTATCACTTAAAAAGAAAATCAGCGTGTTTTCTAGTAATTTTTCAGTTTCTAGCTTTCTCATCACTTTACCAATATTTTCATCTAAAGACCATGTCATAGCGGCTAGTAATTGTCTAGGATGATTTTTAAATCTTTCCAAATCTTCTTTTTTAGCATGCATAGGGGTATGTACCGCATTAAAAGACAAGTACATAAAAAAAGGCTGATTTTTAAATTTATCGATATAATTAACGGCAGCATCTCCTAAAACATCGGTTAAATAACCCTCTTTAAAATCTATATGGTTTTGGTTATGTCTGATAGCATTAATGCTACCCGGTTTATCATCTTTCGGATTTGAAAAATAACTTCTAGAACCTCCTAAAAAGCCATAAAATTCATCAAAACCTCTGGCATTTGGCCTATATACTTCTCTATCACCTAAATGCCATTTCCCTATGGCGATAGTTTTATAACCTTTTTGCTGTAAGGTTGCGCCAAGGGTAATTTCAGAAACATCTAAACCTAGGCTATCTCCAGTTCCATTACACTCGAAACCGAAACGTTGTTGATATCTGCCGGTAATTAATCCGGCTCTAGACGGAGAACATACTGTAGCGCTAGTATGTGCATCAGTGAAAACGATACCACTTTTAGCTAACTTATCAATCTCTGGTGTTTGCAAATCTTTTGACCCCATAAAGCCAAAATCTGCATAGCCTGCATCATCAAGTAAAATAACAATGATATTAGGTTTTTTAGTGCTTCTTTCTTGGGCTTTAAGTACGTACGGAACAAGCGCTATTACTACATAAACGAACAGGTACTTCATAAACATTTTCATTTGCTGCTATTAAAGTTTTTAGTTTTTTATCTCAATTAGTTTTACCAATCATCTGTTCTAAATGGTACTGCTGGCAGTCCATCCTTATTATATAAATTTGCTTCGGGGTTGCTAGACCAAGCATAGCGTACAGCAACAGGCTGTGCTACTTTATCAGAAGTTAGGATGATTTTATTTCTTACAATTTTAGCTTTGGCCCAATAGAATTTCTTATCGGCACCAGCCAATTCAAATGCTTTTAGTTCACCTTTTGTGGTTAAACCTTTACCTACATGATAAAAATTTAGGGTTACTTGGTTATTTTTTATGGTTTTGTTGGCATAAATTGGCCCGCTATAGGTTATAGATTTACCATAAGCAATTGCCTTAGCTGCTAGGTAAAGTCTTTTGCCAACATCTTTTTTATTCTTTGGATGAATATCTTTAGCATCGCCAATATCAATGGTAACCGCCATACCTGTATAAGGCACTTTTAAAGTAGCTGTTTGTGCTTCTCTAAGTAAAGCCCAGTTATCTGCAAATACAGGTTCTACATTTCTGGCTCTAAAATTTGCCAACTGTACAAATAAGAAAGGCATTTCATCTTTTTGCCACTTGGCTCGCCAATCTTTAATCAGTAAAGGAAATAAGCTGTGATACTGTGCTGCTCTACTAGCATTATTTTCTCCTTGATACCAAATAACCCCCTTAATTTCGTAAGGAATAAGAGGCGCTATCATGGCATTAAAAAGTGCAGTTGGATAGTTTTTCTCTTTTGGAAGTACTGGCGCTTTAGCTGGAGGTGTTGCCTTTTTTGCAAGTTCGGCCTCTTTTAAATAGTTAAGATAGAGTAATTCCCAATTGGCTTCAAGTTTTTGATATTTGAGAACAGAATCTTTAAAATCTGGGTGTTGGATAAGGCTTTCGCCCGATGTCCATGCTTCTACAGGAGTTGCCCCCCATGATGCAGAAATAATACCAACAGGTACGTTTTGGTCTTGATATAAATCTTTAGCAAAATAATAAGCTGCTGCAGAAAAGCCTCCCGCATTTGTTTGATTACATACTTTCCAACTTCCTGCAACAGCAGTTAAGGGTTGATGACTGATATTTAAACCAACATTGAAGAGTCTTATCTGATTGTAATTTGCCTGTTTTATTTCCTCAGCAGCTTGGTTAGTCTCAGACAATTTCGTTTGCATATTAGATTGTCCGGAAGCTAACCAAACTTCACCAATAAGAATATTCTTTAGAATTAGTGTATCACTTTTTGAAATGATATTGAGCTCTTGCGGAATACGATTAGCTCGCATTTTAGGTAATTTCACCAACCATTTCCCGTTTTCATCTGCAATAGTTTCGAAGCTTTTACCTCCAAAAACAATTTTAATTTCTTGTTTTGCTTGTGCTGTTCCCCAAACAGGGATTGCTATACCTTGCTGCAAAACCATATGATCTCCAAAAATACTTGCCACTTTAATCTCTTGAGCTAGAGCACTAAAGCTGATCAAAGAGAAACATAGAACTAGAAGTTTATAGCAATAAGATTTCATGTAAATACGCTTTAAATCTAAAATTTAATTTCACCATTAGATTTAAAAAATATTGGTTTAAACAGCCCAAAATAAGGGTACAGACATGTCAAAGAAAAATCAAGATGAGCTAAAAGTACCCCTCTTTTGAACTGTTTTAAATATCTAGCCTAAGCATATTAATTTTAATTTAGAAACCACAATTGTATTTTGAATTTGCCTTAAAAGTTAAAGAAATGATGAAACTAAATCGCTATGAGTATGCTGTATATTTTGCATTAATAGCAGTGTTCCTTTTATTGATTATGATGTAAAAAATAAACCAAAGGAGTACGGTATATTTTAAAAATTAAGGTATATTTAATTAACCTAAACAAACCAATTAAATACTTCACACATTGCTCATGGTATGCGAATACGATATAAAAGCAATTATTTTGTTTGATAAAGATGTTTAAACTTATAATTTGTTGTTTTTGTGTGTTTTGCTATTCTTTAGGTCTTACCGCCCAAGAGAATGTTAATACATTTTTGTCTATTGATAATGGATTAGTAAACAATGAGGTTACATCAATAAAACAAGATAAATATGGGTTTTTATGGTTTGGTACCCGTGGTGGACTTAATCACTATGATGGTTATAACCTAAAATTATTAAGAAATAAATCAAGCTCTACCAATAATTTATCTAGCCAAGCTGTTGAAGCTATGCATGCCGGAAAAGAGTTTCTTTGGATAGGTACCAAAACAGGTGGATTAAATAAATATGATTTTCTAAAGGATAGCATCACCAGTTATATAATACCTGGTGTAGAGGGGGTTATAGATATATTTTCTGTTTATGAAGATCAAAATGGAGATGTTTATGTTGGCTCTTCTAAAGGGCTTTACTATTTAAATCAAAAAACACAAAAGTTTAAACAGATAGATAAAAGTATCGCCAACAGCATTATTGCCGACGGTAGGGGTATGATTTGGACTGCAACCACAAGTGGCTTAAGAAACTACAACAAGAACAAAAAGCTTATTTCTGAGATTAAGTTTGGACTTAACTTTGTTACCCTTACCTCTTTAGCTTTAGATAAAAAAAGAAATACGCTGTACATAGGAAGCTGGAACAAAGGGTTGTTTATTTATAATTTTATTACCAAAGCTTTTAAAAATTATACCCATGACCCTAAAAACCCTAATAGCTTAAGCAATAATAATACTTACAGAGTTTTACTAGATCAAAACGGATTTTTATGGGTAGGTACTTGGGGCGGTGGCTTAAACAAATTTAATATCAACAGCCAAAATTTTACTCGTTATGTATTTTCTTCGGCAGACAATTTAAACTACATTAATAAAGTTGTTTTAAGTATAGAACAAGACCACTCTGGTGTGATTTGGTTTGGTACAGAGGGTGGTATTTACAGGATAAACCCTCACAAAAAGAAATTTTATAACATCACCCATCAGTATAACAAACCAGGGAGCTTAATAAACACCCATATTGTATCGGTATTAAAAGACAGTAATCATGCTTTATGGGTAGGTACTAAAGATGGTGGTTTGGTTTATTCTGCAGATGGAAAAACCTTTACCAAAGTTAATTTACCGCTGCCAGTTAGCTTTAATTTTAGAGTGAATACTGTTTTTCAAGATGGTAGTAAGCTATGGATAGGCACTAACGAAGGCTTATTTATCATGGATGGCTTAAAGCCAAACAGTAAGATTAGCAGGTACATCAGCTCTGATGAGAAAACAAGCATCAGTGCAAATAAAATTACAACCATTATTAAAGATAAAGCTGGTATTATTTGGTTAGGCACCCAAAATAACGGATTAAATAGAGTTGTTGGATATCAAAAATCTGGCGAACCTTTAGTGAAAAGATATGCTCTTTCATCTGCTCCGGATAAATTACAAAGCGAGCGTATCACTGCTATGTTTAATGACAAAAAAGGAAGACTGTGGATAGGTACTTTTAATGGTTTACACCTTTACAACAGAAATAAAGATGGGTTTAAAAACTTCCAACACTATATTAAAGACTCTACTTCTATTAGTAATAGTATTGTTTTAAGCATAGCGCAAGATCAAAAAGGTACTATTTGGATAGGTACACCAAACGGACTTAATAAATTAATAGAAAAGCAAAATCAAATTAGTTTTAAAAATTATTTTGCTAGAGATAATTTCCCTAACGATTATATACATGCCATTTTACCTGATAAAAAATCTAGAATTTGGATAAGTACCAATAAAGGGATAGCCAGTTTTAATACGGCTACAGAAGAGTTTAAAACCTTTGATATAAGAGATGGTTTGGTATCAAATGCATTTGCAGAAAATGCAGCTTTTGCTGATGCTAGCGGTGTTTTTTACTTTGGTGGTATAAAGGGTATTACTTATTTTAACCCAGATAGCATTAAAATTAATGAAATGCTACCACCAGTATATTTCACCAACTTATACATTAATAATAAACAAGCTGTTGTAGGCGAAGA
Source organism: Pedobacter puniceum (assembly GCF_009674685.1). Taxonomy (GTDB): domain Bacteria; phylum Bacteroidota; class Bacteroidia; order Sphingobacteriales; family Sphingobacteriaceae; genus Pseudopedobacter; species Pseudopedobacter puniceum. The sequence goes on from NZ_WKJI01000002.1 coordinate 150,093, forward strand.
AATTGAAGGCAATGTAGTTTTAAAACAATCTTTATTAAAAACGCCACACATTACCCTAAATTATAAGCAAGATTTCTTAACCATTTCTTTTGCAGCATTAGATTACCATGCATCAGATAAAAACCAATACACTTACCGCTTAAAAGGCTTTGAAAATGAATGGGTTAACGCTGGGCGTAGACGTAATGTAACCTACACAAATCTTCCGGCGGGTACTTATACCTTAGAAGTTAAAGCCTCAAATAGTGATAATATTTGGAATCATAAAGGTGCAGCCTTAAAAATCACCATATTACCACCACCTTGGAAAACTTGGTGGGCAAAACTTATTTATGTATCTGTTTTCTTGTTTTTACTATGGCTATCAAGATATATTGGTTTAAACAGGTTAAGATTAAAAAACAAATTAGAACTGGCTAACCTAAGCTTAAAAAGAGAGCGTGAAATAACAGAGATAAAATCAAAATTATTTACCAATATCTCTCATGAGTTTAGAACACCATTAACTTTAATGATTGGTCCGCTTGATGACTTATCTAGAACAGAAAATTTAAACTTTGGGGTAAGAAAAACAGTTTTAAGCCTTCAAGATCAAGCTAAAAGATTATTAAATCTTGTAAACCAACTATTAGATTTTCAGAAAGCAGAAGCGAACAAGCTAACTCTAAATGCCACTAAAGGAAATATGGTTTCTTTTAGCAAGCAAATATTTTATTCTTTTAGGAATGAGGCTAACAGAAGGAATATAAAATTTCAGTTTTCTTCTTCAAGTAGCCAAATTATGCTTGATTTCGATGAGGAGAAAATGACCATCATTTTATATAACCTCTTAGCAAATGCATTTAAATTTTCTAGTACCGGAGGTACAGTTAGTTTAACTGTAAATACCTTAGATGAGCAAAATACCTCGTATTGCGAAATTATTGTTAGTGATACAGGTAAAGGCATCAGCGAAAGCGAAAAAGAAAAAATATTTGATAGGTTTTATCAAGTAGCTAAGGCTGAAGCAGGAAAATTTGCTGGTACGGGCATAGGTTTAGCATTTACCAAAGATCTTGTTTTATTACACAGCGGCAGTATTACGGTTGATAGCGAGTTACAAAAGGGTAGTTCTTTCCGGATATTATTGCCTCTTCAGGCACATCAAAACATAGATTTACCAGTTTACGAGGCTTTAGATGAAGATTTAACACCTGAAGAAACCATTATAGAAGAGGCTGATGAGCGTTTAAACGAAGCAACTGAAACTGTAAAACCTATTGTGCTTATTGTAGAAGATAACACAGAAGTAAATGAATACTTGGTTTCTTTATTAAAAACAAACTATCAAACTTTTACAGCCTTTAACGGGAAAGAAGGGTTGAAAATGGCTTTAGATATTATCCCTGATGTTATCATTAGCGATGTTATGATGCCTGAAATGGATGGATATACATTGTGTCATGAGATAAAATCAACATTGAGTACCTCTCACATTCCGGTTATTTTATTAACTGCCCAGTCTGATTCATCAGCACATTTAAAAGGCGTTAATGAAGGTGCCGATGTATATTTATCTAAACCTTTTAACTCGCCTATACTACTTTCTCATGTTAGAAATTTACTAGAATCAAGAAAGAAGCTAAAAGAATTGTTTACACAAAAAGTAAGCTTAGGACCAAGTGAAGTAGAAATTACATCTTTTGAGGGCGAGTTTATTAAGAAAATCATCGCTAAAATAGAAGACAACCTAAGTAATTCTGATTTCAATACCGATGAACTGGCAGAGGAAATGAATATGAGTAGATCAACATTTTATCGTAAGCTAAAAGCTATTACAGATATGTCGGGCTCAGAGTTTATCAGATTTATTAAAATACAAAGAAGTGCGCAGTTGCTGTTATCAGGAGAGTATACCATTAAACAAATTGCATATGAAGTGGGCTTTAATGATACCAAACACTTTAGAAAATGTTTTATTAAACAGTATAATATGACTCCTTCTGATTACATCAAGAAAGAAGGCGGGCAACAGGTAAAAGACGAAGACTGATAGCTAGAATTTTTACTCCAGGAGAGCATTAAAACATTTAATACTAACTAGAAATAAAAAACAGCGTCCTCAATAAGAGAGACGCTGTTGACATATAACAATAACCCACTAACAAATAATAAAACCAATTTTACTTATCAAAAACAAAACGTTTAGGGTGAAGCTCGTTATATTGTTTTTCTTGTGTTAAACCTAAAAATAAGGGCTCTTTCAATTGCCCATTCCAAACTTTCCATTGTTGCATAAGCTTATCAAAAGCTTGTTTATTTTCTTGATAAAGGTTGGCTTTTTCTGAAATATCTTTTAAGCTATTAAACAATTCTTGGTTGTGTGTTTCTGTTACTACTATTTTATGCTCTAAAGTTCTTACAGCAATTACACCTTTATCATAATTTCTCCAGAACAAATATTCGTGTGGCGCTTTTTTATTCTCTCCGTTTAAATAAGGCAATAAGTTAACACCGTCTAAAGGTTTTTCAGGATTAATTTTTGATTTAACAGTTGCGGCCACTGTAGCCAAAATATCTAGAGATATAACTGGTTTTTCATAAACAGTACCCGCCTTAATTTTTGCAGGCCATTGTATGGCAAAAGGCACTTTAATGCCTCCATCCCAAAAGTTAGATTTCTGGCCGCGTAGCGGGCCATTATCAGAGGCATTATCATTTTCTGGTCCTCCGTTATCCGAAAGGAAAACAACAATGGTATTTTTATCTAAACCTTTATCTTCTAATTGTTTAAGTACGGCACCAATACCATCATCCATGGCGCTAACCATGGCTGCATAAGTTTTTCTTTTTGGGTTTTGGATATGCGAAAATCTATTTAAATACTTACTGGTTGCCTGCAATGGGGTATGCGGAGCGTTGTAGGCTAAGTAAATAAAGAATGGTTTTTGCGCATTTTTATCTATAAAGCTAACCGCTTCTCTTGATAAAGCATCTGTTAGATATTCCTTTTCTTCAATAGGTGTTGTATTTCTTAATATCTTGGTTTTATATCCATCGTATTGTGTTTTAGCTTTAGTATCATCTTCTAAAGTCCACATTTCTGGCATGTAATGATGTCCACCTTCTAAAAAGCCAAAAAACTCGTTAAATCCTCTTTTTTGAGGATGTAAATCTGGGTGTGTACCTAAATGCCATTTACCAATTGCAGTACTATAATATCCATTTTTTTTTAGGATATCGGCCATGGTTTCTTCGGTTAATGGCAAGCCCATTTCAACATCTTGCGGTGCATATAACGGATTTCTTGAATAGCCAAACCTATCTTGATACCTACCTGTAATTAAACCTGCCCTACTTGGCCCACAAACCGCGTAAGTAACGTAGCCATTTGTAAATTTTACTCCATTTTTTGCAATGCGGTCTATATGAGGAGTGGGGATATCTTTACAACCGTTAAAACCAACATCCTGATAGCCTAAATCATCAGCCAGGATAACAATTACATTAGGTTTACTACTATTTTGAGCCTTTAGTTGTATAGCCAAACATAAAAGTAAAGCCCATAAAAACATAAATTTCCTCATAACCTATTTTTTAATTTCTATAGCGCCTAAATCGGGCTTACCTGTAATTTTATTTCCTAAAATATCATACTCAACCGCTAAACCTACTTCTAAACCAATAGCATCGCCATTAATTTTTTTAATCATGATGCCTTTATCTTTAATTAAAGTAGTGTTTGTGGGGATATAATCTTCTAACTTAAAACCACCTTTATTGGTGAATTTAGCATCTCCGTAAAGGGGCTTTGTATCCTGAATGATAGTTTCTTTGGGCCAGCTATTTTGGGTTAAGAATAAATTATTCTGGAAGAAACAGTTTTCAATATTTACTTGTGCAATACTTTCTGCCTTTAGCTGGTCGCCGGCAACAAATTTACTTTCTCCCTCTATATGAAAAATATTATTGGCTACCAAAACACCCGCTGCACTTGTAGCTACAGCAACCTGTGCTATCATTTCATTTTTGGTATAAATAGTATTGTTATAAATGTAACTATTAAAAGGCCCTTTGGGCTTCACTTTATCGCCAACGTATCCGCTTAACCAAAATATTTTACCTTCTTGGAAAGCACCATCTTTTCCTTTTATCCTATAACCATCGTTTACGCTGATGTTATAACGATACGCACAATTGTAATTATTACCTAAAATCTCGCAAAAACCTCCGGCGTTGTTTGCACTTAAATTATATTGGACAATGATGTTATTGCAGTTATAATCTATGTGGCATCCGGCAGAATCTCCGGGACCATTAGCATTCAAAAAAGCATTTTTTTCTATCACAACATCAGAAGTACCCCAAGTCCATAAACCACTTCCCCTACTCCAGTTTCTGCTATCGCTTCTACTGCCAGAACCATTAACACAATTACCACTTACCAAACCCTTTTTTACACCAGACATTTGCACACCTGGCCCGCCAACATGGGTAATTTTGTTATTTAACAATTTGATGTTTTTGATACTTTCTTTTCTTCCGGTTAGTTTTAATCCGGTGTGGCTTACATAAGATACGTCACAGTTCTCGACCAAAATATTTTCGAAAAATGCACCTTCTGTATCGTTTATAAAACGTATTCCCCAACCATATTTTTGGGTACCGTTTGCTGTTCTCACTTCATCTTTACCTCTGATGAAGCCCGGCTCTTCATAATAAACGTCTTTAACTATCAAATTTTTAAGGCTTATATCGCTATACTTACCTGCGATACTTGTATTTACTAATACGCCGCATCTCATATCAGGTAATTTACCATTGATGGCTTCAAGTTTACCACCATTAGCCGTAATAAAAAGATTACTTACTTGAATGAAGTTGCAATTTTGCAGAAGAATACCATTAGCAAAACCTTTTGCATCAATTTTAGCTTTTTCATCTCCATTAAAAGCATATGTTGATACTACAATAGGCTTAGCATAAGTACCGCTAATATTTTTCAGAATTAATGTCCCCTTAAAAGTAACTCCGCTTGCCAGTAGAATAGAATCTCCGGGATAAATATTTATATCAGCAATTTTAAATAGACTTTTAAAAGCGCTTTTTGGGGATGTACCATCATGGTTATCCTGCCCATCTTGAGCATTAAAATAATAGCTTTTCCCCTGTACGCACAAAATAGAGCCAAAGGAAATTAGTAAGCCAAGCAATAGTTTCTTCATTCTACAAATACCTAATATTATTATTGATCTTAACTATCCAAAAATATGGTAAACGTATGGCTCTAAAAGTAAAATTGCATTCAATTTAAGGGCGGTTCTGGTTCAAAAGAACCTAAAAAGAATGATTTTACCGAAACAACATATTATTTAAATGAAGCACTATCAACAAGCATAAAAGAAATAATTAAGAAAGATTAAAAAGCATCGATTAAAACGAGCTAAACTTATTTTTGACTTGTTTAGGTCGCCTTTTTGAATGCTTTATACCCAACGATAAGCTTACCGACTACTATTTTTGAGGTTTATAAACCGATTAAACTGCTTTAGACATTTAGTCTAACAGTCTTTTTAACGTATTTACCATATCAATTATGAAGAAATTCTTTTCTCGTTTTACTGTCGTGGCAGCTGTTATTTTTTTGTTGCCTCTTTTTATGAATGCACAATCTAAAAAACCTAATGTTATTATCATTTATGTAGATGATTTGGGTTATGGCGATTTAGGCGTAACAGGAGCAAAGGGTGTAAAAACACCAAACTTAGATAGAATGGCTGCAAACGGCTTGTTATTTACGGATGGACATTGCCATGCATCTACTTGTACACCTTCTAGATATTCTTTATTAACGGGGAATTATGCTTTTAGAAATAAAGCGGCTATTTTACCCGGAGACGCTCCAGCATTAATAACCGAAGGAACGCCAACTATAGCCAGTACTTTAAAAAGAGCTGGTTACCATACTGCCGTTATTGGCAAGTGGCATTTAGGTTTAGGTACAGGTAATATCAATTGGAATGGTTACATTAATATGGGGCCTAAAGAAATAGGTTTTGATTATAGTTTCTTAATCCCGGCAACGGGCGATAGAGTACCTACCGTTTATACAGAAAACCAAAGAGTTGTTAATTTAGATCCTAAAGACCCTATCCAAGTAAGTTACGAGAAAAAAATAGGCAACAGACCAACTGGAACAGAAAACCCCGAACTTTTAAAAATGAAAGCCGATTTGCAGCACAGCAATACCATTGTTAATGGCGTTAGTAGAATTGGGTTTATGGGAGGTGGCGAATCTGCACTATGGAAAGATGAAGATTTCTCTTTAGTATTTACACAGAAAGCAAAAGAATATATAACTGCCAATAAAAACAATCCGTTTTTCTTATACTTTGCTTTTCAGGATATACATGTACCTAGAGTACCACATCCGGATTTTGCTGGAAAAAGTAGCATGGGGCCACGTGGAGATGCTATTGTACAAATGGACCATTATACTGGAGAGTTAATAAAGACACTAGACAGTTTAGGTATTGCAGAAAATACATTAGTAATTTTTAGTAGTGATAATGGACCTGTTTTAGATGACGGATATGATGATAAGGCTGTTGAGATGCTAGGAGAGCATAAACCAGCAGGTCCATTTAGAGGAGGTAAATACAGCGCTTTTGAGGCTGGTACAAGAGTACCTACTATTGCTTACTGGCCTTCTAAAATCAAACCGGGTGTAAGCGATGCTTTATTTACACAAGTTGATATTTATCACTCGGTAAGTAAACTTGCTGGTATTAAACTAAACCATAATGAAGCTTTAGATAGCTTTGATGCCTTACCAGTTTTATTAGGAAAAGATAAAAAAGGCAGAAAATATATCATTGAAGAAGCTTTCACATTAGCTTTAAGAGTTGGAGATTGGAAATATATACACCCTGTGAGTATGTCTACACCACAATGGCTAGATCATAAAAAAGTTGAATCTGCTTTAAGTAAACAAGTACAGTTATATAACCTAAAAGCAGACCCAGCAGAAAAAAATAACATTGCCGCTAAGCACCCTAAAAAAGTAATAAAAATGCAGGCTTTGTTAGAAGAAATAAAGCAAGGTAATACAAGGAAAGCTCAGACCGTCCAATAATTTTTTAATCAGAAAATAAGATTGAAAGTAAAGCTACCAAAGCATTTGTATGGTTTTGTGGAGGTGGCTTTACAGCAATCTTTATTCAAATTGACAATCTATTATTAAAAGGGTTTCAGACCTCATTAGTCTCCTTAAAATGAGCCCATTGAAACCCTATTTTGAAATTGAAAGACCCTCTGGAGAATGAAATTCCATCTAATTTTAGCTAACCAAATTATAAAATCTTAAAAATTAGAATTATGAAAAAAATTTACTTATCATTTTTTTTAAGCTGTATTTTATATATCAGCAGTTTTGCGCAAACGCTTATTCCCCCTGCTGATGAGCTAGTCTTGCCTCAATATGCATATTTTGGAGGTACAGCTGCAAGTAGAGCCCCTTTAGCTACTAGATTGACCTTGAGAGGTCTAACTCCTAGTACAACTTATCGTTACATTGTGGGCTTATCTTCAACAGATAATATTACTACTGCTTTTGCGCCCGGTAGTTTTTGGAGAGTAAATAATGGCTCACCAGGAGCATCAGGTAACATAACAGGTTATACAACCCAAAAATTTGCTTTAAATGGTAATGAACTGAGTGGCGACCAAATTCAATTTGGCCCTACTAATTATCACGCTCGTTTTACTACAGATGCATCCGGAAATTATACTGGTTGGTTTCTTCTTGCCCCTGTAGGTAATAGTACGCAGCAAGCTATAAATTCAAATGCATATTTCTATATTCATTTATGTCTTAACTCTGCTCCTGTTTCCAATCCAACAATATCTTACAGAACAACAAATACAATTCAACTTCTAGATTATACTAATGACAATACTGGCTTATCTCCTTTAGTTGGTACAACAAGTAACATAGGAGACGAGAAATTTGTTCTTCTTTATAATAATGTTAATGGAACTGGAAGACCTTTATCTACCACTTATACTGAAAACGAAGGCATTAATATAACTGGTTTTACAACATGGTATACAGGTAATGTTGAAGGTACTTCAGGTAAATGGGGTGCTGTGGTGCCTAACAATACTGCCGTAAGAGCAATAAGGTTTTTTAATGCCTCTGATGGCTCAGAAATAGTAGTTGGTAATGGGACAGGAAACTCAAGTAGCGACGGAATATGGAACGGCGTTTCTACAATAATAAATACTGGATCAACTTCAACTCCTATTACCATAAATAGTATTGCGCCAACTACTTTACCAATTACTTTATCAAATTTCGCGGGTTCAGCTAATTTGAATGGCGTTAAATTAAACTGGACTACAGCTAGCGAAACTAACAACCAATATTTTGAAATTTTAAGAGCCGGAGAAGATAAAAACTTTGTAAGCATTGGTAAAGTTAATGGCTCAGGAAACTCGTCAACTTCAAAATCTTATTCTTTTGATGATTTTAATCCTGCAACTGGCAACAACTACTACCAATTAAAACAAGTAGATTTTGATGGTAAATCAGCATCATTTGCTCCTATAGCTGTTAGTTTTGGTTTAACAAGCAATAAAATTAGTTTATTAAGCTCTTCTGATTTGGCTGTAACTATAAGTATCTCATCTGCTACAGATAAAGAAGCTGTTATCTCTTATGTAGGTTTAGATGGAAAAATTATCTATCAACAAAAAACCTACTTAAAAGCAGGTTTAAATAGTATTACACTTCCTGTTAATAAATCTGCCGGAAATATTGGTATCATCAGCGTAAGCGCTAATAAAGAACAACAAAGTATTAAAATATCACGCTAGGTGAATTAAATCTCATTCTGAGCGAAGTTGAAGAATAAAATCAACTTCGCTCAATTTGGAATCTTAAAAAACTCTCATCTAAGACCAAAAAACCAACCATGGCTACTAACCGATTTACCATAAGACTGCTAAGTGCCTTAGCCATTATTACAATTTATTTTTTTAATACTAATTCTGTTTCTGCACAACTCAGAATTTATCAAGGTTTACAACAGACTGGAACTTTTGAGGATTGTGTGGTAAACACTATTTATAAAGGTACTACTATACCAGGAGGGCTAGATAATCAAATAGCATCTATCAGATTAACAAAAGGTTACATGGCAACCTTGGCAGAAAATGAAGATGGTACAGGTAATTCTTACCCTTTTATGGCTGTTACCAGTGATGTTTCTGTGAACCTAAATAGTAGTTTAAGAAATAAAGTTTCTTTTATAAGAGTACTACCTCTTAGAAATACGCTAAAAAAAGGTGCAGGTTTTCAAGATAATAATGTTATAAATCAATTAAATGTTTCTTGGTTTTATGATTGGGGACCAAATGATGTTACTACAACTACCAGAGAATATGCATTAATGGCTTGGGGTAGAAATGCAGCTAATACTACCAATGTAAATAACTATATCGCAAAAACAGACATTACACATTTATTATCTTTTAACGAGCCTGATAATATAGATCAATCTAATATCCCTGTTGCAGATGCCGTTCCGCTACACAGAAACTTACAAGCAACAGGTTACAGACTAGGCTCGCCAGCGCCTACTGAAAGCGAAGCGCAATCAAATAAATGGTTAGGAAACTTTATGAATTTGGCAAGCGCTAATAACGTAAGGGTAGATTATGTTGCTATTCACTGGTATGATTGGGGAAGTTGGTTGCAAACGGGAAACGTTAACCCTAATCCTCAGGATGTTTTTAACAGATTTAAATCTTATGTAAATAATATATACAACACCTATAAAAAACCCATCTGGATTACCGAGTTTAATGCAAACAGAAATACCAGCGAACAGACTCATATTGGTTTCATCAATTTAGCTCTTCCTTGGCTAGAATCACAAACTTTTATAGAACGTTATGCATATTTCTTTCCTCCGGCATTACAACCTGTAGATGTAAATGGCAATTTAACCCCAATAGGCACTGCTTATAGTAATTTTAGTGCCTCAACCCCCGCTATAACCACAAATGCTGAGGGTACGCCAAGTACAATTTCATTAGAAGCAGAAGATGCTACTTTAACAGGCGTAACAACAATAACAAACTGTACCTCTGGTTCTGGAGGTCAAATTGTTCCTGCTATATCTGGCACACAAAGAGTAACTTTTAATAATGTTTCTGTTGCTTCTGCAGGTAATTATAAATTGAAAATATTTTATTATTCTAAAGGAATTGCAAGAAATATTAACGTCAAAATAAATGCTAATCCAGTTTCTACAATAGCTATACCTGCAACATCTGGTTGGTGTTATGAAAATGTTTCGGCAGGTTCTTTTGAAACTACAGTAGCTTTATCCTCTGGAAACAATACTATAGAATTTTCTGAAGCCCCTATTCTAGATAAAATAGAAGTTATTGAGACTTTAGGCACCTTGCCCATTAGCTTAACAGATTTTAGTGCCGAGGTAAAAGATTACGGTATCAAATTAAACTGGCAAACTGCACAAGAAATAAATAACCAATATTTTGAGATTTTAAAAGCAGATACTCAGAATGAGTTTAAGGCCATCGCAAAAATTAATGGGGCTGGTAATACTAATAGCCCTAAATTTTATAGTTTCACTGATTTTAATCCGCAAATAGGTGCTAACTATTATCAATTAAAACAATATGATACTGATGGAAAATCAGAAAGTTTTGCCCCAGTTGCAGTAAATTTTGGCTTTAAAGCCGATGAATTAAAGCTTTTACAAAGTACAGAAACAAGTGTAAGCATAAGTGCAACTGCTTCAAAAACACAAAACGCCTTACTTTCTTATTTAGCTATAGATGGTAAAATTCTTTACCAAAAGAATGTAGTCTTACAAATTGGGTTAAATACATTTAATATTCCTGTATCAAAATCAAGCAGTGCCATTGGTATTATTCATTTAATTACTGATAGACAACAAAGCATTAAAATAGCAAGATAATATCCATACCATGAGCATATTAAAAAATACATTTTATACGGTCTTAATACTCATAAGTGCTTTTCAAGTTTATGGGCAACAAAATAGCGCTACGTTACCTGATTTCTCTGAGCCTAAACAGATAGAAGGCTATAAATTGGTTTGGAACGATGAGTTTAATAGAACTTCTAAACCTGATTCTAATTTTTGGCGACATGAGGTTGGTTTTAAAAGAAATCATGAATTACAGTGGTATCAACCAGAAAATGCTATTTGTAAAAACGGGGTGCTTACTATTACAGCCTTAAGAGAAAAAGTTAAAAACACTAAATACGAAGCAAATAGTACAGACTGGAGGTTAAACAGAAAAGAAGGTAACTACACTTCATCAAGTATCAATACCAGAGGCTTAAAATCATGGAAATATGGCCGTTTTGAAGTTAGAGCGAGAATTGATTCTACTAAAGGTTCTTGGCCTGCTATCTGGACATTAGGAGATAAAGGCCCTTGGCCTGCTAACGGCGAAATTGATATCATGGAGTTTTATATTAAAAACCAAAAACAAAGCATTTTGGCTAATGCGGCACATTTAGGTACACATCGTGAAGCAAAATGGAATAGTAAAGTTATCAGCTTAAGCTATTTTTTAGCTAAAGACCCAAAATGGCTAGAAAAATTTCATGTTTGGCGTATGGATTGGGATGAAAAAGCCATCAAAATTTATTTAGATGATGAATTGCTTAACGATATTGACATCACAAATACTAAAAACCCAGACGGATTTAATCCTTTTCACCAAGAGCATTATTTCTTACTTAATCTAGCTATTGGCGGAGAAAATGGTGGAGATCCAACATTATCTAAATTCCCTATCACTTATGAAGTAGATTATGTAAGGGTTTATCAGAAAAATTAAGTTTAATTACTAGTTTTCAGATTTTATCTTTGATTCCTGCTTTTATAATGTTGGTGTTCACGTCCTTAAACTTTAAAATTTTCAGGATGAGAAATTGGTTAAAACTGAGGTCTTACTTAAACAAAATTTCTATTTCCACTAAGTGTGATTCTGGATAATTATTACATTGATATGCTTTTCACATTTATTACTTTAATAAGTTTTTCATAAATCATTTAATATTTTAATATCAGAAATTCATACTGTTTTTATATTGATAAAACTAAACAGTATTGAAGTCTATCTTAATTCTTTTGATATACCGGGTTTTTGGTTGGGAATAATGCCTTTTCGCTTTTTAACCATCTGCTAAGTTCTTTTCCTAAGCTTTTGGCAATTTTAGGTTCTTTAGCTAACAAATTATTTCGCTCACCTATATCATCCTTCAAATTAAAAAGCTCTTCTTTGCCTGTTTCATACCAACGGATTAATTTCCAATCGCCTTTTCTAATGGCAGAGCCTGGGCTACCACCTTGGTTGCTATAATGCGGATAATGCCAAAACAAAGCTCGTTCTTTTAAATCTTCTCCTTTTAAAAGTGGTAAAAGATTGGCACTACCTGTATGTTGTTTAGGCATTAAAGGAAGTTTGGCTGCTGCAAGTAAAGTAGCATAAAAATCGTTACTTATCACCGGAGTTTCGGTTTTACTTCCTGCTTTGATAACTTTGGGCCATTTCATAATTAAGGGTTCTCTTATTCCGCCTTCATACAACCAGCCTTTACCTGCTCTTAACGGAAAATTTGATGTTGGCGTACCTTCATTAATAGCCAAACCACCATTATCAGAAAAGAAAACTATGATGGTATTGTCTTCTAAGCCTAAGTCTTTTAGTTTTTGCATTACCTTGCCCACGGCTAAATCCATACCCTCTACCACAGCGGCATAAGTAGCATGACTTTGGTTTAAACGTAGTTTAAATTTCCCTTCTAAGCCAAATTCATCTTTTAAACCCATAGCCTTTTTCTTAGCCTCGTATTTTTCTAGCAAATCTTTTCTTCCGGCTAAAGGATTATGTACCGAATAGAAAGATAAAACCGCAAAGAAAGGTTCTGTGCTATTGGCTTGTATAAACTGATTGGTTTCTGTAGCCAATCTATCCGGCAAATGCTCTCCTACAGGGCCATCAGTTAATCGTGGGTTTTTATAAGGAGAGAAATAACTCTTAGGGCTTCCGCTGTGATATCCGCCTTTATTGATATCAAAACCTTGATGCTCTGGCCAAAAATCTTCGGTTTCGCCCAAATGCCATTTACCTGCAAAAAAAGTTTTATAGCCCGCACTTTTTAAAGCCTCGGCAATGGTTACTTCTTTTAAAGGTAAATCTTCATGATATGCTGCCGATAGCAATGGGTTGTTAGCTTTTGTTTTAAGATTTGCCAATTCTTCATCGGGTTGCGGCGCACCAAACCAATTGGTGGCTTTTATACTGCTAGGATACTTACCGCTCATGATACTTGCTCTGGTTGGCGAACAAACTGGGTTTGCTGCATAGGCCTGCGTAAAAAGCAAACCATCTTGAGCCAGCTTTTTGATATTAGGTGTTTCGTAAAATTTGCTTCCGTAAGGTTCTGTATCTGCCCAGCCTAAATCATCAACCAAAAAAAATATAATATTAGGTTTAGTACCTTCTTGAGCCTGGGTAGCTAAACAGAAAACACTACATAAAGCAGTAATAATGGCATTTCTTTTCATGAGTGATTAGGCTATTTTTTATTATCGGCTTCCAACATCTTACCCACTTGTAACAAAATTTCTTTGCTTTTTTCTGGTACTTTCCCATCTCCATCCGGACCAATATTTAGTAAAAAGTTACCACCTTTACCATTAATATCTTGCAACATTTGGTAAACTTTTTCAGGAGATTTCCAGTTTGAATCGTTCTTTTTAAAGCCCCAATTATCGTTTAAAGTGTAGCAAGCTTCCCATTCATAATCAACTGCACTATCAAAGTGAAATTGTTCTGGTGTACCGTAATCTTTGGTAAATGATTTTCTTTTGGCTACCCTGTTATTGATGATGATGTTGGGTTTTAATTCTCTAATATAGGTATACAAATCTAAACCATCTTCTAAAGTCCACCAGCCAACCCAATCTCCATCAAACCATATCAAATCAGTATTGTAAAGGTCTATTAACTCTTTAACCTGATTTTTCATGTAGTTAACATAAGCAGTTTTTTGCCCTTGTTTCATGATGTTGTTAGCCCAAGGCCATTCATCATCTTTACCTTTGTTAACACTATTTTTTTCTTGAGACGGATGATGCCAATCAAAAAGGCTGTAGTAAGTACCAAATTTAATACCGTGTTTACGGCAGGCATCGCTTAGTTCTTTTAAGATATCTCTTTTAAATGGCGAATTACCGACATCAAAACTGGTGTATTTGCTATCCCAAAGGCAAAAACCTTCGTGATGCTTAGTTGTTATCACGATATATTTCATCCCAGCTTTTTTAGCCAGTTTTACAATAGCCTCGGCATTAAAATCTTTTGGATTAAAATGGTGTGCTAATAAGGCATATTCTTGTGGAGAAATATCAGCGTTAGCTTGTAACCACTCTGCGTATTTAGGAATACTTTCTCCTTTCCAAACCCCACCTAATTGGCTGTATAGCCCAAAATGAATAAACATACCATATTTGGCATCTTTAAACCATTTCATCCGAGTATCAAACTCTTCTTTAGTTTCTTGTAAGGGAGCTTTTTGCTGGGCGGATGTGAGTTGTATCGTGATTATAAAAGTCAGGATGACCATTAGGAAGTTTTTTTTCATAAAATATGGCTTACTTGATATGATGAGGGTTTTAATTACACTCAAATAAAAAATGGTTCAAAAACAAAAAGTATTGTTTTTTGAACCATTAAAACTGGAAGTATTATCTAGGAACTATATTAGCGCTAAATGATGGTACTGAAGTAATATCAGACCAAGTTTGTCCTATAGGAGTTAAAGTATGATTAGGTGCACCAGAAGATACAGGGTGCACAGCAGGGAAGAAATAAGCATAGCGCTCTACATAAGGTAATGTATTGAGGTATGCCGCAGATTCTCTCATAAAAATTTGATGTACATCGGCAGTTCTATTAGGATTACAATTGTATTCTGTAAACCATAAAGTTTGATTAGGATACGCTGCTCTTACTCTTTCTATATAGTTTTTAAATCTGTTTAAAACGGCAGCAGCGGTAGCTTCTGGAGTAGATAAATTATTTCTTTCATTACCCCAATCGTACCAGTGTAAAGCAATAACATCTACTCTAAGTTTTTGTGCAGTTGCAGCTGCCATAAATCTTGGTAACCAATCTGTAGGGTCAAGAGCATTATCTTGCTCTACTGCTGGCGAACACATTCTTAAACCTGTTTGAAGCATCAATCTATACCTTGAAATAGCTGTATCTATATCAGGTATGTTAGATTGATTTCTATTATCAGGCTCATTAAATGATAAATAATGATCTATATTTTTTCTTGCTATAAAATCAAGAGCAGTAGCTGTAGTAGCAGAGCCTTTTCCCCAAGTCATAGGCACATGTTGCTTATTTGGTGCAGAAAAAGGATTTAAACTCCAATTGTAATACCATGCACTATTTATAGCATTAATATCATTTGCTACGACAAGACCAAGCCCTTTTTTTTCAACATTATTTATTGGTACAAATCTTACGAAGGAGACTTTATCTACCAGTCTTTGCGGCAGATTTGCTCTAATATCACTTACAGCAGCTACATAACAAATAGATTCTCCTGTACCATTCTGATTCTCAGCCAGAACTGCCATATAACCTCTTGGTATGTTAATAGATTTAATTTTATCATTGTAAGTAGCTGGTAGAGATTTAAAATTAATTGTACTTTGGCCACCAGAGGTATAGACAAAATATTCTTCTAAATCAAACTTTGGATTGGCTAAATTAGTGCCTTGTGAAATAGTTAAACCAGTAGTAACTGTAGAAGTTGGCGGTACTTCATCTGTTGGAGGAACTACAGGCGCTTTTCTCACCTCTGCTTCTTTCTTAGAGCATGAAATAGCTACTATGCTAACTAAGCCCAATAAAATAAATGAGAGTTTTAAATTTTTCATATCAATTTTATATTGGTTTACAATAAGATTAAAACATCTGTTTAGAGTTCAATCCATGAGATTAAACTCTAAACAGATTATACAAAGAGATATTAGGTTTCAAAATTCCTGAGAGTAACTCATTTTCCACCTACTTATACTTTACTATTGCCATGCAGGATGCTGTACTAAAAACTGGTTAGCCTCAATCTCTGTCTGCGGAATAGCGAAAATCTCTGATTTTTTACCTTCATAAAGAGGAGCATAACCAGGAACATTATCTGCCGCCGCTCTAGCTACTGCTTGCTGCATTTCGCCCCAACGTTTTAAGTCAAAAAATCTTAGACCCTCTAAAGCTAACTCAACACGTCTCTCGCGTCTTAAGATAGTTCTATAATCTTCTTGTGTTAATACGGCATTATTAGCCCCCTCTACTTGTGCTATAGATGGCATACTCACCCTTGCTCTTACTTGATTAATTAATGGAGCTGCCTCTGCTGATCTGTTTAATTCAATCAAAGCTTCAGCTCTCATCAATAAAACATCAGCCCATCTAAGCACAATGAAATCTTGTCCTCCAGGATTAAATGGTCTTATACCGGTGGATGACGGACCGTTTCTTATATACTTCTTACGGGCATAACCAGTAGCTGTATTTCCTGCAAAAGTTCTTAATGGACTTGTTAACCAAACATCATTTCTGAAATAAACAGTAGCAAGAAGTCTTGGATCTCTATTAGCCTTTTCGTTTGCTGGATTAAACAACGGAGAGGTAGTAATAGGTCTACCATCTGTACAATAGTATTCTCTTACTAAATTTCTCATTGGCTGTTCATTAACTCTCGGAATACCCTCAAAAGTTGCAGAAAATAGCTCCCCATTACTAGAAATTGCATCTTGAAAAAATCTTACAGAAAACACAACTTCTCTAGAAAGCTCCCCATCTTCTGTAAATAATTGTGCATAACTAGTATTTAAAGAGTAACCTAAAGACAACATTTGTTGTGTTGCATCTAAAACTCCTTGATAATTTTTATTGTAAAGTTCAAACCTAGCTAATAAACCTAATGCAGCACCTTTTGTAGCATAACCATATTCGGCTGATGGATAACTAGTTGGTAGGTCAATTGCTGCCGCTTTTAAATCTTTAACTACCTGCTCTGCAACTTCTGTATATGTATTTTTAGGAACGTATGCTTCATCTAAACTTTGTACTTTTAATATTAAAGGAACATCCGCAAAATAGATAGCCAAATTCATGTAGAATAAAGATCTTAAGAATAAAGCTTGAGCTAGAAGTGTTTTCTTACTTTCAGCTGATATTTTTGATAAAGGTATTTTTCCAATATTTTCTAGAGCTAAGTTAGCTCTTGCTATACCCCTATAACTGGAGTTCCATAAACCGTTAAAGAAACCTTTGCCTGGGTCCATATTACGTACCATGTAATCTCCAGGTCCTTCATATCTATAATTATTAAAAGCGTTGTCTCCAAAACAATCATACATGGGTAAACCTGCCGCATTGGTTACGTTTAATGTCCCGCTGTATTGAGGTCTATCTTGTAAAGCATCGTAAATAGCATTAATGCCAAGTTTTGCTTCGGCTTCATTTTGCCAAAAGCTAGCTGAGGTAACAGCAACTAAAGAGCTTCTTTCTAAGTAGCTTTCTTTACATCCCGCAAGGGCAAAAAACAAGCTAACTATTAATGTCTTTTTCATACCTATTAAAATTTAAGGTTTAAACCAAATGAATAAATTTTGTAAAGAGGGGTTAATCTATCTGTAGCTCCACCTCTTTCACGCTCTGGATCAAAATTTTCTAGCTTCGTGAAGGTTAAGATATTTTGTCCGCTTAAATAGAATCTAAGTCTAGATATTCCGTATTTTTTGGTTAATATTGATGGAATAGTATAACCCAATTCAAGATTTCTTAATCTTAAGAAAGAAACATCTTGTACATAAAAATCAGAAATAACAGTATTATTAACACCACCTAAACGTGGTAATTCTGTTGATGGGTTTTCTGGTGTCCATCTGTTAAGCCAATAAGATAATCCGTTATTTCTATCATCTGGCATTGGTTGTTGACCGTTACTATTTAAAATACGATCTAGACCATGTACACCTTGAAAAGTTACAGCTAAATCTATCCCTTTATAATTGAAGTTACCACTAAAACCATATAACCATGATGGGTATGGATTACCAATTACTGTTCTATCAAAAGCATCAATAACACCATCTGGTACACCAGCAGGTCCTGATAAATCTGCATATCTAAAATCTCCGGGGCGTGTTAATGGAGAACCAAACTGTCTTGGTGCATTTGCTACCTCATCATCTGTTTGGAAAATACCCTCTACTTTATAGCCATAATAAGCGTTGAATGGCTGTCCTATTCTAATAATGTTATTACCACTAATAGTTTCAACCCCTCTAAAACCTAAACTCGTAACCTTATTATCAGCAAATTTTGAAACGTTACCACTTAAAGTGTAATTAAACTCATTTATTTTTCCACGAAAACTAAAGTTTGCCTCAATACCTTCGTTAACCATATTAGCTGCGTTTTGCGCAGACAAACTGTTTACACCAATAGTAGACGGAATTGGAAAATTACTGTATAATACCTCAGAACTACTTCTTCTAAAATAATCTGCAGAAACTGATAATCTATTTTTAAATAAATCAGCATCAAGACCAATATCAAATTGTTCCACTTGTTCCCAAGAGATATTTGGGTTAGAAAGTCTTGTTAATGCTACGCCTGGTACTACTGAGCTTCCAACATAATAATCTAAATTAGTGTTTAAGTATTGCTCATAAATATAATTATCTATGTTGTCGTTACCTGTAATACCCCAACTACCTCTTAACTTTAGTTCAGATAACCAAGTAAAATTCTTCATGAAACTTTCTTCTGAAATTCTCCAACCCGCAGAAGCCGATGGAAAATTACCGTATCTTCTATTAGGCCCAAACCTAGATGACCCATCTCTTCTAAAGTTAACCTCAACTAAATACTTACCTTTATAAGCATAATTAACTCTAGAGAAGAAAGATTGTAATGATTCCTCATTAGCACCACCTGCTACTGAAGGGTTTAAGACGCCACCTGCGTTAAATTCTTGTAATAAGTCTGATGGAAAACCTTGTAATGAACCGCTAAATGAATCACTTCTACCATAAATAACAGAATGACCGGCTAATACACTAACATCATGATCTTTGTTAAAAACTTTAGCATATCTTAAAATATTCTCATTTAACAATCTATAGTTAAGATCTGTGCTATTAGATAAAGTATTATTTCCCGGAGCAGAAACAATGTCTCCGTTAAAATCAACAGTAGTAAATCTAGGTGTGAAATTAGACACCATTCCATAATTTAGATTGATAGCGCCACTAGTCTCAAAAGATAAATTTTTAGTAATATTTGCTTTTACACCTATTCTTTCAGCAATGTTTATATCATCATTCGTATGATCTCCTAATTGGCCGGTTCTTAATGGATGGTTAATAGGATAACTAAAATTTACATTTTGATAAGAACCATCCACTGTACCGAATTCACCAGAAGAGTAATAAACAGGTATAGTAGGTGCAGATCTTTGGAATTGATTGATGATACCAGTTTCACCTGTTATAGCACCAGCACCACCAGAAGGTCCTCTAAACTTGGTCCAATAAGTATTGGTAACGTTTGAAACTGTTAGCCAATTCTTTAATTTAGAATTGATATTTAAACTTAAGTTAAATCTCTCATTCTCAAACTTACCTCTTACAACCGCTTCTTGATTTAAATAACCTAAAGAAACTCTAAAGGTAGTTTTGTCGTTTCCACCTGCAAAAGATAAATAATGGTTTTGTATTGGGGCAGTTCTTAAGATAACATCAGACCATCTAGTATTAGAATACTGGTCTGGATTAGTACCATCAATAATAGCTTGAATATTAGCAGGAGAGTATCTTATAGGGGCATTTGCTCCATTCAAATTAATATCTCTTTCATTTCTTAAAATAGCATAATCAACTGCGTCTAAGTATTCTGGTACAACCGTTACATTTTGAAAACCTTGGTAAACATTATAGCTTACATCCAAAGCTCCGCTCTTACCTTTCTTTGTAGTTACTACTATTACTCCATTAGCTCCTCTAGCACCATAAATTGCACTAGCAGAAGCATCTTTTAATACAGAAATAGTTTCAATATCTGAAGGGGCTAAATTATTGAAAGCTCCTAAACCACTGTATTGGATATCATCAATGACTACAAGTGGATTAGAATTCCCAAAAGTACCAATACCTCTAATAATTACTGACGAAGCATCTGCACCAGGAAGTCCACTACCTTGAGTTAACTGAACACCAGAAAATTTACCATACATCAATTGTGCTGAATTAGTAACTGGAGTGTTTACAGCACTATCCAAACGTAATGTTTGTACAGAACCTGTAAGATTCACTTTTTTCTGTGTACCATAACCTACAACCGCAATCTCATCTAATACAGTATTAGATGAACGTAGCGAAACAGATAAATTTGTTTGGTTACCTACAGTAACAGTTTTACTATCAAAACCAATAAAAGAAAAAATCAAAATATCTTCTGGCTTAGCCGATATTTTGAAATTACCATTTACATCTGTTAAAGTTCCAGCATTTGATTTTGAGATTTTAACACTTACCCCGGGTAGAGGTAGTTTATCGTCGTCTGAAACGACTTTTCCGCTAATAACTTTTTGTGCCACTGAGGCCAAACTAGAAATTAACAGCAATACTAAGAAAGTATAAAACTTCATACGAAAATTAATTAGTTTACAATCGAGTTTAATTGGTTGATGTAAACCTATCAATAGTATTTCAATCCGTTAGTATGAGTTAAATAGATTGATATAAATTACACCCGCTTTTGAATAGAAACAACCCCTTCATCCATCTCATTACCTAGACCTAGAGCCCATTTATTTAGGAAACTGTTTAAGTAGCATCCTCTATAAAAGGACAAGAAAGAGCCATGTCAAGTATTTATTAGAAATTAACAAGTAAATAATAGGGTATTTATAGGAACATAACAGGTTAATTAACCTTATAACAACCCTGTTATAACCCTGTTAGCACCCTGTTAGTACCCTGTTAGTACCCTGTTAGCTATAGATTTAGACATCATAATACACAGGCTTTCTTGGCTAAAGAAAACAACATAAACTTATAGTCAATTAAGGCGCTAGGAGCTTGTAAAATCCAGTTGTAGCGGTATCTTTTAGTAGACCTTGCTGTTGGTAAATAAAAAATGCTTCTAAGTGTGGATGTTTTTTTAAAAAGCGAAAAGCTTCTTCTATATCCATCCCCATCAAAACATTATCATAGGCATCAGCAAGCATTGCCGTTTTAGCATAAACTGTTACACTTATATTCTTACTTTTAATAGAATAACCTGTTTTAGTATCTATTAAGTGTGTTTGCTTTAAACCTTTACTTTCTATGAATTTACGGTAGCTTCCAGAGGTGGTTATAGCACCTTTTTTAGGGACGATAATTTTTTGTAAAGATGTTTCTTTTAGACTTGGTGATTCTATGCCTATTTTAGGATAAGAGCCATCAGGTTTTTTACCTTTTATCCTTAGCTCACCACCTATTTCTACAATATAATTCCTGATACCTTTATGCTCTAAAAAATCAGCAAGAACATCAACCGAATAACCTTGCGCAATCCCGTTCACATCAATTTTAACTAACGGATTCGTTTTTACCAAGCTATCCCCTTTGATGGTAATTTGCTGATAACCTACATGCTTTAATATGCTTTTGATGGTCAAGCTATCTGGTATAGTTTGTTTCTGCTTTCCTAAAAAGCCCCATGCTTCTATTAAAGGATAAACAGTAATATCAAACGCCCCTTGTGAAGCTTGAGCTACTTTCTGAGCTTCTTTCACCACTTTATGCAGATGCTTATCTAACAAAACACCTCTTTTGCTAAAGTTAAATTGGCTGATGAGGGATGTATCGTGATAAACGGATAAGGATTGGTTCAATTCTGCCAAAATAGCTTCAATTTCTTCTTCAGAAACTAATGCTTTAGATGCATAATATTTTACAGAATAGGTAGTACCTTGGGTATAGCCATGAATCTGGTAAGTTTCTAACATCTTTTGCTTAGGCACAAAAGAAGAACAGATTAATGCTAATAAAAAAAGGTAGTATTGAGTTTTAAATATCATCCATCTTATTTTCAGACTTTGAAAATAAGGATTTTCTATTGGTAATGAAGCATATAAAGCTGATAATGACCATTAATAATAGCTTCATCAACACTTTTCTGAGACACTTGCTGTCCTAAACCTAAAGTTTCTAAGGCTAACAAGTAGCTCTCACTTAAGATACCAGAAGACAATAAAGTTATTGCCTTTTCTGTTCCTTTTAATTCTTTTAGTTCGGCACCAATTAATAAGCCACTCAAATAGTAATAATTACTCTCTTTACTAAATTTATTAAACAGCTGGTTGGTTCTTACCCAAAACATAGCATGCAGTAAATTAGCTTTAAAGCTATCTAAAACACCTTGTTTAAAGGCTGCTGTATTTTCATCATCTGTTAAAACACCTTGTTTTTCTACTGTGGTTGATAAGATACTTTGACTACTTAATAAGCTAAAAAGTTCTCCCGTCATATAAGTAGAGAAGCCTACAGCTTTATCATCAACAGTAAAAACGTGTTTAGAATGTGTACCTGGTATAATAAAAACTTGCTCTTTAAGTCTTTTATCGGGTTGGCAACCTACTAGTTGTATTTCTTCTCCTCTAATAACATCAGCATCAGAACAAACGCCAGATACTAAAGTAAAAGAATGCGAAAAGTCTTTGGTAGCTTGAAAATGTGTAACCTTTAAATCGGCACCGTTTAAAGAAAAAGGAAGCTTTTTGTAAGGAAGCTCTTGCATACCAACCGTAGAAGATGCCATACCAGAAATAATAATTGGTAGCCCATCTAAGCTTTTACCAAATTCTAAACTAATTTTATCTATATTTTCTTTTAAGAAGGAAAGATAAAAATCTGTTCTTCTATCAGTATCAGCCCCTGCGGCTTTCCATTTCTGGAATAAGATAGCGTTACCTTCTGCATTGCTTACTTCAGCTAAAGTATTTAAACCGTATGCATCTATCAAACGTAGTCTGAAAGATGATGTACCCCAATCGCAACTTAAAAACAAATTATTCATGTGTTAGAATTAGAAAAAGAAGGAAATCAAAAATGTACATCTTACTGAAAGAAGATTAATTAAACCAAACCAATGAATACACCCTTCAAACAATGAACGCTTATGACTCCTTCTTTTTATCTTTTAATGATTACCACTCTGCTATGCTTCCGTCCTGATGACGCCAAACGGGGTTTTTCCAATTATGGCCAACATTTGCCATAGCTTTTACGTGGTCTTCATTTATTTCTATACCGAGGCCTGGTCCGTCTGGTATTTTAACATAACCATCCTCATACTTAAATACATTTTTATCAACGATATAATCTAAAATATCACTACCCTGATTGTAGTGGATACCCAAACTTTGCTCTTGAATAAAAGCATTGTAACTGGTGGCATCTACTTGTAAGCAAGCAGCTAAAGCTATAGGGCCAAGTGGGCAATGTGGCGCAACCGCAACATCAAAAGCTTCGGCCATAGAGAATATTTTTTTACACTCTGTTATACCACCTGCGTGGGATAAATCTGGCTGAATGATATCTGCATAACCACCAATTAATAAATCCTTAAAATGCCATCTTGAGAACATACGCTCTCCAGTTGCGATAGGAATAGAGGTTAAGTTGGCAATTTCCCTTAATGCTTCGTTATTTTCTGGTAAAACAGGTTCTTCAATAAACATCGGCCTGTAGGCTTCTAACTCTTTGGCTAAAATCTTAGCCATAGGTTTGTGTACCCTACCATGAAAATCTATACCTATACCAACAGCCGGTCCAACAGCATCTCTAACGGCGGCAATACGAGCTATGGCAGCATCAATTTTATCGTAAGTATCTATGATTTGAAGCTCCTCGGTAGCATTCATTTTTACTGCCTTAAAGCCTTTATCTATCATTTCTTTGGCTGCTGTACCTACTTCAGCTGGGCGGTCGCCACCAATCCAAGAGTATACCTTCATGGTATCACGAGCTTTACCACCTAATAGTTGATAAATTGGTGTATTATAGAACTTACCTTTTATATCCCAAAGTGCTTGGTCTATACCAGCAATAGCACTCATTAAAATAGGGCCACCACGATAAAAACCTGCTCGGTACATCATATTCCAATGGTCTTCTATATTTTGAGGGTCTTTACCGATTAAGCCTTCCATTAATTCTATAACAGCCGCTTTAACTGTAGCTGCTTTACCTTCAACAACGGGCTCGCCCCAACCCACAATACCTTCGCTAGTTTCTATTTTAAGGAATAACCATCTTGGTGGAACTTGATATAATTCGTAACCTGTAATTTTCATTTTAATATTGATATTATTGAACAGCTTCTATAAACTGCTTAGCTTTTGAAGTTAATTGCTTTAAATATTCATCATTTATGGTTTGCTTAGCATCAACCAAAGAACTTCCTATTCCATAAGCCACAGCACCAATTTTCTTAAACTCTTTGATATTATCTAAACCTACACCTCCGGTTGGCATGATAGGAATTTGAGGTAAAGGCCCTTTTACATCTTTGATATAAGCTACACCTGCACTTGCTGGAAAAACTTTTACAATATCGCCGCCCCAGGCGTAAGCATTTAAAATTTCTGTTGGTGTATAAGCTCCAGGAATACTTACAGCACCATGTCTTCTGGTCATGTGTATGGTATTGATATCTACCGTTGGCGATAAAATAAACTTCGCCCCAGCGTAAATTGCTGCTCTAGCAGATTCTGGATCTAATACCGTACCTGCACCTATTAAAACTTTATTTCCAATACTATCTGCCAATTGCTCTATAACTTGTAAGGCTTTAGGTGAGTTTAAGGTGATTTCTAAAATTTTCACACCTCCTTCTGCTAAAGCGAAAGCCACATCTTTAGCCTTATCGGCAGAAACGCCTCTAATAATGGCTACTATTTTATGTTGATATATATGATTTAAGGTTTGCATGATGCTAATTTATTCTGGCCTAATTACTCCTATTTCTAAAATAATATTGGCAAATCTTCTAACCTCTGCTGTTGCTATAGCTAAGCAAACATCAGGTGTTTTGGCAATATCATAAAACTCATATCTTTTTAAAGCTTCAAATGAAGTATCCTCATCAAGAATTTGTTTAAATTCATGGTGGATAGGTTGTGGTGTTTCATCTGGAGGGTTCATGATATAAGCTTTCTCTACTGGGATAAAGTTTTTAATCACTTTTAACACATCAATAACATTTAAAACACCTGGCGTAAGATTTAAGTAAACCTTTTTTGCTGTTTGGGGTGTACATGTACTTACTGGAAAATTACCATCAGAAATTAAAATTTTAGAACCATGTCCGTTTCGGCCTAGTTCCATTAATATTTCAGGATGTAGTAATTGTGTTTTTAACATGGCAAATTTAATTTGATTGATTTTCTTCAGGATTATCTTGATTTACATAAGCATGCAATTCTTCATCTCTTACCAAAGGCCCTATAACAAAAAGCACCACACATAAGCCTAAAAGTGCTAATACTCCATAACCTATGAAAACCGTATTGTATGCCGATGAGTAGCCGTATGCATCAGAAAAATTCTTAACCGTTACACCAGATATAGATTGAAAGATAGCTCCGCCTAAACCAGAACCAACACTTGCCAAACCCCAAACAGAAGCTGTTGCATTTTTTGGAACAACATCAGCAGGGAAAGCCATAGAGTTAGCGGTATAAGAAGAGTAGCCAAAGCCTGCTACTGCTAAAACAGCTATTGCAATTGCTGGTGAGGTGATAATAAGCGGACCTAATATTAATGAGCCAGCAGTCATCAGCCCGAAAATAGTAACAGCTAATTTTCTTGCCCTAGGTACAGCCATACCTCTTTTAATTAAGGTTTGAGTAAATAAGCCTCCTAAAATATTTCCAAAATCGGCAGAAATAAAAGGTATCATAGCAAACCAACCTATGGTAGTTAAATCCCATCCATGAACATCAACTAAATAACGTCCTATCCAAAATGTGATGAAATACCATACAGGGTCCATCAATACTTTAGATAAAGTAAAACCCAATACAAATTTGTTTTTGATGAGTTTTTTAGCCGGGATGGTTCTTAATTTGGTTTCTTCTAAAGCTTGTTTTGGGGTATAATAAGTAAACCAGAAAGCAATAAGCCATAAATAACCTAAAGAACCTACAATAATAAAAGTAGCTTTCCAGCCATAAACAGTACCCAAAAATGCAATTAATGGTGGCGCAACAACAGCACCTATAGCAGAACCACTGTTAAAAATACCTGATGCAGTAGAACGCTCGCTCTGCGGAAACCACTCACTAGTTAGTTTAATAGCTGATGGCCAGTTACCTGCCTCACCAATACCCAAAAAGAAACGGGCTAAACCAAAATGCCAAGGTAATCTTGCTAAAGCGTGTAACATGGCAGCGGTAGTCCAAAAAGCCATGCAGATAGAATATCCTAATTTGGTTCCTAACTTATCTATGGCGAAGCCAGAAAAACCGTTTGAAACCATGTAGGCCACAAAAAAAGCAGTGGTAATATATCCAAAAGCATCATCAGGAATGAGCTCTCTTAAAGCTCCTTCGGCACTTAAATAATTAAAAGCCAAACGGTCTATATAATTTAAAACGGTAGCTAAAAACGCAAAGCCTATCATGACCCAGCGCATTTTAGATGGCTTAAAAGTAGTATCTGTCATTAGTTTAGGTTAGTTGGGTAAAACGGTATAAGTCTTACCTGCTTCTACGTTAAAAGTATATAAATTATCGGCTGCTTTTGTAAGCTTAATTACCTGTTTATTCAGCAGGATTTTCACTGGCGTTTTACTTCTTAAATTGCAGGTTTGGGCAAATTTTGAGGTAATTGTGGCCTCTTTTAATTCGCGGTTTGCCCAACTGATATTAACACCATAGCCTCCTCTGGCTCTTAAACCACTGATATGACCATCTTTTAAATCTTTTGGCACTGCTGGCAGCAGGTATAACTCGTTAGAGTGACTTTGCATCAGCATTTCTACTACGCCAGCTGTAATACCTTGTATACCTTGGTTTCCTTCAAAAGAAGGTGTAATGTCACTATCCTCTGGTCTTGGATGTATACTGATATCAGTAAGCATAGATTTTAAAATCTGATAAGCTTCTTCAGGCTGTTCAAAACGAGCTTGTTGGTTAATTTTCCAAGCGCCAGACCATCCTTTATTGATATTTCCCCTCCTATCTAAAACAACTTTTACAGCTTTAGCCAGTTCTGGTGTTTTCCTTAGGGTGATGTCATCATCAGGATATGATGCAAACAGATGTGAAATATGCCTATGACCTACTTGCATTTCTTTATAATCATGCAACCACTCTTGTAACTGACCAAATTGCCCAATTTGATGAGGTGGCAATTGTTTCATAGTATCTTCCAATTTTTTAGCAAAAGCAGCATCCTCACCTAAAACTTTTATAGCTGTAATACAATTTCTAAACAGATTTCTAATAAGCTGGTTATCCATGGAAGAACCTGCAGAAACAGAAGCTTCTTCTCCTTTAGTAGTAAAGAAATTATTCTCTGGCGAGGTTGACGGACAGGTAACCAAATAACCTGTTTCTGGATCTTTAACTAAGAAATCAAGAATAAATTCTGCTGAACCTTTCATTAAAGGATATAATCTTTTCAGGTAAACAGCATCGGGCTCATAGGAGTAATGATCAAATAATTGTTGTAAAATCCACGGACCTGCCAACGGCCAAACAGATGCTTTTGGATTTGGGTCTGTTGGTGCAGTATTAAACCAAATATCCGTACCATGATGTGCAACCCATCCTTTACAACCATATAGTTCTTTTGCTGTTCTGGCTCCGGCTTCAGCTAAAATCTCTGTAAAGGTTAATAAAGATTCGTTTAAACTTGCCAAGTTTGTGCTTTCTATAGGCCAATAACATTCTTGAATATTGATATTTAAAGTCCAACGCCCTTGCCAACGCCCCTCCATGTTGTCTAACCAAATGTTATGATTATTAAAAGCTAAAGTTTTTTCTCTAGCTCCGGCTAACATGAGGTATCTACCATATTGGAAATACTGCGAAATATATAAGGGATCGTGAGCCCCTTTACGTAAAGCTAAAATCCGATCAGTAGTATTCATCTTAGCTTTTTCATGTCCACCTAAATCAATTTTACAACTTGCAAAAAGCGG
Source organism: Pedobacter puniceum (assembly GCF_009674685.1). GTDB lineage: Bacteria > Bacteroidota > Bacteroidia > Sphingobacteriales > Sphingobacteriaceae > Pseudopedobacter > Pseudopedobacter puniceum. The sequence goes on from NZ_WKJI01000002.1 coordinate 178,431, forward strand.
CATGTAGTCTCTCAAATGACGATTTTTAAGCTCTGCGTATTTAAATTTTACAGCTTTAGAGATGTAATCATTACATCTTTGTTTCTCGTTAGCACTTACATCGTTATAATTTACCCAATTGGTAGCACCTGCAAGCATGATAACCACCGCGTTAGCATTAGAAATCTGAATTTCATCGCCTGTTTTACCCGCCTTTTTCAGATAACTGGTTTTACCACCTTCTGCATTTACTTTTAAACGCGATTGCCATTTCATAGCTGCGGGCAAAACTTTTTTTGCATATTCTTCCTCAGTAAGCTCAGTAGTTGTGCCATTCATCACAATATCTCCATTTAAGAGTTGTGTTACAGCAGATTGTTGCAAACTACTTAAAGAAGCTTTTAAGTTGATACTCTTAGGTTTGCTAGCTGTTATACGCATGACCACCACTTGGTCTGGGTAACTCGCAAAAATTTCTCTTTTGTAGTTAACACCATTTAAACGATAGGTAATGGTTACCGTAGCACTATCCATACTAAGCTTACGCTGATAGTTTTGCACTTTTGCTTCATCATGATTAAATCCTAAATGAAGAATACCCATAGGTTGGTAATGTTGTACCCTTAAAGGTATACTCCCTAATTTTAGCGAGGCTTTACTTGCTGCCGCATAATCTTTTTCTATGAGGATTTTCTTTCTGATATCTTCTAAAACTTGTGGCCCCTGCGGATTATTAGGATTGTAAGGCCCACCAGACCACAAAGTTTCATCGTTAAATGGAATAACTTCTTGGTTGATACTGCCACCAATCATAGCCGCAAATCTGCCTGTTGCTATAGGTAAACCCTCCCAATACTTTTTTGCTGGCTGATTATACCACCAGCTCATTTCAGCGTTCTTTACCTTTGCATTTTGTGCTATAAGAGATAAAGAACATCCGTAAAAGAATATAAAAACAAAGATTTTTTTCATTTAGAAACTTGGTTTGGTTAGCAAATACGCATGCTCATACCGCCGTCTATAACTACGTTTTCACCAGTTATAAAATCGTTTTTAAGCAACATAGCAACGGCATCTGCTACATCTTCTGGTTTACCTTCTCTTCTTAATGGGATACGATTTTCTATGTTATTTTTCACTTGCTCTGGTTTTAAGAAATCTTGAAAACGGGTACGAATAACACCCGGAGAAACACAGTTAACTTTAATATCAAACTCAGAAAGTTCATAAGCTAAAGCTCTTGTAAACTGAGGTAAAGCACCTTTAACAACCGCATAAGCTAAAGCACCTTTAACACCTCTTAAACCTGCCGCTGATGAAATAAGGATAATACCACCAGAACCTTTTCTTTTCATAGAAGGTACTGCGGCCATGCATAAATGAAAAACTGCATGTATATGAATATCAAAAGCACTATACCATACATCTTTTGCACCGTTTAATAAACTACCAGGGGCTGCACCACCAGCAGAATGTACTAAAACATCTATATCTCCTAAAGCTGCAATAGTTTCTGCTACTACACGTTCGCAATCCTCTGGCTTGCTCATATCGCCTTTAAGCAATACACAATTTCTACCTAAGCTTTTGATTTGATTGATTAAAGATTCATCATCTGTATTTCTTGCTACTAAACTTATATGCGCACCCTCACGAGCAAGTTTTAATGCGGTTTCTGCGCCAATACCTTGTGTACCACCCGTTATAAGGGCTACTTTATTTGTTAATTCCATTGTATGTATTTTATAATTAAGCTTTTAATTCAAATATTTTGTTCATAAGTATCCATTTCTCTCCTTCTTTTGCCCAAGCTAGTGGCTGTTGAAATTTCCACATTAACTTTTCCCATTCTTGTACTTTAGGATTTTCAGCATCGGCTTTAGCCTTTTCATCAAAACTAAATTCATCGCTGGTTTCCATAATCATGAAGAGCCTATTACCTGTTCTGTAAATCTCCATGGCGGTTATATGTGCATCCAAGATGCTTTTTTTTATCTCTGGCCAACCGTTTTCTGCTTTATGCCAATGTTCATACTCTGCAATAAGCGTTTCATCATCAATTAAGTCTAGTGCCAAACAATATCTTTTCATGCTTTTACTGTGCTATTTTAAATGTATAAACCAACTGCTCTTCTGCAGGAATAGCAGTTTTCAAATCATCTGGTATTTGAATGGTTAGACCTTTTTTAGTAGAATATTTCCATTTTAATGGCTGATTAGATCCAATTAAATAGATTTTAGAGCCTTTTACCGGCTGTACAGTTTTTAGATTAAAAACTTTATTAGGCCACTCAAAACTATGAGCATATAATGTTTTATGGTCTTTAGAACGGGTAAAACGTATGCTATCTCCCTCTTTCCAATGTTCGCCTTCGCGAGCTCTGGTTCCATAAATAGCTTCTCCGTTTGTTTTTAACCATTTACCAGTTTGCTTTAATTGTGCTTCTGCTGTAGGATGAAATTTGCCATCGCCATCGGGGCCAACCCCAACCATAAAATTACCGCCTTTTGCAGCACAGTCTACAATATTTTGTACTACCCATTTCGCCCCCTTATGCTTATCAGCCTCAGCTTCATAAGAAAAAGTGCGACCTAAAGGATAAATCACAAACCAAGGCACTTGTGTATTTTCTTTTGCACCAGGTACAAAACCTTCTGGGGTGTAATAATCTCCGTAATTACCAATGCCACGAGCTCTAAACATGACATCGGGTTGTATTTTACGCAGTTCTATCATGGTTTCTCTGAGGTAATGCCATACCGCCGGACCAAACCACATATCCAAGCAAATCATATCTATTTTGCCGTAATTGGTTAATAGCTCTTTCAACTGCTCACGGTGGCGTAACATGGCTCTCTCAACTTCTTGCGGAGTTGGGTCTGGTGCCATGATAGGCCCATTTTTACCATAATGAGATTCTATAGCACCTTCTGGTTTATAATCTTTACCTCTTACCGCTAAGGTTGCAGAAGATGGCGTTTGCAAAGGATGCCAAACATAGGGGCGAAAATCAGCATCATACCAATCTGGGTTAGAATAGTATAAATCTATTTTAATATCTCTTTTACGGGCAGCATCGGTTAGTTCTTTAACGATATCTCGTTTAAAGGGGCCTTCCATAATGCTATAAGCAACATCGCAATCTTCTATAACTGGGCCACCGGGAGCAGTATAATTTACCCTCTTTTTCACCCTAGTTTTGGTATCAAACAAAGAAAAACCTTCATGATGTTTGGTGGTGAAAGCAAACATTTTCATGCCACTTTCTTTAAATAATTCCATCCAGCTATCTGCATTAAAACCTGTAGGATTCCAAGTTTTATACATATCAAAATAGGCTTGCTTTTGCTCATTAGGGAGTTTTAACAACGGCCAAGACTCTTTCTCTTGTTTAATGACAGAATATAATCCCCAATGTATACGTACACCAAATTTCATATCATCAAAAGCCTCATAAGCTTCTTTTGACGCCCAAGTATATTCTGCAACTGGGTTTTCTTCTATATATCCACTGGTATAGGTATATTGTTTATCTGTTTTAGGCAAATAATGCTTAGCATTTTCTTCGTTACTTCTGGTTTGCGCTTGAATTACAAAAGGAAGTATAAATGCTGCGATAAATATTTTAATTACGCTATTTCTCATAATTCATAAATTAAACCTGTACAGCAAAACTGTATGCGATTTGCTCTTTTTTAGGAATCCCTGCTTTTATTTTTGCTGATGTATGAATGGTAAGTTCTTTGGTTGAAGCATTATAATCCCAAGTAACTGCTTTTTGGTTACCTAAACAGGTTATGGTTGAACCCGCTTTAGGCTGTACAGTTTTTAAGATTAAATTATCTCCTGGCCATTCTAAACAATGAACATAAATGGTTTTTTGATCTTTAGAACGGGTAAATCTGATGTTATCACCTTCTTTCCAATTTTCGCCTGCTCTAGCTCTGGTTGCATAAATCCCTTCTCCATTCTTTTTCAACCAAGCCCCAACTTCTTTTAATTGCTTAATAGCTGTTGGAGAGAATTTTCCGTTACCATCTGGCCCAATACCAACCATAAAGTTTCCGCCTTTAGAAGCAGAGTCTATAAGATTTTTTACCACCCATTTAGCACCTTTATATTTTTTTGATGATGGATCATAAGAGAAAGAGCTTGCCAAAGGATAAATAACAAACCATGGTGAGTCTGAATTTTCTTTGTCTCCGGGAACGAAACCCTCTGGAGTATAGTAATCTCCATAATTACCAATTCCACGGGCTCTGAACATGACATTAGGTTGTATTTTCCTAAGCTCCATTAATGTTTCTCTGAGTTGTGGCCATACTCTTGGCCCTAACCAGATATCCAAGCAAATCATATCTACTTTACCATAATTGGTTAAAAGCTCTTTTAATTGTGCCCGATGTCTGGCAATCATAGCTTCTTCTTCTTCCGGAGTAGGGTTTGGTACAATGGTTAAAAATGCTTTTTGTCTTTCCTTAGCTCTTTCAAATTCAGAAAACTCCTCATCATCAGCTTTAGCTTTACACCATTCTTCACTAGAAGGAATTTGCAAAGGGTGATAACCATAAGGTCTAAAATCTGCATCGTACCAATCAGAATGTGAATAGTATAAATCTATTTTGATATCATGCTTGCGGGCAGCATCGCATAGTTCTTTTACAACATCTCTTTTAAAAGGTGTGTCCATGATACTGTAAGTAGTATCACACTCTTCTATTTTAGGACCACCTGGGGCAGTCCAATTAGGGCGGCGTTTTACCCTGGTTTTGGTATCATACATAGAAAAACCTTCGTGATGCTTAGTGGTAAAAGCAAACATTTTCATGCCGCTCTCTTTGAAAAAATCCATCCACTCGTCAGCATCAAAACCTTTAGGATTCCATGTCTTATAAAGTTCCTGATATTCTTGTCTTTTTTGGAAATCAAAAGCAGGCTCTCTGTTACCTAAAAACGGCCAAGATTCTCCGCCCATTTCTAAGATAGAATATAAGCCCCAGTGTATTCTAACTCCATATTTCATATCTTGAAATGCTTCGTAAGCTTCATCAGATGCCCAAGAATATTCTGGAATAGGATCGTCTTCTATATAATTTTTTGACCTTTTATAGTTTTGATCGGTTTTTGGTAAACGGTGAGAATATCTTGAAAACTTACCACTTAATGAAGCATAAAAAGGCTTTTCTTCTTGCGCTAAAAAGCTTAAACCTTTGGCCATTTTAGTTGATAATAATGCGCCAGCGGTTAAGCCTAAACTGTTTCTTAAAAAATTACGTCTTTTCATATAAGTTGTTATTTGATATTACCGAACCTAACATCCTCAGCTTTATCATCGTTTAAAAATTGAATAATGGTTGATGGACCTAAATTCACAGGTGGAAGCCATTCTTTTAATGCCCAAACCACTTTCTTATCAGGAGTAACTTCTAAGAATTGTGCAGGCATATTTTGAGGTTCTATTTTATATTTCTTCCATTGGTTAAACCAATTGTTAATTAAAGTATTTCCATTAGGCAAACGATAAGCCATCTGCATCCCAAAAATTCTGTAACCTATTAAATCTTCAGGTTTTAATTCCCAAAGCGTTTTACCTTCTCTGGTTATCTCTCTGATGAAATTCTTATTACAAACTGCTAATAAATTACCATTAGCGAGCTCTTCTACAGACCAAGGTGTTGGGAAATCAAGATTTAAAAGTTGCTTACCATTGCTGTCATATTCTATGATTTTACTTAAATCCATGTGTGCAACTAGATAAGTTCCTCTTTTAGTTAAACGGGCATGTCTAAACTGAATATGCGCTCTGGATGTATCTTTTACAGGTATAGCAAATTCCTTTACAAAATCCCCAGTACGGATATTTACCACCCTTACTTTGGGCTGATTGGAGTTTTCAATAAATATTACATGTTCTTTCCCGATGGGTTGTGCAGTATGTATCTCTGTTCCTTTAGGGCAATTAAGTTTCCATAAGAAATTCTTGTTTTTATCTATCACAGATAAACCATGTTGATGCGCAAAAACAATATTCCCATTAGACATTAAAACAGCATCGCTTATTTCTCCCTTGCCCAAAGTATCTATGTAAGACCAAGCAATTTTACCGTTTTTAACAATATACATATTTCTATGCTTTTGCTCACCAGCATACAAGAAATCATATTGTTTAAGTCCTTTACCGGGTAAAACAGCCGGAGTTGTTGGCTCTGTAATAAGCTCTTGTGTATAAGCTCTTACTATACCCAAGCATAAGAAAAATAAGGCGGCTTTAATCTTCATAACCTTTCTATTATTTCTTCTTAGATGATGATTTACCAGGCACATAATCATCAACAGGATGGGCTACAATTACGCCTTTATCATCAGGTGTCATGCAACCTAAAAAGTATGCTTTTACTACACCATTTTCTACATAAGCAAAAGGTCTTTCTACCCTTTTAAATTTTTCTTTACTACCATCATCGTAAGTAATCTCGTTGGTGTTGATAGGTTCTTTGGTTAATAACTGGTAATTGATACCATCTTTAGAATAATATTGAACACCAACTTTATTTCTTCCTGTAGCTACACCAGCAAAATCTGTACAAATAACATTGTATTGGTTATTTGCCCACCAAATGGTTGGGTCTTCCAATTCGTAATTATTAGGGAAAAGATTTTCTTTTTCAGGAGCTAAGTTTTGATAAGGCCCTTTATAGCTTGCTGCTTCTGCGGCTCTGGCTGTACGCACTTGTTTATCACCAATTTTAACAGATAATCTACCAAATACATATACGCTACCATCGGGTCTTACCAATGGAGCCGGATTGCTAAAACTCATCATCTTTTCAGACCTTGTCCATGGACCTGTAATAGCATCAGCCTCTGCATAACCGGTTTCGTTAGCTGAAGAAATGTAATACAATACATATTTATTTCCAACCTTCACTATTTTAGGATTATGTACCCTATCATTATCCCATTTACCTTCTCTTTTTTCTAAAACAACTTCGGCAAATTCATAAGGGCCTAAAAGATTTTTTGAGGTTGCCCTGATACATAAAGACTTTGCTGTCCAGCTTGCCATACCACCTTCTGCAGGCCATGCCGAAGCAAACATGTGGTAAGTATTCCCAACTTTTATAACCGATGGGCACCATAAAAAATACTGACTTAGCTTTAGGCCTCCATCTTTTTTTGCTGGCTTTATAAAATTCTTGATGCTCTCAAAAGCTTGTTCTTGCGCTATGGTAGCTTTACTTGAAGTTACAAGTAATAAAATGATAAATACTTTTAAAGAAAACTTCATGTTATATTATGATTAAGGTTTAATGATTTCTATTTCTTTAACTATCTTATCGAATTTGTTTTTTAAGGCCTTAACATCCCCACTTTTACCTTCTACCCTTACCAATGCTTTTGCTTTGCCAGTAGTACTTACCTGAGTGATATTTGCAGCTTGTACATTTTCTAACCTGATTACTGCTTCTGCACCTTCAAAAGTTGGTACTTGACTGTTAGAGATATTTACGTTTTTACCATCTTCAATAATAAAAGCTGGTCTTAAATCGGTACTATCAACCGTAAAACTTATATTTTTTAGGGTTAAACCCGATACATGCCTGGCCCAAATACCATAAGCCGGAATAGTTGGCTTAAAAGTGCTGATTTCTGGATAGGCTGTTTCTGCTTCTGGTACTACTTGCCTAGCATGTTTGGCATTACCACCTCCTGCTATTCTGATGTCTATATTTTCTAATGTTAGATTTTTAATGTCATGCCCCGGTACGCCAGTAATTAAAATGCCACTTGGTGGATCTATTTGTGCAGGATTGGCAGCTTTAGCATTTACATTTCTGATGCTTACATTTTCTATTACTCCGGTTTTTTGTTTGGTATCACTATCTTTTCTAAAAACGTTAAGACGAGAACCTAATCTAATGAGCATTGGGGTACGCACATTATTCATGGTGATGTTAGATATTTCTACATTACGTATTTGTGCGCCATCAACACTGTTAATTTTAATACCTCCATTTCTAGTATCATAGATATAAACATCAGATATTTTGATGTTTTCGAAAGGCGCCATAGACTCGGTGCCAAACTTTATACCGCCATGGTTACTGGTAATTCTTAAACCTTTTACTTCTATGTTTTTACAAGCCATTTGGCTCCAGGTGGTTTTAAAGCATAAACCATCGTCACCGGTATCAATATCACAATTGAATATTTTTACGTCTTGCGAGCAATCAATATCAAAACCATCATTATTACCTAAGCCACGACTTTTAATGGTAACACCCGAAATGTCTATACCTTTACAAGCAAAAAAGTGGGTAGTCCACGCGGTAGAATTAATCAGTTTCACATCTTTAACAACAATACCTGTACTTCTTACAAATCTTACCAAGAAAGGTCTTTTACCTCTTCCGCCTGATGCTAAAACATCTTTCCCTCTGCCATTTATGGTTCCTCCACCAATGATGCCTACATTTTTAGCATCAACTGCACCAATAAAACAGTAGCCCATTAAAGCTCCATTACCGGTTCTAAAAGCGTCTACCATTTGGTAATCTGCAATATTTTTACTGCCCAATAATTCTGTTTTTTCTGATAAAGAAATGGTGATATTATCTTTTAATAAAATAGTACCTGAAACATATTTACCTGCAGGAAAATGTAAAAGAGCACCACCTTTTTTACTGTAATCATCAATTAACTTTTGAATAGCCTTCGTGTTTACCACATTGGTATCGGCAACTACGCCATGCTTGGTAACATCAACTATAACTGTTTCTGAAGCTTTTACAGCTGTTCGGTTTATTGTAAGTAGTAAAAATGCTACGCTTAATACTTTAATAATGCTTTTTAACATGCTTATATTATTCTAAAATTAATTCCCAGGTTTGCTTGCTCTTATCATCAGTTTTTATTTTAAAGACAAGTGCATAATCGGCATCTAAATTTTTAGGTAATTGAATATTTAAAGCCTCTGGAGTTTGTTTCCAGATTAGCTTTTCTGTTGTACCTAAAAGTTGAATATCCTCTATTTTGTTAACCAATGTAAGGTTTGATGCTAAAGACTTGATATTAACTTCTTTTTCAGGGATTTTAAGTACAAAAGCATAGACATACCCATTTCGGGTTGTAAAGCGTATATCTTGTTCTGTATAAGGTTTTCTTTGCTCTTGAAAAGCGCCAGAAGTTACTTTGGTAGGCCCCTCGCCATAAACTAACCAAGGGCGACTTGCGTAAATACCTTCACCATTAATTTTAAGCCACCCACCCAATTGTTTTAAGATTTGAGCTTGATTTTCTGGCAAAGTACCATCACTTCTTAAACCAACATTTAGAAGTAGATTACCATTTTTACTTACAATATCAATTAAATTGCCTACTAAAACATCAATGGTAAATTGCGGTTCGGTTTTACGGTAAAACCAACCTCCTGATAAGTCAGTATCTGTTTGCCAAGGTAAACGCTGCAAAGCATCAGATTGCCCACGTTCTATATCCCAAACAAAAGCTCTTTTATCTGGCCCATGTTTTAAATTCATAACGGCTTCTAGTTTACCATTATGCTTTTGGATATTACTGTTATAAAAGTGTGAAGCTAAATCCAAACCATATGTCATACCTTTATTGGTACCAGGTAAAGACCCATCAAAATAAAGTAAATCGGGTTTATACTTATCTACAAGTTCTAATGTTCTGCTATACCACACTTTCATCCAAGCTTCATCATTCATGTAATCTAAGCTGTAGTTGCTATTGTAGAAATCGGCATATTTAGGATTTTTACCATCAAATTTTCTTGAGGTTTGAAAGAAAGAAGCCACTCTATCAAGATGCGTTGATACCCCGAATCTTACACCCTGACGTTCAGCGGCTTCTTTCCAACCTTGAATAATGTCTTTTTTGGGCCCCATAGCTACAGCATTCCAACGATGTTGAGAATCGTACATATCAAAATTATCATGATGTACTGCTACTGGTACTATATATTTTGCACCACAGGCTTTATAGAAAGCTACTAGAGAATCAGGATTCCATCGTTCTGCCTTAAACATAGGGATGAAATCTTTATAACCAAATTTATTTGGATGCCCATAGCGCTTGGTATGCCATGCTAATAGTTTTTCTGCTTGTACACTTCTTTCATGTCCAGGAGGATACTCTCCAGGGCCATACATGTATCTGCCGTAATGTGAGCCACCATATTCTCTATTTTCATCTATAGCAGCCATAATACCCCAGTGCATAAAAATCCCAAATTTGGCATCTCTAAACCAATCAGGGGTTTTATAATTTTGCGCTAATGATGACCAACTAGATTCAAATTTTGGCTGAGCTATTAAACTATTAACACTTAAAAAGCATCCTGAAACAAGACACAGAAGAGTTTTCTTAACTGTTTTATGAGTATCAACCATGATGATTTAAAAGCTAAGCATTTAAAGTATGGGTATTTACCTTTTAAAATAAGGTGGCATACTTACGCTAGTTGTATAATTGATTAAATCAAATAAACAGTAATTTTAGCTTAAATCGCTACTAAAAATTAGCTATTAAGTAAGTTATTTTGGCAGATTTTTGCAGTTAAAAAACAATGTTTTTCATAGGTAAATGATTAACTTATTTTAACTGTCTTTTTCTTAATAAAGCTTCTAAATAATAGTAATCGGCATAGTTTAAAGGCACATCAACCTCGCTGTTAGAAGGTGCAGAACCTGTACTGTGTAACAAGATAAAGCCTTTAGCTTCGCCAACCGGAGCGATGTATTTTGTACTTAAACTGTGTAGCATTTTATCTGCTTTTTGTTGATAATACGACTTCTTATCGCGTGTGTAGGTACTTAACTCGTACAAGCTTGATGCTACAATAGCTGCTGCAGATGCATCACGAGCTTCGTTAGGTATTTTTTTAGAATCAAAATCGCAATAAGGCACTAAATCTTCTGGTAAATTTTTATGGTTAAGATAAAACTTAGCAATATTTTCTGCCTGAGCTAAATAAACAGGGTTTTTAGTTTCTCTGTAACATAAAGTATAGCCATATAGTGCCCAAGCTTGCCCTCTAGACCAGGCCGACTCGTGAAAATATCCTTGGTGCGTATTTTTCTTTAGCACCGCACCTGTATTTGGGTCATAATCTATTACGTGGTACGAACTGTAATCTGATCTAAAATGATTTTTCATAGTGGTATTGGCATGGGTAACCGCAACTTTATAAAAAGAAGAATCACCAGTTAATCTTGTAGCTGCAAAAAGCAATTCTAGATTCATCATATTATCAATAATCACTGGATTTACCCATTTATCCCTACTATGGTCCCAAGATAAAATAACTCCGGTTTTAGGGTTAAACCTGGTCATTAAAGTTTTAGCAGACTGTATAATTACATCTTTATAATGTGGGTCATTGGTTAACCTGTAACCTGTACCAAAACTGCAATAAACTTTAAAACCCATATCATGAGTTGTTCCGTTTGTTTTCTCTTCCTCAATATCTGCAGTAAACTTCTTAGCTTCTGTAAACCAGGTTTTGTTTTTCTTATTATTCTCGTGTAAAAACCAAAGTACACCAGGGAAAAAACCGCTAGTCCAATCTCTAGAAGCTACTAACTTTAACTCTCCATTTTCTATAGTACGCGGCGAAACCAGCTTTTTGTTAGTTGTTTTAGCTTTAGCTTTTTCTACTTCTGTAAGCATTACTGCTGTTTGCTTTTCGGCATGTTTAAAGGCCTTTTTAATATTTACTTTTTGTGCAAAAGCAATATTACTTAATAAGGCTAACGTAAGAATCAGTTTAAAATATTTCATTTTATATTCAATTTTGGGCTTTTATTATTTCTTTGTCATGTAGGTAAAACTTACTTTACCAATGGTATTAGGTTTACCTTTTTCTGGTGCTGATATTGACCCTTTAAATGTTCCGTTTTTCTGTTTTTCTACCTTAATTTGTCTCCAGCTGTAAGCACCTTTTTCGTAATTGAAGGTTTCTCCATCATCATCATAAAGCATAAAAGAGTTTGGTTTTTCACCATAAAATCTAACTTCTAAATCAACTTTCTCATTCAATTTTGGAGCATGTAATTTGGCAGGCATCATAGGTATAATACCGCCATCTTTAACAAAAACCGGAATTTTATCTAAACCTGGTGTTACAGTAATTACTTTACCATCGCCAACAAAATCTCCGGTATAGAAATCATACCATTTACCTTTTGGTAACACTACTTTTCTTGAAGTTTGGCCAGTAAACATTGGGGCTACTAATAAATAATCGCCAGCCATGTATTGGTCTTTAATTTCTCTAGAGGTAGCTTCTGCATAAGGGTTTTCTTCTAGATTAACATTTCCTGAAACAACTTCTTTTTTAGCTTCTTGCTGGAAACCTTCTTCTAAATTCATCGCTCTAAAAGGAGGGATTCCTTCAAAATGATATTTAGCAAAAGTAGTATACCAGTAAGGCATCATTTTCATCCTCAGTAATGAGAATTCTTTAACTTGCTCGGCAACGTCTGGGTAAGTCCAAGGTTTTGTGCCGGATGACCAAGCGTTAATCATGGCCATTGGAGAAAATACATTAGATTGAAATCTTCTTAACCATTCTTCGCCAGTTTTTGATGCCCTAACTTCTGGTGTCCAGAGTACGCCAGAGAAACCGCTATTGATTAAAGCGGTAATAAAGTCTTCGTGGTTGTAATAATCATTGTAGATAACATAAGGGAAAGAAGTACCTCCTCCGTTTGATGCTCTTACTAAACCAAATGTCCTTTGGTTGCGCTCTTTAAATAATTCTGAAGTATAACGTTGAACCATTAAACCATAAGTTTGTCTCATTTGCTCGGCAGAAACTCCGGAAGGAAACTTTGCTATATCTGGCCATAAATGATAATCGTAACCATCAACCTCATCTATTTTGTATCCGCTTACGCCGATGTCTATTTGGTCTTGCTTAAGCTGATTGAAGAATATTTTTCTGGCTTCTGGCAAATTAAAATCAGGAACTGCACCACGCCAAACTGTATGTGAACCTGTTAAGGGTCTTATCTCTTTATAAAAACTAGCTTTTGGCGATACGTAAGGATTTATCCATAGGTTTAACCTGATGCCTTTATCAAGCATTTCTTTTACAAAAGCCTGCGGGTTTGGATATCTGCCTTTATCCCAAGTAAAACTTCCTGGATAAGCCCAACTTTGCCAACCTGGCTCTAAACCAACAAAATCTAATGGATAACCTTTATCCTGAAAGGCTTGAACTTCTTCTTTTACTTCAGCGTCGGTAAATTTTGTTTTAACACGTTGTGTAAAGCCTAAACCCCATCTTGGTGGTAAATAACCTCCACCATTAAATAAGTTGTAGCGTTGCATCACTTGCAACGGTTTTGGACCTGCAAAAACATAAAACTCTACTCCTTCGGCTGGTACTAAAATCTCAACAGCATCAGAAGTATTTCTTGATTGCCAGTTTTTACCAGCTGTTCTATCCACAGGTTCTGCTGGGAAAATAGGGCTATCTTTTCTTAAACTTGTGCCTGCCCATACTTTAATATATCTGGCCGAATTGATAAAAACACCATAACCTTTAGATGACATGTAAAAAGGCACTGGTGCATGGGTACGTCCGTTATCTTTACCACCATAGTGGTCTACATGCAATTCTAAAACCTTAGCTCTTTGATGTACGGTTTGAAAGTTTAAACCAAAGCCATAAAGCTGTTCTTCTAAATCCAAAGGAAAACTTAAAAAAGTTTTTCCGTCTTGTAATTCAAACTTAATATCAGCTTGTTGAAGCGGAAAAGTTGCACTCCCTACCTTAGCTAAAGCAGTTGCATTTGGCTTTGCGCCTGATGCCTTTAATAAATCAAAATTTTCTGGCTTTCCGGCTACACCTTTCCATACACCGGGATAAACTTCTGTCCATTGTATAGCTTGAGGAAATGCTTGTATAACAATAAAACAAAGGCAGATAGCTAATAAACTTATTTTCTTCATGATGAAATATTACTTTAAATTTTTACGAGCATTTAATTGCGCTATGTACAAAGAACTTGGCTGTAAGCCTTCTTTATTTTGTCCTTCCCACTCACCATCCGGACGGTCGCCAAGTTTGGTATTGATTCTTTTTTCTGCTATGACACCAATAGCATAGTTTTTACCACTTACATAAGGGTTTTGTAGAGTTATTTCTTTAGCTCGGCAATTCCAAAACACTTGGTTTACGCCAGCCCAACCATGTCCCGTACCAGAGTTTCCTCTGTCTTGAACATTCATCTGCCCGTCTGTTACTACGTTATCATAAAGAGTACCCATTGTCCAACGGTGGTGCGGACCAATATCTGAATGGGTTTTAGATGCTTTACAATTGTAAAATACATTTGGTCCAAGAACTTGAGCAGCTGTAACATAATCATGTCTGCCCTCAGTAGTTTCTAAATTCATAAAGAGGTTTTGCTGTCCGACGTTGTTAAAAGAATAACGTCTTCCACCAGTTATTTGCGATTTTCCATCTAAACATTTAGAATCAATTACAGTAACTTTCTTGGCGCCTCTTTCTAAACTTACGCAAGAGTATCCAAAATATTTAGAAACGATGTTTCTAGCCCAAGCATTCTCAACCTTATTAAATTGTACAGCTATCCAGCCATGCTCTTCATCGGTATCATTGGCATACTCTGATTGTATCTCTAAATTTTCTATACCTACTTCTTTAATTCTTCCTGTAAAAGTATATTTATAAACTTCGCCACCACCGTATTGTGCTTCCATAGCCATAACTATAGGATTATCAATAAAAATAGTATTGCCTTCTATTTTGGTTATTTTACGCTCGAAAGGGAAATTATAGGATTTAGTATCCCACTGTCTGGTGTCTGATTTGGGAACAATTTTATCCATTTTTAAATCAGCAATCCATTTTTCTGTAGCTGGCCTGTACACAATAATATCATCTCCAACCTGATAATCTTTAGCAGATTTCACTTTAAAAGATTTAGCACCAACAGGGACATAATCATCAGTAATTTTTACCCTTGTGCCATTAACTTCTTTAACATCGCCATCACCAGAAACCACAATTAGGTTTCTTTTCAACTTTCCTGTGGCAACCAAAACAGTCCCTTTTTCTCCTCTTAACACTATACCGCCCGTATTAATCCTAATAACACCGGGTATTTTATAAGTTCCCTTTTTGAGTAATATAGCCCCACGATGCCCCATGCTGTTGGGCTTTAATTTTGCCACTTCATCTATAGCTTGCTGTATTAGCTTTTCGCTATCGCCAGATGTTGGTACAGTAAGTGTTTTTACAACTTTAACATCAGGAATTGCTTTATCTCCGTGGTGATAGCCCACTCGGCTAAAATCTGGAATGGTATTCCCTTGCTTATCTGGGAAATAGGTAATACTACCATCGGCGTTAAGCTTTAAAAACTTAGACTGCCACGTTGCATTAGAAAATGCAAAGAGAAGTGTAGTGGTAATTGCTACCAACAAAAAAAACTTTAAAGGATGTAATTTCATTTTATAATTGGTTACTATGGGTGTACCAAATAAACGGCATTTTTGCGGTATAAAAATCACATCAATTACCTTAAAAATAAGCTGAATTAACATCCTATAAGATTGTTACAAATTCAAGTTTTATAAAGGTACAATCATGTACTTCATCCCTTTTTGAGTGTTAAAATCGATAGTAAATTCTTTTGAAGTATTTAAGTCTGGTAGTTTCGCTTGTGCTACTTTATCGTATTTAACATCATCAAAATGATAATATAAAGGATTTGGATTTTTACCAGATGCTGCCTTACTAGCTATACCCACAACTTTAACAGGTATCTTAGTGGTTAAACGGCAGTTTCCTCCTATGTGAGATACTAGAGTAGCTTGTGTTAACTGACCTTTATCCCAAGAAATATCTATGGTAAAATTTCCTCTCGCTTTAATTCCTTTAATTACACCTTTTTCCCATTCTTTAGGCAATGCTGGTAGTAAACTTATAGCGTCAGTATGGCTTTGCATTAACATTTCTATAACACCTGCTGTAGCTCCAAAATTACCATCTATCTGAAATGGCGGATGTGCATCAAATAAATTAGGATAGGTGCCACCACCGCTCATCTGGAAATTACTTAACTGGGCATTAGCACCAGCGCCACTTTCTTTCTTTTGTACAGGATCTATCTCGGTTAAACCGGCCTTTAATATCTCTAAAGCTTTATTCCCATCTTGTAGCCTTGCCCACCAATTGATTTTCCAAGCCATAGACCAACCGGTACTGATATCACCACGGTGTATAAGAGACTGCTTTGAGGCTGCTGCCAATTCTGGCGTATTCTGTGGAGTAATATGATTACCCGGAAACAAACCAAAAAGATGAGAAATATGTCTGTGTTTATCTTCAGGATCATCCCAATCTTTAAACCACTCTTGCAACTGCCCGTGTTTACCAATCTTGTAAGGATATAATTTCTGATAAGCATTTTCTACCCGAGCTCTTAAAGCTGCATCAACATTTAAAACCTTAGATGTATTTAAAAAAGCTGAAAAAAACTCTTTGGTGATACCCATATCCATAGTGGTAGCCATGCTCATCTCATATTCTTTACCATTTATTTTAAATACATTCTCTGGCGAGGTTGATGGGTTGGTAACCAAGTGTCCGTTAGCATCTTCTTGTAACCAATTTAATAAAAACTGGGCTGCACCTTTCATTAAAGGATAAGCTTTATTTCTCAAGAAATTAACATCGCCGGTATATAAATAATGGTCGTATAAGTGCATACAAAACCAAGGACTACCCATTGCCCAGGCAGACCACCGTGGTGTTCCTCTAGGGTCCCAATCGTACCCACCTGTAGGTGATGTTTTAGCCCATATATCGGTATTATGATGTACTGCCCACCCCTCATTAATCCCGTAATTGGTTTTTAGAGTTTCTTTTCCATTAACAGCTAATCTCCCAATAAAATCAAATAATGGAGCATGTAATTCAGAAAGGTTTCCGTTTTCTGCTGGCCAATAATTCATTTGTGTATTGATGTTAGCTGTATAATTACTACCCCAAGGTGGTTGTACTAAATCATTCCAGATACCTTGCAAATTGGTTGGTAAAGAACCCGGTCTCGAGCCGGCTATCATCAAATACCTTCCAAACTGAAAATATAAAGCCTGTAAGCCTTGGTCGTTACCGCTAATACCTTGTCTTTGCAAACGGATATTAGTAGGTAATTTATCTAAATCTGAATTGCTTTTTAAAGTAAAACTTACACGATTAAACAGTTTTTGATGATCTGCTACATGCAACTGTTTCATCGCAGTATAAGACTTTACAAAAGCTTTGTTCATGTCTGCTTGTGCCTGTATAGCTGGGTTTTTACCCTCTAAACCTGGCGATTTATCAAAACCATTATAACTGGTAGCATCGGTAAGGTAAATGGTTACTGCATTTGCTTTACTCACCTGTAATTGATTTTGCAATGATTTAACCGAACCACCTTCTGTTTTAATTTTTAGATGAACTTCAAAAGTCATCCCTTCCTTTTCATCATAAACAATCTGTTCTGGTTCTGTACTTCTATGAGCTACATGCTTAGGCGCTTTACCTTTTAATACTAAATAGTTAGCAGCATTTGCCCGTGTAACATACTTTAGTTTGCTATGTAGCTGAGTATTAAAGCTTATAGCATTTGGCTTATCGGCAGTTATGCGTATCAGTAAAACCCTATCGGGATGGCTAATAAAAGTTTCTCTGGTATAAGTAACTCCTCCTACTTTATAGGTAACCTTATGGATGGCTTTGCTTATATCTAACTCTCTTCTGTAAGTGGTAGCTGTAGAATCTTTAAAGTTAAAATCCAAATATAAATCTGCCATGGTGAGATAACGGGCAGAATAAGGTCCTTGTAAGTTCTTTTTCCAAATATCTGTTGCTTTACCATAATCTTCAGTATTGATAGCTTGCCTTACCATAGGTAAAGCTGCTACCCCTTTAGGATTATTACCAGCGTTTGGATAACCAGACCATAAAGTATTATTATTGAGTTGCAGGCGCTCTTTGCTGACATTACCAAACACCATTGCTCCGGTTTTGGCGTTGCCTAAGGGTAAAGCCTCTTCCCAAACTCTGGCGGGGCTTTGATACCATAATTTATTTGAGTTCTCTTGAGCAGCAACTAAATACGACGATAAACTAGCAGCAACTATCAGTAAAAAACGCGTTAACATCATTAGTTTAAAATTTAAAAGAGTAGGTTTTACCTGGTTTAGCATCTATATCAAATTCTTTTGATGCTTTTATACCCACCGGATTTAATTTGGCTTCAGCAGCAATAATAGGTTTCTTAACTTCTGGAACTTCGTAAAAAGTATTAGCATTTAAGCCTTGAGCTTCTTTTAATCCTAGTGGTTTTATGCTCATTAAATCTTCATTAATTCTTAACCTGCAATTACCTGCTAAAGAAGATTTTATAGTTACTGATGTTAGCTTTTTATCCTTCCAGATAATATCTATCTCGAAACCACCTCTGGCTTTTAAACCTTTTATACTTCCGCTAGGCCAATTATCTGGTAAGGCTGGTAAAATATGTAAAGCACCATCATGAGATTGCAAAAGCATTTCTGCGATACCTGCCGTACAGCCAAAATTTCCATCTATTTGGAATGGTGGATGTGCATCAAACATATTAGGGTAAGTACCCCCTCCGGTTACACTCATTGGCATAGCTGGATCTACCAATCGTAATTGGTCTGTTATTAATTTGTAAGCATGATTTCCATCTAAAAACCTAGCCCATAAATTTACTTTCCAACCCATAGACCAGCCTGTTGCCGGGTCGCCACGGTACAATAAAGAAGTTCTAGCTGCATCAAATAGTTCTGGAGTTTTGTATGGAGATATTTGATTACTAGGGTACAAGCCGTAAAGATGAGATACATGACGATGTTTATCATCTGGGCGGTCTAAATCCCACATCCACTCTTGTAATTGACTATGTTTACCAATTTGCATAGGTGCTAATCGGGCTTGTGTAGCGGCTAGTTGTTTAGCAAAATCAGCATCAATACCTAAAATTTCAGCTGCCTTTATGGTCTTTCTAAACAAATCAAACAAAAGCTGATTATCCATAGTTGCGCCTGCTGTTATAGAAACTCTTTGCTTAGCCACTTGTGTATTTTCTGGCGAGTTTGATGGCGATACTACTAGCCATTTATTTTTAGGCTCTTCTTGTAAAACATCTAAGTAAAATTCGCAAGCACTTTTTAATATCGGATAATGCTCTTTTAAAAAATTAACGTCTCCGGTAAACTCATATCTATCCCAAAGATGCTGACTCAGCCAAGTGCCTCCCATAGGCCATAAACCTGCATAAGGCCTATCAACAGGACCTGTAATTCTCCAAATATCTGTGTTATGATGCGCTACCCAACCTTTAGCACCATACATCAATTGGGCTGTTTCTTTTCCTGTTACAGAAATATCCTTAATTAATTTAAACAATGGCTCATGCAGTTCGGTTAAATTGGTAAGCTCGGCAGGCCAATAATTCATTTCTGTGTTGATGTTGATGGTATATTTACTATCCCAAGATGGATTAACCTGAGCATTCCAAATACCCTGTAAATTAGCTGGCTGTGTACCCGGTTGCGAACTTGATATTAACAAGTACCTACCAAACTGGAAATAAAGCGCTGCTAAATGCGGGTCGTTACTTTTAGCAAATTCATAAATTCTTAAGTTAGTTGGCTTCTTAACAGCATCATTAACGCCTAAATCTAATTTTACACGGTTAAAATATTGCTGATAAAACTGAATATGTTTAGCTAATGCTTGAGGATAGTTTACCTGAACAGCTTTACTTAAATAAGCACTCGCTTTTGCTGAGGCATTACCTGAAACATCTTTATAATTAATAAAATTAGTTGCTATGGATACATAAATAGTAGCTGAGTTTGCATTTTTTACTCTCCATTGTTTATCTGAAAGTTGTGTTGTGCCACCATTGGCAAGTACTTTAACTTGAGCTTCAAATTTTACTTGACCTTTTTCACCTTCATGGTCTGATGATGTTCCGCTTAGGATAAGTTTTTGATTAGCTACTTTTTGCTCTCCCTCTAAAGGTGATGTTAAAGAAGCATTGAAAGTAATTTTACCTGCTTCGCTTGCGGTTAGCCTAACAATGATGGCTTGGTCTAAAAATGAAGAGAAAATCTCTCTTTTATAGCTCACTCCTTTTAGTTTATAGGTAACAGTTGCTACGGCCTTTTCGATATTTAAATCGCGGTAATAGTTTTGAACTTGCTCATGCCCCGGAAAATCTAAAAATAAATCTCCAACAGGTTGATACATCATGCCACTATTTTTTTTAGGCATGAGTTCAACATCGGCCAAAGCCTGCGCTTCTACAATTTTACTTTCTGCTAAGAGTTTTCTTACAGCAGGAATGGCTTTCCCAGACTCGGCAGTTACGTTATTATTTGGACCACCAGACCAAACTGTTTCTTCATTAAGCTGCAACTGTTCTTTAGCGGGGCCTCCAAAAATCATAGCACCTAAACGTCCGTTACCTATTGGCAAGGCTTCGTTCCAGTTGGCAGCAGGTTTATCGTACCAAAGTTTTAAAGTTTTATCTAAACCAGCTTGACTAAAACTTACTTTAGAAAAAGCCATTAAAAGCAATAAGGAGATGTATTTCTTCATCTTATAAAGTTAATAATTCTGAAGGTACACCTTCTGATTTAACAGCAATGGTATTTTTGCCACCATTAGTTTTAACACTTATTAAAGCTCGGCCATTGTAGAACTGCACATATCTAGAGCCTGTAGAAGTTCCTTGATTATCTATCAATTCACCATCTCCGGCTAAAGAAAAACGTACCCAATTTCTAGAATCTAAACAAGTTACGCCATTAGCATCTTTAAGTTTTACTTCTATAGTAGCTTTACCATTTTCTTCAGCAATTTTACGTACTTCTAATTTTGCTGGAGCCCCCCATTGTCTGGTTTCGTATTCAAAAGTAATCTCGTCTTCTAAAACGGTTTTACCTTTTTTAGCAATTACCTTAACATGATTTTTACCTGCATTTGGCGCTACATTCCAACGTAAACCTGCCGCAGGGAAATCCTGACTGTTACGCTTTTTAACCCCCTGGCTTTTACCGTTTACAAACAATTCGGCCTCATCACAATTAGAGAAAACTTTAATCATTTTTTCTTCTCCAGCTGCACCCCAACGTACAGGCCAAGTGTGTCCATAAATATGTACCATAGGCTTTTTGGTCCAGTAAGACTGGTAAACATAGAAAACCTCTTTTTTAGTGAAATCTCTTTCTACAACTCCTTTTTGGTTCATGTAAGGTACAGGGTTATCAGGCCTTACCGGGGTAGAAAAATCTTTGAAAGGCCATTGTGCAGTACCTGTTAGCCAAGGCATGGTTTCTTGTTCTTTCAAATGCCAATCAACTAGGTTTACGATGTAAGATTCGCTCCAATCACCATCTTTAGAAACCCTACTAGCACCACCAATTAAAGAAGCATCTCCGGCTCTTTCATCGGCGCCAACGCCAGTTTTAACTTTACGTAAAGCGTTATCAGGGTTTTCGGAATGACGGCGAGCATGACCATCGCCACCCCACTCTACATGTAAAAAGTGTTTAACTTTCTTAAATTCTTCTTCAGAAACTTGCTTATATTCTGTATAAATACCGCGATACCAGCCGGCCCAAATAGAAGGCGAGTAAACATCAACAATGTCTTTACAGAAATCGCATCTTCTAATGGCTGTTTTACGGGTAGGGTCTAAAGCATGTGAAAGATCATGAAGCTCTTTCATAAATACTCTGATTTTCTCTTTATCAAATTCCGGAAAATCTCCAGGCCAATCGTTCTCATTACCTAAACCCCAAATGATTATGGATGGATGATTATAATGCTGCTCAATCATGTTAGTGAGCATTCTACGAGCTTGTTGTTTATAAACATCGCCACCTAAACCACCACGACACCAAGGAATTTCTTCCCAAACCACCATTCCTAAGCTATCGCATAAATTTAAGATGGTTCTAGATTGCTGATAATGACCTAAACGGATGAAATTGACACCCATATCTTTCATCATCTTCATTTCGGTACGCATCATTTCATCTGTCATGGCGGCGGCAACTCCGGCATGGTCTTCATGACGGTGTGTACCTTGCAACAGCAAACGCTTTCCGTTTAATAAAAACGGCCCTTTCTCTACAAATTCAAAATGTCTAAATCCTATTTTTTCTTGATGTTGATCTACACCATCAGCAGTTTTAACATTTAATTCAACGGTATAAAGTGTTGGTTTATCGGTAGACCAAAGCTCGGCTTTAGCTACTTTTATATTAGCAATTTCTAAATCTTTACCCGTTAACTGAATTTGCTTTTTTTGTGTATTGATAACTTTACCTGAGGGTGATATCAACTTAAGTTCTACCTCTGCATTGCTAGCGCTTTTAGGATTATAAAACCTAGCTTTTACATTTAAGGATGCATTTTTACCGTCTTTATCTACCGTGGCTAATGCAAAAACCTTATCAACCGAGAGCGCTGGTTTATAAACTAAATTTAAGTAACGATAAATACCTCCGTAAAGGTTAAAATCAGATAAATCTGATGGAATAAGCTCTAAATCACGTGAGTTATCTGTGCGTATAGACAAAGGTATTTTACCTTTAAACTGTTTTTGATAAACATCGGTCTTTTGGAAAGCAGCTACAGCATCGGTAATATCAACGGTAAATTCATCATATCCACCAACGTGAGAACCTACTTTTGTTTGATAGATATAAACATCGGTCTTTTGCCCAGCGCCTTCAAAATGTAATAAAGTTCTTCCTGTTTGATATGGATTTTTAACCTCTATTAAAGTTCTGTACCAAGATGGTCCTTGGTAATAATTCATATCTGGGTCTACTGAATCTTCTGCGTTTACGCAATGTGGTAAACTTACTTTTTGCCATAGGGGTACACTTTCTGGGTTACCTGCGCCTACTGGTCTAACAGCTTCCCAAATACCTCCTAAATCTTGTTTTAGGAACTCCCAATTATCATTTAATCTTATTTTTTGTTGAGCAATTACTGAATTTTGTAAGCCTATAACTACAAGGACTAGCCAAATGATATTTTTCTTTAACAAAGCGTATGATTTTAGTTTAAAGTAATGATTAATAAAAATTAAGGATTAAAAGCACCTTCGCCAGCCCAGCTTTGAAGTTGGGCGGATATACTACCCATTCTTTGTGCTGGGATGGTAATATTATTTACGGCTGCATCGCCCAACCTATCTTTGAGTTGTGCTAAGTATAAGCTTCTTGGCTGAACATGGACATTGTTACTCTCAAAATAACCAGTGCCAGAAAACCTTAAACCTATAACACCCACACCCCAATTTCTTGCTCCAGCAGGGCTATCAACTACAACATCAGAACTAACAGATCTACAATTCCAGAACATGGTTTGTGCTCCTGCCCAACCATGGCCAGAACCCATATCGCGTCTGTTCCAAACTCTCATCTGGCCACCATAAATATTATCAAACAAAACTCCTGTAGCCCATCTATGATGTGGACCAATATCTGAGAAGGTTTGAACCGCAACACAATCTAGAAAGACATTTGGACCAGGTACTTTTGAACCTGTGACAAAATCATGTCTTCCACCTCTTGTAAAACAACGCTGAAATAAATTAAAAGATGCAGAATTTTCTAAGTTGAAAGAATATTTTCTACCTCCATCTGTAAGAGATTTCGGATCTAACATAGCACAATCTTCTACCGTATTGAAAACACAATTATCGCTAATAGAAACACAGGCATAACCAAAATATTGGGCCGTTACTCCTTTTACCCAGCAGTTTTCCGTTCTTGATAATTCTATCCCAATCCAACCATGTAATTCATCAGTATCATTGTTAAAAACAGAAACCAAACGCATATTTTCTACTCCAGAATTTTGAATTCTGCCCGTAACGGTGTTTCTACCAACTCTACCTCCACCATGCCTAGTCTGAATAGGTTCTACCATAGGAGCATTTAAAGTGATATTATTACCACTTATGGCCGTAACAATACGCTCGTAAGACATGTTATAACCGGTTGCTGTCCATCCATATTGTGCCATTTCCAATAAATCAATCCAAGCTTGATTTGGAGTTCTTGTAACTAATACCTTATCACCTACAGTTAAGCCGTTTGTATTTTCTAAGTT
Organism: Pedobacter puniceum; assembly: GCF_009674685.1. Taxonomy (GTDB): domain Bacteria; phylum Bacteroidota; class Bacteroidia; order Sphingobacteriales; family Sphingobacteriaceae; genus Pseudopedobacter; species Pseudopedobacter puniceum. Next base: position 202,631 of record NZ_WKJI01000002.1, read on the forward strand.
AAATGATTTTACGCCCGTTGGAACATAACTATCGGTAATTAGCCTTCTTGAGCTTGAAATTTCTCCAAAACCAGAACCGCTTCCTTTTACCTCAATAAGCGTATGCTGGGCTCTTCTGGTAGCTCTTAAAATCGTTCCAGACGCACCTTGCCCTACACCCCTTAGCACTACTCCGCTAGCTTCAATGGTTAATGTTCCTTCTATGTCATAAGTTCCGGCATTTAGCAAAATAGCACCTCTAAAACCATTAGCTCCAACAGGTAAGGCCTCAACTTCATCTATTACTTGTTGAATTCTAGCTCTATTATCTCCAGACTGCGGAGATAAGGTTCTCACTACTGGAACAGCAGGAATAGCTACGCCTCCGCCACCATAACCAGCATTTGAAAAATCAGGAACTTGATTGATTTTATCTGTTTCGCCTTGGTTTACATAAGTGTTATATGCTAATTTACCATTAGTAGCCACATAAACTAAAGAAGTAGTATTTGCAGGCGGCGGTGTTGGTGTAGGTGTAACCGGAGTTTCCTCTTTTGGTGGTGCTTCCTCTTTTTTTGCAACTTCTTTCTTTTTACAAGAAAAAACGGATAAAATAAGTAAAAGCGTAAGAATCTTTAAAGAAGGTATAGTTTTAAAACTGAATATCTTTCTCATCATGATTATTTTATTTTTTACTATTTGCCCTAACTGCTTTTACTTGAGCAGCAGTTATAGCACTGGCCTTATTTTGAAAGCTGTTTCTTACATAGGTAAGTACATCAGCAACTTGTTGGTCGGTTAAAAAAGCCATAGCAGGCATAACGTTAGAATAGGTTTCACCATCAATCTCTACACCTTCACTTAAACCTTTTAAAACGATGTTAATTAAACGAGTTTGATCTCCTAAAACATAAACTGTTTTACTTAAAGGTGGGTTTAAACCGGGTACACCTAAACCATCGGCCTGATGACAAACAGCACAATATTGGGTGTAAACTACTTTACCGTTATTAATAGAATTTTGCATACCAGCGGCTACTGGGGCTGCTTTTGATACCGCTTTTTTAACAGGTGCCTTAGATTTGCTTTGAGCAAAAGCTGAAATTGACATTACTAAAACCAATAATAAACTGGCTATTAACTTATTTACCATCATATACTATTCTAAAAATTGTTCCTTTCTTATCTTCACTTATGTATAAAGAACCATCTGGCCCTTGTGCTAAACCACAAGGACGATACTTTGCTTGGCTAGTAGAAGTAATGTTTTCTGTACCTGCAAAATTGTTGGCGAAAATTTCCCATTCGCCAGAAGGTTTACCATTTTTAAAAGGTACAAAAGCTACAAAAAAGCCTTCTTGCTTTAACGGAGCTCTATTCCAAGAACCATGAAAAGCTACAAAAGCTCCATTTTTATACCTTTCAGGAAACTGGTTACCTGTATAAAACAGTAGTGCATTTGGCGCTAGATGCGCCGGAAAAGCTACTACAGGATCAATAAAAGAAGGGTCGGCTTCCTTTTTACCATCGCCACCGTATTCTGGTGCTAAAATTTTCTTTTTTTGGATTGGATCGTAATAGCTATATGGCCATCCGGCATTATCACCCTTTTTTATCATAAACATACATTCTGCAGGTAATTCTGCATTTGCTTTATCATCATATAAATCAGGAAAAATACTACTTAAGTTATCTCTGCCATGTTGCATCACAAATAAGGTGTTGTTTTCTGGATTCCAATCTAAACCCATCACATTACGCAAACCTGTTGCATATCTTACACCTTCTTTGTAAGATTGATTTAACTTATCTGCTTTAAATTGCCATATCCCCCCAGCAGAATCTAAAGTTGGGCAATTAGGAATACCCATAGAGCCTTTTGCCCTGTTCTGGTACTGACAAGAGTTTGATGGCGAACCTATGTTTACATAAATATTGTTATTGTTATCTAAAACTATAGATTTTGTGTTGTGCTGCCTTTTATTAATTAAGCCAGTTACTAACTTTTCAGGCTTATCTGGTGTAATCACCTCGTAATTATGGTTAAGTTGATATCTAAAAACCTCTTCGTCTGAACTGGCATACAAATAATTATTTTTCAAAAAAATTCCAGTTCCAATATAATCTCCAAAACCAATTTGCTCATCAACTTTGCCATCGCCATTATTATCTTTTAAGTGATATATGGTTTTTTCATTTAAAGCCTTACTTAGCTTTACATAAATATCGCCTTTAGGGGTTACAGTTAAATGTCTAGCTTTCCCTAAATTTTCTGCAACTATTAATGCCCCAAAACCTTTAGGCAAAACTAGTCCAGCGTTATCCTGATCAGGCGATACTTTTACAGGCTTTAATGATTTAGGGTTATCACTTTTAAAAGAAGAGAAGATTATAATACCAATGATTTGTACGATAAGAAATGTATAGCGCTTCATAATTTAACTATCAAATTAAGGCATACAGAAAACGTCTGACCGACCTTATTGTAAAATTTAGAATTATATTAACTTAGGATGAATAACAAAGCTAACTTTTAAAGTAAACATATGGTTATGCTGAATTAGCAATTTATGCAGTACTATTGGCAACCTTATCTTTTTACAAGCTTTGTTGACGAAGAAAAATCAGTAAAAAACCCTTAAAAACACCCTTGTTTTTACGAAATCGATTTCGATTAATAATAAGAAAATATATTTTTAAAAAAGAACTTATATTAACTAAAAGTGTTTTTAAATATTAATTTTAAAATATAATTATAAAAAAGTAAATTATATTTAATTATCAAGAATCAATTCCTACGTCACAACCCTAGTAAGCATTGATTGTAGAGCCTTGTTGGTTTATAATTGCATTAACCAAAAATTAAACCAATGAAACCACAACTTTTAAAAGTGACCTCCGGTCCTGTACACTCATTTAGTGTGAGGCAAGACTTAGTCCCAAACATCAACAACAGATGGCACTATCATCCAGAATTAGAGCTTATTCATTTTAGAGCTGGCAAAGGAACTCAATTTATCGGCGACAGCATTAAAAGGTTTGGTCCTGGAGATATTGTATTGGTAGGTTCTAATTTACCACATTATTGGAGGTATGATGATTTGTACTCTCATGAAAGCCCTAAGTTAACGGCTGAATCTAGAGTTGTACATTTTAATGAAAATTTCTGGGGCGAAGCTTTTTTAAATCTTCCTGAAAATAAAATCTTCAGGACCTTATTTGAGAAAGCTAAAAGAGGTATACAAATTAAAGGGAAAACAAGGGTTAAAGTGGCCGAGTGTTTAGAAAAATTATTATATACAGAGGGTCCAGAAAGAATCATGATTTTGATGGAAACACTTTTAACCATAGCGCAGTCTCAGCAAATTAGTCTTTTATCATCTATAGGCTATAATAACGAGCTTGAAGAGAATGAAAATGATAGAATGACTTTAATTTATGAATATACATTAGCTAATTTCCGTAAGAAAATACAATTAGAAGAAATTGCAGAAATAGCACACATTAGCCCTAATTCTTTTTGTAGATATTTTAAATCAAGAACAAGAAAAACCTATTCGCAATTCTTGCTTGAAATAAAAGTGGGACAAGCATGTAAATTACTGATGGAAAATAACCTTTCTATTAAAGAGCTATGTTACGAAAGTGGCTTTAATAATTTTGCAAGCTTCCATAAATATTTTAAACAAATAACAGGGCTTAGTCCGTTAAGCTATAAAAAGGAATTTAACCAAACCAGTTATAATTCTTTGCAGAAAAACTAAGCATCATTACCCTACATCAATTTTTCAAACTAAGTAAAACAATCAAAAGCCCTTTAATGGGCTTTTTGTTCATCCAACAATTATAAAAATGAAAAAAACATTATTATTCTTAACATTTATTACGCTAAGCGGCCTAAGTGTTTCTGCCCAAATAGGTAAAAACTGGACTGAAGTTACCAAAAGAGAAGAAGGCCGATTTAAGATACAATTAGAGAATTTCAAAAAACCATCAGGAGATAATACTCCTTTTAGCTGGCCTAGAACTACCGCTTTCGCTGATAAAGACGGTAAAGAATTGCCTACATTAAGTGCAGATGTTACCACCCATTATCATTGGAACCCAGCATTAAACACACATACTTTCACTTTGGTTAAGTTCCCTGGTAATAGATCCGAGATTAGAATTCATGATAATTACAGAACAGGCTCAAGACAATTTGAAGGCTATATTACCATGAATGATAAACTAGACAAACAAGCAGTTTTCCAGCTTTTTGGTAGTGCAGAAGGGGCTACACAAATGCAAATTAGGGGTTTTGGAAACCGTAATGGTGGTTCTTTAGAAGTAACCTTTGATACCAAAATGCCTTCATCTGGTAATAAAGTAATTGCAACTAACATCAATAATAAAGAAGTAAGGATAAATGTTATCCATTTACAAGAGGATGTTGGTGATGCCGTAATTGTTTATGTTGATGGCGTAGAAAAGTTTAGATTTAAAGACGGCGAAACCTTAAAAGATGGCAAAGAATTCATGAATTACATGAAGTTTGGTGTGTATGGTAGAGAGCAAGACGGCGAATTTGATGGTGTTACCAATATGCAAACCAAATGGAGAAATGTGAGATTATGGGAAGGTGGACAACCGTAAACCTTTGCTAGAACGATATCCTCACAAATAATAAGGATAAATCATATTAAATCATCATTTTTGCGTTTTAATTGAGCTAGCAAATGCTAACAACAGATATAAGCAAGGCAAAAGAAGCGCTTGAGAATGATGATTTAATTGCTATCCCTACTGAAACAGTTTACGGTTTGGCCGGAAATGCTTTTAGTGATAGTGCTGTAAAGAAAATATTTGATTTAAAGCAAAGGCCACATTATAATCCCTTAATTGTTCATATTCCATCAGTAGACTTCTTAAATAAAGTTGCTAAAGATATACCTCCTATAGCTTTAACATTAGCTCAACATTTTTGGCCAGGACCATTAACCTTAGTCTTAAAAAAGCAGCCAACAGTACCAGATATGGTTACTGCAGGTAAAGATACAGTGGCTGTTAGGATGCCAGACCATGCTTTAACCTTAGCTTTATTAAAAGAATTAGATTTTCCTTTGGCAGCACCTAGCGCCAATCCGTTTGGATGTATTAGTCCTTCTACGGCCGAACATGTTTATAACTATTTTCATGATACTTTACCTGTAATTTTAGACGGAGGCCCCTGCCAGAAAGGAATAGAATCTACCATTATTGGGTTTGAAAACAATGAGCCTATCCTTTACCGCCACGGATCTTTAGCTATAGAAGATATAGAAAACCTAATTGGACCAGTTAAAACCAACACGCTTAATAATGCTAACCCACAAGCGCCCGGAATGCTTTCTAAGCATTATGCACCCAAAACAAGAACCTATTTAACTGATGATATTTACAAATCACTTGCAGAATTTGAAGGAAAAAGAATAGGTGTTATGATGTTTAGGGATAAAGTAACCGGTAAAGATATTGTACATCAAGAAGTATTATCTTTAAATGGAGATATGAAAGAAGCTGCAAGGAATCTATATAAAGCCATGCATATTTTAGACCATCAAGAACTTGATGTGATTATAGTAGAAAAATTCCCTGATATTAACCTGGGAATAACCATAAATGACAGGTTAAACCGGGCTACAAAACTTTAATAAAAAAGCCGGAATGCATTTGCATAACCGGCTTCCCTCTCCATTTAATTATAATTTCTATAAAGAAACACCACGTTTCCAAGGAATAAAATCATCCTGACCGTGTTTTACAGCGCAAACTTCAATTTCACCGCTGGCAACTGCAATTACATAATCTAAAATTCTTGCTCCGGCTTCTTCAATAGTTTCTTCGCCTTCGATAACCGTACCTGTATTGATATCAATAATATCGCTCATACGGTTATATAAAGTGGTATTGCTTGATAATTTTACAACTGGCACAATTGGGTTTCCGGTTGGAGTACCTAAACCAGTGGTAAACAAGACCACATTGGCGCCCGAGCCAACTTCTGCCGTTGTACTTTCTACATCATTACCTGGTGTACAAAGTAAATTGAGACCTGGCTTTGTTACCTTTTCAGGATAATCTAGCACCTCTACTACGGGTGATGTACCACCTTTTTTAGCTGCACCGGCAGATTTAATAGCATCGGTTATTAGACCATCTTTGATATTTCCTGGAGATGGATTCATATCAAAACCAGAGCCTGCTTCTTCTGCTCTTTTTTCGTAAGTACGCATCAGGTTAGAGAAGCGCTCTGCTTGTTCTACCGTAGTACATCTATCGCTTAAGTTTTGCTCTACGCCGCAAAGCTCAGGAAACTCTGCTAAAATTACTGTACCACCTAAAGCAACTAATAAATCAGAAGTATAGCCTATAGCCGGATTTGCAGAAATACCAGAAAAACCATCAGAACCACCGCACTCTAAACCTATAGTAATTTTACTTAGCGGAGCTGGTTGACGTGTACACTCGTTGGCTTTAGCTAAACCTGCTAAAGTTTGTTTGATAGCCCAAGAAAGCATATCAGCTTCAGTTCCAATTTTTTGTTGCTCTAAAATGTATAAAGGTTTAGAAAAATTAGGGTCTCTTTTAGCAATTTCCGACTGTAAAATAGATACCTGAGCGTTTTGGCATCCTAAACTTAAAACAGTTGCGCCAGCACAATTTGGATGCGTTATATATCCGGCTAAAAGACCGCATAAAGTTTCTGAATCTTGCCTGATACCGCCACAACCGCCTTCGTGTTTTAAGAATTTAATACCGTCTACGTTAGGAAAAACACGCTCAGTTTTCTGATGAGTTTCTTCTACAAAAACTTCGGCCTGTAAAAGCTCATCTGTTTTTGCTCCGTTTTTATAAAGAGCTATCAGTTGCTCTGCTTGTGATTGATAGTTGTTTTTCCTTTTGTAACCTAAGCTTCCGGTTAAGGTTTCTTGTAGCACATCAATATTTCTGTTTTCGCAAAAAACCATCGGGATAACCAACCAATAATTTGCTGTACCTACGCTACCATCTTCGCGGTGGAACCCCATGAAAGTACGATTTTGCCATGCAGAAACATCGGGTTTAACCCAATCTGTTTTACGCTCTCCGGTTTCAAAACCTAAAGCAGCATGCTTAAGATTCGAAGTGGTTATAACGTTTCCTCTTTTCAAATCTGTTTGTGCTTTACCAACCAAAACACCATACATGATAACCTCTTCTCCTGCTTTTAAATCAGTAGTAAGAAATTTATGTTTGGCCTGTACATCGTCTAAAACGGTATAATTTTCATTTTGGTAGCTTAATTGTTCGCCTGCTTTAATATCAGTTAAGGCAACAATTACATTATCATTTGGATGAACTTTTAAAATACGTTGTCTCATGGTTATGCCTGTGCTTTACTGTTTTTAAATTGTTTCAATAAAGTACTTACTGATGATTTTTTTATTTCTTCGTAATACTTGTTAACTGCTTTTACAAAGCCCGGAAGCTCGGCTAAAGAATCTCCCCAGATGAAATTATCAGCTAGAATAGCTTCAACCTTTTTGTCTTGATGTTTTTGCAACATATCAATCACATAAGCGGCTTTATCATCATTGATATGATATTTTACGCCGTTTAGCTCGCCATAAAATTTATCGCCTTCTTGCTTTCCTTCAATAAAACGAATGTATGCTGCAAAACCAAAAGCAATTAATTGCGGTACATGTGTAAATTTCTTGTAGTGGTTTAACAATACTGGTACTACCCTCATCTTTAGTTTAGAGGTATAGTTCATACTAATACTTAACCATTGGTGTTTGATGTGTGGGTTTCTGAACCTGTCTAAAACTTTATCGGCAAAATCATCTGTAACATCGCTTGTAACCTGATAAGGTATGGCAGGTGCTATTTCTTCCTTCATTAAATCGGCAATGAAAGTTTCCATCTCCTCATTATCCATAGCTAATTTTACAGTCTCAAAACCGGCTAAGTAGGCTACCCCACAGCTGATGGTGTGTGTACCGTTTAATAAACGTAATTTTAACTCGCGGTGTAGATTGATATCAGGAGTGATGACTACGCCTTTATCCGCCTCGGCAAAAGAAAGCTTTTGCTTTACTTTTTCATTGCCCTCTATAGCCCAAAGACTATAAACTTCAGACATGGTAAGTAAATTATCGGTGTAACCTAATTCTTGTTGTAGATTTTCTAAAGCGGCAGCATCAGGTTTACCGGGTACAATCCTATCTACTAAAGAATTACAAAATTGATTGCTGTTTTGCATCCAATTCATGAAATCTTGTGGTAATTGGTTTTTCTTAGCTTGCTTTAAAAGGATGTCTTTTAACTTGGTGGCATTATCAGGAATAAGCTCCGTAGGAACAATAACTAAACCTCTGTCTTCTGCGCCATTAAATATTTTATAACGATGAAATAAAACGGCTAACAACTTTCCGGGGAAAGATACTGGAGGATGTGCATGAACATCGTCTTCTACCAATTGAATTCCTACTTCTGTAGTATTTGATATGATAACTTGAAGATGTGGTGAAGCAGCAAAATCTAAAACTTCTTGCCATTGTGTACCAGCCACTAAAACTTTACTTATAGAAGCATTGATGATATTTTCTTCTATTTTCTGTCCGTTTTCTATACCGCGTACACAAACGGTGTATAAAGAGTCTTGCTCATCAAATTCTTTGGTAGAACCTGTATCGGTAGATTTAACCACTACAACTCGGCCATTAAAAATTCCTGCTTTATTGGCCTTATCTATATAATAATCTGGCAAACCGCGTAATAACACGCCGGTGCCAAATTGTAATACTTTAGCAGGTAAATCAAATATATCAGCATTTGGCTTACCTACCACTTGAGCGTTAATGTTTTTTAAATTGCTTTGTGATAATTGCATTTTTGAGAGATTGTTTATTTTGAAGGTGTTAGCTTTAATAACCAGTGGAATAATTCTTTACCTGCAGTAAGATTATCAAAATCTGCAGGAAGCTTTCTGCCATCTACATATTCATTGTACAACCAAGGGTCTCCAACGGCAAATACCATTCCTTTACCATACTTAGCAGTTGCCATAACCACATCATTATTATGGGTTAAAACTGCCTTTGAAGGGCCTTGAAGTTGAAGGGTACTAATTTCTTTTAGGTATAGTTTCTTGGCCGATTTAAAAATTTCATTTCCGGCAGGAACAGGTATTGCACCCATTTCATATTGGTTGCCCGTTACCGGGTTTTTTAATTCTTTTTTATATCGAATGCCAAAAACTTCTGCCAGCTTGTTAAACTTATCCAGCTCGGCATTTTTTTCATCATTAGCCATCAGAACTAGAGTTCCACCTTGGCTAACCCAGTTTTTAATTTCCTGGATTGATGAAGCATCCATAAAATTAGGATAAGCGGTTTCTTTCTCAGTATCTGGGTCTACAATGATATACACGTTGGCTTGAGCTAAATTAGCTGCTGTTGGCGCTGCTTTTAAAGTTGCCAATTTAGCTCCGGCATAAGTAATATGCTCTCCTAGTAAAGAAAAGCCATTATTATCCATTTCATCCCATATGTAATGGAAACTTTCTTGTTGGCCAATGATATTTTTGCGGAACTCGTTATTGAAATAATTATCTAACAAAACGGTTTTACCCTTGCCTACTTGAGGATTATTTCTGGTTTGCATTTCATTAGCAGCTAAGATGAAAGCGCCCATACCTTTAGGATCATCCTGAATAACTTTTTCGCTTAAATAGTACTCATAACTACCATCACGATAAGGTTTTCCACCCAAACCAGCTACACTTACAGTACCGTTTAGGTGTAAAAAACCTTCAGCATCAGTCTCTAAAAATTGTTTCTGAATACCAGTATATGCTTTTTGAGCAACGGCTTCGTATTTTGTTGGTAAAACACCTAATCTTATACCCTTAGCTAAGGTGTAAACAAACATGCAAGATGCAGATGCTTCTAGGTAATTTCCTTTGCCATCAGGCATATTCATTACCTGATACCATAAACCACTTTTTTTATCTTGAGAGGCTTCTATAGCTGCTGCAAAGCGATTTAAAACAGCTACAATTTCTTCTCTTTTGGGATGATTTACTGGAAAATGGTCTAAAACATCAACCATAGCCATACCGTACCACCCCATGGCTCGTCCCCAAAAATGTGGCGAATTTCCGGTTTCTTTATTTGACCATTGCTGTTCTCTAGACTCATCCCAGCCATGATAAATTAACCCAGTTTTTGGATCGCGAGCAACTTTCTCTATATGTATAAATTGGTTAGCGATATCATTAAACGCTTCTGGCTCATTAAAAAGTTGCGCCCACTCTGCATAAAAAGGCATCCCCATGTATAAACCATCTAACCAAACTTGGTGCGGATATATTTTCTTATGCCAGTAGCTCCCTTCTTTTGTTCTAGGGTGCTCTTGCAATTGTTTTCTTAGTTGGGCTGCTGCTTTATAATACTTCTCTTTTCCTGTAACGCGGTAAAGCATCAATAAAGCTCTTCCCGTACGGATATTATCAATATTATAATCAGCTAGTTTATAGGTTTTGATGGTTCCATCAGCCTCTACAAACATGTCCATACAACGTTGTACGTAGTTGAAATAAGTAGCATCTGCAGTACTTTTCCAAACATTAGTGATACCCTCTAAGAAAACACCAGTTTCGTAAGTCCACTTTAATGGTCTGCTGTTATTTTCTATAGGAAAAGGCCATTTATGCATCACTGTTTTAGACAGCTCTTGTGCCAATGGCTTTTGCTGATTAGAAATCTGACGAGTTGTAGAACAAGAAGCTAAACCAATACTTCCTGCTAAAAATGCTATTATAAAACGCTTCATCATTTCTTATTTATTAATTTTTAGCGATTTTGGCTTTGCTCCGAAATTAAATTTCACCTTATCTTTTGCTGTTATAACAGATGGGCCAGCAAGAGAGACAGCCTCAGTTCTATCACCCGATAAGGTTATCAGATTTTGGATTTCTGTATCTGATTTTAAACCACTGATATTGATTTGCTTGCTATTTTCAACTAAAATCAAAGGATTAGTTTTATCACTTACCAAATGAATATTTTTTAAGTTGACGTTAGTAGCCTCTATCAGCTCGATACCAATTTTAGATTTGATGGTAACATCTTCCAAATTGACATTTTGGATATTCATTTCTGGAATTCCCCTCATGAAAATACCTTTCTCTGCACCTATACAAACTACATTTTTGATATAAAAATCTTTAAACTGCGGCGTAGCCTCTGTAACGGGTAAAAACTCTACTTTGGGTGCTGCTCTTTCTTCGCCAGCCATAGGCACTGGGTCTACTGCTGCATAGTACATATCAAACAAAATAGCATCGCCAGGGATATTTTTCATGAAAGTGTTAGCAATATATATTTTCTCTACCACCCCACCACGACCGCGAGTTGTTTTAAATCGTAAGCCAATATCAGTACCTATAAAAGAGTTGTTGTAAACAAATAGGTTTCTTGCACCACCAGACATCTCGCTACCAATAACAAAACCGCCATGAGCATGATAAACCACATTATTTCTTACAATTACTTCTTCTGTTGGCATCCCTCTTTTTCTACCCGCTTCATCTCTACCAGATTTAATACAAATACCGTCATCGCCGACATCAAAAACAGAGCCTTCTATCAGAACGTTTTTGCAAGACTCCACATCAATACCATCGCCATTTTGTGCATACCATGGGTTTCTTACCAAAATATTTCTTACCGTTAAATCTTGACACATTAAAGGATGAAGATTCCATGCTGGTGAGTTTTGAAAAGTAACGCCTTCTAACAATACTTTTTTACAGCTATTTAAAACCACCAAATTAGGGCGATAAAAATCTTTCAATTCTGTATAATCTTCTGGTTTGGTACCAGGCTTAATTACCGTTGCATCTTTTGTATTATAACCTTTCTGGTAACTTACTGATGGATACCATTTACTGCCATCTTTTTCTACCACTCCGCCAGAAGCCACTAAATTTTTCCATTGCGATTCGTTTAACTTACTTTTCTTCACAAATCTCCAAGCATCACCATTGCCATCTATTATTCCGGCACCGGTAATAGCTATATTTTCTAAATTGTAGCCCGATATTGGCGCTTCATTAACCACAGCTGGTTTACCCTCCCAGCTACCTTCAATTAATTTATATTGGCTTTTATCTGTAGTAAAAAGTAATAGAGCGCCACTTCTTAAATGTAGATTTACGTTGCTTTTCAGGTAAAGAGGCCCAGTAAGCCAAACACCCTCATTTAGTACAACTACACCACCGCCATTTTTATTACAAGCCTCTATAGCTTGGTTAATGCTGCTTGTGTTAAGCGTTACTCCATCTGGCTTAGCTCCGTATTTTACAATATCAAAAGTATCTTGTTTAAAAACAGGAGTTTTTATGATAGGCATTTTAACATTGAAAGTTTTTAAAAAAGCTAAAGAATCTGCTATTTGCTTTTGTTTGCTTTCTTGCCCTAAAGATGAAGCAACAAGTGTAGAAAGCACTACCCCTGAAAATATTACTCTTTTAATCCCTTTAATAATCATATTCTTTTTGAAATTATAGGTCAAAAATTACCAGCTATTAGTTGTTTTAGCGTTAAAAAAGACCAGGTTTATAAGAATTTTAAAGGCTTTAAAATTTGATTAAATACCTTTAAACAACAATTTTAGCGAAAAATAGGAAAGCATTTGAGTATTTAAGGGTATTTATTTGTGCAATCGTTACCGGGAAGGTTTGCGTAAAAAATTAGAACAACTTTAGCATATTTTACATTTGGCAGACAAGATGAGCTAAATAAGATTTTCTTTTCTGCTTTTGAAAAGAAAATCCCCTTTAATCTTGGATAAGATTAAAGGGGGAAATATTAAAAATATTTTAGTCTAGCTTGAAAGCTAAAACAGAATTTTTAAGAAAAGTTGGAACATAAACGATACGCTTTACAGGATCATAACCAATATCGGCTGTATTAATTTTTTCTGTTCTGGTATCTAATAATTTTTCTACTTTACCACTTGTAGTTACGTAGTAAATTAAACCTCCCCAGCAAGAAACTAAAAACTCTCCGTCTTTAACGGGCTCTAATCCATCACCACCTAATTCTAAACCTTCAGCTAGTTTAGTAAGCTCTTTTTTAGCATTAGCTTTCCATAATTCTGGGCCGGCTAGCATATACAAATCAGAACCGATAGCTTTTAAACCGTTTACGCTTTTAACATCGTTTAAATAAAGTTCAGGAACATTATTAACGATACGAAAAACCTTTCTTTTTCGTGTATCAGACACATAAACAACGCCTTTATCGTCTACAGTAACGTCGTTTAAAAACTCTGTTTCTGGCACTTCAATACGCTTGGTTATTTTAGCCGCTTTCATATCTATCACTACAACCTCGGTTAAATCTGCAACGTACATGGTGTTTTTATAAACACCAATTCCTTTAGGTGCATTAAGGCCAGTTACCCAATTTAAATTGATGGATTTACCATCTAAAGCTAACTTACCAATAGCACCTTTTTCATCTTTAACGCTACCGCCACCATCTATTTGCGAAACGTATAAAAGTTTCTCTTTAGCAGCGTAGTAAACAGATTCTGGTACCGGAATACTATCGGCAGATTTCCAAATTTGTGTAAGCTTATGCTGTGCATCAGCCTTTAAGGCTACAAAAAACAAAAAAGTAAAAAGTAGTTTTTTCATGATGTTAGTTTATAATTTTCTTAAAACTAACTAATAGAATCTTTATTTAAAAGGCTGCCATCCGTTAAACACCTTAGACAGTGTATAAGCTCTCAGCTCTTTTTGCTTTAATTGATGTGCCCATTTTACTCTTTCTCGTACAAAGGCACCCAAGCCACTACTTCCATATTCTGCATAAAAAACGGTACTTTCATTTTTAGGGTCTCGCCAATTATCCCAACCTTCTGGTTTAATATGTTTATCCATAAAGGTGGATATAAATACCGTTTTAGCATGAGGACGCCATGGCCTGCCTAAGAAAACTTTGGTAACTTTATCATCAGCGAAAAGCAATTTACAGTTCATAAATACAAAACCATACCTTGAATGGGAGGTAGTAGAAGCAGCAGTAATGTAAGAATCCTTTATGCTGATGATGTTACAGCTTTGAAACCATGCTGTTGCAGCTCCAAAGATAAAATCTGTAGTACCACTGATGGTGCAATTCTCGAAATAATTTCTTGCGCCATCCTTAGCAACATATAAAGTATCTTGATGACCTTTTATATCGCAATTTTTAACTGCGGTTCTATCGCCTTCTATATGTAGCGCTACAGCCTGACCAACTGCACCAGCTGTGTTTTCTATAGTTAAATTTTGTAGTTCGCAATCGTTCCCTGCAATTAAGACGGTGTAAGAAGTATAAGTACTAAATTTTGGATTTCCGGTAATATCTGTCCCGGAGAAGATTTTACCAGAGTAATCTGCATGGCTAATGATGGTATTTTCTTTATTTTCTCCTTGCAGGATGATATTTCTTTTCCATGTTGGGATCACCAATTTTTCTTTATAGATACCCGGCTTTATAGTGATGGTGACTTTCTCTTCTGAATGGTCTCTTACAGCATTTATAGCCTCTTGGATGGTTTTAAAATCTCCGCTACCATCTTGTGCTACCGTAAATTTTGATGGGTAAACTTTTGGTTGAGCTTGTGAAACGATGATGCTTAAAAAACAGAAAAGAAAACCTAGAATATGCTTCATAATTTAATCGAAAAAAGAAATGTTAGGTAAGCTACCATCTGCTTGACGAGGCTTTAATAAATCCTGAATGTTTAAAACCTTTTGTTGAGCGGTAGGCTTTTGCCAGCTGTTATTGCTGATATCGGTTACATCGGCATTTATACTACCAACCTCACCTATAACCTGAGTATTTTTTATAGTTAATTTTGATAATGGATTTTTACTTCCAAAACCCATATTGCTTTGCTTATTATCAAAAGCTAAACAATTTAACAAAGTAACTTCGCCGCGATTGCTGTTATGATCAAACCCCTTTTTTAAGTTACCCACTGCGATACAATTTTTGTAAATAGCATTGTGCTTAAGCAATTTATCATCGCTGCCGCCAGATTTAAAGCCATTTCCATCACCTCTGCCTGGTGTACCATCTTTTTGCATCCCATTTAAAAAAGCCCAGCAATTTTCGTAAGTAGTGGTAATATTATCTGTCTTTTTGAGATAGCCATCCCAACCATCGTCTAAATTTTGCCAAGCCCTGCAACCTTTAAAAGTATTACCTGTACCGGCATCTAGTTTACAAGCAAAACCATCGGCATTTTCTACTTTAGCATCTGCATTAAAATAAGAATCACAATTTAGGATGAGATTTTTAGTAGCACCGCCACTAATTTGTAAGCCAGTATCAGCACATTCTGAAAATGTGCAAAACTCAATGGTATTAAAACTTCCTCCGTTAATGATTAAGCCATTATCACCAGCATTAAAAACATCAATACCTTTTATATGCCAATAATGACCTCTTAAAGCTATACCTTGGTTAGCATCAGCTTCTAGCTGAGCAGAAAAATCAAATTTTGGTCGGTTTGCTAAATCGGCAGCCATTAATTTGATAGGCTTTTCAATAGTACCAGATGTATTTAAGTTTATACGAGCATCAAATTTATACTCGCCGCCCTTTATCAGAATAATATCTCCGGCTTTAGCTATTTTAACGGCAGCCAAAATTTCTGCAACATTATTTACTTGAATTTGTGCCTTTAAGGCGATGCTAAAAAGCAGTAAAAATGCGCTTAAAAAATATCTCATTATTTTAATTATTTGATGGGTTCTACCTTAAACCAATCTACATCGGCATAGCCAGAGTCATTGATTTGTGTGTTTCTAACAGCATAAAGTCCAACTTTAGCACCTACCCATTTTCCTGGCAAAGCAGTAAAAGGCTCGGTAATAGGTAAAAACTTCTTATTATCTGTACTGTAAAACCATTTACAGATACCACCATTACTAACCTGAACTCTGAAATACACAGTTTTAGTATCTATTTTATTAATGATACTTTCGACTTCTTCTTTACCCTTTACAGCTCCTTTACAAAGACCATAGCCAAGATAGATACCATCCTTTTTGCTCTTGAGAAACAGGGTGCTATAATCTTGCCCTAAAATGATTAAGCCTACTTTTTCATTTTCTAACTTATCATTTGGGGTAAAAGTAATTTTAGTTGTTACTTGAAAATTATCGGCAGGAAATTTCTGCCCTAAAATATTTGGAACATCCCATAGGCTTTTAGATTCTGCCGGAATTTGCTTGGTGTATAATCTTAAGTGGCCTTTATTACCGGCAAAAGCCCAAGTACCATCGGCATTTGCTTGCCATTGCCATTGCTTACCTAAAATTGGACTATTAAAATCATCAGACTCAACTGGTGTTTGCACAGGCCACGTTTTACCAACATTTGGCTTTTTATAAACTAAAACAGGTTCGCCTTTTCCATCGCCATCTTTATCTTCACCAATAACTGGCCAGTCTTTTACCCATTTCATAGGTTGCAGGTGTAATACCCTGCCATAAGCTTCTTTGTCTTGAAAATGTAGAAACCAATCTTCACCTGCTTGGGTATCAACCCAAGCGCCTTGGTGTGGGCCATTAATTGGGCTTTTGCCTTGGTCTAGAACATTCTTACGTTCATAAGGGCCATAAATATTTTTAGACCTTAAAATAAGTTGCCAACCTGTAGGTACCCCACCAGCTGGAGCAAATATGTAGTAATAACCATTTCTTTTATAAAACTTAGGCCCTTCTATGGTTGGGTCATCCTCATGCCCATCATAAACAATTACACTTTGCCCGGTTACTTTGGTACCTTCTTGGTTCATGGGCGCAATGGCTATAACGCTTTTAATGCCTGCCCTGCTGCCTGCATAAGCATGTACGAGATAAGTTTTACCATCTTCATCCCAAAGCGGACAAGGGTCTATTAAACCTTTGCCCTCATAAATTAATTCTGGTGTAGACCACGGACCAACTGGGTTACTGGCTTTGGTTACATAAATTCCAAAATCTGGGTCTGGATAATATATATAATACTCGTTTTTATGAAAACGTATAGCTGGTGCCCAAACACCATTACCATGTTGAACTTTCTTAAAAGTTTCGGCAGGGATTTGCTTTGGTAGAACATGCGTAAGGATAGTCCAGTTTACCAAATCTTTAGAGTGTAGTAAAGGCAAACCCGGTATATGGTTAAAGCTTGATGAAATCATATAAAAATCATCGCCTACGCGGATAGCATCAGGGTCTGAATAATCAGCATTTAAAACGGGATTTTTATATTTCCCATTGCCTAAATCGGCCACCCAAACTTTTGAAACATATTCCTGAGCAGAAATGGTTTGAACAGAAAAGTAAGCTACAGATAGTAATAAGCTTTTAAGAAAATGTTTATTCATGATGATTATAAAATTGGCTTCTTTTGCAATTCTACATAAAAAAATTCAAGATGTTGGAACTTCTGTCAGATAAACTATGCAATCGATACCGGATATGCTAAACGCATAAAATGAAAAAAAGGGTTTAAGTTCATAAACCTAAACCCTTAATTAAAGCTTATTCTTTATTGTTTGATAAATTTACTTGTAAATATTTCTTTACCGATATAGAGTTGGATGAAATAAACACCAGATTGAAGTGTAGAAACATCAACTTTAGTTTGATTTTCTGATTTCAGTCCATCAATTTTTAAAACCTCTTTACCTAAACTATTAAAGATACTTAGTTTGCCAGTTGCTTTTGCTCCAAGATGAGAGATAGCCAGCTCAGAACTCACTGGATTTGGATAAATGATAGTCTGATTAATTGTAATATCAACCGCTTTTAAAGGACTATATTCAAACTTTCCATCTAAATCTAATTGCTTTAAGCGATAATAACTAACACCTTTAAGAGGTGAGAAATCAGTAAATTGATAATTTAAATTACCACTCTTGTTTTGTGCTTTTACATTACCAATCTTATTAAACACCTGTCCATCAACACTTCTTTCTATATCAAAACTTGCGGTATTGATTTCTTGTGTAGTAGTCCATTTTAAAGCAACCTCTTTACCTTGTCTTACAGCTTGTGCTTGAAAGCTTAAAAGTTTAAGAGGCAAAGTTTGATATGGCGTAGAAGCTAGACTTAAAGCGCCATACTCGCTTGCTGCCTGCACTGTATAAGTATAATTGGTATTACTAACAGCAGTATTATCTGTAAAACTATTGGTTAGTGAAAATCCTATCACATTATTATTTCTAGTAATTACATACAAACGCGTATAAGGTACATCATTCCATGACAGGGTATTACCACTACGTTGCAAATTTGCAGGCTTATCTGGGGCTTCGGCTATTAACCTAGGATCCCAAACATCACCACTTCTAAGAATTACATTTTCATAGGTATAACTTGCAGCCTCTGTATCAGTTAAAGATTTTTTAGCCACACCAGTTACTGTACTGGTTACGTTACCATTTGCATCTTTCACATCATACTCGTAATTAGAAATACGCTGACTTAAATCTACCGGATTACCTTGAGCATTAACAGTATTATAGTCTGCAAAAACAGCCGGAATAGCACCCATTTTATAATACCAACCAGCTGCATAAATTCCGGTTAATAGTTTGGTATTGATGAATACTGTTTTAGGAGCATTTTGCCAAGGACGACCGAAATAAGATGTTGCCCCAGATACAATAGACTCGTTAATGATACAATTACTAAATACATAACCCCAAGCTGTACCATTGCCATGACTTGGTGCTACAATATATCCGCCGTCTTTACGCGTCATGGTAATCGTATCTTTATCAAAAAACACATCGCCACCACCGTAAATAAAATCTACAGCACCTTCAATTTTAGAGTTTTTGATATAATGTCTATCAGCAATGCTGCTGTAGGCAGTTAAATAAGTATCTTGATAGCTTCTTAAGTAGCAATTATTCATTGCAAACTTATCTGTTGTGGTATATAAAGCTAAAGCTTGTGGTCCTGCTTGCGTCTCGAAACCATAACTGTTTTCAAAAATAATATTCTCGAAATAGCAATCTTTTGAATTTACTACCATGGTAGCTCCTTGACTTACATGATATACCGTTGCACCGATGTTATTTGTACCAGATAATCTATTATCAGAAATGATAACCCCATTTCTACTTTGCCCTATTAAATGTATAAAGGGTTTATTGCTAGGAATATCATGGTGACCTGTGTATTTACCATTTTTAATAAAAATTACCCAAGGTGTGGTTCTTGATGCTGGTGCAGCAGCAATAGCATCTATAACCGAAGTATAATCACCCGAACCATCTTTTGCTACAACAGCGTCAAACAATTTTCTTGTAGGTTGTGAACGACTTGCAGTTGTAAAAGTTATAGTTGTACCAGCATAAGGGTTACCAGACATATCTGTTAAAGCGCCTGCAGGAACGGTAAAAGTATATGAAGTGTTGTAATTTAGTTTCTCGTAAGCAAAAGTTGCTGTTTTAGAACCAAAAACCGGTGTTAAGACAGTACTTCCAAGTGTAATATTACCTGTACCTGCTTTAACCTTTTCATTAAATGTAAGCACTATAGATCCATTTATTGTTGCAGTAGAAGATGCCGACGCAGGAACGCTAGAAATTAATAAAGGTGCGTTGGTGTCGTTTACAATTTCTTTATCTGCAAAAATGAAGATATTGGTAAAAGCCGTCCCATCATTATCTGTTGAGTTTCCTAAAATAGGGCTAGAAGTATCAGCAATCCATTTTAAATAAACTCTAGCTTGTCCTTCTGCTGCAACAGGTAAAGTAACATTTAAGTCTTTCCAAGCAGTATTGTAAACGCTTGTGATATCAACACTTGCAACATCTGTATAGGTAATATCATCTAAAGAATATTGGAGTCTTTGTACAGAATAGGCTTGATAATTAGCCGTAATCATAGATTTTACCTGAATATTTTTATACCCGGTTGTTGTAAATTGTGCTTTTAAATACCTACGATTGGTTAAAAAATTAGCCGCTGCTGTCCAAAACCTTAAATTTGGATAAGCAGGAGAAAAAGAGCCAGTGTTAGATAACCAGTTTACAGCTGTGCCGTTTGGCTCATGAATAGATATCAACCCGGTATTACTAGACTCTGAGTAAAAATCTCCAGTACGGTTAATTTTAGGGTTCTCTGATTTAAAATCCCAGCCAACAATAAAAGGAATCTCATCAAAAGTTGCTGTAAAAGTTTTATCAGAATTAATAGTTACAATTTTTTGTAATGCTGTAGAATTATCATCCCAATAGCTAAAACTGGTTACCCGATTAGGAATAACCGTCATGGTTACTTCTGTACCTTCAACATATCTTCCATTTGTTGGGGCTGGAGATAAATTAACTTCACCCCAGTTAGAACCAATTTTATTAAGAGTAAAACTGTATGTAGTGAGGGTCTCAAAAACAGCTGTAATATTTTGTGAGGCATTTACTGTGATTACGTACGGATTGGTTGTAGATAAATCTGCATTATTATCCGTATTAATCCATTTTACAAATCTATAACCAAAATTGGCTACTGCCTGTATACTAAGAGAAGAACCTTGTTCATAATCAGTACTGTTGGGAGTTTTAATAACTGTACCCGCACTATTATTATTAACTATTGTGTTAACGGTATAACGAGGTAAAACAGGTGTAGTGTCATCTGCTATAACTCCTGTTAACTTAAAATCTTTAGAAGTAAAATATCTACCTGTTGAACCTGCCCATACATAAATTCTTATGGTGAGCGTTTTATTTTGACCTACTTCTATATTTGTGTTTATGTTAGCCACTTCTTGCCCCGTAAGTGGCGTTGTACTTGTATTTAATAAACTTACTGCCCCAGTTCCTGTATCATTAACATAACTTATATTGTTATAACTAATAGCCCCAGCAGAAGATGAGTTTAGAAAACCATTTAAAGAGTAAAAAACAGCCATTCTTGCACCACTTGTTCCTCCTCCTAATGCACTAAAATTAATATTACTAATGGTAATTTTTTTACCTGCAGGTACAGTAACTGCATATTCAACATATGAATTTGCATTATAACTAGTAGGTAAAGTAACAGTTGAGGCTACCCTTTGCCATCCTGTTACAGTTCCAAAAGTAGAGCCATATTGAACGCCAGATATAGCACTCCCTAAGTTTTGGTTACTTAATGTTAATCCTCCTCCTGATGCTGTTCCGGAAGTATTAGTTAATAGTGACCAAGTAGCTGTAACGCTTTGAGCCGAAGCACTATTTACTAAAGAAATTAACAGGAATAAAACATAGATAATTCTTTTCATAATACTTGTTTTTATTTGATATTATTTTGAGCTAGTTCTTATTTAGTTGATTTTTAAAAACTTTTGTATGAATAGCTTTTGATTATTTTTAATTAAATAGATTAAATAAATACTTGATGGTAAGTGTTGGATATTTATGGTGTTTTCACCTTCATTAAAGTTTAAAACTTGCTCTAAAACCTTCTGATTAATTAGATTCTCGAATATAATTTTGACACTTTGAGCATCATTTAACGCCCCCTTTATTTTAAGAATATCCTTAGCCGGATTTGGATATACAGAAAGACCACTAGATTTTTTTGTAGATGATATTAATACCATATCACTAAAAGAAAATCTACCATCTTTATCATTTTGCTTCAGCTGATAGTATGAATATCCATCTATAGGGTTGTCATCAATAAACTCATAATAATGGGTACCAGAGGTGTTTTTTGCTTGTGTAGTATGGATTTTAATAAAATCAGTATTACTTCTTTTGTAAACTTCAAAATCTTGGGTGTTTACTTCATTAGTAGTTAACCATGATAATTTTACACCATATGGAGTTCTTTGACCCTCGAATTTCAATAAATTTAAAGGCAAAGACGATACGTATTCAAAAGCGCCTAAATCTGGTGCTGAGCCTAAAAAAGGCAACCCTACTGAAGTTCCTTTATCTATTAAATCACTACCAGAAACCAATTTTAGAAAGTCAATATCAGGGAGGCTTCCATCTACTTTTCGTGGATTTTTTAATTCTGCAATATTTACACTTGCAAAATCTGTATTAGAAACAGTAACTGAAGGATTACTATTCCAACTACAATGTGTTACATCTAAAACTGTAGCAGTAACAGTGCCTGTTGTACCTAATGTTAAAGTGTTTTTTATGACGAGTTTAGCCAAAGGATTTGTGCTTCCAAATCCCATATTGGTATTATTTTCTGTGGCCGAGCAGTTGTAAAGACTTACCTCGCCACGATTGCTATTATGATCAAATCCTTTTTTTACATTTCTTGCTGCTATACAATTTTTATAAATAGCATGATGCTTTAAATCTTTTAAATCACTACCTCCGGTTTTGAAACCGTTACCGTCGCCTCCACTTATAGCACCAGACTTTAGTTTCCCATTATCAAAAGCCCAACAGTTTTCATAAGTTGTGGTGATATTATCTGTCCCTCTTAGATATCCATCCCAGCCATCATCAAGATTTTGCCATGCCCTGCAACCTCTAAAAATATTTCCGGTACCTGCATTCATTTTACAAGCAAATCCATCTGCATTTTCTATCCCAGAATCGGCATTAAAATATGAATCGCAGTTTAAAATTAAATTAGAAGAAGAACCATTATCTATTTGTAAACCAGTATCATAGCATTCTGAAAAAGTACAAAACTCAATAATATTATTATTTGATGTTTTAATTTGCATCCCATTATCACCAGCTTTAAAAACATCAATTCCTTTAATGTGCCAATAGTGTGCATTATCCAATAAAACGCCAATATTGCTACTATTTTCTGGCATTGCAGAGAAATCAAACCGAGGTCTTGAAGCACTACTTGGATTAGCCATTAAGGTAATTTTCTGTGTAGCATTGCCACTTTTATTCTTGATTTCTAATCTTGTGGTAAAGGTGTAAGTACCTCCGTTTAACAAAATCACATCTCCAGCAACAGCAGCTGTAATAGCACTCCTTAGCTCTGTAACGGTACTTACAGTATATTGTGCCGCAACTAAATGCTCAAAATTTAGACAAAAAACAACCCATATGAATAAGCAAAACTTTTTCATTGAAATAAATGACAGAGAAATAAAGGGCGTGACTTTTTAAAAGGAACACGCCCTTTTGTTAAGGATGATTAGGTTATTTTTTTAAGAATTTTAAAGATGATTTTATTCCTTTACCTTCTACCATGATGATATAAGTACCAGCTTGAAGCGATGAAACATTTACTTCTGTTGAGGTGGCGCTTAGAGCTATGGTCTGTTGTATTAACTTTTTACCTTGTAAGTTAACAATTGTTAATCGTGAAACTTCACCTGGATGACTTACACTTAACACACTACTTACAGGATTTGGATAGATTTTTACTGATAAACTAGACTTAACATTTGCAGAAACCACATCGCTATATTTAAATTTTCCGTCGTTATCAATTTGCTTTAATCTGTAATACACTGTTGAAGCAGCAGGTTTATCATCTGAAAAGGTATATTGATGAATACCAGATGTGTTTTTACTTCTTACAGTGCCAATAGTTTTAAATTCTGTATGAGCTGTTCTGCTTTGAACTTCGAAATTTTTTGTATTAACCTCGTTAGTAGTTTTCCAATCTAAATTAACGGCACCTAAAGTTGATGGTTTAGCTGTGAAAGAAAGGAAGTCTAGGGGAAGAGGCTCATCAGTTGCTAGAGCGGCATCACTTGTTTTACCTGTTAGTGAAATTGACTCCCTAATCTGGATTCCTCTTGAACCCGTAGAAGAAGGCTCAGACCTCATAAAAGGATATAATCTAACACGAAATGTTTTACCAGGAGCAACATTAATTTGTAAGCCAGTAAATTTCAAAGTTATTTGATCTAAAGTTACTTGTCCACCGTCAGTACCTACCGTATTCCTATTTCTTCTTACCGTTAACCGATCTGCTGGAGTTAAAGCAACCTCTTTAACTTCTCCTGTGCTTCCAGATGTTTGCACCCAATAATTAGCTTTTTTATAGAAAAATTTAAAATCACTTTCAGCTGTCCCATCTACAGAATACCGAGCAACCATACGTACGTCCCCAGATCCAAAAGCTATTAAAGGAACATTAATACTCGTTAATTGTAACCATTTACCATCGTCTGATTTCATCGTGAACTCTAAATATTCTGTTGGGTCGTAATTCCCTTCAGGTACTCCAGACCAAGGGAGTGATGGATTAGCAGCTGCAAGTGGATGGGGTATAGCGACCCTTAGCCACTTATTATCAGCATCTGAAACTGCACCACTAGTAGTTTGATTAAACGCAAAAATTTTCATGGTAGCTCCCAATCCAGTTGTTGCCGAAATATTTGCAGAAGTAGTTGCAGGATTTATTGATAATGCAGTAGAAGATGGGACCCATATAGCAGAAACATCCGTTTGTGCTATAACTTGTAACGAACTAAATACTATTAGGGTTAAAATAAATAAATAATTAAGTAATTTTTTAATCATAATCTAGAAATTAAAATTTATTAATTGGTTAATTTTTTAAAACCTAAAATTTAAAGGCATTAATGGAAAATTGGCTTTACCAGAATGATTTTAAGCTTAGGTTTATTTAATTGGCTATCCAATTCTACTAAGTTTTTAATTGAAAAACAGGCATTTAGGCAAATAAATCTATGCAATCGTTGCCGGGAACGATGTAGTAAAAAGGAAATAAAAAAAGACGATAGATTCTCAGGCCTATCGTCTTAGCTAACATTCAAAATACCACTTGTTTAAAACAAGTTTATCTTAGGTTATTTCGGAATCCAATCTTTTAAAATTAATTCCATTTTATAACTATCTATCTGATTTTCTGCTAATTGAAAAGACCAACTTACACGTTGTTCTGGTTTAAAACCTTCGCCTTTGTTCTGATACTCGGCATAAAAAGCAGTACGCTTATTGCTTTCTTTACCCCAAAAATCCCAGCCTTCTGGTTTTATGTGTTTCCCTAAATCGCAATGGATAAAAACGGTTTTTGCAAAAGGACGCCAAGGCCTACCTAAATAAGTAGAATTTTCTGGCGCATCACCCGTGAGTTTACAATCTATAAATACATAACCGTACTTGATAGTATCTGGCGTTGACGCTGCGGTTACAAACGAGCCTCCTTTTTTACTGTAAATTTCGCAAGACTTAAATAAAGCGGTTGCTGCACCAAAAATAAAATCTGTTGTACCCTCTATATAACAGTTTTCATAATATTGCCTACTACCATATCCGTAGGTATAAAGTGTATCCTGATAGCCTAGAAATCTACAATTTTTAAAATGTATACGATCTCCAATGACCTGTACTGCTACTGCCTGTCCAACCGGACCAGATGAATTTTGAAATGTAATATTCTCGGCACTAAAATCATCCCCATAAATATAAAAAGAAGAAGACCCAGATGTACCAATGGGTTCACCAAATTTGTTAAGCTTGGCAGCAAAATCATCAAAAGTTAAAATCGTTTTTTCTTTACTTTCACCAATAAATTTTACCATTTTTTTTGACCCTGGTAAAATCAATTTCTCTTTGTAAACACCATTTTTAATGTAAATAATGGTTGTTTGCTTTCTGAAATCAGGAACTGCGTTTATAGCCTCTTGTACGGTTTTAAAATCTCCTTTACCTTTTGCATCAACAATAAAATGGTAATCTTTAGCTTTAGCTAGATGTATTTGAGATATAAACATCATCGAAAAGAAAAGATACTTTAAAAAATTACGCATTATTTTACAATATATGTTGTTAAACCAATTTGCTGTTTTTTTATCTCTTGCAGCACCAATTCGGCAATTCTTCTGGCACCATATTCGTTAAAATGAGTTCCGTCTTTAGCGCCTTCAGGATAATTAGGATGTAAGCCAGAAGGAAAATCAAGGAATAACAGTTTAGAGTCTTCATCACCAAATTGCTGATACAAGTTTCTACTCTTCTCATCCAAATCAATAACCATAACGTTTTGCTCTTTAGCTAATACCCTAACCACATCAGAATAAAGCAAATGCGTTTGTTTAATTTTCCCCTCTTTATCAAAATATCTTCTAGAAACCGGAGTTAGTAAAATAGGCGTTGCTTTTTTTGCCTTAGTTTCATTGATAAACTCTAATAGATTTATTCTATAATCTTCCGGAGAAGTATATCTATCCGGATGTTTCTGACTTTCATCATTATGCCCAAATTGTATAAAAACATAATCTCCTTCTTGCAAAGAATCTACAATTGGCTGCCAAAGATTTTCCTGTAAAAATGTTCTGGTACTTCTCCCATTTTTAGCCTTATTTTTTACTTGTACAGCATGGTTAAAATAGTTGGCAAAAGGCATTCCCCAGCCATGTTCAGGAAATTTATTTGTAGGCTTTTGCGCCATGGTAGAGTCTCCAATCAACCAGATAGTTAAAGGCTTATCTTCTGTAAGTTTAAATGAACTTAAGATGAAAACAATAGCTAAAATATAAATTCTTATCACGGCTATTTTTTTACAGGTTTAATGATTTTTGAGCTAATGGCTAAGTTTAACGATTTTATTTCTGCCAATACCAATTGCGCCATATACCGGGCTCCTAACTCGTTAAAATGTGTGTCATCTATTTTTCCACTTGGATAATTAGGATTTTGACCAGGCGCTAAATGATTAAATAAATGGGCAGATTTTTCTACCCCAAAATCTTGAAGTAGTTTCATGCTACTAACAGATAAATCTATCAAAGGGACTTTATTTTTTTTAGCCACTTCTCTTACCAAAGCAGCATAAACTTCGTGTGTATCTACAATCTTACCTTCAGCATTAAATTTTCTTCTGGCAACGGGTGTAATTAAAACGGGGATAGCTTTCTTTGATTTGCTTTCTTTTACAAACTTTAAAAGATTGGCTTTAAAATCCTTTTCAGTAGTATAGCTCTTTTTGCTTGGTACTTCATCATTATGCCCAAATTGGATAAATACATAATCTCCTTTTTTCAACTTATTTAAGATGGGCTGCCACCTGTTTTCTTCTATAAAAGTTCTGGTACTTCTACCGTTTTGTGCATGATTTTCTACCACTACTGTAGAATCAAAAAAGTGAGTAAAAGGCATGCCCCAACCAGTTTCTGGATAAGCTTTTATACTTTTTTGAGACATGGTAGAATCGCCAATTAAATAAAGAGTTGTTTTATCTTTAGCTTGGTTAAAAGCTAAAACCATAACAGCCAAAAAAACAAAACTTATTTGTTTTAAGAATTTCATCTATTTATAAATTACTTTGTTAAGCTATTGATGTATACTTCTAAGTTGGTATAATCTTTACTTAAATTATATAATTGATGGTCATCTGCCGATTTTGGATTTAACTTATTTTTAGTTTCCCAATCATCCGGCATACCGTCTTTATCTGTATCTACTTTTGCTTTTTCTGATGCTAAAAACGGCCAAGCAATTTTGCTTTCTTCGTAACTTGTGCCGTGTTTAAAGCCGCCTTGCACATCTATAATCCTACCCTTTTGCTTCTTCACATCATTAATCAATCTGCTATCTAAAGTATCTCTTCTGTAGCTTGCGCCTACACCTTTTAAAACTACTTTATAAGCTTTTTTTGCCGATTGATTTTTACCATCCAAAACTTTAAAAGGATGTTTTAAAACAGCATTTTGTTTACTTAAACTATCGGCTTTCTTATCAAACTGAATGCCTTTAAGATTATTTCTAGTGGTTTCTGATGATTTATAAACGCTGTTTCCGGCAACGTAAAACTGCCCGTGTTTACCATTTTTGTCTACCGAAGGGTTAACAATTCTGTTAAATATATTTTGGTTGGTTGATGGCCCAAACTTATAGTAATTGTTAACGATATTGTATTTCCCTCCTTCGCCACCATAAACATTATTATGCCCCCAGTTATAGATTACGTTATTTCTAAAATCTACAAACTCATCTGTAGAACCTAAACGAGCTCCGTTAAATCTGGGTGTTCTGCTGTTACAATGGATAAAAAGATTATGATGTGCAGATAAATTTGAGCCTCCCCAAATACCTCCGTAACCGTGTTTTTCAAAATCAGTATCGCCTTCTTCAAAATGATAAGAATAATTTAGCGGTTCTGAAATGATATTCCATTGAAGGCTGGTACTATCGCCACCGTAAGCGGATAATACTTCATCGGTACTCCAACTTAAACTGCAATGGTCTATGATGATGTTTTTCCTTTTAGAAATACTCATGGCATCATCACTACCAGAGCCGGGTACTTTACCTCCATTTTGATAACGGTCTCCCATTCTAAAACGTAAGTATCTAATGATGATATTATCACCAGCTAAACTTACCGGATAATCTGCAATACAGATACCATCGCCAGGTGCGGTTTGGCCAGCTATAGTTATATTTTTACTGATATTTAATCTAGATTTTAGATGAATGGTGCCAGAAACAGTAAAAACCACTATTCTGGGATGTTTAGCTGTAACTGCTACTCTTAAACTTCCCTCACCATCATCATCCAAGTTGCTTACAATGTAAACCTTCCCGCCTCTGCCACCGGTTGTATATTTACCAAAGCCCTCTGCACCAGGAAAGGCTATAGGCTGCGCTATAACATCCATCATAAAGAAAAAAAAGATGGCAATTAAGCTATATATTTTATTCATTTATTTAACTTGATTTTCTATTATGGAGCTTACTAAGCTATTGATATAAACTTCAATATTATCATAACCAGTACTTAAATCTCTACTATTAGCATTGGCTTTGGTATGGTCTATTTTTTTTGCTTTTTCCCAATCATCTGGCATCCCATCACTGTCGGTATCAGTTAAAACTGCGGTTTGATTAAGTGTTGGCCAACCTCCTACATCTGTTTGTGTATCTATGATACCATTGGTACTACCATTAGAACCTTGTGCGGTAAAAGTTTTATTTTTTACGTGTTGCACTATTCTGGTATCAACAGCATCTCTTTTATATGAGGCACCTGCAAATTCTAATACTCGCTCATAAGCAGTAGTTGCTAATTGTGTAGTTACATTACTATTAATTTGTAAAGCGTTTGCTAAACGCATACTGGCTTTATCTGCTTCTGAAACTGTACCATAACTGCTATGGAACTGATTATAAATGCCATAAACCCAATTATCATTGGTAGCTCTACTACTACCTTCTACAAAGTTGCCATCCACGTAGAATTTGCCCCAAATATCATATACTTCTGTTGTTGCGTCTTTATTCTTATCGATAGATAAAATACGTTCATTTTTTGTTGTAGCAGGACCAGGTCTATAATAATTATTTACGATGTTAACATTCATAGCTTCGCCGCCATACATACTATTATTTCCCCAATTATAGAATACGTTGTTTCTAATATCAACCAAATCTGTTAAAGCAAAGGATTTACCTGCTTCTTCCCCAAGTCTAGGATTTCTACTATCATGGTTAGCCATTAAATTATGATGAAAAGAGGCTCTTCTGCCGCCCCATATACCACCATAACCATGTGCTCCTTTGCCATGAACCGAGTTTCTTAAACTTTCTGCTATAATACACCACTGTAAAGTAAAATCTTCGTTTGCGTAAAAAGACACACATTCATCGGTAGACCAGCTCATAGAACAATGATCTACCATAATTTTCTTCCTAAATCTGCCACCTAAAGCATCGCCTTCTTGCTGAGCAGCATCGCCCATCCTAAACCTAAGAAATCTAATAATAACATTATCTGCGTCAACACCAACCTCATAATCTCTTAAACATATACCTTCTCCTGGTGCTGTTTGTCCAGCTATGGTAACATCGCCATTTCTTATAAGAAGTCGGCTTTTTAAAACAATAGTTCCAGAAACATCAAACACAATAATTCTTGCGCCTGTAGCCTCAATAGCTGCCCTTAAGCTTCCGGTACCTGCATCATTAAGATTGGTTACTTTTATAACTCTACCTCCACGTCCGCCAGTAATATCTTTAGCAAAACCTTCGGCACCAGGGAAAGCTAGTGCTGTTTCGGTAATTTTTACCGGTAAGTTGTTTTGAGGTATTACTGTATCTGTAAAACCAGTATTAACCTTATTCTTTTTACATGCTATGGTTGCAAACCCAATTAGTAACAACAAAATAAGCGAGGTATTATATTTCATGTTAATGGAGCTTATTTGTATTGATTTTCTGTAATTGTTGCCACTATACTATTGATATAAACTTCAATATTATCGTATGCTGTACTTAAATCTCTACCGCTGGCGTTAGCTTTGGTATGATCTAATTTCTTTGCTTTTTCCCAATCATCGGGCATTCCATCACCATCGGTATCTAGCAAAACTGCTGTTTGTACAAGCGTTGGCCATCCACCTACATCCCCTTGTTTATCTATAATACCCGGAAGCCCCGAAATAGAACCGTTAAAAGTTGTTGTACCGTTTCTTACTTCATTTATAATTCTGGTATCAATTGCGTCTCGTTTTAAACTCGAACCAACATAACTTAGTACTGCTGCATAAGCTTGTTCTGCGGTATGTACAGGTATAACAACAGCCTCAAATGGTGATGTTTTTTGTGCCATGGCTTTGGTAACTCCAGAATCAAAATCAACACCTCCGTTCCAATTATCTGCACTTACTGTAGGGTTTCCAAAAACAAAATTACCTGCGATATAAAAAGTACCATAACCAACACCATAATCTGCAGGGTTTGTTGCTCCGGTAGTATTATCCTTAGAAACTTGCATAATTCTGTTTCTTCTGGTAGATGGGGTAGCCGGTCCGTATTTATAATAATTATTTACCATATTATATTCGCCGTTCTCACCACCATAAGTACTATTACCACTCCAATTGTAAACTACGTTATTTCTATAGTCAATTTTATCGGCACCGTATTTACCTATCCCTGTACCACTACCACCACTGTATCTTTTACCACCATCAAAACGTGGGTTTCTATTGGTATGATGTGCTAATAAGTTATGATGAAAAGTAGCCGGACTTCCTCCCCAAATACCTCCATAACCATGTGCTCCTTTAGAGTGGCCAGAGTTATTCATACTTTCTGAAATGATGCACCACTGCATGGTAAAGTTTTTATTGTGATAGAAAGATGCTGTCTCATCTATAGACCAACTGATAGAACAATGGTCTAACACAATATTTTCTATTTCTCTGCCCCATAAAGCATCGCTTTCTATGGTTGCCACGTTGGTATCTCCCAACCTAAATCTCATATATCTGATGATGACATTGTTGGCAGCTATGTTAGTTTCATAGTCTTGCAAGCAAATTCCATCACCAGGAGCTGTTTGACCAGCTATGGTGACATCGCCATTTCTTATTTGTAGACGACTTTTAAGTTTGATATTACCCGAAACTTCAAAAACGATTATTCTAGGGCCAGTAGCATCAACGGCAGCTCTTAAGCTTCCTGTACCACTATCGTTAAGATTAGTTACTTTAATAACTCTTCCTCCTCGCCCTCCGGTTGTATTTTTACCAGCGCCTTCTGCACCTGGAAAAGCAACGGCTGTTTCTATAACTCTTTCAGGTAAATTTTCTTTCGGAATTACAGAATCTGTAAAGCCAGTATTAACCTTGTTCTTTTTACAAGAGGTAAAGCAGAACAGGGCTATCACTATAAAGCTTAAAATATTTTTTGACATGACTTTTGAATAGAAGTTTTAAAAGCAGGAGTGCCAAAAAGCCTCTCCTGCTTTATAATATTTATTTACGCCATCTAGGGTCTCCAGAATCAGATTTCCCTATAAAGGAATTATCTAGGATGGTGAAATTACCATTATCTGGATTGGTGAATAATGCAGTGCTTGCATTATTATAATCTATGATATTAGGAATAGCATTAGCAGAAATTACAGCATCAGTAGTTTTATAAGAATTTACTACCACCAAAGAAGTTCCTCCGTAACGTATGCCTCTTGCAGATGCCGTAGGAGATAAAGTTTTACCAATAATATTGTTCTTGAAAGAGAAAGTAGTTACGTTTTGCGCATTATAATCAATAAGATATCTTGCGTTACCAACAACATTGTTAAAGGTATTATTCTCTATAATTAAAGCATTTGTTGGTGCCAGGTTATGCAATATTAAACCATAACCTATTTTATAAAATGTGCTATTGGTAATAGTGATATTATTGATTTTACCTGTAGCTACGTTGGTATTTATAAACGCATAAGTACCATTAGAGGCATTATCGCCAATATCATAAACAATACATTTATTAACGGTAAACTTATCTATAGTAATTGGGTTTGCACCTTGCATACGCATTGGCGTATTTACAAAATTCCTGATGATACAGTTTTCAAATATTATTTCTGTAGTGTTAGAAGAAAGACTTTGGTTAAATATATAATTACGCTTAGCCTTTGTTGGGTCTCCAAATTGATAACCGCTTAAATCTATATTTTCAAATTTAATAGTGCCATGGGCTGCACCAAGTGTTATCCCGTTTAAAGCTACTATTGGCTTATTTGGCCCATCTTGACCGTAAATGGTAATAGACGTATTGGCTGGTAAAACAACCGTGTTATCTGAGCTATAAACAGAATTTTGTAATAGTACAAATATAGTCCCATTAGCAGCATTCTGTAATAAAGCAGCTAAATCATCTGTTGCTCCAACATTAACAACATTGGGTCCAGTTGGTAATAGTGATAAAGTACGGAATGGCTGAGAACCCCTAATAGAATTATTATAGTATAAAACTGCTGTATAACCATTGTCTGGAGTTAAACCAGTGATAGTTTTTGTTCCTGCTGCTTTTTCTTGAGCCGAGATATCATACCTGTTTGTTCCAATCATGAAATGAGAAACTTGATTAGGTATTCTCCATTTTAAAACTACTGTAGTTGTGGTTACATCGGCAGGAGTTACATTTAGCATAATTTGCTCTGTGGCTGTTTTAAAAGTAACAGCTGTCCATTGCGATTCATTTTTAACATCGGTAGTATCTATACCTTTTATTCTTGCAGAATATCTGGTTGTAGGATCTAACAAATCTGGGATTTCAAAACTATATCCGTTTGCAGTTTTAACACCTTGAGTTTTATAAGTACTTACAATCTGCGAAAACTGCAAACTATCCTTACTTAATTCAACCACATAAGAATTTGTAGCTGGCTTGCCTTTCCAAGTTAAGGTTGCTGTAACACCGCTTACAGAAGCAGTTAATTCTGAAGGACGAAACAGTCTATCAAAACTTTCATCAACCTCCCATTCTAAAGTTTTTTTACAGGAAGACAATCCTGTTATGATTAAGCCTATAACAAAGACTTGTAAAAATATCTTCTTTATTGTTTTCATAACTGTTTATCTATTAAAAGTTATATCCGTTTTTAAGAGTACCCTGAGATTCGCTAATAACAGAATTAGGAATTGGGTATAAATGCCTGTTTTCTACACCTGCCGAGTTAAGACCGCTGCTAAATAAATCTATACGCTCTATATAACTGGTGATATTTGCTGCTGTTGAACCAGATAACCATGGTATTCTAGTAAAACCTGCTATATCTACAGCTCCACGATCTGTGTAGAAGTTTATGGTTGATTTTTCTAAGATTTCGTTATTAGTTTCATATTTATAAAATAAGAACTTTGGTAAAGCATCATAAGGAGCTGTACCGGCTAACATTTTCTTGAAATCATCTCTTTGCTTCTGAATTTTAGCGGTTAATAAGTTCCAACGAATTAAATCATACTTACGAATAGCTTCTCCGCCAAATTCAAATGCTCTTTCATCAACAATAGCATTAAAAAACGCCGACTCGCTATTAAGTGCATCAACATAAGCTTCTACTTTTGCAGGACGATCTGCCTCTATAAATGCTCTTCTTCTTACTTGTTTCAAGGCTAATTTAGCAGCAGCAGTAGGCGCTCCGTTAAGTGCATTTTCTGTTTCTGCAAACATTAATAAGATGTCTGAGTAGCGCATTACTGCCCAATTGATACCGTATCCAAATTTTCCCTGAGCTGCTTTATTTAGCGCAGACCATTTTTCGCCCATAAAACGTTGATCCCATTTAGCAAAATTGTAAGACAAAGGGTTGGTTTGGAATATCTCTTTTACATCGCCCGCACTATTGCTATAAGTATAATAAGCTATGGTGTTATCTCTTCTTATATCTTTGGCATCAAACATGTAGAAATAATAAGCCGTTGTATTTACCACATTGGCATTATTACCAAAACCGTATTTAGCATTGGTGTAAAACCTAATTCCTATAGAATAGCCCATCTCGCCACTTCTTCCTAAACCATGTGCTACCTCAAATAAGTTCTCATTAAAAGTACCATCAAGTTCTAAACGGCATAATTTTTTCCAGACATCTATATAGTTGTTATTTAACTGATGCACTCCTTGTTGCATCACCTCACTACATTTCTGATTGGCCAATTGGTAATATTTTCTCCAATCGCTACCTCTTTCTGTAGGGAAACCCGGTTTGTTTCTGATAGAATATCCACCTCTAAACAAGGCTATTCTGGCAGTTAAACCTTTGATAAAGCCTTTAGTTACACGCTCTACACTTGTATAATTACCTTGTTTAACCCAAGGAACATATTTTTCTGCCTCTAATAAATCAGCAATGATGTTGTCATAAATAGTATCTCTATCGGTTACTGGTAGGTAAACGTTAGAAAGATCAAACTTTGTAGGCTCTGCTTTATAAGGTACATCGCCCCAATTTTTAACCAATTCAAAATAAGCTAAAGCTCTTAGGGTTAAAGCCTCACCCAAGTAGGCTTTCATTTTGGTAGAATCGGCAGTAGACATTACCGGACTTTTTTTAATCCCATCGATACAAAGATTAGCTCTTTCTATCATCTTATAAATTAATGTCCACTCTCTTGAGATAGAGTTATTATCAGGTGTACCTAAATAATTTGATAATCCACGGTTAGTATTTTCTTTATAACTGTTTGCATCTGCGCCAACAATCTCTATATCAGAATTGGTGGCATAATTAAGTGATAACCTTGCAGAATACATTTGGTCTTGTGTAAGCAAAGCATATATACCAGTAACAGCATAATCTGTATAAGTTGGCGATGTAAACACCAAATCTGATGTAAATTCTGATGGTGATGAGGTATCTAAATAATCTTTATTACAAGATACTATGCTAAAGCTAGTTAAAGCTAATATTGCTATTAATATTCTCTGTTTCATAATCAACTTCATTAAAATGTAACATTAATTCCTCCAATAAATGAGCGACTCTTTGGATAAGCAGAGTAGTCTACTCCTGGCGTTACAGGTGGGTTTCTTCTGGCGTCCACCTCTGGATCAAAACCTGTATAGTTGGTAATGATAAACAAGTTATAACCAGTTACATACAATCTTAAATTACTCATACCTAATCTTTTAGAAACCTTATTAGGTAAGGTATAGCCTAATGTTAAAGTATTTAATCTTAAGAAAGACCCATCTTCTATAGCCCAAGAATGTAAAGGAGTTTGTGTCATTAACGGATGCCAAATAGAAGCATTTTGATTAAGCTCTTGTAATCTTTGTGGATCTCCAAATCTGCCATAAGCAATATTATTACCTGTTAACGGATCAATAGTAGTAAACCTATTATTGATACTCATTTCTGATGTTAAGTTTTGATATCTCCTAGATAAAAGGAAAGAGGTAAAATCTAATTTATTGGCATTGTAAATACTGTTCCCATAAGTCCAGTTGAAAGCCGCAAACAAATCAAATGCTTTATATTTTGCTACCAAGTTAAAGCCACCAATATGTTTTGGGTTTGAGTTACCAATAACCGTTCTATCAAAACTATTGATTACACCATCAGGCACCCCGTCAGGACCGCTTATATCTTTAAACTTAAGAGTTCCTGGGCCAAAATAATTTGCAGAAATTAAAGCACTGTTATTTGGTACGCCTGATACAAGATCCCATTTTTGAGCTCCTGCATTCCAAGTAAAATCATTAAATGAATACATCCCATCGGTTACATATCCAAACATTTGCCCAACTGGCAAACCTTGTTGTATGAGATAGTCTTCAAGAGGTTGTGCTGTACCATTCCAACCAGAAGTAAATAACTTGAAGTTAGCATCTCCATTTTTATACTCTTCAACTCTATTTCTATTGATACCAAAATTAACAGATGCAGAAAGCTTAAAATCTTTTTTATCAATGATATAACCATCCAAGGTTAGCTCAATACCTCTGTTTGAAGTACTGCCAAAGTTTTGGTATTGACTAGGAAAACCAGAGCTTTGTGCTAAAGGCGCTTGTACTAATAAATCTTTAGTTTTATTTAAATAAGCATCAAAAACTACATTAATCCTTCCGTTAAATAAACTTGCATCTAAACCAACGTTACTGTTAACAGTAGTTTCCCATTTTAATTCTGGATTATATAAAAAGTTACCCGGGATAAAGTTGCTAGACTCTACCTCGTTCAAGAAATATGGCTTGTTTTCATTATTGGTGGTATAAATAGATTGCCAAGCATTATTTGGAATTCTATTATTACCCGTACTACCATAACTAGCTCTTAATTTTAATTGTTGTAACCAATCTGCTTGGGATTTTAGGAAATTTTCCTCAGTCATTTTCCAAGCTACTGCTACTGAAGGAAAATATCCCCAACGGTTACCCGGAGCAAATTTACTTGAACCATCTGCTCTTAAAGTACTGGTTAGGATGTATCTATTTTTAAAAGTATAGTTTAATCTTCCAAAATAAGATGATAAACGATCATCCTGAGAAATATAGCTTACTGTTGGTATTGCTGTACCAAAATTAAAATTTGCTAATACATCATCAGCACTCATATCTACCGGGAAAAATCTAGACTCATTGGTAACTGATTTAAAACCCGATGATAAAAGTTCTTGACCTGCTACAACATTTAAAGCATGATTTTTACTTAAAAATTTATTGTTATCATAAGTAAAATAGTTAGCTACACGGTAGGAATTGCCATTTAAAGAGGATACATTTCCTATAGGCTGCCCAGCATAATTTCTAGCATTTGAGGTTGCCGGCCCCCAAACGTTATCTGTTTTATCGTATCTAAATTCGTATCCACCTTCGGTTCTGAAAGAAAACTTCTTGGTGATTTTCCATTTTAAGCCCGCGTTTAAGTTGTTATTAAACCTGTATTGCTTTTTATATTCATCCAGAGCAGATTCTACCGGATTATACAATAAACTTTGAGTTTCTGCATCAATAAAGTCATCATCATCTACCAATGATTGTTCAAAACCTCTTAAACCTCTTGTTGGTGCATATTTTATAGAGTTTCTTAAACGTGTAGTAGCTCCAGAGCCAACGTTTACACCCGCACCGTCTATTAATAAATAAGATAATCTTGTATTAAAGTCTACACTTAGTTTAGATGAGATATCTGTATTGAGTTTAAAATTTAAGTTGTTACGCTCGTAACCAGAGCCTATCATCACACTTTGTTCTTTATTTCTTGTTAAACCAAAGTTGTATCTGGTATTTTTTGAGCCTCCACTAATTCCTAAATTATAAAACTCTTGAGAAGCGTTTCTACCAAATACTTGGTCTTGCCAATTACTTCCTTGAACTGATTTATAGATGTCTAAATCTTGATAAACCCCATAATAATTTTGAAAGGTAGTAGTTTGATCAAGTTCGTATTGATATAATACGTACTCGTAAGGACTCAAAGCCTCTAGCTCTTTAGTAATGGTTCTAAAACCAGCATAAGCATTAGCCGTTACACTAATTTTCCCTTCTTTTCCTTCTTTAGTTGTGATAACAATTACCCCATTTGCCGCTCTAGAACCATAAATAGCGGTTGAAGCAGCATCCTTTAAAAAAGTAATATTTTCTATATCTGATGACGCTATGTTGTTGATACTACTTACCGGAAAACCATCCACAATATAAAGAGGTGAGTTATCTTGTGATATAGAACCTCCTCCTCTTAACCTTACTTTAATTTCGGCATCAGGAGAACCTTCTGTGGTAACGACCTGTAAACCAGCAATTTTTCCTGTTAAGGCTTCTGCTACGTTTGGAACTGGAACTTTAGCTAATTCTGAACCTGTAACAACACCAACAGAACCTGTTAAATCACTTTTTTTAACAGTACCATAACCAACAACTACAACTTCATCTAAAGATTTAGTATCATCTTCTAAAGTGATATTGAAATTATTTTGACTACCAACCGTAATTTCTTTTGATTTAAAACCAATGTATCTTACAACTAGTACTGTGTTACCTACACTTGGGATATTTAACTTAAATGAACCATTAACATCTGTAGTAGCTCCTTGGCTGGTTCCTTTTATGCCTACACTTACACCTATGAGAGCCTCCCCAGACTTGTCAATTACTTTACCGGTGATTTGTCTTGTCTGTGAGAAAGCAGACATCGCAATGACGCTTAGCAAGACTAAAAACAGTAGAAATCGTTTAATCATAATTTTGTTTATAATTTTTAACACTTTAGGTTAGAGTTATTAAAACCGCATGAATAAAAATCATGATAGACCAGCTTTTTCAAGTGGAAATCTTGCTATGAGTAGGTGTAAAATGATATGTTTATTTAATTGGCTTGAACAATGGTAAACAGTTTTTAAAGAAAAAAAAAGTATCTACTTTAAAAAAACTACGCAATCGATGCCGGCATCGATACCGTAAATGTCAGCTAAACATTTTTTCAACTTTAAAAGGCTTTTATGTATATTTTTTCTAAATTTATCTTGAAGCTTTTTAAACCACTTAGCCTAATGTTTAAACCTACTACGATAAAAGATATAGCCAAAGCTTTAAATCTATCTACTTCAACGGTTTCAAGAGCCTTAAGAGGCGGTTATGAAATTAGTGAAGAAACAAAAAAAATAGTTTTAGACTATGCCGAGAAAGTTAATTTCAAAAGAAATCCTATAGCCTTAAGCCTTAAAGAAAGAAGAAGTTATTCTATTGGAGTTATTGTTTGCGAAGTTGCCAATCAGTTTTTTTCTCAAGCTATAGATGGTATAGAATCTGTTGCTTATAGCAAAGGTTACCACGTCATTATCTCACAAACTCATGATAGTTATGACCGAGAAGTGATTAACGTAGAACACTTAGCTAACCGTTCTATTGATGGCTTATTAGTTTCTTTAAGTGCAGAAACTAAAGATTATAGCCATTTAGAAAAATTACATGAGCAAGGCTTACCTATTGTCTTTTTTGATCGGGTTTTAAACTCGATGAATACTCATAAAGTATCAAGTAATAATGTAAAAGGTGCTTTTGAGGCTACAGAATTTTTAATTAAGAAGGGATGCAAGCGTATTGCCCATTTAGCAAACGCCTCTCAACTTTCTATTACTGCCGAAAGACAAAAAGGCTATGAAGAAGCTTTAAAAAAACATAATATCCCGGTAGATGATAAATTAATAAAATACTGCAAACACGGTGGAAGAGATAAAATGGAAGTAGAAATTGCCGTAAGAGAATTTATTGATCATGACCCTCCAGACGCCATTTTTGTTGCCAGCGATAGACTTAGTACTGGCTGCTTAAGTACTTTAAAAAAATATGCTACAAATAGTAATATTCTGGTTGCAGGCTTTAGTAACTCAGAATTGGTAGAGTTGTTAAACCCTTCTTTGTCATATATCAGACAACCTGCTTTTGAGATGGGTAAAAAAGCTACCGAAATGCTTATTAATATTATCGAAAGTAAATACCCTATTGAAGAATTTGAATCTATAATGTTAGATACTACGCTTCATCCAAACGGTGCATAAAAAAAGCTGCCTCTCTTATCAAAAAGGCAGCTTTTTTAGCTAAAGTTAAAAGCATAGATTAAATCTCTACAGCTTTCATTTTTGGCACTAAAGTTTTCATTACAGACCAAGCTACTACATAAGCCAAAGCACAAATAGTAAACATTATGGTATAACCTGTTTCTACATGTCCAAGTTTCTCATAATAATCAAACAAGTATCCACCTAGCTTACTCATAACTACACCACCTAAACCTCCGGCCATACCGCCAATACCTGTAACAGATGCTACTGACTTCTTAGGGAACATATCAGAAACTGTTGTAAAAATATTAGCAGACCAAGCTTGGTGTGCTGAAGCTCCAATACCAATTAATAATACAGGGAACCAGAAGCTTATTTCACCTAAAACAGGTGCTAAAAGTACTACCAATGGGAATAAAGCAATAATAAACATAGCTCTCATTC
Organism: Pedobacter puniceum; assembly: GCF_009674685.1. Lineage (GTDB taxonomy): Bacteria > Bacteroidota > Bacteroidia > Sphingobacteriales > Sphingobacteriaceae > Pseudopedobacter > Pseudopedobacter puniceum. Next base: position 242,815 of record NZ_WKJI01000002.1, read on the forward strand.
TTCCATCATATGGTTTATAACCTTTATTGATAAAATACATAGGGAAAGCACCTCCACCTATACTACCAAACATGGTCATACTATAAAGTATAGAAAGTGGCAACATAATATCCGTACCTGTCATACCGTATTGTGCTTTAAGGTAAGCTGGTAGCCAGAACAAAAAGAACCACCATACACCATCAGTCATGAATTTCCCAAAAGCAAAAGACCATGTTTGTTTAAATCCTAATAGCTTAAACCACGATACTTTTTCTACTACTTCATTTGTAGTGTCTACTTTTTGATCTTCAATATCACTGTTGATGTAAGCTCTTTCAGCTTCACTTAAGCGAGAAGACTTAGCAGGAGTTTCATAAAGCCAAAACCAAAACAATAGCCATAAAAAACCAATTGCTCCAATTATCCAAAAAGTAAGTTCCCAACCCCAATGTGAAGCTACCCAAGGCACTGTTATAGGTGCTAAAATAGCTCCTACGTTTGAGCCAGAATTAAAAATACCTGTGGCAAGTGCCCTCTCCTTTTTAGGAAAATACTCTGCAGTAGCTTTAATTGCAGCAGGAAAGTTACCAGACTCTCCAAACCCTAATAGCGCTCTTGCTATCATGAATCCTATAACAGAAACTGGTAAAGCAATACCAAGAGAAATAAAGAGAGGAGATGCTAATTCGCCTAAAGCCTCTGCATAAGCGTGAATAATAGCGGCTAAAGACCAAATGATTAAAGCCCAAGCAAAACCCCATTTAGTTCCTAATTTATCAATTAAACGCCCTGCAAAAAGCATAGAAATTGCATACGCAAACTGAAAAACAGCTGTAATATTGGCATAATCAGAATTTGTCCAGCCAAATTCTTCTGCAAGCAACGGTTGCAGTAAACTTAATACCTGCCTATCCAGATAATTAACTGTAGTGGCAAAAAATAAAAGCGAACATATTGTCCACCTGAATTTCCCTATTTTTTCGTTCATCATTTTAATTTTGGTTTATATAATTTGGATTTATTTACAAAGTTTTATGAGCCTAAAAGCTTCAGCTGTATTTTTTGCTAACTCATCTAAAGCTCTGTTTTGCATTACATCTTTACTGATAAGTTTGCTCCCCATTCCTACTGCAGAAACTCCGGCTTTAAACCATTCTCTAATATTTTTTTCTTCGATTTCTACACCGCCTGTTGGCATAAAATGCTGCCCAACAAAAAGTTCTCTTATAGCACTTACAAAACCAGTTCCTAAAACATTTGCCGGGAAAAGTTTAATCAATAATGCGCCAACTCCTTGTGCGGTACTAATTTCTGTAGGTGTCATACAGCCTGGTATCCAAAGCATATCAAGACTATTAACCAATTCGCCTACTGCAACATTTACCGTAGGGCAAACAATATAATCTGCACCAGCATCAATAAAATCTTGTGCTTCTTTGGTGTTCTTAATGGTACCTATACCCAAATAAAAATCAGGAAGATCTTTTAATTGTGATTTTAGATATCTAAAATTTTCTAAAGCAGCAGGACCACGGTTGGTGTATTCTAGCGTTTTTACGCCTGCTTGGTATAAGGTTTTAATGATATCTAAACTTAGCTCTTTATCTTCATGATAAAACAGAGGCAGCATCCCCTGGCCAATAATGGTGTCTAAGACAGTTTGTTTATGAGGCATAGTCTTTTATAGTTTGTAATATTTCTTCTTTAGTTGTTGATGTTGAATCTGTTGGGATGAAAAGCTTTTTAAAAGCTGCCGCCGTTGCAAATTCTAAAGTATCTTGTGTGCTATAGCCAGATGATATACCAAAGAGTAAACCACCCATAAAGGTATCTCCACTTCCTACTTTATTAATGATTTTATCTACCTGATATTGTTGAGATACATGTAGTTTGGCCTCTTTATAAAACGTGGTATAGTAATTAATACCTTCACCGTTTTCAAACCTGAAGGTATTAGCTACTGCTTTACAGTTAGGAAATTTACTCATAATCTCCAAGGATGTTTTTTCTGCATGTTGAAGATAAGCGTTCTTAGCATCTTGAGTTATCAAAGCATCATCTAATGCCGTACCTAACATTTGATGAGCTGCCCATAAATTACCCATGATTAAATCGCAATAAGAAGCAATTTCTGGCATAACTTCTACTGGTTTTTTACCATACTTCCAAAGCTTAGCTCTATAATTTAAATCCAAAGAAACGTGTATACCTCTCGCTTTACAAGCTTTTACAGCCTCAAGGCAAACGTTTGCAGCATTTTGCGAAACAGCAGGGCATATGGCGCTAAATTGAAAATGACTTATACCTTCTAGTACTTTATCCCAATTTACATCACCAGGTTTTAAAGCATAAAAAGATGAATATGCCCTATCATAAATTACACCTGCACTTTTTAAATCTCTACCTTGGGTAAGGTAATAAATTCCTATACGCTCTCCCTGTAATGCAATTCTTGAAGCATCAATATTTAAATTTTCTACATAACCTAGAATTTCTTTGGTAAGATCATGATCTGGCAAGGCAGTAAAGAAAGATACATCAGCACCCCAAATGGCTAAGCCGGTAGCTACATTTAGCTCGGCTCCGCCAACAAAAATTGGGATCTCATTATTTTTTAACCATTCGCCGTTTGCATCCGGAGAAATTCTTAGTAATAACTCACCAAAGGTTAATATTTTGCTCATTATAAATTAAAGTATTGTTTAGCGTTATAGTAGCAGATATCTTTAACAATTTGTCCAATCCATTTTTCATCATCAGGAATTTGGCCATTCTCCATCTCGGCACCTAAAAGGTTACATAATATTCTTCTGAAATACTCATGTCTAGAGTAAGAAAGGAAACTTCTAGAATCTGTTAACATCCCAACGAAAGTACTTAAAACTCCCATATTTGATAGAGAATTCAATTGTTTCTCCATACCGTCTTTTTGGTCTAAAAACCACCAGCCAGAACCAAATTGCATCTTACCTTTTGTTTTACCATCGGCAAAATTTCCTATCATGGTAGCAAAAACATCGTTATCTGCTGGGTTAAGGTTATAAAGAATGGTTTTGGTTAATTGGTCTTCTAAAGAAAGATTACCTAAGAAATTAGAAAGGCTTTCGGCTTGTTTAAAATCGGCGATAGAATCGTATCCGGTATCAGGACCTAATTTTCTCATCATACCATGGTTATTGTTACGTATAGCACCCAAATGGAATTGCTGTACCCAACCTTTTTCATGATAAATTTTGCCTAACTCTGTTAAAACGTATCCCGCAAAAGCATCGGTATCAGAGAAAGTATCTACATCACCAGCTAAAAGCTTTTTATATTCTTGTTTTTGGGCATCTGTTAAAGTTAACTTTGATGGAATAGCTTGTAAACCATGGTCAGAAATACTTGCACCATGAGCCTCAAAATAATCAACCCTATTTCTTAATGCTGCAATTAAAGACTCTACATCTGTAATTTGTATCCCCGATGCTGCTGATAATTTCTGGATATAAGCTCTGTAAGCATTTACATCGCCAATTAATAAAGATTTATCCGGACGGAAAGATGGTTTTACTTTAATTGCAAAGCCACTTTCTTGTAATTGCTTATGGTATTTTAAATCATCACAAGGATCATCTGTAGTACCTACCATCACCACATTAAACTGTGTTAATAAACCTTGTGTGCTAAAACTATCTTGACTTAACAGCTCATTTGCATGACTATAAATTTTAGATGCCGATTGCTCGTTTAAAAAGCTATGAACCCCAAAAGGATTCTTAAGCTCCATATGTGTCCAATGAAAAAGTGGGTTTCTTACCGTAGCCGGAACTACTTTAGCCCAAGCATTAAATTTTTCCTCGTCAGAAGCATTACCGGTTATATAATTTTCATCTACACCAAGAGCTCTCATGGCTCTCCATTTGTAATGATCTCCTTTTAACCAGATTTCTGTTAAGCTGCTAAATTTTTTATTCTCTGCAATCTCTTGTGGAGGAAGGTGATTATGGTAATCAATAATAGGTAAATCTTTAGCATAATCATGATATAAAACCTTTGCCTGCTTGCTGTAAAGTAAAAAATCCTCTGGTATTACTGCGCCTTCTTTCATTTGGAAATTTCTGTTGTTTTTTGTTGCCTAATTCTATTATTTCTAACTGGTTGCTACGGCGATGCCAATTTGTAAAAAATATTGCTTATTTACACTATTAAATGTGGATTTTTTAGTTAAACCCATAAATTCTAATTCTTTTATAGATTTTTTATTACTTAAATTAGGATATAGAACACTTAGTGGTTACAATAATTTTAAACGATTAATGATATTACTTTTTAAATAAACACCTAAGTGATAGCTATTTTAGGTTCAAATCAAATTAAAACCGATATAAAAGCTATTTTATTTATTAATTTCAGCCTCAATAAAAAAAATATTAATAACTTTTACCTTGCTTATTTGGTATAAGATTTTCTTAGATATATTTATTTAACAACACCTTAGTACTTATGTTAATGGAGTCTTATTTAAACAAAGAGAAACCAGAAGTAAGGTTAAGAGCTTTTAGGGCTATAGATGACCCAGAAACTTGCGCCTTATTTGTAGAAGGACATAAAAATGTACTTACCAGTATTGGAGTTACTAAGGTTACATCATCTAAAAATGAATGGGTAGATAACCCTGGTGCGTTTGTACTCATTGTAGAATCTTTAGATAAAAAAAAGGTTTATGGTGGCGTACGTATCCATGTTGCTGGTGGTAGCCAGCCATTACCTATTGAGGAAGCTACCAAAGCGCTAGATCCTGCAATAACCAATCTTGTTTATCAGTATGCCCAACAAGGTACGGGTGAGTTTTGTGGTCTTTGGAATTCTAGAGAAATTGCAGGTTATGGTGTTGGAAGTATCTTTTTATCAAGAGCTTGTGTGGCTATTTCTACGCAAATTGGCATTAAATCTATTTTTGCGCTTTGCGCTCCTTATACAGTACAAATGGGCATTAACTCTGGTTATGAAATAGAAACCAGTATAGGTAACAATGGTACTTTTTACTATCCAAAATTAGATTTAATAGCTACAACAATGATTTTAAAAGATCCTGAGTTTTTAAGTAAAGCTGTAAACGAAGAAAGAGATGCTATTTTCAAACTTAGAGAGCATTTGAACATCACTCGTGTAGAAGAACTCAGGAAAAAGCAAATAGAAATACATTATGAAATACAAATCCCTAACCTTGAAAACTGGGATTTAAAAGCTGCAATAGCTAACACTTCTTTAAAAAATCCGGATTTAGAAAATAAAGACCTAGATGAATTTGATATCTTCTACTAAACCTTAAAAAATGCCTGACCCAAACACTTCTCATTTTAGCATCAACAAACAACTTAAAGAAACTTACAAACCTTTAATTCTTAGAATTTACAAAAAAGAAGACCTTCAAATCTATCATCAATTATTTGAACAACAAGAAGTACAATTTGTACATGATGAAATATGGAGCCAGTTACAAGAACTTGTAAAATCTAAAAATCCATCTATCAGATTAACAGAGGAGCTATTACAAAAACTTATTGATGAAGAACTTGGTACATTAAGTTTAGCGCATTATGGTGTTTGGGTATATTATCCTTGGAGTAAAAGATTAGTGCATTTACTTGATAAAGAAGCATTTATTGAGGTAAGAACAAACCGTAATCAGTATAAAATAACCAGAGCCGAAAGAGACACTTTAGGGACTAAAAAAATAGGAATTATAGGTCTATCTGTTGGGCAATCTATAGCACTTACCTTAGCTATGGAAAGAGGTTGTGGCGAGTTACGTTTGGCAGATTTTGATACTTTAGAATTAAGTAATCTTAACAGAATTAGAAGCGGTGTAAGTAATTTAGGACTTTCAAAAGTGGTTATTGCTGCTCGTGAAATTTCAGAAATAGACCCTTTTTTAAATGTAGTTTGTTTTAAAGAAGGTTTAACAGAAGTTAATTTGGATGATTTCTTTTTAAAAGATGGTAAGCTAGACCTTTTAGTGGATGAATGCGATGGTTTAGATATGAAAATTATAGCCAGAGATAAAGCTAAAGCGTTGCAAATTCCGGTTTTAATGGATACCAGCGATAGAGGAATGCTTGATGTAGAACGATTTGATTTAGAACCCAATAGAGAGCTGCTTCATGGTACAGTAAAAGGAATAAACCCGCAGAACATTAAAGAATTAAGCAATGAGGATAAAATCCCTTTGATATTACAAATGCTTGGTGCCGAAAATATTTCCTTAAGAGGAAAAGCATCTATGGTAGAAGTACAGCAAACCATCAATACATGGCCGCAGCTTGCTAGCTCTGTTACTTTGGGTGGCGCTGTAACCGCTGATGTAAGCAGAAGAATTTTATTGAACCAGTTTCATGCTTCTGGCAGATATTATATAGATTTAGAAGAATTAATTGCTAACCCAAAAGATGCTTCAACAGAACTTTCAACAGAAAGAACAAACCCTCATGAACCTTTATCTAAAGAAGATTTATTAAGTTTAGTAAAACAGGTAAACATCTCAAAAAGTAAGGATTTTATCCTTCCTGATATTGGCATTATTAAAGAACTAATCAGTGCTGCTTCGGCAGCCCCATCTACCGGGAATGACCAACCTTGGAAATGGCTTTTTCAGGACGGTTTTCTATATCTTTTCCATGAAGAAAATCGTTCTTATTCTTTCGGAGATTTTCAAAAAACGGCTTCATTTATCTCCTTAGGTGCCGCTTATGAAAACCTATATCTACAAGCTTTAAACCATAAGCTTGAAACTAAGATTAATTTTTTTCCTCTTCCTGGGAATGAAAAACTTGTAGCAGCTATTCATTTTGAAAACTTAACTTTACTTTCAAATGCATTACTAAAAGAACTCTCTGCCTATATTTTTAAAAGATGTACTAACCGTAATCCTTCTGTAAAACAACTTTTGCCAACAGAAAAATTAGACCATTTAAAAAACATCACCCAAACTATTCCAAACGTAAAGCTTCAATATTTCACTCAAGAAGATGAAATTAAGAAACTAGGAAAAATGATAGGTATTTGTGATAGGATACGTTTACTCAATAAAGAAGGTCATTACGATTTTGTGTACCGAGAGATGAGATGGACCACCAACCATGCTGAACGAAGTAAAGATGGTATTGATATAAAAACTTTAGGGCTCAGCAACTCGCAACTTGCCGCATTAAGCATGATAAAAGATGCTGGCGTTGTACAAACCCTAAAATCGTTAAAAGGCGGCAAAGCCTTTGATACTTTAGCTTTAAAGACTGTAGAATCTGCTTCGGCTTTATGTCTTATAAGTGTGCCAAAATATCAACTAGAAAGCTTTTTCATTGGCGGCCAAGCCATGGAACGCTTTTGGCTTGCAGCTACGCAACTTGGTTTAGCTGTACATCCTTTAATATCACCTTTATATTTATTTACTAGAATAAATCATGGTGAGGGGGAAGGTTTAGACCAAGAAAATATTAAAGAGCTACAATTACTTAGAAAAGAATTTGAAGCTTTAACAGGCCTAAACCAACATCATGCAGAGGTATTTTTGGCTAAAATTTCTATGGCAAAAGAACCAGAAATAAAATCTCATAGATTACCTTTAGAAAAAGTTCTATTTATCAGTTAAATTTGATTCGTCTTATGAAGAATATCCTTTTTCTATTATTGATTTTAATAGGTGCTTTAAAAAGTAATGCCCAGCAAAAAATTCTGTTTAAAAATGATAATATCATCATTGGAAATCATGTTGCTGTTTTAGAAGATGAAACTAAAAATTTAAATATTAGAGCTATCATGGCATCCAGAGAATTTAAACCTTCTGATGCAAAGACAGTTATACTTCCCTTAAGCAATTCAAATTTTTGGCTAAAATTTACCATCAATAACCAAAGCAATCATCAAAAACTCCTCATGATGATAGAAAACTCATCATTGGATAACAGCGAGTTTTATTATCAAAAAAATGGAGTTTTATATATTCAAAAAATAAGCAACAACAAAAATTTCAGTGCTAGAAAATATAAGCATCAGCATGCAATTTTTGATTTAAACTTAGCAAAAGGCACAGAACAAACCTATTACCTAAAAGTTAACAGTAGCGAACAAATGTTCCTTCCTATTTATGTAGGAAATGACTTAAAAATATCGGCTTTTTTAAATAATCAAGATATATTCTGGGGAATTTTAATAGGGATACTACTGGTCATGATTTTATACAACTCGTTCTTGTATATATCAACTAAAGACACCAGCTATATCTATTATGTGCTTTACACTTTATTTACTTTGCTTACGCAGATTACGCTATCTGGTCACACGTTTAAATATATCTTTTACGATACACCTTTTTTGTTTCACAAAGCCTTAGTAGTTTTTCCGGGTTTAGCTGGCGTAACGGGTGTAATTTTTATCAGACTTTTCTTACAATCTAAAACCAGAACACCAAAGCTTAATCACTTTTTCATTCTTTCTTTAGTCTTATACAGCAGCGCAGTTACAGCCAGAGTTATAGGTTTTGATTTGATAAGTTATAGGTTAATAGATATTGCTGCTATATACACCATCATCATCATTTATATAGTTGCCATTACAATTACTATTCAGGGTTATCGCCCTGCTAAATTCTTCCTCATTGCATGGAGTGGCTTCTTCATCGGGTTGATTGTATTTATCCTAAAAAACTCTGGTATACTACCTTACAATACTTTTACCAACTACTCTATGCAGCTAGGTACTGCTTTAGAGGTTACATTACTTTCTTTAGCACTAGCAGATAGAATCAATATCCTTAAAAAAGAAAAAGAACAATCTCAGGCTCAAGCCTTAGCTATAGCTAAAGAAAATGAGCGTATCATAAGAGAACAAAATATCATCCTAGAACAAAAAGTAAAAGAAAGAACTTTTGAGTTGATAGAGACTAATGAAGAACTTAGCAATACTTTAGAAGATCTAAAGCAAACGCAAACCCAACTGGTAGAGGCAGAGAAAATGGCTTCTTTAGGTCAATTAACTGCTGGTATTGCTCATGAAATTAACAACCCTATTAACTTTGTAACTTCTAACGTTTCTCCACTACTTAGAGATGTTAATATGCTTTTTGATGCTATTGATATTATAGAAAAAGTAGGATTATCTGATAAGAGTATAGAAGAGAAACAAAAAGAGATTGAAGAATACAAAGAGGAATTAGATTATGATTACCTGAAAATGGAAATCAACCATCTATTGAAAGGTATACATGAAGGTGCAACCAGAACAGCAGAAATTGTAAAAGGTTTAAGAATATTTTCTAGGGTAGACGAAGACGATTTAAAACGAGCCGATATTAACGAAGGACTAGATTCTACCTTAGTTATTATGAATAATTTGTTAAGTGTAAATAACATTAAGGTAGAGAAAATCTATGGTGATTTACCTTTAGTTGAGTGTTATCCCGGTAAACTAAACCAGGTTTTCTTAAATATCATATCTAATGCTATACATGCTATCGCTACAAAGCATGCCCAAAGTAAAGATGGCTTACTCATCTTAAAAACCTTTGCTGAAGAAGATTTTGTAAATATCTCTATTACAGATAATGGCTGTGGAATGTCTGATAGCACTAGAAATAAAATATTTGATCCGTTTTTTACTACTAAAGATGTAGGCGAAGGCACAGGTTTAGGTATGTCTATTGCATACAACACTATCAAAAAGCATAATGGACAAATTTTTATTCAAACAGAACTGGATAAAGGCACTGAATTTTTGATTAAAATTCCAGTGATTCATCAAATTATTATAGGTTAAAAATATAAAATGTCAGAAAAAGTTAAAATATTGTACGTAGATGATGAAATGAATAACCTTATAGGTTTTAAAGCCTCGCTACGTTTTGATTATCAAATTTTTACCGCACAAAATACAACCGAAGCGATACAATATTTAAGCAAACATCCCGATATAAAAGTAATTTTTTGCGACCAAAGGATGCCCGGACAAACCGGAGTAGACTTTTTTGCTGAAATTAGAAGTACACACCCTTATCCTATTAGAATATTATTAACCGCTTATTCTGATATAGAAGCGGTTATTGATGCAATTAATAAAGGTCATGTTTTTAGGTATGTAAAAAAACCTTGGATAGATGCCGATATCATTAGTGCTATTGAAGAAGCCGTAAATTTTTATGAGGCAAGCTCTATGCTGGTTTTAAAAAATCAAGAATTACATAAAGCTTATACAGAACTGGATAAATTCGCCTACTCTGTTAGTCATGATATACGTGGACCACTGGTAGGTATTTCTGGTGGGATAAACTTAGCTTTAACCACACCCAACTTAGATGAGGTAAAAGATATTTTAAGGATGATGAGCAAATCTGTTCAGAAACTTGATGATTTTATCCTAAGTATGCATGATTATTATAGCTTAGAAAGAGGAGAACTTAAAATCACGGATATTGATTTTAAGTCGCTTGTTAAAGAAATGGAAGATGTATACAGTATTTATGCTAAAACTTTATCTATTACTTTTAATATCCATGTACAGCAAGAAGAATCTTTCTGGAGTGATAGAGTTTCTATCTTCCTAATCATTAACAACCTTTTATCAAATGCTTTTAAATATCAAGTTTTAGAAAAAGAAAACAAATTTGTAAGCTTGAGTATTATTGTAGAAAAAGGTGTTGCTACCATTATTGTTGCTGATAATGGCTCTGGAATTGATGAAAAATACAAGAATCAGATATTTGATTTATTCTTTAGAGCTCACATTAAAGAAGCCGGTTCTGGCTTTGGATTATTTAATGTTAAAAGCGCTTTATTAAAATTAAACGGACAGGTAGAAGTAGACTCTGAGCTTAACCAAGGCACTACTTTCACTATCAAAATACCTAATAAATAAACCATGAAGTTAAACTTTATTATAGTAGACGACAGAGAACTAGATTGTTATATAGCCGAAAAGCTTATCTATAACACTGGTAAGTGTAATCATTTTAAAGCTTATGATAATGCTGTAGAGGCTTTACAAGACGTTAAAACACTGCAACCAGAAGAAGATACTTTAACAATTCTTTTATTAGATATTATGATGCCCGTAATGAATGGTTTCCAATTTATAGAAGAATTTGAAACCCTACCTAAAGAGGTTAAAAATCATTATCGCATTATCTCTATAACCACTTCACTTAATAAAAATGATATTAGCAGAATAGCTACTTATGATTCTGTTTATGGTGTATTAAGAAAGCCTTATAGCTATGAAGATTTTGAAGAAATGATTAATAAAATAAATAAGGAATTTGGTTAAGAAAGCAATTTTTGTCTTAAGAGAAACTCAAGCTGATCATTAGAAGTGGCTAACTTTTGATTCATTAATTCTATTTCTTTGCGTTCAAGATAAACATCGTATGCTCTCTTAATAGTCATATCTAATTCTTCTTCATTCCATGGTTTAGTTAGGTAATGAAAAATTTTCCCTTTATTAACAGCATCTATAACAGCACTCATATCTGCATAACCTGTAAGTAAAATCCTCATAGGCTCTGGAAACTTTTCTAAAACTTTTTCCAAGAACTCTACACCAGTCATGTTAGGCATTCTTTGGTCTGTAATGATGATATCTACCGCTTTGCCTTCCATAATCTTAAGTGCATCATCTCCGCTTATGGCAGTAAGCACTTGATACTTCATCCTGAAATTGGCTTTAAAAGAAATTAAATTGTTTTCTTCATCATCAACATAAAGCACAACTATTTTTTTATCAGACATGAGAGGATAGAATTAGATTTCAAAAATAAATATAATAAAACTTTACACTTAAAAATAAGTGTAAAATTACACTTATATTATTTTGAGGTGGATTGCCTAACAATAACCAAAGGCTCTATAACTGTATGTTCAACTACTTCATAAGGATTTTCACTTGCTATCATTTTCATAAAACCTTGAGCGCATTCATACCCCACTTTACTTGCCTGTTGGTCTATAGTGGATAAATTTGGAGTAATGAAAGCAGAAAATGTTTCGTTAGCAAAACCAATAACTCCTATCTGAGGAGGGCTAAGATCTAACTCTTTTAATTTTTTGATAACCCCTAAAGCTGTATAATCGTCACCAGCAATAATAGCATCAGGTCTGTCTTGCTCTCGCATCAGTTTATCTGCCCCGTAACGTCCGTCTTTAATAGATAAACCACCATAAATGATGTGGTGTTCTTTTATCTCTAACTGATGATCTATTAAGGCTGCTTTATACCCTTTTACCCTATTTCCAAAAATACTATTTTGATGAATGGTGGTTACAAAAGCAATATTCTTATAACCTTGTTGTATCAAATGTTGAGCTGCTAAATAACCTGCTTTAAAATCATCTAAAGTAACTGTTGAAACATTTAAGCTTTTATCAACACGGTCAAATAAAACCAAGGGTTTGTTTTGTTTAATGAGGGTTTGGAAATGTGAAGTATCTTCTGTTTCTAAAGACATGGAAGCTATAATACCATCTACCTGAGCTTCTAAAAGTGTTTTTACACCATTAATTTCATTCTCAACAGATTCATTTGATTGATATAGCAATATACGGTATCCATTATTCTTTAAAACCTGTTCTATACTATGTATAACTACAGCAAAAAAATGAACTTCCATACTAGGGATAATAACACCAATGGTGTAAGTTTTACCCGATTTTAAGGAGGACGCTAGCCTATTAGGACTGTAATTTAATTTTTTAGCTGTCTCAAAAACGGCTTTTTTGGTTGCCTCACTAATAGTAGAAAAATTATTGAGCGCCCTAGAAACTGTAGAAACAGTAATATTTAGCTCTCTGGCTATATCATATATGGTTGCTTTCTTTTTCACTGCTTAAAGTAAATAAAATTAAAGGATATTTTGAGAATTTAAATATTAGTAATACTTTTATGCAACCGGTTGCACACTTATTTTAATAGCCGATTAAAACCATTTTATGTACTTATTAGGAATAGACGTAGGCACATCTTCTGTAAAGGTTTCTATTATTGAAGCTTACACTCAAGAAATTATCTCTTCTGCCCAATACCCAGAAACAGAGGCAGAAATTATAGCTCTTAAACCAGGCTGGGCAGAACAATCTCCAGAAAGTTGGTGGGATTTTACTCAAAAAGCCATCTTAAAAAATCATCAAACAAAAAAATACAATCCGCAAGACATTATAGGAATTGGTATAGCCTATCAAATGCATGGCTTAGTTTTGGTTGATAAAAACCAGCAAGTGCTAAGAAATGCTATCATTTGGTGCGATAGTAGAGCTGTAGACATTGGAGAGAAAGCATTTCAAAATATAGGTGAAGCAGAAAGTTTAAGTCATCATCTTAACTCTCCCGGAAATTTTACAGCTTCTAAATTGGCTTGGGTAAAAGAAAATGAACCCGAAATTTTCGCCAATATCTATAAACTCATGCTTCCTGGAGATTTTATAGCCATGAAATTAACCGGGCAGATTACAACCAGCATCAGCGCTTTATCTGAAGGGATTTTCTGGGATTTTAAAAACAACCAGCTATCAGAAAAAATTTGTAAAGAATTTGGCTTTGATATTTCTCTGTTTCCAGAATTAAAACCTGTATTCGCTAATCATGGCGAAGTAAAAACTGACGTAGCTAATACTCTTCAACTTAAAGCGGGCATACAAGTAGCTTATAAAGCCGGCGACCAGCCCAATAATGCGCTTTCTTTGAATGTATTAGAGCCAGGCGAAGTTGCCGCCACTGCAGGTACTTCTGGCGTTATTTATGGTGTAAGCAATCAGTTAGTTTACGATCAACAATCGCGTATCAATACATTTGCGCATGTTAATTATCTAGAAAACCAGATTAGAACAGGTGTTTTATTGTGTATCAACGGTACAGGTATCTTAAACAGCTGGGCAAGAAAACTTTTCGCCAAAGATTTAAGCTATTCTGAAATGAATCAGCTAGCCTCTAAGATAGAAATTGGTAGTAAAGGCCTCAGAATTTTACCTTTTGGCAATGGCGCAGAAAGAATGCTGAATAATAAACTTATTGGCGCTCATATTTTTAATATCGATTTAAACCAACACCATGCTGCACATATCCTTAATGCTGTACAAGAAGGTGTTGCTTTTTCTTTTAGGTATGGTTTAGATATCATGAGAGAAAATGGCTTAAATCCCAAAGTTATCAGAGCCGGAAAATCAAACTTATTTTTAAGCGAAGTATTTAGAAAAGCATTTACCGGAGCTACCCAAGTACCTATAGAGCTTTATCAGAATGATGGTAGCGTAGGCGCTGCCTTAGGTGCAGGTATTGGCATCAAACATTTTAAAACAGCCCAAGAAGCTTTTCAAAATCAAACAGTACTAGCAACTATAGAACCTCAAGATATAGAGGCTTATGATGCTGCCTACCAAGAATGGAAACAATTACTCAATCAAAAAATTAATAACTTATAAATCAATCAAAATGTCAATCGTAACAGGTGAAAAAGAATTCTTCAAAGGAATAAACCAAGTTAAATTTGAAGGAAGAGAATCAGACAATCCATTAGCTTTTAGATGGTATGATGAAAACAGAATAGTTCAAGGGAAAACTATGAAAGAGTATGTCAAATTTGCTTGCGCATACTGGCATTCTTTTAATGGTAACGGTGCCGATCCATTTGGAGGTCCTACTCACAAGTTTGCTTGGGACGCTAAAGCTGATGCTGTAGAGAGAGCAAAAGACAAAATGGATGCTGCTTTCGAGTTTATGACCAAAATGAACCTTCCTTACTATTGCTTTCATGATGTTGATGTTGTTGATTATACCAATGACATCTTAGAAAACGAAAGAAGGTTGAACATTATGGTTGAGTATGCCCTACAAAAACAAAAAGAAAGCGGTATTAAATTACTTTGGGGTACAGCAAACCTATTCTCTCATAAACGTTATATGAATGGAGCTATCACCAATCCAGATTTTCATGTATTAACACATGGCGCTGCACAGGTAAAAGCCGCTATTGATGCAACCATTGCTTTAGGCGGAGAAAACTATGTTTTTTGGGGCGGTAGAGAAGGCTACATGACCTTGCTAAACACCAATATGAAAAGAGAGCAAGAACATTTTGCTCGTTTCTTACACACCGTAAAAGATTATGCAAGAAGCAATGGTTTTAAAGGAACCTTCTTTATTGAGCCTAAACCTTGTGAGCCATCAAAACATCAGTATGATTATGATTCTGCTACCGTTATTGGCTTCTTAAGACAGTATGACTTACTAAATGACTTCAAACTAAACATAGAAGTTAACCACGCTACATTAGCTGGCCATACATTCCAACACGAATTACAAGTTGCCGCTGATGCTGGTATGTTAGGCTCTATCGATGCTAATAGAGGCGATTATCAAAACGGATGGGATACAGACCAATTCCCTAATAATATCTTGGAACTAGTGGAAGCCATGCTTGTAATTGTTGAAGCTGGCGGCCTACAAGGTGGAGGTATTAATTTTGATGCTAAAATCAGAAGAAACTCTACAGACCCTGCAGATTTATTTTATGCGCATATAGGCGGTATGGACACTTTTGCAAAAGCTTTATTAGTAGCTGAAGAAATTTTAGAAAAGTCTGAATATAAAAAGCTAAGAGCACAACGTTACGCATCTTTTGATTCTGGTAAAGGGAAAGAATTTGAAGAAGGAAAACTTTCTTTAGCAGATTTAAGAGCCTTTGCCATTGAGCATGGAGAACCTCAAATCATAAGTGGGAAACAAGAATTTTTTGAAAATATGCTTAATAAACATATTTTTTAATAAATTCACGTCCTCCAAACTAAACTTAAAGAAAGAATGAACACACTTCAAACTTCAGATTACATTGTATTTCTAATATACTTTGTAATTGTTGCTGGCTACGGACTATGGATTTACAACCGTAAAAAAGCTGAGAGCGCAAGCTCTAAGGACTACTTCTTGGCAGAAGGATCATTAACATGGTGGGCAATTGGAGCATCACTTATTGCTTCAAACATCTCGGCAGAACAATTTATTGGTATGAGTGGTGCTGGCTTTACTTTGGGCCTTGCTATTGCAACTTACGAATGGATGGCTGCTGCAACACTTGTTATTGTTGCCGTATTTTTCATCCCGGTATATCTTAAAAACAAGATATTTACCATGCCTCAGTTCTTAAGTCAGCGTTACAACGAAACTGTTGCTATGATTATGGCTGTTTTCTGGCTGTTGCTTTACGTAGTTGTAAACTTAACCTCCATCCTTTTCTTAGGAGCTTTAGCTGTAAGTAGCATCTCTGGTATAAACTTCACGGTTTGTATGTATGCTTTAGCTATTTTCTCTATCATCATTACCCTTGGCGGGATGAAGGTTATTGGTTATACCGATGTAATTCAGGTGTTTTTCTTAATCTTAGGAGGTTTAGCTACCACTTATTTAGCACTTGATTTAGTAGCTCAAAACAATGGTTCTAGTGGCGTACTTAATGGTTTCAACCTGATAACTTCACAAGCAGATGACCATTTCCACATGATTTTTGATAAAGACAACAAAAACTTTGTTGATTTACCAGGCTTAACGGTACTTGTGGGCGGTATGTGGATTGTAAACTTAAACTATTGGGGTTGTAACCAATACATCACTCAAAGAGCCTTAGGTGCTGATTTAAAAACTGCTAGAGGAGGTTTATTATTTGCAGCCTTCTTAAAATTGTTAATGCCTATTATCGTAGTATTACCTGGTATAGCAGCTTATGTATTATACAAACAAGAGGTATTTACAACTGAAATGCTTGTTAATGGCGAAGTAAACCCTGATAGTGCCTATCCTGTATTGTTAAACTTATTGCCTCCAGGATTGAAAGGTTTATCTTTTGCAGCATTAACAGCAGCAGTAGTAGCTTCTTTAGCGGGTAAAGCAAATAGTATCGCTACCATCTTTACACTAGATGTTTACAAGAAGATATTTAACCGCAATGCATCAGAAGCTAATCAAGTATTAACTGGTAAGATTACCATTATTGCAACCATGTTATTAGCAGTTGTTATTGCACCTCACTTAGGTATAGAAAAAGGTGGTTTTAAATACATCCAAGAGTATACAGGTTTTGTATCTCCAGGTATTTTCGCCATGTTCATCTTAGGATTTTTCTGGAAAAGAACTACTTCATCTGCTGCAATGTTTGCAACTATAGGAGGTTTTATCTTATCGGTAATATTAAAATTCCTTCCAGAATGGACAGATCTTTCTTTCCTATACCCAGCTGGATTTGCAGTTAACGTAAATGGTATCTACGAAATTCCATTCCTAGATAGAATGGGCTTTGTATTCGTATTCTGTATTATCGGAATGTACTTGATTTCTATTTTAGAAAACAGAAAAGGTGATAACCCTAAAGGCTTAGAAATAGATAGCAGCATGTTTAAAACCAACACTAGCTTCACCATTGGTGCGCTATTGATATTCGGTATTTTACTTGCGCTTTATACTGTATTCTGGTAATAGGAAATAGTTAAAAATACAAAAGGAGATTGCTTAAAAACAGTCTCCTTTTTTTGTTGCAAACAAAATTATAGAAACAAAAAAACCGCTATAAAGCGGTTCTTTCAACTATTTTAAATTATTTAACCTTTACAACTTAAGCTAATTGAAACTGTGGCATTTTGCCAAATAAGGTTTCAAAGTTCACCGTATAGCCACTAAGCTTATTAAAAAAGGCAAACATACCGTTAGCACTCTTAGGATTATCCTTAGCCATCCTAATAAACTTATTCATCACAACTGGTATTTGTTTATCTGCAAATGCTCTTGCCTCATGGATATTAATGCCATAATATTTATTAAGCCTTATAGCATACTTAGAAGCAATAGAACGTACTAAAAAAGTATTATCAATACTTGAAATACTAAAGAAAGCCAATAAATCATTAAACTTTCCATTATCAATTTGCGCTTTTAAAACATCAATGATAGTGCCTGATGCTTCGTTTATAATAGCTTCGTGTGCACTTACAGAAATTTGACCTACCTCATTTAAATGCGGTTCTAAATTCTCTTTTACTATGGAATACAACTTTTCAAACATCTTCTGTTAAATTAGGTAAGATTATTAAATTAACTATAATAAAGCAAAATTGTAATTATATTTTTAAAAAAGCAAGTTATTAAGTATTTATTTAATAAACTATTAAGCCAAATTTTAATATTATTACAATTAGATGAGAGCTAACTTATTAGCATCAATTACTATACCAAAAAATAAAAGTGGATTAACTACCGCCAATCCACTTTTAAGGGTACTTAGTGTATAGTATTTATTTTAAAAGCTGTCTTCTTTGATTTGTTTTTCAGTCACTTTTCCATACGCACTAACAACATTCTTAATTTCTGCTGCATTACCTACAAATACAAATTGTAAATTCTCTGCAGAGAAATATTTTTGGATAATTTCTTTACTCTTTTCTATTGTTAAGCCATCTACCCTACTTTCAAAAGTGTTGATAAAGTCTTCGTTAAAGTTATACCAAAACATATCGGTAAGTAAAGAAGCTAATTGAGCTGGCGTTTCATAATCTGGAGGAAACTGCCCCTTAACATAGTTCTTGGCCGATTGCAAGGTAGCCTCATCCAAACCTTTCTCCCGAAGCTTTTTTAATACTTCTAAAGCTTTATCAACTGTAGCTTTTGTTGTTGCTGTAGCTGTAAAAGTACTGATGTAAAAAGTACCAGAATTTTTTAAGGTAGAAAAACGACTGTTAGCACCATAGGTTAAGCCCGAGTTTACTCTCAACTCATCATTTAACCATGAGGTAAATCTACCTCCCAAAACAGTATTTACAACTTCTATTGCAACAAAATCCGGATTGTTACGACTAACGCCTTTACCTCCTATCAACATGGTTGTTTCGCGGGCATCACTTTTATTAACCAATAAAACTCTAGCCTCTTTAGGGCTTTCTATAGTTGATGAAATAGCTGCGGTATTAACTGAGTTATTCCATTTTCCAAAAAGCTTAGAGATTTTAGCTTTCATCTCCTTAGCTTTAAAATCACCAACAACAGCAATAGCTGCACCATTTGGGCCATAATTCTTGCTATAGAAACTCTTCACATCTGCAATAGATAAATTTTGAACCGAACTTACACTACCAGAAACCGGATTACCGTATGGATGCTTACCATACATAAAATTATCCCAATAATTACCAATTACAGAACGCGGACTTTCCTTAGCTCTTTCTAATTGTGTAAGTATTCTTTTTTTCTCCTTACTAAACTCTTCCTCGTTAAAACTAGGTGCCGTTAACAGCTCGTTTATGATAGGCAAAACCTTATCTTGATATTTAGCTGCAAATTTTGCGCTTAGACCTGCTAGTTCTTTACCAGAATAAGTATTATAAGATGCTCCTATAAAATCCATTTGCTCTTCTATTTGAGCTTTAGTATAGCTTTTTGTACCAAATTGCAAAGCCTTAGCTGTTAAGGATGCTAAACCTTGTTTTTCTGCATCTAAAACTGCTCCTGAAGGAATTACTGCTGCTATATTAATGGTAGGAACCTCATGCTGCTCCATCAAATAAACGGTTAAACCATTAGGTAATTTAAATTTTTCATATGCAGGAAGCTTAAACTTAGCTTGCTGTGCTAAAACTGCCAAAGGAAAAACCATTAGCAAGAAAAAGCCTATTTTTATAATTGATTGATTTCTTTTCATGATTATTCTTCTGTGTTACTTTTTAAAACTCCAACTGTTCTATTAGATTTTTTGAAATAAGTTGCAGCTACCCTTTTAACATCGTCTACACTTACTTTAGCGTATTCATCCATAGCAGTAAACATCTTTTTATAATCACCAAAGAAAACCTCGTAAGTACCTAAATTATTAGATTTACCATTGATGGTTTCAACTTGATTATAAAACTCGCTCAACTTTTGATTCTTGATTTTTTGTAGTTCTGTAGCGGTAACACCCTCTTTAGCTATTTTTTCAAGCTCGGCATAAACCGTCTTTTCTATTTCATCTGTAGATTTTCCTTTTGCTGATGAAACATAAACAGAGAATAAAGTAGGATCAAAACTTGGGCTATAATCTGTAAATACAGAGGTTGCCAATTGGTTTTTATCTACCAAATTGCTGTATAAACGAGATGAGTTCCCGTTACTTAAAACAGAACTTAAAATATCCAAAGCATAATAATCGGCATGTTGCGCCTCTGGTGCATGGTAACCAATAATCATATAAGGAGAACTTACTTGTTTTTGAACCGTAATTCTTCTTTCTCCGGTTTGTTTTGGCTCAACCAAATGAACTTTAGGACCTGGTTTCTGAGATGGTATAGGCTGCATGTATTTTTCAGCAAGTCTTTTTACCTCATCAAATTTCACATTACCCGAGATTACAACCGTACAATTATTAGGCGCATAATAAGTTTTAAAGTAATATTCTAAATCTTGTTTTGTCCAATTTTTAATATCTTCTTCATAACCAATTACAGGCCAATGGTAAGGATGCTCTTGAAAAGCAGTAGCATTAACGGCTTCGCCTAGCATTCTCCATGGCGAGTTTTCTAAACCTGTACTTCTTTCTGAAAGTACCACACCTCTTTCAGACTCTACCATATTATCGGCTATAGCCAAATTAGCAATACGGTCTGATTCTAAATCGAATATAACTTCCAAAGCTTGGGCAGGAAACCAATCGGTATAAACTGTAACATCTTGCGTGGTATAGGCATTATTAGCTCCACCATTATACTCCATGGTACGGTCAAATTCTTTAGGGCCATATTTTTTAGCTCCGTTAAACATCATATGCTCAAAAAAGTGAGACAAGCCGGTTATACCCGGATGTTCATTTCTTGAACCTACTTTGTAAAATAGGTACATATTGGCATTAGGGATTGAAGCATCTTCCAGAACCAGAAACTTCATTCCGTTACTTAAGGTAAATGTCTTTACGTCATCTATCTTATTCTGTGCAAAAAGTTGCGAACTTAATGCAACTAGCAAAGTAACAAACAGTTTTCTCATTTTAAATTAGTGTTATGTTGCAATTTAAGATATAGTAAGTTACAAAAACGAATGCGAATAGTTTTGTCTTAAAAATTTTGCAATGCTTATATTGCAGCCAATTTAGAAATCAATAAATTAAACTGCATGTTACCAAAAATCAACTTCACACAAACACAAAGCTATCAATATCTTGCCGACCATCTCGTTGAAATATCAGATAAACATTTAAGAGGTCTTTTTGCTGAAGACGCTGAAAGGTTTAACAAATTCTCTGTTTTGTTTAATGATATTTTAGTTGATTATTCTAAAAATAGAATAAACGAAACAACCATGGCCTTATTAACTCAACTAGCCAAAGAATGCGGAGTTGAAGGTGCTATACAAGCCATGTTTAATGGTGAAAAGATTAACGAAACAGAAGATAGAGCCGTACTGCACACAGCTTTAAGAAACAGAAGTAATACACCTGTAATAGTTGAAGGTAAAGATGTAATGCCTGATGTAAATGCGGTTTTACAAAAAATGAAAACCTTTTCTGATGCTATCATAAATGGTGATTGGAAAGGATATACCGGAAAAGCCATTACAGATGTTGTAAATATTGGTATTGGAGGGTCTGATTTAGGCCCGGTTATGGTTACCGAGGCTTTAAAAGCTTATAAAAATCATTTAACGCTTCATTTTGTATCTAATGTTGATGGTACACATATAGCAGAAACTTTAAAAAAGGTTAACCCAGAAACTACGCTGTTTTTAATTGCATCTAAAACTTTTACTACACAAGAAACAATGGCTAATGCCCATTCTGCCCGTAATTGGTTTTTAGCTGCTGGTGCTGCCGAAAGTGATGTGGCTAAACATTTTGCTGCGCTTTCTACCAATGCAGAAGGCGTTTCTAAATTTGGTATTGATACCCAAAATATGTTTGAGTTTTGGGATTGGGTTGGCGGACGCTACTCTTTATGGAGTGCTATTGGTTTACCTATTGCACTTTCTGTAGGTTTTGAGAATTTTGAAGATTTACTTCTAGGTGCACATGAAATGGATATCCATTTCAGAGAAACAGAGTTTGAGCAAAATATCCCTGTAATACTAGCTTTATTAGGTGTATGGTATAATAATTTCTTTGAGGCAGAAACTCAAGCTATCTTACCTTATGACCAATACATGCATCGTTTTGCGGCTTATTTCCAGCAGGGAGATATGGAAAGTAATGGAAAATATGTGGCTAGAGATGGTGATAAAGTAAACTACCAAACCGGCCCGGTTATTTGGGGAGAACCTGGAACTAACGGACAACACGCTTTTTATCAGTTAATTCATCAGGGTACTAAATTAATTCCATGTGATTTTATTGCTCCGGCAAAATCTCATAACCCTCTTGGCGAACATCATACCTTATTACTTTCAAACTTCTTTGCACAAACTGAAGCTTTAATGAATGGCAAAACAGAAGAAGAAGTTATTGCCGAACTTAAAAAAGAAGGTAAAACCGATGATCAAATTGCAAAAATAGCTCCTTTTAAAGTTTTTGAGGGTAATAGACCAACCAACTCTATCTTGGTAAAACAAATAAATCCTAAAACTTTAGGTGCTTTAATAGCGATGTACGAACATAAAATATTTGTACAAGGTGTTATATGGAACATCTTTAGTTTTGACCAATGGGGAGTTGAGCTAGGAAAACAACTTGCTGGTAAAATTTTACCGGAGCTTAAAAACGATGATGAAATTACTTCTCATGATGCTTCTACCAATGGTTTAATTAATTTGTTTAAAAATTGGAGGTAATATTTTGATGAGGTATCAACATTTTATAAATAATAACGTTTCTAAAGAAAAATAACATCATGAAAAAAACAATCTTATTATTCTCTACGCTATTTTTCCTTATTGGGAATGTAGTAGTTAAAGCTCAGGAAGCTAAAAAACAACCTGCTAGTCCGCCTGCAAGTGTTACAGAAACTCTAAACAATGGCACTAAAGTAACTATCAATTATGCACAACCGGGTATTAAAGGTAGAACTATCGGAAAAGAGATTGCTCCTTATGGTAAAGTTTGGAGAACTGGTGCAAACGCAGCTACTCAGTTTGAAATAAGTAAAGACGTTAAAATTAATGGTAAAAGCTTAACTGCTGGAAAATATGCTTTATTTACTATTCCAGGAGAAAAAGAATGGGTTGTAATTTTTAATAAAACTTGGGACCAATGGGGAAATTACAAATACAAAGAAACAGAAGATGCGCTTAGATTTACTGTAAAAGCAGAGAAAGCTAAAGAGTTTATGGAAAGAATGACATTCACTATTGCTAAAAACGGAGAAGTAGCTTTAGAATGGGGAAATGTTCATATAGACTTTATGGTTAAATAAGTCTTTTAAAAGACGATAAAAAAGAGGCTGTCTAAAAATCATATTTGTCACATTGAGCGGACCTTTGTTGTCATCCTGAGCGAAGTCGAAGGATAAGAAAAGGCTTCGACTCCGCTCAGCCTGACACAAAGTGGTGATTTGAGACAACCTCTTTTTTTATTTTTAAAGGATTTTAACCGCCTGTCTGGCTAGTAATTCCCAATTTCCATTGTCTTTAACAAAAACTAAGAGGATATGTAAATTCACATGTCCGGGTTTACCACCATCATTGGTATCGGCTGATAATTTATGTCTAACAATAGCTGTATTACCCGTTACATGGATAGTTTGATCAGCTAAATCTATCTTCACAAAATCAGATTTTCCACTAGCAATTGCTTCTACAAAAGCAGCTTTATCTTCTATTTTGCCACCAGAATGCCCATAACTTAGGTTTTTGGATGCTATACTTTCTAAATCGGCTCGGTTACCGCTAACCATAGCATCACGCAGCTTTTCCACGGCTATGCTAACTTCTTTTTCCGCTTTTGTTTGTGCAAAAGCACCAGTAATTGTTGTCATAAAAAATAGAATTAAAAGAGGTAATTTTCTCATAATTTATAATTGGTTTAAAATAAATACTTACCTACGATAGGCATTCTTCTACCCATTCCAAAAGCTTTAGGCGATACTCTTAAAATCGGAGGTGTTTGATAGCGCTTAAATTCGGCATTATTAACCAGATTTAAAACTTTTTTAACCAAATCTACATCAAAACCTTGTTCTATGATTTCTTTTGAGCTTTTCTTAAGCTCAATATACTCAAATAGTATTTTATCAAGGATATCATATTCAGGTAAAGAGTCAGAATCCTTTTGATCGGGTCTTAACTCGGCAGATGGTGGTTTAACAATGGTGTTTTCAGGAATAATTTCTCCATTTCTATTAATATACCTTGCCAGTTGAAAAACTTGTGTCTTGTAGCAATCACCTATCACAGAAATGGCTCCACACATATCTCCATATAATGTTCCGTAACCTACTGCAGCCTCACTTTTATTACTGGTATTGAGCAAAACATACCCAAATTTGTTAGACATAGCCATTAATAATACTCCCCGAGAACGGGCTTGTATATTTTCTTCAGCTAAGTTTGGCGCTAAACCTTCAAACTCTGGACTAAGTGTATCTTCAAAAGCTGCTGTTACTGGAGCAATAGGCAATGTAGTATGTTGGCAGCCAATATTTTTCACTAAATCTAGAGCATCTTTAACAGAATGATCCGAAGAATACTTAGAAGGTAATAATACAGCCATCACATTTTCTGCACCTAAAGCTTCACATGCTAATGCACAAACCACAGCAGAATCTATGCCTCCTGACAAGCCTAGAATAGCTTTTTTAAATCCTGATTTTTGAAAATAATCTCTCACACCCAAAACCAAAGCTTGGTGCACTTGTGCTGTATCTGATGGTCTTTCATTAGCCTCGCTTAAAACAATGGAGCTTTTAACCTGTCCAACATCAAAAAGCTGAACATCTTCTTCAAAATATTTAAGCTCTGATACGATATCTCCTGCTTTATCAAAAACTAAAGAACCGCCATCGAAAATCAACTCTGTATGCGCCCCAACTTGATTTACATAAAACAATGGGATTTGATATTTATGGCAGTTTTGAGAAAGTATAACAATCCTTTGCTCATCATGATTATAGGCAAAAGGCGATGCCGCAATATTGACCATAAAGTCTGGCTCTTCCTTAATAAGCTCATCCATAGGACAAGCTTTATATAAAGGGTTATCGCCTAAATTCCATAAATCCTCGCAAATGGTAACTGCTATTTTATAGCCCTTATAATCTACGCACTTGAATTCATGGGCTGGTTCAAAATATCTATATTCATCAAAAACATCATAAGTTGGCAATAAGGCTTTTCTTATTACCTGTTTAATCTCTCCATCAGCTATAAAGTAGGCCGCATTATATAAATCTTTCCCCTCTAAAACTGGATTTAATTCTGGCACACCTACAATACAAGCTATACCTTTACAGGCTTCAGCTATTTTTAACGCTGCTTGTTTACATAAAGCTATAAACTCCGGATATTCTAAAAAATCTCTCGGAGGGTAACCGCAAATACTTAATTCTGCAAAGACAACTAAATCTGCCCCAGCTGCTTTCTGCTCTGTTATAGTTTGTATAATTTTCTGAGTATTAAACTCAAAATTTCCGATATGATAATTTAATTGTGCTAGTGCTATTTTCATAACTGAGTATTCGCTTTGTATTTATTTCTTTAAAAAAACACACCAATATTTATACCTATATAAGCGTTTTTCAAAGATCCATCTCCTTTTTTGATGTCTGTAAAACCATTATCAAAATTTAAACCTGCTAATATTTTGGTTCTTCCCGTAGTACTTATCTCGGCACCAGCACCAATAATGATAGAGCCTCTGTAAAAAGCAGTCTGGTTATAAATATCCCTGTTATCAGCATTGTCTGCCGTAATGGTTGATGTATTATCTTGTTTAGCTTTGATATTTAATCCATTTCCTAAACCAAACTCGCCAAAAAACTTAACCCCATTGTTATCATTAGTTAATAGTTTAAGCTTAGCAGGAATTTCTATGTATTGGAGTTTAAAAACTTGCTCAGAATTTGTAATTCCTGCTACGGTTTCTGTTCTACCATTAATGGTGGTTAACTTTAACCCTGTGCTAAAGGCATAATTTTCTGCAAAATTTATATCTGCCAAAAGGCCATAAGAAAAACCTAATCTTACACCTTTGCCATCTACATTATCAATATCAGATTTTACCCATCCTAGAGTTGGATGTGCTGTTAATCCTAATTTAAAAGCTGGTTCTTCCTCATCTTGGGCTAAAACACAAAAACTTAAAAATAGAAAGGGAAATAGTAATAATATCTTTTTCATAACTTCGGTAATTAAAAATTAGTCTGATGATTCTTAAAGCAAAAATCTGTCCCAAAAGTACTTTTTTTTTTCTGATATGCTTGTTTGCTTGTATTTCATGTAAACAAGAAAATAAAGTAGATGTAAGCAATATTAAAGTAGACCTTAAAATCAAAAGATTTGATCAAGACTTAGCTAAAGTAAATCCGAACCAGCTTGCTACAGCCTTACCTCAATTACAAAAAGAATATGGGGCTTTTTATCAAGATTATTTTGAGAAAATCTTAAATACCGGACCAACATCTGACACCACTTATTATCCAGTTGTAAAAGATATTTTATCAGGTGCTCCTTATCAAGATTTACAAAAAGAAACCCAAGCAGTTTATCCAAATTTAGATGCTCAAATCCCTAAACTTACAGATGCTTTTAAACATGTTAAATATTACTATCCAGAAATAAAAATACCTACGCTTATTACCTACATTTCGGGCTTTCAGGTACAAACGCCCATCGGTGAAAACTATATTGGTATAGGTTTAGATATGTTTTTAGGCAGTAATTCTAAGTTTTATCCAGCACTGGTAGAAAGTATTCCTATGTATATCAGTAAAAGGTTTACACCTGATAATATCACTCCAAGGGTAATGGAAGTATTGGCCCGCGAAGAGTTATTTCCAGAATCAGATGCAGAGAAAAGCTTATTGGATAAAATGATTTACAATGGAAAGATTCTTTATTTTTTAAGTAAAGTACAACCTCATGTTGCTGATAGTGTGCTTATTGGTTATACCAAAGCACAGGCCGAGTGGGCGAGCAATTTCGAGTCTGATATTTGGGCCTATTTTTTAAGTGAAGATTTACTTTATGATACCGATTATTTAAAAATACAGAAATACTTATCAGAAGCACCATTTACACCTGGCTTGGGCGATAAAAATAATTCTGCACCAAAACTTGGATTATTTATTGGCTGGCAAATTGTAAAGCATTATATGCAAGAAAATCCTGAAACAACTTTACAAAATCTGATGTTAGAAAAAGACTATCAGAAAATTTTAAAGGATTCTAAATACAGGCCCAATCAAAAATGAAAATAGGTATAGTTTTAAGTGGAGGCGGGATAAGAGGAATTGCTCATTTAGGTGTTTTAAAAGCTCTTAAAGAAAAGAAAATCCCTATCCATCAAATTACAGGTACAAGTGCCGGAGCTATTGCAGGTGCTTTATTTGCTAATGGAATTGACCCTTACGATGCACTAACCATCTTCAAAAAAACGCAACTACTTCGCTTATTTAGACTAGCCATTGGACGTCCGGCACTTTTGAAGCTAGAATCAACTTTTTCATTATTTTTAGATTACCTCCCGCATGATAGCTTTGAGAAACTAAAAATACCTTTAACCGTTACTGCAACTAATTTTAATACGGGTAAGCTCACTTATTTTAACTCGGGCACTTTAATTGATAAGGTAATGGCTTCTAGTTGTATACCAGGAATTTTTAGTCCCATAGAAATAGAAGGTGATTTTTATGTTGATGGTGGTGTGCTTAATAATTTCCCTTTAGAGCCTTTACAAAATAATTGCGATTACATTATTGGTTCATCTTGCAACCATTTACCTGAAATAAAAAAGCTACGTAACATGAAACATGTTATTGAAAGAGCTGCTACTTTATCTACCAATCATGATATGGAAGAAAAAAGGAAAGGAGTAAATATATTAATTGAACCGCATGGTTTAGGCGAAACCGGTATTTTTGAGATTAGCAGAGCTGAAGAAATATTTTGGATAGCACATGAAGAAGCGCTAAAACAAATACGCGAAAGTGAATCTTTAACGCAAATTATCTTGGGCTTAAAAAAGAAAAAGCCCTGAGAACCTCAGAGCTTTTACCTAATATTTTAATTTTTATTAACCTTTTAAGATTTTGAAAACACCACCTATAGAGATGAAAGAACCTATAAAAGTTAAAGCCCATCCAAGTAAATCTACAACTGTAGAATGCTCTATAAATTGTTTAATGTATACACCAAATAGAGTTACAAAAACTCCTAAGATAATTACTTTATAATGAGAAGGGTTATTTGCGTTTACCATAACTTAAATATTAAAGCTTTATGCTGCAAAAATATAAAATAGTTAGATATAGTCGCTAATTTATTTCACAAAATTGTAGCGTATAAACATTAGAAAACGTAAAGCCTTTAAAATATGATTATGAAAATTATATATCCTCTATTTATTTTAAGCATTTTCATGATGTCTTGTAATAATCAAGAGAATGATAAGATTTGTCCAACGGCTTTGTGCGCTCCTCCTACTCAAAATTTAAGACTTAAAATAACAGATAAAGGCTTGAGTAATCTTATTTTTAATACAGGCAGACTACAACAGGCAGATTTAAGTATTTATAGCTTTAGATTAAAAGAAAATATCAGCTTTAATGTTGATAGTACGATAAGTACAACCAGGTATATCAGTTTTAAAACAAGCATCTCAGACGAATTTATCATTAAAGTTGGCACTGTTTTGTCTGATACTTTAAAAGTTGAAACTAAATTTTTAGATAAAGATTGTTGTGGTACTTTACAAATTACCAAACTTTCTTTTAATAACAAAGTACTACCACTTACAGCCGATAATACCATCGTTTGGGAAAAACCTTAACAATATATATTTATACATTAACCTTAACGCCTCTTTAACCATCATGGTAAAGAGGTGTTTTTTTATTCCTATTTGCAAGGATGCTGAAACAAAGAACCTTAAAATAAAAAAAGAGGTTAGAAAACTAACCTCTTTTTTACTTAATATCTGTTTACTAATCTTATCCGTTAGATAATGCTGCTGCACCACTCACAATCTCAGAAAGTTCTGTAGTAATTGCAGCCTGACGAGCTTGGTTATAAGCTAATTTCAATTTTTTAAGCAAATCTCCAGCGTTATCAGTTGCTTTATCCATAGCAGTCATCCTTGCACCATGTTCAGAAGCGTGAGAATCTAAAACAGCTTTGTAAAGTTGTATTTTGATATTTTTAGGAATCAATTGCTCTACAATTTCTTCTTTAGAAGGTTCAAGGATATAATCTGTATTTGAAACTTGATTTTCAGAACGCTCTGCTTTAGGCACTGGTAATAATTGTTCTACAGTTAAAATCTGCATTGCTGCATTTTTAAACTGGTTATAAACAACTTCTACTTTATCAAATTGGCCTTTAACAAAAGCATCCATCACGCTTTCTGTAATAACAGAAACGTTTTCAAAATTAAGATCCGAGTAAAGCTCATTATTGTTACCAATAACATTATAATTACGCTTCTCGTAATAATCTTGAGCTTTTTTACCAATAGCTATGATATGCAGATTACCGCTTTTGTGGTAAGAATCATACTTTTCTGCTATTAAATTATTAGCAGTTTTAATTGCATTTGTATTAAAAGCTCCGGCTAAACCACGGTTAGAAGTTACTACAATTAATAGTACATTTTTCACTTCCCTTTCCTGAGTGTATACAGATACCCCATCTTCTAAACTAGCAGAAAGATTAGCTAAAATCTCTTTTAGTTTGTTAGCATAAGGACGTAATTGTATAATAGCGTTAGTAGCTCTTTTTAACTTAGCAGCCGAAACCATTTTCATAGCTTTGGTAATCTGCTGAGTAGAACTTACAGATGCAATTCTAATTCTTACTTCTTTTAAATTTGCCATTTTCTAGTATTGAGAATTGAGTAGTGAGTATTGCGATTGATTTACTATATACACGATACACCCTACTCAATACTAAAATTAATATTTATCAGAAACCTCTTTTGCTACTGTTTCTAAAACACCTGTTAGGCTATCATCAAATTTACCAGCTTTTAAAGCAGCTAAAACTTCTGGATGACGTTGCTCTAATTGTGTTGTATACTCCAATTCAAATTCTCTTACTTTGTTTACTGGTACATTTCTCATTAAATTCTTAGTACCAGCGTAAATAATAGCAACTTGTTTTTCAACCGTTACCGGAGAAAACTGACCTTGCTTCAAGATTTCTACGTTACGAGCTCCTTTATCTAAAACCAATTTAGTTGATGCATCTAAATCTGAACCAAATTTAGAGAATGCCTCTAACTCACGATATTGTGCTTGGTCTAATTTTAATGTACCAGCAACTTTCTTCATTGATTTAATTTGAGCGTTACCACCTACACGTGATACAGAAATACCAACGTTAATAGCCGGACGAACACCCGCGTTAAATAAGTTGGACTCTAAGAATATCTGACCATCAGTAATCGAAATTACGTTAGTTGGGATATAAGCAGAAACGTCACCAGCTTGAGTTTCGATAATTGGTAATGCCGTTAAAGAACCACCACCTTTTACAATACCCTTGATAGACTCAGGTAAATCGTTCATTTGTTGAGCGATTGAATCATTAGAGTTGATTTTTGCAGCTCTTTCTAACAAACGACTGTGAAGATAGAAAACGTCTCCAGGATAAGCCTCACGACCAGGAGGACGTTTCAATAATAACGATACCTCACGGTAAGCTACTGCTTGTTTAGATAAATCATCATAAACAATTAAAGCCGGTTTACCTGTATCACGGAAGAACTCACCAATAGCAGCACCTGCAAATGGAGCATAGAATTGCATTGGAGCAGGATCTGAAGCTGATGCTGAAACTACAATGGTATAAGCCATTGCACCTTTTTCTTCTAACGCTTTAACAACGTTTGCTACAGTACTTGCTTTTTGACCAATAGCTACATATATACAAAATACAGGTTGTCCTGCATCGTAAAATTCTTTTTGATTGATGATAGTATCAATACATACTGCTGATTTACCAGTTTGACGGTCACCGATAACCAACTCACGCTGACCACGACCAATAGGAATCATCGCATCAATAGCTTTAATACCTGTTTGTAGTGGCTCTGTTACTGGCTGACGATAGATAACACCCGGTGCTTTACGCTCTAAAGGCATTTCATAAGTTGTACCTGTAATAGGTCCTTTACCATCAATTGGCTGACCAAGAGTGTTAACTACACGACCAAGCATACCTTCACCTACATTAATAGATGCGATACGTTTTGTTCTTTTAATGGTATCACCTTCTTTAATCTCGTCAGAAGCACCTAACAATACCACCCCAACATTATCTTCTTCAAGATTTAGTACAATACCTTGTAAACCAGTTTCAAACTCAACTAGCTCACCAGCTTGTACTTTAGTTAAACCATAAACACGGGCAATACCGTCACCCACTTGGAGTACAGTACCAACCTCTTCTAATTCAGTTTCAGACTTGAATCCCGACAATTGCTGACGTAAAATCGCCGAAACTTCATCTGGTCTTACCTCTACCATCTTTTATTTATTTAAGATATTAATTTTAATTTTTCTACTTAATTAGCTTACGCTACTACTCTTTGTGCAAAATCTTTTTTAAGTTGATTTAACTTACTTGAAATACTAGCATCAAATTGCTTATCTCCAACAGTTAAAACAAAACCACCAATTAAACTTTCGTCTATAGTAGCATTTAATATAACCTCGCCACCTGTAACTTCTTTTACTTTAGCAATGATATCTGCTTTTGCAGTATCTGATAAAGCTACTGCTGAAGTTACTTTAGCTGTTACAATGTTTCTATATTGATTGTATTGATTTAGAAATTCTTTAGAAGTTCCAAATAGCACTTCTGCTCTTCCTTTATCAATAAGAATTTTAAGAAAAGCTTTTGTTGTAGCATGTACTTTATCTCCAAATAATGCAACCAAAATGCTATTTTTCTTACTTATTGGGATAATTGGATTTTTAAGTACAGTTTGCAATTCAATACTAGCTTTAACTGTATCTACAAATAATTGCATATCACCTTTTATCTGCTCCAAAGCATTTTGCTCTATTGCAAGATCTATAAGTGATTTAGCGTATCTTGATGCTACTTTAATTTCTGACATTTTTTTAAAAGTTTAATTCAAAAATCAAAATTCAAAAACCTAAATATCGCTTTGAATTTTTAATTTTTACTTTCTATTTAGCTCAGCTTAACATCCTTTAATAACTCGCCAACAAGTTCTTCTTGCTTTTGCTTGTCATTAAATTGCTGACGCATAATTTTTTCTGCAATTTCTAAAGATAAAGAAGCAACTTGGTTTTTAACCTCATCTAAAGCAGCTATCTTTTGGTTGTTAATCTCTAGCTTTGCTTTTTCAATTAATTTAGCACCTTCTGTCTGAGCCTGTGTTTTAGCTTCATTAACAATCTGGTCTTTAATTTCTTTAGCTTCTTTTAAGATAGCATCACGCTCTGCTTTAGCTTGTTTTAAAAGGGCCTCATTTTCGTTTGATAAACGAGCCATTTCTTGCTTAGCTAATTCTGCTTTATTTAAAGCATCTTCAATAGAACGCTCACGCTCATGAATAGCGCCTAACATTGGCTTCCATGCTAATTTCTTTAAAATAACAAGTAAAATTAGAAAGGATACTAATGTCCAAAAAACCAATCCAATACTAGGAGTTACTAATTCCATAAAAATTTATATATGTTGTTACTAATGAATGTCTTTTTAAAAAACCGGAAATACAGCCAATCGCTAGATTTCCGGTTTTATTAGCGATAATTCTCCTTATGCAGGATTATTACCTAATAATGCAACTACCACACCGAATAAAGCAACACCTTCTACAAGTGCCGCAGCGATGATCATAGCAGTTTGAATTTTTGAAGCAGCCTCTGGCTGACGAGCAATACCTTCCATTGCTTTACCACCTACTTGACCGATACCAATACCAGCACCGATTACTGCTAAACCTGCACCTATTGCAGCGATTGAACCTACCATAACTTTAATTTATTATATGATTGTTAAACAAAATGTTTCTAAATATTTAGTTGGTTAGTTTATTAGTTGAATAGTTTCTTAGAAAAAACCTCACTATTCATCTAAATTTTATTAACCCTCTAATGGTGATGCTCTTCTACAGCTGTACCAATAAACAATGCCGTAAGCATCGTAAAGATAAAAGCTTGTAAGAAAGCAACTAAAAGCTCTAATACATCCATAAACAAAACGAAAGCAACTGAAACAGGAGCGATAGCTAATGTTTTAAAGATGAAAATAAGAGATATTAAACTTAATACGATAATGTGACCAGCTGTAATGTTTGCAAACAAACGAACCATTAAGGCGAAAGGCTTAGAGAAAACTCCAATAATTTCTACCACCCACATGATAGGTAATAACCAAAAAGGAACATCTGGCTTAAAGATGTGAGCCCAGTAGTATTTATTACCGTTGATATTTACAACAATAAGAACAATAAACGCTAGCACCATAGTAACCGCTATATTACCAGTTACGTTTGCACTACCAGGGAAAATAGGAACCAAACCTAGCAAGTTATTAAACCATATAAAAAAGAATATAGTTAATAAAAGAGGCATAAATTTCTCGTATTTGTATCCAATATTAGGACGAGCAATATCATCTCTAACAAATACAATTAATGGCTCTAACCAAGACTGTAAACCTTTAGGTGCTTTCCCTACACGTTTTTTGTAAGAGCCTGCAACACTAATAAAAATCACTGAAATTAAAATAACTGATATAAACATAGCAGCTACGTTCTTAGTGATAGAAAAATCTAAAATAGAAACTGATTCATCAACAGTGCCGTCAGCTTTTAAAGCTTTAATATGCTCATGCTCATTTACGTATGTATAATATTTACCAGCGTATGGTTTTGGTGCATGATGCTCATCCATTAAATTAGCTGAAGAAAAAACTTCTAAACCTTGAGGAGTGTATAAAATAACTGGAAGAGGTAAACTTGTATGACCCCATAAGTGCCAGCTATGCCCATCGCTAATGTGCTCCAATATAGT
Organism: Pedobacter puniceum; assembly: GCF_009674685.1. GTDB lineage: Bacteria > Bacteroidota > Bacteroidia > Sphingobacteriales > Sphingobacteriaceae > Pseudopedobacter > Pseudopedobacter puniceum. The sequence continues at coordinate 276,948 of NZ_WKJI01000002.1, forward strand.
TACTGTTGGATCAAATTTTTCTTCTGCTACAGCATGATGTCCTGCTTCTGCTCCTGCCGGTTCAATGGTTGCATTTTCTTGATTTGAATAGGCATTAAATGACAAAAACGCTAAGAAAAGTGCGAATAACGCCTTTAATCCAAAATTTTTATAATTTAAAATGTGGCTAAAATCCATTGATTCCGTGTTTTTTACTTTTTAATTTGGTGGCGCAAGTTAAGTAACAAACAATAAATTTCAAAGGTCGTAAAGGATAAATAAATAGAAAAAAAATTTATCACGAATAAAATAGGGTCTATTTTAAACTTATTGAGATAGAAAAGCACCACTATCATACTGATTAACAGTCTAATAACTATAGCCCCCATCACAACAAAAACTTGCCCCTCACCTCCTTTTTTTATCCCAATATAAGAAACAAAGAAAACCATAAGGGTAATGACCGCCATAAAACTAAATATCACCCAAAATTTAGGGATAAAAAACGCTGCTAAACCTAATGGCCCTTGAAGCAAGCTAGCCAAGCCAATTAAGAAAATTGTGAAGATGGTAAACCAGATAAAAAATTTTGAAAGACTCAATTTGAAGTTTTGTTTATTCCTTTTAAAACTGTATAAATAGCGATGATAACACCAAGCAAACTTAGTATACCTGTGATGATAGGTGTTTTACTTGCCCGAGATTCATCAATTTTATATCCCACAAAGGTAAAAACTCCTATGATACTAAACATCTGAAAAGCTAATCCAGAGTATTTAATATAATTGTTTACAGTTTTAAGCGGTGGCTTCTTGTCTTTCTGCTCTAACATCAAATAGGCTTTTTTCTGTAATAGACTTGGTTTGAGATAAACCTGTTTGACAATGACCTGTAAAATTGGCTCCGTTTTCTACAACTAATTTATTAGATGATATATCGCCATTTACCTTTGCTGTAGCTTTAAGGTATAATATTTCCGAGCTAGAGATGTTTCCGTTTACTAAGCCAGAAATTTCTGCAGAGTCTGAGTTGATATTACCTCTAACTTCGCCTGTTTGCCCAATAACTACTTTTGCTCTTGATAATAAGTTACCTGTAATTTTCCCATCTATTCTTATATCTCCACTTGTTTCCAAATCACCTTTAATTTCTGTACCAACACCAACAATATTGATAGAGCCTGCTTTTTGCTCGCCTCTCAAGGTGTCTTCCTTTTTTTTCTGAAACATGATATTGTGTTTAAAAGGTTATATAATTCTCTGGGTTTACTGGCGAACCATTTAACCAAAGTTCAAAATGCAAATGAGGACCGGTTGTATATTCACCGCTATCGCCAACTACGGCAATTACCTCTCCTGCTCTTACGAAGCTACCAACTTTCTTTAACAAAGCAGAACAATGCTTGTAAAAAGATAATATATTATTTGCATGTTGGATGGCAATTACATAACCCGTTTCTGGGGTAAAGTTTGAAAAAACTACTGTGCCATCTAAAGTTGCTTTAATATTTTCGTTTTTTCTGGTTACTACATCAACAGCATAATGTTGCTGGTTATTATCAAATTTTGAGGATATTTTTCCTTTCACCGGACTAAAAAACGAGAAAGTTGCTATTCCGCTTTTTGCACCTGAACTGCCTTCACTCAAATCAAACCTTCCTTCAGATTCTATCAGTTTCCTTAACTCCTTTTCATCATCAGAAAGTTTCTGACTAAGCTTAATACTATCAGATTTGATATGAGTATCTTTTGGCTTACTTAATTTATCTTGATCTAGCTTTCCGCTAATGATTTGGTTAAGATTTTCTAAATACAAATCATTTGCTTTAACCAATTTCTCTAAGGAATCTACCTTAGCATAGGTTGATATAATATCTCTTTTGTTATCTATATCTGCCACACCAATAATATATTCTCTTAAAGGAGTAATCTTTATAACGATGATCGTGAGAAAAACTAATATAATAGCAAATGCTGATGTACCTATTAATAAGTACCATAAAGAAGCTCTAAACGATGCTTTTTCTTCAAAAGTATCATCATTAAGAACAACCAACTTATATTTTTCTTTTAAACGGGCCGAGAGTTTTTTTCTTTTACTCATCCTTTCCTAAATATTCTGCTCTTATTAATATCTTTACAATGGTGAATATTGGCAATATAAAATAAATTTGCTCGTATTTAGTTGTAATATTTAAAATCAGCATTTTGAGATTCCATAAAATTAATAGCTTTTTGGGGCTATTTATATTCTTAACGATTATTTTTTCTTCTGGTTGTTTTATCAAAAAGAAAGGTAAAAAAACTTCTTTGATGAAGAATATAACAGCTCATTACAATATTTATTTCAATGCATCAGAACTTCTTCATGAATCAGAGCTTAATATAAGGAATCTACACAAAGATGATTTTAACCAAGTATTAGATATTTACCCTTTGCCTACCGAAGCAGCTTCATCAGCAGAAGCAGAGAATTTAAACGAAGTTGTAACCAAAGCTAACAGAATTGCACTTGAGAAATTTGAGAGCAGATGGGTAGATGATGCTTTTTTGCTACTAGCAAAATCTGAATACTTAAAAGGTAACTACTATAATGCCATAGAATATTTTGGTTATGTGGGAAGCAATTTCCCTGAGGAGAAGAAGAACACCATTGAAGGGCTTTTATGGCAAGGAAAATCTTATTTCGCTATTGAGAACTACGAATTAGCAGATTCTATTCTAAAAAATGCTTATCATAAAAATCTTAAACATCATAGGGCAAAACTTAACGCTGCTTTAGCGCAAAGCCACCTTTATCATGAAGATATAGACTCTGCAATTTTTCATCTTAAAAAAGCTGTTAATTTTACTAAAAACAGGTATGAAAAAACTAGATGGACTTTTATTCTAGCGCAACTACAAGAAAAAAATAATCAGCTTAAAGATGCTTATGCTAATTACGCTAAAGTTGTAAAAAGTAATGCTGCCTTTGAAATGTCTTTCAATGCTAATCTAGCTCGTATAAAGCTAGAAGAAAATGCTAGCGGTAAAGATTTCAATAAAATTGCAACCCTTAAAAGACTATTAAAAGAAGATAAAAACCGCGAGTTTAAAGACCAAATCTATTATCAAATTGCAAATACCTTTTTACAACAAGGCGATTTAGGTCAAGCCCAAGAATATTATCAAATATCTGCACATACTATCCCAGGCTCTCAAAAACAAAGAGGTTTATCTTATTTAAAACTTGCTGAAATCAATTTTGATTCTTTAAAAAATTATACTCAGGCACAACTTTATTATGATAGTACTTTGCAAAGTTTGCCAAGAGAGTATCCGGGCTATCAAAACATTGTGATAAAAGCTAATAATCTACAGTATTTAGCCCAACGCCTAACCTTAATAGAAAAAGAACAAGAATTATTGATGCTTTCTACCTTAACCCAAGAAGCTAGAGAAGCCTACATCAATGAAAAAATGAAAACTAAGGTAGAAAAGGAGGCTGTTAAAAAGGAAGAAAGCAACAATCAGACCTTTGTAAGCATCCCTCAAGCTTCAGCTAGTAATAAAAATGCAGGAGCTTTTTACTTTAATAACCCTCTTGCCATGAGCCAAGGAATGAGTGATTTTAAAAAGAGATGGGGAAACAGAAAATTACAAGATAATTGGAGAATAAGTGGTAGCTCTTCTGCAAATAATAATGTAGCCAGTTTAGCTAATAATTTAGGTGGAATAAATAATAATTTAGCTACTCAGGCAGAAAGTATAGACTCTTTAAAGGCTGATTTCTTAAATACTATACCATTAACAAACGAGAAAAGAGCTACATCTTTAAATAAGATTAAAACAGCCCGTTATGAAATTGCACTTTTTTATAAAGATGTATTAGATGATAAAATTGCATCTATTGAAGCTTTGGAACTGCTTGTCAAAGATTATAACCCTCAGGATGAAAAACTAGCCGAAATTTATTATCAGCTTTATAGAATTTATGAGAAAATAAATATTCAACAATCAAATAAGTATAAAGCTTTATTGGTTGAAAATTTCCCTCAATCTATCTATGCTAGGGCCATCATCAATCCTAATTTTAATAAAAACGACCAAGCTGCCGTAGATGCATTAAGGTTAAAGTATGAAGAAATTTATGCTTTGTACCAACAAAAAAAATATACTGAAACGGTTAATAAAATTGATGCTTTAACAGCTACAGTAAATAATTATCCTAACCTAGCACCTAAGTTTCATTATTTAAAAACCATGGCTTTAGGATATGCTGAAAAACCTCAATCATTTGTAGATCAATTACAAAAAATCATTAAAGATTACCCTTCAGATTCTACCATCATACCTACTATTAAAGCACAACTAGCTTATATCAATGAAAATAAAACTAATTTTTATAGTCGTCCTACCGCTTTATTAGCATATCACCCTAGTGATAAAAAAGAAAATACGAGTACAAATCAGGTGCAATTGTATATTCCTAAAGCAGAAGAAGATGAGAAGGTAGCTACAGTTCTAGTAAAACCAGAAGCTAAAGCAGAAACCACTAAAAACATCCCTGTAAAAGAGGAAAAACCTATCGTAAAAGAAGAAAAAACAGTTGCTAAAGTAGAGCCTAAACCCATAGTATCCTCAGAAAAAACAGCTAATAAAGAAGAAATTAAGACTACTAAACCAATTTCAGAAAACACAGCAATCAAAGAAGAGGTTACGGCCACTAAAGCAGTGCCTGAAAAACCAGCAGTTATAGCATTTACTAATAATAGTAGAGTAAAACATGTAATCATCATCAATATAAAAAATGCAAAAATTAATGTAGCTAAGCCTTTTGCTGAGCTTACCAAGTATTTTTATTCTAAATTTGACCCATCAATTGTTAATCTTACCATCAGAACAATTGGTACAACAGATAAGTTAATAGCCATTAGGGCGCAACTTAACAATAAAGATTTGGCAGAAAAAGCTTTATCAGACTTAGAAAAAGAACTACCAGGTATTTTAAATCTGCCAGCTAATGATTACAGGAAGTTTGTAATTTCTGAATCTAACTTACTGTTGATAAAAGATACAGAAAGTTTGAACCAGTATTTAAATTATATAAAATAACATGCAAAGAAAAGAGAGTCTTTCTTTAGAAGATATTAAAAGGTATAATCGTATTTTTTGGAAATGCGTTGGAGGCTTCGTATTATTTATTATTTTGATTATCAGCGCTACTGGATTAGGGCTATTTGGTGAACTTCCATCCTTTAGAGATCTAGAGAATCCTAAAAGTAATTTAGCTTCTTCTATTCTTTCTGAAGACAAGGTAGAATTAGGAAATTATTATGTACAAAACCGCTCTAATATCAGGTTTAAAGATATTTCTCCGAATGTGATTAATGCTTTGGTAGCCACAGAAGATGTAAGATTTTTAGACCATTCTGGTATAGATTTTAAAAGAACATTCACCATTATTTTTTATAATCTTATTGGTAAAAAACAAGGTGCAAGTACTATAACGCAACAATTGGCTTTAAACCTTTTCTCTGATAAAGCCAGAGAAAAATCAGTTATCAAAAGAATACCTCAAAAACTTAAAGAACTTATTGTTGCAGTAAAACTAGAAAGGAACTATACCAAAGAAGAAATCATCACTATGTATCTAAATACAGTAGATTTTGGTAATAATTCCTTCGGTATAAAAGCTGCTGCTCGTACTTATTTTAATACAACTCCGGCAAAGCTTAACCCGGCACAGGCAGCAACTTTAGTGGGTATTTTAAAAGGAACAACTTTATACTCGCCTACCAGAAACCCAGAAAGAGCTTTGGGAAGACGTAATCTTATCATGCAAAAAATGGTAGATGAAGGTTTTCTTGACCAACCTAAAGCCGATGAGTTAAAAGCTCAAGATTTAAACTTAGACCTAAACAGAACCAGTCATAGTGAAGGTTTAGCTACTTATTTCAGAGCTGTTTTAAAGAAAGACATCCAAGATACTTTTGAAGAAATGTCTATCCGAAAAGCTGATGGAAGCAGCTATGATTTAGATAGAGATGGTTTACGCATTTATACAACCATTAATTCTAAAATGCAACGTTACGCAGAAGAGGCTCAGAAAGAGTATATGAAAACGTTGCAACAACAGTTTAATGCACATTGGAAAGGCAGAGATCCTTTTAAAGGAAATGAAAATTTAATCATTCAAGGGATGAAGCGTTCTGATAGGTATAAAGTGCTTAAAGAAGAAGGCTTATCTGAAGAAGAGATACAAGAGAATTTCAATACGCCAACATCAATGGAGATTTTTAGTTGGAGAGGGAATATTGATACCATGATGAGACCGATAGATTCTATCAAATATTATAAAATGATATTGAGAAACTCTATGATGGCTATGGACCCAAAAAGTGGCGAAATTAAAGCTTGGGTTGGTGGAATAAGTTTTGAGCATTTTAAATACGACCAAGTAAAAATGGGAACACGCCAAGTAGGCTCAACGGCAAAACCTTTTACTTATGCAGTAGGAATAGATAATGGATTATCTCCATGTTATCAAGTAAATAATGTACCTTTTACTGTAACCGGATATGGTGAGCCTTGGACCCCTAGAGGCCATGGTTCTTTACCAGGATACTTAACGCTGAGAAAAGCTTTAGCTAACTCTCAAAACTTTATTACAGCTTGGGTGATGCAACAAGTTGGACCAACAGCAGTTTCTACTTTAGCTAAAAGAATGGGTATTACAACAGATGTACCGCCTTACCCATCTATTGCTTTAGGATCTTTTGAAGCTTCTGTTTATGATATGACCGGGGCCTACAGTGCTTTTGTAAATCATGGTGTATGGACAGAACCAACTTATTTATTAAGAATTGAAGATAAAAATGGCAATATTTTATATGAGCGTAAACCTAAAGTTGTACAAGCTTTAAATGAGCAAACAGCTTACGTAATGACTTATATGCTTAAAGGTGTAGTAGAAGAAGGTACAGGTGTTAGACTAAGATACCGTTACGGATTGAGTAACCCAATAGGAGGAAAAACCGGAACTACCAACGATAACTCTGATGGTTGGTTTATGGCTATAACACCACAATTGGTTGCTGGAGTTTGGACAGGTTGTGAAGATAGAGCCATACATTTTAGAAGCACCAATTTAGGTGAAGGAGCCAATACAGCACTACCTATATTCGCCTTATTTATCAAGAAGGTATATGCTGATTCTTCTTTAGGTATTAGAAAAGGAGATTTTGAAGCCCCAGCTGGAGGTTCTTCCATAACTTTAGATTGTAATCAATATCAAGGTTCTGATACAGGTACAAAAGGGAATAAAGAAGATTTAGACCAACGCTTAGGGTTTTAATTTTATTGATGATGTTATTTGATTATAAAGCAGCACTAAAAAACATACCTCATAAACCTGGTGTATACCAGTACTATGATGAAGATAATGAGCTGATTTATATAGGAAAAGCTAAAGACTTAAAAAATAGGGTTAGCTCTTATTTTAATAAAGACAATTATAAAGTTAATGCCAAAACAAGGGTACTGGTTAGCAAAATCAGAAATATTACCTTCACCATTGTAGATTCTGAAGTTGATGCTTGGTTACTAGAAAATAGCCTCATTAAAAAGCATCAACCCCGTTATAATGTAATGCTCAAGGATGACAAAACCTATCCTTGGATTGTGATTAAAAACGAGAAATTTCCTCGTATACAATGGACTCGTCGCATCGTAAAAGATGGCTCTAAATACTTAGGCCCTTATCCATCAGTGGGGATGATGCACTCTATCCTTGGCTTAATTAAAGAAACTTATCAATTGCGTACTTGTAGCTTACCACTAACACAGCCTAATATTGCAGCAGGTAAGTTTAGAGTTTGTTTAGAATATCAGATTGGGAATTGTAAAGGCCCTTGCGAAGGTTTACAAAACGAAGCAGACTACAATCAATCTATTGATGAAATCAAAGATATCTTAAATGGCAAAATTAGCGGTGTATTACGCAATTTAAAAGAGCAAATACTAGATGCTTCATCTCAACTTAATTTTGAGTTGGCACATCGCTTACAAAAGAAATACGAGCTTTTAGAAAAGTATCAGAGCAAATCTACGGTAGTAAACTCTTCTATTACAGAAGTAGATGTCTTTAGCATCGCATCAGAAGAAAAAATTGCTTTTGTAAATTATCTCAAAGTGATGCATGGAACCATTATCCAAACGCAAACTATTGAGATGAAAAAGAAACTTGACGAGACTGATGAAGAGCTCTTAAGTTTAGCGATATCAGAATTTAGAAGCAGATATCAAAGTAAATCTAAAGAGATTGTGGTGCCTTTTGAGATAGATATTGATGATGATAAACTAACTTTTACAGTACCTAAACAAGGTGAGAAAAAGAAATTGTTAGACTTATCTATGAAAAATGTTTTATTCTTTAAAAAGGATAAAATAGAACAATATGAAAAGCTAAATCCAGATTTAAGAACAGAACGTTTGCTTACTCAAATGCAAAAAGACTTGAGGTTAAAAGAGCTACCTAAACATATAGAATGTTTTGATAACTCTAACTTTCAGGGTAAATATCCGGTTTCTGCTATTGTAGTTTTTAAAGATGCTAAACCTTCTAAAAAAGATTATAGGCACTTTAATGTTAAAACTGTTGAGGGACCCAATGATTTTGCTACCATGGAAGAAGCAGTTTTTAGACGCTACAAAAGATTACTAGAGGAAGGAGAAAGCTTACCACAATTAGTAATTATTGATGGAGGGAAAGGGCAATTATCTTCTGCAGTAAAAAGTTTAAAAGCCTTAGGCATTATGGATAAACTAGCTGTGATTGGTATTGCCAAAAGGCTAGAAGAGCTTTATTATCCAGGAGATCAATATCCTTTATATCTGGATAAAAAATCAGAAACATTAAGAATTATACAGCATTTAAGAGATGAAGCCCACAGGTTTGGAATAACTTTCCACCGGAAAAAAAGAGACCAAGGCACCTTACAAACAGAGCTTGAATTGATTGATGGTATTGGTAAAACATCTGCTGAAAAGCTATTGAAAAGGTTTAAATCTGTTAAAAAAATAAAAGAAGCACAAGAACAAGAATTGCTTGAGGTTGTGAACTTAAAACAAGCAAAAGCCATTCTAGAATTTTTCTCTAAAAACTAAAAAGGCCTGATTTTAAAATCAAGCCTTTTTATATTTCGTTGTTTAGGATTAATACTCCCACAAATCTTGCTCGTACTGTGTTAAAGAGCGTTTTATTCTTTCAGCCTCTAATAACTTATCAATACCAGTAGCTAAATCTTTACGGTCTTTAATTCTAATATCTTCTGGGGTAGATTCTTTAGTAATAACACTACTAAAAAACCTTAATTGGAAGATATCATCAAAACTATATTTGATTTTATCGTTTGGATGAGCAACGATGTATTTACATAATCTCTCTCTTACGGATGGATAATTAATCCATACCACAGGTTGCATATTATTAAGTAATTCACCTAAATTACTTACACCACCTGCTCCAGGGCCACCTGCTCCTGGTGCCGCCGGTCCGGCATTTAAATTAACTGTATTTGGAACAATAACTGCTATACCTATGATGAAAGGCTTGAATTCTGATCTATTTTTATCAAAATACCAATCCTCCATAATCCTTAATCCAAACTTGATATTCTTTTCATAATCACTAAATTCTTCATCACTAATAATACCTAGGGTATTTAAAGTTCCGTCTATAGAAGCACTATCAACATCAAGTTCAAATTTATCATTATTATATCCAGAGATTCTTTGAGAACGAACCTCATCTAATATAATTCTAACGATATTTTTCTTAGGATCTGCAGCAGAAAGAAATTTATTAGAATTTTCTACGAAGAAAACATCTCTCCATACTCTTTTACTATAAGTAACATCATCTGCCTTAACTTTTGGCATATCTGGTGCACACTTAATACTATCCCTAGATATATTCTTATCGTATTTTACAGAATCTGTAAAATCATGAATAGATCTAATAATACTTTTCTTTTTCTTTTGAGCTACTGCCGGAGTAGTTGTTTGCGACGCACCATTAGTTTGCCCTTTAGCAAAAGAGATGCAGGTCATCGTAACTATCAAAGAAAATATTATCTTTTTCATACCAAAATTATTTACGGTAGTATTATCTACCAACTTGTATACTCACTGGCGTTTCTAAAGCAACAGTTTTACCTGTTTCGCCTACTGCTGAAATGTTTAGGAAATAAACCACATCACCAGGATTTAAACCACTAATAACTTGTCTTATCTGCCCAGAGAAGTTATCATCACTAGATTGCAAAATAATAGCATCTTGTCTCGGCTTTTGAACGTAAAGCGTAAACTTGCTTATTCTATATTTGAAGTCGAAATCAAAATTTCTTAATTCTGCTTCTAATTTACCAGTACTTCTAGCGGCAGAAGCACTGATAGTACCAGATGCCTTACCCGCAAACGTTGCAATTGGAGGTGGTACTTCTTTAATTCTGAAATTGGTAGTTCCTAGAACCTGAGTTTTACCTGGAGCTACTTCGGCAGAGACTGTTATAGTAGCTTGTGAACCACCACTTACTCTAGCCACATATTTACCATTAGCACCAGAAAGGCTACCACCAGTCATGCTAACTTTTAATTTTTCTTTTGCTATACCAGGAGCCGAAACTGAAACCGGGTTATCCGGACCAATATAAAACACGTTCATTTTATCTGGAGAAACAACAGCTGATGGTCTTGCTACTCTGTAGGTTTGTTCTGGAGTTTCATAAATCTTCTCAGTACCATCAGTTTGCTTTACTCTTATGGTACCTTTCCATTTAAACTCTCCTTCGCTATTGGTATTCACAGTATAAACACCTCTACCATCTTTGGTTGTTAATCTAGAACCGTTTACAACGATATCGGGGTTTTGCTTAGAATCATATGCTGTTAAGAAAACTTCTGCGGTATAAGGTTGCCCTTGTATAACATAAGACGTAGGTGCCACCGCAACTGCTGCAAAAGCATCTAAATTCACCAAAGCTTCATCCATTTTAGATAAAAGCTTTCTTACGATAACATTTTCAGCATTTTTTGCGTCAGCTTCAATTTTAGAAAGTATGGTTACAGATGCTGTAACTGGTGTACCTTCACCAAAATTAGATTGTACCCAATCTGCTTTAGTACCCGATGTCGTTCTTTTCTCTGGGTCTTTAGCTTCTAAAGAAAAAGATACTGATGCTCTGTCACGAGGGTCAAGAAGACTTAATAACTTATCTCTCGTCTCGTTAACTTTTGTTTGTAGTAAATATCCCTTTCCTTTATCTTTCTTGCCTTCTGCCCACATAATCCTTGGAGAAACATCTAAATCATCTCTATTTTTTATTTCACCAGTTTCTGGAACAATGCCACCGCCAGCTTCTACTAATTCTTTTCTAACGGCATCTATATAAGTGTTTAGTTCGGCAGCAACTGCTTGTACTTGCTTTATTTTATCTAGGATAGGTTTTGCTCTTTCAGGGTTTTCCTTAAGCTTTGTTTGTTCAAAAGCAGAAACAGATTGTGTTAAACTTGCGTTAACGTTGGCTGTTGATGTTTTTAAACTATTATTTATTGTAGAAAAAGCATTCAAAATGGTATCAGATACGTTAATGGCTAGCATAGCCATTAATACAAGGTACATGATACCAATCATCTTCTGCCTCGGGGTTTCTTTACCGCCTGCCATGCTGTTTTTATTTTAAGTGATCAGATGAATAAATTGTATATGTACTTAATTATGCTCTAGGCTGATTCATTGCCGATAACATATTACCGTAAACTGCATTTAAGCTAGATAAATTTTTAGATAATTTACCTACCTCCTCTTTAAACTGCTTAGAATCTTCTAAAGATTCGTTGAAGTTTTGCATAGTTGCAGCAAGGTTTTGATAAAACTTATTCATTGATTTTAAATGAGCGCTAGAATCTTGCAATTCTAATTCATACACTGCATTTAAAGCAGAAATATTCTTTCCTAAATTATTTATTTGGTTGTGATATTCTTTAGAAGGCTGTACAGATTGAGCGATTTCGCTAACGCCTGCTGCTGCTTGATCAAAAGCAACACTTAAATTACCAGCTTTTGCAGAAGCTTCTTTAAGTTTACCAGCAAACTCATTGGTGGTAACAGTTGCATCAGCTGCATTTGAAATAGCCGATACTTTATTACTAAAGTTTTCTAATCCTTCTTTTATTTTAGCTGTTACATCATCGCCTATTTTCAAATCTGGCAAGAAACTTCCACCACCAGCAGCACCACCTTTAATTTCAAGCTCATTTAATTTAACTGGCTTGTTCATATCTGGCAAATCACCTACATAGTCTTCTGATAACTGAGGATAAACTTTCTCCCATTTTGGGTCTTTATGAGGAGGTACAAATCCCATGATAAAGAAAAGTAAAGCTTCAGTACCTAAACCTATACCTATAATGATTGCGCCACCTGGTAAGTGCAAAATTTTAAACATCGCACCAATAATTACAACGGTAGCACCCCATGATATGATTGCATCAAGCGTGATTTTGAATTTCTTCTTTTGAGCCATTTTGAATACGTTTATTAATTTCTAGTTTAGTTGTGTATAATTTAGTAAGGTTTATTTCTATTAGGTTTATCTGTTATATCTCTACCAGTAAACGGTGTTACGCATCTAAAACCTATAGATGAGCGCACTGAATCTGGATACTCATATGCCCTTGCTGAGTTTTGTAAGAAATAACCAATATCTTTCCAAGATCCTCCTTTAACAACTCTTCTTTTGTTGTAGTCTGGATCTCCTTCTTTTACTGCTCTATCAAAAGAAGGGTTTAAAGTATTTACATAAGCTGTAGCAACATCATTATAAATAGAACTTGTCCATTCTGCTACGTTACCTGCCATATTGTACAAGCCATAATCATTAGGGAAGTAAGACTTAACGGCTACTGTTGTTGCGCCTCCGTCATCTATATAATTACCTCTACCTGGCTTAAAGTTTGCTAATAAACAACCTTTTGCATTTCTGATATAAGGACCACCCCAAGGATAACTTGTTCCAACTCTTCCACCTCTTGCAGCGTACTCAAACTGCGCCTCTGTAGGTAAATCGTAATCTAATCTTGCAGGAAGATTTCTTGATGCTTTATAAGCTTCATTAAATCTTGAGCGCCAAACAGAGAATGCCTTCGCTTGTTTCCAACTAACACCTACAACAGGATAGTTTAAGAAAGCTGGATGAGAGAAATATCCTTTAACCATTGGATCATTCTGCGCATAAGAGAAATCAGAAATCCAAACCAAAGTATCTGGATAAATATAAACTTCTTCTTTGATGATGAAATTATCTCTGGTTACAGAAATACCATTCTTATTTAAATTAGGATCTCTAGCTCCACGATTATCGGCTGCTTTTCTATAATCTATCCAAGCATAGCTGTATCTTAATTGCTCTACGTTAAGCTCTCTTTTATTAAAGAACTTCTCGTTCCCTTGATAATACATGTTCTTTTCTAAGTCTTCAACTAGGGTTTTATCAGACCAAAGTCCTTTTTTACCAGTTCCAACTTTTTTCCAGTCTATTAACTTAACCGTATTATTGGCATTTTTACCTTTAGGTTTAAGCATATATTTTTCTGCTTTTGTACCTAATTTTGAGATAGCAATAGAGTCTCTTACCCAATTTACAAACTGTTTATACTCGCTGTTAGAGATTTCAGTTTCATCCATGTAAAAAGCAGAAATAGTTACTTGCTTGTTTTGAGGAAATTGAGAAATAGTGACATCTTGATCTACCTGTCCCATGATAAAAGTACCGGCAGGTATGTAAACCATACCTAGTGGAAGCTCTTGTTTATAAGGTTTACCTTTAATACCAACAAGCTCTCCTTGCCCACCGCTACCGCATCCTGTAAAAGCCATATATAATACTATCAAGGCTGATAAGTATATTTTCTTCATGTGCGTTTTTTCTATTTTCTTCTTTTAAATGCTTTAAAAAATGTTTCTAATATACAGAAATTAGAGATTTGAAAATAAAAAATTATTTTAAAACATTTTATTGTCAAATAACTAAATCTTAAAAAACAAATTTAATTGTTAGTTCAATGCTAAATATAACCTATTTAAGGTACATCCTAAAATACTAATATAAACGTATTACGAGGTGTTTTTAATAAAGTTTCAAAAAAAAACCGCAACTCTTAACTGTTGCGGTATATATTTTAAATAATTTATTCTTATTTAATTGATTTGATGTACTGTTCAATAGCCATAGTCATAGAAGGTGCTTCTGGCGTAGGTGCTGCTATATCTAATATTAAGCCTGCATCTAAAATTGCTTTTTGAGTAGTAGCACCAAAAGCAGCTATACGAGTATTATTTTGCTTAAAATCTGGGAAATTTGTAAATAAAGACTGTACGCTAGAAGGACTAAAGAACACCAATACATCATAAAAAACTTCTGCCAAGTCTGACAAATCTGAAACTACTGTTTTAAATAAAACAGCAGGTGTAAAGTCTATCCCTTGAGATCTTAAAAAAACTTCTGTTGCTTCGGCAGCTACATCAGAACATGGGTATAAAAACTTTTCTCCACTGTGTTTTTTAAGAACATCTGCTAAATCTTTAGGTGTTTGTTTTCCGAAAAATATTTTACGCTTTCTGTATTGGATATATTTTTGGAGATAAAGTGCAATAGATTCTGATATACAGAAATATTTTAAATCTGCTGGCACTTCATATCTCATTTCTTCACAAACTCTAAAGAAATGATCGGCAGCATTTTTACTGGTTAGGATAATTGCCGTAAAATCAGGAAGATTTACTTTATCCTTTCTAACCTCTTTTGCTGGAACGCCTTCAACATGTATAAAAGACCTAAAGTCAATCTTTAAGTTTAAAGATGCTGCCAAATCAAAATAAGGTGATTTCTTACTTTCGGGTTCTGGTAAAGTAACCAATATGCTTTTTACTTTCTTCTTTCTATCTTCCGATTGAGATTGCATAAACCTTTTGTTATATATTGAGTGCCTTAATTATTATTAAAACGGGACAAATTTCAAAGGTGCAAAGATAGAGAAATAAATAAAACTTTGAAAGCTTGTAATTTGATAAGATTTGTACTGCAACTCTAGCAAATTGAAGTACTAAAATTACCCCTACCAAACTAGCTGCGGTAGCTAAAATCCAATTACTTTCTTTAAATACAGTTAAAATTAAAGTGATGGTTAAGGGAATAAATAAAACCGCTACATTAAAAAAAGTAATATATATTACGTTTACATACTCTCTAACTAACTTCCCTAATTGAAATATAAAACCTACAAACCTAAGTAGTAATATTTTTAAACCCAGAAAAAGCCCTAAATAGAAAGCTATACTGATATATAAAGGAAAACCTGTTAAAGAGAAACCTCTTCCATATCGCGTTAAAAATAAGTAAACAAATAATCCTATGATGAGTGAATACAGGATATAAGAGAATAAAAAGAACCAAGAAGTAAAAATATTATCCTCTTTATTGATTTGTGTGAGCACTCTATTATCATAAAAAGCATAAAAAATAGTAGATGTTTCTTTATTAAAGAGTATGCGTAGCAAAGCAAATAAGAGCAATAAAAATAGCATGGCAAAAAGCACCCAAGAATCTAATTTCTGGATAGCTTTACCAAGTCCGTAAGTAGCGTTTTTGGTCTGTAAAGATTTTTCGTGTATATATTTTGCTAAGTCTTTAATGATATACTTTTTTAGCATTTGTTGCACAAAAAGATTCTCACGATTAGGATCTGGCTTTAAATAATACCAAGTGATAGAATCTCTAGTTTGTTTGATTTTAGCTTTTGTTAAGGAGTCTTGTAGTCGATAAGCTTGATAAACGCTTAGTTTTAAACTATCGGCTTTTTTAGGTATACTATCCTGAGCCAAATTAGCTTTAGCTAGTAAGCCTATACATAAAAACAAAAAAAGCAATAAGCTATACCTCAACATTAAAAATAACTAACTATACCAAAGTGTATTTTACCTCGCTGCAAATCTAAGGGAATATTTTGTTGTTTTCCTAGAGCATAGTTTAAAGATACAATGCCTGCTTTAGTTTGGAAAGTAAAGCCAGCACCAAAACTAAATGGGTAATCTGCTAGTTTTTGGTTATTGATATTAGATTGGAGATAAGCATGCTCATAAAAAATATTCAAAAAAGAGCGCTGCTCTAAAAAATATCGATATTCTAAAGTTTGGATACTATAGAGATTTGCTAATAAAGATTGCTCATCAAAACCTCTAAAAGTTTTGATACCACCTATTCTAAAAACCTCATTTTCTAGCAAATTAGTGCCGCTTAATAAAGCAGTTTGGTTGTGTAAATAAATATTTGAACGCTTACTTAAACTTAAGAAATAATTAATATCTGCCAATAGTTTAAATTGACTACGCCCATTATTTACTGATGAATCTGCTTGTAAATTTCTTTTACCTGCGCCAAAATTAAAATATAATTTATAGCCCTTAGTAGGAATTATTTTATTATTCAGCGTTTGTAAATTGCTTTCTAAACCGTAAAAAATGGTTCGCACATTTCCGGCTGTATTATTAGTCTGATTAAGACTTGTAGCTACTCGATTTCCGGTAAAACTCTCAATAAAGAATCCTAAGCTTTTATCTGCGCTATATTGATAAGCAAAACCCAAACGAGCATTAAGATTTAGAAAGCTACTATCTCTTTTAAAGAAAGATAAATTACTAAAAACACCAATTTGCGTATTTAAGACATAAGGATAACTGAGGCTTAAATTTAACTCTTGCGACTGTGCAGGTAAACCCCGATAATTAAAATCTAATAACTCGCCACGTTTGAAAGCGTTTTGTAATTTCAGTTTAAAATCTCCGGTTAACTGTAGTTTACCTGTTGTGTTGTTTGGTAAAAAGCCAACCACTCCATCAAATTGGTTAGCATTTTCCTTATCCATGAAAATGTTAATTTTAGCATTTTCTCCAGAAAAAATTACCTCTGTAGCTTTAACCTGTTTAGCAAAAGGTAAATCTTTTAAACGCCTATCTATATCAGAAATTTTAGCTTCATCATAAGCATCACCTTCTTTAAAGCCCAAATAAGCATGTAAATATTTAGGATTAATTTTAGCAGAACCTACTAATCTTAATGTATCTATACTGATTTTTAGGCCTGGTAAACTAAAAAGCTTAGCGCTTATTTTTTCTTTTTGGATGATGATACTATCTAACCAAACTTGAGCAAAAGGGTAACCATGGCCTTCGTACCAATTTAATAAATCGTTCTTTACGGTATTTATTTGCTTGATATCCCAAAGCTCATCTGTATAAAACCTTTCTCGGAATCTGATATCTGATAGAATTTGTGCTTGTATATTCCCATTACTGATACTAGCTGACTGATAAGGATGCCCGCTTTCTATTTCGGCCGTTAAGATTTTATTATTCCATTGATAATCTTTAACACCAGCATTAAAATAACCTTTAAACTGTAGTTGATTAACTATCGTATTAACTGCAGCTAGGGTACTTAAAGAATCAGAAAAGGAGGTATTGTAGCGTATTTGTTGTCCTTTTGGAAGCCCCGATAATTTAAGTTGATAGGTTTTATCCTGTGCCTGTATTTGGACAGAAATAAGTAGTAAAAACCATAATTTTCTCAACATCAAATCTTCTAGGGCTTATGAATACAGTAAAAATAAGATTTTAAGCTAAAAAAATGGAAGTTGCAAAAGTTATTATGAGCAGTCAATGGTTAAAATACAGTATAACCCAAAACGGTATTCTTCAAATTAATGGTAAAGTGATTTCTATTCAATATAAAACATATAAAATGATGGCAGGAATTAAAAAACAGTGTAAAGCCAGAACAGTATTAACCAAATAAATTTAAGTTTTTACAGTATAAGACAAAGCGGTTTGTTACACCTCCTTCGGACCATCTTCGAGACTTGTTCGGGAAATGGCCCTATTTTTCCGAAGGTGTTACGAAGAAGACTAGGAGAAGCCTCGAAGGAAGTATGGAGAAAACGTGGATAAAAGGTGGGGTATAGGTGGGCTATACGTGGACTTTACTAAGAAATTTTAAGATTTTGGAATTGGAGTTAATACTAATGTAGTAAAATTCTAAAACATTAAAGATTTTAAAACAAAATAAGGTAGGATAAACATAAAGTTTTACTCCTACCTATTTTATAACTAATTCTTATGCTTCTGGCAACGTAGGTGGGATAATTTTATTTACCCTAGTACTGATAGAACGTAGGAAAGCTTCTAAAGCTTGTTGCTCTTCTAAGGTTAAGTTTAGCTTCCTTAAAATGGATGATTTTGGTACGTTTCTGAAAGAATCTGGCACAACTGCTGCCTTTTGTATTGGGCTTGGGTTGCCGAGGTTATAAAACTCAACCACATCTTTTAAAGAAGGGAAATTACCATGATGCATCCATGGACCTGTGATATTGGTTTCTCTTAAAGAAGGAGTTCTAAATTTGCCTAAATCCTCCAGTTTTTTGGTAACATTATACCTGCCTAAATCTTCCATTTTAGAGCCTAAAAGCGTTTGTCCATCGTTATGGAATTGGTTATCACTAAATAGAGGCGAGTTATGACAGTTGATACATCTGGCTTTGGTTCTAAATAAGTGCATACCTAAAACTTCATCATCTTTTAAGGCTTTAGAATTACCCTTCACAAAAGCATCAAAACGGCTATTGGTACTGATGATAGAACGCTCAAAAGTAGCAATGGCTTTTTGTATTTTATCTAAGGTCACTTTATCATCGCCAAAAGCTTGTTTAAATAAAGGTTTATAGCCTTTAATTTGAGCAACATGTTTCACCATGGTATTCAGATTCTGGTTCATCTCTAAATGATCTTGAATAGGAAATTTAGCTTGGTCTTCTAAACTTTTAGCTCTACCGTCCCAAAAAAAGCTCTCGTAAAATGCCACGTTTAATAAAGTCATAGCGTTTCTTTTACCAGTTTGGCGGTCGTGACCGTACGCTACCCTACGTCCATCTCCCCAACCTAGCTCTGGGTCGTGGCAAGATGCACAAGCAATTTGTTTAGAAGCAGATAATCTAGGATCAAAAAACAATAGTTTCCCCAACTTCTCTTTTTCTTCTGAATGCGGATTATCCTTAGGATAAGTTGGTCTTCCTAAATAGCCTATATCTTTAAAATTTTTTACAGACTCATCCACATCAGGAGCTGGCCATTTGGCTGGGTCTCCACTATATAATGCCCTTAGTTCTGCTATACTGTAAACTTTAGGGTTATCTTGTAAAAAAGCGGTAGTGATGATAAATGTTATCACAACTACTAAAACACACATTATCTTTCTCATGGATTTAAAGTTAAAGCCGTAGTACTCATTTTATAAATACGTTTTACTGCTGCCGGACCACCAATAGAAGTCTCATTAAATATCACTTCTAGATCTATAATAGCTGTTCTTTCATCATAAGTACCTTGCCCACTGATACCAATTTTAAAAGTGGGCACACCTGGCTCAAAAGTAGAATTAGGGCTTTTGCTGATAGTAATATCTTGCGGGACTACCCTTACAATTCCGGTTTTAGCACCTTCAAAATCAGGAAAAAAACCTAAAACTTTATCTACATTTATTTTTGCGGTAACCGCGTTTGTACTTCCTATTTGGGTGCCATATAATCTGTGCATATCTAAAAAAGTAACCCCACTATTGGCAACATAAGGATTAGCAAAACCTAAATAATTAGGGTCTTGTGTAGATATGATAGAGAAATGCCCTCCTATCCTATTAGACCATAGCTTTGTATCCTCATTGTAACGATAAACAAACATCTGATAAAAAGGTATGTTCTGATGAAATACATTAATAGCCGATGAAGATGGTGTAGAGAGTGGCTCTTCTGGATATAAATCTTCTTTTAGAGGCGGTTCTTCTTCTCTGCAACCAGCAGATAAAGTAACCATGAATAATAAAAATATTAAAAGCTTATTCATATTATAATTATTAATAATCAGCGTTTTGTACCATGTTAGGATTTACATCTATAGTTGATGCTGGTATTGGCATTACCAATCTATTATCTGTAAAAGGTAAACTACAAATAGTAGCATTACAATCTACCCTGCTGATATTCTTGCCTTTCCTTAGTAAATCGTAAAGTAAATTCCCTTCAAAAGCCAATTCTTTTCTTCTCTCAAGAAGGATAGCATCAATTAAATCTGTTTTAGTAGAAAAATTAGTGTTAGCAGCTGTTGGGTCTGCTCTTCTAATGATAGAAGAAAGATCTGCATTAGCTTGTGTAAAGTTTGACTGTACTTTTTCTGCTGCGGCTTCTGCTCTTATTAAATATATCTCTGATAATCTAAGTATTTTTACAGGAGTTGCATTAATACTACCAGCAGCATACTTTTTTGTAAAGGCATAATTTACATTATTGATAGCAACTGTATTAAATAAGGATGCGCTTCTACGTATATCATTAGAACCATAAAGATTAAGAATATCATTAGTAGCTGCGTACATTCTAAAACCTCCTACACCAGTAACCTCATAAAAAGAACCTAAACTTGAACCTGAAAAATTACTCTCAAGTGCTATTTCAAATATACACTCAACAGAAGGCGTTCTGGTTGCCCAACTTGCCACATAATTAGCATTTGTTAATAAAGAGTATCCTCCGTTTCTAATCACATCATCGGCATACTCATAAGCTTTATCCCAATTATTGGTATATAGATAAACTTTGGCTAATAAAGCTTTAGCTGCATAAATAGAAAAGAAAGTTTGCTGAGCACCTGAAGAAAATACAGGGCTGCTATTTTCAAATAAGGTAATAGCATCTAACAAATCTTGTATAACTGCTTGATAAGATTGAGCTGCGGTTGACCTTACAGGTAATGGGTCTGTTATTAATTGTGGTTTAAGTATTAAAGCTATTCCTAAATGGCTAGCATCTGGTGTTGTGTTATACGGTTTAGCAAATACTCTTAATAACTCAAAATGTGCCAACGCCCTTAAGCATTTAGCTTCTGCTAATATTCTATTTTTTTGAGCTATTTGTCCTTCTGCGGAAGGCGTGTAAAAAATAATATTGTTAACATTATTTAAGTGTTGATACAAACCTGAATAAGTTGTATTCATAGATGACTGGTTTGCTGTTTGAGCAAGATTGTAAACATCATCCAAAGCAATATTTACAGTTCTACTATATTTAATATTACCACCTAGCAAATCAGGAAGTACCATTAGATTTCGATGATATAACTCTATGGATAGTAGTGTACGGTAAGCACCTGCTAAAGCTGTTTTTGATCCAGATACATCTTTAAATAAATCTTCTATAGAAAGTTGGTCTACCGGGTCTTTATCTAAAAGCTTTTCACAAGAAGTAAAGCTTATTAGAAATACGATGTTGATATAAATGAAAAACTTCTTCATTATTTTTAATTTAAATGCCTACTCTTATACCTCCAGTAATAGCCATAGTTTCTGGATATCTAAATCTCCTCTCTGCAATGCCATTTCTATTTTTAACGCCTGGTTCTTTATAGACATAGAATAAATTTGTTGCATTAGCGAAAACAGATAGGTTGTTTAATCCTACTTTGGCAATTGTTTTTAAGGGTAGCTTATAATTTAAGGATACGTTAGAAAGTTTTAGATAACTGGCATCTAATACATATCTAGATGAATTGCTTACTCTGTCTCTATTGATATTTAATCGTGGAATATTAGTAATATCGCCTGGCCTTTGCCATCTATCTATCAAATTGATACTTTGGTTTCTGTTTTGCAGATTTCTACCATCGCCTTCATCGGCATTATCGAATTTAAAATCTGCACCGTAACTGTATAAAATATTGAATGATAAACTCAGATTTTTATAGGTAAGATTATTGATAAAACCACCTTGAAAATCTGGTAGTCTATCTCCTATAACAACGGTTTCTGTGATGGGAAGTTGGTTAATCTCATCAGCCGTTTTAACATTTCCATTTTTATCAAAAAATATTTCTAACCCGGTTTGCGGATTAACACCTCCCCAACGGTAACCATAAATAGCACTAGCACTATTGCCCACTTTAAAACCTGCAGCCTCATCACGTGAACCAAAAAGTGATGAAAAGCCATTATTAAAGGCTAGTATTTTATTTCTGTTAGCTCCAAAATTGAAAGAGCTACTCCAGGTAAAGTTTTTGGTTTTGATATTTTCTGAGCTGATAGACAATTCAAAACCTTGATTTCGCATTTTACTAGTATTGGCTAAAATATTAGAAAACCCTGTTTCTAAAGGCACATTAATACTAGATATTAAATCAACAACTAAGTTGTTGTAGTATTCTGCTGTTAGCTGGAATCTGTTAAATATGGTTAAGTCTAAACCCAAATTAAATTTATAATTCTTTTCCCATCCCAAATTTGGATTTGGTGCTGATGTAGCTGCAGGTACAGAAGAAGTATTACCATTGTATAAATTACCGGTAGAAGTTCCGAAACTATATAAACCCCTAGCAGCATAAGAACCAATTCTTGAATTTCCGGTTGACCCATAGGTTACTCTCAATTTCATTAAATTAATAGCTTCCACATCTTTCAAGAAATTCTCTTTAGAGATGATCCATCCTAAACCCAAAGAGCCATTTAGTGCCACTTGTTTATCGCCACCAAAAACTGAAGATTGATCTACACGACCATTGATGTTGATATAATATTTCTTATTTAAATCATACCCCAATTGAGAGTAATAAGAAACAACTGCATTTTCTGTAAGAGAAGAATTTGAGGTTTGTGTGGCGGCAGCACCTAATACACGTAATCTATCAAAACTAAAATTATTACCTGTACCACTCAATAAATTGGCGGCTTTATCTTCTACTTGTGTGCCTAAAACAAAACCAATGGTATGTTTATCTCGATAAACTTTATCAAAAGTAGTTTGTAAAAAGCCGGTATAACTACGGTAATTTCTATCAAAAATTGAAAGTCTACCATTTAAATTAGCCCCTGTTTGGTTTAAAGCAGACATGTACATGGTTTGCCTGTTCTGATAAAAGTCAGATCCAAGTGTGCCTGATATTGCCCAAGAATCGGTTATTTTATAAGTAGCGTTTAAGTTACTTAAAAGCTGTAAACCTTTATGAAAATCATCATTTTGTGCTAAAACTGCTAATGGATTGGGTACACCTAGAAAAGTTGCAAAAGTCCCATCAGCATTATAAGGTGCTAAGTTAGGAGGTAATAATACACCACCATAATTGTCAAGTGCATTTTTATTAGTTAAAGTAGGGCTTAAAGAAAAACTTACTTTAAAACGGTCTGATAAACTATGGTCTAAACGTAAACGTATATAGGTTTTTTGCAAATCATTCCCTAAAGAGCTGGATTGTTGATCTCTATAACCAGCAGAAAACCTAAATGTAGTATTTTCTTTACCTCCAGAAATTTCTAGGTTTGCGTTATGATAAGTTGCATTTCGATTGGTTAAATCAAACCAATCTGTATTGATAGTACTGCTTCCGGCTAATTGCGATGCAGAGGTTACAGACCTTCCATCATTTATATAAGTTTCTCTTAACAAACTATAATATTGCGGACCAGATAACCATTTAAACTCGTTTATAAATGTTGATACTCCGGTATCATAACTAAAATTTATTTTAGTTTTTCCGGCTGTACCACCTTTTGTTGTAATGATAATTACGCCATTAGCAGCATCGGCACCATAAAGCGCAGAAGCTGTAGCATCTTTTAAAACAGAAATGCTTTTAATATCATCCGGATTAATATTCGCTAAGGGGTTAAGATTTTGCTCTCTGCTAAAAATTTGACTTTCATTACCTTTTTGTTGTTCGTACATAGGGATACCATCCACAACGTATAATGGTTGTGAAGATGTGGTAGTAGTAGCCCTATTAGTACTCCCAAAGGCAGGTAAAGAACCTTGCCCTCTGATATTAATTTTCACGGGGGTTCCTAGCTCGGTATTTGTTTCTACATATACCCCTGCTACCAAACCTTCCATCATTTTATCAAATGATTCTATTGGCCTATCTACCTGAAGTTGAGCGTCTGTTAACTGCGAAATACTCCCAACCACATCTTCCCTTCTCTTATTAGCAGTGTAAGAGCTGGTAACTACCACTTCATTTATGCCTATAGCATCAAGCTCTAGCTGGATATTAAAAAAAGTTTCTTTACCTACTCTAAACTCTTTAGGTTTAAACCCTAAATAAGTGGCTTCTAAAACTGTACTTTCAATATCATCTCCAACCAATTTAATGGTAAATTCTCCATTGATATTTGTAACAGCACCCTGTCTGGTTCCTTTAATCAATACATTAACACCGGGTAAAGTTTCACCGTCTTGCTTAGAAACTATTTTACCGGTTATCATTTTTACCGATGGAGCTATAGGTTTTCTAGCGTTTCTGATGGAAATATTGTTTCCAACTACTCCAAAATCAAGAAAAAGCTGTCTAGAAATAATGTTAAGCGCATCTTTTAAAGTACCAGAGTGCTTTATAACTACTTTACGATTTACATCTACAACAGCTGCATCGTAATTAAACTTAACGTTAGCTTGCTTCTCTATACTAGTTAAAACGCTGATTAAAGAAGTGTTATTAAAATTTAAGCTTACAATATTATTCTGGGCCTTTACAACTCGTACAAACAGGGTACTTAAGGCTATTAAAAGGAATAAACCTATTTTAATTTTATTTTGCATTTATATGATTAATGTAAAGCGTATCGTTTAATTGTTTGTACACCAGATTTTCAGAAAAGCAAATACTTTTCATGATGCTGATGTAATCTGTATTTTTAAACTCACCTGTATACTTCCAGTTTTTATGTTTGCTTAAGTTGATGATGGTTATCCCATAAGTTGCATACATTTCTTTGGCAATCTCATTAAAAGATGCATTTTTAAACTTTATGATACCATCTTTCCAGGCGGTTAGTGACTCAGTATCAAAATTAGCCTTTAAGAGTTTCTTACTTACCTTATCAAATACCACCTTCTCATAGGGCTTTAATGTTAAATGATTACCTGATAATTGATCATTTACTTTCACGCTACCTTCTACCAATGCCACTTCAATTTTTTCTGGTTCTAAACGAGTATTCATATTAAATGAAGTACCTAAAACTTGAGTAGTAAAAGAGCCAGCATGCACTATGAATGGCTTTTTAGGATTTTTCATCACTTCAAAGTACGCTTCGCCCTCAAGCTCAACATTTCTAATAGCACCAAAGGTTTTTGGATATTTTATAGTGCTGTTAGCATTTAATATAATTTTAGTACCATCACTTAACTGAATAATACTTCTTTGCCCAAATTCATTATGTTTAGTGATATAAGTTTGCGCAATTTCCTTTGCTTTAGTAAAGCGCTTAACACCAATAAAAAGAGTTGGTACAAGAATGAGGAGCATTAAAACCACATAAACCCCATTTACAGAAAACTTTGAAGGAGAAGTTTTTAATAAGATTTCTGGTTGTGTTTCTTTCTCCTTCAAAAAAGATTCGAATTTATTTAATTCGATATCCAACTCATGCTCTGGAAGGTGTAAATACAGCATATCTAATAAGCGCTCTGCTGTTAATACTTCATCCAGCTTTTCTGGATTACAGCTGATCCATTGTGTCCAAAAATCAATATCATCCTGATTACTTTTTAAGTAATAATTGATAAATGACTCATCAGATGCAAAGTCTTCTGCTGTATATAAGTTGTAGTTCATGGTAAAAGAAGATAGAATTATAGTTTAATGATTTTTTTATTGATATAATGTACATCATTAGTTAAGGTTAAATAATATACACCAGAACTAAATGATGATAAAGATACACCTAAATCATTTACGCCTGAATTTAATTCTATAGATTTATTTAAGACAATTTTCCCGCTTTGGTCTACCAACTTTAGTTGATATTTACCAGCTTTAGTAATATTTACATTTAACCTATCTGAAGTTGGGTTAGGATAAATATTAAGAGCATCTGCATTTAAAGCATCTATCTTAATTGTTCTAATATCAGAATAAGACAAAGTACCATCAAAGTCTTTTGCTTTAATGCGATAATAGTTATTCTCTAACAATGGATTTCTATCCGTAAAGTTGTAAGAACTTAATTTTTGAGCTTTTACAATGCCAATAGTAACAAAATCTCCAGTTTCTCCTTTTCTTTCTATCAAATATTCATCTGTATTAATTTCAGAAGCAATATTCCAAACTAAAGAAACTTCATTTAAAGTATTTTTAGTAGCTGTAAAAGATGCGTAGGTTACGGGTAGGGTGCCGTTGGATTTCACTTTTGCTGCATATATCTGTCCATTTGTAGATACTCTTGAATCTGTCCATGCAGTGATAATTTCTCCTGTTCCATCAGTAATAACAACAGGAGTTTTTTGAGCAGGACTAGGAATTGTCGTTGTGCCCGCAACAAATTCTATGAGTGCTCCGTTAACAGCATAAGCTAGTGTTGCATCTGTATTAATATGTTGAGCATAAATAGCAGAATTACTTGTTGAGCCAGGAGATCTTGCATCATCCCAAACTATAAAAGCTCCTCCTAATCCATCTTCTACAGTAACAAATCCGCTTGAAGTACTGGAGGAAGGTTGATGACCTACTACATTACAAATAGAAATCCCATCTAGCGCTGTACCCCCAGACGGTGTCCATTGTAAAACTCCTGCACTATTTAATTTTTGAGCATAAATTCCTCTATCGCTTGTCGCAACTCTAGGATCTGACCAAACGCATACAAAGTCTGCCCCTGATTTAACTATTGTAGGATTAGACTGAAATCCTCCAGCACTTACTACTTGAACATCATTAGCCCAAACTTTTAATCCTGATGAATTAAATCTTTGAGCATAAATATCTCCTCCACCATTGGTTCCGCTTCTTTGATCAGCAAAAATAGCAACAAAACCACCACTACCATCAGAGCAGATGGCTGGAGTTTGCTGAGCACCTACTACTGAAATTAAAGGTAGACCAATAGTTGAGGTCGTAGCCCATTGCTTTTGACCAACATTATTTAATCTTTGCCCAAAAACATCTCTATCAGATGTAACAGTAGGAGTACCTGTAGGATCTTCCCAGATTAGAAAAACTCCTCCATTTCCATCCGGTAACATCGAAATATTGGTTTGAGTTCCCGCAGCATCAGATAGTTGTATGTCATTAACACCCCATTGTTTAGAGCCATCACTAATTAAAATTTTATTACAATAAGGATCCTGAGAAGTACCTCTACTATCTCTCCAATAAACAACTGCTTCAGTAGAATTAATGATAGTAGCAATTGGTGAAACTTGAGTTCCTGTTGAATTAGTAATTACAACTCCATTAGTTGTCCAAAGTGGTAATCCTAAATTATTAATTCTTTGAGCATAAATATCATTAGCAGTTGCCGCATCTCTAGCATCTTCCCAAACTAATATAGCACCTCCTGCTCCATCAGAAGTTAAACTTACACTTGACTGACTTCCAGTTGCATTACAAACAACTTTCTCTGCTCCCCATGGTAATGTTCCATCTTTATTAATTTTTTGAACATAAATATCTGTCCCTGTTGTTCCACTATTCCTAGAATCTACCCAAGCGATAATCATGTTGCCATTACCATCATTAATAGCCGCAGGAGATGCCTTAGCTGTAGTGTTACTAGTTGTTACAATAGGTGTAGCTCCACTCCACTGAGCTTTAACCACCATACAGGAAATTAAAAGAGGGATAAAAAGTAAAATTTTCTTCATACTGGTTTGTTTAAGTTTTCTGATTTATATACCAGTGCAAAAAACTTTAACTTTTTACCAGAAAAATTTTAATTTTTTTTTCTAAACGGTTTGAATAGTTTTAAGAAAGCAAGAAAAAGACTATCATGAGTGATTTTAACAGCTTTCTAAGTACTTGTAGCGCTTCATAAACGTGGTTATACACTGTACGGGGTTGTAAATTTAGTGCAGACGCTATTTGCTCATAACTTAAACCTTCGTAGAACTTAAGTTTAATGATTTCTCTTTGATTTTTGGTAAGATAATCTAAAGCTAACCATAGCTTTTTCTTCTTTTCGTCGCTTTCCTGAGCTTCTATCAATAAACTTTCATAGGATTTTTCTCTATCTAATCCTTCATCAAGTTTTGTTAAGTTTCCCTGATGATTAGTTTGATATATCTCTTTTAGAAGCTTTCTTTTTAAATAAGTGCGGAGATATGCTTTTACTTGCTGAACTTCTGATAAAGAATGACGCTTTTGCCATATTTCGCAGAACATTTCATGAATACAATCTTTTACCTGCTCTTTATTGGCACAAATTCTAAAACCAAAGGCATAAAGCTCCTGATAACTACTTTTATAAAGCAGCATCATGGCTTGCTGGTCGCCATGCTTTATGTTATGCCAAATATGAGAGTCCATGTTTTAAAATTGCTAACTAAAGCAACTCTTGATTAAGAATATCTTAAGCTAATTTCAAATATAAAATTAAATCGTCAAAAAAATTAATCCTTAAATGTAATATTTAAATCTCATTTTCACTTTGCTTTAAAAATCTTACCCAACATATCCTTACATTTGCAAAATGGCAGGTATTTATATCCATATTCCTTTTTGTAAGCAGGCTTGCCATTATTGCGATTTTCATTTTAGCACTTCTTTAAAATATAAGGATGAAATGCTGGCGGCTATCCTTAAAGAAATTCAAATACAAAAAAACTACCTTGCACAAGAAAAAATAGAAACCATTTATTTTGGTGGAGGTACGCCTTCTATACTATCTGAAACAGATTTAAACCACATTTTCCAAAACTTATATCAAACTTTTGAAATAGCAAAAGAAGCAGAAATTACACTAGAGGCTAATCCGGATGATTTAACCTCATCTAAAATTAAAGCTTTAAAAAACACCCCTATCAACCGTTTTAGTATTGGCGTACAATCTTTTTTTGAGGAAGATTTAAAATGGATGAACAGGGCGCATGAAGCTAAAGAAAGTGAATATGCCATTAAAACTGCTCAAGATGCTGGTTTTGAAAATATCACTATTGATTTAATTTACGGTTACCCTTTGTTAAGCGATGAAAAATGGCTGACTAATATTAACCAAACGCTGGCTTTAGATATTCAACATATTTCTTGTTACAGCATGACGGTTGAGCAAAAAACAGCTTTAGCTTCTTTTGTACAAAAAGGGTTGCAGAAACCTATGGATGATAGCCAAAGTGCACAACAGTTTCAAACTTTAATGGCTAAACTAGCAGGACAGGGCTTTGAGCATTATGAGATTTCTAACTTCGCTAAAAATAAAAGCTACTCTAAACACAATACCAATTATTGGAAAGGTATCAAATATTTAGGTATTGGCCCATCGGCACACTCTTTTAATGGTGTAAGTAGGCAGTGGAATATCGCTAATAATGCAAAATATACGAGTTCTTTAATGCAAAACTCTATTCCTTTTGAAATAGAAGAATTGAGCTTTGCTAACCGTTTTAACGAATATGTTATGACGGCTTTAAGAACCATGTGGGGTATAAATTTGCATGATGTTATCAATAATTTTGGTTCCGATGCCACAGAAATGTTAAAGCAAAACATAGAAGAATTTGTTAATAAAGAATGGGTAGATTTTGTAGAAAATCATTTCATTTTAACCCCCAATGGCAAGCTGTATGCAGACCATATTGCTGCCGAACTTTTTATAGAAGACCATGAACTTTAAAAATAAAATTGTTTGGATTACTGGCGCTTCCTCTGGTATAGGAAAAGCATTAAGTATTATACTTTTTCAGCAAGGTGCTAAGGTTATTTTATCTGCCCGTAGCAGAGAAAAACTGTATGATTTAAAGCAAAAACTAAAAGGCAACCCTTTAGATATTCATATCCTACCTTTAGATTTAGAACAAAAAGAAACTTTAAGCCAAAAAGCAGAAGAAGCTTGGAAAATCTATGGTAAAATAGATATCCTATTCAACTGCGGAGGGATTAGTCAGCGTTCTTTAGCCTTAGAAACTACCACTGCTACAGAAGAAAAAATCATGAATACCAATTACTGGGGAACGGTTTTATTAAGTAAGGCAGTAGTAGCCAAAATGGTAAACCAACAAAGCGGGCATATTGTAGTTATTAGTTCTTTGGTAGGGAAATTTGGTACGCAATACAGAAGTTCTTATTCGGCATCTAAACATGCTTTACATGGCTATTTCGACTCTTTAAGGAATGAAGTTTACCAACATGGTATAGCTATTTCTATTATTTGCCCTGGCTTTATCCGTACAGATATTACCTTAAACTCTGTTACCGGGGATGGCTCTCTTTACAACAAAATGGATAAAAACCAAGAAGAAGGCTTATCTGCTTTAGACTGTGCTACACAAATTTTAAAAGCTGTTGAGGATAAAAAAGAAGAAGTATTAATAGGCAAAAAAGAGAAATTTGGTGTATTGATAAAACGTTTCTTCCCAACTTATTTCTCTAAGATGATTAGAAAAAGAGATGTGATTTAATATTTAAAACACTAACAGTCAATAATTTACAAATGTTTTTCATTTTTTAAAATCCAGTGTTTGTTTTACAGCGTAAATGCTCCCAAACAAACAAGAAGAAAATGAAAAAAATATTTTTAGCAGCATTTGCCTTAGTAGCTATGGCAACTGCAAATGTACAAGCACAAGAAAACCCAATGGTAGGTGGTGCGCCTATGTATGCCTCTAAAGACATTGTAGATAATGCTGTAAATTCTAAAGACCACACTACTTTAGTAGCTGCAGTAAAAGCTGCTGGTTTAGTAGAAACTTTAAAAGGTAAAGGTCCGTTTACGGTATTTGCACCAACCAATGCAGCTTTCGCAAAATTACCTGCCGGTACAGTAGAAACCCTAGTAAAACCAGAAAACAAAGCAAAATTAACCAGCATTTTAACCTACCATGTATTAGCAGGTAAATTTTCTGCTGCTGATGTAGTTAAAGCTATTAAAGCTGGAAACGGAAAAGCAACTTTTACAACTGTTAATGGTGGTAAATTATATGCTTCTTTAGATGGCGATAAAGTAAAACTTTGGGATGAAAACAAAGGAACCGCTTATGTTACCATTGCAGATGTTAATCAAAAAAATGGCGTTATCCATGTAATTGATAGCGTAGTATTACCAAAATAATTTTTCGTAATAGTGATGTGGGTAAAAGCCTGGCTGTAATAGCTGGGCTTTTTGGTTTTAAAAAGCTTTTTCAGCTTTTGTAATATGACAACAATTTAACCTAAAAACTTAATAGCTCGCCTTACAAACTTTTAACTTTATCAATCGTTAACAATGAAACATTTGCAGCAATGAGAGGATACGGGTTTTCTAAATTTTCTGAAGAAGAATTGCCTAAAGGTGGGTTTGAACAACTGCTTAAGCTTTTTCTTGAACTTCTAAACTATACCGCCGGAGACGCCAACGAAGCTTTGGCTTGGCTTAACGAGTTGGATAAGCAACACAAGCTTACCAATAACGATTATGGCATGGGCGATTTTATTGAAGACCTCAAAAATAAAGGTTATTTAAGTGACGATGACCCTAAAGGTGGTTTTAATATTACTGCAAAGACCGAGCAAACCATCAGAAAATCTGCCTTGGAAGAAATTTTTGGGAAGCTTAAAAAATCTGGAAAAGGCAATCACAATACCAGTAGCTCTGGCAGCGGTGAAGAGAAAAATGCCGATAGAAGAGAATATCAATTTGGCGATAGCTTAGATCAGATAGATATGACCAGTTCTATCCATAATGCGCAAATCAACCATGGCATCAACGATTTTATGATGACCGAGAAAGATTTAGAAGTAGAGGAAAGAGATTATAAAACTCTTACTTCTACGGTATTGATGATAGACATATCACACTCTATGATTTTGTACGGAGAAGACCGTATTACACCAGCAAAAAAAGTAGCTATGGCTTTGGCAGAGCTCATCAGTACCAAATACCCAAAAGACACTTTAGATATTGTTGTTTTTGGTAACGATGCATGGCCTATTAGTATTAAAGATTTGCCTTATTTACAGGTTGGTCCTTACCATACTAATACTTACGCAGGTTTAGAATTGGCTACCGATATTTTGCGCAG
Organism: Pedobacter puniceum; assembly: GCF_009674685.1. Taxonomy (GTDB): domain Bacteria; phylum Bacteroidota; class Bacteroidia; order Sphingobacteriales; family Sphingobacteriaceae; genus Pseudopedobacter; species Pseudopedobacter puniceum. The sequence continues at coordinate 309,041 of NZ_WKJI01000002.1, forward strand.
AAGAAAAACACATAATAAACAAATCTTCATGATTACAGACGGGAAACCAACCTGTTTAAAAGAAGGTTTAAAATATTATAAAAACAGCATTGGACTAGATAGAAAGGTGATTAACAAAACCTTAACCATGGCAGCACAGTGTAAAAAATTAAATATCCCTATCACCACTTTTATGATAGCCCGCGACCCTTACTTACAACAGTTTGTAAGACAATTTACAGAAGTAAACGGCGGCAGAGCTTTTTACAGTTCTTTAAAAGGTTTAGGCGAATACATATTTGAAGATTATATCAAAAACAGAAGAAGAACAGTAAGGTAGATGGTTGATAGTAATTGGTGGATGGATTAGTTCATTAGTCAATAGACTATGGACAATAAGCGATGGTCAATGGTTAATAGATAAAAAACCATGCAAAGCCTAACCAACTAAAACCTAACAAACTGATAACTGATAACTGATAACTAGCAACTGATAATGACAACATTAGGAGAACTAAAAAAATCAGGATACAAGAGCAGATCCATTAAGGAAGAGTTAAGAGAGAATCTTATTAAAAGATTAAAAAGTAAGGATTTAGGTTTTGAAGGCATCATTGGTTTTGAAGATACCGTTCTGCCTGATTTACAAACGGCTATATTAAGCAGACATAATATTTTGTTATTAGGTTTAAGAGGACAAGCAAAAACTCGTATTGCCCGCTTAATGGTTAACCTTTTAGATGAATATGTACCTTATATTGTAGGTTCTGATTTGTATGACGACCCATTAAACCCTATCAGCTGGTTTGGTAAACATACCGTAGAGACCATGGGCGATGATACACCTATCGCTTGGTTACACCGTAACGATAGGTATACAGAAAAATTGGCCACGCCAGATGTTACCGTTGCAGATTTAATTGGTGATGTTGATCCTATTAAAGCTGCTACGCAGAAATTAAATTATTCTGATGAAAGAGTAATCCATTTCGGACTAATCCCCAGAGCGCATAGAAGCATCTTCGTGATTAATGAATTACCAGATTTACAAGCCCGTATTCAAGTAGCGCTGTTCAATATCCTTCAAGAAAAAGATATACAGATAAGAGGTTTTAAATTACGCTTACCGCTTGATGTACAGTTTGTATTTACAGCCAACCCAGAGGATTATACCAACCGTGGTTCTATTGTAACACCTTTAAAAGACCGTATAGAGAGTCAGATTTTAACGCATTATCCTAAATCTGTAGAAATATCAAGAAAAATTACACAGCAGGAAGCCGCCCTTACAGATGAACAACGTTTAATAGAGGCAGATGGCTTGGTAAAAGATTTGGTAGAGCAAATAGCTTCTGAAGCTAGAAATTCTGAATATATAGATAAAAAATCTGGTGTATCGGCTCGCTTAACCATTTCTGCTTATGAGAATTTAATCTCCCATGCAGAAAGAAGAATGCTGCTGAATGATGAAAAATCTACTTTTGTACGCATTACAGATTTCTTGGGCGTTATACCAGCCATCACCGGAAAAATAGAATTGGTTTACGAAGGAGAGTTGGAAGGCCCAGCAAAAGTGGCTAACATCCTAATTGGTAAGGCTATACGTACTTTACTGGCTACCTATTTCCCAGATCCGGAGAAGATGAAAAAATCTAAAACCGGAAATTTATATGCAGAAATCATCAATTGGTTTAGTGCGGGTAATACCATCCATATTTTAGACCATTTAACGCAGAAAGAGTACGAAAAACAACTAAACAGCGTTCCTGGATTAAAAGATTTAGTAAAGAAAATACATCCATCTTTAAGTAAAAACCAACATCTGTTATTGATGGAATTTGTTTTACATGGTTTGGCCGAATTTTCTTTAATTAGCAAAGGCTTTTTAGAAACTGGTTTTGAGTTTAAAGATATGTTTAACAGCTTATTCACTGCCGAGTTTGAAGACGATGAAGAAGACTATGATGATAATTATTAATAACTAATGGGCAGAATAATTTCTCTTACCATCATTTCCATTTTATTAGTGGTTTTTGATGTCTATATCTACAATGCAATTCGTAGTATTTTCCCAAATTGGTCTACCCAAAAGAAAAAGCGTTTCAGAAATATCTGGTGGGGTTATACCATCGTTTTACTGATTGGCGTTTTCATATCCATATTTTTCAATATCAAATTAGGTATTCGCTCTGTTACTTTGGTAGCTTTTTTCTTAACCTTCGTCAGTAAGTTTTTCTTTATCCCTATTTTATTGATAGATGATTTTAGAAGGCTCATCATCTGGTTTAAAAGAAAATCAAATAAAAAAGAAGCTGTTGAAGAAAAAACAGACAACAACATCAGTAGGTCCGAGTTTTTGGTAAAAACTGGTATGGCCGTTGCAGCTATCCCTTTTGGTACATTAAGTTGGGGCATTGCCTCTGGCGCACATGATTATCGTATCAAAAGGCAAACCTTAATTCTACCAAATTTACCTAAAGCTTTTGATGGCATTAAAATAGCCCAACTTTCTGATATACACTCGGGTAGTTTTTACAATAAAAAAGCTGTTTTAGGTGGTGTAGAAATGTTGCTGAATGAAAAACCAGATATTGCTTTCTTCACCGGCGATTTGGTAAATGGTAAAGCTTCAGAAATGCGAGACTATCAGGATATTTTCTCTAAAGTAAAAGCACCTTTAGGGGTATACTCTTGCTTGGGCAACCATGATTATGGCATGTATGAAAAATGGCCATCCCAAGCTGCACAAGACAAAAACCATCAAGAAATCATCAAAACCCACAAAAACATGGGTTGGGATTTATTGATAAACGAGAACCGCAGAATAAAAGTTGGTAATGAAGAGATAGGCATTTTAGGAATAGAAAACTGGGGTGCTGGCAGGTTTCCAAAATTTGGAAAGATGCAAGAAGCTGTAAAAAATACCGATGACTTAGCGGTTAAATTGCTGCTTTCTCACGACCCGTCACACTGGAAAGCACAAGTTTTAAAAGATTATCCGCAAATAGATGTGATGTTCTCTGGGCATACCCATGGTTCGCAATTTGGGATAGATACTGGTGATTTCCAATGGAGCCCCGTTCAGTATATTTACGAGCAATGGAAAGGTTTATATCAAGAAAATAACCAGCAACTATATGTTAATGTAGGCTTTGGTTTTATTGGTTATCCTGGCAGGGTTGGAATATTACCCGAAATCACGATATTTGAATTGAAGAGTGCTTAAAAACAAGCGCTAAAACGATGATTAAGCAGCTTAAAAAATTTCTTGATTTTTTACTGTTCAGTAATGTTTTTATTGCTTTAGGCGCTGTTGCACAGGGTTTAGTTACTTATTATTTATTAAATATAAAGCCAGTTTATACCATACTGGCTTTTTTATTTTTTGCAACCCTAACCATATATAATTTCAGTATCCTTATTCAAAAACCTCAGGATTATTTAAACTCGCCCTACCGCAGGGTAAGGTGGATTTTTAGTCATTACCGATTAAATATTTCTATTACTTTAATTGCAGTTCTTTCCTTAATCCCCTTGTTTTTCCTGCTAAGCTTTGCCTCTAAAGTATTACTATGCTTGCTAGGTTTAGTTTCTTTTGGCTACTCTTTACCCCTTTTTAGCGTTAACAATAAAAAATTTGGCTTAAGAAATATCCCCGGCTTAAAGCTATTTTTAATTGCAACAGTTTGGTCTGTAAGTACGGTTGCTTTACCCATATTAGAAATTAATGAATTGCATATTAGCTTTATATCTTTACAAGATACCACTTTACTTACGGCAAAAAGATTCTTATTTGTAGCCGCCATTACCGTCCCTTTTGATATTAGAGACCTTTTTCAGGATAAAGATGCTGATTTAAAAACCATACCTACTGTTTTTGGAGAAAAGAAAGCTTACTTATTTTGCCAATTTCTACTGGCTTTATACCTTGTTATGCTTTTTGTTTTTAACGATGGCTTTAATGCAAGTTTTTTAGGGTTAATGGTTACCATTGTACTGGCAGGTTGGCTCATCCTAAGATCAACATGGGAGAAAAACGAGTATTATTATTTCTTTTATCTGGATGGTACTTTAATTTTACAATACTTGATGTTGTTGCTTTTTAATTTATCGATATGAGTATCATCCCTATTAAAACTATCAATATAAAAGGTAAGGCAGAGCGTTTAGTTGCCAACCATCAATCTACCCGAACGGCTTACAATAAAGAACCCATTAGTACACCTGATATTTATCTCACCCTAACAGGTTTTAAAGGCGATACAGTGGTGCATACCAAATACCATGGCGGTAATGATAAAGCTATTTGTTGCTATAATGCCGATAGATTTAAATACTGGAATGAAACCTTAAATCTGGATTTACAAAGTGGTGCTTTTGGAGAAAATTTAACATTAGAAGGTGATGATGCGCTAGAAGAAAACGTTTTTATTGGCGATAGATACCAGCTAGGCGAAGCTGTGGTTGAAGTTTCTGAGCCACGCGGCCCATGTTATATCATCGGTATTAGGCATAATCTAAAGCAGTTTCCCGCTTTATGTCAGGAAACAGGCTTTACAGGTTTTTATCTGAGAACTATAAAACCCGGAAAAGTAAACGTTACAGATAAATTGGTTAAAATTTATAGTCACCCAGCCAAAATTTCGGTAATGGATATCAATTGTATTCGTTACCACGATAATAAAAACAAAACTTGGTTAGAAAAGTTAGTTGCCTTACAAGAGCTTACTGCCGAGTGGCGAGAAAAGTTTCAAGTACTATTAAACAAGCTGAAATAGCTATATATATTTAAATTCTTTTGCTCTTGCTATAGCGTCTTCTTTATTGTTTACTTGTAGTTTAATGTAAATATTTTTGATATGGAATTTCACCGTATCAACACTAATATCTAAGTTTAAAGCAATAGATTTATAACTTTTGCCTTCTGCAAGCTGTGTTAAAACCACAGTTTCTTTTTTTGATAGCGGATTTTCAGCAACATTCTTTTCAAAAGATTTCACAATCATCCGGGCGATGTTAGCACTCATAGGTGCTCCACCTCTAGAAGCTTCATCTAAAGCTCTTATTAATTCTTGGTAACCATTGTTTTTGGTAAGATACCCTATAGCTCCAGCACACATGGCTTCAAAAACGCGTTCGCTATTTTCAAAAACGGTAATCATAATGATATCAATTTTAGGGTATTTATTTTTGATAATAGATGTACCTTCAATACCACTCATCCCAGGTAAGTCAATATCCATTAAAACAATATCGGGTTTTAACCTTTTAATATCTTTAATAGCATCCTCACAGTTATCATAAATGGCAATAACTCTATAGCTTTCACTACTGTTTATCAAAAGTTCAAACCCTTTAGAAACATCGCAATTATCCTCTATAATGACAATTTTCCTTTTTAAATCCATATTAATCTCTTGATGCCAAGGGCGCCCACACCGTAAACGTTGTACCCTCATTTAAAGAAGAAGAAACTTTTAAAATAGCCCCAATCTTTTTAATTCTGTTGTTGATATTATTGATGCCGCGTTTACAAACTTCAGTATCAGTAAAGCCTATTCCATTATCAGAAAAATAAATTTCTATTCCATCATTAAGCTCTTTCATCTTAAAAATAATTTGCGAAGCATTAGCATGTTTCGCCGCATTTGTCATGATTTCTTTAAAGATATAGATGAGTTGCCTGCTAACGGTGGCCTTAAACCTGAGATTACTTTCTGGCTTAACAAAAGATTCTGAATTAAAACTAACACCTAATTTTACAAAAAAATCTTCTCCAAAATCTCTTAAATAGATAAACAACTCATCAGCATAATCACTTTTAAAGTCTATAGACCAAATAAAGTCTTTGGTACCATGATAAAGCTGCATAGAACGCTCTTCTATATTTTGCAAAAGTTCTTTTATCTCTTCTTTATGCTCTTCCTGATGATTAATTCTTAAGCTAATAGATTGTGATAGAATGGTTATACTAGCAAGCTTGTTTCCCATCTCATCATGAAAATCCCTAGCCAACTCATTTCTTAATTTACTTAACTCTTCTGTTTTAGCTTTAATTTTCTCTTCTAACTCCTGAATCTTTTCTTGTTTTAAGCTTTGTATTTTATGATTGGCCTTCTCTAAAACATTTCTAAAAGCAATAATTAGCCCTGATAAAAAAACAATTACAAAAACATAGGTAAAAGCATTATGAGTAGATGTATTATTTACCACATAATCTTTAAAAGCAAAGGCATTCTTGCTATCTAAAATGTAGAGTACTAGAATAAAGGTAACAACAAAACTAGATAGAATATTGCCTACCCTTACATTGGTAAATAAATAAGCACAAACTATTAATAAAAGTAGCCATATATTATCCACAGAGTATATACCGCCGGTATGATAAACACTTACCAAAACAGGCAGAGTGCAAATGAACATAAAGAAGCCTAAAGAACTACTTAAATCAGACTTTAATCTGAAATAGATAGCTGCAATTAAAAAGCCTACATAACCTAAAAGATTGGTAGCTATTTTTATATAATCTTGACTGTGAAAAATGAAAAAGTATGCTAAGTAAAAGAATAAAAAGACATTTGTAACAACCAAGGCATAGGCGAAAATAACAGCCTTCTTATAATCTTCATGTAAAGGATTATTGAGCTTAGGATGAATTAAATATCGTATTAGCATCATAGTTATAGCTTTTGGATTTTCATCCAAATCTAAGGCTAAATTAGATACGCTACTTCATAAAAAAACTACCCTTTTTGGGTAGTTTTTATTTAATATCATTAACCGAACTTTACAACACTATACTCTCATAAATTATGAAATCATCATTAAACAATAAGGGATATAAAGTTTACCGGTTTTTCTCTTTTCTATTCGGTTACATTAAGTTTATCTTTGCTATGCTTAGAGTAAACTGATGTTTAATAAGTTAAACCTGAAATCTGTACCCCACCCCGCGTACTGTTTGTAAAAACTGTGGGCGGTCTGGATTATCTTCTATTTTCTTTCTTAACCTTACAATATGCATATCTAAGGTTCTGGTATTTACATCAGAATTGTAACCCCAAACTACCATCATCAAATCATCTCTGCTGATGATGCTGTTCACATTTTTCAGGAAATAGAGTAAAATTCTATTTTCTAAAATGGTTAACTCTATTTTCTTATTATTTTTTAATAAAGAATGGGTATTTGGATGGTGTTCCATATCGCCAAACTTGCTAATTTCAGATTTATCGTGGCTAACTACATATTTAATCTTACTATCTAGCATAGCTACCAAAACATCCATATTAAAAGGCTTAGTTACGTAATCAGAAGCTCCAAAATTATAAGCATCTATCTTATCTGGATCTTGCGCTTTGGCTGTCATCATGATGATAAGATTTTCAAAACCTTTAGCTCTCAATGCAGTACATATTTCAGAACCCTGTTTGCCAGGTAACATCCAATCTAAGAGTACAATAGCAGGTTGCTCTGTTAAAACCATTTGTTCTGCTAAGTTGCCATCCGCACATTCTACTACTTTATATCCTTCTGTTTGTAAACGATGTGAAACCAAAAATCTAAGATTTTCATCGTCTTCAATAATTGCTATTTTAATGTCTTTTTGCATAATTATTTATCGTATGGCAAAGTTATTTTAAAATGCGAGCCTACACCGGGCTTGCTAGTTACGGTAATATCGCCATCCATAAAATTAACCAGTTCTTTACAAAAGGCCAAACCTAAACCCACACTTCCTTGCTGGTTGTATTGGCTTTGGATGCGATAAAATTTCTTAAATATATTCTTTATTTCTTTACGTTCTATACCGATACCCTTATCTTCAAATGAAAAAACAATGTTTTTCCTAAACTTATAAATGGTAATTTTCAAGAATTTGCTCCCTGGCTTAGCATATTTGTAAGCGTTCTCTATTAAATTATCAAATAAACTACCTAGTAACAACGGATCTGATTTAAAAGTTTCAACTCCTTTAATTAATAAATCAATCTCGTAGTCTGCATATTTAATTTGAAAAGAATCTATTATGTTTTGCGCAAAAATCTCTAGGTTTATATCTTCATTTTTTAGTTTGATAGCTCGGTTTTCTATCTGAGTAAAAGATAGTAACCTATTCATTAAATCATTCAACCTATCAGCCTCTTCATCCAAAATTTTACCGTAGTGGTTTTTCTCCCTTTCTGATAATTCTTTTGCGCTTTTGATATTGTTACCTGCAATTTTAATAACAGAAACAGGTGTTTTAAACTCGTGGGTAAAATTGTTTATAAAATCATATTGTAGTTTAAATAGCTTTTGATTGATGTTTAAATTTCTATAAATGAGAAAAGTAATCAACGCCAAAATACAATAGATAAAAAATACTCCGAAAGCGATGGGCATAAATCTTCTACCTACTTCTTTAATCAAAAAGTCTTTCTCGCTAGCAAAATAAAGCTTATAATCTGCAAAAGGACCCGATAAAGAAATATCAGTTGTAAGTAAGTTTGGTTTCTCTAAAACAGGGTCAAAAGATTGCTTACGGATATTTATAAATTGATAAATCTCTGGATGAATATTTTTAATGACTAATTGATAAGGATTGAGTTCGAAGGTAAAAATATCTTGTTGATACCTTGGTGAAGGGGGTAATTTTTTTAGCATTAAATCTTTGTACACCTTAATTTCTTCTCTCCTAGGTACGTTCATGTAGGTGATACGATTAGGAGTAACATTATAAAAAGTTTTAAAGATAATTTCTTCCGATAAAGCCTGTGTGGTATCTGCTTGTTCTATATAATTAACAAATTTCAACCCTACCTTATTTAGCTCTTCCGAGGCATTTAATGACAAATTATCATCTCTAGAGTTATCATAAATTACAATAGAATCTTTAGAGATATTACGCCCATACCTAAAAACATTCTTAATACCTAATTTAAAATTATCCGCTGTTAAACCATCTTCTATTGGCCTATTACTGATATAAACATCATAAAAAATAATACGGTCTACAAATCTGTACTGCTGAAGAACAGAATCTGCATATTTAGATGCAGAAGCAGAATCTAAATATCCTTGATAAAAGGAAACTTCCGGAACGGCATTTTGGAAAAAAGAATTATAAGGTGCTATAGTTTGCTCTAAAACTTCAATCTTTTTAGAAGAGAACTCGTTCTCTACATATTTTCTTGTGAAATTATAGCCTAAAAAAAGCGCTATAATTAAAGAAACAGAAATTAAGACCATAAAAACTATAATCAGGAGGAAGTTTTTACGATATCTTAACTCTTCTGATTTCATCTGTTAGACCTATTTAAATATTTGTCAAAAAAAGAATCTAGTTGGGCGTAAAAATTTATTTTACTTTTTTCATCACTTAAATAATGTCCTTCATTTTCATTTACAATGTAATTTACCTCTACATTATTTTTACGAATCTCCTTCACAAACTGGTTAGTCTCGCTTAAATTCACCTTTGGATCTTTACCACCTTGCCAAATAATAAGGGGTGTTTTTATTCTATTAGTTTGGAAAATGGGTGATGAATAACGAAGGTATTCAACATCTTTTTCGGGGTTACCAATAATCAAATCTATCATTTGCTGATAGGGCTTATAATAAGCTGGAAAACCTTTAATGTAGGTAAACAAGTTGATATAGCCAGAATAGGAAGCCGCACAAACATACATTTTAGGATTATAAACCACTTGGTTTAAAGCAGAAAAACCTCCAAAACTATACCCAAAAATTGCAATGCGACTAGGGTCAGCAATATCTTCTTGTATAAGCCATTTAACCCCATCTGTTATATCATGCTGAATATTTTTACTCCAATTTTTAAATGCTTGCTTTATAAATGCTTTACCATAACCTGTAGAGCCCCTAAAATTAACTTGCAAAACTGCATAACCACGATTAGCAAAAAACTGAACCTCAGGTGAGTAAGCCCATGAATTTCTCTGGTTTGGTCCACTATGCGGATAAATAACAACTGGTAATTTTTTAACTCCTCTGCCCTTAGGTAAAGTTAAGAAACCTTCTAACTCTAAACCATCTCTGTTTTTAAACTTAATATGCTTCATTTCACACATCATTGACGGCTTAATATCTGGGTTTACATCTGCCAATTTCATCAGATTCTTATTTTTCAAATTATAGAAATAATAAGAGCCAGGGTCTTTATCTGTAAAAGATCTAATAATTAAATGTTGCTCCTTTTGGTCTTTATGTATCAATCTTATTTCATCATCATTCAATTTCTTTTTGATATCCAAAAAAGCGTTTTTTAGTTGCTCATCAAAAAAGTGTACTTTTCTTTTAGGGTCTTCAAAAACAACAAAATTTAACGATTTACCTTTTCTAGAATAACTAACCTCCAGTACATCTCGTTCTTTATTCTCATACCACACTTTAGTTTCCTCGCCAGTTAAACAATTAAGCTCTACCACCGCTTTTTTATCCCTATTAATATCAGAAAGCGCAAAAATATGGTTGGCTTTACTACTTAAACCAATAGGTTTTACAGTATTTATGAAATTGCTAGATTTTACTGCTTTAAAAGCTTTGCTTCCCTTTTCGCGATAATATAAAGTTTCGGTTACACCATCACTACCTATAGCCATTCTTATCTCACCATCATTATCAGCAATCCATTCTACAATGCTACCCGGGTTTTTTTCTATCATTACCCTTTTACCAGTTTTCAAATCCAAACTATAAACATCAAAATTCTCTGGATTTCGCTCATTAATGGCTAATAAAATATCATTAGAATCGTGTTTTAAATAGTCTAAGAAATTAACTTTGGTACCTGGCTTGAGCGAAACTTCTATGGTATTACTACCATCATAAATAGAAGAAAAAAGCTGGAAATTTTCTCTTGCCCCATTGTCTTTAAAGTATAATAAATGGGTGTTACTAGCCCAAAAATAATTGCGTACAGATTGGTCTGTAAAAGAACTTATTCTAAAAGATGCTTTTGAGGTTAAAGATTGTACAAAAAGGTTAAGCTTGCCTTGGTAAGGTTTTAAAAATGAAATATACTTACCATCCGGAGATATTTGGAAATTAGATTGCTGAGGATTTTTAAAAAAAGTTTCAACCGAGACTTTGGCCGGTTTTTCTTCTGTACTACAAGAAACCAGAAAAATAAATAAAAATAATCTAGGTAAAATTTTTAAAAAACTTCTCATCATCACCATATAATCTGCTATCGCTTTCAAAAATTTAAAATAGCTAAAACAAGGCAATCAAAGCTATACATTTTAGTAACATTTAAAATACAACTTACGTTCTCTAATTCATGAAAAACAGCAAATATCATATAATAATTCCTAATTTAGTAGAAATGAGAATAAAGAAGCTCATATTACTATTTGCCTTTCTAAGTTGTTGCACTACATTGTTACAAGCGCAGCAAGAAAATGCTATTATACAAGCACAACAATACTTCTTCAATGGCGATTATCAAAACGCTATTAAACTTTACGAGAAACTTTACCAAAACCAGCAATATCAAGATTTTATATTCGATAATTATTTTAACAGCCTTTTGAAAATTAATGATTTTGATGAAGCTACCAAACTGGTTAAAAAACGTATCAAAGAAGAAGGTAACTCGCCCGGCCTATTGCTCTACCTAGCGCTTATCCAACAAAATAAAGGCAACGCCGCCGAAGCTGAAAAAATTTATGCAGATGTGATTAAAAATCTTCCGGCAGATGTTTTCACCATTAGCACCATTGCCAGTAATTTTTACAATAACAATAATATTGAGATGGCTACCAAAACCTTTTTGGCAGGTAGAAAGCTTCTAGGTAATAACAGCCAATTTAGTATAGAACTTATAAATATTTACCGTTACACCAAAGATAAAAACAACCTATCAGCAGAAATTCTTAACGTTTTAGAAAGTGCACCAGAATATTTGCAAATGGCAAAATCTAGCCTACAACGTACTTTTGATAGCACAGAAGATTATCAGACTTTTAAAACCATCCTCATTAAAAAAGTCCAAAAAGCGCCACAAAATATTGCACTTTCAGATTTATTAGCATGGACATTTACCCAACTTAAAGAATATGATTTAGCCCTTATACAAACCATCGCTCTAGATAAAAGATCTCAAGATAATGGCGCTAAAGTATTTGCTTTAAGCAATATCATGGCAGATAATGAAGCTTACGATGCTGCCATAAAAGGCTACACTTATATCTTAGAAAAGGGCAATAATAATAGCTATTATATTCCATCAAAACTAGAACTTCTTAAACTCCAAAAAGAAAAACTATTAAACAACAACCACAGCCCCAACGTGGCCGAGTTACAAAAACTAGCCAACAGCTATGAAGATATTTTAGAAATACTGGGTAAAAATGCTCGTACTATTAAGGCTATATCAGAACTTGCTCGCTTAAAAGCTTACTACCTCAATCAACCTCAAGAGGCCGAATTACTTTTAGAACTTGCCTTAGATACAAAAGGACTTAACGCAGAAGATTTAGCCGAATTAAAAATAGAACTGGCAGATATTTATACGCTCAATAAAAATTTTTGGGATGCCTCTCTGATGTTCGGTCAGGTAGAAAAATCATTCCCAAACCATCCCTTAGGCCAAGAAGCTAAGTTTAAAAATGCAAAAATATCTTTCTACAAAGGCGATTTTAAGTGGGCAAAATCCCAACTAGACGTTTTAAAAGCTTCCACATCGCAACTTATTGCCAACGATGCACTAGATTTAAGCCTACTCATAAAAGACAACACTTTTGAAGATACCAGTGGAAACGCTTTAAAAGTTTATGCCCGGGCAGAGTTTCTACGTTTCCAAAATCTAAATAACCAAGCCTTAAGCTTATTAGACAGCCTAACAAAAGCCTATCCAACACATGCTTTAGATGATGATATTTGGGTTTCCAAAGCTCGCATTTTCACCAATATGAAACAGTTTGAACAAGCCGCAAAAGCTTACGAAACCATTATAGAAAAACATAGTCAAAGCATCTGGGCAGATGATGCTTTGTTTAACCTAGCTCTTTTGTATCAAGATAAACTCAACAACACCCCAAAAGCCAAACAATGTTACGAGCAGCTTTTAGAGAAATTTCCAGGTAGTTTATACGTAGTAGAAGCCAATAAAAAATATCGTTTACTAAAAGAAGCTATTTAGTATTTGTAGCGCAACAGCAGTGCAAACCATTTACTTTGTTCCCGCTATCCGCTATACTCCTCGCTGCCCTCTTAAAATCGGGCGCTACGGGGTGCCGCTACTATCGGGGCTAAAATATATGGATACTGCTATTGATTAAGCATCCAAAAACTTACCTTTGCAACATGATTATCTATAATGTTACTTCTATCATAGAAGAAAATATTCAACAAGAATATTTGGAGTATATGTACAACATCCATATACCAGAAGTACTCTCTACAGGTAAGTTTTCAGATGCTAAACTATTTCTCCTTACCGAACCACAAAATGAAGGTATTACCTATTGTGCCCAGTATTTTGCTAAATCTAAAGAAGATTTAGTGTATTACAGAGCACATTACTCGCCCAAATTACAGGCAGATATCAAACAAAAGTTTGGCAATAGCCTACTTTCTTTCAGAAGCGTTTTAGAACTTACACAAGCTACTATATGAACTTTATAGAAACCCCCATCAAAGATTTAATCGTAATAGAACCTAAAGTCTGGAAAGATGAAAGAGGTTATTTTTTCGAAAGTTTTAACCAGAAAACATTTGCTCAGGCTGGCATCAATTTAGAATTTGTACAAGACAACCAATCTTTTTCACAAAAAGGCACTTTAAGAGGTTTACACGCTCAAGCCAATCCTTTTGCGCAAGGTAAATTGGTAAGGGTTATACAAGGTAAAGTGCTAGATGTAGCGGTAGATATTAGAAAAAACTCGCCAACCTACGGCCAATACCACGCTGTAGAGCTAAGTGCCGATAATTTTAAGATGTTTTGGGTACCACCAGGCTTTTTACATGGCTTTGTAACTTTAGAAGACCAAACCATATTTGCTTATAAAGTAACCGGCTTTTACGATAAAGACTCAGAAATTGGCGTGTTGTGGAACGATCCAGACTTAAATATCGATTGGAAAATTAAACCCGAAGAAGCCATCTTATCAGAAAAAGACAAACAACTTCAGAATTTTAAAGATTTGAAAGCGTTTTTTTGAGGTATAGGGAGTTGAGAGTGGAAAGTTTAAAGAACTTATCGACTAAAAATTGGAATCGTATATATCAGCTTTAAGTAATAATGAAAGCAGAATTTTGATTACAGCAATATTTCTTCCTTTTAGCGCTGAGAAAATATTGTTATAAGCCGTTATTTTAGTTTTATAGTTAAATTTGTTATTCTTTCTACTAGGTCGTTATTGATTTCGACTTTGTCACTTTTTGCAAATTCAATTAATCCATATCCCACTTCAACTAATTCCCTCATTAAGCTCTTTTCCCCCGGTGACCATACGGTTCCAGTTTTAAGACCACTGTCGTTAATTGAAAAAAAGTATTGAGTTCCGTCAACTCCTAAACTTTCTTTCTGGATAAATCTTGAATTGAAAATCGCAGTTCGGTACAGGTTTTTTATTAGTGCCACAGAAGACTTTGATAACTGTTTTCGAAATTTAGATATTTTCACATCAGCTTTATTTTTCGAATACCAAATGCTCTGTTCTGCTATGTGATACTCAATATAATATTTATCTTTTTCTTCGTCTTTGATTACATCTAAAACATTTTCTGGACTAAATGATGGCATTACTAAAAATCTTATTTCAGGGTCATCAGTCAACCCATTGAAAAGAACTTTTCTTACACTGGAATAATAATCAAACTGAAAGCTATAAACATCAAAAATTCCTCCTACTGGTTCTAAATGGTCGACTTGTGCGTTAGATTTGTTAACACAAAAAAATAGGACTAATGTGAGAATCAAGAATTTCAAGTGGTTCATTTATGTCGATTTTTTATAATGGCTTATAACGTCAGTTTGTCTAAAAACCTAAATCTAATCGCTGAGAATTGAATATACAAGAATTTTGTAAGATAGGTGTCCGTATATGGAATTTCAATTTTGAGGTTTTTAGACAGTTTGACGGTTGGCGAATTTGTTTTGTAATGGCATAGAAAGCAAAAACTTGTCTGCCCGTTTAAACTTAGTTAATTGCGATGAAATAACATTAAGCAGTTCAGCCATTATAATACAAATTTGTGGTTAGGTGCAGTTTTTTTATGTTTTCTCCTAAGGTTTTTTCAATTTTTTATTTCAACTCGTTGTCTCAATCATATGTTTTATTCTTTTCTCAGCCTCTGCTTTTGTAATTCCATTATAAAAGTCTTTTACAAATGGATGGTCAAAATCTTTATGAGGTATAATTTCCGGTCTATTTCCGTCTTTATTTGTGTAAACAGTTGTCGGAATACTTTCATCGAATTCGTAATCGAGAAGGTCATTACTTAACCAGCCAAAATATTTATTTTCATAATTGTCGTTGTTAAAATTTAATGAGTAATCTTCAAAGCTCTTTTCGCTTAGACTAACCCAAAGTCCATATTGTAAATCTTGACAATGGTCGGTGATTTCTTGGAATAAGACGCAGCGAATAAATCTATCAGTTTGGTCGGGATGTTTAATGACACAAAAGTCAGAGTCCAAAGTTGCAATTGATTTTTTCTCCTCATCGGATAAAGTGTCGTATGCTAAAGGAGAAATGTATGTCAACGCTGGCCATTCTTCATGAACTTTTCCGCATTTTTCACAGGTATATTTCATTTGCAGAGTTTTTATTTAAGCACTATTGTCGTTTTAAAATTGCACCTAACGTCAGTTTGTCTAAAAACCTAAATCTAATCGCTGAGAATTGAATATACAAGAATTTTGTAAGATAGGTGTCCGTATATGGAATTTCAATTTTGAGGTTTTTAGACAGTTTGACGTTTTGCAGCTACACGCAGGTGGGGTTTTTTAGCACTGAATTTCATTAGAAGCACTAAACTTGAACCTTGCACTAAACTGTCATAGAAGCACTTAACCCCCACTTGCGTGTAGGTGCTGTTATGCCTAGGCTTTCTTTCCATTCGTCTGTCAGCTTGTTGTGAAATATTCAATTAGTAATTTGTTTCCTTGTCGCCACTTTATCCAACCTGATTTTATTTTCGTTTTGCTCTCTGTATAGCTCTCGTCACAATAGTCTGCCGTAAAAATTTCAATCCAATCTCCTTTCATTGATTTTACTTGAAAACAGTCTTGTCCTTGATAGATAATTTCTTCCGAATTGTCAGTTGGTAAACTTCTAATTTTTTGTTGTTGGTCAGACAGTCTCGCAACTCCGAACATTTCCTTTAAATAGCTTTCCCAATCATTAAAAGTCGTAAAGTCGCTTTTTTTTAGCCATAGAGTTTCTTCAGTTTCATTGTTAACCATAACTTCCAACCAATTGCCCTTAGCTGTCAAGCAGCGAAAAACGAATTGGGAATAGTCAAGCCACAAAATCTCTGGCTTTAACCATTCTTTATGTTTGTCAAGGTCACGAATATTCCAACTGTTAATTGTCTGGTCATTAAAAAACTGAATTGTTCTTTTTGGTTCATTGCCACTAGGTGTCGAGTAAAAGTGCAAGGTCGTTTTGTCGTCAAAGTTGATTGAAACAAGTCCAAGGCCAAGGTCTGTTTGCGCCAAGAGATTTGTCGTCAGAAGCAGTAATATGTATGTTAGCAGAGTCTTCATTTTAAGCTTAGGCATAACGATTGGCGAATTTGTGTTGTAATGGCTTAAAAAGCAAAAACTTGTCTGCCCGTATAGACTTAGTTAATTGCGATGAAATAATATAAAGCAGTTCAGCCATTATAATACAAATTTGTGGTTATGCCTAGTTTTTTCTATACGTTCAATATCTAATATGTCAGACAACCTATTTATACTGCTTTTAGATAATCTTCTGAACGCTATTTCTATAAATAAGAAACGTATAAGAATGAACATTAGAATTACAGTAAGAAGAGTCATTATTGAAAATCTTCCTTTTTCTGAAATTAGGTCGGTAATTAATAGAACAACTGGAAAACACAAAATAACGCTTAATAAAATTTGAAAAGCTTTATTAATACTAATATTCAGTTGTCCGACCTGATTGTCAATTTTACCTTTTAAAACACAGAATGCACCTTTCCCAATTTCAGATGAGATTATTGTAAATGTATTGTTTTCTATTATTCCACGAAATGATTTGTCGGTTATTTGTGAGGTCAAACTTTTTGAAAATTCAGTTCGTCTTTTTAAACGGTCTAAAGCTTCTACTTCATTTCCAGTTATTTTAAAATTGTAATCACTTTCGGGAAAGATTTTCATTGTCGTTCGTGTTTTTTAAAATTAGGCATAACGTTTTGCAGCTACCCGAAGGTGGCGATTTCGAAGCACTTCACTGTCAACCAAGCACAAACTTTGATAGAAACACAAAGCTTGATTTAACCTATGAACCGCCACTTTTGGGTAGGTGCTGTTAGCTGCTGGGCTTTTTCTTCGTATTAACATTGTCGGTCGTTTTTGTTCGCTTTTTTATTGTCGGTTTAGGATTTAAGTAACTCATAAAGCCATCAACGGCATCTTGCATCATTTCTCTTGTTTCTATATCGTCATAGCAAGGACATTTGTCTGGGTGCTGTTTACAGTCGTCCCACATATTTTGTATTTCTAATAAGTCCTCTTTTGTAAAGTCAAATATTTGGTCTGAAAGTATTGCATATGCACTTATTTTTGATTCGTAAGTTTCATAGAATAGAATTCTGAAAATTTCTTTAAGTTTTTGACTACAGTCCAAAGACTCTAATGCAAAAACCATTGTCCCGTTATAATTGTGGTTTTCCTTTTTAAAAATAGCTGTCAAGAGCGGTTCTAATGCTCGATTGTCCTTGATGTCTTCTAAAGCTAAAGCTGCTCGATTTCTAATACCAGAATTGTCTAAAGCAATTAGTGATATTAAAAAGTCAACAACTTCGTCACCACCAATTTGTCCCAGTCTATCAGCTGATGATTTAACTAGCTCCCAGTCGTCAGAAAAAACGTCTTTCTTTAATTGTTCAAATTCTAGTTTCAATTTGTCGTCTGTCATATCGTTTTTGTCGTAATAGCCTTGCAGCTAACTAGTAAATATCCGCTATACTATAGCGCATATTTTTCGATTAAGTTACAATTTAGTATTAGATTTTAAATATTCAAATTATCTGAAGGAGCTTTTTTATTTGACTAATATGCTTTGTAATCATCTATATTTTAGTTTTTTATATGGCTACTACCTATCGTGTATGACAATTTTCAATACTTGTTCTAAAAATTTAAACAATTATAAGAATTAAGACAACTATTATCCGGATTTATCCGGATATACACGGGTATACACGGATAATTTAAGTTAAATCTTCAGTATAAATTCATTGTTTTTTAAAGGCATTCATGAACTCGTTCCTCTTTTTTGTTTCTTATCATCAAGAAAAAGAAAAAAGACCGCTACCCGGCTAAGGTTGGAAGGACTTATCCGTTATAGCTGAAAAGACCTGAAATACAATAAAAAAGGGGATTCATCCAAAGATAAAATCCCCTTTAAATAATATCGAATACCTTTTATTGTATCAAATTATACAATTCATCCAACTTTGGTGAAAGTATAATTTCTATTCTTCTATTCTTACTTCTCGCTTCTGGTGTATTTAAATTCTCTACCGGTTGGAATTCTCCTTTACCTGTAGCCGTTAAGCGATTAGCATCCACTTTTTGCTCATCAATCAAAAATCTGGTTACCGAAGTAGCTCTCAGCACACTTAAATCCCAGTTATCTTTTATTTGCCCTAGGTTAACTACCCTTTGGTTATCTGTATGCCCTTCAACGGCTATATTAATCTCGGGTTGTGTATTTAGAACTTTAGCTAATTCTTTTAAAGCTTGTTTACCTCTCTCGTCTATAACAATGCTACCACTGCTAAATAGTAGCTTATCGGTTAAAGAAACATAAACTTTACCGTTTTTAATTTCCACTGTTAAGCCGTTTTCAGCAAAACCTAAAAGTGCTTTTTGTAGTTTATTTTTTAAGGCGTTAGTAGCTTCATCTCTTTTACGTAATACTTCTTCAACCTCCTTTAATCTAGCTTCACGTTTTTGTAAATCATCCGCTAGCTTTCTTATCTCTGTAGAGCTATTGGTTCTCAGCTTTGTATAATTATTATTTACATCATCTAAAGAACTACTTAAACTTGCAATACGCTGATTTAAATTAGCTGTATCGGCTTTAAGCTTTGCAATTTCTTCTTCCAAAGATTGTATTTTAACTTTTGCAGCATCCCAACCTGCCGCAATAGAATCTTTATCAGCTAATAATTGTTTATACTTCTTCGTAGACATCACCATACAAGAACTCATGAATAAAGCTGCTATGATGGTAAATAATAAGATTTTGAATTTCATTTCTTTTATTTTATATAAATATACAAAACTCTTTTAGGCTTATGCTACTATGGCTTCCTTAATAAATTTATTTAGTGGATAAATAAGCTTCATTCCTTCTAATACTGTATTTATCATATTATCGCCAGCCATCTCTTCATCAGTAAAAGATCTGGAGCAAATAAAACTTTTAAGCTTTAAAATATGAATATAAGGATGGTCTTTAGGATAATCTTTTGGAGCGTTTTTTAACTGATCTTCTGTACTTAAACCCCCAAAGTATGCTTTAAAAGCTTTAGCTTCTATAATATCTAAAAAATCAGATGTATTATAATCAATTTCTTGTCTGATAGCTTTTAAATGATGAGCTTCTGGCATCCAGTAGCCTCCAGCCACAAAACTTTTCCCCGGTTCTATATGGATATAATATCCCGGTAAGGTACCACCTCTTCCTTCAGAAGAGATACTTATACCTATATTACTTTTATAGGGAGCTTTATTCTTGCTAAATCTTACATCTCTATAGATTCTAAGTACACATTTTTTAGCCTGTAAATCTTCCGGAATACTAGGATCTATTTTTTTGATGCCAACTAAAAGCTCTTCGGTAAAATCTAATGCATTTTGCTTGGCCTGCTCATATCTATTTTTATGGGTATTAAACCAATCGCGGTCATTATTGGCAATTAATTCTTTCAGAAAAGTAAATGTATCCTTACTTATCTTCATCATAATGTGCTACGTATTTAATTTTAGGGGATAACCAATACAAAAGTATTACTCTAGAGTATCTAAAATTTAATGGCGCCAATAAAAAACTTGCTGTTAAAATAGCTATAATATAAATCCAAGGGCTCTTGTCTTCCTGAGTGATGAAATACGTAAGAAAGCCAATTCCAACTGCTAAAGCTACATTAATGGCATAACCTACGTACATAGCGGCATAAAAGTAACCTGGTTCTATTTCATAACGCATACCGCAATGAGGACAATGCTCATGCATTTTCTGAGAAGAAAATCCATACATGGAATTTTGAAACATATCTCCTCTTCTGCAACGTGGGCATTTAGCTAAAACAAATGCTTTAATTTCAGGTGTTTTAGCCATAATTAGTTCAGATTAATTCTTTCGGATTTGATTTCAATCGTAACGTCTTTTTTTCTGTACTTTTTATACCATAGATAGCCAATACCTAACATAGCTAGGTATGGTGCCGCTAAAAGATACATGATACCGCTGTTTAAGCCTTTACCAGCAGAACCGCCATTATCTAAGTTTGACTCTACCGTGGCTTGACACATAGCACATTGTGCAAATGTTTCTGATGAAATACTTATTAAAATAAATAGTACAATAATTATCCCTACTCTTTTCATGGCTTTATTAAAAATTGTAATATGGAGAAATCATTAAATAAACAATAACACCTGTAACAGTAACATACAACCAAACAGGGAAGCTATATCTTACTAATTTTCTATGCTTCTCTACCTGCATTTGTAAGCCTCTGTAAAAACTCAATAATATTAGCGGTAAAACACCTGCTGCTAAAATGATATGCGTTATTAAAATAACGTAATAAACATATCTAACATTGCCTGCTGCTGCAATTTCTGCAACATCTAAATTCCCATCATGATTAAGATCGCCAAACTTGGTTTCAGGTGCAAAATAGTGGAAAATGATATAAGAAACTAAGAACAAAGAGGAAAGAAAAAAGGTAAAGATATTTACCCTTTTATGCATGGTGATATTTTTTTGCTTGATAAAATATAGAGAAACTAATAATAGAACACTACAAGTACCATTGATGATAGCATTTAGAGTAGGCAAAAAATAAACAAAGTCTGGAGTTTCTATGGTTACTGGTATAATCTTTCGATTTAAAATAACCACCACTAAAAAAACAAAAATAGATACTCCTGTTACAACTCTGAAAATAAGTTTATCGTTCATATGCTTATTAAAATTCTGCTTTTATTTTCCTTAACTCTTCTGTTATTAAGATTTTCATTTCATCGCCCATTTTCTTTACTTCTGACGCTGATGTAGCATCGTAATAACCTCGTATTCTATGTTCTGCGTCTAACAAGACTAATTTCTCACTATGTATAAACTCTCCAGTTTGCTTGTTTTCCAATGCATTTAAAAAGAATTGATTTCTTGCTAACGGATAAACCACATTGGTATCAGCACTTAAAAAATCCCATTTGCCAGATAAAGCACCATTTTGTTTAGCATATTGCGCTAATACACTTTGATTATCAAATACTGGATCTACAGATATAGACAAAAATCTTACGATTTTGTTGTCTTTGAATTCCTGATTCAACCATTTTATATTGGTATACATCTGAGGAACTAAATCTTTAGAACGACTATAGAAGAAATTAACCACGATGAGTTGTTTCTTTATGCTATCAATAACTACTTTATTACCATTTTGGTTTGTAGCTTCAAAAGATTTTACAACATGAAAAATAGTATCTGGAATTTTCTTACCTCGCTTTTTGGTGAAAGTTGTGGCTACTTCTTTTGGGCCAAAAATTGGTAAGGGTTTATACCTATTTTCTCCTTTAGACTGGAGTAAATAATATAAAAATCCTGGTACCGCTAATATGGTTACCAGGATTAATATTTTCGCTAATGGGAATTTATTGCTCATATAGGCATGCTATCCTGTATGTAATTACCTTCTGTTAACATCAAAATGATAAAATAGATGATAAAGACAAAAGAAACCAGAATAGCTACTATTAAAGCATATTTCTCAAATTTTAGGTGCATAAAGAATGCAACTATATAATAAGCTTTAAGTAGTGTTAAAGCAATGTATAAAAAGTTTTTAACACCATGTGACATTACAGTTTCTGGAATAGCTAAAGCTATAATAAACTCTATCACGGTAATGAATAGTAAAATGAAGAATACTTTCCAGATTTTACCTTTACTCATGCTTGCATGCTCTTCTGCATGTTCTAAATGTGTATTTTCTTGAGACATGGGATACTGATATTTTAAGATTAAACTAAATAGAAGAAGGTAAACACGAATACCCAAACCAAATCAACGAAGTGCCAGTATAAACCAACTTTTTCAATCATTAGATAATGGCCTCTTCTTTCAAACACACCAGCCATAGTCATAAACAAGATAATAATATTTATAACCACACCAGAAAATACGTGAAAACCATGGAAACCCGTAATCGTGAAAAACAAGTTAGAAAACTGTTGAGCACTTACACCATCAGCTCCTAAAGATTTTACCGTTTCCGCATCAGGAATAGTTCCCCACCAAAAACCTTCATGGTGTAGATGTGTCCATTCTAGAGCTTGGCAACCTAAGAACATAAAACCACCAATAATGGTAGCTATCATCCACCAGATTACTTCTTTCTTAGCTTTTCTGTGCCCTGCTTCAACGGCTAATACCATTGTTACAGAACTCATAATTAAAATAAATGTCATGATACCAACAAACACCAATGGGTAACCATGATCTGCTACACCTGGAATTGATTGAAACACGATATCTGGATCTGGCCAAGTAAGTTTACTAAAACGTTGTGCTCCGTAATAAATCAAAAATGCAGAAAATGTAAATGCATCTGATAAAAGGAAAAACCACATCATCAATTTTCCGTACTCTACAGAAAATGGAGATCTTCCTCCGCTCCAGGGAGTAGTTTTAACTTCGTCTAATTTTGCTACTGTATTCATCAAAAATTATTGCTTGTAAATTCTTCGTAAAAATTTTACTGGTTCAAAAGTAAGAAAACGTATAAATAAATCCATAGAATATCTACAAAATGCCAAAAAATAGATGCGATTTCCATCCTAAACAAATTAATGACATTTGGTAGCTTCTTATAACTGCTTACTAGCGCTGTAATTATTATAATTAACCCCGCCAAGATATGAATAATATGTAAAAAAGTAAATGCATAAACAAAGCTTATGGTTGCATTAGAATTAATAAAAAACACCCCAAGATTTGTCCAAACAGACCATCCATAAACCTGCATAGCTATAAATAATATACCTAATAAAAGGGTAAGCCATAAACCTAAACGCTGGTTGCCAAACTTTAACCTTTTAGTTTGAAGATAAGCCCAATGCATGGTTGCACTACTTAATAATATTACAATAGTACTATAAATAAAAGCCTGTGGTAAGGCTACATTAAGTGTTTTACCGCCTCCATCTCCAGAGTATACAATAAAACCACTTGTTAAACCTGCAAAAAATATGATAGATGATATCATAAACAGCCACATGATAAACTTCTTTGGCTGCAGGTTATACCTGTCTACTTCTTTATTTAAATTTTGCATCTATGTAAGATTAAATAATAAAACTAATTGAACAATTGGTAAATAAATAAAACTAGCAAACATTAATTTCTGTGCTGATTTTACTTCTAAATCCAAATACAGTTTAAAAGCATAATACATAAAAAGAATGCCAGCAATTAAAGAAACTCCTGCTATGGTATAACCACCAAAACCATAAATAGTTGGCAGTAAACTTACCGGAATTAAAATAATGGTAGATAATAATGTTACTCCAGCACTTACTTTATCTCTTTTAGTAGTAGGTAATAATCTAAAGCCTGCTCTTTTATAGTCATCATCTAAAACCCAAGCAATTGCCCAAAAATGAGGGAACTGCCAAACAAATTGTATAGCAAATAATATTAAAGCGATATGGTCTATTTTACCATGTGCAGCTACATATCCAATCAATGGAGGTAAAGCACCAGGTATAGCTCCTACAAAAACGGCAATAGGACTTTTTCTTTTTAAAGGGGTATATATAAATGCGTAAAAAAGTATTGAGAAAACGGATAATAAACCAGTTGTTAAATTTAAACTTCCTAAAAGATAAGTTCCAAATATCCCCATCATGATACTGAGTACTAAAGCCTGTCCATTAGTCATTCTTCCAGACGGAAGCGGCCTATCTGCAGTTCTAGTCATTAATTTATCTAAATCCTTCTCAATAATCTCGTTGAATCCATTAGCTGCTGAAGTAACTAAAA
This sequence comes from Pedobacter puniceum, assembly GCF_009674685.1. Classification (GTDB taxonomy): domain Bacteria; phylum Bacteroidota; class Bacteroidia; order Sphingobacteriales; family Sphingobacteriaceae; genus Pseudopedobacter; species Pseudopedobacter puniceum. Next base: position 333,493 of record NZ_WKJI01000002.1, read on the forward strand.
AACCACCAATAACTAGCTTGATCCAATTTATCCAATGAATGCCTTCTCTACTCTCTTCAGCAATTAAATAGGAGATAGAAGCAGAAAATACTACTAAAAGTGTAAGCCTTAATTTAACCAGATTCTTAAAATCCTTCATATCACTTATCTTGTTTGTTTTGGCTAAACGCTGGCTTTAGCAAGAGTAAAAGATAAAACTGTGCTCCAAACATAAGGGTGGCAAATAAAATATGTAATGACTGTGCAAAAGGAGGCATTGCAAATTTATCTAAAATTAAACCACTCAATATTTGTACACCTATTAAAATGACCATGTAAGTACCATAAGTAAAGTACTTTGAGTTTCTAAAATTTTTAAACAAAAGATAAAAAATCACACTATTCACTAAAACTACAGCTAAAGCTAAATCTTTATGATAAGAGTAAACTCTACCAACTTCCCATAGCCATTCTGCTCTTTGTAAATCTGGGAACTTATCTAAAACAGCGTCTATTTCTTCTCTTACCTCTGTTCCTAACGTTATTTGTATTACAGATAAAACTAAAGCTATAAGTGTGAGTGTATATACGTAAATAGAAAATTTAGTTTCGTTTACAGTTTGCCTTAATGCTTTTGCAGCGTGATAGGTATAAATAGAAATAGCAATTATTAATACTGCTAAAAGCATATGTAAAGTAATAATCCAAGCTACAAGGTTAGTAGAAACTACAATTGAGCCCAACCAAGCTTGAAAAACAACTAATACAACATTCAATAAACTCAACACAAATATTCTTGTAGCTGACTTTAAATAAACCCTTGAATAAACCAAACAAAGCAACAAGAATATACCTGTAAGAGCTCCAATTAACCTGTTAACGTACTCTGTGTAAGTCTTAGCTGCATTAAACTCCTCGGGAAGCTTTATAGCTTCATCATGACGGATTTTGTAAGCTAAATCAGAATAACCTGCTTTATCAAGCATTTTGGCGAAACGCTCATTCTTCTTTAAACGCTGAGCTACATACTTTTCCTTATAATCAGCCGGAAGATGTGATACATCCGTTGGAGGTATATATTGATCAAAACACTTTGGCCAATCAGGGCAGCCCATACCAGAACCAGTACTTCTTACTACTCCTCCCGCCAAAATCAATAAAAAGAGAGATATTATCGTAATTAAATTAACCTTAATAAATCTACTTTCACCCTTAAGCATCATGATTCTTTATATAAACATGGGGTATCGGTAAGATGATACTTACAAGATACCCCATGCTTTTTAGTCAATAAGAAATTATTTAACTTCTTCTGTGTTGTTTACATTTTTCGCATTCCACTCTTCTTGTATTTTTTCTGCTTCTTCATTACCTTCAAAATCATGAGGCATGTTAGAACTCATTGTTTCAGAAAAAGGAGTTGTTTGTGGAATAAAGTCAGTGTTATGACCAGGCTTGCTGTAATCATAAGGCCAACGGTAAACTGTTGGAATTTCACCTGGCCAGTTACCATGTATACGTTCTACTGGTGTAGTCCACTCTAAAGTTGTAGACTCCCAAGGGTTTTGAGTAGATTTCTCTCCGAAGAAAATAGAATAGAAGAAATTCCATAAGAAAGCTACCTGCGCTACTGCCCCTAAAATTGCTGCCCATGTTACAAATACGTTAACAGATAACCATTCATTCATAGACTCAAACTCTGTAAAAGAGTAGTATCTACGAGGAACACCATCTAGACCCATAAAGTGCATTGGGAAGAATACCAAGTATGCAGAAATAAAAGTTAACCAGAAATGAAGGTAACCTAACTTAGCATTCATTAATCTACCAAACATTTTAGGGAACCAATGATAAATACCAGATAACATACCAAATATAGCTGCAGAACCCATTACCAAGTGGAAGTGAGCAACAACAAAATATGTATCATGTAAGTTGATATCCAAAGCAGCATTACCTAAGAAGATACCGGTTAAACCTCCTGAAATAAAGAAAGAAACCAAGCCTATTGCAAATAACATTGCCGGAGTAAATCTGATATTACCTTTCCATAAAGTTGCAAGATAGTTGAAAGTTTTTACTGCTGATGGAACCGCAATGATTAAGGTCGTAATCATGAATACTCCTCCAAGGAATGGGTTCATACCTGTAACAAACATATGGTGACCCCAAACAATGAAAGATAAAACTGTAATACCAATTAAAGAGTAAACCATCGCATGGTAACCAAAAATAGGCTTACGAGCATTTGTAGCAATAACTTCAGAAGTAATACCTAAAGCAGGCATTAACACAATGTAAACTTCTGGGTGACCTAAGAACCAGAATAAGTGCTGCCAAAGGATAGGGCTACCACCTTCATTAGGTAAAGCTTGTCCTGCAACATATATATCTGATAAATAGAAAGACGTTCCGAAACTTCTATCAAAGATTAACAATACAACCGCAGCAACTAGTACCGGGAATGATAATAAACCTACTATAGCAGTTAAAAAGAAAGACCAGATGGTTAAAGGCATTTTCCAAAGGTCCATACCTTTAGTACGCATGTTTAATACCGTAGATATATAGTTGATACCTCCAATTAAAGAAGATGCAACAAATAGTGTCATAGATACTAACCATAAAGTCATTCCTAATCCAGAACCAGGCATTGATTTAGCTACTGCAGACAAAGGAGGATAAATAGTCCATCCGGCACCAGCAGGTCCTGATTCTATGAAGAAAGTTGAAAGCATAATCACACTAGCAGTAAAGAAGAACCAGTATGAAAGCATATTCATGAACGGAGATGCCATATCTCTCGCTCCTAACTGTAAAGGAATTAACAAGTTTGAAAAAGTACCACTTAAACCTGCAGTTAATACAAAGAATACCATAATAGTACCATGTATAGTAACTAGGGATAAGTAAAAATTTGGGTCTAATCTACCTTCTGGAGCAAATTTACCTAATAAAACTTCAAATAAAGGGAAGCTCTGATCTGGGTAAGCTAATTGAATCCTAAATAGAATAGATAAAATCATAGCAATAACACCCATCACTATACCTGTGATAAGGAATTGCTTTGCAATCATCTTATGGTCTTGGCTAAATACATATTTAGTCAAGAAAGTCTCATGATGATGAGCATGATCATGGTGCTCATCGTGATGTGTTGCAGTTGGGTTATGAATAGCAGCTGTTGCCATATCTCCTTTTATTATAATTAGTTATTTAACGCAATTTGATTATTAACAGAGTTTTGTTTGCTTAATGCTAACTGATACTCTTTTTTCATTTCCTCAGTAACAATTGGTTTTTGCTCTTTCAACCACTCTTGATATTCTTTTTCAGAAACAACTTTTACCAAAAACTTCATGTTGTAGTGAGAACCTCCACAAATTTTAGCGCAGTACAACTGATAATTGAATTCAGGATTGTTAGTTTTTTCTTGCATTTCTGCAGTAGTAACTTTTGGTGTGAACTGGAAGAATGTAGGCATACCAGGTACAGCATTCATCTGAACTCTAAAGTGAGGCATGTAGAAACTATGTAATACGTCTTGAGAACCAATAGTAAATCTTACAGACTTATTAACCGGAAGAACAATCTCGTTCACTTTTAAATCATCATTATTTCTCTTATCAGACAAATCTAAACCTAAATTGTTTAGACCATTTAAACTTCCGATAAGCTTATAATTCTTTCTTCCATTTACATTATCTTTCCCTGCATATCTTACATCCCAAGCAAATTGGTGTGCTGTAACATCAATTTGTATAGCACTAGCCATTTGATCTTTAGGAATATTAGTAATACCTCTCCAGATGAAGAAACCCATTAAAACTAACACAGTTAAAGCTATTGCTGGAATAATAGTCCAGTATTTTTCTAATGTATTGTTATGAGGATAATAATATGCTGTACGCTTTTTACTGTGCTTATATTTATAAGCAAATAAGAATAAAATAATATGCGTAACAACAAAAACAAAAGTGGTAATGATTAACGTAATATTAAACATGCTATCAATAGCAACACCATGTTCTGAAGCAGATTCTGGTAATATTAAACTACCATGCTCTGTATAAGACCAATATGCTCCATATAAGCCTAAGATTAATGCTGCCGCAAACATTACACCGTTAAATTTATCCCATGCAATACCGCTCTTCTTACCTTGAATTTTACGCGTTAACTCATAAACTTGTAAAACTTTACCAATAATACCGATAAACACACATGCTAATAAAAACAACAGTATATAGTAAGAAACAGTCTTACCTAAACCTTCATTTTTAGCAGCTTCCTCTGTAGCTTGAGCCATAGCTTGACCTAGAGATAAACCTCCGAAGGTAAGCACCGTTAACAAGCTTTTTAAATTAAAATACTTTTTCAAGTTCATATCTCTAAGTATCTATAAATATTAAATGTGATGATGTACACTTTCTTGTAAGAAGGGGTGATTTTTAGGAGCTAAAGCAGCTTTACTTAACGCATTTAACATTAAGAAGGTAAATAAGCCAACAAATCCTAAAAACGTTCCTACTTCTATAATTCCAAACCCTCTGTGTGACTCTACAGTACCAGGCATAATCATCATGTAATAATCTAACCAGTGACCGCAAATGATAATAATACAAACAACTAATAATAGATTAGTTTTACGTTTAGCGTCTCTAGTCATTAAAATTAATAGTGGAGCAACAAAGTTTACTACAATATTAACCCAAAACCATGGTAAATATTCAGGCTCAAATCTTTTGTAGAAATACACAGTTTCCTCAGGAATGTTTGCATAATAAATTAATAGAAACTGTGCAAACCAAACGTAGGTCCAGAAAATAGAAAAAGCAAATACAAACTTTCCTAAATCGTGTAAATGATTTTCGTTAATCCAACCTAGGTAACCTGCTTTTTTTAATAATATAACTGTAATAGCTATAGTAGCTAAACCTGTTACCCACATTGCAGCAAAGTTATACCAACCAAACATGGTTGAGAACCAGTGCGCTTCTAAAGACATGATAACATCAAACGCCCAAATTGGGGTAGTAAATCCAAAGATTACTAGAAATATAGCAGAGTATTTAATACTTTTCTTGTAGCTATTTAAGCCCCCTTCTAAATCTTCATTATTAGATAATTTAGGTAAAAGAACAGCGAAAATGCAATACAATGCTAGGAAGAACACTAATCTTGTTAAGAAGAACGGTACGTTTAGATAACCTGCTTTTCCTGCGATAAGAGCATCGTAATTAGGAGAAGTTGGATCAGTAATACCTTCGTGGTTCCAGTGATGATATAAGTTATGACTAAATAAACCTGTAGCTACAACAATAGTTAAAATAATGCTAGCAATAGGTAATACTTTAGCAAAAGCCTGAGGTATTCTTATCAAGCCTGCAGACCAACCTGCCTGAGCTACGAATTGTACTGCAATGAAAAACAATCCAGCGGCACAAACACAAGTAAAGTAATAACTCATTAATAACAGATTTGCAAAAGTGCGCTCTGCGTGTCCTGTTAAGAAACCAAAAGCAATTGCAGCAATACCAACAATAATGGCAATTAAACTGTAAGTTTTGGCTTTTCCAGAGAATTCATACTGCTCTGAAAAATTGTATGTATGATTATGAGCTCCCATTTTATATCTTAATCAATTATTGTACTTTTTGTAATTCACGAACATACATTACTACTTGCCATCTTTCTTCTGGAGAAAGTTGAGAAGCGTAAGATCCCATTAAGTTTAAACCATACTGAATAGTATGATATATTTTACCATCTGTTAAATCCTTCATGGCACCACCTCTTGATGACACACCAGTTGAATATGATGGAGGTGCAGGATATTTACCTAGCTCTACAATAGAACCGTTTCCTTTACCTTGAGGACCGTGACAAGGACCGCACATAGCAATGTATAATTGTTTTCCTTCTTCCAAATTTTTCTGATTTACAGGAAGTGGATTCACAACTCCTGCACTAGCGGCATCATAACCCTCTCTAGTATCAGGATAGTTAAAACGAGCATAACCTATTGGGTTAGTTCCACTAGGAGGAACTTGAGCTGTTTTACCATCTGCAAAATTGGGGTTCTTCTGATCCGGATTGTAAGCTATTGCATCATACATATTCGGAGCATACTCTAAACCTGGTTTACTCTTATCTTTACAAGAGCTCATCATGGTTATAGCGGTAATGGCTAAGAATGCCAAACCTAATATACTGGTCTTATTCATAACTTACATATCTCCTTTCATTGTGCTTAATTTCTACAGCACCAGCATCTTTTAAAAGAGAATTTATTTTATCATGATCCGCATTTTCATTTGCATCAACAGCAATAATGAAACGGTCATCTGTTGCTCTCAAATCCATTACTCTAGGTGCTCTTCCTGGGAACAAGTGTGTTCTAAAGAAGAAAGCTATACCCATTCCGTAAGAACAAAATAATACTGTTAACTCGAACATGATTGGAACAAAGTCTGGGAAAGCAAAGGCTGGCTTACCACCAACATTCATTGGCCAGTCGTGTACCATCATGTAATAAATCATAGAAAATGCTGTAAAAGTTCCAGTTATACCGCATATAAAAGCTACAATTGGTAATCTGCTTCTTTTAACACCTAGTTTGTCTTCTATACCGTGTATAGGCATTGGTGTATAAGCATCGTAAATGCTAATATTATTTTCTTTTAGCTTGTCGATCCCATGCATCATGTCATCCGGATCTTCAAAATGTCCTAAAATATACTTGATATTGCTCATTGTTAAATTTTTGCGTAATCTGCCTGATCTACACTATCAAACTTGGTTAAAGACTCTTTGTAATACTCGGCTTCTTCTGGTTTAATAACTCCAGACTCTAATAATTTTTTCTTGCTTTGTTCTGAAGAAGTTTTCACTAATAATTTCACCTCTGCCATAGCTACAGAAGGTAATACTCTAATGAATAACAAGAATAAAGTAAAGAATAAACCAATAGAACCAACAAATATTGAGATATCTACCCATGTTGGATAAAACATAGCCCAACTTGATGGAATGTAATCTCTATGAAGTGAGGTAACAATAATTACGAAACGCTCAAACCACATACCGATGTTAACAATAATAGAAAGTACCCATGAAATAGGAATACTTGTTCTAATCTTTTTAAACCAGAATAGCTGAGGAGTGATTACGTTACAAGTCATCATACACCAGTAAGCCCACCAGTAAGGACCAGAAATCCTGTTTAAGAACGCATATTGTTCATACTCAACACCAGAGTACCAAGCGATGAATAACTCAGTTAAGTAGGCAACACCAACAATAGAACCAGTTAAAACAATGATTTTATTCATTGATTCTATATGGAACATGGTGATATAATTCTCTAAACCTAAAACTTTACGAGCGATTAATAATAAGGTTTGCACCATCGCAAAACCAGAGAAAATTGCTCCAGCAACGAAGTAAGGAGGGAATATAGTGGTATGCCATCCTGGAATTACTGAAGTTGCAAAGTCCATTGATACGATAGTGTGTACCGATAATACTAATGGGGTAGAAACACCTGCAAGAATTAAAGACACAGCTTCAAAACGTTGCCAAGTTTTCACTGAACCTGTCCAACCGAAAGAAAGTATAGAATAAATTCTTCTTTTCAATCCTGTTGCTCTATCTCTAATGGTTGCAATATCAGGTAAAAGACCTGTATACCAGAATAAAAGAGATACTGAGAAATAAGTAGAGATTGCAAAAACGTCCCATACTAGTGGCGAGTTGAAATTCACCCATAATGAGCCGAACTGGTTTGGCAAAGGTAAAGGCCAGTATGCTAACCAAGGACGACCCATGTGAGATACTACATAAGTAGCAGCACATATTACGGCGAAAATTGTCATCGCTTCCGCAGAACGGTTGATTGAATTACGCCAGTTTTGACGGAATAATAAAAGTACTGCTGAAATTAACGTTCCAGCGTGACCTATACCTACCCACCAAACGAAACCTGTGATATCCCAAGCCCATCCTACGGTCTTGTTCAACCCCCAAGTTCCAATTCCGTAATAGAAAGTATAACTTACAGCCCCTACCCATAGTAAAGCGCCTAAAGCTGATACTATAAAGCCCATCCACCAGGCTTTATTTGGTTTATTTTCTACAGGTAAAAGAACTTCATTCGTAATTCTTGCATACGTGATGTCCTTTCCTGTAATTAACGGTTCTCTTAATATTGATTCGTTATGAGATGCCATATCTTGATGCTATTATTTTAAATATTAAGCTTCCTGTAATCCAGTATTAGTAATTTTTGTCATATAACCTATTCCAGGTTGAACGTTAAGTTCTTCTAAAACATAATAAGTTCTTTCGTTCTTTAATGCTTTAGATACCTCTGAATTAGGATCGTTTGCGTCTCCAAATATGATAGCATTAGTAGGACATGTTTGCTGACAAGCAACTTTGATGTCACCATCTTTAAGTTCTCTCTTAGCAATCTTAGCCTCTAATTTACCAGCTTGAATTCGTTGGATACACATAGAACATTTCTCCATAACACCACGGAAACGTGTTGTTACATCAGGGTTTAATACTAACTGTGTAAACTCATTGTTTAGATAGTTATCAAAACGAGAATCATTCCAGTAGTTAAACCAGTTGAAACGACGTACTTTGTAAGGACAGTTGTTTGCACAGTAACGTGTTCCTACACAACGGTTATAAGCCATATGGTTTAAACCTTCTGATGAGTGAACAGTTGCTAATACAGGACATACAGTTTCACAAGGAGCATGCTCACAATGTTGACAAAGCATTGGTTGGTGAACAACAGAAACATTTTCCATTGTACCTTCTATAGCCTCAATCTCTTTCTCCTCAGTAACTTTTTTACCTTCTTCGTTAAAAGTGTAGTAACGGTCGATTCTTAACCAATGCATCTCACGACGACGACGAACTTCGTCCTTACCTACAACTGGAACGTTATTTTCTACGTTACAAGCTACTATACAAGCACCACAACCGGTACAAGCATTTAAGTCAATAGCCATTACCCAATTGTGACCTGGCTGATCATACTTGTTCCATAAATCGTAAGTCTTATGTTTTGCACCATGATTACCACTACCATGAGCTGCATCATGCTTATACTCTGCAAAGGTTGCTTCTCTAATCACATTTCTACCCTCAAAAGAGTGGTGAGTTTGTGTCTGAGCTAATTCTTCAAAACCACCAGTTTTAGTGATACTTACAGAATTTATACCTTGTAAAGTACCATTAACATAGCTTAAGAAAGGGTAAGCATTTTTACCTACTGCATCTCCTACTTTACCAGCTTTTACTCTACCATAACCTAAAGCTACAGAAACTGTACCTTGAGCCTGACCTGGTTGATATAAAACAGGTAAATCGATAGCATAATCTCCGCCTTTAAGCGTAACAATATCAAATTGATTGATACCTAAAGACTCTGCATATTTAGGATTAAGAGCAGCATAGTTATCCCAAGTTACTTTAGAAACTGGGTCTGGTAATTCTTGTAATAACGGATTGTTAGCTTGTGAACCATTACCAATAGCAACAGACTCATAAACTTGTAACTCAACATCTTTTGCGATTGCTTTTGATGATTGAACGATAGATGCAGCAGCAGCGCTAACATTTCCTACAAAAGTATATGCACCAGCTGGTTTTGCAGCTAATTGTACAGAACCCGCTTGCAAAACATCATCCCAAGTTTTGCCAGAAGCAACTAAAGCTGTTTTAGCCCAGTTGTTTTTAACATAAGTATAATACTCTTGAACAGGATTATTAGACCAAACTAATAAGCTCTCTTCTGCCTGACGAGTATTATATATTGGGTTGATAGTAGGCTGAACTAAAGTGTAGTATCCTTCGACAGGATTTGCATCACCCCAAGACTCTAAATAATTATGGTTAGTAGCTACCACATTACATAAAGCGGCAGTCTCATCTTGTCTATCAGCAAAAGAAACTTTTAAAGCAACTTTTCCTAAAGCATTAGCTAGATCAGCTGATTTTGGATAAGTAAATACAGGATTGCTATCTAAGAAGAAAATAGCACCTACTTTACCTGCATTCATATCTGCAACTAAAGCATTGAAATCTGCATCTATACCAGTGTATTGGTATGATGGATTATCTAAATCTATAGTAGTACCATAAGCACCTAAGAAGGCGTTAATAGCGTTTACTACAGTTTGTGTTGAGATATCATTAGAACCAGAAACTACTAAAGCAGCTCCTTTAGCATTTAACAATTCTTTAGCAGCTAGTTTTATTGCACTTGCAGCACCAGCATTACTTAAAGTAGCACCTTGTACGGCAGTACCAGTTAAAGCAGCATATAAACTTAAAACTGCAGCTCCTTCTTCTGAAACTTTAATAGCGATACGTGAATCCGCATTAGTACCAGTTGTACTCATACCAGATTCAAACTGAATGTGTCTAGACATTCTCTTAGCTTCTAATGATTTAATATCACGATTGCTAGCATATTGCTTAGAGAATTGTGTTGGAGAAATCCAAGTACCTAAGAAATCAGCTCCGAAACTTACAATTACTTGAGCTTTTTCAAAATGATACTGAGGCAAAACAGCTTTTCCGAAACTAGCTTCATTTGCTTTGATGATACCAGTATAGGAAACTGGATCAACAGTTACATGTTTAGTAGCTGGATATTGTGTTATAAAGTCTGCAATTACAGCTTTTGCAGAAGGACTATTAACAGTTGAGCTTACGATGGCTATAGCTTTTCCTGAAGCTTGAACTTTATTTAATTCGCCTTTTACAAAACTATCTACATCAGCCCATGAAGCTTCTGAACCTGATAACAAAGGTCCTTTTAATTTAGAAACATCGTAAAGATCTAAAACAGATGCTTGAGCTTGCGCATCTAAGCCTCCGCCATTGATAGGGCAGTTAGGATTAGGCTCTATTTTAATAGGACGACCTTCACGGGTTTTAACTAATATACCAGCACCTTTATAACTTGATGCATAATAATTAGGTATACCAGGAGTTACATCTTCTGGTTTAATAAGGTAAGGAACCGCTTTACGAACAGGAGCTTCGCTACATGCTGCTAGAGTAACAGCACCTAAACCAAAGCCCATTGCTTTTAAGAAATCCCTACGCGGAGTAGCCGCTGCTAATCCGGTACCTTCTAATACTTCTTCTATAGGAAGCGGTTCAGAAAACTCGTTTTTATTATTTTCTACGAATTCTGGAGTTTTTTGCAACTCCTCTAAACCTTTCCAATATTTCTTTGTGCTTTCCATTTAAGCTATATAAGACTGTATTGTTTATGCTAATTATTTATTATTAATAGTGACACTTACCGCACTCTAAACCACCTAATACTGCAGCAGTAACTTTCTCGCCTTTCTTGATTTGATCATGAGCAGCAATTACTTTATCATAGTAAGCGTTTCCTTCGTGTTTAACTTCAGTTTCTCTATGGCAGTTAATACACCATTTCATTGTTAAAGGAGAATACTGATAAACTTCTTCCATTGTCTCTATTGGACCATGACATTTTTGGCAATCAATACCAGCAACTTTCACGTGTTGAGAGTGGTTGAAGTAAGCTAAATCCGGAAGATTATGAATTCTAACCCACTCGATAGGACGAGGGTTATCTCCATAAGCCTGAGTTTCTGGATTATAATCTAAAGCGGTATAAATTTTCTTGATTTCTGGTGAAATTTCTCCATCATATTTTTCAGTAGCTTGTACGTATTTATGGCAATTCATACAAACGTTAAGAGATGGAATGGTAGCATTTTTAGACTTCCAAGCACCAGAGTGGCAATACTGACAATCTATTTGATTTGTACCAGCATGTAATTGGTGAGAAAATTTAATTGGCTGTACCGGTTGGTAACCTGTATGAACACCTGTGTTCCACATTTCTACCGTACCAAAAGAAGCTAGTAAAACTACAAATCCTAAAATCACAAAGAAAACTAGTTTCTTGTTTTTAGCCATTCTCTTTAAGCCAGCAAACTTATCTTTTGCTTCTTCTTCAGTTTCGTCTTCTTCTGCTAAAATAGCCTCACCTTTATTTAATAAAAGGCGCTCTAAAGTTGCAATAACACGGTTAAGCACTAAAATAACTAAGAATGCAATTAAGATTACAGCAACAAGGCCAATAATCATAAAATTGCTAACACCAGTATCAGCACTTTCTGCGCCAGTAGTAGCTCCACCTGGGGCAGCAGCAGCTTCTGGTTTTTTGTCTCCCTCAACTTGTATATAAGCTAAAATATTTCTAACGTCGTCGTCAGAAAATTGAGGGAATGGAGTCATTGCTGCCTTATTGTACTCTTCGTAAATTTTAACAGCTCTTTCGTCTCCTGAAGCCACCATGGCCGGAGCGTTCTTAATCCACTTAATCAAATAAGCTTCATCATTGTACTTTTGATTTACACCTGCTAAAGCTGGACCCAGTACACGCTTGTTTAAAGCGTGACAAGAAGTACAATTAGCTTTGTAAAGCGCTTCACCTGCTGCAGGGTCTCCATTTACAGCCGCTCCACCAGCCGCCGGCGCTGCTGCACCAGCTGCTTGTGTAGAATCTGCAGGAGTTCCTTGCCCAGACACCATACCCGAAGTACCTAATGTGATAGCCGTAACTATCATAAGGGATCTTACCAATCTTCTAAAATCAGATGAGAAGTTTCTCATATTGAGTTTGTTATACTAAAATTTAAATGTTTCCTGATTGAAAATGCGACTAAACTGTGTGTTGCACCTCATTTTCGAATCACAAAAGTAAAATTAAAAACCTTTTGGCTGACAATTTGATGACTGATTTTAATAATTTAAAATCATTCTAAACAAGAATAAAAATTGCGCTTATTTATACTAAAAACGGCATTTTTTAAATTAGGTTGATGATAATCACATTTTTTCATCCTAAAAATTCTTGTTTATCTTATTTATTGTTTTAAAAGCCATGCAAATATTAAAGGTGCAACTATCGTTGCATCAGATTCTACAATAAATTTAGGCGTATCTATATCTAATTTACCCCAAGTAATTTTTTCATTTGGAACAGCACCAGAATAAGAGCCATAAGAAGTTGTAGAATCTGATATCTGACAGAAATAACTCCAGAAAGGAATATTTTCCATCTCCATATCTTGATAAAGCATAGGAACTACACAAATAGGAAAATCACCAGCTATACCGCCGCCTATTTGGAAGAAACCTATCCCTTTTCCTTCTGAGTTTTTCACATACCAATCTGCTAACCAAGCCATATACTCGATACCACTTTTCATGGTTGTTGCTTTCATTTCGCCTTTTATCACATAAGAAGCGAATATATTACCCATAGTAGAGTCTTCCCAACCCGGAACAACAATAGGTAAATTCTTTTCGGCAGCAGCCAACATCCAAGAGTTTTTAGGATCTATCTCATAATATTGTTCTAAATCTCCACTCAGCAACATCTTATACATAAACTCATGAGGGAAATAACGCTCTCCAGCGTCATCAGCATCCTTCCAAATTTTATGTATATGCTTTTGCAATCTTCTAAAAGCTTCTTCCTCAGGGATACAAGTATCCGTAACGCGATTGTAGTGGTTCTCTAACAAATCCCACTCGTCTTGCGGACTTAAATCACGGTAATGAGGAACTCTTTTATAATGAGAGTGTGCCACTAGGTTCATAATATCCTCTTCCAGATTAGCTCCGGTACAAGAAATAATAGAAACTTTATCCTGACGAATCATTTCTGCTAATGAAATTCCAAGCTCTGCAGTACTCATAGCACCAGCAAGGGTAATCATCATCTTCCCTCCTTCATCTAAGTGGGTTTCATACCCTTTTGCTGCATCCATTAAAGCTGCCGCGTTAAAATGAAGGTAATTTCTTTCTATAAATTGTGATATAGGTCCTCTTTGTACGCTCATGATGTTAAAATTTTGGCAAAAATACACTTTTGATTCGAATTTGAGACAGTGTAGCATGAGCACCACTTATTTCTAATGATTTTATAATCTATTATAACATAATTTCAAGCATTTACAGCTAAGAGCTATAAGCTTATGGAACCGAATCGTTTATCTAATTAAAATAAATTAATGATGATTTAAATTTTTAGATATACCTACCAAATTAATCTATCAAACAGCTAAAAATGCCCTAATCATTCAAAAAATTGTTTATCAATTAAGATTTTTTATTTTTGAAGCTTATAGTAAGATTTGGAAACAGCTATACCATGAATAAACAAAAAGTTTTGATTACTGGTGCAAGTAGAGGGCTAGGTTTGGCAATTGCAAAAGCGTTAAATGATGATTATTGTTTAATCTTACACGCTTCCAAAGCAGAAAACATTACTCAGTTGAAAGATGGCAATCACATACTAGCAGCAGATTTATGTAATCCTGAAGAGGTTTCCTTATTTTGTAAAACTTTAAAAGCAGAACATGGAGAAGACTTGTATGCTGTTATTAATAATGCTGGAATTACTTTAGATAAACCTTTACTATATCAACCAGAAAAAGACATAGACAAACTGATACAAGTTAACCTAAAAGCTCCGATACAAATTGCCAAAACGGCTTTAAAAATATTTGGAGTGCAGCAAAAAGGTGTTATTATTAATATGAGCTCCTGCGTTGCAGAAACTGGAAATGCGTTTCAAGCAGTATATACCGCTACTAAAGCAGGGCTTATTGCCTTTTCAAAATCCTTAGCAAAGGAAGTGGGCGCTATTTATGAAAAGCATGAGATAAGGGTTTTAAGTATTTCTCCTGGATTTATTGAAACAGACATGACAGCAGCTATTCCACAAATAGAACAAGATAAATATTTAAGTAATATCCCACTCAGAAGATTTGGAAAAACTGAAGATATTGCAGAAACTGTAGCTTTTCTTTTATCAGCGAAAGCAGGATATGTTAATGGAAGCAATATCAACATTAATGGAGGTATTTTTTAATGGCAGAAAACTTAGTTGGAGCGCATCCTAGCAGTATGCTGATACATGGGCCAAGTAAATTACTGGTACATCAATACCATTGGCACAGCCCTAATGTTGGCATTATAGCTAGTTATACTCCTAATGCTAATGATGTAAAAGACCATTTTGGTGTTTTTAGAGGTGTAGACCAAATAGAAGCCTTTGCACAAGCTACTACAGGCTCTTGTGCTGCCTTTCTTAATTACCTTAAAGCAAAAGAAAAATCTAATGTTGATAAAGACGAATTTATACCCACTTTTATAGGCATCGGAAATGTTAATTTCCATTCTTATTTACTTGAAGGAGATACGTTTATCAGTATAGGAAAAATTGTATTCTATAAATTTAGGCAAATGGTAGTTGATGGACGCATTTATAAAGTACCTAAAGACTTAGATTTAAATCAATATTTCAAAAACTTTAACGAAGAAAAATTAAACAATTACGAAGTTGGTGATGATTTCATCCTAGTTGCCGAACTTAATGGTATAACCGGAAGAGCTATTAAAAAGACAAATAAAATTTAAAATGGAAAGACAAGAGATTATAGACGGTTTAGTAGAGATTTTAAGAACTGTAAGAACCATAGATCAAGAAAAATTAAATCATGTTACAGAAGAAACAGACTTTATAGCTGATTTAAAAACTCCTTCAACCGAGATGATTAATATTGCAGCTAAAGCAGAACAAAAATTTAATGTAGAGTTTGAAGATGAAGATATTGATGATTTAGGCTCTAAGATTAAAGATATTGTGGATTTGATTATCAAATCTAAAGGATAGTTTATCATGAATATCAAGGGCAGAAAAGTAGCTGTAGTTGGTATGGGTGGGGTTTTCCCTACCTGTAATAATTTGGATGAATTTGAACAAAAACTATTCAGCAACCAATCTCTTATCAGATATTGGGATAAAGTAGCTGCTCATGGAAAAAAGGTACGTTCACATGTTGCAGGTTACATTACTGAATCAGAAGTTCACTTGCAGCCTGTTTATTCTACTCTACTTCAAGGATATCCCGAAACTTATATAGACTTACTTAATCGCATACCGGATCATAATTTAGCTACGGCGGATATCGGAAGCATTTGGGCTATGATAAGTACTGCTGATGCTATAAAAATGGCTGGCTGGACAACTGCCGAGGTAGAATCTGAACAAACTGGTGTTGTTGTAGGTTCTGGAAGCTGCGGTAATGAAATACAGCGCATTGCGTGGAATAGTTTTTTTGTTCTGGGCAATAAAACCCGCTTTTTAGGTGGCCATAATATAGATAGAGGTATGGTTTACAGAGAGGCTGCTAATATCTCTTGCTTTATAAAAAATAAAGGTATTTGTGAAGCTATAGGATCAGCTTGCGCTACTGGCCTAGGTAATATTGGCTATGCCTACCGTATGATTAGTTTTGGCTTGCAAGACCGCATTGTAGCAGGTGGCGTAGAAGGTACAGCTTTAGAAAGCTTTTTAGGCTTTGATGGTATGCAGGTTTTAAGCAGAGGGTTTGAGCCTCATGAAAGTTCTAGACCTTTTGATAAAGATAGAAACGGTTTTGTTTGTTCTTTTGGTGCTGGCATAGTTTGTTTAGAAGCTTATGATTTAGCTAAAGCCCGTGGTGCAAATATTTTAGGTGTTATAGATGCTTATTTTAATAATTCTGATGGTGATGGAGATATGTTTGCTCCTTCATTTAATGGGCAACGCCGCTTATGGCAAGGGCTTTTAAAAGATATTCCTTATAAACCAGATGTGGTAAAAGTACATGGTACTTCTACACCAACTGGCGATGCTATTGAATTATTAAGTGTTGTTGATAGTTTAGGTGATAAAGGATATCATATTGCAGCGCCAAAATCGCAGTTTGGACACATGTTGGGTGCTGCTGGTGCTGTAGAATTTATTGCAGCAATATTAATGCTAAAAAGACAAGAAGTTTTACCTTGTTTAAATGCCGTAAACTTAAATCCAGAGCAAGAAACTTTTCAAACCACATCAAATTGGGAAGGCTCTAAAGAACCTTTAGCCTATTACAGAGATTTATTGCAACAACAAAGCTTCTCAAAAGAAATAAATAGTATTACTTGTTTAAATTATGGTTTTGGCGGTACCAATAGCGCCATGTTAATCTCTAGAGATGATAAATAATCAAAACAAAATAGCAGTAGTTTTTGGTGTAAGAAATGAAAGCTCTATTGCTTTCCAAATTGTATTAAAACTACACGAGTCAGGTTCTAAAGTTGCAGTGAGTTATACCGAGGAAACCAAGGATGAAGTTTTAACTTTGTTAGAAACACATCAGATTTCGGCTATCACTTATCAAGTAGATATTAGAAACGAAGCAGAAATTACAAGCTTTCTTAACCAAGTTTACCAAGAATGGGGTGCTATAGACTACATATTACATGGCGTGGCTTTTGGAAACCAAAACGTAATGTGTAGTAGTTTTCCAGGATCCTCAGAACCTGCACCACGTTATTTAGATATTCCTCTTGAAGATTTAATAGACTCATTTAATATTAGCGCTTACTCTTTGTTAAGAATTTGCAGAGTTGCAGAACCTCTTTTAGCGAAACAAGCCTCTATTTTAACTTTAACCTATAATGCATCGCAAAGGGTTTTTCCTAATTATGCTGGGATGGCTATCAATAAAGCAGCTTTAGAAAATATCATGCAATATTTAGCTCATCATTTTAGGAGTACAGAAGTTAGGGTTAACGCTATATCAGCAGGCTTAGTCATGACAACCTCGGCTGGTGGTGTAAACGGCGTTAGAAAACTTCGTAAAATTGGAAAAATTACCGCCCCACTTGGCAATGTAAGCGCAGCAGATGTGGCAAATACCGCTTTATACTATTTTTCAGATTTATCTAAGAAGGTTACTGGTAATATCCATTTTACAGATGGTGGTTTTAATATTATGGGAGTAGCCATAGATGAAGCATAATTTAGAAGAAACCCTAAATAAGCTAATCCCAAAAAATAATTTCGCTTTGGGTAATGATTTAGTTTTCCTTCCGGATTTTAAGCTTTCTTTTAACCCTTTATTTAAACAAAAAGTTTATACACCTTTAGAAATTGATTATTGTGAACTTTTTGAGGATAGTATTTTAAGATACGCATCTACATGGGCCGCTAAAGAGGCTGTTTATAAGGCAATAAAACAAATCAATAGTAAAGCACTACCTTTTAAAAAAATAGAGATTTTAAGAGAAAAAATCTCAGGAAAACCAGAAGTAAAGCTATCAGATTATTATAAAAACCTAAAAATTAGCCTTACCATAAGCCATGATGGAGAATATGTTTGGGCGGCTGCAATGATAAGAATATAAACATCAATGACTAATCATTTCTTTGAGCATTCTCTAGCATCAGTTCATTATTACAAATTTGGTAGCGGGCCAAAAGCTATGCTTTGTTTTCATGGTTATGGTATGCATGGCAAACAATTTAAGTTACTTGAGGAGCATCTAGGTACTGATTATACCTTTTATGGTTTTGATTTATTTTTTCATAAGGCAACTAAACTTAGAAATAATGATTTAGCCATCATTAAAAAAGGTATTAGTAAAAAGCAATTAGCTAAACTGTTTACCGATTTTTGCGATGAGCAGCAAATAAACAAATTTTCAATTTTGGCTTATTCTATGGGTTCGCATTACGCTGCAACAATTGTAGAAGAAGTACCAGAAAGAGTTTCTGAATTTATTGCTGCCGCACCATCAAGCTTAAAACCTGGTTGGTTGGTAACTTTTTTAAGTAGAAAGAAACTAGGTAATAAAGTGTTAGAAAAACTAGCTTTAAGCGATAGCGGAATGCACAAACTTTTAAAATTGATTAAAAACCTTAAAGTTATTGACCAAAAAATTTATGAGATATTATACAAAGAAATAGCAACTTACGAACTTAGATTTTCTTTTTATGCTTGTTTAACCTATTTAAAACATTTAAAGATAAATCATCAGAAGTTTGTAAAAAACCTTAACCAATATCAAATAAAAAGTATTTTTATTTTTGGAGCTAGAGATAAAAATTATCCGGCTAAAATAGCAGAAAATACCATCAAAAAATTACACTGGGCAAAACAAGAAGTTTTAGATGCTAACCACGAGATGATTAACGGAGAGTTTCCTTATCACTTAAAAAAACTATTGAATGATTATTAAAGCTAAACTTTTACCACGACCAATTTTTATGGCAGCCGCTCGTTTGCTGATGTGGTTTTTGAAAAAACGCTTTAACAAAATGGTTATTCATGATGTACCACTTCAAAATAATTCCTCTTATTTACTAATGTGTAATCATTTAAGTTTTTGGGATGGCTTTTGGGCATGTTATTTAGCTTATCAGGCTATCTATCCTAAACAAAAACTTAATGGCTTTTATTTCATGATATTAAAAAAGCAATTACAGAAAAATCTTTGGATGAGATATTTTGGAGGCTTTTCTATTGTGCCACATTCTAAAACTTATATAGAGAGCTTAAGTTATACGGCTGAAATATTAAGCAAACCCGGAAATTTAGTAATCATGTTTCCACAAGGTAATTTAGAATCTCAATATGTTAGACATATTGAGATAAAAGATGGTATTTGTAAGCTATTACCTATGGTGAAAGGAAAATGCCAATTACTTTGGAGCAGTAATTTAACCGAATATTTTGAAAGTCTAAAGCCATCAGTTTATTTTCATATGTTAGATTGTGGTAACCATGATGATTTTAATTTTGAAGCCTTTAAGATTAAGGTTAACCAGCATCATCAACAAGCTATTAAAAATCAATTTAGATTTACAGAAGAACCCATAAATTAATCGGCGCCAAGCCTTCTTAAACCTTCCTTAGCTTTATTTTCGATACTGTTTTCGTATTCATGATTTTTCATACTAATAGCTTGATTGTAAAAATTTACAGCTCTGCTTTTATCACCTTTCTCCTCAAAAATTAAAGCCATATTTAAAGCAGCGTTTGCAGCATAGTAATAAGTACTTTGTTTACCCGCGTAAATAGTTTTTTGATAATTGATTAAAGCTTCTTGCGATTTATTTAAGGCGTCATAAATCCTGCCTAAACGATAAAAATATTCTATTTGATCTCTTTGTAGTTTAAAATCACTTTGATTTTTGTCTTTCAAATAAGCTAACGCTCTAGTATAGTATCCTCCGTCATAACTTAACCGAGCTCTTAATAAATTAACATCCGGAGCTTGTTCATTAGCTTCTTTTAAAGCCTGTTTGTCTTTCTCGTCGTATACATTACCTTTTACTTTAACCATTTTAATAAAAGCTTGATATTTAGCGATATCATTTTTCAGATAATAGTAATAGGCTAATTTTAAATAAGCATCCTTAACATAATTAATACCTTTATATTCATTAATATATCTTCCTAGATAAACATAAGCATCAGAATCATTTCTGTTAAGTTTAGCATTTCCGATGAGATAATTTAGCTTAGGGAAATTGACATATTGCGCACTTTTAGTTGGTCTTCTTTGTAGAAACTTGATAGCATCATCGTTATGCGCATTTCTGTAAGCAACATAGCCTTGCAAATAGGTTTTCAATAAGCTATCATCACCAAAAACCGATGTAAGATTTAAAATTTTTTGATAGCTATTTTTACTTTGTAGAAGATCTGTTTCTATATAGCACAATAAAAAAACTACTTCTTCTTTATAAAAACTATAGGGTGTTTGTGATATTGATGTTGTAAGTTGATCTAGTTTTTTAATGCCCAGTGTTGCATTTCCTTTGAAGCCAAAAGATTGTAAAACGCCTTTTATATTAGCTGGGATAGACCCTAAGATTACATTTACTAAACCTATACTTTTCTGATTAGGTAGAAAAGTTGGGAATTTTTTTTCATTCTCTCTCAATAAATTATCTGCCTTTTTAATGTCCAAGCCAGAGGATAGGTAATCCTGAAATCTGCTTTTAAGCATCCCCCATTGCAAATTAACTTCAGCCTGAGCAAAAAGATAATATGGTGATTTAGAATCCTGCTTTTCTAAAAGACTTAATCTAGTACTTTTTAAATTCTTTAATCGCTCATAATCTACTTGATTTTCGGATACCAAAAGACTAAAAAAATCAATATAATTTTCTAATAAAATGATGATTCCGTTATTGGGATGCTGTTGTTTCTCGGCTTTTAAAATGGCTTGTGCGTCTTGAATTCTTAAATCAAAAATAGCCTGATAGGCTTGAATACAATTATTATTGAAATCAAAATTTGCTTTAAGCTGTGTGGTTAAAAAGGCAAAAAAAACAGTAAATAAAAATACTTTTTTGAACATGGTTAATATCTAGTAGATAAACATGGGTAAATATCAGGGTTTATTTGTAAAACTTGGTGATAGGAGCAATAAAAATGCCTGATGTTGTAAGTTTTGATGATTAAAAAATATTTATACTCTATATGTATTCACATAGTCTTATCCTACGTTTATCTTACGTTGGTCTTACGTTATTCTTACGTTAAAAGTATAATTAATCTTTAGTTGACTCTATATAATCTAATGGCTTGATGATAAAAAATTTACCTGATGGCGTATGAGCTACAACTTCCAGCCTCTTTTTTGGGTCTGCCAGAACTGATTGAGCATACTGAAAAGCCCTAGCTAATCTACTTTTGTCTTTCTAGTATTTAATAAACTAGATACTAAAATCAAAACTATTACCTCCTAAATCTCGTTTGGATAATTATCTTTGAGACTAAATATGAAAAAGATTCTCCTTTTATTTTTGCTTGGCTTGTCTTTAAACAGTTACTCGCAAAAAAAACTTATAGATAAATTCTTCTCGCCCGATACCAATAGACATAATAGTTTTTTACCAGTCCCGGTTATAGCTTATACCCAAGAAGCAGGTTTTGAATTTGGTGGAGCTGGTTTATATTCTTTTTATCTGGATAAAACGGATAGTTTAATTAGACCTTCACAACTTTACGGATTGGCTTATACCAGCACTAAAGGCCAATCGCAGGTTTCTATAAGATCTGATTTATGGTCGAGAGGCAACAAATGGCATCATTTATACGACGCTAGATTCTATAATTTACCTTTTAATTTTTACGGTGTAGGTGACGCTACTTTAAGAAGTAACGAAGATAAACTGATACAAAGACGTTTCAGACTTAACGCCGAAGTAGAAAGACAATTAGCTAAATCTTATTATCCGGGTTTGGGTGTAGAGTTTGAATCGCAAAGCTTTAGAGATGTAGAACTAGGCGGATTTTACAACAACACACCTTTCTTTGATAAGGATGGAGGAAACTTCATTTTATTTAAAATAACACAATTAATAGATACCAGAAATACCAACATTTACACAACTAAAGGTTTTTTTACAAGATTGCGTTATGGCTATGCTCCTGATTTTTTTAAGCAGCAACAATTTGAAGGAACTTTATTCACTTTAGATTCTCGCTATTTTTATACACCGCATAAGAAATTCACCATAGCAGCACAAGGTTTTATGGAAGCGGTGAGTAGTAAAAGAGAAATTCCGTTTTATATGCTGAGGCAAATGGGTAACGACCAAATTATGAGAGGTTATTACATGGGCAGGTATAGGGATGAAAATTATGCTGCCATACAAGCAGAAATTAGATTTAGACCTGTAGACCGTTTTGGATTGGTTGCATTTGGAGGTACCGGAACTGTTTATGCGAAAAACAACTTTTCTGTTAATAGGTTAAAACCTAATTATGGTATTGGTGGCAGGTTTTTCTTTGATTTAGATAAAAGTTTAGCCCTAAGAGTAGATTATGGCTTTGGCGAAAAACCTTTAGGCGAAAAGAGGAATTCTGGCTTGTATATTTCTTTAGGAGAGTCTTTTTAAACTCTCCTAAAACTTAATTTTAAAATCTTCTTTGGCTATCCCTTTTTTAAAGAAAACTAAGCCTATCCAAAATAAATCAACCGTTACACTTACCTGCGGGTGTGCTTTAATTTCTGCCCATGCTTCTTTCATACCTTGGCTCCAGTAAATATCATCAAAAATAAGCAAGCTATTTTCGTGTACTTTTGGCAAACACCAATTGAAATAGTTCAAAGTAGCATCTTTACGATGGTTTCCATCCACAAAAACAAAATCTAGCTGTTGTTGGCTTTGTAGCAAAACTGGCAGGCGTTCATCAAAATTACCTACTTCTAATTTTATACGCTCTAAACCCAATTTATCAAAATTTTCTTGTGCTACTGCAGCAGTTTGGGGGCAACCCTCCATGGTTATCACTTGTAAATTTTCATCGGCCTTAGCCAAATAAGCTGTTGTTACGCCTAAACATGTACCAAGCTCTATTAAAGTTTTAGGCTTTGTATATTGTACTAAACGGAATAACAGTTTTGCTAAACGAGGCGATTTAAGTGCATTTTTTGCCAGTTCTTTTACAGCTTTAACTTTCTGATTATTAAGATGTGACCCAGCTCCTAAATCTGTAATGGTTACATTTCGATGATCTTGAAGTAAATTTTTACGTAATTCTTCGATACTTTTGTATTCGGGTTTATCTTTGAAATCGTAAATTACTTCATCTATAAGCTTGTAAACAAATGGTGAATGTACACCATGACGCGTTTTGGCATTGATTCTGTGGGCGATGTAGTCTAAGGCGAATGATATATTAAACATGATGGCGAAGATATGAATTTGCGTTGTGATTGAGTATAGGGTAATTGAGTATAGAGATACTAGATGTGAGACTTTAGATTTTAGAATTTTTAATCATGATTGACGAAAAAGAAATAGCTTCTTTAATTAAATTACTGGATGATCCTGATCCGGAGATTTTCTCGCATATAGAAGAAAGGATTTTATCTTATGGCAGTGAAGCTATAGGCTTTTTAGAAAGTGCCTGGGAGCAATCTTTAGACACCATTCTACAAGAACGTATAGAAAACTTGGTGCATAAAATTCAGTATCAAAATGTACGTGAAGATTTAGCTTTATGGTACCAAAGTGGTGCTTTTGATTTACTTCGCGGAGCTTTAATCATCAACAGGTATCAATATCCAGATTTAAACGAGCAGAAAATCATTAACCAAATTGAGGCTATTAAAAGAGATATTTGGCTACAAATGATGTACGAGGCTAGCCCGGTTGAAAAGGTAAAACTTATCAATCATATCTTTTATAATATCTACGGTTTTTCTGGTAATACCAGTAATCATAAAGACCCGCAAAACTCCTACATCAGTCAGGTTTTAGAAAGTAAAAAGGGTAATCAAATTAGTTTGGCTATTATTTATGCGGTTATAGCTCAGAAATTAGACATTCCTATTTATGGTGTAAATCTTCCGCAGCATTTTATTTTAGCTTACGAAGATGAACAAGAAAAACAAAATGAAGAAAATGGCATCCTATTTTATATCAATGTTTTTAACAAGGGTTACATCTTTGGTAAAAGAGACATTGATATGTTCTTAAAACAATTACAAATTCAGCCAGAGAAATACTTTTACGAACCTTGTTCGCATACAGAAATTATTAAAAGGGTGATTAGGAACCTTATTAGCGCCTACGAAGAGTTAGGCAGCACAGAGAAAGTTAAAGAATTGATTGGCTTGTTGGAGGTATTAGAGTAAGGCCTCTCCCCCTCTCTCCAAAAGAAGTCTCTTTTAGACAAAAGAGAGGGAGCCGACTTAAGAATCGATAAAAATTTATTTAAGTTCTTATTTCATCCAATTTAATAAAGTTTTAAACCAATCTTCCTGAGTTGTAGGGTTGTTCAACCCGAAACCATGTCCACCAGCTTGGTACAAATGTACTTCGCTTTTTACTTTAAACTTCTTCAAATTTAAACTGTATTGGATGCTATTTTCTACCGGAACTGTTTTATCATCCATGGCGTGTACAAGAAAAGCAGGTGGTGTGTTAGCATTTACTTGAAGTTCATTAGAATATAAAGTAATTTGTTCATCAGTAGGCTGTGCACCTAATAAATTTGTTCTAGAGCCATTATGTCTAAATTCACCAAAAGAAATCACCGGGTAAATCAGGATAGAAAAATCTGGGCGTAGGTTGGTATTATTATCATTTTTGATAACGGCTTTATCAAAATGTGTTGAAGCAGTTGAAGCCAAATGCCCGCCGGCAGAAAACCCCATAATACCTACTTTAGCAGGATCTATTTTATACTGAGCAGCATTTTCTCTTACATACTTTATTGCTTGTTGTGCATCTTGAAGCGGACCAATACTTTTATCTTCCATAATAAAGTCTGATGGAAGACGATATTTTAAAACAAAAGCTGTAATACCTGCTTCTGCAAATCTTTTGGCAACATCATAGCCCTCATGTTTAATGGCTAAAATAGCGTATCCACCACCTGGGCAAATTACTACAGCTTTACCTGTTTCTTTTCCTTTTGCAGGAGTAAAAACTTCTAGAGTTGGTTTTGTAACCTTACTAACTCTAGTTTTGCCATCTGTACCTACTACAGTTTGTTCTACATAATCTGTAGCTGTTTTAGCACCCGGTACACCATTTGGATATAATTCTATCACCTTGTTTTGGGCGTTGGCTAATTGGGCAAAGCCGATAAGCATCATAAAGATAATTTTTTTCATCATTTTAATGAGTTCCTCCAAATTCCATTAAATAAGACTTTAAAAACTCGTCTAAATCTCCGTCTAATACAGCTTGTGCATTAGAGGTTTCATAATCTGTTCTTAAATCTTTAACCAATTTGTATGGATGTAAAACATAATTTCTTATTTGCGAACCCCACTCTATCTTCTTCTTATTTCCTTCTATAGCTGCAGTGGTTTCTCTGCGTTTACGCATTTCTATCTCAAATAATTGAGATTTTAATAATCGAATAGCGTTTTCTTTATTTTGTAATTGCGAACGAGATTCTTGGTTTTTAATGATAATACCAGAAGGCTTGTGGTACAACCTTACTGCAGTTTCTACCTTGTTTACATTTTGCCCACCTGCACCACCAGATCTAAACGTTTCAAATTCAATTTCTGATGGATTTACCTCAATTTCTATGGTATCATCAATCAAAGGATAAACATAAACAGAAGCAAAAGAGGTATGTCTTTTAGCATTGGCATCAAAAGGAGAAATTCTTACCAAACGATGTACACCGTTTTCGCCTTTTAAGTATCCGTAAGCAAAATCTCCTTCAAACTGCAAGGTTACAGTTTTGATACCTGCAACATCGCCTTCTTGCGAGTCTTGTTCTATTACTTTATAGCCATTTTTCTCGCCCCACATAATGTACATACGCATGAGCATGCTGGCCCAATCGCAACTTTCTGTACCACCAGCTCCGGCAGTTATTTGTAAAACGGCATTTAATTGATCTTCCTCGGCAGAAAGCATATTTTTAAACTCCAGATTTTCTAATTCTGTAGTTGCCTTTTGGTAAGCTTCATTAACATCATCTTCTGTAGCTTCGCCAGCCTGAAAAAACTCTAGCATAACACCAGCATCTTCAATAGCTGCAAAGGCAGAATCGTAAGCATCTGTCCAGCTTTTTTTTATTTTGATAGCATGTAATACTTTCTCTGCTTCTTTAGGATTATCCCAAAAAGTAGGTTCTAGAGAAAGTGCATTCTCGCGGTGTAATTCGGTTAGTTTAGCATCAATGTCAAAGATGCCTCCTCAGAGACGTTACCCTGTCTCTTAAATCCTGTAGTTGTTCTTTCGTCATATTCTATACTGTATCTGCAATTATTTCTTAGCTATTAATTCTATATCAAACTCAATTACTGTATTAGGGCCTATGATACTTCCTTGTCCGGCACCTGTTTCTCCATAAGCTAATCTTGATGGTACAATAATTTTTATTTTACCGCCTACGCCAATTTTAGGTAAGGCAATTTTCCATCCTTCAATTAACTCAGAAAGTTTTGAATTTAATGGGTTACTGGCAGTTCTAGAATCAAATACAGCACCGGTTAACAATCTGCCTGTATATGCAATGGTAATTTCTGAATCTACAGTAGGGAAATTACTATCTCCAGCAGCACTTATTTGATAATAAAGACCTGAAGCATCTTTAATAGCTGTGATATTTTTTTCTGTTAAGTATCTGTTAATGAGCCTATCTTCGTATAATTCTAAATTGGTATCGTCTACAACTTCTATTCTGGTATCTAAAATAGAATTACCCGGTACGTTTGTTCCAAAACCATCTTTACCATAAGCTAAATAAGAAGGAATAAGTATCCTTACCACACCGCCTTTTCTCAACTTTCTTATGCTTTCTCTCCAAGGAATGGGTTTGATATAACCTACAAAATCTGCCTGGGTAGGGTTGTATATAGATGTTTCGTAATTTACAGCTTTATTGATAGAAGTTGTTTTCTGACCGATTCTAACCTTATCAGAATATTTTAAAATCGGCAAATTACTATTTCCTTCATCTATCACCTGATAATAAAAACCTGTGGTATCTTTAGTGAAATTGAGGTTATTGCTTCTGATATATTCTTGTATTAATTGGTCTTCAATTTCTTTTAAACTTCTGGTTTCCTTTTCGCAGGAAATAGCTAATACACTAATGGCTAAAAGTAAAAACCCGAATAATTTCTTTATCATCTTATTGTATCTGTGTTAATTCAATTTCAAAGTCTAAAACGGCATTTGGTGGAATACTTCCTACACCACTAGGACCATAAGCGTATAAAGATGGGATTAATAATCTGATTTTCCCGCCTTTTTGTATTAAGGGAATGCCTAATCTCCATCCAATAATTAAATTACCTAATCTGCTACTGTATCCTGTGCCACTATCAAAAACATTTCCGTTTAATAATCTGCCTGTATAATTTACAGTTATGTTAGGATTGTTATTGGTTTTATAGTCGAAATTACCTGTCCCAGCATTGATAATCTGATAGTACATACCCGATTCATGCCTTACCGCATTGATGTTGTTATCGGTAATAAAACGCTTGATAATCTCTTCGTCTTTTTTTAATTGTTCTTCTGCTTGTTGATAAGGGTCAACTGTATCTTTCTTTAAACAAGAACTAAATAATGCTGTAACCGCAACTAAAATTAACCAAACGTACTTCTTCATCTTTAATAATTTACAAATTTATTTATCTTTTTATATAAACCTAAGCTTTAACATTATTTAACGTCAAATTACAGATTATGTGTTTGTCTGTTACGTAAAAAATCATTCATACTGATACACTATAGCAAATTGGTTACAATAATTAGAGGGATAAAGGAATGAAGTCTGGCTGAAAATGTATATTTAGATTTTAATAGATAATCATCATGAAAAAGTATTTCTTGGTATTCATCATCAGTTTATTTTGTTTGATAAAATCTGAATCTGTTATGGCGCAAAAAGAAAATGGAAAATTTGTACATACTGTGCTCTTTTGGTTAAAAAACCCTGAAAGTAAAGAAGACCGTTTAAAGTTTGAAACATCTCTTACAACTTTCTTAAAGGCATCTAAACACATTAGTAGTATGCATTTAGGAACTCCTGCTAGCACCAACAGACCTGTAATAGATAATTCTTACAGTTACTGCTTAATGGTGACTTTTGTTTCTAAAGAAGCACATGATAAATATCAGGAAGAAACTGCCCATAAAGTATTCATCAAAGAAAGTGAGCATTTATGGAGTAAAGTTTTGATTTACGATTCTGAGAATATTTTGAAATAGTTAAACTTAGAATTTAAAAACCGATAAAATCGGCAAACCATATATGCACTCGTTACAAACGAGCGCAATGTAAAAAGCCAGCCTAAAAGATTATAGGCTAGCTTAAAAAATATCTTAAACTTACTTTTTAAAGAACATTCTGGTAATAAAAATACCTCCTGAATCGTCTTTACCAGCATGGCTTTCGACGGCACTGGTAACATAGATGAATTTAAAGCCAGCTGCTTCTAATTCCATAATTCTTGCCCCAATCATGGCATCGTTAGAAGCTATATTTTGAAAATTGATACCCGCCGCACTAAAAAAGTTCAATAATTTGGCTTCATCAAAATTTTCTACTTTTAATTCGCTTCTGCTTACACTTTTTTGATCAGATTTTTGTCCATCTGTACGACTGGTACGAAACTGCTCGGTATTAACTTCAGTTGTATTTTCTATCATTCTTGATCTTCCCAAACCCATAGGAACTATAGATTCTACTACGGTTACTATCTTCCACTCGCCCAACTTTTCAGTGGTAGTTTGAGCCATAGCAACTACATTTAAGCACATTGCCACGGCAATCGTTAACATTATCTTTTTCATATGATTTAAATTTTATTTGCTTAAAGATAAAGAATAATTGGAAGTATATTTTTAAAGATTTTAGCGAAGGCAAGCTTTATAAATTTATAACCGATAGCAGGGCTTAAGCCGTATTAGGCATTCGTTACAGGCTGGCGTAAATATGAGAAACAGACGCTATAAAAACAAAAAAGTTCGAGGTGAAATAACACCCCGAACTCAAGTATAAATTTAGTTAGTTAGTTTTTATACTTTTCTCTTTAGTAGCAATATTTATTAGCCTCTATCAATTGTTTTGCTACTCTTTGCCTTGCATCTTTGATGTTAAAAGGTGCTACTTTAGTAAACCTTCTTAAGCCCATCAACATCATATTTAATTCATCGCCTTCGGCAAAAGAATTTAATGCTTCTTTACCTGCTAAATAAACTTTATCAACAGCTTGTTGCATATAAATACGCATCATATCAATTTGTCCGGCAGCAGCTTCTTCGCCACGCATCGCAACTAATTTCTCTACTCTTAAAATGGTTGATTCAGCAATGTAAGCCTCACCAATAATATCGGCTATATTCATCAAGATTTCTTGCTCTTTAGCTAAAGTCATCATCAGTTTTTGTACCGCAGCTCCGGCTATCATTAAACCTGCTTTTTTGATATTCTTTAGGGCTTTCTTCTCGGCTGCAAATAAAGCATCATCCTCCTCAGCAAAATCAGGAATAGACATTAACTCGCCCGCTACCGCTTGTGCTGGTGTCATCAAATCTAGCTCGCCTTTCATAGCTCTTTTCAAGAGCATATCTACAATAAGCAAACGGTTAATCTCATTGGTGCCTTCGAAAATACGGTTGATACGGCTATCGCGGTAAGCTCTATCCATAGGAGCATCTGCAGAGAAACCCATGCCGCCGTAAACTTGTACGCCTTCATCAACAATATAATCTAACATTTCTGAACCCCAAACTTTTAAGATGGCGCACTCTACCGCAAATTCCTCGGTAGATTTAAGTTTAGCCTTACCAGAATCCATACCTCCGGCAACTAATCTATCATAAGCATCATCAATATTTTGTCCGGCCCGGTAAGCAGCGCTTTCAACCGCAAAGTTGCGGGTGGCCATTTCTGCTAATTTGTATCTGATAGCTCCAAATTTTGAAATTGGAAGCCCAAATTGAACTCGCTCATTTGCATAATTAACAGCATAATCTATCACCTTACGGGATGAGCCAATAGCCGCAGCCCCTAATTTAATACGACCAATATTAAGAATGTTCACAGCTATTTTAAAGCCGTTTTCACGCTCTGATAGCATATTTTCTACCGGAACAGGGCAATCGTTAAAGAAAACCTGACGGGTAGAAGAACCTTTAATACCCATTTTATGCTCTTCTGGGTTCATGGTTACGCCACCAAAATCTTTCTCTACGATGAAAGCTGTTAAATTTTTATCATCATCTATTTTAGCAAAAACAATGAAAACATCGGCAAAACCACCATTGGTAATCCACATTTTTTGTCCGTTGATGATGTAATGCGTACCCTCTGCATTTAATTTAGCCTTTGTTCTTCCGCTATTAGCATCAGAACCAGAGTTTGGCTCTGTTAAACAATAAGCCGCTTTCCACTCGCCAGAAGCAAGTTTAGGAATGTATTTAGCTTTTTGCTCCTCGTTACCATAATAAAGAATAGGTAAAGTACCAATTCCGGTATGTGCTGATAAAGCTACCGCGAATGAGTGACCAGCACCTACAGCATCAGCTACCAACATAGAAGTATTGAAGTTTTTACCAAAACCGCCATATTCTTCCGGAATTGAAACGGCTAGTAAACCCAGTTCTCCTGCCTTATCCATTAAAGATGGCATAAGACCTTCTTCCAACTTATCAATCCTATCCAAATTTGGGAATACTTCTGCTTGTAAGAAGTCTTCGCAGGTTTTCTTAATCATTAATTGTTCTTCATCAAACTCTTCTGGAATAAAAACATCCTGAGCTAAAGTTTCTTTAATGATGAATTCTCCGCCTTTTATTTGTACTTGCATAGTTTATAATGATTTTATGGAGTAAAGATTCTACAACACCGACTCTTTACTCGGTTTGGTTAATTAGTGTCTAATTTTAAAGCATCTCAAAAATTCCGGCGGCACCTTGTCCAGTGCCCACACACATGGTTACCATACCGTATTTTTGATTTCTTCTTTTTAACTCATTAAAAATTTGTACAGATAATTTTGCTCCTGTACAACCTAGTGGATGCCCTAGCGCTATAGCACCCCCGTTTACATTTAATTTGCTAGTATCTAGATTTAATTTTCTGATGATAGCTAAAGATTGCGATGCAAAAGCTTCGTTCAGCTCAATTAAATCAATATCATCTTGTTTTAAATTGGCTTGTTTTAAGGCTTTCGGTATGGCTTCTATAGGGCCAATACCCATAATTCTTGGTGGCACACCTGCTACCGAATAGCTTACCAACCTAGCAATAGGTTTAACATTTAACTCTTTTAGCATCTCTTCAGAAACTACTAAAACAAAAGCTGCTCCGTCTGATGTTTGAGAAGAATTTCCGGCAGTAATAGAGCCTCCGGCTGCAAAAACTGGTTTCAGCTTAGCTAAAGCTTCTAAATTTGTATCCTTTCTTGGGCCTTCATCTGTATCAACCACATATTCTCGAGTTTTCTTTTTCATTTGCTCATCTAAATAAGTTTCTGATACTTTAATAGGCACAATACCATCTTTTAAATGCCCATTTTCTAAAGCTGCTACAGCTTTCTGATGCGATTCAAAAGCAAATTTATCTTGGTCTTCTCTGCTAACTTCAAACTCTTTAGCAACTGCCTCTGCAGTTAAGCCCATACCCCAATACCAATCTGGGTTTTCCATCGCTACTTTAGCATTAGGTACAATTTTCCATCCGCCAAAAGGCATACCCGACATCACCTCTACTCCGCCAGCAACAATGCAATGCGCCATTCCTGCTCTTATTTTTGCTACTGCTGTAGCAATGGTATCTAAACCCGATGCACAATATCTATTAACGGTAACACCCGGCACCTTATCAGTTTTTAAACCCATTAGGGATACCATTCTTCCGATGTTAAGTCCTTGTTCTGCTTCCGGAGTTGCATTACCTACAATCACATCGTCTATTCTTTCTACGTCTAAACCCGGTACAGAGGCTACTAAATGCTGTATCACCTCGGCAGCTAAATCATCTGCTCGGGTAAATCGAAACACCCCTCTTGGAGCTTTTCCTACTGCTGTTCTGTATCCTGCTATGATGTATGCTTCCATATTTTTATATTTTATTTAGATATGCGTATTGAGTAGAGTGTATTGAGACGCCTATCTATTGTTTTAAACTTTATTTTTGATTTACGCATTTTCTAAAAAAACGCTCATTTAATACTTTATTTATTTAATGAGACTTGAAGCTTATAATTCATCTTTTATATCTCATCAATCTTATCTAATATTTTATCAGTTTCTTCGATTTCTAGAAACCCAAGTTTATTTGCGATTATTAATTGAGTTTGTAATTCGTAAGAAGAGCCATTTGCAATCCCTAAAAACTGTTTAAATTCTCCGGCACTATTTCTGCCTGCACCTTCAGAAATATTTGAAGAAATTGAAACAGCACATCTACGAGTTTGAGAAATTAATCCAAACTTTTCATCAGATGCAAATCTTGAAGTAAGCTCATAAACCTCAACTGCAAGCTCTATCGCCTTATTCCAAATCTTCAATTCTTTAATGTTGTGCATCTTCTTTATGCTTAATTATAATAAATTTAGGTAGAGCCGTCATACTAGGTGCGCTATACTCAATACCCATTACACTATACTAAATGAACTAATTTCTTAGAGGTTTCCCCTTAGTTATAATACTCTGGATTCTCTCCAATGTCTTTTTCTCTCCGCAAAGGGATAAAAAAGCTTCGCGTTCTAAGTCTAGCAGGTATTGCTCGCTTACCAATGTTGGTGCTGATAAATCTCCGCCACACATCACATAACCTAGTTTTTGGGAGATTTTCTGATCATGTTCTGAAATGTAATTTCCAGATTTCATGGTATTGGCACCGGCATAAACCATCCCAAGACCACTTTTTCCTAAAACTTTAATATCTGTTCTTCTTACGGGTTGGGTATAACCATTATTGGCTAACTCAAGCGCTTTTTCTTTAGCATCAGCAATCAATCTGTTTTTATTCATGCTGATAGAGAATTTATCTTTTTGCAGATAGCCTAAATCATAAGCTTCTAGGCCAGAGGTTGATACTTTTGCCATACCAATGGTTAAGAATCTTTCTTTCAAGACGTTTTGCTCTATTTGTCCATCGGTAAATTCATCCGATGCTCTGAGGGCAAACTCTTTACTTCCGCCACCGCCAGGTATTAAACCAACACCAAACTCTACCAAGCCCATATAGGTTTCTGCACTTAGCTGTACATGGTCTGCATGTAAACAAAACTCGCAGCCACCACCAAGCGTTAAATTGTGAGGTGCTAAAATCACCGGGATAGAAGAGTAACGGATACGCATGGATGTATTCTGGAATAACTTAACAGCCATATTTACCTCATCCCACTCTTGCTCTACAGCCATCATAAAAATCATCCCTACATTGGCTCCGGCCGAGAAATTAGCGCCATCATTACCAATAACTAAACCTCTAAAATCTTTCTCGGCAATATCAATAGCTTTGTTAATGCCAGTAAGTACCTCGCCACCAATAGTGTTCATTTTGGTGTGGAACTCTAGATTTAAAATACCATCGCCCAAATCTGTTAAAGTTGTTCCGGCATTTTTCCATACCGTTTTGGTACTTCGTATATTATCCAAAATGATAAATGCTTCTCTACCCGGGATAACCTTATAAGATTTTGATGGGATATCGTAATACTTCTTAATACCGTTTTCTACTTTATAAAAAGAGATGTTTCCAGCATCAAGCATTTCTTTTACCCATGCTGCTGGTTGGTGCCCATGTTGTTGCATAATAGCTATTCCCTCGGCAACACCAACGGCATCCCAAACTTCGTATGGGCCAAGTTCCCAACCAAAACCTGCTCTCATGGCATCATCAATACGGAAAAGCTCGTCTGAAATTTCTGGAATACGGTTAGAAACATACTCGAATAAACCTGCAAAAGATATTCTAAAGAACTCACCAGCTTTGTCTTTTCCATTAGCAAAAACCTTCATGCGTTCTGCTAAATTCTCTATAGGTTTTGTAGCTTCTAGCGTTGCAGATTTTACTTTCTCTTGCTTTCTATAAGTAAGAGTTTTTAAATCAAGTGCCAATATTTCTGATTTTCCATCAGCATCTTTAGTCTTTTTATAAAAGCCTTGCTTTGTTTTATCGCCCAGCCAATTATTGGCTTGCATATGCTTTACGTATTCTGGAAGTACAAATTTATCTCTAGCTTCATCATCAGGAGCATTTTGATATAAACCATTAGCCACATTAATCATGGTATCTAAACCTACAACATCTGTTGTGCGGAAAGTTGCAGACTTAGGTCTGCCCAGAGCAGGTCCGGTAAATTTATCTACCTCTTCAACCGTTAAATCCATTTTTTCTACCAAATGCAACAATGCCATAATAGAATAAACACCAACTCTATTGGCTATAAATGCCGGAGTATCTTTACATAAAACGGTAGTTTTACCCAAATATAAATCTCCATAATGCATTAAGAAATTAACAATAGCATGATCTGTATCTGGTGTAGGTATAATTTCTAGTAATTTTAGGTAACGCGGTGGATTAAAAAAGTGCGTACCACAAAAATGCTTTTTAAAATCATCACTCCTACCTTCTGCCATCATATGGATAGGGATGCCAGATGTATTAGAAGTAATTAAAGTACCTGGTTTACGATATTGCTCTACTTGGTCATAAACTTTCTTTTTTATTTCAAGATTTTCAACCACTACTTCTATTGTCCAATCGCAAGAAGCAATATCCTTCATGTGGTCTGTAAAATTTCCGGTTTTAATTTTATTAATAACCGTTTTATTATAAACCGGCGAAGGATTACTTTTAAGCGTATTCTGCAAGGCAGTATCAACAATACGATTACGTACTTTTGGATGCTCTAAAGTTAATCCTTTAGCTTGCTCATCGGCTGATAATTCTTTAGGAACAATATCAAGTAAAAGCACTTCTACACCTATATTAGCAAAATGGCAAGCTATACGCGAGCCCATGATTCCTGATCCTAAAACAGCAACTTTCCTGATAATTCTTTTCATCTGTTTATCCTTTTATTTTTATTAACGAGTATGGTTTGAAATAGCTTAAGTTTTAATTTCTATGAGTTTTGATAAACCAGAAGAAATTAATCTGTCTCATACTCTGTGGTTAATGTGTTAATCTTGATTAAGGAATTAATAAGTATTTCTCTCTCCTTTTCTGATAAATGGCTATCTAAATAGTCATTAAATTTCCTTACTACCACCCTGGCTAAATGCCTTTTTTCTTTTCCTTTCTCTGTTAAATAAACTTTAACAGAGCGTTTATCATTTTGGTGAATTTGTCTGAAAATAAGCCCATCTTTCTCTAGGTTATTAAGCATTCTGCTTAAACTGGTTGATTTTAGCCCCAATAAGGATGCCACCTCTGATACGGTTGTACCTTCAGATTCATGGATGTTAATGAGTAAATAGCCAACTGATTGTGTAATGCCAAATCCGGCAGCAATTTGATTATATTTGTTTGCGATTGCCTGCCAGGTTACCTTAAGATGATAGTCTATAGTTTCTTGTGGTTTCATAATGAGATTAGGTGATTGAATACCAAATATAACAAGTCCATATTTATTATGCAAGCATAATAAATTTTTTCCCTTCTTTTTTCTTTTGGATTGGTTTTTGCTTTCATAGACTGATTTTCGCAAGATTTACTCAAAAAGGAATCAAAACATCTTTTTCATTTTAAATAAAAAAAGCCTTTGGTATTAAATACCAATCACAGCAATATGATTTTAATTGTTGACGATAAACCAGAAAATATTTATTCATTAAAAAGGCTTTTAGAGTCTAAAAAATTTGGGGTAGATACCGCCTTGTCTGGTGAGGAAGCTTTAAAAAAAGTCCTTAAAAACAACTATGCTCTCATTATTCTAGATGTTCAAATGCCAGATATGGATGGCTTTGAAGTAGCCGAGACCTTGGCTGGCTTTAGTAAATCAAAAGATATACCCATTATATTTCTTTCTGCTGTTAATACCGATAAAAAATTTATTGCCCAAGGCTATGCTTCTGGAGCTATAGATTATGTTACCAAACCTGTAGACCCAGATATTTTAATATTGAAGGTGAAAACATTTTATCGTTTATACGAACAAACTACTGCCCTAAATGAAATACAAACCGCTTTAAGAGCCGAGATAGAAATCAGAAAAAAAGTACAGGCAGAACTTAAAGAAAGGGTAGAACAATTACACTCTACGCTAGAATCTTTACCTCAGGTTGCTTTTACATCAGATCCAGAGGGAAATATTGAATTTGTTAATAAACAATGGTTTAGGTATTCTTTATCAGCGAAAGCGTTCCCTTATACCCACCCTGATGATAAAAATATTGAGCAAGAATGGACCATTTGCATGTTTACAGAGAGCCCTTTAGAATTGGAAGTACGTATAAAAGAGCTTAATTCTGATGCTTACCATTTCCATTTGCTTAGGATTATCCCGATAAAGGAAAAAGATAAAGTGGTAAAGTGGGTAGGTACTTTTACCGATATAGAAGACCAAAAACAGATTGAAAAAAAGAAAGATGAGTTTTTAAGTATTGCCAGCCATGAATTAAAAACGCCTTTAACTAGCATTAAAGCTTATGTGCAATTATTACAAAGAAGCTTAAAAAACAACCCAGATAATACGGCAAACACCTATTTAGAAAGAGCACAGTTGCAACTCTCTAAACTAAATAATTTAATTGCTGATTTGCTAGATATCTCCAAAATAGAAAGCGGTAAATTAAAGCTCAATAAGAAGTTGTTTAACTTTGAAAATCTGCTTTCTAGTGTTACTGATATTATCCACCAAACACATGAAAACGCAGAAATAATAAGAAAAGGAACTTTAGTAAATCATCCCATTTTTGCCGATGAAGTGAGGATAGAACAAGTTTTAATAAATTATTTAACCAACGCTCTTAAATACTCGCCAGACAATAAACAAGTTACCATAGAAACAGAATTACATAATGGACACCTGAAAGTTATTGTCACGGATTTTGGCATTGGTATCCCTTTAGAAAAGCAGAAAAACATATTTGGCAAGTTTTTTAGAGTAGAAGAATCGTCTCTGAGGTTTCAAGGATTAGGAATTGGGCTATATATCTGTTCAGAAATCATCAGACAACACCAAGGTACTTATGGCGTAAACAGTAAAGAAGGAGAAGGTTCTTCATTTTATTTTACAATACCCATTTAAAATATGCAAAAGACATTTTTACGTAATCTTCAAATTGGATTTAGCTTATCGCTGATTGTATTACTAATCAGTTCAATAGCTTCGTTTATCAGTATCAGGCAACTGCAGCACAGTAACGCGATGGTAGCGCATACTAAAGATGTTATTGATGCATCGGAAAAAATATTATCAGACTTAAAAGATGCAGAAACAGGACAGAGAGGCTATTTATTAACTGGTAAAGAAAGCTTCTTAGAACCTTATTATGCTGGCTTAAAATCTTTACCCGGATCTTTAAAAGTTGCGATAGATTTAACTCAGGATAATCCTATACAAGTACAAAGATTTGAAGAGCTTTCTGGTGTGATAGACACCAGAATGGTGATGTTGGATAGATTGATTGAAACCAAAAGAAATAGCCAAACCTATACAGAGAATGATTTGGAGATAGGTAGGCAGGCCATGGAAAGCGCCAGAAAAATTATTGCAGAAATAAAAGATACAGAAAATCAACTACTGATAGAACGTACAAAATCTGTAACCCATTTTAGTAATTATACCACTATACTTATTGTTGCCGCTGCTATAATAGCCATGCTTATTACCTTTTTCTTTTATTTAAGGGTAAAGAATGATTTCTTAGACCGTGATAATTTACGATTAGCCCTAAAAAAGAAAGATGAAGAGATTACCAGAAGAATCCATTTGATACAAGATGTTGCTATGCAAATTTCCAATGGTAAATATGATATTAGGTTAAATGACGATGAGAAGGATGGTTTAGGAAGTTTAGCAACATCATTAAACACCATGGCCGATGCCTTACAAAAGTCTTTCGCCATATTAAACGATAATGAATGGCTACAAAAAGGTATTGCTACTTTAAATGAAAAATTAGTTGGTAATAAAACATTAGATATTATTACAAAAGACACCTTAGACCATTTGGTAAACTACGGAGGGTGTAACTCGGGTGCTTTATACTTAATGGAAAATGGTTTATTAACCCTACAAAGTTCTTATGGCTTAGAAGAAAGGATGTTGCAGCCAGTAAAATCTGGTGAAGGGATGCTTGGACAAGTTTATGCCAATGGAAAAGAGAAGTTATTCTCCCCTATTCCGGATGATAATTATACAGTTTCCTTCGCAAACGGAAAAGTTAAAATAAGCAATATTCTAATAGTGCCTATCTTATATGATGGTAAAGCCATTGGTGTAATAGAATTGGGCTGCTGCCATAGTTTTAATGAAGTTGAGATAGAATTTTTTAAAGATGCTACCAAGAATTTAGGTGTAGCCATAGCTGCAGCTGCAACACGTAAGCATGTACAAAGGCTTTTAGAAGAAACACAGGCGCAATCAGAAGAAATGCAAGCGCAGCATACAGAATTAGAAAACTTAAATGCCGAACTAGAAGCGCAAACTCAGAAATTACAAGCATCAGAAGAAGAGCTTAAAGTACAACAAGAAGAGTTGATGCAATCTAATTTAGAACTTGAAGAACGTTCTAAATTATTGGAAGAAAAAAACCAACTTATTGTAGAAAGAAATATAGAAATACAACAAAAAGCCGAAGAACTTGCTTTAAGCACCAAATACAAATCAGAGTTTTTGGCAAATATGTCTCATGAACTACGTACGCCTTTAAACTCTATCTTATTACTATCTAGATTATTAGCAGAAAACAACGAGCAAAACTTAAATGAAGAACAAATAGAATCTGCAAAAGTAATTCTTAGCTCTGGCTCTGGATTGTTAACGCTGATTGATGAAATTCTAGACCTTTCTAAGATTGAGGCCGGAAAAATGGATTTAGATTTCCAACAGACGGATATACCTGAACTTGTTAATGATTTACAAGCTCTTTTCAATCCTTTAGTTAAAGAAAAAAATATTGGTCTACATATCGATTATAACAAAACCTGCCCGAAGTTTATGATTACGGATAAATTACGCTTAGATCAGATATTAAAAAACCTGATTTCTAATGCCATAAAATTTACCAAGCAGGGCAAGGTAAGCCTCATCATCCAAAGCCATCCACAAAAGAAAGATTTCATACAATTTATAGTAGAAGATACGGGTATCGGGATATCAGAAGACAAACAGAAATTGGTTTTTGAAACTTTCCAACAAGCAGATGGTTCTACCAAAAGAAAATTTGGCGGCACCGGTTTAGGCTTATCTATCAGTAGAGAACTAGCAAGATTACTAGGTGGTAAAATTCTTTTGACCAGTAAAGAAGGTGTAGGAAGTAAATTTACTTTAGAAATCCCTTTAGATAGTAGTTTAGTTAAACCAAAGGAAGCAAAACCAACCTCTATAAAGAACTCAAATATACCAGAAACTTTAGAAGAAACTTTATTCTCATCTACAGAGAGTATGTTTGTTACCCATAAAATACCCGATGATGTTGAAGATGACAGGCAAAATATTAACCCTGGAGATAAAGTTATTTTAATTGTTGAGGATGACACCGCTTTTGCCACCTTGCTATTAAAATATACCCGTAAACAGCAATATAAAGGCATTGTGATAGTACGGGGAGATTTAGCAGTTGAGTTTGCCGAGAAATATCAGCCTTTAGCTATTTTATTAGATATACAGCTCCCTATTAAGGATGGCTGGATGGTTATGGAAGAGTTAAAATCTAATCCTAAAACAAAACCTATTCCGGTACATATTATGTCTTCTTTAGAAGTTAAAAAGGAAAGTTTACTTAAAGGTGCTATAGATTTTATAAATAAACCAGTTGCACTAGAGCATATGGATATGATGTTTAAAAAAATTGAAGATGCACTACACAGACATCCTAAAAAAGTACTTATTATAGAAGAAAACCCTAAGCATGCAACCGCCTTATCTTATTTCTTAAGTAGTTTTGATATCGTTACAGAAATTAAAAACAGTGTAGAAGATAGTGTAGAAGCCCTAACTTCAGATAAGGTTGATTGCATTATTTTAGATATGGGTGTACCAGACCAAACCGGTTATGAAGCTTTAGAAGCCATAAAGAAGAATGAAGGCTTAGAAAATTTACCTATCATCATTTTTACGGGCAAAAATTTATCCAAAGCAGAAGAAATCAGGATTAAGCAATATGCAGACTCTATAGTGATTAAAACAGTGCATTCTTACCAAAGAATTTTAGATGAAGTAGGCTTATTTCTACACCTGGTAGAAGAAAAGAAAACCGATGTTGTAAAAAAGAAGATAAACACTTTAGGAACTTTAAACGAAGTACTAAAAGGTAAAACTGTTCTTATTGCTGATGATGATGTACGTAACATATTCTCGCTAACAAAAGCATTAGAAAAGCATCAAATGAAGGTTATCTCTGCTACCGATGGAAAAGATGCTTTAGAACAGTTAGAACAACATCCTGAAATTTCTATCGTATTAATGGATATGATGATGCCAGAAATGGATGGCTATGAGACTACTTCCAGAATTAGAAAACATCCAAAATTTAAGAATTTACCTATTATGGCTGTAACCGCCAAAGCAATGATGGGCGACCGCGAAAAGTGTATTGTAGCAGGCGCATCTGATTATATATCAAAACCTGTTGATATAGACCAGTTACTATCTCTGCTAAGGGTATGGTTATACCAATATTAAAAATATATAACATGGAGAGAATTTATGACAAAAAACACCCTTATTCTGATTATAGACGATGATAACAGGAATATCTTCGCTTTAAAGATGGTTCTTAAATCAAAAGGTTTTGATTGTATAGCCGCCAACAGCGTAACAGAAGGGATTAAGCTTTTAGAACAGTATCCAGAAACAACATTAGTTTTAATGGATATGATGATGCCCGAGATAGACGGTTATGAAGGCATAAGCGTCATTAAGGATCATGAAAAAACAAAAAAAACGCCTGTTATAGCAGTTACGGCACAAGCTATGCTAGGAGATAAAGAGAAATGTTTAGCCGCAGGTGCAGCAGATTACATCTCCAAACCTATTGATATTGATAAGTTATTACATAGCATTGCTAAAGTTTTAAATGATAGAACCTGATTTGATAAAAGATGAAGAACTGGAAAGCCTGCTTACAGAAATTGCAGAGCTTTATGGTTATGATTTTACTCAATACAGCAAAGCTTCTATTAAAAGGAGGGTAAACCGCATTTGCCTGATAGATAAATTTACCAGCTTTGCTGAATTGAGATATCAGCTTATTAAACAGCATTCTTACTTACAGAGGTTTATAGAAGAAATTACGGTTAATGTAACCGAAATGTTTAGAGACCCCTCTTTTTATAAAGCTTTAAGAGAACAAGTTTTACCGCAACTAGGTACTTACCCATTGATTAGAATTTG
This sequence comes from Pedobacter puniceum, assembly GCF_009674685.1. GTDB lineage: Bacteria > Bacteroidota > Bacteroidia > Sphingobacteriales > Sphingobacteriaceae > Pseudopedobacter > Pseudopedobacter puniceum. Next base: position 375,397 of record NZ_WKJI01000002.1, read on the forward strand.
GCTAGCAGGTTGCTCTACCGGAGAAGAAGTTTACTCGGTAGCCATTTTAGCCAAAGAAGCCGGACTTATGCATAAAATTTTGCTTTATGCAACAGATATTAACCCAAGTGTTCTAGAGAAGGCTAGAAACGGTATTTTCCCTATTAGCCAAATGAAATTATATTCAGAAAATTATATCCTTTCTGGAGGGCAACGTAATTTTTCTGAATATTATGCTGCAAACTATGATTTTGCTCGCTTTAACGATGATTTAAAAGAAAAAATGATTTTTGCTACGCATAATCTGGTATCAGACCGCTCTTTTAATGAATTTCAGCTTATTATTTGCAGAAACGTTTTAATTTATTTTGATAAAGATTTACAAGCTAAAGTATTTAAGCTTTTTGATGATAGTTTAGAACATCTGGGTTTTTTGGGCTTAGGCTCTAAAGAAACCATCAGGTTCTCTAAACTTGATAAGCACTATCATCAAATATCTACAGAAAAAATATGGCGTAAGCAAAAAGAAGAACAAAGAAGATTTAAAACTGATTTTACCTAGCTATGGAAACTATCTTTATCATAGGTGGTTCTGCAGGGAGCTTAAAAGTATTATTAGAGGTATTACCGCAACTTCATCATCATTTAAAATTCCCTATTATTATTGTTCTACATAGAAAAGGTTATGCAGATTCTCAATTGAGTTTTTTATTAAGCACTAAAACAAACTTAAAAGTGGTTGAACCTGATGATAAAGATATTTTAGAACCTGGCTATATTTATATTGCCCCGCCAGATTATCATTTACTTATAGAAAGTGATAAAACCATTTCTTTAGATTTTTCTGAAAAGCTAAACTTCTCTAGACCATCAATAGATGTAACTTTTAGCTCGGCAGCAAAAGTGTTTAAAGAAAATACCTTTGCAATACTATTATCTGGTGCAAATGCCGATGGTGTAGCAGGGTTAAACCATGTTAAAGCCAACAATGGAACAACACTTGTACAAAACCCTGTAACTGCAGAGGTTAATTATATGCCTTTACAGGCTATCACACAATCAAAAATTGATTTTGTCTTAAATCCGGATGAGATTGCTGCATTTATAAACAAGCTTGATGTACCATAAATGCTACGTAATATCTATCTGGTGTATGATTTAAACTACTTTCTTTAACATAAATGGATACTAATAAAACGATATTAATTTTTGATGATGATGTAAATATTTTAGAGTTATGCTCTATCATCCTAATGGAGTCTGGTTACCAGGTAGAAATTTCAGAAACCTCACACGATATTATTGAAAAAGTTACCCGCATTAATCCGGATGTTATTTTAATGGATAATTGGATTCCGGATATTGGTGGCATAAAAGCTACACAACTATTAAAACAACATCCAGCTTTTAAGCATATTCCAGTGATTTATTTTTCTGCTAATAATGATATTCATCTACTTGCAGAAACCGCTGGCGCTGATGCTTACTTACCCAAACCCTTTGATTTAGTAGAGCTTGAAAATATTGTTAATGATGTTTTAGAACGTAAACATCATTAACAAAATAGGCCTCGAAAAGAGGCCTATTTTGTTATTCTAATTTATCTGTTTCTTCGTAAAGTTTTTCTACCAAAGCTTCGTTATTTTTCAGAATCACTTTACGCTTCAAGCTTAATTTTGGTGTAAGCTCGCCACCATCAATAGTAAATTCTTTAGGTAATAAAGCTATCTTTTTAACTTGCTCCCACTTACCAAAATCAGCATTTAGTCTTTCAACTTCAGACCATACTTTATCATAAACTTGTTTATTTTTAATCAGTTCTGTAGGCTTTTGTTCGCTTATTCCATTTTTCGAACTCCAGTCTAAAAGCTTCTCAAAATTTGGAACCACTAAAGCAGAAGGAAATCTTTTATTCTCGCCAACTACCATAATTTGCTCTATATAAACAGATTCTTTAAACTTATTTTCTAAAACTTGTGGCGCAACATATTTACCTCCTGCGGTTTTAAATACTTCTTTCTTTCTATCAGTAATAGCCAAAAAGCCATCTTTAAGCATTCCAATATCTCCAGTATGGAACCAACCATCCGTAATTGCTTCTGCTGTAGCATCGGGGCGTTTGTAATAGCCTTTCATCACGCTTGGGCCTTTACATAAAATTTCTCCGTCATCAGCAATTTTAACTTCTACATTACCCAGCGGCCTACCTACGGTACCAAACATCGTTTCTCCTTTTCTAGGCCCATTAACCGCTATCACTGGCGATGTTTCTGTTAAACCATAACCTTCTAGTACTTTAATATCTGCACCCCAGAAAACTCTTGCTAAACGCTCTTGTAAAGCAGCACCACCAGAAACTATAACAATAATTTCTCCGCCCAATGCCTCACGCCATTTACTAAAGATAAGTTTGCGAGCTATTTTTAACTGTAACTCATATAAAAAGCCATTTTTACCATCCATTTCAAATTGGTGACCTAATTTTAAAGCCCAGAAAAATAAAGTCTTTTTAATTCCTGTTAAAGCTTGTCCTTTAGCAACAATTCTATCGTATACTTTCTCTAATAATCTTGGAACCGTGGTAAAACAATGTGGTTTTACTTCGGCCAAATTGGCTACTATGGTATCTAAACTTTCTGCATAATAAACAGAAACACCCAGATAAAAGTACATGTAAACCACCATACGTTCAAAAATGTGCGAAAGTGGTAAAAAGCTTAACGCCCTTTTTACTTGTTCTGGATATAGCCTGGATGAATATAAAATATTGCTTATTAAGTTCTTATGGCTTAACATTACCCCCTTAGGTGTTCCTGTTGTACCAGAAGTATATATCAGCGTAAGCAAATCTTCTTCTGTAATTTTTTCCTTATAAGGTTCTAAATCAATATCCTGATTTTCTTTGCCTAGCGATACAATTTCTAACCAATTTGGCGCTCCACTTACGTTATTGAAGGTGTAAATTTCGGTTTGTAAACCTGCTTCATTTTTTACCTTCTGTACCTTTTGGTAAAGCTCTTCTGAAGATACAAATACAATTTTTACTTCGGCATCTATCAGAATAAATTTGATATCGGCCTCAGCCAAAGTTGGATACATAGGAACTTGTGTTGCCCCTATTTGCATGATTCCGAAATCGCAAAAATTCCATTCGGGTCTATTTTCAGACATGATAGCCACTTTGTCATCTTTGCTAATTCCTTTTTTGATAAGTCCACGACTTACTTCTTCAGAAATATTGATAAAATCACTACTGCTATATTTTTTCCATTGACCATTTACCTTAGTGGCCAATATATCTTGACAATTAAAGTTTTGCTTATTGTATTTAAGCAAATCAAACACTCTGCTAATGGCTTCCATAATACGTTAATTTATAATTGGTTTTATTAAGATAGATAATCCTGATTGAACCTCAAAGAAGGTTTTACGATTATTACATTTATTAGAATAACATAAGAATATGAATTAAAGTTTTTAGCAGAAAATTAATCTCTGGCATTTGATTTGAGAATGAGGCTTGGATAAATAAAATAAAAAATGAAACAAAAATTATTATTATTAAGCTTATCACTATTGTTTTTAACCTTTTCAAAAGTAAATGCACAAGGTTATAATACTGGAATTGGTTTTAGAGCCGGAGGCTTTGAAAATGGTTTAACTATTAAACACTTTGTAAAATCTGATGCTGCTATTGAAGGTATATTAGGTTTTAGACCAGGTGTTTTTGTAGTTACTGGTTTGTACGAGAAACATGCCACCGCTTTTAGCGAGCCTTCTTTAAAATGGTATTATGGTATAGGTGCCCATATTGGAGGTATTGATGATGGCAGAAGATACAGAAGATACTTTGGTGATGATGATGAAATTTATGATAATGGCTTGCTTTTAGGTGCTGATGCCATTTTGGGTTTAGAATGGAAAATGCCTGAGATACCTTTTACTCTTGGTGTTGATTTACACCCTAGATTAGAATTAGCAAGAGGTCCTTTCTTAGATATTGAGCCTGGCTTTACATTAAGATTTGTTTTCTAAAGCTAAAGATTAGAAACAAAAAAGGAGGCTAAAAGCCTCCTTTTTTGTTATCAGTATAATACTATTTTACATCACATTCTTTATAAAAGAAACTATTTCATCTATTTTTTCTTCGCCTATTAATTTATATAAAGCGTGGCCTTTGTCTTTTAAAATGATAAGCTGAGATTTATTAGATTTTATACCTTTCATCCTATCGTTTATAGCATAAGCGTAAGCTACATTAATGATGTCATCTTTATCTCCATGATAGGTTAAAAGTGGTGGAGCGTCTTTTTTAATCACTGATGCATTTTCTAAACCTCCCCACAAATTAATAACCGCTTTAATAGGTATAATTTTTTGCTTTGAAACGTAAGCAAGGTGCAGAGCTGTCATAGATCCGGCAGAACCCCCAGAAACAACAAGTTTATTGATATCTAAATTGTACTTAATAGCGTTTTCTTTCACCCAAGTTAATGCCATGGCAGCATCTTGCGATGCATTGTTAATTGCAGTTTGAAGTAACGGATGAAACTGCCCGTTTTTAGGTAAGCCTTCAGCCATATTAGCAGAACAACTAGAACCCGGAGCTTTTTTATATTTTAATGTTAAGCGATAATTGATAGACACAACCGCAAAACCTTTATTAACCATTTTTGTACATATATCTTTTACATTTTTATCGCCACCGGTAAAACCGCCACCATGTATAAAAAAGAAAATAGGATAACTAATTTTATCAGCTTTACTTTTTGGAAGATATAAATCTAAAATACGATCGGAGGTAGAACTATCAATAGAATCTGGTATAGGACCGTATCTTAAGTTTTGATAGATAGTAAAGCCACTATTAGTTTCTAGCAAATTATTAGCGGGTGGTGTGTAAGCCACTTTAGAAGTACTTTGGGCAAATGCTATTATGCTGTAAAGTTTTATAAAAAAGATAATAGCAATTACTAAAGAATTTTTAAGTATAGTTGTACTTCTGCTTTTTTTCATTATTTATTTTATAATTGGTTTTACCAAATCTACATAATTCATTAATTTTTATAATCTTAATTTTAGGTATCAGAATATAAAACTCCATAAAACAAATAAATCCGAGCTCTGTCTCGGATTTATTTGTTTTATCTTTAAAATTGAAATCATTTATATTTTCATCCACTTCTTAAAAACAGCTTTTTGCTGTTCTGTTTGCTTCTTCATTTTATCTATTTGATAATACTTATCAGTACTAGCGGCTAACTTAATATTTAAAGTCTGGATAATACCATCTCTATTTAAGACAATTTCTAAGTTCTCTCCAACTGATTTAGTTTTGATGTAATCATTAATATCTTCAACTCTTTCTCCGTTAACTGCAATAATTTCATCGTTAACATTTAAACCGCCATTCCATGCTGCACCACCTCTTATAACAGTACTGATAATATTTTTCCTAGTTCTTACTCCTAAAGAAGGCATATTAGGGTTTGCTCTGTTTACCAACTCTAAACCTGCATAAGCCAAAAATTTAGCACAATCTACTTCTTGAGTGCCATTTACATATTTGCTGTAGAAATCATCCAAACTTTCCCCATACTCTTTTTCTAAAGCCTCTTTAAATTCTTTACTTGTAAAACCTCTACCTTTTTTCTTGTAATAAGCTATGTAAGTGTTTCTTAAAACATCATCTAAACTTTTCTCACCATTAGTTTTATGAATAATAGCTAAATCAAGCATCGCGGCAAGCAAAGCACCTTTATTATAGTAAGAGATAGTAGCATTACTGCTATTTTCATTTGGTCTGTAATATTTAATCCAAGCATCAAAACTAGCTTCTGTTACAGCTTGTATTTTATCTCCTTTTTGGTTAGCAATAAGGTTAATTTCTCCTTGTAAGATTTTAAGATAATCAACTTCAGAAATGGCTCCTGTTCTTTGTATAATTAGGTTATCGTAATAAGCAGTAAAACCTTCTGCAATCCATAAATCTGTTGTATAGTTCTCGTTTTCATAATCAAACGGACCAAGCGCAATAGGTCTTAATCTTTTCACATTCCATAAATGGAAATATTCGTGAGCTACCAAACTTAAAAAATTGGTATAGGTTGCAGGGTCTGTATATCCTGTTCTTTTAGCTCCTAAAACGGTAGAGTTTAAATGCTCTAAACCACCACCTCCGTTTTGGTAATGATGAACAATAAATACATAGCGCTTGTTAGGGTTTTCTCTAAAAATTAAAGTCTCCTCCTCCACAATTTTCGCCATATCAATTTTTAACTTCTCTTTATCGTAGTTTCCACCGCCTACCATTGCAACTTCATGTTTAACTCCGGCAGCATCAAACTCAAAAATATCTTGATTACCAACTTCTATAGGAGAATCATACAACCAATCAAAATCCGGAGCGTGGTAAGAAAATTTAGTACCTTCAATTTTTTCTAAACCTGTAGAAACTTTACTCCAACTGCTAAAAGGTACGATATTAACCCTAACTGGCTCATTTAACCTATCCTTTACAAACATAAATATGCCTGTTGGCGATAAAAAAGCATGATTAGCATCTACAAAACTGGTTCTTACAGATATTTCGTAAGCATAAACTCTGTAGTTAACAATTATAGTTTTACTACCATCGTTTTTAATTTTCCAAGTGTTTTTCTTTATTTTTTCTGATGATAAAGCTGTACCAGAAGTTGTGCTGGCAGTAAAACCTTCCACGTTTTTAGAAAATTCTCTTACCAAATAAGAACCAGGCGCCCAAACAGGCATACTTACCTCTATTTCCTTTTTACGGATATTACTGATACGCATTTCAACATCAGCATAATGTGCCTGCGGTTCGGAAAAAGATACTGTGAACTCTATTTTAGAACTATCATCTGCCGTAGCAGTTAATTGAACCATAAAAATGATGATTAAAGTGTTTAGAAAAATTTTAAATGAGTGCATTTTGAGTTTTTATACAAAACTAAAATATTATTCAAGATTCAAAAATTTAAGCCGTATGATTGATTTGTAATATAGTTGATACCTTCAACTATTGTGTAAACTTAAATTATAAATTTGAGTTATCACTTACGATGAAATTTGAAGAACCCATAGCACATCAACTTATACAAGTAACTAAAAAGTATTTAAGTGAATTTAGTAAAATAGCCGGGCATATTCCTATGGAACGCTATCATTACGTCTTACTTATTCTGGCCGAAGCAGAAGAGCTTTATACCCAAAAAGAGTTAGCAAAAATTCTCCAGGTTGATAAGTCTTTTATGGTTACGATGATTGATTATTTATCTGATAACGATTTTGTTACACGTGAGGCCGACCAACACGATAGACGTAAGCATTTGATAAAGCTTACTGATAAAGCTAAAAAATTAGTCCCCCAAATAAATCTTATTTTTAAAAATCTTAATGAAAAAGCTTTTAAAAATGTATCTAAAGAAAATATTGGGCACTTTTTTGGCGTGTTAGCACAAATACAACAAAACTTAACTACAGAACATACTCACGAGCTAGTGCTCGACTTTAAAAAACTTAAACATACAACATGAAAACCAAGTACATCATTTATGTTTTAATTATTGGCTTATTAGGTTATATGATTTATAATCGCTTAAGTAAATCATCAGAAACAAAAGGACCAAAAGGTGGTGCAGCCGGCGGCCCAGCAGGCGGTGGTGCCCCAATAGGTGTAAGCGGTATCATTGTTAAACCTACACAGTTTTCTAATGTAGTTGCAGTTTCTGGAACTATTGAAGCCAATGAACAAGTGCAAATAAGAAGTGAAATTTCTGGCCTTATTAGGTCTATTAATTTTACCGAAGGCTCTAATGTAAATAAAGGTGCTTTATTAATTAAAATTGATGATAGAGAACTACAAGCACAATTAGCACAAGCTTTAACAAGAGAGAAATTAGCTGCCGAAACAGAGTCGCGTTCTAAAAAGCTACTCCAATCAGAAGCTATAAGCCAAGAAGAATATGATAATGCATTGGCCGAACTACGTTCTCTACAAGCACAAAGTCAATTAGTAAGAGCGCAACTTTCTAAAACAGAAATAAGAGCGCCTTTCTCTGGTAAAATAGGCTTAAGAAACATTTCAAATGGAGCATATATTACCCCTACTACAGACATTGTAAACTTAGTAAATACGAATCCGGTTAAAATTACCTTCTCTGTACCAGAAAAATATGCCAAAAGAGTTAATGAAGGCTCAAGCATCTCTTTTACCGTTGCCGGAAGCAGAGAAAATTACTCGGCAAAAGTATATGCCATAGAGCCTGCGGTAGATATTGCTACCAGAACTTTAATTTTAAGAGCTAGAGCAGAAAATCCTAAAGGAACACTCTTACCAGGCACCTTTGCAAATGTTAATTTGCCTTTAGAAAACATAAATGACGCTATTCTAGTACCTACAGAAGCCGTTGTTCCTATTTTAAACGGAAAGCAAGTTTTTATAGCTGAAAACGGAAAAGCCAAAGCCGTAAAAATAGAATCTGATATTAGAACAGACAAAGAAGTATTGGTATCAACCGGCTTAAAAGCCGGAGATACTGTATTAACAACTGGAGTAATGGCTTTAAAACCAGATGCTCCTGTTAAAGTAAGTGTGAAAAACAAATAATACAGATTTATTATCATGAGTATATCAACCACCAGTATAAAAAGGCCAGTTTTGGCTATTGTAATGAATCTGATACTTGTCTTATTTGGTATCATTGGATTTACATTTTTAGGGGTAAGAGAGTTTCCTTCGATAGACCCTCCGGTAGTTTCTGTAAGAACAAATTACCCGGGTGCTAATGCTGATATTGTTGAATCTCAAATTACAGAGCCTCTAGAAAAATCTATCAATAGCATTGATGGTATCAAAAATATTTCTTCTTCAAGTAACCAAGGTTCTAGCTCTATAACTATCGAGTTTAATTTGGATAAAAATTTAGAGGAAGCAGCTAATGACGTTCGGGATAAAGTATCACAAGCTGGCCGTTACCTTCCAAAAGATATAGACGGTAACCCAGTAGTTTCAAAAGCTGATGCCAACTCTGACGCTATTATCTCTATGACTATCCAAAGTGATAAAAGAAGCATCTTAGAAATCAGTGATTTTGCAGAAAACGTTATTGCCCAAAGAATTCAAACTATACCAGGTGTTTCTAGTGTACAAATTTGGGGTCAGAAAAAATATGCCATGCGTTTATGGTTAGATCCAGATAAACTTGCAGCCTACGCCTTAACTCCGCTAGATGTTAGAAATGCTTTAGACCAACAAAATGTGGAACTTCCATCCGGGAAAATATCTGGTGATAATACAGAACTTACCGTTAATACAGTGGGTAATTTAAGTACGGAAGAAGCTTTTAACGATTTAATCATCAAGAATGATGGTACCAATATTATACGTTTCAAAGATGTTGGTACAGCAGTTCTTGGGCCAGAAAACGAGGAAACAGTTTTAAGATCAAGAGGAAAACCAATGGTTGCTACCGCTATTATACCACAACCTGGCGCTAACTACCTAGATATTGCGAATGAATTTTATAAACGTTATGAGCAACTAAAAAAAGAACTTCCTGAGGATTATAAATTAGATATCGCTTTAGATAATACCGTTTTTATTAAAAAATCGGTTTTAGAAGTTGCCGAAACGTTAATTATTGCGCTAGTATTGGTAATTTTCATCATTTACCTATTCTTTAGAGATTGGAGTATTGCCTTTAGACCTTTAATTGATATTCCGGTATCACTTATTGCAACATTCTTTGTAATGTACTTATTGGGTTTCTCTATCAATGTATTAACCTTATTAGCTATTGTTTTGGCCACAGGCTTGGTTGTAGATGATGGTATCGTGGTAACAGAAAATATTTTTAAGAAAGTAGAAGAGGGCATGTCGCCTTTTGAAGCTGCGATAAAAGGTGCTAATGAGATTTTCTTTGCCGTAATTTCAATTTCTATCACGCTAGCAGCAGTATTTTTACCTGTTATTTTCTTAGAGGGTTTTGTTGGGCGATTGTTTAGAGAATTTGGTGTTGTTATTGGTGCTGCTGTTTTAATATCAGCTTTTGTGTCTTTAACCTTAACGCCAATGCTTAACGCCTATTTGATGAAAACTGGACATAAAAAATCCAATTTCTACCTCAAAACAGAGCCCTATTTTGAGAAGATGAATGATAGTTACAAATCATCTTTAGAGCAGTTTTTAGCAAAGCGCTGGTTGGCTTTCCCAATTATTTTAATTTGTTTTGGTATTATATTCTTGTTTTGGAAAGCCTTACCAAAAGAAACCGCTCCTTTAGATGATAGAAGTGGAGTTAGTATCCAAATTACAGCCCCAGAAGGAGCTTCATTTGATTATACCGACGCTTTTATTCTTAATCTTGAACAAAAACTTAATGATTCTGTACCAGAACAAATCAATAATATCTCTGTAACTGCGCCTGGTTTTAGCGGATCTGGAGCTGCCAATACTGGCTTTTTTAGGATAAGATTAGGAGAATCAGAAGACAGAGAACGCTCTCAAATGGAAATTGCTGACCAGCTAACCAGAGTGGTAAGAAAGTTGCCAGAAGCAAGAGCTTTTGTTGTGCAGCAACCCACCATTTCTGTTGGTAGAGTACGTGGTTTACCTGTCCAATACATTATTCAAGCTAATAGTTTTGAGCAGCTGCAAGAAAAGATACCTGCTTTTATGAACGAGATTAGTCAAGATCCAACTTTCACTAATACTGATGTTAACCTGAAATTCAACAAGCCCGAGCTTAATGTAAGTATTGATAGAAATAAAGCACAAAATTTAGGTGTATCGGTAATTGATGTTGCACAAACCTTACAATTATCTCTAAGCGCACAAAGGTTTGCTTACTTCACTATGAATGGTAAACAATATCAAGTTATTGGCCAGTTTGATAGGCAAAAAAGAAACGACCCTTATGATTTAACATCTATATTTGTAAGAAATAGCAGAGGTGAGCTTATTCAGTTAGATAATCTTGTAAAAATTGAGGAAAGAAGCAGCCCTCCACAAAGGTATCGTAACAATAGGTTTGCATCAGCAACTGTTTCTGGAGGTTTAGCTCCAGGCAAAACCATTGGCGATGGTATTGAAGCGATGGAAAGAGCAAAAGAAAAAATCTTAGACGATAGTTTTAGTACAGATTTAGCCGGAGAATCAAGAGATTTTAGTGAGAGTAACTCTAATACTTTATTTGCTTTTGGCTTAGCATTACTCTTAGTTTATCTTATTTTATCAGCCCAATTTGAGAGTTTTATTGATCCAGTTATCATCATCCTAACTGTACCTATGGCTGTGGCCGGAGCTTTCTTCTCCTTATGGCTACTAGGTCAAAGTTGGAACATCTTTAGCCAAATAGGAACCATTATGCTCATTGGCTTGGTAACCAAAAACGGCATTCTTATAGTAGAATTTGCAAACCAATTGAAAGAGCAAGGCATGAGCGTAGCCGATGCCATTAGAGAAGCATCAGTGTCTAGGTTGAGACCTATTTTAATGACTAGCTTGGCTATTGCATTAGGTGCTTTACCTATTGCTATGGCTTTGGGTGCAGCGGCAAAAAGTAGAATGGGCATGGGTACTGTAATTATTGGAGGCACATTGTTTTCATTAATGCTAACACTGTTTGTAATTCCTGCTATTTACTCGTACTGGTCTAAAGAACATAAAGAAAGTAAAGCAGAAAAAGCTGCTAAAGAAATTGAACTAGAAAAATCTATTTAAGCATGAAAATTAATAGGTTATTAATCATACTAGCGTTTTTATTATCTGTAAATACAGCATTTACACAAGAGAAGCTAAGTTTAGAAGATGCCATAAAAATTGCATTAGAAAATAACTTCGATATAAAAATCAGCAGAAACGTAACAGAAATAAGCAAGAACAACGTTACTCCAGGTAATGCTGGTATGCTACCCGTTATCACTGGAAATTTAAATGATGTAAATAGAGTAGAAACAAGTGAGGTTGATTTAGCTTCAGGTGGAAGTAGGAATGCGAGAAATGCAAAAAACACCAATATAAACTATGGAGCAAGCTTAAATTGGCGCATTTTTGATGGTTTTAGGATGTTTGCAACTTACGATAGGTTACAAGAATTACAAAAACTTGGAGAGCTAAATTTTAAACTTAACGTACAAAATACCATCGCCAATGTATTAACCTCTTATTACAATTTAATTGCTTTAAACAAGCAATTAGAGGCAACAAAGACAGCCTTAGAAGTATCTAGAGTACGCTTAAAAAATGCTAATAGCCGTTACAAAATAGGCAAAGGCTCAAAATTAGAACTTTTAGCAGCCAAAGTAGATTTAAGTACAGATACCAGCTCTTTATTGGTACAACAAGATTTAATTAAAGCATCAAAAATTAACCTTAATCAAATTCTAGGCAGACCTGCTGAAATAAATTTTACTGTTGAGGATACTATCATTTTAGATAAACAGCTGAATTATGAAAATACTAAATCATTAGTTTTAGCGCAGAATCCAGAACTGCAAACAGCAGTTGTAAACCAAAAAATAGCAGAACTTAGCTTAAAAGAAATTAAAGGTGATAGATATCCTGTTATTGCTTTAACATCAGGCTATAATTTTTCTAATTCAACATCACCACCCACTGGCTTTGCCATAAGAAACAATACACGTGGCTTAAATTATGGTTTCACGGCTTCTATTAACATTTTTAACGGTTTCCAGCAGAATAGGGCTGAAACCAATGCAAAGCTAGAAATAGAAAATGCCCAATTTAATTTAGAGCGTACGCAACAAGCCATATCATCGCAGTTACTAATTGCTTATCAAAACTATCAAACCAATTTACAACTGGTTACTTTAGAAGAAAACAATGTTGAAGTAGCTCAAGAGAACTTAAATATCACATTAGAAAAATATAGACTAGGCAGTATAGTGCCTTTAGAATTAAGAGAAGCACAAAGAAATTTTGTAGATGCTACCGTGAGATATGCCAATGCACAGTTTCAAGCAAAATTAGCAGAAGTTGCCATTAAAGAACTTGCTGGTAACATACAGTTATAACCTAACGTATAAGACTTAAATAATTAAATTAAGATATATTCTTTTTATATATTTGTTTTACAATTTTATTTAGATGCCTAATTACAAATACAAAACTGCACTTCTGGTTGATGATAATTTCATCGATAATATGATTAACCAGAAGATTCTCAATAACTCTGATTTTGCAGAGCAGATTGTTGTGAAACAATCTTGTGAATCGGCTATACAATATCTACAAGAACTCATCAACCTACAGGAAGAACTACCTGAAATTATATTTTTAGATATCAGAATGCCTATTAAAACAGGCTTCGACTTTTTAGTAGAATTTCAACAACTACAATCTCCTGCGAAAGACAATGTTAAAATTGTAATGCTTTCTTCATCTTTAGACCCTAGCGACCATAAAAAAGTAACAGAATTTAATAACGTAACAGACTTCTTTGGAAAACCACTAACTAGTGATTTATTAAAAGATATTTAACATGTTAATTGTTGCTGATAGCGGATCTTCCATAACAGATTGGATCTGCCTGTTGCCAAATCAAGAGAAACAAATTTTAGAAACCAAAGGACTTAATCCTTTCTTTGTTTCAGAAAAAGAGATTATCAAGGTTATTAATAATGTTAAGCTATTTCAAGATATAGCTTCAAACGTTAAAGAAGTACATTTTTTTGGTGCTGGCTGTAACAGCCCTGATAAAAGAGAAATTATCTCAAACGCACTATCTGCAAAATTCAAAAATGCTTTCATAAATGTAGAAAGTGATCTTTTAGGTTCTGCCTATGCCACTTGTGGCACTACACCTGGTTTAAATTGTATTTTAGGAACAGGCTCTAACATTTCTTTTTTTGATGGAAATAATTTACATGACGGTTTACATGGCTTAGGCTATATTTTAGGAGACGAAGGCTCTGAAACTTACTTCGGTAAAAACCTTATTACAGATTTTCTCTATAAAAAAATGCCCGATGAATTGGCAGAGAAGTTTTTTAATAAATACAAGCCTAGTAAAGAAGATGTTATCAAAAACATTTATCAAAGACCATTACCCAACCATTATTTAGCCTCTTTTGCCAGTTTTCTAAAAGAAAACATTAACCATCCTTACATTCAGAAAATCATTACTGCTGGTTTAGAAGAATTTATCAAAATAAGTATCTGTACCTATCCTAATTACAAAGAACTTTATTGCCACTTTGTTGGCGATATAGCCTATAATTTCCAAGATTTTCTAATTCCGTTATGCAATAAGTACGAAATACACGTAGGTAAGATTTTAGAAAAACCTATTTATGAACTGTATGAATTTGTAAAGAATAAAGAGGGTTTTTAAACACTTATTTTATACACAGTTTTAGATTCAAACAATTCTCCAGCATTTAGCAACACTGATGGGAAATGAGGATGGTTTGGAGAATCTGGATGATGTTGCGTTTCAAAACAAAAGCCACTTCTACGCTCATAATAATTCCCTGCTTTCCCTTTATCTTTAGCATTTAAGAAATTACCAGTATAAAATTGCATACCAGGTTCTGTGGTAAAGACTTCTAGCTTTAAGTTAGAAATATCGCCAATAGCGGTAGCAACATGGCTTAAACCATCTACACTTTTATTTAAAACAAAAGAATGGTCATAACCGCTACCGTTTAAAAGCTGTACATCTTGGTCTGCAATATCTTGAGCTATCGGTTTTAGTACACTAAAATCAAAAGCTGTATTTTCTACTTCGATAAATTTCCCCGTCGGTATACATGCTTCATTTATCTCTACAAAGCTCTGAGCATTTATTTTTACAACGTGATTTAGAACAGTTCCGCTACCCTCTCCGTTTAAATTAAAATAAGCATGATTAGTTAAATTAATGATGGTATTTTTTTGTGAACCAGCTTTATAATCCATCACCAGTTCATCATCATCTGTTAAAGTAAATTTAACGCTAGCTTGTATAGGACCAGGAAAACCGCCTTCGTTATCAGCATAAGTAATGCTTAACAGAACAGAATATCTATTTTGCTCAACTACATCCCAAACTTGTGCATGGAAACCATTTGTACCGCTATGCAAGTTATTTAAGCCGTTATTTTGTTCTAACTGATAAGTAATATTACCCAAACTAAACTTGCCTTCGGCAATGCGGTTTGCAAAAGGACCAGCGGTTACACCATGATATAGCTCTGAAGCGGTTAAATATTCTTGAATGCTATTAAAACCAAGCACTACATCAACCCAATTTTGCTGCTGGTCTTGAACAATAAAATGAGTGATTCTGGCACCATAATTACAAATTCCTACTTGTGTACCTTTCTGGTTTTTTAGAACTACCAAAACTGTAGATGCGCCTTTAACCTGGGTAATAAATGCTTGTTTTAAAGTCTCAAGATTTGCCATAAAATAAATAAAGCCTAAAAATACAAAAAGGTAGCTCCTGGGCTACCTTTTTTATCTCCTTTACAATAAAATTACTTGGTAGAAAATTTATAAACAGTTTTAGTTTTACAAGTTTCTCCTGGTTTTAAAATGGTTGAAGGGAAACTTTTCTGGTTTGGAGAATCAGGGAAATGCTGAGTTTCTAAACACAATGCAGACCTAAATTGATAAGCTTTTCCGCCTTTACCATCTTTAGTTTCTCCTGTTAAAAAGTTACCACTATAAAATTGTAAACCAGGTTCTTCTGTTAAAACTTCCAACAAAATTCCTGTTTTAGGGCTGTACAAATTTGCTATAAGCTGTAAACCAGCTGTTTTATTTAATACGAAATTATGGTCATAACCTTTACCTCTTTTTAGTTGCTCATGGTCTTCACCTATACGGGCACCTATTAAAGTAGCTTTTCTAAAATCAAAAGGTGTGTTGGTAACATCCATTAAAGCTCCGGTAGGAATTAAACCTTCATCAACTGGGGTAATAGCATCAGCTTTGATGGTTAATAAATGATCTAGAATGGTAGAGTCGCCTTCACCATTTAAATTAAAATAAGCATGGTTAGTTAAGTTAACTGGCGTAGCTTTATCAGTAGTAGCTTGGTAGCTGATATCGATACTATTATCATCAGTTAAGGTATATGTTACATCAACTTCTAATGTGCCTGGGTAACCACCTTCACCATCTTCAGAAGTATAATGAAGTTGTAGGGTATTTTCAGTTACAGCTTTAACATCCCAAACCTGGGCATGAAAACCCATTTTACCACCATGTAAAGTGTTTACACCATCATTAGCATCTAACTTATACTCTTTACCTTCTAAGGTAAATTTAGCTTTGCCAATTCTGTTACCATAACGCCCTATTAAAGCTCCAAAAAATGGCTCTCCTTCTTTTTGAAATGTTTCTACTTCATCATAACCTAAAGAAACATCAACAAACTTCCCGTTTTTATCAGGTACAATTATACTTACAATACGACCACCATAATTAGTGATAGCAACTTGCATATTGTTCTTATTTTTAAGCACATACAAGTTAGTTCGCTTACCTGCAATATCTTTCTGAAAGTTTACCGAATCTGGAATTTTCACCATATTTTGCATAGTATCTTGCTGATTACCTTTTTGTTGATTATTAGTACAGCTACCAAATGCTAGACCAATAATCATACTTAAATAGAATATTCTTTTCATTGATTTTAGGGTTATAATTTAAATCTAATATATTAAAAATATTAAATGTAATTTTCACAATTATAATTAATTATACAACAAATCATTTTCTCTTAGTAGATTTATGGCTTCAAGTACTTTGCATGCAAAAATATTCTAAACAAACCCGTCTGCTAGTTGCTGTAGACTGTATCATTTTTGGTTTCGATGGAGAAAAGCTTAAACTTTTACTCATACAACGTGATTTTGAGCCAGAGAAAGGCAAATGGAGTTTAATGGGTGGCTTTTTAAAGCCCAACGAAACCCCAGAAAATGCCGCAAATAGAGTTTTGAAAGAACTTACAGGTCTGGAAAATGTTTATTTAGAACAAACTGAAGTATTTGGCGATATTCATCGCGACCCAATAGAACGTACTTTAAGTATTGCTTACCACGCCTTGGTAGATATTCATCAATATGAAAAACAACTGAGTAATGATTATCATGCAGAATGGTTTGAAATTAACCAAGTACCAAATTTAATTTTCGACCATAATCAGATGGTTAAAAAAGCAAAAGAAAAAATCAGGTATAAAGCGGCTTTACATCCTATATTGTTTGAGTTATTGCCAGAAAAATTTACTATACCGCAGATTCTAGCTTTATACGAACAGGTATTTGATACAACACTTGATAAAAGAAACTTCAGTAGAAAGCTATTCTCTACGAGCTTAATCATCAAACAACAAGAAAAAGACAAGCTAAATTCTAAAAAAGGTGCTTTTTATTATAAACTGGATAAAGCTACTTACAAAAGCAAATTCGAAAACTTCTTCCATTTTATTTCAAACCCTACAGAGCTTAAATAGTATTTAAGGCAACCACCGGACCAATGATAATTAATGCTGGATGTGTTATTTTTGCATCTTCTGCCATGGTTTGTAAATCTTTTACTTTACCCTTCACAGTCTTTTTATGTGGTAAAGATGCATGCTGTACAATAGCTGCTGGGGTATCTCCTTTATTTGCCTCTAGATAAGCAAGTGCTATATCTGCTGTTTTTTTCATCCCCATATAAATAACCACTGTAGCATTACTTTGCATAGCTAGTTTTAAATCTGCTGATAAGCTTCCGTCTTTTTTAGTTCCGGTTACTACCCAAATACTTTCACTTACAGAACGGTGTGTTAACGGAATATCTTCAAAACCAAGTGCCTGCATGCTGCTTATTCCAGGAATATAGAAGGTTTCTATTCCATGTGCTCTTGCAAATAATATTTCTTCAAACCCTCTACCAAAAATGTATGGGTCTCCTCCTTTTAACCTAATTACCTTTCCTTTCTCAAAAGCTTTCTCTTTTATCAATTCTAGAATACGCTCTTGCGGAGTATAATCGCCATAAGGCTGTTTACCAACATAAATACACTCGCAATCTTGAGGGGCAAGTTCTAATAAAGCCTTATTTGCCAAATTATCATACAATATTACATTAGCGGTTTGTAATATCTTATAAGCTTTCATGGTAAGCAATTCAGGATCACCCGGACCAGCTCCTACTACATATAATTGGGGAAATAACGCACTCATCTACTAAAATAAAAACGGTTAAAACTATAAATAAAATTGTATTGCTAGAAATTATTATCAATACTTTAAAAAATCATTCCTTTTAAACCAAAATTTAACAAAATCAGCTTAAAAACTATAAAAAACCAAAACAAAAAGCCAAAAAATCATTTAAACACAATATTTTAAAGGCATTTTACTTGATATTTTAACACTAAACAATACATAATTTTAAAAAACATAAAATTTATGATACAATTTTAATACTTTTTTTAGTCTTTTATTAAATTTTATATGATTTATGAAACATTTATATTAATTTTTTATAATTGTTTTTATAAAAAGCATGATTTATATCATGTTTTACTTTAAAAAAATTTAATTTATATCAATATGAGCGCAAAACAGAAAAAAAACATCATAATTATTGGCAATGGAATGGTTGGATATAAGTTTTGCGAGAAAATTATTGCCAAATCTGATGACTTTAACCTTATAGTATTTGGTGAAGAACCCAGAAGAGCCTACGATAGGGTTCATTTAAGTGAATATTTTAACGGAAAAACCGCTGAAGACCTCAGCATGTCTCCAGCAAATTGGTATCAAGAAAACCACATAACCTTACATTTAGCAGATCCTATTTTAGAAATCAACAGACAAAATAAAACCGTTCATTCTCAAAAAGGCATTTTACAACCTTATGATTACCTCGTTCTAGCAACAGGCTCTTCTGCTTTTGTACCTAACATCCCTGGTGTAGAAAAAGAAGGTGTTTTTGTATATCGCACCATAGAAGACCTAGAACTGATGAAAAACTACGCTTTAAAAGCTAAAAAAGGTGCTGTTATGGGAGGCGGTTTACTGGGTTTAGAAGCAGCAAAAGCACTGCTAGATTTAGGTATTGCAGAAACCCATGTGATAGAATTTGCTCCACGCTTAATGCCTAGGCAAATTGATAGTGCAGGAAGTAAACTTCTTCAAAATAAACTTCAAGAATTAGGGCTCCAAATACATCTTAATAAAAGTACCAGCGAAATTGTTGGTAATGGTAAAATAGAAGCCCTAGCTTTTAATGACGATACGCAACTTGAGTTAGATATGTTGGTTATTTCTGCCGGTATAAGACCAAGAGATGAACTTGCAAAACTAGCAGGCTTAGAAGTTGGCACCAGAGGCGGAATTTTAGTTAACGAGAAACTACAAACCAGTGACCCTAACATTTTCGCTATTGGCGAATGTGCTTTATACAAAGACATGATTTACGGCTTAGTAGCCCCAGGATATGAGATGGCCGAAGTTGTTGCTGCAAATATTTGTCAGCAAGAAAAGTATTTCTATGGCTTTGATATGAGCACCAAACTTAAATTGATAGGTGTTGATGTAGCCAGTTTTGGCGATGCCTTTGTTACTGAGCCTGAAGGTAGAACCATTGTTTTCGAGGACACTCATAAAGGTATTTATAAGCGAATTAATATCACTAATGATGGAAAATATCTTCTTGGCGGTATTCTTATTGGCGATGCTGATGCCTATAACATCTTATTACAAACGGTTAACAACAAAATTGTTTTACCACCAAACCCAGAAGATTTAATACTGGGTAGCCGTGGCGGAGAAACTGATGGTGGTGCTGGGGTTATGAGCTTGCCAGACGATGCTTTAATTTGCTCTTGCGAAGCTGTTACAAAAGGCATGATTTGCAGTGCCGTTAGCGATGGCACAGCAAGTTCTATAGACGATATAAAAAAATGTACCAAAGCAGGTACCGGCTGCGGTGGTTGCGTTCCTTTAGTTAAAGATTTAATTACCGGAACCATGCAAGAAAATGGCGTTTACATCAAAAACGTTATTTGCGAACATTTTGATTATTCTAGACAAGAACTGCTAGATCTTATCAAAATCAATAAAATTAAAGATTATGATACCGCTTTAGACCATTTTGGTAAAGGTGATGGATGCGAGGTTTGCAAACCAGCTATCGCCAATATTTTGGCTGGTATTTGGAATGATTTAATCCTTAAACAAGACACCATACAAGATAGTAACGATAGATTTTTGGCTAATATCCAAAAAGGAGGAACTTATTCTGTGGTACCTAGAATTCCGGGCGGAGAAATTACTCCAGAAAAACTTATCGTGATTGGGCAAGTAGCCAAAAAATATAACCTCTACACTAAAATAACAGGAGGGCAAAGAATAGATTTATTTGGCGCCCACTTGAGTGATTTACCCGCTATTTGGGAAGAACTTATTGATGCTGGCTTTGAAAGCGGCCATGCTTATGGCAAATCTTTAAGAACCGTAAAAAGCTGCGTAGGAAGCACCTGGTGTCGTTTCGGCCTACAAGACAGCGTAAGTTTTGCTATAGAAGTAGAAGACAGATACAAAGGCTTACGCTCGCCACACAAACTTAAAGGTGGTGTATCTGGCTGTATAAGAGAATGTGCCGAAGCGCAATCTAAAGACTTTGGTATCATCGCTACAGAAAAAGGCTATAACTTATATGTATGTGGTAACGGAGGCTCTAAACCTCAGCATGCTTTATTGCTTGCCGCAGATATCGATAAAGAAACCTGCATCAAATACTTAGATAGATTTTTAATGTTTTATGTAAGAACTGCCGACCCGTTAACCAGAACAGCAACTTGGCTAAACAAGATGGAAGGCGGCATTACCTATCTCAAGAATGTAATCATAAACGATAGTTTAGGCATTGCCGA
Organism: Pedobacter puniceum; assembly: GCF_009674685.1. Classification (GTDB taxonomy): domain Bacteria; phylum Bacteroidota; class Bacteroidia; order Sphingobacteriales; family Sphingobacteriaceae; genus Pseudopedobacter; species Pseudopedobacter puniceum. Next base: position 396,279 of record NZ_WKJI01000002.1, read on the forward strand.
AGAACTTGAAGCTGCTATGCATTACCATGTTGATACCTATAAATGCGAATGGAAAGCAGCCATAGAAAATCCAGAGATGAGAAAAAGATTTGCACACTTTGTAAATGCCCCAGAAGAAAAAGACCCAACCGTAAAATTTGCCCCTATGCGTGAACAAATTAAAGCAGAGGCTTGGTAATTTTCCATAACAGATTAAAGATTTAAACACCAAAATTATGAGCGAGATATTAGAATTAAACCATCAAATAGAAACCACAGCAGTTTCTGAAAATTTATTTTTTGCTTGTTATACAGATGATGTCCCTCAAAATGGCGGAGCTTGCGTAAAATATAAAGACACACAGATAGCTATCTTCAATTTTACTCGCCGTGGAGAATGGTACGCTACACAAAACCTTTGTCCGCATAAGCAGCAAATGGCATTATCTAGAGGGATGATTGGCAGCACCGGACATGATTGCGAACCTAAGGTTGCCTGTCCTTTCCATAAAAAAACTTTCTCTTTAAAAAGTGGAGATTGCCTTAGTGGCGATGACTATTCTATTAAAATCTACCCAGTTTTAATTGAAGAAGGTAAAGTTTATATCCGTATAGATTAAAGCGTAAAAAATTTAAAGCGATGCTTACCTTTGAAGCAAAGCTATAGCAACATGAGAGATATCAGCAGCAAACAAATAACTTTAAGAAGTGCAACCGCAGTTGGAGCTATTTTTTGTTCCAAAGAAACCATTGCACTAATTAAAGAAGAACAACTTCCTAAGGGAAATTTATTTGATGTTGCTAAAGCAGCAGGCTTTATTGGTGCTAAGCTCACCCCACAATTGCTACCACACTGCCACCCTGTTGCCATTGATGGTATGGATTTAAAATTTGAATTTTTAAACCCAGAACTTCATCAACATTGGTTTAACCAATCTTTATCAGGCAAAAGTGGCATCATCATCTATGCCGAAGCAAAATCTATTGGCAGAACAGGCATAGAAATGGAAACCTTAACTGCCGTTTCTGTAGCAGCATTAGAAATTTACGATATGCTAAAGCCTGTTGATAAAGCATTGGAAATATCAGGGATTAAACTGCTAGATAAAAAAGGTGGCAAAAGCGATAAGAAGAAGTTCTTCGCTACCTCTCCTACTTGTGCTATTTTAGTATGCTCAGACAGTACAGCAGCAGGCAAAAGAGAAGACAAAAGCGGCATCCTTATCAAGGAAATGCTTACTAATGTTAACGCTAATGTAACAGATTATCAAATAGTTGCTGATGATAAAACTAAAATTCAAGAAACTATTTTAGCTTGGGTAAAGCAAGACATCCACTTTATATTTACCACTGGCGGAACAGGCCTTGGCCCACGCGACAATACCGTTGAAGCTGTTAAAGAAATTTTAGAAAGAGATGCCGATGGTATCACCGAGGCTATGCGTAATTTTGGCCAGCAACGCACCCCATTAGCCATGATGAGCAGAGGTGTAGCGGGCTCCATCTCGCACAGCTTAATTATAACTTTACCTGGTAGTACAGATGGCGCAAGAGAATCTTTGGAAGCTATACTGCCAGCAGTTTTTCATGCCAGAAAAATGATGAAAGGCGGAGGTCATTAATCATGATTTCTTACCAAAAAGCGCTAGAAACTATCTTATCAAAAGCAAAATCTTTTGGTACCGAAGAGGTGCATTTAGATGATGCTTTAGACCGTATCTTAGCTGAAGATATTTTTGCCAATAGAGATTTTCCGCCTTTTAACAGAGCCGCTATGGACGGTATTGCCATCAACATCCAAGATTTAGAAAAAGGCATTTCATCATACCATATAACAGAAACGATTTATGCCGGAGACAATAGTTTTAAAAAATTAGCAAGTGGCGAATGCTATAAAATCATGACTGGTGCTGCTGTTCCTGAAAGTGCTAATATCGTCATCCGTAACGAGGATATTTTGTTTGAAAATGGAACAGCAAAATTGAACATTGATAGTTACAAAATTTATCAAAATATTGCCCAAAAAGGACAGGATTTAAAAGAAGGCGAATTGGTTTTACAGCAAGCCAGCCAAATCAATACAGCAAAAATTGGCTTGTTAGCCTCCTTAGGGAAACACATATTAAAAGTACAAAAACTACCTCAAGTGGCTGTACTAACTACAGGAAACGAAGTTGTACCTGTTCATCAAACAGCATCGGCAACACAGATAAACAATAGCAACTTACATTTATTAAAAGCTTTACTCAAAAAACTGGGGATAAATCCTGTAAAAGCAGAGCATCTTACTGATGAAAGAGATTCACTCAAAACAGCTATTGAAAATGCACTTAGTGCAGATATCATCATTTTAAATGGTGGTGTTTCTGCCGGAGATGCCGATTTTATACCAGAAATTTTAGAAGAATTAGGCACACAAAAGCTATTTCATAAAGCAGCCATAAGACCAGGAAAACCAATTTGGTGTGGATGTTTAAACGATAAAATTGTTTTTGCCTTACCTGGAAATCCTTTCTCTTGTTTGGTTACTTTTAAGATTTTTGTTGAGCCTTTTATTTTTTCTTGTTTAGGAATACCTAACCTAAATGAACAACTACCTTTAGGTTTTACTAGGACAGGAAAAACATCATTAGATGAGTTTTTTCCTGCTTTCAATAACCAAAAAGAACTACAGTATTTACCTATCAATGGCTCAGGAGATATTAGATTAGGATTACATGCTAATGCCATTGCATGGCACCCGGCTGAGATTACTGATTTAGAGAAAGGAGAGCCTGTTTTTTTCAAGCCCCTTCAATAATTTTAAATAATAATATTAGTTAAAGCCGCTAATTTAGACCTATCACTAATGATAATATCCTTTCCTTCCAGACGTAATATTTTATGATCTACTAATTCATTTATAGTTCTGAAAACAGTTTCATAAGTAGCTCCTGCGTAAGAAGCTAAATCTTGTCTGGTTAAACTGATATTTAAGCCTCCATTTGGTGTACTTCCAAATTGTTCTTCCAAATTAAATAGGGCTTGCGCTACCCTACCTTTTACAGACATGTGGGCCAAATTCCTCATTTTACGTTCAGATTCCTGCAATTCATCAGCAAAGAACAACAACAGTTGGTAAGTAAACTCATTATTTACCTTTAATGTAGCATTAAAAAATTCTAAGCCAATAAAACATACTGTTGAAGCTTCTAATGCCGTTGCTGATATAGGATATACCGAGCTTTTACTCCCCAAACCTCTGTGCCCTATAACAGCTCCTTTATTTGCAAACCTTACAATAAGTTCTTTATCACCCCATTTTTTATGCACTTTAACTATTCCATCAAAAACAAAATAGACACCTGTTACTTTTTCTCCCTCTTCAATAATTCTTTCGCCTTTTTTTACTTGAAATGTTCTTCTGTGAGCATGAATAGCCGGATGCCACTCCTTTAAACACATTTTACACATAAAACAAGTCTGTAAATCACATTCTACTTTACTTTTTTTCATTTTTATTTCGTTTCTAAGCAAATAAAATAAGCTTTTTGTGGTTTTTTAACATATTATATTGAAAATACCATAAAATAATTCTTAAAAAGCATATTTTAAAACCTCTAATATGAATTAAACACTAAAAACATGATTAATTTCATATAAAAATCGAATTATTTTTTTAAATAAGTGAATTTTATAATATTTTTTATTAAAAATAAAGCCAAATTTTATATGAAAACAATAAATACATATAAATTTTATTTAAAATTTTAGATATTTATTGTGTTTTTATTATAAAAAAGTAAAATTAAAAAGATTTAAGAGGTATTTTATTACAAAAAATATAAAATTTATCATTTTTTGTAAAATTTTTAGCACATTTTTATTATATATATTATATTTATCACATAAAAACATGGTAAAAAATTTAAAATATATAATAATGAACAAACTCAACTAAACATAAATAAAAAACCCATCAGGAAGTCGCAATTCCTAATGGGCTAAATAGTCAACTTGCTCACACAAATTAAACTTAAACAAATGTATAAATTTTTATCAAACCGTGTAAGGTCTTGTCGCATAGATTTTACACTCCTAAAAGCAACACTTCAAGATAAGAAAGTAATCTTTCAGAAACTTCTTTACATCTTCCTTTTATCTTTATCATCCATCCAGACACACGCCCAATTTTCTTTAACAGGTCAAATAAGACCTCGTGGCGAAGTAAGAAAAGGCTTTGCAAACCTGGTTCCTAATGGTGCTAAAACAGCAGCTTTTATTTCACAAAGAACTAGATTAAATTTTGGTTACAAATGGGATAGACTAACTTTTGGAGTAAGCGCACAAGATGTAAGAGTTTGGGGGCAAGATGCCTCTACCATATCACAGGCAGATGGCAGCCGCTTTATGCTTCATGAAAGTTGGGCCGATTTAACCTTAGCAAATAAAGCTGATACAACTATCAAATTTAAGCTTTTTGATAACCTATCTTTAAAAATTGGCCGACAAGAATTAATTTATGATGATGCCCGATTGATAGGTAATTTAGACTGGCTTCAACAAGGACGCAGGTTTGATATGGCGCTGTTAAAAGTGGTACACCAAGGGTGGCAAGTAGATATTGGTTATGCTTTTAACCAAAATAATGAAAACTTTGCCAGAACCAATTATGTGCCTGCAAATATTCCGGCAAGTGTAAAAAATAATAATGGCGTTTTGGTACCCACACCTGCCAACATGATACCTTTAGTAAATGCTGCAGGTAATAGTGCTAAAACAGGCACCCCTACATTCACAAACCCACCCAATACTAATGGCGGAAACCAAGATTATAAAAACTTTACTAGTATTTATGTAGCCAGAAAATTTGGTCAAACTAGAATTTCGGCTCTTTATTTTCATGATGAATTTGGAAAATACCGACTAGACAGTGTAAATAGCGGAGGAGGAAAAGTTTACGGAAGATTTTTTGACATCAACGGAACGCATAACAGAAATACCTTCGGCGCTATGATTACACCTGTTTTTGGCAATGCATCAGGCTTTGGCAAAGTAGCTGTACAAGCGGCTTACTATCATCAAAACGGACATGATAGAGATGGCAAGAAGCTAGATGCTTACCATTATACCATTAGCGCCAATTACAGTAAAGGCAAATTTACTTTAGGTCCCGGTTTTGACTATTTATCGGGCAATAAAACAACAACTCCTACAACTGAAAGTAAGAGGTTTGATCCTTTATATGGCACACCACATAAGTTCTGGGGCACCATGGATTATTTTTACGCTCCAACAGGCTCACCTGCTGCCGGTTTAAAAGATTATTACTTTAAAACCAAATTTACCGCCAATCAATTTTATGTTATAGCAGACTACCATTTGTTTGAAACAGCTCAAGCTTTAGCTAATAGCAATTCTCAAAAACTCGGGCAAGAAGTAGATTTAGGCATCAATTATACCCTCAATAAATTTACTACGGTAGAACTGGGCTACTCTATCATGAAAGCAGAAGATAATATGGTTATCGCAAAAGCTCAACCTGGATCTCCTGCAGATTATAATAAAACAGGGCATTTTGGTTATTTGATGATTAACATCAAACCAGATTTCTTATATACCAAACCATCAGCTATTAAACAATAACATTAATCCTTTTATATCATGAAACGTATTAAAAACTACCGTTTAGGGGCATTTTTTGCCCTCATATTAGCACTTAACACCTTAACAGTTAGTGCAAAAAAAATAAAACTAGGTTTTATCCCTTTAACAGATTGCGCTCCATTGGTAGCCGCAAAAGAACTTGGCCTTTTTGCTAAATATGGTTTAGATGTAGAATTATCTAAAGAAGCATCTTGGGCAAATATCAGAGACAAAATCCTTAACGGTGAACTAGACGGCGCACATTGTTTATTTTCTATGCCTTTTTCTGTTTACACTGGTATTGGCGGAAAAGCAGGTTCTGAAATGAAAATTGCTATGGTACTAAACAATAACGGACAAGCCATAACCCTATCTAAAGATTTTTGTAACCTATTAGGATATAAAGAAATAGCTAAAGTTGGTGCCGCCATCAAGAAAATACAGGCTAGAAAAGAAGTAACCTTTGCCATGACTTTCCCAGGTGGAACCCATGATATATGGCTACGCAACTGGCTTGCAGCAGCTGGTGTTAATCAAAAATCGGTTGGTATTATTACCATTCCTCCGCCGCAAATGGTAGCCAATATGAAGGTTGATAATATGGAAGGTTTTTCTGTAGGCGAACCTTGGAATGGTGTTGCAGCATCACAAGGCATTGGTTTTACTCACATAGCTTCGCAAGATATCTGGAAAGATCATCCAGAGAAAGCTTTAGTTGTAAATGCAGCATTTGCCAACACCAACAAACAAGAACTCAAACAAGTAATGAAAGCCATTATTGAGGCTTGCAAATGGCTTGATGTATTGAGCAACAGAAAAAAAGCAGCTTCTTGGTTAACTAAACCTTATTATGTTAATGCACCATTAGCCGTGATTGAAGCCAGATTAATGGGCTCTAGCGATTTGGGATGCGATTTAGGCGTTCAAAGATACAAAGGTGACTTTATGACTTTTTACAAGGGAGGCCTTGTAAATACTCCTAAAAAATCATACGGCATGTGGTTTATGGCTCAATATGTAAGATTTGGAATGCTAAAAGCAGAACCTAACTACAAAGCCATTGCAGAAAAATTAGTACTCGATGATTTATTTGCCGAAGTAGCTAAAGAAATGAAAGTACCTATCCAACCAGATATGGTTCCTTTCAAAACAACCTACGATGTAAGTTTTGACCCTGCAAACATTGGCGCTTATCTAAAAACTACCAAAAAATAAATATCAATTTAGTTTAGGTTTGAAACCCTTTTGTACTACCTAAACCCCTAAAGTGTAGTACAAGGGTTTCTTTAAAAACAACATTATGAAAAATACATTCATTAAAAACACCATCGGCCAAATCGTATCTTTTGCAGCCAGCATGCTTTTATTATGTTTGATATGGCAGGGTATCACCATTCTTACAGAAAGTGAAATACCAGGCCCAGTTGCTACTTGGCAAGTTGCCAAAGAAATGTTTGCCGAACCATTTTATGATTACGGTCCAAATGATAAAGGCATAGGATTACAACTTACCGCATCTTTATGGAGAGTATTTTTAGGTTTCAGTATTGGAAGCTTAATAGCTATTCCTTTAGGGATATTAATGGGCTCTTCTAAATTTATCATGCGCCTTTTTGATCCTATTGTCCAGATTCTTCGTCCGGTTTCACCTTTAGCATGGTTCCCTTTAGGCTTATTGGCGTTTAAAGCCGCTGCCGGAGCTACCATATTTATCATTACCATTACCTCTTTATGGCCAACTTTAATTAATACATCCTTTGGTGTAGCGCACATACCGCAAGACCATAAAAATGTAAGCAAAGCTTTTGGCTTTTCTAAGTTTAAATACCTTACTAAAATTTTAATCCCCTATACCCTACCCCACATGATAACAGGGCTAAGACTATCTATTGGTATAGCTTGGATGGTAATTGTTGCCGGCGAAATGCTTTCTGGAGGCTCTGGTATTGGCTTTTTTGTATGGGATAGTTGGAACGGCCTTTCGTTAGAAAAAATCTTAGTTGCTATTCTAATTATAGGCAGCGTGGGCTTATTACTAGATAAATTCTTTAATACTTTAAAAATGGCTTTTGCCTGGGAAAATAAATAACCTTTTAAATCTTTTAACGATGAAAAATTTAACACAAGAAGAACTAGATCTTTTACAGGCTGAAGAAGCCGAAACCAAAGAAGAAATAGCTAAATTATTAGCACCAACAGCTATCAAAATTAAAAATGTTACCGTTTCTTTTAAAAGCAAAAAGGGCTTATATACCGCTTTACAGGATATTAGTTTGGATATTAAAAAGGGAGAAATCATTTCTTTAATTGGGCATTCTGGTTGCGGAAAATCAACTTTAATGAATACCATTTCTGGGATGGTAAACCCAACAAGTGGAGAGGTAATTGCTAACGAACAAGTAGTAAAAGGACCCGGACCAGACAGAGGTATCGTTTTTCAAAACTATTCTCTATTACCATGGCTTACGGTGTTTCAAAATATATATGAAGCGATAGACTCTTCTTTTAAAAACATCTCTAAAGAAGAGAAAAAAGCTATCGTTGAAAAGAACCTAAAAATGGTAAACCTTTGGGAGCACCAACACAAATTACCTGGTCATTTATCTGGGGGAATGAAGCAACGTGTTGCTATAGCAAGAGCTTTTGCTATTAACCCTAAAATTTTATTACTTGATGAACCTTTTGGTGCTTTAGACGCCTTAACCAAAAGCGCTATGCATATAGAACTTCTAAAACTTTGGAATTTAGACAATAGAGATAAAACTATTGTAATGGTTACCCATGATATTGAAGAAGCCATCTTTTTATCAGACAGGGTAGTGGTTTTAAACAACGGCCCAGCATCAACTATTAAAGAAATTGTAGATATACCTTTAGAAAGACCAAGAAATAAGAAAGAAATCGTTCATCATCCAAAATATAAGGAAATACATGATAAATTATTGAGCTTATTGATAGATAAATTCTCTATTTCTGATTATTAGGCAAATAATCAAAGTAATAAACTGATTTTTCATCGATAAAAACTCAAATAAAAAAGGTTTTTAAGAATAATTGACCAAATAAAACAACTAATAAAGTAATTTTTACAAAAACAAGCCTCTTTTTTTGAGTATTTCGATTAAAAAATCATCAATAATTAAACATAAGTCATAAAAAATCATCAAAAACCAATATAAATAACACATAAATATTACTAAAATCATATAAATTAACGTATTTGACTTAAAAATTTGTCTTAAAATATTACTTATGATAAATTTATATCAATAAAAAGAACATTTGTTATCTATTTTTTTAATGAATTTTAAAAATCATTCAAAATTTTTCAATTAAATAGATTTAAAATCAGTCAAATACAATAATTATGATAAAATCAAGCGAAAAACCACTAGAAAAACTCAACTTATTTAGTATAAAAGGCATACAAATGAGAACATTTCATATTACATGGCTCATGTTTTTCGTTTGTTTCTTCGGATGGTTTGGTTTAGCTCCTTTAATGCCAACCATAAGAACAGAGCTTGGTTTAAGCAAAGCCCAAGTTGGCAACCTTATTATAGCCTCTGTAGCCTCTACCATCATAGCCCGGTTAGTAATAGGAAGGCTATGTGATGTTATAGGGCCACGTAAAGCGGCAATTTGGTTATTATGCTTGGGTTCTTTACCTGTGTTTTTAGTTGGTTTGGCCGATTCTTATGAGACTTTCTTACTGTTTAGGCTAGCAATAGGCTTTATAGGAGCATCTTTCGTGATTACACAATACCATACTTCTATGATGTTTGCTCCAAAAATTAAAGGAACCGCTAACGCAATAACCGGAGGATGGGGAAATTTAGGCGGTGGTGTTACCAATATGGTAATGCCCTTAATTTTTGCTGCTATTGTAGGCTTTGGCTATACTGATGCTCAAGCCTGGAGGTACGCCATGATTGTACCAGGATTAATGATGCTTGTAGCCGCCTTTTTATATTGGAAATATACTAAAGATACTCCTGCAGGAAATTTTGACGAGATTAACAAAGAGAAATCAGCCGCAGTTAAAACAGATTGGTCTATTTTGGCAGATTGGCGAGTTTGGGCTTTAACTTTAGCATACGCCATGTGCTTTGGTATGGAAATAACCTTTGACAACATAGCCGCTCTTCATTTTGTAGACTCTTTTGGGCTATCGCAAAGTAGTGCCGGCTTTTGGGCTGGTGTATTCGGTTTCATGAATATTTTCGCCAGAGCGATGGGCGGCATCGTATCAGACAAAACCGGATTAAAATACGGTTTAAAAGGTAAAGGTATTTTACTAGCTATAATGTTGTTGTTAGAAGGTTTTGGCTTAGTATTATTTGCTTTATCAGGCTCGTTTGTATTAGCCATTGTTTCTATGTTAACCTTCGCATTATTTTTAAAAATGGCTAATGGTGCTACTTATGGCATTGTGCCTTTTGTTAATGAAAAAAATGTAGGGATGGTAAGCGGTATTGTTGGTGCCGGCGGGAATTTAGGAGGCATGGCCTTTGGTTTCTTGTTTAAAGTAGAATCAATCAGCTATGTTCAAGCATTTCAATATATAGGCTACATCATCATTCTCGTTTCCATCATTATCCTCATTACCAAATTCTCTACAGAGAAAACACAAGCTGTTGATACTAAAGACTTATCCTTAAAACCATTGAAATAATTGAAATTATGCCGCAAACAAAAAAAATAGCAGAACAACTTACTTCTACCTGCAGCTATTGCGGAGTTGGTTGCGGTGTGCTTATCCAAAAGGAAAAAAACGGAAATATTTTTGTTGAAGGAGATAAGAATCACCCTTCTAGCAAAGGAATGCTTTGCAGCAAAGGTCTTAACTTGCACCATACTGTTAACGATAAAAGCGATAGATTACTGTATCCGCAAATGCGCTACAATAAAAGCATGCCCTTACAAAGAGTAAGCTGGGATGATGCTTTAGAACGTAGCGCTGCTGTTTTTAAAACTTTTATAGAAAAATACGGCCCAAATTCGGTTGCTTTCTATGCATCGGGGCAGTGTTTAACAGAAGAATACTATGTCATTAATAAGCTTATAAAAGGCTTTATAGGCAGTAATAATATAGATACCAATTCTAGATTATGCATGAGTAGTGCTGTTGTAGGCTACAAAATGTCTATCGGCGAAGATAGCGTACCTATTTGCTATGATGATATAGAACTGGCAGATTGTTTTTATGTTACAGGTGCTAACCCAGCATGGTGTCATCCTATCATTTGGAGAAGGGTTGAAGCTCATAAAGCTGCCAACCCGGATGTTAAAATCATTATTGTTGATCCGCGTGTAACCGATACTTGTGCCATAGCAGATTTACATTTGCAGTTAAACCCTGGCACAGATATTACCCTTAACCATGCTATTGGCCGGCTTCTTATAGAGCAAGGTTATATTGACATCAATTTTATTCAACAACATGCAGAAGGTTATGAAGCTTACAAAGCCGTAGTTTTTGAAAAAAGTTTAGAAGAAGCGGCTCATATTTGCGGCTTGAACCCCAATGATATTAGACTTGCCGCACAATATATTGGTGAAGCAAAAGGCTTTATCAGTATGTGGACCATGGGGCTTAACCAAAGTGCTATTGGCACCAACAAGAACTTAAGTTTGATTAACCTCAACTTAATTACTGGACAAATTGGCAAACCTGGAGCTGGTCCGTTTTCATTAACTGGCCAACCCAACGCCATGGGCGGCAGAGAAGTTGGAGGCTTATCAAACCTTCTACCTGCCCACCGCAACTTAAACAACCCACTACACCGCCAAGAAGTACAAGCATTTTGGGGTGGAAAAGAAATACAAGAAAAGCCTGGTTTAACGGCAACAGAAATGTTTGAAGCCTTAGAAACAGGGCAATTAAAAGCTATCTGGATACTGTGTACCAACCCATTAACCAGCTTACCCAATACCAGACAAGCCGAAGCCGCTTTGAAAAAAGCAAAATTTGTAGTGGTACAAGAAATCAGTAATAAACCAGAAACTTTAGCTTACGCTGATGTTGTTTTACCCGCAGCAGCCTGGGCAGAGAAAGAAGGTACCATGACAAATTCTGAGCGGAGAATTACATACTTACATAAAGCTGTAGATGCACCCGGAGAAGCCTTGCCTGATGCTGAAATCATCTGCAAATTTGCTCAAAAAATGGGCTATAATAGCTTCAGCTATAACAATGTAGAAGAGATATTTATAGAACATACCAAACTCACCAAAGGCACTAACATAGATATTTTTGGCTTAAACTACACTATTTTAAAAGAGCATAGAAGTATTCAATGGCCTTATAAAAAGCATAAACAAAACGGCACTAAGCGACTCTTTGAGGATAAAAAGTTTTATACACCATCACAAAAAGCCATCTTACATGCCGTACCAGATACTTTAACTAGCGAAAAACCAAATCCCGATTTTCCTTTTATTTTAACCACTGGCCGTATTAGAGACCAATGGCATACGAGAAGTAAAACAGGTAAAGTAAATAAGCTAAATCAACATATTAAACAAGCTTATTTAGAAATTCATGTTCAGGATGCAGAGCAATTAGAACTGAAAGAAGATGATATCGCCATCATAACTTCTGCCCGCGGAGAAGTAAGAGCAAAAGTTAAAATTGGTAATACCATAAAACCTGGTGTTGTTTTCTTGCCTATGCATTGGGGCAAAATCCTTGGAAATGATTTAAACCGAGCAAATAATATCACCAATGATTTGCTAGACCCAATTTCTAAAGAGCCAGATTTTAAATATTGTGCTGTTAAGGTTGCCAAATATCAAAAACCAGAACAAAAGATAGTTATTATTGGTGCCGGGGCAGGTGCTTTTGGCTTTGTAAAGGCTTATAGAGAAATTAACCAAGAAGATGCCATAACTATTTTTAGTAAAGAAAATTTTCCTTTTTATAATAGGGTTATGCTACCAGACTATATCAGTGGTGAACAAGGCTGGGAGCAATTGGTTAAGATGACAGATGAAGAAGAACCTGATTATAAAATTAGGCTTCACCGTGGTGTAAGTGTAGAAAAAATAGACCGAGAGCAAAAATTAGTGATAGATAATTTGGGCAGAAAAACCCCTTACGATATCCTCATCATGGCAACAGGAAGCCGGGCATCAGTACCTAAAAACTTACCAAATTTAAAGGGCATCTTTACCATGAGAAGCCGTACAGATGCTGATAACTTTAAAAATCATATCCCTAAAAACGCCCATGTTGCTATTTATGGCGGTGGATTGCTAGGTTTAGAAATGGCCGCTTCTTTAAGAGAGATAGGTGTTAAAGTTACCATCATCCAAAGAAGTTCTAGGTTTATGGGTAGGCAGCTAGATGCTTTGGGCAGTCAGCTTTTACATGAGGAAATGGTAGACCTAGGTTGCGATATCTATTATGATGATGAAGTACAATTGTATTACGGAAGATCTAAACTTACCGCCATTGGTTTAAAAAGTGGTAGAAAAATAAACTGCGATGCTATCATTTTAGCTATTGGTACTACACCCAATATAGAACTGGCTAAAGCAAGCGACTTAAACTGCAAAAAAGGTGTTGTGGTTAATGATTATCTACAAACAAATGACCCTGCCATTTATGCTATTGGTGAAATTGCCGAGTTTAACGGCAGTTTATACGGCATTACCGCTGCCGCAGAACAACAAGCTACCGTTGTTGCCAATTATTTAAACGGAGATATTGCTAGCTATTATAGCGGAAGCACCAGCATGAACTTGATAAAAATTCATGGTTTTGATTTATGCAGTATTGGTTTACCAGAATGCCCAGACGAAACTTACGAAGAAATAGTTTTTATCGATAAAGCTAAGCGATACTATAAGAAATGCATTATTAAACAAGATAAACTGGTTGGCGCTATCCTTATTGGAGATAAAACTGAGTTTCTAGAATTTAAAGAGCTTATTGCTAATAAAATAGAACTGAGCGAAAAGAGGATGCAACTGCTTAGAAGCGGTAAAAAAGCAGAGGCAGTTAAAGGTAAATTGGTTTGTAGCTGTAATAATGTTGGTAAAGGTAATTTAGAAGAAAAAATAGCTATGGGCTGTACAGATTTGAACGCCTTATGTACTGCCACAGGTGCAGGCCAAGGTTGTGGCTCTTGCAAAGCAGAAGTTAAAAAAATCCTCGATGAAGCATCCCGAAAAGAGGAAGTAGCTTTAAATCTAATCTAATTTCTATGGAAGAGCATATCGTCAAAATAAACTTACCAGGTGGCATTGTTTCTACCGGAGATTTACATGAAATATTAACCATTGCAGAACAGTGCAATGTTGAGAATATAAGAATTGGTAACCGCCAACAAATTTTATTTAAAATTGCAGAAACTGCACTGGAAGACCTAAAAGATAGGTTTATGGTTCATGATATCCCTTATGAAATAGACCAAGATGAGTTTCCTAATATTGTAAGTTCTTACGTTACAGAAGAAATTTTCCAAACATCTTTATGGTTAACAGAAGGTGTTTATAAAGACATATTAGATGGGTTCAATCATCAGCCTAAGCTTAAAATTAATATTGTAGATTATTACCAAAATTTAATTCCCTTTTTTACGGGCAACCTTAATTTTATAGCCTCTGAAACCAATAATTTCTGGTATTTGTACATCAGATTTCCTAAAACCAACAATATGTTTTGTTGGCCTTCTCTTATTTATTCTGAAGATATTGCTGCTTTAAGCTTGGTTCTAGAAGATTATATCCATCAAGATTTTAGTAAGCAAGAAGTAAATATTAACGGAGAAGATATTTACACTCAGGTTCTTAAGAACCATAATTTTCATCAGCAGGAGATTCAAAAACCTTTAATCCATACAGATTTTCAATTGCCCTATTATGAAGGTTTAAATAAATATAGCGAGAATAAACTTTGGCTAGGTATTTACAGAAGACATGAAGAATATAGCATCAAATTTTTAAAAGCTGTTTGCGAAATTTGTAAGTCGACAAGGATAGGACAACTCTATACAACAAGTTGGAAATCCATAGTTATCAAGAATATCAATATAAAAGACAGAACTTATTGGAGTAGTTTATTAGATAAATTTAGAATTAATATTAGACATGCTGCAAACGAGTTAAATTGGCAAGTAGAAGACTTATGCGAGGAAGCTTTAAAGCTAAAAATAGAACTGGTTAAACAATTTGAAGAAGCCGATTTAAGAACCTATCGTTTATGTTTTGCCATAAAAACCAAGCCTAAAACAGGCTTATTTAGTGCTATCGTCATCAGAAAGAGAAATAGTAGAAATAGTAAAGGAGAAGAATTATATGAGCTTTTGTATACCCGAAACTTCAATCCAAATTCAAAAGAATATATCACTTTTCATGATGGTGTTACCTTAGAGCAACTGGCTCCCAAATTGATAGAAATATGCAACCTTTACTATCACCTCAGAGAAAATACGGGTAAGAGCTCAGAAATAGAAAAAGAACAACCTAAGCAGGTACAAAAACACAGCGTATACCAATGTAAAAACTGTTTAACCATTTACGATGAACGTTATGGAGACCCTACACAAGAAATAGCTCCAAAAACAAGTTTTAACAGTTTAGATTCCTATTTTTGCCCTGTTTGTGATGCTCCAAAACAAGATTTTGCTGAAATTCACCTAACAAAACAGCAATTTGTATGAGTGTAGAAACCTTATTGTTATTAGCTTTATTTTCAGTTGGATTTTTATACGCATCTGTTGGGCATGGTGGTGCTAGTGGCTATTTGGCTGTACTGTCTATTTTCTCTATTCCGCTAGCTCAATATAAAACCATGGTGCTTTTACTTAATATTATAGTAGCAGGAGTAGGTTTTATTCAGTTTTACAAAGTAGGATTTTTTAAATGGCATTTATGCTGGCCTTTCTTGCTAAGCTCTATTCCTTTTGCATTTTTAGGCTCAAAAGTCGTCTTAGACACAAAAGTCTATCATATACTTTTAGGCGCAGCTTTAATATTTCCTGTCATCAGGTTATTAGGTTTTAGTGGCCAAGAAAAACACATAAAAAAAGCTATTCCTTTGGTAAAAGCTTTAATTTGGGGAGCATTATTAGGCTTAATATCGGGTGTTTTAAACATAGGTGGTGGTATATTTTTAAGTCCGTTGCTTATTTTAACGGGCTGGGCAAATAGTAAAGAATCGGCATCGGTTTCAACCTTATTTATTGTTTGCAACTCTATGGCAGGGCTTTTGGGTTACACACAAGCTTTAGAAATACAAGATTCATCGGTATGGCTTTGGTTTTTTTCGGCTTTAGCCGGAGGATTTGCAGGCGCATACGTTGGTAGTCGATACTTTAAAATTTCTACCATCAGATATTTATTAACCGTGGTATTAGCGATTGCTTCTTTTAAACTTTTATTTTTGATGTAATGGAGGGGATTGAAGATATCTACAACAGAAAGTTTAAAAAGCTAAGGCTTAGCCTGCTAGATCATTGCAATTTTAATTGCTCTTACTGTACTATGGGCAGCGATAACGTAGCTAGCAAACCTCAACAAAAGGTAGATTTCTTTGTGAAAAGAGTTGCAAAACTACATCAATACCTACAATTAGACAGTATAAGACTTACCGGAGGAGAACCTTTACTTTATCACGAGCTTGATGTTCTTATTCATGAACTTAATAAACTAGACATACCAGAAATTACCTTAACCACAAATGGTTTTTTATTAGCCAAGCAAGCATCCAAACTAAAAAATGCGGGTTTAGGTAGTATTAATATTTCTTTAGATGCCATAGATGAACTTACTTTCCAAAAAATAAGCAAAAGAAAAAAAGTACAAGAAGTATTAAACGGTATTGAAACAGCTATTAAAGTGGGTTTAAATGTTAAATTAAATGCCGTTATCATGAAAGGGATAAACGAGCAAGAAATTTTACCCTTGTTACAATATGCTTTTAAGTTAAATATCCCTATCAGGTTTTTAGAATTGATGGCCATGGGACATTTGCATGAGCAAGCAGCATCTCAAATTTTCACTAAAGATGAAATTCTGTCTAGTATAGCTCAGCACTATCAATTTACCAGAGCGATAAGAAAAGCATCGGCAACAGCCAATTACTGGCAAACGCAGGAAGGTTATTTCTTCGGAATTATCGCGAATGAAAGCACACCATTTTGCCATGATTGTAACCGCTTACGTATGGATGCACAAGGAAATTTATTTGGTTGTTTAAGCAGTAATAAATCTGTCTACATGGCCGATGAAGACCCAGAAGAGCTTTTAAAGCAGAAATTGCAGTATGCTATGAAACAAAAACAAAGCCTTAAATTTACAGGAAGCAGCCTTAGTATGTTAGAAATTGGAGGATAGAAATCACTATGAAAATAAAAGTTTTTGCCGCCCTTAAAGATTATTTCGATAAAGATTTTCTCTTAGAAGAAGACCTTAAAACCATTGCAGATTTAAAGGCTCACTTAGCTAAACAACAACCTAAAGCTTCTGCTTTACTAAACCTTTGCCGCTTTGCTGTACATGATGAATTTGTAGCATTAAGCCATTTAATCCATGAAAATGATGAAATCAGCGTTATTCCCCCAAGTAGCGGAGGTTGATATAGCCCCTTTGAGTGCTACAGATTTAGATTTGGTTCAATTGCTAAGTTTAGCCCACGACCCTAAAGCGGGTGCTGTAGTCTTGTTTAGTGGTGAAGTAAGAGATAATAGTGCTGGCAAAACGGTTGACTATCTAGACTATGAAGCACATGAAAGTATGGCTAGCAAAATGATATGTAGCATTGTAGAAGAAGCCGCAAAACGTTGGCATTTAACTAAAGCATTAGCCCAACATAGAACGGGGAAAGTGATGGCCGGAGAATCTGCCGTGGTGGTTATTACCTGCTCGCCACACAGAAAAGAAGCTTATGCTGCAAACAGATATATTATTGATAGGATAAAACACGAAGCGCCCATATGGAAATGCGAATATTTTACCGATGGAACCAAAGAATGGGGCGGAAATTGTTCTTGCCAAAAATTACTGGCGATGCCAATAAACACGTTTATGAATTTGAGGGTTAGTTTTTTCTTTCTAATATCTTAGAGATGTCTTTTCTAAGAACTGGAATTTTTGTTTGAAGTACATCCCAAACTATGATATAGTTTACGCCTATATAATCATGTATAAGTCGATCTCTCATTCCGGCCATACTTCGCCACTCAATAAAAGACCAAGTATCTTTATATGTTAAAGGAATTTTCTTTGAAGCTTCGTCAATAATTTCTAGACTTCTTACGGTAGCTCTTTTTAAAGTCTCATCCTCTAAAAAATCATCTAGTGAAATATTTACAATTACAGATATTAAATAGTCACATTCATCTTGAATATGCCTTAAATATTCATTTACATCTTTAGACATATTGTACTTCGTTCAAAATTTTTGGACCAATATGCCTACTCAATCCTTTTTTAGTAACAATCTCAACCTTTTCTCCTGTAAAAAGTCTTTCAAAAAAATCATATGCCGCCATATAATTATCAAAATTCTCTTTTTCAGGAATAAAATTAATTAATAAATCAATATCACTTTTTAAAGACTGCTCATTTCTTAAATACGAACCAAATAAGCCTATGCTACATATACCAAATTCTTGCAATTGGGCTTTATTGCCCTTCAGAACCGAAAAAATTTTATCTTTAGTAAGCATATCTTGTGTAATTTAACAAATAATATTTCAGCAATTTGATTATTTAAATTTAAATAGTTTTTTAAATGAAACCAACCATCACCATAGAATATTGCCCAAAATGCAATTGGATGTTAAGAGCAGCCTACATGGCACAAGAAATTTTATCAACTTTTACTGATGATGTAGCTGCCGTAAGCCTAAAACCTAGCGAAACAAGTGGTAAGTATACCATTAGCATTAATGAGCTAGAGCTGTTTGATAGGAAAAAAGAAGGTCGGTTTCCAGAAGTAAAAGAGCTGAAACAACTGATAAGAGATCAGGTAAATCCTGATAAAAGCTTAGGTCATTCTGATAAAAAATAAGCTGATGTCAACTTTAAGCGGATTAATTTTATGCGGAGGCCAAAGTAAAAGAATGGGGACCGATAAAGGCTTAATTTTAAAAGGTAAACAGCCTTGGTTTGCCTTGATGGCCGATAAACTCAACCCTTTTAACCTCCAAACTTTTATTTCTATTAATAAAACACAGTTAGAGCAATATCAAGCTTATTTTAGCCCAGCCAGCTTTATCATAGACCAGCATGAAGTTGAAGGACCATTAAACGGCTTACTTTCTGCACATCAATTACACCCCGAAACAGATTTTATAGTTTTAGCTTGCGATTTGATAAATCTGCAACCATTAACTATTACTAAACTGATAAAAAATTATCAACAGTTTCCCGATTATGATTATTACGCCTACCATAACCAACAATTTTGGGAACCTTTATGTGCCATTTATACGGCTAAAGCGTTAAAAAACTATCAATACCAAGCACTATCTAAGCACAGCTTTCAAGCATTATTAAACCAAGGCAAAACCTATAAATTAGATATACAGCAGCCAGAAAGCTTCATAAACCACAACCAGCCTTCATAATTGGCATCTCTTTTGGATGATATATCCAAAAATAATTCACTATGAAAAAGTTAATTTTAACAACTGCATTTGCTGGTATGGTAAGTATTGCCGCATTTGCCCAAGAAAAAGAAACCAAAACAGATACTGTTGTAAACGATATTAAAAAAGGCGCAAAGAAAGTTGGTAATAAAACAGCAGAACTGGGTGTAAAAGGCGGAGCCAAAGTTCTAGACCAACAAATAAAAGATAAAGTTGGGCCAGCCGGGCAAAGCGTTTACCGCGATGGTAAAGACCGCATTTACTATGTTGATAGTAAAGGAAATAAAATTTATATCAAAGAATCGGCTTTAAAACCGACTAAAACACCATAAATAGTTTTATGAGTGTGAAAGCGAGAAGCTCAGAAATAATATTCATAATAAGAAAAGCCATATTTTATGGCTTTTCTTATTTTATTACTTTTGCTTCTATTTTTCAGAAAAGTACTTTTCATTGAACTTTCATTCATCATTATATCCCGCTCTCCACAGGATAATACTTTCTTCTAAACCAAAAGGCTAAATTTACCAAAGCTATTAAAGCAGGTACTTCTACCAAAGGGCCAATGACTCCGGCGAAAGCCTGCCCAGAGTTAATACCGAAAACGCCTATTGCTACGGCTATAGCCAGCTCAAAATTATTTCCGGTAGCTGTAAAGGCTATAGATGTTGATTTAGAATAATCGGCACCAAAATATTTTCCTACATAAAAACTCAGGATAAACATCACCGCAAAGTAAATGAGTAAGGGGATAGCAATTCTAACCACATCCAAAGGTATTTGTATCATTAATTTGCCTTTTAGGCTAAACATTACCACAATGGTAAAAAGTAAGGCAATTAAAGTAATAGGCGATATAAAAGGAACAAATTTTTCTTGAAACCACGTTTCGCCTTTGAGTTTAATTAGGCTATATCTACTGACAATACCCATCTTAAAAGGAATCCCTAAATAGATAAAAACACTCTCGGCAATTTGGCTCATGGTTATATCAACAGCTAAACTGCTTAAGCCAAAAAATGGAGGTAAAACGGTAATAAAAATATAAGCATAAACACTGTACAAAAGCACTTGAAAAATACTGTTTAAGGCAATTAAACCCGCTGCGTATTCTCTGTTTCCTTCTGCTAGCTCATTCCAAACTACTACCATGGCAATACATCGGGCTAAGCCAATTAAAATTAAGCCAACCATATATTCTGGGTAGTTAGCTAAAAAAGTAATAGCTAAAACAAACATCAAAATAGGGCCAATAACCCAATTTAGAATAAGCGAAGCTCTTAACACTTTGGTGTTTTTAAATACCTCGCCCATGTTTTCGTATTTTACTTTAGCCAATGGCGGGTACATCATTAAAATTAAACCAATGGCTAAAGGTATATTGGTTGTTCCGCTAGAAAAAGAGTTGATATAAGCAGAGGATGATGGTATAAAATAACCTAAGGCCACGCCTAATATCATGGCAATAAAAATCCATAAGGTTAAATTACGATCTAAAAATCCTAATTTTTTCCGCTCTACCGCCGGAGCGCAGTTATTTGCAGACATATCTTAATCTTTTTTAACGTAGGTAGCTACAAAATTCTGTGCGTAATTTTTAATCATTTCCCTTACTTCTCTAAACTGGGCCATAATTTCCTCTTCTGTACCTTGTGCTTTGGCTGGGTCTGGAAAGTTGTAATGAAATTTCTGAGCCTGTGTAGGAAAATACGGACAATTTTCTTTTGCATGGTCACACACGGTTATCATATAATCAAAATCTATGCTAGTGTATTCATCCACGTGGTTAGAAGTGTGCTTAGAAATATCTATACCATCTTCTTTCATGGTAGCAATTGCTCTTGGGTTTACACCATGTGTTTCTATTCCAGCACTATAAATATTTGCATGCTCTTGTGCAAAATGCTTTAAATAACCTTCAGCAATTTGGCTTCTGCAACTATTGCCTGTACATAAAACTAAAATATTCATCTATTCTATTTAAATTATTAAAAATTAACAACATCCAGAACCAGGCTCGCAGCTGTTTCCTTCTTGCGTAACTAAGTTTTTTAATTGGATTTTTGGCTTTACAGCCGATGGTGCACAACATTCTTCTCCTGCTGGAGTGGTACCACAACTTCCACCTCTTTCTATAGCTTTACATTGGGTAACATCGGGTCTTAAATCTATAATGAAATTCTCTTCATCTTTGATAAAAGCTTTTGGTAATAACTGTCTGGTATCATATTCTTGGTTACCAAATTCTACTTTTACAACCGCATCAGCCTCAATATTTAAAGATTTTTCTACCAATTCTATAATAGAAACAGCTTTTCTAACTTTCATAGATTTAAGCTGCTGCTGATTTTCTGGCTCCCAAAGCTGGATGATAATTTCTGTCCATTTGTTTACCACACCACCACAATCAACAGAAGTGATAGGTGCGTATTTTAATTCTGTAATATGATAAGAAGGCGAAACCCATTTGTCTTCAGCATATTGAAATTGTAAGTCTAACATCGGATTTGCTACCAGAGCAGTCCTAAACTCTTTCCAAGTCATCATTTCTGAAACATTCATATATTGCAATTTAACGATTAATCAAATAAATTTTTTTTAACAGCAGCTAACTGGCCCTTTATATTCATTTAAAAAGCCATTTAAATGCTGTTCTAATTTTTTCCAGTTTTCTGGATGAATACAATAACAAACGCTTACACCCTCTATAGTTCCTTGTATTAAACCGGCATTTTTTAATTCTTTTAAATGCTGCGATATGGTAGCTTGCGCCAAGCCCAATTCGCCAACCAAATCCCCACAAATACAAGTATTAGCCACCATAATACGCTGTAAAATGGCAATGCGAGCCGGATGCGCCAAGGCTTTCAAAAGTGTAGCCAATTGGTTTTGCTCATCTGTAAATATTTCTGTTCTTGTAATTCCCATAACTATATATTGCAATATTACGATTAATAAAGAAAATATCAAATAAAATTTTATGCTTAATTGCTAAAACTTCATAAAAAAAGCTGTCTCCATTATGGAGACAGCTAAACTTAAACCTAAACATATTCACTTAAACAATGAATTTCTTTACTCCATAAATGGATATCTATAATCCGTAGGCGGATTAAAAGTCTCTTTTATTGTTCTTGGGGAAACCCATCTTAATAAATTAATCATAGAGCCGGCTTTATCATTGGTACCTGAAGCTCTGGCTCCGCCAAATGGTTGTTGCCCCACCACAGCGCCCGTACATTTATCATTGATATAAAAATTACCTGCTGCATTTCTCAATTTATAGGCTGCCTTTTCTATCGCATATCTATCATTAGCTAAAATTGCACCAGTTAAAGCGTAAGCTGATGTTTGATCTATCAAATCTAAAGTTTCATCAAATTGCTCATCATCAAAAACATAAATGGTTAAAACAGGGCCAAATAATTCCTCGCTCATGCTGCTATAATGAGGGTCTTGTGTTACTAGAATTGTAGGTTCAATAAAATACCCAACAGATTTATCGTAATGACCGCCAGCAATAATTTCTACACCATTGGCTTGCTTAGCATCGTCTATAGCTTTGGCTAGTTTATCAAAAGATTTTTCATCAATAACAGCATTAATGAAATTGCTAAAATCTTCTACTGGGCCCATCTTAAAACTAGCTACATCTTTTATTAAGAACTCTTTTAACGCTGGCCAAACTGATTTAGAGACATAAACTCTTGAAGCTGCCGAACATTTTTGTCCTTGATATTCAAACGCTCCTCTGGCAATAGCTGTTGATGCTGCTTTAACATCTGCACTGGCATGTACCAGAATAAAATCTTTACCTCCTGTTTCGCCTACAATACGCGGGTAAGTTTTATAGAGATGAATGTTTTCTCCAATAGTTTTCCATATTTCTTGAAAAA
The DNA here is from genome assembly GCF_009674685.1 of Pedobacter puniceum. GTDB lineage: Bacteria > Bacteroidota > Bacteroidia > Sphingobacteriales > Sphingobacteriaceae > Pseudopedobacter > Pseudopedobacter puniceum. The sequence continues at coordinate 419,380 of NZ_WKJI01000002.1, forward strand.
CTTTGGTTGAGCCTGTAAAATGTATCCCAGCAAAATCTGGATGTTTAAATATAACCTCTCCTATATTTGGACCATCGCCATAAATTAAATTGATAACGCCAGCGGGTAAACCTGCTTCTAAGAAAATACGCATGATTAATTGTGCTGCATAAATTTGTGTATCGGCTGGTTTCCAAACCACTACATTACCCATTAAAGCTACCGAAGCTGGTAAATTTCCAGCAATGGCGGTAAAATTAAATGGCGTTAAGGCAAATACAAATCCTTCTAAAGGGCGTTGCTCTACCCGGTTCCAGCTGCCTGCCGGAGATACTGGTGGTTGCTGCTGATAAATCTCCGTCATGTATTTTACATTGAAACGTAAAAAATCTATCAACTCGCAAGCCGAATCTATTTCTGCTTGATAAGCATTTTTAGATTGTCCCGCCATGGTTGCTGCATTTAAATCATATCTATATTTTCCGGCAATTAAATCAGCTGCTCTTAAAAATATAGCTGCCCGATGTTCCCAAGACATGTTTTCCCAATTTTCTTTAGCTTTTAAAGCTTCAGAAATTGCTTTCTCTACATGGCTTTTATCTCCATTATGGAAATTTGCGATTACTTTCTGGTGTGCATGAGGCGGACGAATACTTCCTGTATCGCCAGTTCTAACTTCCTCGGCACCAATAAACATCGGTATATCAAGCGTTGTGGCATATACCTTTTCTAAAGCGGCTTTAAGTAAATCACGCTCTTTACTGCCCTTTGCGTATTGCAAAACAGGCTCGTTAACGGGAACTGGTATATTAAAAAATCCTTTCAACATTTCTTGATATTTATAGGTAACACGCAAAATGTATACCTAACGTTTTTATCTCTAAATAAAACAAGCCTTTTAAAACAAATAGCCTGGTTTTTGTTTAACAAAGTAAGTGCTAATACAGGATTTAGATATAACAAAAATTGTCCATTAATAGTCTAAAATTGCCAAAACAAGGCAAATAAATGTTTGCTTATTATTTTTGATATATTATAAAATAGATGATGAATAAGAAGGTTTCTTTTAACGATACAGCCATTGCCTTTTCGCACAAAACAGATAAAGAATTGGCCCAAGCGCATTTTATTTTCTCTTTGATGAAATTCCAATGGTTAGTAAGAATTGGAACCAAATTAACGCCTTTAGCTCTTAAATGGAAGTTTCCTATAAAAAGTCTTTTACGCAATACTATTTTTAAAATATTTATAGGTGGCGAGAGTTTGGAAGAAACTAAAAAGGTATTAAAAACGCTAGATCAATATCAGGTAAAGGCAATTTTAGATTATGGTGCCGAAGGGAAAGAAAATGAAGAAAGCTTCACCAAAACTTGTGAGGAGTTTATCTCTCTTATTCATTATGCTGGTGCACAATCATCTGCTCCTTTTATCAGTATCAAAGTAACAGGCTTAGCTCGTTTTAGCTTTCTAGAGAAGTTAAACATTATCATTAAACAGCATCCATTTACATTACCTAATCCGAAGGCTTTAACTTCTGCAGAGCAAAAAGAACTTCAACTACTTTTAGCTAAAATTACTGCTATTGTAGAAGCCGCTAAACAACATCATATTGGAGTTTTAGTTGACGCCGAAGAAACTTGGATTCAAGATACCATTGATGCCTTAACTTTCCATTTTGCAAAACTTTATAACCAAGAGCAAGCTGTTATTTTTAATACGATACAGTTTTACCGTACAGCAGCCTTTGATTTATTACAAGAAAGTATCCGCTTAGCACAAGAACACTCTTTTACAGTAGGTATAAAAATGGTGCGTGGTGCTTATATGGAAAAAGAACGTTTAAGAGCTCAGGAATACGATTATCTCTCTCCTATTCACCCAACAAAACAAGCTACCGACGATGCTTTTAATAAAGGTTTAGCTTATGCAATTGCTAATTTGGAGAAAGTACACCTGATTATTGCTAGCCATAACGAAGAAAGCAACAGTTACGCTACCGAACTTTTAGCTCAATACGGTTTCCCTCAGCAACATCCGCATATTCATTTCTCGCAGCTTTATGGCATGAGCGACCATATTACTTTTAATTTGGCTAAAGCCGGATACGCAACCAGTAAATATTTACCTTATGGCCCTATTGATGATGTTGTGCCTTATTTGATGAGAAGGGCTGAAGAAAACACCTCTGTAGCAGGGCAAACCAGTAGAGAACTACAACTTATAGAACAAGAAATTAAAAGAAGAAAAGCTTAACTATCAGATATTGCTCTTTTTTTAGCTAATTTTAAATTGGCTTTAGCAATTTTAGATGAAAGTTATACAATTTACCGTACCTGTAGACAAGAGCGATTCTGTTGTTATTCAAGAAGATATACTTCCTAATTTTTATCATTATTTGCACAGACATAAAGAAGTGCAAATAAGCTTAATTTTAAAAGGTGAAGGGACATTGATTGCTGGTAATTTTACTCAGCCTTTTAAAGCTGGTGATATTTACATTTTAGGCGCCAATCAACCGCATTTATTAAAAGGAGACGCTAAGTATCTAAAACTGCCTAATAAGAATAATATCCATGCTATCCATATTTTTTTTGATGCACAGCAGCTATTAGCTCCCTTAAATGCTATGCCTGAGTTTGTAGCCATTCATCAATTTTTAAAACTTACAGATAGTAGCTTGCAGTTGCCTTCAAATTATTATCAAAAAACGGCAAAAGAGATTATCAAGATTAGCAAAGCTAGTGGTTTTAATAGGCTCATCAGCTTCTTGCAATTGCTTGATTATTTTTCTAAAGAGGTTAAAGATTGGCGTTCTTTATCTACCGGATTTTCTAAGAAATCTTTCTCAGAATCTGAGGGGATGCGCATGAACGATATTTATCAATACACTTTAGAGAATTATGCTGAAGATATCACCCTCAAAAAAATTGCTGCCGTGGTGCATTTAAGTACTTATGCCTTCTGTAAATATTTTAAGAAACATACCCGGAAAACATACCTCAATTTTTTAAACGAAATAAGAATTAATGAGGCTTGTAGAAGAATTTTACATGGCGATTCTGAATCTATATCAGCCATAGCTTATGCCACAGGTTTTAATAGTACCATTACTTTTAATAGGGTTTTTAAAAAAGTTACGGGGATGTCGCCAACTACTTATGTGAAGGTTTATAAGTTTAAAGTGGGGGATTAAATGTTCTTTGTCTGGATAATATTGTCATTTATAAATATTTTAAAAACTAGGCGTTCACGCACAGGCTTTCCGGCCTCTTGACCGGCCATGTCAAGGTCCTTTTTTCCTCAAAAAGTACCCAAAAACTCTCCGCTGCGCCGCTTGCTTCTAAAGGTTCTGCTAGGGCTAGTCCTGTAGATGCCGCAACCGCCAAGGCGGAATTAAGCGTAAACGGTTGTTAATGCTTGAGCTCGATTACCGTTCTACTTAGAAAACTCGTTTATGGCTAACTATAAAAGACATCATATAGAAAGCATTTGCTATATCAACATCTATCTACTTAATCACACCCAATTCTTTTCCTACTTTTTTAAAGGCTGCTATACATTTATCTAAGTGAGAGCGGTCATGTGCAGCAGACATTTGCACTCTTATTCTTGCTTTGCCTTTGGCTACTACCGGATAGTAGAAACCAATAACATAAATACCTTCTTCTAACATTTTTGAAGCAAATTGTTGTGCCAAAGGCGCATCATACAACATTACCGGAACAATAGGATGTGTGCCTTGCTTAATATCAAAGCCTGCTTTGGTCATTTCTGCTCTAAAATAAGCGGTATTTTCTTCCAACTTGTCTTTTAATGCAGTGCTTTCTTTAAGCATATCTAGCACAGCTATAGAAGCGCCCACAATTGCCGGGGCTAAGGTATTAGAGAATAAATATGGTCTTGATCTTTGTCTTAACAATGCAATAACTTCTTTAGGTCCAGAGGTAAAACCACCAGAAGCACCGCCTAAAGCTTTTCCTAGAGTTCCTGTTATGATATCAACCCTACCCATTACACCATGATATTCGTGAGTACCTCTTCCGGTTTTACCCATAAAACCAGAGCTATGGCATTCATCCATCATAACTAAAGCTTTGTATTTATCAGCCAAATCACAAATTTTGTCTAACTGGGCGATGGTTCCATCCATAGAGAAAACACCATCAGTAACAATAATACGATGTCTTAAATGTTGCGTAGCTTGTAATTGAGCTTCCAAATCGGCCATGTCATCATGCTTGTAACGATGACGTTGTGCTTTACATAACCTGATACCATCAATAATAGAAGCATGGTTTAACTCATCAGAAATGATAGCATCTTTTTCATCAAATAAAGGTTCAAAAACACCTCCATTAGCATCAAAAGCGGCAGCATACAAAATAGTATCTTCTGTACCTAAAAACTCAGATATTTTTTGCTCCAATTCTTTATGGATGTCTTGGGTACCGCAAATAAAACGTACTGATGATAAACCAAAACCATGGGTATCAATAGCCTTTTTTGCTGCTTCTAAAACCACCGGATGGTTAGATAAGCCTAAATAGTTATTAGCACAAAAATTAATTACTTCTTGGCCGCCTGTTACAGCAATATCTGCCGATTGCGGGGTAACAATAACACGTTCGTTTTTATATAAACCCGCGTCTTTTATATCCTGTAATTCTTGCGTTAAAACAGGTTTTAAAGTTTCATACATAATTTAAAATTTTATGGTTCAACAATATGTTGGGTAAAGCTGTTTTGTAATTATCTCTTTACCATTTCTATCTGATACAATTTAGGCCATTTTTTACCGGTTACAAATAACCTTTTGCCTTTAGCATCCCAAGCAATACCGTTTAAAACATCTTGGTCTTGATCTTCTACTTGCTCTTTATTTAAACCTATCAAATTGATATAAGCTTCTACCTCTCCGGTTTGTGGGTTGATGATGGCTATTAAATCTGATGTATAAATATTGGCAAACAGTTTACCATCTATCCACTCTAACTCGTTCAGTTGGGTAACTGGGCCTTTATCATCATAAACTTCTATATAACCTTCTGGCTGGTAGCTTTCTTTGTTCAGCTTATAAATTTTATTACTTCCATCGGTATTGTAAATGGTTGCGCCATCATAAGCTAAGCCCCAACCTTCAACAGCGTGGTTGTAAGGTAAAGTTCTTAATAAGTTGAAAGTATTTTTATCATATTCTAAAATAACTCGCTCTTTATACGTAAGCTGAATAATTTTATCACCAATAACCGTCATCCCTTCGGCAAAATATTGCTGAGCTATATCTTTTTGTTGTAGCACTTTACCTTCAACAGTGGTTTTTCTAAGGCTAGAAGCGCCATACTCGCCATCACTTTCATAAAAAAAACCATCATGATATTCTAAGCCTTGGGTGTAAGAAGAAACATCGTGTTTATAGGTGTTGATGATTTTAAAGCCATATTGTTCCGGAGTTTTCGACGATACCAAAACTATATTGGTACTCAGCTCCTGCACATCGGCACCAGTATACAATTTAGCTTGGATGAGCCTGATACCCAAAGGCATTTCTTTGGTGTCTATCATTTGGGTAGCGGTATCTTTTGCAGATGCTACCAGTTTATCATCAATAAAATATTGTACAGAATCTGGAAGCTTGCTGCTTAACATCAAACTTAATTTAAGAGGTTCGCCAGCTTTAATTAAGCTGCCGCTTTCTGGAAATAGTAAAGCTATTTCTTCCTGACCAGTTTTTTTGCCTTGATTACAAGATAAAATCAACATCAGGAAACTAAAAACAGTAACCAAATATTTATTCATAATTCCAAAAAGCATCTTCAATATGTTTTAAAGTGTATTTTTCTAAGTTTTTATCAAATAAAATGGAGATAATATCAAACCTTATTTCTCCTTGATGATTCATCAAATAAACGTATTCTTCTGCAGCATCTGTTAAAAGTCGCTGCTTTTTTACATCCACAAAATCTTCTGGCTGGCCAAAAGCACTTCCTGTGCGTGTTTTAACTTCTATAAAAATGATGGTTTTATGCTTAAAAGCTATCAAATCAACCTCGGCTTTGCCAAAACACCAATTCTCGTCTAATATTTCAAAGCCCTGCTGTTCTAGAAAATCTTTGGCTATTTGTTCGCCATTTTTTCCTAAGGTATTGTGTTGCGCCACTTATTTTATAATTACAGAACCCAAATAATTAGAGATATACTTTTCTACTTCTTTTAAATCTAGGTACTCCTTCATCAAAATCATCTCATTAGCTTCGTTTTTCTCTTGTTGCAATTCTTTTTGCTTGGCGATAAGCATAGCAGAAACTTTTTTCTTTTTCAGATGAAAAATAGCTCCCATAACAGTAGATTTTAAGTTTTGTGTTTCATCATTTACATTGATGTTGTGCATGGTGTACCAATTCTCGCTTAAATGATAAGGGGAAGAAATGATAGAAATAGCTGTTTTAGATATTTCTTTATCAGGATGTTGGATAAAATCTTTCTCTGTTGGGAGTTTACCTTTCTCTAATTCATCATGATAATAAGAAATGATGCGGGTGTAAACCGGATTTAGGAAACTAACATCGCTTAAATTGGTGATGATGTATGGCCCAATATAAGTATCTGTCATATCATCCCAATTTACCAATTGATGACCATAGGTAAGCAACACCCTTAGGATTTCCTTTTCCTGGTGTTCATCTGTTTGGCTTGGTTTATCTTCAAATAAATCTGGCGGCGGACCATCCTCTGGCTCAAAAAATTCTGGTGAAGGCTGGTTTTGTGGATTATTTTTATCTTTCTTAGCTTTTGTTAAACGTATTTTATTAAGCTCGGCAATTAAAATACGCTCTTCCATATTTAAGAGGCTGCTACACTCTCTTAAAAAAACGGAAGCCTTTATAGCATCAGGAATTTTAGCGATACTTTCTACCACATCTCTAATAACACCCGCCTTTTTGATGGGGTCATTTGCAGCATCCTGTAAAAGAATCTCGGTTTTGTAGAAAATAAAGTCTTTCTTATTTTTCTCTACATGGGTTTTAAAAGCCGAAGCACCATAAGCCTGAATGTAAGAATCTGGATCGTGGCCATCAGGAAAAAGCACAACTTTTACATCTAGGCCTTCTTCCAAAATCATATCTAAACCTCTTAAAGAAGCTTTTATACCTGCGGCATCACCATCGTAAAGAATACAAACGCTATTGGTAAACCTGCTGATGAGCTTAATCTGCTCGGTAGTTAAAGATGTACCGGACGAAGCCACCACGTTTTCTACACCTGCTTGGTGAACGGCCATAACATCGGCATAACCTTCTACCAAGAAGCAGTTGTCCATATCTCGGATAGCTTTTTTAGCTTGAAAAAGCCCATAAAGCACATTAGATTTATGGTAAATATCGCTCTCTGGCGAGTTTACATATTTAGGAACACTCTTGTCTGTTTTTAAGGTTCTGCCGCCAAAACCTATAATACGGCCCGTAAAGTTGTGGATGGGAAAAATAACACGGGCTCTGAATCTATCGTAAATACGGCCTTTATCATTTTTAATAACTAAGCCGGTTTCTTCTAAAAATTCTTGCTTGTAGCCTTCAGAAAGTGCTTTATCATTTAAGGCCGACCATTCCTCGGGAGAGTAACCTATCTCGAATTTTTTAAGTGTTTCTTCTCTAAAACCACGTTCTTTAAAATAGCTTAAGCCGATGGATTTACCTTCATCTGTATTCCAAAGGTTGTCTGCAAAAAACTGAGCTGCAAAAGTTGATATAACGTAAAGGCTTTCTTTTCTATCAACTTCTGCTTGGTATTCTGGTGTAACCTCGGTTTCTTCAATTTCTATGTTATACTTACGAGCCAGATATTTTATAGCTTCTGGGTACGAGTATTTCTCATGACTCATGATAAATTGAAGAGAGTCTCCACCCTCGCCACAGCCAAAGCATTTATAAATACCTTTTGCTGGAGAAACATGAAAAGAAGGTGTTTTTTCGCCATGGAACGGGCAAAGCCCTATCATACTTGTGCCTCTTTTTTTGAGGTACACAAAATCTCCTACAACTTCCTCTACACGGGCTGTTTCTAAAACACGGTCAATGGTTTCTTTTTTTATCATGCGATAAAAACAAATTTAAGAGAATTTGCGAAGCAGCGTATCATAATCTTAAAGATTAGGAATAGCTTATTTAGTGATACCACCTAAAATCATGTTGATGAGCCTACAACAAGATTCTGAAGAACCTGTTAAACAGGCGGAGGATTGATTGGGGAGTTCTAAACCATTGAAAGCAGCATTTGTCCAACTGGCAAAGAAAGTGATTTCTTCATCGTTCATAGTTTTAAACTCGCCACATTGTACACCACTTTTGATGATTTCTTTGATAAAGTCGATATGTATTTGCTCAAACTCTTGCTTTAAACCGAATATTTCTCTAAAATGGTCGAAAACATCTTCAAAAACCACTTTGCTTAAATTATCATATTCTTCTTTAAGTTTTAGCCTAGACATTAAATAAGCCTGAAATTTTGCTAAAGCCGTACTTTCTGCATTAACTGCCAACCTGATTTGCTTTACAGCATTTTGCATTTCATGATTAACAACGGCTTCAAACAATTCTGATTTCCCCGGATAATAGTAATAAAGCGTACTTTTTCCCTTTCCTACAGCTTTAGCAACATCTTCCATCGTGGTTTTTTTTAAACCATACTTAGAAAATAGTTGCTTTGCAGCATCTAGGATTTCTTTATTAAGACCATCATCATTTATAGGAGTAGCTACCATTGTTTAGACTTCTATGATTAATTATTCTAAATATACAATAATTTTCTTTTGCAACAAGCAAGCTTTTGGCTTAAATCTTATGCATATAAGACAGATGTAAAGTCAGGCCTAAGTAAAACTAAAGTCAGATTAGATTCATATAGCCCATAAATCAGCAAGTTACCATAAAGCTAACGAACAAGCGTGAAAAATATTTTTGCATTATAGATTTTTAGACTAATTTTGACTAACAGTCGAAAGACAAAAAGTATAATTTAAATATAAAGACATGAAAAAATTAATTTTATCAATTGCAGTATTAGCAGGACTAGGTGTTTCTGCACAAGCACAAACAGAAAAAGGAAAAATTATTCTTGGTGGTTCAGTAGCTTACCAATCAGAAAAATCTGATGCAAACGGTGCTAATGCTGCTGAAAGTTTCAACATTATTCCTAGTGTTGGTTATTTTGTAGCAGACAACATTGCTATTGGTACAGGTATAGGTTATAACTACAGCAATGTAGGTGCTGCAAGCGCTACCGGACAAAGAGAAGAGTTTTTAGTTAGTCCTTTTGGTAGATATTACACTGCTTTAGGAGAAAAATTCAAATTCTTTGGTCAGTTACAAGTGCCTTTGGCTTTCGGTAATGTAAAAGCTACTGACGCTAGTGGTGATGCAGGCTCAAAAACTGGCACTTCAACTTCTATCGGTGTAGCATTATCTCCAGGTTTTGCTTATTTCCCAACTAAGAAAATCGGTATTGAGTTTGCCCTTAACGGGATATCTTACAATAATTACCGTGTAGAGGATGCTAATGGTAATGAATTAAAAGGTGCTGGCAGCGATTCTTTTGCAATTGGCACAAACTTCTTTGCACCTAGAATTGGAATTCAGTTCCATTTCTAAGCAATATAGCTGGTTGGATAGCTAGAAAGCGTACTATATAGTACGCTTTTTTGTTTTCCTTTTATCCATGTAAATATAAACACCTAAACCTAGAAGACTTACGATAGATGCTACAATTAAACCCGGTTTTAATTGATCTATAGACTGCCCAAACACTGCAACCAATATCAATAAAGGAGAACTGCCTAAAAGTGTAGCTATGATAAAACGTTTGTACGTCATCTCAACAAAACCACCTACAAAGCTAATAGCATCATTAGATAAAAAAGGTGATGCTCTGAAAACGATAACCGTCCACAAACCATAGGCTTTAAAAAAAGACTCTATTTTTTGTAATGCTTTTTCACCAATCAGTTTTTCTACACCAACATCGCCTAAGTAATCGCCAACGCAATAACCAACAGATGCAGAGCAAAATATCCCTACTATGGTAATAAATGAGCCCAACCAAGGACCATAGGCTAAAACAGCTATCACCATGATTATAACACTGGGGATAACCATTAAAAAAAGCTGTAAAACCATTGCTGCAATTAAAACTATTGGCCCCCATAAACCAAAGGTTGATACCCAATTACGGATACGCTCGGTATCATCGCTGGTAAGCACTGCATACGCCTGTTCTATGAAGCTTTTTACTTCAGGGATAAAGAAGTAACTCATGACCACTAGAACTATCACAAAACCAGAAAAAATAAGTGGAAAGAATGAAGTTTTCTGTTCTTTTTCTCTCATACTCTTAAAAGCTATACTTAATTTCATCAAACATCTTCTTCTAGTGCTAAAATAAAGCCAGATTTGTTTCATTTCAGGTTTTTAAATCCGATAATTGTATTATAATTCTCGAACATGGAAAAAGTATATTTAAGCGATGCAGGACCAAAAGTTTCACCTGCTATCTACGGTTTTTACAGATGGAATAACGACGCAGAGAACACCGCTGCTAATATGGAAAGAATAGTAAATCTGTGTTTAGAACTCGGCATTAACTCTTTTGACCATGCAGATGTTTATGGCAACTACCAATGCGAAGAATTATTTGGTGAAGTAATGCGCAAAAAGTCTTTCAAAAGAGAAGATATTGTGTTGTTTACTAAATGCGGCATCAGGTTACCTCATGCTAGTCAACCAGATGTTAGAATTAAACATTTTGATACTTCTGGCAAACATATTATTCAATCTGTAGATAATTCTTTAAGAAAATTAAATACAGATTATATTGATATTTTTCTTTTAGACCATTTAGACCCCATTAGTAATTTAGAAGAAACAGCAAGTACTTTGCTGAAACTAAAATTATCTGGAAAGGTTAAAAATATTGGTATCACCAATTTCTCGGTATTTCAGCATCAGCTTTTAGCGTCTTATTTAAATACGCCGATTGTTACCAACCACATAGAGCTTAATTTACTAAACACAGCTGCTTTAGATAGCGGACAAATAGATTATATTAAGCAACGTTATATGCGCCCGCTAGCATCGGCACCTTTGGCTGATGGCAGAATTGCAACCGGAACAGATATTTTAGCGGTAAACGTAAGAGAAAAATTACAAGAAATTGCGAATAAATACCATGTTGATATAGAATCTATGGCGGTAGCTTGGTTAATTAAACTAGGCGCTTTACCATTAATAGGAACTAGAAACGAGCAAAGAATAAGGAATATTGTAAATGCTTTTAGTATTGATTTAGATAGTCAAGATTGGCATGAGCTTTATGCCGCTTCTAAATAATAAAGTTTTATAAAAGTAAAGAGGCGAAATTTTACAATTTTGCCTCTTTTTTATACCGTTTAAGATAACTACTCTGGTTTATAATCTTTATGCAAAACTAAAAAGCTGGCTCTTTCCTGCTTCTTAAAAGGAATATCCCAATTACCTTGATAGCTGATTTTGGTTGGCAATAATTCTTCGTTGAAATAACCCAGCTCTATATTCATTTGCACATCAAACTCAAAAGCCAAATTGTCTAGTTTCATATCAATATATCTACCCAAAATCTGGAAGTTACGCTTATCAAATATGGTAGTTAGCTCTTTAATCATAATACCATCTTTTGTCCAGTTAGATAAATCTGGTTTCATGGTTACTTTAAAGCGGTATACCGGAATAGAATCTAAATATGTCCCAGATGAAAAACGATAATCATAGTACTGACGCATATTGGCTGTAAATATTTCTGTTTTACCAGATATTAAAGGCACACCTCTTACAGGTCTTCCAGGCGTAAAAATCAAAGTTTTCAATTTATCTTTATAAGATTCATTACTTCCTCCTTTACCACCAGGGCCGCCAGCGCTGTTGGGTACAAAATCAGAATTATAAGCATTCATGAAAATGTAATCAAACATCTCTACTGTATAAAGCTGATATTTTCCGTTTTTCTTAAAAAGTTTACCAGTATCTTTCTTTTCCAGATACTGCATATTATGCCCTTTTTGGTCGTTAGAATGTTTAATTTTTCTGTAAATACTACCTTCTACCTTATCCTGCTTATCATAAGTATAAACCCTATTTTCGGCAATAAAAGCATACTTTTTCATGTTCCTGAAAGCTTCGTAAAAGCTAGTGTCTGTAACAATGGCTTGTATGAAATCATCTTCACTTAAACCAGCCTTGGCCGTTTTAATCACAACATCATTATCTACCACTACGGTTAAAACAGTATCAGGATTAAAACGAGGAATTGCCTGAGCAAATACCGCATTTACTAAGAACAAGCAAAGGATAAGGAGATTAAATCTTTTCATGATTTATCATAATTGGGCTAAGTAATTATAAGAACTACTCTTTTGTATAATTATAAATGCCAGATTTAGTTTCTGGCATTTTCACTAATTTCCTAACTGTTTTAGGGTTAAGTAAGCCATTAAACCTGTGCTTAACTCTAGCGATTTTTCATCAATATCAAAAGTTGGAGTATGTACAGATGATGTAATGTTACGCTCTTTATTACCGGTTCCTAATCTGTAAAAGCAAGCATCGGTTACTTGAGAGAAATAAGCAAAATCTTCTGCGGCCATCCAGATATCTAAATCTATCACATTCTCTTTTCCCATATAATCAATAGCAAAACTCTTTACATTGGCAGTTAAAGCTTCTTCATTGATTAAAAATGGATAACCTTTTTCTATTCTAAAATCGCAGCTTCCACCCATACCTTCGGCGATAGACTCGGCCATTTTTTTCATTTTTTGATGCGCTTCTGCTCTCCAATCTTCATTCAAGGTTCTAAAAGTTCCTTCTAAATAAACTTCATTGGGGATAACATTGGTTGCACCATTGGCAATTACTTTCCCAAAAGATAATACAGATGGTAAGCGAGGATCGGCATTTCTACTTACAATCTGTTGTAGAGCTGTAATCATATGCGCCATAATCACCACAGGATCTATATTTTGCTGGGGTTGTGCGCCATGGCCGCCTTTACCTTTTACAGTTACGTATAATTCATCTGTAGAGGCCATATATTTACCTGGGCGAATACCAATTTTACCAGCCTCTATCAAAGGCATTACATGCTGACCTAATACAGCCGATGGTTTAGGGTTTTCTAAAACACCTTCTTTAATCATGAGGTTTGCACCCCCGGGTAATCTTTCCTCTGCCGGTTGAAATATCAATTTGATAGTTCCGCCAAATTCACTCTTTAAATCGTTCAGGATTTTTGCTGTCCCTAATAAAGAAGAAGTGTGTACATCATGCCCACAAGCATGCATTACACCTGGTTTGGTAGATTTATAAGGTACATCATTAGCTTCTTCAATAGGAAGCGCATCCATATCTGCTCTTAAGGCGATAACTTTATCTGATGGCTTTTCGCCTTTAATAATACCTACAACACCTGTATTTGCCATTTTTTCAAATGGTATTTGCATGGCTTTTAGCTGCTCTTGAACAAAAGCAGAAGTTTCATACTCTTCAAAAGAAAGTTCTGGATGAGCATGCAGATGTCTTCTGTTAGCAATTACATCCTCGTGAATTTCCTTTGCGGCTAACTTAATTTTCTCAATCAGCATTTTTAATTAGATGGATTTATACGTTCGTTAAAAATAAAAAGGGTAGGAAATACAGGTCTTAGCTCTGTTAGCATTTTTTGTGCTTCCATTCTGGTTCTAAAATCGCCGATTTTTACCCGGTAATTTGGTTGAGTATATGAAATATAGGTGTTGTATTCTGGATATAAACTTTTAAAACGAGCTTGCTCATTATAAGCATCGTTACGGTTGGTACCAAAGAAAATTTGTACGCGATAGCCATAAACAACAATAGGAGTACCATCTTTGGTAACTCCTTTGTTTAATGCTATTCTTCTGGCTATCAAACTATCAATTAAAGGGTCTTTAACTTCTTTAACCGTACCTTTTTGTGAAAAAGCTAAAGTTCCTGAGAAGCAAAATCCTAAAACTAATATGTATCTAATAATTTTCATTATGCTGATAAACCGTGGCAATTTTTATATTTTTTTCCGCTTCCGCATGGACAAGGGTCATTTCTACCTATCTTGTCTTCATGACGAACTATGGGTTGTGTTCTTTGCAATTCGCGGGTATCATCTACCGGTACGCCATTGCTTTCTCTTGCTAACTCTGGTTTAGAAACCTTCATCTGCCTCATATCTGTTTGAGGCGCTTGTCTTGCTTCTTGAACTGGTGCTGCATGACCATCATTAGTTGGAATAATACCTTTAAACAAGAAGCTTACCACTTCTTTATTTACACCTGCAAGCATCCCCTTAAATAAATTGAAGGCTTCCATTTTGTAAACCACTAATGGATCTTTTTGCTCATAAACAGCATTTTGTACAGACTGTTTTAAGTCGTCCATTTCGCGAAGGTGCTCTTTCCAAGTATCATCAATTAAAGCTAAAACAACATTTTTCTCAAATGCTTTTACAACTTCTTTACCCTGCGTTTCTACAGATTTTTTTAACGGAGCTGCAACCTGTATACCATGTGTACCATCAGTAAAAGGCACAATAATATTTTCAATAGATTGGCCTCTGGTATCTAAAACCTCTTTTAAAACTGGGTAAGCTTGCTGTGCAATAGCATCTGATTTGCGCTTGTAAGCTTCTGTTGCTTCTTCAAAAATAATATCAGAAAGCTTGTTGATATTAGAGCCAGTAAACTGTTCATGTGTGATAGCAGTATCAATAGCAAAAATTCTAATCAGCTCTAACTTAAAGCCTTCGTAATTATTAGCGTCTTTATACTCAGTAACAATATCGTCTATCACATCAACAACCATGTTTTCGATGTCTAAATCTAAACGCTCCCCAAATAAGGCATTTTTACGTTTGGTATAAATTACAGTACGTTGCGAGTTCATCACATCATCATACTCTAACAACCTTTTACGTATACCAAAGTTGTTTTCTTCTACTTTTTTCTGTGCTCTTTCTATAGAACTGGTAATCATAGAATGTTGGATAACTTCGCCATCCTCTATACCCATTTTCACCATTAAATTGGCAATACGCTCTGAACCAAATAAACGCATTAAATTATCTTCTAAAGACACAAAGAACTGCGAAGAACCTGGGTCTCCTTGACGGCCAGAACGACCTCTCAACTGTCTATCAACCCTTCTAGATTCGTGTCTTTCTGTACCAACAATAGCTAAACCACCAGCTTCTTTAACGCCTGGGCCTAATTTAATATCGGTACCACGACCAGCCATGTTTGTTGCAATGGTTACTGTACCTGCCTTACCAGCTTCTGCAACAATATCAGCTTCTTTTTGGTGTAGTTTAGCATTTAATACGTTGTGCTTAATACCTCTTAACTTCAGCATACGGCTTAATAATTCTGATATCTCTACGGAAGTAGTACCTACCAGAACCGGGCGACCAGCTTTTGTTAATTCTACAATTTCTTCTGCAACAGCATTGTATTTCTCACGCATGGTACGATATATTTTATCTTGCATATCCTGACGTGATATTGGTCTGTGTGTTGGAATCTCCACCACATCCAATTTATAAATTTGCCATAACTCACCTGCTTCTGTAACGGCAGTACCCGTCATACCGGCAAGTTTATGATACATTCTAAAGTAATTTTGAAGCGTAATGGTTGCATAAGTTTGCGTTGCATCCTCAATCTTCACATTTTCTTTCGCTTCTATAGCTTGGTGTAAACCGTCTGAGTAACGACGGCCATCCATGATACGGCCTGTTTGCTCATCAACGATTTTAACTTTTCCTTCATCAATGATATACTCGGTATCTTTTTCAAATAGCGTATAGGCTTTCAATAATTGATTTACAGAGTGTATACGTTCTGATTTGATAGAGTAATCTCTGATTAATTCATCTTTCTTATTGGCCTTTTCTTCGTTACTGATGGTAGATTTTTCGATATCAGCTATTTCTGTACCTACATCTGGTAAGACAAAGAAATGAGGGTCTTCGCCCGATGCTGTAATTAACTCGATACCTTTTTCTGTAAGCTCTACCTGATTATTTTTTTCATCAATGATAAAATAAAGTTCAGCATCTGCTTTATGCATCTCTTTATTTTGATCTTGCATGTAATAATTCTCTGCTTTGGTTAATACCTGACGCATGCCAGGCTCGCTCAAGAATTTTATAAGTGCTTTATTTTTTGGTAAACCCCTATAAGCTCTTAACAATGCTAAACCGCCTTCTTCTACACCTGTTTTACCTTCGTTAATTTGCTTTTTTGCTTCGTTTAAAACATTGGTGATAAAGTTTCTTTGGGTATTTACCAAGCGCTCTATACGTGGTTTTAACTCGTAAAATTCGTGTTGGTCTCCACGTGGGATAGGACCAGAAATAATTAAAGGTGTACGGGCATCATCAATAAGAACAGAGTCCACCTCATCCACAATAGCAAAGTGTAATTTACCTTGCACCAATTCTTCTGGTGTACGTGTCATATTGTCACGCAGGTAATCAAAACCAAACTCGTTATTGGTTCCGTAAACTACATCAGCTTGGTAAGCTTTTCTTCTATCAGCCGAGTTTGGATAATGTTTATCGATACAATCAACAGATAAACCATGGAACTCGAAAAGAGGTCCGTTCCACTCAGAGTCACGACGAGCTAAGTAATCATTCACTGTTACCACATGGATACCCATGCCTGATAAAGCGTTAAGATAAATAGGCAAGGTACCTACCAAAGTTTTACCTTCACCTGTTGCCATTTCGGCAATTTTACCTTGATGTAATACGATACCACCTATCAACTGTACATCGTAATGAATCATGTTCCATTTTACTTCTGTACCAGCTGCTATCCAACTGTTATGATGAATGGCTTTATCTCCATTGATAACAACATTAGCTTTTTTTGCAGCCAATTCTCTATCAAAAGGTGTGGCAGTAACTTCTAAAGTTTCATGCTCTGTAAAACGTTTTGCGGTTTCTTTTACAACAGCAAAAGCTTCTGGCAAAATCTCTAATAAAGTAGCTTCTAGCTTCTTGTTACGCTCTTTCTCTAAACGGTCAACTTCATCGTAATACGCTGTTTTTTCGTGTAAAGGAAGCTCAGGATTTTGCTCAACGTTGTTTTTAATTTCTGTGATTTTCTCATTGATTTCTGCAAGACTCTCTTGAATTCTTTGTTTAAATTCTAAGGTTTTTGCTCTTAATTCATCATGAGAAATATGTGCAAGTTTTTGAAATTCTTCGTTTATCTTATCTACGATAGGTCTCAGGCTTTTAACATCGCGTTCTGATTTGCTACCGAATAGCTTACTTATAAAATTTAACATTCTGTGTTTGTGTTTGAAAACTCAATAAAATCAACAATTGAGCCATTGGCCAATATAAGCCAATTTGACATTTGATGAACGGTAAAATTAAGATTTTATTTAAGAGTTTGGAATATAAAGTGCTGTGTAAAACGTAAAATTATCACGAATAAATATCAGGTTAACCTATTAGCTAATTTACCAGCTACATAACTGATAACTACGAGCTGAAAAGCATGAAAAATCATTAATGGAAGCAGCAAAACACCGATAGTTGGCATCCCGCTAAATAATATTTTGGAAAAAACGGTGCCGTGTACCAATGATTTTTTTGTTCCGCAAAATTGTGCTGTGATATTATCTTCTATATTAAATTTCAGGTATTTGGCTAAATATCCTACCAAATAATACATACTGTAAAATAGTAAAACGGTTAAACCGGATAGTTGTATTAAATCTCTTAGAGATATTTCTGCGAATAAGCCATCGGCAAAAGACTGCGCAAAACTTTTGTAAATGATGATGAGGATGACTGTTTTATCAAAAAGTGTTAGCTGCTTGCTGTATTGTACTGCAAATTTACCCCAATAACGCTGTAAAAGTATTCCCGCTAATACAGGCAAAATAATTTCTACTATCAGCTGTAAATAAACTGCTCCTAAATTGAAATCTCCAGATGTTTGTTGTAAAAACATACCCATCCATAAAGGCGTGATGGCTATACCTATAATTCCGGAAATACTTGCATTGAAGATAGCCGCTGGCAAGTTACCTTTTGCCATGCTTACCATCACTACTGATGAGGAAACTGTAGAAGGTAAGGCAGCAAGAAAAAGCATTGATAGCCATAATACTTCCTGTTTAGTGGCAACAGCTAAAGGATAAAATGGCAAAACCAATAGTGGGAATAACAAAAAAGTAGATACTTGAATAAGAACATGAAGTTTCCAGTTTTTTAGCCCAGCTATTAATTTATCGGCACTAAGTTTTAAGCCATAAAAAAAGAAAATTAAGGATACACCTATAGATGAAATAGCTGCTAAAGGTATTTTACTTTCTTTAACGCCCCATTGTGGCAAAAAATAAGCAATGATGATGGCTATGAATACAGCTATAACAAACTTATCTATTTTAATCTTCATTGAAACGAAGATAATGATTTATTGATGAGCTGCTTGCTTGAGATGATGAAGCTTTAGTTCCTTTTGGTCCCGCAAAAGGAACGAGCCTCGCCGGCGATAGAGGCGAATAATTATTGTTTAAAGATATTATGATAGGCTATTGTGCTCAATGCTTTCCAACCCTAGCCGGGTTGCAGCTTCTTTCTTTTCCTTGATGAAAAGAAACAAAAACGAGGAACGAGTTCATGAATGCCTAAGAAAAACTATAAACAAAAAATGAATAAATCAAGGCTGATGAATATTTGTTGTTCCGTCTAAATAAATCTTTATCCACAATCCTGAGTGGTGTGAATGGTTTTGCTTGATGATTGCTTCTACAACACCCGTCGGATTGTTTTCCGATACTGCTTAATGAAAATTTATGCAGAAGATTTATTTGCCTAAACTTCCAAATCTTCATAGGCCATCCTCGTTCTTCGGAAAAGCATATTTAATTTTCAAAGGAACTTTCTAAATATCCACTCTTTAGGCATCTTTATACTTTGTAATCTGTACTTTATACTTAAAAGGCAGTCTCCCTAAATATCCGTTTTTTAGGTTCTTTCTACTTTGTACTCAGTACTTTCTACTTTATACCTTCTACTTTGTACTATTAAACCCAAAAGGCAGTTCTAAAAATAACCACCTTTCAGGTTCTTTTTACTTTGTACTTTTAACTCTTCAAAAATTATCCTAAAATAGCCGTAACTTCTATTTCAATTAGGATTTCTGGATCAATCAGTTTTGATACCTCTACCATAGTGGTTACAGGTTTAATATCTTTAAAATACTCTCCATGTGCTTTTGCAGCTTCTTCCCATTGAGAAATATCTGTTAAAAACATACGGGTACGTACTACATTTTCTAAAGAAGCATCAGCATCTTCTAAAACGCCTTTTAGTTTTTCTAAAATAGCTTTTGTTTGTCCGTATAAAGTGGTGATAGCATTTCCATCTGCATCTTTAGCCATGGTTGTACCTGCAATTTCTATGGTGTTACCCACTTTTACTGCTCTGCAATAACCAATAATATCTTCCCAAGGAGAACCTGTAGTAAAATTTTGTCTGTTTGTCATTTTATGTGTTTAAGTTTTTTTGCAATGTATTTGAAAAATAAACTGGATTGCAGCGGATACCGGCTTTGTGGCTAAGGCCTGAAGCAGTATAAGCGTAAAGCCAGACTATCCGCAAATAAAGGCGAAGAACCTGGCTTTACAAAATTTATTTCATTTTAGTATAGTAGCTAAATTAGCTGCCCTTGGTATTTCTAATCATGGCTTCTAAGGCGTCCCACATTTCGGGGCTTATCATTTCTAAGCCATTGAACTGACCGGCACCTTGTAACCATTCGCCGCCATCTATGGTGATGATTTCTCCGTTGATATAGTTAGAAAAATCTGATAGTAAATAGGCTGCTAAGTTTGCGAGTTCTTGATGTTCGCCAACTCTTTTTAAGGGAACCCGGTTTTTAAAATCAAATTTTTGAGCCATGTCTCCAGGTAATAGTCTTTCCCAAGCGCCTTTTGTTGGAAACGGACCAGGTGCTATGGCATTACATCTGATTTGATAGCGACCCCACTCTGCGGCCAAAGATTTTGTCATGGCTAAAACACCGCCTTTAGCGCATGCCGATGGTACTACATAACCAGAGCCTGTAAAAGCGTATGTGGTAACGATATTGAGGATACTTGCTGCTTGTTTTTCTTTTATCCAATGTTTGCCAAAGGCCAAAGTGCAGTTTACAGTGCCTTTTAAAACGATATCTATTATGGTTGAAAATGCGTTGGCAGATAAGCGTTCTGTTGGTGATATAAAATTGCCTGCAGCATTGTTTAACAAACCATCTACTTGACCAAACGCTGCCAAACTTGCCGCTAAAACCTCATCTACTTGCCCGGCATTTCTTACATCGCAAGCTAGCGGTAAAACTTTTCCGCCTGTTTTAGCTTCAAGCTCCAGAGCGGTTTTTTGCAGTACTTCTAACTTACGAGAGGTAATAACTACTTGCGCACCTAACTCTAATAAATAAGTGCTCATGGCTTTACCTAAACCGGTTCCGCCGCCTGTTACAACGAAAGTTTTTCCTTGTAAGGCATTGTCTCTTAACATGGGTTGGTTGTACATAATATTAGTTGGTTAGTCCCGATAGCTATCGGGAGTTAGTTGGTTAGTTGGTTGGTCCCGATAGCTATCGGGAGTTAGTTCATTGGTTTGTGATTAGTTCATTAGTCATTGGTTCATTGGTGTGATTAGTCTGAAACTGGCTAAGAAATCTTATTACTTTCTACTTTTCACTTTCAACTTTATACTCCATACTTTCTACTTACTAATGACTCCATACTAATGACTCTATACTAATGACTAATGACTCCACACTAATGACACTACTTACTTCCCCCCTTAAGGTTTTCTATAATTGTTTTAAGGATTGACCTTGTTGATGGTGCCCACCATTGTTTTAACATGGTATCTAGCGTAGAAGTTTGGTCTGCCGATACTTTTTCTATCAATTCTTTACGCAAATTTAGTTTTGATTGCTGCCATGTGGTAGCATCGTACTGTAAGTAGCTTTGTATTTTCTTTTGTGCATGGCTCATTAAGCTACTGATGTCTGAAGTAGCATCTAGCAAACCTATTTGTTTAGCTTCCTCAACAGAGAAAAGTTTACCTTCTAACAGGCTTTGATAGGCTTTTGCTTGCCCCAGCCAAAAAGCATAAAGGTGGAAAATACTATCGGGTACTATAATTCCAACAGGCACTTCATTTAAACCGATGATATATTTACCTTCTGCCATGACTCTATAATCACAACAAAGGGCCATAACACAGCCACCGGCTGGGCTATGCCCACTGATAGCTGCTACTAAAGGCTTTTTAAATAGGGTTAAGGTTTTAACTAAGTCTAGAAAATCAACCCAGAAGTTTTTGATTTGATTTTCATCATAATCATAAAGCTCTATTAAGTCTAAACCTGCTGTAAAGAAGCCCTCTTTACCTGTTAATATAGCACCTAAAATTTGATCGTCTTGTTCTATATTTTTGATGAGGCTTCTTAATTCTTTTACCAACTCGGCATTCATAGCATTAGACTTTCCTCTGTTCAATGCTATGATAGCCACCTTCTCTCTTATGGTTACGCTTAATGTATTCATATCCTAATTTACTTTATATCTGATAACTTTTCTGCCTAAACGCCCATAAATATCTAAACCTTCAACAACTATGCGGTAGGTTCCGGTACCATCGGCATTAAAATAGTTAACTTTTGCATTTCCTGTAGTATCTGTTATCACGGTAGGATTCCAGTAAATGGTACTTCTAAAATCGGCCATATCTTTTTTTGTTTCTGCCTTATCATAAGCAGGCACATAAAATTGTTTCATAGCGGTGAAGCCTATCGGTTGATAAGCAATTAAGCCTGGCGTGTAAGTATTGGTAGAAGTATAATTACCGCCACCTCTTTTGGTATTGATGACAATAACTCCAGAGCCCCCTCTAGTACCATAAATAGAAGTTAAAGCTCCTGGTTTCATGATTTCTACACTTTCTACATCTTGAGGTGCAATGGTATTTAAGAAATCTGCTTCAACAAAAATTCCGTCTAAGATAATCTGAGCCGGAGGACCTCCCATATTTCTCATGAAATATATTTCGCCATTTTGTATCATCATACCTGCTACTTTTCCTTGTAAGGCAAACTCAAGATTTGGTGCATTTTGTAACTCCTCGGCCGTAATAACCCTATCAGCATTGCCACCTCCATTTAAATTGCTTGAGTTTTGTAGTTTTTCTCTTTTTTCTACCACGCTTATTTCATCCAGCATGATAGAACGAGTGATTAATCCATTTTTTAATAATTCTTCATACTGGCTCTTGCTGTTTTTGATATAAGCCGCCATAGAAGAATTGATATTTGCTGAAAGTTCTGATTTTGCAAAAGGCGTTTGTACGGGGTGCTTACCAAATTCATCCATCACAATCTCAACAAATTTTTTGTCTTTTATAGTCCTAGCTTGCACTACAAACTTGGTACTATCAGGAAACAATAAGCTATCTATCTCAAATTTTCCGGCTTCGTCTGTTTTTGCTTGGATGATGAATGTACCACCAGAAGAACTAAAAACCGTCACATTACCATTAACTACAGGTTTCTTATTATTAGTAACCGTACCTGCTATACTTAACGTTTTTTCGGGTTTAAAGTTTAAGCTTGATAAAGTGTTAGTGATGAGGTTTTGCCAATTAAATCTTCTCCAACCTTGGGTCATCAGTAAAACATCTAAATCTGCTTTTTTCTTATCATCTACCTCATGGAAATAATAGTTTGGATTTTCTATATAGCCTTTAAGGTCTGATTTTAATAATAGTTCTGATAAAATGGTATGTTCTTCTTCTGGTTTAACAGGTACTTTACCCTCATCAATAACAGACATAGATAAAGAACTAACCATGGGATTATTTTCAGCAGTTTTAGCTGTAACGGCTATGTTAACCTTCCCTCTTTTAGTATAAGCTTCTTTATCAGGTTTAACCTCAATATTTAAAAAATCTTTACTATTACTATTAAATATTAAACGTTCTGATAAAGGCTGCATTTGATCGTTAAAAAGCGTTAATTGTATAATTCCTGTTGGAAACTGAGCCTTAGATAAATAAGTTGCAAAACCATTTTTAGAGAGTTTAGCGGCAGCAGTATAAACAATGTTACCAGAAGATTGCGCCAACACGGTAAAGTTTTTACCTAAATGGGCGCTACTGTAAACATCATTGGTTTGTACCCTTAAGAGTAATGAATCTTTACCTCTTTCTAATGCGCTTAAGATAATCCCTTCTGGCTTAACTGCCGGAAGTGGAAATTTCTTCTCTGAGCCATCTGTAAAAGTTACTACTGCTTCATAAGTTAAATTAGCTTCCGGATAAATAGAAAAATACCCCATACCTGCATGTCGGGTTGAAATATTAGCAACTTTTTTTCCGGTATTATCTTGTATATAGCCATTTATAGTCTTTCCCAATCCATCGCTACCTACAGCTTTAAAAGCCACTCTTGATCTTACATTCGTAATCATATCTCCGCCCTCAGGAAAAAACTGAACATCAATTTGGTTACTGGTACTGATGATTGGGATAGACTTATTTACGATAGTGCCTTCAGAAATTTTTAAGGCAGTACTTAACGTTCCTGATTTAATAATTTCTGGTTTATTATTGGTGATGTTGATAATGGCATTACCTTTATCATCAGTATTGGTCTTTCCTTTTTCTGTTTGCCTGCCATCAAGCTCTACAGTATAATTTACCTCTCTGTTAACGTAAGGAAAACCATCAACATTTTTAAAATTGATTTTTGCTACCACCAGCTCTTTACCATCGGCTTTGCTAAACTCATAATTGGTTTGGGTGATTACCTGACTAGAGCGAATATCCCCAACTTTAAAAGTTTGGTTGTAAAAGAAAGCTTCATCAAAATTACGCATCCAATTGGTATAGGCTCTTAGCCTGTAATTTCCTTCTTTTAAAGAATCTGCAAGCTCTATATTTCCCCAACCAAAACCAGCTGTTAAAGGTAAACGAAGCGTTTTTTTAACTTGATTTTTCTGGTTAATTAAATCCACATACATGATTTTGCTTAGCGCTGATGGCCGCATCGTTTGCGCATCAACCACATAGGCTTTAAACCAAATTTGGTCGCCCGTAGCATAATAAGGTTTATCGGTATGTAAATAAATTTTTTCTTGTGTGTGTGATGTATGAAACTTGTTAAAATTATCTATCACTTGCTTCAATTTATCATCCTGGGCTACAAAAGCCACAAAAATTGATGCAATAAAAAGAAGGAAAATAAAGCGAAACTTTCTCATTAGGTTCTTTTAAAATTGTTTTCTAGGTAAGACAAGGAAGCGTTAAGAAAGTTTAGTTTCTTAACGCTTTAGTATGTTAAAAGTTATTTTTCCACATCATACTTTCTACAGGTTTGGTGGTTTTATTATTGTATTTAGCATTGCCTTTGGTATTATACATAGTTTGTATATCACCTTCTACGGCAAAATAAATTAACTGTCCAATAGGCATACCAGCATAAACACGAACGGGCTGTGCTACAGAAATTTCTAGTGTCCAGGTATTACAAAAGCCAACGTCACCTTTACCTGCTGTTGCATGTATATCAATACCCAATCTGCCCGTACTTGATTTTCCCTCTAGAAAAGGTACATGCTGATGCGTTTCTGTATATTCTAACGTTACCCCTAAATACAAAGTATTAGGTTGTAACACGTAACCTTCTTTAGGAATCTCGAAGTGTTCTATTTGGTTATGTTTTTTAGCATCTAGTATCCTATCGGTATAACAAGCCAGATATTTCCCTAAATGAACATCGTAAGAATTAGTACCTAAACATTCTTTTTTAAAGGGCTCTATAATGATGGTGCCCTTCTCAATTTCTTCTAAGATACGTTGGTCTGAAAGAATCATGATTTAATATGGTTTTACTTTGCCTAAAATATGATTTATTTAAAATAATTTTGTACCGTATTAGAAATTAAATAGATGCCTCTCACTTTTTTGGAAGAAATACATCCAAATACTTATATAGGACTTTGGAAAATAGAAGAAGAACCTGCGGTTTTAGAAAAACAGTTGCAACTAAAAGATCATGAAAAAGAGGTTTTAAAAGGCTTAAATACCCAAAAAAGAAATCTCCATTGGTTGGCTACCAGAGTATTATTAAGAAAAATGCTGAATACCAAGGATTATATAGATTGCCAACCCGATGAAAACGGCAAACCTGTTTTATTAAATATGCCACATCATATCTCTTTAAGTCATTCTTATGATTATGCCGCAGTTATGATTAGTAAAGACAAAAGAGTAGGTATTGACATTGAAATCATCAAAGATAAAATCACCAGAGTAAAGCAAAAATTCATGAGCCCACAAGAGCTTAGCTTTATGGATGAACAACACGCTATAGAACATTTATATGTTTGCTGGTGTGCTAAAGAGGCGCTTTACAAACTTAATGGTAAAAAGGAAACATCTTTTAAAGATGATATTCATTTAGATAAATTCCCATATCAAACAAAAGGTGTTTTAAAAGGTAGTATTTACAAACCGCCTTTTGCTAAAAGCTATCAAATAGCATATCGCAAGTTTGAAGATTATATGTTAGGTTACGTTTACGAAGAAGATGAAGAATAAAAAAGTATTTTTTGAAGATTGGGGCCTGATGCCTTACGAGCAAGCTTGGGACAAGCAAGAAGCCATTTTTGCAGAAACTGTAGCCATAAAAACGGCCAATAGAAATCATCCGGAAACGGCCCAACAAACACCCAATTATCTCATTTTTGTAGAACATCCGCATGTTTATACCTTAGGAAAAAGCGGTAAGCCAGAAAATCTGTTACTTGATGAACAGGCGCTTAAAGAAAAAGAAGCTACCTACCATAAAATAAACAGGGGTGGAGACATTACTTACCACGGGCCAGGCCAAATTGTGGGTTACCCTATTCTAGATTTAGATAACTTTTTTACCGATATACATCTTTACTTACGCACTTTAGAAGAAGCTGTTATCTTAACATTAGCTGATTATGGCATTAAAGCAGGCAGATATGAAGGCTATACAGGCGTTTGGCTAGATGCAGATAATGAAAAAGCCCGTAAAATTTGTGCTATGGGCGTAAGATGCAGCCGCTGGGTAACCATGCATGGCTTTGCTTTTAATGTGAATGCCAACCTAGATTATTTTAAGAATATAGTTCCTTGCGGGATAGATGATAAAGATGTTACCTCTATGCAAAGAGAGTTAGGTAAAGCCTTAGATATAGATGAAGTTAAGCACAAGCTAAAACATCACATTTCAAATTTATTTGAAATGGATTTCCATATTTAACCATTTACTTTGATGATACACTAAGCCCTTCTTTATTTTCAAAATAATTTCTTCTTTTTTTTACTTTAAAATAGCTAACTAACGCTTAAACAATTATTTATTTTCTTTCGATATACGTGTTTTAATACATATTTTAGTGGCGAAAAATTCATACAACCAACACATTTAAAAATGAGACGACCACTAATTTCAATTCTTAATTCAAGTACTTTTGGCAAACACTTTGCAGATCACATGAGCACCTTAGAAGCTTTTGCTGATATTAAACATATTACTGTTCCTGCAGATATTGATGGCGATGCACTTGCAGAACATTTAAAAGATTCTGACGGTATTATTGCCAGTGTTACTCCTAAAATCCCTAGAACAACTTTAGAAAAGTGTAAAAATCTAGTTCTTTTGGTGCGCCACGGTATAGGCTGTGATAATGTTGACTTAGAAGCTGCAACTGAATTAGGAATTATGGTATCCAGAGTTGAAGGTATTATAGAGAAAGAGGCAGTAGCAGAATATGCTATTTCTTTATTAATGGCGGGTTCTAGAAAACTAGTTTCTGGTTCAAGAGCTGTTATCAACAGCGCTTGGAGTACCAGAGCCGGTATGATAGGCATGGAGATTAAAGGAAAAACCATTGGTATTATTGGTTTAGGAAATATAGGCTCTCGTAGTTCAGAAATATTAGCTAAAGGTTTTGGGGCAAATGTAGTAGCTTCAGATCCATACATCGCTAAAGAAAGATTTGCCCAATTTGGAGCCAAAGAAGTTTCTTTAGAAGAGTTAATCAAAACTTCTCATGCTATTTTATTCCACTGCCCACTTACCGATGAAACTAAAAGAATGTTAGGTAAAGCACAATTTGATAGCATGCAAAAAGATGTTGTATTGGTAAATACTTGCCGCGGAGAATTAGTTGATGAAGATGCCTTATACGAAGCTTTACAAACAGGAAAACTTGGATGCTATGCTACAGACGTAGTAGAAGGCGAGCCAATAGATGGCAACCATAGATTAACAAAACTAGAAAATACCATTATTACCCCGCATTTAGGCGGTTATAGCTGGGAGTCTTTACACGGTATGGGCCAAACCTGCGTTGATGACTCTGTTGCCGTTTTCCAGAATAATGGAGTTGCAGGCGAACTAGCCAATCCTGAAGTATTAAAAACAAAAAGAAGAGTATGGGCCTCTCAATAGCTATTGATTTAGGTACAACAAATCTTAAAGTAGGGCTGGTAAATGAAGGCGGAGAAATCATCAGTATACGCTCTGTTGCACTACCTATACAAAGTAAAATTCAAGGGCATGCAGAACATCACCCAGAAGATTTAAAGAAAATCATCTTAGGTTTATGTAAAGAGTTGCTTGTTGGAGATTATAAAGACCAGATTCGTTATGTTGTTAGCTCAACCTATCAATTTGGATTGATGTTATTAGATAAGCATTATGAGCCTTTAACAGGGCTCACCTTGCTTTCTGATATTCGGTCGCAAAAAACTTTCGATGCTTTCTTAGATAGCTATAAAGATTTTGATATTTATGACCGTACAGGATGCCCTTTGATAAGTCCTTACGTTCTGGCCAGATTATTTTATTTCTCCACACAAGAAAAGGCGCTATTTGATGAAGCAGCTTATTTTGCTGATAGTAAATCTTTTATTTTTAAATGGCTTACTGGAGAGTTTTCTACCGATTTAAGTACAGCAGCAGCAAGTCAAGCCTATAATATCCATCAAGGTAATTGGGATGAGGCTTTACTTTCTCATATTGGTTTATCGGGAAAACAATTCCCAGAAATTAAAGATGGCACCTCTTATCTTTCTCCTTTACAGGAAGATATCAGGACAGAATTAGGGCTAACACAAGGCGTTAAGGTTCTACTAGGCGTTTATGATGGCGCAGCCTTGGTAATTGGTTCCGGCGGATTACAAGAAGGTATCGGCATCATGAATGTAGGTACATCTGCCATGTTACGTGTAGCAAGTAATACCGCTGCATTTGATAAGAACGACAATAAAAGAATACAACCCTACGCACTTACCAAAAACATATTTTTAAATGGCGGAGCCTTAAACAACGCCGCCCTTCCTATTAATTGGTTAAGAAATAGCCTTTTTGATGTTGATGTTCAAGATACAGATTTGCTGAACTTAGGTACAAGCTCACCTTTATTTTGCTTACCATATTTAACAAGTGAAAGAGACTCTAAAGTTGGGCCTTTTGCATCAGGTGTGTTTTTTGGTTTACGCCCTTATCATACAAAGGTTGATATGGCTCGTTCTGTATTAGAAGGCGTAGCTTATTCTATGCGTTATATTTTTGATGCTTTAACAGAAAATCAACTCCATATTAAAGAATTACGTATGGGTGGCGGTGGCACTAATATCAAACCATGGGTTCAAATATTTGCTAATATCCTCAACTTACCTATTCATATCCCTTCCGGTGATGAACTAGGTATTGTGGGTAGCGCTATGCTTGCTTTCGCATCAGAAGATAAAGAGAAAAACATCAATACCATTGGTTCACATAGTCTTATCAATAATATGACTATCTATCCAGATGCTACAGCTGTAGCAGTCCATAACAAGCGCTATCAATTCTTTAAAAATTTGCGAGAAAGTTTAGGGCCTTTATATAAAGAACATGCTAGCTTAGCTCATCATACTGCCTAAGCAATAAAATAGATTTTAACTTAAATATAGCTTTTGAAAACACCTCAAAACCCATAATTTTTGAGGTGTTTTCTTGACTACCCAACCGAATGTCTTAACATCCTTTTGTTTCGCATAGGTAGAAATTTAACATAGGTAGATGTAAATTCCGATAAGATATTTACAAAGCCGATGCCAGTCTCATTTATGATTCTCCCTTCCAAGAAATTGGCAAATTATATATCCATCATTAAAAAATTAACCTGATAAAAAAGGTATGAAA
This sequence comes from Pedobacter puniceum, assembly GCF_009674685.1. Lineage (GTDB taxonomy): Bacteria > Bacteroidota > Bacteroidia > Sphingobacteriales > Sphingobacteriaceae > Pseudopedobacter > Pseudopedobacter puniceum. The sequence continues at coordinate 448,712 of NZ_WKJI01000002.1, forward strand.
TCATAAGTAATTCTTTAAAAATTGGCTGTATGCTATATACTCCATTAAGGTATATGCTATAAAGTACATATTTGAAAAGCTTGTTTAAACAGTTTTTTGCTAGTTTAAAAAGATAATGAACTAAGTGAAGCTTTTGAAAATGGTAATTACGCTCAACGCTTTCCAAACTTGGCCGGATAGCGGCCTTCATGAATACCTAAGAAAAAACCATAAACAAAAAATGAATAAATCCTGCCTACCGGCAGGCAGGCAAGGCTGATGAATATTTTTCGTTTCGTATAAATAAATCTTTATCCACAATCCTGAGTGGTGTGAAGGGTTTTGCTTGATGAAAGTTTATACAAAAGATTTATTTAACTACAATCCAAATCTTCATAGACCATCCTTCGTTCTTCGGAAAAGTTTTGTCTAAATGTTTAAAGGCAGTCCCTTAATAATTGCCTTTCAGGTTCTTTTTACTTTATGCTATATACTTTGTACTTTCTACTTCTAGATAGGAACAATCATTCATAAAAAACAGACTAAACCGAAGAATATGAGCAATCCCCGAGAGCCGGAAAGACGAAAAAACAGTAGCAGAAATTAAAAAATCTTGCACTTCCAAGCCTATAGCGTATGCGGTTTTGCGTTCGAGTTTATAAAAACATTCATAAACCACAACCGAGCAAAAATAAGCGCTCATTGTTTTTGAGCGTGGGTAAGGTATGTGCGGCAAAGGCTCCTGTGGGATTGTTCAGGACTTTTGGTTCCTTTTGGTCCCGCAAAAGGAACGAGCCTCGCCGGCGATAGAGGCGGAGAATCATTAAAAACATTGAATTGATTGGCAATTACACTCAAGGCTTTCCGGCCTCATAGGCGGCCAGCCCTATTCACTTTTTTCTTGATAAAAAAGTGAACAAAAAATCAAGGCTGATGAATATTTGTCGTTTCGTCTAAATAAATCTTTAGCCACAATCCTGAGTGGTGTGAATGGTTTGGCTTGATGATAGCTTCTACATCACCCGTCGGATTGTTTCCCGATACTGCTTCATGAAAGTTATTACAAAAGATTTATTTGCCTACACTTCCAAATCTTCATAGGCCGTCTTTCGTTCTTCGGTAAGTTTGGTTTAATATTATTGTAAGCTTCTAAATATCGCTTTTTAGGGTCTTTATACTATATACTCTGTACTTTCTACTCAAAATCCCTCCCTCTTTGATTCTCCCTCCAGAGGGAGACACTAACGGCATACTTACCAGGTGTATCAAATAAATGCTCATTCCAAAAGACAAATCCTCTACCATTTGCAAAGTATCCCCCTCTCGGGGGTGTGTAGGGGGAGGCTCTTTATATTCTATACTTTCTACTTCTAGGTATTCCGATTTTAGGGTCTTTTTACTTTGTACTTTCTACTCTATACTCTCTTTACAACCCTATAAAAAAAGAAATCCCTGCTCAAAAATTTGAACAGGGATTTTTTTATATAATGAAGGCAAACGCCTGATGTTTTTGATTACATCATACCACCCATACCACCACCCATAGGAGGCATAGCAGGAGCAGCAGAACCTTCTTCAGCTTCATCAGCTAAAACACACTCTGTTGTTAACAACATAGAGGCAATAGAAGCAGCATTTTCTAATGCAACACGAGAAACTTTAGTAGGGTCTATTACACCAGCTCCAATTAAGTTTTCGTAAACATCAGTACGAGCGTTATAACCGTAATCTGCTTTACCTTGTTTAACATTATGTACTACAATAGAACCTTCAATTCCTGCGTTAGCACAAATTTGACGTAAAGGCTCTTCAATAGCTCTTTTAATGATTTTGATACCAGTAGTTTCATCTTCATTAGCACCTTTTAAGCCTTCTAATGACTCAACCGCTCTAATGAAAGCAACACCACCACCTGCAACAATACCTTCTTCTACAGCTGCTCTTGTAGCATGTAAAGCATCGTCAACACGGTCTTTTTTCTCTTTCATTTCTACTTCTGTAGCAGCACCAACATAAAGAACTGCAACACCACCAGCCAATTTAGCTAAGCGCTCTTGTAATTTTTCTTTATCGTAGTCTGATGTAGTAGTTTCTATCTGAGCTTTGATTTGGTTAACACGAGCTTTGATATCATCACCGTTACCAACACCATTAATAATAGTAGTATTGTCTTTATCTACAGTAATTTTCTCTGCCTGACCTAGGTAAGAAAGATCTGCGTTTTCTAACTTATAGCCTCTTTCTTCAGAAATTACAGTACCGCCAGTTAAGATTGCGATATCTTCTAACATCGCTTTTCTTCTATCACCAAAACCTGGAGCTTTAACAGCAGCAACTTTTAATGAACCACGGATTTTATTTACCACTAAAGTAGCTAATGCTTCTCCGTCTAAATCCTCAGCAATGATTAAAAGAGGTTTACCAGTTTGTACTTGTTTTTCTAAAACAGGTAACAACTCTTTCATGTTACTGATTTTTTTATCGTAGATTAAGATATAAGGATTATCTAATTCTACTTCCATTTTATCAGCATTGGTTACAAAGTAAGGAGATAAGTAACCTCTATCAAACTGCATACCTTCTACAGTTTTAACTTCAGTTTCTGTACCTTTTGCTTCTTCAACAGTGATAACACCATCTTTACCTACTTTAGCCATAGCTTCAGCAATTAAAGAACCAATCACATCATCATTATTAGCTGAGATAGAAGCTACTTGCTTAATTTTATTATTGTCTTCACCTACAGTTTGAGACTGAGATTTTAAGTTTTCTACAACAGTAGCAACTGCTTTGTCTATACCGCGTTTTAAATCCATCGGGTTTGCACCAGCAGCTACGTTTTTAATACCTGCAGTTACAATAGCTTGCGCTAAAACAGTAGCAGTAGTAGTACCATCACCTGCAATATCAGCAGTTTTTGAAGCTACTTCTTTAACCATTTGAGCACCCATGTTTTCTAAAGCATCTTTTAACTCGATTTCTTTAGCTACAGTAACACCATCTTTAGTGATAGCAGGAGAACCAAATTTCTTATCGATAATTACGTTTCTTCCTTTAGGACCTAAAGTTACTTTAACTGCATTAGCTAAAATATCTACACCGCGTTTTAAAGCATCACGGGCTTCTACATTGTATTTAACTTGTTTTGCCATATTATTTTTAGTATTGAATATTGAGTAGCAAGTATTTAGACTGACTTGCGTACTGAATACTTTTGAAACTGATTAATTTATTTTTCAAATTTTTAGATTCGAGCATAGCAGATATTAATTTATACTGCTGCTATCATCTTGATACTATAGTCTAAATACTTGATACTAAAGAACAGCGTAAATATCAGACTCACGCATGATTAAATACTCTTTACCTTCGTAAGTGATTTCAGTACCAGAATATTTACCATATAAAACCTGATCACCAACTTTTACAGTCATTGGCTCATCAACTTTACCGTTTCCAACGGCTACAACAGTTCCACTTTGAGGTTTTTCTTTAGCAGTGTCAGGAATGTAAATACCTGATGCGGTTTTTTCTTCTGCAGGAGCAGCTTCTACCACTACTCTGTCTGCGATAGGTTTAATATTCAATGCCATAGTTCTATTTTATGATTTTAATTTTTTTGTTTGTTCTATACTACTCATAGAGTATGCCAAAGGCAATAATTGCCATTTTTTCATTTTAAACCTGTTTATAAGCTTATTTTTAATAATTTTTAAATGTCAGCTTGTCAGCAGTACTAAATTTTTTCTCATCACCATCCAAAATCAAGACAATAAAAAAGCCACCCTTAAGAAAGAGTGGCTTCACCTAAAATTCTTATCATATTATTTAGCCGTATCTGCTGGCTTACCTTGTGGTAATGATGGTAATGCAGATGGTGCAGCTGTTTTATCAATTTGTTCTTGGATTTTAGAATCTTTACCAGAACCTCCTGTTGTAGCAGTTGGAGAGCTTATATTAATCAATAAAGCAATTACCATTAAAGCAATAGCTAAACCCCAGCTTCCTTTTTCTAAGAAATCTCCGGTACGTTGTACGCCCATAATATTGTTTGATGAAGAAAATCCCGAAGATAAACCTCCACCTTTAGGGTTTTGTACTAAAATAATTAAAACCAGCAGTACACAAATAATAATTGCTAGTATGATTAAAAACGTTGTCATATATATCTTAATTAACTTTTAATTCTAAGTATTTAATTTGGCTCGCAAAGTAAGTGCTTTTTTCCGGATATTTCAAACTTAATTTCTTGTAAACCTCTAAAGCCTTATGATATAGCATTTGTTCTACATAAACTTTAGCTAAGGTTTCTGAAACTAATTCATGACTATCTTCTGAACTTCTTTTTGCTTTATTCTCTGTATCTATTTTATTTGCCGGTGGAGGCTTTATCTGTGGTTCTTCCTTAATAAAACGCTCAATAATCTGATATTCTTTTCTTCTAAAATCAAACGGAACAGTTTGAGTTTGCTGATGACTAAGATCATCAACGGTACGCAAATGGAAAATATTCTCTGCTATTTGATGACTTAATACATCTTCTTTTACAGCTATTTGTTTGCTGGTATCTAGTTTAAAACTAGCATAAGGCTGTATATTCTCATACTCTTTTCGGGTTTTTGCTAACCACCATAAAAAGGTATAAGGCAAACGCTCATCATCGTATTTAGATATATAATTCTTTTGCTGAGTAATTTGTACGGCCTCCTTTTGCTTGTTTTCAGTGCTAAGTTCTGGCTCTTCTATATCCTGCTGTATATTTTCTATATAAGGCTCTGCTGCAGATATATTTTCTACAATAGGCTTTTCTTCTTCTGTTATATCATTTTCCTGAGCTGATGCTGCATCCACCGCTACTTCATCAGTACTTATGATGCTTTCAAAAGGTGTTGTACTTTGGTCTAGGGTTTCTATTTCTACAAAGGCAGGTGCTATTACTTCTTCTATTTCCTTTGTTTCTTCTTCATTTTCAGATGTATTTGCTTGTTCAAAAGCAGGTTGTTCATCCTCTATAGTTTCAGAATTACTTCCCGTTTCTTCTATTACATATTCTGATGGTGTTGAAGTATCAAAATTCAAATCATTTTCATCTTTTACTTCTTCAGCAGCAGGCGCTATATGCTCAACTACTAAATCCGTAATTTCTTCATAAACCTCATCATCGTGATTAAAGCTATCAGTAGCTGACTCTGTTGCAGTTTCAGCAGGAATTTCAACAGAAGAAGGAAGTGTTACATCTTCTTCTATGATAGAAACCAATGCTGCTGGCTGCATTTCTTCTTCTTGATTAGCAACAACCGTATAATCTTTATTGAGTTTATCAGGATGATGAATGGCATGATATAATACCGTTCTATCTGGTAACATTACCGCTGCCTGAGCTAACTTTTGATTAAAATCAGGCGTGGTTTGTGCCGCTTTAGCAGCTAGCAGGTATAAGGTTTGGCAATAAGGATATTTGTTGATTAAGATTTCTAAATCTGCAAGCTTACCTTCATCAAGCTGATTTAAATCAAACAGATAATCAGAAAATTTTAATTCTTTAATATGCTTATATTCTAATTGCTCCAAAATTTCTTTCTATTATAACCTGTGAATTTAAAAAACCTTACCAATTAGCAAAAGCCCTATTGTAAATATCTTCTGTTAGTTGTGCATTAATATCTTTGATTAAAGCCTGCTCTTGACTAGCAAATGCACTTCCTTGCGTAGAAAAATCTCTAAAACGGGTAAAAGATTGTTCGAAACTTTTATCTGGCTCTATGGTATTGGTATATTTTACCTGTACGGTGATGGTTAATCTGTTTAACCCTGCTGATACTTGCTGGTCGCCCTGTATCGCCACAGGCTGTATGTTATAATCTGTAATTCGACCCTGAAAATCAGCATCACCATTGGTTCTTAAAAAACTTAAAGATGTTTGTGTTCTGATACGATCTTTTAAAGCCTCGGTAAAACTCTGACTAAGAATTGGAACCACCAATGGGGCATTATTCTCAAATAGTGATACAGATACAGTTTTCATGCCGGCAGATATAGAACCTCCTGTAAAGGAATAAATACCGCAAGCATTTAACAGCATCAGCATAGCGAATAATAAGATGTAACCTCTTTTTCTCATGTCTTTAGTTGAGATTTAATTCTTTAATTTTTCTGTACAAGGTACGTTCAGAGATACCTAGCTCTTCTGCCGCTGATTTACGTTTGCCCTTATGCTTTTTTAGCGCTTTCTTAATCATATCAGCTTCTTTATCTATCAAAGATAAAGATTCTTCTATTTCCTCTGCATCTTGGGTGATATGAAAATCATCCTGACGGGTAACAACTGGCTGTTGTATGGTTAACTGAGGCTCTACATGCTGCACATCTAAATCCTGATATAAAGAATTTATAATTTGTGGATGTGTAGCGGCATAATTAGAAACGTTATCGCCACTCTGAATAATATCGGCTACTAATTTTTTAAGTTCTACCATGTCTTTTTTCATATCAAAAAGAACTTTGTAGAGGATATCACGCTCAGAGAAATCTTCTTTTTTACCATTATCTAAACGCATAGGTAAAGAAGATTGCTGGTCTTGCGGAATATAAGAAAGCAAAGTTTGGGCGGTAATATGTCGGTTTTTTTCTAAAACCGCAATTTGCTCTGCAATGTTTTTAAGCTGCCTTACGTTACCTGGCCAATTGAAATTGGTTAAAACTTGTACTGCACCTTCATCTAAAGTAACATTTGGCGAACGGTATTTATCAGAAAAATCGGCAACGAATTTTCTAAACAACAAATGAATATCTTCTCTTCTATCTCTTAAAGGTGGTATTTTAAGAGGTACTGTATTTAAACGATAATATAAATCTTCCCTAAATTTACCTGCCTTTACAGCTTCATACATTTCTACGTTGGTGGCTGCAACAACCCTAACATCGGTTTTTTGTACTTTAGAAGAACCCACGCGGATATACTCGCCAGACTCTAACACACGCAGCAACCTAGCTTGGGTACCTAAAGGTAACTCGCCAACTTCATCTAAAAATATGGTACCGCCATTAACCACTTCAAAATAGCCCTTTCTGGCTTCATGAGCACCTGTAAAAGAGCCTTTTTCATGACCAAAAAGTTCAGAATCTATGGTTCCCTCTGGTATAGCACCACAGTTTACGGCAATAAATGGCCCATGTTTACGAGCACTTAGTTGATGTATAATGTGCGAAAAAACTTCTTTACCAGAACCGCTTTCGCCGGTAATTAATACCGTGATATCTGTTGGCGCAACTTGTCTGGCTATATCAATAGCTCGGTGTAACAGAGGCGAAGACCCTATTATACCAAACCGTTGTTTAATTTCTTGTATATCCATTTTTTTAAAGTAAAAAGTACAAAGTAGAAAGTACAGAGTATTTGCTTACTACCTTATTTTAAGATTTGAGTATAGAGATTGAGATATGAGTTCTTGTATAACTTCTCATGTCTAATATCTCAGATCTAAAATCTATTCAACCACTTTACCAATTAATGTTGCTGTTGTTGTTTTTTCTACTAAAACGTTCACATAATCTCCTGGTTTATAAGCATCCCCAACAGGGAAAATAACCATGAAGTTTTGATCGCTACGGCCACAGTAATCATTTTTAGATTTTTTAGAAAAACCTTCTATCAAAACTTTCTCTACCTTACCTATTCTTTGTTGCGCTCTGTAATGACTGTGTATTTGCTGTTTAGCGATAACCTCTTCTAGCCTTCTTTGCTTAACATCTTCAGGGATATCATCTTTAAATTTTTTAGCTGCTGGTGTACCTGGTCTTTCAGAATAAGAGAACATATAAGCAAACTCGTATTTCACAAAATCCATCATGCTTAAAGTATCTTGATGTTCTTCTTCTGTTTCTGAGCAAAAACCTGTAATAATATCTGTAGAAATTGCGCATTCGGGAATAATACGTCTGATAGCCTCTACCCTTTCCATATACCACTGGCGGTCGTACGTACGGTTCATAATTTCCAGCACCCTAGAGTTACCAGATTGTACTGGCAGGTGAATGTAATTACAAATATTCTCGTATTTAGCTATGGTATGTAAAACCTCATCTGTAATATCTTTTGGATGCGATGTAGAGAATCTCACTCTTAAATCCGGACTTACCAAAGCCACCATTTCTAGCAATTGCGCAAAGTTTACCTTCTCTGTACCATCTTCTGAAGCCCACTTATAAGAATCAACATTTTGTCCTAATAAAGTAACCTCGCGATAGCCGGCAGCAAATAAATCTTGAGCTTCTTTTACTACAGAATGTGCATCTCTGCTACGCTCTCTACCTCTTGTAAAAGGTACCACACAGAAAGAACACATATTATCGCAACCTCTCATGATAGAGATAAAAGCAGAAATTCCGTTAGAGTTTAACCTCACCGGATTGATATCCGCATAAGTTTCTTCTCTGCTTAATAATACGTTTACGGCTTTATTACCATCATCAACTTTGTTGATTAGATTAGGTAAATCGCGGTAAGCATCTGGGCCAACCACCACATCAACCAGTTTTTCTTCTTCTAAGAATTTTGCTTTCAAACGCTCTGCCATACAGCCTAAAACGCCCACAATCATCCCTGGGTTTTTAGCTTTAGAAGCGCTAAATTGTTTCAGTCTGTTTCTTACTCTTACCTCGGCATTTTCACGAATAGAACAGGTATTGATAAATACAATATCTGCTTCTGTAAAATCTGCCGTGGTTACAAAACCATCATCAGCAAGAATAGAAGCCACAATTTCGCTATCAGAAAAGTTCATAGCGCAACCATAGCTCTCTATATATAATTTACGGCCGTTGTTATTTTTTGTTGCTTCTAACATTAGAGCCTCGCCCTGCCTAGCTTCATCATGCTCTTTAGAAGGTATATTCAATTCTAACATCTAAATATTTTTAGGATTACAAAATTAGGATTTTTTTAGTAAAATGACAGTTTGTCAGCCTTTAAATTTATTATCCCTAAGATGAATAATATTTCTGGCTATATAATTGGATACCTTTATAATGATTATATTTATGCAACATGGAGAATGGGCCAAAACCTCAAAAATTTCTGATTTTAAAGTGGCTACTAGGTATCTTTTTAGGAGTTATATTTTTATTAGGTATTGGCGCCTACTACCTTAACAAGCAGTGGAAACCTTTGTTAACCAATATTTTGCAAAAAACTGTTACTGATGTTTCTGATAGTTTGTACAAGGTAAAATTTAGTGATATCCGTATCAATGTATTAACTGGAAGCGCTTATTTAGACAGCATTCATATTTATCCGGATACGGCTATTTATAGTAAATTAATTGCCCAGAAAAAAGCTCCAGAGAATCTTTTTGAGCTTAAAATCAGTAATCTGGGCTTAAAAAATGTTCATCCATCTAAAATATATTTTGATAGGAAACTGGATATTGATGCCATAACCATTACTAGGCCCGAATTAAATATCATATACACTCGACTAAAAAATCCTAAAAAAAGGCTTGAGGATAATAGAACCACTTACCAGAAGATAAAACACCTATTAAAATCAGCAAGGGTAGGCTCTATTTTTTTTAACAATGTAAAGTTTAAATACATTGATAGGTCTTTGTCTTTACACAAACCAGATATCACTAATCTAGACAATCTCAACATCAGACTGAATGATATTTTGATAGATTCTGCTGCACAATACGATAGTACCAGAATTTTTACAACCAAAGATATTATTGCCGAACTGAAAGATTATAGCTATCCAACGGCCGACTCTCTATACTATCTGAAACTAGATAAAATGCAGTTTTCTACCTTGAAAAAGGAGTTTTTAGTTACCAAATTTAGGCTAGTACCACGCTATAACGAAATGGATTTTTCTAATTTATTTGTGAAACAGCATGAGCGTTATAAAATTAGTTTTGATACCATTAGTCTTAAAAACATCAACTATCCTTCACTTATTGATGAAAGATTAATATCGGCACAAAAGGTACTGCTTAAAAACGGCGATGTTTCTGTTTTCTTAAACCGTGGGAAAGCACCTAAGGGGATTGACAAGGGTAAAAACTTCCCTCATTTAGCTTTGCAAAGGGTAAATTGGGCTATCCATACAGATACCATCGAGCTAAACAATACTAAAATTGCTTATACCGAGTATAATCCTAAAACAGGAGCTAAAGGAACCATCGCTTTTCATCAATTAAGAGGTTATTTACTTAATGTAACCAATACCTATACTTTTCTTGCTAAAAACCATTTTGCAGATGCCCATTTGCAAACCCAATTATTAGGTCGTGGTGATTTAAATATCCATATCAAATTTGATTTGACAGATAAATTAGGTGCTTTTAGCTATAATGGCTCTTTAGGAAAAATGCCTATAGAAACCATAAACCCCATTACCAGACCTTTAGCCATGGTAATGATTAGGTCTGGAACGATTAATAGTTTAGATTTTTCTGCAAAAGGAAATGTACGTGGCGCTAGCGGTTTTGTTAAAATCAATTATCATGATTTAAGCGTTACCCTCATGAAAAAAGATGAAGATAACAACCTTAAAAAAATGGGTTTGATTTCTTTGGTGGCCAATGCTTTATTGCTGAAACAAAGTAATCCGTCTAAAAATGAGGCGTTAAGAGTTTCTTATCCAACTTATAGGCGGCCAGCCGATGGCTCTTTCTTTAATTTGATGTGGAAAGTTATCTTTATGGGGCTAAAAGAGAGTGTGGGCATTAGTAAAGAGCAAGAAGAAAAAATTGCAGCAAAAGCTTCTAAACTAAAAGAAGCTAAAATACGTAGAGAGAAGAGAAAAGCAGAAAGACAAAAAAGAAGAAGAGATAAACAAAACTAATATGTTTAGAAATATTAAATACTTCAGTTTTATAGCGGCATTACTGTTAACAAGTGCCTGCTCAGAACAGATTACCGATAAACTTGTAGCGGCTCAAAATCTTAAAAAATTACAGATTGAGGAAACTAATCTTGACAGGATTGATAGCCTACTAGGCTCGGCCCTTATTAATAACTGGACAGCTGGTGCAACTGCTTTGGTAGCAAAAAATGGGCAGGTTATTTACGATAAAGGCTTTGGTTTTAGAGACCGCGAAGCTAAAGCTTTAATGCGCCCAACAGATATTTTCAGAATTGCTTCTATGAGCAAACCTATTATATCTGTAGCTACTATGATTTTGGTTGAACAAGGAAAACTGAAACTAGACGACCCTGTTTCTAAATACATCCCCGAGTTTAAAAACCCTCAAGTTTTAGCCAATTTTAACACTGCCGATACTACCTATACTACCGTACCTGCAAATAAAGAAATTACCATTAAGCATTTACTCACCCATACATCGGGTATTGGTTATGGTTTTGCAGATTCTACCTTAAAAAAAATCTATGATAAACATGATATCCCAGATTTAGCCACGGTAAAAAATATCACCATAGAACAAAGCATGAAAAAGCTAGGTACTTTGCCTTTAGGCGTACAGCCAGATGCTAAGTTTTATTATGGTTTAAGTACCGATGTTTTAGGATATGTGATAGAAGTTGCCTCTGGTAAAAAGCTAGATTTCTTCTTGAAAGAAAATATTTTTAGCCCGATTGGGATGAACAGCACTTACTTTTTCTTGCCTCCGGAAAGTACTTACCGTTTAGCAGCTATGTACAGCGAAACTAAAGAAGGCAGATTGATTAAGACTTACCCTATTAGCGGTAAATTTAACATCAATTACCCTATTAGAGGAGCTAAAACTTACCTTTCGGGAGGTTCTGGCTTATGCTCTACCGTAGAAGATTATGCCTTGTTTTTACAAATGATTTTAAACAAAGGCACTTATGGTGGTAAAAGAATTTTAAAAGCCGAAACCGTTGAAATGATGTCGCAAAACCAAATTGGCGACCTACAAGTAGGTAAAAATAAGTTTGGTTTAGGTTTCGAGATTGCAACCGAACAAGGCTTGGCAAACGGCGCTAAAGTGGGTAAATTAAGCTGGAGCGGGGCTTTTAATACGATGTTTTGGATAGACCCACAAAGAAATGCTATCGCTATTTTAATGACTCAGGTTTACCCCGCAATCCATAAAAGAGAATTTTATAACAAGTTTGAAACTTTGGTTAATGATGCGTTAGATAGAGGCTTGAAGGAGAAGAAGTGAGGGGTAGGGAGAATTGTTTACTCCCTTATTTAATCAACAAAACCGAATTTTTTTACGTAGTTTAAATTAAGTCTAACAAGAAACTGGTTTCTTTCTGTTAATTGTTTTTTACCTTCTAATAATTCAACTAGAAATTGATATTTATAAATATCAAGCTTCTGGTTCAGCAGAAGTAGACTATATTGAAGTAGTCAATCATTTAGAATAATTGCGTTATTCCAAGTCGACTAGAATAACTGCTATACTCAACTTGAATTTCTGAAAGAAGCTCTTTGTTAAATACCTGTATGTTTTTAAATTTTTCTTTAAAAACTTTTTCTGGAACAGAAAAACTATATCGAAAGTCAAAAATTATTGTAACATCATTTTCTAAATCTGAGAAATGTAAATGTTCATACTTTTTAATTGAGTCTGGTAAAGTTGTATTACCAAAATCAATCTTGCCATTAATTTTTCTGGAAGCATTATAAATTATTATTCCACTAAGAAGTTTAATGTTTTTACCATATTTTTTTTGCGCAATATCACAAGGTCTAGAAAGCACCAAGACAATGTCTTCTATTTTAATTCCCTTATGTTTTTGAACATTAAATATTTTTTCCAACTTTGGATCATCTTGAATAGAATATAGATTTTTGAAAAGACTGTGATTATTTACAGAAATTAAACCTGGAGATATTAGACTTTCAGGGAGTTCTTTATTAAATTTAAAATGAAACCAACTATTTAGTTCTTTATCAGCCTCAGTATTGTTTACTTCTTGAAGATTGTAAAGTGTTTGTTGATTTAAATTACTTATTTCATAATCGATATTCTTTTTAGTGTTAGATATTAGTACTGTGTCTAATGCATCAAAAAGAATTGCTCTTTTATGCTTATAATCGTCAATCTCCTTTATCGAAGTACCACCGTGAGAAATTATTACTTTCTTTAATTTATCTACTAACAAAGCAGGATTTTTAGTTAGGTTTCCTATGATTTCATTCGTAGATTGTTTAACAGATTTTTTCCAAATTTGAATTTCTTCTAAAGATGGTGTTGAATCAAGTTGGCGATTTAAGTCTTCAATCAAAGTTTCAAAATTGTACCTAGTTTCATTTGGAACTTGAAACTCAATTTTACTCTTTGTGATTGTTAAAAATGGAACTAAATTATGAGTCATTAGTAGTTCGGAAATTTTTTCACCTTTACTTTTATCTTTTGTCCACATAACTAAGATGTAGAATGACTTGGGCTTAACAATTTGTCTTACCCAACCAGCACATAATTCTGGGTCGAATTTATCTGAGTAATGTAAATCCAAAAAGATTAAACTAACGTCAGATAAAGGAGATGCGGGAGGAGCATCACCTTCAAATAAATCGGGATTGTATACTTTACAACCTATTCCTTTTTGAGAGAAATAATCATAAATCCCTTGAATTTCTTCACGGACATCGTCAACTATAACAACGTTTGGTTCTAAGTAATTTATCATAATTGTCCTTTATTAAATACTAGTTTTACAATAGCACCATCTAAATTTGATGGAATCCCAAGTTCATATGCTTCTTCATTATTATTTAAAATATCAAATTTCCCATATTTCAGCATAATAGTATCAACTAAATAAAGACCTATACCAATACCGTCAGCCTTCCTTGAAAAGAAAGGACGAATAAGTTCTGAAATGTCATCTTTAAAGCCAGGACCATTATCTGCTATTAGAATAATAATTGATTCTTCTTCTTTAAGAACCTTTAAATAAATTTCTTTTGACTCTTTATAAACTGTGTCTAGCCAATAGATGCTATTATCAATCAAATTCATAAGGACAGTAATAAAGAATCTCTTGTCGCATTTTAGAGTTTTGATTGTATCCTCAATATCAATTCTATATGAAATTTTCCTATCTAAAAGTTTTAATTTATAATTATTAAAAGCTCTATGAACTGATTCTTGTATATCTATATCTTTATCACCACCTTTTCTTAATACTGAAATTATTCCTTCCGTGTACTGTTTTAGTTCTTCAACTTGGTTTGTAATTACTTCCTTTCTTAATGGAATTGATTTGACAGTTTCTTCCATTCTTGGAACTAACTTTTCAATTTCGTGTAATGCAACTGATGCAGTCATTCCAACACCCGCAGGAATTAATAAGATTTTCTTATCTTCCTCATATTTTTTTTCAATTGATTCAGCTTCCTCTAAAATACGCTTCTTCTTCTCCTCATTATTCAGGTCTGCATCATCAAGCAACTTTTTAAATAAATTTATTTTATCATCAAATAGTAGCTTGGTTTTCTTTTTATTTAATCTATACCATCTTTCTCTATCCTTTTTCCTTTCTGATTGAAATTGAATAAGTATATAATCAAGAATGTGCTTAAAAAGTAGAAATGATTTATTCTCAACGAATCCTTCCCGATTTGTTTTTTCAACTAAAGAACTTGACTTCTCTGAATCAAGATATACATATCCAAAAACTAAGTTGTTAGAGAACCAACTAGGATCTTGAACCCTTTTTAAGTCTATTCCCAACCAATCGTTTCCCTTTTCACCATAATCGAATACTCTTAAATCTCCCTTGTAAACTTTAATACCTGAATTATCTTTCAATATTCTTTTTATCACTTGAGGTTCGTTTGTATAGTCCCTCATTGAATCAGAATCTAAGTCGAAAGTATTTAGTTCAAATAGCAAGCTACCAAATGGGATTTTTTCTTCATTATCAAAATCTGATAGAATTTGTTCTAACTGCTCTTTGGGATACTCTTTTTGTTCTAATTCTTTCCTTATGAAAGGTTTAATGTCACCTTTAATGTTCTTTTCATATAAAGTTGGATTTTCTTTCCCGTTTATTTTTCGCGAACCTATTTTAGTGTTGTTTTTAAGAGAAAACTCGTATTCAAAACTTAGATTATATTTATCATCAATTAAAGCATAAAGTTTAAAAGGGGATTCATCAAGTATGCTACTTGCGCTTGGAAAATCTGTTAGCCACTGGTTATCGAAACTTAAATTTATTCTGAAATTTAATTCTGAAAGTTTTGGTGACAACATTGAAATTGTATGTCCTTTCAGGTCTCTTGCCATACCTTTAGTCCAAGTTTCTTTTAAACCACTTAAATGTATATATGTACCACTTGTATTTTTAAACCTAAAAGTTGTTGAATCCTTTCTTAGCTTCCATTTAATAGGGATATCAGATAAATGCTTGGATTGATTAAAGTCTTTCCAATTTATAAATAACTCGATTTCATAGTCTGCTAACTCTTTTGAAATTATTTCTTTAGCATTTTCATCATGTTTTACTAATAAAGGTCTTGATATCAATAATATTTTGGTACTCAATTTATGAACAGCAAATCGACCAACCCCTTTTTCACCCATAGGGATTCTATTAAAAATTGGCGATTTTGATGTTTCTCTTATACCATCTCTGTTTACAGGTTTTCTAAAGTCAGAGCCTGGTTCAAGCCAAACATCTTCTACAATTTCACTTGTCATTCCAATCCCATCATCTTCTACTATTATTGAAGCTTTTTCCAAATCATCAACATCCCGAAAATATACATCAACTTTATTCGCATCAGCATCATAGCTGTTTTTAACAAGCTCATATATTGCCATTACAGGATTTTTAATAAGCTCCTCTCCAAGTAGTGTAAGAATATGGGCCTTGGGTTTAAAATGCTTCTCCTTTAACTCTTCATTCATAATATTTCCTTAATCTTTTCTGCAATAACCTTAGCCATTAAAGGTGGTACAGCATTTCCAATTTGTTTAAATGCAGCCGTTCTGTTAGCGCCTTCTCTCTCTCCTTCAAAATAATAGTCATCAGGGAAAGACTGTAAGCGAGCCGCTTCTCTAACACTTAAAGATCTATTCTGCTGAATATCAGGGTGAATATAGTAATGACCATCTTTAGCGATATGAGCCACTACTGTTTGCGAGTAAGGTAAATCTGCTGCAACTACTTTAAACCTATCAAAAAATGAATCTCTATTATGATGTGTTTTGAGCTCTTCATCTAAGTCATTATAATTCAGCCGTTCTTTATTATTGTTCCATTTACGAACTGCCTCTTTATAAATTTTTTTATCTAAATCTCTATGCGGACGAGCTATATGTTGAGTTAGAACATCTATTCCATTACGTAAAGCATAAGACTTTAAGTACTCAGTTGTTTCAGTTCTGTATTTTAAATATTTATCTGCGCCTCCACCAGCTTTTATAACTGGTAAATCTTGTAATAAATCCTTGACTAAATAATTGCTTTCTGTAACAAATTCTTCTAGGTTTGGGATATTAATCTTTTTATCATTTTTCCATCCCAAAATGATAATCCGTTTCCTATTCTGTAAAACGCCAAATTTTTTTGCCTCGAGAGTGAATAATTTTATTTGATAACCTTTTTGGTTAAAAATCTTCTCCATTTCTTGGAGATAGTAGCCCCCTTTTGCTGATTTTAATCCTAAAACATTTTCAAAAACAAACATTTTGGGTTTATACTTTTCTAAATACTCGGCATACTGTATAAATAAATAATTTCTAGGGTCACCTTCCATTTTTGTTTTAGAACGTGATCTTCCAACTAATGAATATGCTTGGCATGGTGGCCCTCCAATGATTAAATCAACCTTTTTATTCCCTAAAGATTTATCTATTTGCTTTTGAACCGCATTATTATTTTCAGTGCCAATAGGTAGATTGATAATAGAGTCTAGAATATTCTTAGGTATAATTGAATATAACTGATTGCGTGTTATTTCTCCTTTTAAATAAGAAATATAGCTATTGTAGTTATTACCATTTTTCAAGTAATGATAAGCGGCTCTTGTTCTTAAAGTATTACAAGCAGAATTTTCAATTTCAACGTGAGCAATAGGCTCAAAACCAGCTTGGATAAATCCTTCTGAAAGCCCTCCTGCTCCTGCAAATAAGTCTATGAAATTGTATGTCATTTATTCTATAAATTTATTTAAACCTTAAAAATAAGATTATAATAATTTAAATACTATCTATTTGTTTAACATGGTAAAAATCTATTCTAAAATTTCAAGGCAGCATTTATCTTATAAATAGTCACACATATTTAGTGAGAAATTTTTTAAAACACAAATTAATATTTAAGTGTATTAGCTAACATTTAAAATCATACTTAATTTTATTGTTTACAAAACCCAAACTATTTAACATTTAAATTGAAGAGTAAAGGTGTTTCATGTTATCATTTAATATACCTTCGTGTATCCTCTCCTCAAAAATCCACCCCAAATTTCTATTCATTTCACCTTAAATTCTTGTCATTGCTGATTCATAGTGTTTTTAAAAAACCAGTTATATTTTAAGTTTCCAGAGTACAGTTACTAAGCCCATATAGATAAAAAGCTTTTAAAGCCATTAAAATACCCACATTGAGATATGAAAATTTTAATAGGTGTTTCTATAGCACAAAGATTTGGTGATTTTACGAGAATAAATTTCACTAAAATGGGTAGGGACCTTCTTCGAGACAGCTTCGAGACTTCTTCGAGAAATATTCCTTCGGTTCTGAACAAACCCCGAACAAGCCACGAAGCAGGTAGCTTAGTGTATCATTAAGATTTTTAAACCCATCCACAAAAACTAAAAAAACCCTTAACAAATTGCTAAGGGTTTTCTTTTTTTATCTTAAAATACAGAGAGCTTAAACAATATAATTCCAGCCTCTGGTATCTTCAATTCTACCGCATTTAAGATCATCTAAAGTGCTTCTCATCTTGTTTGCAAAAACACTTTCTGATGGGTTTGGCAATTCATAAACCTTACCTTCATGGGTAATAGTAGCTATTTGTGCAATGGTAGCAGCAGTACCAGCACCAAAGGCATCGCTACAAGTTCCGTTTTGGATAGCTTCTAAAACCTCAGCAACAGCAACTCTTCTTTCTTCAACCTCATAACCAAAATCTTTAGCTAAGGTTAAAACACTATCTCGGGTAACGCCATTTAAAATGGTATCACGAGTAGATGGGGTAATCACTTTGTTATTAATTACAAAAGCGATGTTTGCTGCACCCATTTCTTCAATAAACTCGTGGTTTTTAGCGTCTGTCCAAATCAATTGGTCATAACCTTGCTCCAAAGCTTTTTTTGCCGGATACATAGAACCGCCGTAATTTCCGGCAGCTTTAGCATAGCCATAGCCACCTTCGCAAGCTCTAGAAAATTCGGTTTCTACTTTAACATTTAAGTTTTTGGAAAAATATGCACCAACAGGGCAAGTTAATATCATAAACTTATACGTTTCTGATGGCGTTACACCTAAAAACCTATCGGTAGCAAACATATAAGGTCTGATGTATAAAGAATATCCTTCTCTTGTAGGAATCCAATCTCTTTCTACATCTACCAAAGCTGCAATGCTTTTTACAAAAACATCTTCTGGTAAAGTAGGCATACACATACGCTCTGCAGATTTATTGAAACGTACTGCATTTTTATCCGGACGGAAAACAGAAACCTTTCCATCAGCATGTTTATAGGCTTTTAAGCCTTCAAAAAAAGACTGTCCGTAGTGTAAAGAAGAAATGGCCGGACTCACACTTATATCACCGTAAGGTACAATCTCAAAATTTTGCCACTGCCCATCAACATAATCAGCAACAAGCATATGGTCTGTAAATACCCTACCAAAAGGTAAATTATCAAAATCAACCTGTGGCAATCTAGACTCTTTAACCTTAGTTATTTTAATATCAAGTGTTTCCAACATAATCTTCCTTTCTAAATATATAGCTTGCAAAATTACAATATTTGTTTGATTAAGAATTTCTTAAACGTCATAAAATTCAAATTTGTTGATACTGATGTTAGGCCTTAAGCCTATAAAATAGGTTTTGAACGAATTTGTTTTATTTTTGAGCATTGGCAGGTAAGTTTTATTACTTTTTGAAATTTATAGGGTAAAAAGCTTAGCACAAGCCTCCATTTTAATGATGAACGATACCAAACCCAAGCTTAATCAAATAGAAAAGTTAAAGCAACTTACTTTTTTGGATAACTTGCTTGGCTTCAAGTTTTTATTGAAGTGGTTGTTCATCTGTAGTATTGTTGGTGCTTTAAGCGGAACAGCATCAGCCTGGTTTTTGATGGCTTTAAATTGGGCTACTAACTTTCGGGAACAACATTTATGGATAATTGCTTTTTTACCCTTATCGGGGATGCTTATCATTTTTTTTTATGAGAAGCTAAATAAGGAAGCATCAAGAGGTAATAACCTCATCATCGAAGAAATACATCAACCCAAGAAGAAAATCTCTTTTTGGATGGCACCTCTTATATTTGTTGGCACAGTGGCAACGCATCTATTCGGAGGTTCGGCAGGCAGAGAAGGTTCGGCCGTACAAATGGGGGCAGCCTTGGCAGATGAAACCAATAGTTGGCTAAAACTTAAAAAAAGAGACCGCAGAATTTTATTGATGTGTGGTGTGAGTGCCGGTTTTGCCTCTTTATTTGGTACACCACTGGCAGCAACTTTATTCGCCTTAGAAGTATTTTTAATTGGTGCCATTGTTTACGAAGCTATTTTACCTTGTCTTCTTGCTGCTGTTGTTGCCTATTGGGTTTGTAATCTGTGGGACCCTGGGCATAGTCATTACATCATTCAGAATATCCCAGATTTAAATGTATTAAATATCTTGATAGCCGTTCTAGCCGGTATTGTATTCGGTTTAACCGGAAGATTATTTGCCAATACCAATCACTTTATAAATAACAGTTTTAAACAATATATTCCTAATGTTTACGCCCAACCTGTAGTAGGTGCCTGTATGGTGATTTGTTTTTTATTGATTTGGGGCGATACACAATACATTGGTTTAGGTTTAGACACGATAGAAAATGCCTTCCATGTACAGCAACCTTATTATGGCTTCATTATCAAGATTTTGTTAACAGCTATAACCTTAGGTGCAGGTTTTAAAGGTGGTGAAGTTACACCCTTGTTTTTTATTGGAGCTACTTTAGGCAGTGCCTTATCAGGCATATTACCGTTACCTATAGATTTATTAAGCGGAATGGGATTTGTAGCCGTGTTCACTGCTGCTGCCAATACCCCTTTAGCTTGTATTTTAATGGGGATTGAGCTTTTTGGAGCATCTTCTGCCGTTTATATAGCTATAAGTTGTGTGGTGGCTTACTTGTTTTCTGGTCATAACGGTATTTATAGCTCGCAAAAAATAGGAAGCGCAAAACATCCCTTTTGGATAAGACAAAGCGGAAAAAATTTAAGTACATTTAATTAAAATATAAAACCATGAAAAAATCAGTATTTGCAGCTTTATTTATATCGGCCTCTGTATGGATGGCTTGTAATCAAAATCAGCCTAAAACAACGCAAACAGACACTACGGTAGTGGCAGAAAGCGAAGATGCTTTAGCCTCACAATGCTTTACAGCGGTTGTAGGAAAAGACTCGGCCAATCTTAAAATAAATAACCTTGATGGTAAAATAACTGGCGAGTTGGCTTTTAATTTCTTTGAAAAGGATGATAGCCAAGGCGAAATAAAAGGAGAGTTTAAAGGCGATACACTTTTTGTTGATTATACTTTTAAAGCAGAAGGTACCATTTCTAAAAATCCATTAGCTTTCTTGAAAAAAGACGGAAAATTATATCAAGGTTATGGCGAGATAGAATCATATTTAGGAAAAACCTATTTTAAAGATCATGCTGCCATCAGTTTTGATAAAGGTTTTGTATTTGAAGAGAGTGAGTGTAAATAGAAGATTTATTTCTTATAAATTTTAAGTTTAGGATGTTTGTGAAGGGCATCCTGAACTTAACTATTGTTTGTGTAAATGGGCTTTCAAATCCTAGCTGGGTAATAGTTTCTTTCTTTTCCGGCTATGGCGTTTTCGCACAAGGCTTTCCGGCCTCATAGGCGGCCAGCCCTAGGCACTTTTTTCTTGAAAAAAAAAGTGAACAAAAAACGAGGAACGAGTTCATGAATGCCTAAGAAAAACCATAAACAAAAAATGAATAATTCAAGGCTGATGAATATTTGTCGTTGCGTCTATATAAATCTTTATCCACAATCCTGAGTGGTGTGAATGCTATTGCTTGATGAAAGTATTTACAACACCCGTTGGATTGTTTCCTGATACTGCTTTATGAGAGTTTTTATAAAAGATTTATTTGACTACACTTCCAAATCTCCATATGCCATCCCTCGTTCTTAGGAAAAGTTTGATTTAATATTATTGGAAGTTCCTAAATATCCACTTTCTAGGGTCTTTGTACTATGTACTTTCTACTCTGTACTTTATACTTTCTACTCTGTACTTTATACTTTCTACTCTGTACTTTATACTTTCTACTCTGTACTTTTTACTTTATACTCCCAGACAGGAACAACCATTCATAAAAAACAGCCTATCCCGAAGTGTGTGAGCAATCCCCCAGAGCCAGAAAAACGAAAAAACAGCAGCAGAAATTAAAAAATCTTACACTTCCAAGCCTATAGCGTATGCGGTTTTGCGTTAAAGCTTTTACTAACTTTCAATAAGCATAAACGAGCAAAAATAAGCGCTCCCTGTTTTTGAGTGTGGGTAAGCCTTGTGTGGCAAAGGCTCCTGTGGGATTGATCAAGGATTTTGATTACTTTTTTCCTCTAAAAAGTAATGGGCCCCGCCGGCTCTTGAGGCGGATAATTATTATCATTAAAGATTACTAAACTAAGTGAAGCTTATGATAATGGCAATTCGCTCAAGGCTTTCCGGCCTCATAGGCGACCAGCCCTAGGCACTTTTTTCTTGATAAAAATTGAACAAAAAACGAGGAACGAGTTCATGAATGCCTAAGAAAAACCATAAACAAAAAATGAATAAATCAAGGCTGATGAATATTTGTCGTTGCGTCTAAATAAATCTTTATCCACAATCCTGAGTGGTGTGAATGCTATTGCTTGATGAAAGTATTTACAACACCCGTTGGATTGTTTCCTGATACTGCTTTATGAGAGTTTTTACAAAAGATTTATTTGACTACACTTCCAAATCTTCATAGGCCATCCCTCGTTCTTAGGAAAAGTTTGATTTAATATTATTGGAAGTTCCTAAATATCCGCTTTTAGGGTCTTTCTACTTTGTACTCTGTACTCTATACTTTTTACTTTCTACTCTAAACTTTCTACTTACTACTCTCTACGCTATAACTATCCCATCAATTCTTTCATCAGCTTATCAAAAGCAGCTTTTAACTCGGCTAGTTCATCCTCAACTTTAGCTAAACGAGCTTCCAACTCACCAACTGATTTGCGAGCAGGTTCCTCAGGTAAATCATCATCTTCATCTAATACAACATCAGCAAATAGATGGGCATATCTAGCTTCTTTTTGTCCGGCTCTTTTGGGCAATTGTACTACATAAGCTGGTTCTTCTGTAGCTAGTTTTTCTAAAGTTTGCTGTACATCTTCTATAGATTCAAACTCATATAATCTACCAGAATTGGTGTTTAGTTCGCCAGGTGTTTGCGGACCGCGTAGAAACAACAAGCAAATTAAAGCCACTTCTTGTGGCACAACCGGAAAAACAATAGCAAAATTATGTTTGTACTTTACCGTTCTGCTACCACCACCTGTTGCAGTAGAAATTAAGCCCTTTTTCTTTAATGAGTCTAAAGTCATCACTACCGTTTCTTCATCATAAGCAACAACAGGTTTACGCGATGTCTTCTGATTACAAGCTGCTGTTAAAGCATTCAGCGTCATAGGGTAATAATCTGGAGTAGTTTTACTCTTTTCCATCAAAGCACCTAAAACTCTTATCTCTTCAGCATTTAGAATGGGTAATATTTGGCTATTGCTCATAAAAAGAATGTTTATTAAATTAGAATAAATTTTTAGCTATGAAAACTCTTAAATATACTGCTTTAACTGGCTTTTTAGTAGGATTAACTTTCTCAATTATTGGTGCTTTAAGCAAGATTAACCATATCCAAGGTGGAAAAATATGGATGAATATTGGTCTTTTTGCTTTTCCAATAATGCTCTTAAGTGTTGTTGCCTTGTTTATTTACTTTGTGATGAACTACTTGAAACTAAAAAAGCAGCTTAGGGCCTAATACAAGACCCTAAACTTAATGGTATTTTCTACCTTACGCATTTCTTTAAGTAAGGCTTTATCGTATTCTGTATCGGTATCGGTAATTACATATCCAATTAAAGGGTTGGTCATTAAGAACTGCCCCACAATATTGATTTGGTGTTTAGCCAATACTTTGGTGATTTTAGCCATTACACCCGGTACGTTTTCATGAATATGGATAAGCCTGTGCGAACCTGCAATTTTTGGCAATTGCAGATTAGGAAAATTACTACTCATGTAGGTGGTTCCGGTATTGATAAAATCGGCCATACGGCGAGCAATAAGCGTTTTGTGGGTAAGATTGCTCTTTACACTATCAAAAACTACGATACCCATTTCGGTACATACATCAAAATCTATATTACCTTTGGCATTGCCAAAATAGCCTATTGTTTTAAGCTTTCCGGCTTTTTTAAGTGTAGCTTTATCTACCTTTTCACCATCAGCCAAAAGTAACATCCCTACATCTTTAACATATTTATCCTCAAAGGTTTCTTTGTGTCTGATAGAAAACCCATCCTTTTTAAGTAATTGAATACTTTCTTCCGGAACATTACCTACCACTAAACATAAAATTCTGTTTTTAGGGTAAGAAATAGCTCTTGGCAAATCACTTACATAAAGAAACTCATCAAAACTTGGGGTTACATGGTCTGCCTTTTCGGCAACTGCTTTACGCTCAATATTTTCGGTATAAGCAAAGAACTTTTTAATTAAGCCCGATTCTTTCAATTGGAAATCAGAATGACCATCGCCAATGCCATAAATATCACCTTTCAAAGACATCCTTTGTAAAAGTTTTACTTTACCCCCTTCTTCTGATAGTGGGTTAGCTTTATCATAACCGATGATTTTACCTTGCTCGTCAAAGATGAAGGTATTGGCATAAATATTCTCCTTTTTGATATGGTAAGGCGTTACTACAGGTGTAATAAATTCTTTAAAACCACCAGAAACGATTAATACTTCTTTAGCATGTTTTTTAAAAAACACCTTATTTCTAGAGAAAGAAGCAGAAACTTTGGTTTTTAGATGTTTGATAAGCTTTTTTAAATCGTCTTTATTAGCCTCTAACAATTTAACCCTGCCTTCTAAACTTTCGGAGAAAGAAAGTTTACCTTCCATAGCTAAATTGGTAAGGTCTTCTATTTTTTTGTAGATGGCTTCTCTATCTGGATGATTTTTTAGAGATATTCTTGCCAGTTCATCTAATGCTTCCACCTGTGTGAAAGTACTATCGAAATCTATGATAAAATACTGATTCAAAGCTTAAAAAATTTTAAGCCCAAAAATGCATAAATGATTTTAAAAAAATGGAAAATTAGAGAAATTAAAATGATTTTATACCATTTACACTTTTGGTAATGCTCATGTTTACCGGGGTAAAGTGATAAGAAAGCAAGGAAGAAACCTTATCATTACTATACTCTTGGGTTTGAAATGCTGCTTTTAGCAAATCTTTTGACACCACAGGTATTTTAATTTTAAGCAAACGTAAAAAAGAAGCTAAGCGCCAAAACAATCTTGCTTGCCATTCTTTTAGTTCTTTTTCTGGGGCTTTTAAGTTTAAGGCCACAGCAATTTCTGTAAATAAACGTTTAAAACTGTAATTTTCTGCATTGATGATAAAACGCTCATTTATCACTTCATGCTCCATCAGCTTAATCATTAAACAGGCCACATCTTCTACATCTACTAAGCCTGTACCACCTGATGTGTAGTAGTTTAAACCTTTTTTTACGGTTTCAAATATTTTACCACTGCCTTGTTTTCCTATACCTGCACCAATAATAACAGAAGGATTTACAATAACCGCTTTCAAACCTTCCTCTATACCACGCCAAACTTCCATTTCTGCCCGGTATTTAGAGATAGCGTAAGCGCCATTTTTATCATAAGCATCCCAATAATTGTTTTCTGTGATGATTTCGCCAGGTTTAACTTGGCCCAATGCAGCAATTGAACTTACATGAAGCAACTTTGTGATGCCGAAGCTTAAACATAGGTTTACGATATTGGCTGTTCCATCAACATTGATGGCCATCATTTCCTTTTCGTTGTAATTATTTAAAGAAACATAAGCCGCACAATGGTAAACATGAGTAATACCCTCAAAAGCATCTATTAAGTCTGCAATATCTAAGATATCAGCATCAACCCAATCTATTTGATTTTGATAAGGTTTTAAGACTTCCGGAATTACAGAAGACACTCTTTTGATACACCTTACTTTATGCTCACGAACTAAAAGTTGTTTGGTAAGTTGTGCACCCAAAAATCCTGTTGCTCCTGTAATTAAAATCATGCCGCTAATTTAAAAAGGCAAATTAAATATTCTTAGCTGATTAATAGCAGCTAAAAATGATATAAAATGTTTAATCGTAATTTTTAATATCAATTAACAGAAAAATTAGATATTTGATTTGATTTATACCAAAATATGTCGTTAGCAGATTTTTTCTCTCCCATCAATATTGAAAAACTTAAACCTAAAACTGGTTTTTTCACCAGCCATTTAGGCATGAAAATTACTGCTTATGAAACAGATTTTCCTGTTTTAGAAGATGCTAGTTTTGATGTAGCCATTATTGGCGTTTGCGATGATAGAGGCGCTATCAACAACCAAGGTTGTGCTTTGGGGCCCGATTATATTCGCGAGAAATTATACAGCCTCAATGAAGGTGCATATAAATCTAAAATTGTTGATTTAGGAAATATCTTACCCGGCCATCAGTTATCAGACACTTATATTGCCTTAAAAACTGTTACTACCGAGCTGATAAAGTTGAATATTTTGCCGCTTATCATCGGCGGAAGCCAAGATTTAACCTATGCACAGTACCTAGGCTATGAAGATTTAGAGCAAAAGGTAGATTTATTGGTAATAGATTCTCATTTTGATATGAATGAGGCAGAGGAAGAAGAAACTTTAGCTACAGATGCCATGTCTTACCTCAATAAAATATTCTTGCATCAACCTAATTACTTATTCAACTTTAGCAATTTAGGCTACCAAACTTATTTTGTAAGTCAGGATAGTTTAAGGGTGATGGATAAGCTATTTTTTGATGCACAACGTTTAGGGGAAATTAGTGGCGCCGTAAACTTAGCAGAACCTACTATTAGAAACGCTAATATGATAAGTTTTGATATCAGTAGCATACGTTCTTCTGATGCGGTGGCCAATGGAAATGCTGCGCCTAATGGTTTTTACGGCGAAGAGGCTTGTCAGCTTTGTAGATATGCTGGCTATAGTGACAAATTAAGCTCGATAGGTTTTTACGAATTTAATCCGGCTTATGATCAAAATGGGCAATCAGCTATGTTGATGGCACAAATGATTTGGTGTTTCTTAGATGGTTTTTATAACCGTAAGAAAGATTTCCCGATGAACCCTAAATCAGATTATATCGTATATAAGACCAGTTTACAGGAAGATGGTCATGAGCTGATTTTTGTTAAAAGTAAAAAAACAGATCGTTGGTGGATGCAAGTACCTTATCCATCAGCTGGCTCTAAAAATGAAAGATTTCATTTTGTACCTTGCTTGTATGAAGATTATCAGCTGGCTGTTAATGGTGAAATGCCAGATTTATGGTGGCGTACATATCAAAAATTAAACTAAAACGCATGAAAAAAATACTCTTAGGCTTGCTATTGCAGGTTCCGGTTTTAGCTTTTGCACAGTTTAGCTTAAAAGGCGAGTTTACAGCAGCAAACCAGAACAAGAAGCTATACTTTATCCATATACAAAATAATGCAGAAGTGATAGACTCTACCGTTATCAATAACGGGAAATTTAGTTTCAATTTTGATTTAAAAGAACCTAGTATTGCCGTTTTGCTATTACAGCATCAAGGAAATGCTTTAAAGGATAAAGGACCAAAAGACGTTTACCGCTTTTTTATAGAGCCAGGGAATGCTACCCTTAACGCAAAAGATTCTATTGCACAAGCTAAAGTGAATGGCTTAAATATTTTTAAAGAAGATTTAGCTTACAAAGCCTCCATACAAGCATCAGAAAGTAAATTAATTGCTTTAAATAAAGAGTTTGCAGCTTTAGCACCAGAGAAAAAAGCCAAGCAAGAAACCATTGAAGGCTTTCAAGAACGTTATTTAAACTTACTGGAAGAAAGAAAAGCGCAAATCATCAATTTCATTAAAGCTAATCCACAATCTTATATAAGTCTTTATGCTTTTAATCAAGACTTAGGTATTGATGATATGGATTATAGCCAAGCAGAAAGCTTATTTAATGGTTTACAAGATAAGGTTAAGAAATATCCTTTGGCCGCCGTTATTAAACAGAAGTTAGACATAGCAAAAGTAACTGGTATTGGTGCTATGGCAACAGATTTTGAGGAGAAAACACCTGAAGGCATACCGCTTAAATTGTCATCATACAAAGGACAATATGTTTTACTTGATTTTTGGGCATCATGGTGCGGCCCTTGCCGTAAAGAGAACCCTTTTGTAGTAAGTGCTTACGAAAAGTATAAAGATAAAGGCTTTACTATTTTAGGTGTTTCTATTGATACGGATAGAAATGCATGGCAAAAAGCTATCAAAGCGGATAATTTGGTTTGGGCACAACTGATAGACTCTAGCTCAGAGATTTCTAAAATTTATGGTATTGATGCTATTCCTAAGAACTTTTTGATAGACCCTAGCGGTAAAATAGTAGCGAAAAATTTAAGAGGAGGAGCTTTAGAAGATAAGCTCAAAGAGATTTTTGATAAGAAATAAGTAGGAAATGTCTGGAGATTAAAATCTTCAGACATTTTAATTTATACCTTGTAGAAATAACCTATCAAAAGAAAAACAACGCCTACCACTGAGATAAAATAAGCCATGCCGCCAAATACAAGCCCAATAATTAAACCTATTATAATCAGTACCAAACCTACCCACATGTAATTATTACGCTTGAAAGTGCCATCTTCAGTATTTTCTACCTCTTCGCTCTGGGCATTTAAATGATCAGCCTGACTTGCGTCTACCATTTCTTCTGTGGGAGAACTTGTTACTTCTTTACGCTCTACCACTTTAGGACTGGTTTGAGTTGCTTCTGGCGTTTTAGTATCCGCTTGATCTGTAAAGATCTGAGAAACACCGGCTTGCTGCCTTGTTTGCTCTTTTGGAGTTACACTTTCTGCTACTGTTTCTTTAGGCTGAATTGTTTGCTTAGGCTTTTTCTTTGGCAAGATTAAGGCACTGTTTAATTTGGATAAAGCAAGCTCTTCATCGGTTTTTTCTTTAACTGATGGCTTAGCAACCTTAACCTGTTTATATTCTTTAACGGCCGGAGCTGACTTTACTAAAGCCACGGCTGAAACTTTCTTAGCCACAACCTTTTTTGGAGTACCAAGCTTAGCAATTTTATTTTGTTTTATTGGTCTATTAACCTTTGATATTGGCTGAGCAGAAGGTGCTGCATCTTGTTGTAAGAAGGTATCAGCATCTGTATAAACTAATATTTCTGCTTTTTGTCTGGCGCTTATATAAATATTAACTCTTCTTACACTTTCGCTGTAAGGTTTAGCTGTTTTAGCCAAATGGAGTTTCTCGGGGTTAATTTTTACCCATTCATACCTCTTCTTAGTACAGCCAGCTATACTAAGTATCAGTAAAAACGCAAAAACTATTTTAAACCCTTTAATCATTAAGCTTATTTATGACTCCTCAAGAGGGAATATTGTGCCAGATTACACTATTGTGGATAAATCAAAGAAAAACACCCCTTAAACAACAAAATCCACTGTAAAATTAACAGTGGATTTTATTAACAATCCCAACACTGTGTAATATTGGGTAAATATGAGTAAAATTGTTGATTTTATACCTCTATATCAAATCAAAACCTATATCTTTTCTAAAATTAGCCGCATCAAAATAGATTCTGCCTGCATCAGCAGTAGCTTGTTGCAAAGCCGTGAAAATATCATCCTGTAAAGTGCTAACTGCTAATACCCTACCTCCGTTAGTTTTTACGATTCCGTTTTCTAATTCTGTACCGGCATGGAATACTATAGACTGCTCTACATTTTCAATTCCTGTAATAGCTTTTCCTTTCATATATTCTCCAGGATAACCACCTGCAACCACTACTACTGTAGCTGCTGTTTTAGGAGAAACTTTTAACTCGTATCCAGAAATTCTTCCAGCTGCAACAGCCTGTAACATTTCTACCACATCGCTTTCTATTCTTAAGAAAACGCTTTCTGTTTCTGGATCGCCCATACGGCAATTATACTCTATCACATAAGGTTCTCCGTTTACATTCATCAAACCAATAAATATGAAGCCTTTGTAATCAATATTTTCTGTCTTTAAACCATTTACAGTAGGGATAACAATTCTATCCTCAACCTTTTTCATGAAAGTTGCATCGGCAAATGGCACTGGCGATACAGAACCCATTCCGCCAGTATTTAAACCTGTATCTCCTTCACCTATTCTTTTATAATCTTTAGCTTCTGGCAAAATGATATAATCTTTACCATCACTTAAAACAAAGACAGAAAGCTCTATCCCGCTCAAAAATTCTTCAATTACTACTTTAGAACTGGCCTCGCCAAACTTAGCATCTTCTAGCATCAATTTTAATTCTGTCTGCGCTTCTTCTAAAGTGCTGCAAATTAAAACACCTTTACCAGCAGCTAAACCATCGGCTTTTAAAACCACTGGTAGCGGATGATGCTTCAAATAAGTTAAACCTTCCTTTAAAGTATCAACAGTAAATGTTTGAGAAGCGGCGGTTGGGATTTTATACTTCTCCATAAAATTTTTAGAGAAATCTTTACTGCCTTCTAGCTGTGCACCATCTTTTTTAGGTCCTATAACAGGTATATTTCTCAAATCGTCATCGGCCAAGAAATAATCATGAATACCTTTTACTAAGGGTTCTTCTGGCCCAACTAATATTAAGTTTACCTCATTTTGAAGCACAAAAGCTTTAATAGCATCAAAATCTGTAGCTTTAATATTAACATTTTTACCATATTGCTGTGTACCGGCGTTTCCGGGTGCAATAAATAATTTTTCACATAATGGGCTTTGAGAAATTTTCCAGGCGAAGGTGCTCTCTCTTCCGCCAGAACCAAGGATTAGGATATTCATGGCTCAAAAATAATATATCCCTTTAACATAGCCCTATTTAATTATCATTTTAGCCATTATAAAATAGCATATTTGTAATAAGAGCATCAATTATGGTCATCTACATCAAAAATATGGTTTGCAGCCGCTGTAAAATGGTGGTTGAGCAGGTTTTTCAGGAACTAAATTTACTGCCCGAACAAGTGCTACTTGGAGAGGTTCATTTGAAAGAAGCGCCAACAGAAAAACAAGTAAATACCCTAAAATTAAAGTTAGAAAGTTTAGGTTTTGAAATTATTGATGATAAAAAAAGTAAACTTATTGATGCTATTAAAACTCAAATTATCGAATTGATACATCACCGTAAGGAAGCCTTACACATAAACTTAAGCGATTTTTTAAGTAGACAATTGAAACACGATTACAGTTACCTAAGTAATTTATTTTCTGAGAAAGAAGGCATTACAATAGAAAAATATTTCATCACCCAAAAAATAGAAAAAGTTAAAGAGTTATTGATATACGATGAATTATCGCTTTCTGAGATAGCTTACCAGTTAAATTACAGCAGCGTGGCACATTTAAGTAGCCAGTTTAAAAAAGTAACCGGACTAACCCCAAGTTTCTTTAAAAACTTAAAAGGCAATAAGCGTATAGAGATTGAGAAACTTTAACATATTTGACTTACAATTTCTTATCATTTTTTTTGAAAGCTTTTAACTACGAATAATTATTTTTGCAGGATGATTTGTATGGCAGGTACACAAACACAAGAAGAAACCTTTACGCTTGATGAAATTTTAAGCTCTTTAAAAACGGTTCATAGACTAATATTATGGAATGATGATGTGAATACTTTTGACCACGTTATCTATTGCTTAATGAAATACCTAGATTACTCTGAAAATCAAGCCGAGAAAATTGCTTGGACTGTACACAATGAAGGTAAATGCGCTATTTTAGAAGGTTCTTTAACAGAGATGGAAGTTTACCGAAAAATCTTAAAACAAGAAGGATTAACTGTTTCTGTTGATTAACAATAAAATTACCTAATGATTAAGACAGGCTTACATAAACTTAACTATAGCCTAATAATCATCCAATAATTTCGCCGGAAATAAAATCTTATTTCCATAACATGAAGAAATTATTACTAACGCTTTTCATCGCAATATTAAATATTTGCGCTTTTGCACAGAATGGCTTAATAACGGGTAATGTAATTGATAAAACACAAAACCTATCACTACCGGGTGCCACCTTGAAAATTCTACCTGGCAATCGGTATACCATATCAGATCAATCTGGAAGATTTGAATTTTTAAATGTTCCCAATGGCGAGTATCAAATAGAAGTATCTTACCTCGGTTATAAAAAATATTCTCAAAGCATTAATTTATCATCAAAATCACTTTCTCTTACAATTGTCCTAGAAGAAGGTGTAATTGCTGGTAATGAAGTGGTAGTTTTAGGCGATCGATTACGCGGGCAGGCAAAAGCTTTAAGCCAACAGAGAAGTAATACCAATATTACAAATATTGTATCCTCTGACCAAATTGGGCGTTTTCCGGATGCTAACATTGGTGATGCAATAAAACGTATCCCTGGTATAACTATGCAAAATGATCAGGGAGAAGCCCGAAATATTATCATTAGAGGTATGGCACCAGAATTAAATTCTGTAACCTTAAACGGAGACCGTATACCTTCCGCAGAGGGAGATAACCGTAGGGTACAAATGGATTTAATCCCTTCAGATATGATTCAAACCATAGAGGTTAATAAAACGCTTACACCAGATATGGATGCAGATGCTATAGGTGGTTCTGTAAATTTAATTACAAGGGCTGCACCAAATGTACAGCGTATTTCTTTTACCGCAGCTAGTGGCTATAGCCCTATCAGAGATAAAGCCACTTATACAGGTGCTTTAGTGTATGGCAATCGTTTTATCAAAAATAAACTTGGTGTAGTGTTAAGTGCTTCTTACAACGATAATAATTTTGGTTCAGATAATATTGAAGCTGTTTGGGCGAAAGATGATTTTGATAATGTTTTTGTTGAAGAACATGACATTCGTAAGTATGATGTACAGCGTATTAGAAGAAGTTTTTCCCTTTCATCAGACTATAAATTTAATGCTAAGAACAACATCAGCTTTAGCGGAATGTATAACTGGAGAGATGATTACGAAAACCGCTTTAGATTAAGATACACCAGCATAGAGCCTGTTTATGACACTAATGACCTAATTGTTGGTTATGAGGGTAGAGCAAGAAGAGAAACTAAGGGCGGTATTGATAATGACAAAGTAAAAGCTAAACGCTTAGAAAGACAAGAAGTAAAAAACTTTGCATTAAAAGGAGAACATCTTTTAAGTCCTAAACTAGATTTTGATTGGGCAGCCAGCTATTCTGATGCTAGCGAAAAAAGACCTAACGAGCGCTATATGCAATTCCAAACAGGTAGAAGAGACATAATTTTAGATCTTGCTGATAGTGAACTTCCGGCTGTAACTTCAACAGGAATTGCAAATAGCAACTTTTCTTTAAGAGACCTTACAGAAAATAATGATTTTACAAAAGAGTCTGAAATGGGCTACAGAATTAATTTTAGAACACCTCTAAGCTTGATAAATAACCAGAAAGGACGTTTAAAATTTGGTGCTCGTTTAAGAATTAAAGAAAAAGAAAGATTAAACAATTTTATTGCTTACGAACCTATAAATGCTTTTGGGAATCTAAGCACATTACCTACAATAACTTTTAACAATGCCTTAGTGCAAGGTCCACAATTTGCACCTGGTACTTTTGTAGATAAAAAGTACTTGGGCGGTTTAAATTTAAATGATGCCTCTCTTTTTAATGCTGAAGAAGCTCCAGAAGAATTTTTAGCTTTAAATTATAGTGCAAAAGAAGCTATTTCTGCTGGTTACATCCGTTACGATCAGGATATTAATGAACAGTTATCTTTTATTGCTGGTATAAGATTAGAAAATACCAATATAAACTATACAGGAAATATTGTTGAAGATGAAGAAGATTTACAAGGCCAGCGTACTTTAAAAAATGATTACTTAAACGTATTACCAAGCCTTACTTTAAAATATATTATCAAGGAAAATCTAATTCTAAGAGCCGCTTATACCACTTCACTAGCTCGGCCTAACTATTATGACTTGGTTCCTTATTTTAATAGTTTACCAAGCGATGAGGAATTAAACGTAGGAAATTCTAATCTAAAAGCTGCAACAGCAAATAATTTTGATTTCCTTATTGAAAAATATTTCAAGTCTGTAGGTATCATCTCTGGAGGTGCTTTCTATAAAAACATCAATAACTTTATTTATACTTATAGAGATGCGCAATATACTACTTCTAAATTTGCAGCAGATTTTCCTGATGAAAATAACCCTATAAACACAGGCGCTAACTGGACATTTACGCAACGAAGAAATGGCGAAGCGGTAAAAGTGTACGGTTTCGAAATTGCTTTCCAGCGTCAGTTAGACTTTTTACCAGGCTTTTTAAAAGGATTTGGAATTTACACCAATTATACTTTTACCAAATCTAAAGCCGAAGGTGTATTTAATGCAGACGGAGATTTAAGATCTGGCGTACCATTGCCAGGTACAGCACCAAATTTATTTAATGCTTCTTTATCATATGAAACTAAGAAACTGGTAGCCAGACTTTCTTATAACTTTTCTGATGCTTATTTAGATGAATTAGGTGGCGAAGGTTTTGAAGATCGCTTTTATGATAAACAAAGTTTTCTTGATGCTAATGCTTCATATAAAATTACCAATAAGATAAGGCTATTTGGCGAAGCAAATAACTTAACCAATCAGGCGCTAAGATATTATCAAGGTGTAGCAGCAAGAACAGCACAACTAGAATATTATAGACCACGTTATACATTTGGTTTAAAATACGATTTATAAAATTTTAATAATAACAAAACTTATATGAGAATATTTATTTATTCTATGTTGATTTTCATCATATCAGCATGTAAAACCCAACTACCTATAAAAAGCAATGCGGTAAAACCCGTTATAATTACAGAACCCGTATCTTTTGACACAGATGATCCTGCGATATGGATAAACCCTAAGCATAAAGAGCAAAGTTTAATCATTGGTACCGATAAAGAAACTGATGGTGCATTGTACGCTTTTAATCTGGATGGTAAGATTGTAAAGAAATCAATCCCATTAAAAAGACCTAATAATGTTGATATAGCTTATGGGTTTTTGTATAAGGGTAAAAAAATTGATATAGCTGTAACTACAGAAAGAGAAACAAATTCTATTAGAATTTTTTCTTTACCAGATCTTACAGCGATAGACAATGGTGGTATACAGGTTTTTACTGATGAAGCAGAACGCGGTCCTATGGGGCTTGCTATATATACCCGACCAACAGATCAGAAAATTTTTGTTATTGTTGGTAGAAAATCTGGTCCTAAAGACAATTATTTATGGCAATACGAATTAAATTCTGACGGAAACAAAATTGAAGCAAATGTTGTAAGAAAGTTTGGAAAATATAGCGGTAAAAAAGAAATAGAAGCTATAGCTGTAGATAATGAAATGGGTTATGTATATTATTCAGACGAAGGTGTTGGTATACGTAAATATATAGCAGACCCTTCTTTAAACAATAATCAAGAGCTTGCATTATTTGGAACTAAAGGATTTAGAGCAGACCATGAAGGAATTTCTATTTATAAAACCGGAACCAAGACCGGATATATTCTAGTTTCTAACCAACAAGCTAACACATTTATGTTATTTAAACGTGAAGGAGAAGCTGGAAATGCTCATAATCATCAACTCATTACACAAATACCAGTATCAGCATTAGAAAGTGATGGCTCGGATGTAAGCTCCATAAATCTTAGCCCTAATTTTCCGAAAGGAATTTTTGTAGCTATGAGTAACGGTAAAGTGTTTCATTATTACGATTGGAGAGATTTTGAAAAACTTATAAAATAATTTTACATCTTCTAAGAAGAGGCTGTCTCCTATATTTGCTTGAAACAAGTATAGAAAACAGCCTCTTTCTTTATTAATATTCACTCTATTATGTAATAATGCGGTTACCTTAGCAGGTTTGTTTAAACACTGGCTTAACTTTCGAGTTCTAAACAGAAAACTTAAACTAAACATGCGTTTTTACTCTCAATTTCTTGCTCTCATCTTAGTATTTATTGCACTTACTACTCAAGTTTTTGCTCAAACAACGGTTTCTGTCCAAATAAAAGGTAAAGTTGTAGATGCTAAATCATCTGCTATACTAGATTTTGCTACCATTAAGCTTCTAAAGGCTAATAACACGCCTTACAAAGCAACACAGAGTAATTTAGAAGGTAATTTTACTTTTAATGATGTTAATGAAACTGGTAATTTTAAAATCAGTGTAAGCTTTGTGGGTTACAATACGCTTAATAGAACTATTACCATCACCAACCAAAAAGTTATTGACTTAGGCATTTTAAAACTTAATAAAAATGCCGATGCTGTGCTTAATGAAGTTGTAGTAACAGGTAAAAAAGATGTTATACAATTAGGTATAGATAGGAAAGTATTTAATGCCGACCAAAGTTTAGCCTCACAAGGTGGTACGGCTACAGATTTATTGGCTACTGTGCCTTCTGTACAAGTAGATTTAGATGGTAACGTAAGTTTAAGGGGCACAAATAATGTTCGTATTCTTATTGATGGCAAACCCTCTACTTTTGGTGGTGGTGATGTAAATGCTATCCTACAATCTTTACCCGCTAACGCCATAGATAAAGTTGAATTGATTACCAATCCTTCTTCTAAATATGACGTAGAAGGGCAATCTGGCATCATCAATATCGTACTTAAAAAGAATCAGCGTTTAGGTGTTAATGGTAATGTTAATACATCTGCCGGTAGACTCAATAATTATAACTTTAATACGGGTTTAAATTTTAGAAATGAAAAGTGGAACTTCTCTGGTAACTACTCTTTAAGAAGCGGAGATAGAATTGGATTAGGCTCTAACAATACCAGATTTTTGGGTACCAATAACCTTAGTGCTTTTACCACGGCTAACCAAAATACTTTAAGATCAGACTTAACAAATACTTTAAAATTAGGTGTAGAAAGATATTTTACCCCAAAAACTAGCCTAGCTATTTCTGGTAATTTAAACATAGGAAATGAGGATGCTAGGGAAACGCTTAACCAGTTTTTCTTTGATAATAATGGAGATTTACAAGACCGCGGACCAGGTGAAAACATCAATACAGAAGATGGTTATGGTTATGATTTAAATCTTGATTTTTTCCATAAGTTTAAAAATCCTGGTGAGGAATTAAGTACCAATTTCTCATTTGGGAAAAGTAATGAAAATGATTTTGAAAACATTGTACAACAGTTTTTTAATAACCAAGGTCAACTTTCTGATAGGCTGGGCGTTAACCGTCGTAACGATGTAGCACAAGACAACAGAAATTTTAATATCCAGCTAGATTATATCAAACCATTTTCTAAAACCAGCAAGCTAGAAGCGGGCTACCGTACTACCTTAAGATATAGTGACGAAGACCAAGTATCAGACACGTTAGTGGCCAATTTTAATTCTTATAACAGAGATTATGATTTAACTAGTTTGTTTGAAATGGAAGAATTTGTACATGCTGTTTATAGCAATTATCAGAAACAATTTACGGATAATTTTGGAGCACAAATAGGTTTAAGAGCAGAACAAGCCTATTTAAACACCAATTTTAGCAGAACAGACATTAATGGAACGCCAAGCTCTGCACCCGGTAGGTTAGATTATTTCAGATTGTATCCAAGTATATTCTTAACTCAAAAACTTAAAGGAAATAATCAGCTACAATTAAGCTATTCTAGAAGAGTAAATAGACCTAGAGGTTGGCAAATTAATCCTTTTCCGGATGTTGCAGACAGATATAACATCAGAATCGGAAATCCTAATTTAAGACCAGAAGACATCCACTCTTTCGAGTTTGGTTATGCTAAATTTTGGAAATCTGTTACCTTAACCTCTTCTCTTTATTACAGACAGGTAAATGATGTTGTACAAAGTATAAGACAACAAAATCCAGATCAAAATGGGGGTACTATTTCCAGATGGTTTAACATCGCTAGAAATCAATCTTTTGGTTTAGAATTAATTAGCAGGGCTGATATTGCTAAAGGCTTTAATATTACAGGGAACTTAAACTTCTTCCAAACCTATTTTACTGGTGATGCAAGCTTAGGTATTAACGATAATGATGGCTTTAACTGGAATGGTAATTTAACATCGCAAATGACCATTACCAAAAATCTATCGGCGCAAGCTAACTTATTTTACATGGCGCCAAGGGTAATGTCGCAAGGCAGAATGAAAGAAATGGTTGCCATGGATGCTGGTATCAGATACGATGTATTAAATAAAAAAGGTAGCATAGGCTTTAATATGCAAGATGTTTTTAATAGCCGGAGATTTGGCATGTTAACAGATAATGGACAGTTTATACAAGAATTTGAGCGTAGAAGACAAGGCCAAATGTATAATTTAAGCTTTAGCTATCGCTTTGGTAAAATGGAAAATAACAACCAAAGAAGAAGTAACAAAAGACCAGAAAATACCGGAGGTGGCATGGGTGAAGAAGGCTTTTAAACCTTTAATAAATAAAAGAGTCTAAAAAACTCAATCACAATAAATAACCAAATTGAAATTGCTTCAACCTATACGTTTTTGGCTAATACTTTCTTTTATTACGATTAGTTTAGCGGTATTTTCGCAAAATTTACCAGTAAACGCACCAGGTATTATTAAAGGAAGAGTTTTAGATATTAAAACTAATCTTCCTATACCTTTTGTGGCACTAAGTTTAACCGACAGTGTTTCTACTCCTAAATCATTACAAAATGATT
This sequence comes from Pedobacter puniceum, assembly GCF_009674685.1. GTDB lineage: Bacteria > Bacteroidota > Bacteroidia > Sphingobacteriales > Sphingobacteriaceae > Pseudopedobacter > Pseudopedobacter puniceum. Next base: position 486,972 of record NZ_WKJI01000002.1, read on the forward strand.
TGGAAGGTAAATTCGTGATTAATAATTTAAAACCTGGCAACTATACTTTAAAAATATCTTATGTAGGCTATCAAAATAAAGCCATTACCCAAATAGCCATTACCGATACTCGTTTAGAAATAGATTTAGGCGATATCCTCCTCAATGCCAATGACAAACTTTTGAATGAGGTTGTGGTAACCTATCAAAAACCTGTGGTTGAAATGCATGACGACAAATTGGTTTACAACATCTCTGAAACCATAGCTGGCGAGGGTAGCGTTGCCGCTGATGTCTTGAAAAACGTACCTATGGTGAGTGTGGATATAGACGGAAAAGCTACCATAGCCGGCAGAAGAAATACCCGGATTTTTATTGATGGAAAACCCTCAGATTATTCTGCAAATAGCATTGGTGAGTTATTAAGTATTTTACCTTCAGATGCTTTAGAAAGCATAGAAGTTATAACAGACCCCTCCTCTAAATTTGATGCTGATGGCGATGGTATTATCAACATCGTGATGAAAAAAGGGCGTAAAGTTGGCTTAACAGGTACTTTATCTTCCAGAGTAGGTACTTTAGGAAACCATAATACAGGTGCTTTTTTATCATCAAAAGGAAAAAAATTCTCTTTTAATGCCAATGCCGGTTACTCCCATGCTTTAAGATTATCTGATGCCAATTCTAACAGAACAAACAATGTTTTTGATAATACTGGTGCTCTTGATACTACTTTTTTTAACGACCAAACAAATAATGCAGAGCGTATTACAGATGGCGTAGATAGTAGAGTATCTATAACTTACCAACCAGATTCTGCACAAGTTTTAAAGGCTACCATAAGGGGTAGTTATAATGATGGTTTTAGCGAAAGTTTTTCTGATAACTTATCTCTTACGGAAGAAAGAATAGAAAGAAATCTATTAAGGCAAAATAATACTAATGGAAATAATAGTTATGATTTTGTGATGGATGCCGATTATACACTAAGAGGGAAAAACAAACAGAATTACACCGTAGGTATCAATTACAACAGAAATAATTATGCTGATTTAAGAGACTTTTCTAGATTTTCTTACCGACCAGATGGAACTTTAAGAAACCCAGAGCCTACTTTACAACAAAATAGTAATAACAATATAGGTTCTAACTTAGAACTAAACCTTGATTACGATAAAACCTTTAAATTTTTAAATACCCGTTTAGAAACAGGTTTTAAAATAAACCTAAACAACTCAGATGAAAGTCAGTTAGCACAATACTTTGATTATGATGTGAATCAATATGTAGTAAATGATGCTTTAACCAATGCATTTTTGTTTAAACAAAACGTTTATGCTAGCTACTTAACAGCCAGATTTAGGATAAAAAAGTGGAGTATTAGAGCGGGAACAAGAGCTGAGCTTACTAACATCAGCTTTATTCAAGAAAATATGCCTAATGCTGATTTTAGACCTTATATGAGCTTTTTCCCTAGTTTAGCCGTTACCCGGAGTTTTTCTAAAACCATGCGTGGTGGTTTAAATTACAGCAGAAGAATTACCAGACCCAGAGCTTTTGCTTTAAACCCATTAATTGATAATTCTGACTCTTTAAACATCCGTTTTGGAAATATCAATTTAAGACCTTCTTTTACAGACCAATACGAAGCTAATATTACCTTTTTTGGTAAAGGCTGGTCGGTTTCACCAAGAATAAGTTATGCCATTTCTAGTAGAATCATAGAACGTATTAAAACACCTATAGCTGGTACTAATGGTACTGAAACTACTTATTTAAACTTAGGAAATAGCAGCTCTATAAATTTCAATACTTTCGCAAACTACCAAATAGATAAAACCAAGAATATGAATGCCGGCTTTACTATTAGTAGGGTAAGTTACGAATCGGCTGCTAATTCGCGTTTAAATAATACAGGTATAGCGGTAAGAGCTAATGCGGGTATGAGCTATAGTTTTGATAAATCTACCGCAATGGAAGCGAATCTTAACTATATCAGAAATGTTTCTGCACAGGGTATTGTAAATGGCTATTTAGAAAGTCAGTTTGGTTTTAAACGTAATTTCTTGAAGAATAGAATGAGTGCCCGCGTAACCATGGTAGACCCTTTTAGCGAACGTAATTTTAGTTCTATCACCCAAGGGCAAACCTTTTTCCAAGAAAGCTTTTCGCTTCAAAGAACCCGTAATTTTATGGCGGCCTTAAGCTATCGTTTTACCAAAATAAATGGCGGTAATACCAAAGCGGTTATCCCTAAAAAGAGGGTTAATTGATATTCAACCCTTTTAGGATTGGGGATTTATCCCTCATATGTGCTAATCCACAGACTAAACGCCTATGGTTAGGTGTATTAAACCCTTTCAGGGTTTGCTCCTCTCTGCAGGTTGTGCATATGTGTCAATCCAAAGGATGCGCCTATGGTTATGAGTATTGAACCCTTTCAGGGTTAAGTTTTAAGGTGCTTTATAGTCACACAGGCTATGCAAATGTGTAATCCATGCAATGCACCTAAGGTTATGAATATTGAACCCCTTTCAGGCTTATGATTGCGATAATAAATAATCTTTAAACTTTTGATAGTTATTATCCATTACAATTTGATGTTTGTCTTTATGATATAGCTCTTCAACTTGTGCAGGTATTTCATAAGGAATGTTCAATTCCTCAAAAACATCAGGGAATTTGCAAGGATGTGCCGTAGCCAAAACTACATAAGCATGCTTAGCTAACGGGTTTTTTGTCTTGGCCTCTTTTACTGCTAAATACCCCGTAGCCGTATGCGGACACATGATATAATTTTTATCCTGATAAACTTCTTTTATCGCTATTCTTATAGCCTCATCATCAAAAGCTACAGCATCAAACGCTGCTTCTAGTTTAGCTTTATCGTTATCAAACATATCTAGTATCCTTACAAAATTGCTAGGGTTACCAACATCCATAGCATTGGCTAAGGTTTGTACAGAAGGTTTTGCTGTATAAACACCAGTTTTTAAATACTGAGGAACAATATCATTACTATTGGTAGCTGCTATAAATTGCTTAACAGGTACACCCATTTTAGAAGCCAACATACCAGCCGCTATATTACCGAAGTTACCGCTAGGCGTAACAAAAGTAATATCCTCAAACTGTTGCTTTAAGCGAGCATAAGTATTGGCATAGTAAAACATTTGAGGTATTAACCTGCTGATATTGATAGAATTTGCAGAGGTAAGATTAAACTTAGCATTCAACTCTTCATCATGAAAAGCTTGCTTTACCATCGCTTGGCAATCATCAAAAGTACCATCAATTTCTACAGCTTCTATATTATTGCCGTTGGTGGTTAACTGTAATTCTTGTATTAAACTTACTTTCCCTTTAGGGTAAAGGATGGTAACTTTTATACCCGGTACATTTAAGAAACCTAAGGCTACTGCACCTCCCGTATCGCCAGAGGTAGCTACCAAAATCCTGATTTCTTTTTTCTCTTGCTTTAAAAAATGCGCCATGATACGACTCATGAAACGCCCTCCAAAATCTTTAAAGGCTAAAGACGGACCATGGAATAACTCTAAAACAAAAACATCATCAGCTAAAGGATGTAAAGGAGCATCAAAATTTGCAGCATCATCTACAATAGCTTTTAAATCTTCGGCAGAAATATCATCTTTCAATAAAGCATAAGCTAAATCGAAAGCAATCTCTGGTAAAGACTTTTTATCCCAACTAGCAATGATATTTTCATCTAAAACTGGGATGGTGGTAGGCATATATAAACCATTATCTGCCGGAAGGCTATTGAAAACGGCTGTCTTAAAATCAACCGATAAATGATGGTTTTTGGTACTGTATAGTTTCATTTCTTTAGTTGGTTGGATGGTTAGTTGGTTGGATGGTTAGTTAATTCCTAACAAACTAATACCTAACAAACTAACCAACTGCTATAGTATAACTGGTCCGTTTTTATTAATTTCTGATAAATATATGTTGCTGGCGATACCTTTGTCTAACAACACTTGTTGCAAGGTTAATAATACCCTTTGTGCGTCATCCGGCGAACGGAATAAAGAAAATACAGTTGGCCCTGATCCTGAAATACCAAAACCCAAAGCACCGTGGTGCATAGCTATTTCCTTCATTTTATAAAACTCTGGTATCAGCATAGAGCGTATAGGCTCTACAATAACATCTTGCATACAACGTCCAAGTAAATCGTAATCTCCTTGGTATAGTGCACTTATTAGGCCAGCAATATTTCCCCATTGGGTAACTGCATCTTTTAACAATACTTTAGAACGTATAATTTGTCTGGCATCTCTGGTAGGTACATCTACATGCGGATACAATAAAGCGCAATATAAATTTGGCACCGGTAAAGCTATCACCTCTAAAGGCTCGTAACTTTTAATAAGGGTAAAACCACCAAATAAAGCAGGTGCAACATTATCGGCATGCCCATGACCACAAGCTAAAGCCTCACCTTCCATAGCGAAAGGCAATAATTCTTCTTTACTTAAAGGTCTGTCTAATAATTCGTTAATAGCAAATATACCCGCTACAGAACTAGCCGCACTAGAACCTAAGCCACTACCTAAAGGCATTTTTTTCTTTAGTTTTAGCTTAACGCCGATGTCTTCACGACCAAGTTGTTTTAATATGCTTTTAACACCTGCAGCTACCGTATTACGGTCGGCATCGAGAGGTAATTTACCACCATCGCCTTCTATAGAGCTTATGACAACGCCCGGTTTATCGCATAGTTCCATGATGAGCTCATCGCCAGGTTCATTAACAGCGAAGCCCAAAATATCAAAACCACATACCACATTAGCAACAGTAGCTGGGGCAAATACTTTTATTGATTTACTGCTCATTACTGGTTAGCTCCTACTTTAACTAAATCGGCAAATACACCAGCAGCGGTAACCGCAGCACCAGCACCAGGACCTTTTACTACCATTTGTGTTTCACAATACCTCTCGGTAGTGAAAGCTATAATGTTATCGCTACCAGATAAAGCATAGAAAGGATGATCCATACCTACTGCTTGCAGGCTAATGCTTGCTTTACCATTTTCTAACTTACCAATGTAACGTAAAACTTTACCTTGTTTTTCAGCATCTTTTTTAAGCTGTTCAAAATAATCGTTAGAAGCTTTTAGCTCTTCATAAAAAGCCTCAACAGTTGGTGCTTTAGCACAATTTTCTGGTAAAATAGCACCTAACTCTACATCAGCCGCTTCCATTGGTAAACCGCTATTTCTGGCTAAGATTAATATTTTACGCATAAAATCAATCCCACCTAAATCATCACGAGGATCTGGCTCTGTATAACCTTTTTCTTGTGCTTGCTTAACCACATCGTGGAAAGTAACATCACCTTTAAAATTATTAAAAATGAAAGAGATGGTACCAGAAAGAATAGCTTCTATCTTGGTAATTTTATCGCCACTGATGATTAAATCATGCAAAGTAGTGATGATAGGTAAACCAGCACCTACGTTAGTTTCGTACAAGAAATCTACACCATACTTCTTAGCTGTACTTCTTAAATCTGCAAACTGCTTGTAATCGCTAGAATTAGCAATTTTATTACAAGTAACCACGGAGATATTCGACTTAAAAATATCTTTATACATGGTACTTGGAATTGGGCTTGCAGTATTATCTATAAACACACAATTTGGCAGATTTAAGCTCTTCATCTCACTCACAAATTTATTTAAATCTGCAGGTTCGGTTGATTCATTTAAACTTTGTTGCCAATTAGCTAAATCTATACCGGCTGGTTCTATCAACATTTTTTTAGTGTTGGTTAAACCGATGATTTTGATATTGATGAGATTATTTTCTACTAAATAAGCATGATGAGCATTAATCTGTGAAAGCAATTCTTTACTGATATTACCCACCCCAACAATAAACACGTTTAAGTTCTTTTGCAATTGCGCAAAAAATGCATCGTGTACAGTATTTAAAGCTTTTGTTAAATCAGAATTATAGATAATAACGGAGATATTGTATTCTGATGAACCTTGCGCTATAGCAACCACATTTACACCATTTCTACCTAAAGCATGGAAAAGTTTACCAGCAATACCTGGTGTTTTCTTCATGTTCTCGCCTACGATAGCTAAAACAGATAAATCATGCTCTATGGTGATAGGCTCTAATTTTCCGGCTTGTAGCTCTAACTCAAACTCTTGCTGTATTAAAGCTTGTGCTTTCTTAGCATCCTCTGGGTTTACCGCAAAAGTGATAGAGTGCTCTGAAGATGATTGCGTAATTAGAACTACGTTTACCTGCTCTCTAGAAAGTAAAGAGAATAACCTGCCACTAAAACCAGCTTTACCAACCATGCCACTACCTTGCAAATTGATAATGCTGATATGGTCTACAGAAGAAATTCCTCTGATAACGGTTGATGATGGCTTGATATCATGTTTGATGAAAGTTCCAGGGAAACTAGCATCAAAAGTATTTTTAATAACAATAGGAATTTTCTTTAAGAAAGCCGGAATCATGGTAGGCGGGTAAATCACTTTTGCCCCAAAGAAAGAAAGCTCCATAGCCTCGGTATAAGAAAGCTCTTCTAAAGAAAATGCTTTTTTAACCCTTCTTGGGTCGGCAGTCATCATGCCATTAACATCTGTCCAGATTTCTATTTGCGATACATTTAAAGCCGCACCAATGATGGCAGAAGTATAATCGCTACCACCACGTCCAAGAGTTGTTACCCTGTTTTGGTCATCGCTAGCTATAAAACCAGTAGCAACAATTAAACTATCTTTATGATGTTCAAAGTAGTTCTTGATCAAGAAATTACTTTGCTCAAAATCTACACGGGCATTACCAAAAGTGCTATCAGTTTTAATAATTTCTGTAGTGTTTAGGTAATCAGCACCTTCATGTATGGTTTTTAAGATTCTAGAAATCATGAAAGCAGAGCATTGCTCGCCATAGCTTAAAATAGCATCACGAGTTTTAGGGCTTAGCTCTTGTAAGGCTGTAACACCTTGCATTAAATCTTCCAGCTCCTGAAAAAATAATTTCAATTTGGTTAAAACCTGATTTTGTTGTTGCACAGGAATCAACGCTTTTACCACTTCAAAGTGTCTTTTTTCTATATCAGCCAAAGCTTCAGAAAAATCAATTCCTTTTATAGCGTTCTCTGCCGTCGTGATTAATTGGTTGGTAACACCTCCCATAGCAGAAACAACAATGACCATTTGTTCTTGCTTATCAAGGTTAGTTTTAACCACATCTATCAACGCTTTTAAAGCATCTACAGACCCAACAGAAGTACCTCCGAATTTTAAAATTTTCATTTTCTTTCTACAGCTAAAAATCTTTTACTGTCAATGCAGCTTTGGATTTGATATTAAAATTTAAAAAAAAGCGCCTTCCGTTTTGTCGGAAGGCGCTTTGTATGTTTTATATAAGCCTATAATTACCTTCCTCTATGCGCAGAGCGTCATGGTGTAAGTAATTGTAGTTGTATAGTTATTGTTCACGTTTTTAAATTATGTGCCAAATCTAAGCTTTCATTTTTTAAATACAAACATTTTTCACAGAAAATAGGAAATTCATTTAGCCTATAATTATCTTTACAACGGTATGCAGGGATTAGTTATTAAATCAACAGGAAGCTGGTACACTGTTTTAGGTGAAAATCAGCACAAATATGAATGCAGGATAAAAGGCAAACTCAGAATGAAAGGTCTGGTAAGCACCAATCCTGTTGCTGTTGGAGATTTTGTTGATTTTGAACTAGAACCTGAGCAAGAAACGGCCGTAATTAGCAAAGTTCATGACCGTAAGAATTATATCATCAGAAAATCTATCAACCTATCTAAACAAGTACAAATTATTGCTGCTAATTTAGATCAGGCTTGTTTGGTGGTAACTTTGGCTTCTCCAAGAACTTCTTTAGGTTTTATAGACCGCTTTTTGGTTACTGCTGAGGCTTATGGAATTCCTGCTATTTTGATCTTTAATAAGCTAGATTTATTTAGCGATGAAGGCCTAGAAATCCTCGCCAATTATATGGAATTGTATGAAGGTATAGGCTATAAATGTTATGCGGTATCTGCCATAGAAGGCACTCATGTGAATACCATTAAAGAATTGCTGAAAGATAAGACTAGCTTATTTTCGGGTCATTCTGGCGTTGGAAAATCAAGCTTAATCAATCAGATCATACCTGGTATTGCTTTAAGAACTGGCGAAATTTCTGATTGGAGTGATATGGGAAAACACACCACTACCTTTGCAGAAATGTTTGAATTGCCTTTCGGCGGAAAATTAATTGATACTCCAGGAATAAGAGAATTAGGCATTGCCGATATAGAACCAGAGGAGCTTGCTCATTTCTTTCCAGAGATGCGAAGCCGTATGCATGGCTGCAAATTTCATAACTGCGTACACATTAACGAACCCGGTTGCGCTATTTTAAAAGCCTTAGACGAAGGAGACATTCAACCCACTAGATATGATAGCTATTTGAGTATATATCATAAAAACGATACGAGGGCGTAAACTGGATTATAGTCTATTGCCCATGGACTATTAACCATCAACCATGGACTATTAACCATCAACAAAAAAATATGAGAGCCGTTATCCAAAGAGTAAGTCAAGCATCATGCACTGTAAATGGAGAAATTACAGGTAAAATAAACACCGGATTTTTGGTTTTATTGGGCATTGAGGAGGCCGATACTCTAGAAGATTTAATTTGGCTGGCACAAAAAATTGTGAACATGCGCATTTTTAATGATGAAAATGGCTTAATGAATAAATCTTTAGCTGATGTTGATGGACGTATTTTATTAATATCTCAGTTTACACTCTTCGCACAAACAAAAAAGGGAAACCGTCCTTCTTTTATCAAAGCTGCCAAACCTGCCCAGGCTATTCCGCTTTATGAAAAAATGATTGCAGAGCTAGCTCAATTAAGCAAGACCAAAATAGAAACCGGCATTTTTGGTGCCGATATGAAAATAGAACTCTTAAATGATGGTCCGGTTACCATCATGATGGATACTAAGGATAAAGACAGGCATTAGCCTTCTAAAAGCCTTCAATTATTGCTTTACTAACTGAATTCTTTTAGGTAAAATAGGAACATAAGTTTCAAAGTTTGGACATTTCCCTTCAACATAGATATCTTGTGTTCTATAAAAATTAAAAGTCATATTTGTTAAAGTAGTATTATTAACAGATATATAAACCTCACCTCCATCCATACAATAAGTATCATTTTTATTCTCGAAATGCATCACATAACTGCCATTAATCGGATAAGAACCTTCAAGCCATGTTTCTTCATCATCTGAAATATTTAAAGTATTATACAAAATGGCACCTGTTACTTGGTCTTTAATTAGTAATCTACCTGCCAACAGATCTATCTTAAATCCGTCTGCACTAGATGGTAAATGCAAAAACTTGTTTAAATGCAGTTCAATTATTTTACCATCTGCCGTACCCTTCCAAATACCTACAAATTTGGGAAGTATGTTATTAACATCTTTAACGTAAGTAACATCTTCTGGTATACCATCTGGAGTTCCTAAATATGCTTCTGCTTGTTCTAAGGAAATGATAACTTGCGCTTGTACAGTTAAACTAATTAATATTATTAGTATACTTAAATATATTCTTTTCATTTTATTTAGATTAAAAATTTCAATTATGGACAAGGGTTGGTAAATACTGTAATTTTACCATTAGAATTTAGTATTAAAGATTTTTCCTCTATGATACCGTTACTTTTTGCTTTAAAGAGCTTAACACCATTTAAATTCATCTCTTCATTAACAAATCTTAAAAATTTCTTTTCATCATTACCATCTTCTTTTTTATAAAATTCCACATATTTATTTCTCCATTCTGGAGTATCAAAACCAGTTTTTATATCAAAATGACTACCAGTAAACATTATAGTATAGTTTCCATTGCTACTTACCATATTAACATAATATTTTGAATAGTCACCGCTACTAATATTAGCTTGAATTAATAACATAAGGGCATTAACATCAGCAGGTGAAAACATTTTAATAGGTTTTCTTATTTCAACAATACCATTATTTACAGTACTTACTAATTCATAATCATCCAAATGATTATGTGTGAATCCTATCGTTTCAGTATCAATATTAATCTTTAGATTATCGCTATTTGATGTAGAATTTCCTGATATCAAAGAATTGAATGTTCCTAATCGAGATTCTGCATAACCTGTTTCATGAGTTAAATTGGTCTTATTTTTCAACTCATTAACTATAGCTCTAAATTCCATATCTTGCTCATGCAAAGCTACTTGAGCACAAGGATCATAAGTTACACACGGTAATAAACCAGTTGTTCCACCAACACAACCACAACCTTGTATAAAATATGCTGAGCCCCCTGGTACATTTGCACAGTCTAAAGGGTCTGGTGAAGGAGGTGGATCTTCATAAATGACGCAATCATAATATTCGTCTATGTGTATAAGACTCCAACTTACATATCCAGAGTATATTGTTTGATTACACCAAGAATCATAGTCAACAAGATCGCTATCTAGTGGTTGAGAACAATACAGAGATCTTCCTGTCTCAAAATAACCGTTCTCTAACATCCCCCATGATGCTGTCCATACCAAAGACAGTCAACAAATGCTAAAGTACATTCGACTCTTTCTGATGTACTAGCTTGTTTTGAGCCTCGACTAATTTGATTTTTCAGAGGTTTATGAACACCATTTCGATATTCATAAGAGTTAATAGTTTTATTTTTAAAATCTTTTAATAATAAAACACCATTAAAATTTTTGAAATCAGTAGTATGATCCTGTATTAGATCCTTAGATTCATCCTTAATAGCTGTAATATTCGATTTAGGGGGAATAATATAGGTGGCCAATTTAATATCTAATCCAGAAGAAGTTTCTTTAAATAATATATATTTATCAGTGTTTGAAATAGGAGATTTCAAGTAAACATTCGTCTTTTTATTAAGAATTTGTAAATCGAGTGGTATATAATAATAAGCTAATGAATCATTAACTAATTTTTTCTGAAATTTTTTCCAATCAGGTTTCCAGCTTATTTCAATAGAATCTTTATGATTAAGTAACAATTGAGACTGATATCCACTATTAGCAAAAACTAATTTAAGTGCTTCGACATTGTAAGTTTCAGGCTGACTTGTTGAAGTGTTAAAAATTATATCTTTTTTACAGTTACAAAAAAAGATACAGATGAAAATAGCAAATGCTATTTTGATATTTTTTTTTCTTTTCATAAGAGTAGATGTTACTCAAAAGTATAAATAACTTTTAAATGAGATAGAAAATCCCAAAAAATAACCTAACAATAATATTAAATTAACAATGGCTTCTAGCAATTTAGGTTTGGTTTTTGAATAAGTATGATGAATAACTGCCTAGTGGCAGTTTCTACCTTATTAAAAACCCTATGATTACAACTGAAGAAGAGAAAAAAGAAGCTCAAGAATTCTATAAAGAAGCCTTACAATTACTAAAAGAGTGCGGTGTAGATTTTATGCTAGGAGGTGCCTTTTCCCTCTTTGCACATACTGGTATTTACCGCGATACTAAAGATTTAGATATCTTTTGTAAACCATCAGACTATAGTAAAATACTACAGTTTTTTGCTGACAAAGGTTATACAACCCAATTAACAGACATCCGCTGGTTGGCCAAAGTTTTTAAAGGAGATTATTTTATCGATATTATTTTTGATACTGTAAATAATATTTGTACGGTTGATGATAGCTGGTTTGAACATGCTACCCCTGGTACTTTTGCTGGTGAAGAAGTGAAATTTTTATCTCCCGAAGAGCTTATTTGGTGTAAAATATATGTCCAAAATCGTGAACGTTTTGATGGGGCAGATATCAACCATGTTATTCTTAAAAAAGGCAAAGAATTAGACTGGGAAAGGTTACTTTCCCGATTAGACCAACACAACCACTGGCATTTATTATTGGCTCAAATCATTATGTTTCAGTTTGTTTACCCGTCTGATTTTCATGAAATCATCCCTCAATGGTTGTTTGATGAATTGATAAAAAGAGCCAATAACCAATACCAATTACCCGCTACGGTAGTGAAAGTTTGTAGAGGCCCCGTTATAGACCAAACCCAATACAGCGTAGATATTAAAGATTGGGATTATAAAGTATCCACCATCATGACTACCTAAATTTTTCATACCATGACAGATACAACAAAAAATACTAGAATAGCCGCCGTTGCCGATATCCATGTAAAAGAATCTGACAAAGGAAAATGGACTGCCTATTTTAAAGAAATATCAGAAAAAGCAGATGTTTTGGTTATCTGTGGCGATTTAACCGATACGGGCGACGAGTCTGAAGCAGCCGTTTTAGCCGAAGAATTAAAAGTATGTAGCATCCCTGTAGTGATGGTTTTAGGCAATCACGATTACGAAAAAGGCAGAGAGAAAATGATTCGTCAGCTTTTGTTAAAAGACCATGTTCATGTTTTAGATGGAGAAGCTATCGTTATCCATAACATTGGCTTTGCCGGTATTAAAGGCTTTGGTGGTGGTTTTGATAAGCATATGCTATCCATGTTTGGCGAAAAAGGCATGAAAGATTTTGTACAAGAAGCCGTAAATGAAGCCTTACAATTAGAAAGAGCCTTGGCAAGATTAGAATCAGACCATCAAGATATTAAAAAAGTGGCTTTGTTACATTACTCGCCCATAGCAGAAACCGTAAAAGGCGAAGCCGAAGCTATTTTTCCGTTTTTAGGTTCATCCAGATTGGCAGAACCCCTCAGCAGAAGAAATGTTGATGTTGCTTTTCATGGCCATGCCCACATTGGCACTTTAAAGGGCAAAACACAAGACGGTATAGAGGTTTTTAATGTTGCCAAACCACTGCTTTTACGCGATGGTTATGATTGCCCCTATTTTTTATACGAAATAACAGCATAGCCCTTATTTATTGCTAAAGATTCCTGATTTTAGCATCATGGAAATTAAAGAAGCACAACAACTGGTAGACAATTGGATTAAAACTACTGGTGTAAGGTATTTTAATGAGCTCACCAATACGGCTATTTTAATGGAAGAAGTGGGTGAGGTTGCCCGTATCATGTCTCGTAAATATGGCGAGCAGTCTTTTAAAGAATCTGATAAAAAAGTTGATTTAGGCGATGAAATGGCCGATGTACTTTTCGTATTGATTTGCTTGGCTAACCAAACAGGTATTGATTTAACCGCTGCATTAGAAAAAAATATGGAGAAGAAAAGTATTAGAGATGCAGACAGACATCGTAACAACGAGAAATTAAAATAATGCAAGACTTCATTAACAAAACCATAGCTTTTGTAAAGCAAGAATTACAAGATGCCGAGGCTGGCCATGATTGGTTTCATATAGAACGTGTTTGGAAAACAGCTAAAAACATCGCAGCAGAGGAAAAAGTGAATTTACTAGTGGTAGAGTTTGCCGCTTTGCTACATGATATTGCCGATGCTAAATTTCATGATGGAGATGAAGAAATAGGACCAAGAAAAGCGGGCGAATTTTTAAAAACTTTAGCTGTTGATGATGAAACCATTATCCACGTACAGCAAATTATTAAAAACATGTCTTTTAAAGCTAGCTTAGGCGATGTTACTTTTACTTCAGCAGAAATGTTGGTGGTACAAGATGCCGATAGGCTAGATGCCATTGGTGCTATTGGCATAGCCAGAGCTTTTACCTATGGTGGCTATAAAAACAGAGAACTTTACAACCCAGATATTAAGCCAGAGCCTAACCAAAGTAAGGAGGCTTATAAAAAGTCTACCGCCCCAACCATCAACCATTTTTATGAAAAATTACTCTTATTGAAAGATAAGATGAACACCGCAACAGGCAAAAAATTGGCAGCCCAAAGACATGATTTTATGGTTCAATATTTGACTCAGTTTTATGCAGAATGGAACGGAGAAAAATAAACCATGGAAAACACTTTTTTATATTTCGCTTACGGTAGTAATCTTAATAAAGCATTAATGGAATTTAGGGTTAATGACCCTGTAACAGTTGTTGGGCAAGCCGTTTTATATGGTTATGGTTTATGCTTTCATCAGCTTAACGCCGATGGTAGTGCCAGAGCCAATTTGGTAGTTTCTGAAAGTGAAAATGTACATGGTGTTTTATATCAAGTACATAATCAACATTTTGAATTGTTGCAACAAACAGAACCTCAATACCAATTACAAGAATTTGAGCTTGAAAGCGATAAAGGTTTACATCAGGCTTATGCTTTTATTTGTGTGGATGAAGCAGAGGAGCTATCACCAGAAGAAGAATATCTAAACACCCTATTAGAAGGCGCTAAACAACACCAATTGCCAGAAAATTATATTTCCTACATCAAACACAAAGCAAATTTTAAGGCAGAAGAATAGGATTTTAGAGCCATAACCAGCTAAAATACAGCAACATCATTAAACCACTCATAAGCGTCATACCCATCGCATTTTTAAAAGATGCTGCTTCAACTCGGTTTAAACACTGTTTAAACCACCATAAAAAATAGCCTAATATTGGGGAGCAGCATAGGGCAAAAACCCAAAAATTATAGAGTTCATTTTGCCTGTTCCAATAATCAAACATCAGGGCAAAACCCAAAAAAAATACAAAGCCTGAAAATAAAAAAGAGCCTTTTACACCTAGTAAAAGACTTAAAGTTTTATCGCCACGCTTGCAATCTTCTTCGTGTTGGTACACTTGCGTTAACGGATAAGAAGCCCCAATTAAGCAGGAGGCAATCAATCCGGCTTGGATGACATCGGCGTTAAGCCCTAAGTCATATTGACCTATGGCTTGGTAGCAACTGTAGTAAATAAAAAATCCTTGAAAAATAAAAACCACCAAAAAACTTAAAATAGGATATTTTTTGATGCGGATACGAGGATGACTGTAAGCTTTAGAAAAAGAATTATAAATGGCAACCGCCAAAGCAAACTCAAAACTCACTAAAAAAGCCATCAATAAACCTGTCCACTCTAAAACATAAGCCGTTACCAATAAAGATTTTTGCACTTTTGGAGGTTCTTTTATAAGCGCAATACTGCCTTCATCCTTATCAAAATAGCTATTGTAAGCGTTACTTGCCGGATACACAAATAAATGCCAAACTATAAAAACTACTATGGCATTGTAAATGTTAGGATTAGGTACTTCGCTATAAGCAAACAAATAAACAGGAAGCAATAACAAAGAAAAAGGAAGGCGTAAGTGTAATAAGGTAGACTTCATTTCTTTGTTATGTTTAGCATGAAGGTAAAAATATTTAATTTTTTTGAATGAGCAGTGTTATATCGACAATTGGTACTAGTAATCCATCAAATCAGTTTGCGCAAAGTCGCATACTGGAATTTATGAAAGAAGCACACCAGTTGGATAGCAACCAAGCTCGTAGATTAGAAAAATTATATCAAGTATCTGGGATAGATTACAGGCACTCGGTACTGCAAGATTTTGGTAAGCAAAAAGGAGATTACAGCTTTTTTGGTAATGATGCTGGCCTTAACCCCTTCCCTACTACAGCCAGCAGAGGTTTTATATACGAGCAAAATGCTTTACAAATTGCTTTAAAAGCTGTTGAAAATTGCTTAAAACAGCTTGACTTTAATCCTCAAAACATCAGTCACTTAATTACGGTAAGTTGTACAGGAATGTATGCTCCGGGTTTAGATATAGAACTGGTAGAAAAACTAGGCTTAAAGCCCGATACTGAGCGTACTTGTATAAATTTTATGGGTTGTTATGGTGCTTTTAATGCGCTTAAAGTGGCCGATTATATTTGCAGAGCGCAACCTACAGCTAAAGTTTTAATTGTAGATGTTGAGCTTTGTACCCTCCATTTCCAAAAAGAAAATACTTTAGATAACTGGTTGGCAAATTCTTTATTTGCCGATGGTGCAGCGGCTGTTTTAGTGCAACATGAAGCGCAAACTGATGATAAACTTTTCCATATCAATTCTTTTTACAGCGAGCTAATTAGCCAAGCAAGAAATGAAATGGCTTGGCGCATTGGCAATTTTGGCTATGAAATGCAGCTTACCAGCCAAGTTGCTAAACAAATAAGAAGTGGTATTAAAGATATTGCCCAAAAATTATTGAAAAAAGCCCAATTAGCTTTTGATGATATTGGACAATATGCCATCCACCCTGGTGGCAGAAGAATTTTAGAAGTTTGTGATGATGCTTTTCAGCTCCATCCCCACCAAAATGAGCATGCTTATGAGGTATTACGTAATTTTGGTAATATGTCATCGGCAACGGTGCTTTTTGTCTTAGCAGCACTCGGTAAAAAGCTCAAAACCAAACAACAAGAAGAAAAAATATTGAGCTTTGCTTTTGGTCCTGGCTTAACTTTTGAAAGTATGGTACTTACATATGCCTAGTTTTAAACATAGAAGTACAGCGTTAGAAATCATGGATGATTTCTCGTTAGACCAACAAGCTATTCACCCGGTTCTAAAAGAGCTGGAAGTCATCAACAAATTGCTAGGCGGTTTTCAGGTATTTTACAATGCTTTTAAGAAATTACCCATTCAAGATAAAGACATTATTTGCGATTGGGGCTGCGGCGGTGGCGATAGCCTAAAAGTTTTAAAAAAGCACTTCCGTAAAAGAAAAATATACCCTCACTTTATCGGGATTGATGCCACACCTAGTGCTATTAGCTTTGCCAAAGCACATCATGAAGCAGAAGATATCCACTTTAGTTTGGCTGATGTTTTAGAAGAGCCATTCTTAGCCGAAGAGTTTGATTATGTTATCAGCAGCTTATTTACCCATCATTTTAATGATGATGAATGGAAGAAACTGGTAGGAAGAATGCTGTACGCTTCTAAAAAAGCTGTTATCATCAATGATTTACACCGTCATTGGTTGGCTTATTATTCTATTGGTTGGCTTACCCAAATCTTCTCCAAATCGCCCATGGTAAAACACGATAGTAAATTATCAGTCTTAAGAAGTTTTACCAGAAAAGAGCTGCAAACATTATTAGCGCAAATGGGTATTAAGAAGTATAGTATTAAATGGATGTGGGCCTTTCGCTGGCAAATCATCATTTATAAATGAGCAAAAAACCAAAAATATTTATTGCCGGAGGTGGTTTAGCAGGCCTTACCAACGCTATTTTATTAAGCAAAGCAGGCTTTGAAGTTTGCCTTGCCGAGCGTAAATTTTACCCTTTCCATAGGGTTTGTGGCGAGTATGTAAGCAATGAAGCTTTACCTTTTTTAAAAAGTTTGGGGTTAAACCCCGAGGATTTGCAGGCGAGTAAACTAGAAAAGTTAATTATTGCCTCACCATCAGGAAAAACCATTCATGCCCCTTTAGACTTAGGCGGATTTGGCATCAGCCGATACACCTTAGATGAGCAGCTTTACCTCATCGCTAAACAGCAAGGCGTGGAGTTTCTTTTAGGCGAAAAAATAACGGATATCTATTTTCATGATGAACAGTTTAACATTTCACTAGCCGGAAAAACTTATCAGGCAGATTTGGTGATTGGTGCTTTTGGAAAACGCTCTAACTTAGATAAGCAACTCCAACGTTCCTCCTTTTATAAGCGCAGCCCTTATATGGGTGTTAAATATCACGTAAAGTTAGATTTCCCTAAAGACACCATCCGCTTAGATAATTTTGAAGGTGGTTATTGTGGCCTAAACAGCATCGGTACAGATAGCTATTGCTTATGTTATCTATCAGAAAATAGGCATTTAAAAAAATACGGTTCTATAGCCGCTGTAGAAGAAGAAGTTTTAAGCAAAAACCCCTTTTTAAGAGAAGTTTTTCGCAACGCCGAGTTTATTTGGGATAAGCCAGAAACCATTAATGAAATTGCTTTTGAGCGCAAAACATTGATAGAAAACCATATCCTCATGTGTGGCGATACTGCCGGTATGATTGCTCCACTTTGCGGAAACGGCATGGCTATAGCCTTACACTCGGCAAAAATTTTAAGTTCTTGCATTATTGATATTTGCTATGATGGCATTAACCCAACTAAAAGAGCCCAACTAGAAAAAGCTTATAGCCAAACATGGCAACAAGAATTTGCGCAAAGGTTATTCATAGGCAGAACCATCCAAAAGCTATTTGGGCAAAATCAAATCTCTGAAATGGCTATTACTAGCCTTAACTACTTCCCTAAAGTTTTTTCTTTCTTGATAAGTAAGACGCATGGGAAAGTTTTTAGTTGAGTATGTATATCCTAAACTAATAATTTACTATTTTAAGCGTTTAATTTTTTAGCAACTACTATAAAAAACGCTGGCTATGGAACATGAAACACTAAACCGGTTTAACAGAATTGTTTCCATATTTATCCACTTACAATCTGGCAGAATTGTAAAAGCACAAGAACTAGCCAAACGCTTTCAAGTAAGTTTACGTACCATTTACCGTGATATTAAATCTTTAGAAGCAGCAGGTGTACCCATTAGTGGAGAAGCCGGAATTGGTTATTATTTATTAGATGGGTATAGGGTACCGCCTACCATGTTTACGCCTGAGGAAGTTAACAGCTTTGTAGCTTCTGAAAAATTGATGCAAAAGTTTAGCGATAAAAACTTAAGCGCACATTATGAGTCGGCTATGTTTAAGCTAAAATCTGTACTAAGAGGCCATACCAAAGATAGAGTTGCCATGCTAGAAAATCAGGTTTGGATTAATGCTAGTCATGATGTTTTTAACGACCAAGTGCCTAATGCCTTAAATATTTTATTAGATAGCATGGCAGAGAAAAAGCAAGTTGTTATCAACTATCAAAATTTACATGCCGAAGAAATTGTAGAACGTATTATTGAGCCAATTGGCGTTTTTAACGAAAATAATTTTTGGTATATGATGGCTTTTTGCTTGCTACGGCAAGATTATAGACAGTTTCGTACCGATAGAATATTTGCCATCGCTAAAACTGAACATCGTTTTAGTAAAAAACATAGTCCAGAACTTTTAGACGAATACAGAAAAGCTATGGAAGGGCAAAAAGAGAAAACTAAAGTAGTTATCAGGATTGATAAGGATATTGCCCGTTATTTAAGTACAGGCAGGAAATACTATGGTTTCGTCTCAGAAAAGGTTATCAGAAATAGTGTTGAAATGACTTTCATGACCAACGATACACATGAAAGTTTTGCCCGCTGGTTTATGATGTTTGCAGACCGAGCAGAAATTTTAGAACCTGATAGCTTAAAAGAAAGAATAGCTGAAATAGTATCTCAAATAAAAATTAATATTCCAGAGAGCATCAGTTAATCGGGTAACTCTTGGCAATACAAGCCTATATTTTCTAACTCTTGGGCTACTTCACAAGCATCTAATAAAAGGGTTTCAACCCGGAGGATGCGGTCGCAATCCTCCAGATCAAAATTCCAGTTTCCGTTTTCATCAATGAGGTTTTTCATGACCTCATTAACTTTTGGCACTAGTTCTTCTTCTACAGATGTTTTAAAAACCAGTATCTTTTTCATAATTATCTTTCCCAAAAAAACGGAGGCTCAATTCCTAAAGAACGTAAATACACATAACCTTGCCCCCTATGATGAATTTCATTATCTATAAAGTAAAAAATAGTAGACCAAACAGAGCCTTCATATTGACCAAAGGCCAAAATATGCTCATGAAAGCGTTCTACCGGAATTTGCCCCCATAATTGGTTCAACTCCTCGGTAGCTTCATCCCAAAGTTTCAGGATATGAGCCTTTTGTTTTCCATGCTCTATATGCTCTTTAAGCTCTTCTGTTTTACCACCCGTAATTTCTCTTAAACCGGGTACGGCAATAGCTAGCAGTTCTTGTACCATATCTGCAAAAGGCCTCATGCCGCCAATGCTATAATCAAAAAACTCTTGCTCTGGAAAAGCTTCTATTAATCTACGGGTTAAACCTCTGTGCCCTTGCCAATGTGCTAGTAATTCTTCTGAAGTAATTACTGCTGTGTTTGCTTTTGTAGTTTCCATAATGATTTATTTATATCCCAAAACTACTTTTGAAATTGACAAAGGCTTGTCAACAATGTTTAGCTATTTTGTAACCAATATCATTATCCTACAGTATGCAAATATGTATCTTGCATCATCATTTAAAAAAATAAGATATAGCTTACACTCATAAAAACACGCTTAATGATATGAAAATTGCCGTTTTTAGCACCTACCATTACGATGAAGAATTTTTAAACAGATACAATACCGGTCATGAGCTTACTTTTTTCACTCTAGCGCTTAATGCAGATACCGCCCCTTTGGCTAATGGTTTTGATGCCATTTGCATTTTTGTAAATGATAAAGTAGATAAAGCAGTATTAGAAATACTAAAAGTTGCAGGTATTAAATTAATTGTTTTAAGATGTGCTGGCTTTAATAATGTGGCTGTAGCCGATGCAAAAGCCATGGGCATAACCGTAGTAAGGGTACCTGCATATTCACCAGAAGCAGTTGCAGAACATGCTATGGCATTGATTTTAACCTTGAATCGTAAAACACATAAAGCTTATAATCGCGTACGAGAAGGTAATTTTTCTTTAGAAAGATTGATGGGTTTTAACCTACATAACCGTAAAGTAGCAGTTATTGGCACAGGTAATATTGGTAAAGCATTTTGTAAGATATTAAGTGGTTTTGGCTGTAAAATAAGTGCTTATGATTTGTACCCGCAAGATGAAGTTAAAGCCATGGGTGTACAATACGGAACCCTAGAAGAAACTTTGTGTGATGCTGATATTGTATCTCTACATTGCCCTTTAACGCCAGAAACGCAATACTTAATCAACCAAAAAACATTAAAACTATTTAAGCATGGTGCCATGCTTATTAATACCAGTAGAGGCGCTTTGGTACATACTAAAGATGCTATAAAAGCTTTAAAAAGTGGCCAATTAGGGGCTTTAGGTTTAGATGTTTATGAGCAGGAAGGAGATTTATTTTTCCATGATTTATCAGAAGGAATTATACAAGATGAATTGATTACCCGTTTAATTTCTTTTCCTAATGTTTTAATCACCTCGCATCAAGGATTTTTTACGCAAGAAGCCATAGGGGAAATAGCAAGGGTTTCTTTTGCCAATATTGATGCATTTTGCAATGGCGAAGAACTAAAAAACAAGGTAGATTAAAGGACGGATTTATTTTCTTCTACCCTAAAAGCTACTATCTTCTCTATCAAAGCATAAGGAATAGGCTGGTTTAAAGGAAACTGTACTGAGCCTTTTCCTTGCTTGTAAATAGATAAGTCCTCAGCAAAAGCGGTATGTCCGCTTGGAGTAGCATAAAAACCTATATGATTTTTAAAAGCTGCAAAGTAAACCAATGGCTTTTTATAAAGCTTATAGGCTGGCATACCATAGCTGATGCTTTCTACCGCATCAGGTGCAAGCCTTTTTATAATTTCTCTGATTTGTTTTAGCTGATGCTGAATAACTTCAGGGAAATGAGCTATATATGCTTCTACAGATTCATAATTTTCCATAGGCTAAAATTAAAATAAAGTAGGATTTTCTGTGGCCATTGCGGGGATATGAAGCTTTGTACCTATTGCTCTATTTAACTTTTCTATAAAATGGGCAGACAATAAAGGCGAAGCCAGCTCTACATTTTGGTGAACAAAGAAATACAGTTTCTGTAAACCAGCAGCTTTCCAATCAACAATACGTTCTACCCATTCATCTAATCTGCTATAATCAGATTCATGATTAGCGCCTACATAACGAATAAAAGCAATAGGTGTGCTTAACTTCATGTGCATCATGTCTCTTCTGCCTGCTGTATCTACCAAAACATTGGTGATATGATGCTTTTTTAACAATTGGTAAAGTTCATCGGCAACAGCCTTATTGGTGAACCATTCTTCGTTTCTAACCTCTATGGCTAGCGGGATTACTTTTGGAAAATCTTCAACAAAAGTTTTAAGTCGGTCAAAATCTTTAGGCTTAAAATTATCATGCAGTTGCAAAAAAGCCATTCCTAATTTTTCTTCGAAATGGCTAATGGCATCGCAAAATAAAGTAACAGGTTCTTTAACATCTATTAACCTGCGGTAATGACTAACTGTGTTGGTTATTTTAGGAAAAAACTTAAAATCATCAGGAGTTTTATCTCTCCAGCTGCTTACTTGTGCGCTGCTAGGTAAATTATAGAAAGTAGCATTTAGCTCAATACAATTAAACTGCGTGGCGTAATAAGTTAGCTCGTCTTTTGTACCTCTTGGATAAAAGCCTTTTAAATCGGCTTTATTCCATTTAGCGCATCCTACATAGGCCTCAAAATCATTTTTAGAAGTATTTTTTAGTACTTCTTTAGTCTCAGGCGCATCAGCCGGAAGGCTAAAATTTATGATTGATGGATCTTCTACTTTTCCAAATTGCATGATGTTTTCTATTAAAATTACGTGATTTAAGCCTTAGGTAAGGTAAAACTAAACTCAGAACCCTCGCCTTTCTTACTTTTAACACTTATGGTGCCTTTATTTGCTAAAACGTATTCTTTACACAAGATGAGGCCTAAGCTATTTCCTTTTTCATTACCAGTACCTGCTAGACTGATGTTCTCAAAATTAAAAATACGACTCTGTTTTTCGGCAGACATGCCAATACCAGAATCTTTAACTGTAATTCTGATATATTGGCTTTCATCTTCTGCAAAAACCTTGATGCTGCCTCCCGTATTGGTAAATTTTACGGCATTACTTATTAAATTTCTGATGATTAAATCAAAGTGGGCTTTATCTGCCAAAACAGCTACATGAGGTAGTATTTCATTACTGAAACTGATATTCTTATCCTCAATCAGCACACTTAAAAACTCGCGATTAAGCTCTATTTCTTTAGCAACAGCTATGGTTTGTGGGTTTATTCTCAAACCTTTAATTTGTGTTTCGCCCCACTTTACCAGATCGTTAAGGGTATCTAAATAAGCGGTACTATTTTGGGTAATTTTATCAATTAAATCGTTCTTTTCTTCTTCATCTAAATATCCATCTTTAACCATGCTTAAAAGGTTAATAATGGCTGCAAATGGTCCTCTTAAATCATGAGCTAGAACAGAGAATAATTTATCTTTAACCGTGTTAGATTCTTTTAATTCTTGATTGGCTTTAGACAAAAGCTGATTAAATTTCCTGTTTCTTCGGTTGTTAAAAACCATAAAAACAAGAATAATCATAACAAATACAGCAACACTTAAGATAATGGTACTACGTAAGTTTTGTTGGGTGTTACTGTATTGCAGTTCTTTAACTCGGGCTTGAGATTTAGCCAGCTCATACTCGGCTTGTAAATCGCTTATGCGACTATTAATATCTTTATACAAAAAGCTGTCTGCTAAATTTTTCTCTTCCTCTTTTAATGTTAATGCCTCTTTATAATTACCCTCTTTGCGGTAAAGAATTACCATTTGGTTTAGAATTTCTACTTGCCTTTTATAAGCATTGTTTTTTCTGGTAAGTTCTAATGCATTTTTATAATAGCCTAAAGCTTTTCTACTATCGGTTTCTTTATAATTCTCTGCTAAGCCTAATAAAACCTCTGTTTCTCTCAGGAAATTTTGTATTTCTTTAGCCTTTTTAAGAGCTTCTTTTTGAAGCGCTATAGCTTCTTTCTTCTTGCCAGTACGAGCGTAGACACTAGCCAAGTTATTGGTAAGCGTAATATTTAAACCTTGATATTTGATATTATTGCTTAAAGCAACACCTTTTTTAAGATAATACTCAGCTAAATCATATTTTTTAATATCTCTATAGATAACCCCGAAATTATTGTAAATGTTGAGGTTCAGATTTGAAAAAGGGATGGTGTCGCTGATAAACTCGGCTTTTTTTAAATATTTTAATGCTACTGCATAATTTTTTTGCCCCAGATACCCCTCTGCTACGGTAAGGTTAGATTCCATTATGCCATAAGCATAATTATTTTTCTCGCTTATAGCTAATGATTTTAAGAAATACTCTATAGCTTTATCATGATTACCTTTTCTATTTTCGACTACACCTAAACGTATAGTTACGGCAGAAATACCCTTTACATAACCTGTTCTTTGGTAAATTTCTAGTGCTTGTAAATACTTTTTTCTAGATTCTTGATAGTTTCCCTTGTTGTCATAAATCATCCCCCATTGGTTTAGCATCATAGCTTTCCCATTATCATCATTTAACCTAGTAGCAAGTTCTAAGCCTTGGTTCATGAAATAAAGAGCAGAGTCTGGTTTAAAATACCTGTACCTACTTACCAGAGAATCGTAAAGTTTAAGTTGGGGATTTAGCTGATAAGACTTCTGAAAAGCAATAGTAATAATTGGCAACAGTAAAAACACTAAAAGTGTTATACTTTTTAATTGTTGTTTTATATTGAATCCCCTTAAAATCATTAAACAGATATTAACCAAATATAAAAATCTATAAGTAGGAAATCGGTTTTTTGTGAAAATTAAATCGATAAACCCTTTATCTTTTTATTAAAAAAATTCTTATTACGAAAACTGATTTCTATATTGAAGCACTGAACCTGAAATCATGAAATATATTTTTTTACTGCTCCTATTTTGCAGTTCATTTGCCCTAGGTCAAACTCGTTATCACAAAGGTTATATTGTAACCCATAAGCTAGACACTATAAAAGGTGATATTGGTTTAAAAGAATGGAATTATAACCCTAATTTAATTTATCTTAAATCTGCTGAAGCCAAAGAACGAAAAGAATACACTATTAATGATATTTTAATACTTCAAATACCTGATGTTTGTTATTATCAAAAATATCAAGGACCTATATCAATACCACAATCAGAAATTAGTTCTGTAATAGATAGTAATTTTGTTTTTAAAGAAGAAACAGTATTGTTAAAACGCTTATTTGAAGGGACTTATTTATCACTCTTTAGTTATAAAGATGCTACCAAAGAACGCTTTTTTGTAAAAGATAAAAACGATAAAATATCAGAATTACTGAGCAATTATTATCGTTTAAATGGTGTAAAAGAAAGCTATAATCCTTACAAAAAGCAACTTCGTGAGTTGTTAAATACTTATGGGATTAATAATGAAAAATCTTCCAATGCAATAAGAACATCGGCTTATAATGAGGTGAGCTTGATTAAATTGTTTAAGACCATCAATTTAAATCAACAAACAGTAACTACAAAAAAATCTAATTCAGTAAATCTTTTTTTTGGATTAACAGCTAATAACAGCAAAGTATCTTTTCATGAAAACCATATCCTTACAGGTAAAAAGTCTGAAATGTTTGTAACACCTGGCATAACAGGCGGCTTTATATTCTACACTAATCCACATGTACGTAAAATAGCTTTTAATATACCTATACATATTTATCAAGTAAAAGCTAAAGCTGAAGGAGAGGAAGAACTAACTTTTGACAGAGCAAAATATGGCGTTTACAATTATGAAGATATTATATTCTCTTTATCACCAAATATTGTCTACAACTACTATAATAAGCAAAACTTTAAGCTTTATGTAAGCGGAGGTATTTCTTTTAGCTTCCGTTTAAATATGGTGTCTAACTATACCACTTACTTCAGTAAATCTTACATACAATCAGAAATGAACAATCGTTTACAATATGATTTAACCCTTAATAAAGCAATGTTTGATTTACCTTTAGAGACCGGAGTTTCTTTAAAAAGGATTCAGCTTTTTGCAGCTTACCTAAAATCAGTAGGAAAAACCATCTACTCAGAAGGTCAGTACAACATTCAATCAAAAACCTATCGAGTAGGTGTTAGATATCTTTTTGGGAAAATATTATAAAAAAACAGCGCCTCTCTTTAGGGAGACGCTACCATTAATATCTTTAAAACGCTTAGCTCAAATCACTCTTTGATACCTAATTTTTCTGCATAGCGTTTGTATAATTGCTTTTGAACGTTATCTAAATTTATATCACGACCTTGGATATAAGCTTTGCTAATATGGTTAGTTCGCATATCTAAAGCATCGCCTTCAGAAATAATGATATTGGCATCTTTACCTATCTCTAAAGTACCTGTTTGTTTATCTATACCTAAAATTTTAGCTGTGTTGGATGTAATTAAAGCCAAAGCTTCTTCTTTACTTAAACCATAAGCCGCTGCTGTACCTGCCATAAAAGGTAAATTACGTTGCTGCCAATAACCTTCAATACTCATGGCTATTAATATCCCTGCTTTATGTAAAAGTGCTGCATTTTTGTATGGAAGGTAAACATCGTCATCATCATTTACTGGTAAAGCATGACTCTCGTTAACAATAACAGGAATTTGATGCTCCTTTAAAAATCCTGCAACTTGTATAGCCTCATCAGCGCCAAGCAAAACAGGTTTTATACCAAACCCTTCGAAAAATTTAACGGCTATAATGATATCTTTTTGTGCTGATACATTTACAAAAGCTTTTTTAGTACCTGTAAATAAGCCTTTCATGGCATCAAAACGAGCATTAAAAACTTTAGGTTTACTAAGCTCGGCGTAAGCCTTAGCTTCTTCAAAATAGTTTTGTAACTCGGCCATTTGCCTTTGGTAACGCTCTTTTTGCTGCTCCTCGCTAACTGCTGCTCCTGCTCTTCTGCTGGTTCTTATTCTTGAAGTTGGCCAATTAAAATGGATAGCCATATCGGTTTTATAAGCAGCATCTTCCCAATTCCAACCGTCTAATTGCACTACAGATGATGTTCCTGAAACCAAACCACCTTCTGGCGCTGGCTGAGAAAGTAAAACACCATTAGAACGTACCGTTGGGATAATTCTAGAATCGGTATTATAAGCAATAATAGACCTTACATGCGGATTGATAAAACCTACTTCTTGTATATCTCTGGTAGCTCTAACAGATTCTACCTCGGTTAAACCTAAACCATTAGCCGGGGCAATAAAACCTGGGTAAATATGTTTTCCAGTAACTTGAACGACATTTGCATTTTGCGGTAATGCTGTTTTACTATCGCCAACAGCGGTAATTTTACCTTTATCAAAAATAATAATCCCGTTTTCTATTACGGTACCATTACCAATATGCAGCGTAGCACCCACCAAAGCAATTGCCTGAGTTTGGGCTTTAGCCGGAGCTATATTTGGTTGCGCATAAGCTGTACATGCCACAACCGTTAATATGATGAATTGATATATAATTTTTTTCATGATGTTTAGCTATTAATGTTCTTCGGTTTCAGCATGCTCACCTTCTAAAGTGTCACAATCGTACAAGCTTGGTTTTTCTAAAGACGGACGTTGTGTTTTTGCTCCTTTAGTTTTAGC
Source organism: Pedobacter puniceum (assembly GCF_009674685.1). GTDB lineage: Bacteria > Bacteroidota > Bacteroidia > Sphingobacteriales > Sphingobacteriaceae > Pseudopedobacter > Pseudopedobacter puniceum. The sequence goes on from NZ_WKJI01000002.1 coordinate 514,236, forward strand.
ATTAATCATTTTCTGGATTAAACGAGCCTGCTCTTCTTTAATTTCTTTTCTTTTTTGCTCATCTTTCTCATAATCCCAATAAACAATACCGTCAACAAGCGTTTTTTCTGCCTTAGCATAAACAGATAAAGGATGCTCTGACCATAAAACTAAATCGGCATCTTTACCGGGTTTAATACTACCAACCCTATCATCAATATGCATCATGATAGCCGGATTAAGGGTTACAAATTTTAAAGCTTCCTCCTCGCTAACACCACCATATTTAACTGCTTTGGCAGCTTCTTGGTTTAAACGACGAGCCATTTCAGCATCATCAGAATTGAAAGCGGTTAATACTCCGGCTTCATGCATCAGCTTTCCGTTGTACGGAATAGCGTCTAAAACTTCCATTTTATACGTCCACCAATCAGAGAAAGTAGAACCAGCAATACCTCTCTTAGCCATTTTATCAGCTACTTTATAGCCTTCTAAAATGTGGGTAAAAGTATTTACTTTAAAGCCCATGCTATCTGCAACTTTCATCAACATATTAATTTCTGATTGCACATAAGAATGGCAGGTGATATGTCTTTTGCCATCTAAAATCTCTACCAAAGCTTCCAACTCTAAATCTTTACGGGGTTGGGTTAAACCCGATTTATTCTTAGCGCCGTTATAAGCCGCCATAGTAGCTTTATACTCTTTTGCTCTGGTAAAAGCATCTATAAAAACTTGTTCTACCCCCATACGGGTTTGTGGGAAACGGATGGTATTAAACTCGCCCCAATTGCTTTGCTTTACATTCTCGCCTAAAGCAAATTTGATGAAACCTGGGTTATTACCAAATTTCAATCCCTCTGGTGTATTTCCCCATCTTAATTTTATCAATTGTGTTTGTCCACCAACAGGATTTGCAGAACCATGTAATAAGTGTGATGTTGTTACACCACCAGCCAATTGTCTGTAAATATTAACATCCTCAGCATCTAACACATCACCAATACGAACCTCAGAAGTAACAGCTTGTGTGCCTTCGTTAACACCTCTACTAATGGCAATATGCGAGTGTTCATCAATAATACCTGGTGTTATATGTTTGCCCTTAGCATCAATAAGTTTAGCGTTGTTGGCGCTTAAGTTCTTACCAACGGCTTTAATTTTTCCGTTTTCTACCCAAACATCAGCATCTTTTAAAATACCATCCTTTTCGTTTGTCCAAACGGTAGCATTTTTAAAAATAATGGTTTCTGCTTTTGGCAACTCTGGGTTACCGTAAGCCACTAATGGATAAACAACTTTACCTACATTGCTAACACCTTTGGCCTCTTCTTTCTTTTCTTTCTCTATAAACGGAGCTTTAAAAATTGCCGACCAATTGGTAGTATTTCCGTTAGCAGCAACCGCATCACCTTTAAAAGTTAAAGGTGATGCTTTATCTAAATATCCTGACAATCTAAAATCGCCTTTAGGGTTTTTGGTTAAATCAAAAACCAGATTAACCAAATCTCCATTGCGCACAAAATTTGCTTTTATTTTTACGCTATCAGCTCCAGTTCTTACAATATTTACTTCATAAGCACCAATGCTTCCGCCAATTTTCATGTCTAGCTTGCCTAGGCCGGCTATCACTAAATCATAATCGCCACGTAAATCTTTCACATCCATTTGTGAAACTATAAACCTTTTCCCTTGCACCCAGTTTTCAAAAATGATGTTCTCTTTAGCAAATAATGGCGATGATGTAATTAAGAAATTAGCCTCTTTACCTACGTTTAAGGTACCAACCTTTTTATCTATCCCTAAAATGCTAGCAGGTATTTCTGTTAAAGATTTTAAAGCTTGTTTTTCTGATAAACCAAAATCAATGGCTAGGCGTAGGTTGGTCCAAAAATCTTTAGGGCTTTCTAAGCCGGCAGGACTAATAGCAAAAGTGATTCCGTTTTGCTCTAACACAGCTGGGTTGGTAGGTGCCAATTCCCAATGTTTCATTTGTGCAAAGGTTACAGAGCGAGCATCGGCAGGGTCTTCCACATCATAAGCTTTAGGGAAATTAATAGGAATGATAAATTTACCTGTGGTGGCTTTTATGTCTGCTATGCGTTGGTATTCATCTCCGCCCGATTTAAAAACGTATTGCTTACCAAATTCATCGCCTAGTTTATCGGCTCTTAAAACATCCTCCCAGTTTTCTACTTCAAAAATCTGAGGTAAATTTTGTTGCTTGTTAAACTCATCTAAGGAAATGTTAAACTCTTTACTTTGGCTTTTGTACCAAGCAGCATCTAAATAAGTTTGGCGTAATAAAGCAATAGAACCCATTAAAGAACTCGGATAATCTGTTTTTGCAGTACCCTTGCTAAAAGAATAATTTGCAGCAGTTTTAGCCGATAGCATCACTAAGTTATTACTTTCATCGCCCAAAGTAACTGCCGCAGAAGTACCACGGGCAATACCGTCTTTAATTAACGTATTTACAGTACCGAAGCCATTTTTCTTCATTTCTTCGGCCTTTTTAGCATCCAAATTAAAAATACTATGGGCATTCATCTCTGGCTTTATAGCTTCATTCCAATGATAAGCACCTTGCTTCGTTGTGGTAAACACCGGTGCCGAACCTCTACCGCTAAAACTCTGACGAGGGGTTTCTGGCAAACCGTAAGAAGTGTAAGCATCAATAAGTGAAGGGTAAATGTATTTCCCTTTCAAATCAATAATTACGTAACCTTTTGGGATGTTTAGCGCAGTACCTACTTGTTCAATTTTTCGGTCTTTAATGATTAAAGTACCGTTTTTGATGGTTTGCTCTGCACTTACCACAATATTGGCGTTGATAAAAGCAAACTGGCCGCTACGTATATCGTATGATCCATTGACAGGAAAAGTCTCCTGAGCTTGCACCGTAGCAACGCAAAATAATGCCCCTATTAATAGTAATATTTTCTTCATACAAATGATTTAATATTCTAATCTACTTATAATCATCCGCTAGTAATTGTAATTTTTTTGTGCCAGGAATTTTGAGGGGGAGGGTTGTTTTGGGGAGGGTTGTATAATGAAAGCTTAAATACAAAACAATTAAATAGCATTAGTTAACCACCACATAAATTCTCCATATTTATTAGCAAGTACTATGGATACAATAATGATAGCTATTAAAATTAATAAATCTAAGTAAGTCCATCTGTTAACTATATCTGACTTCTTATCTTTAATCCATTTCGTTATAACTATTATAAAGTGTATAATAAATGATATGGTAATTAGAGCCATAAAGATGATATCTGCACCACCCGTATGATTAAATAATACTAATGAACAGAAGAATAAATAACTAAAAAAAATTGCTAGTTGTCTAATGAATGTTCTTTTATAATTTATCCGTGATATCATCTTAATGCTTCCTAAGATACATTATTAAAAACTAACTTTTTCCAAATTGTTGTCTTACCTTACTAAGTCCTCTCAGAACGATAAAGAAAATAAGCCAGATAATAAGGAAAGCAATTACCTGATATATCAGAACATAAAGAAATGGTTCTGCGTCACTAAACATAATCAATATAGGAAAGAATGACACTGGTGCTGTAAAGTAATATAAAAATGTATCTGTGGGGATTAAAATACTGTAGCTAGTCCAGAACAAACAACTATATAAAGTTCCTAGTCCAACATAAACACCGCTAATCAATAAAGATAGTTCTTACTTGACATAACAAGTTATTTCTTTTTCCTAATAATTAAGACAAACCAGAAGCTCTACCTAACCAAAATAAGTATAGTCAAAGACCAGTGGTTAATATTGCTTTCTTAAGGTAGATGATATTCTGTAAAAGAGCAAATTCTTTAACACTTTAAATAATAAAAACAGTGAAGTACCAGTTTAATCCTTATTGTGCTTACGTTTAGGATTGTTTATCTTAACCGGGTCTTGGCGAGTATCAAATATATCGGTAATCAAAACACCTTCTGCAACTCTTTTATAAATCACCTTGTAATTTCCGCTTACAATATACCTGTATCCTTCATTTAGTTGCTTAAGAAAGATTTCCTCCTGACCAGAATCAGGATAATGCTTTAGTTGTTTGGTAGACTTAAATATCTCTGTTTTTATTTTATATGCGATACTTTTTCCTGCTACTTTAGCGTAGTATTTAGTGATGGCTTTAAGGTTTTCAATTGCAAAATTAGTCCAGATTATTTTCATCGAATTACCAGTTCTCAGATTCAATCTCTAGTTGTTCTTGCGTTTTAAAGTTTCCTGTAAGATAATCATCATTAGAATGTTTAATTCTACTTAATAATTCTTCTTGAGTAAACGGTTTTAATTTTTCATTACCAATCTTATCCTTAATAATTGTTTCAATCTTGTTGAACAACTTCTCATCCTTAAGCTCTATCAGGTATTGGATAATATTTAGTTTTCGTGTTTGTAGATCCATTTGCTGAATTTTTATATATAAAATTACAAAAATAATTTTAGCAAAATGAACATATTCCTTACTAACTCATCAAAGTTTTGTTTCACTTTAGTTGTATAAACATAAGCCGTATAAAGTAGTAGACACGGTGAACTACCTTTGTTTTATGTATATGAGTTGTCTTTATAGTGCTGAAAAACCTTGTCTAATGGTTTTAAAAACGAAGATAAGAGGTACTATTTTAAGGTAACCAAACCCCTATAAAACAGTTAAGCTCAGAACGGGGAGAACTGAGCTTAAACTAACCAATTATAAACCTAAATTAAACGAAAGGGCTGTAGGGGTAGGAGTCGAACCTACACGAAGTAGTTATTTCACATTGCTGCTATTTCCCAAACCTTCGCCACCGAGACAAGGAGGTGTGTCTGCCAATTTCACCACCCTACAGTATATTTATTTGTCAATTTTTGAAGAAGATCGCCTTCTTTCTGTTGATTGAACAATACAAATGTAATAGCAAAACTTATATTTTACAAATATTTCAACAATATATTTTAATTTTTAGCAATTTTTTATTTAATATTGTTTACGATTAAAAAATAGCAAAAACATGATTGATAAATCCCGCCAAAATTTAGAAATTGATAATCTGGATATTGAAATTTTGTCTATCCTGATGAATGATGCAACTACTGCATATACTGAAATAGCCAAAGAATTAATCGTTTCTGGTGGTACTATCCACGTGAGAATGAAGAAGATGCAGGATATGGGTATCATCAAAGGCTCTAACTTAATAGTAGATGCACAGAAAGTTGGTTATGATATTTGTGCCTTCTTAGGTATTTACTTAGAGAAAGGTTCTATCTACCACGATGCCGTTGAAAAACTAAAACAAGTTAAGGAAATTGTAGAGTTGCACTACTGTACAGGAGCTTATTCTATGTTTGCCAAAATTATTTGTAGAGATACTACGCATCTTCGCCATGTTTTAAATGATCAAGTACAAGCTGTACCAGGTATTCAACGTACGGAGACTTTTATCTCTTTAGAGGAAAGCATTAAAAGACAGATTACATTAAAGTAAAGCAGTTTAAAGGTTTGTGAGTATATTTCTTAATGACTAAGAAATATTAAATAGACATTGTGGAAAAGGGATTAAAACCTTAGCTGGGTATTGAATTTTTTCAAGTATTGGTCTTTACACACAAGGCTTTCTTACCCTTGCCGTGTAGCGGCTTCTTTCTTTTCCTTGATGAAAGAAACAAGGAACGAATTCATGAATATCTAAGAAAACCATAAATAAAAATGAATAATTCATGCCTAGCGGCAGGCAGGCAAAGCTGATAAGTATTTGTAGTTTCGTCTAAATAAATCTTTATACACGACCCTAAGTGGTGTGAATGGTTATGGCTTATGAAGGTTTCTACAATACCCGTCAGATTGTTTCCCAATACTTCTTAAGAAAAGTTTTTTGCGAAAGATTTATTAGACTTCACCTCTAAATCTTCATAGATTGTCTTTAGTCCTTCGGAAAAGTTTGATTTAATATTATTGGAAGTTCCTAATTATCGCTTTTTAGGCATCTTTATACTCTGTACTTTAATACTTTTAACTTTCTACTTTTAACTTAAAAAACCATCTTCACTAGCTTATTACCTTTTAAAACCGGAATAGTCTGGGTAATATTTTCTTGAAGGCAAAACTTGATATCTTCTTCTATGCCCAAAAGCTTCAATCTTTCGCTATGAGAAGTTTTGGCAGTGTAAGCACCTAAATCATGCTTTGCTAATTGGTATAGGTCTTCTGCGGCAGTACTAGAATCATCCTGAAAATAATTTCCATCTTTTAATCTGCTCACCACTGCTCCAGCAAATAGCGTATCTTCTAAGTTGAACTTATTTTTCCATCCGGCACAAAGTAAAAAAACGTCTTTATCTTGTGTTTTCAAATAATCGCATACAGCATCAACATTTAAAAAAGAACCAATTATAACCTGATAAGCTGTTTTTTTAGATTCATCTATGGCATGTGTACCATTGGTTGTGGTGAGTACAATTGTTTTGCCTTTAACTTTTTCTGTAGTATAAGAAAAGGGAGAATTTCCAAAATCAAAACCTTCTACTACTTTGCCATCACGCTCTGCTGCCAGAAGACAAATATCATCCTTTAAGGCAATGCATTCTTCTACGGTAGCTACAGGTATAATAGCTTCGGCACCATTATCTATCCCATAACAAATAGAAGATGTAGCTCTAAAAATATCAATAACTATAACTATAGAATTTTCAATATTATAAAGTGGAAGTAAAGCTGGGGTAAGGCAAACTTCTATCTTTCTCTGCTGCTGCATATATCTTGCTTATAATCTTATGTATAATGGCTTATTTCTTGAAGAAAGGAAGTTTTACAACCTTAGCCTTAATCTTGTTATCTCTTATTTTAATGAAAATCTCGGCATCTATTTTACTAAAAGCTTTATCTACATAGCCTAAACCTATAGCTTTTTGTAAAGATGGAGATTGCGTACCTGATGTTACTTTTCCGATAGTGTTTCCATCAGCATCGCAAATTTCATAATCATGACGAGGGATGCCACGCTCTACCATTTCAAAGCCAACTAATTTATTAGCTATGCCATTTTGCTTTTGTAAAGCTAAGGCTTCTGAATTGGTAAAAGATTTATTAAAACTGGTAACCCAACCTAAGCCAGCTTCTAGTGGCGATGTTTGGTCGTTAATATCGTTACCATACAAGCAGAAACCCATTTCTAATCTTAAGGTATCTCTGGCACCTAAACCAATAGGTTTGATACCATAAGCAGCACCTGCATCAAAAATAGCATCCCAAATTTTTTCAGAATGCTGATGATCAAAATAAATTTCAAAACCACCAGCACCAGTATATCCGGTAGCAGAAATCAATACATTTTCTATACCTGCAAACACACCTTTTGTAAAAGTGTAATACTCCATGGCTGCTAAATCTATATCGGTTAAACCCTGTAATGCTTGGGCAGCCAAAGGACCTTGTACAGCTAGTAATGAGGTACGGTCTGATATGTTTTTCATATCCACACCATGGGTATTAAAGCTTTGTATCCAATCCCAATCTTTCTCTATGTTAGAAGCATTAACCACCAACATATAAGTTTTTTCATCTATTCGGTAAACCAATAAATCATCAACAATGCCACCTTCTTTATTGGGTAAATACGAGTATTGTACTTTACCATCAAAAAGTTTAGTAGCATCGTTAGCGCTTACTTGTTGTATCAAAGCTAAAGCCCCCTCACCTTTCAAGATAAACTCGCCCATATGGCTAACATCAAAAACACCAACAGCATTTCGTACCGTTTCATGCTCTATGTTAATTCCAGCATATTGTACTGGCATGTTAAATCCTGCGAAAGGAACCATTTTGGCACCCAGAGCTATATGCTTATCGGTTAAAGCTGTATTTTTCATGAATCTTATGGGTTATTACGTTGCGAAATTAACAAAAAAACATTAAGGCTTTTTGTCACAAATTGTTTGATAAACATTTAGTAAATCTTTACTAAGCGTTTTATTATCGTGATACTTGGCTACCAGCTTCTTAGCTTCCTTTCCTATCCGGCTAATTAAAGTTTTATCCGTAAAGCAACGAAGAATTTGCTTGTAAAAATCATCAGCTTTATCGGCGATTAAAATATTCACATCATGCTGATAGTTGATACCTTCTGCAGCAATAGAAGTAGCAATGATACATTTTCCTAAGGCCATAGCTTCTATAATTTTCACCCGCATACCACTACCAGAAAGTAATGGAACAATAAGCACATGTTGCCTTGCCATAAATGCAGCGGCGTCTTCTACCTCGCCTTCTAAAATGAAAGATTGGCTATTTAAAACCTTTAAATATTTAGGCATATTTTTACCTGCCAAATGAAAGGTAATTCCTGCATCAAGCTGTTTAATAGAAGGCCATACTTTTTCTAAAAACCAATCTATACCTTCGAGATTTGGCCGCCATTCCATAGAGCCAATATAGCCTATACTCTTATGTAGAGATAGCTGTTGCTGAACCTCGTAATTATCTAAATTTAAAGCGACAGGAAAGGTGTGAACCGGACTTTGGCAGCCTACACTCTTGAAAAAATGTTCGTCTACAGAACTAATAGCTAAAATAGCATCAAAACTATTTAAAATTTTAAACTCGAATTTTTGTAAACGCTTACTTAGTAGCCCAAAATACATTTTACGCAAGAAAAAATTTTCTTGCAAGGTTAAACGTTTCCAGATTTGATGTTCAATATTATGTGCCCTATAAATAAGTTTTCCTTTACTTACTTCTTTTATAATGTCTAAATACGGCACTACTTGAAGGCCTTCAAATTGTATAATATCAAACTCTTGTGTTCTTAGCAGATGTGCAAGTTTACTAGCACAGTTTTTCTCGTAAAACCTGCTTAGGTTATATGATTTACCTGTAAATAAATTTAAAAAAGCATCTTTTACCTTAACCCTATTATCTATTTTGTACTGTACAAATTTGATTTTCTTAAAAACGGGGTCTTTAATTTCCTTTGTTTTCACAAAGTGCTTAGTGGTGTTTAAAGAGAAAAGTGTAACCTCACAACCTAGCTCAACAAGCTCCCTTATCGTATTGTAAATTACAATAGGATAACCTCCATTTGGCGGAAATGGAACTCTATTGGTGAGCAGTAGTACTTTCATAAGATAGATTATTGAAGATAGAAAGTTGTGGGTTGGTTATTCTAAAAGTCTTACGATGATAGGGACTTAAACCATAATTAAGTACAGCCTCGCGGTGCTTTACCGTTGGATAACCTTTATTCTGTTTCCAATCATAATGCGGAAACTGCTGATGCAGGTTTTCCATATATTCATCTCGGTAAGTTTTGGCTAAAATAGAGGCTGCCGCTATAGAGAAATATTTACCATCGCCTTTTACAATGCATTGGTGTTTTGTATTTTGATAAGGCTTAAACCTATTCCCATCTATAATAATAAAACCTGGCTGCTGCTTTAACTGGTCTAAAGCCCTATGCATAGCTAAAAAAGAGGCATTAAGAATGTTTATTTTATCAATTTCTTGATGGTCTACCGCTGCAACAGCAAAAGCAATGGCCATTTCTTCAATCTCTTTACGGAGTTTGTTACGCTCTTTTTCTGCAAGCTGTTTAGAATCGTTTAGTAAAGGGTGATGAAAATCGGGAGGCAATATAACAGCTGCCGCAAAAACTGGTCCTGCTAAACAACCTCTACCAGCTTCATCACAGCCGGCTTCTAAAAGCTCTTGTTGGTAAAATGGTAGTAGCATTAGCTTATTTTTTGTATAATGTCCCACAATTTATCAGTAGCAATGTCCCAAGAATAACTTTGAGCAAAAGCTATCCTTTTACTTTCTTGCTCTTTATCGGGCTGCATGTTTGCTAATTTAAGCAAAGCATTTTCTAAGTCAAAAACGTTAAACGGATTAATTAAATGTGCTAAGCCACCAGAAATTTCTTCCATTGCTGTGTTTCTACTGGTGATAACTGGTGTGCCACAAGCAAAAGCCTCTATTACAGGCAAACCAAAACCCTCAAAATAAGAAGGGTAAACAGCAGCAGTAGCATGCGCTACTAAACTTGCCAATTCTTCATCAGGTAATTTACCTGTAAAAATTACATCTGCTTGATGTTGCATTTGCTGATAGTAATTTTCTAGTTCTTGATTTTTCCAAGCCTTCCTCCCGGTAAGCACCAATAAATGTGGTAATTGATTTTTTGTTTTAAAAGCCTCAAAAGCTTGCAATAAGCAAAGTATATTTTTACGTGGATGTATAGCGCCGTTGTAGATAAAATAAGGTTTATCAAATTTTTTATACGGCTTCTTTTGTTGTGCTATGGGTTTAAAAACATCAGAAACGCCATTGTAAACAACAGCTATTTTACTCTCTGGAATTTGATATTTTTGGACGATATCTGCCTTGCTAAAATGCGATACGGTAACAATGGCATCAGCCTGGTGGGCAAATTTTGGAAAAAAGTATCGGTAATATACAGAAGAAAGCCAATCTATCGCTTTTGGGTAATGTTCAAAAGCGATATCGTGTATAACAGCTACTTTTTTAAACTCAGTATTTAAAGGTAAAAACCCATCGGGTGATAGGAAAACATCCGCTTTAAGCGCTTTTAATTTTCTTCTTAAACTGTGTTGATACCAGATATAATACAAAAAAGGATGTCTTGCCTGCGGATAAACTACATATGCTTTTACGTTTGGAGCAAAAATAAAAGAAGCGTCGAATTTCCTGTCAAACAAGAAAATAAACTCTACCTCCGGATGTTTAAGTACCATCCTTTTTAAAGTTTCAAAAGAAAATCTTCCTATACCTTCTAGGTTGTCTTTCTGTAAAAAACGGGTGTTAACAGCTATTCGCAAAATATTAATTCTGGTTATGGGCTAAGATAAATAAACCTGCTTCATAATAAAATTGCGGCTTTGCATTTATTAGTTTATTTTCATCTTTCAACTGTTATGCATAAAAAGTTAGCCGGCTGGGTAATTATATTAATTCTTGTAAATGTTTCCATAAAATTAGTCTGGATTTTTGGAGTAGAACGTGGTGTACAATTAGCTGCCGGTTTTGAAGCTTATGGCTTGTATTATAGTCTTTTTAATTTCAGTTTTGTTTTAAGTATTATTACAGACCCTGGCATCAACAACTATTTACTGCGTTCTGTTGCACAAAAAGTTGCCGCAAAAGAAAATGTAAAACTTTTTAGCTTAAAGCTGATTTTATCTGCCATTTATATCATCATTACCTTTTTAAGTGCCCTCTGTAGCGGTTATGATAGTAATTATTTTTTGCTTTTATTTTGGCTGAGTTTGTATCATGTGCTATGGTCTTTCTTAAACTTTTTAAGGTCTTATTTAAAAGGTGCAGAGTTGTACAAGGCGGAAACTATTTTTTCTGTTTTAGATAAACTCTTACTGATTTTATTGTTTATACCACTTCTGGTATATGAAATAGCCCTAAGTAGTAATCTTTTATTTTTTGCTTTAAGCCAAGTAATTGCAGTAACCATAAGTATTGTTTGTTGTGCTTTAGTTTTACATAAAAACCGAATTCATGTTATTCATTTAAGCAAATTAAAGCCTGATTTCAGTATCCTGAAAAGCTTAATGCCTTTTACTCTTTTTACCTTTTTAGTGCTAGCCTATAATAAAATTGATAGCATTATGCTAGAAAAAATGCTCCCAAACGGACAATTAGAAGCAGGTATTTATGCCGCAGCTTACCGCTTATTAGATGCCTCAAATATCATTTATGTCTTGTTTGCTTCTTTATTTTTTCCCACGGTTAGTAGATTTATTGCACAAGGAAAAAATATCAATACACTTGTAAAAGAGAGCTTTGAATTATTGATGGTTTTGGCCATCATCATTTCTTTAAGCTGTTGGTTTTTTAGGGTAGAAATGATGCATCTTTTATATGGCAATAAAAGCAGCATTCATTTATCTAATGTATTTGGTATACTGATGTTTAATAGCCCATTAATTGTACTATACTATATTTTTAGCAGCATTTTAACCGCAGCAAATAAATTAAAAGCTTTAAACATTATTTCTGGAATGGGCCTCTTGATAAATATTATATTAAACTGCTATTTTATACCAAAATATATGGCTTATGGTGCTGCTTTAAGTACTTTGATAGCTTTAATAGCAGCTGGTTTATCCTATCAAGCTTTTTATTATGTTTATTTTGAAGATAACTTCCCTTTATCTACCATTTTCAAGCTATTTGGCTTTATAGCCTTATTAATTATAGGAGGTTATCTTTTAAAAAACATCCTTTTAAACTGGATAGTATCTTTTCTACTTTTTGTAATCGGCAGTATTCTGGTTAGTTTCGTCCTTAAACTATTATCTGTCAAAAAAATAAAGGACATGTTAAAAATGGCATAAAACAGATATTATTTATAATTTAACAGTTTAAAATTGACAAATTGGAAAAAGAAATACCACAATTTAACCTACTATCTATAAGCAATATCATCCTCCAAAATAGAAAGCACATTGCTATTATAACTTTTATAGGATTAGTAATTGGTTTAATTGCTAGTTTTTTAATAACTCCTAAGTATGAGGCTTATACTGTTTTTTATACTCCGGCAAATAACTCTATATCTAAAACTGTACTAGGTGAAAATAACCTAGAAGATTTTATGGAATTTGGAGATGAAGAACAAACCGACCAAGTTTTAGAAATGCTTCAAGCAGATGAACTTAAGGATAAAGTGATTCAAAAATTTAATTTATTAGCGCATTATAATATAAAAGCTGATGAGAAATATCCACAAACTAAAGTAAGAGAACAGTTAGCATCAAACACTAAAATTAACCGTACAGATTATTTAGCTATAAAAATTGCCGTTAAAGATGAAGACCCAAAAATGGCTGCTGCTATAGCCAATTATATATCCTTTGCCTTAGACAGTATGCGTACCCTGATGCAACAAGAAAGGGCAAAACAAGCTTTTGATATTTTAGCGTATCAATACCAAAAAAAGCAAAAGCAGGTAGATTCTATTCTAGCACAACTAAGTACCATAAGAGAACAAGGAGTGTTTGATTATGAAGCACAATCTGAGGTTTTAAGTGAGGCTATCATTAAAGCAGAAACGCAATTAAAAGCAGAAGAAGCCCGTTTAAAAGTTTACGATGCTAATCGAAAAGATTTACCCGATACCACCTATATTAAAGCCAAAGGGCGTTTAGAAGCCGCTAGGGCTACATTAAAATCATTAAAACCAACGGTAAGCACTTTTAGTAAACTAAGTGGTAAATATTTAGATTATGAAGCTGTTTATGAAAAAGAAAAAGAAGCTTTAACCAACTTACAATTGCGTTATGAAAATGCCGAGGTTGATTTAAAAAAATCAGCAGCTCAAAAATTCATTATCGATAAAGCAAGTATACCAGAAAAAAGCACCTATCCTAATAAATTATTAGTGATGTTAAGCGTTGGCTTTAGTGCATTTTTACTAGCTTGTTTAGGCTTTTTAGCAAAGAAAAATTCTTTATAAAATTGATAACCTCTATTAAACAGATTTACGCTTTAAGTGTAGCTTTCTTAATACTGATTGCGCTTATTGTGTTCAAATTTCCTGTTTATTATGCATTACTAATTCCTGCAGCATTAATTTTTGCAGCTCTTTTTATATTTTCTTTTGATAAGATTTTATTGTTGATAGCCTTTTGTACGCCGCTATCCATAGAGTTAATGTTAGGTACGGCAGGTATAAACCTGCCTGATGAACCTATGATGTTTGCCTTTAGCCTAATATTTTTTTTAAAACTTTGGCAAGAAAAATCAGCTTATAGAAGCCTGTTTAAAAGCCCTTTAAGTAAAAGTATTTTGCTCTTTTATGTATGGCTTATCATAACCAGTTTAACTAGCACCCTTCCTTTAGTCTCCTTTAAGTTTTTACTTGCCCATTTTTGGTTTATCGGCACAGGCTTTTTGTGGGGATTTTTCATTTTCCAACAAAAGCAAAACATCAAAAACTTTGTAATTAGTTATGGTTTAGGCTTATGCCTAATAGTTTATTACACCAGTATTAGACATTGGCAAAGAGGCTTTTCACAAAAAAGCGGAACCTTTGTTATGAACCCTTTTTTTGATGACCATACCGTTTACAGTGCCGTATGCGCTATGATATTTATTTTTACTGTAGTTTTAATTATCAAAGGCCGAACCTATTTATCAACTTTAAACTTTATTTTTTTATGGGTGATTGCCGCATCAACCACAGTAGGTATTTTGCTTTCTTATTCTAGAGCAGCTTGGTTAAGCATCATCATCACCTTAGGTTTTGCAGTAATAATTAAGATGCGGGTTAAGTTTAAAACTATGATGATAGGATTAGTTTTAGCTGCTTCTTTAGCAATACTGTTTCAAAACCAGATTTACCAAACAATCAGATTTAATAAAGTAGCATCGGGCAAAACCCTAGAGGGAGATTTAAAATCTATCTCTAATATTAGTACTGATGATTCTAACGTAGAACGCTTAAACAGATGGAAATCTGCCTCAAGAATGTTTCAAGAAAAACCATTCTGGGGATATGGACCAGGAACCTATCAATTTCAATACTCAGGCTATCAAAGAGCACATGAAATGACTTCCATCAGTACCACAACTGGAGATATGGGCGGTATACACAGCGAATATTTGAGGCCTCTGATAGAAAGTGGCATTATTGGTTTGATTACCTTTTTAATTCTTGTTTTTACTGTTATTAAATTACTTTTAAACGTTATTTATCAATCTACTGATAAACAATTAAAGCTATTTGCTTTAGCTATTTTATTAAGCTTATCAACCTATCTGATACACGGTTTTCTCAATAATTTTCTAGATCAAGATAAAGCAGCATTAGTTTTTTGGGCTTTATTAGGAATGACAGGTGCTATTTATCACCAACACTTTCAACAAAAACTTATTTAGACTAATTATAAATAATTTTGCATTTAAGAGTTTAGGACTCTATATTTGCCTCTGTTTATAATTAATCTAAATAAAAACAATGAATAATAATTATCTAAAATCTTTCATTTTATTACTATCTATCATATTTAGTTATCAGTTGGCCAATGCTCAGACAGGAGCTATAAAAGGGAAAGTAACAACCTCAGACGGCCAAGCTGGCTCTTTAGTTTCTATCACAATTAAAGGTATTAAAGGCACCGTGGTTGATGATAAAGGGCAATATTTACTTAAAGGCTTAAAACCTGGTAATTATGAAGTTACAGCAAGTTATATAGGTTTAGCATCACAAAGTAAACAAGCGTTAGTAATTGCCAACCAAGTAGTAGAGTTAGACTTTATACTTTCTGAAAGTGGCCAGCAATTAAAAGAGGTTACCATTAAACAAATTAAAGCTAATAAGTTTGCTAAAAAAGAGTCTCCGTATGTAGCTAGGTTACCGCTACTAAATATGGAAAACCCTCAGGTGTATAGCACCATTTCTAGCGAGCTGATTAAAGAACAAGTCATCACAAGCTTTGATGATATTGTTAAAAATGCCCCTGGTATTGATAAACTTTGGACTTCTACAGGAAGATCTGGAGACGGAGCAGCCTACTATTCTTTAAGAGGCTTTGCCGTACAACCTAATTTATTAAATGGTTTACCAGGCTTAACTAATGGGGGCTTAGATGTTTCTAATGTAGAGCGTTTAGAGGTTATCAAAGGTCCATCAGGAACCTTATTTGGAAGCAGCTTAATCTCTTATGGTGGTCTAATCAACGTAGTAACCAAAAGACCGTATGAACAATTTGGTGGAGAAATCAATTACACATCAGGCACTTATGGTTTAAATAGATTTAGTGCAGATATCAATACTCCGCTTAAAGAAAACCTATTTTTAAGAATTAATACAGCTTACCATACAGAAGGTAGTTTCCAGGATGCTGGCTTTAGAAAAGCTTTATCTTTTGCACCTTCTTTAAGCTACAAAGCAAGTGATAGATTAAGTATTGATTTAAATGCTGAGTTTTTAAATGAAGAAAAAACTAACCCAGCGATGATATTTTTAGACCGTGGTGCCCCTTTGCTAGCTAAAAATATGGATGAGCTAGGCTATAATCCTAAACTTTCTTTCACCAATAACGAGCTAACTTTAAAAAACCCAATTAGCAGTTTTCAAGGTCAAATAAACTATAAACTTTCTGATAGCTGGACCTCACAAACTGTATATTCTAGAAGCGCAGCTAAATCTGATGGTTATTACTCTTATTTGTATGAAGTATCAAGATTTATCCCTAATTATCCTAATATTGATGGCGTATTTAGAAGATATGTAAGTAAGCAAAATGGTAATACCTATACCTCAGATATTCAACAAAACTTCATTGGCGATTTTAAAATCGGGAAATTTAGAAACCGCTTAGTTGCTGGTTTAGATTACTATAACAAAGTCATCATTAACAATAGTAGTGGCTATGCAGTAGTTGGCGATGTTAAAATGAATGGTGAAGATACAGGTATTTTAACCAGACCAGCCGTTGACGATAAATTAAGAACATTAGCAGCGCCTAAAACAAAAACATCGCAAGAAGTTTATAGTGCTTATGTTTCTAACGTATTTAACTTTACGCCACAACTTTCTGCCATGTTAAGCGGTAGGTTAGATTATTTTGATAATAAAGGTCTAGAAACCAACCCTAATGATGACTATGACCAAACTGCATTTTCGCCAAAATTGGGTATCGTTTATCAACCTATAAAAGATAAGATTTCCATTTTTGGTAATTACATGAATGGTTTTAGAAACATTGCTCCAATTACTCAAGGAAGCGTGGTGAATACCTTTAGACCAGAGCAAGCCAACCAAATAGAAGGTGGTGTTAAATTAAGCTTATTCAATAATCTGTTTACAGGTACTTTAAGCTATTATGATATTAGAGTTTCTGATGTGGTAAGACAAGGTGGCGAAACTGCACCAGGTTCTGGCGTTTTCCAATACTCGCAAGATGGTGAAAATTATAGCAAGGGTTTTGAAGCAGAAGTTATAGCTAACCCTTTTAAAGGTTTAAATATTATTGCCGGCTATAGCCATAACGATAGCAAAGTTGTTGAAAGTAGCGATTTACAATTTGTTGGTAGAAGACCAGAAAGTGCAGGTCCGCAAGATTTGGTAAACTTATGGTTAAGCTATAAATTCTTAGAGGGTAATCTAAATGGCTTTGGCTTAGGTTTTGGTGGCAACTATGCGAGTGAAAACTTCATCATGAACAGGTTAACACCAGGTGCTTTTGCTTTACCAGCATACACGGTATTAAATGCATCAGCATCTTACCAAACTAACCGAATAGGCTTAATCTTAAAATTAGACAACCTAACAAACAAAGAATACTACAAAGGTTGGTCTACCATAGAAGCCCAAAGACCAAGAACTGTAAATGCTAGCCTTAGTTACAAGTTTTAAGTATTAAATTTAAGATGAGCTTTAAAAAAAGTATCAGAAAAATTCACCTCTGGCTCGGATTATCATCCGGGCTAGTGGTGTTTATAGTAAGTATCACTGGCTGCTTATATGTTTTTCAAAAAGAAATATCAAGCCTATATTATCATGATGTTTTGTATGTTGATGTACCTAAAAACTCATCAACTTTACCTATATCTGAGCTTATTAAAAAAGCAGAACTCGAGTATGGTAAACAAATTCCTGTGCGTACCGCTACAAGCTTTAAACAGGCTGATAAAGCATGGGAATTTATGTTTTTTAAAGCTGGTCCAGAAGATGCTATTACCTATTTTGAAGCTATTGAATATTACGATGCCATTTATATAAACCCATATACAGGAGCCGTTACTGGTAAAATAGATTACAAATACAATTTCTTTAGTCTGGTTAAATACATGCATTGGAGTTTATTATTAAGCACTCCGTATGGCCAGCCTATTGTTGGTTATGCTACGCTCATTTTTGTGGTGATGCTTATCAGTGGTATCATTTTATGGTGGCCAAAGAACCTTAAAAAATCAAATTTTAATAAAAGTTTCAAAGTTAAATGGTCGGCAAAATTTAAACGCCTCAATTACGATTTGCATAATGTAGCTGGTTTTTATGCCTCATTTGTGTTATTACTTTTAGCCCTTACGGGGATGGTTTGGGCCTTTAAATGGTTTCAAGCTACAGTCTATGTTGTAGCTGCACAAAGTACCACAGCTCCAGAACAAATAAAACTTAGCTCTAATCTGGCAGATTCTAGTTTTAAAAGTATCCAACACCCGCTAGATATGGCCTACCATACTGCTAAAATAGAATTAATAGAAGCGGATAGATTATCGGTTTTAAAACCTGCTAATCCAGAAGCTACTATAAGGGTTACCGGCTACCGTGGTAAAGAAGTTTATTATAACCAAGACCAATTACATTTTGACCAATACACCGGTAAACGTTTACATCGCAAAAATTTTGCTGATGCCAATAACGGAGAAAAAATTATCGCCATGAATTATGATATCCACGTAGGAGCAATTTTAGGGCTACCCGGTAAAATATTAGCTTTTATAGCAAGTCTAATATCGTCTAGCTTACCCATTACCGGTTTCATGATATGGTGGGGCAGAAGAAATAAAAAAGCAAAAAGCATTAGCACACAAGAATTAATCACAGCTTAACAAATACAATTATGAAAACTCTAAAATCAATACTCTTTTTAGCCTTATTGGCGCTTCCATTTAAAAATTTATTAGCCCATGCTTTATGGATAGAAACTCCTCTAAACGGTAAAATAGGACAATCACATCAAGTAAATATTTATTACGGCGAGTATGCAACCCAAGAAAAAGAAATACCTAACAAATGGTATTCTGATGTTAACCAGTTTAGCTTATGGCTGATACAACCAGGAAAAGAAAAAATTAGACTAGAAGTAAAAGAAACTCAGGATGGTTTCACAGCATCTTTTACACCTGCTGTACAAGGGCAGTATGCTTTATCAGTAGTGCATGAAGCTAAAGAATTAGGCGGTACAACTAAATATGAATTTTCTTCTTACGCTATTGTAAATGTAGGTAATGTTAAAGCTGAGGCTGATGTACCAAATCCGCTAAAAACGGTTTTTAAAGTGCAAAAATTACATCAAATAAATCAGGAAGTACAATTTCAGGTCTTGTTAAATAATAAAGCATTTGCTAAAGGAAAGGTAATGGTTTTCTCACCTCAAGGCTGGAGCAAAGAATACACAGCAGATGAAAATGGCTATATCACTTTTATACCTGTATGGAAAGGTTTTTATGTTTTAGAAGCTAGCAATTACGAAAAGACAAATGGTACTCATCACGGTAAAACTTATGATGCTAGTTGGCAGGGTGCTACCTCGGGTATTTTTGTACAGTAGGGTTAGTTAGACGGTTAGTTGAATAGATAGATTCAGATGTTTGATTTAGACTTTTATCTACGCATTATGAACCCATCTAATGAAATCTTAAAGATAAAATAGTAATATCATCTGTTGCCGTTAAACTTCTTCTTATAGCTTCTATCTTTTTGATAAGTAAATGATGAATAACATTTAAATCTAATTGCTTATTTGCAATGAGGAAATCCATCAAATCTATTTCAGAAAGACTTCTTTCTTCTTCACCATCAAATTCTAAAATACCATCGGTATAATTAAAAATGAGGGCTTCTGGTTCTATCTCTATGAAGCCTTCATTTACAAAAGGCAATTCATCAAAAACGCCAATCATAGTAGTTCCTTTTAAAAGAGGCACTACGCCGTTTCCTTGTATCAATAAAGAAGCATTATGCCCTGCATTAAGAAAATTAAGTACTCTGGTTTGCTTATTGTATTTACCCAAAAATAAGGTAATAAATCTATCTCCCTTGGTATTTTGGTACACTACTTTATTTAAGCGAGTAATTAATTCTGATAAAGAAATATCAACAGAAACAAGTGCTCTTAAACTAGCCTGGAAATTAGCCATAATTAAAGCTGCTGAAATTCCTTTTCCAGAAACATCAGCAACACACCAAAGAATTTCAGATTCATTAAGCTCTATAAAATCATAAAAATCGCCACCTATAGTTTGGTGCTGGCGGTAAATGGCTTCTACATCTAACTCAGTATTCTTTGGTAAAACCTGCGGAATTAACATATTTTGCACTTGGCTTGCTAATTCTAAATCTCTTTGTAAACGCTCTTTCTGAATGCGCTCTTTAAAAAGTTTTTTATTCTCAAACGCAACAATAATTACGTTTATTAAGGTTTGGATATAATCAATCTGATTGCCCAAAAGCTTTTCCTCTTGCGGGAAATCTCCGACCAAAACATAGGCTAGAGCTTGGTTTTTATGATAAACTGGGATAAAGAAATCGTAACCTTTAAAAATTGGGTCTGGATGATCTGATAATTGAGTTGGATTTTTAAGCTCTATCAACTCTTTACTGATAGCAGTATAATCTTCATAAAGATTTACATCGCCACCAAACTGAGAAACACAAACAAAATCATCTTCATGGATATAAAGCAATCTAAACCTACCAACTTTTAAATTAGTCTTTAGGATGAGCTCCAGCATCTCTATCAAGACAGAACCTGGTACATTACTATTAATAGCTTGTGTGATTTCCAGGAGCGCATTTAGCTCGGCCTGCCTTTTCAGCAAAAGCTCAATAAGATCTATCTGCTCTTCTTCATTGGAGGTATGCTGTTTGTTTTTCAAAATCTTGTTCTATGTTTCTAAATTAATTATTTATCTATAAAAACTCAATTTTAAAACTATCTAACCATTCTACCTTTCCAATTATATTTTCCAGAGTTCCCGGCAATACCTATATAAATGAAATATAAAGGATGAATAAGTGTAAGAATTGGCAATAGAAATAATAATCCTTTCCTTTTATTAAATGTCAAAACGGGAATTAAAAACCATAACTCTACCAGTAGTTTTAGGAAGTATTGGGCCGCGAAAACGCATAAAATGGTAGGAAAAAGAAACGAAAACAATAAATTTAAGATTAAACTTAAATTTGAGAGCCATACAGAAACAGCCAAAGCAACAATACGTTTATCTTTATATTTTACACTTTTACTGGCCCAACGTTTACGCTGTTGAATAAAAGCTTTCAAGTTTTCTTTAGCATGTGTAAATACGATAGCATCGTAAGATTTACAGAAACCTATACCGCTAGGGTAAGCAAAAGCTACTTTATGTAATAAAAGCTCATCATCGCCAGAGGCCAAATCATCAATCCCTTTAAAACCTCCTAGCTCAATAAACACATCTTTACGATAAGCTAAATTAGCACCATTACAAGTAGAAGCCATTTTATTACCTATACCAGCGGCTCCTAAACCTATCAAAAAAGAAAACTCTAAAGTTTGCAGTTTTTCAAACCAAGTTTTCTCTTCAAAATAAGCTACTGGCGAACTTATCAATTTATAATCATGCTGATTGTAATAATTGATAATGGTTGGCAACCATAAACTTCCCATTCTGCAATCTGCATCTGTAGTGATAATCAGCTCTCCAGAAGCTATTTTTATAGCTTCTGCTATTGCCTTTTTCTTATAGGAATTTAAAGGCTCACTTTCATTTAATTTGATGAGCTTAACGCCATGGTTGGCATAGCTGCCAATAATTTCTGCTGTAGCATCTGTAGAATGGTCATCAACCACAATTAATTCAAAAAGCTCCTTTTGATACTCCTGTTTAAGAATGTCATCTATCGTTAAAGCAATTTTATCTTCTTCATTTCTAGCGGCAATAATGATAGAAACTTTAGTTATAGGCTGTATATTTTTAAAAACAAAATTGGGCAGATTTAACCAGCCTTTATTTAAAAAAAGTACTAATAATGCATATATAATGCTGAGCAGGATAGAAAGTATACTAAGAATTGTTACCAAAGAAATTGAGTTTAAAAACAAAGAAAGAACCCAAAATAGCAGGAATAATTAAATTAACCAACCAAATTAACGCTGCAGAAGCCATAATTGCAATTTCTTGATGGGTAATGAAACTAAAGAAATAAGTAGCTGTCATACTTCTAACGCCTATATCAAGTAAATCTAAAGATGGTAATGCAGATTGAACAAAGAACAAAATAAATACCAATAAACTTACTTGATAAAAAGGTATCTCGGGTATTAGTAAATGTATAATTAAAATATATTGTGTAGTAAAAACTGTAAATCTTGCCAAACTAAATAACATCACTTTACTTAATTCTTTAGAATTATAACTATTTAAAACCCCAAAAAAAGCATTAAAACGCTTTAAAGGCTTTATGCTATTAAGAAGGTGATTTAGCGAGTGAATATTAAAATAGAAAAGAATAAAAAAGCTACAGAAAACAAAAACAACAAAAGAAATAGCAAAAAATAAACTTTGGTTTGTTATTACAAAATGGAACAGAAACCATAATAAAGCTAAAGCGCCCGCAACATTGGTAATAACCATTTGTGATATATGCCCAACACTCATGGCTATGGCACCTTGTATTCTTTTCCTTGGCGATAAAAAAAAGATACGTCCGCCGTACTCTCCTATTCTGTTAGGTGTAAAAACTGCCCAAGTTAAACCACAAAAAACAGATTCTATAGCTTTTTGAAGTCTTATAGACTCTATTTTAGCTATTAAAAATTTCCATTTTAAGCTTTCAAGTAACCAATTAAAAAGCATCAGTAAAAATATCAAAGACAAAATTACCTTTACCTTATTTTTATCTAGTGTAGAAATTAACTGATTGAAATTTTGTAGATTGGTATTATCAGACAATCGTTTATAAATAAAAATAGCCGCTAAAAGCAGGATACTAAATTTTATAAGGTAGTTGATAATTTTTTTGTGCTGCTTTGTCAAAACCGCCATTTTTGTACAATGTTAAGAAATTAGCTTAATATTGCCCTTATGCTAAGAGAAAAATCAAAAGAAAGAATCATCTTAGGGATAGATCCCGGGACTGCTGTTATGGGTTATGGTTTAGTAAAAGAAACTGGCAGTAAGCTTTCTTTAGTTAATTTAGGCATTATTAAACTAGATCATTTAGATGATCATCCGCTTAAGCTACAACGCATTTTTGAACGTACAACCAGTTTAATAGAGCAATATCAACCAGATTGTATGGCGCTTGAGGCTCCCTTTTACGGTAAAAATATTCAAGTAATGTTAAAACTAGGTAGGGCACAAGGTGTAGCTATGGCTGCTGGCTTAGCTAAGAACCTTCCTATCTTTGAATATTCGCCAAAGAAAGTTAAACAATCTATCACCGGAAATGGTAATGCAGGTAAAGAGCAAGTAGCTGCTATGTTACAACAATTATTAGGCTTTAAAGAAACGCCGGAGTTTTTAGATGCTACTGATGGTTTGGCTGTTGCAGTTTGCCATTCTTTCCAGAAAATTTCTGCTAGCGGTAAAGGTAAAACTTATAGTGGTTGGGAGAGTTTTGTTAAGGATAATGCTAAGAGGGTGAAATAAATTGCTAAACTAATTTATTTTCTACAGCAATATTTATAGCACTCACTTTATTATCAACCTGTAGTTTTTTATAAATATTTTCAATATGTTTTCTTACAGTTCCGTAACTAATAAATAAATTGGCAGCAATTTGCTCGTAAGTAAGCCCAGTTTTTAGCTGTTCTAAAATTTCTTTTTCTCTTGGCGTTATATCAAAAACCTTTACTGCTTTATTATCATGAGGTTGCTTACGCATAATATTCATAACCTTTAAGGCAATACTTGCCGACATTGCCGCACCACCGTCTATAGTGTCTGTAATAGCTTTATAAATATTTTCATGCCCCTCCTCTTTAAGCAAATAACCTGATGCTCCTGCCATAATCATCTCAAATATTTTATCATCATCATCAAACGTAGTTAATGCCAATACTTTTATTTTAGGGTTTAATTGAGCTAATTTTCGTGTAGTTTCTATACCATTTAAGACCGGCATTTCTATATCCATTAATACTATATGGATGGGATGAAGTTTTATTTTTGAGAGTAAATCTTGGCCATTATAACAAATCAATTTAACAGCTAAATCCTCATACTTAGCAAGCTTTTCTAAAACAGATTGTAAAGCAAAGTTATTATCTTCCGCAATGGCTATATGAATCATACCTAAAATAAATTTTTATAAAACTAAATAAGCTTAAGCTTAAAGCCCATACGCAAAACTCCGTATTTATGAAAGTTTAATAATGACGTTTATATTCGTTCCCGTATGAAAGTCTGAAGTAATATGTAAAACTCCACCAATATTAGCGGCCCTATTTTTCATATTATCCAAACCAAAACCAGCAGTTATATCAGCTTCTTTGAAACCCTTTCCATTATCTGTAATCATAATATTTAATTGCTTATCGCTAACCTCAAGCTTAACATCTATAAGCGATGCTTGGGAATGTTTAAGTGCGTTGTTTACAGCTTCTTGTACAATTCTGAAAATTTCTGTGGCTTTTGTAGCATCAATAATTTTGTCTGTTTGCCCTTCATCTATGACAGTCAAAAAAGAAATACTTTTGAAGAAATCTCTAAGTTTTATGGCTAATTCTTCTACACTTACAGCTTCTTTGTTAATTAGCCAAACTGTTTTTCTAAGTTCTTTTATAGTTTCTGTTGTAAGTTGTTGTACTTGGTTAATTTTATCATAGTCTTGAGTTTTGTTTTCTACCATACCGGTCATCGCGTTATTGATAAAGGTAAGGTAAGAGCCAATATGGTCATGCAATTCTCTAGAAATTCTTACTTTTTCAGATTGCATCTTTTGTCTTGCCTGTTCTGCTAAGATTTGCTTTTCTAAACGGGCTTTTAGTATCAGTTGCTTTTCTTTTTCTCTCTTTTTTTGATAAACAAAGTAAGCACCAATAACCACCAAAGTTAATACTACCCCAGCTATTAAAAGATACAGGTTACGTTGTTTTATTTTTAACGCTTGTATTAAGTTTTTTTGGTTTAGATTGGTAATTTGTTGTTCTTTCTTACTGGTTTCGTATTTAGTTTGTAGCTCTTGTAAACTCTTCTGATTGTTCAAGAATAATACAGAATCTTTAAGTATAAAAGCCTTATTGATATTTTCATAAGCCTCTTTATAACTGCCTTTCTGCTGTTGCAATTTTGCTAGCTCGGCATAGCTGTTATACAAAATTTCTTTATCATTTAATGTTTGTGCAATTTGTAAAGCATTTTTAAATTCTTTTTCTGCTAGCGTTAACATCCCTGTTTTGGTGTGGGCGTAAGCAAGGTTATAAAATGCCTTCATTTTTAAATCTTGATTACCAATTTTTTCTGAAATAGTTAAAGCCTCATTTAAATAGATGATAGCTCGCTGATAATTTCTTTTTTTAATAAATAATTCGCCCAGATTAATTAAAACAGGGGTATTTGCAGGCAGGTTATTAATTTCGATATTTTTCTGTCTGGCTAATTGCAGATAATAAATAGCAGAATCTATCTTATTTAAAGAAGTAAAAGTAGAACCAATATTATTATAAGCAGAGGCAGTCTCATTAAGGTCTTTTACGTGTAAAGCATTTCTTAAGTAATACCTAAAATAGGTAATAGCCTGTTTATAGTTAGCCTGCTCAAAATATACCATACCTAAAAGGTTATTCACCCTTCCTTGCCCATTCTCATCCCCAATTTTTTCAAATAATTTTAATGCTTTTAAAGCATAGGTAATAGTATATTGATGCTCAGCAGATGCACTATAAGTAGTAGCGATATTTAAGTTAGCTTTTGCAATTTCAACGGTGTCTTTTAATGTGCTAAACAACTTTAAAGCTTCTTGATAATGTTTTAACGATGCTTTAAAGTCGCTTTTAAAATAGTTGGCTACTCCTTTAAATTTAGCTGCTGTAGCCAAGCCCTTGGTATCGTTAATTGTTTTTGCTTTTTGATAAGCTAAATCTGCATAGTATAACATAGAGTCGGGCTGCCCCATTACTGCTTTGGTTTTATCAATGAATTGATTTATCTCTAGTTGAGCTTTACTTTGTGCTAAAATAGCTGAATAAGAAAATAATTGGATAAATAAGAAAAGTGATAAAATAGCTGTTTTCATAAGCTAATGAAATACTAATGAGTTTATTGATTGATGCAAAATACGAATTTATTCGTATGGTAATCTGGCTAAAACAATGGCAACTTTATCATCATTATTGAAGTCATAAAAATATTAAAGAATGAAAAATTTATCCTTAAACAAATTAGTAGCATACTGCTTAACAGCTAGCTTATGCTTAACAACTACAGTTTTTGCACAAGTGAGCGAAAAACAAGTAGACAAAATGTTTGCTCCAAAAGGCACTTACCGCTCTCCGTTTAAAAAAGCATCTGAGTTAGCTTTAACAAGTGTTAACCTACGTTTTAAAGTTGCTACCAGTGAGAAATCGGTTAAAAGAGACGCTGGTTCTGCCATATCATGGGCTTTTTTGGAAGGAGTTGACGATGCTCTTTTTCAAGAAATTACTGATGAATACTACAAAAGATTAGCTGAAAAACTTCAAAGCAGAGGGCTCACAGTTTCAGATAAATACAAAGAATCTAAACACTATGCCACACTTCTAGAAAAAAATGCTAGTAATGAGCGTCAAACCTACAAGAAAAATTGGGGTGTTGCTAATGTCTATACTGCCAACAAAGGACCATATATAGAATTTCCTGTGATGATGATGGGAGCACACTCTAGATTAGCTAATGAGTTAAAATATCCAATAGGCCAAGTTTTATTAACTATAGATTTTGCCTATATCGCCCAAAGTATCTCTAAAGATACTGAATATGGATTTTTGAGTAGTTCTAGCAATACGGTAACCACCAAAACTAAAGCCACTATTTACCCTGTTATTACCGTAGAAGCAGTAACAGAAGGTGCCGTAATGCGTGGCGATGGTTCTTATGCTTTATTTGCTGGCGATAATTATGGTTTTTGTAATGCTATTATTAAAAACGGACAAGGAGTGGTTTCTCAAGCCCAATATGCCGAAAAAATTGAAAGTGCTAAGGGAATGCCAGAGAGTATGAAAAAATTTAAAAGTGATGTTTTGGGTGATATAACAGCCATTTTTAGTGGAGGTTTAGTTGGTAACGGTAGGGCAACAGGCGAGTTTACTTTCAATGTTAAAGCAAACCCAGAAAAATATAAAACAGCGGTTTTAGATGCATTAGATAAATATAATGATTATTTGATGGCTTATATTTCCTTTAACAATAACTAAACATCTTCCCTATAACTTCAATATAAGAGGCAGCAATTAAATTGTGGTCTCTTTTCTTGATTGCTTAAGCTGTAATGTATCTAGTGAAGGCTAACAACCTATAATACCGCCAAAATAACCGCATTCACAATAATCACTCAATTTCCTTATCTCTCAACAGAAATACTACAAATTAAAAATCAATTTATCTTAAATACACAACCATAAAACAAAAATGGGAAAGTCTTAAAAGAAAGACTCTCCCATTTTTTTTAACCAGACTCTTGTTTCAGGTCTGACAACTCTTTAAGAACTTTAAGAGTGTATATAAATTACACTTTAAACCTTATCTTAATTTACTTTTCTGCTAAAATGATTGTAATTTTTATAAGCAGGTCCTTTTAAATTTTGCTGCTCATTGCCAACAGTGCTTACCAAAGCCATTTCAGTATTTGACGTATTTTTTCTAAGATTTTGATTTTTATATGCTGGCCCTTGAAGTGTATTTACAGTTGAAGCCGACTGTATTTTTGTTGGCACTGCTTTATGCATCCAAGACTTAAAATTTTTATATTCTGGACCTTTTAAATCACTTTGTTTCACTTCACTTTTTTCTTGTGCTAATGCCCCAAACGATAAGACAAATAACCCTAATATTAATGCTACTTTTTTCATAACCGTTATTTTTATTGTTCTCTATAAATTTACAGTCAGTAGTATTAATTTAGTATTATAAGAATTTACGCTATTTGTATCCGTATTTATACGGATATTTCTGCTAATTTAATTAAATCAGATTTATTTCTGTTGCTTTTTTAATAAGCTCGGCAGTATTTTTTACTTCAAACTTTTTAAGAATACTGGTGCGGTGTGTTTCTATAGTACGTGTGCTTACAAATAGTTTAGCTGCAATTTCTTTTGTGGTTAACCCTTTAGAAATTAATCCTAAAACCTCAATTTCTTTCCTTGATAAAACATTTTCGCTAACGCTTTGAGTAGACATAAAGTTTATCATTTTTTCAGAAATTTCTGCACTAAAATGTTTCTTCCCTTTGTAAACATTTCTTATTGCAAATACCAATTCAGACTCATCAGTATTCTTTAATAAGTAACCGTATGCGCCCATTTTGGCACATTTTGCAATGTAGTTACCCACGCTATGCATAGAAATTACAATAGGTTTTATATTAGCGTTTAAGCTTTTTATTCCTTTTAAAACTTGAAAACCATCCATATTGGGCATGGTAAGGTCTAGCAAAACTATATCTGCATTAAGCCCACTGTTAAGTGCATCCATCAACTCTACCCCATCAGCAACACTTTTAACAATTTTAATATCATCATGCTTTTTAAGTAACTCTGCAAGCCCAATCCTAAAGAGTTCATGATCATCAGCTATTATTAATTTAATTTCATTCATAGTTCAATAGGTAATTCAATTTCGAAAGTTGTATTTCCGGGTAAAGCACTAATCAAAATACTACCATTACAAATTTCTACACGCTCTTTGATATTAATAATTCCTGACCCTAATTTAACAGAGTTCATATCAAAACCAAGCCCATCGTCAAAATAAAAAAGAGAAATAAACTCATCAAATTCTGAAAGCGTAATCCTTATATTTTTTGCTTTAGAATGTTTTAAAGAGTTATTAATAAGCTCTTGACTTATTCTAAAAAGATTAATGCCTTGATGATTAGAAATATTAGAATCTTCTTGTTTAGTTAGATCTTCGTATTCAATATTAATATTAGTTGACTTATTTAAGTTTTCTATATAGTTGGTTAGTGTTACTCCAATCCCAAAATCATCTATAGAAGCGGGCATTAATGCATTAGACATCAATCTTACTTCCGAAATCGCCTCATCCACTATTTTCTTCATCTCCGTTTTCTTCAATTCATCTTTGACGTTATTTTCTATATAAAACTTTAAAGATGTTAAATAAGGCCCCAAGCCGTCGTGAAGTTCTCTTGAAAGTCTACGCCTTTCATTTTCCAATCCGTTTACCAACAAGCGCTTAGCCATTATTCTGCTATCATCTTCTTTATTTTTATAATCAATAAGTTTATTTCTCATTGTTAGAAGGCTTTTTCCAAGAACGTCATTAGTACTACTAGGCTCATAGTTTGTTTCCAGATTCATATTGCCAATTGCTTCAGAAAATTTTACAGCACCTTGTAACGAAGCCTTCAGGTTAGACAGTGCTTCAAACATTTCTTTAATCTCGTTTGAACTTTTTTTATATTCAATGGTTTGATTATAATCGCCCTTAGCCATCACTCTGAGACTGTTTTGCATGTTCTTTATTGGATTAACAATAATTCTTGTTAGGAAAAGAGATAGGGTAACAGCTACTAAAAAAATGATGAGTGTTAAGGCCATAAGCCTCATTTTTAATTTTTCTAAAGGCTTAGTAACCTCGCTTACATCAATTTCAGAGAGGATAACCCACTTCAAATTTGAAATTTGAATAAGGCTATAAACACTATAAACCGGCACACCTCTGTAATCCTTAAAAATACCTCTTCCGTTAACCCCTTTTAAAGCACTTATTACCCCTTCTGTTTTTACTGCTATATCATAAGGTTTTTTATCAGGTAGAAAACGAGATTCAGAACGCATTCTAAAATCCTCACCAACCAAATAGGTCTCCCCACTCTCGCCCATACCAGTTCTTTCTAAAAGAATATTTTGTATGTTGCTATAATCTATAACCTTGATTTTTCTGCCTTTCTTAGAGTTTAAAACAAAACCTATTGTTGCCTTTTTATCTTTGTGATAAGGCGTAAAATCATGAATACCATTTATGTTTTTGATACTGTCTGAAAGCACTAAAGTACTATCAATATCTTCTTTATACTCTTCAGATGATGCAAAGCTTTCCCATTCTGACTTTACTAGGTTTTCTATTTGTATACTTTCAAGAGCTTCGATTGAATTCAATTGCATTAAAATACGATCGTTCAAAACACTTGAAAACTGCTCATAAAACGAAAAAGATAATAAAGCAATCACCAATACAATCAAACTATTAATGATAATCAGTACTAGTGTTTTAATGTTCATTAAACCTGATCAATTAAATTGTTATTCAATTAAAATTTATTGCCCTTTAGTGGTTAAAATCTCTGCTTCATAAAGAGAAATTATTAATAAAGCTTATAAGACTATAACCCACCAACTTATATCTTTTGCAATATAAATAAAACAGGCTATTTTCTTACCAAGCCTAAACAATATACTTAACTCAAACAATCCTGAATAAAACAGGAAAGAAGGCCTAATTAAATCATAAAAAAAACCTCGAAATTGTATTTCGAGGCTTTTAACTTCTTCCAGCAAAACTTTAATCTTCCCTTAAAGCTTCTAATATTTTTAAAGCTGTATGGCTTAATTCTTCTTGTGTAGGCGATAGTTTTGGCTTACTAAAATCCATATCAGAAACGCTATTCATAGGAATAAGATGTATATGAGCATGTGGTACTTCTAAACCAATAACGGCAACACCAATTTTTTTACAAGGAATTGCTTTTTTCAGGCCTCGGGCTACAATTTTTGCAAATAGCATCATCTCTACGTATAAAGAATCCTCTACATCAAAAATATAATCTACCTCTTGCTTAGGTATTACCAAAACATGCCCTTCTCTTAACGGACTGATATCCAGAAAAGCAAGAAAATCTACAGACTCTGCAACAATATGTGCCGGAATCTCTTTATCAATGATTTTTTTAAATATGCTAGACATGTTTTTTATGTTGATGTTATCTGCTAATTTCCATAATCTCAAACTCGATTTTACCAGCCGGAACTGTAATCTCGGTTTTATCGCCAACAGATTTGCCTAACAAACCCTGCGCTATAGGTGATTTAACAGAAATCTTACCAGATTTTAAATCGGCTTCATTTTCTGCCACCAATTGATACGTCATGGTAGCATTATTTTTTAAGTTCTTGATTTTAACAATAGATAAAGCCAAAACCTTAGAAGTATCTATTTTAGACTCATCAATTAACCTTGCATTTGCTAAAGTATTTTCAAGCTTTGCAATTTTTGTTTCATGATGTCCTTGCGCTTCTTTGGCTGCATCATATTCTGCATTCTCAGATAAGTCTCCTTTATCTCTTGCCTCGGCAATAGCAGCAGCAATTTTTGCTCTTCCTTCTGTTTTTAGGTATTGCAGCTCTTGTTTTAAATTCTCTAAACCTTCTTTGGTAAAATACGCAACCTCTGTCATAATCTCTTTTAATTTTGGTTATTGAAAAAAAAGCCCGGACTGATACCAAGCTCTTAAAAAACAAACAAGACTATATCTGGTCTTAACCGACATAGTCTTGCTTCAATCATTACTAAGATAATATTTTTGGTTTTACAATTCCAAATTTTTTAATTTATCAGCTAATACTTCTGATATTTTTCTGTAAGAATCAAATGTCCAACCACCAACATGCGGACTTAACAATACTTTGGGGTTTTCGCTTAAAGTAGCATACCAATTTTGCTCGCCCAAAGCCGGAAATTTTTCAGTCTCTAAAACATCTAATCCGGCACCTAAAATCTTACCTTCTTTAATGGCGTTTAAAACCGCTTGAGTGTTTACAATTTCGCCTCTGGCTAGGTTAATAAAGAAAATAGGTCTACGGAAATGTCTTAGATATTCTTCATCAACCATCTGGCGGGTTTCTTTAGTTAAAGGAATATGTAAACTTAAAACATCAGCATATTTTACAATTTCTTCCATACTGGCTTCTGTGGCAAAATCATCAGTAAAACGGGTTTTGTATTTATCATAAGCCAAAACTTTTACCTCAAAACCTTTAAGCTTACGAGCAAAACTTTGCCCCATATGGCCATAGCCAATAATACCAACCGTTTTGCCTTTTAACTCATAACCACGGTTACCTTCGCGGTCCCATTTCCCATTTCTTATTTCAATATCTGCTTTGCGTAAGTTGTTCATCAAAGATAAAAGCATACCCACAGCATGTTCTCCAACAGCATCAGAATTTCCTTCGGGTGCATTTATCAATTGAATATTTTTTTCATCAGCGTAAGCTTCTTCGATATTATCCATTCCGGCTCCGGCTCTGGCAACAAATTTTAGGTTTGGTGCTGCATCTATCACTTCTTTATCAACCCTAAATTTGGTACGGATAGCTAAACCTTCGTACTGGTGAAGAATTTCTAGTACTTCGTTTTTTTTAATCAGTGGTAAATCATCCACTTCATAACCTAAATCTTGTGCTGCTATTTTAAAAGCAGGATGCAAATCGTCTACAATTAATATTTTTTTCATCTTATTATGCTAAATCATCCTCTAAAAGAAGAAGAATCACTGCTAATTTTGTTTTCTATAAAATTCTTTTCCTATTCTATTGATATGATCGAGAAATCGAGCATCAGTAATTTTATCATAAATAGAAATATCAAATTTGTAAGGAAGTAACAAATCGTCAAGTTTAAACTCAATCTCACTTAACATGGATGATGTTAAATCTTCACCTATAAGCGTCAAATCTATATCAGAGGCTGGGCGATAATTACCTTTTGCTCTTGACCCATAAATTAAAACGCTATCAAGTTGAGGATACTCCATAAAAACAGTTTTAATTTTTAGGATATCATCTGGTTCTAAGCCAATATCACCCTTCAAATTATCCATATAATTCACTTCTTTTCTCTTCCATTTTATTTTTGAACGCTACAAAAGCCGGGTAATAATCTTCTAATATCTTAGAAAAAATTTCTTCTGCCGTTTCTTCATTATAGGTATGTGAGGTTTTATTCCTGCTGCTAATCATATCCATCCACACATTTCCATCAGCAATTAGTTGAAGCTGAAAAGCTTCTCTAGATGCATCCCTACTACCTCCAATGTTAGTGTTACCTCGGTAAATAGCATAATCCTTCATCACATTCCAAGCTAATTCATGAGTATATTCAAACCTTTGAATCAATCCTTCTCTTAACATTTCATCTAATACAAAATCTTTATCATGAACCAGTTCTTTCTTATTGGTATAATTGGTCTTGATGTATTCTATGGATTGGGTAAGCTTATTTAGCGCTTTCACATAATTTGAAAACCTTTGCTCCCATCTTATATCTTGTTCCATATTTGTAATCGTTAATTTTAAAACTAAAATCTATTTTAGATGAGTTAATTTTCTTTGATATTTAGGCTTATTAAATTAGTTAATTTCACAAAATCTGCTACGCTTAAACGCTCTGCTCTTAATGTCCAAACTTCTGTATCGTCTTGTTTATCTTTTGGTATAATGCCTGCTAAAGCATTACTTAATGTTTTTCTTCTTTGGTTAAAACCGGCTTTTACCACTTGCCAAAACAGTTTTTCATCACAATCTAAATCTGCAACTTCATTTCTACTTAACCTAATAACTGCCGAGAGCACTTTAGGCGGTGGATTAAAAACACCGGCTTTTACCGTAAAAAGATATTCGCACTTATAATAAGCCTGCAAAAAAACGCTTAAGATACCATACTCTTTACTGCCTGGCTTGGCCACACAGCGCTCTGCAACTTCTTTTTGAAACATTCCAACCACTTCTGGTACCTGTTGCCTGTTCTCTAAAACCTTAAATAATATCTGCGAACTGATATTGTATGGAAAGTTTCCAATAATGGCAAAAGGCTCTAGAAATATATCCTTGAAATTAAGTGCAAGAAAATCTGCATTAATCAATTTATCACCCAAATTTGGGTATTGCCTATGCAGATATTCAAAAGACTCGGTATCAATATCTATTAAATAAGTCTCAAAGGCTTCCTTTTTTAGTAAGAAATCAGACAAGACACCCATTCCTGGACCAACCTCTAAAACTTTCTTGTATTTATGGGTATGGATAAGAGAATTGACAATCTTTTCAGCGATATTTTTATCGGTTAGAAAATGCTGTCCTAAATGTTTCTTGGCTTTTACCTGACTCATATTGATTAAAAAACGTCACAAATTACGTAAAGATTAACGTTAATACCCGAAGATTAAACTCAAAATATTTATTTTGCACAAAATTTAGATTCATTTTTATGAGCGAGCAATTAAAAATTGGTATTTCTATAGGCGATGTAAATGGTATAGGTTTAGAGGTTATCATCAAAACTTTAATGGAGGCCGAGGTTTACAAATATTGTACTCCTATAGTTTACGGGCATACCAAAGTTGCTTCTTTTCATAGAAAAGCAGCTGATATTCATGAATTTATTTTCCAGGTTGTCCCTGATGCTAGTCAGGCACATTATGGTAAACCTAACATGATTAATTGTTGGGAAGAAGATGTGAAAATAGAACTTGGTGTAGCTAATGAAACAGGTGGTAAATATGCTTTATTGTCTTTGCAAAGAGCCACTGATGATTTAGTCTCTGGCAAAATTGATGCCTTAGTTACCGCTCCAATCAATAAACACAACATCCAAAGTGAGGAATTTAAATTTCCCGGCCATACAGAATTTATACAAGAAAAAGCTGGCGGACAGGATGCTTTAATGTTTATGATAAGCGAGAACTTTAAAGTAGGTGTAGTTACAGGGCACATCCCAGTGAAAGATATTGCTAGCCATATCACAGTAGAAAATATAGTTTCTAAGCTAAAGCTGATGAACCAATCTTTAAAAAATGATTTTTGGGTAGAAAAACCAAAAATTGCAGTTTTAGGATTAAACCCACACGCTGGAGATAATGGTTTACTAGGTAAAGAAGAACAAGAAATTATTATTCCGGCTATTGAGGCTGCCGCAGAAGCTGGTGTATTTGCTTTTGGTCCTTTCCCGGCCGATGGTTTTTTTGGCAACCAAGCCTATGCAAAATTTGATGCTGTTTTAGCCATGTATCACGATCAAGGTCTGATTCCTTTCAAATCTATGAGTTTTAATAGCGGCGTTAACTTTACAGCAGGCTTACCGGTAGTAAGAACATCACCAGACCACGGTACCGGATATGACATTGCAGGTAAAAATTTAGCTGTACCAGCATCTTTCAGAGAAGCTTTATTTGCAGCTATTCATATTGTAAAAAGTAGAAGAGAACAGGCAGAACTAACTGCAAACACCCTAGCTTTTTCTAAAATGAGCCGAGATAGAGACTAAAAAATAACCGCATTTTATACAAAGACGTTGTAAAAAGCTTTAGGGCAGAATCATACATTTTGAAAAAAACCTTTACAGCTTAATTATTTTTCCTAAATTTGCAGGCTTAATTGTCGGACTTTGAAATTACTTAAACAATATTCGGTTCCGTTTACGGGGTTAAAGCTGGGTCTTCATCAATTCAATTTTGATGTTGATGGTGGCTTTTTCAAAGAGTTTGAATATTCGCTAGTTAAAAACGGCTTACTAAAAGTAGATCTTGTTTTAGATAGACAAGAAACTATGTTAGTATTAGATTTTCACATTACAGGGTTTATTTATCTGGATTGTGACCGTTGTTTAGCAGAATATCCTCAAACAATTGATACACGTGATAGACTCATCGCTAAATTCTCTCAAGAAGATGATTTAGACGAGACAGACGAAGTTATTGTTTTAACAAAAAATGATGTTGAAGTTGATACTTCAACTTTCATTTATGAAATGATTACCCTGGCAGCTCCATACATTAACATGTGTGATAATCCAGGAAATACTGATGCTTGTGATAAAGAAATGATTGCAAAGTTACAAGAACTATCAGCAGAAGACAGTGAAGATAACGGTGATGTAGATCCCCGTTGGGCAGCTTTAAAGAATATCAAAAAATAATTAAAAAATAGGAAAAAATGGCACATCCAAAGCGTAAAATATCAAAATCTAGAAGAGATAAAAGAAGAACGCACTATAAAGCAGAAGCTCCATCATTATGGACTTGTAAAGAAACTGGTGCAGTTCATTTGCCACACAGAGCCTACAATGTAGACGGTAATCTTTACTACAAGGGTAAACTTCTTATCGAGAATACTACAATAGCTTAAGTATTTTCAAGCATGAAAAACTTTTATACAATAATAAATGGCTTTTTAACCTTAAAATTGTATAAAAGTTTTTTGTTTCCATTTAAAAGCAGATTATTCTTATGAAAATTGGCTTAGATATAATGGGTGGCGATTATGCGCCCAAAGCAACAGTATTGGGTGCCATTGAGGCTTATAAACAACTCAAAGAAGGCCAAAAGTTAGTTCTTATCGGAGATAGAACTTTCATAGATCCCATTCTTAAGGATAATAATTTTAATCCAGACCTCTTTCAAATTATCCACACAACAGAGGTAATTGGTATGGGAGAACACCCAACCAAAGCAATAGTACAAAAACCAAATTCGAGCATTTCTTTAGGTTTCTCTCTTTTGAAAGATGGAGAAATAGACTCTTTTGCTTCTGCTGGTAATACCGGTGCCATGTTGGTAGGCGCAATGTTTAGCGTTAAAACAGTTCCTGGAGTTATCAGACCTGCAATTGCCTCTATTGTTCCTAAAGTTAAAGGTGGATGCGGTATTTTGTTAGATGTTGGTGCCAATGCAGACTGCAAACCAGATACTTTATTACAATTTGGTATACTAGGAAGCATTTATGCAGAGCATATCTATAATATTGCGAATGCAAAAGTTGGATTAATGAATATTGGCGAAGAGGAAGAAAAAGGTAATCTGTTAACACAGGCCAGTTATACCCTCATGAAAGAAACCGAATTGCTTAATTTCATTGGTAACATAGAAGGCAGAGACCTCTTTAATGATAAAGCTGATGTAATTGTTTGTGATGGTTTTACTGGTAATGTTGTCTTAAAACTTGCTGAATCTTTTTATGTATTAACGCTTAAAAAGGGCATGAAAGACGAGTTTTTTGATAGGTTCAACTACGAACAATACGGAGGTAGCCCTATTTTAGGCGTTAATGCTCCGGTTATCATCGGACATGGTATATCAAGCCCAGAAGCAATTAAAAATATGGTTTTACTTTCAAGAGATATGATTGAAACAAAAATCATTGACAAATTTAAAGTTGCCTTCAACTAAATCTAATAACACCAAAATATGAGTAAAATTCATGCTGCTATAACAGCAGTTAATGGTTACGTACCTGATTATATTTTAACAAACCAGGAACTGGAAACCATGGTTGATACCAACGACGAATGGATTACCACCCGTACAGGTATTAAAGAGAGAAGAATACAAAAAGGAGAAGGCCTTGCAACTTCAGATATGGCAGTACCTGCCGTAGAAGGTCTTCTAAAAAAGAGAGGAATATCAGCAGAAGAAATTGATTTAATTATTTTCTGTACCTCAACCCCTGATATGCCTTTTCCAGCTACAGCAAATATTTTAGCTGATAAAATTGGTGCTGTTAACGCTTGGGGATATGATTTACAAGCTGCTTGCTCTGGTTTTATATTTGGTTTATCTACCGGAGCTCAGTTTATTGAGTCTGGCAAGCACAAAAAAGTTTTAGTAGTAGGTGGTGATAAAATGTCTTCTATCATCAATTACGAAGACCGTACAACCTGTATCATTTTTGGAGATGGTTGCGGATGCGCACTTTTAGAACCTAATGACGAGGGATTAGGAATTATAGATTCTATCCTAAAAAGTGATGGTGCTGGAAGAAACTTCTTAAACCTAAAAGCAGGAGGTTCTTTAAAACCTGCTAGCTATGAAACCATAGATAATAAAGAACATTACGCTTACCAAGAAGGACAAACTGTTTTTAAATTTGCAGTTACCAATATGGCCAATGTTGCAGCAGAAATTATGGAAAAAAATAACCTTACCTCTGATGACATTGCATGGTTAGTGCCTCACCAAGCTAATAAAAGAATTATAGATGCTACAGCAAACCGTATGGGTGTGGGTCCTGAAAAAGTTATGATTAACATAGAAAAGTACGGAAACACTACAAATGGTACCATAGCTTTATGTTTATGGGAATGGGAAAGCAAACTTAAAAAAGGCGATAATGTGATATTAGCAGCCTTTGGAGGCGGTTTCACCTGGGGCTCGGTATATTTGAAATGGGCATATAATGCTTAATTTAAATAAGAGATTACTATATTAGATTTTTTTTTAAATAAACTTAACACTAATAAAAACCTATATCAATGGGAATGGATATTAAACAAATTCAAGATCTGATCAAGTTCGTATCAAAATCAGGTGTGAATGAAGTGTCAATAGAAGAGCAAGACTTTAAAATTACAATAAAAACCAATCAAGAGCCTACTTTTGTAGCTGCACAACCACAGCAACAAATTGTAGCTCAGGTTCCTGCGGCAGCTCCGGCTCCAGCAGCGGCAGCTCCGGCAGCAGCAGCTCCAGCACCAGTTGCTAGTGATGATACTTCAAAATACATTACTGTAAAATCTCCAATGATTGGTACTTTCTACCGTTCATCAAACCCAGAAAAACCATCTTTTGTAAATGTAGGAGATGAGGTTTCTGCTGGTCAGGTAGTTTGTATTATAGAAGCAATGAAACTATTTAATGAAATAGAATCTGAAGTTTCTGGTCGTATAGTTAAAGTTTTGGTTGAAAACGCACAACCTGTTGAGTACGATCAACCTTTATTCTTAGTAGAACCTATTTAATCAATTTGTCCAAATAAGCAAGAAAGAATTTGCCTTTGGAAGAAAATTAACTTATTGATTATCGACAAATTGAATACTCATGTTTAAAAAAATACTAATTGCCAATCGTGGAGAAATAGCATTACGTATCATACGTACATGTAAAGAAATGGGCATTAAAACTGTTGCTGTATACTCTACGGCAGATAGAGATAGCCTTCACGTAAGATTTGCTGATGAAGCTGTTTGTATTGGCCCACCTCCAAGTAAAGATTCATATTTAAATATCCCAAATATTATTTCTGCTGCCGAAGTTACCAATGCAGATGCTATACACCCAGGTTACGGATTTTTATCAGAAAATGCTAAATTTTCTGCTATATGTGCCGAGTATGGTATCAAATTTATTGGTGCAACCGCAGACCAGATTAATAGTATGGGCGATAAAGCATCAGCAAAAGAAACCATGAAAAATGCTGGTGTACCTACTATACCAGGTTCAGAAGGTTTAGTTGCCGATTTAAAATCAGGAATTGCAACTGCTAATGAAATTGGTTATCCGGTTATCTTAAAAGCAACTGCCGGCGGTGGTGGCCGTGGTATGCGTGTAGTTTGGAATGATGAAGAATTTGAACCAGCTTGGGATTCTGCCCGTCAGGAATCAGGTGCTGCTTTTGGTAACGATGGTTTATATCTTGAAAAATATATAGAAGACCCACGTCACATTGAAATCCAAGTTATTGGAGACCAATACGGAAAAGTTTGTCATCTTTCAGAAAGAGATTGCTCTATACAAAGACGTCACCAAAAATTAGTTGAAGAGGCTCCTTCTCCATTCATGACACCAGAGTTACGTGAAAGAATGGGTAAAGCAGCTATCGCTGGTGCACAAGCGGTAAAATATGAAGGCGCAGGTACTGTAGAATTTTTGGTTGATAAACACCGTAATTTCTACTTCATGGAGATGAATACACGTATCCAGGTAGAGCACCCGGTAACAGAAGAAGTTATCAATTTTGATTTAATTAAAGAACAGATAAAAGTTGCTGCAGGTATTCCTATCTCAGGAAAATCTTATGAGCCAACTATGCATGCAATTGAATGCCGTATCAATGCAGAGGATCCATTCAATAATTTCAGACCATCACCTGGTAAAATCACACATTTCCACTCACCAGGCGGACATGGAGTTAGAATAGATACTCACGTTTATGCAGGTTATACTATTCCTCCGAATTACGACTCTATGATAGCTAAGATTATTTGCGTGGCACAAACACGTGAAGAAGCTTTAAATACCATGGAAAGAGCTTTAAGCGAATTTGTAATTGAAGGTATTAAAACTACAATACCATTCCACCTGAAACTATTAAAAGACCCTAATTTTAGAGCTGGTAACTTTACTACTAAGTTTATGGAGTCTTTTGAATTTTCTGAGTAGATTTAAATAATTTTTATTTATACAAATACCATTCTGATTATAAAACAGAATGGTATTTTTGTTTTCGTATGGCAAAAGAGAGAAAAAAAGATTTAGTTGAAGCTATTAAGCAGAAAGGTAAAACTATAGAGGCAGAAATGTCTTTCTTTGATCATATTGAAGTTTTAAGATGGCACTTAATACGCTCGGCTGTAGCCATTGTGATTTTAACTATACTTGCCTTCGCTTACTATGATTTTCTTTTTGACATCATCATCATGGGCCCAAAACGTCCTGATTTTTGGACTTACCAGATGATGTGTAAAATTGGAGAACGTTTTAATTTAGGCCCTGATTTTTGCATCACTGAAATTCCTGGAAAAATTATCAATACAGAAATGGCTGGGCAGTTTACGTTACAGTTAAACTCATCTTTACTGATGGGTATAACTCTGGGTTTTCCTTATTTGCTATGGGAGATATGGCGTTTCGTAAAACCTGCATTACATGAAAATGAGCGTAAATCGGCCAGTGGTTTTGTTTTCTACGCTAGCATGCTATTTCTAATAGGAGTTTTATTTGGTTACTACATTATTGCCCCACTTTCTGTTAACTTCTTAACTAATTATACTGTTTCAGAAATTATAGAAAATACCATCACTATAGATTCCTACTTATCATCTGTAGCCACGTTAACTTTAGGTAGTGGCGTAGTATTTGAGTTACCTATTGTGATTTATATCTTATCTAAACTAGGTATCATGACACCGCAATTTATGCGTGAAAAAAGAAGATATGCAGTGGTTTTAATTTTAATTATTGCCGCCATTGTAACGCCTACACCTGATATATTAACCATGTTGACCGTAAGTTTCCCGCTATTTTTATTGTATGAAATAAGTATAGGCGTATCTGGCAGGGTTAATAAAAAGAGATTAAAAGAAGAACAAGAGTTTTACGCAAATTAATAATATATGAAAATTGCCATAGGAGCAGACCACGCAGGTTTTAATTATAAAGGACAAATTATTCCTTACTTAAACTCCTTACCCCAAATTACAGAAGTAAAAGACTTTGGTACCTATTCATCAGATTCTGCAGATTATCCTGATTTTGCACATCCTACAGCAGATGCAGTAGAAAGTGGGGCTTATGATTTAGGTATTTTAATTTGTGGTAGCGCTAATGGCGTAGCCATAACTGCTAATAAACACCAAGGAATAAGAGCTGCCATTTGTTGGGAAGTTGAACTAGCAAAACTTGCAAGAGCGCATAACAACGCTAATATTGTTTGTATTCCTGAGCGTTTTATTTCTATTGATTTGGCTAAACAAATTATTGATGCTTTCTTAGCTACAGAATTTGAAGGTGGCAGGCATGCTAATAGAGTAGGGAAAATATCCTGCTAAAAAACATGATAAAAAAAAATCCTGCTTGTAACAAGCAGGATTTTTTTTATGCAAATACATCATATTCTTTTTGCCAGTATTGTATTTTTCTGTTGTACATAGCTTCATTGGCTAAATGTACACAGATAGCAGTGGTAGCACCCGTTAAAACATTAGACGGAGGATTTTTCTTAGTTACTATACAATCAAAAAAATCTTTTAAGGCATACCAAGTTCCATCTTTACTTTTATCAGCTTCAATAGGTATTCCACCGTCTTTATTCCAAACAATTTTTGTAGCACCGGTAACACCATCAACGGTTTCTAACTCTGCTTTTGTTTCCTTTTCGGGATAAAAAACTCCTTGATTCATCAATAAAGAAACGCTGCCTTTAGTGCCTTTTAATTTAAACAAATAGCCATCTCTAGCATTAGCGCAGGTAGCACCGTAATTACCAATCATCCCATCTTTATCATATCTAAAAGTTGCTTGCACATTATCAAACGTCTCTCGTCCGTCTTTATAATAATCTACACCACCTGTGGCATAAACTTCGGTAGGGTGTGTATCAAAAGCCCAATTGATAAAATCTATTTGGTGAGAAAGTAATTCTGCAGCTAAACCACCAGAATACTCCTTGTACATACGCCAATTGATTTTTCTTTCTAAAGATGGCTCAGGTACAGGTCTACGCCAATTCCAGTTTCTATCCCACCTACAGTCTATCTGCGTTACTTTACCTAAGTAGCCCTTATCAATCATCTCTTTCACTTTAAAATAAAGTGGTGTGTAACGGTATTGATGCCCAACTTGTAACGTTAAATTTGGATGCAAAGCCTTAGCCTTTACCAAATCTAAAGCTTGTGAGATATTGTAAGTCATTGCTTTTTCTAAATACACATGCTTACCTGCTTTTAAAGCCGCTAAAGCAATATCATAATGTGCATTAAGAGAAGTAGCAATAAGTACAGCTTGTACATCAGCTTCAGCTAAAAGCCTTTTATAATCTTTGTAAGAAGCAATTTTTTCTCCACCTAATAACTTTTGCGTAGCTGCTAGTCTAAAATCTAAGGTATCGCAGATAGCAGTCACTTTAAATTGTTCTTTTAGTTCCTGCATCACTTGAATGAGACCATTACCCCTATCTCCACAACCTATTACAGCAACCTTTAAAGGAGTATTTGCAGCAAAAGCATGTAATAGCTCTCGCTGCATAAGTAATCCTCCGGTTACTATACCTGTCTTCTTAATAAAATTTCTTCTTAGCATTTCTAAGTATGATTAACGATAGCTATGAAAAAGTATTATTAATATTTAAACACTTTTCCATTAACCATAACTTCTTGTGTTTTTTCATCAAACGTTGCTTTAGAACCAGTTCTTACCGCTGCATTTGTCATGATAGTAGCAACAGAGTGATAATAACCAGCTTCCACCGGTGCATTAGTTTCTTTTCTACTACGGATACACTCCATCCAATTACGCATATGGTTAGAAGTTAACCTATCTGCCCCTGTATTAGCAGATGCAACTACCTTTTCCTCTTGACTAGTTAAACTCATTTCAGGAAGCAGGTTAGGCTTTAAGCCCATAGCAGCTGCTTGCTTTTCTTGTAAACCACCTTTTGGAGAAATTTTATTGGTATTTAAGTTTAATTCGCCACCATTAGAATAATAAATCTCAGCTGGACGCTCGTCTCCATTATGCATTCTAGAGCCAAATACTACTTGGAAACCTTTCTTCATGTCTTTATCACCATAATCAAAAACTGCGGTTGTGGTATCCCAGTTTCTTCTTCCGTCTTTCCACTGATAAATTCCTCCATTAGCAACCACACTTCTTGGATACATTAAGCCAGTAAACCAATGTACAGTATCAATTTGGTGCGACATCCACTGCCCAGGCATACCCGAAGAATAAGGCCAGAATAAACGGTATTCTAAGTATTTCCTAGGATCCCATTCTTCAAATGGACGATTCATTAAAAAGCGTTTCCAATCTGTATCTTCTTGTTTTAGTTTAGCCACTAAATCTGGTCTGCGCCATCTACCAGGCTGGTTAACATTCCAAGTAAGTTCTACCATTGTAATATCTCCAAATTTACCCTGTTGGATAAAATCAGCCGCAGCTTTATAATTAGCGCCACTTCTTCTTTGAGAACCAATTTGAATAATTTGTTTAGAGGCCTTTATAGCTTTTAATGCCGCTCTATTATCTTCCATGGTTTCTGCAAAAGGCTTTTCACAATAAACATCGCATTTAGCGTTAACAGCTTCAATAGCGTGTAAAGCATGCTGAAAATCTGCTGTACTTACTATTACAGCATCTAAATCTTTCATAGCATACAATTCATCATTATTTCTACAGCCTTTTATATCGTGGTTAAATTTAGATTTTAAAAGCTCTACCCCTAAGTTTCTTCTATAGCTCCATAAATCAGAAACAGCTACCATATCAAAATTTAATTCTTGATGATGATTTAGAAAACATGGCAATAAAGTATCTCTAAAACGATCTGAAAAACCTACAGCACCAACACGTACCCTATCGTTAGCACCTAAAATTCTACCATAGCTTTTTGCACTGAAGCCCATAGCTCCAAAATATGTTCCGGCTGCTGCAATAGCAGACTGTTTTATAAATTTTCTACGTGAGTTCATTTTTATTTTGATGTCTTTAGGTTTATAGTTGTTTAATTTTTAGGCTTCTAAATGCTACTGCATTTCCAT
Source organism: Pedobacter puniceum (assembly GCF_009674685.1). Classification (GTDB taxonomy): domain Bacteria; phylum Bacteroidota; class Bacteroidia; order Sphingobacteriales; family Sphingobacteriaceae; genus Pseudopedobacter; species Pseudopedobacter puniceum. The sequence goes on from NZ_WKJI01000002.1 coordinate 558,443, forward strand.
GGTCTTGTAATAGAATCCTTCCTTTAGGTGCCATTCCAAAGTTTTTCCAATCTTTATACTTACTTTCTGATACCAATTTTAAGAACTCTGCCGAGCCTCTGGTATAATTAAGGATATTGTGGCCATTTAACCAATATTCTACTCTATTATCTGGGTAAACCCTGATAATACCTTTATTCCACTCGCCTATTGCCTTTTGTGCAGCTGGTATTTTCTTAGAAGTGATTAAATCATATAAAGAACCCAATGTACGGTTACCATCTTTACCTAATTTTGCATCAGGATGTGTAGCATCATCTAAAATCTGGTACTCAGGACCAATGGCTGAGCCTTTATTACCTTCGCTTTCTGTAACAAAATATTTTACACCACTGTTAGCACCTTTAGAAAGTTTAAAATCAAACTGAAACTCAAAAGCACTATATTCTTTTAAAGTAACTATATCACCACCGTTGGTAGACTCGCTTCCATCAGCGTCTTTAACTCTTAATTCGCCATCAACAACTTCCCATCCTTTAGTTGGGAAAGTGGTTTTATAAGCGCCTCTCCATTGCGAAGTACTTTTACCATCAAATAACAAACTATAACCTTTAGCTTTTTCTTGAGGAGATAAATGATTTGGGATATAATTTGCGATAAAAATACCATCCGGCTTAGAAGGTTGTAAATTGGTAGTTTGTATTCTGATATTTCTCCATCTGATTTCTTTGCCCGGAGTCTCTTCTTTCCTGATAGAATGCACTTGCAGTGCAATAAAACCTGATGCGGTTTCAGCATCTACAACATGAGCCGTAGGGATACCATTCACCCAAGTTCTTATCGTATTACCTATAGCTTCTATACGATATTTATTCCATTCGCCCGGTTTAAAAGCTTTCTTACCTTCTGGATTTAGTTCTAGGTTATATAACCAGCCTCGTCTACCTTCGTCATAAATACCACCACTCCAAGCTCTGCTGGATGGATCAATTTCCATTTGATAGCCATGAACTCTACCATCACGATAGTCTGCTTTACTTAAACTTCTAAATTGAACGCCAGAATTCATGCTATTATCAACAAGAAGTTCTAATTCTAAAATAAAGTCGCCATAAGTTTTTTCGGTTGCCATAAAAGAGTTAGGTTCATTAGAAACTGTAGTCCCTACAATCTCGCCATTTCTAACTTCATACTTAGCTTTACCGTTTAGTTGTTTCCAACCTTTAAAGTCTTTTCCATTAAATAAAGACTCCCATTTACTTTGGGCAATCGTTTGCCCAAATGCTGCAAACATGAATAGTAATAAAATACCTGTTTTAAGTTTCATTTTGAAAGTGATAAATTGGTTAGCAAGCCCTAATCTAAAGAATTAAATCTAAATATCTTTAACCGAGTAAAATTTTCTTAAAATTTGGTGAAAGAGTTTTGTAATTTTTTTGTTCTTGAAACACATAAGCAAAAATTTATTATTTTACTTAGCTAAAGTTTAAAAGAAATCAATCTCATGAAACTTAGAAACCTGCTCTTATATTTTTTAGTGCTCCCTTATTTTACTTTTGCCCAAAATAATGCTTTACCCAATGCAGCAGAGCTTAAACTCGATCTAAAAAAATTAGATGTTTTGGGAAGTGTCTTATATATAGCCGCTCATCCTGATGATGAAAACACACGCTTATTAAGTTATTTAGCTAAAGAAAAGCTGGTAAGAACTGCTTATTTATCTTTAACCAGAGGAGATGGTGGTCAAAACCTTATCGGTAATGAGCAATCTGAAGAATTAGGATTGATAAGAACTCAGGAACTATTAGCTGCCCGCAGAACGGATGGTGCCATCCAATTTTTTACCAGAGCAAATGATTTTGGCTTTTCTAAAACTGCCGATGAAACTTTTAATATCTGGAATAAAAAAGAAATATTAGGTGATGTTGTATACATCATCAGAAAATTTAAACCAGATGTTATCATCACCCGTTTTCCTAATGATGCTAGAGCAGGCCATGGCCACCATCAAGCATCATCTATTTTAGCTCAAGAGGCTTTTAAAGCTGCGGCAGACCCAAAGCAGTTTCCAGAACAGCTAAGGGAAGTAAGCGTATGGCAAACTAAAAGAATTCTTTGGAACACTTATAATTTTGGCTCGGCTAATACAACTGCCAATGACCAATTAAAAATAGATGTTGGCTTGTTTAACAATTTATTAGGAAAGGGCTATGGCGAAATTGCAGCCGAAAGTAGATCGATGCACAAAAGTCAAGGTTTTGGTTCTGCCAGACAAAGAGGCTCAAGCTTAGAATATTTTAGCAGTTGGCAAGGCGAGCTTCCTCAAAAAGATTTATTTGAAGGAATAGATTTAAGCTGGGGCAGACTTCAAATTAAAACCGATATAGCTAAAGATATTACAAGCATTCAAGACAAATTTAATATAGAAAAGCCGGGGCTTATTGTTGAGGATTTAATAAAACTCCATCAAAAAATAGCTGCATTACCTGATAGCCATTACAAGGATATAAAACTTGAGGAAGTAAAAAAACTTATTCTGCATTGTAGTGGAACTTGGGTAGAAGCACAAGCTAAACAAGCCCTTAACGCACAAAATACTACGGTGGAGTTTAATTTAAATGCTGTTACGCAATATCCAAATGTAAAAATCACTGCATTTAACCAAAAAACAGATGATTTGAATATCAATCAGCTATATAGCGCTAGAAGTCAGACCCAAATCAGTAAAATTACCCAACCTTATTGGTTGGTTAACCAGCATCCTATAGGGCAATATGTTTTAAATAAACAAGCAGATATCTTACAACCTGATGGACCAAAAGCACATACTATACAAGTTAAACTTAGCTTTAATAATTACAGTTTAGACTACGAAATTCCTGTAATTTACAAATATACAGACCAAGTAAGGGGCGAGGTTTATCAACCTTTGGTGATAGCACCACCTGTAACCATTAATCCGGAGGATAAAGTATTGCTTTTCACTAATCAAGGTGAAAAAGAAATTCGCGTAAGGTTAAAAGCATTTAAAGAAAACCTCAATGGCGAATTAATTCCTGAATTACCTAAAAACTGGAAAATAAGCCCGGAAAAGCAAAGTTTTAACTTCAAAAATATGGGAGAAGAGCTAAACCTTATATTTAAAGTAACTCCTTCAACAACAGATGAGCGTGTAACCCTAAAATTTACAGCTCAAATTGCTAATGAGGCTTATCAAAAAGCTTATCATGAAATTAAATATGAGCATATCCCTGCCATAAGTTATTTCTCTGAGGCCGAAGTAAAACTCACCAAGCTAGACATAAAAACAACTGGGAATAAACTCATAGGCTACATCAACGGAGCCGGAGATTTAATACCAGAATCGTTAAAGCAAATAGGTTATCAGGTAAATATCCTTACAGAAAAAGAAATGCTAACCGGAGATTTATCTGCATACGATGCTATTATAACCGGAGTAAGAGCATTTAATACCAATGAAAAATTACCATTTGCAAGACAAAACCTACTTAAATACATAGAAAATGGTGGTACTTTATTGGTACAATATAATGTTAACAGACCTTTGCTAACTACAGAAATCGGCCCTTATCCTTTTAACATCACAAGAGATAGGGTTACAGAGGAAAATGCCAAAGTATTTTTCTTAAAACCAAAAAGCAAAGTGCTAAATTACCCTAATAAATTATCTGCTAAAGATTTTGATGGCTGGATACAAGAAAGAGGTTTATACTTCGCAGATAATGCCGATAGCCGATATGAACAACCTTTAGGTATGAATGATACTGGAGAGAAACAAACATCAGGTGCACTTTTAGTGACCTCTTATGGGAAAGGAAAATTTATTTATACCGGTTTATCATTCTTTAGAGAGTTACCTGCTGGCGTTGCAGGTGCTTACCGTTTATTTGTAAACCTGATAAGTAAATAATGGATAAAAAAATTAAAGATACCGAACTACCTCCTTTTATAAAATCCTGGAGTCAATTTTATCGCTTACTGGTTTATTGGCTGGTTATCCTTATCCTCGTTTTTTACCTCATTACCATTCGCTTCTCATGAGTTTAATAGATTGGTTTGTACTTGCCTTTACCATTATTTTTATTGTGGTTTATGGCATCTGGAAAAGTAAAGCAAGTAACCATATAGATGGTTATTTACTTGGCGATCGTTCTTTGCCTTGGTATCATGTGGGTTTATCGGTAATGGCTACACAAGCCAGCGCTATTACTTTTTTATCAGCCCCAGGTTTGGCTTACGCTGATGGAATGCGTTTTGTACAATTTTATTTTGGTTTACCCCTAGCCATGATTGTACTTTGCATCACCTTCATCCCTATATTTCATAAACTAAAGGTTTATACTGCATATGAGTTTTTAGAGCAAAGGTTTGATGTAAAAACCAGAGTCTTAACAGCTTTTTTATTCCTGATACAAAGGGGGCTATCTACCGGTATCACCATTTATGCTCCGTCTATCATCCTATCAACCATATTAAATGTAGACCCTACTTATACCACTTTAATTATAGGTTCTGTAGTGATATTATATACCTTTTACGGAGGCACAAAAGCTGTTTCTTATACCCAGCTTTTACAAATGAGCATCATCTTTTCGGGCTTGTTTTTAGCAGGATTTGTAGTGGTAGCACTTTTACCTGCTTCTGTAGGTTTTACCGATGCCTTAGACATTGCAGGCAAAATGGGTAAAATGAATGTTATAGACTGGAAGTTTGATTTAAATAATAGATATACCGTTTGGACAGGATTAATAGGTGGCTTTTTCTTGCAGCTATCTTACTTTGGTACAGATCAATCACAAGTTGGCCGCTATTTAACCGGAAGCTCTGTAGGGCAAAGTAGAATGGGTTTGTTGATGAATGGCTTACTAAAAGTGCCTATGCAATTTTTAATTTTATTGATAGGGATATTGGTCTTTTGCTTTTATCAATACCAAAAGCCACCTGTATTTTTTAATACTTATGAAATTAAAAAAATAGAAAAAAGCGCCTACGCGGATGAGTTTAAACAAAAGGAACTAGCTTTTGACGCTGCTTTTGAAGCTAAAAAACAAAAAGTAATAGCTCTGGAAAACGCCATCAATCAGCAGCAGCAAGATATTAGTTCTTTAAAAGCAGATGTAGTACTGGCAAATAAGACCTTACAGGATAAAAGAGAAGAAGCATTAACGGTGATGAAAAAAAACGACCCTAATGCAGATACAGATGATACCAATTACGTTTTCCTGAGCTTTGTTACACAATACTTACCGCAAGGATTAATTGGCTTATTGGTAGCCATAGTTTGTTTAGCCTCTATGGGTTCAACAGCTAGCGCCTTAAACTCATTGGCATCAACCACAAGTGTAGATATTTATAAAAGACTAATTAATAAAACAGGTAGCGATTTAAAATACCTCAACGTAAGTAAAGCCATAACCCTCTTTTGGGGTATTTTAAGCCTAGCAATGGCTTTGTTTGCAGGTAAGTTAGGTAATTTGTTAGAGGCCGTAAATATTTTAGGTTCCTTATTTTATGGAACCATTTTAGGGATTTTCTTGGTTGCTTTCTATTTTAAGAAGATACGTGGTAAAGCTGTTTTTTTAGCCGCTTTAGTTACCGAGGTTTTTGTTTTTACAGCTTATTACTTTGATTTAATGGCTTATCTATGGCTTAATCTTTTTGGCTGTGTATTGGTGATTGTTTGGGGCTATGTATTTCAGTATTTACAGCCAAAACAATCATAAAAAAAGCCTCTCCAAAAATCAGGAGAGGCTTTTTTAATTCTTTTTATTATTTCTTAAATCCTACTCTAGACTTTGGCTGTCTAAACTGAGGAGTTGATTTAGGATTTATCTGTGGATCTCCTACGCTACTCATGGCGCATCTAAAACCTATTTCAGAGCTGGCTTCACCTTGATCTAAATATCTTCTAGTACCAGGGTTTAACCAATAAGCTCTATCATTCCATGAACCACCTTTATATACTTTAGATCTATCACTAATAAGTGTTATCTTACCATATAAATCTAAGTTTTCATTATCAATATAACCTCTTTGGTCTGCGTTAAACGTAGGCACAGCAGAAGCCATCTTATCATCTTTAGGTTCTGGTGTACTTGGACTTGGCTCAGTAGCATTGCCATACTTACTTTTTTGTATCTCGTAAGGGTCTTTCTTACCAGAAGTAGCTTTTACCTTTTTAGGTACATTAGTTTTACCTATAGTTTGTATTTGTCCTTTATCATCATAAGCATTATTTTCAAATACGTTACCACGATAAGGGTTAAAATCTTCTACTTCATCAAAAGATAACTGGCGGTAAGTATCGCTAGTCCACTCGCTTACGTTACCTGCCATATTAAACAATCCAAAATCATTAGGAATGTAAGCCTTAACCGGAGCTGTAATATCTGCTCCATCATTTAAGTAGCCTGCAACACCCATATTATCTCCACCACCTCTTTTAAAGTTGGCGTAAATTAAACCTCTAGTGTCTTTATTCGGAGAACGTACCCCTATCCCATACCAAGGGTATACTTTACCGCTTTTAACTATGCTGTTACTTCCATCACTTTTTAAAGCTAATGCTGCATATTCCCATTCAGCTTCAGTTGGTAATCTGTATCTACCTGGCGTAAAAACACCATCTTCAATTTTTGCAATTCTACCAGTATTTGCTGCTCCTTTTTTACCTCCCGCTTGTGGTTGTGCTTGTGCTGTTACCACATTTGGTCTTGGTGCACCTTTACCTAAATCATTATATTGTCCGTTTAAATATAGGTCCAAATCAAAAGGTTCTGTATTTACTTTATTTCCGGTTGCCGCTGCTGCACCACCTTTTCCGCCTTTGGCTGTACCCATTTTAGCAGCAGAATAAGCGCCCCAGTCGTTCATAATTCTCTTGTTACGCAAGATATTTTCATTCACAACATTAGTTCTCCAATCGCAGTATGCATTTGCTTGTTCCCAAGTAACGCCAACTACCGGATAATCTTGATAAGCCGGATGTCTTAGATAATTATTTACGTAAGGTTCATTGTAAGCCAGCGGACTTCTCCAAACTAAAGTATCTGGTAAAGCTTCATAATACCATCTGGTATCAGCAGCTACTTCTTTAATCCAGTTTAAATACTCTAACCAGTCTAGATTAGCCACTTCTGTTTCATCCATGTAAAATGTAGCTACGGAAACTCTTCTTTTTGGAGAAGCGTAATCATAACCAATATCATCTATGGTAGAGCCTCCTAAAACAAAAGTACCCCCTTCTATATGAACCAATCCTGGCCCAGGAGTAGGTTTGGTTTTAGGCATTACTTGAAGAGAGCCTGGTCTTTTTTGATTGTATAAGGCTCCGGTTTTACCAGATATTTTTGACGGACCAGCATTCTTTTGGCAAGAACTTAATATCATCATCAAACATATGCAGGCCGAAAGAAAAGTAATGGTATTTTTTCTCATGCGATTTTATAAATTTTCAACGCTTAAAAATAATAAATTATCTTAATCAAGATGATTAATTTTACTTACTATGAAGATTAAGCTGTAGTTTCCCTATTTTTAGCTATTAAAACGAAGTTTAAGTTTTAAAGTTACACAAATTACAAATATTTATTTAAGATTGAAAATAACTAATAATCAACTTGTTAAGCTTATTATATTTTTGCTTCTTGTTCCTTATCAGCTCAAGGCACAAAATTATAGTATTAAAAAAGCAATTGATTGGAGTTTTTTCAAGCCTCAGGATAATGATTCAAAAACGTCTGTAAATTTAGAATTCCCAAGATATTTACCCGAAAAATTTGCCGATTTACCACTTATTCATTTAAAAATTCCAGTACAATCTTCCCAAATTTCTGTTAGCGTAAAACCGTTACAAACGCAAATAACAAATCAGTTTACAAACCAACAGACCTCTAAAATAGGACAAAATATTTGGTTTGATTATCAAGTAGTTGAAGAACAAAAGAAACTTTGGCTTGTGGTAAATATGCTTCCTGTTTTCAAAAGTTTAAACAATGTTTATCAACTTTTAGAATATGAGATAACTCTTAGCAATAAGGCTACTAATTTTCAAGCTCAAAAAACAAATAATTTCAAATTAAGCCAAGTGAGTAACTCTGTTTTAGCGAGCGGGAATTGGTATAAAATTGGACTTAAAAATGAAGGCCTTTACAAATTAGATTATAATTTTTTAAGGAATATAGGCATAGCGGTAGACCAATTAAATCCTCGTTTGATAAAAATTTTTGGTAATGGTGGCCGAGCTTTAGCGCAAGAGAATACTGCTTTTAGACAAGATGATTTATTTGAGAATGCTATCAAAGTTATAGGCGAAGAAGATGGTAAATTTGACCCTCAAGATTACGTTTTATTTTATGCTGAGGGCAATATTTATTGGGAATTTAATACACAAACTCAAAAATTTACCCATCATAGAAATCATTATTCTGATTCTTCTTTTTACTTCATCAATACAGAAGGAAATAATGGAAGACGTGTAAATAAGCAATCTTATCTTAACCAAACCTCAAATTATACTACCTCTTCTTATACCGATGTTCAGCTTCATGAGCGGGAAAATTATACCGCCATTATGGAAAATTTAAAATCGGGAAGAGAGTGGTACGGAGAAGATTTTGAATTTAACAATAACCAGAATTTCAGTTTTAACTTAGATGGAATAAAAATTACCGACTCTGTTTACATAAACGCAGATATGGCTATAAGAGCCAGTCAAAACTCGGCTGCAGAATTAAGAATTAATAACCAAACAAGGGCAACTTTAAATGCTAATGCCGTTCCTTTAAGTTTTGATACTGATTATGCAGCACCAGCAAATCAATCCTTTTCTTTTTTACCTAATAACTCCAATTTTTCGGTAAGCATAAGCTATAATAAACCCAATTCTTTAGCTAATGCATGGTTAAATTATATTAGACTTAGCTGTACAAAAGATTTAAAAACAGCAAATTGGCTTAGGTTTAGAGATATTTCATCCATCGGACTAAACAGAATTACACAATTTAATTTTTCTGGAAATTTAACTGGAAAAGAAATTTGGGATATCACCAATCCCTTAGTACCAATAGCTATTGATTACTCGCCCAATTCTTTTATTTATCCTACACCTAACCTAAAAGAGTTTCTACTATTTGATGTACAAAGTGCACAAGAACCAAAATTTATTAAAAAGGTAGTAAACCAAAATTTACACGCTTTAAGCCCCGTTGATATGATTATCATATCACCATCAGAATTTTTGTCAGAAGCTAAAAGACTGGCAGATTTTAGACTAGCTGAACAAAATATCAGAAGCCATATTGTTACCCCAGAACAGATTTTTAACGAGTTTTCATCTGGCGCTAGAGACGCAACAGCTATAAGAGATTTTGTAAGAATGCTTTATAAAAAAGCTAATACAACAAATTTACCTCAACACCTTTTATTGTTTGGTAGTGGCAGCTTTGATAATAGAAATATCAAATTCAATAACAACAATTTAATTGTTACCTACCAATCTAGAAACTCATTATCACCAACGCAAAGCTATACTTCTGATGATTATTTTGCCTTATTAGATGATGATGAAGGCAGTTTTCCGGAGAATTATACTGCCCCTGCTGGATTACTAGACATCAATGTGGGTAGAATACCCGTTACAACTTTAAAAGAAGCAAAAGACGTGGTAGATAAACTTATCTACTACACACAAAACACCCAATTAGGAAGCTGGCGTAATCAAATAGCTATTCTAGCAGATGATGAAGATGCCAATACCCATCTTAACCAAGCAGAAGCTAATGCCAATATCCTTAACCAACAAAAGCCCAGTTTTAACCTTCATAAAATATATTTTGACGCTTACAAACAAGAAAGTACTGCTTCGGGTAACCGCTATCCGGATGTAAAAAAAACCATTGATAATATTTTAAATAATGGTGTTATGCTCATCAATTATACAGGGCATGGTGGCGAGGGTGGTTTAGCTGCTGAAAGAGTTTTAACAATTGATGATATTAATAATTGGGATAATACCCATTTACCCATCATTTTTACAGCTACTTGTTCTTTTAGTAGATGGGATGACCCCTTAGTACGCTCTGCCGGCGAGTTGCTACTAAAAAAAGAAAAGCATGGTGCTATCGCTCTATTTACAACAACAAGAATTGTTTTTGCTTCCTATAACTTTGATTTAAACCAAAGCTTCTTAATAGCTTTAAGCCAAGCAGCGGCACAAAACAGAAAGATTAGCTTTGGCGAGGTATTTAGATTGGCTAAGAATAATAATATTGGAGGCTTAAATATCAACTCCAGAAATTTTACCCTTTTAGGCGATCCTTCAACTTTATTTCCTATACCTTACAATATTGTTAATACTTTAAGCGTTAACGACAGAGCAATAAGTAACCTAGACACCTTAAAAGCCTTGCAAAAAGTTAAAATAACCGGACAAGTTGTTGCTCCAAACCAAACACTTTTAAACACTTTTAACGGCACTATATACCCAATCATTTACGACAAAGCATCAGCAATTAGCACCTTAGGACAAGACCCCGGCCTTTTCGGAAGCACCCCACAAATATTTAAAACTCAAAACAATATTATTTATAAAGGCAAGGCAAGTGTAAAAAACGGACAATTTAGTTTCGAGTTTATTGTACCTAAAGATATCAACCTACAGTTTGGAGAAGGCAAAATAAGCTATTATGCAGAAAATCAGCAAATAGACGCTAGCGGAAACCTTAGCAATATCATGATAGGCGGTTTGGCAAATGTACAAAGTAATGACAATATAGGCCCGCAAATAGACCTTTTCTTAAATGATGATAAATTTGTTTCAGGAGGTATAACCAATAGCTCTCCTTTTTTATTAGTTAATTTAAACGATGAAAGCGGTATCAATACCACTGGTATTGGAATTGGACATGATATTGTTGCCACTTTAACTTATAATAATGAAAGCACCAGCATTATTTTAAATGATTGGTATCAGGCAAAAACAGATTCTTATCAATCTGGCAGTATCAAATATCCTTTAGAAAATCTAAAGCCTGGGATGTATAGCTTAAAATTAAAAGCTTGGGATACTTTTAACAATTCATCAGAACAAACTATTGAGTTTGAAGTTAGAAACTCAGAAAAATTAGAAATAGCCCATGTATTAAACTATCCTAACCCTTTTACTACTAAAACTAGTTTCCAATTTGAGCATAATCATCCAAATGAAGATTTGGATGTGCAAGTAAATATTTATACTATTGCAGGGAAGCTAATTAAAACAATAAATCAAACCTTAATAAGCTCAGGAAACCGTGTGGATAACATATTTTGGGATGCCAAAGATAATTTTGGAGACAAATTAGCAAGAGGCGTTTATATATATGAGATAAAAGTACGCTCTAATTTAACCGGAGAAACTGCGAAAAAAACAGAAAAATTAGTCATCCTTTAATTAATTTAAACAAGAAATTTTAGCTTTATAAAATGAAAATTAATAAATATCTATTTCTGATATTAAGCACTATTGTTGCGAAGTTTGGATACGCTCAGTCTGGAGGCACTACACCACCACCTGATGCAGTAGACGGTAGAATTGGAAACATCATCACCACTGCCGTTCCATTTTTATTAGTGTCTCCTGATGCCAGAGCCGGAGCAATGGGAGAAACCGGCGTAGCCACCCTACCTGATGTAAACGCTACCCATTGGAACCCATCTAAACTTGCATTTTTAACAGATAAATATGGTTTCTCTGCATCTTACAGCCCTTGGCTACAAAATATAGCTCCAGATATAAACATGGCTTATTTAAACGGCTATTTCCGTTTAGATGAAAGAAATGTTGTGGGTGGCTCTTTAAGATATTTCTCTTATGGAGATATACAGCTTACAGATGCAACCGGCTCTAATATAGCACTATATAATCCTAACGAACTTGCTATTGATGCAAGTTTATCTCGTTCTTTTGGCGAAAACTTCTCTTTAGGTACAGCTTTAAGATTTGTATTCTCTAACATCTCTAACAATGGTATTGTAGATGGTAGCCAAAACAGAGCTGCTACAGGTTTAGCTGCTGATATTTCTGCTTACTATAAAGGCAATAGAAAACCTATGTTTGGTAAAGAAGCAACGTTAGCAGCCGGACTTAATATTTCTAATATTGGTACAAAAATGAGTTATTCTGATAATGCTCCTAGGATTTTTATGCCAACTAACTTACGTTTGGGTGGTGCATCAACCATACATCTAGATGAGTATAGCGATTTTACTGTTTCTCTAGATATTAATAAACTTTTAGTACCATCAGAACCTAATAGTACCAAATCTGTACCAGCAGGTATTTTTGGTTCTTTTAACGATGCCCCGGGAGGTTTCTCTGAAGAATTGCAAGAAATTATTTATTCAACAGGTTTAGAATATTGGTACAATAAACAATTTGCGCTTAGAGCCGGATACTTCTACGAAAATCCAAATAAAGGAAACAGAAGTTATCTTACTTTAGGAGCCGGTTTAAAATATAATATTGTAAATATTGATTTCTCTTATGTTTTAGCAAATCAACAAAGATCTCCTTTGGCTAACACACTCAGATTCTCATTATCATTAAATTTCGGAGAGGCGGGTACACCTAGATAAATGAAAATAAAAGTAGGTTTTGGTTTTGATGTTCATCAATTAAAAGATCAACATCCTTTTATATTGGGAGGCGTAAAGCTAGAACATCACAAAGGTGCCTTTGGCCATTCTGATGCTGATGTTTTAGTACATGCTATTTGTGATGCCCTTTTAGGCGCAGCCAACTTGCGTGATATTGGTCATCATTTCAAAAATACCGATGAAAGGTGGAGAGGCATTAGCAGTTTAATCCTATTAACAGAATGCGTAAGATTAATAGGTGAGAAAGGCTTTATCGTTGGTAATGTAGATGCTATGTTATGCTTAGAAGCTCCAAAAATAAACCCTCATGTGCCTGCTATGAAAAAAAATATCGCTCAGGCTATGGGTTGCGATGAAGACGATATTTCTATAAAAGCCACTACAAACGAAACTATGGGATTTATAGGAAGAGAAGAAGGTGTTGTAGCTTATGCTGTTTGTTTAATTGAGAAAAAGTAATCGGTTTTTTGTAACAAAAAGTCTCCTTTAGTGTCTCATCTATATAAAATTTAAAAACATGATTGTAACAACAACATCACACATAGACGGAAAAAAAGTAGTTAAGTACATTGGTATAGTTAGTGGCGAAGCTATTATAGGAGCAAATATTGTGAAAGACTTTTTTGCAGGTATCAGAGATATCGTTGGCGGAAGATCTGGCTCTTATGAAGAAGGCCTTAGAGAAGCTAAGAACATTGCCTTAGCAGAAATGCAAGATTATGCAGCAAAACTTGGTGCAAATGCTATATTAGGTGTAGATTTAGACTACGAAACTATGGGTGCTTCTGGTAGTATGCTTATGGTTTCTGCTAGCGGCACAGCGGTAATTATAGAAGATTAAATACTCTAAAACTTATTTCTCAAAAGCCGATGATAATAAATCATTGGCTTTTATTTTCCACATCTATCTTAGAAAAATCAACCCCACATTTACAGCTACTACCACAACTTGTTTTAGTATTAAAACTTCTGTAAACAAGCCTAACAACATAAATAACTGCAATTAAAAACAGGGCAAAAACCAATATTGTCTGTATATCCATAACAAGCTCAAAGTTAAGGTTTTGTTAAGTTTTAATCGTCATCTAATTTTCACGATAGCTTAGTGCTTAAATTACCGATTTAAAATCATACCTTTGCAAAAATTTTTTTAAGCATTTTTTGCATGCAAAACATTAGAAATATAGCGATTATCGCTCACGTTGACCACGGAAAAACTACCTTGGTTGACAAAATTTTACATTCTTGTTCTATCTTTAGAGATAACGAATCAACCGGAGAATTAATTTTAGATAATAACGATTTAGAGCGTGAACGTGGTATTACCATCGTTTCAAAAAACGTTTCTGTTAAGTATAAAGACGTTAAAATTAATATCATTGACACCCCTGGTCACGCGGATTTTGGCGGTGAAGTAGAGCGTGTACTTAAAATGGCCGATGGTGTATTATTACTTTGCGATGCTTTTGAAGGTGCTATGCCTCAAACTCGTTTCGTAACCCAAAAAGCTTTAGCATTAGGTTTAAAACCTATTGTAGTTGTAAATAAAGTTGATAAAGAAAATTGCCGCCCTGAAGAGGTTTACGAGCAAATTTTTGAATTATTCTTCAACCTTGAAGCTACAGAAGAGCAATTAGACTTCCCTGTTATTTATGGTTCTTCTAAACAAGGTTGGATGAATACTGACTGGAAAGTACAAACAGATAATATTTTCCCTTTAATGGATGCTATTTTGGAAAATATCCCTCCAGCACCCGTACAAGAAGGTACTTTACAAATGCAAATCACTTCTTTAGATTATTCTTCTTTCGTAGGTCGTATTGCAATTGGTAGAGTAGCCCGCGGTACCATTAAAGAAAACATGCCTGTGTCTTTAGTTAAACGCGATGGTAAAGTTGTAAAATCAAGAATTAAAGAATTATACACTTTTGAAGGCTTAGGAAAAGTTAAAGTTTCTTCTGTTTCTTCTGGTGATATATGCGCTGTTGTAGGTATTGATGGTTTTGATATTGGTGATACCATTGCCGATTTCGAAAATCCAGAGCAATTAGAAGTAATCAGCATTGATGAGCCAACAATGAACATGTTGTTTACCATCAATAACTCACCTTTCTTTGGTAAAGAAGGTAAATTTGTTACTTCACAACGTTTAAGAGAGCGTTTACACAAAGAATTAGAGAAAAACTTAGCGCTACGTGTAGTAGAAACTGATTTACCAGACGCTTATCTAGTTTATGGTCGTGGTATTCTCCATTTATCAGTTTTGATAGAAACCATGCGTCGTGAAGGTTACGAATTACAAGTAGGCCAACCACAAGTTATCGTTAAAGAAATTGATGGTGTTAAATGCGAGCCTATAGAGATTTTAATTGTAGATGTACCGGGTGATGTTGCAGGTAAAGTTATCGAGTTGGTTACACAACGTAAAGGCGAGCTATTAATCATGGAGCCTAAAGGCGATTTACAACACTTAGAGTTTGAAATCCCTTCAAGAGGTATCATTGGTTTACGTAACAACGTTTTAACTGCAACTGCTGGTGAAGCTATTATGGCACACCGTTTTAAAGCTTACGAGCCTTGGAAAGGTCCAATCCCAGGACGTTCTAATGGTGTATTAATCTCTATGGATAAAGGTTTAACAACTGCTTACGCTATTGATAAATTACAAGATAGAGGTCGTTTCTTTGTTGATCCAGGTGTTGATATTTATGAAGGTCAGATTTTAGGTGAGCACATCCGTGACAACGATTTAGTTATCAATGTAACCAAAGGTAAGCAGTTAACAAATATGAGAGCCTCTGGAAGTGATGATAACGTAAGAATTGCTCCTGCTATTAAATTCTCTTTAGAAGAGTGTATGGAGTATATCCAAGCGGATGAGTATATCGAAGTTACACCACAAAATATCCGTTTACGTAAAATCTACTTAACAGAGAATGAGCGTAAAATAAATGCAAAGAAGTTTGTGAATCAATAATCTTCTTCCACTTATAAAAAAGGGTTATCTGTTAGTCAGATAACCCTTTTTTGCTTTATAAAGGTTTCTTTTATTAAAAATCAGTATCTTCAATTGAAACCACCAGAAAATTATGAAACTAGCTTTTGCAATACAAAGGAAGATACGTTTGGCTATAGCTCTGGCCATTATGATGTTTTTTAGTATCTTCCTAAGTTTAGTAGAATCTTATAACATTAATAAAATAGCTAAATCCTTTAATTCTATTTATGAAGATAGACTTATACCTGCCGTTGATTTATATACTATAGCCAACCATATTCAAGATAAGAGGCAATATTTATTCAGTTTTCTATTTAGAGATAACATTAGCCAACAAACTGCAATAAAGTATTTAAAAGCAACAGATGCTAAATTAGACACCTTAATTAACAAGTATGAAAACACTTTTCTGGTAAAAACAGAAACTAATTATCTGGCTCACTTAAAGAAAAACTTAGAAGACTTTAGAAAAGAAGAGCAAGCTTTAATCATTACTTCTTTAACAGATAAAGAAAAGGCAAAAAGTATTTACTTAAACCGCACTATTTATGTTTATGATGAGCTCAATAAGGATTTAATGCAGCTTACACAAGTTCAAACACAAGTGGGTAAAGAGTTGATGGCCGAGTCTAAAAAAAGCCAAGCCAGTTCTTCATTCATCACCAAATTGCAACTCTTCATTGCCATCATTTTAGGCTTAATTATCATGATACTTGTTCTTACCGACAAGCAGGTACTATTAAAGAGAGAAAAGTTCAATCTTAATTGACAATAACTAAATCATAAACTAACCTAATGGTACTAATTTTGTGAAACAAGCATCAACAAACTAACTTATGTCCATTGCTCAAAAAAAATCATTCTTACTTCCTTTAATTTGTATTTCTTTCTTTATCAACTCCTGCTCAGAAAACCCCGTTACAGGCAGAAAGCAACTTGTATTAATGTCTACAGAGCAAGAGATTGCTTTAGGTCAAGAAACAGATCCTCAAATTATTGCACAGTATGGTTTATATGAGGATAAAAATCTGCAAGAATTTATAACTAAAAAAGGCAATGAAATGGCGACTATTTCTCATCGTCCCGAGTTGAAATATGAGTTTAAAATTGTTGATTCTGACATCATCAATGCTTTTGCTGTACCAGGTGGTTACGTTTATTTTACTAGAGGCATCATGGCTCATTTTAATAATGAAGCCGAATTTGCCGGAGTTTTAGGTCATGAGATAGGCCATATTGCCGCCCGCCACTCGGTAGAACAACAACGGAATGCTATATTGGGTCAGCTTGGTTTATTAGCCGGGATGATTATAGCTCCAGATTTAGCAAAATTTGGTCATGAAGCATCCCAAGGCTTAAGCTTGCTTTTTTTAAAATTTGGTAGAGATGCAGAACGTGAATCAGACGAGTTAGGTGTAGAATATGCCTCAAAAATTGGCTATGATGCCAAAGAAATGGCTTCCTTTTTTAAAACTTTAGAAAGGATATCAGCTAAAGAAAATCAAATGTTACCCGATTTTTTATCTACTCACCCAAACCCAGGAGATAGATATGTGGTTGTAGGTAAACTCGCTAAAGAATGGAAAGAAAAATTAGCTTCCAACCAGCTTAAAATCAACCGTAATAGTTATCTCAAAAAAATTGATGGTTTAATTTATGGCCCAGACCCCCGACAAGGTTTTCAAGAAGCTAACATGTTTTACCATCCTGTTTTAAAGTTTCAATTTCCAACACCTGCGAAATGGAATTTTCAAAATACCCCACAAATGGTACAAATGGCACCAGAAGATGGTGGTGCTTTGTTAAGCATGCAACTGGCAGAAGAGAAAGAATTACAAAATGCTGTAGATAATTTTATCGATAAAAATCAATTGAATATTGTAACAACTACTGAAACGAATATCAATAACTTACCTACCATAACTGTATCTGGTAAGCAACAGCAAGAAAATCAGGATGAAATTCAGATATTGAGCTATTTTATCAAATATCAAAACCAAGTTTATGTCATTACTGGTATTGCGTCTGCTGCCAATTTCAACAATTATAAAAGTACTTTTATAAATACCATGACAGGTTTTAAACCTTTATCACAGCCCGATAAATTGAACAAGAAAGCAGAACGCATTCGTATCAAAACGGTATCACAAAATGTAAGTTTACAACAAGCACTTAAAGCTTTTAAAGTAGCTGCTAACAGGTTAGAAGAACATGCTATTTTAAACGGCATGGAATTAACTGATAAAGTTGAAAAAGGAAGGCTGATTAAAGTTATACAATAAAATCACCAATAATATCTAAAAAAAAG
Source organism: Pedobacter puniceum (assembly GCF_009674685.1). GTDB lineage: Bacteria > Bacteroidota > Bacteroidia > Sphingobacteriales > Sphingobacteriaceae > Pseudopedobacter > Pseudopedobacter puniceum. The sequence goes on from NZ_WKJI01000002.1 coordinate 576,385, forward strand.
CCCTGCAAATGATGATTTGCAGGGCTTTTAAATTTATTCAATTTTTAAATTAAGAACATCCCATAGAAGTTCCGCAATTTAAACATTTGTAACAAGTACCAGATCTAATGGTAGTATGTCCACAGCTGCTGCAAGCAGGAGCATCAGACTGCGCTCCCATAGAAATATCTAATGATAAACCTTTTTTTGCTGTTGAAGCAACGGTTTCTTGAACTGGTGCTGGCGTATAAACGTTTGTAGCATCAGTATTTACATCTGTGTCTTCTAATTGTGGATTTCCTGTTATAGCTTTTTGCTCTGTAATAACATGAACTAAATCTGTACGGTTTAAGTATTCATAACCTAACATTCTGAACATGTAATCAATAATTGATGTTGCAGATTTAATATTCTCATGGCCACTCACCATACCTGCAGGCTCAAATCTTGTGAAAGTAAATTTCTCTACATACTCTTCTAAAGGCACACCATATTGTAAACCTACTGATACTGCAATAGCAAAGCAGTTCATTAAAGAACGGAAAGTTGCACCCTCTTTGTGCATATCCACAAAGATTTCTCCTAAAGTACCATCAGCATATTCTCCTGTACGTACGAAAACGGTTTGACCATCGATACTAGCTTTTTGGGTAAAGCCTCTTCTTTTTGCAGGCATTACTTTTTTCTGTACCACCCTAGATAATTGTCTCATGAAACTAGTATCCTCAGAGCGTTGTAAGATGGCATTTGCCGCTTCTAATACTTGTTCTGGAGTTAAATCGCTTAATTTTAACTCAGCAGCTTTACCTAAAACTTCTTCTACAGTATCTAACTTATCATCATCTTTAGCATCAGATTTAGTAGATAATGGCTGAGATAATTTACAACCATCGCGGTAAAGTGCATTTGCCTTTAAACCTAAAGCCCAAGATAACTCGTAGCAATCTTTAATCTCTTCTACTTGTGCTTCGTTTGGTAGGTTGATAGTTTTAGAAATCGCACCAGATAAGAAAGGTTGTGCAGCAGCCATCATTTTAATATGACCATGTGCATGGATATATCTTACACCTTTAGCACCGTTTTTATTTGCGCAATCAAATACTGGGTAATGCTCTTCTTTTAAGTAAGGAGCTCCCTCAATCGTCATGGTACCACAAATGTATTCGTTAGCTTCTGCAATTTGTTGACGGCTAAAACCTAAAGCTCTTAACACATTAAAATCATGTGCATTATATTGCTCTGCTTTAAAGCCTAAACGTTGTAAACAATCCTCACCTAAAGTCCATACGTTAAACGCAAAACTAATTTCAAAAGCAGAAATAATTGCTTTATCTAATTTCTCTAAATCAGCATCAGTAAATCCTTTTGCTTTTAAAGAGTCTGGATTGATATGTGGAGCACCTTTTATAGTTGCAGCACCTTTAGCGTAATTTACAATAGCTTCAATCTCTGCTTCGTTATATTTTAAGTTTCTTAAAGCCGCTGGAACAGCCTGATTGATGATTTTGAAATAACCACCACCAGATAATTTTTTGAATTTTACCAGTGCAAAATCAGGCTCAATACCAGTAGTATCGCAATCCATAACCAGACCAATAGTTCCGGTTGGTGCAATTACCGTAGTTTGTGCGTTACGGTAACCGTATTTTTCGCCCATTTCTACTGCTTTATCCCAAGCATTGCAAGCAGCTGATAATAAATAATCAGGACATACTTTTTGATCAATTCCTGGAGGCGCAATTTCTAAGCCTTCATAAGCATCTGTAGCATTATAAGCTGCATAACGGTGGTTACGCATAACTCTTAACATACTATCTCTATTTTCTTTGTATTTACTAAAAGTACCTAACTCTCTTGCCATCTCTGCAGATGTTGCATAAGCAGTACCCGTCATAATTGCTGTAATAGCACCGCCCATAGCTCTTGCTTTTTCGCTATCATAAGGAATACCAGCTACCATCAACATTGAACCCAGGTTAGCATATCCTAAGCCTAAAGTTCTGTAATCATATGATAATTGAGCTACTTCTTTAGATGGGAACTGAGCCATCAATACAGATATTTCTAATACGGTTGTCCAAATACGACAAGCATGCTCAAAACCTTTTACATCAAAAACTAAAGTCTCTAAATCAAAGAAATGACGTAAGTTGATAGACGCTAAGTTACAAGCAGTATTGTCTAAGAACATGTACTCAGAACATGGGTTAGAAGCATTGATACGGCCACCAGCAGGACAAGTATGCCATTCGTTAATGGTAGTATCATACTGTACACCAGGGTCTGCACAAGCCCAAGCTGCAAAAGCGATATCATCCCATAATTTCTTTGCGTCTATGGTTTTCATCACTCTGCCATCAGAACGGGCAGTTAAATTCCAACCTGTACCGTTTTCTAACGCTCTAAAGAACTCGTTAGGAATACGAACCGAGTTGTTAGAGTTTTGTCCAGCAACAGTTCTATAAGCCTCTCCTTCGTAATCTGATGAATAACCAGCCGCTATTAAAGCAGCTACTTTTTTCTCTTCTTCTACTTTCCAGTTTACAAAGCTTTCAATTTCTGGGTGGTCTAGGTCCAAGCAAACCATTTTAGCAGCTCTTCTGGTTGTACCACCAGATTTGATTGCACCTGCTGCTCTATCACCTATTTTTAAGAAAGACATTAAGCCTGATGAGTAACCACCACCAGATAATTTTTCGTTCTCGCCTCTAATTCTTGAGAAGTTTGTACCTACACCAGAACCGTATTTGAAAATACGAGCTTCACGAACCCATAAATCCATGATACCACCTTCGTTTACCAAATCATCTTCTACAGATAAGATAAAACAAGCATGTGGTTGTGGGCGCTCGTAAGCTGATGTTGATTTTTCTAATTTTTCTGTTTTTGGATCTACATAATAGTGTCCTTGAGGACCACCGGTGATGCCATAAGAACTGTGTAAACCCGTATTAAACCATTGTGGTGAGTTTGGTGCAGCTAATTGCCCTACAATGGTATAAACAATTTCATCATAAAATATCTGCGCATCTTTAGCAGAAGCGAAATAACCATAACGCTCTCCCCAAACTTTCCAGCAATTAGCCATACGATGTGCTACTTGCTTAATACTTTTTTCTGACCCCAAAGAGCCATCAGCTTGTGGTACACCTGCTTTTCTAAAATATTTTTGAGCTAAGATATCAGTTGCTACTTGAGACCAAGTATTTGGTACTTCAACATCATTCATTTCAAAAACTGCGTCACCAGATGGATTTCTGATTACCGATGACCTTTTATCATATGTAAAAAGATCATAGACATCTTTTCCCTCGACTGTAAAGTAACGATCAAATTTCAACCCTTTTCCGGTAGGCGTAGCCGCCTTGTTTGATGATGATTTTCCCATAACTGATATTTTAATTTTTCTAATTCTGATTAATTGCTAAAAAAACTACAGGAGTTTTTTATCAAATTTAATTTCTCCTAATAAATAATCGGTTTTGAGTTTTCCACAGCCAGATTTATAAATTTTACCTACGACTTTTTTTTGCAACAAAAACACTGATATCAAGATACTTAGCAGTGTGGAAAACTAAAATTTTTCTTTTTTATATGACTTTTTCATAAAAATTGATTAGAGAAAAACATAAGTGTACTTTATACATGATTCACGTCATATTTAAACAAAAAAACCCAGCTTTTTCGACTGGGTTTTTCTTTATATAAACTCTTATTTATTAATCAATAACATTCACTTTAATCATATTCGTTTTTCCTTTTTTCTCAATCGGGATAGATGCTGTGTTGATGATGATATCGCCAGACTCAATTAACTTCTCTGCTTTTAAGATTTTGTTAACCTCACTAATGGTGGTATCGGTACTATCAAACTTATCGTAATAGAAACCTCTTACTCCCCAAAGTAGACTTAGGGTGTTTAACAAATTACGGTTTGACGTAAAAATATAAGTACCTGCTTTTGGTCTGTGACTAGAAATCTGGAAGGCAGTATAACCAGAAGATGTCATCGCAACAATACCTTCTGCATTGGTTTTATCTGCTAAAAACACAGCAGAGCTACAAACTGCATCAGCCATATAAGTTGGGCAACTTTCGTCTAAATCTTTGTTTTTGTAATAAGGATAAGAAGTATTTTCAACATGGTTGATGATTTTACTCATCGTCTCGATAACGATTAATGGAAACTCGCCTACAGAGGTCTCACCACTCAACATTACTGCATCTGCACCATCTAAAACAGAGTTTGCAACATCATTCACCTCAGCTCTAGTTGGGCGAGGCGTAGTAATCATACTCTCTAACATCTGTGTAGCTACAATTACAGGTTTTGATGCTTTATTACATTTTTGAGCAATCATTTTCTGTAATACCGGAACTTCCTCCATAGGCATTTCAACACCTAAATCTCCACGAGCAACCATCACACCATCTGTAACTTCAATAATAGCATCTATGTTATCAATAGCTTCTGGCTTCTCAATTTTAGCAATTACTCTAGAGCTTTTACCACTTCTACTAATAATACGCTTTAAATCTATAATATCTTCTGCTTTTCTTACGAAAGATAAACCTATCCACTCTACATCATTTGCTAAAGCAAAATCAAGGTTTACCAAATCCTCTTCTGTTAAAGAAGGGATAGAAACTTTAGTGTTTGGAAGGTTTACACCTTTTCTGCTGGTTAGAATACCACCGTGTAAAACCTCACAAATAACAGTATCTTTTCTATTAGTTTCTACCACACGCATTTGCAGTTTACCATCATCTAATAAGATAATTTCTCCTGCTTTTACATCCTGAGGGAAGGTTTCATAAGTGATGTAAATTTGGTTATCATCACCAATACACTCATTAGTAGTAATTTTTATTTGTGTACCGTTAATCAGGTTGATACCGCCATCTTTTACTAAGCCAATTCTAATTTTTGGACCTTGTAAATCTGCCAAGATACCAACATTGGTTTTGTATTTTTGATTGATTTCTCTGATGATATCAATCACTTTTTGGTGATCTTCTGCTTTACCATGAGAGAAATTTAATCTACAAACATCAACACCGGCTTTAATTAATGATAATAAAACGTCTTTATTTGAAGTAGCCGGGCCTAAAGTTGCTACGATTTTGGTTCTTTTTTGAACAATTTTCATTTGCTTTTTTTAATTTTTATTAGTGATGAAGCATTCATGATTTAGATGATATCCCTAGAAATAATCAGCAAAATCATGATAGTTTCATATATTTTATTCTGAGTTTTTGGTCTAATTATTTTATGAATCTACAAAAAGATTCCAATTCAAAAGTAGTGTATTTTTTACACGAACTCAAATCCATCTGCTAAAAAATAAGATTTTCCTTAGATTTCAATTTCTTTGGATTTACTTCTACGGCAGCTTGAATGTCCTCAATTTTCTTTAATCCTTCAAGAAAAAAATCCAAATCTTCATCATCAATAAACTCTTTAATCAATACAAAATAGTCTGTTTCTTTAAGTTCTGGCACTAAATATCCACCTAAACCCTTGTTGGCAATCAAGTAGTATTCAGGTGTAACTTCTTCTATGTAATACAAGTAACGAGAATAATACTTTGTATCAGCGCCTGCATAAGTAATCTCTAAATCATCTATTTTTATAAAGTCGAATTGTAAGTTTTTATTGATATGATAGCAAAGTCTGTAGTCTTTTAACGGAGACGTAATGGAGATTAAGATGAAATCAAAATCAAGTTCTAGCTTTAAAAATTTCTTATTCAATATAATAAAGTTTAATTTAGCCCTCAGAACCTTAAATAAACCGGCCTACTTTTTGTCAAAATTAGAGGAAAAACAAAAAGGTTTGATATTTAATAGAATTTATTTTTCTTTGCACAGAATTAATTAACCATTAAAATAGAGTATTATGTCTGATATCGCTTCAAGAGTAAAAGCAATCATCGTTGAAAAATTAGGTGTTGACGAGAATGAGGTAACACCAGAGGCATCTTTCACCAACGATCTTGGTGCTGACTCGTTAGACACTGTTGAACTAATCATGGAATTTGAAAAAGAGTTTAACGTGGCTATCCCAGACGATCAGGCTGAAACCATCAGTACAGTTGGTCAGGCTATCGCTTACTTGGAAAAAAATGTAAAGTAATTTAACTCTTAACCTAATAGATGGAGCTAAAGAGAGTTGTTGTAACAGGACTAGGTGCGCTTACCCCGATTGGTAATACCGTTGAAGAATATTGGAACGGTTTAATCAACGGAGTAAGCGGTGCCGCTCCTATTACTCGTTTTGACACAGAGAAGTTCAAGACAAAATTTGCTTGTGAGCTGAAGAATTTTGTCGCTGAAAATTATCTCGACAAGAAAGAAGCCCGCAAATTAGATCCGTTTGTGCAGTATGCATTAGTCTCTACTGACGAAGCTGTAAAAGACGCTGGATTAGATTTTGAAAAACTAAATACCAACAGAATTGGAGTAATCTGGGGTGCTGGTATTGGTGGTTTAAAAACTTTTTTAGACGAAATTACTGATTTTGCAAAAGGCGACGGAACACCAAGATTAAATCCTTTTTTTATCCCTAAAATGATTATTGATATTGCCGCAGGGCATATCTCTATCAAATACGGTTTAAGAGGTCCTAACTTCGCATGCGTTTCTGCATGTGCTTCTTCTACCAATGCTTTAATAGATGCTTTTAACTACATCAGGTTAAATAAAGCAGATATTATTGTTTCTGGTGGCTCTGAAGCTATCATTAATGAAGCTGGTATAGGCGGATTTAATGCCATGCATGCACTTTCTACCAGAAATGACGACCCACAAACTGCTTCTCGTCCGTTTGATTTAGACAGAGAAGGTTTTGTTGCTGGTGAAGGTTCTGGAACTATCATTTTAGAAAGTTTAGAACATGCAAAAGCAAGAGGTGCCAAAATTTATGCTGAAATAGTTGGTGGCGGCATGAGCGCCGATGCAAACCACATTACTGCACCACACCCAGAAGGGCTTGGCGCAAAATTAGTAATGCAAGGTGCATTAGACGATGCTGGCTTAACCACTGCAGATATTGATTATATTAATGTTCACGGAACATCAACTCCACTAGGCGATATTAGCGAAACAAAAGCTATTGGAAGTCTTTTTGGTGAAGATGCTTATAAACTGAATATTAGTTCAACAAAATCTATGACTGGCCACTTATTAGGTGCTGCTGGTGCGGTAGAGTCTATAGCTTCTATTTTAGCAATTAAGCATGGCATAGTACCTCCAACAATCAATCATTTTACAGATGATCCTGCTTTTGATCCTAAGCTGAATTTTACCTTCAATAAAGCTCAGAAAAGAGAAGTAAGAGCTGCATTAAGTAATACTTTTGGCTTTGGTGGACATAACGCATCGGTAATCTTTAAAAAGTACGAGGATTAGTTATTTAAAACTGTTGCGTTTCTGTAAATCTATACATTCATGAATACGTACAGCGCTTAAATAAATGCCCTTATCAAGAATCTATAAATTACACCTTTCTCCTGACCGTAAATACGTTAAGGCGCTAAAGAATTTATTAGGATTTGTGCCCGGAAACCTTTCTTTATACAAGATGGCTTTCAGGCACAGATCTATTGCTTTAGGCATTAAACGTGGCGGAAAAAACAGTAATGAAAGGTTAGAATTTTTAGGTGATGCCATTTTAGGAGCTGTTGTTGCCGAAGTGCTTTTTAAAATGTACCCTTATAAAGAAGAAGGCTTTCTTACAGAAATGCGCTCTAAAATTGTAAGCAGGGTAAATTTAAACCAATTGGGTAAAAAATTAGGCTTTAACGAGCTGATAGAATTTGACCCTACTACCGTAAACATTACCTCAAAACAAAGTTCTTTATTGGGCGATGCCTTTGAAGCTTTAGTTGGAGCCGTTTATTTAGATAAAGGTTATAATTTCACCAAAGATTTTCTTATCCAAAGGATTATCAAGCCTCATATTGATATACACACCTTAGAACAAACCGAAACTAATTTCAAAAGTAAATTGATAGAGTGGTGCCAAAGACACTCTAAGGATATTGTTTTTGAACTTATACCCAACCAAGAGGGAGATAATGCAAAACTTTTCTCTATACAAGTGCTTATTGATAACGAACCTATGGCTACTGGTATAGATTTTAATAAGAAAAGTGCCGAAAAATTAGCTGCCGAAAAAACTTGCGAACTATTAGCTATCTAAGCTTCTTGTTATTTCATCTCTCTTTGATGTCATAAACTGTTTTAATTTTTAAGTTCCTGTTTAATCTTGCTATTTTTGGCGCTCAATAAGCAGAAAAGCTAAATAGTATATGCCCGTAAAGATTCCAAATAATCTGCCAGCAATAGAAATCCTGAAAAAGGAAAATATATTTGTGATTAATGATTTAAGAGCCAATACACAGGATATCCGTCCTATGCGTGTACTCATTCTTAACTTAATGCCTATAAAAATTACTGCTGAAACAGATTTTGTTAGGTTACTTTCTAACAATGCCTTACAAGTAGAAGTAACTTTCTTAAGGCTAGATTCGCATAAATCTAAAAATACATCAGAACAACATCTTGAAATGTTTTATAAAGTTTTTACCGATATCAAGGAAAATTTTTATGATGGGATGATCATTACAGGTGCGCCAGTAGAGATGCTTAAATTTGAAGAAGTAACCTATTGGAAAGAAATTACCACCATATTTGATTGGGCCAGAAAACACGTAACCTCAACTTTATATATCTGTTGGGCATCTCAAGCGGCACTCTACCATTTTTACGGAGTAGAGAAAATTGCATTAGATAAAAAGCTATTTGGTGTTTATAAACATAGCGCTACAGAAAAAACCAACCCTTTGTTTAGAGGTTTTGACGATGAATTTTTTATCCCTCACAGTCGCCATACCACCATGCGAAAAGAGGATATTGCCAATAAAGAAGGGGTTAGCATCCTATCTGAATCTGCAGATGCTGGTGTAGCTATCATTTCTTCCAGAGGCGGACGCGAGTTTTACCTCACCGGCCATTCTGAATATGCGCCTTTAACCTTGCATGAAGAATATAAAAGAGATGTTAAAAAAGGTTTGGATATAGCCATGCCAGAAAATTATTATGTGGCCAATAACCCTAAAAACCCACCTTTAGTATGCTGGACCAGCCATGCCAATTTGCTTTTCAATAATTGGTTAAACTATTTTGTATACCAAGAAACACCTTATGATTTAAAAGATGTAGAACATTTGGGTGATATTAAAGTGAATAGTTAGTAGCTAAACTTAGCTTTATGGATTTCTTTTAAAAAAACTACTTTTTATACTCCTTAAGATATTTTTGATAAGAATCCTTAATATACTTAATCACATCATAATCATTCCAATAGGTTACTTGATTGGGTTTCGGTCGGTATAAGAACATGAACTCTGCTACATCTTCATCCTTAATAGGAATATGTTTCATAATTAGCCATTTATTAAACTTCCTATCTACAGCACTTTCGGCATTTTCTCTGCTGATATAATTGACAAACCTTTGTGCGTTATTAGCATCTTTACTTAAAAGCTCGTGTATGGCTGTTAAAGGATGAAAAATAGAAAACAACAAAGGCGGACTACCATTAAAATAAACGCCTTTGCTTCTAAAATCATCTAAAACCTCTTTTTGGTCGGCTTTTTTTGAAGGCTGTGTTACCACCACTTCTTCTAACTTAATAACACCTTTTAAATACACTACCAAATTTTGCTTGGCGCTGATGTTTTTACTAAACTCCTGAAAACCTTCTTTCTGGATCAAAATAGTATCGCCTATTTGTGCCGGGATGGCAAAAACACCCCATTCATCACTTTTTATATTGACTTGCGTTCTTTGGTTGATGATATTTACATAAGGTAATCTTTGCTTGTTTAAATCGCTAAAAACAACACCTTTAAGAACAAACTGCTCTTGCCCATAAGACCTAGGCAGAAGCGTAAAGCATAAGTAGAAAAATAGCAGATACCTCATAGACCTTAAATTTAAGATTAACTTCTTTAAGCACCCTATATTTTAGCTTTTTTAACATTTGTAGGATATAGAAAAGCCACATCCATTTAATAGATTAATTTTTATCTTTGCAAATGTTAAAATCAATGACTGGTTACGGATCGGCAACTAAAGATCTGGACAGCGGAAAATACACCGTAGAAATTAAGTCTCTTAATAGTAAGTTTCTAGAGCTTAACCTGAAACTCCCTAAAGCCTATTCTGAAAAAGAATTTTTCCTAAGAAACGAGTGCAATAAGCAGATAGAAAGAGGTAAAGTGATGCTTTCTATCAATATAGAAAGTAATAATGCTGGTGCTAAAGCAGCCACCATCAACCAAGATTTATTGAAATATTATTATCAAGAGCTTAAAAATACCGCTTTAGAACTAGGTGAAAATACCAACAACTTGTTAAGCCTGGCTATCAACCTACCCGAAGTGGTAAAATATGATGAGAATGCTGTTTCTGAAGAAGAATGGAACCAGGTTTTAGCAACTTTTCAGACTGCTTTAGAGAATTTTAAAAAATTTAGAGCAGACGAAGGTGAAGTTTTAGAAAAAGATTTGATTTTACGTATCGAAAATATTCTCACGCTTTTGCAAAAAGTTGAGGTGGATGAACCTAACCGCGTACCAGTTTTTAAAGAAAGATTAAATACTTATTTAGCCGATGCTGTTGGTAAAGAAAACATCGATAACAACAGGTTAGAGCAAGAAATCATCTATTATATAGATAAGTTTGACATCACAGAAGAAAAAGTAAGGCTGAGAAGCCACTGCGATTATTTTATCAAAACTTTAAAAGATAAAGATGCTAATGGTAAAAAGTTAGGTTTTATCTCGCAAGAAATAGGCAGAGAAATTAATACCATGGGCTCTAAAGCTAATGATGCTAATATCCAAAGAAACGTGGTGAGCATGAAAGAAGAATTAGAGAAAATTAAAGAACAACTGTTAAACGTATTATAAGGCACAAAGCTTTAAGCTTAAGGCACAAAGCTTTAAGCATTTAGCTTTAAGCATTTAGCTTAAAAAATGAAACAAGGCAAACTCATTATATTTTCGGCACCATCTGGAGCAGGCAAAACCACTATCGTTCATCATTTGCTGAATAAATTTCCTGATAAAATTTCCTTTTCTATATCGGCAACTACCAGGCAATTAAGAGGCGATGAGGTAAATAACAGAGATTATTATTTCATCAGTAATGAAGAGTTTTTACACCGTGTGGCTAAGCATGAGTTTGTAGAGTTTGAGGAGGTTTATATCGGAACTTTTTATGGCACTTTAAAAAGCGAAATCCAAAGAATTTGGGATGAGGATAAGCATGTAATTTTTGATATTGATGTTGAAGGTGGTTTAAGATTAAAGAAAAAGTTTGGTGATGATGCTTTAGCTATTTTTGTACAGCCACCATCTTTAGATGTTTTAATAGAAAGGTTAACCGGCAGAGGCACAGACTCTGAAGAAAAACTTGCAGAACGCATAAAAAAAGCAGAAAAAGAGCTTGACTACGCTTCTAAATTTGATGTGATCCTAAAAAATCACGATTTAGATACTGCTTGTAAAGAAGCAGAAGAGTTGATTGCTAACTTTATAAACAGTTAAATTAAAACAATGAAAATTGGTTTATTTTTTGGCTCTTATAACCCTATCCATACTGGGCATTTAGTTATTGCCAATTATATGGCCAACCATACTTCTTTAGATAAAGTTTGGCTAGTAGTTTCTCCTCATAATCCTTTAAAAGATAAAAAAGACCTTATTCAGGTTTATGATAGGCTAGAAATGGCTAAAATAGCTACCGAGAAGAGCGAGAATATCAGCGTAAGCGATATTGAACTTAAACTACCGCAGCCATCTTATACCATAGATACACTTACGCACTTAAAAGACCTTTATCCAGAACATGATTTTGTGTTGATTATGGGTGCAGATAATCTGAAAAGTCTCAAGAAATGGAAAAATTATGAGCTTATTTTAAGAGATTATCACATTTATGTTTATCCAAGACCAGGTTATCTTGATGAAGAACTTAGCCATCATCCATCAGTAACCATTACCCAAACTCCTTTAATGGAAATCTCCTCTACTTTTATTAGAAAAGCCATTAAAGAACATAAAAATGTACAGTATTTCTTACCAGAAGAAGTATTAGAGTTTATAGAGAGTAAAAGTTTATATAAATAGCTTAATTTTCTGCTATGAGCGATAAAACCATGTTTAAATTACAATTACCAACAGACCCATTTTGGGTAAAAAATGTGGTAGAAAGTAATATCGAAGAAATTCTAACAGACCACGCCTACTGCGAACAAAAGGCAGCTACCAATGCTATTACCCTCATTATCCAAAACCCTAATGTGCCGGAATTGGTACAAGAAATGGCAGAATTGGTGAAAGAAGAAATGGACCATTTTAAGCGTGTGCATGATATCATCATTAAAAGAGGTTATACTTTTGGCAAAGAGCGTAAAGACAATTACGTTAACGAGCTTATGAAATTCTTGAAAAAAGGCGGAGGCGAAAATCAAAGAACAGAAAATATGGTTGACCGTCTTTTGCTTGCCGCGATGATAGAAGCCAGAAGTTGCGAGCGTTTTAAAGTACTCTCAGAACATGTTACAGATAAAGAACTAGCTGCTTTTTACCATGAATTGATGATTTCTGAGGCTACACATTATACGCTTTTCATCGGCTTAGCCAGAAAATACGGAAAAGGTATTGATGTAGATAAACGTTGGCAAGAATGGTTAGATTATGAGGGCGTCATCATCAAAAGCTACGGAAAAAGCGAAACTATACATGGATAAACCTAAAGAAAAACAAAATGACACAAAAAGTTAGATGGGGCATTTTAAGCACTGCAAAAATTGCTACCGATAGGGTTTTACCTGCTCTTAAAGACTGTAACTTCACTCAGGTTGATGCTATTTGTTCTAGAAATTTAGCTCAGGCACAAAAAGCAGCCACACTTTTAGGTATTGAAAAAGCTTATGGCACTTATGAAGAACTGTTAAATGATGCTGATATAGATGCCATTTACATCCCATTACCCAACCATTTGCATGTAGAATGGAGCATAAAATGCTTAGAAGCAGGCAAACATGTTTTGTGTGAAAAACCTATCGGATTATCGAGTAAAGAAGCCCAAATTCTTTTAGAAGCTGCTAAAAAATATCCTCATCTAAAAGTCATGGAAGGCTTTATGTATAGGTTTCACCCGCAATGGATACATGCAAAAGAGTTGGTAAACCAAAAGTGGATAGGCGATTTGAAAGTTATCCAATCTTTTTTCTCTTATTATAATGTAGACCCACAGAACATTCGCAATCAAGCAGAAATTGGTGGTGGCGGATTGATGGATATTGGTTGCTATTGCATTTCGCTTTCGCGATTTTTATTTGATGCAGAGCCTTTAAACGTGGTTTCTAATATTGATTATGACCTAGTAATGAAAACCGACATCATATCATCAGGAATGATGCAGTTTGCCAATGGCGTATCAAGCTTCACCTGTTCTACCCAATTGGTACCTTACCAAAGGGTAAATATTATTGGAGATTTAGGTCGCATAGAAATAGAAATACCTTTTAATGCCAAACCTTTAGAGCCTGCTAAAATAAGCCTTTTCAAGGCTGATGAACAAAAAGACGTTTTCTTTGACATCACCAACCAATATACTTTACAGTTTGATGCTTTTTCTAAAGCTATTTTAGACAATACAAATGTACCTACACCTTTAGAAGATGCTGTAAACAATATGAAGGTTATAGAAGCTATGTTTGCTAGTGATAAAGAGAAATGTTGGAAAAACATAAATGAAGCGTAAGAACTAACATCCTGTTTACCATCATAAATCAAATATAAGTTTAACGTAAGAGTAACGTAGGATAAACGTAAGAGTAGACTCAGGTAATGTATGTTCTACCACTTAGTAACTATAAAATTGAAGCATCAGATGCATCTCTTTTTTCCTGGTTAACTTTCATCCCTAAAACGTTTTTAAGGTAATTATCTATCACCTCAATATCAATGGTGTCATGAATAAGGCCTAAATACAAATCTGGTCTTACAATAAAGGTCCGTTTCGTATCGGGTTTTATGCCCATAAATTCAAATATGGGCTCGTTTCTCTCGCTAGGTGGTAAATAATAAAGTTTTACCGGATAGTTTAACTGCATCCAGCGGGAAACAGTAAACAAATTTGGCTGTGATAAATAACCAAAAAGTATAACCGAAAAATACTGGTAATTTGTCCATTGATGTAATTGGATATCTACCTGAGCTTTTTCATCATAAAATTTAAAATCAGGGAGAAGTTCTCCGGCTTCTAAACTTCTGTCCTGACTTAAATGGAGGTTTATTTTAGCATCAATTAATTGATAAACTTTTGCCTTAGGCTGATGAATTTTAGCCAACAGCCTTTTAAAAGCCGACTGTTTAAATACCTTTTGCTCCCATTGTTCTTGCAATAATGTTTTTTCTAATTCAGCTGTTAAAAGTGTCTTTTGATTTAGCGTACCATTTATCAAACCACTCATTCGCCAGCCTAACAATAAGATATTTCTAAAGCTTAAATCAAGGTTATTATTTAAAAGTAAAGCCTCTGCTTTATACACTAAAGGATTAATTTTGGATGTTTTTTGAAGGGTTAATGTTGCAGTAAGATACTCTTCTCTTTCCTTCTCGGATGATTTCCAAACTACTGGACAAACCCTCCCTGCCAATAATTTTAAGCTCTGTTCGAAAAAGCCTGAAACAGTAATGATACCTGCATTATCTTTTATCTGATATCCAAACTGCTTTAAAAAATGTCCAATATAATTATCAAAAATTAACTCCTCCGGAAAATCATCTGGCTTGTCTTGCTCTGCCCATATAAAAACCGATACACCATTATAACTCAAGGCAACAGCCAAAAACAAAGCAGGTATATTGATGCCGTAAATGCTTACATCTGTATCGGGTTTAAACATTATTTTGTTCTGTATAATAAGAATATGGTAGGCTTTTTATGCAAATCAGGTGCCTCTTTCCGCCAATCGCCAATAGATTTTGTCTTTACAAACTCATCTTCAGCAGTTAAATTACTTGCTATACATAACAAAGTATCTGGCCTACATGTTCTTAAAATCTCTTCTAACATAGGGTTATTTCTAAAAGGCGTTTCAATAAAAAGCTGTGTTTGTTTAAAACGCTCTGCAAAGCCTTCCAAATCTTTAATCTTTTTAGCTCTGGCCATTTTATCAATAGGTAAATATCCTTGGAAAGCAAAACTTTGTCCGTTAAAGCCCGATGCCATCAGGGCTAATAATAAAGAGCTTGGGCCTACCAAGGGTACAACGTTTATATTTCTTTTATGCGCTTCGGCAATAATTTCTGCCCCAGGGTCTGCAATACCTGGGCAACCAGCTTCACTCATTAAACCTACATTTTTACCTTGTTCTAAACCTTTGAAATAAGGTTTTAAGCTGCCTTCACGGTTATGTTTTCCGTAATCATGAATAATTAAATCACTCTGTGGCGTTTTCAAGCCCGCTTCTTTTAAACACCTTCTGGCTGTTTTCTCGTTTTCTACAATGTATTCATCTATAGCATTTATGGTATCAACCAAGAAAGGAGTTAAAGACTTTGCAACAGCATTTTCTGCCATAACAACCGGGATAAGATATAATGTGCCTTTTGTCATACCGCAAAGTACGTGATTTTAACAAAGGAAATAGGCAAATAAAAAATCTAATTTTTCTTGACACCTTTTTATCTCTTATGCGTCTTACTATTATAAACGGTAGTATAGTAACCGTTAAATTATTTGACGCTTGTATAAAAAGCTTTCTTGATAACGTTTTATAAATAATTCCGTAAAAAAATGGAAAGGAAAATGTACCATGAACAGATTAAAAAAATCTTTATCAGTTTTGGGGATAAGCATCTTATTCCTAATCGTAAATGCTAACACCAGCCAAGCACAAGGTAGAAGTGTTAGTTTACAAACCTTTTATGATGAGCTTTCTTATCATGGAGATTGGATAAATAACCAAGAATACGGCTACGTTTGGCGACCAAATGTTGGAAGAGATTTTAGACCTTATTATACCAATGGACGATGGGTAATGACAGAATATGGCAATACTTGGGTTTCTGATTATGAATGGGGTTGGGCTCCTTTCCATTACGGACGCTGGTTTTACGACAGCTATGATGGATGGATATGGTTACCCGATACAGAATGGGGACCAGCTTGGGTAGAATGGAGAACTGGTGGTGGCTATTATGGATGGGCGCCTTTGGGACCAAGAATATCTGTAAATATCAATATAGGAAGAAGATATTATCCAGACCATTATTGGGTTTTTATCCCTCAAAGATGTATCTATTACCCTTCTTACTATAGATATTGGGAGCCAAGAAGAAATGTTGTGATTATCAGAAATACCACTATTATAAACAATGTTTATGTTGTAAACAGGAATGTTAGGTACAATAGTGGCCCTAGAGTTGAAGATGTAAGAAGGGCCACCAGACAAAATGTAACGGTATATAAAGTTAACGATACAAATAGACCAAGTTCTGCTAGGGTAGAAAGAGGAACTGTAAATGTTTACCGCCCACAAGTAGAAGTAAGAAAAGATGCAGCACCAAGAGCTATTGCAAATAATTCTTCTAGGCCATCAAGAACAGAAGCTGGCACAAGACCTTCTTCTAATGATAATAGAGTTGTAGATAGAAATGAAAGCAACGCCAGACCAGAACGTAGTAGCGGTAGTACTGGAAGAGAAGAAATAAACAGAAACGTAGAAGAAAGAGGTTCTAATTCTAATAACAGTAGCAGACCAGAGCGTGTTGAGAGAAGCAATGCGCCATCTAGACCTGATGTTAACAATGCTCCATCTAGACCAGATTATAATGGCAGACCAGAGCGTATGGAAAGACCTAGCACTTCTGATAGACCAGAAACAGCACCATCTAGACCAGATTATAACAACAGGCCAGAGCGTGTAGAAAGAGAAAGACCATCTTCTACACCAACAGAGAACAGAAGTTACCCTTCAGGAGATAATAGTAGAAGATCTTCTGGCTCAGAAAGAGCTCCGTCTGCTCCTCAAAGAGTAGAAAGACCTTCTGCACCAAGTCCTTCTCCTTCAAGATCATCAAGTGGAAGTAGTGAGAGAGGAAGTAGCAGAGGTAACTCAGAAAATAGCTCTAGATCTGGAAGACCAAGCAGATAATAAATATGATTTAGTGAAATGGCTGTCTTTTTTTAAAAAGGCAGCCATTTTTTTATGGCTTAATTATAGTATTTATTATCTTTCGGCATATGACCGATTTCCTGCATCTATATCAACCTTTAAACTTAGCTCTAATAGACTTTCTTAAACAGTTGAATGAAAAAGATTGGCAAAGAGCTACCGTTTGTAAAGGTTGGACAGTGAAAGACATTGCGGCTCACCTATTAGACACTAGCATCAGAAGGTTATCTCTTGGGAGAGATGAATACCAATATTTACAACACGAATTCGCCACTTATGAAGAGCTAATAGCTCATATCAATAACCTAAATAAAGAATGGGTTACAGCATCAAGAAGACTAAGTCCTAATATTTTAATAGAACTCATAAGTAAATATCAAGATGATTTGCTGGCTTATTTTGAAACTTTAGATCCCTTTGATATGGCCCTGTTTCCTGTTACTTGGGCAGGGAAATCACATTCAGAAAATTGGTTTGATATTGCCCGAGAATATTCTGAAAGATGGTTACATCAGCAACAAATACGCTTTGCTTTTAATAATCAAGAGCTCTTAGATCCAAAATTCTACTCCCCATATCTAGAAATTATCATGGAAGCTTTACCTTATACTTATCAAAAAATAAATGCAGAAATTGGTAAAAGTGTAGCTGTGGAAATTGTAGGCCCTGCTGGCAAGCGTTGGACCATTAAAAAAGATAAGAGGTTTTGGGCTTTTGATAAAAATAACCAACAAGCGGATGCACTTATTTATATAGACCAACAAATAGCTTGGTTATTATTCTCTAAAGGTATTCAGCCAGAGGAAGCAGGACAATTTTATCAAATCCATGGTGAGCGCCCTTTAGCTCTTCCAGTATTGAATATGCTTACTGTTATGGCATAAAAAAAGCACCTGCTTAAGGCAAGTGCTTCTCTCTATAACGAATAAAAATTTATTAATTATTGGTAGTTGCTTTAGCTTCTGCTTTCATAGCTTCGTTGGCAACAATAACAATTTCTACACGTCTGTTTTGTGATCTTCCTTCTTCTGTTTCGTTAGAAGCAATAGGCTCATTTTTACCTTTACCACTAGATTTTAAACGACCTGTGCTTACACCTTTAGAAACTGCATAAGATCTAACTGCATTTGCTCTTTCTAAAGATAATCTATCGTTTACTGCATCAGAACCAATAGCGTCTGTATGGCCAATAATCATAATATCTGTATCAGGATATTTGTTTAAAGAAGCTGCTAAATTATCTATGTTTTGTTTAGCTGCAGTAGATAAAGTTGATTTACCAAATTCAAATAATAAACCAGAATCAAATTTAACGATAATACCCTCACCTGCTGGTATAACCTCAGCTCCAGGGATAGATTGCTCTAATTCTTTTGCTTGTCTATCCATTTTTCTACCAATAAAAGCTCCTGCTGTACCACCTAATGCACCACCAATAATAGCACCAACAGCTGTATTACCAGCTTTGTTACCAATTAAAGCACCAATAGTACCACCAGCAGCTGCACCAATACCAGCACCTTTTTGTGTATTAGTTAAAGAATCACATCCAGGTAAAATAGTAGTTGCACCAATAGCAAAAGCCAATCCTAAAACAGATATTTTTAATCTTGAAGTTTTCATATTATTTATTTTGATATTTATAGTGATGTTTGTCAAAGCGAATGCCAAAAATAAAAAATTAATTTGATGATAAGTATTTTAGGTTGCGGATGGTTAGGTATGCCTTTGGGTAAAGCCCTTGTCGGTTCAGGTAAATTAGTAAAAGGTTCTACTACTAAGCCAGATAAACTTGAAGAAATTAGCAGACAATCTATTGTATCATTTTTGATACAATTGGATGACTTGTCTAATGAAACAGAGTTGATGGAATTTTTAGATAATGAGATACTCATAATTAACGTCCCGCCAGGCAGAAATCATATCAATGCGGATGATTATCCACATAAATTAGCTAGATTGAATACTTACATCAACCAAAGCAATATCCAAAAAGTAATTTTTGTTTCCTCAACTTCTGTTTATGAAGAAAATAATAATGTAGTATTTGAGGACAGTTCTCTCAGCAAAAATCCATCGTCACAACGACTGTTTCTGGCAGAAGAAATTTTCAGAAATAATCACAAAATCAAAACCACTGTAGTAAGAATGGCCGGCTTAATTGGGCCTAACCGTCATCCTGGAAGATTTTTTGGTGGTAAAACTCAAATCCCTGACGGTTTAATACCTGTTAATCTGATTCATTTAGATGATTGTATCGGTATTATTGAAGAAGTTATCAAGCAAGATTATTGGGGGCAAACTATACACGCTGCGGCTCCAAGTCATCCAACAAAAAAAGAGTTCTACAGTTTAGCCTCAACTATTTACAATAACACCAAAGCAGACTTTGTAGAAGAGAAAGGAAAGTTTAAAATCATTAACCCAGATAAATTGGTCAAGGATTTAAAATATCAATTTAAACATCCTGATTTAATGGCGTGGCTTCTTCAAAGTCATCAAAATTAAGAGATGATTTATCCAAAACCTCCCAAGTATGGTCAGCTAAAAGCTTAACAGTAGAAACAAACTTCTTAAAGGTTTTAGATCTGCCCCATTCTGCTGGCGCTATCATGCTCACCAAAAAGGTATTATCCTCTTTCTGATAAAGATGGTATAATTGCCCAATAACAGGCTTAAACTTCATTTCGGCAGTGTAAATTAATTCAGATATTTTTAGACGTTCCTCAATATCTTTAACTTGCTGCATAATCAATTCTGCCTGTTTGCGCAACATGGTAATTTGCTGATTGGCCTGCATATGCATAGACTCAACAGCATTTGCTCTTAACTTATTTTTATCAATAGGTTTAATTACCGGAGAGCTAACCGTTAAAGGCACCGGAGAAAATTTGGCTTCACCCGTATAATAAAGAGATTTTTCCTTGCTTTGTGAAGTGTTATCCTGCTCCATTTTATCTAATACTTGCTAGCAATAACTTATCTCTGCAAAAAAAGTTTTAATAAACTCTGCAAAATAAGCCTTTCAAATATTCGCCTTCGCTAAAAGAAATCCTTACGGGATGATCTTCTGGTTGGCAAAACTGATGAATAATTTGAACCTCTTTGCCCGCATCTAGCGCTGCCCAAGCAATTACTTGCTTAAAAGTCTCAATATCCATAGCTCCAGAGCAGCTGAAAGTAGCTAATAAACCGCCTTTTTTCAGAACCTGCATCCCTAAGCGATTTAAATCTTTATAAGCTCTGGCTGCCCTATCTAAAGAAGAGCGAGAAGGTGCGTATTTAGGTGGGTCTAGCACAACAATATCAAAAATTTGTCCTTCTTCTTTTAATATCCTCAGGTATTTATTTACATCAGACTGTACAGCAATAGCTTTACTTTCATCAAACTGGTTAAGTTGGATATTCTTTTTTAAAGTTTCTACAGCCAAACCCGAACTATCTACCGAAGTAACAGCAGCCGCCTCATTTAATAAAGCATTTAAGGTAAAACCTCCGCTATAGCTAAAACAATCTAAAACATTTTTACCTGCGGCATAAGAAGCTACTATTCTCCTATTATCGCGTTGGTCGCAATAAAAACCAGATTTTTGTCCTTCTAAAATATTAATAAGGTATTTAACGCCATTCTCCTTTACTTCCACAAATTCTGGTGGCAAAGCTCCCCAAAGCAGAGTACCGTGTTGGGTTTGTAGGCCATCATGTGCTCGGGCAGAAGCATCACTTTTATCAATAATTCCCTTAACATTTAATAAAGTTGATAAAGTATTGACGATGGTTTCTTTTACTTTCTCTATGCCACTGGTAAGAATTTGTAAAGCCAGATAATCTCCAAACCTATCTACAATTAAACCAGGCAAATAATCAGCTTCACTAAAAATTAACCTACATGTGGTGGTATCATTATTTTGTAGATGTTCACGAGCTTTTATTGCGGCTTCAATTTTGGCTTTCCACCACTGCTCATCTATGGTAGCGTTTTCATCCCAATCTAATAATCTTACTGCAACTCTAGATTGGTCGTTATAATATCCATAAGCTAAAAAATCAGCATCGGCATCTAAAACCTTAACCACATCACCATTTTGTGGTTTACCTTTAACCTGTGCCAATGCACCAGAAAACACCCAAGGATGTCTTTGTAAAACAGCTTTTTCTTTAGTCTTTTTTAGAATAATATCTACCATAGTTTGCAAAAATACTTAAAGAGATTGATAATGCTTTAAATTAGGGAACATTACATTTTAAAGATAAAACAGAACTTATGAGGAACTACTTTTGTTAGAGAAGAGCGTAATAAATTGATAAGAGATGTTAAATTTTGAGTTTAAAAACCCTACCAAAATACTTTTTGGTAAAGGGCAAATTGCTAATCTAAGCAAAGAAATACCTGCAGATGCTAGAATTTTAATGGTTTATGGCGGTGGAAGTATCAAAAGCAATGGGGTATATGAACAAGTTACCCAAGCTTTAAAGGGTTTTGAAGTGATAGAGTTTGGTGGTATACCAGCAAACCCCGAATATGCCATATTGCTAGAAGCTTTAGCTGTTATTAAAAAAGAAAACATAAATTTTATTTTAGCCGTTGGCGGAGGTTCTGTAATAGATGGTGTGAAATTTCTTGCTTCAGCCGCTTTATACGAAGGCGATGAACCTTGGGATATTCTAGCCAAGGGTATCAGAACAGAAGTTGCTTTACCATTTGGTACAGTTTTAACATTACCTGCTACAGGTTCAGAGATGAATTCTGGTTCGGTTATATCAAGAGCAGAAACTAAAGAAAAACTAGCTATGGGAGGACCAGGCTTGTTTCCTGCTTTTTCTATTTTAGACCCGGAGGTTATTAAATCTATCCCGCAAAGGCAAATTGCAAACGGTATAACCGATGCTTATACACACGTTTTAGAGCAATACATGACTTACCCTATTGGCGCTTGCTTACAAGACAGATTTGCTGAAAGCATTATGCAAACTTTAATAGAAGTTGCTCCAAAAGTAATGGCAGACCCTGCTGACTATACCGCTGCAGCAGATTTTATGTGGTGTTGTACTATGGCCTTAAATGGTTTAATACAAAAAGGTGTACCAACAGACTGGGCAGTACATGCCATAGGACATGAACTTACCGCCTTATACGGAATAGACCACGCCAGAACTTTAGCTATTATTGCTCCTAGCCACTACCGCTACCATTTAGCACAGAAAAAAGAGAAATTAGCCCAATATGCAGAACGTGTTTGGAACATCAAAGATGGTTCTACAGAAGAAAAAGCTACACAGGCTATTGTTAAAACTGAAGAATTTTTCCATTCGTTAGGAATAAAAACTAAATTATCAGAGTATACTGAAGCCTATGAAGGAACTGCAGAAAGCATTGAGGAGAGATTTAATACAAGAGGCTGGAAAGCCCTAGGCGAACATAAAGCTATTACGCCGGCAGATGTTGCTAAGATTGTAAGCATGAGTTATTAAGATGAATAAAAATTTAGAGAAGCTTTTTAAAATTGCTCAAAAAGAAGAGAGAATTATTCTCGGCCTCATGTCTGGAACGTCTTTAGACGGCTTAGACATGGCTTTATGTAAATTTAAAGGTGCTGGTTTAAGTACCTCAGTAGAAATCTTGCATTTTGAAACTTGCCCTTATGAAAACTCTTTCAAAGAAGCTATTAAACAAGTTTTCTCTAAAAAAACGGTCGACTTAGAATTACTATGCTTGTTAAATGCGCAAATAGCTAAGCAACATGCTGAAATTATAAACCAAACTTTAAAAAAATGGGGTTATACTTCAAATGATGTAGATGCTATTGCCAGTCATGGTCAAACGGTTTACCACGCACCAAAAATTAAGCATCAGCTTAACAATTATCCTGATGCTACTTTACAAATAGGCGATGGAGACCATATTGCACATTTAACAGGTATTATCACGCTAAGTGATTTCAGACAAAAAAGTATTGCAGCTGGTGGAGAGGGCGCTCCGCTTGCCGTTTATGGCGATTATTTACTTTTTGCACATCAGGAAATAGATAGGATTTTATTGAATATTGGCGGTATAGCTAATTTTACTTATCTACCGGCGAAAAGAAAGGCAGAAAATATTTTCTCTACGGATGTTGGTCCTGGAAATACAATTTTAGACCATTTTATGATGCAAAAATTTAATTTGTATTTTGATGAGGATGCTAAATACGCTAAAAAAGGTAGCTTAAATCATGATTTATTAGAGGCTTTATTGGCTGATAATTTTTTTACCAAACCAGTTCCAAAAAGTACCGGACCAGAACATTTTAATTTGGCATATTTAAATGATGCGCAACAAAAAAGTAATACCAGCCATTTAAAAGAAGAAGATGTTTTGGCAACTTTATGTGAATTTACTGCTTTAGGTATTGCTAAAGCTATTCAAGAAAACATCAGCGTAAGCGGAGAAATAGAAATTTTGATAAGTGGCGGTGGTATGCATAACCCACTTTTGGTAGAACGCTTAATACACCATTTACCCGGTCTTACTTTTATAAATATGCAAGAGGTTTTGGGTATTAACCCCGATGCTAAAGAAGCTTTATTATTTGCCTTGTTGGCTAATGAAACTTTATGCGGCCAGCCTGATGGATATAACTTCCAAAATCAAGAAAAATTACCCAAAATTAGTATGGGAAAGCTGAGTTTTCCAGAATAGAAAAAGCCGATTTTGATTACAAAATCGGCTTTTTTAAATCCTATTTATATATGCTTAAAAAATCTTGAATCCTAAGCTTAGGTGTAATAAACTTTGGCTTAGTCCATCATTTTTATTGATGTCTTGCAAGCTGGTTTCGTATCTTAAATCAACAGACATATTGCCAATATCAACTCCAGCACCGGCTTGTAAGTTGGTTACAAAATCTCGGTACTTATAAAAATCTGGATTAACCGCCTGTGAAAAAGCATCATCATCGGTATCTAAATTAAACTGAAAAGCTGGCCCGGCCATCAACCTAAAGTTGAGTTTATCGCCACCTATTTTAGCGCCTAATAATAAAGGAACATCTAAAGTTGTAAATCTGGCTTCGCCACTTTGTACCACAGTGCTTCCTACGGTCTGAAATTTAAAATCGGCACCTTTAGAACCAATATAAAGCTCTGGTTGTAAGTAAAAATTACCGCCAATTCTAGACCATAAACCTAATTGATAACCTAAAATGCCAGACTCATCAAATTGTTGATCTTCTGCTTTAATCGTGGAGTAATTTAAGCCTCCTTTTATCCCTAAATTAAATTGAGCGAATGAACTACTTGCACATAACAGGGCAAATAAGCTCAAGAATAGTATTTTTTTCATATTCGTTTTTTAATTTGTTCTAAGCACTAACACAAATTAGACCAAATTATTGTTTGCAATTATAAATAATGATAAGGAAATCACTTTACAATTAAGTACATTATTCTATTTTTGTATCAAATATAAAACCATGGCAGAGATTACAATAGCTATAAAAGATTGGGATAGGCTAAAAATAAAGCTGAAAAGAAAATACAATCATTTAACAGATGAAGACCTTGTTTTTGCACCTAGTAAAGAGGATGACCTCATCAATCATCTGCAAGAAAGACTACATAGAAACAGAGAATATGTGGTTTTTACGCTTAAAAAAGGTTTAATCAATGTAGATAACAATAGACTTTAACAAAAAAAGGTCTGATTTAAAAAATCAGACCTTTTTTTGTTAGAAACTACCTTCTGGTCTTCCGCCACCGCCACCTCTCCACCTTCTTTGCCCTTCTCCCATTTCAGGTTCTAAATTATTTTTTCCTGCAAACTTGTTGATACGCATGGTAAACGTAAGCATAAAATATTGTGCTAAACGGTTGCTTTCTCTTTCTACTCTAATATTAGAGTTTACAGTATTACTAACGCCAACATTTTCATCTAATAAGTCAAATGCTGATAATCTTAAAGCTCCTGTTTTACCTTTAAAAAATTGCTTCTCTAAATAGGCATTGATAATAAATGGATTTACGCTTACACTATTAAAACCACTATTTAGATTTTTATCAGCCTGCGTACCAATTAAAAAAGTTTTGGTAAAATATATTTTGCTATCAAAACTAAAGCTCCAAGTATTAACTTTTGCATTTGCTCTTTCGTTCAATGTATTATCGTTAACATTATAGCTAAAACTAGCTGCTGGTACAATCTCTAACCAATCTTTTGGTTGTATTTGTAATTGTAAACGCTGACTTAAAACGGTGTTTCTTGCAATATTTTTTTGGTTGCTAATAAAAGAAACCTGATTATTATAGTTTGCCGACCCTCTAAAACCTAAGGTGTATTTTTTATCATTAAATGCTTTAGAGAAGAAATAAAAACCATTTACCGCATAAAAACCATTGGTATTTAAATATTGAGTTTCTTGTAAAGCCCCTATAGCAGAATTTTGTATCCTGATGGTGTTGGTTACAATTTTATCTTGAGTAAAATTGTAGGAGATATTAGTAAAGAATGTTCTGCCAGACTCTGCATTAAAATTATTATACCTTACATTAAAAGTATTGTTAAACTCGGCCTCCAAATTTGGATTACCTGTTACCGGAAACTGAGGGTTTGAATTATCTGTTACTGGTTGTAATTGATTATAACTAGGCTGGTTACTTCTGCCACTGTAATTTAACGTTAACTCTTTAGTTCTAGAAAATTTATAATTGAATCTACCTGAAGGGAAAATATTAACCACTTTTGTTCTTGTTGTGGTGCCTAAAGTAATAGCATTACCTGTTAAAACTGATGGTTGTACACCCATACCAACAGAATAATTGTATTTAGCTTCTCTTACCCGATAATTTAACCCAAACCTATTGGTAACAAACTGAAATTCATATTCGTTACTTAAATCTTCATCAACTACAGGTGTTGTATTTTGATTTTGGGTAGATAATACCGTTCTATTATTCTTTATGTTGTTGTAATTGTATTCATAATTGAACTCTAAACCAGCTGTTTTAGATAAAGGCTCATTATAAGAGAAACCCAATCTTAGGTTATCATTTCCATTATCATTTTCTATTAGCTGTCGCTGATATTCTTCATTATTAGGATTAGAAGCTAGTGAGTTAAAATTCTCTGTTTCTTGATTTCTAAGGCTCGAGTTGGTACTAATGTCTGCGGTTATAGCTAAATTTCTTTGTGCCTTTCTAAACCTATGGTTAAATAAAATAGCAGTGCTAAAATTAGGTGATCTAGAATCGCTAAAATCATTAATACGGCCACTAGAAAAAGGAGTATTATCATTATTGATAGAAAATGTAGATATATCTACCGCATCTCCTGTAGCATAACTAAACCTTGGCGTAATCTTCAAATAGTTTAGAGAGTCTATTTTATACTCGATATTAAAATCAAACCTATGGCTTAAGTTACCATTATCTGCATTACTAAAATCAAGGTTTTGTACTACAGTATTGGCATTAAGTATCTCTTGAAAAGACCTATTAAAAGTATTGTTATCTCTTGAAGCTATACTATAACTACCGTAAGCAGTTACTTTCTTACTCCACTCATCACGAAAGTTTAAGCCTAATGACCTGATGTTGGTTAAACCATCGGCATTACCACCGCCAAAACCACCACGACCGCCTCTACCACCGCCACCACCAGTACCTTGCGTTAAACTGAAAATATTGGCATTAGTGTTATTTAAATTTGCTAGCGCTGATATTTGTCTGGCATTATTAAAATTAGCAGCGAAAACTGATGCTTGGTAGCGCTCTAAATTACCTGCTCCTACAGTTCCTCTGGTGATATAACCTTTATTTCTATCAGGTCTTATCGTGAAATTCAAGATTCTTTCTGGCTCGCCATCTCTTACACCCGTAATATTGGCTCTATCTCCATAATCATCTATAATTTGTACGTTTTCTAATAAATCTGCCGGAATTTGTTGTGTTGCCGTTTTAACATCGCCACCAAAAAAATCTTTTCCGTTTACACGTACTCTAGTAATAGATTTACCTTGTGCGGTTACATTACCTTCTCTATCAACCTCTACACCCGGTAATTTTTTTAATAAATCTTCTGCTAAAGCATTCTCTTTTAGCTTATACCTATCGGCCTTGTATTGTAAGGTATCTTCTTTAACCAATACATCAGGTGTACCATCAACCACTATCTCGCCCAGCTGTCTGCTATCGGTTGCTAATATGATATTACCTAGTGTTAATACCTGTTGCCCTCTTTGGCGTTCTAAAGTAAAACTCTTGGTAATAGCTTTATATCCTAAAGCTGAGATAGAAAGCGTAAAAACCGAAGATTTGATGTTTCTGAAAGTGAAATTTCCGTTTAAGTCTGATGTAGTTAAAACCGTATCTAAAGTTGATACCAATTTAACGGAAGCGCCAATTACAGTAACTCCTGTCGAATCTTTTAACTGACCCGAGACCGTTAATGGCTGTCTTTGTGCTAAGGCTTGTAAGCAAATTAAGGCAAATACAATACTGATGAAAAATTTTTTCATTTATAAGTTTAGGTGAGTTTGTGCAAAATAAGGACTATTTTTTTTGATTTAAGTTTAAATCCTCTTAAATAATAGCTGTAACTTTTACGCTACAAATAAATGTCAGTTAAACGTTTCTAAATATTACTAGTAAATGAGATAATAGACATGAATCAATTCTATATTTGTGAGGTATAGTAGCATTGTCATGAAAATTCTTATTCAGTATTTAAGAGGATATAAAGGTTTAATAGGTTTAGCACTATTATTTGCTGCTATTAACCAATGTTTTTCTTTAATAGACCCACATATTACTGGTAAAATTGTAGATAATTTCATCAACAAAAAAGATGAATTAACAGAGTCTGAATTTACTTTAGGCGTGTTAAAACTGGTAGGTTTGGCTGTTGGTGCGGCTATGGTATCTCGGATTGCTAAAAACTTTCAGGATTATTTTGCTAATATTATTACCCAAAAATTAGGTGCTAAAATGTATGCTGATGGATTATCTCACTCATTGCAATTACCTTATCAAACCTTTGAAGACCAACGTAGTGGCGAAACCTTAGGCATCTTACAGAAAGTGAGAACAGATTCTGAAAAGTTTATCATCGCTTTTATCAATATCTTATTTACAAGTTTGGTAGGGATGGTTTTCGTCATCATCTATTCTTTAACAGTAAGCTATAAAGTTACGCTAGTTTATTTTGCTTCTATACCTTTAATATTTGTAGTGAGTTGGTTTTTGAGCAAGAAAATAAAAACTATCCAAAAGAAAATTGTGGGTGCTACTACCTCTTTGGCTGGCGCTACAACAGAATCTTTAAGAAATATAGAACTGGTAAAAAGCTTAGGTTTAGCTAACCAAGAGATTAACAGATTAAACAATACCACTTATAAAATTCTAGACCTAGAGCTTAAAAAAGTAAAATATGTACGTAGTATGAGCTTTTTACAAGGCACAACAGTAAACCTTGTTAGAAGCACCATGGTGGTAATTTTACTCTTGCTTATTTTTAAAAATGATATATCTGCAGGACAGTATTTTACATTCTTGTTTTACTCATTCTTCTTATTTGGTCCACTACAAGAGTTTGGTAATATCATTTTAACCTATAGGGAGGCAGAAGCATCCTTAAATAATTTCCAAAAAACCTTAAACACTCCAAAAGAGGTTAAACCTTTACACCCGAAACATACTGGACCAATTCATGAGTTAGAGCTTAAAAATCTAAGCTTTCAGCATTTAACCGCCTTAGCTCCGGCTTTGCATAACATCAGCTTTAGCGTAAAAAAGGGAGAAACAATTGCTTTTGTTGGCCCCTCTGGCTCTGGTAAAACTACTTTGGTAAAATTACTGGTTGGGCTATACCAGCCTCAAGAAGGCGAAGTAAATTATAACGGCATCCATAGCAATGAAATAGATTTAGATGAGCTACGAGAGCGAATTGGTTTTGTAACTCAAGATACTCAACTTTTTTCTGGTACCATAAGAGAAAATTTACTATTCGTGAGCCCAAATGCAAGTGATGAGGCTTGTATGCAGGTTTTACAAAAAGCTGCTTGCCAGTCTTTATTGGCTAGGGCCGATGCTGGTTTAAATACCGTAATTGGCGAAGGGGGCGTTAAAGTTTCTGGTGGCGAGAAGCAAAGATTATCTATCGCTAGAGCACTTTTAAGACAGCCAGATATTTTAGTTTTTGATGAGGCAACATCAGCATTAGACTCTATCACTGAAGAGGAAATTACAGAAACTATCAGAGATGTATCTGGAGGAAAAGAAAGAATAACCATTTTAATTGCTCACCGTTTATCAACCATTATGCATGCCGATAGGATTTTTGTTTTAGAGCGTGGCCACATTGTTGAGGTTGGTAAACATGAAGATTTATTAGCAGAAAAAGGCTTATACTACGCCATGTGGAGACAACAAATTGGCGAGAAAAGGCTAAACGATAAAGCTTTTGTTTAATTTTAAAGTATTAATGATTAAAATATAGTTCAAGATGCTATCGGTATTATTACAACTATCACAAACTGGTTATTTTATGTTGCTGGCTGGTTTGTTCTTTTTCCCGCTATTGGTGGCTTTGGTAACCGCTAAAGATATTTTTTTTAACGAAAACTTATCTGCCAACCTCAAACTGGTTTGGTTATTAATTGTGATTCTGATACCGCTTCTTGGCGCTATCATTTATTTCTTCTGGGGTAAACCAATGGCTAGTCGTAAGAAATTTTAAGATTGTTTACTAATATCACTTAAAGTTTTAGGGATAAGCTTTTGAGTTTTCATCCAAGTAATGGCGGCTACTACTAAAGTCATACTCCCACCAAATAAAACGGCTGGTACAGTACCCATTAATTTTGCTGTTAAACCAGACTCAAACTGACCAATCTCATTTGAAGAACCTATAAACATGGCATTAACAGCTGATACTCTGCCCCGCATTTCATCAGGCGTAAGCAATTGTAAAATGGTAGAGCGAATAATCACACTTACACTATCAAAAGCACCTTCTAAAAACAAAAAGAAAAGGGTGAGATATAAATTTCTTGATAAGCCATAACCTATAATAGATATTCCAAAACCAGCCACAGCAAACAAAAGATTACGCCAAGGTTTACCCATTGGCGAGAAACGAGTCATTACTAACATAGTTAAAACAGCACCTAAAGCAGGTGCAGCCCTCATCATACCAAACTCTTGAGCGCCTACTTTTAAAACTTCGCTTGCAATTACCGGAATTAAGGCCACAGCACCGCCAAAAAACACCGAAAATAAATCTAAACTTAAGGCGCCAACAAGCATCTTGGTTTTAAAAACAAACTTTAAACCTTCTGATAAACTTTCGTAAATGCTAGTTTTACGTACGTAAGTAGGAGGTACGCTTTTGAAGAAAAACGTTCCTAGAAAAGAAATAGAAATACTTGCAACAATAACTAATAAGGTAGCATGTACACCTATAAAACCATATAATAAACCTCCTAAAGCAGGGCCTACAATAGCTGCAATTTGCCAAATAGAGCTATTCCAGGTAGAAGAGTTTGGGTAATGCTCTCGCGGAATAATTTGCGCCATTAAAGAAAAAGCTGCAGGTGAGAAGAAACCTCTTGCAATACCAACTATAAAAATAATGCTATAAATTGCAGCAATAACTTTAGTGGTTCCTATTAGTGCGACAATGCTTGGTGTGGTTACAATATATAAAGCAAAAGATGCTAAAACCATTAAGCCAACCACCCATTTTATTAAAACCGCTTTGTCTGATTTATCTGCCACATAACCACCATATAAAGCAATACCAATAGAAGGAATTGCTTCTGCTAAACCTATTAAACCTAATGAAAGTGGGTCTTTGGTAATATTGTAAACATACCAGCCCAATACTACGGCTTGTATTTGATAACCTATGGTAAAGAAAAATCGCATCCCTAAGAAATACCTAAATTCTGGAAATTTTAGTGCTATATAGGGGTCTGTAGAAGTAGCTGCCAATGTTGTTTATTTATAATTTTAAGATATTTTATCTAATGAGATTCCGTTTTTCTTTACAGAGAAGAACTTTTTTAAAGTATGATGTTTTTCTAAATTTAAGTCGGGGTCTTCCTCAAAAATTTCTATCACTGTTTTTCTGGCTTCCTGCAATATTTGTTGGTCTTGCGAAATATCAGCCAATTTAAGGTCTAAAATACCGCTTTGTTGGGTTCCTTCTATATCCCCAGGACCACGTAATTGTAAATCAATTTCTGATATTTCGAAACCATCATTGGTTCTTACCATGGTTTCTAATCTTATTTTTGCTTCTTTACTGAGTTTTACCCCAGACATCAATATACAGTAAGATTGTTCTGCCCCTCTTCCTACTCTTCCTCTTAATTGGTGTAATTGTGATAATCCAAAGCGCTCTGCATTTTCAATAATCATAACAGAAGCATTAGGAACATTTACCCCAACTTCAATAACCGTAGTGGCAACCATAATTTGGGTTTCTCCCTTTACAAAGCGCTGCATTTCATATTCTTTATCTTTTGCAGCCAATTGCCCATGCACTACACTAAATTTATATTGTGGTAAAGGAAACTCTCTGGCCATTACCTCTAAACCATCCATCAAGTTTTTTAAATCTAGTTTGGCACTTTCCTGAATAAGCGGATAAACCATATACACCTGCCTGCCCAGGGTAATTTCTCGTTTCATCAAACCAAACATCCTCAAGCGTTGTGTTTCATAGAGATGAATGGTTTCAATAGGTTTTCTACCAGCAGGCAACTCATTAATCATGGATACATCTAAATCCCCATACAAGGTCATGGCAAGGGTACGTGGAATTGGCGTGGCTGTCATTACCAAAACATGTGGCGGTATCACATTTTTACGCCATAGTTTAGCTCTTTGCTCTACACCAAAACGATGTTGCTCATCTATCACTACCAAGCCTAAATTTTTAAACTGTACCGTATCTTCTATGAGTGCATGCGTACCAATTAAAATTCCTAACTCTCCGTTGGCTAACTTTTCAAAAAGAACATTACGTTCTTTCTTTTTTGTTGAGCCCGTTAATAAAGCTATTTCAACGAAGCCATCTTTTAGCAAAGCTTTTAAAGAATGATAGTGCTGTGTTGCCAAAATTTCTGTTGGTGCCATTAAACAAGCTTGAAAGCCGTTATCAATAGCTAAAAGCATACTCATTAAAGCAACCACGGTTTTACCAGAGCCAACATCGCCTTGCACCAATCTGTTCATCTGTATGCCTTTTTGGGTATCAGATCTTATCTCTTTAATTACCCTCTTTTGGGCATTGGTTAAAGAAAACGGTAATAAATGCTCGTAAAAATAATTGAACTTATCGCCAACCTGTGCAAACACATTACCTTTAAATTTATAAGTTCTTAATAGCTTGCTCCTCAACATTTTGAGCTGAATAAAAAATAGCTCTTCAAACTTTAAGGTTGTTTGCGCTCTTTTTAGAGATTTACTATCCGTAGGAAAATGAATTTGTAGTAAAGCCTCTTTGTGCGAGTTTAATTTGTATTTCTGTAGGATATAATCTGGTAAAACATCCTCTATTTTATCGGCAATTAATTCTAATAAATTAGCCGTAAGCTTTTGTATACCTTTGGTGTCTAAAGAAAACTGTTTTAATTTCTCTGTTGATGAGTATACAGGCTGTAAACTTAAATTACCTTTAATTACATTTTCCTTAGAAAAAAGCTCCATTTCTGGATGTGCCATTTGCGCTTTACCATTGAAATAGTTGAGCTTCCCGAAAATGATATAAACCTGATTTAACTTCAGGTTTTTCTCTACCCATCTTATCCCCTGAAACCATACCAGTTCTATCTCGGCACTATCATCATAAGCTTTGGCAATTAATCTTTTACTTTGCTTTTCGCCGATGATTTCGAAAGACTTTAGCCTAACTAATATTTGTACATGTGCTAAATCTGGTGGTGCTTCTGCTACTTTATAGAATTGTGTTCTATCAATATATCTAAAAGGATAATAGCATAGTAAATCTTCATAAGTGAAAATTCCAGCCTCTTTTTTTAAAACTTCTGCCCTTTGCGGACCAACACCTTTTAGATACTCTATAGGAGTTTTAAATAATGAATCATTCAAAATCTGTAGCTTCTCTTGATGCTAATTTACGTATTGTGCCTGATAATATTTTCCAATTAAAAATGATAACAGCGAATACCAATAATAAATATGCTAAAGCTTGAATAATGGTAATGCCCTCTTGGAAATACAAATATGCTACACCAAATGCAATTACTGGATTAATATATATAATAATCCCAACTGTAGAAGAAGGTAAACCTTCTAACGCATATAAACTTAAAAATAAGGGCACCAATGTAAACAAAACTGCTATAACAATAATATCAAACCAAAAATCTAAGCTAGAAGGAATACTTAAACCTAAATTTAGATACAGAGGCAATATCAAAGTAAAGGCAATAATTAGTTGTAAGCCCAGCATATTAATCTTATTAAAGGCTTTAATAACTCTTTGTACAATTAAATAAAAAGCATAAAAACTAGCGGTAATGATAGACCATAAAACTTCATTTAAGGAGCCTGTTGCAAGAATAAGTACACTTATAAGCGCAATAATAATTCCTACAATTTTTTGATTATTGATATCCTCTTTCAAGATAATAAAGCCAGACAAAGCCGTTATCAAAGGGCAAATCATGTAAGCAAAAGCCGCCGAATTAAGACTTACATTGTTGATAACATAAATAAAAGCATACCAATTAAATGTGATTAAAATACCAGAAGTAAGCAATAATAGAAGAAGGTTTTTTCTTTCTGATTTTGGTGTAAATATTAAGGTATTGATATCAATACGTAATTGCTTTCTTTGAAAACTGATAATGAATACCCAGCAAATAATTAAGGATGCTAATATCCTGCTAAACAGAATTTGCTCTGCCTGATAGTTCTGAACAAACCTAATTGGTACGGCCACAAAACCCCAGATGATATTAGCAGATAATGCTGCTAAAAAACACTTTAACTTTAAGCTCATTAAGCTTTAACAGCAATAACAGATATTTCTACATTAACATTTTTAGGTAATGTTTTAACCGCTACAGTTTCTCTTGCTGGATAATCTCCTGTAAAATACTGCCCATATATTTCATTTACTTGAGCAAAGTAAGACATATCACTTAAGAAAATAGAGGTTTTTACTACATGGCTAAAATTCATCTCAGCCGCTTCTAAAACTGCTTGCAGATTAGACATTACTTGCTTGGTTTCTAACTCTAAAGTACTATCTATAATTTGACCACTTTCTGGATTTAAGGCTATCTGACCAGAAACATATAAAGTATTGCCAGCCAATACTGCCTGGCTATAAGGACCTATTGGCGCTGGTGCCAAAGGTGTATGGATGATTTTTTTCATTATCTAAATTTTAAATGGTTGTCTATTAATGTAAGACAAACCAATCTAACAGTTTCCAAATTAAGCCAAGTAAAAAAACAATGATAGCTGTTTTGTTAATCCAATGCATTACTCGCAGATTAAAATTATCAGGCCTATTAGGATCTTTCTTTCTAAAGAAATATAACATATCGCAAATTTATAAAATAAAAAAGGGAGTCTTTTTTCAAAAACTCCCTTTTCTTATAATTTGTTTTAATTATTTCTGTCTGAATTCAACACGACGGTTTTTAACACGTCCTTCTTCAGTTGCGTTAGATGCAATAGGGCGGCTTTCACCGTAACCTTTTGTAGAAATTCTTTTTGCGTCTACACCAGAGTTAACTAAATAAGTTTTTACTGCATTAGCTCTATCAACAGATAATTGCATGTTGTAAGCATCAGTACCTTCTTCAGAAGCGTGGCCATCTAATTGAAGACCTTGAGCTTTATTAGCTCTCATCATAGATGAAATTTTATCTAAAGTAGGGTAAGCAGAAGTTCTTAAAACTGAAGAGTTATATTCGAACTGAATGTTATCAACACCAGACATAGTAGCTGAACCCATTTCAGGACAACCGTTTAATTCTGCAGTACCTTTTTCAGTAGGGCAATCATCTTTCCAATCTGGCACACCATCACCGTCAGTATCTAACTCGCAACCAGCACCATCAACTTTAGCACCAGCAGGTGTATTAGGGCATTTATCTAAGTGATCAGCAACACCATCACCATCAGAATCTTTTTTAAGATCTTGAACAGATTGCTCAACATTAGTAACGCGACCTTTTAATGCTTCAACTTCTTGACGTAATGTAGGATCTTTTAATTCATCATACATCATAGCAATTGGGTTAACCCAGTTTAAATCTGGTTTCGCTTTAGAACCTAAAGAGAATTCTAAACCACCACGTACAACAGAGAATTTATCTTTTGAAGTACCACCAGCGTAAACACCGTCAAAGTTATCACCATCAATAAATTTGGTATCATAACCAAAATCTAAAGCAACACGGTCTGATAATTTAAATTTAACACCAGCACCTACAGGGATGTAAGCTTGTCTGATATAGTCATTAGAACCTTCATCACCATATAAACCTTTGTTGTTTACTGCAGGAGTACCATCGCCACCAGCATAGGTAGTATATAACATTGGGTTAAAAGCAATTAAACCATAACCAGCAGAAACATAGAAATTAACTGCATTTTCTCTTCTTAAGAAGTCTACAGTTGCTACGTTAACAACACCACTTAAGTTAATGTCATATTGTACTTCTGTTTTTGCAGTACTAAATGGTCTTGCATCACCTGGTCTGAAAGTACCAACACCTTTATTATAAGCAATAACATTACCTCTGCTTAAGTTACCTTGTAAGCCGAAAGAATGTGCTAATTGTTTTCTTAATGAGATACCGTAGTAAAAGCCCATTGTATGCTCGCCAAATTCAACGTTTTTACCGAAATCATTAGTACCACCAATGATACTTAAAGGTAAAGAACCACCAGCGTTAACGCCAAAAGTCCAAGTTCTGTACTGGCCTCTCCCTCCGAAAATCTTTGCAGACGACGACGTCGTAGCAGGAGTTTCCTGCGCATGTGCCGCTACAGCGAAAGCAGTAGCTAATGATAAAGCGACCGTTTTCTTCAATGTAGAATAATTCATAATCATTTTTTTAAAGGTTAAACAATTTTAATTGTAATTTGTCGTAAAAATAAATTTTAAGTTTGACATCAGCAACTCATCAAACTTCATTCCAAAATATTTTTAATATCTAAAGTTTATACGAATGATTTTAAAATAGGGTTTCTTAAATTAGTTTCATGAAATATACTACTGAAAATGCAGATTTATTCGTTCTAAATCGCAATAATTTCTCTAAGCACCTAAAAAAAAGCAGCTTAGCCATTTTTAATTCAAACGATGAATATACCAGAAGCGGAGATCAATTATATAAATTTAAGCAGAATCCGGATTTATATTACCTATCCGGAATAGACCAAGAACAAACCATTTTATTACTTTTCCCCGATTGTCCTAATCCTTTGTACAAAGAAGTCCTATTTTTAAGACAAACCAATGAGCATATAGCTATTTGGGAAGGGCACAAGTATACAAAGGAAGAAGCTCAACGTGTTTCGGGAATTAAAAATATCTATTGGTTAGATGATTTCTGGAATATTTTATCTGCTGTAATTCATTATGCAGAAAATATTTATCTCAATACTAATGAGAATGACCGTTATGCAAATCATGTTCCTTATAGGGATTTGAGATTTATTGAGGACTTAAAATCTAAATATCCTTTACATCACTACCAACGTGTTGCGCCTATTATGCGGAATTTAAGGATGGTGAAATCTGAAATAGAAGTTGCTATTACGCAAAAGGCATGTAATATTACCGGAGACGCTTTTAACAGGGTATTAAAATTTGTTAAGCCTGGCGTGATGGAGTATGAAATTGAGGCAGAAATTATTCACGAGTTTATTAGACAAGGTGCCACAGGCCATGCTTACGAACCTATTATAGCTTCAGGCAAAAACGCTTGCGTACTGCATTATAATGATAATAATCAGCCATGTAAAGATGGCGATGTTATATTATTTGACTTTGCAGCAGAGTATGCAAACTATAATGCAGATTTAAGCAGATCTATCCCGGTGAACGGCCGCTTTACTAAACGCCAGAAAGATGTTTATAATGCTGTTTTACATGTTTTTAAAGAAGCAAAGAAGATGTTGGTACCAGGCACTATTTGGAACGAATACCATGATGAAGTAGGAAAAATTATG
Source organism: Pedobacter puniceum (assembly GCF_009674685.1). GTDB lineage: Bacteria > Bacteroidota > Bacteroidia > Sphingobacteriales > Sphingobacteriaceae > Pseudopedobacter > Pseudopedobacter puniceum. The sequence continues at coordinate 613,826 of NZ_WKJI01000002.1, forward strand.
ACAAGCGAATTGATAAAGCTTGGTTTATTAGACAAACATGATGTTGCTAAACAAAATCCGGCAGTACCTGCATATAAAAAATATTTCATGCATGGCACATCGCATCATTTAGGTTTAGATGTACATGATATTTCTGATAGGTACAAGCCATTTGAAGCTGGTAACATTTTAACCTGCGAGCCAGGAATTTATATTTTGGAAGAAAATTTAGGTATCAGGCTAGAGAACGATATTCTAGTAACTGCAAATGATCCGGTAGATTTAATGGCACATATCCCCATAGAAGCAGAGGAAATAGAAGCTATCATGAACGCATAAAAGTTTCTATAAACTGATAAATATTAAAATGAGGATGATAAGCTTCGGTAATTTTTTGCTGAAGCTTATTTTTTTTTATATCTCTCATCCTATAATTCTGGATTAGCTGCCAAGCTTTTTGGGTAAGCAATTCTATTTTCTTAAGCCCATCATGAGGTTTAAAAGCCAAAATTTCATTGGCAAGTTCAATAACGCCGATTCCCTTATCGGCGATGGTATTAAAAACTTTTATTTGTTGATGCTTTTCTCTAATTAATTTTTGAAGACTAATGGTAAATAATTGAGCGTCTGGCCTATCTGATTTGTTTACAATAAAAACATCAGCAATTTCCATTAAGCCCGATTTAATATGCTGTATTTCATCACCAGATTCTGGAACTAGAACTACCATGGTTAAATCTGCCAAGCCAGCAATTTCAACCTCAGACTGCCCAACACCAACAGTTTCTACAAAAATAAAATCGAAATGAGCGGCTTTTAAAACATCCGTCATTTCTATGGTTTTGCTAGATAAGCCACCTAAAGCACCTCTGGTTGCTAAAGAACGAATAAAAACATTTGGGTGATTGAATTGATCTTTCATCCGAATACGGTCTCCCAACAAAGAACCAAAACTAAAAGGCGATGTTGGGTCTACTGCTAAAATTGCTATCCTTTTTCCTTTTTGAGCTAAATTCCCAATTAAACTATTTAATAAAGTGCTTTTCCCAGCCCCAGGCGGACCAGTAACTCCAATAACAGGAGTTTGGTGTGGATGTAAAGATTTTAAAATAGCATCAGCCCCAGCTAAATCATTTTCTACAATTGTTAAAGCCCTGGCAAGAGATTTAACATCTCCAGAACTAATACTTACTAATAGTTTTTTTGCCTTGTCTAACATTAATTTAACTTTGGTTATGTTTCAAGTAAAAATATCAATTTAAAATGAGCAAGATGGCTAAAGCCGGCATTTATTCTTTATTAAAAGAACATGCTTTAGAAGCAACTTGTTTTTTACTCATCTTTGGATTGTTTTTTTCTAGAGCAATTTTATCCATTTCTCTTCCTATAATGCTTTTAATAGCTATAAATAGCTTTTATCATCATCAAAAAATCAATCCTATAAAGCTAAAGCACTATTTTTTTATAGGGCTATACATTCTTATATGTTTAAGTATTTGGAATACTACAGATAAAGTTACATGGCTAAATATCCTATTTAAAAATAGCTTTTTATGGGTATTACCTTTGGTTTTTATATTCGCTAAAAAACCTGGTGAGGCTACAATTCAACGTTTAGTTTCATTTTTTGGATTTTGCGGAGTTCTTTGTATCAGTATAGATTTGGTATGGATATTATCTCATCAGCAAATATATAAAGAGATTATTGCTAAAAGCGGCAGCATAACTTCGGTTTTAGGGCCTTACCATACAGAACTTGGCCTGCTTTACAGCATTGCTTTTACAGCTTTATGGATGTCACTTTTAAATCAAAAAGAGCCAATTAAAAAAAGAATTATTATAGCCTTATTGATTCTATTTCTGATGGGTTTAATCATAATAGCGCAACGTTTCACCCTAATTTCCTTATTACTTTCAGGATTATTTTTTATAGGTAGAGAGCTTATCATCACCAAAAATTATAAATACTTAGGTTATGCTCTTCTATTATTTTTAGCTGCTATTATTGTTTATCAAAAAGTGCCCGCTATTAAGCAAAAAGTTATTTATACTAAAAATGACATCATCAGTTTAGTAGAAAACCAAAATCCTAATTATTTGTCCATAAGCCAGCGTTGGGCAGCAAATAAATGTGCAATAGAAGTTATTAAAAACAATGTTTTTATAGGTGTGGCTCCTGCAGATTTAAAACATGAAATGGATGAACAATATGCCCTAAACTCCTATTGGCTCATCCCTCAAAACAGAGTTTTTATCCATAATCAATACTTATATTTTTTAGCCTCATATGGCGTAATTCTTAGTGTTTTTATTTTTATAGGTGGGTTAATCATCCTATTTAAAGAAATAACGCATAACATCAAATTTTTAGCTTTTATTATCCCAATTATCCTCCACATGTTTACAGATAATACCATGGAAAGACAGATAAGCGGTATTAGTGTAGTATTTTTGTTACTTTTATTCACGAATTTTAAAATCAAAACTTTATCAGAAAGATGAAAGTAGCTGGCTTTACCTTTATTAGAAACGCTGTAGTTAATGATTATCCCATAGTAGAGGCAATTACATCCATCTTACCCCTATGCGATGAATTTATTATCGCTCATGGAAATTCTACTGATAATACTTTACAATTATTACAGGCTATAAATTCTCCAAAAATCAGAATTATTGATACTGTTTGGGATGATAGCGTTAGAGAAGGCGGTAAAACTTTTGCGTTAGAAACAGACAAAGCATTTAAAGCTATATCATCAGATGCAGATTGGGCGTTCTATATCCAAGGCGATGAGGTTGTGCATGAAAAATATCATGAAACCATTAAAAAAGAAATGCAGCTATGTTTAGAAGATAAAAACATAGAAGGCTTATTGTTTAAGTATCTACATTTTTATGGTTCTTATGATTATATCGCTACTTCTAGACGTTGGTATAGAAAAGAAATAAGAATCATCAAAAATTTAAAAGGCATGCATTCTTACAGAGATGCGCAAGGATTTAGATTTGAGGATAGAAAAATAAAGGTTAAAGAAATTGATGCTTATATTTATCATTATGGATGGGTTAAACCACCACATGGGCTAAACCATAAGGTGAGAAATTTCAATAAGTTTTATCGTGATGATGAATGGATTGAAACCAACATCCCAAAAGCAGAAAGCTTTGATTATGGCAATGCAGACGAGTTGGTGAAATTTAATTCTAGTCACCCTGTAGCGATTCAGCAACGAATTACGAATACTAATTGGGAGTTCGCTTTTGACCCTACAGCAGTAAAGAAAAAACTAAATTTTAGAAGGCGCCTATTAAAATGGATAGAAGAGCGAACAGGATATAGGCCTTTTGAGTACAAGAATTATAATAAAGTAAAGTAAAGATGATGCGAAGTATCTCTGTAATCATCCCCAATTATAATGGGAAACATTTATTTGAAAAGTATTTTGAGCATAATTTTAATGTGATTAAAAATAGCATTAATGATGTAGAGATAATTGTTGTAGACGACGCTTCTCTAGATGATTCCGTTTGCTTTTTAAAAGAAAAATATAATAATCAAATAACTATAATAGAGAAAGATAAAAATACAGGGTTTTCTGATACTTGTAATAAAGGGATTGAGATAGCCTCCAAAGAACTTATATTTCTTTTAAATACTGATGTGTATCTCACAAGCTCTTACTTCGATAAATTGTTTTGTTATTTTGAAAAAGCAGATACTTTTGGAGTAATGGGTAGAATAATTGGAATGAATGATGATTTCATTCAAGATGCTGCCAGAATGCCAGAGTTACATGGAAAAAAAATAAGAATTAAAAATTCTTATTACGTAGAAGATGACAATTTTTTCACACCAACGATATTTTTAGCAGGTTCAGCAGTATTAGTAAACACAAAAAAAATTAAACTTATTGGTGGATTCAATAATTTATTCAGTCCCTTTTATGGAGAAGATTTTGAACTATGTTTGAGGGCATGGAGAATGGGCTGGAAGTGCTATTATGAGCATGAAGCTGTTTGTAGACATGAAATATCTGGTACGACAAAAGATTACAAAAAAAGAAATTGGGTAAAGTTTATATATTTTAGAAATAGATACTTTGCTCATTTTTTACATTTAGACGGTTTAGACTTGTTAAAATGGAATATTCAAATTTTCATTTTTGACTTTCTACTATCTGTTTTAATGCTCAAATTTTATAAAGTTAAGGCTTATATAAGCTATTTATCCAATTTAAGTCTCCTTATTCAAAGTAAAAAGCATTTTACTTTCCTAATGGAAAAACAATCTGGTAAAAGTATAAATCTTGGACTCGTCATTAATAACATAGAAAAAATGACAAAAAATAAGAAAATCATAAAAGTTTAATTTGATACTAAATTTAGTAGCTATAGCTACCTCTATAGCTACTAAATCATATATGTGATTATATCCTAGTAGGTATAAGTATAACCTCTAGGTGATCTGAACTTGCCGTTATGAGAACTTCTTTTACCTCCTGCTGTTCCTGTGCTCGCAATAATATAAGAAGTACCTAAATTACTTAAGTTGGTATTATCAGGATAGTAAAATACCAAATTACCATCGTCTTGTAAGATTAAGAGTGCTTGTTGAGGTTGTCCCGGAAATAAGCCAGTTGGATTGGTACTTGCATTCCATATAGGGGTACCAGGAGAATATACTGAAATCGGATTTTTATAAATTACTAAGTTTCCATCTGATTGGCACCTAAAAGAATAATTGCCGGCACCACTAACCGAACCCGATCTCCAAATAGCACTATTGGCAGAATTATATAAAACTAAATTTCCATCCCCTTGCATGACTAAACGATAAACACCGTTTGGTGAGTATAAAGTTTCATTAGTGTTAAGTTCGGTTCGGATATTATAACCATTGTTAAAACTAGATCCTGCAAACCTAAGAATAGAATTACTACAAGTTGAATAATGACTAGGTGCTGAAACAGGTCCAGTCCCATAATAATTCCATTCGCCAGGAATAGAACCAGTATAGTAGTCATAAAAACAAAAAACAGAGTTTAATGTCGACGCAGTTTCTTGTAATGACGACTTTTCGCCTAATCGACTACTAGAATGTTTTTCATTTGATGTGGTTTTAGTAACTTCAACATCTTCTTTGCTACAAGCTGTTAAGGTAGATACAGCAATTGCTACAATAAATAAAAATTTAATTTTCATGATAAAATGTATTTGATGAACTACATTTTACGACTTTGAAAATTTAATGTTGCAAAAAATTTAAAATTTCTCGAAGATAAAATTATTACAATACGGTTTATTATTAAAATTTTGATGCTTTTCAAAAGAAAAATCTACAAGAGGTAAAAACTCTGTATCCTTAATAAAAAAACCTTTATAACCTAAATCTTGTAAAAAATTAAACACCTGTTTTACCTTTTCCTGACCAACATGTCTTTCTTCAGATTCAATAATTAGTTTTGGGGAATATTTCTTTAATGTTTCAATCCCTCCTAAAAGAACTTCCAACTCATTACCTTCAACATCAATTTTTAACAACTTAGGTGATATATGATTGGTTTGGCAGTATTCATCTAAAGTAAGCGTCTGAATTTTTTGCTCTAAGACCTCTTGTTCTTTGTTGAAAATATCTATTAAGCTAGCTCCCGGTGAACTTTTTTTACTTCCTTTTATAGGTATTCTTAATGTAAGTATATCTTTTGTATTTGACAGTGCAACATTATTGATAAAAACGTTATTCCATCCCAAATAGGCTTTAAGTTTAACCAAATAATTAAAAAGAGAAATTTGAGGTTCAAAAGCATATACCTTACCTTTTTCTCCTATTTGCTTCTTAATAAAATATAAATATCCGCCTTTATGAGCTCCAATATCTAGAACTGTATCTCCAACTTTTACATTTTCTAGAATATATTTAATTCCTCCTTTATCAGTTTTATTTTGATAACGAAACGCTCTAAATTTTAAGTTTAGTTGATGTAGAAAGTTCATATTTTTTTTGCCGAATATAGTAACATAATCTTATATTATCTATCTGTACAATCCATTTCTATCTTTTTATAAACAATAATATTTTCTTTTAATATCAAGACAGTAAACATGACATGAAAAATTGAACATCAACCTAAAAATTTTATACCTTTGAAATTTAAAGAATGAAAACATACTTCAGATTATTATCCTTTGCAAAACCTATAGAAAAATTCGCAATTCCTTATGTAATCTGTACATTGTTTGCAGTTGTTTTTGGTACACTCAATTTTGGTTTAATCATCCCATTATTAAACACTTTATTTTTAGATACTAAAGAACAAGTAATAGCACCTAGTTTTCCTGAAGCCAGCTTCTCTTTTAGTTACCTTATAGATTTATTCAATTACTATTTCAAAACAACCATTATTACAGAAGGGAAAATAGGAGCTTTAAAGTTTGTTTGTGTAGTGATTATCTGCTCTAACCTACTAGCAAACTTATTCCGTTACCTATCTCAAAGGATAATGGAAGATTTACGCATTCATACTTTATTAAATCTTCGCAAAACGGTTTTTAACAACGTAATGAATTTGCATGTTGGTTACTTTAGTAATGAAAGAAAAGGAGATATTATATCTAAAATTGCTTCTGATGTGCAAGTAGTTCAGTTCTCTGTTACAGGCACCTTACAAGTTGTTTTTAAAGAGCCTTTACAGCTTATTGCCTATATTATTGCGCTTTTACTTATATCTGTGAAACTTACCTTATTCTCTCTATTGGTTATCCCTGTTTCTGGTTTAATTATAGCAAGAATTGTAAAATCGCTAAAAAGACAAGCTACAGAATCACAAGAGACCTATGGCTTGATGATTTCTTATTTGGATGAAGCCTTATCAAGCATTAAAGTGATTAAAGCTTTTAATGCTATATTTTTTGTTACCGATAGGTTTGATAAACAAAATCTAAAATACTCAAAAATTACCCGCTCCATGACCAGAAGACAGCAATTATCTTCGCCTGTTTCTGAGTTTTTGGGAATATGTACCGTTTCCGGGATTTTATTATACGGTGGTAATTTGATTTTTGGAAATGCCTCAACCCTGGCTCCAGAAGCTTTTGTAACTTATATTGCTATATTCTCACAAGTAATGCGTCCAGCAAAAGCTTTAACAGATGCCTTTAGTAATATCCACTCTGGTATAGCTGCCGGAGAGCGTGTTTTAAATCTTATCGATAAAAAGCCAGAAGTTACAAACAAAGCAAATGCTGTTGTGGCACAACCTTTTTCTGATAGCATCAGATTTGAAGATGTTTCTTTTGGTTATACCGATAAAAAAGTCCTCGATAAACTAAATTTCACCATTAAAAAAGGGCAAACAGTGGCTCTGGTAGGTCCTTCTGGAGGTGGAAAAAGTACTATTTCTGATTTGATTCCGAGATTTTATGATGTAAATGAAGGAGCTATTTTATTTGATGGGAAAGACATCCGTGATTTAAAAATAGAATCTTTAAGAGCACAGATGGGCATGGTAAGTCAAGAGTCTATTTTGTTTAACGATACCATTTTTAATAATATCTCTTTTGGTATAGATGAAGTTAGTCAAGAAGAAGTAGAAGCAGCTGCAAAAATTGCTAATGCTCATAACTTTATTTTGGCTACAGAAAATGGTTATCATACCAATATTGGGGATAGAGGGATGAAGCTTTCTGGCGGCCAAAAACAACGTCTAAACATTGCTAGAGCAGTTTTACGTAATCCATCCATTCTAATTCTAGATGAGGCAACATCTGCATTAGATACAGAATCAGAAAAATTAGTTCAAGAAGCTATCAATAATTTAATGAAAAATCGTACTTCTTTGGTTATTGCACACCGTTTAAGCACCATCCAAAATGCCGATTTAATATTAGTTTTAGAAGCCGGTCAGGTAGTTGAGCAAGGTACTCATCAAGAGTTAATTCAGCACCAAGGGCTTTATAAGAAATTAATTGACATGCAGACTTTTGAAAATTAATATGGATATACTAGATATGTAAAAGATATTCATTTAATAATTTAGATTGAGTATGTAAATTCACTTTTCTTGCATGCTCCTTGATAAAATCTGAGTTGAAATTATTGTAATTTACTTCAACTTCATGCATTTTAAAAGCTAATTCATCGTAATTCAAGGAATCTATGATGTAACCTATTCCCTCCTGTACAAATTCCTTAATGCCCCCAGAATTAAACCCTACGATTGGTTTCCCCAAATGTGCCGCCTCTAACATTACCAATGGATAAGAATCTTCTCTTGAAAGTGATAAAAAAGCATCTCCAATATTAAAATAATCATAATAATCATCAGATTTTTTACCAATAAACTTAACTCTATCAATGAACTTGTTTTGTATAGATTGTAAAGCATAGAAAACAGTTCCTGAATCATCTATATCTCCTATCCAAATAACTTTATGGTTTGCCTTTAGCTTTTTAATCAAAGGAATGAGATAATCTACACCTTTTATTACACTTACTCTTCCTGAAATTATCCAAACAAAATCATCACCTTTAATATTTAGTTCATTTTTAATCAAATTTTGAGGCTTTTTAATTTTAATGAGGCTGTCATCAATGAATCCATATAAGAGTTTAACATTCTTATGCCCCATATCAGCTAATTTCTCACAAACAATAGCAGAACAACCAATGCACAAATCTGAGATACTTAACAGATTTTGGATGGATTTAGATTTAACTAAGTTATAAGAAAGAGGTAGCTCATGGATATGTGAAATCACTTTAACCTTTAATTTCTTAGCTATAATAAATGCGTCTCTATTGGCCAAAGTATTGATATACCAAATATCTGGTTTTACTTTTTTATGTATTCTTTTAAGTTGAAACTCAATTGGATTTATATTAACAGTATAGAGTAATAATCTAAAAATTCTATATAAGAAATTTTTATGTTTTTTATAGCCAATGAAATATTTAAAATTATAAGGTAATTCTTTTAATAGCTCCCCATCATTTCTAGAAAATAAATACGGTTGTATCTTATTAACATCTAAGTTCTTTAATATGTACATGAGCTGCATTTCTGAGCCATTTCTTCCAAAGAAAGGAGTGATAAATAGCACTTTTTTCATTATCGTAAATTTAATTTAAGAACATATCTTACAAAATACTTAAAAGCAAATTTTCTGTATGAAGAATTTAAAAGCTTTCTAAAACTTGGATTAAAGTACTTAATAGCTTCATCTGGATACATATCCCAAAACTCATTCAAAGCTATCAATTCCCAATTCCGTTCAATTTTAGTATAAATATTAGTTGGTAAATGTTGCCATTTTTTAAGAATTTTAAACCTTGATGCTGACATAGCTAAACTTCTTGATGACACATTTGTTGAGTGTTTTCTATAATATGCTAACTTTTCTTTTAATACTCCTATTTTAAAAGAATAGGAAATTCTTAACCACATATCCAAATCCTCTATCAGAAGGTTCTCGTCAAAATAACCAACTCTATCAAAGGTATCCCTTCTTATAAGTACAGTTAGTGCTGGTATTAAACATTTACCCAGAGCTATTTCATTAAAAGAATATAAACCATCAAATAGCTTTTCATTAAAAAATGTGTCAACCCGAGATTGAGAATTAACTATATACGAATTGCTACAAACCATAGCAAAACCTTTGTTGAATTCCATAAAAGCCACTTGCTTTTCTAGTTTATTAGGATGCCAAAAATCATCAGACGCTAAAATGGATATGTATTTCCCGCTTGCATATTTTTGAATACCCTTATTTAAAGTTGCTGAAATCCCTCTATTAGCCTGTGCCTCAAAAATAAATTCGTAATCAGTCCGAAGCTGGTTTATAATTTGAATACTATTATCTGATGAGCCATCATCTATGACAATTAATTCAATATTTTTATATGACTGATTTATAACACTTAAAAGGCATTCCTTTATATAATTTTCATGATTATAACATGGTACAATTACAGAAACTAGAGGATGATTATTTATCATGAATAATTTGTCTTAATGCTTCTTCTAATTGCAATAAATCAATATTAAATGATGAGTGGATATTGGAATTAGAATCTAATGTTAAGGTTTTATCATAAATATACTGCATATCTATACCAATCAAATTAGCTATTGTACTAAAAATAGATAAGTCTATAGCGTAATTAGTAAAACAAATTATTTTACAAGTACTTTTACAGAATATCATGTTTGTAAATGCTGCACCTGTTGGGCCTAAAATAAGCTCTGCTTCGTTAAAAATAGCAGCTTGTTCTTCTAAAGACTTCTCCTCTACATAAATAATAGAGAAATTGTATTTTTCAACTAGCTTTATTACATCTTCTTCATTATAAGTGCGTCTAGCACTTGCATTTTTCCTTGATAAGAATATTCGTTTATAGCCTTTATAATCTTTAGGAAGTTTTTTTAAAACATTCTTTCTTACAAATTCTAATGTTGTAAAATCAAATAAGTTATGATTAGCCTTTATCTTTAATATTTGATGATAGTTAGGGGGAATAATATTCGGACATTTGATATGGTATAAAAACTCTACTTTATATCTTAATCCTTTTTTAACCCATTTTATCTCCCTATGGTCTTTATTAAAAAGTTCTATTGCTTGTCTGAATTGTGGTACATGAAGACATATATTATCTATCAAAAGAGGAACTTCTGTGGGTATACTTAATTTTGATAAAACTTCAAATTTCGCGATAACCTCTAAAACAAAGTGATAATAATTTGATGAATAATTATTAATTAATGTAATTGCATTTTTAAAATACCCATCAATATTATTGGCATCCATAACTATTTTATCATTATTATAGTATTGAATAGCTTCATCAGTAAAATCAGTATTGGTATTATTTAAAGCATATTTTAAATCATATAAAACATATTGCTCATCTAATATTATTACACTAGAACCTCCAATAACTTCTGTATCTTCTATAACTGCAGCATATTTAAAACCAGGGGTTTCTTTTAATAATGGATGTAGCTTACTATTATAAAACTTAATTGAAGAATAATATAACTGAATTGATTCTTGATAAATGTAACTTATCTTTTCTGGAAAAAGCTGTTTATAAGTATTAACATCTATAAAATAACGATGTAAAAACCATTTTTTTGTTATAGCCTTCATTAGTGGTTTTAACAATTCAGGTTTGTTTCGTTTATACATCCTTTTCATCTTTCTTATGAGATAGCCCTTAAAGATGTATTTAATAGATATTTTTGCTCCCAAATCTAAACGGTATATTTATTTACTACATCAATTACATATTCAATTTCTTCTTGAGTTAAAACAGGACTCATAGGTAAACTAATTATATTTTGATGTATTTCTTCTGTTATAAGAAATTGTAAATGATTTAATTCTGAATATGCCTTTTGTTGATGTGGAGCAATAGGATAATGGATAACCGTCTGAATATTATGCTCATTTAAATAGGATTGAAATTTCTCTCTATCTTTCACAAGTACTACAAATAAATGCCAAACATGACATTCATCATTAGTAATCTGAGGAAGAATTAAGTTATAATTATTAATTTTAGATAAATATTGTTGCGCAACATAACGTCTAACAGAAATTTCTTTATCTAAGTATGCTAATTTAACACTTAGTAAGGCGGCTTGTAATTCATCTAATCTACTATTCAAGCCTTTAATATCGTTTTTATACTTCTCATGAGAGCCATAATTCCCTAATGAACGTATTACTGAATTAAGGTTATCATCATTGGTAGTAACAGCTCCAGCATCGCCTAAAGCACCCAAATTTTTTCCAGGATAGAAACTAAAACCAGCGGCATCACCCAAGTTACCTGCTTTTTTATTATTCAAAGTTGCCCCATGAGACTGAGCCGCATCTTCAATTACTTTTAAATTATATTTAGATGCAATTTCATTGATAGCCATCATATTAGCTAAATTTCCATATAAATGTACCGCTAAGATGCCTTTAGTTTTTGGGCTTATTTTTTCTTCAATCTTTGTGGGATCCAGATTATAAGAATATCTATTGGGCTCTACTAAAACTGGAATTAATCCATTCGCACTGATTGCCAAAATACTAGCAATATAAGTGTTCGCAGGAACTATAATCTCATCTCCATTACTCATAATACCAAGCTCCTTATAAGCCCTTAAAATAAGTATCAATGCATCTAAACCATTAGCCACACCTATACAATATTTCGTCCCGCAATAAGATGCAAAAGCATTCTCAAACTTTTTTACTTCCTCACCCTGTATATACCAGCCTGAATTAAGTACCCTCGAAAATGCACTTTCTAATTCTGCTTTATATTGTGCATTTATTTTTTGTAGATCTAAAAATTTAATCATTAAACTTTTTTTAGCTCGGAATTGATATACTCATAGTTATCTCCTGTTTTTGTATCTATGAGATTCTTATTTAACATTATACCATCTTTAGTAATATACCCCATGTGCCTAGCAGGATTACCATACCATAATGTGTAAGGGGGAATATTTTTAGTTACAACACTACCTGCACCAATCATACTATATGCTCCTATTTCTACACCAGCAATAATTGTAGAGTTGGCTCCTATAGAAGCTCCTTCTTGTATAATTGTTTGAACTTCTCTCCAGTCTGGGTTTTTTGAACGAGGATATAAATCATTTGTAAAAACTACGTTGGGACCAACAAATACTTTATCTTTTAGTGTTATACCGTCCCAAATATGTACTCCGGATTTCACTGTAACATCATTACCTATAATTACATTATTCTCTATAAAACAATGAGAACAAATATTTACTCTGCTTCCTATTTTAGCTTCGGAAAGCACAATACAAAATTGCCATATAGAAGTATCCTCACCAATAGATTGACTATGAACTTCAGAAGTAGGATGAACTTTATAATTCATTCTTGATATTTAAAAATTCAGAATATTCTCTTATATAATCAGATTCGTGATATTTCATTGAAGCTAAAACTAATAAAACCGCTCCTGATGAAAAATTAACTAACTCTCGCCAAATATAAGGTGTTACATATAAACCGTAATTAGGTCTATTTAAAGATATGGTTCTTTTATTTTTCCCATCATCAAGCACAACATCAAAACTTCCACTCGCTGCAACTATCAATTGATGAAGCTCTTTATGCGCATGCCCCCCTCTTGTTTCTCCACTGGGTACATCATAAAGATAATAAACCCTCTCAATATGAAATGGAACATCTATATTTCCATGAACCGGTGTAATGTTTCCTGCTCTGTTATGAATCTTTGATAATTCTATAACACTACAATTATATATAGTAGAACCCATTTACTTTTTGGAATTTAGATATTCATTAAAGTCTCTAACATAATCATTAGCATCATATGAAGTAGATGATAATACTAAGGCTAATGAATTAGTTGAAAAATTTTCCATATGCCTCCAAATACCTGAAGGCACATATATCCCATTATATGAACGATTAAGCATAAACTCTTGACCCTTGTATCCATCATGTACAACTAAAGTAAAGCTTCCAGATAATGCTATAATAAATTCTTCATTCTTTTTATAGCTATGTCCACCTCTTATTTCACCTCCAGGAACATCATAAATCCAATATGTACGCTCTATTTTAAAAGGTATATGATTCTCTTCCTCTAAAAATGAAAGATTGCCCCTATCATCTAAGATTTTAGGAAGAGAAAGTACTTTAACACTATTTTCAGTCACCATACTACTTTAACGAATTTAACCATAATACTGATACAGCGTTTATGGATCATCATCTAATAAAAACAAAAAACCCGTCTAAGCCTACTTACCTAAACGGGTTTTTTATTATTATCTAGGAAATTATAACTTCCTTTTCACTTCTACTTGTTCGTAAGCTTCTACAATATCGCCTACTTTAATATCATTAAAGTTTTTGATATTTAAACCACACTCATAACCACGGTTAACTTCTTTAACATCATCTTTAAAGCGTTTTAAAGAGTCTAACTCGCCAGTGTAAATAACCACACCTTCACGTATGATTCTGATTTTGCTATTTCTATTAATAGTACCATCTAGAACCATACAACCTGCAATAGTTCCCACTTTCGTGATTTTGAAGGTCTCTCTGATTTCAACGTTAGCAACAATTTTCTCTTCAAACTCTGGTGCCAACATACCTTCCATTGCAGCTTTAATCTCATCAATAGCTTTGTAGATTACAGAATATAATCTTACATCAATTTCTTCTGCTTCTGCTAATTTACGAGCACCTGCTGATGGACGAACTTGGAAACCTATGATAATTGCATCAGATGCTGTAGCTAACAATACATCAGATTCTGATATCTGACCAACCGCTTTGTGTACAATTTTAACTTGTATCTCTTCGGTTGATAATTTTTGTAAAGAGTCTGATAAAGCTTCAACTGAACCATCCACGTCACCTTTAATAATGATGTTAAGTTCTTTGAAGTTACCTATAGCTAAACGACGACCAATTTCATCCAGTGTAATATGTTTCTGAGTTCTTAAACCTTGCTCACGTTGTAACTGTAAACGTTTGTTTGCAATATCACGAGCTTCTGGCTCGCTCTCTACACCGTTGAATCTATCCCCTGCTTGTGGCGCACCTTGGAAACCCAAAACTTGTACTGGTGATGCCGGACCAGCTTTTTCTACACGATTTCCACGCTCATTATATAAAGCTTTAACACGACCACTGTAAGAACCTGCTAAAATTGGGTCTCCAACTCTTAAGGTACCAGCCTCTACTAAAACTGTAGCTACATAACCTCTACCTTTATCTAACTGCGCTTCAATTACTGTACCCACGGCTCTCTTATTAGGATTAGCTTTTAGGTCTAGTAACTCTGCCTCTAACAATACTTTTTCTAATAGTTTATCAACATTTAAACCAGATTTAGCAGAAATTTCCTGAGTTTGGTATTTACCTCCCCACTCTTCTACCAAAATATTCATAGCAGCCAGTTGCTCTCTAATCTTATCAGTATTAGCGCCAGGCTTATCTATTTTGTTAAATGCAAATACTATTGGAAGACTTGCCGCTTGCGCATGGTTAATAGCTTCAACCGTTTGAGGCATCACGCTATCATCCGCAGCGATAACAATAATGGCAACGTCTGTTACTTTAGCACCACGGGCTCTCATTGCGGTAAACGCTTCGTGACCCGGTGTATCTAAGAAAGTGATTTTTTTATCACCATCTACCACAACTTCATATGCACCAATGTGCTGTGTAATACCACCGGCTTCACCCGCTATAACATTGGCTTTACGCACAAAGTCAAGTAAAGATGTTTTACCATGGTCTACGTGACCCATTACGGTAACAATTGGAGAACGAGGGATTAAATCTTCTTCTCTATCTTCCTCTTCTAGGTTATATTCTTCTTCCTCTGCACTTACAAACTGAACTTCATATCCAAACTCATCAGCAACAATGGTTAAGGCTTCCGCATCTAACCTTTGGTTGATAGATACGAACATTCCTAAACTCATACATGTAGAGATAACTTCTGTAACAGAAACATCCATCATGTTGGCTAACTCATTAGCAGTAACAAACTCTGTTACTTTTAATATTTTAGATTGTAATTCTTGTTCTAATGCCGCTTCTTCAGCATTTGCTGATGCTCTATCTCTCTTCTGCCCACGTAGTTTAGAACGTTGTGCAAACTTACCAGATTTACCTGCACCGCTTAAACGGGCTAAGGTAGCTTTAATCTGATCTTGGATTTCTTTTTCCGTAGGCTCTACCTTAGGTGGCAAAGGCTGACCTCTTTTATGTGGTGGTCTGCCACCTTTTTGATCCTGCCCTGTATTTGGTCTGTTCTGACCTCCTTGACCTTGGCCTCCACCTTGTGGACGATTACCTTGATAACCTCCGCCTGCAGCGGCTTGTCCTCCCGGATTGGTATTAAGAGCACCACCTGGTCTATTTGGCTGGCCACCTGGTGCTGGTTTACGCTTACGCTTTCTTTTACTATCTGCAGTGTTAGGGTTTGATGAAGATGCAACCGGCTGATCTTTTTTCTTATTAACTGGTAATTGTATTTTACCAATAATTTTTGGTCCGCTTAATTGCTGAGCTTTAGCTCTAATTACTTCATCATCAACAGGCTCTGCTTGTTCTTCCTGAGGAATAACTTTTTCAACTACAGGTTCAGGTTTAACCTCTGCTTTTGGCTCTGGCTTAACTTCTTCTACCTTTGGTGCTACAGGCTCTGGTTTAACCTCTGCTATTGGCTCTGGCTTAACTTCTTCTACCTTAGGCGCAACAGGCTCTGGCTTAACCTCTACTTTTGGCTCAGGTTTTACTTCTTCTACCTTAGGTGCAACTGGCTCTGGAGCCGGAGTTGGCTGAGGAGCCTCAGGTTTTTTAATTTCTTGAGGAAGTGCTGCCTCTGGCTTTACTTCTTCTTTCCTCTTGTCAGGACGAGTTTTAGAATTTAAACTATCAAGGTCTATTTTGCCGATAATTTTAACGCCTCCATTACTTACTGGAGTTTCCTTCTTCTCCACTTCTGGAGAAACTGGAACATTTGAACCTGTATTCTTAATCAGGATTTCATTGTCTGACTCCTGAGGTTCTTGTTTTTCGGTAGACTCTGGCTTTTCATTCACCTGAGTAGCGTCATCACGA
This sequence comes from Pedobacter puniceum, assembly GCF_009674685.1. Classification (GTDB taxonomy): domain Bacteria; phylum Bacteroidota; class Bacteroidia; order Sphingobacteriales; family Sphingobacteriaceae; genus Pseudopedobacter; species Pseudopedobacter puniceum. Next base: position 630,455 of record NZ_WKJI01000002.1, read on the forward strand.
CGGATCTTGCCAATAACTATGTTCTTAGCTTCTTCTCTCAGGATTTTATCTCCCTGATATTCTTTCAAAAGAGCTCCATACATCTCATCGGTAAGCTTTGTATTAGGTTTGGCTTCTATTTTAAAACCTTTAGTACCTAAAAAATCAGCTATCGTACCAATACCAATGTTTAGTTCTTTTGCGACTTTTAATATTCCTAACTTTTTGTCTTCTGACATCTATTATGATCTTTCTATTCTAATTTTAAAACAAAAGTACGTTTACTTAATGCAAATCTAAAATTATTCGAACTCTGCTCTTAAAATTTCTAGTACTTCTTCGATAGTTTCCTCTTCTAAATCAGTACGTTTCACTAATTCATTTACATTAAGTGCTAGTACACTCTTAGCTGTATCTAAACCAACTTTTCTAAATTCGTCTATAATCCAGCCGTCAATTTCGTCTGAGAATTCTTCTAAGTCAACATCTTCGTCTTCTTCAGATGATTCTCTATAAACATCTATTTCGTAACCTGTCAATTTACCTGCCAATTTGATGTTATGTCCGCCACGTCCGATAGCCAAAGAAACCTGGTCTGGCTTTAAGTAAACAGCCGCTCTCATGGTCTCATCATCTAATTTGATAGATGATATTTTTGCTGGCGATAACGCTCTTTGGATATATAAAGAAATGTTATTGGTAAAGTTGATAACATCGATATTTTCGTTTTTCAACTCACGAACAATACCGTGTATACGAGAACCCTTCATACCTACGCAAGCTCCAACTGGATCTATACGGTCATCATAAGATTCTACTGCAACTTTTGCTCTTTCACCTGGTTCGCGAACGATATTTTTAATGGTGATTAAGCCATCAAAAATTTCTGGAACTTCTAGCTCAAATAATCTTTGTAAGAATGCCGGAGCAGTTCTAGAGATGATAATTCTTGGATTGCTGTTTAACATCTCAACTTTAAGCACTACAGCTCTTACGGTATCGCCTTTTTTGAAATAGTCTGCCGGTATTTGCTCAGTTTTAGGTAAGATTAGCTCATTACCCTCATCATCCAAAACCAAAGTTTCTTTTTTCCAAACCTGATAAACCTCGCCAGTTACAATCTCACCAATTCTATCTTTATAGTTTTTGAAGATTTCATCTTTCTCTAATTCTAAAATTTTAGATACTAAAGTCTGACGAGCAGCTAAAATAGCTCTTCTTCCAAAGCTTTCTAAAGTGATTTGCTCAATAAAATCATCTCCAACTTCTAAATCCGGATCAACTTTATGCGCATCTGCTAATTCTATTTCTAGGTCATCATCTTCAGAGAAACCATCTTCCATAACAGTTCTAGTCCTCCAAATCTCCAAATCCCCATTATCAGGGTTCACAATCACATCACAATTCTCATCGGTACCAAAACGCTTACGCAGCATACTGCGAAACACTTCTTCCAACACACTGATAACGGTTGGTCTGTCGATATTTTTGAAGTCTTTAAACTCCTGAAATGAATCAATTAAGTTAATGCTATTCATTTTATTCTCATCAATATTTTATTAATGCTACTATTTAAAAGATACGCTTACTTTAACTTCAGCGATACTATTTTTTAAAATTTTACTTTCTACAAGTTCGGCTTTTTTGGTTTTTACTCCTTTAGCTTTTACTTGATGTGCCACTGTTATGCTCTCTTCATCTGCTGCTAGTAACTTACCTTCCAGTTTATCTCCGGTTAAGTGTTTTACAGTTACATTTCTACCTATGTTTTTAGCAAACTGTCTATCCAAAATTAAAGGTGTATCTAAACCAGGCGAACTTACTTCTAAATTGTATGCGTGGTCTAGCAAATTTTCTTCTTCTAAATGGTAACCAACATGTCTGCTTACCATAGCGCAATCATGTATGCCTACACCATTATCGCCATCTAAAAGAATAATGATTTTGGTGTTATTGATGACTTTAATTTCAACAATAAATAAATCAGGTCTGTCTGCTATTTTTTCTTCTGCTAAAGCTCTAACTCTCTGTTCAACACCCATGACAATATTTTTTGGATAAATGAAAAGAGGGGACTATTAGCCCCCTCTTTTTTCAACACTGCAAATGTAATAAAATTTTTTAAATTTTAAAATTTTGATTATCAATGCCCAAAGCAGAAGGTGGAAAGCTTAATGTAGAAGGCTAAAGGCAGAAAGATAAAATACAGCTTGATTAAGTGATATTTAGGGTCTCATAACTTTAATGATTCGCCTCAAGAGCCGGCGGGGCCCATTACTTTTTAGAGGGAAAAAGTAATCAAAACCCTTGAACAATCCCGCAGGAGCCTTTAACGCACATCCCTTACCCACACTCAAAAAACAATTGGCGCTTATTTTTGCTCGTTTATGCTTTATGAATGTTTTACAAACTCGAACGCAAAACCGCATGCGCTATAGGCTTTGTAAGTGCAAGATTTTTTAATTTCTGCTACTGTTTTTTCGTCTTTCCAGCTCTGGGGGATTGCTCATGCGCTTCGGAATAGTCTGTTTTTTATGAATGGTTGTTCCTATCTAGAAGTAGAAAGTACAGAGTATAAAGTAGAAAGAGTTTTTAAGTCGGATATTTAGAAGCTTACAATAATATTAAACCAAACTTACCGAAGAACGAAAGACGGCCTATGAAGATTTGGAAGTGCAGACAAATAAATCTTTTGCAGAATCATTGATAAAACACTGTCAGAAAACAATCCGACGGGTGTTGTAGAAGCTATCATCAATCAAAACCATTCACACCACTTAGGATTGTGAATAAAGATTTATTTAGACGCAACGACAAATATTCATCAGCCTTGATTTATTCATTTTTTGTTTATGGTTTTCTTAGGCATTCATGAACTCGTTCCTCGTTTTTTGTTCACTTTTTTATCAAGAAAAAAGTGAATAGGGTTGGCCGCCTATAAGGCCGGAAAGCCTTGTGCATGAGGCTAAAATTAAAAAGTATCATTAGTTTACCTATCTTTTTATCAAAAAATCATTTACTACACCTATGACTAAAAACCTACCCAAATGGCTTAAATTTTGTTAGATTAGGATTAAAATCTTATGTGATGAGTTTAATTATAGAAATTTTATTAATGGGCTTAGCCGTAGCTATTGCTGCATTTTTAATACCTGGCGTAAGTGTAGATGGTTATTTATCAGCGGTACTAGCAGGTATATTAATCGCTTTGGCTAATGCTACTATTGGCTTTATTTTAAGAATATTTACTTTCCCCATTAATTTTCTTACGCTGGGGCTGATGTCTTTTATTATTACCGTTTTAATGGTTTTACTGGTTGATGAAGTGATGACAAGCTTTAATACTTCTGGCTTTTTATCAGCTTTACTTTTTGCGCTAGTTCTAGCTGTTATTAAAATGGTGTTCGGCGGCTTTAAAAAGGATGATTAATGCAGAGCTTTATGAACTAAAGCTGAAACATCTTCTTTAATTTTGGGAACTATTTCCTTATAAGCTGCTTTTGAATAATGTCTTTTAAGCACTTTAACCGCTTCTGCCCTAACGATTGATTTTGGGTGATTTACTGCTAAATCTTTCACCCTTTTCAAATTTTGATTCTTGAAATCTTGCGTATATAACTTATAGTTTTCTAAACCTTTTAAGATGATGGACCAAGAGGTATCTGAAAGCGCTTTTTGAAAGATGTTTACAGCCGGGATGGCTGTTTTACGGATTTCAAAATAAGAAATGGCTTCTAACTTATCTAAATAATTATCAGCATATAAGAACTGATTTTCATAATCCCCCTCACTTTTATCCTCTAGCTTTTTAATAAGTAGGTTATTATGAATATCAAATTTCACAACATCAGGAACTGCTGAAACAGGAATAATAAAACGCTGGTTTACATCGCTTACAAGAATATCATGGTAATTTGCCTTACCTTTAGAAACAGTTTTTACAGTTATAGGAAGTTGATACACAGGTACAGATGTTGTGTCTTGCAATTGCTCTATATCAATGATCAATTGCTGATTTTGCGCATCATAATTTTTCATGATTTTAAGTTCTGGATATCCCTTAGCTAAAAACCATTGCTTAAAATACCAGTTTAAATCTTTACCTGTTACCTCTTCAAAAGCTAATCTTAAATGATGAATTTCTACCGCCTTGTAAGCATTTTGAGTAAGGTATAAATTTAAGGATGCGAAAAAGGCTTCATCACCAACCAAAGTTCTTAGGTTATGTAAAATAATTGCCCCTTTCTGGTAGGATATGGCATCAAACATATGCTCCTTATCGGCATAATTAAACCTGACAACATTTGCATCTCTATTTTTAGCGTAACCGAAATAAGTTTGTGCCATCTGGTAAAGATGCTCATCAGCATCTTCTTTTCCGTTTTTAAATTCTCGCCATAAATACTCTCCGTAAGTGGCAAAAGACTCGTTTAAAGGTAAATTAGACCATGATTCGCAAGTAACCAAGTTTCCAAACCAATGGTGATAAAGTTCATGCGCAATAATATCATCCTGATTATAGTCTTCATGTTGTGCTGCTGTAAGGTTTAATCCGTTATAAAACACCGATGCTGTAGTATTTTCCATAGCCCCACTCACAAAATTACGTACCACAATTTGGTCGTATTTTGGCCAAGGATAGGGATAGTTTAATTGTTTTGAGAAAAAATCTAGCATGGCTGGTGTATTCCCAAAAACCTTTTTTGCAGTAGCCGCATAAGCCCTTTCTGTATAGTAACGAAGTGGAATATCATTCCATTTATCCTCAATAATTTCAAATTCCCCTACAGCTAGCATACTTAAATACACCGCATGTGGCTGTTGCATCAACCAAGAATCTGTACGGGTGCCATCTGTATGTTTAATGCTTTCTTTTAAAAGGCCATTAGAAAGTGTTTTGTATTTTTCTTCTACCCTGATATTGAACTGATGCGTCATCTTCTCCCCCGGATTTTCTATGGTAGGAAACCAGCAAGAATTATTCTCAGTTTCTCCTTGTGTCCAAATTTGTTTTTTTCCTTTTGTTTGGATGAAATATAAGCCTCTATCATCGCTAGAAAAAATATCGCTACCAACCTTCAACTTACGAGGGGCTGCGGTATAATTAATCTTGATAACGAATGGTTCTTTTGCCCGATAGGTCTTATTTAAACGGATGGTGATTTTATTATCGACATAAGTATAAGATGCCGCTTGCCACTGCTCATGAATTTGTTGTTTTATTTGCTGTATTTTAAAGCCCTTAGCATCTAGAACAACAGAATCTGTTGCGTAAAAATACGGCTGAGCTTCAATACGAGCTTCGCCATACACAAAAGCGCTATCCCAATTAAAAGAAACGTCTAATTCTGTATGGATAATATCAATTTCTTGGGTATAACTAGCGTGATAAACTTTGGCCCCAGCTTTATGGGCATGCACATAAATGGGCTCAAATTCTATAAAATGTATTTTTCCGCAGGCAGATAAAATAAATGCCACTAATAGATAATAGCAGCACTTATTAATGAAAGTCAAATTCATTCTTTTCTTAAGGTACTGATGAGTGTTTCAAACTCCTTTACAAAGTCTTCATAATATTTCCCCGTTCCTGGTCCGTTAAAACCTGTATGGATGTTTCTAACTTTCCCTTGCTTATCAATCACGATCATGGTAGGGAAGGCCATAACGGCATTTAGCATGGGTAAACTTTTTGCAGGCTCGCCTTTTTTATTGGTATACCCGGTAATTAAGAATGGATAGGGTACTTGAAAACGATTGATAACTTTTTGCAAGTTAGCTTTAGATTTTTCAAAATCTGCAGTTCGCTCATAAGCCAAACCTAAAACCTTTACATCATCAAAATTATTTTGGCGAATATAATTGCTTAAAAATGCAGTTTCATCCATACAATTAGGGCACCAAGAGCCTAATAATTGCAGAATTACTACTTTGTTTTTAAACTCCTCATCTTTTAAGCTTACTTGCTTTTTATTCATGTCTGGAAAAGAGAAATCTATCTTCTCAAAACCAGGCTTTAAATACGTTAGGCTATAAGCATCGGGCAATGTAGCGTTTTCATCCTTTTTAGCTGTGAATAATTCTTGCGAAGAAAAACCTGAATAAAACTTACCTTCATTTAGGGTTTCTCCATTTACTTTTGCAGTAAATAAAAAGGCAAAACCACCATCAAAAGTTGATAAACTAAGCTCATCGCCATCTAAAACACCATCTAAATACCTGTAATCTCCGGTAGGGGTAAGAAAAGAACCACTTACTAGATTACCTTCTTGTTTAAAGTTCCCGATGGCTAGGGTAGTATCTTTACCTTCGAGGTTGGTAAATATAGTTGCCCATTTGCCAGTGATATTTTGTGTAGTTGGTTTAAGCTGTTCTTTAAACCTCCAATTTACCCCATATTGGGCTATGAAATCCATCTTCACATCTTTGTCTGCCAAGTGTTTTACCCAATAGCCTTCTATTTTATTATCCGCAATAATGCCTTTTATTTCAGAATCATAAAGTGGCATTTTAATAAAAATAGAATCATTTTCTCGGGTTATATCATCTACTTTAAATTGCTCTTCACCATTCTTAATAAGCATTTGCCATTTGCCTAAACTATCTTTCAGTTCAAAATTAAAAGGCACTTCGGCACCTGCTTCATTAATTAAAGCACCTCTCCAAATACCACTATTTAAAGTGTTATTTGTTGTTTGACAAGCTACTGTAAATAATATAAAAAAGGTAAGAATGCTATAAATGAGATTTTTAATATTCATGATGTTTTTATGTCTGTAAAGCATTACATGATTCACGCCAATTTTGTTTTTCATTAGTTTTGATAAGGTTCAAATTTATGAATAATTGGACACAATTAGCTTAAGTTAGCACTTCATTAAAAACAAAAAGTTCGTGTTAAACACGAACTTTTTACCTTAAGAAAAGTACTATATCTCCTATCACCTTAACACCTCTCTGGAAATAACTACTTTTTGTATTTCGGAAGTACCTTCGTAAATCTGCGTTATTTTGGCATCACGCATTAAGCGTTCTACATGATACTCTTTAACAAAGCCATAACCACCGTGTATTTGCACAGCTTCTATAGTGGTTTGCATAGCTACCTCAGAAGCATATAATTTAGCCATGGCACTTGCTTGCGCATAAGATTGGCCGCTATCTTTTAGCCAAGCTGCTTTCAAAACCATTAAACGGGCAGCTTCTATTTGGGTAGCCATATCGGCCAGCTTAAAAGCTATAGCCTGATGATTTGCAATAGGCTTACCAAAGGTTTTACGCTCTTTAGCGTATTGTGTAGCTAACTCGAAAGCACCAGAAGCAATACCTAAAGCTTGTGCAGCAATACCTATTCTACCCCCATCAAGGGTTTGCATGGCAAACTTAAAACCAAAACCATCTTCACCAATACGATTGGCTTTAGGTACTTTAACATCGCTAAACATTAAAGAATGGGTATCAGACCCTCTAATACCTAATTTATTTTCTTTTGGACCTATGGTAAAACCTTCCATTCCTCTTTCTACAATTAAGGCATTAATACCGTGACTGCCTTTACTGGCATCTGTTTGCGCCATAACTAAATAAGTAGAGGCAGAGCTTCCGTTGGTAATCCAATTTTTAGTACCGTTTAGCAAATAATAATCGCCCATATCTATGGCGGTGGTATGTTGCGAGGTAGCATCAGAACCAGCTTCAGGTTCTGATAAGCAAAATGCACCTATGACTTCTCCTCTGGCTAATGGCTTCAGGTATTTCTCTTTTTGTGCTTCGGTACCGTACTTTTCTAATCCGTAGCATACTAAAGAGTTATTTACAGACATCACTACAGAGGCAGAGGCATCTACTTTAGATAATTCTTCCATCACCAAAACATAGGAAATGGTATCCATACCGGCTCCATCGTATTCAGGACTTACCATCATTCCCATAAAACCCAATTCGGCCATTTTTTTTATCTGCTCAGCAGGAAATTTTTGATGCTCATCTCGCTCTATCACACCAGGCTTTAACTCATTTTGAGCAAAATCTCTTGCCGCCTGCTGAATCATGATATGTTCTTCTGATAATTGAAAATGCATAATTAAAACATTCTAATGTTAACAAAATAAGAGTATTGGCTTGTAGCCATAGGCTTAATCATTACAAGATAATAATTATTATGCAAGCATAGTAAAATAAATCAAAAAAATTACAATTGATAGGGGAGTTGCTTAAAGAAAAGGAATTTGAACAAGATAAAAGCTTAAAACAGCTTTCGAGTTAGTAGGTATTAAAAAGAAAAAAGCCCGAATATAAATTATTCAGGCTCTTTTATACTTTTTACTATATACCTTAGAGGCTATTTAATCAGTCGGTTATTTTCGTCAGGAAAAACAAGTACTGGTTGATATTTCTTAGCTTCTTCCATTTCCATATGCGCATAAGAAACTATGATGATGATATCACCAACTTGGGCTAATCTGGCGCATGAGCCATTTAAACAAATGGTACCGCTACCTCTTTCACCTTTAATTATATAGGTTTCAAAACGAGCTCCGTTATTATTATTTACCACCTGCACTTTTTCATTAGGTATCATATTGGCCGCATCAATTAAATCCTCATCAATAGTAATACTCCCAACATAATTAAGTTCGGACTGTGTTACTTTAGCTCTATGAATTTTAGATTTTAAGACTTCAATAATCATAACACAAAGTTAGTATAGAATTTTAGAAAAAATGTTAGGCTAACATCATATTATCGATAAGCCTGGTTGTACCTACAAAACAAGCAATTAAAGCAATAGCTGGTCCTTTTTCTTGTAAATCATGCAAATTATCAGGATTACAAATCCTCAAATATTCTACATTCAATAAATTAGAGCTTGTAAAAAATTTGTTAGCTTGTTGTTTTAACTCGTCTAAAGACAATAAATTGTAATTATCCTTTATAAAAATTAGCGCTTTGCTTAAGCTTAAAGCAGCAAGTCTTTCTTCGGGGTTTAAGTGGATGTTTCTGGAACTCATCGCCAAACCATCTGTCTCTCTTATAATGTCGCAACTTTTTAATTGAATGGGTAAATTAAAATCGTGAACCATTTTTTTAATGACCAAAAATTGCTGATAATCTTTTTGCCCAAAAAATGCAACATCAGGGATAGCTGTTTTAAAAAGCTTATAAACAATTTGTGTTACTCCTTTATAATGCCCTGGCCTAAATTCGCCTTCCAGTAAAAGGTCTAATTCACCCACATCATAATTCCAAGGTTCATCAACTACCGGATACATTTCTTCTACCTCGGGGTGAAAAAGGATATGACAGCCTGTTTGCTCCAGCTTTGCAATATCTTCTGCTATGGGCTTGGGGTATTTTAATAAATCCGCTTTATTGTTAAACTGAGTTGGATTAACGAATATGGATGCTACTGTAACATCAGTATAAGTTAAAGATTGTTGGATAAGAGAAAGATGTCCCTGATGCAGAGCGCCCATGGTTGGCACTAATCCAATGCGCTTACCTTCTTGTTTATGTTGAAGTAGTAAAGAAGTTAAATCTTCTTTGCGAGTTATTATTTTCAAAGAAATAAAAATTTGGGGCTAAAATTGTAAAATAGTTTATAATAAACAAAAGCATTTACGTAAATCGTTGATAATTTACCAGATAATGATTATATTTGCAGTTCTAAAAATCACTTCTTAACAAAAACTTAACAAAGATTAGGAGATGGGAAAAACCAAGCTTTTGTTTATCACTCATGAAATGTCACCATTTCTGGAGATTACAAAAATTTCTGAAATCACAAGACAACTACCACAAGCCATGCAAGATAAAGGATTCGAGATAAGAATTCTTATGCCGCGTTTTGGCAACATCAATGAAAGAAGAAACAGACTACACGAGGTAATTCGTTTATCGGGGATGAATATTGTTATTGGAGAAAACGACAATCCTCTTATTATAAAAGTTGCATCTATACCTTCTGCAAGAATGCAGGTTTACTTTCTAGATAATGAAGATTATTTCCAACGTAAACATGTATTTAATGATGGAAAAGGAAAGTTTTATGCCGATAACGATGAACGTACTATATTCTTTTGCAAAGGCGCTTTAGAAACGGTTAAAAAATTAGGCTGGTCTCCAGATATCGTTCATTGCCATGGCTGGATGACTTCTTTAGTACCTGCTTATTTAAAAACGATTTATAAAGATGACCCTACTTTTAAAGATTCAAAAATAGTTTACTCTTTATACCCACATAGTTTTAATGAAACTTTAGGTGCTGATTTTGCTAAGAAAGCAGTTATGAAAGGCATGCAAGAATCAGATACTGTAAATTATGCTGATGCTTCTAGTGTTGCTTTAGATAAAGCTGCTATTGATTATGCTGATGCGGTAGTGTTTGGCGCAGAAACTATTCATGATGAGGTGTTAAATTTTGTTAAAAATTCTGATAAGCCTACTTTAGATTATAATTCTACATTAGATTTAGAGAATTATTACAATTTTTATCAGGAAGTAGCGTCTGATATACTGATATCAGTAGCATAATATTATTTAAAAGATCATATGAGATTTAAAAATTTAGGCTTATTAACCCTGTTGATAAGTCTTTTTATTTTGGGCGCATGCCAAGACCCATCTACCATTGGTTTAGATGTTAACCCAGATTTACTTTTGAATGCTAAAGTTGTAGATACAAGTACCATCCACACCAAGCTTGTAAGAGAGGATGAAATCATCACCAACCAAAACAACAAAAATGTTTTAGGCTATTTAGACGACCCACAATTTGGTAAAACAACTGCTAATTTGGCTTTAGCTTTAACGTTACCCACTGTAAATGTAAGCTTTGGCACTAATCCTATTATAGATTCTGCGGTTTTAGTACTTCCATATGGTGGCGCTCATTATGGCGATAGCATTAATTATACTGCACAAGTAAGGCAGTTAGACGAGCTTTTATACTTTGAAGATGGCAGAACCTTTAAAAGCAATAAAATTTGGCTTAGAAAGACCGATATTGTAGGCTCAAAAGTTTTTAAACCTTCATATAAAGATAGTATCATCATTAAAGATATTAGAGTAGGAAGAGCCGATACGGTAAAAAAGGTTATTCCTCAATTAAGAATCCCTTTAAATAATACTTTTATCAATACCCAAATTATCAACGCTGGTACTGCTAATTTAGCTTCTAATAAGGCTTTTGCCGATTATTTTAAAGGCTTACATGTTTCTTTAGACCAAACAAGTATAGCTGCTAATAAAGGGGCTTTAATGCTTTTTAACACAACGGGAAGTGGTGAAAATGGTGCTAGAGTGGATATTTTTTATCGTACAACCAATACTAACGGAGGTACAGATACTACTTCACAATCTTTCCCTATTAATGGAACTTTTGGAAGTGCTGCTACAGAATTAGCTTGGAATTTTTCTGGTACACCAGTGGCTACCGCATTAAGTAGTACTGCTGTAAGCAACCCAGTTTTATATTTAAAAAGTCTGGCAGGAACTAAGGTAAGAGTGAAATTTCCTTATATCACCAGACTTAAAAGCTTAGGTCGTAATATCGTTATCAATAAAGCAGAACTTATTTTTACGATAGAAAATGGCAGTGATGCACCTTTAAAACCTATTCCATTAATCAGAATTCATAAATGGGATATAGCAGACCAGCCACAATTTTTACCAGATGAGAACGCTTCTTTAAATACTTTAGGTATTGGTTTTGTTGATGGATTTTACAACACTACAAGTAAAACTTACAGACTTAACGTAACTACCCATATACAAGATTTAGTAAATGGAGGTGTAGATTATGGTACTTTCATTAGTACTTATGATGTAGTAGGCCAATCTAATAGATTGGATATTATACAAAGAGCAATACTTGGCGGCGGCAATAATACAAGTGGTATTAAAACCAAATTGAAGGTTTATTACACAGACCAACGCTAATTGATAAAACACCATGCGTTTAAAGAAAAAATATTTTGTAGTTTAGCCCCCCTAAATACAAAATATTTTTTCTATGTGTGGAATAGTTGGCTACATAGGCAACAGAGAAGCCTATCCAATCGTAATCAAAGGTTTACATCGCTTAGAGTATCGCGGATATGATAGCGCTGGAGTAGCCTTAATCAACCCAAAAAAAGAACTCAACATCTATAAAAAAGCAGGTAAGGTTAAAGATTTAGAAGATTTTGCTGCTTCTAGTGATTTATCTGGAACTGTAGGAATGGGCCATACCCGTTGGGCTACCCATGGCGAACCTAGTGATAGAAACTCGCACCCGCACCAATCTGGTAATGAAAAACTCGCTATTATTCATAATGGTATTATAGAGAATTATGGTCCTATTAAGGAGGAATTAATTTCTCGTGGACATATTTTTAAAAGTGATACTGATACTGAGGTTTTAATCCATTTAATTGAAGATATCCAGAAAAACGGAAACTTGGATTTGCAAGAAGCTGTTAGGGTAGCTTTACATGAGGTTATTGGTGCTTTTGCTATCGTGATTATGGATAAAGAGCAACCAGACCAATTAATAGCGGCTCGTAAAGGCAGTCCGATGGTAATAGGTGTTGGCGAAAAAGAATATTTTATTGCTTCTGATGCTACCCCTATTGTTGAGTACACAAAAAATGTAATTTATCTTAACGATAATGAGATTGCTTATCTTAAAAGAGATGAGCTTGTTATCAAAAGCATAGACAATATTGTACAAACCCCTTATATACACGAGCTTGAGCTTAAACTAGAAATGCTTGAGAAAGGCGGTTATGACCACTTTATGCTTAAAGAGATTTATGAGCAACCACGCTCTATTAAAGATAGCATGAGGGGTAGAATTTATCCTAATGAGGGTAAGTTACAACTAGGTGGTTTAAAACAATACGAAGAAAAATTTAAAAACGCAGACCGCATCATTATTGTAGCTTGCGGAACTTCTTGGCATGCAGGTTTAGTTGGAGAATATCTGATTGAAGAGTTTGCTAGAGTTCCTGTAGAGGTTGAATATGCATCTGAATTTAGATATAGAAATCCTATCATCTCTGAAAAAGATATTGTAATTGCAATTTCACAATCTGGAGAGACAGCGGACACCATGGCAGCTATTGAGCTTGCAAAGGAAAAAGGAGCAACTATTCTTGGTATTTGTAATGTGGTAGGTTCTTCTATACCAAGATTAACACATGCTGGGGTTTACACCCATGCTGGACCAGAAATTGGAGTGGCTTCTACCAAAGCGTTCACAGCACAGGTAACTGTACTCACCTTAATTGCTTTTTATGTAGCACAAATTAAGGGTACAGTAACTACGGGTAAATTGGTAGAATTACTTACCGAGTTAGAAAGTGTGCCTACACTTGTAGAAAAAGCACTTAAAGCAAATGACTTAATTGTTAAAATCGCCGAAGAGCTTAAAGATTCTAGAAACTGTCTTTTCTTAGGAAGAGGAAGTGGTTTCCCTGTAGCTTTAGAAGGTGCATTAAAATTAAAAGAGATTTCTTATATCCATGCAGAGGGTTATCCTGCTGCAGAAATGAAACATGGGCCTATTGCTTTAATTGATAATGAAATGCCAGTTATTGTAATAGCCACCAAAAATTCTTCTTATGAGAAAGTTATCTCTAATATTCAAGAAGTAAAAGCTAGAAAAGGTATTGTGATTGCTATTGTTACTGAGGGCGATACAGAGGTTAAAAATATGGCTGATTATACCATTGAAATCCCGCATGCTGATGAGGCTTTCTTGCCTTTAATTGCTACCATACCATTGCAGTTATTATCCTACCATATAGCTGTAATGAGAGGTTGCAATGTAGACCAGCCTAGAAACTTAGCAAAATCTGTTACGGTAGAGTAAGCTAAAGTTGAAAAATAAAAAAGGGCAAGATGATTATCTTACCCTTTTTTAGTAAAATCTATCTTTTATTTCTTCCTCTTTTCTAACTTCACTCTTAAGCCTAACTCAAAGCTTCCGTTTGAGTAACTCTCTAATACCGCCGTTGGGTCGTTGTAGAAAAACATAAACTCCCACTGCTTCTTGTGCTCATAGCTGATGCCTAAACTGAAACTCTTATTCGTATGATACATCCCCAATAAACCCAAATCTTCTTTGCCTGTCTTTATCTCTCCCCCTATATCCAAGATGTTCTTGTAGTTATTTACTCCTCTATAAACTGCCTTCGGGTAGAACTTCCAATCTAACAACTCAAACTCGTACGATAGCGAAGTGTAAAACGTGTTATAATTCACATCCTCTCTTCTATCATCCTGTAACCTATCTCGAAGATTATTCCATGCACCTTCTATCGTTAACTTATCTGTCGTATAAGCTATACCGAAGTCTCCTTGAAAGTCCATCCCTATATCATTAAACTGTGCCGCTAAGGGGTCGGAACTATTTCCTACTATTCCCCCATTGTCCAAACGGTCATTACTCAAACCTACAGAGATACCAAAATGTAACTCGTCTCCGCTTCCGCTTACTGGCATATGGTACGAGAAGGTTCCCTTGAAATTATTATTCGTTAATAATCCTGCCTTCTCTTTGAAAAAACTAGCCCCTAAACCCACCTTCTTAACCCTGTAATCTACCGTCATTGAACCACTCTCTGGTGAACCTGGCATCTTTTGCCATTGGTTTCTATAACCTATGTTTAGGTTTAAGCCTCCTTCTACACCGGCCATCGCTGGGTTTGCTAAATAACGGTTCTGGAAGTACTGCGAACCTAATGGGTTTATCTGACCTTGTAAACTTAATGCGCTTAGTAAAGTCATCATCAACATTACTAGCTGTATATTTATCTTTCTCATTGATTCCTTCTTGTTTATCATTATCTAATTACAGTAATGAACCCTCTCTTTGGATTGATTCCTTTTCCAAAATTGATGATATAGTAATACGTACCGCTTACCAACTCCTGACCGTTGTACTGGCCATTCCAGTCATTCGTGTAACCTTTCTTATTGTATACTACTCTTCCTGCTTTATCGATAATCGTTACTTCATTATCTGGGTAACTCTGGATATTACCTATAACCCAGGTATCATTATAGCCATCATTATTTGGTGTTACCAGGTTGCCTGGCTCAAGAGTGTAATCTTCTAATACCGTTACCGTTACATAAACCACTGTACTTAAACCTAAGCTATTGGTTACCGTTACTGCATAAGTTGTAGTTACTGATGGACTGGCTACTGGATTGGCAATATTAGTAGCGCTTAAACCTGTTGATGGTGACCAACTATAACTTACCAAGCCAGATCCTGTTACATTAAGTTGTGAGCTGTAACCTTTACTTATCGTTACATTCTTCCCTGATCCTACAATATCATTGCTGCCTGTTAATGTACCTGTAGCTGTTGCATCTGGTGCTTTTAGTACACTTATCACAAATACTTTCTCGAAGCTTAAGCCCCCAGCATCTGTAGTTCTGATTCTTACAGTATAGCTGTTCTTAGTAGTATAGTTAAATACGGTATTGGTTCTGATGGTATTACCTACTATGCTGAAGCTTGCATTATCATCTGATCCTGATCCTGATACTAAAGTGTAACTATGTGTATCGCCTGGGTCTATATCTGTACTTGTTAGCGTTCCTATATTTACACCTACAGCATTGTTCTCATAAATAGCGGATGGACTTAATCCTATATTGGTTGGTGCACTATTGAAAATTAATGTTACCTGTGCTGTGGTTGAACCTCCAGAATTACTGCCTGTTACTGTATAAGTTTGTGTTCCTGATAAAGTAGCAGTTAATGTACCCGTTATCTGACCAGTGCTAGGATTAATACTCAAACCTGATGGTAAATTTGGCGAGATGGTGTACAAAGTTATTGCAGTACCACTTGAGGTAGGTACCATAGTAACCATGGCTGCATTACGTATTAGTGTTTGTGGCGTATTGTTATAACGCAAATTAAGTGGAGGAGCTACTAATGGATTGGTTCCGTTTAGAACTTCTTGACCATTGGTTACACCATCATTATCACAATCTAAGGCTTTCCACGCATTGCTTACATTGGCAATTACTTGACTAGATGGTTTATAATCACAACCGTTTGTACCGCTTGTACCATCAGTTTTTTCTTGCTTATCACTTACTCCATCGCCGTCTGTATCTGCTTTTAGTGGATCTGTTCCGTCTAGTAATTCCTGACCGTTATTTACTCCGTCATTATCGCAATCTAATGCTTTCCATGCATTGCTCACATTTGCAATTACCTGACTTGAAGACTTATAATCACAACCATTAGTGCCGCTGGTACCATCAGTTTTCTCTACACCATCTTTTACACCATCACCATCACTGTCTGGATTTCTTGGGTCTGTGCCGTCTGTTAATTCCTGACCGTTGGTTACACCATCATTATCGCAGTCTAAAGCTTTCCATGCATTGCTAACATTGGCAATTACCTGACTTGATGCTTTATAATCACAGCCGTTTGTACCGCTTGTACCATCAGTCTTCTCTTTACCATCTGTAACACCATCACCATCGCTATCTGGATTTCTCGGGTCTGTTCCATCTGTTAATTCCTGGCCATTGGTTACACCATCATTATCACAATCTAAGGCTTTCCACGCATTGCTAACATTGGCAATTACCTGACTTGATGCTTTATAATCACAACCATTTGTACCGCTTGTGCCATCAGTCTTCTCTTTACCATCTGTAACACCATCTCCATCGCTATCTGCCTTGGTTGGGTCGGTTCCATCTAACTTCTCTTGTGCATTGGTTACACCGTCATTATCGCAGTCCTTAGCATTCCATGCTGTGCTTGGTGTTAAAGTTTGGCTGGCTGGGATAAACGAACAATCATTTAATGGATTGGTATTATCTGTTTTTTCTTTACCATCGGTTACACCATCTCCATCGCTATCTGCTTTAGTTGGATCTGTTCCGTCTAATTTCTCTTGTGCATTGGTTACACCATCACCATCGCAGTCCTTAGCATTCCATGCTGTGCTTGGTGTTAAAGTTTGGCTGGCTGGAATAAACGAGCAATCGTTTAATGGATTGGTATTATCTGTTTTTTCTTTACCATCGGTTACACCATCTCCATCGCTATCTGCTTTAGTTGGATCTGTTCCGTCTAATTTCTCTTGTGCATTGGTTACACCATCACCATCGCAGTCCTTAGCATTCCATGCTGTGCTTGGTGTTAATGTTTGACTGGCTGGGATAAACGAACAATCGTTTAATGGATTGGTATTATCTGTTTTTTCTTTACCATCAGTTACACCATCTCCATCACTATCTGCTTTAGTTGGATCTGTTCCGTCTAATTTCTCTTGTGCATTGGTTACACCGTCATTATCGCAGTCCTTAGCATTCCATGCTGTGCTTGGTGTTAAAGTTTGGCTGGCTGGAATAAACGAACAGTCATTTAATGGATTGGTATTATCTGTTTTTTCTTTACCATCGGTTACACCATCTCCATCGCTATCTGCTTTAGTTGGATCTGTTCCGTCTAATTTCTCTTGTGCATTGGTTACACCATCACCATCGCAGTCCTTAGCATTCCATGCTGTGCTTGGTGTTAATGTTTGACTGGCTGGAATAAACGAGCAATCGTTTAATGGATTGGTATTATCTGTTTTTTCTTTGCCATTGGTTACACCATCACCATCACAATCTTTAGCATTCCATGCTGTACTTGGCGTTAAGGTTTGACTAGCTGGAATAAATGCACAATCATCATTAGGATTGGTTAAATCTGTCTTCTCCTTACCATCAGTAACGCCATCACCATCTGTATCTGCTTTTAATGGATCTGTTCCATCTAACTTCTCTTGTTCATTACTTACACCATCATTATCACAATCTTTTGCCTTCCATGCTGCGCTTGGTGTTAATATTTGATTAGCTAATACAAATGAGCAATCATCAGTTGGATTAGTACCGTCAGCTTTTTCTTGAGCATCTGTTACACCATCGTTATCACTGTCTAAATCTAAATGATTAGGTGTTCCATCACCATCTGTATCTAAATCTGCACAAGGTTCCTCTAAACCAGCAATACCTAAAGAAAAGTCACAATAAAATTCAGATTCTCTTCCTGTAAAAGAAACCTCACTAAATACACCATTAAAAGATATAGTACCACAAGCCTCATTACCTACAAGAACATTTGTGGTAGTTCCTGCTGGACCACCTGTAAAAGATCCATTGGTTTTAAGAATAGTACCGTTAGCAGATAAATCTAAAGTCTTATTTAAAGAAGATATGAAGAACCTAGGATTATTAACTGGCTTATCAAAAACAAATTTATGTTGTCCAAGGGTTAAGCTTCTGAAAGAACTAACTCCGCCATTACCAGCAGGTTGTGGCGCCCAAAAACTTGTGCCGCAATAAGGTGCCATTCCATAATCTATAATTGAGTTACTTGAATTGGTTACTGTTACATTTACAATAGTACCTGCAACATCAACAGTTCCCCTTAAAACTCCACCACTAAAGGAGTTCCAAACTACATATTTAAAACCTGGAGGGTTTAAACTATTACTTAATGTTAAATCAGTACATTTTTTCTCATCAGTATCTAAAATACCATCTCCATCATCATCTGTATCACAAGCATCACCTTGACCGTCTCTGTCAGTATCTAATTGATTAGCATTGGCTACTGAAGGGCAGTTGTCTTGCCCATCTGGAATACCATCACCATCAGCATCAGTAACTGCATCATTATCTAAAATATTAGAGGAAATTGATTTGTTACCTACATTTACAGTAAGCGTTTCTAAAGACTCAATAGCAGCATCATCAATGGTATTTACGGTAATAGTAAAAGAGCTCACACCACCAGGTACAGTAATAGTACCATCTCCATTATTAATTACACCATTAGAGAATGTAAATGTGCTGTTATAGTCAGAACCACTAGTAGCTGTTCCTCCAATTGTAAATACATAAGTTTGGGGATTACCTGCTGTAGTAGCAGATGATAAAGCTACCTGATAAACTATATTTTGTCCTTCTACAACACCAGTACCAGAATTTAAAGTAATTGCAGATGGTTGCGGAGTGTTAGCAAGTTCTGAATTTAATGCAGTTAAGAGGCCTGATGTTGCTGCGTTACCGCTACGTTGCTCTCCGTCGGTAAACACCCAAGTAGAGGTATAAGATTTCAAACCTAAATTTGTACTTGTGTTGGAAGTTTGACCTCCAACAATAGTAAAAGATTGTCCAGAACCATAAGCTATAGTTCTCGTTTGTCCAGGGGCAAAAGTAAATCCAAAAACTTCAGTTTTGCTTCCTGTTGTTTCTCTAAAATTTAAAGCCCCATTAAGAGAAAAAGAAGTTCCATCTGTAAGATAAAACTTTAAAACTCCGGCTAAGTCGTTTCCTTGCGTTCCTCCAAACTGGCCACTATAAGATTGACTAAAACTTACTCTAGCTATACCAAGTGTCGATAAATTTTTGATGTCGGTTGAAGTTTGGGTATTGGTAGTTTGCGTTCCTAAATATCCTTTAGAGAAAGCTAAACTTACTTGTGCTTTGGTTTCACTTGAAAAAATAAATACTATAAAAAATAGTAAAATTTTAAAGGAAGTGTTTATTAATTTAATCATATATGAGTTTGTATTTCGTATTAATGATGGATGCTGTCTCTCCGAAGCAAAATCTTGAGTATAAAAATTCAGGTTAATTTCAAGTTGATGTTATAGATTTGATGTTTCTAGAATTAATATTTTTAATTATTGCTTACTTATAAACAAGGCAAATATCTCTTAGGATGAGATTGCTTTTATACCTTAAATAAGGGATATAGGCAGAGAAAATTCTCTTTATCACGCTACTAATTCTATAGTTTTTATCTATATTTAGGCATGACAATAGTTCAATTAGAATATATCGTTGCAGTTGATACTTACAGAAGTTTTGTAATGGCTGCTGAGAAATGCTTTGTAACCCAGCCCACTTTAAGTATGCAGGTTCAAAAGCTTGAAGAAACACTTGGCGTAAAGCTTTTTGATAGAACCAGACAACCCGTAGTCCCAACAGAAATTGGGGTTGAGGTAATTAACCAAGCTAGAAGAGTATTACAAGAGAGCTATAAAATAAATGAAGTTATTAACGAGCGTAAAGGAGAAATAAGCGGCGAGCTCAGAATTGGAGTTATACCAACCGTAGCACCTTATCTGCTGCCTAAAGTTATAGGTAGTTTTAGAGAAAAATATCCTAAAGTAAAATTGTCTATATCAGAACTTACCACAGAAACCATTATCCAACAGCTTAAAAACAACTTGTTAGACTGTGGTATACTGGCTACACCCTTAGATGAAAGTAGCTTAACAGAACGCCCCATCTATTATGAAAATTTTGTAAGTTATGTTTCTAAAACCAGCCCTGTTTATAAAAAGAAATCTTTACAAGCCGGAGATTTAGATATGGATGATTTATGGCTTTTAAACGAAGGCCATTGTATGCGTAACCAGGTTTTAAATATCTGTAAACATAAAAAAGCCAGTCTGCAAAACTTAGAATACAATACCGGCAGTATAGAAACTTTAATCAGGATGGTAGATTTAAATGATGGTATTACCATTCTGCCTGAGCTTTCTTTGCAACATTTTTCTGTTAAACAGTTAGATAAAATAAGGTATTTTAAAAGTCCAGAACCTAGTAGAGAAATCAGTATTGTAACCCATGCCAACTACATCAAAAAAAGAACGATTGATGCTTTAGAAGAAGAAATACTAGAAAGTGTACCTAAAAGAATGAAATCTAAAAAGAAGAAAGAGATTATCAATATCTAATAATTTCTTTTTCAACAGAACCAAATGGCTCAATTTTAGGTTATCTCTTTTGTATGAGTAAAAAACCGCTTTTAGAGTTTAACCAGTTTGGTATTTACTGCCAGCAAGGAGATTTTTACATCGACCCTTGGAAACCGGTTAACTATGCAGTGATTACCCATGCCCATAGCGACCATGCCCGTTGGGGTAATAAACACTATTTGGCTCACCATTTATCAAAAGAAATTTTAAAATATCGTTTAGGCGATATCTCTTTAGAAACTATTGCTTATAACCAAACCATCATCAGAAATGGGGTAAAAATATCACTTCATCCTGCTGGTCATATCATCGGCTCGGCACAAGTAAGGGTAGAATATGAAGGTGAAGTTTGGGTAGTTTCTGGAGATTATAAACTTGAAGATGACGGCATTTCTACACCTTTTGAACCTGTAAAATGCCATTCTTTTATATCAGAGTGTACCTTTGGGATGCCTGTTTACACTTGGAAACCACAAGAAGAAATTTTTAAGGGTATAAATGATTGGTGGCATCAAAATCATCAACAAGGAAAAACCTCCGTTTTGGTAGGCTACTCTTTAGGCAAGGCACAACGCATTCTTCAAAATCTAAACCTCGATATTGGAAAAGTTTACACCCACGGCGTCATCCAAAACACGCATGATGCTTTAATAAAAAATGGTATCTCCTTAAAAGAAACCTATAAAATTACTGCTAGCACTACTAAAGAAGAAATCAGAGGTAATTTGGTTTTATGTCCGCCTTCTGCTGTTGGCACTCCTTGGATGAAAAAATTAAATCCTTATTCTTTTGGCTATTGTTCTGGCTGGATGGCTATAAGAGGCGCAAAAAGAAGAAGGGCGGCAGATAGAGGCTTCGTATTATCAGACCATGCAGATTGGCATGGCCTTATTCAGGCTATAGAAGCTACATCCTGCGAAAGCGTTTACCTTACCCATGGTTATACGGCAAGTTTTAGCAGGTATTTAAGAGAAATTGGTTACGATGCGCATGAAGCCAACACTTTATACGGCGACGAAAGCTTAGAAGAAGAAAAAGGAGGTGAAGCATGAAAAATTTCGCTAACCTGTTCCTAGCTCTAGATGAAACCAACAAAACCAACGAGCGGATAAAAATCTTAAAAGAATACCTTTTACAGGTTTCTGATGACGATAAAATAAACATGCTGGCCCTATTTACTGGCAGAAAGCCAAAACGCCAAATTAATAGCACCCAGTTAAAAGACTGGGCTTTAGAACAAAGTAAAATCCCAGATTGGTTGTTTAGAGAAAGTTATGAGGTTGTGGGCGATTTAGCAGAAACCATCTCTTTATTGTTACCCTTACCAACACAGCATCAGGATAAAAGCCTAAGCCAATGGATTACAGAAATAAAAGACCTAAAAGATAAAACCGAGGAAGAAAAGAAAAACTGGCTATTAGCCGCTTGGGATACCATGGACCAACAAGAGAAATTTGTGTTCATTAAAATTCTTACTGGTGGCTTTAGAGTTGGCGTATCGCAAAATTTGGTGGTTAAGGCTTTGGCCGATATTGCTCAACTAGATACCGCAACCATCACCCACCGTATTATGGGTAATTGGAACCCTGATGAATTTACTTTTCAGCAACTGATAGCTGCCGAGGATGCCTCCACAGATAACTCTCGACCTTATCCATTTTTTCTGGCTTATCCCATACAAGAAACTTCAGACCTACAAAAAACAGCTTTAGAAATAGAAAGCAGCTTAGGCCCCATCTCCCAATGGCAAGTAGAATGGAAATGGGACGGTATCAGGGCACAAATTATTCACAGGAAAGATGAAATATTTATTTGGAGTAGAGGCGAGGATTTAGCTACTGATAAATTTCCAGAACTGCATCGTTTTATCCAAAACCTACCCGATGGAACAGTACTAGATGGCGAAATTTTAGCTTTTAAAAATAACCAACCTTTGCCTTTTAATATTTTACAAACTCGTATTGGGCGTAAAACCCTATCTAAAAAGTTGTTACAAGAAAACCCTGTTGCCTTTATTGCTTATGATATTTTAGAGCTTGAGGGTATTGATATCAGAAATAAAAGCCAAAGCGATAGAAGATTACTTTTAGAAAAGCTGCAAGAGGATAGCCTTCATCCAGAAATTTTCAGAATTTCTGAGCTGGTACATGCACAAAGTTGGGATGAACTAGCTTTTATAAGAGAACAATCTAGGGCTAAACTAGCCGAAGGTTTAATGCTAAAGAGAAAAGCTGCCAGCTACCAAGTGGGCAGAAAACGTGGCGATTGGTGGAAATGGAAAATAGACCCTTTAGCTATTGATGCTGTTTTAATTTATGCCCAAAAAGGGCATGGCCGCCGGGCCGATTTATATACCGATTATACTTTTGCCGTTTGGGATGGCGATAAACTGGTGCCTTTTGCCAAAGCATACTCCGGTTTAACCGATAAAGAAATTAACCAAGTAGACCACTTTATCAAAAAAAATACCTTAGAAAAATTTGGACCTGTTAGAACCGTTAAACCAGAACTTGTTTTTGAAATAGGTTTTGAGGGTATTAATAAATCTAGCCGACATAAATCTGGTGTAGCCTTACGTTTCCCAAGAATTTTACGCTGGCGTACAGATAAGAAAAAAGAGGAAGCAGATAGCTTGGAAAGTTTGATGCTTTTGTTGCCTAAAGAGGGGTAGGTATTTTGGCTTTCGCCGATAAGCGTATGTAAGATTTTTGTACCTTTAAACATGCATCCACAAAAAAAACTAAGCGAAGATTTTTCTAAAGCAATAGCACAACTTAATGAAAAACAGCTACAGGCTGTAGAGCAGTTAGAAGGCCCAGTTCTGGTAATTGCAGGCCCAGGGACAGGAAAAACACAAATTTTAGCTGCTCGTATAGGTAAAATTTTATTAGATACTGATGCCCAGCCTAATGAAATTTTATGCTTAACCTATACCGATGCTGGTGCGGTAAACATGCGTCAGCGTTTGTTTAAATTTATTGGCCCCGATGCTTACCGGGTAAACATATTTACTTTCCATGCTTTTTGTAATGAAATCATACAAGAAAATCTAGATTACTTCGGTAAGCTTAATTTAGAACCTTTATCAGATTTAGAATCGGCTTTACTTTTCAGAGAAATCATTGATGAATTACCTGCTAACCATATACTGAAAAGGTTTACTGGCGATATTTATTATGATGCCCCAAGGTTAAAAGACCTCTTTTCTACCATGAAACGAGAAAACTGGTCGGTGGACATTGTTATTGCAGCTATAGAAAATTATCTAGAAGATATTAAAACCCGTGATGAGTTTATCTATAAAAAAGCCAATGCCAAAGCAGGTATAAAAGTTGGCGATTTAAAGCAAAAGAAATACGATGATGCCGTAGAGAAAATGGATAAACTAAAAGCCGCTGTGATGCTTTACCCGGTTTATCTTCAAAAAATGGATAAAAAAAGCCGTTATGATTATGACGACATGATTTTATGGGTGATTAAGGCTTTTCAAGAAAATCCAGATTTACTGTTGCTTTATCAAGAGCGTTACCAGTATATTTTGGTTGATGAATATCAGGATACCAGCGGTTCGCAAAACCAATTATTAAAACAACTCATTAGCTATTGGGAAGTACCTAACGTTTTTGTCGTTGGTGATGATGATCAATCTATCTTCAGGTTTCAAGGTGCCAACCTCAAAAATATCTTAGATTTTGCTGGCGATTATGTAAGTAGCCTAAAAACCGTTGTTTTACTCAATAATTACCGGTCTACCCAGCACATTCTAGATATGTCTAGAAGCTTAATCGAGAATAATTTTATCCGTTTAACACGGGAGCTTAACTTAAATAAAGAGCTAAAATCATCACATCCAGATATCGCTGGTTTACAAGTTCGTCCACAGATTTTAAGTTTTGAAAACCCCGAGCAGGAAAGCGTTTGGATAGCTCATCAGATAGAATCACTCATCAAAAATGGCACAAAAGCTTCAGAAATAGCCGTTATTTATCGCAACCATAGCCAAGCAGAAGCTATGGTTACCTATTTAGATAAAAAGAAAATCGGTATCAATACCAAAAGAAAAATTGATATTCTTACACTACCTTTTACAGAGAAAATCATTACCATTCTTAGGTATTTATCTATGGAGCTAGACTCGTCTTATAGTGGCGATGAAAAGCTTTTTGAAATCTTACATTATGATTTTTTTAATATCCAACCTATTGATATCGCTAAAGCTAGTATAGCAGTTAATAAAGCCAATTTTAACGAAAAGGTTGATAAAACATCGCTACGCAGATATATTACAGAGCTTAGAGAGCCTAAGCAGCCCGGTTTGTTTGATGCCGTAGACCGCCCAGAAATGAAACGCTTAATTGAGGATATAGAATATCTGCTTAAAGCAGCTAGCAGCCTTACTTTACAGCAACTTTTTCAGGCTATCATCACCAAAATGGGTATTTTAACCTATATCATGAAACAGCCAGATAAAGGCTGGTACATGCAAATTCTAACCAATTTCTTCAATTTCTTAAAAGACGAGAACCGTAAAAACCCAGAGTTAAAGGTTGCCGAGTTTATAGAGCTGATTGATTTGATGAAGAAAAACAACATCAGTATAGCCTTTAACCAACATATATTCTCTGCAGAAGGTGTTAATTTCATGACCGCCCACGGCTCTAAAGGTTTAGAATTTGATTATGTTTTCTTATTAGGATGCAGCAAAAAAATATGGGATAGCAAAGGCCGTAACTTTGGTTTCTCTTACCCTGATACTTTATTTAAGGAAGGTGCATCATTTAGCGATGCTGAACAAGAAAATACAGAAGAATCTAGAAGGTTATTTTACGTAGCACTAACCAGAGCTAAACATTCTTTATTTGTAACCTATCCAAAACTTAATAGCAGCGGTAAAGAGCAAGAAGCGTCGCAATTTATAAGTGAAATCATCAGTACAGGCCATTATCAAGAGCATAAACAAGCAGTTGCAGAGGAAGAAATGATAGATTTTTATGCTACCCAATTTAGCGAGGCAGAAAAACCTCAGGTAACGTTAATTGATAAAAATTACATTGATTTACTGTTGCAAAATTACACCCTATCGGTAACGCATTTAAACAACTATTTGGCTTGCCCACTAAAATTCTATTTCCAGAATTTGATAAGAGTGCCATCAGGGAAAAGTCCGGCAGCAACTTTTGGGCAAGCGGTACACCATGCATTAAACAGGGCATTTATTAAAATGCATGAAAACAATGAAACCTTCTTAGCTACTGATGACTTTATGAATGATTTTTCTTGGTGGATGAACCGTAATAAAGACTCTTTCACCAGAGAAGATTTTAAGCTGAGGATGGAATATGGCTACAAAATATTACCAGATTACTACGAGCAAAATATCAGTAAATGGAATAAAGTTGTGGTAACCGAGCGTAAAATTAGAAATGTAGAGATTGAAGGTGTTCCTATTACCGGTAATCTGGATAAGATAGAATTTAACGGTAAAATGGTAAACGTGGTTGATTATAAAACTGGGAAATTCAAAAACGCAAAACCTAAATTTAATAAGCCATCAGAAGAAGAACCACATGGCGGCGATTATTGGCGACAAGCCGTATTTTATCGTATTTTAATTGATAACGATAGAACAAAAGATTGGCAGGTGGTAAGTACCGAGTTTGATTTTATTGAACCTATAAGTGATGGCGAATACCACAAAGAAAAGGTAATGATTGTGGCAGAAGATGTAGAAACCGTTAAAAATCAAATTACAAGCGTGTATTCAAAAATTTTAAATTATGAGTTTAATACCGGCTGTGGTAAAAAAGATTGCGAATGGTGCCATTTTGTAAGAAGCAACTTTAAACAAACCGATGGTGTTTTTGAACAAATACAAGCAGAAGACGCCGATATATAATTTTACAATAACAAAACAGCCACAAAATAAGAGATGTTTAATTTCACATAAATTTTAAAATACAGAAAACATGATGAAAAGAATTACCCTAGCCCTTGGGCTTTTATACTTGTCTTTCTCGGCAAGTGCACAAAGTGGTTTTTTACCTCAGCCAAGTACAACACAAACTGTTGAACAAGAATTTGGTTTAGGTAAAGTTAAATTAACATATGCCAGACCAAATGTTAAAGAACGTAAAGTTTTTGGCGCTTTGGTTCCTTATGGTAAAGTATGGCGTACAGGTGCAAACTCTGCTACTGTATTAACTTTTTCTGATGAGGTAAAATTAGCTGGTAAAACAGTACCGGCTGGTAGCTACGCTTTATTTACCATCCCTAGCGAAACAGAGTGGACTATCATTTTAAGTAAAACTACTGAGCAATGGGGTTCTTACGCCTATAAAGAAGCTGATGACTTTTTAAGAGTAAAAGTTAAACCTGCTAAAACTGCACAAAAAGTAGAAAGCTTTACCATACAATTTGCCAATGTACAAGCCGGTAGCATGGATTTACAATTGGTTTGGGATAATACTTTGGTAAGCGTTCCTTTTACTACAGATTTTGACACCAAAGCTATGGCTAACATAGATGCAGCTATGAAAGGCGATAAAAAACCTTATTTCCCAGCTGCAATCTACTACTACACTTATAATAAAGATTTAAAACAAGCTTTAGCTTGGGTTAATGAGGCAGAAAAAACAATGGGTAAAGCACCTTGGGTTAAATTATGGAAAGCTAAAATCCAATTAAAATTAGGAGATAAAAAAGCAGCACTTTTAACTGCAGAAGAAGGTGTTAAAATTGCAGAAGAGATAAAAAATGAAGAATATATCTCTTTAAACAAAGCATTTATTGCTGAGAATAAGTAATAAAACCTTATTTAACAAAAAAACCTGCTCAAAATGAGCAGGTTTTTTTGTTTTAAAACATTTTATACATTAAAATAATCATAAAAATCAAAATATTTTATACTAATAATGTTTTTATTAAAATATTTTATATATAATTACTTAATTTTTATAACATTTACAGTTATAAACTAAAAAAATTAAGGAAAATATAATTAAATTTTATGGTTTCAGCATCAGTTTTTAAAAACTACCCTTATATAGAGAAAATTTGGGACGAAATGTATAATAAAAATGAGGTAAGAACACCATATAAAAAATTATACAGCTTTTTACAGGATATGCCCGTTGCCGAGCTTACCCGCAAAGAAGAAATGGCAAGGCGCTTATTCATGAGCCAAGGTATTACCTTTACCGTTTATTCTAGCGGCGAAGGTGTAGAGCAAATTTTCCCTTTTGATGTTATTCCGCGTATTATAGATGCTGCCGAGTGGGCTTATATAGAAAAAGGTATCAAACAAAGACTTAAGGCTTTAAACTTATTTTTGAATGATGTTTATTCTAATCAGTTCATTTTAAAAGATAAGATTATTCCTATGGAGATGGTTTTCTCCTGCCCACACTACCTCAGAGAAATGCATAATTTACAAGTTCCTCATGAGCTTTTTGTTCATATAGCAGGTATAGATATTGTTCGCGATGCTGATGGTACTTTTTATGTTTTAGAAGATAACTTACGTACACCATCAGGTGTTTCATACATGCTAGAAAACAGAGAAATCACCAAAAGGATTTTTCCTGATATTATCCCTCAAAATTTGGTTCGCTCTGTTACACATTACCCTCAATTGCTGTATAAAAACCTAGCTGCATTATCGCCAAGGCATAATGCTAACCCCAATATCGTAATGCTTACACCAGGCATATATAACTCGGCTTATTTTGAGCACTCTACCCTAGCCCGTTTAATGGGTATAGAATTAGTAGAAGGGAAAGATTTGGTTGTAGATAATCACAGGGTTTTCATGAAAACAACCTCGGGTTTACAACGTGTTGATGTTATTTACCGTAGGGTTGATGATGAGTTTTTAGACCCTATAGTTTTTAATCCAGGAAGTTTACTAGGTGTAGCCGGCTTAATGTCTGCCTACCGTAAAGGCCATGTTGCTATAGTAAATGCTCCGGGTAATGGTGTTGCCGATGATAAAGCAACTTATATTCATGTCCCTGACATGATTAGGTACTATCTAAACGAAGAGCCTATCCTTAAAAATGTGCCTACCTACCATTTGTCTGATGTTGATGAAAGAAACCATGTTTTCAAAAACATAGAAAATATGGTAATTAAGAAAACTAACGAATCTGGCGGATACGGGATGATTATAGGTAATGCTGCTACACAGCAAGAATTAGAAAACTATAAAAAAGCAGTTTTACAAAACCCAAGACAATTTATAGCACAGCCTATTGTTAGCTTATCATCAGTACCTTGTTATATCAATGAGAAGCTACAACCCAGGAGGGTTGATTTAAGACCTTTTGCTTTATGTGGACCATCAGGGATAGATATTGTACCAGGTGGTTTAACCAGAGTTGCTTTAAAAGAAGGCTCTTTGGTAGTAAATTCTTCGCAAGGTGGTGGTAGTAAAGACACTTGGGTGTTAAATGTTTAAATCAATAAAAGCTAAATAAATATGTTAAGTAGAGTTGCCGATTCTTTGTATTGGATGTCTAGGTACATGGAGCGTTCTGATGGTATCTTGAGAATGTTAAGAATAAATTACGCCTACTCGCAAGATGGTAGTTCTGATTTTAGCTGGAGACCCGTATTAAAAATATTTAGTAACCTAGATGATGATACCATAGAAACTTTAAAATACAACGGAAGAGATGTTTTAAAATATATGGTTACAGATAAAAACAACCATAATTCTGTTATTAATATAGTAAGTAAAGCTAGAGAGAATGCCCGCTCTGTACAAGATAACGTAACTAAAGAGCTATGGCAATGCTTAAATGATTATTACCACATGATGCGTGAGGATAAACTAGCTGCTGCTTTATGTTTGGATGATCCTATTTCTGTTTTAGATAACCTGATTAAGCAAGGTATGTACTATTACGGCAGTACAGAAATTACTATGCCCCGCGGAGAAGGCTATTATTTCATGAACATGGGCAAGTTTTTAGAAAGAGCCATACAATCTGTAGATATTCTGGATGTTAAATTTAGAGAACTTGAATATTCTTTAGATGAGGCTACAGACCCTACTTATTGGAAATATCTTTTACTATCCATATCTGGGTATGAAATTTTCTTAAAAAGTTATCGCTCCTCATTAGAATCAAGAAATATAATTCATCAAATTGTCTGGAACGAGAATTTCCCGCGTTCTATCATTTACACCACAAAAAGATTGAAACAGTCTTTTGAGACTATTAAAGGCGACAAAAACAAAGAGAGTTATAAAACCATGAGTTATATGATTGGTAAGTTAAGCTGTAGCTTAGAATATTCTGATTTAAAAGACTTAGAAGCTATGGGATTAAAAGAATATTTAAAAAAGATAAAGGGAGAGCTTTTTGCTATCGGAGATGCTTTAAGTCATTATTATTTCGCTTTTAACTAATTGCTGTTGATAAATTAATTATAGAATATTTAAAAATTGATTCATTTTTAGCTCCACATTTCTAATAGCATGTCTAAATTTACGATAAAGCATATTACAACCTACAAATACGACCATCCGGTGCATGATAGTGCTAACCAGATTATGCTTTATCCTATTAAAGATGATTATCAAGAGGTTATTCAACATCAAATCAGTATCAGTAACGACCCTAAAGTAGAAACCTATACAGATTATTATGATAATACGGTAGGTACTTTTACCAATGTAGAGATGCATAACGAGTTGGTTATTGAGTCGTCAACCATTGTATTGGTAAAAAAGAAAGCCGCACCAGAGGCAAATATTTTCACTTCTGAACAATGGAAAATGCTTCATGAGCTTAAGTACCAAATCCCATACATCAACTTCTTAAAGCAAGAGCATTTTGAGGCCGAGGACGAGTTAAAAGCTATTATTAAACCCAATGAACAGTTTGCATTTTCTCCCGTAGAAGTGGCTAAGAAATATTGTACTTACGTTTTCGAGAATTTTAAATATATCAAAGGTATTACATCTGTAGAAACAACTGTAGATGAGATATGGAAGTTAAAATCAGGTGTTTGTCAAGATTTTGCTCATATTCTTTTAGTGATGTTACGTTATGTAAACATTCCAGCCCGTTATGTTAGTGGTTACATTTGCCCCAACAGAAACGGTATGCGTGGCGAGGGAGCAACCCATGCTTGGGTAGAAGCATATATTCCTGATTATGGTTGGCTAGGTTTAGACCCTACTAATAATTGTATTGTTGAAGAAAACCATGTAAGATTGGCCACAGGAAGAAATTTTATTGATGTTAGCCCCGTAAAAGGCACTTATAAAGGTACATCTCACCATACTTTAGAAGTAAAGGTTATTGTTTCTTATGAGAACGACCCCATCGTAAAAGAAGATGAATCTAAAGAAAACAGCATCAATAACATACAGTTTGATGGTAATTCTTATAGAAGATTTTTAGAGATGCAGCAGATGCAACAACAGTAAAGCTTAAGCAAACTGAATAAGTACTTGGTTTTTCTCTACTTTATCACCAGCTTTTATGAGGATAGATTTAACGGTAGCATCAGCAGGAGCCTTTAAGATATTTTCCATTTTCATAGCTTCCAAGACCAATAAATTATCGCCTTTTTTAATTTCATCACCAACCTGTACCATCACCTGTAGCACCAAGCCAGGCATAGGCGCTTTTAATTCTTTAACCGTATGCTGATTAAGCTTATCTAAGCCCATTTCTTTAAGTAAAATATCATATTGGTCGCTTACATCAAACCTGTAAACCTGAGCATTAACTTTAATCAAAACATACTTCTCTTCTTTATTAAGCTCTAGCAATTCGGCTTCAAAAGACTTATGTTTTTCTATAACATGAAAATGCTGGTTACCTAAATCACTAATATCTAAATCTATCAAGCCATCGTTTAGGTACAGCTTCCCCTCGCGTTCTTCAATTTTATAATTTTGATGTGCCGATTTTAAAGTATACATATCAATTGGTTAAAACATAATGCAATAAATTTACTCCCATTTTCAAAGCCTGCTCTCTACGCTCTTTGGTATCTTCTGGGTAGGTACCAAAATCTTCCCAACCATTACCTAAATCGCTTTCATAAGAATAAAAACAAACTACGCGACCTTTATAAATTAAAGCTAAACCTTGTGGCCTTTTATTATCATGCTCGTGTATTTTTGGTAAACCCTGCGGAAATTTAAATTTCTGATGATAAATAGGGTGTGATGGCGGTAACTCCTGAAAAGCAAGTTCTGGAAAAACTTTTTTCATTTGTACCCTGATGTATTTATCTAAACCATAGTTATCATCTATGTGTAAGAACCCGCCAGCTTTTAAATAGTTTCGTAAATTTTTAGCTTCAGCATCAGTAAAAGAAATATTACCATGCCCGGTAAGGTAAACAAAAGGATAATTAAAAAGCTCCTGACTGCCAACTTCTACCACAGCATCTTGCGGTGCAATTTTAGTAGAAAATAGGCTATTAAAGTAGGTTATTAAATTGGGTAAAGCTGTACGGTTGGCATACCAATCTCCACCACCGTTGTATTTTACTTTAGCGATTTTAAAGGAAGCATCATCAATTTTAAAAGCTGTGAGAAAAACTACAAAAAAAACCAAAAGCACCTTAAACCCTGTACTTCCTACTTTATACTTTATACTTTGTACTTTATACTTTGTAGTTTCTACTTTGTATCCTATCTGTTTAAATAATTGATTTCGAAGCATGCCTGTAATGCAGCGGTTTCTGTTCTAAGCCTGCTGTTTCCTAAAGTTATGGGAAGAAATCCACTTTGCAAAGCATTATTTATTTCTATTTCAGAGAAATCGCCCTCGGGACCTATTAAGATGGTATAAGATTGATGTTGGCTAAAAGAATTTTTTATTTCTTGTTTATCATGAGGTAGGCAATGTGCTATGTATTTAAAATCAGTATCGGCTTTTGATATAAATTTTTGGATGGCAATAGGCTCATTAATTCTTGGGCTATAAGCTTTTAAAGATTGCTTCATAGCCGCTACAACAACCTTCTCCAGCCTTTCTGTTTTAACTTCTTTTCTTTCAGAGCGTTCGCAAATAATAGGAGTAATTTCATCAATACCTATTTCTGTTGCTTTTTCTAAAAACCACTCCAACCTATCCATATTTTTAGTTGGCGCAATAGCAATATGTAGGTGATGATTTCTTTTCTGATATTCTAATTGTGCATCTAAAACCTGAAGAACGGTTCTTTTAGGATGGTCATCTAAAATTTCGGCTACAAAAAGTCCACCTTTACCATCTACCAAATGAACAAGATCTTTTTTCTGTAAGCGCAAAACCCTTGAGCAATGCTTACTCTCTTCCTCACTTAAAGTATATTGAGTGCTTTCAATATCAGGAGTATAGAAAATATGCATCTTGATTAATGGTTATTTACGGCTTGATCTTCTGATAGTAAAAGCTCTAATTTAACAGCTTCTATATTTTGACCAACCTTTTTCAAGATGGTGAAATTGTACCCATTAAATTCTTTGGTTTCTCCTACTTCTGGTATTTTCTCAAAGATTTCACTTACTAATCCAACAATGGTATCGTAATCTTCATCCTCAGGTAAATCGTGAGGTAAAAACTCGTTAACATCATAAACTGTGGCAGATGCTGTTACGATAAATTCTGTTTCAGAAACTTTCTCTACAATAGGTTTTTCTTCATCATACTCATCCTGAATTTCGCCTACCAGTTCTTCCACAATATCTTCTAAGGTTACCATACCGGCAGTGCCACCAAATTCGTCTAAAACAATAGCAATCTGAATTCTTTTCAGTTTCAGTTCTGCCATTAAATCGTTTATTTTTTTAGACTCTGGAACAAATAAAGGCTTTCTTAGAATGTCTTGCAGGTTAAAGCTTTCTTTTCTTACCACTAAAGACAAAATATCCTTAGCGTGTACAATGCCTATAATCTTATCGATAGTATCATCATAAACAGGAACACGAGAATAACCTTCTGATATGATAATGTTTAAAACTTCTTCTGGTGTTGCAGTTATTTCTATAGCAGAAATTTTGGTTCTAGGGACCATAATGTTTTTAACCACACGTTCATTAAAATCAAAAACATTTTTAATCAACTCATGCTCGGCTTTATCTAAAGCACCAGACTCTTTACCTTGATCTAATAAATATTGCAACTCTTCTGATGAGTGTATAGACTCATGTGCATTAGTAGTATTAATGCCTAGCAATCTTAAAATAACATTAGCAAATCCATTTAAAACATATATAAAGGGTTTGAAAACCAAGTAGAAAAACTGTAATGGCAATGCAATAGCCATAGTGGTATTTACTGGTCTTTGTATGGCTAGGGTTTTAGGCGCTAACTCGCCAAAAACAATATGTAAAATGGTAATGATTAAAAAGGCTAAAATATGCCCCAAGTTTGTAGCAACAGCCTCAGAAATAGGGAAAGAAAAAAAGCCCAACGTTTTAAGTACAATGTTAGACATTACTTCCTCGCCAACCCAACCTAAACCTAATGATGCTAGGGTAATACCTAGCTGGGTAGCGGCAAGGTAGCCGTCTAAGTGCGAAGTCATGTGTTTCGCAATACCTGCTACCCTGCTGCCTGTTTTAGCTTTAATCTCTATTTGTGAACCCCTAACTTTAACTATTGCAAACTCTGCTGCAACAAAAAATCCATTTAGTAAAACTAAAAACAGGGTCAGAAAAATCTGAAAACCGCTTATTTCAAAATCGGGGTCCATAAAGATTATTTATTAAATGTTTTTTTATAAAGTTCTATACTTTCTTCTATCACTTTATAAGCATATCTCTTACCAAGAAGGTGCTCTATGGTTACATTCTTTTCTTCTAAGGCTTTATAATCTTGGAAGAAACGAACAATTTCTTTCATGGTATGTGGAGGCAGCTCAGATAAATCGTTAATATAATTAACAGACATATCGTTTTTAGCCACCGCGATAATTTTATCGTCTTGCTCGCCATTATCTACCATGTGCATCACACCCACAACTTTGGCTTCTATAATAGACATCGGATATACATCAGCAGAGCAAAGAACTAAAATATCAAGCGGATCATGGTCATCGCAATAAGTTTGAGGGATGAATCCGTAGTTTGCAGGATACATTACAGATGAAAAAAGAATACGGTCTAACTTTAATAAACCAGAGTCTTTATCTATTTCGTACTTCGCTTTAGAACCTTTAGGAATCTCTATAATTGCTGTAACTGTATTAGGTGAATCCTCTCCTGGAGGGATTGAGTGCCACGGATGATTATCGGCCATTAAGTTTAAAATTTATATGTATCTATTTGTTAAAACTCTTTTTAAAAAACGTTGTGATTAATGGTATTGTAGTAATTACAATAAATCCTAATATGATATAGGATAAATATTGGTTTACTTCTTTCTCAAATTTCATTCCCAAGAAATAGCCTAATAAGGTTAAAGAAGTTATCCAAAAAAACGCACCTAAAATATTGTAAAAAGCAAACTTTTTAAAATCAAGTTTCACAATACCTGCAAAAATGGGGGCAAATGTTCTTACAATAGGTACAAATCTTCCAATAATTAAAGTAAAGGCACCTTGTTTCTTATAATATTCTTCTGCCGCTACCAAATACTTCTTCTTAAAAAAGAAAGAGTCTTTGCGCTTGTATAAAACAGGCCCTGTACGGTAACCAAACCAGTATCCAACAAAATTACCCGCTATTGCTGCTGCTATTAATCCAACAATCATGGTAGTAATACCTACATCCAATTTTTGGGTTGCTACAAACATACCTGCAAGAAAAAGTAAGTAATCTCCTGGTAAGAAAAATCCAAAGAAAAGACCCGTCTCTGCAAATACTACAAACATGATGAGGTAGAAGCCACCTTTATGTATGATTTGCTGAGCGTCTGCCAGATTTGTTAAATATTCCCAATATTCATGCATAGTCTTGCCATAAAACTACAAATATTATTGCAGTATAGCTATGGCATTAAAATAAATTAGTGATGAAACCTGGATAAATACCTAAAACAAGTGTTATAATTAAACTTATGCCTAAAACTAAGTTGAAGTAAGCTGGTGTAGCAATTTGCTTTGTTTGGTTGTCTTTAAAATACATTGCAACAATAACTTTGAAGTAGTAGAATACACCAATAATAGCATTAACTACAGCTATAGCAACTAACCAAGTATGATATTGAGTTAAAGCTGCATTAAAAACAAAGAACTTTCCTATAAATCCGGCTGTTAAAGGTATACCAGCAAAAGATAACATAGCTACTGTTAAAGTAAAAGCTAAGAAAGGATTAGATTTTGCTAATCCATTAAAATCTTCGAAATTCTCACCACCTGTTTTAGCCTTTACTAACATCAATACCGCAAAAGCTGTAATAGATGATACTGCATAAGCAGCTGCATACATAAAAATAGCGTTTGTTGATGCTGCACCCAAAGCAACAATGGCAAAAAGCATATAGCCAGCATGAGAGATACTAGAGAAAGCTAGCATCCTTTTAAAGTTGCTTTGATAAAGTGCTGTGATATTACCTACAAATAAGGTTAAAATTGTAATTACCAATAAGGTTGGCATCCAAAAGTCTTGTAGCGGAGCAAAACAAATGCTAAATAATCTTAAAAATGCTGCAAAACCTGCAATTTTAACTACTGTAGACATGAAAGCCGTGATTAATGTTGGTGCGCCCTCGTAAACATCTGGTGTCCAGAAATGGAAAGGTGCTGCACCTACTTTAAAGCATAAGCCTACAATCATTAAAACTAAACCAACATAAAAAATAGGATCAATTCCTGTAGGGCGGTCTATCACATACTGTGCTATAACAGCTAAATCAAAAGATTTTGAAGCGCCATATATTAAAGCAATGCCAAATAATAAGAAACCTGTAGAGAAAGCTCCCATCAAGAAATATTTTAACGCAGCTTCATTAGAAGCAAAGTCTTTTCTTTTAATACCAGCGAGGATGTATAAACTTACCGACATAATCTCTAAGCCAACAAATAGCATAGATAGGTTATGGTAAGATACCATCACAATGATACCGCTTAAAGCAAATAATATCAGAGTATAATATTCTGCTACGTTATCACTGATTTTTTCAAAATAGTTTTTTGATAATAAGAAAACCAAAATAGTAGTGATGATACAGATAGACGAGAAAGCTACAGCAAAATTATCAAAATGCATCATACCGCTAAAAATAGGGGCTGCATTAGAATTCCACTCCATGATAGCTAATGCCAAAGCAGCAACAAGACCTAACACACTTATCGGTAATAAAGCTTGTTTTGCTTTAAATAATCCTAAATAAAGAACTACTATGGCTAATATAGATATTACTATTAAAGTACTCATTCCTATGATTAAAATGCTAATTTACTATTTACCTGATTCATCAGATTTTCTACTGAAGCTTCTGAAATATGAAGAAGTGCTTGAGGGTAAACGCCAATTACAATAATTAAA
This sequence comes from Pedobacter puniceum, assembly GCF_009674685.1. Taxonomy (GTDB): domain Bacteria; phylum Bacteroidota; class Bacteroidia; order Sphingobacteriales; family Sphingobacteriaceae; genus Pseudopedobacter; species Pseudopedobacter puniceum. Next base: position 667,664 of record NZ_WKJI01000002.1, read on the forward strand.
AGGCAAACCACTGCTAACACTAAAAATTCTGAACCGTTAATGTCTTTAAAAGATGCTGTCCTTTCATTGGTTTCTCCTTGCATTACGGCTTTATACATTCTCAACATGTAAACCGCACCAAAAATGATGGTTAAACCTGCAATAGCTGCATACCAAATATTAAACTGATAAACACCATGAAGCAATAAAAACTCACCAATAAAACCATTGGTTAATGGTAAAGCTACAGTACCCAATACCACAATTAAAAATGCTATGGCAAATTTAGGTGCCACTTTAGCAATACCGCCCATAGTAGCAATTTCCCTGGTTTTTAATCTATCAATAAGAATATCGGCAATTAAAAACATTCCTACTACATTGATACCGTGATTAACCATTTGTATCATGGCACCTTGTAAGCCTTGTATATTCCAAACAAAAATACCTGCTGCAATTAAACCTACGTGGCCAATAGATGAATATGCAATTAAGCGTTTTACGTCTTTTTGTGTAAAGGCGATAATAGAGGCGTAAACAATTCCTATAATAGATAATATCAAAGCTAAATGCCCCCACGTTAAAAAACCCAAAGGAGTAACTGGTATTAACCATCTGATAACACCATAAATACCCATCTTCAACATGATACCTGATAGTAACATAGTTCCTGTTGTAGGTGCTTCTGTATAAGTATCTGGCTGCCAAGTATGAAAAGGGAAAATTGGCATTTTGATAGCAAAAGCTAAGAAGAAGCACCAAAATAACCAACCTTGTGTTGTTGCATCTAAGTTTAAGTTATAAAAAGATGCTATCGAGAAAGAGTTATCTGCTGTTTGTAAATGCAGGTAAATGATACCCAAAAGCATAAACAAAGAACCAGCAATGGTGTAAACAAAAAACTTCATGTTTACTTTTATCCTATTCTCGCCACCCCATAATGCACAAATAAAATAAATTGGTATTAAGGCAACTTCCCATCCTACATAAAATAAAAATGCATCTGTTGCTGTAAACACCAATAATAAGCCAAACTGCATAAACAGGGTTAATGCATAAAAAGATGCTTGGCTAATACTTCTTCCAAAACTTGAAAGTATAATTAAAGGAAATAGGCCAGTGGTTAAAAGCACTAAAGGCATACTGATACCATCTATAGCAACTGCAAAATTAATTCCTAGTGCCGGAATCCATGGATAGTTAACCACAAATTGGCTGCTTGCATCTGGAACAAAATCTCCTAGCAAAAGCAAAGCAAAAGCTAAAGTTACCAAAGAGCTTATGAAAGCCGATTGTTTAGCAAACTTGCTATTTAGCAGGGTTACAAGCGCCCCCACCAAGGGGAAGAAAAGTAATAATAATAAGTTCATCTATCTGTAATCGCTAAGCTCAAATAATTATAAAACTGTAAACTAATACGGCAACAATACCTATTACCATTGCAAAAATGTAGAAACCAACATTTCCGGTTTGTAAAAGCCTTAATGTTTTACTTGCTTCTATTGATACTTTACCTAAACCGTTTACTAAACCATCTATACCAGATTTATCTACCACTTTAAAGAAAAATGTAGATAAAATGTCTAGAGGTTTTTGTATGATAGCTGTATAAAGCTCGTCTAAATACAATTTATTGTAAGATAATTTATTAATACCAGATTGTAGTTCTTCTTCTTTTGGTACATATCCTTTACTTACATATTTAACATAAGCAATGATGATAGAGATGATGACACCACCAACAGAAAGCCCCATCAACATATATTCTGTTGCGTGTTCTAAACTTAATGCTGGTAAAATATTGTTTGAAGCTGCTAGAACTGGGCCTAAGTATTCATTTAACCAATGATGCCCACCTAGTGCGTGAGGAACCCCCATAAAACCACCAACCATTGATAAAATAGCTAGAACAATTAGTGGGAAAGTCATTGATACTGGCGACTCATGTAAATGGTGTTTTTGATCTTCAGTGCCACGGAAGTTACCCCAAAAGGTTAAAAACATCATCCTGAACATATAAGCAGCAGTTAAGAAAGCGCCAAATAAACCTATAATCCATAATAGTTTATTATGCTCATATACATGTGCTAAAATTTCATCTTTAGAGAAGAAGCCTGCAAAAGGCGGTAAACCAGCAATGGCAATAGTCCCAATTAACATGGTTAAAAAGGTAACAGGAAGTTTTTTACGTAAACCGCCCATGTTACGCATATCTTGTTCATTACTCATAGCATGAATAACAGAACCAGCGCCTAAGAATAATAAAGCTTTAAAGAAAGCATGTGTTAATACATGGAAAAATGCACCAGTAAAAGCACCAACACCTAAACCTAAGAACATATAACCCAACTGTGAAACGGTTGAATATGCCAATACTTTTTTAATATCAGTTTGTGTTAAAGCGATAAATGCAGCTACCACAGCTGTTAATAAACCTACAACCGCAATGATGTCTAATGTTACCGGAGATAAAGCAAATAAGATGTTAGATCTAGCAATCATGTAAATACCAGCAGTTACCATGGTTGCTGCGTGTATTAAAGCAGAAACTGGCGTTGGACCTGCCATCGCGTCTGGTAACCAGGTAAACAATGGCAATTGTGCTGATTTACCAGTTGCTCCTATGAATAGCAATATGGTAATCAAAATTAGGGTAGCATCGCCAGATACCATTCCTGCTGCTTTAGGGAAAATTTCAGTAAAGCTTACACTTCCAAAAGTGCTGATGATTAAGAATACACCTAGTAAGAAACCTAAATCTCCAATACGGTTCATGATAAAAGCTTTCTTAGCTGCATCAGCGTAAGCGCCATTAGAATACCAGAAACCAATTAATAGGTAAGAACATAAACCTACACCTTCCCAGCCAATAAACATGATAACATAGTTTGACCCCATTACTAACAATAGCATGAAGAATACAAACAGATTTAAATAAGCGAAAAACTTACCGAAACCAGCATCATGGCTCATATAACCGGCTGAGTAAATATGTATCAAAGAACCTATTCCCGTGATAATCAGCAACATCATGATGCTTAACTGATCTATCTGAAAAGCGAAAGGAATACTTAATGAACCAACATTTATCCAATCAAAAAGATGAATAACTTGTGGTTGCGCTGCATCAAAAGTTAAAAATATACTTAAACTGATAGCAAAAGAACCTATTACTGCTAAACTGGCAATAGTACCAATTAAAGGCTTAGGTAAAATGTTTCTACCCAATCCGTTTATTAAGAAACCTATAAAAGGCAACAAAGGAATTAACCAAACTAAATCTATCATCCTTATTATATAATTACCACTTTAACCTATTAAGAATATTAATATCTATAGAGCTGGTGTTACGATATACCATTACTATAATTGCCAAGCCTACCGCAACTTCTGCAGCAGCTAGGGCCATAATAAAGAAAACGAATACTTGCCCTGATGCATCGCCACTGTATGATGAAAATGCTGCCAATAATAAGTTTACGGCATTTAGCATTAATTCTACCGACATGAAGATGATAATCGCATTTCTTCTAACCAATACACCTATCACACCTATGGTGAAGATAATGGCACTTAATAAAATATAATGATTAAGTGGAACTGCTTGAATGGTTGATGTTATATTTTCCATTATGCGGTTTTGTTATCTCTTTTAGCTAATAATACTGCTCCTACCATTGCTGCTAACAATAAGATAGAGCTTAACTCGAACGGAAGCAAGAAATCACTGAATAACACTTTACCCAAATTTTCTACTAAACCAATTCCGGTATTATCCATTGCTGTAGTACTTGCTGATGATAAAGTTTTCATTGAACCTACCAAAGTTACCAATAAACAACCTCCAGCGATAGCACCAACTACCTTTAGTAAGGTAGATTTCATCGGTTCTGTATCTTTGTTTAAGTTCATCAACATCAAAACAAAAAGGAATAATACCATAATTGCTCCCATGTAAACAATAAAATTCACCACAGCTAAAAATTGGGCATTTAAAATAATGTAGTGAATGGTAAAGGTGAAGAAAGTTGCTATCAAATATAAAACGCTGTGAACCGGATTTTTAGTAAAAATCACGAGCAAAGCGAAAATTATAGACAGAAACGCAACAACGTAAAATAAACTCATTTGTTTATGATTGTAATTTGCCTTTAAAATGGGGCAAAGGTAAAATTTTTGATTTAATTATATCATTAAATACCGCTTATCTAGAAATGGCTTTCTCTGCCTCCATCTCTTTAAGTGGTTTTTCTACTAATTTATCTTTACCGTATATAAAATCTTTACGTAAATAATCTGAAGGCACAATTGGTCCATCTAAATAGATAGCCTCTTTAGGGCAAGCCTCTTCACACAAACCGCAAAAAATACAACGTAGCATATTAATTTCATAAACTGCCGCGTATTTTTCTTCTCTGTAAAGATGTTCTTCTCCTTTTTCTCTCTCTGCAGAAATCATGGTTATAGCTTCTGCAGGGCAAGATAAAGCACATAAGCCACAAGCAGTACAACGCTCTCTACCATGCTCATCTCTTTTTAAAGAATGCATACCTCTCCAGTTTTCAGAAAACTCTCTCTGCTGTTCTGGATAATGTATTGTCTCTTTTTTCTTAAACATATGACTAAAAGTAATAGCCATACCTTTGAAAATTGCTGGAAGGTACATACGCTCCCAAAAATTCATTGGCTTTTGTTCTAATACTTTTTTTCTACCACTTAATGATTCCATGAATCCTCCATTAATCCCTTAAAGGGTATTAAATCTTATAGTTTATTAAATAAATCAAATCCTACAATTACAATTGCTGTAATTACAATATTGGCTATGGCAAGCGGAATTAACACTTTCCATCCTAAATCCATTAGCTGATCATAACGGAAACGCGGTACTGTCCAACGCACCCACATGAAGAAGAAAATGAAAGCTATGATTTTAAAGAACATAACGCCAACACCAATCAAAGGACCCCAGGTTGGGCCTAAAGCTTGGTTAACAGCATCCATACCTGGATAGTTATATCCACCAAAATATAAAACTGCCATCACTACAGAAGACACAAACATATTGATGTATTCTGCAAACATATAGGCTCCCATTTTGAAAGCTGAATATTCTGTTTGGTAACCTCCAATTAATTCTGTCTCACACTCTGGCAAGTCAAAAGGTACACGGTTGGTTTCTGCAAAAGCACAAATCAAGAATATTAAAAAGCCTAGAGGTTGATAAAGAACATTCCAGTGCCAGCCATGTTGTTGTGCTGCAATTTCTTTAAATGAAAGTGTGTTAGTAACCATTAAAAGTGCAATGATTGAAAGTCCCATCGCAATTTCATAGCTGATATTTTGTGATGCACCACGTATAGCCCCCATTAATGAGTACTTATTGTTAGATGCCCATCCGCCAATCATGATACCATAAACCCCTAAAGAAACAATACCAAAAATGTATAAAATACCAACATTAATATCGGTTACTTGTAAAGGCACAACTCTACCAAATATTTCTATACTTTGGCCAAAAGGAATAACTGCAGTACCTAAAAATGATACTAAAAGCGCTAAAGATGGTCCTGCAATAAATAAATATTTATTAGCTCCGTTAGGGATAATCTCTTCTTTGAAGAACATTTTACCACCATCAGCCAAAGGTTGTAATAATCCAAATGGTCCGGCTCTGTTTGGCCCAACTCTGTCTTGTAACCAGGCAGCAACTTTACGCTCTGCCCAAGTAGAATAAGCCGCAATAGTTAACGTTAGTACAAACAATACTAAAACTAAAGCCGTCTTCTCTATAAAAAATTCTAGTTCCATTAAAATTTAGTTGCTCTTTCGAATTGTTCCTTATTTGCTTGCATCAACTCCGGATTTTTCTTAATTACCGGTAATGGTTGTAAAGTATCGTAATGGTTTGCATTAATAACTGATTGTCTTGACACCTGTCTTGGCCCTTCAATTACCCAATCGTTTGTACTTTTCTTATCAAAACGACAAGTATTACAGATAAAATCTTCTACCTCGCCATAAACATCTTTCCTTGCTGTAACTCTTAATACCTCTTCGCCCTTATACCATAAGGTAACTTTACCAGAACAAGTAGGGCAATCTCTATGTGCTTCTACAGGTTTTGTAAACCAAACCCTATTTTTAAAACGGAAAGTTTTGTCTGTTAAAGCACCTACAGGGCAAACATCAATCACGTTACCAGAGAAATCATTGTCAATAGCTTTCTCTATATAAGTAGAAATTTCTGCATGGTCTCCTCTACCTAATACTCCGTGAACACGGTTATTGGTAATTTGGTCTGCTGTAAACACGCAACGGTAGCATAAAATACAACGGTTCATGTGTAGTTGAATTTTATCGCCAATATCTACACGGTCAAAAGTTCTTCTGTCAAACTCATAACGCGTAGTAGCCGCACCGTGTTCGTAGCTTAAATCTTGTAGATGACATTCACCAGCTTGATCGCAGATAGGGCAATCCAAAGGGTGGTTTATCAATAGCATTTCTACCACACCTTTTCTGGCTTCAATTACTTCTGGTGAAGTAATATTTTGCACCTCCATACCATCCATTACAGTGGTTCTGCAACTTGCTACCAGCTTAGGCATGGGTCTAGGGTCTTTTTCAGAACCTTTACTCACCTTAACCAAACAAGTACGGCATTTACCACCGCTACCCTCTAGTTTAGAGTAATAACACATTGCCGGAGGCACTATATCTCCACCTATCTGCCTTGCAGCATTTAGGATAGAGGTTCTTGGCTCTACTTCAACGGGAATTCCGTCTATCGTAACTTTAATTTTATCAGACAATTTTAAAAATTTAAAATGTTCAATTAAATCTATTTTTCTTTTTGGGCGTGTCCCTTTTAGGGCCGGGCTTTCCGCTGTATCTTTTTTATCTTATCCTTCGACTCCGCTCAGGATGACAAAAAAAGGATGCCGCTTCAATCCCTCACGCAAACCTATCTCTTTAAAAAAACCTACACTTAAAAAAGTGTAATCGTTTCTTAAACTTCTTCTGCTATTTTTATAGGATCAGCATAATGGGCTAATCCATAATTTCTTTCTAAAGCTAATTTTGGCTCTTTAACATGCCATTCAAACTCATCCCTAAAATGACGAATAGCACTAGCCACCGGCCATGCCGCTGCATCACCCAATGGGCAAATGGTATTTCCTTCTATCTTTTTAGATACATCTACTAAAAGGTCTATATCACTCATTTTACCATGACCGTACTCTAAACGATGTAGAACTTTCTCCATCCAACCTGTACCTTCACGGCAAGGAGAACATTGTCCGCAAGACTCATGGTGATAGAAACGACTAAAGTTCCAAGTATTTCTTACAATACATTGGTCTTCATCTAAAACTACAAAACCACCAGAACCCAACATGGTTCCTGTAGCAAAACCACCTTCTGATAAAGACTCGTAAGACATTAAACGTTTATCGCCATTAGCTAAATTTAAGATTAAGTTAGCAGGCAAGATAGGTACTGATGAACCACCAGCAACAACTGCTTTTAACCTCTTACCGTTAGCTATGCCTCCGCAATACTCATCAGAATAAATAAAATCTTCTACAGATAAGCCTAACTCAATTTCATAAACACCCGGCTTATTGATATTACCCGATGCAGAAATTAATTTAGTACCTGTTGATCTGCCAATACCAATTTTAGCGTATTCCTCACCACCTTCATTCACAATAGGCACTGTAGCTGCAATAGACTCAACGTTATTTACAACCGTTGGGCAACCATATAAACCCGCAATTGCCGGAAAAGGAGGTTTAATTCTTGGGTTTCCTCTTTTACCTTCTAAAGATTCTAAAAGTGCAGTTTCCTCACCACAAATGTAAGCACCACCACCTGGTTGTACGTAAATCTCTAAATCGTAACCAGAACCTAATATATTTTTACCTAAGTAACCCGCTGCTTTTGCTTCTGCAATTGCTTTCTCTAAGATTCTTATTTGCGGCATCATTTCGCCACGTACGTAAATATAACTGGTGTTTGCACCTAGAGCGTAACTACCAACTATCATCCCCTCAATTAAAGCATGAGGAATATGTGTCATCAGATACCTATCCTTAAAAGTACCAGGTTCTGATTCATCAGCATTACAAACCAAATAACGAGGCACACCTTCTGGCTTAGCCAAAAAGCTCCATTTCATCCCGGTAGGGAAACCTGCTCCTCCACGTCCACGTAATCCCGATTTCTTAACCTCTTCTACCACATCGTCTGAAGACATGGTTTTAAGGGCTTTTTCTACCGCTCTGTACCCGCCCTTTTCTTTATAAACCTGAAAAGTATTGATACCAGGTACGTTAATATGCTCAAGTAATAGTTTACGACCCATATTTTTTAGCTATGAGATGTGAGTATTGAGTATTGAGAAATAAAATTCTCACAACCTAATCACACATCATTTTGAACCTTATTATTTGTGATAATGAAATTTATACAACCATGAAGGTCTAAAATCTCATATCTCAATACTCAAATCTATTTATTTTTCAAATTTTCAATTAACTGATCTACAGACTCCGGAGTTAAATTCTCATAGAATGTATACTCTGGACCAATTTGTAAAACCGGAGCGTAGCCACAAGCAGCTAAACATTCTACCCCACGATAACTAAATAAACCATCGGCAGTAACTTCACCTTCTTTAACTCCTAGCTTCTGGCCTATATAATCCATAATTTTTTCTGCACCAACTAAACAACATGGTCCAGTACGACAAACTTCCAAAACATACTTGCCTTGTGGTTTTAAGAAAAACATGGTATAAAAGGTAGCTACCTCATAAACTTCTATAGGTTGTATGTTTAGATATTCTGCCACTTTATCCATGGCGGCAGAACTTAGCCACCCATAAACCGCTTGTACTTCATGTAGAATAGGTAGCAAAGCAGATTTACTTCTTCCTTCCGGATAACGGCTAACAATTTCATCAAACTTTGAAATTAATGCTGATGAAAATTCTACCGATTGTACTTCTTCAACTCTAAGCATCTAACTCTCCCGCTATAATGTTTAAACTAGACATATTAATAATTGCATCAGAAAGCAGCATACCACTGCTCATTGGTGCATACATTTGGTAATTTATAAAACTTGGTCTACGGAAATGTAAACGGTAAGGCGTTCTTCCTCCATCATTTACTAAATAAAAACCAAGCTCGCCGTTACCGCCTTCTACAGCATGATAAACTTCTGTTTTTGGAGTTTCTACTTCACCCATCACTATTTTAAAGTGATAAATTAAAGCCTCCATATTATTATAAACCTGCTCTTTAGGCGGCAAGTAAAATTCTGGAACATCAGCATGGAAAACGCCTTTTGGCTCTTTTTCTATTTTCTCTAATGCTTGCTCAATAATTCTTAAAGACTGCCACATTTCTTCATTTCTTAAAATGAATCTGTCATAAACATCTCCTGTGGTACCTACCGGAATTTCAAAATCAAAATCTTGGTAAGAAGCATAAGGTTCGTTTACACGAACATCATAATCAACACCTGTAGCTCTTAAAATTGGTCCGCTCCAGCTGTAACTCATGGCTACTTCTGGACTTACTGCACCAACACCAGATGTTCTTTCAATAAATATTCTGTTTCTGTTAAACAAAGCTTCAAACTCCTTTAAAATAGGAGGGAAGTTTTTAATAAACTTCTTAATTTTTTGGAAGGTTATCTCATTAAAATCGCGTTCAAAACCACCTATTCTACCAATGTTAGTAGTTAAACGAGCTCCACATACTTCCTCAAATATTTCGTAAATATGCTCTCGCTCTTCCATCAAGTATAAGAAGCCAGAGAAAGCACCTGTATCAACACCTAAAATACCGTTACATATTAAATGGTCTGCAATGCGGCTTAGCTCCATTACAATAACCCTCATGTAATCTACTCTTTTAGGAGTTTTAATATCTAAAAGTTTTTCAACTGTCATGTGCCATCCCATATTATTAATAGGAGATGAGCAGTAGTTTAATCTATCAGTAAGTGTTGTTATTTGATAAAAAGGGCGATGCTCTGCAATTTTTTCAAAAGCCCTATGGATATAACCTATGGTAGAAACACCGCTTACGATACGTTCTCCATCCATCTGCAAAACATTTTGGAAAACACCATGTGTTGCAGGGTGTGTTGGCCCAAGGTTAAGCGTTGTTAACTCACCTTGTGGGTCATTATCTGTATATACAGGACGGTTTGGAGTTATTTCTGTAATAAAATTGCTCATGATTTAGCTTATCGTCCGAAAAAATAATCTTTTTTATCTACTCTGTTAGGATCTTCTAAAGGATACTCTCTCCTCATTGGAAATACAGTCATATCATCTACATTCAAGATTCTTCTTAAATCAGGGTGACCAATAAACTGTATGCCGAAAAAGTCAAAAGTCTCACGTTCCATCCAATTTGCCCCATCCCATAACACCGTAGCGGTAGGAATTGTTGGGTCTGAAACAGGAATAAAAACTTTTATTCTTATTCTAACATTGTTGTAAAAGCTGTGTAAATGATAAATCACACCTAAAGCATTTTCCTTTTCAGGATAATGAATAGCCGTAATATCAGTTAAGAAGTTGAATTTTAGCTCTTCATCATTTTTTAAAAATGCTAAGAGGTCTGAAATTACTGTTCTTGTAGCTTCAAAAGTTAACAAACCGTAAGGCTCTGATATGGCCGAGATTTGCTCGCCATACTTAGCTGTTAGTTTTTCTATTAAATGCTGATTTGAAATCTTGCCCATTACTGGATTCCGTATTTAGCTAATAATTGTGCGTACTCAGGAGAATTTCTTCTTCTTAAAGATTCATTTTTAACCAACTCCTGTATTTTATTGAAACCATCAATGATAGCTTCTGGTCTTGGCGGACAGCCAGGTACATAAACGTCTACTGGTATAATTTCATCAATACCTTGTAAAACAGAATAAGTATCAAAAATACCACCACTAGATGCACAAGCACCTACTGATATTACCCAACGCGGCTCTGCCATTTGTATATATACCTGCTTTAATACTGGAGCCATTTTTTTCGCTATGGTACCCATTACCATTAATAAATCTGCTTGACGAGGAGAAAAAGAAGGTCTTTCTGATCCAAATCTTGAAAAATCATAATGAGAACCCATGGTTGCCATAAACTCAATTCCACAACAAGAGGTAGCAAAAGGTAGAGGCCACAAAGAGTGAGAACGAGCCAGACCAATTACTTTATCTAATGAAGTAGCAAAGAATCCTGATCCTTCTACTCCTGCAGGTGCTTCAACAATATTAATTTCACTCATAACTGTATCCTTTTCTTAGAAAACTAAAAAGGCCCACTGATGTTTCAGTAAGCCGCAAATTTATTAAGATTTAAACTAAACGAAGCTGATTATGCTTATTTAGAATAATTCTACTTAATCCCACTCTAGGGCTTTCTTTTTTATAACATAAATGAAGCCTAAAAGTAAGGTTCCCATAAAAATAAACATTTCTATTAGTCCATTTAGACCAAATTCTCTAAAGTTTACTGCCCATGGATACATAAAAATTACCTCGACATCAAAAAGCACAAAAAGGATAGCCACAACAAAGTATTTGATAGAGAAAGGTTGACGAGCATTACCCACTACTTCAATACCTGACTCAAATGCTGTTAACTTAACATCCGTTGTTTTACGCTTTGGACCTATAAGGTGTGTAATACCCATGGTTAAAGCAACAAAACCTAAAGCAACTAAAAGTTGCATAATAATAGGAAGATAATCTACTGGAGCACTCATTATTATTTATTTTGGCGCAAATATAATGATTAATACAAATTGAAAAAGGGATAGTTTTAAGCTATCCCTTTTATTTTTTTATTATGATGCCTTTAAAGCTTTTAAAGCATCCTGAATTTTTGCATTTCCTGGGTCTATGGCTAGTGCCTTATCAAAATACTCTTTGGCTTTAGCTTTATCTTTAGTGATGTAATAACCACCATTATAAGAGTAAGCCTCTACCAAATTGGTTTTATCACGCTCTGTTAAAGCTACAGGTGGACTAGCAGTTTGCTTTGCTAAAGTAAGTTCAATATACTTATCGTAAGCTTTAACACCTTTTTGCTCAGCATCTGTAGGATCTAAATAATATTCAACCCTAGCTAAATATAAGTAAGCATCGGCATTTTTAGCCTTTTCTGCTACATAAGTAAAAGCACTATCGGCTAATAATAAAGTTTTCTTTATTTGTACAGCGTCTTGAGGTTGTTTGTTAGCTAATTCAATAGCATAGTAGAAGTAATTAGAGTAACCTAAATAAAACCAATCAGTAAATGAAGCTTTAGGCTGTTTTGAAATTTTCTCGTAAAACTGAGCTGCTTTACCATATTTCTTCGCAACGAAATAAGCTTTTGCGATAATTCCTAAAACCTCTGTATTAGTAGTATCTAATTCATAGGCTTTTAAATAGCTATTAATAGCCAAAGAATCTTGCTTCTTGCTTTGATATGCTCTACCTAAGAAAACAAAATCTGTAGCAATTAATCTGCTCTTATCAATAGAGTTTTGGAATTTAGAAAGAGTTTCAATTGCTAAATCGCTATTACCATTTTCTGACGCAGCGTAACCTAAAAATCTTTCTGCTAATTTATACTCAGGGTTGCTACCGTATTGACTAATAAAGCTTTTCGCTTCTTTTTCTAAAGTAGCCCAATCTGTAGCATTTAACAAGAAAATTAAATATCTATATCTTGAATCCGCAGAACGATCTGTTAAATCAAGATATTTTGAGTACATATCTTTTGCTTTAGGCAAAAGTTCTGGTCTTTTGGCCGGAAACTGAGATGCCCAACGATAGTAGTTTTCTGCTAAAGCTCTGTAAGCAGGTCCAAAATTTGGATCTTTTTGGATAACACCATTTAAGGTAGTCTCTGCTAATTCAAAATTATAAGCCTGAGTCCAGATTTCACCAACATTAACATCTACAATTAATAAATCAGCTTGATATCCTTTTGCTGCTCTGTAAGCATCGGCAGCTTCACTATTTTTCTTTTGAGCTTTGTACGCATTAGCCATAGCAATGTGCAACTCAGGATCTTTTTCACCATTTTCTTTGGCTTTGTTAAACCACTCAAAAGCTTTATCTAAATCTTGTGAACCTTCATAGGTATATGCTTTACCGATATAGATGAACTCTTTATAGTCCTTCTTTTTCATATCAGCAGTAGCTTTTGCAAAATTTGCCTGTGCTGCAGATACATTTTTTGCAAAAAGATCGGTAGCTCCTAAACCTATATAGTTTAAAGAGAACTTTGGATTGGCAGCAATACCTTTATTAAAGATAATTTTTGCTGAATCAGGATTATTTAGTTGTAGATACAAGTCTCCGAAATAATAATAATTCTCGGCATTTGTAGCTTGTGTAGTAATTAAATTATTAAAAATTGATTTTGCTTTTTGAAACTGCTCTGCAGTAACCGCTTTACGGGCATCTTGTAAACTCTGAGCCATAGTTACCGTTCCCCACGTTAACAAACCTATGACTCCGATCGCAACTCTCTTATTCATGTTCATGATCTTCGTTTTTAATATATGGTTCCTATTTTCTAATTATATACATTTATTTGTCTTGATGGCAAAGAATCTGGCGCTAAACCCGCTTTTAAGATAATTCTTTGCCCTATGTCACTAGCTAAGAAGGCTGCAAAACCTGTACCTAAACCAGCTTTACCTTGGCAATCTATTAAATACAAATCTCTTATCAAAGGATAAGAACCAGTTTTTAGATTGCTTTGTGTTGGTAATTGATATTTGCCCTTCTTATCTTTAACCGCCATAAATTTAATTTTTTCTATATCCTCTACCAAATCTAGAGTTGGTCTTTTTAACCAACTTACACTTAAAACGCCAATAGCATTAGGATTATTTTTAACGTACTGAATAACTTCTTTACTTGATTTTAGTGCGTATACATTACTTTCTGGCAATTTGCTTATTGTAGCTAGCTCCATTAGGTATTCTACTGTACTAGACTTAGGGTTATCAAAAACTAAATCAGTATTATTATTAGACTTTCCTGACAAAATAGCTTTAAGCTCATCTAAAGTGATGAGGCTGTCTTGATTGCTTTTACCGGTAATAATAGCAATACCATCAGTAGCAAATTTGGTAGCTCTAATTTTGATTTTCTTTTCTTCGAAATATTTGGCTTCATTTGCTTTAAGTTCTCTTGGAAGAACGGCAACTGCTATACTATCATTCACAAATAAATCAAGAACCTCTTTTAAAGGTTTGTAAACCATTTTAATTTGAGCTCTTTTATATTGATTCGAAAAGATTTGATGCTCATCATCTATAATGGTGTAAAGAGATTCATCTGCTAGTATTTGTGCTGTGCCAAAAGTATAATTTTCTTCGCCTTGAGATTCTGGCGCTCTTTGCTGGCAGCCTATAGAAAAAACTAATAAGAGAAGCGCTAAAACTTTAGATAAACTATTCATATTGCTGTTGCCTAATCAACCTTACAAATCTGAAAAATGAATAAACGATTAGGAGTACTGCAAAAGCTATTTTCCAAACTTTATCTACCCCAATTAATAAGGGAAAATTATCCCAAAATATAATCATTAAGCCTAAAGCGAAATATACGCCAAACATGGTTAGGCCTAAAATGAACAGAAATCGCTTTGTGGGCGATTTCTGTCTATCTCTAAATTTTTGATATTCCATTATTCACTTAATTGGAACAAGATTGGAATGGTAAACGATACACGTACCGGACGTCCGTTTTGAATTCCTGGCTCCCATTTAGGAGTTTTCTTTAATACTCTGATGGCTTCTTCACTTAGACCGCCTTCTAAACCTCTTAATACTTTAATATCGGTTAGAGAGCCATCTTTCTCCACAACGAAGTTTACAATTACTCTTCCTTGTATATTATTTTCGCGAGCAACTGCAGGATACATTAAGTTTTTTCTTAAGAAATTACCGAATGCTGCATCACCACCTGGGAATCTTGGAAGCTGCTCCACGTTAGTGAAGATTTCATTGCTATCCTCTGTTACCTTTTGGTTAACTGGTCCGTCACCAAAAGTTGGGTTTTCAATTTGAATATCGGCATCAGGATTACCTTTTAAGGTTTTTTGTCCTGGATCTGCTTTTTCCAAATCTTTAATGGTTGGTGGCTCTTCCTCCACTACCTGATCATCCGGTTTTACAACTGGAGGCGGGAACCTTACCTGATCTACCTTTGGTGGAGGTGGCTCTACCGGTGGTGGAGGTGGGGGTGCCTTTTTGTCAATTGGCGGAGGTGTAGCAAGTACTACCTCTGTTTGTTGGAATACTTTATCTTCTTCTTCACCATTGCTGCTTAACAACTTTATGATGATTGGAGAAGAAATAGCAAGGATAAAAAACAATCCTCCTATTATCACAGCCTTGTTGGTATTTTTAGCATTTTCTTTACGAAGCTGGTAAGCACCGTATTCTTTGTTTCTACCTTCAAAAACTATGTCTATCCAATTCTGATTTAGGATGTCCAATTTAGACATAATGTTTTCCTTTTTTAATTAATAACGTGTTAATTACAATGATATTTTAGTCTTTAAAAGCTCCTTGCTCTTTCATCAAATTCAACTCCTCTGGTTCTATCTTATTTACTATACCGTAAGAAGGAACACCTGCGATTTTGATTTCATCTAAAAGATCAACAAAGTTTTTGTAATTAGACTTATCTGTAGGTTTTAAAATTACCATTAATCCTTTTTTAGGATCACCAGTTTGGGCTAAAACCTTTTTATTGTTATCGATAAAAGCTTGACGAATTCCACTTTTTCCGAAGTTATCCACTGTTGGAGCAGTAGAACCCATTACCCCCATGTACCAAACAATTTTATTGTCTGATCCTAAAAGAACTGTCATGGTTCTAGAAGCTTTTACAGGTAGCTCATCCTGGTTTTTATCATCCTTATCCGGCATGAACATGTCCATTGCCTGTGGTTTAGCAAGGGTAGTGGTTAACATGAAGAAGGTTATCAATAAGAAGGCTAAATCCACCATCGCAGTTAAATCTACTCTGGTTGACATTTTTTTACTTCTTACTTTTTTGCCTTTCTTACCGCCACCCCCGCCGGAGGTATCTAATTCTGCCATTGCTGTAAGTTTTTACTAGTTAAGCCCTTCTAATGAGGTTACTAAACTAAATTTATTAATGTTTTGCTCTTGTAGTATATCTACTACTTTTCTTATCGTAGGATATTCTTCATTAGAATCTCCTTTGATAGTGAATCTTAATTCTTGACCATGTAGCTCTTTTGTTGCATATCTGGCTTGTAAAATCCACTGGTCTAACTCGTTATTTGTAGAGTCTGTAGGGATTCCTGGCTGGTTTAAGTTGTTACGCTCAGCTCCATTTAAAGCAATAAATTGTTTTAAATTAGCCATTGGCACACCAAAGGATTCAACTAACGCAAAACGCTTTTTTTCTTCCTCTGTAAAAGTAACATTATATTTTTCAGCCATTCTCTCTAGAGCTCTCATCCTTACATCTTGGCCAACAACTCCAAAAAACACCTTTCCTTGCCCTACTGTAAGCATAGAGATATCACTATCTGGTAATTTAATAGTTACCGTAGAAGAAGGGGTGTCTACCGGAAGTGGTTCCGGCTGTCTGGCTGTTGCCGTTAATATAAAGAAAGTAAGCAATAGGAACGCCACATCACACATGGCGGTCATGTCTATCGCAGTACTCTTTCTTTTAATTTTTACTTTTGGCATCTTCTTAAATTTAAATAATTAGTGTTTTATTTGATTAATACCGTTGCTTCTAAAATTTAAAAGCTTGTATCACTAATTTATTATTTATGAGTTGCAGCGTAAGTTTGTACAATTGAAAATCCTGCTTCGTCAATTGAGTAAGTTAAACTATCAATTTTAGAAGTAAAGAAGTTGTAAGAAATAATAGCCATAGTAGAAGTACCAATACCTGTAGCTGTATTAATTAACGCCTCAGAGATACCGTTTGCTAAAGCCGCTTGATCCGGAGCACCAGAAGTTGCTAACGCACCGAAAGCTTTAATCATACCTACAACTGTTCCTAATAGACCAGCAAGTGTACCAATAGATACTAATGTTGCAATAACAGTTAAGTTTTGCTCTAACATTGGCATTTCTAATGAAGTAGCTTCTTCAATATCTTTTTGGATAGCTAAACATTTTTGCTCTGTATCCATAGAAGAATCCATTTCTACTTCTTTATATTTTAAAAGACCTGATTTGATTACCGCTGCTACAGAACCTTTTTGCTTATCGCACTCAGAAATTGCACTTTCTACATTATTAGAAGACAAGAACTGTTGTACTTTTTTAACAAATGCATCAACGTTTCCATTTCCTGCTGCTTTGCTGATAACAAAGAAACGCTCAATAGAAAATACGATAACCATTAAAAACATACCCATTAGGAAAGGTACAATTATTCCTCCTTTGTAAACCATACCGAAATAGTTTCCTGGAAGTGGGTGATTAGCCGGGTCTCCACCTTCAAAGTTTGCAGGATTTCCCATTACAAATAAATAAAGTCCCCATGCAATAGCTATACAAATAACGATAGCTAATCCTGCGAAAATACTTGAACCGCCTGATTTCTCTTTCTTAGCTGTACTTGGTTTTGGTGCGTTTGCCATTTTTGTTTTAATTTTTAGTTTTTGAATTAATTTTTATGTGTGTTACTTGGTTTATTTTATAGATGAATAACAAATTTATCATTTATCCTTTAATATCAAATCTTTTGCCACATCATTTACGATTAAAATTTTGTTAAACTTTAGCAGCAGATTCTGGATTTCTATTAACGCAATTTTAAAAAAAAATTGCCCTCGTGAGGACAATGCATATGCAATTAAAACTATTTTTATTTAAAAATGCAAATTAAGAACAAAAAATTAACATTGGCTTCATATAGAAAACATCAAAATTAGAGCACTCATTATCAGTAATCATTAAGAACTTCCTAATTATTTTAATAATTAGTGTTGAAACTTGTAATTTTTAAGGCCTATCCGCCAATTTTTTTCACTTTATAGCCTTCTTTCAAAAGAATATCAATTATTTTTTGTCTGAAGTCTCCTTGTACTAAAATCTCTCCATCTTTTACTGTTCCGCCAACGCCACATTTAGTTTTTAGCATTTTACCTAAGGCTGCTAAATCATCAGGATGACCTATAAAACCCGTTATTAAAGTTACTGCTTTACCGCCTCTTTGTTTTTTATCTAATTGAACCCTCAAATCCTGATGTTTGTTATCAGGGGTTTCTTGCATTTCTTCTTCTGAAGCTTCATAAACGTGATCTGGATTGGTTGAAAATACTATTCCCTCGAAGCTGTTAAATTTTTTAGACTTTTTAGTGCTCATGCTTTTATACAATCAAGGATAAGGATAAAGGTTTAACACCTACATTAATTTCTTTTGGAAAAAATAAAGGCTCACCATCTATATGTACAGGACCCTCTGTAGCTCTAGTGATTTTAATATTACTTCCTCTATAAATTTTTACATAGTTAGATTTATGTGCCAATTTAGCAAACATACGGTAAGCTAACAGCGGAAATTTATATACCGGAAATGGTTTAATTACACAAACATCTAACAAACCATCATTTAAGGATGCAAAAGGAGAAATATGAGCATTATTACCGTATTGCGAGGAATTTGCAATGCTAATCATAAATGCCTTCTCTTGATAAACGGCTCCATCAACACTAATTTGATACTCTTGCGCTTGGTATTGCGCTATTTCTCTAAATGTGGATTGTATATAACCTTTAAAACCTCTATTCTTATCTTGGGCAAATAACGCACTAATATGTGCATCAAAACCAATGCCTGCCATATTGAAGAATTTACGTTCGTTGAAAGTTCCGGAATCTATCTTAACAATTTTGGCCTTATTAAGCTTTTGTATTGCTTTACGATTATCAAGCGGAATTTTTAATGTACGAGCCAAACCATTGCCAGAACCACAAGGTATAATAGCCATAGTTTTACTAGAAGACTCTAAAGCACATGCAACTTCATTGATGGTACCATCGCCTCCAACGGAAGCCACGATATCTACATTTGAAGAAACTGCTGCTTCTGCAAGTTGCGTGGCGTGGCCCGGATACTCCGTAAAAATAATTTCGGCATCATACAAACGATCATCCAAATATTGATCTATGAGTGATGGTATAAAGGTTTTAACCTGCCCTCCTGAAATAGGATTTACAATAAAAAGAATCCTGCTTCTCAAAACTTTAACCTGATTAAGTACATGGATGCAAAGTAATTCTAATTTCTAAAAAAATAAAAATTGTTATACCTTTGTGCCATCAAGTGGAATGATTTGAGACGCTTCTAAAGCCAGGATTGCAACCACATTAAAAAGTGCTAAAGCCAAAATTGCTTTTACCATCAGCAGTCTTTCTTCTATTCCCAAACTTTTGAAATTAAATTTTATTTAATATGCCTTATTTATTTACGTCAGAATCTGTTTCTGAAGGCCATCCGGATAAAGTTGCGGATCAAATTTCGGACGCTTTAATTGATAACTTTTTAGCTTTTGATAAAGAATCAAAAGTAGCATGTGAAACTTTAGTTACTACAGGCCAAGTGGTATTGGCTGGCGAGGTAAAATCTAAAACTTATTTAGATGTTCAAAAAATTGCTCGTGATGTGATTAGAAAGATTGGTTATACCAAATCTGAATACATGTTTGAAGCAAATTCTTGTGGTATACTTTCTGCTATTCATGAACAATCTCAAGATATTAACCAAGGGGTAGACCGCTCTAAGCCAGAAGAACAAGGTGCAGGTGACCAAGGTATGATGTTTGGTTATGCCACTAATGAGACTGAGAACTATATGCCTTTGGCTTTAGATATTGCACACAAACTTTTAATAGAACTTGCCGCTTTAAGAAGAGAAAATAAAGAGATTACTTATTTACGTCCGGATGCTAAGTCTCAAGTAACTATTGAGTACGATGACAATCATCAACCAATAAGAATAGACAGTATTGTTATCTCAACACAGCATGATGATTTTGATAATGATGAAGCTATGTTGGCAAAAATTAAATCGGATATGATTAATATTTTGATTCCGAGAGTAAAAAAACAGCTAAAAGCTGAGCTTCAAACTTTATTCAATACTCAAATTAAATATCATATAAACCCTACTGGTAAGTTTGTTATTGGTGGCCCACATGGTGATACCGGTTTAACAGGAAGAAAAATTATTGTAGATACTTATGGAGGTAAAGGCGCTCATGGTGGTGGTGCTTTCTCTGGAAAAGACCCATCTAAAGTAGACCGTTCTGCGGCTTACGCAACTCGTCATATAGCAAAAAACCTTGTGGCTGCTGGTGTGGCTGATGAGGTTTTAGTACAAGTATCTTACGCTATTGGCGTAGCAGAGCCTTGTGGTATTTTTATCAATACACATGGTACTGCAAAAGTTAATTTAACTGATGGCGAGATTGCTAAAAAAGTAGAGGAAGTATTTGATATGCGTCCGTATTTTATAGAGCAACGTTTAAAATTAAGAAACCCAATTTATGCAGAAACCGCTGCTTATGGCCATATGGGACGTAAAAATGAAGTGGTTAAGAAAACTTTTACTGGTGCTAACGGAGAAGAAAAAACAGTTGAAGTAGAGTTATTTACTTGGGAGAAACTAGATTTTGTAGATCAGGTAAAAGCAGCATTTGGATTATAAAACCGTTTAAAAAGTAAAAAAGAGCCGATAATAAATATCGGCTCTTTTTGTTTTCTAGAAATTTAATTTCTTTTAGCTCACTGGTAAATAAATTTTAACCGCTGTACCTTCATGAAGCTTACTTTCTACTTTTATTTCTCCTTTATTAGTTTCTACAAATAGCTTCATAATAGGCATACCCAAACCTGTACCTGCTATATTTTCAACATTTTTAGAGCGAAAAAATGACTCAAATAAGTGTGGCATTTCATCCTCTGCGATTCCCATTCCATAATCTCTAATTTCAATAACTACCTTGTCTTCGCTATCGTAAAGTTTAATTTCTATAGGAGCAGCTTCTGGAGAGTACTTTTTAGCATTACTAAGGGTATTTTCTAATACCTGAACAAATAATTTAGGATCTATGTTTACCTTATCATTTTTATTAGTGAATTGTTTGGTTAAAATTCTTCCATGCAAAATTCTATTAGCATCATTATCTATATAGTTGTTTAAAAATTCTGTTAGAGATAGTGTTACCGGGTTAAAAGGAACTTTTTTAGCTTCAATTTTACCCATAGTTAAAATATCAGACATCAAATCTGTTATTCTATCTACATCTAAAATAATGCTATCTAGCTTATTTTGTATTTTAGGATAGCTGTTTAACTTTTCTGAGGCATTTTCTTTATTGAGCACAGCTTGACACAATTCTACCGCTAATCTTATAGTGGCTAAAGGCGTTCTAAATTCATGCGAAGCCAGTGTAACAAATCTAGATTTTAACTCATTAAGCTCTCTTTCTTTTGTTAATGCTTTTGTTAACTCAATTTCAGCCTCTTTAGTTGCGGTAATATCCATGATAAAACCAGTCATTTCTGGTGCTGTACCATCAGAATTATTTTGGAAAACCTTACCAATAGCCAATAACCAAATGTATTTACCTTCCTTATTTAAAATACGAACCTCAATTCTAAATAAATCATGAGGATCCTTTTTGTAGCTCTCTACATGGTTAAAAATGTTGGCTCTTACAATATCTCTATCATCTGGATGAACTAAACTTAGCATCATATTTAAATCAACATCAGTGAGATCTTCTCTAGAATAGCCGAGCATTTTTAAGAAATTATCATTATGTGAAATTGCCCCTGAGTTTACATCTAGTGTCCACATACCTAATTTTGCAGCTTCTAACGCAAGCTCAAATTGGTTATTTAAGTTTTGCACCTTTATAAGCTCTTCTTTTACATGAGTGATATCTCTTGTAATACAAACTAAGCCGCCATCTTCAAAAGCTGCTAAAGAGATTTCTTGCAGAATCTTTGTCTTATCCTTTCTAACACCGAGGGTTTCGCCACTCCATTTACCTTCTTTCATTAAAATAGGAAAGTATTCTGAGCTAATCTTATCTATCTCATCTTGTTCATAAATGATTTGCCAACTTTGGCCTAACAGCTCTTCTGGTGTATAACCAAATACTTCGGCATGGTATTGGTTCATAAAAGTGTACTTACCGTTTTCATCTAGCAAAGCAATCGCGACAGAAGAATTATCAATGGCTAAATACTGTTTTGCAATTATTTCTTCTTTTTCTCTTAGCTCAGATACATCAGTTCCAAAGCCAATTACATACAATAATCGTTGTTGTTCATCATAAACTGGAGTCAACATTCTTAATTGATATTTAACTCCGTCTTTTGTTATAAATTTTTCTTTAATAGATGCTGGCTTCTTTTCTTTAATAACTTTACGGAAGAGTTTTTCTCGTTCTTGAGCTAACTCAATAGGTCTTTCACGATAATTACAATAATCATAATCAGTTTTCCCTAATAGCCAATTTTTAATCTCATCATTAGCAACGCAATTATCACTTAAATACAGATATTTCTGATTTTTATCTAATACAGATATATAAGCTGGTATATGGTTAATAAGGTTTTCATAAAATAAAGTAAGTTCTTTTAACTTAAGTTGTTGTTCTTTACAGTCTTTTAAAATATTTTGTTGACCCACATAAGAGCCAAAGTTTAAACAAAAGGTTTGTAAAGCGATGATATAGGCATCATTTACATGCTCTAAATCATTAGAAAAATCTGCTACAATAAAACCCCAAAAGTTTTCATGTGTAAGAATTGGCAGTAACATCACGCTGTGATTTCCAAATAATGAAACCAGCTCCTTTTCTGCAGTTATATTATCTGGCTTTTGGTTTCTTAAGAAAGGTAATCCGGTTTTTAAAACACTTTCCAAATTTCTTAAAGAACTCCAATCAGCATCTTTAAAAGCCAAATCATAATTATGTTGCTTGTTATTTACTACCCATTTATAGGCATAGGAAAAATTCTTTAGTTCACTGGCCTCGTAAATGTTTTTATATATGTATAAACCCTTTACATCTAAAAAATCACCCAACAAGGATAAAACTTTATCTACAGTACTTTCGTTAGTAATTCCAGAATTTAATAAAATGACTGATGACTGTAATAAAAATTGTAATGGAAGCATCTCTTTAGATTGAGTTAAATTACTATTATGTGTCATCTAAAATTATTTTTATTAGTTAAAATTATATAGATTTAAGTGTAAATTCGCCTTCACTCTCATTTGGCATTTTATACAAGCTTATTTTATTTGCCAACTTATGTCAAAAATTTTGCTTATTGAGGATGAATTCAGGTTAAGAGAAAATCTAATTGAAATACTCGAACTTTACGATTATGAGGTACACGCTGCAGTAGATGGCTTGGATGGTTTTGCCAAAGCTCTAGAGATAGAACCAGACATTATTCTTTGTGATGTAATGATGCCTAATTTAAATGGATTAGATTTTGTTTCTAAAATTAAGCAAACGCATTTAGCCCATATTCCTATTATTTTGTTAACTGCAAAAGTAGACCCAGAAGATGTGAAAGAGGGGCTTAGCAGAGGAGCTAATGATTATATTAAAAAACCTTTTCTTACAGATGATTTGCTAAAAAACATTAAAAAACATACATCTAAAATCTAAAAAACCTTGCCGATTCACATCGACAAGGCCTACTCTCATTTTAAACTACAGGCCACACTATCTGGCATGTTTCTTTCACTAAGATTCTCTTAGTTTTGATATATTTTTTGTGTGAAAAGCCTCGCACTCTAAACACAATATCAATTTTAATTTAATGAAGCTTTTGAGAGTAATAAATCTCAGTTGCTTTATAATGCTAAGTTAAAAGATATAAAATGGCGCAGCATCCCCTAAATTAGGGATATGAAAATTTTTTTGTTTTTGGTGATTTTTTAGGAACCTACGCATCAATTATACGTAGTAAAAATACCCTCTTTAATTTAGGGATACCAAAGAAGAAAAGATGTAAAAAAAAGCTATATTTAATTTTACTACTACTAAAAAAATAACTAAACCTTCAGGCTACGTATAAGGAAAGAAAGTTTTCGGATTTAGCTTTACTCTTACAATTAAATTTAATGCCATGTTTGAGGGATAAAATTCTTTAAATCGGTGAATTTTTAATAAAATATTGGCAAACAATTAGAATAATAAAAAAGTTAGGGATAAGATAAAAGCAAAAGTATTTATGTTTAAAAGAACTATAATACAAGTATTTAATGATGAAAATGCCGCTAAAAAGTAACTTAAATCATGTTATTTAAGTCCCTAAAAACCTAATTTAAACAATTAAAATACCCCTATAATAAGGGATATTTTATACAATAATTATATAGTAATTCGTACTTGGTACAAAGTATGTCCATAATTAAGCGGTCAGAGAAATTTAAGTTATGCAGCATCAAAACATTAACGAAGAGCTTTTAAAAAAGAATAGAGTACCCAAAACAATTTTAATAGCAGAGGACGACTCTATTAATGTCTTGTTATTAAAGAAGATTTTAGTGCCTTTAAATTTCAACTTAGTTATTGCAGAAAATGGAGTAGAAGCTGTAGAGAAATTTAAAGAAGCTGATTACGACCTTATTTTGATGGACGTTTATATGCCAGAAATGGACGGCTTAGAAGCTATAAGACAAATTAAGGCTTTAAATTTAAAAACACCGCCTATTATAATTATTTCTGCAGCAAACTTAGATGAGAGAGTAATTAGTGAAGACTTAGGTGTAAAATATTTTCTATCCAAACCTATTGGATTAATGGAGTTTAAAGAACTTTTAAACAGATTGTTATGAATTCCCCAGCTAACCAATATCATCTAGACCACGCTAACTATATTTTACAAAATATCCCCTATGGTATTTTGATAGAAGATAGTAAGCGCTGCATACATTCTGCAAACCAAGAATTAATTAAAATTTTTGGTATGGATGCTAAGCCAGAAGACTTAGTAGGTTTAGATTGTGAAGTACTTGCTGAACAAGTTAAACAAGCTTTTAAAAACCAAGAATACTTTGTTCAAACAATAAATAAGTGTTTATCAGAAAAAGTTAAAAGCGGGCCTTACGAGTTTGAACTGGTAAATGGCAAGTTTGTGGAACTTAATTATATTCCATACTATGTTAATGATGCATTTGCAGGCCACAGTTGGTGTTATAGCAATGTAACTATTAAAAAAAATCATGAACTAGAAGTAAAGAAACAAAGTGATTTCTTTTCTGATATTTTAGACTCTTTACCTGCTGACATTGCCATCTTTAGCCCACAGCACACTTATATGTTCTTAAACAAAACTGCTATACAAGATGATGAGTTTAGACAATGGATGATTGGTAAAACCGATTATGACTATTGTAACAAAAAGAATAAACCAACAAATATTGCAGACGAACGTAATAAAAATTTCAAAAAAGTATTAACAAGCAGACAAGATGTTTATTGGGAGGATGAGATAATTAAAGCTGATGGTGACAAAAAAATTATATTAAGAATTTTCCATCCATACATTAACAAAACAAACGAAATAGAATTTGTTGTAGGTTATGGTATAGATATCACTGAAATAAAAAAGAAAGACCTCCAGATTTTAGAAACAGAGTTAAAAAGCAAGTTCTTGATAGATAATTTCAAGAAAGTAGTTTTTACTGCTGATTATGAAGGTAAATTTGTTGATATTAATCCGGCATGGGAAAAAATAACTGGGTTTAGCGTAAAATCTTGTTTAGGCAATTTGCTTACTAGTTATGTAAAAGATGCTTCTTTTAAACAAACGCTTATAGATTTTCTCGCAGATAATGAAAAAACCGAACTCAATTTAAGCTTTCAAATCAAAACCCAAAAACAACTGAAATGGGTTGAGGCTTACTTTTCTAAGAATCTCAGTATTGATAACAAAGTAAAATCATTCTGGGGAACTTTAAGTGATGTTGACGAACAAAACAAGGAAAAAGACAAGCTATTACAACTTATTACAAAAGAAAAGGAGCTAAACGAGTTAAAGTCTAAATTTGTAAATATGGTATCGCATGAGGTAAGAACTCCACTTGCAGGAATCTTATCAAGTGTAGAACTTTTAGAGATTATCAACCAGAATATTGATGCAAGTTTAAAAGAAAAAAGTGCAAAACATTACTCCAGAATTAAAGACCAAATTCTCAAAATTGGTGAGTTAATGAATGATGTTTTGATTTTAGGAAAAATAGAATCAGGAAAGATAGAACTAGATGTAGAAGAAGTGGATTTTGTTGCTAACCTATCTAAATTTTCTACCAATAATATCAATATTACTGATAGTAATATTATAAAATTATTTGTAAAAGGCACACCTAAAAAAGTTAAAATGGATTGGAAACTTATGGAACATGTTTTCACCAATCTGTTAAGTAATGCCATCAAATACACAAAAGACAATCAAAAATCACCAGAGATATTAATAAATTTCCATAGTAAGGATGTTGAAGTTACCATTAAAGATTACGGTATTGGCATCCCTAAAGATGACTTAAAACTTCTTTTCCAGCCATTTAAACGGGCTTCTAACGTTGGAAATATCAATGGAACAGGACTTGGATTAATACTCGTAAAATATTTTGTTGAACTTCATAAAGGAGAAGTAAGCGTTATATCAGAAGAAAACGTAGGCTCATCTTTTACTGTAAAATTACCTTATTAAGCATGAAAAAAGTAAGCATTGCCATTATTGATGATAACTATCATTTATCAGAAAACTTAAAGCATCTGTTAGTTATTAATGACTATCATGTAGAGGTTTACAGAACTTTAAGTAGGGCAGAAGCAGAGTTAAAAAAAAATAAACCAGATTTAATTATCTGTGATCTTAATCTACCTGATGGTGAGGGATATGATATCATTAACTCTATTAGAAAAAATACAGGCTTTAACCTAACACCTATTATTGTACTAACAGGTGTATTAAATGCTAACGTAAACGAGCTTTTCATGCTAGGTGTAAGTAAGATATTTTTTAAACCAACTCAATTTTCTTTACTAAAAAGTACCATAGAAAAACTACTTGTAAAAAGAAGAGAATACATGTTTTTTAATAAACCCTTTCAAGCAGCGCAAAAATTTATAAAGAGCGTATTTAATAAGGTAGATTATGCTTAAAAAGATTGTAGTTATAGAAGATGATGAACTCATCAGAGAAAATGTTGTTGATTTTCTTTCTCTTAACTCTTTTATTGTTAAAGGTTTTAGCGAAGGTATGCTTGCCTTAGAAGCCATTAACAAAGAAATACCAGACTTAATTTTATGTGATATTTCTTTACCAGGATTATCTGGACATGATATTATTAGCAAGCTAAAAGAAAACGATGCCACAGCAGAAATACCATTTGTTTTTTTAAGCGCCCATGCAGAAAAATCTGAGGTTAGAAATAGTATGGATATGGGTGCCGATGACTATCTTATTAAACCATTTACCATGAAGCAACTAATTGCTTCTGTAAATTCAAGATTAGAAAAGGCCGAAAAAAGTAAATCGAGGTTATTTAAAGAACTCAATAATAAGCTTGAAAATTTTCCTAAAATTTTAAGTCATGAATTAAATACTCCATTAAATGGAATACTAGGTTTAACAGCTTTACTATTAGAAAATTTAGATAGCTTAGATAAGGAAGAGATTAAGCAGTATTTAGAGGCTATCATGACCTCAGCAGATAGATTAACTACAACCAAACAAAAGTTGCTTGTTTTCTTTAATTTATTAAATGTTACCAAGCCAAAGGTTAATGAGTTTGTATTTCTTAACCAAATGCAAGAAAATTTAGTTAAGCACCTGCATACAACTGCAAAAAGTAAAAATAGGGCAGATGATATTCAATATAATCTTTTAACAGATCCTATCATTAATAGCCTAAAGGTACATATACCTTATTCCTATTTATTCACCATTTTTGAAGAACAAATTGATAACGCAATTAAGTTCTCTAATCCAAAGTCTACTATTACCGTAAATTTTAAATTAGAAAAAGAAGACTTATTCATAGAAATCATCAATGAGGGTCAGCTTAAAATTAAGTTTAACCCTAATGAAATGTTTATGGAAGTGAACAATTCTTTAAACGGTTCGCAAGGCTTCGGCTTAGGGATATTTATTATTAAAAAGCTATGCTCTTTATTTGATTGCTTGTTTACTTTAAATCAAGATGAATCTTTAGTTATTGCTAAAACAAAAATAAAATGCACCTATTAATTAAAATTAATATTGCTTAAATTTATTCGTAAAGATGAGTTTTTCTATGACCAAAAACATTTCTATAGGTATTATTGAGGATAACGAGAAGCTACTGAATAATTACTCAGAATTTTTTCAGCTTCAGGATAATTATACCTTAAGTTTTGGTTTCCCAAGTGTAGATGATTTCTTAAGAAATTTCGATAAAAAAGAACATATACAACCTGATATTATACTACTTGATATTAACTTACCAGGTACTTCTGGTATAGATGGTATTAAAATTTTAAAAGAATGTTTCCCAAAGGCTATTATTGTGATGCTAACTGCTTACAGTAGCAATAGCCATATCATTACAGCTTTAGAAAATGGTGCAAGTGGATATTTAATTAAGGGAATGTCTTTACATGATATCAAATCTTCTTTGGCCAATTATGAGAATGATGGCTCTGCCATATCTCCAAACGTTGCTAAAAAGCTGATAGAACATTTTAACCAAACCAAAAAACAGGAAGAAATAATCTTAAAAGTACTTACAGGCCGCGAAAAAGATATTACCAAATGTATTGTTAACGGTTTAAGCCACAAAGAAACAGCAGAGCAACTTAACATAAAAGCCAGCACTGTTAATCATCATTTAAAAAATATTTATATCAAATTAGGAGTCAACACAAAAACAGCTTTAATAGCTAAGGTGATGAATAAAACTGTTTAATCCTTAATTTCTTCTTCTAAACCCAGTTCTTCTTTAAGCTGTTTCATTACAGCTTCATCTTGCTTATTGGTTTTAATTTGATCTTTATTTTTATAATAGTTGATAACTGAGCTTTCTAAACCTTTTCTAATTTTATAGTAATTTATAGCTTCTTTAATACTAGCAGCAGTTACATTTTCGCATTTAAAGTTTTGTAAATTAAAGCTTACAGGTATAACTAAGCTTGTTCCTGCTTGCGGATTTTGCCATTTACCACTGGTTAATTTTATTAGCCTGATAGCCTCATCATCTAAATCTATACCTAAACCCTGCTCTACTTGTGGGTTTACTACATTTCCTTGCTCATCTAACTGAAATTTCACAAAAATCTTTCCTTCAATACAGTTTGATTTAGAAAATTCAGGATATTTCATATTTTCATTAATGAAATTTTCAAGCGCATATTTACCACCTTCAAAAGTTGGTACATCAGCAACAAAAAAAGAACTTAGCAAAAGCAGTATGATATGTAAGTAATTCAAAATCATACTCATATAACGTTTAAAAAATAAAAATTGTTGTTAAAAAGAGAAAACCAAATTTGGATTGGGAATTTTAGTTAGCCACTGTTGTTTATCTGCATAACGTACTACGCCAGGATAATCTCCTTTTTTACCATCCATACTACAGATTAATTGGAAATGCACATGTGAAGGCCAAAATCCGTTTTCTTCAAAAGTACCCATGTGGCCTACAACTTGGCCTTTTATAAGTTCTTGGCCTTCTGCTATTTGTTCAATATCCTTTAAAGATAAATGGCCATAAAGCCCATAAAAAGTAAATCCTTCCAATTGGTATTCGAGGATAATGGTAGCGCCGTAATCTCCAAAATTATTGTTAAAGCCAAAGCTATGCACCTTAGCATCCATAAAATTATAAACAGGAGTGTTTTGAGGTGCCCAAATATCTAAACCTAAATGTAATCTTCGGGCTTCATTTTCATTAGTACCAAAATGGCTGCTTCTGGCATAAACTGTACGGTGCTCAAAGTAACCACCTATACCATAACTAGCATTGGCTTTGGCTAATGTTTCATCTATATATTGTGCAAATAAAGCGGTATCCTCTAATAATGAAGCTGTTAAATGACTATTGTCTGCAGTAAAATCAAGAAGTAAAAAATCTGTTTTATTATTGTACTTAACCAGCGGATAAAAATCCTTTTGATGAGCTTTTAGTAACTCGTTAATTTTATCAGCATTAGTAAGCATATCAAGACCTCATTCTGAATCTTCTTCTTTACTTATTTTACTGAAAATTTTATCCATTCTATCCACATATTCATTAGTATCATCTAAGAAGAAATCTAATTGAGGGATGCCTTTAACCTGATCTTTAATTTTCTTTCCTAACATATACCTAATTTCCGATGAATGTGTTTTGATAGTGCTAATAGCTAAATTTGGATTTGGAGCATTAAAAAAACTTAAGAAAACACGAGCCATTCCTAAATCGGCAGTGGCTCTAACTTTTGTTACCGTAATCATTATGCCGGGTAAAAAAGCAGCTGCATCTCTTTGGAAAATCTCCCCTAAATCTTTCTGTATTACTCTTGCAAATTTTTGTTGTCTTTTCGATTCCATGTTTTCTTAATTTTTATTTGGATTTTACCCAACTCATCATCAGCTAAAAAGCCCAATACTGTTTCTAATATAGGAAATTATTGTAGGGATAAATTTTTTCATTAACCGCTTTAACCCGGTGGTAAATAACATCCCTTAACTCGTCTACATTTTCTTTAGCTGTTGCTGATATAAATACTGCCGGACTACTGTTTTTAGCCATCCAACTATTTTTAAATTCTGCTAAACCCATGGTTGGTTTTTCTTCATCCTCTACCTCCCAATCTTGCTCTACTTCTATAGGATTATAAGCATCAATTTTATTAAAAATCGTAATGGTTTCTTTATCTATGGCACCTAAATCTTTTAAAGTTTCATTTACGGTTTGCATATGATCTTCAAAATTTGGATGCGAAATATCTACCACATGCATTAAAATATCAGCCTCACGCACTTCATCTAAAGTAGATTTAAAACATTCTATTAAATGGTGTGGTAGTTTTCTGATGAAACCTACCGTATCAGACATTAAGAAAGGTACATTCTCTAATACTACTTTTCTAACAGTAGTATCTAAAGTTGCAAATAGTTTGTTTTCTGCAAATACCTCAGATTTCGAAAGCATATTCATGATGGTAGATTTACCCACGTTAGTATAACCTACTAATGCTACACGTACCAATTCTTTACGATTTTTACGTTGGGTTTCATTTTGCTTATCAATCTCTTTCAGGCGGTCTTTTAATAAGGATATTTTTTCTTTAATCATCCTTCTATCGCTCTCTATCTGTGTTTCACCAGGACCACGCATACCAATACCACCTTTTTGTCTTTCTAAGTGGGTCCACATCCGCGTTAAGCGAGGCAATAAATACTGTAATTGAGCTAGTTCTACCTGAGTTTTAGCTTGAAAAGTTTGGGCTCTTCGGGCAAAAATATCTAAGATTAAGTTACTTCTATCAAGCACTTTAACCTTCAACTCGTTTTCTATATTACGCAATTGCATCGGCGAAAGCTCATCATCAAAAA
Organism: Pedobacter puniceum; assembly: GCF_009674685.1. Lineage (GTDB taxonomy): Bacteria > Bacteroidota > Bacteroidia > Sphingobacteriales > Sphingobacteriaceae > Pseudopedobacter > Pseudopedobacter puniceum. The sequence goes on from NZ_WKJI01000002.1 coordinate 699,298, forward strand.
CAACTATATCTATCTCTTCTGCCTTAACATAAGTTTGTATCTCTTCTAGTTTACCAGTTCCTACAAAAGTTGCCCTATCTGGCTTTTGCATTCTTTGGGTAAATACTTTTTCTGTTATCCCACCAGCTGTATCAACCAAAAAAGCAAGCTCTTCAAGGTATTCCTTTTGCTGTAATTCTGTGGTTCCGGGGGTAATAATACCTACTAAAACGGCTCTTTCGGGCTTTGGTGCGGTATCGTAAAATTTCTTTCTCGCCATATTTTTTACAAAGATACAATAAGCAAGCCATTTCGAGGTATTTTTGGGGGCTAACGCATGAACAGGTATGTGAAGAGGATAAAAAACAAAGTCTCCTTTAAAAGAAGACTTTGCTAATATCTGGATGCTTAACTATTTCCTCTGGTAGGATGCGGAACTATAGACGACAAATCTTTTATCTTTACGGGCATTCCAGAATCGATACTTTTTCTGGCTGCCACACCTGTTAGGCAAGACATAGCCCCATCTCTACTTCCGGCTGCTTGTTTAAACGGGTCTGCTCCTGGGTTAAAGAGTTGTTTTCTTAGACGAATATCTCCACCGCCATGGCCTGCTTCGGTATTATCTATTCTAATGTATGCTGTTTCACCAAAATTTTTGGTGATTTGTATTTCGTCATATTTCTCTTTTGGCCAAGGCTGACTTTCGTGTATCCAAGTATCAATTTTTCCTTTTGTACCGTTAAATGATATCCGGTAACCTTCATAAGGAGAATAAGCTGTTAAAGAATAACTCACCTGTACATTATTTGCATATTTGATTTGTACGGCCATTTTATCAAAAATATCGATGTCTTCTCTAAAAACGCAGCCATCTCTTAAGTAGCCATCGTATTTTTCATTATCGGCATAGAGCTTCATTAAGCGGTCGTTTTTAGTCATATCAAAATAAAACTTACACTCGTTTTTATGCGGACAAGGTCTACAATTGGTAGACCTAAACGGACCATTTTTACCATAAAACTCTAATGAGCCGTAAGCAAAAACCTCTACCGGGTCTGAGTTTAGCCACCAGTTTAATAAATCAAAATGATGGGTAGATTTATGTACCAATAAAGACCCTCCAAATTCTCTTTTACGATGCCATCTTCTAAAATAATCTGCCCCATGGGAAGTATCTAAATACCAATGAAAATCTACTGAGGTAACTTTACCAATTTCTCCTTTATTGATGAGCTCGTATATTTTCTGGCGATGTGGCGAGTAGCGATAGTTAAAAGTTACATGAACCTTTTTACCCGTTTTCTTCTCGGCATCTAAAATCAGCTGGCATTTATCTTCATCAATTGTCATGGGTTTTTCTGTAATGATATCTGCCCCAGCCTCTAGTCCTTTCACAATTTGCTCATGATGGGTGCTATCCATAGTGGTAACGATTAATATGTCTGGCTTGGTTTCTTGTAGCATTTTATCCAGATTGGTATAAGTTGGGCAGCTTACATTCATTAATTGTTGCGCTGTTTTAACCCTACCGGGATTGATATCGCATAAGCCAACATATTCTACAGAATCCTTAAATTCTTTGATGACGGAGGTACCCCACATGCTAATGCCTCTTACACCTGTACCCACCAAAGCAACCTTTTTTTTGGGTATGTTTAGCGTACTTGCCAATAAAGTATCGGCAATTAAAGTTGCGGCCATAGCAGAGCCAGTTTGACGAATAAATTTTCTGCGGTGCATGTTTAATTTAGTTTTTGGTTATTTGAATTTAAGGATTAATATTTCTAAAAATTCAACAGCTGGGATGAAAATCTATGCAATCGTTGCCGGAGATGCAGATTTATATTTGAAACCGCACTAATAATTATAAAAAACTCTTATACATATCATATCTTATATAAATAATAATTAATGAATTAGATTAGCCAAATTTGCACTGTTTCACAAAATTCATATGCATCATGAAAAAAATAACTATTGCAAAAGGCGACGGAATTGGTCCAGAGATTATGGATGCCACACTAAAAATTATAATGGCTGCTGGTGCCCGTATTGAGGTTGAGGAAATTCTTATTGGTGAGCAAGTTTATCTTTCAGGGAATACTTCTGGTATTTCTTCAGAGTCTTGGGATATTGTACGCAGAAACAAGGTTTTCTTAAAAGCTCCAATTACTACCCCTCAAGGTGGTGGCTATAAAAGCTTAAACGTGAGTACAAGAAAATTCTTGGGTTTATATGCTAACGTACGCCCTTGTATAAGTTTACACCCCTTTGTAAGTACCAAACACCCTAAAATGGATTTGGTTATCATCAGAGAAAATGAAGAGGATTTGTATGCAGGTATAGAACATCAGCAAACAGATGAAGTTGTACAATGTCTAAAACTTATAAGCAGACCAGGGTGCGAGAAAATTATCCGTTACGCTTTTGAGTATGCAAAGCAACAGAATAGAAAAAAAGTAACTTGCTTTTCTAAAGATAATATCATGAAACAAACTGATGGATTATTTCATCAGGTATTTAATGAAATAGCTGCCGAGTACCCAGAAATTAAAAACGAACACTGGATTGTTGATATCGGTGCAGCTAAAGTAGCAGATACTCCAGAAGATTTTGATGTGATAGTAATGCAAAATCTTTATGGCGATATCATATCAGACATTGCAGCACAAATAACAGGATCTGTAGGTTTAGCGGGCTCATCTAACATTGGCGAAGAATGTGCCATGTTTGAAGCTATACATGGTACAGCTCCAGATATTAAAGGTAAAAACATTGCAAATCCATCGGGCTTATTACAAGGTGCTGTGATGATGTTGAACCATATTGGGCAAACAGATGTTGCCGAGAAAGTACATAACGCTTGGTTAAAAACTATTGAAGAAGGTACCCACACACCAGATATTTATGTAGAAGGTGTAAGCAAGAAAAAAGTAGGAACTAAAGAGTTTGCTGATGCTGTTATAGAAAATTTAGAGCAAAAGCCTAAGGTATTTAAGCCGGTTAATTATGCCAATAGCTCGGCTTTAAGCCTTCCTAAATATCAGCGAAAAGCACCTGCTAAAAAAGAACTTGTTGGGGTAGATGTTTTTGTAGATTGGAAAGGTCTTAACCCTGATGAATTAGCAGCTAAACTTAAAAATATCGAAAACGAGCAGGTTTACTTGAAGATGATTACCAACAGAGGTATTAAAGTATGGCCAGAAGGTTTTAAAGAAACTTTTTGTACAGACCACTGGAGATGCAGATTTCAAAGCCAAAAAGATAGCTTAAACAATAAAGAAATTGTTGAGCTTTTAGCAAGAGCTATTGCGCATGATATTGAAGTTATTAAAACAGAAAACCTTTACCATTTTGATGGCAAAGCAGGGTTCTCTTTAGGGCAAGGACAGTAAATTTAAATCATAAAGAAATGAATACATCAATTTTAAAAGGAGTTTATTCATCGCAAGAAGCGGAGGATTTATTAACGCAAATGATTCAGGTTAAGATTAAATTTCACGAGAATAAAATCAACAACATCCATGCAAATGAAGAGGATATAAAAATGCGTGAAAACTGTATCAAACAATTACAAAAAGAGTTGTATGATTTTCGTCAGAACATCCAAAAGCAAGCTTATAAAGTAAAACTGAATACAGAAATTAATATAGAGTTGGTAAATTAAAAAAGATTAAGTTGAACCCTAGAAAAGGCTTGAGACAAATTATACAAAAACAGTCTCGAGCCTTTGATTTTTAATTTAAGGATTTTTGTATATTTAATAGTCGTTACAAAATCTAGAAATGAAGATTAATCTAATTTATTTTTTGAAGTTTTTATTGTTTATCAGCTTCAAAAGCTTTGCTCAAGATGCGGATACATTTACCACTAATAATGTAATGAGCTTAGTGGCACCAAAAAATCATCAAGAAACTGAATATCATTTGCAGCAATTCTTAAGAACTACTAAAAGTTTGGTTATTCCGATAGCATTTACTACTTATGGTTTTATGGCTATTGAAAACCATCCTTTAAGACAAATTAATTCGGAGTTTAGAGAAGAAATTTTAGAGCATCATCCACAATTTGGAACTAAGATTGATAATTATCTTCAATTTTCCCCTTCTTTACTCGCATTTTCTATGAAATTAGCAGGTAATAAAGGTAAGCATGATATGTTACAAACTTTTAAATTACATGCAGCCTCTACTATATTGATGGCTGGTACAGTTTATCTTTTAAAAACCAATACCCATTTGTTAAGACCAGATGCTAGTGCTAGAAATTCTTTCCCATCTGGACATACTGCAACTGCTTTTGTAGGAGCTGAAATTTTACATCAAGAATTTAAACATACAGCACCTATTTTAAGTTATAGTGGATATTTAGCTGCAGGAGCAACTGGAGCTTTAAGAATGTATAATAACAGGCATTATTTTAGTGATGTAATTACTGGAGCCGGAATAGGTATATTAACCACTAAAGCTACTTACTGGCTGGATAAAAAATTACACGCCAAACATCATTAAATAAAAATCCCTGCTGTAAGTTTACAGCAGGGATTTTTTATGAGGCAGAAAATTAATTCCAACCACCGCCTAATGCTTTGTAAATATTTACTTGTGCATCTAGCTGTTTTAACTTGATTTCTATCAAATCTATTTTAGCATCTAAAGCTTCTCTTTGTGTAGATAAAACCTCTATATAATCTGCTCTAGCAGAGCTAAACAAATTGTTTGAAATGGTTATTGATTGTGTTAAAATATCTACTTCTTTTGCTTTAGTTTCATAACTTTTACTAAAATTATCAATTCTAGAAAGTTGATTCACCACTTCTATATGTGCATTTAAGATAGAACGCTCATAATTAAAAACCGCTTGTATTTGCTTTTCATTTGCATTAAAATAAGTTGCTTTAATAGCATTCTTATTTACCAATGGCGCTATCAAATCGCCAGCCAGATTATACATTATTGATTCTGGCTTTAACAAATAAGTTGGGTTAAAACCCTGAAAACCTAAACCGGCTTGTATACTAAATGATGGGTAAAAATTAGCTCGAGCGACTTTTACGTCTAATTTTGCTGCTTCAAGTTCTAACTCAGCCTGATGAATATCAGGACGATTTTGCAATAATTGCGATGGAACACCAGCAGCAATAAAATCAATAGTAACATGATTAAATACGGCTGCATTACGAGTTACCTTTTGCGGAAAACGTCCGGTTAAAAAGTTAATTCTATTTTCTGTTTCTATCACTTTTTGCTGAATCTCAAATTGCAGATTTTTGGTATAGAGCAATTGCGCCTCGAAACGGTTTACAGCTAATTGAGATACTTTTGCAGCTTCTTTTTGTAATTTAACAATTTGAAGCGCATTGTCTTGCAACTCTATATTTTGCTTGATAATTCCTAATAAATTATCTAAAGCCATCAATTCGTAATAAGAACTCGCTATCTCTGAAATGAGATTAGTAACCATAAAGTTTTTCCCTTCGATAGTGGTTAAATACCTTAAAACAGCCGCCTTCTTAGCATTATGAAGCTTTTTCCATACATCTAATTCCCAAGATAAAAAAGAACCTAATTTAAAATCGCCAACATATTTGGGTCCTTTTTCAGGATTTTCTTTTAAATCATCTTCAGAGAAACCGTCCCAAGTGTACTTACCCGCTTTGTCTAAACCGGCAGCACCTCCTAAATGTATAAATGGTAAATATTCCCCTTTCCTAGCTCTAACCTCGTTTTTACTTATTTCTATCTCACGTAAAGTGATATTTAACTCTTGATTATGAGCAAGCGCTGTATCAATAAGAGCTATTAACTGAGGCTCTTTAAAATAGCTTTTCCACTTCATTTTTGCCGAGTTTAAAGTATCCTGAGAACTGTTATAGGTAATAGGAGTTACTTTATTTTCTTGTTTACTGCTTACAACTGGTACTTTACACGCACCAAGCCATACTATACAGATGACAAGTACAACATACTTAGCTGTTATTTTCATCGTCTTTTTTATTTCTAATGCGTTTAATAATTTTTTGGATTTTCTTGCTTAATGCAGAATCAGAATGGCTTTCTACAAAGTCTTCACTTAATGGGTTTTCATCTTCATCTTTAATCAAATGCTTACCTTCTTGTAGCTTACCAAAAATGAAATAGAGACCAGGCACTATAATAACACCGAAAATGGTTCCGAAAAGCATACCACCTAATGCAGATGCACCAATAGTATGGTTACCCACAGCCCCAGGACCAGTAGCTATTACCAGAGGAATTAAACCGGCAATAAAGGCAAAGGAAGTCATTAATATTGGTCTGAAACGAGCTTTCGCCCCTTCTATAGCAGCATCTAATACGGTAGCACCTTTATGATGTTTCTGGACGGCAAATTCTACAATTAATACAGCATTTTTTCCTAGCAAACCTACCAGCATAATTAAACCAACCTGTGCATAAACATCATTGGCTAAGCCCATAGCTTTTAACAAGAAAAAAGAGCCAAATATACCTGGAGGCAACGATAGTAGAACCGCCAAAGGCAGAATAAAACTTTCGTACTGTGCAGCTAAAATCAGATAAACAAAGAATAATACTACTAAGAATAAATACAAAGCTTCGTTTCCTCTTCTTGCTTCATCATAAGAAAGACCTTCCCAGGCAATGTCATAACCACGAGGTAAAGTTTTTGCTGCTACTTCTTTAATAGCTTCTATAGCATCGCCAGAAGAATAACCGTTTGCCGGAACACCACTTATTAAAGACGATATATACAAGTTGTAACGAGCTATCTCATTTGGTCCTTGTGTTTTCTTAATCTTCATAAATGCAGAATAAGGAACCATTTCTCCACTCTCGTTTTTAATAAACATATTTAAGATATCTGATGGTTGTTTCCTAAACTCTGGACCTGCCTGGGTATAAACCTTGTAATAATTATTAAAGCGAATAAAGCCTTGCTCATAGGTACTACCAATCATTACATTTAAGTTCTCCATAGCATCTCCTACAGAAACTCCTTTTTGCATGGCCAATTCATTATCAACCAGAATTTCATACTGCGGATATTTTGCAGAATAGAAAGAAAATAAGCCACTTAGCTCTTTTCTTTCTTTTAAAGCCGCTAGAAACTCAGCATTAATTTTATCAAACTCTTGATAATCTACATCGCTACCTTTATCTAATAAACGTAAAGAAAAACCATCTGATGTTCCGTAACCCGGTACAGCAGGAGGTTCAAAATACTCGATATTAGCAGGAAGATCTTTTGATTTTTCTTCTAACTCTTCAATAACCTCTTTAACAGATTGCTCACGGTCTGACCAATCTTTCAAATTGATTAAACAAGTACCAGCATTAGAACCACGCCCTTCGGTAAGTATTTCATAACCAGCTAATGAAGTAACTGATGAAACCCCTTCTATCTTTCTTGCTATAAGCTGAAGTTTTCTTGAAATCTCATTTGTACGCTCAAGCGTGGTACCCGGAGGGGTTTGAATAATTGCGTAAATTTGCCCTTGGTCTTCACTTGGGATGAAACCTGCCGGAAGAATTTTATTTACACCTACTATCCCAAAAGCAAATAAAATAAGGATACCAAAAGTTACAACTCTTCTGTTGACAATAAGGGTTAAGAATTTGGTATATTTTCCGGTAATACGCTCAAAAGTTTGGTTAAACCAATCTATAAACATATTAATAGGTGTTTTTCTTTTGGGCTTACCATGTGTGTTTTTAAGTAACATGGCACACAAAACAGGTGTAAGTGTTAGTGCTACAAAACCCGATATCACAATGGCACTTGCCATAGTTAAAGAAAACTGACGATAAAGTACACCCACAGGTCCGGTCATAAAAGCAACAGGAACAAATACCGAAGTCATCACCAATGTAATAGCAATAATAGCCCCGCTAATTTCTCTGATTACCTTTTTTACAGCATTATAAGGGGAGAGGTGTTCTTCTTCCATTTTCACATGGACGGCCTCTACCACAACAATGGCATCATCTACCACCACACCAATAGCCAACACCAAGGCAAAAAGTGTTATGAGATTGATACTTAGGCCGAAGAAATTCATTAGTGCAAAGGCCCCAATAAGAGAGACCGGTACGGCAAGAATAGGGATAATGGTAGAGCGCCAATCGCCAAGGAAAATAAAGACAACAATAGCTACCAAAATAAAGGCTTCTACTAAGGTATGTAGTACTTTATCTATAGAGGCATCAACAAACTTTGAAACATCATAGTTAATCTCATAATCAACACCCGGAGGGAAATCTTTTTTAAGCTCTTGAAGCTTTGCCTTTACCTCATCAATAACCATATTGGCATTACTTCCCGGGTTTTGTTTAAGTACGAGTGATGCCGAAGGATGGCCGTCTTTATTAGAATAAATATCCACAAACTCACTACCCACTTCAACCTCGGCTACATCTTTTAACTTTAGTATTTCACCATCGGCATTAGCCTTAATCACAATATTCTGGTATTGTTCTGGTGTATTATACCATCCTTTATAGGTAAAAACATATTCTTGTGATTGTGCTGTTTTACCAGAACTTAAGCCAACCCTACCTGGTCTGGCCAAAACACTTTGTTCGTCTATAGCTTTTAAAACTTCATCGGCAGAAATGCTATAAGCTCTCATGCGCTCGGGATTTAACCAAACTCTGATAGCAAAAGACCTACTACCTATGGCTTGGGCAAAACCCATCCCTTTTATACGCTGTAATTCTGGTAAGATGTATGTGTTAGCATAATTGAATAAGAACTTTTCATCTACATTTTTTTCTTTACTGTAGAGGTTCAGATACATCAACATGCTGGGTTGTAAAGGCGAGATAATTACACCTTCTCTTTGCACCAATGGAGGTAAATTAGTCATGATTTGATCTACCCTAGATTTTACTCTTACTGCTGCAAGTGTGGGATCTGTACCTGGCTCAAAAATTACTTCAATAGTTGCTTCGCCGGCACTGGTTGCATCAGAAAGAATGTATTGCATACCTTGTACACCGTTAATAGCTCTTTCTATAATAGTTAAGGTAGATTTTACCAGAACATCGGCATTAGACCCCGGAAATTCTATAAAGATATTTACCCTTGGCGGCGCTATTTCTGGAAACTGCGCTACTGGAGACGAGTTAATGGCCAGTAAACCCATGAAAACAATTACCACAGAAAGGGCAATTGCCAGAACCGGCCTTTTTATAAATTTATTAAACATGATTTTAATTTTAGATGTAGGCCTTATTCGGCATGTAAATGATTTAACTCGGCCATTTCTTTCTCAAAAGACACAAACTCACCTTTTATTTGCTCGTTATTTTTAACCTTTCCTAAACCTTCAGCAAGAATTCTATCTTTTACACTTAAGCCAGACTCTAGAATGTATATATGAGGTAATTCATAAGCAACAGTAATTTGCTTGGCTTTTAAGACATTATTTTTATCTACGATGTAGACAAACTTCTTATCTAAAACATCAAAAGTTGCTTTTTGAGGAATAATAATAGCATTTTTAAGTACCACAGGCATCATGATGTTGCCTGTTTCACCATGTCTAAGAATACCTTTAGGATTTTGAAAAGTAGCTCTGAAAGCGATATTACCAGTCTCGTTATTAAAATCGGCTTCAATGGTTTCAACAAAACCAGGATAATTAAATGTCTCTTTATTGGCCATTTGCAGATATACTTTTTGCGCATCTTTAGTTCTGGCAAGCTTTACATAATCTAAATACTCTGCCTCGGGCACATTAAAGTACACCCACATTTTATTGTTATTAGATAAGGTAGTTAACAGTTCACCCTCTTCTATCAAAGAACCTAAACGGGTATGAAATCTATCCATAATTCCATCAAACGGAGCTCTTATTTCTGTAAAGCCTAAATGTGCTTGCGCTAAAGAAAGCTCTGCTTTTGCTTTGTTTAACTTTGCTTTTGCTAAAGCAAGCTCGTTTTCAGAAACTATATTTTTATCTCTAAGACTTTTTGTATTTCTATACTCTATTTCTGTAAAATTCATTTCGGCCTTAGCTTTTTCAACTTCCGCTTCATAAACTAGAGGCATAATTTTGAACATCAATTGCCCTTTTTTAACAAACTGACCTTCATCCACAAAGATTTTTTCTAAATACCCTTTTTCTTGAGATCTTAATTCTATATGACTGGCAGATTGAACCTGACCCACATATTCTTTAAATACAGAAGTATCTTTTTGAATTGGACTGGTAATAAGAAAAGTAGTGTCTTCTGCTTTTTCATGTTCATGATTTAGACAAGCAGAAAATAAAGCGATGCTTACGATAGCGGTAAGCATGAATAATTTTTTCATTCTATTTTATTGATAAGTGATTAAGAAAAATGGAAAGGCATGGCAACAAGAACCTTAATTTCTTTGGATAAGAAAATCAAATTCGTTGTGCATCCTATTTAGAAGATTGGTTTAAATGGAACACTTAAACCTTAGATATATCTAGGCTATTAAATAGCTTTTCCAAGAATGATGTAGAATAAATAAAGCAACCTGAGGTTGGTTTTGGTAAGATTGTAAAAGTTGAGTTAATAATCTTTTAACCGATGAACATATTTGCAGACTACTTCCTGCTGTTATATTCCAATTTAAAATTAAACTATCATCATCATATTCTAAAGGCTCATTATCATCACTAGCTTCTTCTTGGTAGGGTTTAGGAAAAGATTCTGATGGTAAATGATGATGATATTGTTTTACACAACTACCGCTAGAAATTATGTTTAGATGAGGAAATGCTGCATCATATTTATCATTAGCGGAAGTTTTTTTTAGCTGTAGGGATATTAAAAGAGCAAGAAAAAATAAAAAAAGCTTCATATTAAAGCTAAGTAGCTTACTTCCTTGGCTTTTTAAAATAGCAACTTCTCTTTTCTTAAACATTGTTTAACAAAGTTAGAAATATAAAAATAATAAAAGCAACTTAATCTGTAACAGGATATAAGTTGCTTTTTTATGAGAATAGGTCTTGTATAAAATAAACTTACTATTACCTCATCATTGGCATATACTTCTCTCTATACTCAAATAATAACCAAACATTTACAGCAAAAAAAGCTAAAGCTATGGGTAAACCCGATGGCTCATTAAAAATATGGGTAAGTAAAATACCAACTGTAATAGGTAATACCATAATAGCTGCTAAAGCTCTAAACCTTGGGATGATGATGAGAACACCACCAATAATCTCTACCACAGCAACCAAAGGCATTAGCCAAACTATGGTTGTGTAAGCAGCCATAAGTTTTACCATACTCTCTGGCATATCTTCTGGCATGGGCATATAGTTAAAAAACTTATTAAGCCCGGCATTAACAAACATAAGCCCGAAAATAAGGCTTAAAACAAATAGAATTTTACTTTTCATGATGTTAGGTTTATTTGGTTTAAAGATTGTTTAGGTTATTATCAACTAGTTTTTGATGTTAAGAATTAAGAAAGTTGGTTAAATATATTAAATATTAACACCAACGTAAAGAACAAATTACAATCAAATATTGAAACGTTTACAACTGTTTTAAACGTAGATGGTTAATATTGTCTAAAACACTAACAGATGAACAGCAGAGAAAGGATTATTTTATTATTGCTTGCGGCTTTAAACTTTACTCATATTCTTGATTTCATGATTATGATGCCTTTAGGCAATTACCTGATGCCATATTTTAATATTTCTTCTCAGCAATTCTCTATGTTGGTTGCTGCATACACTTTTAGCGCTGGTATTTCAGGCTTTTTAGCTGCTTTTTTTGTTGATAAATATGATAGAAAACAAGTGCTATTACTAGCCTATCTGGGTTTTTTAATTGGAACTTTATGTTGTGCTATATCTCCAACTTACAGTTTATTGTTAATTTCTAGGGTTGTTGCGGGTATTTTTGGGGGCTTAATAGGTGCTCAAGTTTTATCTATAGTGGCAGATTTGATTCCTTATGAAAGAAGAGGAACAGCTATGGGCGTAATTATGGCTGCTTTCTCTGTAGCATCGGTTTTTGGAGTTCCTTTTTCCTTGTATTTAGCTAATATTTTCAACTGGCATGGGCCTTTCTTTTTTGTTGCAGGTTTAGGAATTATACTGATACCATTTTTAATGAAGTATCTGCCTAAAATGGACACGCATATTAAACTTGCTGGCGGAGAAAAAGTTGGTCCTTTAAGATTGATAAAAGATATTGCTCAAGATAAAAACCAAATGTTAGCTCTTGCATTATCGGCAACCATTATGTTGGGCCACTTTATGATTATCCCATTTTTAAACCCTTTTATGGAGTTCAATAAGGGATTCAGCAAAGTACAAACCCCCATGATTTATATGGTAGGCGGAGCTTTAACGCTGGTAAGTTCTCCTTTTTTGGGGAAGCTGGCAGATAAAATTGGTAAGCATAGGTTATTTGTCATGATGGCTTTAATTACCACCATACCTATTGCTTTAGTAACCAATCTTCCAGATTTTCCATTTTATCAGGTTTTATGTATTACAGGGTTTTGGTTTGTGGTATCTACAGGACGGATGATACCTGCACAAGCTATGGTAAGTAATGTGGTAAGTAGCGAGAGAAGAGGAAGCTTCATGAGCATTAACTCATCGGTACAACAAATTTTTGTGGGTTTAGCGTCAGTTATATCGGGTTTAATTGTAGTTAAAAGAACCGATAATGTTATCTTAAACTATGATATAACAGGTTATATAAGTATCGCCATAACTTTAATAAGCATCTATTTTGTATCTAAACTACATGTAAGAACTAAAACAGATCAAAAATCATAAAAACTAAAAGGGCAGCTATAAAAATGCTGCCCTCTTAGTTTAAATAGAAAATTTTATTTAAGGTGCTAAATCTACTCTTATAGAAGATATTCTATCGTTAACTGTAGAACTAAAGCAGCTTTGATCTGAAGTATAAGTTCCAATTAGAGTATCGAAATTATTATTTGCGTAAACTCTAACTCTTAAACCAGCAGGAACTCTTAATGATGATGCATCATCATTAACAAAACCTAAAGCCTGTAATTGAGATAATGTATAATCACCCACACCTAAACCTACATTCCAGCCAGAATAGCTGCAACCTTGGAATATTCTTGCTTGGTTAGCTGCTGGTACATCCGAACCACCTTGCCAAAATCTTACGTTAGACCATTTAACTATAGAACCTGTTTTATCTGTATCAGTACCTTCTCTACCATAGTTACCATATTTCATATAATTTGTTCTGGTAGAATTGCCTCTATCAGATGATGGTCGAATGTTCTCATAAAAAGTGAATTTTTTTTCATCATTAACATAAATTACAACTTTACCTAAAGTTGAAGACGTTTCTTGAATATGAATAACATTAATTCTAGTAGGCACATTTAAAATATTGGTTGCAATAATTTCATTACCTTCTGTTAAATTATCTTGTTCACCATTTTGTACAACTCTTAAACGACCACCATTTAAAGAACCATCAGCTCTTATTTGCATTAAAGTGGCGGTAGTTGTTCCTCCCCAAATTTGAAAAACTGCATTTTCCTCCCAAACTTTATCATTAATAGTAATAACACCTTCAAATTGACGACTTCCTTGATAATAATTATCTTGAACTCTGATTTCTGAGCGGTTACCTGGGTGTTTATGAAGAGTAAAGGTGTGAGTTTTATTATTGCTAGCACTATAAGTATAACTCGCAACATTACCAGTTCCGTAAGAACTACCTGAAGGAGTCTCGCTTGAATTTAAGTACCAAGCAGCACCATTATTCCATGCTCTTGTCTCTGGACCACCACTAGTATTGTAGTTTTCTAGGTGTACATCTTGATTTGCTTCTACAGTAGAAGTTATTTCTGTCCAACCAGAACCTTGTGCTGCTGCCACAGCAACTGCATTTTTACTTCCTGCATTTGCACTTAATGTATCTACTGATGCTTCCTTTGCATCTTTTTTACAAGCTACAACTAGGGTAGATGCTGCTACTATTGTTAATAAAGAAGCTTTTTTTATTGAAAAGCTGAAGATAGAATTTAAATTATTTTTCATGTTTAATTTGTATGGTTTTTATTGTTTAATTGGAGTATTATTAATTTAGATTATTAGTTATTTGGATTTTATTTTCCAGCCTCCTTTCTTCCTCTTTTTTTCAAAAGGACTTTAGTTTAAAATGAGTATTATTTGTGTTACAATTGGTTAGACTAATATCTGTATTTGCTTGACTATTAAGCAATAGTCACCAAAACACACTCCTAACCTAAAGAAGGGAAACAAAAAATTATTGTTAAAAAAAAAGAAAAATTATATCGCTAAAAATGATATTTAACAACAATTAGATGATACGTAATCTTTAGCGGTTAATTTTATTTCTCTAAAAATCCAAAAAACGTTTGCGTAAAATAAGAGAGAATTTAAGGTTTTTACCAGAATCTGATAGGCTGTAATACTTTATATTTATTGTTAAGTGTTAAGCCAATCATAATTTCTTGAGTGCCTTTTGAGACAGAATTTAAAGGAGAAGTTGTTACATCATAAGCATAACTGATGTGTATCAAAGAAGATATATTAAAGCCTAACATACCTGAAAAAGCATCGTCTTTTCTATAACTACCACCTAACCACAATTTATCCTTAAAAGTGAATTTTACATTATAATCAAGCGTAGGTTTTAGGGGTGTAACCCATTTTAACATCACCGAAGGTATTACGGTATAATTATCATCGAACCAAAATTTATAACCAGCGGTTACAAAATAGTGGGGTACAGTGGTAGCCTCTTTGTAAGTATTTTTATCATTAAAAACAACGTTTTGAGGTAAAACCTGCTGAATAGATGCTCCAGCAAAATAGGTAGGCGCATATAGCCAAATACCAATATTTACATCAGGCTTAAGCCTGCTTACTTGGCCGCTTGATAAGGCTTGGTCTACCGTTTCACCCGGTTTTAAATTATCAAAATTCATATTAAGATTTGATAACCCAGCGCTAATTCCAACAGCTAAATTTGCATGCGCTGATAAACCTAAATGATAAGCATAATTGATATTAAAACTACTCTGTTTTAAAGCTCCTGCCTTATCTGTAGCCGCTACAAAGCCCAAACCGTGGTGAGGTGCCGATGCCATATATTCATACTGGTATCTGTAAACGTAGAAACTTTCGCCAGTCATATCAAAAGAAGTAGGTGTTACCCTTTCATCTTTCTTACCAAGAGGAAAATGTACACTTAAATAGCTGCTTTCTGGTGCGTCTTGTAAACCTGTCCATTGTTTACGGTTGGCAAACTTAACATCAACATAATTTTCTATACCTGTTACTGCTGGGTTAATGATATAATTATTAAGAATATACTGCGTATACTGAGGTTTTTGTTGAGCAAAAACAAATCCATTACTCATGATAACAATGAGTAAAATAAAAATCCAATATCTTCTTCCTTTTACCTGCACTACCTCACAATCATAACCGAACCAGAATATTTTAAATTGCGTTCTTCAATGGTAATGATGTAGTAATAAGCGCCAACTGGTAAATCTTCCCCATTAAATCTACCATCCCAAGCTTGACTATAGTTATTACTCTGATAAACAACTTTTCCGTATCTGTTATAAACATTTACCTGTACAGAAGGGTAACTGTCTAAGTATTTAATCTCCCATCTATCGTTTGTACCATCGCCGTTAGGAGTAAATACATTTGGGATTTCTGGCTTTTGCAAAACTTTAACAAATACATCATCTGTGGCAACACAGCCTGCGGCACTTTTAACCGTTAAAGTATAAGTAATATCATCTGTAGGATTGGCTACGGGATTTAATATGGTGGGATTACTAAGACCTGTAGCCGGAGACCAGCTATAAGTTAAACCCTCTCCAGAAGCAACAGCATTTAAAACTGTATTCCCTCCTATTAAAATAGTTTGGTTTTCACCTGCACTAATAATAGGCGTTGGATTAACTTTTATATTTTGACTTAAAACTTCTACACAACCATTAGCTCCTGTAAATGTATAAGTGATTTGATGTTCGCCAGGACCAGCCGATGAAGGCGAAAACATCCCATTAGAACTAACGCCTCTTCCTGTAAAAGTTGCGCTACCTGCAAAACCACTATTCTCTTTTGCTTGGGTAATTCTAAAATCAGCTTGTTCTTGACAAACTTCTGGAATAGGTGTAAAAGAAATTTGAGGAATCGCTTTAAGCGTAATATTCATGATTTTCTCGGATACACAAGTTCCAGAATAAGCCTTAAGCTTAACAGTTATATTTTTTGTAAGCGGATTATGAAATAACGGATAACTAAAACTATACTCGGCCCCCAAGGCTGGCGCACTTACAACTCGATAATAGTTTGGATTATTAGCTTCTGTAAAATCATTAAAAAACCATTCTATTTTTGTGATATTCCCAAAACTAACACTAGATAAATTTTTAAATACTACAGGCTGGTTACTACACAAATTATTGCTGTTGATGACTTCAAAATTTACATCGGGGATAGCGGCTACAACATTAAAGCTTAAAGTGTCTGATTTGCTACAACCATTAAAAGTTGCAGTTAAGATTACTCTGTAATTACCTGCCGCTGAATATTGGTGAATAGGATTTTTTTGTGTTGATGTATTTCCATTGCCAAAATCCCACATATAACTTATAGCTGGGTCATCCACTCCGTTTATGGTGGTATTATTGGTAAAAGCAGCCTTACCTTGAGGCAAGCAAGTAGACGGAAGTATGAAATTTACTCTAGGAACCGCTTTAAGCGTGATGATTTTATCTGTATAACCAGAGCAAGAGATACCAGAATATACCACCATACGTACTTTAACTTGTTTGGTTAAAGGGGCATAAAATATAGGATAAGTATAGCTATATTTTCTTTTCTCGGCAGCATTTCTTAACGCAGGTGTTTCATCAACAAACTTTAAAGATGGATTTTGATCATAATCCCAATACCATTCTATTTTTGTGATTTCGCCAAAATCTACCACAGCTAAATCTTCAAAAACAACAGTTTGGTTAATACATAAAGCTGCATCATTTAAAACATTAAATCGGGGCACAGGAGTACTACCATTTACAGTAAAATCTTTTTCTAAAACTGTTTGACAGCCTGTAACTAATGAAGTAGCTGTTAATTTTACTCTGTAAACACCTTGAGCACTATAACTATGCGTTCCATCTTTTTGTACCGATGTATTAAAAGAACCAGAAGCAGGGTCACCAAAGTCCCATGCGTAAGACATATTGCTATTATCAGCAATAGTACTTGTATTGATAAACTTCGCTAAGGCATCGCTTAAACAAAAATCTGGTGTACTAAAATCTACAACAGGTAAAGGGCTCACCTTAATAACTTTACTGATAGCTTTAACACAAGCATTGTCTGTAGTAACAGTTAGTGTTACTGTAAAATCTCCAACAGTAGTAAATACATGTTTAGGGTTTTGTAAAGTAGAGGTATTACCATCACCAAAATTCCATAACCAGGAAGTTATATTTTGTGCATTTGCTGTAGAAATATCAGAAAACTGAATTTCTTTATTCACACATGTTTTACTAGAAAAATTAAAATCGGGGTTGGGGAATGCTTTTATGTGGACGGTATCTTTAAATATGGCAGACCAACAGCCCTTATCTGTAGCCACAGATAGAGAAACAATTTTATCTCCAGGCGTGGTATAAGCATGATTTGGATTTTGTAAAGTAGAGATATTGCCATCACCAAAATCCCAAAGCCATTTATTTACAGTATTCCCCTTACCATCGCTTATTGGCGTAAAAGCAATAGGAGATTCTGGACAAAGTTTATTATTGTAAATAAAAGATGCCGTTGGCGGATTAAAGACTTCGAACTCTGTCAATATTTCTTCTTCTGCACTACAACTAGCAGGCGCAGGGTTTAATACAATTGATTTTAAATTATACATACCACTAGTATTAATTTCACTAGCGTTTATTTGATAATCATAGAAATAACTAGTTACCCCGTTTACTATCTCTGTTTTGGAAGGTGCAGTTGGGTTTATGGTATCTCTTTTTTGACCATTTTTTAAATCCCATATGATTCTGTTGGTTGGATAAGGCAACTTTAACTGAACATGATAATCTTCTCCAATACATAAATTGGATGTTGAATTGGTACTTCCCGGAGGAAAAAAAGAAATATTAGCGTTTAGATTCTTTAAATCAGAGCCGGCTAAATAAGCGTAAGACTCTGTACTTCCATAACCATAGGCTATAGCTATAAAACCACCATTACAAACAATTCTGTGTGCAGGATTTACTGCCGAAGAGGCGGTTACATTTATGGTGATATAGCTATATTCACTATCAATAGTAACAAAATTACCTGCAGGTACAGCGCCATCTACCCTTAAGCTTGGGATATCTGAAGTTTTAAGAATAATATTCAGGTAATGAGCTATAATGTTTGTGGGAGCAACCACTGGCACACTTACTGCCGAGTATAAGGTAACATCAGATAGCGTTTGCTCTATAGGGTTTAAAATCGTCATTTCCGGATCTCCAGGAAATCTTAAGGTACCACTATTATTGGGGTTACAAGCTTGCGTAACTTGTAGTTGTGCCACACTAATAGGTTTAGTGCCTTTAATTACAAATGGTGTACTGCCATAAAAAGTAATAATACTGCCTTTAGCATAAGGATTACTTAAAGTAGTGCTACCTGCCTGCGTTGTAGAACCATTAACAGAGATTTCTGTATTATCTTCATTCACATAAACCCTGATAATATCCTGTACACCATTTTGGGCATTATAAAATGGTGCAGTTATATAATTTTTACCCCATGCAGTAACAGGAAATAACTGTTGATAAAGATTATCCTCTGACCCCCCTAATGAGGTAGCACAAAAACCAGCTTTAGTACTTCCAGAAAAAACTGCCAAAGGCTTACAATTACCAATGGTTTTTATTCTTACGCCTGTTACATCTTTTGTTGATTGATACTGATAAACATCACCTTTATCTAACCTAATTTGAAATGGAGCTCTGCCAAGACGAGTGTTGTTAAGAATGGTATCAACAGGTGTAATTTCTATTTGTGTGCTATCTTCAACACCAACTAAAGTAAATTGTGATACTTTTAACTCAGTTCTACTGCTGGCTACTTGCTCATAAGCCATCGCTACATACTCATTCCCTAAAGCTTTGGTGGGTAAAACTAGTGTTGCTGCAGACCTAGCATTCCTAGAAATATGAGAATATAAAACTATAGGAACATCAGAAGTTACATGTATCCCTCGGTTTTGGTAAATAACATCAGAACCACTGATATAAGTATTGGTATAAGTATTTGGGTTGATATACACAGGAACAGCTTGATTAGCCAAAACTGTTACTGGAGGTAAATTAATACCACCTGCATTAATATTTACTACTGCATTGGTTTGCGAAGTAATAAAAAGTGTAAGCCTAGAATTTAAGCCATCAACATGCCCTGCATAAGCTACCCAAAAATCTGTCCCTTTATTAGATGAACCTTGAGCCATAACATTTCCTATGGCAGCAAAGCATAACACACTGCATAAATACAATACCAGTTTAAAATGATTCATCTTTTTGGATAAAAATCCTTGTCTTTAAGACTCTATAATTGGCGATTTGGTTTAAGCTATTTTTTGTAATAGTACAGCAATTTAGCATAAAAAATTATTTATTTCCTAATGCCAAAATCTCTTTATAATTTAGAATTTTTTCTTGTGCTACCTTCTTAAAATTTTTATCCGAATTCCAAGATGTTAAGAGTAGAAAGCGATAAACCCTGTAAATTGGTTTATTCATTAGCCAAACATGATTTTTTAGGTTTTTTAATAGAGCCTCATGTAGTGCAATTAAATCAAAACGGTGGTTTTTCTCTTACCTACCAACGTATTTTTTCTAATACAGCTAAAGAATTTTCTTCTATTATTGATGCAACCGATTTAAAGCTGATTAAACTACTTGAAGAGATTGAGCAGAATAACATCATTAAAAAATATTATAAAAAAACCATTAGACCTTTAGAGTTTTTTACCAAAAATTGGGATGATAAATTTAGTGATACCGTACGCCCAAAGATAGAAAAGAAACTTACTGAGGCTTTGGCACTCATCCGAGATAAGGAAATTTACCTGATGGGTAAAGAAGGTTGGCCTGTTGAAAAGCAGTTATATTTGGCAGAAGAAGCTGCAACCATCCTTTTTCATTTTAGACGTAACGAAACTGAAACCCGCTATTTCCCAACCATCAAGTATCAGGGTTTAAGGATTGATTTTATGTTTAAAGATGCACAGGTTATCACTAACCAGCCAGCTTTGTTGCTTTTAGATAATATGCTTTATCATTTTGACCAAGGTTTGGAAGGAAAAAAACTACAGCCTTTTCTTAATAAAAGATATATCTCTATACCAAAATCATCAGAAACTACTTATTTCGAAAAATTTGTTGCCCCACTGATAGAAAAATACCATGTTTATGCAGAAGGCTTTACCATCAATACAGAAAAATACGATGCTAAGCCTATCCTTAAAGTGGTTTATGTGCCAGAAGGCGTATCAGAAATACAACTTTATTTTAAATATGCGGATTATGTTTTTGCCGCCGGCAGCGATAGGCAAGTAACCGTAAGGATGGAGAAAATTCATGATGATTATATCTTTCATCGTATTAAACGCTCTTTATCATGGGAGAAAAATAAGTTAGACGAGCTTTTAGCTTTAGGCCTTAAAACCAATAGCAACCTTTTTGTGCATTTGCAAGTAGCGCATCAGCATGATGAAACCGATTTATCTTTTTCTGTTTTTGATTGGATAAGCGAGCATCACGAAGACCTTATAGCCAAAGGTTTTGAGTTTGAGCAAGATAGTAGCGCCAAGAAATATGTGATTGGTAATAGTAAAATAGATTTAGAGATTCAGGAAAAGAATGATTGGTTTGATATTAACGCTATTGTGCAATTTGGTATTTATAAAATCCCTTTTATTCAGCTTAGAAATCATATCCTTAATAAAAAAAGAGAGTTTACTTTGCCTAATGGCGAGATTGCTATCATCCCAGAAAAATGGTTTTCGCAATATGGAAATTTGCTTTCCTTTACGGATGGTACAGACAGTTTAAGACTTAAAAAACTACATGTGGGTTTGGTTCATGATTTTGCTAATAGCGATTTGGCTAGCGTTACCATGGATAGAAAACTGCAACGCTTAGCAGATTTTGAGTTTATTGAAGAAGTTACCGAGCCTACAAATTTTAAAGGAACTTTAAGACCCTACCAAAAAGCTGGCTATAACTGGTTTCATTTTTTACAGAAATATAATTTTGGTGGCTGCTTGGCAGATGATATGGGCTTGGGTAAAACTGTACAAACTTTAGCTTTATTACAAAAAGCTAAAGAAGAGCAAGAAGCTTTAGGCATACATACCACTTCTTTATTAATTATGCCCACTTCTTTAATTTATAACTGGATTAACGAAGCAAAACGCTTTACACCGCAACTTAAAATTTGTACGCATACGGGCACCAACAGAGACAAAGACATCAGTATTTTTAGTCGGTACGATTTGGTGATAACCACCTATGGTATCAGTCGTCTAGATGTTGATGTGATTAAGGAGATGTATTTCAACTATATTATTTTAGATGAAAGCCAGAACATCAAAAACCCATCATCAAAATCTTTTAAAGCGGTTAAGCAACTTAAATCAAAATATAAACTTATACTTTCTGGTACACCAGTAGAAAATACGGTTAACGATTTATGGACGCAGATGTCTTTCATAAACCCAGGTTTGCTGGGCTCGCAAACGTTTTTTCAGCAAGAGTTTGTGCAACCTATAGAGAAAAAGAAAGACGAGGAAAAGGCACAAAAGCTTCAGGTTTTGATAAAACCTTTTGTGATGCGCCGTACCAAAGAGCAAGTAGCTACAGAGCTCCCACCAAAAACAGAAAGTTTGTTTTATAGCGAAATGACTGCGGAACAGGCCGATTTTTATGAGAAAACCAAATCAGAATACCGTAACGAGCTGATGAAATCTTTAGAAGATGGTACTTTCTCTAAATCGCCTATTCAAATTTTACAAGGTCTTACTAAACTAAGGCAAATTGCTAATCACCCGGCTTTGGTAGATACTGATTACGAAGGAGAATCAAGTAAGTTTAAAGATGTTATCCATAAATTAAACAGTGTTGTAGAAGCTGGCCATAAAGTATTGGTGTTCTCGCAATTTGTAAAACAACTAGAACTTTATAAGCAATATTTTGATGATAAAAAGGTGAAATACTCTTATTTAGATGGTTCTACCGCAAACCGCGGAAAAGTGGTAGAAGAATTTAAGCAAGACCAAGACATCCAAATATTCTTAATTTCTATAAAAGCTGGTGGCGTTGGTTTAAACTTAACCGAGGCTGATTATGTTTTTATCCTAGACCCTTGGTGGAACCCCGCTGTAGAGCAACAAGCCATAGACCGTACACACCGTATTGGACAAACCAAGAATGTTTTCATCTATAAATTTATTACCAGAAATACGGTAGAAGAGAAAATTGTGGCTTTACAAAACCGAAAACTAACTGTAGCCCAATCTTTAATTACTACAGAAGAAAGCTTCATTAAATCTTTATCAGAAGAGGATATTAAAGAAATTGTAGGATAATAAAAAAGCAGCTGTTTTAAAGTCATATTTGTCAAATTAAGGTCTAATAACGAGCTGTCACAGGCAAGTATTAATATGACATTTTTAGGTAATTCGATAGTTGAGCCTAAGCACAAACAACCGTTTATGCTCAATTCCGCCTTGGCGGTTGCGGCATCTACAGAATTAGCCTTAGCAGAACCTTTAGAAGCAAGCGGCGCAGCGGAGAGTTTTTGGTTACTTTTTGCGGAAACATGCAAAGCATTCATGAAGGCCAAAACATAAAACTAATACTTTGAATAAAAGTAACTTGACATGGCCGGTCAAGAGGCCGGAAAGCTTGAGCGTGAATGCTTGATTCTTAAATATTTGTAAATAATACAAATGTTAGCAGAGTCGGTTTCGACTCTGCTAAGTCTGAAACAAAGTGTTGATTTGACACTGCCTCTTTAAAAATCCTTATAGGCTAATTTTAGTCTAACAACAACCAAGTTGTTAACTCTTGTGCAGCTTTATTATTCTCAAAAACGATGGTATTTCCTTTATAAGTGTTTAGAATATCGTTATCAATATATTCATTATAAATCCAAGGGTCTCCGGCGGCAAATACCTTACCTTTTCCATATCTGGCAGTTGCCATTATTACATCGCCTTTATCTGTAATTAAAGCTTTTGCGTTTTTGCTTACGCTGATGGTTGATATCCCTTTAAGGAATAAATTCTTAGCTGTTTTAAAAATTTCATTACCATCTTCTGGCACAATTAAGCCTACAGATAAATCTTTTTCTACAGCATTCCTTATCTTATCATTAAAATGGATACCAAAGATATTGGCTAGTTTATTAAAATGTGGAAGTTCGCAGTTGATAGAATCATTAGCTAATAAAACTAAAGTACCGCCAGCTTTAACCCATTTTTTTATTGTTTTTACGGCATCTTTATCAACAAAATTAGGTTTTGCTGTTTCCTTTTTAGTGTCAGGGTCTGTAATAATATAAACATCAGTACCAGCTAAATTTGCTGTAGTTGGCGCAACAGTTAAACTCTTAAGAACAGCACCTTGTTGCTTAAACATTTCTCCCCATTTAGAGTAGCCTGTCATTGCTTTATCTTCCCAGGTATAATGAAAACGATTGGTTTTACCCTCTTTAGTTTGGTATTCATTATTATAAAAATAATCTAAAGTAACGGTTTTCTTATCTTGAGCTGTAACGGTAATTGCTAAAAAAGCAAATGAAAAGGCTAAAATGATTTTATTCATGATGGATTTTTTAATGTGCAGGTTCTATTCTTAAGCCAATATCAGAAACGGCTTTTAACGGGTTGTCTCTCATGTTTTGCTCTATAACAAAACTGTATTTCCCCTTTTTAGGGAAACGATAATTTTCTTTAAAAATAAGCTGATAAGTATATAAATTACCAGAGCCTTTACCTAGCCACTCGCCATCTGGTTTAGCTAGTTGAAACTCTTCTCTTTGAACGGTTTTTTTATTGTCCGGATCTGTAAAACTTACCCTTACCCATACATTGGTGTATTTATAATCATCAGTATGCCTAAAATTAATATAAATATGATAGGGCATATTAATATCCTGAATATCAACTTGGGCTCTTAAAGGTTTATCGTAAGACCAATTTCCGTTTTTGGTAGCTTCAAAAGTATCAATAATAGCATTGTCTGTGCAAGCTTGCATAAACAATGCTAAAAGTATGATAAGGCCTTTTAAACTATTTCTCATCCTTGTTGGTCTGGCTTTTTATCTTGATTAGGATTTCTCCTTTTTTTAAACTTATTCTTTTTAGGTCTATTTTCTCCAACAGCTCCTGGCTCTTGTGGCTTATTAGGCTGTGCTTGCTGCGGCCTAGCTTGCTGTGGTGATGCTGGTGTGTTTTGCTTTACTTGAGCTTGTGGATTTTGCTGATTATTATTTCTATTATCAGGACCACCATTTTGGTTTCTGTTTTTTGATTTGTTACGATTATTCTTCTTTCTATTTCTAGATTTTTCGTCTAACCTGGTTAAGCTATCTTGCCCAACAACGTTTTCATAATCAAAAGATTTTTCGGTTTTAACCAATTCTTCTAAAGCCGCTGCATGGTCTTTTAAATCATCAGGTTTTAAACCTTTTTTATTCATTTCCTGAATTTCCTTAACCCTATCAATCTCTAAAGGAATCCAAGTATTATCTTCACCAAAATAGCTAAACCACATCAGTTTTTTAAAGATATCGGTTTTTTGCAAACGGGCTTCGCCTTTTTCTGTACGTAATTTTTCTACATTATCTGGGATATGCTTTAAAGCATCCATGTAAGAATCTAGCTCGTAGTTAAGGCAACATTTTAGTTTGCCGCACTGCCCCGCCAGTTTTAACGTGTTTAAAGATAAGTTTTGATAACGAGCTGCAGCTGTAGAAACAGTTTTAAAATCTGTTAACCAGGTAGAGCAGCATAGTTCTCTTCCGCATGAGCCTATACCGCCTAATCTGCTGGCTTCTTGGCGCATACCAATTTGACGCATTTCTATTCTTACCCTAAAAGATTCTGCTAGCTTTTTAATCAGCTCTCTAAAATCTACCCTGCCATCGGCAGTGTAAAAGAAAGTAGCCTTAGATTTATCTCCTTGATATTCTACATCAGAAAGTTTCATGGCTAAGCCCAATTCTAAAGCAATAGTTCTTGCTTTGTGCATGGTTTCATACTCACGCTCTTTTGCGCTTTTCCATTTATCTACATCTTGTGGTGTAGCTTTTCTTAAGATTTTTAAAGGTGCTTTTTCTTCGGTAACCCTTTTTCGGTTCATTTGTATTCTTACCAATTCTCCGGTAAGAGTAACATGGCCAATATCATAGCCTCCGGTGCTAGTTTCTACCGCTACCAGTTCACCCGCTTCTAGATAAATATTTTCATCATTACGATAAAAATCCTTTCTAGAACCTTTAAATCTTACTTCTACGTAGTTAAAAGGCTTATATGAAGATGGCATGTCCATGTCGGCCAGCCAATCGTAAACATCTAATTTGCTGCAACCCCCGTCTGTTAAACAAGAGCCATTACTTTTGCAGCCTGCAGGCGTACATCCTCCGCCTGAAGAGCAACTTCCACATCCCATAATTTATAATATATATTGAGTCCCCGTAGGGAGCGTATTAAACTTTAAAATTTTAACTAAATTCAAAGATACATCTAAAAATAATATCTTCGGATTTGCATTTCTTTCTATATGATAATGAGCTTTTTCTAACTCGTTTGCAATGGCTTCTGCCTTTGCTAGGTTTAAAATTTTTGAAAAATTACTAATAAATTCTAATTCTTTTGCAGATAAATGTATTAAACCTGGTGTTTCTGCCAAAAACAGCATGCATTCTCGTATTAAATTAATGCCATAACGCAGCAAATTCTTCTGATTCTCTCGGCCCATCTTAGAAAAATCATCATCAACAAAAGCAACCAATTTTAAACCTTGGTTACCATAGCAAGCCCTTAACCAATTGCTCAATAAATCATGATAATCATTCTCCTCATGTGTCATGAAGGTTAACGCTGCTTGCAAGTTTCCATTGCTTAAGTAAGCAAGCTGCATGGCTTTTTCCTCGCTTAACTGATGCTTTTCTACTAAAAATTTACAAACATCTGTATTGCTTTGCTTTGGTATCTTAACAATTTGCGTTCTTGATATAATGGTATTTAAAATTTGCTCTTGATTTTGGGCTACCAACAAAAACAAGGTTTTTTGTGCAGGCTCTTCAATAATCTTGAGTAAAGCATTACCTTCTTTCTCCAGATACTCGGGCAGCCACATAATTAAAACCTTATACTCGGCCTCAAAAGGCTTTAAACTTAACTTTTGGATGATGCTGTGGCACTCGGCAATATTAATATTGGCTTGTTTATTATCTGCACTTAAATGGTTACGCCATTCATCTAATCCCAAATAAGGGTTTTGCAAAAAGCTAGCTCGCCACTCTTCCACAAAAGTAAGGGCAGTATCTTCTTTATGCTTTGCAAAAAACGGATAAGAAAAATGTAAATCTGGGTGAACCAGCTTCTGATACTTTCTACATGATGAACATTCACCACAAGAATCGTTTTCTGAAGGCTGCTCACAACAAATATATTGCGCATAAGCAACTGCCAAAGCCAAACTACCAGAGCCTTCTGGGCCTAAAAATAATTGAGCATGACTTATCCTGCCATCTTTAACTGTTTTAATCAGATGAGCCTTAACTGTTTCTTGTCCTACAATATCTTTAAACTGCATTGCTGCAAAATAAGAAATTGGTAAGAAGTATAAAGTATAAAGTTTAAAGAAGAGGGTAAAAAGTATAAAGTACTGAGTAGAAAGACCCTAATATCAGGTATTAAAGATCTCAATTTAAAAATAGAACTAACCTTCGAAATCATTACTTAAGATAAAGTATTTTGAAATGTGCTAAGAAGTCTTGATACTTGATACTAAATACTCAAATACTTTAGGAATGGCAAGATTAATGGCTTTTGATTATGGAAGTAAACGTTTAGGAATAGCCGTTACAGACCCCATGCAAATGATTGCTAATGGCTTAACTACCATACATCCTAAAGATATCATCAGCTTTTTAAAAACTTATTTACAAACCGAGCAGGTAGAGTCTTTTATTGTTGGCCAACCCAAACAAATGGATGGTAGTGCATCGCAATCTGCACCATTGGTTAATGCTTTTGTAAACCTCTTGAAAAAGAATTTTCCTGATATTAAGGTAGTCATGGTAGATGAGCGCTTTACCTCTAAAATGGCTTCGGCTGTAATTGCCCAAAGTGGTATGAGTAAAAAAGCTAAACATAACAAAGCTTTGGTTGATACCATTTCTGCTACCATTATTTTGCAGTCTTATATGGAACAGCAATCTCTTTTTTAATAATTCCGTGTAAATCAAGAAGGAATAGAAGCCATCATAAATGCTTAAATTAGCCCCATGGAACTTCTTAACGAAACCTTGAAGCTTTACCTAGAGCAGTATTGCGAACCAGAACCCGAACTCTTAAAACATATTGATAGGGAAACCCATCTTAAAGTTTTAATGCCTAGGATGGTATCTGGCCACTACCAAGGTAGGGTAATTAGCCTATTAACAAAATTGGTAAACCCTAAAAATATATTAGAGATTGGCACTTTTACAGGCTATGCTACGTTATGCTTTGCTGAGGGTTTGGCAGAAGGTGGTAAAATTATCACTATAGATATTAACGAAGAATTAGAGGATAGGGTAAGAGGTTATTTTGCACAATCTGCTTACGCGGATAAAATAGATTATCGTATTGGTAATGCTATGGAGATAGTGCCTACACTTAAAGAAACTTTTGATATTGTATTTATAGATGCTGATAAGAAAAACAACCTTAATTACTATAATCTTGTTTTTAATCAGGTGAAACCTGGCGGGTTAATTATTGTTGATAACGTTCTATGGAGCGGTAAAGTACTAGCACAGAAAGAAGATAAAGATACCAGCAATATTATTAATTTTAATGATGAAATAGCTAAAGACAAAAGCGTTGAGAAACTTATTTTACCTGTTAGAGATGGCTTATTCATCATCAGAAAAAAATAAAAAATGAAAAGATTTAACCTTTACTACGCTCTACTATTTGTTTGTTTTATAACCATTTTTCAGGCATGCTCTCCTAAAACACAAAGCTACCATAAGCAAAATAAGCAAATAGAAAAAACGGCTGATAAGAAAACTCAGGGTAACTACACCAATTATAATGCGGCTACTTATATAGAAAGGTTTAAAAACATTGCCATTACCTCTATGAATAAGTATGGCATACCAGCTAGTATTACTTTAGCTCAAGCTATTCTAGAATCGGGTACCGGAAATAGTGATTTAGCCCGATACGCCAATAACCACTTCGGTATAAAATGTACTAGCGATTGGAAAGGCAAAGGATATTATAAGGATGACGATAAAAAAGACGATTGTTTTAGGGTTTACAACAACCCAGAAGAAAGTTTTAAAGATCATTCTGAATTTTTAAAACGTAAGCGTTATGCACCTTTATTTGAGTTAGATAAAAATGATTACGAAGGCTGGGCTTATGGCTTAAAACAAGCAGGTTATGCTACCAATCCAAAATATCCTCAACTTTTAATTGGTATAATAGAGCGTTATAACCTTACCCAATATGATAGCCGAGAAGGTAGATACGAAAAAATTAAAAGAGAAGACCGTGTACTAGCAGATATTAACAAAAATATCCCTAAAGAAGCCAGTAAGGAACAAACCACCAATGCCCCAGTTTTAATAGAAGGCAATAAATACGTAGTGCAAACAGGAGATACACTATACAATATTTCTAAACGTTTTGGCCTTACGGTTGATGATTTAATGTTACTTAACAATTTAAGTGATAATAATATTAAAATTGGCCAAAGCCTGATTATTAAGAAATAATATTAAATGCGTAGCGTAACTTTTATCTTCATTTTTAGCTTGTTGCTGTGGGTAAAAGCCTCTTTCGCACAATCTGTAGAAGCAGAAGGTATTGTATTTGATAGCGATACTAAATTTAGATTAACAAGAGTTAGCATCACCAACTTAACAACTGGCGCATCTATATTTAATAATTCTAAAGGCGAGTTTAAGCTCAGCTTATCAGCTGGCGATAAAATAACAGCATCTTTATTTGGCTATAAACCAGACACTTTAATATTCAATCCATCGCGGCCAACGCTTATTTTTAATCTTAAAAGATTAGCCATTCCTTTAGCAGAGGTTTTAGTACAAGACTCGGTTTTAAGTGCAAAAAAACGCTTTGAAGAATTACGAAAACAGTTTAGCAGCTTAAATAGGTTAGGAAATAATAGAGATATTTTAACAATAGGCAACCAAGGTGGTGCAGGTTTAAGTATTGATGCTTTATGGAGTGCTTTATCCAGAGAAGGCAAAAATGCTAGAAGATTACAAGAAATTATGGAACGCGATTATATCAATAATTTTATTGATGAACGCTTTACTAAAGCTCTAGTTACGAAAACAACAGGCTTAAGAGGTGGAAAACTAGAGATTTTCATGCTTAATTATAGACCTTCATACTTTTTTGTTTTAGGCGCATCAGAGTATGATTTGATTTCATACATCAAAATTGCTTATATCCGTTTTAAAAGATATCCTTATCAAGAAGATTTATCGCATTTACAACCCATTAAACTAGAGTAAACAATGTGGTATAAAACCATATATTGCCCTTGGCTCCATGTAAACGGCATGGCTTTATATCCTTTCATTTTGGTTAAAGAAAAGCATAATTTAAATAACCAACGGTTTATCAATCATGAGTTAATCCATTTTAAACAACAAATTGAACTGCTTATTTTACCTTTTTACATCTGTTATATCATCAACTACTTTATAAATTTATTGTATTACAAAGAACATCAAAAAGCTTATCTACAAATTATTTTTGAGCGAGAAGCTTATAAGTACGATAAGGATTTAAGTTATCTCAAACAGCGAAAATTCCTAGCTTTTTTAAATCTGCAAGACTAGGTTTCCATCAAAAAAATGCTTAATTACTTAATATAAGTATCAAAATTACGTTCTTTGTGGTATGAAGTTTATCAAAACTGGTATTGTTACCTTACTAGCTATTATTTCATTAAGTCTCACAACCAATGCACAACTGCTTGATTTTGAAACCGATACCATCAAAATATCTCCTATCTATCCTAAAAAAAACATATTAACCAGCAGATTACCTTTTTTTTACATCAAAAAACAGGATTTGCCTTTTTATCTGGTAAACAGAAAGGTTAACTACTGGAAAACTACAGGTTCATTTGGTCTTAATTTAAACCAAGCGGCGTTTAGTGATAATTGGAGTAGTGGTGGAGTTAATTCTATTTCTTTAAGCTCTTTATTAAACTATAAAGCAGAATATAATAAAGATGGAAGGAGTTTCATTTCTGAAGTTATTTTACAATATGGCAAGCTTAAGAATAAAGACCAAATGGAACGCAAAACCAATGATCGTATTTTTTGGGATAATAAAGCCGCATTTAGATTATCAGAAAACTGGAACTTCTTTGGTTCTATAAGTTTTGAGTCTCAATTTGATTTAGGATATACTTATTCTAAAGATAAGGCAACAGGGGAAGAAACCAGACGTCCAATCTCCAGATTTATGTCGCCAGGTTATTTAACCGAGTCTTTTGGTTTTGAGTATAAACCTGAGAAATTTTTTAGCTTACGTTTAGGTACAGGTACAGCCCGTCAAACTTTCATGTTAGACACCACGCTGTATAAGAACAATCCTAAGAATTTTGGTGTGCCTGTTGGTAAAAACTTTAGAAATGAGCTGGCTTTCCAAGCCGTTGTAAATTTTGATAAAGATATAGCAACCAATATCAATTTAAAATCGCGGTATTTATTATTTGCTAATTATGAACAAATAAACAATATAGACCAAAGGCTAGATATAACTTTAACAGCAAAAGTTAATCGTTTGGTTAATGTTACCATTGCTGGTACAGCTTTATATGATGATGATTTTAGTGGTCAGATACAATCTAGCCAGTCTTTAGCACTAGGTTTAGTATATAAATTTACCCCATAAAAAATGCCCCACGTTCCGGGGCATTAATTCTGCATAACACTAACTAACTAACTTTATTTCTAAATTGCAGGAACGAAATAAAGACCTTTTAACCCGATGAACAGGTTTATATTTTTGAGATATTTAAAATATCCTTTTTAACTTGTTTAATTTAGCGTAAAAGTACTAAAAAATGCCATTTGTAAAAACTTCTTTACAATCTTTTTAACAAACTTTAACATTTATTTATATTAAAGTTTAATATTGTCATAACGATTTACCAAACGGTTTATTTTACTAATTGTAAGACGAAACTAAAGTCTACTTTGTTACAGTAAATCTTAAAAATAAATTTATAGCTTAAAAGCTTATAAAAGATATAAAATGAAAGTGCTTTTTATCCTCAAAATGATAACTTTGTAATCCAAAAAATTAAAAAGGTTAGCAAATGTTTGACAATCTACAGGAGAAGCTTGAAGGCGCTTTTAAAGTCTTAAAAGGACAAGGAAGCATTACCGAAATTAACGTGGCAGAAACCATGAAAGAGATAAGAAAAGCTCTTTTAGATGCCGATGTTAACTATAAAACTGCAAAATCATTTACAGATGAGGTTAAACAAAAAGCTTTAGGGCAAAACGTTTTAACGGCTATTTCACCAGGCCAGTTACTAACCAAAATCATGAATGATGAACTGACTAACCTTATGGGTGGTCAGGTAACAGAGCTTGATTTAAAAGCAAACCCAACCATTATTTTAATTGCCGGATTAAACGGTGCTGGTAAAACTACTTTTACTGGTAAGCTTGCAAATTTTCTTAAAACACAAAAAAATAAAAAGCCCTTATTGGTTGCCGGTGATGTTTACAGACCAGCCGCTATAGATCAATTAGAGGTTTTAGCAGGGCAAGTAAATGCCGAGGTTTATACCAATCGTGAATCTAAAGACCCAGTTGCTATTGCTTTAGAAGGTATCGCACATGGTAAGAAAAACGGCAATAATGTTATCATCATAGATACTGCCGGTCGTTTAACTTTAGACGATGCTTTGATGGATGAAATTGCTGAAGTAAAAAAAGCAACTAACCCACAAGAAATACTTTTTGTAGTTGATGCCATGACCGGGCAAGATGCTGTAAATACTGCCAAAGCCTTTAATGATCGTCTAGATTTTACCGGAGTTGTATTAACCAAATTGGATGGTGATACACGTGGTGGAGCAGCCCTTTCTATTAAATCTGTAGTAAATAAACCTATAAAATTTGTAGGTACAGGCGAGAAAATGGATGCATTAGATGTATTCTATCCGGATAGGATGGCGTCTCGTATCTTAGGAATGGGCGATGTGGTATCTTTAGTTGAAAGAGCACAACAACAGTTTGATGAGAAAGAAGCGGCAGCGCTACAAAAGAAAATCAGAAAAAATAAATTTGATTTTAATGATTTCTTAGGTCAAATACAGCAAATCAAAAAAATGGGTAACATTAAAGATTTGATGGGTATGATACCTGGTGTTGGCAAAATGATGAAGAATGTTGATATAGATGATAATGCCTTTAAAGGGATAGAATCTATCATTACCTCTATGACACCTTATGAGCGTGAAAACCCAGATGCGATTAACCAAAGCAGAAGAATAAGAATTGCTAAAGGTTCTGGTAACGATATTACAGAAGTTAACAAATTAATAAAGCAGTTTGAGGATATGCGTAAAGTAATGAAACAATTCTCTGACCCATCAGCAATGTCTAAAATGCAAAAAATGATGAAGAATATGCCTGGTGGTATGGGTAGGTAAGTATCTGCTGATGTTATAAATGAAGAGAGACTTTTTTTTTTAAAATGGTCTCTCTTTTTTGTTTAATATTTTTCAACAAGAGAATGTGCCTACAAGAAAACAAAAAAGGCTACCTCAAAAACATGAAGTAGCCTTTTTATGATAAAGAAAAATCCTATTAAAACTTAGCGCTTAAGCTTAGCAAGAAATTAGTTCCGGCTTGTGGGTAATAATAGTTTTCTGTGATTAAGTTGTTATCATAAATATATCCAAAAGTATATCCATTACTTTCGTATTTCTCATTAAAGATATTATTTACCAATAAACTTAAGTTTACATTCTTAACACCTTTAAAATTAAGGTTGTGGCTCAATCTTAAATCGTTAACAAAAAAAGCATCTAATTTACGAGCATTATTACTGGTATTATCTAAATATTGATCACTTACATATTTGGTTAATAAAGCTATTTCTAAAGCTTTGATAGGCTTATAAGCAAACTCATTAGAAGCAATAAAAGAAGGCGAGAAGGCTATATCTGTATTGTTATATTGGTTTTCCCTTTGTCCTAAATAATCAAAATTTACATCGTAGATATCAAAAAACTCGCTAAACCTTTTAATTCTATTTTGGCTTAAAGTGGCTGTGGTTGCCCAACTTAACTGGTTAGATATTTGCCATTTAGCATCAAACTCGACACCTATACGGTAGCTTCTATCCACATTATCTCTTACATAAGCACCAACATCATTAACCTCGCCAGTTAAAATCAATTGGTCTTTATAAAACATCCCGTAAAGGTTAAAACCTGCTGTTACATTTTTTCTTAGGTAACGATAGCCAATTTCAATATTGTCTAATCTTTCTGCTAATGGCCTACTACCAGGTGAAGATTCTGTATAATCATCTCTATTAGGCTCTTTATTAGCCCTAGCAAAAGATGCGTAAACATTACTTATTTTATCTATTTGATAGGTTAAGCCAAATTTAGGGTTGAAAAAGTTCAGGATATCCCTTTGCTGTACATTATCGCCTGCATTATTAAAACCTAAGAAAGAGTAATCTACTCTTCTGTATTGTAAATCGGTATAAATACTAAAATTATTCAGGCTATAAGTTGCTTTACCAAAAACGTTGAAGTCTGTTTTTGTAGCATCGTTATCATAATAACGTTGTTTGTTATTATCTAGCTGAGCAAATCTGGCCCAAATAACTTCACCAAAGTGTGCTCCTTTGTATTCATTATATGCACCGCCTAAAGTAAAATCTAAGGCTTTGCTTGGCTTATAATTTAAAGAATAAGTAAGTCCGTAAAAATCATTATCTAACCAACGACGTCTTATTAAATCTGTTTTATCAATAGTTTCTGCACCAATAACAAAGGGTGCAAAGCCATAATCTTCAAAATCTTCTTGATGTTTAAACTCTTCATAATAACCTCTTCCACGGGTATAATGTAAAGCTCCATTAAAAGATAACTGGCTATTTATTTCTTTTGCATATAGCAATTGATAATGATCTTGCTGATAATTATCAGTCTGATTATCATACAAATAGCTATTATACTTTCGTGGATTTGAATTGAATAGATTTAAAGAATCTTGCTGTGTAAAATATACAGAACCAAGATTGTTAAAATAATGCGTTAATAAATCGGCTTGGCTTCCTCTCAATTTAGCTTCTGGTACGCCGTACCAAGATTGATAAGTTTGCTCGGCGCCAGAAAATACATTGGCTCTTAAAATACTTGATTTACCATAATAAGCCCCAGAAACGTAGAAAGATTTTAAATCAGAAAATCCTCTATCAATAAAACCATCAGATTTAATTCTGGATAATCTCCCATCAATACTAAACTTGCCATTAATAAGACCTGTGCCCACTTTTACTGTGTTTTTAATGGTACCAAAAGAACCAATAGAATTATTAACCTCGGCAAAAGCAGAATCG
Organism: Pedobacter puniceum; assembly: GCF_009674685.1. Classification (GTDB taxonomy): domain Bacteria; phylum Bacteroidota; class Bacteroidia; order Sphingobacteriales; family Sphingobacteriaceae; genus Pseudopedobacter; species Pseudopedobacter puniceum. The sequence continues at coordinate 734,196 of NZ_WKJI01000002.1, forward strand.
TTACGGGTTGAGGTTTGGATGTTTAAGCTGGCGCCAAAAGCTCCGGCTCCGTTAGTAGAAGTTCCAACACCTCGTTGTATTTGGATATTATCTATTGATGAAGCAAAATCTGGTAAGTTTACCCAGAAAGTACCTTGGCTCTCGGTATCATTATAAGGAATACCGTTGATTGTTACGTTAATACGTGTGGCATCAGAACCACGAATACGTATACCGGTATAACCAATACCAGCACCTGCATCTGATGTTACCACAACAGATGGCGTTTGGTTAAGTAGGAAAGGTAAATCTTGTCCTAAATTATTCTTTTCAATATCAGCTTTGCTTAAGTTTTTATAGGTAGTTGCCGAGTTTGCCGATGCTCTGGTAGCACTTACAATAACTTCATCAGCTAAAAACAAGGCTTTCTCTAAAGCTAAATCTATTTGTGTTTCTCCTTGTATGCTAATGTTTTTTACTAAGGGTTTGAAACCTAAAAAAGTAATCTGAACTTGGTAATTTCCGTTTCTTAGTTTATTGAAGCTGAAACTTCCATTTGCATCGGTTTGGGTTTGTAGATTATAATCTAACAAAGTAACGGTTGCACCTGCCATGGCTTCCTTAGTTGCGGCATCGGTTATTTTACCTTTTAAAATAGCATTTTGGGCAGCTACCCACAATGGAGCAGCAATTGCCATAAGAACTGTTAATGTAAATTTTTTCAATGTTATCTATTTAAAAATTAAACAAAAGCAGCTAGGGGCTACACTACTCTACAAAATATATTTGCTTTTACCTATTCCCTACGCCGGCATTACCCGGATCAGGTGTTTAGAAAGACGAGAGGTTTTACCTTTTTATCTTTCTAATGGGTTTAATCTCAGCCTGTATTTGTGCATGCTTATCATTTTAGCAATACAAGGCACCCCTAATGATGGCGCAAATATACATCTTATTTACCAGCAGCAAAAGTTTTAAAATTTATGCGTAACAAAACCTATATTTAGCAATCAAAAGCTTTAGAACAACACTAACAAATATGAAAATTAACCACTACGCTATTGCGCTAACTTTAGGGATGGCAGTTTATGCTTGTAGCCCAAAAGTAGCAGAAGACAACAACAAGCAGGATAAAGCTACCGCAGCTGCTACAATTCCTGTAGACAGTAATGTCATTATTAAAAAATTACCCAACGGTTTAACCTATTATATCCGTAAAAATGTGGAGCCTAAAAATAGGGCCGAGCTTTATTTGGTAAACAAAGTTGGTTCTATATTAGAAAATGATGACCAACTAGGCTTAGCCCATTTTACAGAGCATATGGCCTTTAACGGTACTAGAGATTTCCCTAAAAACGATTTAATAAGTTATTTACAGAAAGCTGGCGTTAGGTTTGGTGCCGATTTAAATGCCTACACCGGTTTTAACCAAACCGTTTATCAATTACCACTTCCTACTGATAGTACCGAGGTATTTAAAAAAGGCTTTGATATTTTAGCTAACTGGGCCGGATATGTTACTTTCGAGGATAAAGAGATAGACCAAGAACGTGGTGTTATTATTGAGGAAGACCGCCAGCGTGGTAAAAATGCTCAGGAAAGAATGAGCAAGCAATTGCTACCTGTGTTATTGGCAAACTCTAAATATGCAGAGCGCTTACCTATTGGTAAAGTTGATGTGCTACAATCTTTCAAGTACGAAACCATCAAGTCTTTCTATAAAGACTGGTATCGCCCTAACTTACAAGCAATTATTGCTGTTGGAGATTTTGATGTAGCCGAAGTTGAAAAACTCATCATCGAAAACTTCTCTGATTTAAAAAATCCTGAAAAAGAAAGAAAAAGAGAAGAATTTACCATCCCTGGAAATAAAGAACCTTTAGTGAAAATTATTACCGATCCTGAGTTTCCTTACAATGTAGCTGCTATTACGGTAAAACACCCTGAAGTGGTAGAAAGAACTGAAAATGAGCTCATCACTAAAATAAAAACCAGCATGATTAACAGCATGCTTGGAAATCGATTAACAGAAATTGTTCAAAAAGGAAATGCGCCTTTCATCTTTGCACAAAGTAATTATAGTGCTTTTCAAGGTGGTTTAGTAAACTTAGATGCTTTTAACACAGTAGCCGTTTCTAAAGATGCCGCGGGTTTAAAAGCTGCTGTACAAGCTGTGGTTGCAGAAAACGTTAGAATGAAAAAATTTGGTTTCACCCAAACAGAATTAGACAGGGTAAAAACCAACATCATGACTGGCGTAGAGAAACAATTTAAAGAGAAAGACAAAACTAAGTCGACAAATTTTGTACAGCTTTACGTACAAAACTTTTTAAAAGGACAAGCCATTCCATCTGTAGATTATACTTATAATTTCTATAAGAAAAATTTAGATAAAATTACCTTAGCGGATGTAAATAAACTGGCTGCTACTTTCTTTACCGAAGAAAATTTAATAGCTATTTTACAAGCTCCTGAAAAAGAAAAAGCCAATCTACCATCTGAAACAGAATATATTAATTGGATTAAAACCGCTGGAGCGGATGTACAGCCTTATGTAGACCAAGTGGTTAACAAACCATTAATGGCTAAAAAACCTACAGCTGGCACTATTACATCGGAGAAAAAAATAGCCGAACTTAATGTTACTGAGTTAACTTTATCTAACGGGGTTAAAGTAATTTTAAAACCTACAGATTTCAAAAATGACCAAATCATTTTTGCTGCAACCAGTAAAGGCGGTACTTCTTTAGCTAGCGATGATATTTTCCGCTCGGCAGAAATGGCAGACCAATTGGTAAATGCTTCTGGTATTGCCGAGTTTGATGAGAGCCAACTAGGTAAATTATTAACCGGAAAAGTAGTTGGCGTTACTCCATCTATTAGCAATTACAGAGAAGGTTTAAGCGGTTCATCATCACCAAAAGATCTTGAAACAGCTTTACAGCTAACTCATTTATATTTTACAGCCCCAAGAAAAGACGAAAAAGTTTTAAAAACGCAATTAGAAGAAATGAAAGCGGTTTTAGCAAACCGCGAATCGCAACCTACTGCGGTTTATCAAGATACTTTAACTGCCGTGATGAACTCTTACAAAAAAAGGGCACAGTCTATTAAAATTAACGAGTTAGACCAAATTACTGCTGATAAAGCTTTAAACTTCTATAAAGAGCGCTTTGCAAATGCTGGCGACTTTACTTTTACTTTCGTGGGAAATTTCAAGGTTGATGAAATTAAACCTTTACTTGCACAATACTTAGGAAGTTTACCAGCTAGCAATAACAAAGAGAACTTTAAAGATTTAGGTTTAGAGCCCCTTAAAGGCGATATCACTAAAAAAGTTTACAAAGGTTTAGAAGATAAAGCCACAGTAGCTTTAATTTATCACGGAAATTATAATTATTCTGATGAAGAAAATCTTCAATTAGATGCGTTAAAAGCTATTTTAGATATTAAAATTACCGAGCGCTTAAGAGAAAAAGAAAGTGGGGTTTATAGCCCAAGAGTTGGTATCAGCTATAACGATGAGCCTAAAGAAAAATACACTATCAGTATTAACTTTAGTTGTGCTACCGCTAATGTTGATAAGCTTATTGCTGCAGCTATTGATGAGGTTAATAAACTAAAACAAAACGGTGCTACGGCAGAAGATATCCAGAAGTTTAATGCCGAAGAAAGAAGACAACTAGAAATTCAGTTAAGAGATAATGGTTTTTGGTTGGGATACTTACAAAACACTTATGCTAGTGGAGAAGATCCTAAAAAGGTTCTTACCTATTTAGATACCTTAAAACAAGTAACCATAAACAGTACTAAAGCTAGTGCAGCTAAGTACTTTAACCAAAGTAATTTTGTTAGGATGATTTTACTTCCTGAAAAGAAATAATAGTAGCACAAAAAAGGGGAGCAATTTTAAAAATTGCTCCCCTTTTTTATGAAATATCGAGTATTAAGGCTATCTCCTTAAATATAATATTAGCTAGAACAGATAACTGGCAACTTTAAACTAACAAAGATTTATAATACCTCTAACAGTACTTCTAACTTCATTCCTCTAGAGCCTTTTAGTAAGATAAGCTGATTTTTTAAAGGATTTTCTTTAAGATATTCCTTACAAGCATCGGCAGTTTTGAAAAACTGATAAGGGTATTTATCTTTGAGTTCATAAAAATACTCGCCCACTAAATACACTCCCTTAAATTGATGTTCTTGTATTTTATCTGCAATAGCAGTATGCTCTGCTAATGATTCTTCTCCTAGCTCAAACATATCACCTAAAATCAAGGCTTTATCAGTAGCTTCTAGTTTCACTATATTGTCTATAGCTACTTGCATACTACTTGGATTGGCATTATAAAAATCGCCTATTACTGTATTATTATTGGTTTTAATAACCTGCGAACGGTTATTTTGTGGGGCATAACTCGCTATCCCACGATTAATTTCATCGGCATTTAAGCCTAACCTTAATCCAATGGCAATAGCGGCTAAAATATTCTCGAAATTATAAGTACCTGTTAATTGAGATTTAACTCTAAAAGTTCCGCCTTTATACTGCCATTCTACCTCTAAAAAAGGATTGTTAGCCAGCAACTTACCATTAACCAAGCCCTTACCAGATGAGCCGTAAAAGATAGTTTCTTTAAACTTTCTATGTTTAAGCATATCCTGCAAGTGTGGGTTATCCTCATTCACAAAAACGGTTCCGCCTGCTTCCTCTAAGAAAGTATAAAGCTCTCCTTTGCCCTTTTTTACACCTTCAAAACCACCAAAACCTTCTAAATGTGCCTTACCTACATTGGTGATTAAACCAAAATCGGGCTGGCAAATTTCACTTAACATGGCAATTTCTTGTTGATGATTAGCACCCATTTCTACTATGGCCAATTCTTTATCTTCTGTAATGGCAAGCAAGGTTAAGGGTACGCCAATATGGTTGTTTAAATTACCTAGCGTGGCATAAGTATTATATTTTTGAGATAAAACAGCATTTATCAACTCTTTTGTAGTGGTTTTACCATTAGAGCCTGTTAAACCAATAACGGGTATTTTAAGTGCTTTCCTATGATAAGTTGCTAACTGTTGTAAAGTTTTAAGCACACCATCCACTAAAACATATTTATCGCTTTTTACAACACTTATATCATCAACTACAGCAAATGCTGCTCCTTGGTTTAAGGCTTCTTCCGCAAACTGGTTAGCATCAAACTTATCTCCTTTTAGGGCAAAAAATAAACATCCCGAACTTATTTTTCTGGTATCAGTACATACAACGGGGTGCTTAAGATATATATCGTAAATTTCTGAAATGCTCATGCTGTTAATTTTCTACAATATTAAGTTTTATTGCTCATTTTTTATATTTTGAGCTTCATTAGCTTCGTCATCATGGACTCTTTTATTGAGGAAAAAATTTTCGAAAAGATAGATTTTACAATAGCTGGACTTGAAAAAGCCTCCTATGAATACTGTAAATTCATCAATTGTAATTTTGAAGGACTTAACCTATTTGATTATAAGTTTTTAGATTGCTCTTTTAAAGACTGTAACCTCAGCATGGTAAAGCTTCCTCAAACAGCTTTTAGAAATATTTATTTTGATGCTTGCAAACTCTTAGGTTTAAAATTTGAAGATTGTAATACTTTTGGTTTAGCCTTTTCTTTTACAGATTGTAATTTAAATCATTCGTCTTTTTACAATTTAAAAATCAAAGGCACAAAATTTATGAATTGTAGCTTACAAGAAGTAGATTTTTCTGATGCTGATTTAAGCAGTGCCTATTTTACTAACTGTAATTTGTTGAAAGCTACTTTTAGCAATACTAATTTAGAGAAAGCCAATTTTAGTTCTGCTTATAACTTCAATATCAACCCGGAAATTAATAAACTAAAAAAAGCTAAATTTTCTGCTAATAATTTAAGTGGTTTGCTTCAGCAATATCAGATTGAAATTGTTTAGATTTAGTTTAACTGACTTTTTTATAAGAAAAAGTGCCTAGGGTTGGCCGCTTATGAGGCCGGAAAGCCTTGAGAAGGCCAAAAAAATCTTTATTCAAACAAAAAAGGGATGCATAAACATCCCTCTTACTAAAATCATAAAAAACTACTTCAATTTTGAAGCAGCAGCCTCATCTATAAACCACTGCAAATCTCCATTAACGGGATTTATCAACTGGGCCGGATATTTTGCAATATCTTTCTCGCCTTCTAAAACTGATTTTATAGCATCAGCTTTAGCGTTACCAAAAGTTAAAAAAGCAATATTTTTAGCTTTGTTAATTAGAGGCGCTGTCATGCTAATTCTGTAAACTGCTTTATCTTGCAGGTAAACATCTTTCACCAATTCTTCATCTATCCATAATACAGAAGTCCCTGGAAATAAAGAAGCTGTATGAGCATCATCACCTAACCCTAATAGTATCAAATCAAAAACAGGCTCGTCTTTAAAATGCTGCGAGATGCATTTCTCATAACTTAAAGCTGCACTGGCAGGGTCTAAACCTGTATCAACTTTAAAAATTTGGCTTTCGCTGATACTTAAAGGGGCAAATAAAGCTTTATAAGCCATTAAGTAATTACTATCCGGATGGTCATGAGCTACATAACGTTCATCACCAAAGAAGAAGTAAACTTTTTCCCAAGCAATTTTATTTTTTAAAGCATCGCTAGCTAAAAGCTCAAACAATTTCTTTGGCGAGCTTCCTCCAGAAAGGGAAACATTAAAGCGCCCATTTTGCTGAATAGCCTCATTTGCCACCGCGATGAAATAATCTGCTATAGCAACAATAGCCTCATCAGCATCTTTAAATATATTCAGTTTCATTACTTTTTTTCTTTTTTATTTTTTACGGGCATGGTAAACCAATGGAAACCATCTTTAGCTATTAAAGCCTCTGCAATTTCTGGGCCCCAACTATCTGCTGCGTAATTAGGGAAATTGATACTTTTTCTAGACTCCCAGTTTTCTACCACAGGCATTAACAATTCCCAAGCAGCCTCTATCTGGTCGGCTCTCATGAAAAGTGTTTGGTCGCCTTCCATCACATCTAACAATAAAGTTTCGTAAGCTTCAGGAGATTCTGCCGGATAAGTACCATCATAATTAAACACCATATCTACCGGGTTTAAAATCATATCTAAACCAGGTCTTTTAGCTTGTACCTGTAACCTGATGCTCATTTCTGGCTGAATACTAATGATTAACCTGTTTTGCTGCCAACTTTCTGATGCCTCGATTGGGAAAATTGGATGCGGAACATCTTTAAATTGTATACTAATAACCGATGCTTTTTGGTGCATACGTTTACCAGTTCTTACATAAAAAGGTACATTTTGCCAACGCCAGTTATCAATAAAGAATTTTAAAGCTGCAAAAGTTTCGGTATTAGAATTAGGGTCTACACCTTTTTCTTCACGATAGCCTAAAACTTCTTCGCCGGCAACCCAACCGCTAGCGTACTGTCCTCTTACGGTATTATGTTTAACCTCTTCGTGACCAAATTTTCTAATGGCTCTTAAAACATCAACTCTGCGGTTACGAACTTCATCAGCGTTAAAGCTAACTGGTGGTTCCATAGCTACAAGACATAAAACTTGTAAGATATGGTTTTGTACCATGTCTTTTAAAGCGCCAGAACCATCGTAATAGCCACCACGGTCTTCTACCCCAATATCTTCTGTTACCGAGATTTGAACATGTTCTATATAATTTCTATTCCAGATAGGTTCAAACAAAGCATTTGCAAACCTAAAAGCCATCATATTCTGAACCGTTTCTTTACCTAAATAGTGGTCTATACGGTAAATCTGGGTTTCATCAAATAAAGATTGTAACAGCCTGTTTAGCTCTTTGGCCGATTCTAAATCATGACCAAAAGGTTTTTCTATTACAATTCTATTTCTTTGTTCTTGATTTTCAATATTAATTGTGGCAACACCTTTAGAAATAATAGGGAAAAACTGTGGTGCTACAGACAAATAATGAATGATGTTAGATTCTTCGCCCCACTCCTGATCTTTTTGCTTGATGATAGCCTCTAAATCTTGATACGTTTTATCTTTTTTAGCATCAGATTGCAAGTACTGGATGCAGGAAGAAAATACTTTCCACTTTGCAGCATCAGCTTTTCCGCTTCTAGAAAACTTATTGATACCATCTAATAAAATTTCTCTGAATTTTTGGTTATCATAATCTGTTCTTCCCAAGCCTACAATAATAAACTTTTCTGGCATGTAGCCATCTAAGTATAAATTATACAGTGCTGGTATTAGTTTTCTAGCGGCAAGGTCTCCGGTTCCGCCAAAAATGGTAAATACAGTTGGTTTGGGTTTAATGTTTGTGGTTTTCATCGTTTTGTTATAGGTTGGTTTTACCTATTTTGTTTAGTTTAAGATTTTATTCAGGGATTTACAGACTGTACACAAAAATCATCATCTTTTCGCCACATAAAAGCACCTCCTTTTATTCCGTCTCTGTTACGAGCAATTTTTATGTTATTGTCTAGTTTAAAAGTTATTTTTTTAGCATTTCCGCCGCTAAGGTAAAGTTTATCGTAATTAAATACAGTTTTAAATGTCTTTAAAACATCTTTTACATTTTTATTCCATTCTTCTAAACCGTCTTTATTCAATGCCTCATCACCAACAAATTTATCATAAGTGAGGTTTTTTCTTACTGGAAGATGCGCCAATTCAAGGTGGGGAAGTAAGCCCCCATCCATAAACAAAGCCGTACCAAAGCCGGTTCCTAAGGTAATAACCATTTCTAAACCTTCGCCAGAAATTAAACCAAAACCCTGCATATCAGCATCATTAAGTAATCTTACGGGCTTATTTAATTCTTTTGCAATAAGCAATGCCAAATTACAGCCTGCCCATAAGGAAGTACCCAAGTTAGGCGCTGTAGCAATTACTCCTTTTTTTACATAGCCAGGGAAACCAACTGATATTTTATCGAAAGAAGGAAAATCAGCGGTAAGCTTTTTAATGGCTTTAATAACATTTTCTGGACTTGCCTTTTCTGGGGTAGGAACTTTTTGATATTCTACCAACATTTCTCCGGAGGTATTTAAAACAGTTGCTTTAATACTTGTTCCGCCAATATCAATAGCTAAAATGTGTTCGTTTCTCATAGAATTATTATGATTGTTTGATCACTTTATTTCATTTAATAATTCTGCTGCTAAGCTAAACATTATTCAATAATATAGAAGCCGATTGCTTAAATGCTAAAGTATATGACATTTACAACACAAAACGGACCACTAGCTATAGCTGATGAACAAAATCTTGCATGGCTTTACCTGGGTTGGCTGTTTTCATAAAATTCTCGCCAATTAAAAAACCATTGAAGCCTGCTTTTTTTAATATTTTGATGGTTTCTGGACTATCAATAGCACTTTCAGAAATCTTTAAAAACTCTGATGGAATAGTTTGCGCCAATTGTAATGAGGTATCTATAGAAACTGTAAAATCTTTTAAATTTCTGTTGTTTACCCCAACAACATCTATAAATGGGTTTAAACTAAAATCAAGCTCTTCTTGACTGTGTACTTCTAAAAGCGTACTTAAACCTAAAGATTTAGCCAATTTCGCAAAAGCAGTTAACTCTTCTTTGGTTAAACAAGCGGCTATCAGTAAAATAATATCAGCACCAATAGCTTTGGCTTCTATTATCTGATATTCATCTACCATAAAATCTTTACGCAAAATAGGGATGTTGTTTACCGCTCTTGCAGCCATTAAATCATCATCATGCCCCATAAAAAAATCACGATCTGTTAAAACAGATAAAGCCGATGCGCCTGCCTGATTATAACCCATAGTAACTTCTTCTACCGTAACTTGGTTATTAATAATCCCTTTAGATGGCGATTTTCTTTTGAACTCGGCAATAATACCCGTTCGTTCCGGATGCGTTAAGAAGTCTTTTAAGCTGTACGTTTCACGTGAAAAAGCAGCTTTTTTTTCTAAATCGGCAGTACTAGTTTGGGCTTTACAAGCAGCAACTTCTTCTTTTTTACGTAAAACAATTTTATCTAAAATATTCATGTAAGCTATTAATGAGATAACCAATTACTAATCATTTCTTTTCCATACTCGGTTAAAACCGATTCTGGATGGAACTGCACTCCTCTAACATCTAAAGTTTTGTGCTTAAGCGCCATAGCAACACCATGCTCATCTACCGCAGTAATTTCTAAATCGGCAGGTAAATTTTCTGATTTTACTGCCCAAGAATGGTATCTGCCCACTTTAAATTGTGTTGGTAAACCTTCAAAGGTAGCGTCTTCTGCTTTAACAAAAATTTGGGTTGCTGTACCATGTACAGGCTTACTTAAGTTGTACAACTCGCCACCAAAAACTTCGGCTATAGCCTGCTGACCTAAACAAACACCCATAATACTTTTTTTGGTTGCATAATTTTTAATAACCTCTAAAAGCAAACCAGCCTCTGAGGGTATACCAGGCCCTGGCGATAATAAAATTTTATCAAACTGCTCTACATCTTCAAGTTTAAACTTGTCGTTTCTCCAAACGGTAGCATCATGCCCCAACTCATGAAGTAAATGCACCAAATTATAGGTAAACGAGTCGTAATTATCAATAACAAGAATCTTCATAACTTAAATTTCTTTAGCCATAAAAATGGCTTTTCTTAACGCTGCAATTTTATTATTTACTTCATTCAACTCACTCTCTGCATCAGAATCTGCAACAATACCTGCACCTGCCTGGTAATGTAATTGGTTGTCTTTACTTAAAAAAGACCTAATCATGATAGCATGGTTAAAATCTCCGTTAAAGCCTAAGAAACCAATGGCTCCGCTATAAAAACTACGTTTTATATTTTCATTTTCATCGATGATTTCCATAGCTCTGTATTTAGGTGCACCACTAAGCGTACCCGCCGGGAAAGTATCAGCCACAATTTTAAAAGAATTGACACCTTCTTTTAAAGTACCACTAACTTTAGAAACCAAATGGATTAAATGCGAGTAAAATTGGGCTTCTTTATAAGCCTTAACCTCTACATTTTCACAATGTCTGCTTAAATCATTACGGGCTAAATCAACCAACATCACATGCTCTGATGACTCTTTCGGGTCGTTCATCAATTTCTCTGCAATGGCTTTATCTTCTATATCATTTCCAGATCTTTTAAAAGTTCCGGCAATTGGGAAGATACTTGCAACTCGGTTTTTAATCGTTAGTTGGGCTTCTGGCGATGAACCAAAAATTTTAAAACTTCCATAATCAAAATAGAAGAGGTAAGGAGAAGGGTTGATAGATCTTAAAGCTCTGTAAACATTAAATTCATCGCCCCTAAATGGCGTTTGAAAAGCTCTTGATGGTACAATTTGAAAAACATCACCTCTGTAAATGTGCTTTTTCATTTTCTCTACCAAAGCTTTAAACTCTTCATCCTTTAGGTTTGATGTTTCCTCACCATCAACATAAAACTTATACTCGGGGAAATTTTTGTTTTTAATGAGGTATTCTATCTTTTCTAAACCAGTGCTTTCTTTATCAAAATCTGTTTCGTTTTTAACAATGTAAAGTTCGTTTTTGAAGTGGTCTATCGCTATAATATACCTGTAAACATGGTATTGCATGGTTGGGATAGAACGGTCTTTTCTAGTATCGGTTTTAAGCTTGATATCTTCAAAATAAGCAACCGCTTCATGTGTAAAATAACCAAACAAGCCATCGGTTATAAACTTCAAACTAGCATCGGCATTACTTTCAAAACTATTTCTAAAAGCGCTAACCTCATCTACCAAGTTAAATGTGCCTTTTTCTTTTCTGATGAATTTATCATCTGGGAAAGTAGCTGTAAAAACATCGTTTTCTAGCTTGATACCAGCAATAGGGTCGCAGCAAACATAACTCATGCTATTTTCTTTGCTATGGTAATCAGAGCTTTCTAACAATAAGGTGTTTGGGAAAACATCTCTTAACCTTAAATATATACTTACTGGCGTGGTAGTATCGGCCAGTAGTTTATGATGAACAATGTTGATTTTATATTTTTCCATTTTTATGCTTTTACCTGATAAAACAAAAAAACCCGACAGTTTAGCGTCGGGTTTTGATATTTGTTTAGGTTTGGGTTGAAATTCAATTTTTCTTCAAATACAATAACCGATGCTACATATTACTGTACCACCACCACTTTAAAGTATTTGTTTTTATTATCATTGCGCAGCAAAAATATAAAGAAATTTGAATTACAGAATTTTTTCTTCAAAAAACTGATTTGCCCAAACTTACATATTCCACCAAGGGTTTCTATCTTTCATGGTAAAGATAGCTGCTAAAATAATCAGCAAAGCAATAGAGTAGAAAACCCCAATGGCTTTGTGTTTTGCTTTAGCTTCTACAGCTTTTTTAGATTTAGAGTGCCCAACTGTAATTAAAACAATAGCAATTATCATCATGCTGATGTGTTCTACATTCCAATATCTGGTTACAGGATTACTCATTTGAGAGAAATCTACGCTTGGGCTCATGAAATATAATACTAAACCTAAAACCAGTTGTATGTGAGCCGATATCAAAGTAAATAAATTGATTTTTCTATTTCCTTCTGTATATGGCTTATTGCCAGCTGTTAAAGATTGAACAATGGCAACTAAAATTAAAATTAAGACAACATATCTTAATAATGAGTGGGTGTGTACTAATCCGGTATACATATTTAATTGTTTTAACTACCAAATATAAGACAATAAACGTGTTAATTGTTTTTAAATTTACTGCTAAAATAAAATCAACTACCTTTACAAATAAGACATTTTTATGGAAGAAAATCCTTGGCAAATATTAGAGAGTAACGCTATTTACGATAATCCTTGGATTAAGATTACCGAACATCAAGTAATTAACCCAACAGGGGGGAAAGGCATTTATGGCGAAGTACATTTTAAAAATTATGCTATCGGGATTATTGCCTTAGATGAGGATGATAAAATATGGTTAGTTGGCCAATACAGGTTTCCTTTAAAGGCTTACAGTTGGGAAATACCTGAAGGTGGCGGACCATTAGACGCCAATCCACTAGCCTCAGCAAAAAGAGAATTACTTGAAGAAACTGGTTTAGTTGCCCAATATTGGGAAGAACTTTTACGCATGCACCTTTCAAATTCTGTTTCTGATGAATTGGCTATTATCTATTTAGCTCGAGATTTTGAACAGTTTGAAGCACAACCAGAAGAAACAGAAGAACTTGTTGTAAAAAAAGTTCATTTTGAAGAAGCTTACCAAATGGTTTTACGTGGCGAGATTACAGATTCTATGAGTGTTGCAGCTATTTTAAGATTAAAATTGATTAAAGCTAATTTGTAATGCGTAATCTTACTTTCTTTTCTGTATGGATGATTTTATGTTCTTGCAGTTTACAAAAAGACCATAATAAAATACTTTTAAAGGAAGATTTTTCACGTTTAGACACTATTAAAACTTGGTTGATTAAAAGCCATACTTTTGCAAACAATTTAGCTGTTTTTAATCCGGATAATATCCAAAATAATAATCTTTTAGAGCTAAAGCTTCATCAAAAAGATAGCAGTAAAACTTCTTCTAAAAGCTATGAGGGTGCAGAAATTAGAACCAGAAGAAAATACAAATACGGCAATTTTAAAGTTCTTTTAAAAGCTCCAAAAGGTAGCGGTATTGTATCAGGTTTTTTCTTATACTTCCCACATAGCTCAAAATTTAAAGAGATAGATTTTGAATTTTTAGGTAAAGATACCTGCAAGGTTTACCTCAACCATTGGACAAATAGAAAAGATAATGGTAAGGCCATAGATATTCCTTTTAGCTTCCAAAATGAATTTCATGAATACCATTTAGAATGGAGAAAAAATTTTATTGCTTGGTATGTGGATGATAAAGAGCTTTACAGAACTCAAAATTTCATCCCAAGAAGAAGTATGCATGTAGTTTTTAATATTTGGATAAGCAAACATGAAAGCTGGGTAGGTAAATTAGATGAAAGCGCTTTGCCTGCCATTTTTCAAATAAAACACGTTGAAATAAGCAAATAAACCGTTTTTCCTAATTTAAATTAATACTCTAAATTTGAATTTTTATAAGTTAAGATGAATAAATTATTTGGCTACTTATTAAGCCCATTACATTACATATTTTTTTTCCTATACCTGCTCATTTTCCAACCTATACAATGGTTAAGTTTAAAATTGGGCGGTTATAGTACTCATAAAAAATCTGTTGATGTTTTAAACTTCTTTTTGGTGAGCTCTTATTATCTATTAGGTACAAGGGTAAGCTTTTACAACTCACAAAACTTGCCTAAAAATAGATCTATCATTTTTGTAGCTAATCATCAAAGTATGTATGATATACCTCCATTAATTTGGTTTTTAAGAAAGTATCATGCAAAATTTATCTCAAAAATAGAGCTTACCAAAGGCATTCCTTCTATATCATTTAACTTAAAATATGGTGGTGGTGCTAATATAGACAGGAAAGACTCTAAACAGTCTATTATAGAAATAGCTAGACTGGGCGAAAGGATGAAAAAAAATACTTGGGGAGCAGTTATTTTTCCGGAAGGCACCAGAAGTAAAAATGGAAAAATGAAAGATTTTCAAATTGGTGGTATTGCCACCTTACTAAAAAAAGCACCCGATGCCTTAATTGTACCCATTGCTATAGAAAACTCTTGGAAACTTGTACAACATGGATTTTTCCCTTTAAACGCATTTGAGCACCTAAAATTTACCGTTCTTAACCCTATTGAACCTAAAGAAAGCCCGCTAGAGGAAACCATCACGAGGGCACAAAATGCTATTAAACAGATTGTTGAGAAAAAATAGTTTTATAAAAGGTCTTTAAAAGAAAAAAGTCTTCAAACGGGGAGAATGAAGACCTTTTATACTAACCAATTATAAACCTACAACAAAGATAGGTTTATTATCATTATCTCAAACAACGTTAACATTATTTAACATTTTGATAATACAGTAATAATAATGTTGCATAAATAAAAAAGCCCTCGTCCGGTTGGAGAGGGCAATTAGGCTATAGTTGGATAGTTTAATATTTAAATATACGTATTTTTATAAAAGTTGCAATATTTTATTAAAAAAAGTTACAAAAATTATGAAATTATCATTTTAAATTTTTTAAAAAGTATTAATTATAACTTTTTATTGCTGAAAAAATAATGTCTTTCTGGCGTGATGCATTGATTTAACGGGATGTCAAATTCATCAGTTACAAGTTTTTCTTCTAAAGGAGGAAATAGAGATAAGCCAATTTTTAAAACATCTTCTTTACAAGTGCTTAAAAACCTATCATAAAAACCACCTCCGTAGCCAATTCTATTTCCATCTTCATCAAAAGCTAAAAGCGGGACAAAAACAACATCAATTAAATCACTTTGAATAAGATGCCCATAAACAGGTTCTGGTATATGATATTCATTTTTACGCAAAATAGTTTGATAATGATCAAAAACTACATTTTCTAGTTTTGACTCTTTAAAATTAGTTCTCGGGATAACAATTTTTAGATTGGGATATTGATATTTAAAAAAGGAAAGTATCTCAAAGGTATCTACTTCGTTATTTTCTTTTATAGGTAAAAAAATGTGCACACATTGGTAAACAGACCAATCTATGGATTTTATACGTTCTAAAATTTTATCATTTAAATCCCAAAATTCTGATTTACTGAGGCTTAAGCGCTTTAACCTCATTTTATTTCGAATTTCCTTTTTCAAATTAAGCGTGGATATTTTAAAGCACTAATATAAAGATTAGAAACAAAAAACGGCCTCTGTTTCAAAGAAACGAGACCGTTATCAACCTAAACCTAAATATGAAAATCTTAATTTTTTACTCTTTCTATATAGCTACCAGTTGCAGTATCAACCTTTACTTTATCACCTTGATTGATAAACAAAGGCACTCTAATTTCTACACCTGTTTCAACGGTTGCTAATTTGGTAGCATTTGTTGAGGTATCTCCTTTTACAGCTGGCTCTGTATAAGTGATTTCTAACTCTACAGAATGTGGTGCCTGTGCCATAATAGGTTCTTCGCTTTCAAAAGCGATGATAACATTCATACCTTCTTTTAAGAAACGGGCAGCATCACCAAATAAGAATTTAGGAATATTAAATTGCTCATAAGTGCGATTATCCATCACCACAAAGAAATCACCATCATCATACAAATACTGGTAGTCATTGGTTTCAACACGGCAAATTTCAACCTCTTCATCAGTACGGAAACGATATTCAACCAATTTACCTGTTTTTACGTTACGCATTTTAGCTTGATAAAATGCTCTTAAATTACCTGGTGTACGATGAATAAATTCTTCAACTGCAACTAAATCACCGTTAAATCTTAAGATATTACCGTTTTTAATTTCTGATGCTTTTGCCATGTTTGAATGCTTAATTTTGGGTGTGCAAAGGTATAATTAAATATTTTATATATCAACAATATTATAGGGTTTCTGTTTTTAAGCTTTATTACTTATAATCTGCTAAGTATAAATGGTTTTCAGTGAAAGCATACTCTTGTGGCTGGTTAGAACCAATTAATACCAAACGATTTTGCGAGTATTTTTTAATCATTTCTAAATACCAATTACTACCTTGCTCATCTAAATTGGCAGTTGGTTCATCTAGAATAAGAATAGGTGTATCAGATAAAAATGCTAAAGCCAATTTTACTCGCTGTTTCATCCCTGATGAAAAGTATTTTACAGCTTTGTTTTTATTAGCTACCATATTTAAGATAGCTACAACATCATCATCAGATTGATGTAAGAACCGCTTTTTGAAAGAGAAATGGAATTTTATAATTTCCTGAAGTGTAAAATCTTCTATCAATTCTAAATAGGGTGCTGCTATACTGATATGCTCGAAAATATTTTCTACCTCTATCGGGTTTCCTTCACAATCTTTATAACTAATGATGCCAGCACTAGGAGCTAAAGATCCAGAAATGATTTGTAATAAGGTTGATTTACCAGAACCATTAATTCCTAACAAAGCATAGGCGTTACCAGAAGAAAAGGTATAGTTGATTTCTTTAAAAATCCACTCGCGGTTAAAGCGCCTACTTACTTGGTTAAGAATAATCTCCATAAAGAGATTGATTAAGAATTACCGAAACCCTTCATCACACCACGGTTAGAGTTTCTAATGAAATTAATAATCTCATCACGCTCTTCTGTTGGTTTGAAATCGGCCTCTATAATATCTAATGCTTTAGTTACATTATTGTGCTTAACAAAAAGTACACGATAAATTTCCTGGATCTCGTTAATTTTTTCTGATGTAAACCCTCTTCTTCTTAAGCCAACAGAGTTGATACCGGTATAAGAAAGTGGTTCACGAGCAACTTTTACATAAGGTGGTATATCTTTACGTACCAAAGAACCTCCGGTTACGAAAGCATGAGAGCCTACCTTACAAAACTGGTGTATTGCAACCATACCTGCAAGAACCACATTATCACCAATAGTGATATGCCCAGCGAGGGTTGTGTTGTTAGAGAAAATACAATTATCACCAACTTCGCAATCATGTGCTACGTGACAATAAGCCATTAACAAGCAGTTATTACCAACTCTTGTTTCCCATTTATCATTTGTACCACGGTTAATGGTTACATACTCTCTAATGGTAGTATTATCGCCAATGATGGCTAAAGTTTCTTCGCCGGCATATTTTAAATCTTGCGGAATAGCAGAAATAACAGCTCCAGGAAAAATTTTGCAATTTTTACCAATCCTAGCGCCATCCATGATGGTAACATTAGAACCTATCCAGGTTCCCTCGCCAATTTCTACGTCTTTGTGTATAACCGCAAAAGGGTCTATAACTACACTGTTAGCAATTTTTGCCTGTGGGTGTATATAAGCTAATGGTTGTATCATGAAGGTGTATTGGTTTCTCTAACTTTACTTATTTGCGCCATCATTTCGGCTTCTACCACAACGGTTTCACCTACCATACCAATACCTTTCATTTGTGCAATGCCTCTTCTAATAGGTTCCATTAAATCACATCTAAAAACTATGGTATCGCCAGGTAGAACCTGTGCTCTAAATCTTACTTTGTCTATTTTTAAGAAATAAGTAAGGTAATTCTGGGGGTCTTCTACTGTACTTAAGACTAATATACCTCCGGTTTGCGCCATGGCTTCTATTTGAACTACTCCGGGTAAAACAGGTGCTCCAGGGAAGTGCCCTTTAAAGAACTCTTCATTCATGGTTACGTTTTTAACCCCCACAACATAAGTTTTGGTAAGTTCTAATATCTTATCGATAAATAAAAACGGTTGTCTGTGTGGCAAAATCTCCATGATTTTGGTAATATCATAAAGTGGTTTTGCTTGTGGATCATACACATGTTGCGTTTTTTTCTTTTTTTCTTTTTTGATGGCTGCTTTAATCTTTTTGGCAAAAGCTACGTTGGCAGCATGCCCCGGACGAGCAGCCATAATGTGTCCTTTGATAGGTGTACCAATTAAAGCTAAATCGCCTATCATATCTAGTAATTTATGACGAGCAGGCTCATTTTGATAACGTAGTTCTATATTATTTAGAATACCTTCTCTGGCTACCTTTATCTCATCACGGTTAAAAGCTGCGGCTAACTCTTTTAACTCGCTTTCTTCTATTTCGTGGTCTACAATAACAATAGCATTGTTAATATCACCACCCTTAATAAGGTTATGCTTTAAAAGCATCTTAAGCTCATGTAAAAAAACAAAAGTTCTACAAGAGGCAATCTCATCATTAAATTCTCCTATGTTAGAGATAGTAGCGTGTTGACTGCCTAAAACTGGCGAATTATAATCTACCATACAGGTAAATCTATAATCGTCTAAAGGCATAGCCACCATTTCTACTTTTCTATCATCCTCAGAATAATGGATATTATGAGGAATATGATAATACTCCCTATCTGCATCTTGCTCTACAAAACCTACAGATTCTAAAGCTTTCACAAACTCTATAGAGCTGCCATCTAAAATAGGTACCTCAATACCGTCTAGCTCTATCATCACATTATCAACATCACAGCCTACTAAAGAAGCTAAAACGTGTTCTGTTGTGCTTACACTTGCTCCGTTTTGAGATAAAGTAGTACTTCTTGATGTATCGGTAACGTTATCAACGTCTGCGTCTATGATAGGTTGTCCTGGTAAATCAACTCTTTTAAACTTGTATCCATGATTTTCCGGAGCTGGCTTAAAAGTTAAGGTAACTTTTGCACCAGTATGTAATCCTACTCCGCTTACGCTGATTTCTGATTTGATAGTTCTTTGCCTAAGATTCATACTGTAGTGTTATTTATTAGTGGTATTATCCTGAAGTTCTTTAAGTATACGCTGCAAATCTTCTATTTTTTTCTCCATTTCTGGAAGTCTTTGGATAATTACCTGAGACCGCATGTAATTTTGATAGGTTGTTGCTGGTGCACCACCCCACTTTTTATTCTCTTCTTCTATAGATTTATTAATACCAGATTTAGCTTGTATTTGTGTGCCTTTTGCTAAGCTGATGTGCCCAACAATGCCAACCTGACCGCCAATGATACAGTTTTCGCCAACCTTTGTACTACCAGAAACTCCCGTTTGCGAGGCAATTACCGTATTGGCTCCTACCTCTGCATTATGGGCAATTTGTATGAGGTTATCTAATTTAACACCTTTACGGATAACCGTAGAACCCATAGTTGCTCTATCTATACAAGTATTGGCACCAACTTCTACCCAATCTTCAATGACAACATTACCAATTTGGCTTATTTTATGGTAAGAGCCATCTGCTTGTGGAGCAAAACCAAAGCCATCACTTCCGATTACGGCATTACTATGGATAATGACATTGTTTCCTATAATACAATCATGGTAAACTTTTACACCAGAAAATAGAGTTGTTGAAGCACCTACCTCTACATTATCACCTAAAAAAGAATGAGGATAAATTTTTGCTCCATCGCCAACTTTTGCATTAGCACTGATGTAGGTAAAAGCACCAATAAAAACATCTTTACCTATAACGGCATCTGGGTGGATAAAAGAAGGTTCTTCTATACCAACTTTATTGAGTTTAAGGGTATTGTATTTCTCTAACAAAATAGAGAAACTACTGTAAGCATCATCAACCCGGATAACTGTTGCTTTAACAGGCTGGGTTAACTCTAAATCTTTATTTATAATTACCGCAGAAGCTTGGGTAGTATAAAGATGAGATTCATACTTGGGATTAGCTAAAAAAGAAAGACTGCCCTCATTGGCTTCTTCTATTTTTGCTAACTTAAAAACTATTGCATCAGGGTTACCTTCTATGGTTCCATTTAGCAATAAACTAACCTCTTTTGCGGTAAATTGCATTTGGCAAAATTAACTGATAATATGAAATGAACAAATTGTTAGGTTAAAATCAAGTTAACAAAGTTATACTTTTAAATAACAAAGGAAATTTTTTGTTACCACCTTTGATAGGGCTTCTAAATTAGAATTATCAGAAACTGCCGCTATATCCTCAATTTGCCCACTTTTTAATAAAACTTTTATACTACCGTTACCAACTTTATAAGCCATATTATTGATGGTATCACTAAAAATAAAATAAGCAGATTCTTCCTCGTTAATATTCAGTTTATCTATAATATGTGCTTTAATTTTAACCAACTTAGCAGCATCTGGCAAAGCATTATCTATTTCTACCTTATAAAGGTTTCTTTGGATAAGATTTTTACAAAGTGTACTCAAAATAAAATCATCATGATTTTGCCAAACTTTCACTACCGCCATCATATCATGATCGTCTAACTTAGCAAAAAAAGAAAGATGCTCGCTATCTTCATTAAAATCATCTTCAAGAATATCTTGATATAAAAAATGACTTAAAGCTGGCGTTGCAAAAAGATTTACATCGGCCTTAGCCAACTCTCTTGCCCTTTTTAGAATTTTAACCAACAATTGCTCTGCCGCAACTACTGTTTTATGCAAATAAACTTGCCAATACATCAGCCTACGAGCTATCAAAAATTTCTCGATGGAATAAATGCCTTTTTCTTCTACTACCAAAGAGCCGTCTTTAACGTTTAGGAGTTTAATGATACGGTCTGAGCTTACCATGCCTTCGGTAACACCACTAAAAAAACTGTCGCGGTTTAAATAATCTAAGCGGTCTAAATCTAGCTGACCAGAAATAAGTTGTGACAAAAATTTCTTAGGGTAGCTATTATTGAAGATAGCCAAAGCCATATCTAACTTACCATGAAATTCTTGATTTAAACGCGACATGAATAAACGGCTAATGCGCTCGTGAGAAACGTTTGGCACCAAAGAATGCTCTAAAGCATGAGAAAAAGGACCATGCCCAATATCATGTAATAAAATAGCAATACAAGCCGCTTCTTCTTCTTCTGGGGTAATGCTGTGGCCTTTAGTTTGCAAATGCTCTACCGCTAATTGCATCAAATGCATAGCCCCTAAAGCATGATGAAAACGGGTATGCAATGCACCTGGATATACCAAATGAGTCATCCCTAGCTGCTTAATATATCTTAAGCGTTGGAAATAGGGATGCTCTATCAAATCAAAAATTAAATCTGTTTTGATACTGATAAAACCGTAAACCGGATCGTTGATAATTTTATTCTTATTCAAAAGGAAAATATATAAGGCACAAATTTTGTTATTTTTATTGATGCTGTATGCATTAATATACAATATTTACAGCATTTTTATATTTTAACTGATAATAAATAGAATTAAAGATATGCAAACAGCCAATATTTTATGGGCAGATGACGAAATAGATCTTTTAAAACCACACATTTTATTTCTTAACGAAAAAGGATACCATATTGATACCGCAACTAATGGAAACGATGCATTGGAAATCTTTAAATCTAAAGATTTTGATTTGGTTTTTCTAGACGAGAATATGCCTGGCTTAACTGGCTTAGAAACTTTAACTTCTATTAAAAGTACTAATCCGGATATTCCTGTGGTAATGATTACCAAAAGCGAAGAAGAATACTTAATGGAAGATGCCATTGGCGCAACCATTGACGATTATTTGATAAAGCCGGTAAATCCTAAACAAATACTGTTAACCATTAAAAAGTTAATAGATAATAAGCGTTTAATAAGCGAAAAAACTTCTATGGCTTACCAACAAGATTTTAGAACGCTTGGTATGACCTTGAACGATAATTTAAACTATCAGGAGTGGATTGATGTATACAAAAAGCTACTGTTTTGGGAAATTAAACTAGAAAAACTAGAGGATGCCGGTATGCATGAAATTTTAACCATGCAAAAGGCAGAAGCAAACGCCCAATTTTGCAAGTTTGTAGAGAAAAATTATGCCACTTGGATAAACGACCAAGATAATGGTCCAACTTTTTCGCATCAATTATTTAAAAAGAAGGTTTTCCCAGCTTTAAGTGAACATATTCCAACCTTTTTTATTGTTATTGATAACCTGCGTTACGACCAATGGAAGGTGATAAACCCTTTAATTGCTGAATATTTTAGGTTAGAAGAAGAAGATAGCTATTTTAGTATCCTACCAACAGCAACACAATATGCTAGAAATGCTATTTTTTCTGGCTTGCTGCCTTTAGATATGGAAAAACGTTTTCCAAACTTATGGCAAAATGATGAGGATGAAGGTGGTAAAAATTTACATGAAGAAGAGTTTTTACAAGACCAAATCAAGCGCTTACTCCGTAAAGACATCAAATACTCTTACCATAAAATATTAAATCAAGACCAAGGGAAAGATTTAAACGACTCTTTAGCTAACCTCATGGATAATGATTTAAACGCTATTGTGTACAATTTTGTGGATATGCTATCCCATGCCAGAACAGATATGCAAATGATTAAAGAATTGGCTAATGATGATGCAGCATATCGTTCTTTAACTTTAAGCTGGTTTGAGCACTCGCCACTTTTAGACCTTTTGAAGAAACTGTCGCAAAAGAAAGTGAAAGTAATGATCACCACAGACCATGGTACTATTAGAGTAAAACACCCAAGTAAAGTTATTGGCGATAGAAATACCAATACCAACTTACGCTATAAACAAGGAAAAAACTTAAACTATAACAGCAAAGAAGTATACCATGTAAAAAATCCACATGAGATACACTTACCAAAATTGCATGTAAGCTCTAGCTTTATTTTTGCTAAAGAAGACAGCTATTTTGTATACCAAAATAACTATAACCAATTTGTTAACTTTTATAACGAAACGTTCCAGCATGGCGGAATTTCTTTAGAAGAAATGATAATTCCGTTTGTAACATATAAGAATAAATAAATTATCGCTTATTTTTACATTATGCAAATAAGCGTTAAAAGTTTATCAGAACTTACAGAAGCAGCAAAACAAATTATAGAAGCTGCCGGCGAAGAAAAAATTTTTACTTTTTATGGAGAGATGGGAGCCGGTAAAACAACTTTGATAAACCATTTATGCCAGCAATTGGGTGTAGAAGAACATACTTCTAGTCCTACTTTTTCTATTGTTAACGAGTATAAAGGAAGTGACAACGCCATTTATCATTTTGATTTTTATCGTATTAAAAATGAAAGTGAAGCTTTTGATTTGGGTTATGAAGACTACTTTTACTCTGGACATTATTGTATGATAGAATGGCCAGAAAAAATAGCCGATTTGATTCCGTACCACCACGTAAGAATTAAAATTTATCCTGTTACAGAAACAGAAAGATTAATAGATATCCAGAAAATATCCTGATATGAGTTCAACCCTGATGAGCGGTTTTTCTGAAGTGGCCAAACAGGCCCTTTACCAGCCCCAAGAGGCTATGGCAGAAATTAAAAGTAAAAAAAACCAACTCTATATTGGTATCCCTAAAGAAACCTCTTTCCAAGAAAACAGGATTGCTTTAACACCATTATCGGTAGCGTTGTTGGTAAATAATGGCCATAAAGTAGTTATAGAAGCTGGTGCGGGTTTGGCTGCAAATTTTTCTGATAAAGATTATTGCGAACAAGGTGCTCATATTGTTTATGACACCAAAGAGGTTTACCGGGCAGATATTATTCTAAAAATTGCGCCTCCTACAAAAAGCGAAATCGAAATGATGAAGCATTCGCAGATTATTTTTTCTGCCCTGCAAATGGCTACCATCAATAAAGAAGATATACAAGCTTTAATGGCCAAAAAAATTACCGCTTTAGCTTTTGAATACATCAGAGATGATGGAAATGTGTTAAGCGTAGTACGAGCTATGAGCGAAATTGTAGGCGCCACCTCTATTTTAATAGCTGCCGAATATTTAAGTAATGTTTACGGCGGCAAAGGGTTAATGCTAGGTGGTGTAACCGGAGTACCGCCAACAGAAATTGTGATTTTAGGTGCTGGTACCGTTGGAGAATATGCCGCCCGTACCGCTATTGGCCTAGGTGCTGAGGTTAAAGTTTTTGATTCTTCTTTATACCGGTTAAGAAGACTTCAGAACAATATTGGTAGTAGGGTTTTTACATCTGTCATACAACCTATTGTTTTAGAAAAGGCAATTAGAACTTGCGATGTAGCCATTGGTGCTATAAGGGCTTCACATGGCAGAAGCCCATGTATTGTAAGTGAAGAAACCGTGGCTAAAATGAAACCCAATTCTGTTATTATAGACGTAAGTATAGACCAAGGTGGATGTTTTGAAAC
The DNA here is from genome assembly GCF_009674685.1 of Pedobacter puniceum. GTDB lineage: Bacteria > Bacteroidota > Bacteroidia > Sphingobacteriales > Sphingobacteriaceae > Pseudopedobacter > Pseudopedobacter puniceum. The sequence continues at coordinate 758,882 of NZ_WKJI01000002.1, forward strand.
ATCTGAGGTTACCAACCATAAAAACCCGGTGTTTAGAAAATACGATGTGATACATTATTGTGTACCCAATATAGCATCAAGAGTGAGTAGAACAGCAACTTATGCACTTACAAATATTTTCACCCCAATTTTAATTGATATTGGCGATTTAGGCGGTATCAATAACCTCATTTGGGAAAAACATGGTATCAGAAACGCTGTTTATATCTTTCAAGGTTCTATGACTAATAAAGATTTAGCAGAACGTTTTAATTTACCGGTTAAAGATTTAGACTTACTCTTGGTTTCTAACCGTTAAAAAAGGCTTATTTTTTGCAATCATTCTTGAAAAACCTAGAATGATGAAGAAAATTATTGCTAAAGCTAAGTTCATTTTTAAAATCATTATCAAAAGTTTTAATGCCTTTATGGCCGATAAAGGCTTAAAACTTAGTGCGTCTCTTTCTTATTATACCATTTTTTCTTTAGGCCCCATGCTGGTGGTTTTGCTTTCTGTTGCAGGCTTTTTTTACAAAGAAAAACAGGTTTTAAGAGAAAAAGTATTTGAAGAAATTCAAGGTTTCATTGGTACCGAGGCTGCTTTACAAGTGCAAACACTTCTTAAAAATCTCGCCCTTTCAGGAGATAGTGTAGTAGCCATTGTTATGGGTATAATTACTTTATTGATAGGCGCTACAGGTATTTTCGTAGAGATACAAGATTCTATCAATCAAATATGGAAAGTAAAGGCCGTACCTAAAAAAGGTTGGCTTAAGTTGCTAAAAAACAGGTTTCTATCGCTATCTATGGTGGGTAGCTTGGGTTTTTTATTAATCGTTTCGCTTATCATCAATGGAATGGTGTCTGCCATTAGCACAGTTCTCAGTAATCATTTACCAGAAAACACCTTGTTTTTGTTTGATGTAGTTAATTTAATGATTACGTTTTTAGTGCTAGTTTTCCTATTTAGTATTATTTACAAAGTTTTGCCCGATGCAGAAATTCCTTGGAGAGGTGTTAGAACAGGAGCTATTTTCACATCCCTACTTTTTATGTTAGGAGAATACTTAATAAGACTTTATATAGGATATACTGCCGTAGGCTCAGTTTATGGCGCAGCAGGTACTATGGTAGTTATTGCGGTTTGGGTGTACTATTCGGCGGCCATTTTATTTTTTGGCGCCGAGTTTACCAAGGTTTATGCAGAAGAAAAGGGCGAACGAATAAAACCATCATCTCATGCGGTTTATATTAAAATGATAGAGGAAGAACAACATGTTACCTATATCCCTAAAGAAGAAAACTAAATACTACTACTATGATGCACTTTTCCAAAATGCTTAATTTGAGATTTTACCTTATCTCCTTTAATTTTTAATTGGATGATAAAATCATAATCTTCTTCTTGTAATTCTTTTAATGATAATTTTGCCCCTAAAGCTTCGGCTATTTTAATAACTGTATTGCTATGGCCAACAACTAATATCCTTTTACCTACCAATTCTTGCTTCACTCTTTTAGCTAAAAAAGCGGTATCGTGGGCCTCATAAAACTCTATACCCAAGTCTAAATGCTTAGCTAAAGGCGCAGCAGTTTCTTGGTTTCTTTTGTAAGGAGTTGTAAAAATATGCCCGATTTTTTCTTTTGCCAGATAAGTTTTTAAATCCTCTGCTCTTTGTTTACCTAACTCATTTAAAGATGGGTCTTGATTTTTCTTATCCTGTGTTTGTTTTTCGGCATGTCTTACAATATAAACAGTGGTGCTATGTTGCGCAAAAGCTTGCTGTAATACTAAAAAACAACCCAGAAAGAATAACAGTTTTTTCATTTTAGTAGTTTAAGTGTATAAAAGTTAAAAGTTGTTCAACATCGGTACGTACGGCTGATACTGGGGCAATAAAATTATTATTGAGATAAGAGAAAGCGTACTTTTTACCCGATTTGCCTATCAAATAACCTACTAAGTTATAGTTGTTAGATAAACTGCCTGATTTTGCAAAAACAAAGCTATTAGCACTTGTTTTAAACATGTTTTTTAAAGTCCCTGTTTTGTTTCCAGCTGCCAATAAATCAAAAAGTTTATCATCGTTACTTACTTTTTGTCTTAATTTTTCTAAGATTTTAATACCAAACGCTGGGCTTATTAAATTTAATCTGGATAATCCAGAACCATCTACCCAGCTATAGCTATTTTTAGCTATATCAGTAAAAAGCTCTTGTTGTGCTTTTTGGATGATAAGATTTGCATCCATGTTTAATTGTTGTTGCGTAGCATAGTTTAGTAACAGTTGTTCTGCCAAAAAATTATCGCTGCTTTGAAGCATTTTTTTGTAGACAGAATCAGCCTTAGCGTTATAGATAATTTTAGCATCAGCTGGCACTGGTCGCCACGGTAAAGTACTAACAGAAGATGTGATTAAACCTGTTGCTAACAAAGTATCGGTTAACAAGCTTTCTTTGATATTGTTATTAAAGCTAATAGGAATAAGCTGTTTATATCCCGGATTGAGCTGCTCTGGAACAAGAATATTATTGTTATAGAGATTTCTTTTGATGCTTTTTAACGATTTCTGAACGCCCTTCTCGCTATAATAAAGTGATGCTAAATCAGGCAACATGCTAAAAGTTCCGTCGGTATTTTGGCTACATATCACCATATTTTTATACATCGGGAAATCTGTAATTTCTACCTGATAGCTTTCGTTATAATCATCCCAAAACCAGCCTTTACCAAATTTTTCGCCTTTATATCGCCCACTTACTAGATAAATATTTTTGCCAGAGTTTTTCAAAAAATCAAAAGCGGGTTGGTCTTTAAAATCAGGGTTTAAGAAAGTTGGGTCGGCCATTGGCCATATCATTAAAGAGTCTCCTTTGATAGTATATTGGAAACTAGGTACAGAATCGGCTAGGAAATGCAGCCCTGCATAAAAATTGAGTAATTTGGTAGTTGATGCCGCTGTGAAGGGTTTATCAGCGTTAAGCTCATAAACAACTTGATTTTTTTCTAAATCTTTTAATACAAAACCAATATGATGGTTTTTTTGAGCCAATAAATCAAATTGATGATCTATTTGTTGTTTGCTTGTGGTTACAGATTTTTTAGCAGTACAAGCTGTTATAAAAGCGCACAGAAAAAAAAAGTATATAACTCTAATCATATTTAAAAGAAGGTTTAGAATTAAAAATCTATCATCATGTTAAAAAAGCTTGGCGTCTATAATCATTAGCTTTTAATTATTAAATTGCTTGTTACCAATGATACCCATTTTAAACTTAAAGCTTTTAGTAATATTTATAATTGCTTTTTTCTCATTTATCGAGCCAAATTATGCTGATGATGCATTTGGTTTCAAAGGTAAAAGAAAAAAAGAACAACTACCTTTTACTAAAGCTGGCGGCTTAATTGTTATCAAAACTTATATCAACCAAAAAGGACCGTTTAATTTCATCTTAGATTCTGGTGTGGGTTTAATGGTTATAACAGATCCAGCTTTAAAAGACTCGCTAAAACTTAATTCGCTAAGAAAAATAAACATATCTGGTTTAGGAGAGATAGAAGAGCTTTCTGCCTATTTAGCGCCATCTTTACAAATAAATATTGGTAGTACAGAGGCTAAAAGTTTAGGAGCAGCCATTTTAGAAAAAGATTTGCTCAATTTATCTCAACATGCTGGCATCCCTATTCATGGTTTAATAGGGTATGATTTTTTTAACAGTTTCACCATCAAAATATACCATCAAGCCGGATATTTAACTCTGCTTAAGAAAAGTATCCAACCCAAACTTAAAAACGGCTTTAAAATCCCCATAACGATAGAGAAAAACAAACCTTATTGCCAAGCTCAGGTTCATGTTAATGATACCACTTATCAGCTCAAGCTGATTATTGATAGTGGCGCTGGACATACTTTAGCCTTAGAATCTTTAAACGGATTTAATTTTCCTATTCCAACAGAAAATTTAAAAACCATTTTAGGAATAGGTTTAGGTGGTAAAATTAATGGTTCTATTGCCCGTGTAAACGAATTTACTTTGCAAAATTTAAAGCTGCAAAATTTGATTACATCGTTTCCGCTGTATGATGATGTAGCTGCAAAAATATTAACTGTACCTCGTAGCGGAAGTATAGGAAACAGGCTTCTTAAACAGTTTAACGTTACTTTTAATTATCACCATGGATATATCTATCTTAAAAAAATCAATAAAACTTTTCCAGATTTAGAGCATGATATGAGCGGGATGGATATAGTTGCTGTTGGTGATAGTTTTAACCGTTATATCATTAATAGAATTGATGAAAACTCGCCTGCTACAGCCGCAGAGCTTTTGGTTGGCGATGAAATTATCGCTATCAATTTTAAGCCTACCCGTTTAATGACTTTAGATGAAATTACAGAAATATTAAGATCAAGAAGCGGACGCGGTGTACTGTTAGATGTTGTAAGAGGACAAGAATTTTATAGGGCTATCATTGAGTTAAAAAGAAGAATTTAAACATCTAAATGTATAATAAAAGTGGTGCCTTTATTAACCTCACTATGCACACTTATTTTTGCTCCCATTTCTAAAACGTGGGTATGTACTAAATATAATCCAACGCCTTTCGCATCTGGGTGCTTATGAAAAGTTTGGTGCATTTTAAAAATTCTATCTTTAACTTTCTCGGCGTCAAAGCCTAAACCATTATCTTCAATAATCATCTGTTTACGACCATCAACTACTTTGGTATAGATGTTTATAAGCGGATATTCATCGGGCTTGGCGTATTTAATGGCATTGGTGATGAGGTTCAAGAAAATACTTTCTAGGTATGTTTTGTTAAAATCAATAGTTGAAAATGCACTAAAATCTGTATTTACTTTGGCTTTAGCCTGATGTAATAAATGTTGTATAGAGCCTAAAACATTAGCTAAAACTTGGTCTAGTTCAAGTTCTTCTTTAGCTCCTGTAACTCCATCCTGTGCTTTTAAATCTTGCAAATAATTATCCAACATCGTTTTTAACTGATGGGTAGAGGATTCTAAAAGCTGTATCAATTGCTTGGTTTCTTCATCTTCTATTTTATGGGTATCTAGAAGCCTAAACAAAGCAATTAAATTATTTACTGGCGAGCGTAAATCATGCGAGGTAGTTCTTGCAAAATGTTTAAGATCTTGGTTAACCTTAGAAATTTCTGTTAAAAGACGATTTTTTTCTTCTTCTAATTTCTTCTTAGCAGTGATGTTTTTAGCAATTGCATAGATGTTGTCTTGATCGTTAACAATGATGGATGTCCAAGAAAACCAAATGATTTTTCCGCTTTTGGTGATATATCTATTTTCAAAATTTAATAATCTGCTGCCTTCTTTTAATTCGTCTCTAGCGGTTGTGGTTATTGATCTATCATCAGGATGGATAAAAGTTGAGATAGGATTAGCTAACAATTCTTCTTGTGTATATTCTAATAATGCAGAAACTGCCGGATTTATCTTTTTAAAATATCCATCAAAGCCTGCTATACAAAGTAAATCGGGTGTATTGTTAAAAAAAGTATCTAATTGTAAGAAGTTTTCCCACTGTTTACGGGTAATACTCACAAAACTTTCGTTTTCCTGCATTTTAAAATCGCTTTCCATAAATGCGTTAACTTAAATTTCAATAAATATAGTTTATTATACTAATTATTAAAAAATAAGCTAAAAAAATTAAGTTATCCTGATACAAAACAACAATTTAAAAAAATTTTCATTTTGGCTGTAACATTCTTCTAAAAGCTACAGTCTTAGAGATATAAAACTTAAAAATTAACCTTAAAAAAATTTAATCATGAAAACTAAAAACTTTTTAACTGCAATTGTTTGTTTTGTTCTTTTAAGTGTATCTACACTGGTAATGGCTGATGAGAAAAACATCGATAAAAAAAGCATGAGCTTTAGCATTGGAACTTACATTGATGTATTAAAATCTGGATATAGCGCAGATTATGCTTCTATTATTGCCTACGATGCTAAATTCAATATCAATAGAAATGGCAATACCGTTACCCACTACAAAGCAGAAGAATTAAAGTTTAACAACAATAAAAACAATGCTGCTACTCAAAACTGCACTATTTCTTATAAAGTTATAACTGCTAGTGATAACTATGCATTAGTAACCGTTAGTATGCAATACGAGAATTTTACTAGAGAAAATATTGTTAGTTTATCAAAAATCAAAGATTCTTGGAAAATCACAGAAGTAAACTCTGTATTTAAATAAAATAGATAAAAAAGATGTGTGTAAAATCCTGAGTTTATCAACTCAGGATTTTTTATTTCTACACCAATCAATAAGGCATAGCTTTTGAACAATGAAATTAAACATCGCCTATGCTTATTCATCAATACAAAACAGTACGTCAACTATCAGAAGAAATTTGTTTGCCACTACAAACAGAAGATTACGTTGTACAGCCTGTTGTTGATGTAAGTCCACCTAAATGGCATTTAGGGCATAGCACCTGGTTTTTCGAGACTTTTGTTTTAAAACCATACTTTCCAAATTATCAAGAATTTAATCCTCAATACAATTTTGTTTTTAATAGCTATTACGAAACCCTAGGTGCTCGTGTGATAAGAACAGACCGCGGAAATTTGAGCAGACCCACTGTTAGTGAAGTTTACCAATACCGTAAGCATGTTGATGAAGCTATGTATGAACTTTTGCAGCAAAACTTTACTGATGAAGCTCAAGAACTTCTTATTCTGGGTTTAAACCACGAGCAACAACACCAAGAGCTATTATGGTACGATATTAAATACATCTTGGGGCATAATCCATTGTTTCCCGCTTACGCTGATGAGCATATAGAAAACGGACTTTTTACTGTTAGTAAGCAAACAGATTGGCATTACTTTCCAGAAGGTTTATATCAAATTGGTTATCAAGAAGATGGTTTTTGTTTTGATAATGAGTTGGCTCCACATCAAGTTTATTTGCAGCCTTTCTATTTGGCCGCAGATTTAGTGAGCAACCAAGAATATTTAAACTTTATTGATGCTGGCGGCTATCAAGATTTTAGGTTTTGGCATCAAGAAGGGTGGGATTGGGTTCATAAAAATCAAATTAAAGCACCGCTATACTGGCACAACATCAATAATCAATGGCAAACATATACTTTAAGTGGTTTAAAAAATATTCATCCAGAATATCCAGTTATGCATATCAGCTACTACGAAGCTGCTGCCTATGCAGCTTGGAAAGGCTGTCGCTTAGCAACCGAGTTTGAATGGGAAGCTGCATCATCAAACCTTAACTGGGGCCAACTTTGGGAATGGACAGAAAGCGCTTATCTTCCTTATCCGGGCTTTAGCAAAGCCCCGGGAGCTATTGGCGAGTATAATGGCAAATTTATGGTGAATCAAAAGGTTTTAAGAGGTGCTTCTATAGCTACTGCTGCTGGGCATCAAAGAAAAAGTTATCGTAATTTCTTTCATCCGCATTTGCGCTGGCATTATAATGGTATAAGGCTGGCAAAGTAATTTACCTATGAACACTTTTTTACACGATGTATTAGCTGGTTTAAACGCCATGCCTAAAACCCTACAATCAAAGTATTTTTATGATGAGGCTGGAGATATATTATTCCAAAAAATCATGTCATCACCAGAATATTACCTCACCAATTGTGAGATGGAAATTTTCAGTGGCCAAACTCAAACTTTAGCAAAAACCATTAAAAATGGCTTTAATAGTTTTGATTTAGTAGAATTAGGCGCTGGCGACGCAAGTAAATCTGTTCATTTAATAAGAGAACTAAGCAAACAAAAAGTAAATTTTACATACATGCCAATAGATATTTCTTCGCATGTTATAGCGCTTTTAGAAGAAAATTTGCCAAAGCAAGTGCAGCATCTTCAAATAAAAGGTTTAAAAGGCGAGTATTTTGAAATGCTTGAAAAAGCAACACAAATATCAAGCAAAAGAAAAGCTGTTTTATTTATGGGCGCAAATATTGGAAATATGCCAGCCTCAGAAGCAATAACTTTCTGCAAAAAGCTAAGAGCCTTATTAAATAAAGAAGATTTATTATTAATAGGTTTTGACCTTAAAAAGCATCCAAAAATTATAAGACAAGCCTATCATGATGCAAATGGTTATACCCGAGATTTTAATTTAAATCTCCTTAAACGTATCAATAAAGAATTAGGGGCAAATTTTGATATTCATGCTTTTGAGCATTACCCATCATATGACCCCGCTACGGGTTCCTGCAAAAGTTATCTTATCAGCTTAAAAAAGCAAACTATTCTGATTGCAAATCATGCTATAAATTTTGATGAGCATGAATATATAGCCATGGAAATATCTCAAAAATACGATTTAGAAGAAACAGAAAATATGGCAAGACAAGCTGGCTTTAAACCGGTTAAACATTTTTTTGATAAAAAGAAGTGGTTTGTAGATAGTGTTTGGGAATGTATTTAATATCATATTGACTTAATATTGAAATAATATTTAGCCTTTACTTTTACAACAGTTTAAGTCTTGATACCACTTGTATCACACTGAATTTGTTTAGGTTTAGAAAGAGTCGCATTTACATCTACAAAGCGACTCTTTTTTATTTTCTAAAAAGCCATATTAATTAAAGTATTATTATTATTTTTAATAATTCCTTAACCCTATGTCTTAAAAATTTATTAATGGTTAATAGCGCAAGAAAAATTGCTTTTTACTACCTCATAGTAGGTGTAACATGGATTTATTTTAGTGATAGAGCGCTTAATTATTTCTTTAAGAATAAAGATTTACACGAAACTTACTGGGATGGTACCATTAAAGGTATTTTATTTATTGTTGTAACGAGTATACTTCTTTATCAGCTTATTAAAAGATATTTTCTTGCTTTAACCAAATCAGAAAGAGATTATAGAAGTATGTTTGATGCAAATCCTAACCCCATGTGGATTTATGATTTACAAACCCTAAAATTTATTGAAGTAAACCAAGCCGCTATCAATCATTACGGCTATACTCGTCAAGAGTTTTTATCAAAAACCGTTTTAGAAATTAGATCTGATGAAGAAAAAGAGAGGTTTTTAAAAGACACAAATGCGAACATTAAAAAAACCTCTTATGAAGAGCCTTGGTTGCATATCCTCAAAAACGGGCAACAAATAAAAGTTAATATTCATGCTCATGAAATAAGTTATAAAGGGAAAATGGCTCGTTTAGTACTTGCTGTAGATGTTTCTGAGCAGCTCATCATAAAAGAACAATTAAGACAACAACAAGAAAGATTAAAAGCCCAAAATATTAAGCTTTTACAAAGTTTAGAAGCTATAGAATTACACCAAACAAAACTCTCTAATACCCAGAAAATAGCAAAAATAGCCGGTTGGGAGTTCAATTTGGAAACAGAAACTTTAGAACCAAACCCCGGCTTTTTAGAATTACTAAACTTAAATAAGGAAGAAGGCTCTTGTCTAAAAATTTTAAAAACTTACATTACAGAAGAAGACAAACAAAAATTTGAGTACTTCATAAGCTCTTTTAATTTAGGCATTACTGTTAATGAGTGTGTTGTAAGAATTAAAAAAGAGCAACAATTAAGATATATCTTATTTGCTGCTACTTTAAAAGATCCTAAAAAGCAAAAATATTGTGTGGAAGGATATATCAAAGACGTAACAGAGATAACATTAAAGGACCAACTTATCCATAAAACTTCAGAGAGATTTGAACAATTAGCCCTCTCTACCAATGATGCTCTTTATGAATGGGAAGTTAATAGTTCTATTATCAGATTAAACGGAAATATAGACTCTATAATGGGCTACGGTGTTAAAGAAGCTATACACCCAGAAAAGTGGTGGGTAGATCGTATGCATCCTACAGATTTTATTGAGAATGATAAATTATTTAGAGAAGCCGTTGAGCAAAAGCAACAAACCCTCAAAAGAAAATATAGATTTAAAACCCTAAACGGAGTTTATAAACTTATCTATGACCAGTCCATCATCAAGTATGATGCTCAAAATGAACTTGAGAAAGTTATTGGCTCTATACAAGATGTTGATGAGATTACTAAAATAAATCAGGAAAATAAAAGGCTACTAGATATTATTAGTAAAGTAAACAACTTCATAATTATTACCGATGTAAATGGGCTTATAGAATGGGTTAATCCTGCCTTTACAGAGTTAACAGAATATACGCTGGAAGAAGTAAAAGGGAAAAAGCCAGGCCCGCTATTACAAGGGCCAGAAAGTGATAAGGAAGTAATCATGAGAATATCTCTAGCCCTAAAAGAGAAAAAATACTTTTCGGAAGAGATTATTAACTATTCTAAATCTGGCAGGAAATACTGGTTAAAAATAGATTGTAACCCTATCTATGATGATCATAACAACCATGTTGGTTTTATAGCTGTTGAAAGTGAAATTACTGAAAGAAAACAGAGAGAAGCTAAAATTGAAAAACAAAACGAGATTTTGAAAAAGACTGCTTGGTTTAATTCTCATGAAGTAAGAAGACCTTTAGCATCTATTTTAGGAATAATAGAATTATTAAAGTATGAAGAGTCAGATTCTACAAAAGAAGAATTAATAGTGCTGTTAGAAAAATGTAGTGAGGAACTTGATAGTGCTATTAAAAATGCCATTCACCTTACAGAGTTTAAAGAAGATGAACCTCTAAACTAAAGTATTATAAGTCCTTTAAAAACCTGCTTTGCTGGGCCTTCTAAAAATATGTTTTTATAATTTTGGCCGTCATAATCAAATTTAATATTTAAATCTCCGCCTAAAACTTTTATAGGTGTTGATATATGGCCGGTTAAATTTTTATGTTTAGCCATAGCTAATGCAACCGCTGTAACTCCGGTTCCACAAGCGTAAGTTTCATCCTCTACGCCTCTTTCATAAGTTCTTACAAAAAGATAATCTTGTTTATCCTCAACAAAATTCACATTAATACCTTCCTTTTTATAAGTTTCATTGTATCTGATGCTTCTACCTTCTTCAAAAACATTTTTTTGAGATATATCTGATTTTTCTAACCTTACAAAATGCGGAGAACCTGTATTTAAAACATAGTCAGCTCCATCCGTTTTAATAACATCAACATCTATCATTTGTAAGCTTACCCAATCTCCTTCTTCTGAAATTTTTGCATAATGCGGACCATCAACTGCCAAAAAATCAGTCTCTTGATTAATGATTCCTAAAAATTTAGCAAAGGCAACAATGCATCTTCCACCGTTACCACACATACTACTTGGCTGGCCATCGGCATTATAATAAACCATCTCAAAATCATAACCCTCTTTTTCTTCAAGGAACATGATACCATCGCCTCCAACGCCAAATCTTCTATCACAAATTTTGGCTAACAATGCCGGGTTATGATGATTAAAACCCAATTTTCTGTTATCTACCATAACAAAATCATTTCCGGCACCTTGGTATTTGTAAAAGTTTAATTCCATGATAGTGCAAACATCGTGAAATAATAGATGTTGTGCAACCTGTAGACAAGGTCAAAAAATGACGTTAATTTTTATAATTCAATATTTAAAGTTTTAACATTTTTTAACATCAAAATAGATAACATATACTTGCAAGCTACGTCTTAATGGTATTATTTTTGAAATTAGGTTATAGACAAAAATTAGAAAGCATGACAAACAATATGAAGAAAATTGGGATGAGTCTCCTAACGGCTTTTGTTGGTGGAGCAATTGCTGTGGGTGCTTATAAATTACTGGAAGATAAATCTTTCCAGGGTATGGGGCTTGATGATAGACAAAAAGTTTATTTCGCTAACAACCCAGGTGCAGAAATTATATCTTCAACCGGCGCATTAGATTTTACACAAGCTGCGGCGGCTGTTTCACCAGGCGTGGTTCACGTAAGAACAACTTATAACCGTTCCGCCTCATCAGGTGGCTATTCAGATCCGTTTGGAGATATGTTTGAAGACTTTTTTGGTAGAAGAAGTCGCCCACAATCTAATACCCCAGCTATGGGTAAAGGTTCTGGTGTTATTGTTACAGGCGATGGTTATATTATGACTAATAACCACGTGGTAGAAGATGCCGACAAAATTGAAGTTATTTTAACAGATAAGAGAGTTTTACAAGCTAAAGTTATTGGTCGTGATAAAAACACAGATTTAGCCTTAATAAAAATTGATGCTAACGATTTACCTATCGTTAAGTTAGGTAACTCAGATGATGTAAGAGTAGGAGAATGGGTATTAGCAGTGGGTTATCCGCTTACGCTAGAATCAACTGTAACTGCTGGTATTGTAAGTGCAAAAGCAAGATCAATTGGAATTTTAGCTCAAGATCAAATTAATCCTAGAGATTATGATCCAGAAAACCCTCCGGTTAACTCTTCTATAGAATCATTTATCCAAACAGATGCAGTAATTAACAGAGGTAATAGTGGTGGTGCTTTGGTAAATGCTAAAGGCGAACTTATCGGTATCAACTCTGCTATTGCTTCTCGTTCTGGCGTTTATGAAGGTTATGGTTTCGCCATCCCAGTTAATTTAGCTAAAAAAGTAATGGATGACTTTATCAAATACGGTGAAGTTAAACGTGGCTTTATTGGTGTAACTTTCCAAGAGCTTAACGCTGATGTTGCTCAAAGCTTAAAAATTAAAGAAATAAATGGTCTATATGTATCTTCTACTGTAGATGGTGGTGCAGCAGCTACTGCTGGAATTAAGAAAGGCGATATTATCAAAAAACTAAATGGCGATAATGTTATCACTTCTTCAGAATTACAAGAGAAAATAGGCAGAATGCGCCCAGGAGATAAGGTACAATTAACGGTTTTAAGAGACGGTGATTTAAAAACCTTCAATTTAACCCTTAAAGGTGCAGAGGCTAATAAATTAGCTTCTAATAACTCATCGGTTGCTTCATCAGAAATTATGAACACCTTAGGCGCAACCTTTTCACCTTTAAAAGATGCTGATAAGAAAAAATACGGCGTAAGCTCTGGTGTTATTGTAAATAGTGTTGCTCCGGGTAAAGCTTTTGATATGTATGAAGTACCAAAAGGAACAATTATTACCGGTATTAATGGCAGAGGAGTAAATAATACAGACCAAGTAAATGCTGCATTAAGCGCTACTAAAAACAATATGCTTTCTATACAAGGTATTACCCCAGACGGAGGTCAATTCCGCTTTACTTTCCCAGTGAAATAATTTTTGATATCATATACTAATAAGTAGAAAGTCCTGAAGAAATTCTTCAGGACTTTTTATTTTTGTACCTATGCCCAATCAAACTTATCCTATAAACATTGCTAATGAAGATTTAATATTACTGTCAGAGAAAGGTATTTTATTACCTCAACATAAAACATTACTCTTAGCAGATGTACATTTAGGCAAAGGCGGACATTTTAGAAAATCCGGTATTCCAATACCTAAACAATTAGCTCAGGAAGATTTGGCAACATTATCAGATTTAATAGATAAATATCAGCCAGAAACTATTATTTTCTTAGGAGATTTATTTCATAGCGACTTTAATCAGGATTGGGAATGGTTTAAACTTTGGCGAGAATTACATCAAAACATAAAACTCATTTTAGTAAAAGGTAACCATGATATTTTGCCTGAACATTTTTATAAACAACTTAATATTTTGGTGATTAATGAATATGTATTAGGGCCATTTTTACTTTTACACGATTTGCCAAAAGAAAAATCAAACAAATTCACCATTTACGGACATTTGCATCCAGGAATCACTATTTCTGGAAGAGGAAAACAAAAAATTAGCCTCCCTTGTTTCTATTTCAGAGAAACAGAAGCAATTTTACCAGCATTTGGGAAGTTTACAGGAAAATATACCTTAAAAAACAATGATAATGCACAGATTTTTGCTGTTGGAGGCTCTAAAATATTTAAAATTTAGAATAATATTTTTAGTACACACGTTTGCCTTTGATAATTTATTAAGTATTTTGCTAAATAATTATGGAATATTTGACTAAACAAGTGTTTTAATGAATTATTTTCATCGCTATAAATAAAAAAAATTAGAATGGTTCTAAATAAGTATTTGCATTTTAAATAGTTAAAACCATTTCTAATTTTCAGCATTTAATAAATACTTTTGCAAACAAAAACCTTAAATACAATATAATGAGCAATTTTTCGAAAACTTTTTCTTCAACCCTAGGGAAGAAACTGATCATGTGTTTAACCGGTTTATTTCTATGTTCTTTCCTCATCATTCACTTAATTGGAAATTTTCAATTATTTAAAGACGATGCCGGATTAGCATTTAATGAATACGCTTATTTCATGACCAATTTCCCACCAATTAAGGTTGTATCGTACTTACTTTATCTTTCTATTTTGGTACACACCATTTGGGCTATCATGCTAACACAAAAAAACAAAGCTGCTCGTCCTATTTCTTATGCAAAAAAAGGTGGTAACGGTAGTATTTGGTCATCAAGAAACATGGGTATTTTAGGTACTATGATTTTTGTGTTCATAGCAGTACACATGAGTAATTTCTGGTATAACTACCACTGGGGTACCACACCTTATGTAGAATACCGCACAGATTTAAATACAGGAATTACTCAAGTTAAAGAACTTAGCGAAACCGAGTTTACTGGACATGTTTCTTATGTAGAAAACGGTGTTCAAATCATCAAAGCAAAAGACTTATATAAAGCAGTTGCTTTTTCATTCCAACAACTTTGGATAGTGGCATTATATGTAGCTGCTATGGCGGCACTTGCTTTCCACTTATTACACGGTTTCCAAAGTGCTTTCCAAACTTTAGGATGGAACCACAGTAAATATAAACCATTAATAAACTTTCTTGGTGTTTGGGTGTTTTCAGTATTAATCCCAATAGGGTTTGCTGCAATGCCTTTATATTTCTTTTTTAAATAAGTAGATAACACAGGAATACATGCATATTCCTTATAAAATAGATAAAGATGAAGTTAGATGCAAAAATTCCAGAAGGGCCTTTGGCCGAAAAGTGGAGTAAACACAAATTCAATCTAAAACTGGTAAACCCTGCAAACAAACGTAAATACGATATTATAGTAGTAGGTACAGGTTTAGCAGGTGCATCAGCTGCTGCCTCATTGGCAGAGTTAGGCTACAATGTAAAAGCTTTTTGTTTCCAAGATAGCCCAAGAAGAGCACACTCTATTGCGGCTCAAGGTGGTATCAACGCGGCAAAAAATTACCGTAATGATGGAGACTCTGTTTTTCGTTTGTTTTACGACACCATTAAAGGTGGAGACTACAGAGCTAGAGAGGCAAACGTTTACCGTTTAGCGGAAGTTTCAGTAAATATTATTGACCAATGCGTGGCTCAAGGTGTTCCTTTTGCTCGTGAATATGGTGGTCTATTAGATAACCGTTCTTTTGGTGGGGCACAAGTTTCCAGAACTTTTTACGCTCGTGGACAAACCGGACAGCAGTTACTTTTAGGTGCATACTCAGCGCTTAACCGTCAAATTAATGAGGGTAAAGTAAAGATGTATACCCGCTCAGAAATGCTAGACTTAGTTGTGGTAGATGGTAAAGCACAAGGTATTGTAACACGTAATTTAGTTAACGGTAAAATAGAAACACATGCAGCACATGCAGTACTTTTATGTACTGGTGGCTACGGAAACGTATTCTATTTATCAACCAATGCCATGGGGTCTAACGTTACAGCAGCCTGGAGAGCACATAAACGTGGTGCATTCTTTGGCAACCCTTGCTATACGCAAATTCACCCAACTTGTATCCCAGTAACGGGAGACCACCAGTCTAAGCTTACGCTGATGTCTGAGTCATTAAGAAATGATGGTAGGGTTTGGGTTCCTAAAACAGTAGACTTATCTCAAAAATTACGTAACGGAGAGATAAAAGCTAAAGATATTAAAGAAGAAGACAGAGATTATTTCTTAGAGCGTAAATATCCATCGTTTGGTAACCTTGTTCCGCGTGATGTGGCTTCAAGAAATGCTAAACAAGTTTGTGATGAAGGCCGTGGTGTAGGAAAATCAGGCTTAGCCGTATTCTTAGATTTCTCTGATTCTATCAATAGGTTAGGAAAAGACACTGTAGCAGCTAAATACGGAAACTTATTTGATATGTATTATCAAATTACTGATGAGAACCCGTATGAGCAACCTATGAGAATTTACCCTGCAGTACACTATACCATGGGTGGCCTTTGGGTTGATTATAACTTAATGACATCTGTACCGGGCTTATACGCTTTAGGAGAGGCAAACTTCTCTGACCACGGTGCTAACCGTTTAGGTGCATCAGCATTAATGCAGGGTTTAGCGGATGGTTATTTTGTAATTCCTTATACTGTGGGTGATTATTTAGCAACTATAGGACCAGCTCCTGTAAACACTAACCATCCTGCATTTGAGCAAACAAGAAAAGAAGTTGAAGACAACGTTAAAACTTTACTTTCTTTAAAAGGAAACAAAACGGTTGATGAATACCACAGAGATTTAGGAAAGATTATGTGGGAATACTGCGGTATGTCTAGAAGTGAAGAAGGCTTGAAAAAAGCTAAAAAACTTATTTCTGATTTAAGAGAAGACTTCTGGAAAAATGCTATCGTTTTAGGTGAAAATGAAGAAGTTAACCAATCTTTAGAGAAAGCTGGGCGTGTTGCCGATTTCTTAGAATTAGGAGAATTGATGGTTGACGATGCTTTGAACCGTAACGAGTCTTGCGGTGGACACTTTAGAGAAGAATACCAAACACCAGAAGGCGAGGCCTTAAGAAACGATGACGATTACGCTTATGTAGCAGCATGGGAGTATAAAGGTAAGAACCAGCCAGAAGAACTTCATAAAGAAGAATTGGTATTTGAGAATGTTAAATTAACACAACGTAGTTATAAATAGTATAGCGTATTGAGTAAAGAGATTTGCGTCTCAATACTCAATACTCAATACTCAATACTAAAAATATATGAGTGGACATATGAATCTGACGTTAAAAGTTTGGCGTCAAAAAAATAGTCAAACCCCAGGAAAGTTTGTTACTTATAAGGCAGAAGAAATATCTCCTGATATGTCTTTCTTGGAAATGCTAGATGTGGTTAATGAGAAATTGGTTAAAACTCAAGAAGACCCCATTCAATTTGATCATGATTGCCGCGAAGGTATTTGCGGTATGTGTTCTTTAATGATTAATGGCGAACCACATGGCCCTAAAAGAGCAACTACTACTTGCCAACTACACATGCGTAGTTTTAATGATGGTGAAACTATCGTTATTGAGCCCTGGAGAGCTGCTGCTTTTCCTGTAGTTAAAGATTTAGCGGTAGACAGAGGTGCTTTTGATAGAATACAACAAGCAGGCGGTTATGTTTCTGTTGGTACTGGTGGTGTGCCAGATGCTAACGAGATTTTAATTCCTAAAACTATTGCTGATGAAGCATTTAACTCTGCAACTTGTATAGGTTGTGGTGCTTGCGTTGCAGCGTGTAAAAATGCTTCAGCAATGCTATTTGTTTCTGCAAAAGTTTCTCAGTACGCTATGTTACCACAAGGACAAACAGAGCGTTATGAGAGAGCTAAAGCAATGGTAAGCCAAATGGATGATGAAGGTTTTGGAAGCTGTACCAATACGTATGCTTGCGAAGCACAATGCCCTAAAGAAATTAAAGTAACCAATATTGCTCGTATGAACAGAGAGTACTTTAATGCTGAGTTTATTAAAGGGTAAAACTT
Organism: Pedobacter puniceum; assembly: GCF_009674685.1. Taxonomy (GTDB): domain Bacteria; phylum Bacteroidota; class Bacteroidia; order Sphingobacteriales; family Sphingobacteriaceae; genus Pseudopedobacter; species Pseudopedobacter puniceum. The sequence goes on from NZ_WKJI01000002.1 coordinate 776,578, forward strand.
ATAAATTCTATATTGAAAGGCTGTCTTTTTTGAAAGATGGCCTTTTTTGTTTTTAGGGTTTTTGGAATATAGTAATAAGGACCAATTTAATTTAAGAATAAAAGAGTTGGTGATTAAATTTAATTCGTTGTTTTTGTATTTAATAATAGAAGATAATTTTTCTATATTTTCTTCTATTTTAGACGAAAATATATGCTAAAAAATATACCACCAACGCTACAACAAGGTCTTTAACCGAAAAACATATCTTAACCAACTGAAAAAATATAAATAGTAATGAATTTAAACGAACTGAAACCCAGAAAGGCGCTTAATAAAGCCTTCTTAAAAGTAAAACCTAACAGGACTGAAATTGAAGGTTTCAAGACGAATCTTATTACTTTACTTGACAGAACAAACGATACAGAAAGCGAAGAGTTTCATAAAAACCTAATCTCAGACTTTTTAAAGAAGACTTATTACGACCCAAACCACTTTATAAATACCAAAGGCAGGAATGACCTTGTTATACATAACGGGCAAAATGCAAACACAACAGTTGGTGTAATTATAGAAGCTAAAAAGCCAACTAACAAAGCAGAAATGATAAGTACCAAAAAACTGAATGCTAAAGCTTTTCAGGAATTGGTTTTGTATTATTTACGAGAAAGAATTACCCACAAAAATCTTGAAATAAAACATTTAGTAGCTACCAATATTAACGAATGGTTCATTTTTGATGAGCATCTTTTTGAAAGGCTTTTTGCCCAAAACAAATCATTTGTTAAACAATTTGAAAACTTTGAAACAAGTAAGAAAACAACAGATGTATTTTATAAAGAAATTGCCGAGCCGTTTATAGAAAGTATCACTTCTGAAATTGAATTTACCTACTTCAATATTCAGGATTATCAAAAACCTTTGCGCAATAACGATAAAACAGATGATAATGCGCTGATTTCTTTATTCAAACTTTTATCACCAGAGCATCTTTTAAAACTTCCGTTTACCAACGATAGTAACAGCCTTGACAAAAGATTTTATAGTGAGCTACTGCATATCATCGGTTTAACCGAAACCAAAGAAGGAAGCAAAAAACTAATTGAACGAAACAAAGAAGGAGAACGCAATACAGGAACTATTCTTGAAGATGCCATCATTCAGCTTGATAGCTTAGACAAACTTAGCAGATTAGAAAAACCAAACCAGTTTGGTAATACACAACAAGAAAGACTTTTTAATGTTGCCTTAGAGCTTTCTATCACTTGGATAAATAGAATTTTGTTTTTGAAGTTGCTAGAAGCCCAACTGATAACTTATAATAAAGGCGATAAATCCTTTTCTTTTCTCAGTCTTGAAAAGATTAAAAACTATGACGATCTAAATAGCTTATTTTTTCAGGTATTGGCCCGTAAGTACGACCAGCGTAATGAAGATGTTAAAAAGGAGTTTGAAAAAATTCCTTATCTTAATTCTTCACTTTTTGAGCCAACTGATATCGAGCAGATTACTTTATTTATCAGTAATCTGAAAGATGATAAAACCATACCCATTTTTTCGCAAACGGTACTAAAAGACCAGCAAGGGAAAAAACGCACTGGAAACATAGCTACCCTCCAATATTTATTTGAGTTTTTAGATGCCTATGAATTTGGAGCAGAAGGCAGCGAAGAAATACAAGAAGACAATAAAACACTGATTAACGCTTCTGTACTGGGCTTAATTTTCGAGAAAATAAATGGTTACAAAGACGGTTCGTTTTTTACACCGGGTTTCATCACTATGTATATGTGCCGTGAAACTATTAGGAAAGCCGTTGTACAGAAATTTAACGATACCAAACAATGGAACTGCACAACAATTGAAGAACTTTACGATAAAATTGAAGACCGCAAAGAAGCTAATGAAATTGTAAACAGTATCAAAATTTGTGACCCCGCTGTTGGTTCTGGGCACTTTTTGGTTTCGGCACTTAATGAAATGATTGCCGTTAAAAACGACTTGAAAATTCTACAAGACCGTGATGGAAAACGCCTGAAAGAATATCAAGTAGAAGTAGTAAATGATGAGCTGATAGTAACCGATGAAGAAGGAGAACTTTTTGAGTATAACCCCAATAATAAAGAAAGCCAGCGCATACAAGAAACCCTTTTTCATGAAAAACAAAGCATTATAGAAAAATGCCTTTTTGGTGTGGATATTAACCCCAACTCGGTTAAAATATGCCGTTTACGGTTGTGGATAGAGCTTTTGAAAAATGCGTATTATAAAACCGACATAGCCCATGGTTTAAACCGCGGGTTATGGGAATTAGAAACCCTACCCAATATTGACATTAACATCAAATGTGGAAACTCTTTAGTAAGCCGTTTTGCTATTGATGCCGACTTGAAACAAGCCTTAAAGAAAAGCAAGTGGAATATAGATAGCTACCGCATAGCAGTAGACACTTACCGTAATGCAGAAAATAAAGAGCAGAAAAGGGAAATGGAGCAATTGATAGCCGCTATAAAATCTGATTTTAGAAGCGAAATAGAAACACCATTCAAAAAGTCCTTGAGTGATGCTAGAGGCTCAGCAGAAAAATTAACCACCAAAATACTCAACCTAGAAAGCTTTGGCGAAAAAGCAGATAAAAAACTTCTTGCCGACCATAAAAAAGCAGTAGAAAAACTGAACAAACTTGAAGTCGAAAGAGATGAAACGTTAAGCAACAAAATTTTTGAAAACGCTTTTGAATGGCGTTTTGAATTTCCTGAAGTGCTGAATGATGATGGTGATTTTGTGGGCTTTGATGTGGTGATTGGTAATCCGCCTTATGTTTATAGAAATGCTGACTTTGAAAATGTTAAAGACTATTTTAATAGTAACTATTACAACACTTCGGGGAATTATGATTTGTATAAATTTTTCATTGAACAATCAATAAGAATTTCCAAAGAAAATGGGTTCAACTCACTTATAACAAATTCATCATTTTTACTTCAAACATCCTTCGACAAGACACGGAAATTTATTTTAGATAATTCAACTTTAAAGAATATCGTTCCCCTTGGTGGTTCGGTATTCGAAGAGGCTACTGTTGACTCAGCAATTTATATTCTTCAAAAATCAAAATATAACGGAGAATTAACTTTGGTAATAAATCCTCAAAAACCAGTTGATGTTGCAATCACTCCAGCATATACCTTAAGACAAAGCCGATTTTTAGTAAATGAGTTTTTAGTTTTTGACTACTTGCTAAATGACCAAGAATACAATATTGTCAACAAGTTAATTTTGAACTTTCCAAAAATTGAAACTGCTTATGACTTTGGTGTAGGAATTAATACAGGCTACATAAAAGATGAATTAACAGCAGGTAGCAAACTTGATAAAAGATATCACCCTATGGTTCCAGGAACAGGTGTGTCTAAATATGGGAATATCAAGACTGAAGGCTACATAATGTATGATAAGGAGTTTGTAAAAAGCAAAGGAAAATTAGGAAGAACTTTGCCAGAAGAAAAATTTTTCACAGAGCCTAAAATTCTAATAGTGAGAACTAGAAATATCAGTCTCAAAGAAAGAATAATTGCATCAATAGATTATGGCAAAAAATACAATCTCAATCGCATTTCAAATATTATTTCAAAAGGAGATAATTCTCTTGAAGGCTTGTTGGGCGTTTTGAACTCCAAATTATTTAATTGGCTGTATTCAAAAAGATATTTTGATTACGAAATCAAGCCAATTTATTTAAGAAATTCTCCGCTTTGTGACACGAATGACAAGAGACTTAATAAACTCGTTAAAGAGATAATTTCATTAAGAAGTTCTAATGAAAAAGCTGACATTACAAGTCTAACTGACGAAATAGACCAATTGGTTTATCAGCTTTACGAGTTGACGGAGGATGAGATAAAGATTGTGGAGGGAAATGGATAAATCCATTTATGACAACATGTATGATCATCATAGCCCACGGTTTAAACCGTGGGCTATATAAGGAAATAGATAAATCCATTAATTAAACATAAATACCAATCATAGCCCATGGTTTAAACCGTGGGCGATATAAGGAAATGTATAAATCCATTAATTAAACATAAATACCAATCCTAGCCCACGGTTTAAACCGTGGGCGATATAAGGAAATGTATAAATCCATTAATTAAACATAAATACCAATCCTAGCCCACGGTTTAAACCGTGGGCTATAAATTATGAGAACAATACAATAACCGTTTCAACGGTTTATTATAACAAGTATAAAAGAATTGAATATGCCGCATTCTTTCAATAAAATTTGGATACACGCCATTTGGTCTACCAAAAATAGATTACCATTAATTGAATTAACGGTAGAACAAAGAATATATTCATTTATCTCAGAGCAATTTCGTGAGCAAAGCTGCCCTGTAAGAGTCATTAATGGAATGCCGGACCATATCCATTGTTTGTTTTTACTAAACCCACAACAATCAATCGCAGATGTAATTAAACAGATAAAAGGAAGCAGCTCGCATTTTATTAATCAAAACAATCTAATTATTGAAAAATTTGCTTGGCAAACCGGTTATGCTGCATATTCCGTTTCAGAATCTGTTGTTGACAAAGTTTTACATTACATAAAAAACCAAAAACAACATCACAAAAAGAAAACTTTTGAGCAGGAATATGATGAGTTTTTGAAATTATATGGGCTTGATAATGATTGAAACATCATTGAACCATTTTAGCCTAAGGTTTAAAACATAGATGTATATAGAACATCATAAAAAATGGTTAAAACCATTAACGAAATATCATTGGACCATCATAGCCCACGGTTTAAACCGTGGGCTATATTACACGGGCCAACCTAATTAGAATTGAAAATGGCGATTGACACTTTACAAACATTGGAGATTATTGAAGTGATGGAAAACTTCCTTACAAAAAAAAGACCTCCTGAACATATCAGAAACCAATTAGATATTGGGTACAAAATTGAAGACCAAAGTATAATTGTTTTTGAAATTAGACCCAAATGGAACAAACCCGAAATTATTCTTGAACATCCGTTTGCAAAGACAACATTTGTAAAAGCAAAAAATAACTGGAAAGTGTTTTGGATGAAGGCCGATTTGAAATGGCATAGTTATTCTCCTAACCCAACAGTAAAGCATTTACAAGATTTTACGAAACTTGTTGAGGAAGACAAACATCATTATTTTTTTGGATAAATTCACAAATTGGCATTATCAATATAGCTTATGGTATAAACCGTGGGCTATGACAAAAACCATCTAAACAACAAAGCCTCTCCAAAAATGAAGAGGCTTCGACTATTTATTAACGATTAAAATTAATTCAGTTTAAAAGGGGCAATTAATGCAAACTTTGGGATTAAAACAGTTAAAGCTTCATCATCTACCAATCTTCGCATTTCATAGCTACCATGCATAGTCCCCATATCTGTTTGTAAATTACAGCCAGATACATATTCATGCATGCCTCCTGGCTCTATAATGGGCTGTTGCCCCACAACACCTTCTCCTTCTACCTCTCTTTTTGTACCATTAGAATCAAATATATTCCAATGTCTGCTCATAAGCTGTACGCTATAATGACTTAGATTTTCTATCCTAATCTTGTAAGCGAACATGAAATGCTCATTAGCCGGATTTGAGTATTCTGGCTGGTAGGTGGTTTCAACAGAAACTTTTACTCCGTCGGTTATTTGCGCTACCATTTCTTTAATTTTTTTAACAATTTAGAGATTAAAAATATAAAATCAAAAATCAGACCGCTACTGTATCAAATTTGTTTCTAATTTCATAAAGTACGTCTTCTATATCTTCTACGCGTTCTAGGCTTACCAGTTTCATTCTATATTCCTTAAAATTTGGTATGCCTTTAAAATAATTAGCGTAGTGTCTCCGCATTTCAAAAATACCTGTTTTTGACCCTTTCCACTCGATAGATTTTTTCAAATGCGTAGTGCAAACATCAACCCTTTCATTAATAGTTGGCCCATCTAAAAAAGTACCGGTCTCAAAGAAATGTTTTATTTCTCTGAAAATCCACGGATAGCCAATGGCTGCTCTACCAATCATTATTCCGTCTACCTCATATTCTAGGCGCCAATTGGCTGCTTTTTCAGGAGAATCTACATCGCCATTACCAAAAATAGGAATTTGTATTCTTGGATTTCTTTTGATTTCTCTAATCAATGTCCAATCGGCAACGCCTTTATACATTTGGGAACGCGTACGACCATGTATGGTTAAAGCTTTAATACCCACATCTTGTAAACGCTCTGCTACCTCATAAACGTTTTTGGTATTATCATCCCAACCTAAACGGGTTTTAACTGTAACAGGTAAATGCGTAGCCTTAACAACAGCGGCTGTCATGGCTACCATTTTATCTATATCTTGTAATAAACTTGCACCAGCCCCACGACATGCTACATTTTTTACAGGGCAACCGTAATTGATATCAATTAAATCGGGTTTTGCTTTGGTTGCTATTTCTGTAGCTTCACGCATATGCTCTATATCGCTACCAAAAATCTGTATCCCGATAGGACGCTCGTACTCAAAAACATCTAGTTTTTGTCTGCTTTTGGCTGCATCTCTTATCAAACCTTCTGAGGAAATAAACTCCGTATACATCATATCCGCTCCGTTTTGTTTGCAAACAAAACGGAATGGCGGGTCGCTCACATCTTCCATCGGCGCAAGCAATAATGGAAAATCACCTAAATCTATATTTCCTATTTTAACAGACATTTAAAAATCAAATCATTAAATTAAACGCAAATTTACTAAATATCCTTAATTATGAGTGACATGCAAAAGTCAACACATCAACACCCAGCTATACAATTAATTTATTTGTTGCTTTATGTAATTGCTGGTGGACTGGTGTTTACTGTTATTGGTGTTCTTACCTACAGTCTTACTGGTAATAATTGCTCTATACTTTTAACTGGTGATGAAAGTAATATGGATATCAACTTCATCAGAACAATCCAAATTTCTAGCTCTTTAGGGATTTTTATTGCCGGCCCATTAACTTTTGCTTTAGCCACAAAAAAACCTCTAAAATCTTATTATCACTTTTATAATCCGCTTAAAACGCCCCAATTACTTATTATAGTTACAGCTATTATGGTTTTAGGCTTACCTTTTCTTGAGCTTATTAACGCTGCCAACCAAAAAATGGTTTTACCAGATTTTTTAAAAGGCTTAGAACAATGGATGCGAGAAAAAGAGCAACAAGCAGCCGTTTTAACTAAGCAGCTTTTGGTTATGAAAAGCTTTAGCGATTATTTATTTAACCTTTTGATGATAGCTGTAATACCCGCTATAGGCGAAGAACTTTTATTTAGAGGTTCTTTACAGAATATTTTTTACAAATGGTTTTATAACCCACATGTTGCCATTTGGATAAGTGCAATTATTTTCAGTGCTATACATGTTCAGTTTTTTGGCTTTTTCCCAAGAATGCTTTTGGGTGTACTTTTTGGATACTTTTTATGGTGGGGAAAAAGTTTATGGCTTGCCATTTGGGCTCATTTTCTTAATAATGGTTTAGCCGTTACCATGGCTTATGTGCTACAATTACAAGGCAAAAGCATAGATGAAATTGAGAAAACAGACACATTTCAAATCTGGGGATATTTATTAAGTGCGATAATTACCTTAGTTTTGCTCTTGAAGTTTTATCAAGACAGTAAAAAGAATAATCAAATAGATATTTATGAATAGTACTTGGGTAAAAATTTATACTTCACATCAGTTCATGAAATCTGAAATAGTGAGGCAAGTACTAATTGACCATGAAATAGAAGCTGTTTTGATGAATAAACAAGATACAGCCTACAAATTTGGCGAGGTTGAGGTTTACATTCATCAATCTGATTTTGATAAAGCTTTAGAAATTATTATCCAAAACGACCTTTAATTTAATACCCTAATTATTATGAAGACCAGAGCTATAACTGGAGTTATTTTTATCCTCATCATGCTATGCTCATTATTTTTAGGGCCTTATGTTTTCACAGGATTTTATATTTTCTTAAGTTTAATTTGCTTAATGGAGTTCTTTTCCCTAGTTAAAACTACAGGAATAAGACCTCACAGATCTATCGGGTATATAGCTGCGCTTATTATTTTTGCTTCTGTTGCAGGCAGATATTTTATACAGTTTGAGACCAAATGGTTATTAGTTAATATCCCTTTGTTTTTTGGAATTTTTGTGAGAGAACTTTATAAAAAATCTAAAATCCCTTTTAGTAACATTGCTTACACTTTTTTAGGACTTTTTTATACCATTGTACCTTTTATTTTCTTCCACAGTATTGCCTTTATTTCTGGTGCTTATAACTACCAATTGGCTTTAGGTTTTTTCCTGATGCTTTGGGCTAATGATACTGGTGCTTATATTTTTGGCGTTAAGTTTGGTAAAAAACGCCTTTTTGAGCGCCATTCTCCAAAGAAATCTTGGGAAGGCTTTTTTGGTGGGGTTGCTACAAGTATAACTGTAGCATGTATTTTGGCTCAATACTTTACTACATATAGTTTATTACATTGGGTAAGCATGGCAACGCTTATTTCTTGCTTTGGCACCATGGGAGATTTGGTAGAATCTATGTTTAAAAGAAGTATAGAAATTAAAGATTCTGGCAAAATACTACCAGGCCACGGAGGCTTGCTAGACCGCTTTGATGGCTTGTTACTTTCTGCCCCTGTTGTTTTCGTTTACATATATTTGATTACTTATTAGTAGTTTTGATAAAAATTTAAAAAAATGACCATCCACAAAGAAGGATATACCTCTATTGCATTAACTGTACTATTTGTTTTTGTTACTAATGCCCTTATCAATTATTACCTACCACACGTAACTTGGTTTGTTTGGTTATGGTATTTAGTATCGTTATTCTTATTTATAACTGTTTTACAGTTCTTTAGAAATCCGGTGGTGAACTTAACTTTAGGAGAAAACCAAATTATTTGCCCTGCAGATGGTAAAGTTGTAGTGATAGAAGAAGCGCAAGAGAACGAATATTTTAAAGATAAAAGACTTCAGATATCTGTTTTTATGTCGCCTATTAATGTACATGTAAACAGAAACCCAATAAGCGGAATCGTAAAATTCTTTAAATACCACCCTGGAAAATATTTGGTTGCTTGGGACCCTAAATCTTCTACAGATAATGAACGCACTACTGTTGTTGTTGAAAACAGTAATGGCGTACCTGTGTTATTTAGACAAATAGCTGGTGCTTTGGCTCGTAGAATTGTTTGGTACGTAAAAGAAGGCGATCAAGTAGAGCAAGGCAAAGAGTTTGGTTTTATAAAATTTGGCTCTAGGGTTGATGTTTTTTTACCTTTAGGAACCCAAGTTAATGTAAACCTTGGAGATAAGGTTAAAGGCGGTGTTACCGTTTTAGCTACGCTTTCTTAAGAAAAATCTCTACAGGTTTTTTGTTTTAGATTTTGATATGACAGATAAACCTGTAATTTTTTTTGATGGCATTTGTAACCTCTGTAATGGTTTTGTGCGGTTTATCATAAAGCATGATAAATATGCAAAATTTAGATTTGCTGCATTACAATCAGACTTTGCCAAACAAGAACTTTTAACAAAAGTTATTTCTGTAGAGGAACTAAGCTCGGTAATACTACTTACAGAAAAGGGTGTTTTTACCAAATCTACTGCTGCTTTAAAAATAGCATCGCAATTAAATGGCTTTTGGAAAACTGCTTATATCTTCATCATCATTCCTAAGTTTATAAGAGATTTTATTTACGATATCATCGCTAAAAACCGTTATAAATGGTTTGGGAAGGATGACCATTGTATGCTTCCTACTCAGGAATTAAAAGATAGGTTTTTAAATTAATTTAGATTTTTTTCTGAAGAAGTAATCTGCTGTTAAAAGCATGATGATGATATCAAAAAACAAGAAAGCTTGAATAGCCGTTCTAGAAAAGCCTTCGCCGATTTTAAAAGCATCGTAGTTCATACTAAAATCAAAATAACCACTTGAAGCAGACCAATTGGTTTGGGCAATTGCTACAGCCATAATAAGGCTTAATATTAAAATAAAAGAGGCAGCTATGCCGTAAACTATTCTTTTATCAACTTGTGCTTTTAACGATAGTGGTTGCGCCTGTAGTCTTATTTTATCCATTACTTGGAAGGTAAAACCCATAGAAGGCTCTTCCAAATCTGTTTGTTTAAGATGTTCATCAAAACTTAATATCTCTTGATAAAGGTTTTGAAAAGCAATATCTTCTTGAAGCAATCGCTCTATTTCTAAGGCTTCTTCTTGGCTACATAAACCATCTATATAATTCCAAATTTTTTCTTCTGCACTTTTCATATTAAATCCTCCGCTTCGCTTTTTAAAAGTTGTTCTAACTTAATTTTTAATCGGCCTCTAGCCCTATGTAATTTTACTTTAGCTGTATTAGCCTCAATTCCCATTATCTGAGCTATCTCTTCTAAAGATTGCTCGCCTTTATAAAACAAGGTAATAATGCTGGCATCATCTGGTAACAAACTTTCTATAGCTAAATTTAAATAATAATCTCTTGATTTCCGCTCGGTATTTAAGTCTGGTGTTGCCTCATGACTATCTAAAACATTTTGATGGTTTTCATCATCAATAGATAGAATATCAACTTGTTTTTTTCTTAAATAAGTCATAGCGGTAGTATAAACTATACTATAAAGCCATGTAGTAAACTTCCCTTTTCTTTCATAACCAGCTAAATATTTAAATGCTTTCACAAAGCAATCTTGAGCCACTTCCTCAGCATCTTCTCTTCCCTTGGTAAATCTTAAAGCCAAAGTAAAAACATAGCGTTGGTAGCGTTTAACCAAAAGCGCATAGGCTTGTTGGTCTCCTGCTAATACCGCATCTATAATAGCTATGTCTGTTAGTTCTTGTTGCATGTGTTGATGCTAAGACAACCCCTATAAGCTTTAGGTTACAGGTAAATCAAAATATCTTTAAAAAAATAAGCATCATAAAAATTTTAATTTTGGTGTAACCTGTTTAAAAACGATGTAGTCTTAGCTTCCAAACAATAAGATTTAACAAAATTATTAAACATTAAATACAAGATTATGAACAATGTAGAAATCTTAATTCCGCTTACCATATTTATAGGAAGCTTTGCAGTAATTTTTGGTTGGCGATACCTAACCAATAAAGAAAGAATGGCTTTAATTGAAAGAGGATTAAACCCGATACCAGAAAAACCAGAATCAAAATCTAATTACTATTTAAAGCTAGCTTTACTTTTGATGGGTGCTGGTTTAGGTTTATTCTTAGCTTTTGTTTTAGATAACACCGTTTTTGCACATAATGTTAACGAGTGGGGAAATACTAAAAACGAGGCTATATATTTCTCTTTAATTACACTTTTTGGTGGTTTGGGTCTATTTATTTCTTATACGATAGAGAAAAAAGAGAAGCAACAAAAATTATAAGCTATTTAACAGCAGCGGGAACTACAGCTACCGTTAACCTGCTGATGCAGCTCATTTTACCTCTTTCATCGTAAATTTTAATATCCCAAATATGTGTTTTTGCGCCAATATGTATTGGCGTACAAACACCTTTTACGTATCCAGATTTAACAGGACGTAAATGATTAGCATTTACTTCTAAACCTACACCCATTTTTTCTTCGGGATTTAAAACCAAGTTACTAGCTACACTTCCTAAAGTTTCTGCAAGCACTACCGAAGCGCCTCCATGTAAAATACCTACCGGCTGGTGGGTACGTTCATCAACCGGCATGGTAGCTTCTAAAAAATTATCACCAATATGGGTAAAACTAATCCCTAACAAGGCGCCAATATGATTTTTTGGCCTGCTGTTTAATTCTTCTGGAGTATAACTTTTAAACCAAATCATTTTAAATACTTTTCTTTTAATACCCTAAAATGATGTTCTATATGGCCTGCCATAATAAATAATAAAGCACCAACACTTACTTCTCTTTCGCTTGCTACGCCTTTTTTCTTGTAATCTTCTTCTGTTAATGATTTGAAAAAATACAGGTTAGCCTGTCTCATAAGCAATAATTCATCTACCAAATCATTAAAAGAACGTTTACTTACATCAACATTTTGCATGTATAAATCCTGATCAAAACCCGGTAGTGGTGTAAAATCATTTCTTGAGAAACGCATTGCTCGGTAAGCCATCACCCTTTCTGTATCTATTAAATGGGCAACAACTTCTTTAACGGTCCATTTACCATCAGCGTAAGCGTAGTCATGCTTTTCTGCTGGTATTTCTGCCAAGAAATCATCAACCTCATTTAATTGGTTTTTTAGTTTTCTAAGGATGTTTTGGCCTGATACTAATTTGATGTATCCTTCGTAATATGGAGCGTATTCGTTACTAAATGGTTGGTACATAATTTATGCTGCTTTTAAGTATAATTCTAAAGGTAGTGCCTTTACCCAGTTCAGATTCTTTTACAAAAACCTGTCCGCCGTGGTAGTTTTCTATCATTCTTTTAGTTAATGATAAGCCTAAGCCCCAGCCTCTCTTTCTAGTAGTAAAACCTGGTTGAAAAACGGTATCAAACTTTGAGCGTGGGATACCTTTACCTGTGTCTGTGATGTCTATAATAATTTGTTCTTTAACAATATTTTCTTTGATATTGACGCTGATGATTCCCTTCCCATCAATAGCGTTTACTGCGTTTTTTAGGATGTTTTCTATCACCCAATCAAACAAAGGAACGTTAATAAGAGCTTCTAACTGCTCGTCTCCGTTTACCTCAAAAGTAATTTTATCTGATACCCTAACTTTAAAATAATCAACAAAATCTTTAACAACTTCATAAACAGAATGACTACTTAAGATAGGCTTAGAGCCGATCTTAGAAAATCTATCGGCCACAACCTCTAGTCTTTTCACATCATTTTCCATTTCTAATATTAAAGAATCATCGGCTTTAAATCTTTCTTTTAAAAGCTCTACCCAAGCCATTAAAGAAGATATAGGTGTGCCTAACTGATGCGCTGTTTCTTTTGCTAAACCAACCCAAACCTGGTTTTGTTCTGATTTTCTTGCCGAATTAAAGGCAAAGTATGCCAGCATCAGAAAAACTGCAATTAAACTGAGTTGGATATAAGGGAAAACTTTAAGCTGACTTAGCAAATCGCTATCCTTATAGTAAATGAGATTTTTTTTTCCATAAAACTCTACTGGAATAGGGTTGTGCTGATTTTTCATTTCCCGTAGCTCTTTTAGAAAATACTTTGGGTCGTATTTTTTATTACTTTCAATCTGAAAGTACGTTTTAGCAGTGTCTAAGCCTTGGTAGGTAATGATAGAATCTTTTTCGCTGGTTACAATTGCGGGCACAGGTAAACTATCCCTTATAGTGAAAAGGAAGTTCATCATCTCATCGTTATCGGTTTCAAACATCCGCTTAAGACTTTGCGCCCAAAGCTCGGCCCGGGTACGTTCTGATTTTGCAATATTTTGCACCAAAAAATCAGTATACCAAAGCGAAGAAACAGCAATAACTATTGCGAAAAAAAGTAGGAGATATTTCCAGCGACGTTTTCTTTCGTAAGGATTCATATTTATACCAAATTACAAAAACGCCTCAAAATTGGTTCTCTTATTTAGCAAAAAGATTTGTTATGAAAAAAGCGCCTTAAGAGCGCTTTTTAGGGTTTTTATTTTTTAGCTTTTCTTCTGCCTTTAGTTTCATTTCTTCCCGCACCTGCTTCATCAACTTAATTTTATAATACAAACTTAAGCCAAATGCTGCTAATAGAAGTATGGGTAAGAAATAATTACCAGCCTTAAAAGCCATTACAGCTCCTATGGCAGAGCAAATAATGATTAAGTTTAAAATAACGTTAAATAATACCTTTTTAAACATGATTAATATACTTTCATGCCAGGTTCAATTTCTGCAGCCCACGCTAAAATACCACCTTTTAAATTGTAAAGATTGGTATAACCTAGGTTTTGCAATTGGTTTAAAGCAGCAGCACTTCTGGCACCACTACGGCATTGCATAACTACAGGAATATCTTTTGATATTTTATCTGCCTCTAGTAAAACACTAGCAAGCGGAATATTTTCTCCCTCTATGTTAGACATTTCATATTCAAAAGGCTCACGAACATCTATTAATTGAAATTCTTTGCCTTCATCTTTCCATTTTTTTAGCTCTGCTACTGTTATCTCGTTCATAATAAAATACTTTATGCTTATCAAAAATAGTAAAAATAGCAGGTTTTAAAACTTAATAATTAAAGTTTACCATTTATCAACTATATACTGTAACATGCCTATACCTAAATAAGTCTTATAAGCGTTTATAGCTTGTTTATTTTGAGCATAAATTTTGCTGTAAGAGAAAAACATTTTTATTGAAAATTATAAGATGAAAAAAATAACCGATTTCTTTTGGTTTTGCTCTGGCGCACACATAGAAACACTTAAAAAATATCCTACAGAACATAATAAATATGTTGGTATTGGTGCAACCATATTCTTTACCGCCTTATTTGCTTCTTTATCTGGTGGTTATGCTATGTATTTTGTTTTTTCTGGGAGTAATGCCGCTGTTTTATTTGCGATGTTATTTGGTATAATTTGGGGCTTAGCCATTTTTAATATGGACCGCTATATTGTTGCCAGTATTAAGAAGACAGGTGGTTCTAACCAGCAAATTTATCAGGCTTTACCTAGGATATTATTAGCCATCATGATTGGTATTGTGATATCAAGACCTTTAGAACTGAAAATTTTTGATAAAGAAATTAGGCAAAAGCTAAAAACTAGCTATTTAAACGGACAACGTTCTAAAATAGATACTTTAAATAGAGCCTTCTCTGATAAATATAGTATTGAGCTTGCAAAGTTTGAGGAATTAAAATCAGAGAAAGATTCTTTAGAGAAAGATATCAATCGTTCTAGATATATTTTAAATCAAGAGGTTTTTGGCGATAAAACCAACCAAACCAGCGGTGTAACCGGATTTGGTACTTACGCCAAGCAAAAACAAGCTGTAATAGACCAAAAAGAAGCCCGTTTAATACAAGTAAGAAATGATATACAGCGTATAGACGATATTATTAACCGGCGTAAAGAAATGGAGGGCTTAAATAGCACTTTACTTTTTAACGAAAAACAACTGGATAGTTTAGCTAATGTTGCCGGCTTTGCGGACAGGAATTATGCTCTTGGACAGCTTTCTTTTAACCCTGATGGCAGCAGAGATGTGGATACTTATTTGGCGATATCTTTTATATCTTTCCTGTTTGTACTTTTAGAATGTTTACCTGTTTTTGTTAAGCTAATGTCTGACAAAGGCCCTTACGATGTTGCCCTACAAAACATAGAAAGCGTAGCTATTCACAACAGCGAAAAGGAAAAAGACCACGAAATTATAGTTACCGATAATACTTTAGATACTTTAAACAATGCCGAAATAGACAAAAAGAAAATTTTGATAGAACGAAGGGTTAAGAAGGATTTAGAAGATTTTAGCTAAAAGAAAAAGGAGAACCGTTTAGTTCTCCTTTTTTATGTTTTATACTGTTGTTTTGATATGTAATTCTACCTTTTGTTTATCATCTATGGTAGAAGGAGAATCTATCATGACATCTCTTCCCGAGTTATTTTTAGGGAATGCAATAACATCACGTATAGTGTCTAAACCAGCGAAGATGGATACCAATCTATCAAAACCGAAAGCAATACCACCATGCGGAGGTGCACCATATTCAAAGGCTTCCATTAAGAAACCAAATTGTTTTTGAGCTTCTTCTGGGCTAAATCCTAAATGCTTAAACATGAGTGATTGTAATTCTCTATCGTGTATACGGATAGAACCGCCGCCAATTTCGGTACCATTAATTACTAAATCGTAAGCATTGGCTCTAACCGCTGCTGGGTCTGTATCTAGTTTAGATATATCATCTGGTTTTGGTGATGTAAAAGGATGGTGCATAGCGTGGTAACGCTCTGTTTCTTCGTCCCACTCTAATAAAGGAAAATCTAATACCCAAAGTGGTGCAAATTTATTTTTATCTCTTAAACCTAAGCGGTTACCCATCTCTAAACGTAACTCGTTTAACTGTTTACGTACTTTATCCGGGTTTTCTCCTGCCAGAATTAATACTAAATCGCCAGGCTCTGTAGCAAATGCAGCTGCCCATTTTTGTAGTTCTTCCTCGTTAAAGAATTTATCTACTGATGATTTTAAGGTACCATCCTCGTTATGGCGCATGTAAATTAAACCTGTAGCACCAATTTGCGGACGTTTAACAAAGTCTGTTAGTTCATCTATTTGCTTACGCGTATAAGAAGCACAACCTTTTGCATTGATACCAACAACTAAACCAGCGTTATCAAAAACAGGGAAACTTTTTCCTTTTACAAAATCTGTAGCTTCTACAAATTGCATCCCAAAACGGGTATCTGGCTTATCAGAACCATATAAACGCATAGCATCATCATAAGACATTCTTGGGAAATCTTGAATATCCAGATTTTTTACGTTTTTAAACATGTGGCGCACCAAGCCTTCAAATAAGTTTAGGATATCTTCTTGCTCGATAAATGCCATTTCACAGTCTATTTGGGTAAACTCCGGCTGTCTATCGGCTCTTAAATCCTCATCTCTAAAACATTTTACAATTTGAAAATACCTATCAAAACCAGAAACCATTAACAATTGCTTAAAGGTTTGTGGAGATTGTGGCAAAGCATAAAACTCACCCGGGTTCATACGACTTGGTACCACAAAATCTCTAGCACCTTCTGGTGTAGATTTTATTAAAACAGGTGTTTCTACCTCTAAAAAGTTTTGTGCATCTAAATATTTTCTGATTTCCTGAGCCATTTTATGACGCAGCACTAGGTTATTACGTACCGGATTTCTTCTTAAATCAAGGTAACGGTATTTCATTCTTAGCTCGTCTCCACCATCGGTTTCATCTTCTATCATGAAAGGAGGGAGTTTTGCAGCGTTTAAAATTTCTAACTCAGAAACTTTAATTTCAATATCTCCGGTGGCTATTTTAGGATTTTTATTGGTTCTTTCTATAACCGTACCGCTTACTTTTATCACAAACTCTCTTCCTAATTCGCGGGCTTTTGCTCTCATTTCGGCATTATCATCAGCATTAAAAACCAATTGGGTAATACCGTATCTATCTCTAACATCAATAAAAGTCATGCCTCCTAAGTCTCTGGATTTTTGTACCCAACCACTTAACACAACCTGAGTTCCCAAATCGGCAATCGTTAATTCGCCACACGTATGAGTTCTATGCATTTTCTTTGATTTATTTTAATGTAGGACACGAAGATAAAAAATCTTATTAAAGTGTTTGCGTATTAGAGCTTCTTAAGTTAAAATATAAGAGTTTAAGGAGGTTTTTTAGCTGCATGGCGTTCCGAAGAATTTGAAGCCCCTCTTGCTACTGCATTAAAATCTTGATAGATATGAATTTATCCCCTCAATGGGTTTATGAATTCAATTTAAAAAATATACACGCTGTACACTGGTCTAATGTTGGAAAATTTGATGCTCAAGATGTAGAATTGATAAAGTGGGCCAGGATTAATGATTTATAACTCACTACACAACCTGTAAATATCCTTCGTGTTTCTTCCTAGTCCTTTATAATCTAAACCATAACCTACCACAAAGTCGTTAGCTATTTCAAAGCCAATGTATGCTATCTCATCAATTTTAACTTGTAAAGCATCGGGCTTTAACAACAAACTGGCAACTTTAATGCTTGCCGGATTTTTGGTTTTAAACTTTTCTATCAAATAATTTAAGGTTCTTCCGGTATCAATAATATCTTCTACAATAATGATATCTCTATTTTCTATATCGATACTTAATGGATACTCTTCTATAATATTACCTGAAGATTGTGTTTCGCCATGGTAAGATGAAACCTTCACAAAAGCCATCTCACAACTGATGTTGATTTCTTTCATCAAATCTGCCATGAATAAAAAGCTACCATTTAAAACCCCAATAAAAATAGGCACCTTCTCTTCATAATCAACATTCATTTGTATACCTAATAAGCGTACACGCTTTTCTATCATATTGGCATCTATAAAAGGCTCGAAGGTTTTATCGTCTATGGTTAAATTCATGATGTGGCTTGTTTCAACAAATTTAATTTTAAAAAAGCATTTATTATTGTTTTATAATTCATCTGTTAGATTTTATATAATCTGTATATTCAAATTTTATTTATCTAAAATATTATACCATGTTAGTAATTAAGAGCCACGACGAGTTTGCGTCTCATTTAGGAAAAGAACTAGGTTTTTCTGATTATCATACCATCACCCAAGAGCAAATAAACTTATTCTCTGATGCTACTTTAGACCATCAATGGATACATACCGATACAGAAAGAGCAAAAACAGAAAGTCCGTTTAAGGCAACAATTGCCCATGGTTATCTTACTTTATCTTTAATACCATACTTATGGAAACAAATTGTTGATATCCAAAATCTAAAAATGGAAATCAATTACGGGATAGAAAAATTGCGTTTTGCACAAGCGGTAACTGTAAATAGCGAAGTAAGATTGGCTGTTAAATTAGTTGATATTGCTAATTTACGCGGTGTAACCAAAGCAACAATTGGTATAGAACTAGAAGTTAAAGATCAAAAAAAACCTGCTTTTAGTGGTGAGGCAGTTTTCTTATACCATTTCATATAGTTTATTGGCATCAATTTAGCCAAGCATTCATATCTACTAAATTAATGAGATATGAAAAGCAATTTTTTTAAATTGGTAATGGGCTTTGCAGTGATTGGAGCCATAGCTACAGGATGTAGCTCTACCAAAGATTCTACAAACACTACTGATTCTACAGGTACTACAGACCAATCTGGTACTGGCGGAATGAACGGAACTGGTACAACAACTGACACTACTTCAACTACAACACCAAATGGAGGTAGCGGCGGAGGCGGTACAACAACAACCCCTCCACAATCTAATTAAGAGATAAAAACAGCATTTGAAATTCAAATGCTGTTTTTATTTAAAAATTAATTGCTCTATTTATTAATTATCTTTGCGGTTCTTTTATGGATCACGAAGTTTACAGATTAAGAAACGGCATTAGGATATTATTTAAACCAACAGTTTCGCCTATTGGGCATTGTTGTTTAATTATTAATGCTGGAGCAAGAGATGAAGAAGAAGGTAAACCAGGCCTAGCGCATTTTATTGAGCATTTACTATTTAAAGGCACTAAAAAACGTAATACTAATCAGATTTTAAATCGTTTAGAAGTTGTGGGAGCAGATTTAAACGCCTATACAACTAAAGAATATACTTGCTTACATGCATCCTTTTTACATGAACATTTAGAGCGCTCTGTAGACTTATTACAAGATATTGCCTTTTTCTCTATGTTTCCGGAAATAGAAATGGAAAAAGAAAAAGGGGTTATTATTGATGAAATATTAAGTTATGAAGACCAGCCAGAAGAGGCTATAAATGATGATTTTGAGAGTTTATTATTTAAAGGAAATCCGCTTGGCGAAAATATTTTAGGAACTAAAGATTCTGTATCCGCATTTAAAAAATCAGATATTTTAAATTTTATAGCTAGAACCTATAATACGCATGAAATAGTTTTTGCCGTTAGCGGAAATTACAAAGCAACTAAGATTTGGGCTTTATGCGATAAATATTTCGGTATCATCCCAGAAAACAGAAAAGAAAAACAGCGTTTAAAACCAATTCCAAATCCTAAACAAGAGCTTATTATTGCTAAACCTATTAACCAAGCGCATTGTATTTTAGGTAGTCATGCTTATTCTTTTCATGATGATAAAAAACATGGTTTATTACTGTTAAATAATCTTCTTGGCGGTAACGGGATGAGTTCGAGGTTGAATTTAGAAATAAGAGAAAAGTACGGCATTGCTTATACTATTGAGTCTAATTACACCGCTTTTAGTGATTCTGGTATTTTCTCAATTTATTTTGGTACCGATGAAGAAAAGGTAAATAAAGCTTTAAAACTTGTACATAAAGAACTAAAGAAACTAAGAGAACAAAAATTAGGTGTAGTACAATTACAACAAGCTAAGCAAAAATTTATTGGTCAAATTGCTTTAGGAGAAGAAAACCGTATGGGCGTTTTAATCTCTATGGCAAAAAGTTTAATAGATTTTAATAGGGTAGATTCTTTAGAAGAGGTATTTGCTAAATTAAATGCCGTTAGTGCATCAGAAATTTTAGAAATTGCTAATGAAGTTTTTAACCCCAATTTATTAAACCTTTTGATGTTTAAACCAGAGGAAGAAAATTAGTACAAGAAGTTTTTATTCTCCCAAGCAAAAACATAGCTATCCTCAAAAGAGCCATCTATATTTCTTGTTTTTTGATGTAATATACCCTCATGCTTAAAACCTAGTTTTTGATAAATTTTTAAGGCTTTTTTGTTAGATGCTCTTGATTCTAGCTCTACTCTTTTAACATCAGGACGGTGCTTTTCTATCTCACTTAAAAACCTTTGAAAAAGTTCAGTTCCTAATCCCTGTTGTTGATAATCCGGATGTATCAAAATGGTTAAATGGGTTAAAACATGATCAAATATTCCTATACCATATTTATGAGCATGAATTGCAGCAATAACTTTTTCTGTTGTTCTTTCTTCGCCTAAAAATAATAAACCTTCTTTTTTAATGATATTGTTAAAAACATCATCAATAAAAAGGATATCAATTTCTTCTGGCGCTCTTGCAATGCCATTAGGGTTTTTAGAAACATCCAGATACAAATTAAAAAGTGCTTCTTTATCTGCTAAAGAACCTTTTCTAATAAACATCATTAGCTTTCTGTAGATTTAAAAGCGTTCCAACCTTGAGCTTTCAATTCATGTGCGTTTCCAGACCGAGTGATTAAGTAATTACCAGCGTTTTCTTCTGTAATATAACCAATGACAGAAATATCAACATCGTGTTTTAAGCGGTCGTAATCTGCTTGTTTAATGGTAAACAATAGTTCATAATCTTCACCGCCATTTAAAGCACAAACAGTTGGATCTAAACCAAAATCTCTAGCCATTTCTACAGTTTGTGGGTCTATCGGAAATTTCTCTTCATACAACTTACAACCCTTTTTAGATTGTTTGGTAATATGTAATATCTCAGAAGCTAAACCGTCTGATATGTCTATCATAGAAGTTGGTTTAATTTCCATCTTCTTCAATAAATCAACAATATCTAATCTTGCTTCTGGTTTTAACTGACGTTCTATAATGTAATCTTTACCTTCTAAATCGGGCTGAATTTTAGGATTTGCTAAGAATACTTGTTTCTCTCTTTCTAACAATTGCAAACCAACATAAGCGCCACCTAAATCGCCAGAAACACAAATTAAATCTCCTTCTTGTGCGCCATTACGGTAAACAATATCACTTTCATCAGCATAACCTATACTGGTTACACTAATAACTAAACCTTGTCTGGAAGAAGTGGTATCTCCACCAATTAAATCAATGTTATATTTTTGACAGGCTAGTAACATCCCAGCATATAATTCTTCTATAGCCTCTAATGGAAATTTGCTAGAAAAACCTAATGATACGGTTACATGCGATGCCATCCCGTTCATGGCATAAATATCACTTAAGTTAACTTGAATAGCTTTATAACCTAAGTGTTTTAAAGGTGTAAAAGCTAAATCAAAATGTATGTTTTCTAGAAGTAAATCGGTAGAAATTAAGGTCTTTTTATCTTTAAAATCTAGAACAGCCGCATCATCACCAGCGCCTTTAATAGTGGTATCAAGGTTTAATTTTATATTTTTTGTTAAATGGTCTATTAAACCAAACTCTCCTAAATTTGCTATTTCTGTCTTTTGCGTATTCTCGAACATGCTTAAATCCTTTTGAAATACAAAAGTGCAAAAAATTACTCATTAAGTTTTACCTAGTCTTTATCAGCTGTAAGGCTTTTTCTAGCTGATTATCTTTACCATTTAACTCATCCACGAAAGTGTTAATTACTTCATAATGAGGAAAAACACCTCTCCCAACTATATTTTGTGAGGTATTTGGTTTTATAACTTTTAAAGGTAAACGCAATTTTAGTTTAGTATTTGGTAGGTTAACATACGGTATTGTACCTGCTGTACATTGGTTATAAGCGCCACCTGTTTCTTCGCCAATAAAAATTCCTCGTTTTACACCTTGTAAGTTTGCTACCAATAAAGAAGTTGCAGAGTATGATAAACCATTTATTAATACATATAAATCAGGTTTGTAAACGTTAATTTTTGGGTTTAAAGCTTTATTGGTTCTAAGAAGACTATAAAAACCCATACTATCTTTTTTTATGGTTAAATGTGGAAAAGGGAAATTATAAAACCACGAATTTTGAAAATATTTACGTGTTGATATATACCTTTTTTTAACCTCAACCCTTTGGTTAAAGATGGCTGGTTTATCATATAAGTACCTAAATAATTTATTGCATGCACTTAATTTTCCACCAGAATTTCCTCTTAAATCAAGAATTAGATGGTTGATTTCTTGTTCTTTAAGCTTTTTAAATGACTGACGATAAAACTTACTGAAATTAGCTTGATCAAAACTAAAGCTTCCAACTTTTAAAATAGCTGTTTTATTTAAGCTATCTATTTTTAAATCTAATATAGGTTTACCATCTGCATCTTTACCTAAATAAGCTAGTTTTTTATTTACTTTTTTTGATGATGATTTAATTTTACTAAAACCTAAAGTAATATCTTTTACCAGCGTATCTTCTTTAATTTTTAAGCAGATGGTATCACTTTTTTTAAAATTTAATTGATAGTAATATCCAAAATTATTTTCTATGATGTATGGATTTAAGGTTTTATTAAAACCATCAGAGCTAAATAGTTGATTTGCTTTTTTAACGATACTATCTATCGGATAATCATCAACACTTAAAACTTCCATTTTAGGTTTAAGCGTATGATTTGAGGAATCTTTTACAGATTTAATCCACACTTTATCATCATCTAAAGCTATTTTAAACTGATTAAAAGGATGAACTCCTTTTGCTTTTAAAATCTGTTTTTCTGCTATAGTATATTTTTTGTTAGGATAAACCAAACGCGTATGTCCGCATTTAATTTCTGTTATTAAAGGAGCAACGTATCTATAAAACTCTAAAGAAGTTAAAGGTTTATGCAGCAGGTTTTCTACACTATCAAACTTATGTGCTAAAACAATACTATCTATATACCAATAAATACCCGGGTGTGCTTCTAGTAAGGATGTTTTTAAAATTTGATAATCCTCTTTTAATGCTTCAACTGGATGTTTAACATTTAAAGCTTGATTATATTTTTTTTTAGATGTGCAAGAAACCATTAAAACTATTACAGATAGCATGAATAATTTCAAGATTTTCATCATATAGTTTTAAATGGAGAGAGAAAGCGTCAATAACATTTCTGCTATTGACGCTATTTTATTTTTTAAAGACCTAATTTAGCCGATATATCTAGCATTCTTTCAATAGGTAATCTTGCTCTTTCTATAATTTCACGTGGAACATCTACTTCAGGTAATTCGTTTTTTAAACACAAATACAATTTTTCTAAAGTATTACGCTTCATATGCGGACAATCATTACAAGCACAAGTATTATTTGGTGGTGCCGGAATAAAAGTTTTATCAGGGTTTGCTTTAGCCATCTGGTGGATAATTCCTGATTCTGTAGCTACAATAAACTCTTTTGCCTCATTCTTAATGGTATAATTTAATAATCCAGTAGTAGAGCCTATATAATCTGCCATAGACAAAATATGATCTTCACATTCTGGGTGTGCAATAAATTTAGCTTGCGGATGACGTTCCTTTAATTTTGTAATTTTCTCTTGAGCAAAAATCTCATGTACCATACAAGCGCCATTCCACAAAACCATATCTCTACCTGTTTTCTTCATTACGTAAGCACCCAAGTTTTTATCCGGACCGAATATGATTTTCTGATCTTTTGGTAAGCTTTCTACTATTTGCACTGCGTTGCTAGATGTACAAACAATATCACTTAAAGCTTTTAATTCTGCCGTACAGTTTACATAAGTAATAACCAAATGGTCTGGATATTTCTCTTTAAATTTTTTAAATAAATGCGGTGGGCAGCTATCAGATAAAGAACAACCAGCTTTACTATCTGGTAACAATACTTTTTTATTTGGCGATAATATTTTGGCTGTTTCTGCCATAAAGTGTACACCAGCAAATACAATTATAGAAGCATCTGTTTTGGCAGCTTCTTGTGATAAACCTAAACTATCACCAATATAATCCGCAATATCTTGTATATCAGCATCTTGATAATAATGTGCAAGAATTACTGCATTTTTCTCTTTCTTTAATCGCTCTATTTCTGCGAATAAATCTAAGGTTGGGTCAATATATTCATCAACAAAACCTTTTATGTTAATCTCTTCTAGTACGTTCATTTTTTTTCCTTATCCAAAGGTATAAATTTCAAAATAATGGTTTCTCCACTTTCTAATAATAACTAATTATTTATAAATAAAATTCTTATTGTTTATTAAGGTGTTAGTTTGGTGTATATCTTTAAATAGATAAATCTTGATTTTTGATTTATTTTAATAATACTAACAATTTATTAACAATTATAAGCATTTATCTTATTGATTATCAGTAGTATTATAATTAGCAACAAAAAAATTATAAAATTATTCTGTTTAATATTAAGTATTTTTAAAACGTTAATAAATGTTGATTTGTTACCAGTAAGTAAGTAATAAATTAAACTTGATTTTTAGTTTTAGCTGCTTTGTTAACATTTTCAAATACTTTTAATTTATTACATACATTAAACTAACATCTTTTATACTTTTATACACATAAAACTGAGGCTTGTTTAAAACATAGCCATTTTAATATGAGAAATGTTGATTTCCTTGTTATAGGATCTGGTATTGCTGGTTTAAGTTTTGCCCTTAAGGCTGCAAAACATGGTAAAGTTCTGATAGTTACAAAATCTAATGAAGATGAATCTAACACTAAGTATGCACAGGGTGGTGTTGCTGTAGTTGTGGATAAAAAGGAAGATTCTTTTGAAAAGCACATTAATGATACTTTAATTGCAGGCGATGGTTTGTGTGATAAGAATATTGTTGAGATTGTTGTTACTGAAGGTCCAGATAGAATTTCAGAGATTATTGAGTACGGAGCTAAGTTTGATAAAGATAAAACCGGGTTTTATGATTTAGCTAAAGAAGGTGGTCATTCAGAACATCGTGTATTACATTACAAGGATATAACAGGTTTTGAGATTGAACGTTCTTTGTTAGAAGAAATTCATCAAAACCCTAATATAGAAATACTTACACATTATTTTGCAGTAGATTTAATTACACAGCATCATACTGGTGAGTTTGTGAACAGACATTCTGATAATATAGAATGCTATGGAATTTATGCTCTAAACACAGCTGATAATACTATAGAAAAGATTACATCAAAAATTACGGTATTAGCTGCTGGCGGTGCCGGACATATTTATAGCTCTACAACTAATCCAACCATAGCTACTGGTGATGGTATTGCTATGGCTTATAGAGCTAAGGCAAAGGTTAGAAATATGGAGTTTATTCAATTTCATCCTACTGCTCTGTATAATCCTGGCGAGTATCCTTCTTTTTTAATTTCTGAGGCCGTAAGAGGTTTCGGAGGTGTTTTAAAAAGAAGAAATGGCGAAGAATTTATGTATGAGTACGATGAGCGTGGTTCTTTAGCTCCTCGTGATATTGTTGCCAGAGCTATTGATGCTGAGATGAAAAAATCTGGTGATGATTTTGTTTATCTTGATATCAGACATCGTAAAAAAGAAGATTTACTTTCTCATTTCCCAAATATTTATGCTAAATGTTTGTCTATTGGTATAGATATGACTAAGGATATGATACCAGTTACACCAGCTTGTCATTATATGTGTGGTGGTGTTTTGGTTGATGAATTTGGTCGTTCATCTATTAAAGGTTTATATGCTTGTGGCGAGGTTACTTCTACCGGTTTACATGGTGCTAATCGTTTGGCTTCCAATTCTTTATTAGAGGCATTGGTTTATGCTCATAGAATTTATTTAGATGCTAAGGATAGGTTAAATGAATTTAGTGTTCCGGATAATATTCCAGATTGGAATGATCAAAATACGCAGCTTTCTAATGAAGATATTTTAGTAACTCATAACATCCGCGAAATGCAAAAGATGATGAGCGACTATGTGGGTATTGTTCGCTCGGATTTTAGGTTAGAAAGAGCCATGAGAAGACTCCGTCTTTTATATGAAGAAACAGAAGAGTTTTATAAAAGAACCAAGCTATCTGTTAAATTGTGCGAATTGAGGAATTTAATACAAGTTTCATACATTGTAATAAAATCAGCAACCGAGCGTAAAGAAAGTAGAGGATTACATTATACAACAGATTATCCTCAGCATGCTCATGAATTAAAAGATACTATATTATAATGGAACCTTTAATATTACCAGTTTTAGGAAAATCACCCAAATGGGGCGATGATTGTTATATTGCTCCAAATGCCACTATTGTTGGCGATGTTAAAATGGGTAATAACTGTTCTGTTTGGTTTAATGCGGTTATACGTGGCGATGTTAATAGTATAAGCATTGGTAATGATACCAATATTCAAGATGGGGCTGTTATTCATGCTACTTATTTAAAAGCTTCAACTACTATTGGTAATCAAGTTTCTATTGGGCATAATGCTTTGGTTCACGGTTGTACTTTAAAAGATAAAGTTTTGGTAGGTATGGGCGCTATAGTTATGGATAATGCTGTTGTTGAAGAGTATGTAATTATTGCAGCCGGAGCTGTTGTTTTAGAGAATACACTGTGCGAATCTGGTTATTTATATGCCGGAATGCCAGCAAAAAAAATAAAGCCCTTAACCGATGAGCAAAGGGCTTTATTAGATAAACTACCGAATAATTATATCATGTATTCAAGTTGGTTTAAGGAAACTCTTTAGGAATTGTTATTTTCTCTTCTCTATCCCAATTTGGCCTGATAATCAATTCTTTATCATAAATCCAAACTTTTTCTGGTTGTAGGTTATTTTTAACATTTCCAGTATCGTAAATTTCGTTTTCATTGATATCTTCTATCACTTTAAAGAAATATTTGCCATTGCTAATGGTATTATAATTTAGTAAGGTGTTTACATTGATGGGAGATTCTTTTAAGATTTGCTTTTTCTCGTTCAGTAATTGAACAATATAACTTTTACTAGTATCTGCTCTGTCTACATTTAGAGTTAAATTACCGTAATTCTCTAATTCATCTAATTCAACATCTAAACTTATTTCTTTATTTTTAGTACCATAAATATCTGTAATAGCGTTTTCTTTGAATAATAGAGTGTATCTTTTCTTTATACGCCAAGGATAATTAACTTTTACAACTCTATTATTAGCATCAATTATATCAAAGCTAAAATTGGTTTGCGGTACAGAGTCTACCATCAATTGTACTAGAGATTTGTTTATACTTGCCAGTGGTAGGTTAGAAGTTAGCTCTAGAGATGTACCTGGTTTTATTTTACCTGATAAAAGGTTACTTTCAAACTTGATAGTTCTCGTATAATTATCTTTTTTATTTCTGGTTATCTTGATAGTATCTAATATTTTATTCTGATCATTTATTACTAGTTTAAGCGAATCAAAAGTTAGTTCTCTTAACCATATTAAAGTAGTATCAGCATTTTTTGAGTATGATATGATAGGGTTCTTAATGGTATTATCTAAAAATTTGATAGATGGTTTTTTAATAGGTTTATTAAAAATAAGCGTTATCCTTCCGTCTGTTTCTATTTTTCTATCTAATACCCTAAATTTTTCTGGTACTTCTTTAAACAGTTTTAAAATGATGTTGCTTGTATCTTTTTTTAGCTTAATGGGTTTCTCCAAAAATGCTATTTCTTCTTTAGGCGAGTTATAAATTCTATCACCAGATTCCTCTTTTAGCGCATAAATTTTATAAGTTGCTTCTTTTAAGTTTTTAATTGAGAAGACTCCAGAAGAATCAGTAGTAGTAAAAATGGCTGGTCTTTTTTTACCAAATAAGGTATCTCGTTCGATAGGAAAAATAAATACAGTAGCTCCTTTAAATGGGAGGTTATCATTAGAATTTAAAACTTTACCAGATATTTGTAATGAGTCTATTTGTTTTCCTGTAGAAAAAACATAACTATAGTTTATAAGCTTGTTGCTTTCGTTAACATCTGCTATGGCATTGCCAAAATTTATAGTATAAGTAGTATTAGCCTCTAAAGTATCTTTAAGTTCTATTTCTAAACTTTTCTGTTTGATTTTATAAAGAGGTGGATTCTCTTGTGCCGGAGATATAGCAATTTCTGTATACTCATTATTGAGTTTAAAATATTCATCAAACTCAATTAGTATTTTTTTATTGATAAAATTGGTTGATAAATTTTTAGGTGTTTCTTTTAAAACTTTTGGTGGTTGTTCATCTTTTGGGCCTCCTTGTGGTTGCTGCATACTAGCACAAGCTTGAATGAGCAAAATCATCCAAGATAGGTGTAAGAAATTTATATTTTTTTGCACTTTTTTATTTAAAAGCATTTTTGTGCGATTTAAGACATTTTATCATTTTGATGAAGGTTATCATTAAAATTTCGAAAAAGTCGTTTATATCAAATATTTTGAATTAACTGTTTTGTTTATATAAAATATTGATTATCAATTATTTACTCATATGAACCATTAAAACTGAAATATCTGATGGTGAAACACCAGAAATTCTAGATGCTTGACCTAAAGTTCTTGGTTTTATTTTCATTAATTTTTCTCTTGCCTCTTTAGAGATAGAATTTAGAGAATGATAGTTAAACTCAGGATTGATTTCCTTGTCTTCCATCTTTTTCATTTTTTCTACAATTTCCATCTCTTTATCAAAGTAACTCTCGTATTTGATTTTTATTTCAGCTTGCTCTATAGTCTCTTTATTGTATTCGTTTAAAGCCTCGTCAAAATGTTTACTCATTCTTCTAAGGTCTTTCATTTCTAACTGAGGTCTGCCTAATAGATTGTGTAATTTGTAGCTTTGGCTGATGCTACTTGTTCCTAACTCTTCTAATATTGGGTTGGCAATTTCTTTATCTATTTTAATTTCTTTTGTTAGCTCTATAATAGCTTGAGCGTTTTTGATTTTTTCTTTTACTAAGTTTAAACGCTCTTCAGATATCAAGCCTAAATTGTAACCAATAGGAGAGAGTCTTTCGTCAGCATTATCTTGTCTTAAAAGCAATCTATGTTCAGCTCTAGAGGTAAACATTCTATAAGGTTCTTCGGTTCCTTTGGTAACCAAATCATCAATTAAAACACCTATATAAGATTCTGATCTTTTTAGAATCAACTCGTGTTTATCATGTACTTTTTGGTGAGCGTTTATACCCGCAATAAAACCTTGTGCTGCCGCTTCTTCATAACCTGTTGTTCCGTTTATTTGCCCAGCGAAGAATAGATTTTTAATCAGTTTTGTTTCTAGGGTTAAACTTAATTGTGTAGGAGGGAAGAAATCATATTCTATAGCATAACCTGGTCTAAACATTTTTGCATTCTCAAAACCTGGTATTAACCTTAATGCTTTTTGTTGAATATCTTCTGGTAAGGATGTAGAGAAGCCATTAACATATATTTCTACTGTATTCCAGCCTTCAGGTTCAACAAAAATTTGATGCCTTTCTCTTTCTGCAAATCTATTTATTTTATCTTCTATAGACGGACAGTATCTTGGACCTAAACCTTTGATTCTTCCAGTAAACATAGGAGATTTTTCAAATCCTAGTTTTAGAGTTTCATGTACTTCGCTATTAGTGTAGGTAATCCAGCAGCATCTTTGTTCAGTTGGGACAGGGGTATCAGTAAAAGAGAATTTACCTCTTTCTTCGTCGCCCCATTGTTCCTCCATTTTAGAGTAGTCTAAAGATCTACCGTCAACCCTTGGAGGTGTACCGGTTTTCATTCTGCCAGCTTCAAAACCTAGTTCAACTAGCTGTTCTGTTATGCCTGTTGCTGATTTTTCACCAGTTCTACCACCACCCATTTTTTTCTCTCCAATATGGATAACACCGTTTAAAAAAGTGCCATTTGTTAAGACTACAGATTCGGCTTCTATCTCTATACCTAATGATGTTTTTACACCACAAACCTTATCATCTTTTACAATAATTCCGCTTGCCATGTCTTGCCAGATATCCAAATTTGGAGTGCTTTCTAGTGTTAGTCGCCATTCTTCAGCAAAACGCATCCTGTCGTTTTGAGTACGTGGAGACCACATTGCTGGCCCTTTAGAACGGTTAAGCATTCTAAACTGTATGGTTGATTTATCAGCTATAATACCCGATTTACCACCCATAGCATCAATTTCTCTTACAATTTGTCCTTTAGCTACACCACCCATAGCTGGGTTGCAACTCATCTGAGCTATAGTACCCATGTTCATGGTAATAAGCAAAGTTTTAGAACCTAAGTTTGCTGCTGCTGTTGCTGCTTCACATCCGGCATGTCCTGCACCAACTACAATTACGTCATATTTTTCAAACATATTTTTAATGTTTCACGTGAAACAATTCTTCTTTTTTATCTTCATGTTCCACGTGGAACATGAGTATTTTTTGTTATGCGAGTTCTGATAATTCTAACCAACGCATAGATTTTTCATCTAGTTCGTTTTGTTTTTCCTCAATTAAGTGTGAGGTTTTGATAATCTCATCTGGATTAGAAATGCTATTTAAGCTATCTGTTAAACTCTTGATATTTTGTTCTAAAACCTCTATTTCATTATTCAAGGCTTCAAGCTCTTGCTTCTCTTTAAAAGTAAGTTTTGCTTTTTCTTTAGCAGGAGCGGGGCTAGCGGTTTTTGATTGTTGTTTTTTAGCTTGCTCTTTTTCTAATTGTTTAAGTATTTCTTGCTCTTCTCGGTAAGAAGAATAATTACCATTATAGATTCTTATTTTACCATTGCCCTCTAATATGAAAAGCTGTTCGGTTAGTTTATCTACTAAATATCTATCGTGTGAAACTAAAATTAAAACACCCGGATAATTTTCAAGAAACTCTTCTAAAACATTTAGGGTGTCAATATCTAAATCATTAGTAGGCTCATCCAGTATTAAGAAATTTGGATTTTTAATTAACACCTTCATTAAGTGTAATCTTTTCTTCTCGCCACCACTTAATAAGCTTACAAAGCCATGTTGTTTCTTGGGCGGGAATAAGAAAAGTGTAAGAAGTTGAGAAGCTGTAATTGTACTTCCATCTGCAAGGGTAATATACTCGGCAATATTCTTTACAACATCAATAACACGCTCATCTTCTTGGAAGCTTAAGCCTGATTGGTGGTAATATCCAAAAACAGTAGTCTCACCTTTTTTAATAGTTCCTGAATCAGCTTTTAATTCTCCGGTTATAAGATTTAAGAAAGTGGATTTTCCAGTTCCGTTTTTTCCGGTTAAACCTATTTTATCACCTTTCTTAAAGGTGTAAGAGAAATCATTGATGATAGAAATGTTGTTAAATGTTTTATTGATATGTTCTATCTCTAATATTTGATTTCCTTGTCTGCTAACTTTTACTTCTAGTTTTACCTGTTCTCTAGCTCCATTGCCTTTAGACCGCTCCTCTAAATCATAAAAAGCATCTATTCTGGCTTTAGATTTTGTAGCTCTTGCTTGAGGCTGTCTTCGCATCCATTCTAGTTCCTTTTTAAGCAGGTTTCTGTTCTTAGCTAAAGTAGCTTGGTCTGCAGCATCTTTTTCTGATTTCTTTTCTAAATAATAAGCGTATTTGCCTTTATATGAAAAAACCTGACCATTGTCTAACTCAATAATTTCATTACAAACATTATCTAAAAAATAACGGTCGTGGGTAACCATTAAAATGGTTTTTCCGCCAGTATTTAAGAAACTCTCTAACCACTCAATAGTATCAATATCTAAATGGTTGGTAGGTTCATCTAATACATAAACATCGGGTTCATCTATCAATAACTTAGCTAAACTTAACCTCTTTTTTTGTCCACCAGAAAGGTTAGATATTTTCTGATGTAAATCATGAATGCCTAATCTTCCAAGAATGGTTTTTATTTGATGTTCGTATTCCCAAGCATTAAGATTGCTTAACTCTTCTGTAAGTTCGTTTATCTTGTCTAAATCTGGGTTTTCTTCTTCTAAAAGCTCTTCGTACTCTCTAATAATTTGTTGCTGCCTATTATCTAAGCTGAAAATAAAATCGCTGATGCTGGCATCGGCACTAAATTTTGGGTCTTGTTCTAAATAACCAAATCTGATATCTTTAGCCTTTACTACTTTTCCTTCGCTAGGTAATATTCTTTCTGCTAACAATTTCAAAAGGGTAGATTTTCCGGCACCGTTAATACCTACTAAAGCTACTCTTTGTCCTTGTTGTATGCCAAAAGTTAAATTTCTGAAAAGCCAATAATCGTTAAAGGCATGACCTAATTGTTCTGCTGATACTATACTCACACTAATTCTTTTATGATATCTGATGGATAGGTAAAAATACCCTGATCTTCTTTTAATGATTGTTGATACATAGCTAACGCAATAACCGATGTTTTAATACTTCTATATTTCTTTAAAGAGCCTATTAATAAAGGATCTATAGATTTCATCAATGATAAGGCTATTTTTTCACCAATACGCTTTTCTTTTCTTTCTCCTCTTAATAGGGAAGGTTGGTAAATATGTATGCTTGGGATGTTTAAAGCTTTTAAATCATCTTCTGTTTCGCCTTTAATTTTACTATAAAAATTTGATGATTGAGCGTTAGCGCCCAAGGCAGAAACCAGATGATATTGTTGAACCTGATTTTCTACTGCAATTTTCCCAATTTCAATAGGGATATCGTGGTCAATTTTTCTGTAGTTATTTAAATCTGGTGTTTTAGCTCTGGTTGTACCTATACAGCAAAAAATAACATCTGCTTTTATATGTTCTTTAATCTCCCAAAGGTTAGAAAAATCAGTAATAATTTCTTTTAGCTTTTGATTTTGGATGTTTAATGACTTTCTAACAAGTACAATTACATCTGTGTAGGTGTTACTATGCAGTAATACCGACAGTAATTCACTGCCAATAAGTCCGCTTGCACCTATAATAATTGCTTTTCTAGTCATTTTATCTAAAATCAATCTGCAAAAGTACGCATTTGTATCTTTGGAATAAATATTGTATGTTTAAACATGTAATTTTTTATATAAAAAAGACAAGTAACATTTAAAAATATTTCATCATGAAAACGATTATACACAGAGCTTCTGATAGAGGAGCAAAACAAATTAGCTGGTTAAAAAGCTACCATTCTTTCAGTTTTGGCGATTATCAAGACCCAAATAAAATGAGTTTTGGCTTATTAAGGGTATTAAATGATGATTATGTAGAGCCTGGAATGGGTTTTGGTATGCATGGCCATGAAAATATGGAAATTGTAAGTATTCCGCTTTATGGTTCTTTAAACCATCAGGATAGTATGGGAAACGATGCTGTAATTAAAACTGGCGACGTACAAATTATGAGCGCTGGAACTGGCATTAGACATGCAGAATTTAATGGTAGTAAAGCAGAACCTGTTAAATTTTTACAGATTTGGGTTTTTCCAAAGGAATATAACATTCAGCCTAGATATGATCAAAAATCTTTTAAGGAAGAGGATAAGCATAACCAGTTTTTAACAGTTGTTTCTCCGGATAAGGATAATAAGCAAGCTGTTTGGATTAACCAAGATGCATGGTTCTCTTTAGCTAATTTAGAAGCCGGTAAAGAGCTTTCTTACAATTTAAAAGGAAATAATAGCGGTGTATATATTTTTGTATTACAAGGCCAATTAGGTGTTGCAGAACACGTTTTAGATAACAGAGATGCTATTGGTGTTTACGATACAACATCAGTAGCTGTAAAAGCTCATTTAGATACTAAGCTTTTGGTGATAGAAGTACCAATGGCTTAATTATAAATAAAGGGTTAAACTTTTAAGTTTAACCCTTTCTAAATGCTCTTTTAGCCAAATAAAAATCTTCCATCTCAGTCATTTTAGCCTTTTCTTCTTTTTTCTTATCGGGGTAACCCAAAAGATGTAATGTACCGTGTATAATAACCCTGTGCAATTCATCGCTTACGGCTACTTTGAAAGTTTTGGCATTTTCTTTTATCCTATCTATACTGATAAAAATATCGCCATAAATGATTCCTTTTTCCTCGCTATTATCAAAAGTGATAATATCTGTAAAGGTATCATGGTTTAGGTATTGCTGATTGATACTTAGTAAATAAGTATCAGAACAAAATATAAAATTAAGTTCTTGTAACTGATGTTTTTCTTCTTCTATAGTGGTATTTATCCAGTTTCTAACTGCATTTTTATGTTTCAGATCATAGGTAGTATCTTCTTCAAAAAAATTTATGGGCAGTTTTTTCATCAAATCTTTGTTTATGCAAAGATGGAGATTAGAACTTAAAATGTAGCTCTACTTCGTTTCCTTTTGTATTAAAAATACATTGGTCTGCCAGTTGTTTCATAATAAATACGCCTCTACCACTTAAATTTTCTAAATTTTCTGGTGCAGTTGGGTCTGGTAGGTTATTAAAATTAAAACCTTCACCTTGGTCGGCAACTGTAAATACTAATCTTTTATTATTAATAATTTCAAGATTTAAATAAACCAATTTATTTGGATTTTGCTTATTTCCATGAAAAATAGCATTCGTAACCGCTTCGTTAAGGCAAGTCATTAAATTAGCGTAAACATCATCTCCTATATTTAGGGTAGCAACCAAATCATCAACAAAATTTTCAACTACTGCTATACTATTCTCATTTGAAGGAAGTTGAAGAGAATAGAGTCCTTTATCCATTATCCCTGAAAGATTACTCATAATTATTTCCTCTTATTTAATTTTTTAAAGTAATCACTAATTTTTGACTTATAAAAATTATTTAACGCTGGAGATACTGTTTTTAGCATTTCAGCCTCATTTTCTTTTATTTTTTCATATTCTTTAAGTACTAAATTATAATTTGGTGCAAATTGTTTTCCGGCTTTACTTTCTTTTTGTGTGTCTTGCTCTCTTTCTCTTTCGGCTTTTTCTGCTTCCAATAGCCTCGTTTGTATCTCTTGTTGCCTGTTAATAGCCTCTTGTGTAATACGTTTGTTTACGAGATCAGTTTCTGTTTGTTCCATGTCTTGCATGATTTTTTCCAGATTTCCTAATTTACCTTTCCCATCTTTATTAAGCTGTTGATTAAGTTCTTGTAAAGCTTGCCTAATCATTTGTTGTTGCTGTGCCATTTCAGAAAACTGCTGGCTCATTTGTTTATTACCTTTTTGCCCTTGCGGGATGCCTTGCTGCTGCATTTGCTCTTTGGCCTTTTGCATATTTTTAGTAAGCTCCTGCTGCATTTTAGATAGCTGTGATATCCCTGGTTTAGGCTTTCCTTTACCGCCAGATTTAGCATTCTTCATCGCATTTTGCAGTTGTTCTAAGGCTTCACTAAGCATTAAAGATAGATTATTGATAGCTGTTAAAGCATATTGCTGGTTTCTGTTTACCTCTGCAATTTTACGTTCTGTAAGGTTTTGTAAAGCTTCTGCAATTTGTTGGTTAATTTGGCTTATCTCTTTATTTACCGTAGCTGATATTTGTGGAACCCGTTTGCTTAAACTATACAAGCTGTCTTCAACAATTTTTAAATTATCCTTAATATTCCTTTGTCGCTGACCAATCTCATTAAACCTAGGGTCGTTAATGTTGGTATTCTTTAGATCAAGCATCAATTTTTCTTGGTCAAAAGAGCTTTTTAATAAGTTTTGAAGAATTTGCCTTAAAGCTAGGGCATCAACTTGGCTTTGTTCAGCATCGTCTTCACTTTGCATCTCCTTTAGCTTATTAGCCATTTCTTGCATTTCAGAAGCAGCATCTTTTTGTGCTTCATTGGCTTTTTGCTTACGGTTTTGTGCTAGATTTTCTTCTGCTAACTGTAACTGTTTTTCAATAGCTTGTTGTTGTTCTTTTTGTTGATCAAAATTTTCTGGTTGCTCTAAAAGCTGATTTTTTTCTGCTATTTCTTTTAAGTCTTCTTTAAGCGTATTAAACTCTTTTTTAATTTCTTTTTGTTGATTTAAATTGGGTTTATTGATGTTTCCTTCCTGCTTTTTTGCAAGGTCTTCCAATTTATCTATCGCCTGATTTATTTTTTGCTCAACTTCCAGTTGCTTGTAAAGCTCAAGAATACGGTCTAATTCTTTTTTCAGAGATTTTTGGTCGCTTTGCACCTGCTTAAGCTCTTGATTAGGAACATCGCTAAGCTTTTGCTCCAACATTTTCTGAATTTCCTTTAATAAAGATTTAGTCTTCTCATCCAATACATTATCAAACAGCTCTTGTATTTGCTTTTGCTTCTCTAAAAGTTCTTTGTTGTTATCAAGTTGATTGCGCTCTAGTAAATTCTTCTGATTTTCTTTACTTATCTCTTTTAACAACTCTTCTAGCTTTTGTTGTTTATCAAGCAATTCTTGTGCTTGCTTTTGCTGAGTATAATCCATACTCTTGGCATTTAACAACTCTTGATTTAACTTTCGGGCTTCATCTTGAATCTTTTGAGCTTGCTTAATAGCATCAGAAATTTTTTGCTTAACGTTTTGTGTGCTTTCTTCTACTTTTTCTATAAGCTCATTTTTACTTAAAAGCCTGTAGGTTTTAACACTTGTTCTACTGCTTTTAGGGCCGTTTACACCGTCATTATCAGAAACTTCAAAATAATAACTAATTTCTTCGCCTGCTTTTATACCTGTGTTACTAATAGGCCAGAAGTAGAAGAAACTACTTTGTAAACTACCTTTATCCAATTTTACAGGTGCTTTAAACTCTTTTCCTAGTCTGCCTTTATCGTTAGATGATGTAATTTTATAGTGAAAATTTAAACTGTTTAAACCATAATCATCACTGGCTTTCCCAATAAAATATAATACTTGGCTATTAAGCGAATCAGCTTTTTCTGTAGCTTCAA
The DNA here is from genome assembly GCF_009674685.1 of Pedobacter puniceum. Taxonomy (GTDB): domain Bacteria; phylum Bacteroidota; class Bacteroidia; order Sphingobacteriales; family Sphingobacteriaceae; genus Pseudopedobacter; species Pseudopedobacter puniceum. Next base: position 813,693 of record NZ_WKJI01000002.1, read on the forward strand.
TTTGTGGAAAAGCATCTGGTAAAACCTCTATCTGATAATTTAAAGCATCTGGTATAACCCATTTATTCTGAGGTTTTAAACTATACAAAGCACTTTTTGTTAGCTTAAGCTGATAGCTAAACTGATTGCTGGTATTAGGTTTTAGCTGGATATTATTTTGTAGATAATTGAAAGTTAATGCTGTAGTATGCTCTGCATTGATTAACCATTTTACAACAGTTCCTTCTGGCAAACTAATATCACCAGGATTCTCTAAAACCTCGTTTTTCTTTTTTAAGTAAGCCGGATAAGTCAAAAATAGCTTAACACCTAAAATACTTGGCTTTTTGCTTATTTTTAAGGTATAAGTTTCAGAGTAAAACTCGCCAGCTTTAAATCTAAAACTTACATCCTCTTGTAAATTCTTAAAAGTATGGTTGAAGTGGATAATATTTTCTTGTGTTAATCTGAAACTGTTAACACCGTCTTCTATGTAAACTTCCTGAGGTATTTCTGTTCCGCTTAGCTTAATTTTAAGCTGAAAATCTTCTCCTTGTACGCCTGATAAATTTTTGTTTAATATCTCGAAGTTGAAAGGAGCTTTTTTAACAAAACGCTGGTTATGTTTAATAATTCTGCTAGTACCATCAGTAATAATAGCAGGCGTTGTAAATGCTAAAACTAGCATCACCATAGCCGGTACAATAGCATAGCGTAGATATTTCTTGTTTTCACTGATTTTTATAGCCGATACAAACGGAATAGGCTGTAATTGCTTAACCCTTTGGTTAATACTAGCCAAAATCAAAGCTTCATGTTCAGGCTTATCAGTTAAAGCTTTCTGTAGTTGTAAAGTATTAAGGAGTTTGTCTTTTACATCAGGAAAATGATTTCCAATGATGATAGATGCTTGTTCATGATTTATAAAAGCGCCTAGTTTCAAATATTTCAGTAAATATTTACCAACCAAAAACCAAGCTAAAGCAAACTGGCTGATAATAAATAGGTAGAAGAGAATGGTTTTAGTAAGCGGATTAAAATAGCTGTAGTATTCTGCTATAATCACTACTAAAAAAGCGGCCAAAAAAATAGCACAAAGCCAAATCAAGCCCCTAATAATTTTATTGAGGTAATATTTCCTGATGAAATCGTCTATCTTTTTTAAAAAGTCAGCGTAATCCATAAAAATGAAGAAATATTAAGCACATCGGAAATATAACATTTAACCGTTTAATAATGATTTTATTATGGGATAAAATTAAACAAACCTTCTTTTAGCTAGAAAGTGAAAATCTTTTGTTCATATTCTAACACCTTATATTGAATATGATGTAATTTTTTTAATTTTCCGACAAATTTTTATGTATGCCTGTAAAAACATTTGGGAGCGCCGTTTATGGTGTAGAAGCTCAAACCATTACTATTGAAGTTAATATTTCTGGAGGTAAAGCTGCTTATTTAATTGTGGGTTTGCCCGATAATGCTGTTCGTGAGAGTTTATTGAGAATAGAAAGCGCTTTAACAAATAGCGGTTTTCGTATGCCACGCCAAAAAATTGTGGTAAATATGGCCCCAGCCGATATCCGTAAAGAAGGCTCTGCTTACGATTTAACCATAGCAACAGGTATTTTAGCTGCTTCAGGGCAAATTGATGAAGAAGATTTAGGAAATTATCTTATCATGGGTGAGCTTTCCTTAGATGGACAAGTGAAACCCATTAAAGGCGCTTTACCTATTGCTATAAATGCTCAAAAAGAAAATATCAAAGGCTTTATTTTACCAAGTCAAAACGCTAGAGAGGCCGCAATCGTTAGTAAATTAGAGGTTTACGGAGTTAGCCATCTCTCAGAAATTGTAGATTTTTTCAAGAATAGCAAAAAACCACCTTTAACAGTTGTAGATACCCGAGATGAGTTTTTTAAAGCCATCAATAATTACGATGCTGATTTTGCCGATGTAAGAGGACAAGAAAACATCAAAAGGTCTTTAGAAATTGCAGCTGCTGGTGGTCATAATGCCATTTTGATTGGCCCTCCAGGAGCAGGTAAAACCATGTTGGCAAAACGCTTACCTACCATTTTGCCACCGTTAAATTTGTACGAGGCCTTAGAAACAACCAAAATACACTCGGTAGCAGGTAAGCTTTCAGCTTCCGATGCTTTAATTACTACTCGGCCATTCCGCTCTCCACATCACACCGTTTCAGACGTAGCTTTGGTAGGCGGTGGAAGCAACCCTCAGCCTGGCGAAATCTCTTTGGCTCATAATGGTGTTTTGTTTTTGGATGAATTACCAGAGTTTAAAAGAACCGTTTTAGAAGTTATGCGTCAGCCTTTAGAAGAAAGGCGTGTTACAGTGGCCCGAGCCAGAATGTCTGTAGATTATCCGTCTAGTTTTATGTTGATAGCGGCCATGAACCCTTGCCCATGTGGTTATTACAATCATCCCGAAAAGGAATGCGTTTGTGGCCCTGGTGTGGTACAAAAGTATCTCAGTAAAGTAAGTGGTCCTTTATTAGACCGTATAGATTTACATGTAGAAGTTACGCCTGTAAATTTTGATGAACTGGCATCTGAAAGGAAATCAGAACCAAGCGAGTTGATTAGAGAAAGAGTGATAAAAGCCCGTTTAATGCAAACAGAAAGGTTTAAAGAGCATCAAGGTATCAATGCAAATGCAGAAATGAGTCCGCAAATGGTAAGAGCTATTTGCGTAGTTTCTGATGCTGGGCAGCAATTGCTAAAAACAGCTATGGAAAAATTAGGCTTATCTGCCAGAGCTTATGATAGAATTTTAAAAGTAGCCCGCACTATTGCAGACCTTGCTGGTAGCGATGAAATTGGCATAGAGCATTTAGCAGAAGCTATACATTTTAGAAGTTTGGATCGAGAAAATTGGGCAGGCTAAAAGCATGACTTAAAACTTACAATCATTTTATCTTAAATTTCGTTTATGATTAAAATTGTAAGACCATGAAGTTAGTTAAAATATTAAGCACCAGCATTTTTGCTTTATTAATTATTTCTTGCAATACTAACGGACAAGTAGGTAAGAACAATGCGGTTAAGTTAGTAGCGCCAAAAGGTAAAGCTATTGCCGCTTTTGCATCTGGTTGTTTTTGGTGTTCTGAACATATTTTTGAGGCTGTTGTTGGTGTAGACTCTGCCGTTTCTGGATATGCCGGAGGCACTACTGTTAATCCAACCTATGAATTGGTTAATACAGAAACCACTGGTCATGCAGAAACCGTTTTGGTTTATTATAACCCTACCATAGTAAGCTACGAAGAACTGGTAGAAGTGTTTTTCTCTTCGCATGACCCTACTACGCCAAACCAACAAGGTCCAGATAGAGGGTCTTCTTACCGTTCGGTTTTATTTTATCAAACCGATGCCGAGAAAAATATCGCCATGAATGCAATTAAGAAAATAAGCAACAGCAATAGATTTAGTAAGCCTATAGTTACAGAGCTTGCCGCTTTAAAAGCCTTTTACAGGGCAGAAGAATATCATCAAGATTTTATAGAACATAACCCAAACCAAGCTTATGTTAGAGCGGTTTCAATTCCAAGGTTTGAGAAGTTTAAGAAAGCATACAAAGGAAAATTGAAGAAGGGGTATTGATGAGGGTGGAAAACAAGGCGAGAAATTTCTCGCCTTGTTTATTTAAACACATTGTCTTTATTAAAATTTAGGTCTAATAGTCTAGCCAATGTACCTGCTATTTGTTTGGTAAATATTTCATCAGTGTTTTTTACTTCGCCTTTTGCAGATATTGATGGACCTATGGCTGCTATCCAAACCTGTTCTGAGCCAGGGATGCTTTTACCATGGCTGGTCCAATTACCAAAAGGAACCTCACCACGGCCATGGTCTGTGGTAATTACTAAAGCGGTTTGGTTCTTATAAAAAGAATCGTTTTGTAGGTAATTCCATAAATCGGCAATCATATCATCGCTTTTACGAGCTTGCTCTAGGTAAAATTTATAATCGGCAGTGTGTGCCATATCATCTGTTTCATCAAAACCAATGTGTAAAAATTTAGGCTTATAAAATTTTAAATATTGTTTGGCTAACTGGTAGGTAATCACATCCAACCTTACTTTATCAGATATAAAAGGAGGGGCTAAGCGTTGCATCTCGTTTAATGCTTTAAAACTTTCATCCATTTCTGGAATTTCTAAATCTTCTATACCTGCATTTATCACAAAATCTCCAACAGAATCATTTAAAATATAATTGAATACATCCCAAGAAGAAAAAGAAGCTACTTTGCTTTTAAAGCTTTCTTGTTGGTTTAGCCATCTTAATAGGTTTTGGTTTTTGTTATAAACCCTGTTGTTGTTAGTTATACTGCTATCCACAAAACCCGAAAAAAGCTCGGCATAACCAGGGTAAGAAATCTTGGATGGATTACTTACTGATGCATAACTTTTTAAATCTCTGTTGCCTATAATTTGGCCGTTTTTAGCAACTTCACGCCATATAAAAGGCATTAATAGAGCCCTTCTTTTTTGTACATCTTTATGCCAGAATTTTTTAAATAGATAATCTTTTTGGTTGTTATATCGGCTGTAAATAAGCGAAGAATCTGCGCCTCTAAACAGTTCTTGCCAGCGTAAACCATCAATGGTAACTAAAACTACTTTGCTTTCAGTTTGCGCAATAGCAGCAAAATGGAAAAACATCAGAAAGGATAATAAAATCTTTTTAGGCATCATCAATAATAATGAAAAAACAGAAGAATGAATTAATCAAACGATTATAAATCAACTCGTCATAAAAACTTTACTTTTGCAAGAGTTTATAAAATAAAAAGCATGAGTACGGGCGATTATGTAGAAATAGGTTTTATTACCAAAACCCACGGTTTAAAAGGCGAACTTCAAGTTTCGTTTAGTTATGATAATCCTGAGAAGCTAAAACTAAAATCTGTTTACATAGAAATTGGTGGTAAAATGGTGCCTTATTTTGTTTCGCAGTTTAAGTTATCGCAAAAGCAGTTGGGTTACTTTTTATTTGAAGACATTAACCATATAGATAAAGCGCAGCCCTTGGCAAAGAAGAAAATTTTTCTAGCTAAAAGGCTGATGCCTAAAAAAAGTAAAGAAGAGTTTACTTATAAAGATTTAAAAGGTTTTACAGTTGTTGATGAACAAGAAGGTGAACTTGGAGAAATTTTAGAAGTAAGAGAATACCCTCAGCAGTTTTTAGCTACGGTTATGTATCAGGAAAAAGAAGTATTGTTTCCCTTATCCGAAGATTTAATTTTAGGAATGGATATCGAAAATAAAATCCTAAATATAGAGCTTCCTGATGGTTTGTTGGATGTTTATCTTCAAGATTAAGAGCTATGAGATTTGATATCATAACCGTTTTACCAGCTTTATTAGAAAGTCCGTTTGCGCATTCTATTATGCAAAGGGCACAAAAAAAAGGTCTGGCAGAAATTCATATTCATAATTTAAGAGATTATGCAAGCAACAAACACAAAAGTATTGATGATTATCCGTACGGCGGTGGTAGTGGTATGGTTATGCAGATTGAGCCTTTTGCTGCTTGCATAGAGAAATTACAGGCAGAAAGAGTTTATGATGAGATTATTTTTATGACTCCCGATGGCGTTACTTTTAAACAAGAAATAGCCAACGAGCTTTCTATTAAAGGAAACATCATGATTCTTTGTGGCCATTATAAAGGTATAGACCAAAGAATTAGAGATGTATTTGTAACCAGAGAGATTTCTGTTGGAGATTTTGTGCTTTCTGGTGGCGAGTTACCCGCCGCTTTAATTGTTGATGCTGTGGTAAGATTAATACCTGGTGTTTTATCAGACGAAACATCGGCCTTGTCTGATTCTTTTCAAGGCGAATTGTTAGACGCTCCAGTTTACTCAAGACCAGCAGATTGGCGAGGATATAAAGTACCTGATATTTTATTAAGCGGTGACCAAGCTAAAATAGAACAGTGGCGCTATGAGCAAGCCTTAGAACGTACTAAAAAACGCCGACCAGATTTGTTGGAGTAAGCTTAGAATGGAAGCTTTTTTAATTGATGAACCCAAAAAATTAATTATTTTTTCTTTTTTTGAGATTAAATAAATTGCAAATCTTCAAATAAATAAGCCCGATTTTAAATAGAAAACAAGCTAACAGGCTCATCTACAGTTGGTATTGCCTGCGGATGTAGATAAGATGTTAATTGTGGAAAATTTTAATTATGTTTTTTATTATCAAAAATTATCCCTAATATTGCACTCCGAAATTTCGGTGCGGTTGGTATTTATCTCAATCGTAATTTAACAGCATAAAATCATGGATTTAGTAAAATTTGTAGAAGAGCAGGTTGTAGAGAAAAAACAGTTACCTGCATTTAAATCTGGAGATACCATCAGCGTTCACTATAAAATTCGTGAAGGAAATAAAGAGCGTATTCAGGTTTATCAAGGTGTAGTTATCCAGAGAAATAGTGCTGGTTCTACAGAAACCTTTACCGTAAGAAAAATGTCTAATGGTGTTGGTGTAGAGCGTATATTTCCTGTGAATTCTCCAAACATCGATAAAATCGAAGTTAACAATGTTGGTAAAGTTCGTAGAGCAAAATTATTCTACTTACGTGAGCTTACTGGTAAAGCAGCTCGTATCAAATCTAAAAGAGTTTAATTATCTCAAAATAATAAAAAAGCCTTTCAGTAATTTTCTGAAAGGCTTTTTTTATGCGCTCTTTTTTATAAAGTTTATGGCGCTATCAGTACATAAACTTTATAATGAATAATAGTGGTTTTTTGATTTTCTTCTTCAATACCCATTTCTTCTATTCTGGTGGTGATGTTTAAACCCTTCCATTGCTGGGTAAGTGTTAAATCTTTGTTTGGTACTTCAAAAGTGTTATAATTTTTATCAGCAATAGGATAGCTTCTTTTTAATAATTGCTTCCCTAGTTTGTAAAGTTGTAAAGAAAGCTTTTCTTTACCCGAAACCAAGTATAACTCTTGCTCATTCTCTTTACAAATTTTAAAAGCTTTTCCAAAGGCTGTTATTTCTTTGAATTTGTTATCTCTAAAAGAAGACTGATTTTCTATCGTTACCAAAACGCTTGCTTTTTCTATACTTAAAACCTCTTTTTCTTTATTGCTAAAGTTGTAAAAATTCCCTTGCATACTTGGGTTGTACATAGGGTTAAGTCCAAGCAACTTTAATACAGAATCTTTGGTGTTTTCTTTTGTTTGATAATTTTGATACTGGTTTAAAGAATCCTTTTTGTTCTTATTCTTAAAAAAGGTTTTAATATCGCTAAGCGATGTTTTAGTAAAGGGCTGTAGAGCCATTATACCATGATAATCATGTAAATAATCAACAATATTTCTAATTTCTTGATCTCTTTCTTTGGTAGCTTTGATTTCTAAGAGAGCACTTAATCTTTTTTGTTGAGAGTTTCTTGAAATGCTTTGCAAACCCCATGGTCCAAAAGAAATGATAAGCGCTATCACACAAAGGCTGATAGGAATCATCCTGATTTGTTCTTGCCCTTTAATTAAAAAATAAAGCGTTATAAAGCTTAGCCAAAGGGTGAGAACAATTAAAACATACCTACTTTCTGTTATACCATAATCAGATACACGGGTATAAACCGCAAGAACCAAAAGAACAATAAGAGGAATTAAAAAAAGGTAGAAGCTTTTACTAAAGAGTTTTATCCATTTGTTTTCTTCTAAATTTCTAAGCGGATGAACCAATAGCAAAGAAAGCATACCAAAAACGGCATAACCCAATATCAGTATAGATACAAATCCGTTAGGTAAATGCCATTCAAATAAGATTTTCCCTTCATAAGCTAAAAGGATAAGTAGATAAATACTAGCTAAGGGAATTAATACATACTGTGTGAAAATTTTAAGTCCTTTTGGGTAAGATTGTTCTTCTTCTAGAGTTTCTAAAGGTTTAGGAACTCCTGATAAGAAAAACAGTGTATTAAATATGCCAACAATAAAAAGCCATAAGCGTAGGTAGATAGATTCACTCCATTTTGTATCAAACAAAACTTGTATGCTTAGAATAGCTATACTAAGACCGATAAATAATACAGCGCTGTATAATGCAGAAGTTAAGAAGCGTAAAAATAAGCTCTTGTTAAGTTGCCAAAAAGCTTGGTTTTCTTCTGTTTTATGAAAAGCAGCAACAGAAACCATTAAATGAAAAGCAAAGGCAAGAATGAGGAGAATTAGAATATGCGCTTCTTTTTCAAAAGGATTTAAGATAAAACTTAAAGAAAACAGGAAAGCTATAAGCGCTATATTAACGCCTATTTTAATGGGATTTTTAAGTTTACGCTTTTCTGCAAATAATGCAAAAGCTAAGGTAAGAGCGAGACCTAAATTGCCTATGTAAGCGCCCTTTACAAGTTCTTCGTTATAAGTATTGTCAAGATCTTTTACGGTAAGCGCAATTAAAGAGCTGGTTGCTAAAACTGCAAACAATAGCGGGATGGGGAACCTTTGAAATACTGCTAGTGCCGTATAACCAATTTGTTTAAGCGAAGGAAACTTCATAAGAAACATTATTTCTTATGAAATTAGCTTTTACTTACTGATTTACCAAGAGTTTGTACCCTTTTCCGTGTACATTGATGATTTCTACTCGGCTATCTTCTTTAAGGTATTTACGTAATTTACTTAAGAAAACATCCATACTACGGCCGTTAAAGTAGTTATCATCATGCCAAATTTGTAAGAGTGCTTCTTCTCTGGTTAAAACATCATTCATTTTAAGACACAATAATCGTAGTAATTCTGCCTCTTTGGTGCTCAATTTTTGTTGCTCTTCACCGTTGATAATTGTTTGATGCTGATAATCAAAAGTGTATTTACCGATAGTAAAAATCTTAGGCTTTTCTTCCTCGACTTTTTCTTGGTTGCCAGCTCTTTTTAAGAGGGCATTAATGCGTAATAAAAGCTCTTCTATTTTAAAAGGTTTGGTAATATAATCATCGCCACCCAAACCAAAAGCTTCGGTTTTATCTTCCATCATACCTTTGGCTGTGGCAAAAATAATAGGTATGTGTTTGTTTATCTTTCTGATGTCTTTTGCCAGCGTGAATCCGTCTTTTTTAGGCATCATCACATCCAGGATACAAATATCATAAGTTGAAGATGTAAATGCTTTTAAGCCCTCATCTCCATCATCACAAAGGGTAACCTCAAACTTTCCTTTTAAAGAAAGGTAGTCTTCTAAAATCATCCCTAGGTTAGGATCGTCTTCTACTAAAAGAATTTTTTTTGCACTCATTTATATGGTATTATGCTAATGGAAATTTGAGCTCAAATTCCGAGCCTTTATCTTTTTCGCTTTTCACTTTTATAGTTCCGCCCATTCTTTTCACCATGTTATTTACATAGCTTAAGCCTAGTCCGAAACCTTTTACGTCATGTAAGTTACCTGTTGGTATACGGTAAAATTGCTCAAAAATTTTCTTTTGCTGGTCTCTTCCCATGCCAATTCCATTATCAGTAACGGTAATTATAAAATCCGTTTGGGTATTAGTAGTGTTGATGGTAATTTCTGGAGCTTCTTTACTGTACTTTATGGCGTTATCAATAAGGTTATAAAATACATTAGAAAGGTGTAGCTCATCGCCCATGATGGTTGATTTTGTGGCTATAAGGTTCATGTTTACAATAGCATTTCTCTTTTGTAGTTGCAAGTTCATACTATCAGAAACGGCATGAATTAAATCATGAATATTAACTTCTTTACGCTCTATTTTTAAATCGTCTTTTTCTATACGGGCAATATTAAGTACCCTTTCAATATGGTCTCCAAGACGTATATTTTCATCATAAATAATGCTTGCCAACTTATTTACGCGTTTGCGGTCTTCATTAACGTCGGGGTCTCTTAAAGCTTCACTGGCAATCATGATGGTGGCTACCGGAGTTTTAAATTCATGAGTCATGTTGTTAATAAAATCTGTCTTCATCTCAGAAATCTTTTTCTGTCTTAAGATAGAAAAAATGGTATAAGCGAAGCTTCCGGTCAAAATCAACAATAAACCTATGGATGAAGCTAAAATAGAGTTCATATTTTTAAGGATAAGACTATTTTTTTCTGGAAAACTCACCATCAAGTAACCGCCTTCACGTACCATATCTTTTGGAAAAAGTGCGGCCTTGTAGGTGTTTTCTGGCTCAAAATCCATTCTATTATCCGAGGCATTTCTGAATAAAATTCTGGAGCTTTTGTTGGAGCTTATTTTATAATTGTACTTGAGCATGATGCCGTTATTGGCCAACTCTATCAATAGCAAAGAGTCTAGCAATTCTGGTTTAATACGTTTATGCAGAGGTACATTTGCTTGCTGAAACTCTGAAGCTAAATCATTTAAAATCTCCTTTTTGTTGCTGATTTTTTGTACCGAGTCTAAGTATAGCTTAACATCTTTTACTTTTTCTTTGCTATGGATGGGTTTCTCTGCTGCTGCAAGCTCGGTTTCACTAATTTCTGATAAGTAATTAGGTTTACCAATGGTACGAACAACAGGGCCTAATACAGGGTCAACAATAACGTATTGTTTGATAGAATCTACTACAACGTTACCTCTTTTGGGTCTTTTTCTGGAAGGTAATCGCTCTGTATAAACTTGTTTAACCAGATTTTGTCTGACACCAAATTCGTCTGTAACTTCCTCAAAATCAAATCTTACGCCGGCAATTACATTATCTGGAGTTTCTTGTTGCGCCGGGCCATTATATACTAAAATATTAGGGTATTTATTTCTTAAAATGCTATCTCTTACCCTAAAAATACTGTCAGATTTTTCTTGATTTTTTTTAAGTTGCCTGATAAAAGCTAGGGATGGATTTTCTTTAATTTGCGGGTTACGATCAATAGTTTTTGATTTTCTGATGTTTTGGCTAAATTTCAAATCTTGATTTAACCTATTAATTTCTCTTAATTTTTTCTCGTTTGCAGCTTTTTGAGCTAAAAAAGCAGCGGCTTCATTTTTTTCTAATTTATAAGCCACACTTTTTAAAGCATCATTTACCGCACTATCAAAAATTTGAGTTTTTAATTGATAAGATTCTTTTAGGAAATAATATTGCATAGCCATTACTCCCAACAATGCAAAACTCATTAAACCAATAATAACCGATATACTTTTACGCTTCATCTCAAATCAAATATAAACACCAATGCTTTAATATTGAGGTGGTTTAACATTATTTAACAGCCTCACCCTCAATCCCTCTCCAAAGGAGAGGGAAGCGCAGGACTACTTTGCTTATGATTATTTTTTAACTCTATTATTAAACATTTAATTTTTTAATACACATTTAGGCACTCTCTCTCCTTTGTAGAGGACTGGGGTGAGGCTCTAAAAAAAAAGCGGTCACCTTTGGGATTGGTGCCGCTTTTTATCGCATTGTAATCAGAAAATAGGCTCTTTAAAATGGCAAATCGTCATCTGCCTCTGGTGCTGCACTAATATCAACTGGTGCTGCAAATGGTGGTGTTTGAGCAGGAGCACCTGCATCAGCACCTAATACATTTACTTTCCAAACTTGTAAAGTATTGAAATATTGTTTTTTACCGGTTTTGTCTGTCCAAGGTCTTCCTTTCAAATTGAAAGAAACCTCAACATCATCACCAATTTTAAGATTATCCATTAATGAAACCCTGTCTTGTATGGCTTCAAATTTTACGTATTCCGGGTACTGAGGGTTTTCGGCAAATTCTATTACAAGCTCTCTTTTTCTAAATGTATCAGTAACGTTCATGACTTCAGATACTTCATGAACTTTTCCTTTTATCTCCATTTCAACAGGTTTTTAAATAACTAAAATCAAATCTCTATATTTTTATCATTAAATTGCGCATTCTTATGCATCAAGTTTTCAACACCCCATCAAAGGTTATCATAACCTGTAACAAAAGATTATCGCCTTATCTTGAATTAGAAGTAAAAAATTTAGGTTTTAAACCTGTAAGAATTTTTTCTACCGGGCTAGAGCTTAAAGTGAGTTTAAATGATTGTATCAGGCTGAATCTCAACCTCAGATGCGCCAGTCAGGTGCTTTATAGCCTTCAAGAATTTGATGCTGAAAATGGTGAAGAGCTTTACCAAAAAGTTACTGCTATAGCGTGGGAGAAATTGATAGATTTTGGAGGTTATTTCTCTGTAACGTCAAATGTGGATAATTCTACCATCACCACACCTTTGTTTGCTAATTTAAAAGTTAAAGATGCTATTGCAGACAGGATTAAATCTGTGCACAAAATAAGACCAAATTCTGGTCCGGATTATACCAAAACTGTAGTGCATTTATATTGGAAAAATGAAAAGGCAGAAATCTTTTTAGACACATCCGGAGAGACTTTAGCTAAACACAGTTATAGAAAAATACCTGGCAAAGCGCCTATGTTAGAAGCGCTTGCAGCCTCAACCATTTTAGCTACGCAATGGGATTTCAAATCTCCTTTTATAAACCCGATGTGCGGTTCTGGAACTTTAGCTATAGAGGCAGCCCTCATTGCAACCGGCAGAACGCCAGGATTGTTACGTATGAATTATGGTTTTATGCACATTTTAGGCTATGAAGAAGAAGTTTTCTTTACAGAGAGAAGAAGGCTAAAAGACCAAGTGGTTAAAAATCAAGATTTAAAAATTATTGCTACAGATATTTCTGAAGATGCTATAGACATCAGTAAAAAGAATGCTAAAACAGCGGGTGTAGACCAATTGATTGAGTTTTACGCTTGCGATTTTGCTGATACGAGAATCCCTCAAGATGAAGCTGGTATCATCATGTTTAACCCCGAGTATGGCGAGCGTTTAGGTGTACACAGCAAACTAGAAGCTACTTACGCTAGAATTGGCGATTTCATGAAAAAAGAATGTAAAGGTTATACTGGTTATATTTTTACTGGAAACCCAGATTTAGCCAAAAAAATAGGTTTAAGAGCATCACGAAGGATAGAATTTTACAATGGTAAGCTAGATTGTAGGCTGTTAGAATATGAATTGTATGATGGGAGTAGGAGAACATTATCTTAAATGCTTTAAAAATTTTACAATACCATCATGTTAATTTAAAACGTTAAGCTCTAAATATTTGCATTTTTACAATAAAAAAAGCATGAAAATTCTTAAAACCTTCATTCTCTCTTTACTATTTTTAAACGGTTATAGTCAACAAAAACCCCAACCTCCAAAAGCCAGCACCCCTGCTCGCCCAAAACTGGTGGTTGGCTTAGTTGTAGACCAGATGAGATGGGATTACCTTTATCGTTACGCATCTCGTTACGGAGAAGGAGGCTTTAAAAGATTATTAAAAGAAGGTTTCTCTTGCGAGAATGCGCATATTGGATATGCAACTACACAAACTGCTTGTGGTCATGCTAGTATTTACACAGGCTCTGTACCCGCCATTAACGGTATAACTGCTAACAATTGGATAGAGCAAAATAGCGGTTATGATATGTATTGTACAGAAGATACCACGGTAAATACGGTAGGTAGTACATCAGACGCTGGTAAAATGTCGCCTAAAAACCTGTTAAGTTCTACCATTGGCGATGAATTAAAACTAGCTACCAATTTCAGAGCTAAAGTTATAGGAATAGCTTTAAAGGATAGAGGGGGAATTCTTCCAGCTGGCCATAGTGCCAATGCCGCTTATTGGTTTGATGATTTAACCGGTGCTTGGATAAGTTCTACCTATTATATGCAAGATTTACCAACATGGGTAAAAACTTTTAACAGCCAAAAATTGGTAGATAAATACTTAACACAAGACTGGAATACCCTTTATCCAATTAATACTTATGTACAAAGTAGTGCTGATGATGTACGATACGAGGGTAAATTTAAAGGCGAAGCAAAACCAGTTTTCCCACATAAAATACCTCAAATAAAAGGGTCTGATTTTAACACCATCAGAAATACACCTTTTGCCAATACCTTAACTTTAGATTTTGCAAAAGCTACCATAAAAGAAGAAAAGCTAGGCACTGATGATATTACGGATTTATTAGCCGTAAGCTTATCCAGTACAGATTATATTGGTCATCAGTTTGGTCCAAACTCGATAGAGATAGAAGATACTTATTTAAGGTTGGATAAAGACTTAGAAGTATTTTTAACCTATTTGGATAATACTGTAGGAAAAGGAAACTATACTTTTTTCTTAAGTGCTGATCATGGTGCTGCGCATAATCCTAATTTTTTAATTGATAACAAGATTAACGCAGGCTATTTCAATACCAGAACCATCTCTAAACAATTAAACGAGCTTTTATTTACTAAATACCAGGCTAAAGGTTTAATAAGAGCTATTACCAATTATCAAGTTAACTTTAATTACCAAGCTATTGAGGCTAGCAAAATTGATATAGATGACTTAAAAAAAGACTGTATCCATTTCCTTAAAAAACAAGAAGGAGTATCTTTTGTGGTTGATTTAGCCAATGTTAATGAAGGCGCTGTACCTGCTAAGTTAAGAGAGAAAATCATCAATGCTTACCATATAAAAAGAAGTGGCGAGTTACAAATTGTATTAGACCCTGCGTGGTTTCAAGGTTATGGCATAACCGGAACATCACATGGAGTTTGGAATCCTTACGATACGCATATCCCGATGGTATTTATGGGATGGGGAATTAAACAAGGCATCAGCAACAGAACCGTTTCTATGAGTGATATTGCGCCTACCATTTCTGCTTTATTACGCATACAAGAACCTAATGGTAATATTGGCGATGTAGTTACCGAAGCTTTAAAATAACATGAAGAAATTTGTTGATACCTTACATTACCTTACACAAGATTTACCTCATATCAGCCATATAGCACAGGTAGAAATGGCCTGTTCGCAAGGCGCAAAATGGGTGCAATACCGTTGCTTATCTAAATCTGATGAGGAGATGCTAGCAGAAATTCATCAAATAGCTAGTATTTGTGATGATTGGGGCACAACTTTAATCGTTACCAACCATGTTCACTTAGTGCATCAGGCAGATATACAGGGTGTTCATATTGAAGATATGGCTGCTGATATTGCTTTGGTAAGAGCACAAATTGGCGATGATAAAACTTTAGGCGCATCTGCCAATGATTTAGCAACCATTCTCAAACACATCCAAAACGGGGCTGACTATATAGGTTGCGGACCTTTTGGCCATACTGAAACAAAACCCAATAATTGCCAACATTGGGGTACCCAAGGTTATGCAGAGGCTGTAACTGCTTTAAAGCAAGCAGGAATTGATTTTCCTCTGATTGCAGCCGGCGGGGTCGGTTTAAATGATGTAGCAGATTTGCTAAAAACTGGCATTAAAGGTGTTGCGGTATCTGCGGCAGTTAATAAAGCAGTAAATCCGGCGGAAGCCTTTAAACAATTTTATAACCTATTACATTAATTTATGTCTTCTCATCATATTATCCGCGAAAAGCAAGAACCAGCCTTGTTTATTTTAAACATGAGTGGCTTTGATGAGGAATACTTAGGGCAGTTGTTAGAATGGTCTCCAACGGTTATTGTACATGCTGCTATTTATGACCATGTGGTTTCTTTAGGCATTAAAATAGATGTTGTGGTAAGCAAAGAAGATGTTTCTTTTGCGCTTCAAGAGCATATAAAAATTATTCCTTGCGGCGATGATGATGTGACCACAGCTGTATTAAAATATCTGGTTGCGCATGAATATCCATCGGTAAACATCATTACCAATACTTTTTTAGCTAAAGATTATTTGTTTTTTGTTGATTATTTAGACTTGGTAGTTTTTGCTGATAGTAAAAAAATGTTTCCCGTGAAACCCGAATTTAGCAAGTGGAAACCAGCTCAAGAAAACATTTACATTTTGCAAGAAGCTGTTCAGTTAAGCACAAAAGGTCTAAATTTAATTTCAAATAACCATTATCAAACAGAGAAAGATGGCTTTTATAGCTTATCTTTCCAACAACCTTTTATTTTTATAGCTGAAGATTTATAATGGAAATTAGAAAAGCAGCTTTACAGGATTTACCTCTAATACAACAACTGGCTCAAGAGATTTGGTGGCCAACTTATGAGGCTTATATCAGTGAAGCGCAAATAAGCTTTATGCTTACGCAGATTTATAATCTGGATGCTTTAAAAGCTCAAATGGCAGAAGGACATACTTTTATTCTTCTTTATCAAGATGAAAAAGCAGTAGGCTTTAGCAGTTATTCTTTTTCGCAGACGGTTTGTAAAATCCATAAATTGTATATTTTACCTGCTTTGCAGGGTATGGGTGCTGGTAAGCAAATCATGAATTATATTGGCGCAGAGGCTTTTGTGCATGGGGCTACTTTATTACGTTTAAACGTAAACAGAAACAATCCTGCTTTACATTTTTATCAAAGATTGGGATTTCATATCGCAGAAGAAGTAGATATTCCTTACCACGAGTTTATCTTGAATGATTATATCATGGAAAGGCATATAGAAGACGCCGACTGTTAAAGTGGCAGTTGTTTATTTAAAATATGAACAACCAAAAGCAATTTTGACGTTCTTTAGAGCAGAACAAATACAAAAATTCAGCGTTTTGTAATAAAAACATTTCTAATGTACTTTAGGAATACAATTTGATTAATTTAAACCAAAATATATAGAAAATGGGATTAATACTTTTCATAGGCATTGCTATTATAAGTTTTATAGTACAATGGAGATTTAAGAGCAAGTTTAAACAATACTCAGAAATTGCATTAAGTTCTGCTTTAAGCGGAGCCGAGATAGCTAGGAAAATGCTTGCAGACCACGGTATAAACGATGTAGAAATTATATCTGTTGACGGCCAGTTAACAGACCATTATAACCCGGCAGATAGAACGGTAAACCTTTCTCCGGATGTTTACCACGGTAGAAGCATTGCCGCAGCAGCAGTAGCAGCACACGAGTGTGGACACGCCGTACAACATGCTAGAGCTTATAGCTGGCTACAATTTAGATCTGCTATGGTTCCTGTAGTAAGCGTAGCTTCTAATTTGGTACAATGGGTATTATTAATTGGTGTTATGCTAATGGCTTTTGGTAACAACCCAATTGTTTTAGCTATTGGTGTGGGTGCTTTAGCTATTTTAACGGTATTTAGTTTTGTTACTTTACCTGTAGAGTTTGATGCTAGTAAAAGAGCGTTGGTATGGCTACAAAGTAATAAAGGTATTATGCAAACCAGTGTAGAGCATGACCAAGCTAAAAATGCTTTATGGTGGGCAGCCATGACTTATGTTGTTGCAGCATTATCCTCACTAGCTACTTTACTTTATTACGCTATGATGTTATTTGGCAGAAGAGACTAATATTCCCCTTAAAGGAATAGTTGAGAAAGGAGCATTTTTATAGAATGCTCCTTTTTTGTTTTTTGAAGTTTGGGTAGGGACTTTATGATGTTAAAGAATAAATTTAATTCTACTCACTTTTTAAGATGCTCATGTAGCGTTTTGCTCAGTTTATCTATGCTTTCCATCTGTACCTTTTGAATGTCGAATAAGTTTTTCATTTGTTCGGTAATCAATAAATCTATTTTATCATGCAGAGTTCTGATTTCAATTTCTGCTTTAAGATTCACCATATAATCCTGCTCGGCTCTTAGTCTGTCTCTTTCTTCTTTTCTGTTTTGGCTCATCATGATGATAGGTGCTTGCAAGGCCGCAATACAAGAAAGCATCAGATTTAATAGAATAAAAGGATAAGGGTCAAAACCTTGATTATGAAACCAAATCACATTTATACTTATCCAAATCAATAGTACTACTGTAAATAAAATAATAAATCGCCAGCTACCCCCAAATGAAGCTACACGGTCGGCCATCTTTTCTCCTAAACTTAAATCCTGACTGTTTTTTAATTTTTCAGATATTAATTCTTCTTCCTCTAAGGCTTTTAAAACAATATCATGCAGTTTAGTAAGATTCCCATCACTGGTTTCGAGGATTCTACGGTAGTTAATTTTCTTATTCATGATGAATGATTTGTAGAAAATTACGTAAAGATTTTGATTTAACCACAGAATAGACTCGACTTTTTCCCTGTTTATATGTAAGTAAAGTGAATAAAAAAACAGCGCCTTTTTTTAAAGACGCTGCTTATAAATTTTTAGAAAAATCAGCGGTAACGCTTATTTAACAACATGATAACTAACTCCCATGTTTTGAAACATGAAAGCCCATTTATCTGCCTGTTCTTCTATAATCTTTGAGGTTGGTTTGCCAGCGCCATGTCCGGCATTGGTCTCAATCCTAATTAAAACAGGTGCTGCACCTTTATGGTATTCTTGTAAACGGGCAGCAAACTTAAACGAGTGTGCAGGTACCACGCGGTCGTCATGGTCGGCAGTGCTAACCATAGTAGCAGGGTATGCAGTACCAGCTTTTAATGCGCTATAAGGAGAATATTTATTTAAGTAAGTAAACATCTCTTTAGAGTCGTTAGCTGTACCATAATCATAAGCCCAACCAGCACCAGCCGTAAATTTATGATAGCGTAGCATATCTAAAACACCAACAGCGGGGAAAGCAACTTTAAATAAATCTGGTCTTTGTGTCATACAAGCCCCAACCAATAAACCACCGTTAGAGCCGCCAGAAATAGCTAAATAATTAGTTGATGTATATTTTTGGTCTATCAGGTATTGGGCAGCAGCAATAAAATCATCAAATACATTTTGCTTTTGCATTTTAGTACCTGCAATGTGCCATTTCTCGCCATACTCGCCTCCGCCACGAAGGTTTGCTACTGCATAAATACCGCCTTGCTCTAATAAAATAATATTTGCAGTGCTAAATGCTGGTGTTAGACTGATGCTAAATCCTCCGTAACCATATAAAAGTGTTGGGTTTTTGCCGTTTAGCTCAACACCTTTTTTGTAAGTAATAATCATAGGTACTTTGGTGCCATCTTTAGAAGTGTAAAAAACTTGTTTAGACTCGTATAAAGAAGGGTCAAATTTCACAGCCGATGCTTTATAAACTTCTGATTTACCGCTTTTAATGTCATATTTAAATATCGTTGGCGGATAGATGTACGAAGTAAAAGTATAATACAATTCCTGCTCAGTTTCTTTTGCACCAAAACCAGAAGCAGTACCTACACCAGGCAGCTCAATTTCTTTCTCTTTCTTACCATCCATAGCAAACTGAACCACGTAAGAAGTAGCGTCTTTAAGATAGTTAGCAAAGATTTTTCCACCTCCTGTACCAGCATTCAATACATTTTGGGTTTCAGAAATCAAATCTTTCCAGTTTTTAGGATTTGCATCGGCAGCATTAACCGTTACTACTTTATAATTTGGAGCATTTAAATTGGTTTGGATGTATAGCACATCGCCTTTATTACCAATTACTTGATGCTCGTTATCAAAATTATCAACCACTTTAACAATAGCGCTGTTAGGTTTGCTTAAATCTTGTATGTATAGCTCGTTACCGGTAGTAGAATTTGCAGCAGAAATAATTAAGAAGCGTTCATCTTCTGTTAGGTTTGCACCAATGTATCTTCTTGGTGTTTGGTTACCGCCAAAAAGTAAAACATCTTCTTTTTGGGATGTCCCGAGTTTATGATAATACAATTTATGGTATTGGGTTAAACCTGATAATTGACTACCTGCAGCAGGTTTATCATAACTGCTGTAGTAAAAACCATCGTTTCCTTTCCAGGCTAAGCCCGAGAATTTAACATCTATCAGAGTATCGCCAACAATAGCCTTATCCTGCGTTTTAAGAACTACAACTTTACGCCAGTCTGAACCACCTTCAGATATTTGGTAAGCCGCTAAACTACCATCTTTAGAAAAACTTATTCCTGCTAAAGAGCTGGTACCATCGGCAGAGAATTTATTAGGGTCTAGAAATACTTCAGGTTCCTTTCCATCAGCTTGGCGGTATAAAACAGCTTGATTTTGTAAACCATCGTTTTTATAGAAATATGTATAAGAGCCTTCTTTAAATGGGGCCGAGAATTTTTCGTAATTCCAAAGCTCTGATAAACGACTTTTGATTGCCTCTTTATAAGGAATTTGCGATAAATAGTTTTGCGTCACCTTATTTTGAGCTTGAACCCAGGCTTTAGTTTCGGCAGATAAATCATCCTCTAACCAACGATATGGGTCTTCTACGATGGTTCCAAAATAATCGTCTTTTACGCTTTCTTTTTTAGTGTCCGGATAAGCTAATACATTTATCTTTTCTGCTGGGGCTATCATATCATGTTGTTTGGTACTGTTACATGCCGAGAGTGCAACGGCTGTAGCAGCAAAAAATAGATTCAATTTTTTCATTTTATTCTGTTTAGTTAGTGCGATTTATAAAATTAACGCTTGTTCTACTACAGAAAGAAATTGTTGTGTAATATGTTTGAGAGATTTTTATGTAAGCATAAGACACTGCAACTATTTTACTACTCTTCTATCAATTTATCATCCAGTAGTTTAGAAGTTTTAGCACCTAATTTCCTAAGCTGTTCTGCCCGGGTAACCAAATTGCCATTACCAGTACTTAACTTCCCTAAAGCATCTTGATAGGCCTTTTGAGATTTATCTAAGCTATCGCCAATTTTCTGAATATCGCCTACAAAACCCACAAATTTATCGTATAAAGCGCCTGCTTTTGTAGCAATATCAATAGCATTTTTAGTTTGTTGTTCTTGTTTCCAGATAGAAGCTACCGTTTTTAATGTAGCCAATAGTGTTGATGGTGTTACAATAACCACTTTTTTATTCCAAGCAAAGTCAAACAACTCTTGGTCATACTGTACGGCCATAGCAAAAGAAGACTCTATAGGGATAAATAACAACACAAATTCTGGCGAGTTAATTTGATATAAATCCTGATAATTTTTATTGCTTAAACCTTGAATATGGCTTTTTATAGAGTTTACATGTAGTTTGGTTAAAGCTTCTCGCTCTGTTTCTTCATCGCAATTTACCAGTTTTTCATAGGCCACTAAAGAAACTTTAGCATCTATGATGATGTGCTTATTTTCTGGCAGATTTAATAAAATATCGGGCAGATAACGGTTGCCATCTTCGGCAATAAACCCTGCTTGTTTAGTGTAATTTATCCCTTCTATTAAGCCAGATCCTTCTAAAAGTTTATCCAAAACCATCTCGCCCCAGTTGCCTTGCTTTTTGTTATCGCCTTTTAAAGCTTTGGTAAGGTTGCTGGCATCATCCTGTATCAGTTTGGTTTGTTTAATGAGTTCGTCTATGGTCCCTTTCAGGGTAAAACGTTCGTTAGCCTCTACTTTATAAGTTTGCTCTACTTTTTGCTCAAAAGCCTTAATATTTTCTTTTAGTGGATTCAATAATACATCTAGATTAGCTTTGTTTACATCAGTAAACTCTTTGGTTTTCTCTTTTAAGATTTGATTGGCAACATTTTCAAATTCCGTTTTGAAGCGTTGTTGTAACTCAGCCATGTATTGTTTTTGTTCTTCTAAACGCTGTTGCTGCGCTTTGTAAGATTCTTCTAATGTTGCAATTTTCTTACGCTCGGCATTTAACATATCTTGAAGTTCCTTTTTATCATCTTCTAAGGCATTTATCCTACCTAAAAGTTTAAACTCAGCATCCTGCTTTTCTTCTTTTAAGAGATTTATAACAGCATTTTTTTCTTCTATTAAGCTTTTCTGTTGTTGCTGACTTACCGCTAGATTGATTTTCAACTGTTCGTTTTCTGCTTTCAACTCATTCAAAAAAGCATCGTTAGTGTTTGAAGATGGCTTTTTTAAAAATAGAAAAACGGCTATAAGTAGTATAATGATGGCTGTGATGATATATTCCATGGTTTAGAAATTTATCAAAAATAGTAAATGAAATATTGTTTGAGGGTAAGGAGTTGAAAGTATAAAGTACAGAGTATAAAGTATAAAGATCTTCTAACCAATAACAATTACTTTACAAAAAGCTAAAAACTTCAATTTTTCTTTAATTTCAACCTTCTTTATATCAATATGGTGAAAAAATTATCTCTTTTAATTGCTCTTAGTTTAAGTGGTTTGAGAATTTGGGCGCAAGAAAATCCTATTTCTTATACCGTTTCCTTAAATAATGCGGTACATCATGAAGCTCAAATTAGTTTAGTAATACCTAAGCCCCCACAAGATAGTTTTGTAGTAAAAATGGCCAGGTCTTCTCCAGGTAGATATGCCACTCACGAGTTTGGTAAAAATATTTATGATGTTTTGGCCTATCAGGCTGATGGAAAACAGCTAAAAATTAAACAAATTGAAGGCGATGCTTTCCAAATTTCCGGACATCAAGGAAGCGTTAAAATCACTTATACCTTATTTGGTAACCGAGTTGATGGTACTTATGCAGGTATAGATCATCGCCATGCACATTTGAATATTCCAGCTTCTTTTATGTTTGTGCCGGCATTGCAAGAAAGACCAATCGACTTAAAAATCCTATTACCTAATAAGCAATGGCAAGTTTATACGCAGCTACCTGTTGATAGTGGCGTTTATAAAGCTAAAAATCTACAATATTTTATGGATAGCCCCATAGAAATATCATCAGCTACAGTAAAAAGTTTTGATGTTTTAAATAAAGAGGGTAGCGCCCAAAAGATTAAAATTGTTTACCATGGTACTGCCGCCGATTCTACTTTGCAAGATTTAACATTAAAAACCAAAAAAATTGTTAAAGAAGCCGAGGCTGTTTTTGGCGAGTTGCCTCAGTTTGATTTTAAAGAGTATACTTTTCTAATTGATGTTTTACCTAGTAACGCCTCAGATGGGATGGAGCATCGCAACTCAACCGTTATTCCGCAGCAAGCAGCAAATTTAGAAAGTAGTATTTCTGATGTTTTAAGCACCATTTCACACGAATTTTTCCACGCTTGGAATGTAGAACGTATCAGACCTAAGACTTTAGAACCTTTTAATTTTGAAAAAGCCAATATGAGCGATGAGCTTTGGTTTGCAGAAGGCTTTACACAATATTATGGCGAATTATTACAGGCAAGAGCTGGCGTTACCAGCATTGATGATTTTCTAAACAACCAAGGTTATTTCTTAAATAGCGTACTCAACTCGCCGGGGGCAAACCGTTACTCGCCCTTAGAAATAAGCAGAAGAGCTGTTTTTGTAGATGCTGGCGTGGCTATAGATCCAAATAATAATCACAACATCTATAGTTCTTATTATCTTTACGGAAACATCATCGCTTTAGCCTTAGATTTAAGCTTACAAAGCCAGTTTAACCTTTCTTTAGATGATTACATGAAACTGCTTTGGCAAAAGCATGGCAAAACAGAAATTCCTTATACAATTGCAGATTTACAACAAACTTTAGCATCACTTACCAGTGATGATTTTGCTAAAACCTTCTTCACCAACTACATCTACGGCATACAAAAACCCAATTATAGAGCTTTAATGGCTAAAGCCGGATATGACTTAAATCGCACCAAACCTTTCGCTGCTTATGTAGGGAATCTAAGGTTAAACCCAGAAAATGGGAAACTTAAATTGCTTTCACCAGCTTTGTTTAACACTCCTATTTATGATGCAGGCATAGAAGCAGGAGATTATATTTTAAGTGCCGATAGTACAAACTTTTCTAAAACAGAAGATTTTGAGGCTTATTTAAAAACCAAAAAACCCGGCGAGCAAATTACCCTCACTTATGAAAGAGATGGAAAAGTTAAAAATACTTTGCTTACCTTAACTTATAATCCAACTTTAGGCTTAAACGCTTATGAAAAGCTGGGTATAGAGTTAACACCAGAAATCATTGCTTTTAGAGAGAAATGGCTTAAATCAAAATCAACAGAATAATGATAAAAAAGATAATTAATACAGTTTCTTTAGGGATAACTTTATCAGCTTGCCAAGCACAACCCATACCCAACGTTAAGCTTCATGTAAAAGATGTAGAGGCTCATATTAAAACGCTTTCCGCTGATGATATGCGTGGTAGAAATGCCTTGGTGAAGGAAGATATTGCTAAAGCAGCAAATTACATAGCTTATCAGTTTGAGCAGGCAGGCTTACAACCATTTAACGGCTTAAACTACTATTTTCAGAATTTCAAATATCAAAAACTAGATTTATACAATGTTGTAGGTGTGTTGCCGGGTAAATCTTTAAAAGATGAATATGTTATTTTTTCTGCCCATTATGATCATATTGGTCTTATAAAACCTGTGGGTAAAGATTCTATCGCTAACGGTGCAGATGATGATGCCTCTGGCGTAGCAGCAGTTTTAGAACTAGCTAAATATTTTGCGCAAAAAAAGGATAACGAAAGAACCTTAATTTTTGTGGCTTTTACAGCAGAAGAAATTGGCGGATACGGTTCTCAGTTTTTCTCCAGACAATTAAATCCTGATAAGGTAAAGGCTATGTTTAACATAGAAATGATAGGTAAAGAATCAAAATTTGGAAAGAAAAATGCATTTATTACAGGTTTTAATCATTCTGATTTTGGACAAATTTTACAGAAAAATCTAAAAGGTAGTGAGTTTACTTTTCATCCAGACCCATATCCAGAGCAGAACTTATTTTACCGTTCTGATAATGCCACTTTAGCCAGATTGGGTGTACCGGCACATACCATTTCTACTGTACAAATAGATAAAGATAATTTTTACCATACCGTAGATGATGAAATTGAAACTCTGGATGCTGAAAACGTTACAGAAACTATCAAAGCTATCATCATTAGCGCAACATCAATTATTAAAGGAGACGATACGCCAAGCAGAGTATCACTAAAAAAATAAAAACAAATCATCATGAAAAATAACTTTCAGAAAATGGTTAAAATAGTTTTAGCTGTTTTATTGTTCATTAGCTTTTTAAATGTAAAAGCACAATTTGGCCCCGGCACACAGTGGTCGCAAGATGGTTTTACTTACTATGAAATTAATGATAAGGGTATCGTAGAAATAGATATCAGAAACCCTAAAAACGAAACCATTATCTTAAGCACAGCGGCTTTAACTCCGCCAAATGGCAAACCTTTAGACGTTAAAAGATTTAGTTTAAGTGATGATAAAAAGAAGTTATTACTTCATACCAACACCGTAAAAGTATGGCGTTATGATACCCGTGGCGATTACTGGGTGTATGATACACAAAGCAAAAAGCTACAGCAGTTGGGAAAAGACAAACCTGTATCATCTTTAATGTTTGCTAAATTCTCTCCAGATGGTACTCGTGTAGCTTATGTAAGTAAAAACAATATTTATGTGGAGGAATTAGCTAGCGGAAGAAATAAAGCTTTAACTACTGATGGAGCTAACAAACTCATAAACGGTACTTTTGATTGGGTTTATGAAGAAGAATTTGGTTGTAGAGATGGTTTTAGATGGTCGCCTAATGGGCAATCTATCGCTTACTGGCAATTAGATGCTCGTAAAACTAAAGATTATCTGATGATTAATAATACTGATTCTTTGTATCCTTTTACCATTCCGGTAGAATATCCAGTGGTAGGCGAAGACCCAAGCCGATGCCGTATTGGAGTGGTATCATCTGGCGGTGGACCAACAAAGTGGATGGCAATACCTGGTGATGCTGTACAGCATTATATCCCACGTATGGAATGGGCTAACAACAACAATCAGTTAATTATACAGCAATTAAACCGCAGACAAAACATCAGTAAGGTGATGCTTTGCAATGCCATAGACGGTAAAGTAAAGACCATTTATGAAGAAAAAGAAACCGCTTGGATAGACATTAAATCTAGATGGAATGATGATGACCCTACAGGTTGGGATTGGATAAAAGAAGGCAAAGAATATATCTGGGTAAGCGAGAAAGATGGGTGGCGTCATATTTATAGTATTGGTTTAGATGGTAAAGAAAAATTAATCACCAAAGGTGATTACGATATCATCAACATCAGTTTAATTGATGAAAAAAACGGACTGATTTACTTTACAGCTTCACCAGACAATGCTACAGAAACTTATCTATATCGTGTTAAAATTGATGGCAGCAGTAAAGCTGTTAGGGTTAGTCCGGCAAACCAAGTAGGCACCCACGATTATGATATATCACCAAACGGAAAAGTAGCTTTACATAGTTTTTCTAGTACGGCAAACTACCCTGTTTCACAAGTAGTGAGTTTGCCAGAACACAAAGTACTATCAGAAAAAGAAACTCCGGCTAGGTTTAAATCTATGAAACTACCACAGGTAGAGTTTTTTAAAGTAAAAACAGAAGATGGTATAGAAATGGACGGCTGGATGGTAAAACCTAACAATTTTGACCCTTCAAAGAAATATCCAGTTGTATTTTATGTTTACGGAGAACCAGCATCGCAAACTGTGGTAAACAGGTTTGGAATAGGTCTTAACCGTTTATATGCCGGCAGTATGGCTAATGATGGTTATATCTATATGTCTGTTGAGGGACGCGGCGCACCGGCTCCAAAAGGCAGAGAATGGCGTAAATCTATCTATAGAAATATTGGTATTTTAAACATTAGAGACCAAGCTATGGCGGCTAAAGAAATTTTAAAATGGCCTTATATAGATAAAGATCGTATAGCTGTTTGGGGTTGGAGTGGTGGTGGCTCTTCTACCTTAAATCTTTTATTCCAATATCCTGATATTTATAAAACAGGCATTTCAATAGCTGCGGTAGATAATCAGCTTAATTATGATAACATTTATCAAGAGCGCTATATGGGCTTATTGCCAGAAGATAAGGAGTTTTTTGTAAAAGGCTCGCCACTAGCACATGCCAGCAAATTACAAGGCAATTTATTGTTGATACACGGTACTGGCGATGATAATGTGCATTATAACAACGCAGAACAAATGATTAATGAATTAATCAAACACAATAAAACCTTCCAAATGATGAGCTATCCTAACAGAAGTCATAGCATATCTGAAGGCGAAGGAACAGCAAAACATTTAGCAAGTACTTTTACTAAATTCCTGAAAGAGCATTGTCCTCCGGGTGGGAAATAGTAGATTTTTATCCATAGAAAAAGCCCTTAAAATTATCTTTAAGGGCTTTTTTATACATGGTGATATAGGGTTAAAAAGGTAAATCGTCATCAACAGGGTCTAGGCTAAAGTTAGATGCCGCTGCTGGGTTTTCACTTTTATCAGCCTGAGCTGTTGTTCCGTTGGTACCGTTTTCAAAATCACTTTTTCTACCCAGCATGGTAAAATTTTCTGCTACAACTTCTGTAGTGTATTTTTTATGTCCTTCTTTATCTTCAAAAGACCTAGTTCTAAGCTTACCTTCAATATAAACCAGTTTGCCTTTTTGCAGGTATTTAGATGCAACATCGGCAAGACCACGCCACATTACAATGTTATGCCATTCGGTTTGTTCTATTCTTTTACCGTCTTTATTATAAGTTTCTGATGTAGCCAAAGGGAAACTAGCCACTGTAACATTTCCCTCTAAGTGCCTAACTTCTGGGTCTTTCCCTAAGTGGCCAACTAAAATAACCTTGTTGATACCTGACATAAATCTTAATTAATTTTCTTCAATTTAAGTATTTTTTTAAAAAAGCAAAAATTAATTTAGGTTGTGCGTGTTGGTCTAAGTCGTTTAAATTCAGCCATAACCATCCGTTCTCTTTTACTATTTCTTCATTAATGCTATCAATTTCAATAAATGTGCTAAAAATTCTTTGGTGCGTTAAAATGTGTTTCACAGGAAAAGAAACGGCTTCTATTTTAGCATTTACTGGAAACCATAATAAATAATTCGGATGCGATTTTAACTCGGTAAGTGTGGGTTCTTGGTTAAACTCTATCATAGGGAAATCATGTAAACCAGCCCATATATCGCTGTTGTCTCTTCTTTTAAAAAGAATATGATTATTCTTTCTTACTACAAAATAAGAAAAGAATCGCTGCTTTATCTTTAATGTTTTAAGCTTTACAGGTAATTCATTAATTTTTTTGTTTTGATAAGCATAGCAAGAAGTTATAAAAGGGCAAATGCTACAATCAGGGTTTTTGGGCTTACATTGTAAAGCGCCAAACTCTATCATAGCTTGGTTATGTTCTCCGGCTAAATGTGGGTTTAACAGCTCGTTTGCAAGCTCTTGAAACTCTTTATTTCCTTTTGGTGTATTAATAGGGGTTTCTAATCCAAAGTGCCTCGAAAGCAATCTATATACATTGCCATCTACAACAGCTCGGGCTTCGTTTGCAGAAAATGATGATATAGCCGCCGCCGTATAGGCGCCAATACCCGTTAGTTTAATCAAAGAATTATAATCAGATGGGAAGATACCGTCATATTCTTCCATAACTTTTTTGGCAGTTTTAAGCATATTTCTGCCTCTCGAGTAATAACCTAAACCTTGCCATAGGCGAAGAACTTCATCTTCAGAAGCGTTTGCGAAGTCTTTTACAGTTGGAAAACGTTCAGCAAATTTGAAATAATAAGGCATCCCTTGCTCTACACGAGTTTGCTGTAGTATAATCTCAGAAAGCCATATTAAATAAGCATCATTTGTATCTCTCCAGGGTAAGTCTCTCTTATTTGCTCTGTACCAATGGATTAGGCTGTTAGAAAATTTCATGTACAAAATTACGTTTAATGCTTTAAAAACATCAAAAAATAGCTTATAGGTTGTATTATAGCTTGTTGATTCAAAATTTTACGTATTTATTTTCCTTTATTCAACTAAAAGCAATACTTTTGCATCCCCAAATATCAGGTAGAATTAATTAAATATAAAAAAGAACATATAGACATGACAAAGGCAGAGATTATTGCTGAAATTGCAAATAAGACAGGAATTGAGAAAGTTGATGTGCAAGAAACCGTAGAGGCATTCTTTAAAGTAGTTAAGAACTCAATGGTTAGCGGAGAAAATGTTTATGTTAGAGGTTTTGGAAGTTTTGTTGTTAAAAAGAGAGCAGAAAAAACAGCTAGAAATATTTCTAAAAATACAGCAATAATTATCCCAGAGCATTTTGTACCAAGTTTCAAACCTGCAAAAGTGTTTGTAGATAAAGTAAAATCAGGTAATAAAGCATCGGTTAAAGCTTAAAAATTATGAAGACTAAACAATATATAGTAATAGGTAGTGTAGTGGTGTTGATGGGTATATTGTTAAGTCTTGATATTAAGGGCTTAGTTAAAGAAGAAGACTCCACCGAGGTTCAGGGAGGAAATAGTGCTGCTACTACTTCTGGTTCTACGGCGGCAGTTTCTCAAGAAAGTATCAGTGCTGTAGCTAAACAAAATATAAATGCTAGTTTAGCAGCAGAGATAGAGAAGCTTGAAAAAGAATTAAAAGGCGCTTCTGATGATGAAGCTTTAGCATTGCAAAAGCAGTTAGCTCAGAAATGGGAAGATGTAAATCAGCCTTTACCTGCAGCTTTTGCTTATGAAGCTATTGCTACAAAACAACCAACTTTAGAAAGTTGGTTAAAGGCAGGTGATAAATTTACAGAAGGTTACCAGAATTATAGTGATACAACTGCAATTCCGGGATTAATTGAAAAAGCGAAAAATGCATATTCAAAAGCATTAGAGCTTAATAAAGAAAGTTTAGAAGCTCAAACCGGTTTAGGTGTTGCTTATGTTAGCGAAGGTAAAAGTCCAATGCAGGGTATACAAATGTTACTAGCTGTGGTACAAAAAGACCCTAAAAACCTAAGCGCAAATTTAAATCTAGGTTTGTTTTCTATGAAATCTGGTCAGTTTAATAAAGCTGTAGATCGTTTTAAAACAGTCATATCAGTTGATCCTAAACCAGAAGCTTATTTCTATTTAGCAACAAGT
Source organism: Pedobacter puniceum (assembly GCF_009674685.1). GTDB lineage: Bacteria > Bacteroidota > Bacteroidia > Sphingobacteriales > Sphingobacteriaceae > Pseudopedobacter > Pseudopedobacter puniceum. The sequence goes on from NZ_WKJI01000002.1 coordinate 843,417, forward strand.
TATGAAAACTTGGGAATGAAAAAAGAAGCAATTGCTGCTTACGAAAAAAGTAAAGAGCTTGCGGCAGATCCAGGTTTAACAAACTTTGTGGATAGAAAAGTAAAAGAATTAAGTAATTAAATAAACATAAAAATTTAAGATTATGCCAAGCGGTAAAAAAAGAAAAAGACATAAAATGGCTACTCATAAACGTAAAAAACGTTTAAGAAAGAACAGACACAAGAAAAAATAATTTCTTGAATGCTTAACACGATGCTCTTTTCATTAACAAAAGAGCTTTGTGTTTTCTGTTTCAATATTATTTCCTAAAATATCCTTTGTAGATTAAAGTTCTATATTTGAGCTTTCTAAAAATTAGCTATTGGTAAAGGAGTTAATCATTAATTCTACCCCAAATGGGGTAACTATTGCATTACTGCAAGACAAACAACTCGTAGAATTAAACAAAGAGCAAGTCAACAACAACTATGCTGTTGGTGATATTTACCTGGGTCGAATTAAAAAGATAATGCCCGGTTTAAATGCTGCTTTTGTTGATGTTGGCTACGAGAAGGATGCCTTTTTGCATTATTTAGACCTTGGTCCGCAAGTGCAAACTTTGTTAAAATTAACGAAGGTAGCCCGCAATGGTAATTTTAACGATTATCTTTTATCAAATTTTAAAAAAGAAAATGATATAGATAAAGCTGGTAAAATATCTACTGTATTAACCAAAAATACACTTCTACCAGTTCAAATAGCAAAAGAACCTATCTCTACAAAAGGTCCTCGTTTAAGTTCAGACCTTTCTATAGCCGGAAGATTTGTTGTTTTAGTACCTTTTTCTGATGTTATTTCTATCTCTAAAAAGATAAAGAGTAATACTGAGCGTACAAGACTTAGGAAAATTGTTGAAGGTATAAAGCCAAAAAACTTTGGGGTTATCATTAGAACAGTTTCTGAGAAAAAGGGTGTAGCAGAAATTCAAAAAGATATTTTAGATCTGGTTTCTAAATGGGAGTCTTTCATGAAAAAGCTGCCTACAACAGAGCCATCTAAAAGAATTTTAGGCGAAATGGGTAGAGCGTCTACCATTTTAAGAGACATCTTAAACGCTGATTTCACTCATGTTCATGTAAATGATCCTGCTATTTACGAAGAAGTAAAATCTTACGTACATGAGATTTCTCCGGAGATGGAGAAAATTGTAAAGCTTTATAAAGGTAAAGAGCCTATTTTTGAACATTTTGGAATCGAGAAACAAATTAAAGGTTCATTTGGTAAAACGGTAAATTTGGCCGGTGGTGCTTATTTAGTGGTAGAGCATACAGAAGCCCTACATGTGATTGATGTAAATAGCGGTAACAGAACAGCCAACCCAGAAAACCAAGAAGAAAACGCTTTACAGGTTAATAAAGAAGCCGCAAAAGAAATTGCCAGACAGCTGAGATTAAGAGATATGGGAGGCATTGTTGTGATAGATTTTATTGATATGCACAAAGCGCCAAACAGAAAAGAGCTGTTTGATTTCCTAAAGGCAGAAATGAACCACGATAGGGCTAAACATACTATTTTACCTCCTAGTAAATTTGGTTTAGTTCAAATTACCCGTCAAAGAGTTAGGCCAGAAATGAATATCGTGACTAGCGAAAAATGCCCAACTTGTGATGGTACTGGTGAAATTAAAGCTAGCATTGTTTTACTAGATGATATAGAAAGTAATTTAGACTATATCTTAAACGAACAAGCAGAAAAAGGTATTACGCTGTGTGTGCATCCTTACATAGAAGCTTTTATTAAAAAGGGCTTATTCTCTAAACAATTTAAATGGTTTTTTAAATATAACCAATGGGTTAAAGTTAAGGCCATTTCATCCTACCACTTAACAGAATTCCATTTTTTAAGTAGTAAGGAAGAGGAAATTAAGCTTTAATTAATTCTTAATTTAATTTTATTTTTTTTAGAAATCTTTTATATTCATAAAAATTTATTTATGAAAAAAAGATTATTAGTAGCTGTAATTCTGTTTTTAACAGCTACAACCTCTATTTCCACAAGACTATTTGCACAGGATGAAATTAATAAAGGATGGACAGCCTTTTTAAATAATAATACTACTGAGGCAAGTAATTATTTTAAGAAAGCACTAGAATCACCATCTACCAAATCAGAAGCTCTTTTAGGCTTAGCTTTTACATCTTCTTATGATAAGGATGAAAATCTTGCTTTTAATTATTTTAATGATTTTTATAAATCACACCCTAATCCGGAACCTTATTTATTAGCCCTCTGGTCTAGTAGTATTCTTAATAATACTGGGGCTATAAAAAAGCCAACGCAGCTTTCATTTTACCAATCTATAGTTCAAAAACATGATTTAGATGGAGCTTTAAGTGCCATGGCTTATGGCGTTTTAGGAAGCCATTTCCAAAGCCAGAAAATGTTTAAAGAAAGCGAAGAAATGTATGCTAAAATTGGAAGCTTAACAAATTGGCAAGTTTTAGGCGAGTTTGAAAATATATCAACCAGTGGATTTGATAAGACTTATGATGCGCTGTCACATCCTGAGCCTGATTTTGTTTTTAAAGATAAAAGAGGGGCTAAAGTAAATTGGTTTACACCTACTCATTTTAGGAAAGATAAGTGGATTGATTTTACAAATTATTTTTCTGCCGGATCTGCAATTGTATTTGCTCAAACTTTTGTGGAGAGCCCTATAGATCAAGAGATTCAGTTAAGAGTTGGGGTTTCTGGATCTTTAAAAGTTTGGTTGAATGATTTCCTTATCATTAGCGAGGAAGATGAGCGGAATAATGATTTGGATAGCTACATAAGAGAAATAAAGCTAAATAAAGGTTTCAATAGAATATTGGTGCAAGTTGGAGAGAGTTATGCTGGACGTTCAAATTTTTTAGTAAGATTAACGGATAAGAAAGGTAATCCTATCCCAACATTAAACCATACTCCTAAAAGCCAAACTTATAGTAAAGCGGTATCATATAATACTAAAGAGGTGAAATTAAAGTCACATGATTTTTTTGCAACTAGCCTTAATAAAGGAATTTCTCATCAAATATTACAAATACTCTCCTTTTTAAGAGAAGATAGAACTTATGAGGCCAGGAAAAGTCTCGAGCTGTTAAAGAAAGATTATCCGAAAAGTACTTACTTAAATATTCTTTTTACTGAACTTTTTAATCGGACAGATAACAGAACTGGCCTAGAAAGCACTCAAGAAAGTATCAAAGCAAATGATCCCGAGCATCCTGTGGCATTAACATTAGCTTACGAGTTCTATGCAAGTAAAAAGGACTTTGTTAAAATGGATGAATATTTAAAAAAGTTGGAAGATTTTTATGGTCCCAATCATCAAACAATTTTAACTTTTAAAATAGGTTACCATTCATTAAAAAACGAAGTTGAGAAGTTAGTTTCCGTAGTAGAAAAGAGCTATCAACTTTATCCTGATAGGTATGAATTTGTTGAACTTAAATTTTTAGTAGAAAAAGAGATTAAGAAAAATAACAATGGTGCTATAGCAGTTATAAAAAAGTATCTAAAAACTTATAATAATTATAACGCAAGTAAACTTCTGGCAAACCTTTATATATCAACTGGAGCATTTGATAAAGGTATTGAGGTCTTGGTAGAAGAAAGTACCAATAATCCTATTTCTAAGGATATTTATTTAGATATAATTAGACAATACTATCAAGTTCAGAACTATGCTAAAGCTAAAGAGTTTGAACTTAAAGTTCTAGAACTCTCTCCTTATACTGATGTTTATCATTTAGATATTGCTAAAATAAATAAAAGTTTAGGTAAGAAAGATGAGGCTATTGCGGCATATAAAAAAGTATTAGAATTAAATCCTAATAATTATGATGCCATTAAAGAGTTAAGAGAGATGCAGGGAAAAAAGCCGTTATTTAACTACTTTGAAAAAGTTGATATTTCTAAAGCTTTGGTAGATGCTCCTAAACAAAGTGATTATCCTGATGACGAATGTATTATTTTGATAGATGAGGTTCAAACTATCATACATTCAAGCGGAGGTTCAGAAGAAAGATATTATATGCTAGCTAAGATACTCAATTCTAAAGGTGTAGAGAATTGGAAAGAATATACGGTATCTGCAAGCAGTAGACAAAGGTATTTAATAGAAGAAGCTGTTGTTATTAAAGCAAGTGGCCAAAAAGTACCGGGTGAGATAAATGATCAAGATATTGTTTTTACTAATTTAGAAGTAGGAGATGCTATTTATGTTAACTATCGAGTAGAAAACTATTCACAAGGGCAGCTAGCAAATAAATTTTGGGACACTTATTATTTCTCTCATTATTATCCATACAAGAAAACTAAATATAGCTTGTTGGTAGCGCAGAACATTCCACTACAATATAAGTTCTCGCAAAAAAATATAGAGCCCTTAAGAACTAAAATTGATGATTACGAGCTTTATGTATTTGAAAATATTAACCAAGAAGGGTTAAAATATGAAGATAAAATGCCTTCCATTGAAGATGTAGCTAATATCCTTTATTTATCAACTATTCCAGATTGGCGTTTTGTTTCTAATTGGTATTATGATATGGCTTCTGCGAAAGCAAGGCCCAATTATGAAGTAAAAGAAACTGTTAAGAATTTATTAGCGAACCAAAAAGGGGTCTTAAGTGATTACAATAAGGCAAAACTGATTTATGATTACATAACGAGTAACATCACTTATAGCTCAGTACCGTTTCGTCAGAGCGGCTTAGTTCCACAAGAACCCGCTACAGTTTTGAATACCCTTATCGGCGATTGTAAAGATGTTTCTACTTTATTTGTCACGATGTGTAAAGAAGCAGGGTTAAATGCAAATTTAGTATTGGTTAATACCAGAGATAATGGTACTAAAAGTTTAATGTTGCCTTCTATAGATTTTAATCATTGTATAGCTAAAATTAATCTTAATAATAAACCTTACTATTTAGAGCTAACTTCATCTTATTTGCCATTTGGGAGCTTATACAATTCTAGCTTGCAATCTATTATTCTTGATATTGATGATTCTAAGAATGAAACAACTATAAAGTATTTAAATCCTGATACTAGATTGAAAAATAATATTAGCAGAAAAGTTGATATTAAATTAAATAGTACAGATTTACTCATTAAAGAAGAAAACTTTAAGGTTTCTTCCAAAGCTGCTTCTGTAAGAGAAACTTATGCAGAGCTAAGTGAGAAAGATAAATCAAAAACGATGTTAGAAGGTTTAAGAGGAGCTAAGCCAATGTCAGAATTAACCTCATTAAAATTTAAAAATTTAGACAAAAACACATCTAATAGAGATAGCGTCTTTACTACTATAGAGTATACTATTAAAGATGATATCAAAACAATTGGTGGCATGCAAATTATTACATTGCCATGGTCCAATCAAGCTTTGGCTTCTGATATCAATATTACTGATGATCGTAAGTTCCCGATAGATTTTACTAATGTTTACGGTATCGATTATGAATCAGAAGTGATTACACTTGAACTTCCTCAAGGTAAAACAATTATAGAAAATATACCTTCTGTAAGTTATCAAAATGCCTATATAAACTATTCGCTAAAGTCAAAAATCATTAATAATAAATTAGTGTTTGAGCGTAAGTTTGAAATTAATAAAGATATGATTGGCGCTAGTGAAGTAAAAGACTTTATGGATACTTACAAGAAAATTATTTTGGCAGATAGCAAGCAACTAGCTATAAAATAATGGCCTATGTTTTGTTCATGATGCTATAAAAAACAGCATCATGAACATTAAAAGAACCTTTGGAACCATATTAACCATTTTAGGAATTATTGGCTTAATTTATACAGCAGTAAATGTTATACAGCAATCGGCAGATACTAGAAGCTTAATTGTTGTTGGCATATTGGGTGTAATATTTTTCTTTACAGGGATAAGCTTGGTAAGAACAACTGCTGATACCTCTAAATAACTAAGAAATAACCTCTTTATTTATTTTTTCTTCTGCCATTTTCTGTTCCTGTAAGCTAGCTTTTTCTTCATCATTTAGATAACTTGAAGCGGGTTTAAGTGCTAAATCAATAAACATCGGAAAATGGTCTGAGCCAGCAAAAGGTAAACGCTTTATTCTGTTTACCATAAATTCTTTTGAGCAGAAAATATGGTCTAAAGGAAAACGTAAAATGTAGCTCTTTGCATTAAAAGTATTAAAAAATCCTCTTCCCTTCCTGGGGTCTAGTAGTTCAGAGGTTTTACAAAAAAGCTCTGTTGTATAACTCCAGGCAACATCATTCAAATCACCCATCACTATAACGGGTATTTTTTGCTCTTTGGCCCATTTTCCTATGATGAGTAATTCTTTATCTCGGGCTGTAGAACGAGGGTTTTCTTGCGGAACGGGAGGCTCTGGATGTACACCATATAATTGAATCTTATTTCCGTTTGCTAAAATAACTTTAACACTTATAGAGGGTACATCATCCTTAACAAGGAAATGAACCTGAGCATCCTCTATAGGAAACTTAGAAAAGAAAATCATTCCATAAGTATTCTCTAAAGGGCTTAAAATCTTATAAGGGTAGTCTTTCTCGGTTTCGGCTTTTAGTTTATCTGTCCATCTTTGGTTGGTTTCTACAAAGCATAAAACATCAGGTTTCAACTTTTGTACTTGTTTCATAATACTGTAATCTGTATTGTCTTGTAAAACATTAAATATCAGTATACTAATGTGTGATTCTTGGCCACTAGGATTACTTTGTATTTGTTTTTTACTCATTAAAGTAAAAGGATAAACCAGATAGAAAAGATATACATTATTAATAGCAGATAAGCCAATAAAAGTATAATCTGATAGACTATGCCGGTTAAAGAAAATGGAAAATGTAAAAAATAAGAACAAGCTTATCAATAGCTTTTGAAAGCGAGGATACTCAAATACCCTAAAAATCCAGTAATCATTTCTGATAAAAGGAATAAATGAAAAAAGAATAAATAAATATCCTAGGATAAGATTAAGGGTTTTCATAAAGTAGAGTAGTGTAGAAATAAAAAATCCTGCTGTTGAGCAGGATTACGATATTTTAGTTTTGCATTTTATCTTTTATTGATTCTAGCAATCTTCCACCTTTGTAGAAATACCTCTGCCAATAAGGCTCGTTTAAATTACTAATCATAACACCCTTACTAGAAGATGCGTGGGCAAATTTGTTATCACCTATGTAAACACCAACATGGCTAATAGATTTACTTTTGATTTTAAAAAACACTAAATCACCTTCTTTAAGTTCAACCTTACTAATAGGGTTTACCATACTGAAGATGTTTCTAGAATTATTACCAATAATGGTGTTAAAAGTTTTCTCGTACAACTGAAAAGCAAAACCAGAACAATCTACGCCTTTTTTCGTATCTCCACCTAAACGATAAGGTGTGCCTAACCAATCATATATAAATTGATACATTTTAGTGTTAGAGGTAGCAGATATAGCTACACCCATTACTTGTGAGAAAAATTGACTCGCTAGATTATCAGGATCTGAAACTTCTTGTTTGGAGGCGCTATTTGAAGAGTTGGATTTAGAATTTTGGGCGTTACTATTTAGCGAAAAAGTGGCTAAAAGTACTAAAATCATGATTTTCTTCATTCAAATATATTTTTTAGGGTTGAACGTTTGTCTCTAACGACCTTTACAAAATATTATTTTGCAGCGTGACAAAAGTAAGCCTTATCCACTGCCCTTGCAACAATATTACTAAACTTTTAACAATTTTTAACAATAGATATGTAAAATAGTAAAAATTACCACCTTATAGGTTTTTTATTTGTTGATATATTAATAGATTTGCTTTCCCATATTAATTAGATATAATAACGAATGAGTTCAGTTGCGATAACCAAAGAAACATACCTTTACTGGTATGAATTAATGCTTCTACTAAGAAGATTCGAAGAAAAAGCAGGGCAATTATACGGACAGCAAAAAATAAGAGGTTTCTGCCACTTATATATAGGACAAGAAGCTGTCATAGCTGGTACCATGTCTGCTACCAAAAAAGATGATAGCTTAATAACCGCTTATAGAGACCATGCTCATCCAATTGCAAAAGGAATGTCTCCTAATGCAGCCATGGCAGAGATGTACGGAAAAGCAACAGGCTGTTCTAAAGGAAAAGGCGGTTCTATGCACTTCTTCGATAAAGAAAATAAATTCTATGGTGGTCATGGTATAGTTGGAGGTCAGATTCCACTAGGTGCTGGACTTGCATTTGCAGAAAAATATTTGGGAACAGATAATGTAAATGTTTGCTATATGGGAGATGGCGCTGTACGTCAAGGCTCATTAAACGAGACATTTAACATGGCTATGCTATGGAAATTACCTGTAATATTTGTTGTTGAGAATAATGGTTACGCTATGGGAACTTCTGTAGCAAGAACATCTAATACTACAGATATTTATAAACTAGGTCTTGGTTACGAAATGCCTTGTGCCCCTGTTGATGGTATGGACCCTGTTGCGGTACATAACGCAATGGATGAAGCCGTTCAAAGAGCAAGAAGAGGTGAAGGACCAACTTTCTTAGAAATAAGAACATACAGATATAAAGGTCACTCTATGTCTGACCCTCAAAAATACAGAACCAAAGAAGAGGTTGAAGAATATAAAGCCAAAGACCCTATTGAAGTGGTAAAGGCTAAAATTGAAAAAGAAAAATGGGCAGATCAAGCTTGGTTTGATGAAATTGCTACAAAAATTAAAAATCAGATAGATGAAGCAGTAAAATTTGCTGAAGAGTCTCCTTGGCCAGACCCATCAGAATTGTTTACTGATGTTTACGCACAGGAAAACTATCCATTTGTTAAAGACTAAGATTTTATAACCGGATGTAAGAGCTTATCCTATATCCGGTTTCTATTTTTAAATAACCGTATTAATACTTAAAATATAATGGCTGAAGCAATAAAAATGCCTAAAATGAGCGATACCATGACTGAAGGGGTATTAGCTAAATGGCATAAAAAAGTTGGTGATAAAATAAAAGCAGGTGATGTAGTTGCAGAAATTGAAACTGATAAAGCAACTATGGATTTTGAATCTTTCCAAGAAGGAACACTTTTATATATTGGTGTAGAGGAAGGTAATGCCGTTCCGGTTGATGCTCTTATTGCAATCATTGGTGAAGCTGGTGAAGATTATAAATCAGTATTAGAAGGTTCAGGAACTGCAAAAGCTGAAGAGCAAAAAGAAGAGGCTGCTGCACCTGTAGCCGCTGAAGAAGAAGATGTTGATGTATCTGGTATACCAGCTGCTGTTATTCGTATGCCACTTTTAAGTGATACCATGACAGAAGGTGTTATCAATAAATGGAACTTTAAAGTTGGAGACAAAGTTAAAGCTGATGATTCTTTAGCTGATGTAGAGACTGATAAAGCTACTATGGAAGTAGTAGGTTATGAAGAAGGTACTCTTCTATATATAGGTGTAGAAGAAGGTAAAGCTGCACAAGTAAATGATATTATTGCCATTGTTGGTAAAGAAGGTACAGATATACAACCTTTATTAAAAGCAGGTAAAGGTGTTGTTGCAAAGAAAGAAAAATCGGCAGAGCCAGCTCAAGCTGCTGCTGAGGCTACAACTTCTGCTCCTGTTAAAGAGGAAGCATCATCATCAGATGATAGCAGAGTTAAAGCTTCTCCTTTAGCTAAGAAATTAGCGCAAGAGAAAGGTATTAGCCTATCAGAAATTAAAGGAAGTGCAGAAGGTGGACGTATCGTTAAAAAAGACGTAGAAGATTATAAACCAGCTGCAAAAGCAGAAGGAGCTTCAAAAGAAGCATCTGCACCGCAAGTAGTTATCCCTACTTTTGTTGGCGAAGAGAAATTTACCGAAAAACCAATGTCGCAAATGCGTAAAGTAATTGCGAAACGTTTAGGCGAATCTTTATTCAGTGCACCACACTTCTACTTAACTATCAGTATTGATATGGATGGCGCTATGGCTGCTCGTACGCAAATTAATGCGGTAGCACCAGTTAAAGTGTCTTTCAATGATATCGTTATCAAAGCGGTAGCAGTTGCTTTAAAACAACATCCTGCTGTAAATTCTTCTTTCAGAGGAGATAAAATACGTTTTAACGAGCATACCAATATTGGTGTTGCAATGGCTGTTGAAGATGGCTTATTGGTACCAGTAGTGCGTTTTGCAGACGGCAAGAGCTTATCTCAAATTTCTGCCGAGGTTAAAGATTATGCACAAAAAGCAAAAGCTAAGAAATTACAACCATCAGACTGGGAAGGTTCTACTTTCACCGTTTCTAACTTAGGAATGTTTGGTATAGATGAATTTACATCTATCATTAACTCTCCAGACGGAGCTATTTTATCTGTTGGAGCTATACAACAAGTTCCTGTAGTTAAAAATGGCGCTGTTGTTCCAGGAAATGTGATGAAATTAACCCTAGGTTGCGACCATAGGGTAATTGACGGAGCTACCGGAGCCGCTTTCTTACAAACTTTAAAAGGTTTATTAGAAGAGCCAATTAGATTATTGGCGTAATACTCTTAAATAGATATAAAAGCCCTATTCAGCCTAAACTGGATAGGGCTTTTTTTATGCTCCTTAACCAAAATTTAACATATAGCTTTATCAAAATAATTATATTGCACTATGAAATTACGCACCCTCGTATTTTTGAATGCATTGGCTGTTGGTATCTCTATAGGGATAGTAAATTATTACTTTCAGCATAGTTGGTACTATTTCAGTATCAGTATGGGGATATCTACCTGCGTAAGTTACCTGGTGTTTTACCTCCTGATAGAAAAATATGTTTACTCTAAAATCAAAATCATTTATAAGCTTATCCACAACTTAAAATTGGGTAAAGACCTTAAAGATGCTTTGGGTGAATATGTAAGTCCGGACCCAATAAATGACGTGGAGCAAGAAGTAAAAGAGTGGGCAAGAGATAAAAAAACAGAAATAGACGATTTAAAAAAACAGGAAAAATTTAGAAAAGAGTTTTTATCAAATATTTCTCACGAGTTTAAAACCCCGCTATTTGCTATTGAAGGTTATGTGGATGCTTTGCAGGATGGTGCTTTGGAAGACCCCGAGTTAGCTAAACAATTTTTAAATAAAGTATCTAGAAATGTTGAAAGACTTAGCTTTCTGATTAAAGATTTAAATGAAATATCTAAGCTAGAAAGTGGAGACATCCCAATCAATTACCAAAAGTTTGATATTACCATACTTATCAAAGAAGTTATGGAAGCGTTAGAGCTAAAAGCTCAGAAATATCATATTAGCTTAACTTTTAAAGAAAAATATCAGCAACCCACATTTGTAAACGCAGATAGAGAAAAAATTAGGCAAGTTTTAGTGAATTTGATAGACAACTCTTTTAAATATGGTAAAGAATATGGGAACACCTCTATCACCATATTTGAGATGCATGAGCAAATTTTAATAGAAATTACTGATAATGGAATTGGTATTGAAGAGAAATACCTACCACGTTTATTTGAAAGATTTTACAGAACAGACTCAAGCAGATCAAGACAAATTGGTGGTTCTGGTTTAGGTTTAGCTATTGTAAAACATATTGTAGAAGCACATAACCAAACCATACATGTAAGAAGTACTACGGGCTTAGGTTCTACCTTTGGTTTTACCTTAGAAAGAGCCAAAGATTCTTTGTTAGCTTTCCCATAAATCAATGTTAAGTGATAAACTAAAAATTAACAATTACTTAACATTGGGATGTTAGCTTTGTAGTCTAAAGCTAATACAAGAAATGAACAATATTTTTTCTTATTTCATTCCTAAAGACAGAAAGTTTTTCCCTCTTTTCGAAAAAGCAAGTGCAAACCTTATAGAAATGGCTAACCAACTGGAAGGCCTAGTAAACTCTCCGGAGGCATCAAGAGAGCCTTATTACAAAAGCATAGAAAATCTTGAGCATAAAGGCGATGAAATTACTCACCAAATTTATTTAGAGTTAAGTAAAACCTTTATCACTCCTTTTGATAGAGAGGATATCCATGCTTTAGCTTCTGCTTTAGATGATATTGCAGATTATATCCATGGTTCTGCTAACAGAATGTTATTGTATAACGTTACAGAAATGACAGAGCCTATTAAGAAATTAGCTGATTTAGTAAAACAAGGTTGTGTGGATGTAGAAAAAGCAGTTAAAGAGCTTAAGAATTTAAAAAACATCCGTGTGATTACTGATTCTTGCGTAAGAATTAACAGCATAGAAAACCAAGCAGATTACGTTTTTGATAAAGCAGTAGGAGATCTTTTTGATTATGAGGATGATGCTAAAACCATCATTAAATACAAAGAGGTTTTATCGGCATTAGAAACCGCAACAGATATGTGCGAGGATGTAGCTAATGTATTAGAATCTATATTGGTTAAAAACGCATAAGTTTATTTATTCTTAAACAAATCCCTTAATGGTAACTACACTTCTTGTTATTGTTATTATAATGGCAATCGTTTTTGACTACATCAATGGTTTCCATGATGCAGCAAACTCTATTGCTACTATAGTTTCAACCAAGGTACTAACACCTTTTCAGGCTGTACTTTGGGCGGCAACTTTTAATTTTGCTGCATATTTTTACTTTACAGATCATAAAGTAGCCAATACCATAGCTAAAACAGTTGTAGAAGACTATATAACGCTAGAGGTTATTTTAGCAGGTCTTTCTGCCGCAATAGGTTGGAATTTGTTAACCTGGTATTACGGTATCCCTTCCAGTTCATCTCATACCCTTATTGGTGGCTTTGCTGGTGCTGGTATTGCACACTCTTTAATTTTAGGAGATGGTTTCTTACAAGCCATTAACATATCTCCGATTTTAAAAACGGTTTCTTTTATTGTGTTGGCTCCACTTATAGGTGCAACTATATCAATCATCATTACATTAATCATTATTAACATAGCTCGTTATGCCAGACCTGCAACTGCAGAAAGATGGTTTAAAAGGCTTCAGTTGTTATCATCAGCAGCATTAAGTTTTGCCCATGGTGGTAATGATGCCCAAAAAGTTATGGGTATTATTTATGTGTCTTTAGTTGCAAGTAGCGTTTTACAAAACGGAGATACCATGCCAGAATGGATTCCGATAGTATGTTACGCTGCTATAGCTTTAGGTACCATGAGTGGTGGTTGGAAGATTGTAAAAACTATGGGTACAAAAATTACCAAAGTTAACGCTTTAGAAGGTGTAAGTGCAGAAACAGCCGGTGCTTTAACTTTAGGTATTACTGAGCATTTTGGTATCCCGGTATCTACTACCCACACCATTACAGGTTCTATTATTGGTGTAGGTATCACTAAAAGTTTCTCTGCTGTAAAATGGGGAGTTACTTATAGCTTAATATGGGCTTGGGTTTTAACAATTCCTGTATCAGCAACTTTGGCTGGCTTAGTTTATGCCATTATCCATTACATATTTTAATAAGCATATTTTCTAAATATTAGAAAGGGAAGCAATTTTAGATTTGCTTCCCTTTTTTTGTGGCTTTACATATTTGATGATTAAAAGCTTTCCGCTCATAAGATTGATTAAGCCTTCTGCCTTTAGCCTTCTGCTTTAGGCTTTCTCCGTACCATGTTCGAGACTTGTTCGGGAAATGGCCCCATTTTTCCGAAGGTGTCACAAAGAAGCTCAGGAGAAGCCTCGAAGGAAGTATGGAGAAAACGTGGATAAAAGGTGGGGTATAGGTGGGCTATACGTGGACTTGTATTAAGAAAATTTTGGATTTTAAATTATTTGTTTACTTTAGGTTAATCAAACCTAGTGAAAATAGTTATAAATACAAATCATCACCATTAATATTTTGAAAACATAACGTAATAAAACTACCTAAACTTCTTATAATTACTATTTTACTTACTTTTAACATTAGCTTAAGTTGGGGGCAATGCGCTTTTATTTCTATTTCATGCAATGGATGACAGGAAGTCTAAGAAAGTTAAAAACAGGGATAATGATTTAGTAACCAAACACAAGTATTCAACACACTGTGCTCAGGCTGCAAACTATTGTACTGGTAAAATATAGTTATACACCTTTTTGTGGACATTACTCAAATCTACCAAGTAAATAACCTAAAACATTTGTAAGAAAATATAGTAAAATATCATCATATAGGATAAACAGAAATAATATTATTCAGTAGGTAGTCGCGAAATGCGACCACTTCAAAGTGGGAAATAAATATGACAAAAGATAAAATACTTGTGAGTATCCTCAATGGCGCAATAATGATGACCAGGGCAAGCGGGCAAAGGCTTCTTGTGCCAGATAAGAGAAAGTTTAAGGCTTACACTAGATTGTAATTATATAAGTAATTATGAATATTAAGCTAATGCTAGTTTTTTTGTTGTTTTTTATTGTGAGGTTAATTATTATGTTTAAACATAAATTCTATCATTATTCCACTAATGATATGTTATTTGCTACCAAATTTAAAATTTTTTTATCTGGATTATTAGCAAGTCTAATTGGGGTTTATGGATTGTTTAAGCTTTTTATTGAGTAAGAAATTTTTTTTGTGAAATCAAGTTTTATTATTTGTGTTGTTTTCTTGATTATTGGAATAATAATAATGTGGAATAATAGATGTTTTTATTTACGTAGTAATACAATGTTACTTCCAACAGAATTAAAATTGTTTCTAAGCGGCTTGGTTTTAAGCGTACTTGGATTGTGGGGCTTATTTACTATTGTTTAATAACTCCCTAAAATGGCGCAAGAATGATGACCAAGCCAAGCGGGCAAAGGCTTCTTGTGCCAGATAGAAGCCCCTCAATAGCGCAAGAATGATGACCAAGGCAAGCGAGCAAAGGCTTCTTGTGCCTTATAAAGCAGAAACTTTGACTATACACTAAATTAAAGAAACTACAAGGCACAAGTATCCAGTACACAGGCTTAGGCTACATAATTGATCCATCTGCGGGGATAATGGTTTTGCAATTAATGCCATTTCTACACAAATTTTTCAAACCGTTGTGGTGCATTTTGACCGACTGAAAATAATCTTACGAAAATTAGGAAAATGTTATCTTTTGAGATAACTTTGTCAAATGAATAGAAAAATAATCTTCTACGAAAACCACTTTATTGAATTTTACCAAAAGCAAGACCAGAAAGTAAGAAGGAAAATTCAATACGTTTTCGAGTTGATTAAACAAGTTGACAGAGTTCCTGAAAAGTTTTTAAAACACTTGACCGGAACAAACGGACTTTATGAAATCCGAGTTGAATATCAGTCGAACATCTACCGGATTTTCTGCTGTTTTGACGAAGGACAACTTGTAGTGCTTTTCAATGGTTTTCAAAAAAAATCTCAAAAGACACCACAAATAGAAATTGAAAAAGCGGGACAATTAATGAACGATTATTTCAACAACAAAAAATGATGAATATGGAAAAATATGAAGACATAAAGACATTTGACGAACTCATTGAACTTGAGTACGGAAAAATTGGAACTGAAAACCGAAATAAGTATGAAGAAGGCGCACAAATGTTCATTGTGAGCGAAATGTTAAAAGAAGCCCGAAAAGCAGCTAACCTTACGCAAGAACAATTGGCAGAAAAAGCAGGAACAAAGAAAAGTTACATTTCCAAGCTTGAAAACGCCAAAGGAAATATTCAACTTTCGACATTAATCAGAATTTTTGAGCAAGGATTAAATAGGAAAATTGGACTGACATTTCTATAAACAAATAATAAAAAAACGACGCCTCAGATGGCAAGAATGATGACCGAGCCAAGCGGGCAAAGGCTTCTTATGCCTTATAAAGCAGAAACTTTGACTATACACTCAATTAAAGAAATTACAAGGCACAAGTATCTAATACACAGTCTTAGGCTAAATACCTTGCGCAATCTACGGGGGCGATACCGCCCTAATAACTAAACATCCTCTGAATACCGTCATAAGTATTTTACTATAATGATTGTTATTTCAATCATTATAGTTATTTTTGTTTTAAATAACAATCAAAATAATGGAAAAGAGAAAACATGTTATTTTTCCAAAATATAATCAGCTATTGAGTCAAATGGGTGAAAATATGAAGTTAGCCAGAAAGCGTCGTAAGCTAACAACTACTCAAGTAGCTGAAAGAGCTAACATAGCTCGTTCAACTTTATATTTGATAGAGAAAGGTGATCCAAGCGTTGCCTTAGGGGCTTATTTTAATGTATTGCGTGTTTTGGGTTTACAGGAAGATATACTGAAGCTTGGAGCTGATGATATTTTTGGAAGAAAACTACAAGATCTTGAGCTATTGAAATAACAATGTGGCATATCAAGGTCAGAACAAGAACTAATGCAAGCAGCATTTCTTTTTAATCATTAAATCATCATAACTCTATTCAAAGTAGGTATAGTAGAGCATACAGTAGCTTTTTATACTTAGTGCAAAGGATTATTTAAAAGGTAAAGGTTGGATAGGATAGATTTATGCAGTAATGAAAGCACAAGTCAGGGAACAATCAATCAAATCCAAAACCAATCCCCCTTTTTTATACCCCACCTTTAAGTGTATATTCGTGTTATGCTTTGGACACAACGTTTTTTCGCTTTGTTAGATGTTATTTGTTTAATCTTATTGGCACAACAAGCTTATACACAATACCAATCTTTATTATCAAACGAGGTTTTAACCAGTTTAGAATTTTTCTCTAGAACGCTGTTTTTATTAGGTTGGTGTTCCTTAATTTTCTCGGCAATTTTATTGGCCATTCCTAAAAAAGCAGGACTTTGGTTGTATTACGCCCAGCTCCCGCTAAGGCTTGTCTTTTTTATTTTCTCTTTCGGGTTTATATCTTTACTAACCTACATCATTAACTGGCAAATCATTATCAATATGTTGATGCCTTTAATTGTTTTTGGCGAGTTATTGAGGCTTTATTATTCTGTACAGATACACAAGGTTTATTATAAATAAAAAAATCTGTTCCCAACCACAGGAACAGATTAACCAAATAAATCAAAAACTTTATCTAATAAAAGATGCAGTATGAGTGTATAAATAAAAACCAAATTTTGGACAGCCAAAACAAGCCCTAAGTTTAATGCCTATAAAAATACTTTTGTAACAAAGATGATATTTGAGCTCAGTGAAGATTTAGTTTTCCCTAATCCAGCTTATGCTGAGGACGATGGTTTACTCGCCCTAGGCGGAGATTTATCTGTTGAGCGTTTACTGCTGGCTTACAGCAATGGTATATTCCCTTGGTTTAATGATGATACTCCTATTCTTTGGTATGCCCCACACCAGCGCTTTGTATTATTTCCTGATGAAGTAAAAATCAGCAAAAGCATGAAACAAATTTTAAAACGCCAAGAGTTTCAAATATCTCTAAATAAAGCTTTCGCTGATGTTATTACCGCCTGTGCAACCATAAACCGTGATGGACAAGACGGTACTTGGATTACCACAGACATGCAAGCAGCTTACATCAAACTTCATGAAAAAGGCTACGCACATGCTGTTGAGGTTTGGAAAGACGAGAAACTAGTAGGCGGCTTATATGGCGTTTTCATCAATGGTGTTTTCTGCGGCGAGTCTATGTTTGCCCATGTAAGTAATGCCTCTAAAGCAGCTTTGATATGGCTTTGCCAAAATTTAGAGCTTAAACTTATTGATTGTCAGGTTTATACCTCGCATCTAGAAAGTATGGGGGCTAAAATGATAGATAGAGAAAGCTATCTTAAAATCTTACAGTCTTAATTAGTTAAACCTGATACTTACTTTAAAAGTTTCTGGCTTTCCGTTAGATGAGCCTTGCCACGATGAATAATTTTTAATCAATTCAATAGCCTTGGCATCAGCTTGCTTATTCAAACTTTTAAGGATGTTAAAATCTTTAAGTTCGCCATTAGGCATAATGGTAAACTGTACTGCAACAGCGCCTCTGGAACCTGCTAATTTATTATTGGCCTTGATGTATTTTCTAAAATCAACCCAGCCTTTAACCGGGCCAGCAATTTTATTAATTTTATTGCCGTAACCTACCACAACTACTTCTGATAGTGATTTTTCATCCTCTTTTAGCGTAACATTTAACTTGTTTTGGTTGGCAATTTTTACCTCCTCATTTAAAAAACCTAAATAAGAGGTATTAAGTGTTTGCCCTTGTGTGGCCGCAATACTAAAATCTCCCTCTGCATTGCTTATGGTTACATCTTTAGTTTGTTGATTGGTAATTTGCACACCCGGCAAAGGCAAGCCATTTTTATCAACTATTTTACCAGAAACTTTAGCTACTGAGGCTGTTTTACTTAAAGCGGCACTTTCTGATTCTTGTACGGCTACACCTGCAGCCCTTCCAGACAAAGTAGCTACAACACCGCTAATATCAGCCTTCTTTTGTGTGCCATAACCCACAACTATTACCTCGTCTAAATCTAAAGTATCTTTCTTTTGCACAGCTTCTGGTAACATGGCATCAGCTAAGCTCTGGGTAGAAATTTCTCTAGCTGGCTTTTTTACGTTTGTAACCACTGTAGGGCTTTCTTCTATTATGCTATAATCATCTTCATCTTTTGTAGAAGATGCATCTTCATGAAGCATATTTTCTTCGTCCTTTTCTCCTTGTGGTACTTTGGTTATCTCGGGCACATCTTTCATCCTGATAGCCGTATTTTCTGCAGGTTGGTTCAGGTAAATGCTTATTAAGCCAATAAGTACCACCACAGAAGCCGCAATAGCCCAACTAGCATAGCCTCCAAATAATTTTTGCTTACGCTGATGTTTCTGAATGCTTTGTTCTAAACGTTTATTTAAATCTGCTATTTCTGTTGCTTGAAGTTGATGGTCCTGAAAACCATCTAAAGCATCGGCTAGAAAAGGGTCATCCAGTGCTCTTTGCTCTAATTGTTGCATAGAGCGGCTATCCAACTCGTTACGATGGTATTTTTGTATAAGTTCTATATCTGTTAGCTGCTTATTCACCGTTCTTTTCTATACAAATTTTTAAATTTCTTTTACCGTTTTGGATATAGCTTTTTACTTTCTGTAACTCATAACCTGTTAAAGCAGCAACCTCTGCATAACACTTTTGTTGTAGATAGAATAAATCTACACTTAATTTTTGCTCATGGTTAAGACTTTCTAAACAGCGTTCCATTGCTTTTAACTTTTGCTCTTTCTCTTGACTATCTTCATGATGCAAAAAAGGTTTATTTTCCATAAGCACATCATCAAAAGAAATGGTTATGTTTTTCTGTGCTTTACGTAAAATCATTAAACAATGGTTTCTGCAAACCACATAAAGCCAACTTTTAAAATAGCTTATCTCGTGTGTTTTTACTTTTTGTATAAGCTCTTCAAAAATCTGGATAACAGCATCTTTACTAAGCTCCTCATCTTTGAGATATTTTAGGGCTACACCATAAACCAGCGGCATATAAGGTTTATACAGCTCTCCTAAGACATTTAAGTCGCCAGATTTTTTATACTGTACAATCAGTTTATGGTCTGTAGCTGTATCCAAGTTTAATAGGAGTATTAGATTTTAATCAATATTAATAAAAATTATTTTCTATTATGGAATTTTAGGTTTTATAACATCTCATCTAAAAAAAACTAAAAAACATGAAAACACTTACTTTATTTCTGATGGTCTTTTTCCCGGTATGGGTTTGCGGCCAAATCAACACCAAAACCATAAGCGGTTATGTTTACCAAAGTTCTGATAAAACTCCACTTCCGGGTGTTGCTGTTCAGGTTAAAAACAATCCGAAACAAATAACACTTACCAATGCAAAGGGATATTTTACCATTACCTTATCTGCTAACGAAAATGTACTAACTTTTAGTTTTTTAGGTTTTAAAAAACGTGAGGTTACCATCAGAAAGCAAACTTCTATAAAGGTTTATTTGGATGAAGATAGCAACACCTTAGATGAGGTTGTGGTTGTAGGTTATGGTGTACAAAATAAAATGAGTATGACAGGTGCTGTATCTATTTCAGGAAAAGCTGCGGGTATGGCTTCACAGCATTATATGATCAATCATCATGCTCCACAAGATTTTAATACAGAATCTTACTCGGCCATTTCAGAAAATGGCTTTAAAACTTCGCTCTCCAATCCGCTATCAACTTTCTCCATAGATGTAGATGCTGCTTCTTATAGTAATATGAGGCGTTTTATCCAAAACGGACAGTTACCACCTAAAGATGCCGTACGTATAGAAGAGCTGATTAATTATTTCCAGTATCCTTACGAGGTACCTAAAGGAAAACATCCTATCCATATCCAAACAGAGATAACTACAGCACCTTGGAACAAGAAACACCAGCTAGTTAAAATCGGCTTAAAAGCCAAACAAATAGCAACGGATAATTTACCTGCCGCCAATTTGGTTTTCTTGATAGATGTTTCTGGCTCTATGCAAGGTCCTAGCAGATTGGGTTTACTAAAAACGGCTTTTAAACTATTAACAGATCAACTTCGCGAGCAAGATAAAGTTTCTATAGTGGTTTATGCTGGTGCAGCAGGCGTAGTATTACCGGCTACTTCTGGCAATGATAAAACTAAAATTAAAGCTGCTTTAGAGCAATTAGAGGCCGGTGGCTCTACTGCCGGAGGTGCAGGTATAAAAAAAGCCTATGAAATTGCTCGCTCTCAATTTATTAAAGGCGGTAATAACCGAGTTATTTTAGCTACCGATGGTGATTTTAATGTAGGTGCTTCTAGCGATGCTGAAATGCAACGTCTGATTGAGGAAAACCGAAATGATGGTGTGTTTTTAACCGTTTTAGGTTTTGGAATGGGCAATTTAAAAGATAGCAAGATGGAGGCTTTGGCCGATAAAGGAAATGGCAATTACGCTTATATTGATAATATGAATGAGGCCAAGAAAGTGTTGGTTAACGAGTTTGGTTCTACCCTGTTTACCATAGCCAAGGATGTTAAATTACAGGTAGAGTTTAATCCATCAAAAGTTAAGGCTTACCGTTTAATAGGTTACGAAAACAGGTTGTTAAATAAAGAAGATTTTGCTGATGATAATAAAGATGCTGGTGATATGGGTGCTGGCCATTCTGTTACAGCCTTGTATGAAGTTATCCCGGTAGGTGTGCAAAGCAAATTTGTGAAAAAGGATGACGATTTAAAATACCAAAAAGCAGGTAGCATCAAAAATTCGGCTGAGTTATTGACGGTTAATGTGCGGTATAAAAATCCGGGAAACGAAGAAAGTATTTTATTGAGTCATCCTTTCATAGCTGATGATGATTCTCTGGAAAAAACATCAACAGATTTAAAATTTGCGGCTGCTATAGCTACATTTGGAATGTATTTAAGAAATTCTGAATATTTACAAGATTTTAATTTCGCCGATTTACTCACTTTAGCAAAAGCTGGGAAAGGCGATGATAAAGAAGGATACCGGGCAGAGTTTATACAACTGATAGAAAATGCTCGTTTAATAAAATCATCAAAAGAATAAAACATGAAAAAAATTGCTTTAGCAGCAGCTATTACAACTACTTTTTTACTAAGCAGTTGCGAAACTTTAAACCAATATGCAGGTGCTTATGGTGGTGTACTTAACCAGGTAGTTACACCAACCCAAACCGAAATGAGTATGGGTTTAAAACAAGCCTTAGAATTTGGTACTAATTACAGTGCCGATAGATTATCTGCCAAAGATGGTTTCTTAGGCAATATGGCTGTTAAGATTTTATTTCCTGATGAAGCCAAAAAAGTAGAAAACACTTTGCGTTCTTTAGGTTTAAACCAGCTTTGCGATAATGTTATTTTAAGCTTAAACCGGGCTGCTGAGGATGCTGCAAAAGAAGCCAAACCTATTTTTGTGACTGCTATCAAGCAAATGACTTTTCAGGATGTGAGCAATATTTTATTAGGAGAACAAGATGCTGCTACCAACTATTTTAAAAGAACAACGAGTAGTTTATTAGCGCAAAAATTTAGGCCAGTAATAGAAAGTAGCATCAATAAAGTAGGGGCTACCCGTTACTGGACTGATGTTACTACCCGGTATAATAAAATACCTTTAGTAAAACCTATACAAACAGATTTAACAGGTTATGTTACCGATAAAGCTATAGCCGGCCTATTTGTAGAAATTGCTCAAGAAGAGTTAAAAATAAGACAGCAGGTATCGGCAAGGTCTACGCCTTTATTGCAAAAAGTCTTTGGTTACGCAGCTACTAAAAAATAAAGGGTAATGGATGTTATCAACTGGGCAGATTTTGAAAAAGTTGAGCTAAGGGCAGGAACCATTGTTGAAGTAATACCTTTTCCGGAAGCGAAGAAACCTGCTTGGAAACTGAAAGTAGATTTTGGTGAGCTAGGTCTTAAATGGTCTAGCGCACAAATTATCACCCATTACCAAGCAGAAGATTTAATAGGCAAACAAATTATAGGCGTGGTAAATTTTCCAAAAAAACAAATAGGCAAGTTCATGTCTGAGTTTTTAGTTACCGGTTTCCTGGATGAGAATGGTGCTATTGTACTGGCCACAACAGAGCGTAAAGTACCTAACGGTGCAAAATTGATTTAGATATGCGTTACACTTTTGGCGAAGAGCCTGAAATATCTACAGACGAGTTTTACATGAAAGAAGCCTACAAGGAAGCTTTATTAGCCCTTGAAGCTGATGAAGTGCCTATTGGTGCAATTGTTGTAGCGGCTAATGGTAGAATTATTGGCAGAGGACATAACCTTACAGAGCGTTTAAATGATGTTACTGCCCACGCAGAAATGCAAGCTTTTACAGCCGCAAGTAATGCTATGGGTGGCAAATATCTAAAAGATTGCACTTTATATGTAACCATGGAACCTTGTGTGATGTGTGCTGGCGCTTCTTACTGGACACAAGTAAGTAAAATTGTTTTTGGAGCTTACGATACCCAAAGAGGTTTTAGCAGGGTTAGTCCCTCTATATTACACCCTAAAACTATTTTTGTAGGGGGTATTTTACAAGAAAGCTGTGGAGATTTGGTACGTAAATTTTTTCAAGAGAAGAGAAACAAATCTTAACATTAATAAAACAAAAAATACTTGTAGTACTTTATCTTTGTAACTATTAACTCATATTGTTAAATCTTAAAATAAATAAATTATGGCTTTTGAATTACCAGCGTTACCATACGCAACTAACGCATTAGAACCACATATTGATGCTACTACAATGGAAATCCACCATGGCAAACACCATGCTGCTTATGTTACCAATTTAAACAAAGCTTTAGAAGGTAAAGAAGATGGTTCTTCTATTGAAGAAATTTGCCAAAACATTTCTGCTTACCCTGCTGCGGTAAGAAATAATGGTGGTGGTCACTACAATCACTCTTTATTTTGGTCTGTAATGGGTCCAAATGCGGGTGGTGCACCAAGTGGCGAATTGGCTGATGCTATTAATGCGGCGTTTGGTTCTTTTGAAGATTTCAAAACTAAATTTGCTGAAGCAGGTGCTACTCGTTTTGGTTCTGGTTGGGCTTGGTTAATTGTTGCTGATGGTAAATTAGCAGTAACTTCAACTCCAAACCAAGATAATCCTTTAATGGATATTGCTGAGGTTAAAGGTACGCCAATCTTAGGTATGGATGTTTGGGAGCATGCTTACTACTTAAAATATCAAAACAAACGTCCTGATTATATTGCTGCATTTTGGAATGTAGTAAACTGGGATGCTGTTGCAGAGCGTTTTGCAGCTGCAAAATAATTTGGCATTATTTTAATGCTTAAAAAGCGGAGGGAAATTCATCTCTCCGCTTTTTTTATAATCTATGAAAAAATTATCCATCCCAAGCTTACTGCTTTTGTTAACCCTGTTAAGCAGTTGCGAAGCTATAGGTACTATTTTTAAAGCTGGTTATTATGTAGGTATATTTGTTGTGGTGATTATATTAGTCATCATATTTTTTATATACAACAAATTTAGAAGATGATGAAAGCTTTAGTGCTTCACGGCATAAAAGAACCCCTTAAATTAGAAGAAGTTAGCAAACCTACACTTAACGCTGGCGAGGTATTGGTAAAGATAAAAGCAGCGGCTTTTAACCGTAGGGATTACTGGATACAACAAGGTAAATATGCTGGCTTAAAGTTCCCTATTACTTTAGGTTCTGATGGCTGTGGTGTTGTAGCAGAAGTTTATGACGATGCCAACCA
Source organism: Pedobacter puniceum (assembly GCF_009674685.1). Classification (GTDB taxonomy): domain Bacteria; phylum Bacteroidota; class Bacteroidia; order Sphingobacteriales; family Sphingobacteriaceae; genus Pseudopedobacter; species Pseudopedobacter puniceum. Next base: position 867,585 of record NZ_WKJI01000002.1, read on the forward strand.
ACATTGGATAGGCAAAGAAGTAGTTATAAACCCTTCTTTTAACTGGGGTGATGCTCCAAATTATCAAGGAAAAGACTTTAAAATATTAGGCTTGCCAGATGATGGTACTTTTGCAGCCTATGTTAAAGTACCTGTAGTACAAGTTTACGAGAAGCCTACATATTTAAATGATGTAGAAGCAGCAGCTTTCCCCTTAGCAGGATTAACCGCATACCGAGCTTTATTTACCAAAGCTCAACTTAAAAAAAATGAAAAAGTATTGATTGTTGGTATAGGTGGTGGTGCAGCTACTTTTGCTTTACTTTGGGCTGTTTATGCAGGTGCTGAGGTTTATGTAACCTCTGGTTCTGATGATAAAATCGCCAAAGCAATTAAGCTAGGAGTAAAAGGTGGTGTAAACTATAAAAGCGAAAGTTATGATACAGATTTGCAAGCCTTAGCTGCTGATGGTTTTGATGTGATTATAGATAGCGCTATTGGCGAAGGTTTTGCCAAACACTTAAACCATGTAAAACCTGGTGCTCGTTTGGTTTTCTTTGGCGCTACAGCCGGAGATTTACCACCTCTTAATGCCCGTATCATCTTCTGGAAACAACTACAAATTATGGGTACAACGATGGGTACGGCTCAAGAATTTGAGGATATGCTACAATTTATGACCAAACATAAAATTAAACCCGTGGTAGAAAGCGTCTTTTCTTATGAAGATGCAGAGCAAGCTATCCGTTTAATGGATCAATCAGACCAGTTTGGAAAGATTGTTATCACATTTAACGATTAAACATTTCTACTCTCTATAGCCTTAAAAAATCCATCCCGGTAGGTGTCTCCTATCGGGATAATTTTATCTCCAATAGTAATCCGGCTACGTTCTATACTTTCAATTTTATCTAAAGCAAGAATATAAGATTTATGTACCCTGATGAATTGATGCTCTGGTAAAACATCCTCCATTTTTTTCATGCTTTGCAAGGTAATGATACGTTCTGTTTTGGTATAGATGGAGATATAATCTTTCAAACCCTCAATAAACAAAATATCATTTAAGTATATCTTTTGGATTTTATGCTCCGTTTTAACGAAAATAAAATTATTGATGGGGGCTGGAGCAGCATTAGTTTCTACAGGAAGCGGAGCCACTACATTACATAACAATTGTTGTGCTTTTTGTGCTGCTTGGTAAAAACGCTCAAAAGCTACTGGCTTTAATAGATAATCAACCACATTAAGTTCGTAACCTTCTAAAGCATACTCTTGGTAGGCAGTAGTTAAAATTACCTTACACTTCCCGTTAGCGATTTTTAAAAACTGAATACCTGTTAGTTCTGGCATTTGCACATCAAGGAAAACCAAATCAGCTTCGCCGTTTTGTACGGCCATTAAAGCTTCAATAGGGTTTTGATAGCTTTTAACTAGGGTAAGAAAAGGTATTTTCTCAATATAATCAGAGATTATATCGATAGCCAAAGGCTCGTCATCTACAACAAGGCAGCGTATCATGGCTATAAATTTAAATATAATTCGCAGAAATAATGCTCTTCGCCATCTTCTACGGTAAGTTTATATTGCTGTGGATAGGTGAGGTCTAATCTTCTTTTCACATTTACCATACCTATACCACCAGTTTGATCTTTGTTTTGCTTGTTCTTAAGGTTACGTAGCGTAAAAAGTAGGGTGTTTTCAAACAGCGAAATATTAATATAAATAGGATTACGTTCATCAGTAGCAACACCGTGTTTAAAAGCATTCTCCACAAAAGAGATTAAAATTAAAGGCACAATAACTTGGTCTTTAACTTCGCCCTCTACCTCTAAAACAACATGAGCACCTTCTCTAAACCTTAGCTTTTGAAGCTCTATATAACTTTGTAGATAATTAATCTCTTTAGCCAAATTTACCCTGCTATCATTACTCTCGTAGAGCATATAGCGCATAATTTCTGATAGTTTTAGAATAGCATTGGGTGTTGCATCAGATTTTTGATAGGCTAAAGAGTAAATATTATTTAGCGAGTTAAATAAAAAGTGGGGGTTTATTTGCGATTTTAGAAAGGCCAACTCTGCCGATAAACTTTGCTTTTCTAAATCGCTTTTTTCTTTCTCATTAAAAAACCAGTCGACTGTAAATTTATAAACAGTACTTAAGAATATAAAGAAGCCATTGGTAAGAAAGAAGGAAATTATATTAGCCCAAAACTCGTTATCGGCTATTTTTTTACCCTCTATAGTGATGTCTAAATTGCTGAGCTTAAACATGTAAAAGCTTTCGGCATACTTTATCAGTGTAAAAAATATCACCACAGCAGAGCAAGAGAAAAACCATAAAAAGAATTTTCTTTTGTTTAATGTTGCCGGGATAATGATATAGAGGTTAACGTAAAAGATAATCACGTTAAGGATAGACATATTGATGAAATGGATATAGAAACCCTTGCTAGAGTTAAATCCGCCGGAAGCTACAAGGGTAAATAGGGCAATTAAAAAAGCCCATACCATACCATGTAGCATTATTTTCTTTCTCCAGTTCATTTTCTCTAATGTCTTAAAATTATTGGTTTTTATGCTTTTCTGTGATACTTTTTTCTACCAACGCCCATATTTTATCTACCAACGGGCATTAGTGTTTAAAAATGGGTTTATCTGCTAAAATGGCTATTCGTCTTTAAATATAGGGGCTTAGTATAATACTTTTTAGGAAGCTAAAAAGATGGTGAATATTTGTTTCAACAAAACGATAAAACAAACAAAAGATGAAAAAAATATCAACCTCTGTATCGCCATTTATCATGTTAATAGTTCCTGTAATTTTAATTTTAGGACTTTCATTAGGATTAAAACAACAACAGCAAACAGAAGAAGCTTTTACAGCAGCTCATAAAAGTAAAGCTACTTTATTGGTAGAGGCTAGTGTTTCTTCTTTGGTAAGTGTGATGTTAAAAAAATAAAGGTAATTGGGTTTAAGACTTTTAAAATCTTACAACTCTGTATATATCTCAAAATTTGGCCTTCATGTATAAGGCTTTCCAACACTAGCCGGGTTGCGGCCTCTTTCTGTTCCTTGATAAAAAGAAACAAAAACGAGGAACGAGTTCATGAATGCCTAAGAAAAACCATAAACAAAAAATGAATAAATCAAGGCTGATGAATATTTGTTGTTTCGTCTAAATAAATCTTCATCTACAATCCTGAGTGGTGTGAAAGGTTTTACTTGATGATTGCTTCTACAACACCCTTCGGATTGTTTCCCGATACTGCTTGATAAAATTTCTACAAAAGATTTATTTGACTTCGCTTCCAAATCTTCATAGGCCATCCTTCATTCTTAGGAAAAGTTTTATTTAATATTATTGGAAATTCCTAAATATCGCTTTTTAGGCATCTTTTTACTTAAAATCCCTCCCTCTTTGATTCTCCCTCCAGAGGGAGATACTGACGGCATACCTATTAAGTGTATTATAAACAGAAATCTTATTTTAAAAGACAACTCCTCACCCATTTGCAAAGTATCCCCCTCTTGAGGGGGTGTAGGGGGAGGTTATTTATACACTACCCTCTACTATATCTAAATTTCAGCTATTGAGGTCTTTTTACTTTCTACTTTAAGAGAACATTTCGTACTCCGTTAGTATAATAATAAACCACATCCATCCTACTAAAGAAACATCAACCCTTGCAACTGTGGCAATAAACCTCGTACTTCGTAGAGGAACAAAACAAAATTGTCTTGGCTAAAACTAAATCTTCTTATTTCTGTCAGAGTTGCGGATATGAATCTCCAAAATGGTTAGGAAAATGTCCTGCATGCCAGCAATGGAACACTTTTGTTGAAGAAGTGGTAGAGAAAAAATCTAACGGTGTACCCGATTGGAAAAGTGCTGGAAGTGCTTCGTTAAGCAGAGTAAACAAACCTTCTAAAGTTCAAGAAATTGTATATACAGAAGAACACCGTTTGGTAACACCAGATAAAGAACTAAATCGTGTACTAGGTGGTGGTATTGTTGGTGGTTCTTTAGTATTAATAGGTGGCGAGCCGGGCATAGGTAAATCTACCTTGATGTTACAATTGGCTCTTATTGTGCCTAAACTAAAAGTACTTTATGTATCTGGCGAGGAGAGCGAGCAGCAAATTAAGCTTAGAGCAGAGCGTATTTTAGCCAAACCGATGTCAGACTGTTATATCCTCACAGAAACATCAACACAAAATATATTTAAGCAAATAGAGCTACTTGAGCCTAACTTGGTAATCATTGATTCTATCCAAACCTTACATTCATCACATATAGAATCTACTCCGGGAAGTGTTTCGCAGGTGAGAGAATGTACGGCAGAACTTTTGCGTTTTGCTAAAGAATCATCAACTCCTGTATTTTTAATTGGGCATATTACCAAAGATGGGATGATAGCTGGGCCAAAAATATTAGAACACATGGTTGATACCGTTTTGCAGTTTGAAGGCGATAGGCATCATGTTTACAGAATACTAAGAGCAATTAAAAACAGATTTGGCTCAGCATCAGAACTAGGTATTTATGAAATGGAAGGAACAGGGCTTAGAGAAGTTTCTAACCCCTCAGAAATACTATTATCGCAAAGGGAAGAACCTTTAAGTGGTGTTACCATATCGGCCACTATGGAAGGCATGCGCCCCATGCTGATAGAAACCCAGGCATTGGTAAGTACATCGCCTTACGGTACACCCCAACGTTCTGCAACAGGTTTTGATACCCGTCGTATGAACATGCTTTTGGCGGTATTAGAGAAAAGATGCGGATTTAAATTGGGTGCAAAAGATGTTTTTCTTAACATAGCCGGTGGCATTAGGGTAGAAGACCCTAGTATAGATTTAGGTTTGGTAGCAGCAATAATTTCTTCTCATGAAGATATTCCGGTTTCTTATAAAATTTGTTTTGCTGCCGAGGTAGGTTTATCCGGAGAGATAAGAGCCGTTACCCGGATAGAGCAACGTATTGCAGAGGCACAGAAGTTGGGTTTCGAGCAAATTTTCATTTCTAAATACAATAAAAAAGGCTTAGATGTAAGCAAGTATCAAATAGAAATAAAAATTGTTTCTAAGGTAGAAGAGATGTTTAGCTTATTATTTGGTTAGTTATCTCATCGTAAAAATTTATATTTTCTTCATAGTTAGGATTTAAATGAGAAAGAAAAAGCTCATTTTTGTTTAACACATTCTTGTACTACCCGCAAGATTCAAATAAAATTTAAAGATGAAAAGAATATTACTACTCTCTTTTACAGCTCTTTTTGCTATATCATGTAATTCTATATCACAAAAAGTAGAATTAAAAGGGCCACAACTGGTTAAAGGTACAACCTATGGCGATTCTGTTTTTGATAACAATATAAAAAGTTTAGAGGCTGTAAAATCTGTTGCAGAAAAATCTGGAGCTACTGAAGCTAAAATAACTGGTGTTGTTACAGAAGTTTGTCAGAAAAAAGGATGTTGGTTAAAGTTAAAATCAGCAGATGGTGAGGATTTACATGTGACCTTTAAAAATTATGCTTTCTTTGTTCCTAAAGATATAGCAGGTAAAACCGTTGTTCTAGATGGTGTTGCCAAAATAGATACCGTTTCTGTAGAAACCCAAAGACATTATGCAGAAGATGCAGGAAAATCTCAAGAAGAGATTAATAAAATCACTACTTCTAAAGTAAAACTTAGCTTTGAAGCTAAGGGAGTAGTAGTGATGTAGGGAGGATTTTTTTAAAAATAAAAAGGGTTGAAAATTTACTTCAACCCTTTTTTATTTTATGGCTGTATAGAAACAGTTCTTTCTGTGGGGTTAAAGGCATTACTAACGGTTTTACCGTTTTTATCTACCAGCTCAATCCTGATTTTTAAATTACCTGCTGGTGCGCCTTTAATAAAATAAGGTGTCCAATTATCTACTGTAAAAGAAGTATCGGCAACATTAACCTTTACTTTATAGTCTTTAGCAGAAAGTTTAGCATTATAAACAAAGAAATCTAACAAGACATTTTTAGCATCCTGACCTTTATAATCTCCTTTTGGTCTGCTGTAAAATAGCATGGGCTCTTTAGGTGTAGGAAGCGATACAAATTTACCATTTTCATCAATTTTAAATTTAATTAAAACAGATGCTCCTGGAGATTTTACCGATAAATGGTAAGACCTAGACAAGAAATTAAGCAAATAATGCTCGCTGTTTTTAGCTAATTTAACCGTATTGGTTGGCTTGTATAAAGCTTGGTAAGGTTTATTATCTAAAATAAAATGGATATGTTGCCCTTCAGCAGAGTTAGCACAATGCTCTTCAGGCATGTTTTCTGTTTGCTTGGTAAGCTCGTAATTCTTCACATCAAAGTTAAAAGTTACTTTAACAGAATCTGCGCCTAGTGGTTCTGTAGTTACATTACTAATGCTAAGTTTTGCATTAGGGAACTCGTTACTTTCTTTAAGCGCCTCTATGCTAAGGCCTTTATGGTCTTTACCGCTATGTTCTTGATGATTATGGTGTGTTTGGCTATTGGCAACTGCCAACTGAAGTATTACTGCTGTAGCGGTTAATAAAGTGTGTCTTAAATTTAATTTCATCATCGTGATTTTTATGTGTGCTATTTAATATTAAAGATAAAGGGTTTAAAAACATTTATATATCAAATTTTATGCCTTGTGCTAAAGGAAGCTTTGTAGAGTAATTGATGGTATTGGTTTGCCTTCTCATATACGCTTTCCAAGCATCAGAACCAGATTCTCTACCGCCTCCAGTCTCTTTTTCACCACCAAAAGCACCGCCAATTTCTGCACCAGATGTGCCAATATTTACATTTGCAATGCCGCAATCAGAGCCGTTAACGCTTAAAAACTGCTCGGCTTCTCTTAAATTATTTGTCATAATAGCAGATGATAAGCCTTGCGGAACATCATTCTGTATAGCTATAGCTTCATCTAAACTTTTGTATTTCATGATATACAAAATAGGTGCAAAAGTTTCTGTTTTAACAATATCAAAATGGGGTTCTACTTCGGCAATACAAGGTTTAACATAACAACCCGAGGTGTAAGCTTCGCCACTTAAAACTCCGCCTTCAACAATAAAATTTCCGCCTTGTGCTTTGCACTGTTCTATAGCTGCAATATAATGTGCTACGGCTTGCTTATCTATCAATGGGCCAACATGGTTTTTCTCATCCAAGGGGTTGCCAATCTTAAGTTGCCCATAAGCTTTAACGAGTTTTTCTTTAAAAGTATGGTAAACACTTTCGTGGATGATTAACCTACGGGTAGAAGTACATCTTTGTCCGGCTGTACCAACAGCACCAAATACTGCTCCTATAAGGCTCATATCTAAATCTGCCTCAGCAGATATGATGATGGCGTTATTGCCTCCTAATTCTAGTAAATATTTACCTAGTCTAGCAGCAACAGCTTGCGCAACCGCTTTACCCATTCTGGTAGAACCTGTTGCTGATAGTAAGGCTACTTTACTATCAAGAGCTAGTTTTTCTCCTAAGATGCTATCACCACATAACAAACAAGAAACACCTTCTGGTACTTGATTTTCTTCAAAAACTTTTGAGATGATTTGCTGGCAGGCAATGGCCGTTAAAGGTGTCTTTTCTGATGGTTTCCAAACGCAAACATTACCACAAACCCATGCTAGGGCTGCATTCCAACTCCAAACCGCAACCGGGAAATTAAAGGCTGATATGATACCAACCACACCTAGAGGATGCCACTGCTCGTACATACGGTGTTGCGGCCTTTCTGAGTGCATGGTTAATCCGTATAATTGTCTTGATAAGCCAACAGCAAAATCACAAATATCAATCATCTCTTGTACTTCTCCCAAACCTTCTTGCAGGCTTTTCCCCATCTCGTAAGAAACTAAAGTTCCTAAAGCATTTTTATGCGCTCTTAGGGCTTCTCCTATTTGCCTTACAATTTCGCCACGTTTGGGTGCTGGCCAATTTCTCCAAATTACAAAAGCTTTTTCCGCTTGTTCAACAGTTTTATCATAAACTTCTTTAGTGGCAAAACTTACTTTGGCGATCTCTTTTCCATTAACCGGAGAGAAAATAGCCATTATTTCTTCCCCACTAAACCAATGGCTGCCTGTGCTAGCACCACTATTTATTTCTTTAAGATTTAGTACTTCTAAAATATGTTGAATTTTATTTTCCATGATGTGCTATATGATAACGATTAAATATCGGGCTAAATTTTTGCATTCTTTAATTAACAATCATAAACTAAAATGTTCAAAAAAATATAGCCTTAGAAAGGCTTTGTATAGCATTAATTATCAATTAATTAAGAATAGTGGTGTCTATTTGTTGAAAAATAAATGCATTAATTAATATCATAAATTATAATTTGAGAGTAATTATTGTTCTGTATACTAGGCATTATCCAATACTGTACAGAAAATTACGTTCTCTATAATATTAATAGTCATGGAAGAAGAAGAATTTGACTTTGAATTTTCTGAGGATCCAAAACAATCCGTAGAGCGTTATGAGGAAATGGTTCGTAACCAGGATCAGTATTTTTTTGATGCCCACGTTTTTGAAAATATCATTGATTACTACATAGAGAAAAACGACCCTGTAAAAGCCTTACAGGTAATAGATTATGCTGTATTGCAGCATCCCTTTGCGGCTATGTTTTTAATTAAACAAGCGCAACTATATGTTTTTACGAATGAGATTGACAAAGCCTTTACTTCTTTAGAAAGAGCAGAGTTATTAGAGCCCTCAGAAGGTGATATATATCTTATCAGAGGAAATATCTATGAAAGTTTAGAACGTCATGAAGATGCTTTAGAAAATCTTTTAAAAGCCTTAGAAATGGCCGAGTCTAAAGATGAGGTTTTAATGCAAATTGCTTATGTATACCAAAACATGGGCGATTATGACGAGGCTGTAAATTACTTAAAGCAATGTTTAGAAAACAACATGGAAAACCAAGATGCCCTTTACGAGTTGGCATTTTGTTATGATGTATTAGATAAACAAGACGAGAGCATTCAGTTTTATAAGCAATATATTGATAATGAGCCTTACTCTTTTGCCGCTTGGTACAATTTGGGGAATGCTTATCATAAAATTGGACTTTTTGAAAAAGCTATTGATGCTTACGATTATGCCATTTTAATAAAAGAAAGCTTTTCATCGGCTTACTTTAATAAGGGGAATGCTTTGGTACAATTAGACAAATATGCCGAAGCCATAGAAGTTTACAAGCAAACTTTTGAGTATGAACCACCAAATGCGGATACCTATTGTGCAATTGGAGAGTGTTATGAGAAGTTAGAAAAAATGGACGAAGCCCGGTCTTATTACAAGAAGGCCGTTAAAATGGATACTAAACTGGCCGATGCTTGGTATGGTATTGGTGTAACGCTAGATTTTGAAGAGCGTTATTTTGAATCGCTACACTTCTATAAAAAAGCCCTCAATCTTGATGACCAAAATCCAGATTTTTGGTTCGCTATGGCTGATGCTTATTATAAGCTAAACAATTTAGAAGAGTCTGTTAAAGCATATGAAAAAGTGGTTGAACTTAATCCATTAGACGTGGAAGCATGGCTAGATTATTCATCCATAGTCTTTGAGCAGAGTAATCTTAAGCTTTGTATCGAAATTATTGCAGAAGGCATCAAAAATAATCCAGACGCTGCTGAGCTTTATTACCGTTTAGTAGCCTATTTATTTGCTGATGGACAGTATAATGAGGCTTTAACCCAGCTTCAATTGGCTTTAAATACAGATGTAGACAAACATTATTTATTGTTTGAATATCTGCCTCAGTTGCAAGATAATAAGGTTATTATCGATATCATTAACAGATTCTCTAAATAAGATTTCAAGAATAAATAAAATCAAAAGCATCTAGTTAATAGAGTTTTGAATTTTTTTTTGAATTTTTGCACCCGAATATGAATTACACACTTAAAAATATTCCTGAGCGTACGCAAAAGCCACGTGAGAAAGGATTAACCATGGTTATGGATAAAGGCTTAAGCCTTCGCCAGGTAGAAGACTTTCTGGAAGTTTCGGGTACACATACAGATATTGTTAAATTAGGATGGGCTACTTCTTATGTAACACCTAATTTAAAAGATAAGTTAAAACTTTATAAAGAAGCCGGCATACCAGTTTATTTTGGAGGCACTTTATTTGAAGCTTTTGTTATCAGAGATCAGTTTGATGATTATCGTCGTGTTTTACAAGAATACGGTATGGAGTATGTAGAAGTTTCTGATGGCTCTATAGAAATTGAGCAGGATGAAAAGTGCGAATTTATTAGAAAGCTAAGCCAGGATTTTACCGTTATTTCTGAAGTAGGCTCTAAAGATGCCACCAAAATTTTTGCTCCTTATAAATGGATACAACTCATGAAAACCGAAATTGAAGCCGGTTCATGGAAAGTAATTGCAGAAGCAAGAGAAGGTGGTAATGTGGGTATTTACAGAGATTCTGGAGAGGTAAGACAAGGTTTGGTTGATGAGATACTAACTCAAATACCAGAAGAAACTATTATTTGGGAAGCCCCTCAAAAAGCACAACAAGTTTGGTTTATAGAGTTGATAGGTACTAATGTAAATTTAGGAAATATTGCTCCGGCAGAAGTTATCCCGCTAGAAACCATTAGGTTAGGTTTACGTGGCGATACTTTTAGTCATTTTTTGAATAAGAAGTAAAAGATGTGGCTAACGCCGTATCTATGAAAGATTGATGAAGAAATTTGGATTAATTGGCTACCCTTTAGGCCACTCTTTTTCTGAAAAATATTTTACAGAAAAATTTGAGAAATTAGGTTTAGCAGATCATGAGTATAAGCTTTATCCGCTTCAAAATTTAAGTGATTTTCCAGCACTACTTAAAGATGATAAAGATATCTGTGGGATAAATGTTACCATTCCGCATAAAATCGGTATCATGTACTATTTAGATGAAATAGACCCAGTAGCCAAAGAAGTTGATGCTGTAAACTGTATTAAAGTAACACATCACCATGCAGTAAGGTCTTTATTTTCTGGCGAGCTATGCACCATGAATGCCCATAAGCCTAAATTGAAAGGCTATAACACGGATGTTTATGGTTTTGAGCAATCTCTAAAACCTATGCTTAAGAATTATCATAAAAAGGCTTTGGTTCTAGGAAATGGAGGTGCTGCAAGAGCCGTTAAATACGTACTAGAAAAGTTGAAAATAGATTACACTTTTGTTTCTCGTAAGCCTTACGGTAATATCATTTCTTATCAGGATTTAGGAAAAGAAGTTGTTAAAGAGCATAAAATCATCATCAATACCAGTCCTGTTGGTACGTATCCTAATATAGAAGAAGCACCAGCAATTCCTTATGATTTTATTGATGATAAGCATTTATTTTACGATTTAATTTATAACCCCGAAGAAACTACTTTCCTAAAAAAAGGTAGAGAAAAAGGAGCGCAAATTAAAAACGGTTATGAAATGCTAGAACTACAAGCAGAGAAATCTTGGGAAATCTGGAATTCTAAATAATCCCTACCATATGAGGCTATTAAAAATAGGTATTTGTATAAGTTTTGCTGGATTTATACTAGCATGTAATCAGCCTCATTACAGCCCAAAACCAAGAGGATATTTCAGGATAGAATTTCCAGAAAAGCAGTATCAAACTTTTTCTTCATCAGCACCATTTCAATTTGAGTATCCGGTATACGCCTATATGTATCCTGATAGTTCTAAAAATGCTAAATCAAATTGGTATAATTTAACGTTTCCTACCTTTAATGCTAGGTTGCATATTAGCTATTACCCTATTGGTTCTCAGCAAGAGTTCATACAACTCACAGAAGATTCAAGAAAATTAGCTTTTAAGCACACTGTTAAAGCTACCGGAATAGATGAAGCTTTAATTACCAACAAGCAAGATAAAGTTTACGGCATTTATTACACCATAAGCGGTAATACAGCATCAGCCAACCAGTTTTTCTTAACAGACAGTACCAACCATTATCTTAGAGCGGCTTTATATTTTAATGAAAAGCCTCAGCAAGACTCTATACAACCTGTGATAGATTTTATCAAAAGGGATATGGATAAAATGATCAAGACTTTTAAGTGGAAATAGAAATTATTTTAACTGTATTCATGATATTTGATTGCTAGACGAAAATGTAAATAGATTAAATATCTTTAAAAAACAGTTATTTATTTTTGTTAAAAATTTATTTATATTATAGATTAAATTAATAGTTTAGCCTTAATAAACTTAATTTTATGAAAAAAATAATTTTTACTCTATTAACAGCGGTTTTAATAACGCTAACCTTTAATCAAACTAGAGCTGCTTTTCCAGTAGCACAAAAAACAAATGAAGCTTCTAAAGTAATCAATACTGCTGCTCCGGGAGCTGTTGAAGAAAAAGTTGCTAGCACAGAAGCTTTAAAAGATAACCTTAAGGCTGATAATAAAAAGAAGGTAAAAAAGGAAAAAAAATCTTTTGTTGAGCGTGTTATGGCAACGGGTGGTAAAAGCCAAATTATAGCCTTAATATTAGTTGCTTTAGTTGGTGGTTTAGGTATTCACCGTTTTTACTTGGGTTACACTTGGCAAGGCGTTGTTCAGCTATTAACTTTGGGTGGTTGTGGTATTTGGTCTTTAATTGACTTAATAAGAATTATAACTGGTGATCTTCAACCGAAGGATGGTTCTTATGACAAAACTTTATAAGTTAAAGCATAATAAGTATTTTTTAGCCGCTAAGTTAGTTTGCTTAGCGGCTTTTCCTTTATGGTTAATTTCCATTCCTAAATCATCTTTTGATGACCATAGTCAAACCTTATGTTTGTTTACTTTATTAACGGATATAGAATGCTACGGTTGCGGTTTAACTAGAGCTTGTATCAGGTTAATCAATTTTGATTTTGTAGGCGCTTGGAATTTTAATAAAGTTTCTTTTATAGTTTTTCCTATTTTGTGCTTTTTGCTACTTCAAGAATTTATTATAACGAGCAAAAAATTTTATAAAGCATACCAATCTTCATGAAGCCGTTTCTTATTTTTTTTATTACGCTTTTTATTTTCAAGACATTAGCTTATGCTGCACCCATAGAAGAAGAATATTTAGGTACTATAACTGTAAAAGGTGTAGGAGATTATACCTATAAATTAATTCTGCTCTTAAATGGAGAGCAACTAATAGGTACATCAGTAACTAATATTGGCAATAAAGACGAAGCTGTTGTTAATATTACAGGCTCAATAAGTCAAGATGGAGCTATAAAATTCAAAGAAACCAGTATCATTAAAACTAAAATTAAAGAAGATAAATCTATTATTTGTTTTGTAGAGGCTACGTTAAAAAGAAAAAATGTTGATGGTATCGATTTTTTAGAGGGAACTTTTATAGGAAGAGATAAAAGAAAAAATATTTGTGGTAGTGGAACTATTAGATTATTAAAGAAAGTTTCTAATATCCAACAACTGTCTAACAACTTTTCTATTGCAAATACTTCTAACTCTATAGAGAGGTTATCTAATCATTTAGTTAATACTATACCTTGTACAAGCAAAATGGTGAAGGTAAGAATATTTGATAATGGTAAGTTAGATGGTGATGAGCTTAAAATTATCTATAATAATAAAGTGTTAAGTGAAAAACTAAATCTTAATAATGAGGGGAATATTTTTGAGCTAGAGCTAGGGCAGAGTATTAGTAATGTGATGCAGATATTTGTTTTAAGTGAAGGAAATTATCCGCCAAATACTGCAACTATAGAAGTTACATCAAATAATCAGGTAAGGGTTTATCAACTAAACTCTTTATTAAAAACTATGATTACTATCAAATTTGAATTGATAAACTAAAAAGGGGAAAGAAATTAATCTTCCCCCTTTACTAACCTAACCCAACCAATTTTTTAATTATATCCCGGATTTTGTCCGAATTCTTCTGCATTTAATAAAGCATTTAACTCTTCTTGCCTAATTGGACGTAAGCGGTGAAAAGGCTGTACCTGCGTAATATCAGGGTTTTGTGCTTTTATAAAATCAACAAATGCTTGTCCGTTATTAGCGCCTAACATTCTCTTTAAATCAAACCAACGAAGATGCTCACCAGCCAATTCTCTTGCTCTTTCTTTTAGTATAAAATCCTCATTGATATTGGTTGCACTAACCTGCATAGCTGCAGTTTGGTTAACCGGAGTTTTTTTGGCAGCTCTGGTTCTTAAAACATTAATATAATCTGCCGCAGCACTTGGGTTGTTTAATTTCCACTCGGCCTCGGCAGCAATTAAATACATTTCTGCCAAACGCATCACAATAACATCTTTAAAGCCAGGTTGTGCATTGGCTGCGGTACGGTCTGGATCTCTAAATTTCTTGAAATTGATATGGTCTGCACCTGTAATAATAGTTCCGTTTGCATTGTAAACACTATCCCTATCAATAACGATATAAGGTTTTAACCTATCGTTTGGTACAATTTTTTTAGTGATAAATAAAGCAGTATCAATGCCAGCTCTAATTACTTTACCAATTACGCTTGGGTCTTTACGATGTGTAGCGGCTAAAGATGCTGTCCAAGTGAAATTGGTATTAGCAATCCATACTTCTTGGAAAGAAGCATCGTATCTGCTATCTATATTCTCATTAAAGTAATCTAAAAAGCTTAGTGTAGGCATTAAGCGTCTGCTATTCTCGAAACCATATTCTAAACTTTGTACCAAACCTGGTTTTCCGTTATAACGAGCTTGAAACACCTGATATAGACGATTACCATTAGCATCGTAATTAATAGCTTGGTTGGTAGAATTGCTGACTACATAAAGCGCTTCTTTATTGCGTTTATTGTTAGCGGGGTTCCACATATCAGCGTAGCTGGTCCATAAATCTACTTCTAAAGCAGCTTTGTTATCAATAACGGCTTTAGCAGCGTCTCTGGCTCTGGTAAAATAGGTTTGAGCTTCTGCACCAGTTGAATAATAAGCTCTAGAAAGTAAAGCTCTGGCTAAAAATCCCATAGCAGATTTTCTGCTTGCCCTGCTATATTCATTTCCCCAAAAGCTTTGTAAAGGAAGATTTGCAGCTGCAAACTCTAAATCAGAAATGATGAGATTATAAAAATCTTCCACCGGACTTCTTTTGGCTGTTAACAAGGGGGTTTTGGTTTCTTCTGTACGTAACATCACCCCTCCAAAGCTTTCTACTATATGCCAATAGTAAAAAGCTCTTAAAAAGCGTAACTCGCCTTCTCTTCTGTTCTTTTCAGCCTGATTGGTAAAGCCAGCATCATTAATACGGTTAATACCCGCATTACATATGTTAATAGCTTTCCATAGATCTCGCCAAGCCGCTCTTACAGGGTTTCCTTGTAAGGGTGTTAAACCAGCATACTGTGTTAGTTGTGCGGCATAGGTATTTTTATCTCGGTTAAACCATAAATCGGTACCAGATTCTGACATAAAAATGCCATCTTCTTTGCCATACCAAGCTCTTTGTTCTGAGTAGGCTGCATTTACATTGGTAACAAAACCTTCTGGGGTAGACCATACAGCATCTGCCGTAGCTCCAGAGGGGTTATACTCCTCTAGTTTATTACAAGAAATGGTTAGCGCCATACCTGCTGCTAAACAGCTTAATGTTAAATATCTTTTAGTTTTCATCTTTTTCCTGTTTATCATTAAAAACCAACATTTAATCCAAATACAAAAGTTCTGCTTAGTGGGCTATTTTCTGCACCACCACGCTCTGGGTCATAATTTCTTATCAGCGAGCTTTTAGCTACAGTAAGCAAATTATTTGCGGTAGCATAAACCCTAACCCGGTTGTAAAAAGATTTTCCAGATTTTATTTGCGGTAAAGTATAGCCTAGGGTAACTGTTTTCACTTTGAAGAAAGAGCCATCTACAAAGTTTAAAGCTTGGTAACCAGTATAACCAGCGTAAGAGCTTAGTGTGGTTCCTCTTCTTGGTCTAGGGAAATCGTTAGTAGGGTTTTCTGGTGTCCAATAGTCTAATATTTCTGGTCCGTTTCCTGTGCCTGCAGGGTTAAACCTGCCTAAAAACTCAGCATCAATGGTTTGGCCATAACGGGCTACTAAGAAAACACCTAAATCGAAATTTTTATAGGTGAAATTATTTTGTAAACCTGCTATCCAATCTGGTACGGTTGATCCTACATAAGTTAAGTCGGCAGAACTGATGAGGAAATCGCCATTAATATCTCTTAACTTGATATCACCAGGTTGAAAAGTATGGCCACCAACTTTATACTTAGCAGCTTCTTCTGCCTCATTTAACTGCCAAATACCTAGTTTATCATAAGTATAGAAAGAAGTAATAGGACGACCAAGCAGTAAAGAGCTTCTTTCAAAACCACTGCTAGGGAAAATATCTCTACCATCAATTAGTTCAGTTATTTTCTCCTTTTTTCGGTTATAAGTGAGTGTAGAAGACCAGGTGAAATTTTTAGTTTGGATATTTCTGCTGGTAATTTCTAGCTCGATACCGCTATTTTTTGTACTTGCAATGTTTTGGGTAACATCAATCATCCCGGTAGAAAGTGGTAAAGTTCTGCTTAATAAAATGTCTGATGTGCGAGCCTCGTACCATTGAACAGAACCACTAATACGATTATTGAACAAGCCGAAATCTAAGCCAATATCTAAAGAAGCTGTTTTTTCCCAACCTAAGTTAGTATTCCCAACGGTACCTCTAAATACGAATGAATTTACAGGTACATCGCCAAAGCTCATGTTAGAAGAAGAGTTTAAGTTGTTTTGAGTGCTGTAAACACCAATATTATAGTTTCCGCTGATACCATAGCTAGCTCTTAATTTAAGATTATTTACTTGGCGGATATTTTTCATGAAAGATTCTTCAAAAATATTCCAGCCGATAGCTGCCGAAGGGAAGAAGTCCCATTTATTACCTGGCGATAGTCTGGAAGCACCATCATATCTGCCTGATGCGGTAAACAAATATTTGCCTTTATAACTGTAATTAACCCTAGCAGCGTAAGCCATATTACTCCAACCCTCATAGGCAGAACCAATAGTTCTGGTGATAGAAGTACTAGAAGAGTTTAAATCGTAGAACAGTTGGGAAGCTAAAATTTGTCCTTGCCCTGATGCTGATAGGCGGTCTACATCACTTTGCTGATAACTGGTAATACCTGTTAAAACTAAATTATGGTCTTTGATATTTTTGGTATAGGTTAAGATATTATCCCAGTTGATGTAACGGTTAAACGCAGTATTTTGTGATGCTACAGAAATGCGTGGTCCGTTTTGTGCTAAAGATGTTCTATCGTTAAAAATACCTTGTCTGGAGTTATTAAAGTTAGTCCCAATATTAGATCTAAAATTTAATCCATTTAAAGGCGATACAGATATATAGGCATTAGCTACGATATTGTTTCTTAGGGTGTTATTTCTAGCAATAAACTCGTTACGTTCATCTGCTAGCGGGCTTATGGTAGTTCCGTCTGGTAAAGGAAAAAGGTTAATTGTTCCGTCCTGATTAAATGGGGTGCCTAAAGGGCTAATTTGCGTAGCCTGCCCCAATGGGTTTTGGCGGTTATTAAGTGCCGAGTATACAATTTGGGTGTTAAAGCCAACTTTCATCCAGTTGTTAACGGTTTGGTCTAAATTTAGCCTCAGGTTATAGCGATTAAAATCATTCCCTCTTAACATGCCATCTTCTTTAAAATATCCTGCAGAACCAAATACGGATGTTTTCTCAGAGCCTCCGGTGATAGAAACATTGTGACTTTGTTGTGAGCCGTCTCTAATTACTAAATCCATCCAGTCTACAAACTGTCCAGCTTGTATAGCGTCTAATTCTCCTGGGCCATCAAAAACCAATTGGTCATCTGTTATACCAATAGTTCTTGCGGCTTCACGTCTAAGTTTGATATAACTTTCGCCAGTTCTTGAAGATGGGAAATCATAAGTATTGATACCATAATAAGCATCATAATTAACTTTTACTTTTCCGGCACTTCCTTTTTTAGTAGTTACAATAATAACCCCATTTGCACCTTGCGCCCCGTAAATGGCTGTAGAAGAAGCATCTTTTAAAACCTCAATAGATTCAATATCATTAGGGTTTATGGCGTCAATACTATTTCCTTGGAAACCGTCTACAATAATAAGAGGGCCATTTCTATTACCTACATCATCGCGGTTGCTGGCGATAGATCTATTTCCTCTGATAACAATATTAGCGTTTCCGCCAGCAGCACCTGTGCTTCTTACAATATCGGCACCAGCCACCCTACCTTGCAAAGCTTCAACAGCATTATGAGTTGGTGTTCTTACAATATCTTCTGCTTTTACAGATGAAACAGAACCTGTTAAATCTCTTTTTCTTACGGTTCCGTAGCCTATAACTACAACCTCATCAAGTTGAGAAGCATCGGCAACTAAAGTAATATTAACAGTAGTTTGGCTGCTGCTAACGCTTATTTCTTGTTGTTTAAAGCCCAAGTAAGTAACCACTAAGGTAGTAGCCTGCTGCCCAGAAATATTGATGCTAAATTTACCATCAACATTAGTTAAGGTACCGTTTGTAGTACCTTTTATGGTAACCGAAGCACCAGGTAATGGTAAACCTTGTTCATCTACGATGGTTCCGTTAATTACATAGTCAACTGCGGCAGTAGAAGAAGCTTTAATGACAATCATATCATCAATCAAATCAAAAACCAAGGCTTGGTTTTGTAAGACTTGCTTCATTACTGTTTTGATATCAGCATTTTCTGCGATAACTTTTATTTTTTTGTTGAGGTTAACCTGGTCTTGCCTAAAGAAAATACTGTATTTACTTTCTTTTTCAATTTTCTGAAACATCTGTTTAACAGTAATATCTGTTTCATGGAGGTTAAAACTTTGAGAATATACGGCAGCATGTAGCTGCATAATACCCGCAAATACTAAAAAGGTCATTAGCTTCATAGCGATAAGCATTTTTAGCCAATAAGAGTTGGCAAATAGAAGTTTTCTATTTAAAAAAGTCATAATTTTGGTTTATTAGTTAATACTAGGCTTCCCCAAGCTTATAGGGTATTAGCTATTCATTTGATTACCGGGATGTTGCAAGCGTCCCGGTTTTTTTATGTTCTATGTCTCTTTTCTATTTCATAAATTACGGTTTAGGTTTTTGATGATACAATTGGTTAGTATTTTTCACGATAATGCGCTTCTCTTTAAGCGTATAGGTTATAGGTGTAGTTTCTTTAATGATTTGCAAAACGGTAAAAACATTGGCAGTAGGTTTAAAAGTACCTGTATAATGGTAGTTTCCAAGTTCTGGGTCTTCCAAAATAATCTCTACATTAAATCTTCTTTCTAGAGTGTTGATGATTTCTAAAAAGCTGGTATTTTCAAACATCAAAAGTTGGTGTTGCCAGCCGTTATATTCTTCTAAATAAGCAGGCTTAACATCAGTAATGCTTAAAGGTGTATTGGCTTTTTTATTGGTTGATGGATTAAATTTGTTAGTCTTTTTTAAGTCGATTTTTAGAAGTTGGTTGGCATTGATAAATACTTTACCCTCTTCATCATCATGTGGGTTAAGTTTTCCTTCTACAGAAATTTTACCTTCTTTAACAGCTGTTTCAAAAACACCATCTTCTGGATAAGCTTTAACTGTAAAAGCTGTGCCTATATCTCTTACCTTAAAGCCAGCCGCATGTATGATAAAAGGAATATCGTTTTGGCTTTCTGCAATATCAAAAAATGCTTCACCGTTGAGGATAACTTGGCGTTCTGCTTTACCAAAATCTTTATTATAGCTGAGTTTTGTACCTGCATTTATCATTACTAAAGTGCCATCTGGAAGCGTAATTGTTTGAGTTTTTCCACGTGGAACGCTTAGCTCTTGGTAAACTATTTTGGTGTTTTTTTGCTGATAGATATAGGCTGCCAGCGCAATAGAACATACCAATAATACACTAGCAGCATATTTTAGCCATGTATAAGATGTTTGTGTAGGGGTGTTTTCTTCTACAAACCTATTGTAAGCTTTGTCAATATCAATTTCTAGGTATTGTTGGCTTAATTGCTGATGCCAATTTTCATATAAGTCTATAAATGCTTTTTCTTGCGCTTCGTTTTCGGCAATCCATTGTTTTGCCAAATGCTTTTCTTCGTCAGAAGCATGGCCCGTAATGTAGTTAATGAGTATTTCTTTGATGTAATTTTCCATCCCTATAAAATGATATACAATTGTAAAAGGCTTTACCCCCAAAGGGGAGGCTCATTTATTATTAGAAAAAATAGATGATGATGAAAAAAAGCAGATGTTGGAGCTTAAAACGCAATTTTTCTAAAGCAATAGACATTTGCCTTTCTACTGTTTTATGTGAAATATTAAGTTGCTTAGCAATTTCTTTATTCCTAAGCTCTTTAAACCGGCTAAGTTTAAATACCTCTTTACATCTTTGAGGAAGGTTTTCTATAGCTTGGTTTATGTGCTGTTCAAATTCTTTATGGTAGATAGGGTTTTGTTCAAAAGTAGGAACCTCAGAAAGTAAATTATTTTTTTGAAGATAGTTAACGTACTCGCTTTGTATCTTTTTATGCTTCAAATAATTTAAAGCCCTGTTTTGTACCATTTTGTACAAATAGCCGCTAAAATTTTCGTCAAATTCATACTGTTCTTTGCGCTCCCACAAAAAACTAAAAGCCTCAGAAACTATTTCTTCTGCAACAGGCAAATCATTCACATATTTATTAGCGAAAAAGATAAGTTTAGCATAATAAGCTTTAAAAAGAGCTTCAAAACCGTTTGCCATTTGTATAGCTATTATTTGTAAATGATGTTATAGAATAATGTAATACAACATGATTCTAAATTCTTTTAGGGCGATTTCTAAACTAAAAACACAGTTTTAACTTCAGAAAATCATTAATTGGCTTTTACCATAAGTAAAAATTAAAGTTATTGCTAGCCATAGGAATATTTCTGTATAATCCTTTCAGAAGTTTATAGGATTTTAGCAATTGTTTAAGGGAGTTTTTAGTAGTCTTAGGTTAACACAACAATTATTAAAAGGAATACTTTTTTTATTTTCAGAAGCTTTCTATATTAGGATATGGCCTGGGGCATTTCACCTAAAAAAACAGCACAAGTTCCATTGCATGGTTTTGGAACCGATAAGTATTTAGCAATAGTTTTCAATGCTTTTGAAAATCTAAATTGGAAAGTAAGCTATGCAGATGATAAAGGTTTAATAGCTTATACACCCATTTCTTGGGAGTCATACTCAGAGCAGATTACTGTAGTTATAGAAAATGAAATTGCGCATATCAAAAGTGAATGCGTAGGTTATCAGGCTTTTTTGTACGATTATGGCAAAAACGAGAAAAATTTAGAGTTACTAATTACTGAGATTGAGTATTGTGCTTTCCATATCCAAACAGATATAGAAGGAAATATTCAAAGGTTTAAAGATAATTTTTACCAGCATCCGGGTATAAATCTGTCTTATACCCCGCTTGGTGCTAAAGATAAGTTTACCCATTTAGGCACCATATTTATACCAAGAAAAAACTATCAAGTGGTACCGATATTAATCGGTATAAACTGTCTGGTTTTCATATTTCAGCGTATTATTTTTTCTGCCTATGTGTTTGCGCTCAATAAAAAAGGAGCCTCAGATATTGAGGAGAAAAGTACCGCTTTTGCGAAAATAGTATTTGGCGGTATAGAGCGTAATTTGGTTTTAAATGGAGATTACTGGCGTTTATTTACTGCTTGTTTTTCTCATAGTTCTTTTAGTCATATCTTTTTTAATATGATTTTTCTGGCCTATATAGGTTCTATTATAGAAGGTAGGGTTGGTAAATGGAATTTTTTAGGTTTATACCTCATGACAGGTATCTGCGCAAGCATAACTTCTATTGGTTTTAGATACGAGGAAATGGGCGTAGGTGCTTCTGGAGCTATCATGGGTATGTTTGGTGTTTTCTTAGCTTATTTAAGTACTAACTTTTTTGATACTAAGGCCAGAACTGCATTTTTGATAAGCACTGCATTGATAAGTATCATTACCTTATGGCCTAGCGGCGAAGGGATAGACCATGCAGCCCATTTTGGAGGTTTTATTTCTGGATACATCTTTGGGCTTTTCTCTTATTGGGCTTACACAAAAGCAGAGCGCACTAAACGCTATTTTATAAGGACAGTGAGTTATATTTTGATACTTTTAGCCATGTCTTCTTGGGTGTATTTAATGCCTAAATACGATTTAGAAGCCTTCAGAAAATCAAAAGATAAAATGATGGTCGACTTAAACCTTATTTCTTCTTACTTTTACGCTTCTGATTATGATACGCTTACAAAAGCAGAGCGTATTGTCTTGCTAGAAACCAAGATGATTCCTGTCATAAGAAAGAATGAAATAGTGCTGAGGGAATTAAAGAGTACTCCTTTACCATCAGAAGAAGAAAAAGATGCAAAACAGTTCTTCAAGTACTATGGTAATAAGCTTAAAATTTACGAGTTATTGTATAAAGAGTATAAAACAGATCATCCTGCATACAGAAAGAAAATGCAACAACTTACAGATGAAATTTACGAGCAAGAGGAAGAATAATAAATTAAACGTTAACACATAAATGAGAAGATTTAAATTATTGCTATTAACGCTATTATGTAGCACAGGTGCTTTTGCACAAGGGTTAATTGGCTACATGAACAATGCAAGCGATTTTTTTGATAAGCTAAATCAGCGCAAATTTGAAGAAGCTCAAGGTTTTTTTGCCGATAGTATTAAAGCTAAAGTTCCGCCGGCAACTTTAGAAGCTGTTTGGAAACAAATTACTGCCAGAATGGGTAATTTAACTTCTATTGATGGCGCAGAAAACCGTAGTCAGGATGATTTTCAATCTGTAATTTTAAACTGTTCTTTTGAGAAAGGAAACCAACCTTTTCAGTTTGTATTTAATAAAGACCAAAAGCTGATAGGCTTTTTTATAGCAGCCAGACCCAATATTCCAACACATAAATTACCTGCTTACGCCGATACTGCTAGCTATAAAGAAGAGTTTATCACTATTAAATCTGGTACACATGAGCTTCCAGGTATCTTAACAAAACCCAAAAACGGAGAAAATTTCCCTGTAGTGGTATTGGTGCATGGCTCTGGTCCGGCAGATATGGATGAAAGCGTTGGCGCACAAAAACCTTTTAAAGATTTGGCAGTAGGCTTAGCATCACAAGGGATAGCCAGTATCAGATACGTAAAACGTACTACCATTTATCAGAAAGAATTTACCAAAGCATTTACCTTAAAAGAAGAAACTGTTGATGATGCTGAAGCTGCTTTAAATTTTGCTAAAACCCTTCCAGAGATAGATAAAGAACAGCTTTACGTTTTTGGGCATAGCTTAGGCGGTATGGTTGCACCACGTTTAGCTAGCCAAAACCCTGATGTAAAAGGTATTATTTTGGCTGCAGCACCAGCAAGAAAATTTACTGATATCATCAGCGAACAAAATAAATACTTGTTTGCGCAAAGTAAAGACACCTCTGCAACTTTAAAAGCTAGTTTAGATAAAGCCTTAAAAGATATACAGCAAGTAGCCAACTTAAAAGCAGGTGCTTTACCTGCCGATTCTCTAATGCTAGGATTACCTGTTTCTTATTGGTTAGACATCAATAACTTAAACCAAGTAGAAACGGCAAAGAAATTGAAGACCAAAATATTGGTAATTCAAGGAGGAAACGATTTTCAGGTGAGCACTACAGATTATAACGAATGGCAAAAAGCATTAAAAAATAAGAAGAACGTTAGTTTTAAATTTTACCCAATGCTTAATCATTTATTTAGCTTTGTTTCTGAGAAAGGTACAGCTAGCCAATACCAACAAGTAGCTAATGTTGATGCCGTTTTAATTAATGATGTAGCAGCTTGGATAAAGCAATAATATGATTCAGATACAGATTTTTGTAAACAACCCTTATCAGGAAAATAGCTACATTCTTTACGATGAAACTAAAGAATGTGTGATTATAGACCCCGGTATGTATACCTCTGCTGAGCAAAACGAGGTTATCAATTTTATTAAAGAAGAAGGTTTAAAACCGGTATTATTCCTTAATACCCATTGTCATATAGACCATGTTTTAGGTAATAAATTCATCTTTGATAATTATGGCTTAAAGCCCCAATTTCATAAAGGAGAGCTTCCGGTTTTGCAGGCAGTGCCCGCTTATGCGCCACAACAAGGTTTTAGATACGAATTATCACCAGAGCCAGAAGTATTTCTGCCAGAAACAGGTTTTGTAAACTTCGGAAACAGTAGTTTAGAGCTGGTTTTTGCTCCTGGGCACTCGCCAGCACACCTTTGCTTTTTAAGCAGAGCAGATAAATTTTTGATAGGTGGCGATGTGTTGTTTAGAGGAAGCATTGGTCGTACAGATTTACCCGGTGGCGATTACCAAACCCTTATTAACAGTATCCAAAACAAGGTATTTACCTTGCCAGATGATATTGTAGTTTACCCGGGTCATGGACCAGAAACTACAGTGGGTTACGAGAAACAGTATAATCCTTTTTTTAATAGGTGAATGCATCATTCTACATAGCTAAGCGGTATTTATTCTCTAAGAAATCTACCAATGCTATCAATATGATATCTGGTATTTCTATGCTAGGTGTATTTATTGGCAGCGCAGCCTTAATCATCATTTTATCGGTATTTAATGGTTTTGAAGGCTTGGTTTTATCTATGTATGATAGCTATTCGCCACACCTCAAAGTAGAAGCTGCCAAAGGTAAAAGTTTCAACCCGCAAACACCTTTTTTTAAACAGCTAGAAAGCGATGCTCAAATTTTTTCTTATACCCATGTTTTGCAAGAAAAAGCTTTATTAAGGTATGATGATTTACAGTTTATAGGTAAAGTAAAAGGGGTAAGTAAAGATTTTTTAAAGAATAACCTGTTAGATTCTTCTTTGGTACAAGGTGAATTTGTTTTAGGAGATTCTACCCAACAGTTAGTTGTTATTGGTGCAACTGTACAATATGTTTTAGGGGTAAATATTAATAACCCGTTAAAAAGGTTAGAGATATATTCGCCAAAAAAAGGTACGCAAAGTGCATTTACCCCTTCAGATGAATTTGTAGCAGCCTATTTACAGCCTGTAGGTGTTTTTCAAACGCAGCAAGAAGAAAGTGATATGGTTATTGTGCCTATAGAGACTGCCCGTACTTTATTGCAAGAATCTAAAAATGTATCGGCAATAGAGATTTTTCTAAAAGACCAAGACGATGTTGATGCTTTTAAGAAACACCTAGAAAAGAACTTAGGAAGTGCTTTTGTTGTGAAAAATCGTATACAACAAAACGCTTTACTTTATAAAATCTTAAATTCTGAGAAATGGGCAATCTATCTCATCTTAACCTTTATACTCATTATCGCTATTTTTAATATTATTGGTTCTTTAACCATGCTAGTGATTGACAAAAGAAGAGATATTGCTATTTTGAATAGTTTAGGGGCATCTAAAACCATGATTAGTAGAATTTTTCTTTATGAAGGTTTAATGATAGCTATGTTAGGTTGCTTCTTAGGTCTTTTAGCAGGTTTAGGATTTTGTTTATTACAGCAAGAATTTGGTTTAATAAGTATGGGTCAAGCTAATCTATTGATAGATGCTTACCCTGTAAAGCTTAAAATAGCAGACTTCTTTTTAGTATTTATGACTGTATTTACCATCTCTTTTATTGCTGCTTTTATAAGCTCGAGGTTAAGTATCAAAAGGTTTGAGAAGTTAAAAGAAGATTTATAAAAAAAGGGATGATTTTAAATCATCCCTTCTCGGTGTAAACACCTATCAATAACCATCAATAATTATTCTCTTTTGTGTTTATCGTCCCTCTCTCCTTATTTTTCTATACTCACAATAACAATCTTACAACATCTAAATAAACACTGTCTCTTAAGCACTTATCTATTTAATTATTGACAGTAATTTTCTGTTTTTTACCAGTTACCCTGAAGCATTTGCCAGATAAAAGAAAAAGGCCAAATACCTTGTATCTCTTTCTCTACCATTTCATCAGCCTTAGCTTCTTTTGCTAAAGAAATATATTCTATGCTGATGTTATGTTCTTGCTGCATGATATCCTTTTGATGTATCAAATTTCGCTATAATAACTTTATAGTAAAAAGCGATAATACTAATGAGGATATAAGCAAAATCTATATCAGGTTAAGAAAATTGACTTACTATAATTAGGAATGATTTTTTTATCCTGCGCCGTTTGAAAAAGCTGTTGAATAGCCTTACGACCTTCAATGCCTAAATCAACCGAATATTGGTTTACATATAAAGAGATGTGTTTATACATCACTTCCTCGCTCATTTCCTGAGCGTGAGAACGTATATATGATAAGCCCGATTTCGGGTTTGCAAAAGCAAATTCTACAGATTTTCTAATCAAACGGTTAACCTTTAGTTTTACTTCATCGGGTAAAGAACGCTTAATCACAATACCGCCTAAAGGAATAGCAGATTGAGTGGTCTTCTCCCAATAATCGCCTAAATCCATGATTTTCTTTAAACCTTTTTCATGATAGGTAAAGCGGTTTTCATGAATAATGAGGCCTAAATCTATTTCCTTATTTAAGAGTTGTTGCTCTATTTTAGAGAATACAATTTCTTGTTTGTTTTGCAATTGCGGATAAGCAACGCCCAATAAAAAGTTGGCCGTGGTGTATTTTCCAGGGATACCAACTTTCAACAAATCTGGATTTAGCTGAATAAGGCTTTCATCAAAATCTTGGTTGGCAATTAATAAAGGGCCAACTCCAAAACCTAGAGCGCTGCCAGCATCAAGCAAAACGTAGTTTTCTAAAGCGTAAGCAAAAGCATGGTAGCTTAACTTGGTAATATCCAACTGCTGGTTAAAAGCTTTCTGGTTTAATGTTTCTACATCATCATAAGAAACCTCAAAATCTAAACCTTCAGTATCTATTTTTTTATGGATAAGCGCATCAAAAATAAAAGTATCATTGGGGCAGGGCGAGAAGCCTAAGCTTAGTTTCATGTGTTTGGTATTTTAAAAATCATCAATCAAATAGAACGTATTTTTTAATGCTGTCATATTTAGGCTGTGCAGAGTTGAAGCCATTATTTATACCTTAAAATCGGGCGTTTATCCACTGGCTTTCCGGCCTCTTGACCGGCCATGTCAAGGTACTTTTATTCAAAGTATTAGTTTTATGTTTTGGCCTTCATGAATGCTTTGCATGTTTCCGCAAAAAGTACCCAAAAACTCTCCGCTACGCCGCTTGCTTCTAAAGGTTTTGCTAAGGCTAGTTCTGTAGCTGCCGCAACCGCCAAGGCGGAATTAAGCGTAAACGGTTGTTAATGCTTGGGCCAGACTTCAAAATAGAAACATACTCATACTATTAATTTATATTAAATCTCAAGATGACAAACGACTCAGCCTAGTGCTTAGACTTTACTCAATTTTATTTTTTAGACAAAGTATTTAAGTATTCGCCTAGCCATTCATTTAAATTCTTAACAGCTAAAGGGATGTTCCAGTTTGCTTTATTTCTTTTTTCTACATAATTAGAAATAGCTCTTACTTGCATGCCCGCTACACCTGCTTCTTCGCAAGCGTAAAAGAAAGCTGCACCCTCCATACTTTCTGTTTGTGGGAACAAACGTTCTTTTACATCCTCAATGCTATCTTCATTACCATGTACTTTATTCACGGTAATACCTGTAACTTTCTTTAAATCTGTTTCAAAATCATCATGTAGCTGTTGTAAAAATTCAACCTCTCCTAATTGCATTTCTTCTAGACTTAAAAACTCTTCATCGTCCTCGGCGCCAAGCTCGGCTAAAATATCTTTTTTTACCTGTACTACTTCTCCAATGGCTATGCGTTTACTAAAGCTACCTGCTATACCTGCGTTTATAGCTATATCATAATTTTGGCTTTCTAGCGCTTTGCCCAATGCATATGCAGTAGCAACCATGCCAACTCCGGTAACCAAAATATCAATTTTATGAGCTAAGTAAGTGAAGCTTAAACCCTTTTCGGGGATGCTTAATTTTTTAAATAATGGTGCTATTTCTTGATAAGTTGCAACAACAATTAGTATCCTCATTCAACAAATTTACACACAATGATTTAAAGTGTTTCTTATCCTTGCAAATGCTTTACGTATATTTGCGCATTATTTAGGCAAAAATGATTTATATTACAAGAAAAGAGCATTTTAATGCTGCCCATAAACTTTACCGTGAGGATTGGAGCAAAGAGAAAAACGAAGAGCTTTTTGGTAGATGCGCAAATGCTAACTGGCATGGCCATAATTATGATTTATATGTTACCATAAAAGGTAATATTAATCCTGATACGGGTTTTGTGATTGATTTAAAAGAACTAAAAGATATTATTTTAGTAAATGTTATTGATAAGCTAGACCATAGAAATTTAAATTTAGATGTTGATTTTATGAAAGGTAAAATGGCATCTACAGAGGTTTTAGCCATAGAAATTTGGAAACAATTAGAATCTCATATTGCTGCTAGAGGAGCGCAATTGCATAGCATAAAACTTTATGAAACTGCCAATAATTACGTTGAGTATTTTGGCGATTAACACATCCGTATGAGTCTTGATAACCAACATGATGATTTTGCTGAAGAAAATGGCTATGCTAAAATAGACCGTTATAACAGTAAAAAAATCAATAAAATAGCAGCCAACTATGCAGAAATACTTTCTGAAATAGGGGAAAACCCGCAAAGGGAAGGCTTGCTAAAAACACCAGAGCGTGTTGCCAAAGCTTTACAGTTTTTAACCCATGGTTATGATTTAGATGCAGCAGAAGTTTTACGTTCTGCCATGTTTCAGGAAGATTATAGCCAAATGGTTATCGTAAAAGATATCGAAGTATACTCCATGTGTGAACACCACATGTTACCTTTCTTTGGTAAGGCGCATATTGCTTACATCCCTAACGGGCATATTGTGGGCTTAAGTAAAATACCTAGAGTGGTAGATATTTTTGCCAGAAGGTTACAGGTACAAGAAAGGTTAACTAACGAGATTAGAGATTGTATACAAGATACGCTTAAACCAGCAGGTGTTGCCGTAGTGATGGAGTGTAAACACATGTGTATGAGTATGCGTGGCATACAAAAACAAAATTCTGTTACTACAACATCGGCCTTTACAGGGCAATTTATTATAGAAAAAACACGGTCTGAATTTTTAAGGCTGATAGCTGCAAATTTAGCTTAGATTAAAATTTTAGCATACCCCTGTTTTGTCGGGCTGAGCGGATTTGAAGCCTTTTTAAGACATTCTAATTATATTTTAAACCAAATAAAACACAATGAGAGCATATATTTTTCCTGGTCAGGGTGCACAGTTTGTAGGGATGGGTAAAGACCTTTATGAAACATCAGCGCAAGCGAAAGACTTGTTTGAAAAAGCAAATGAAATTTTAGGTTTCAGAATTACTGATGTGATGTTTAACGGTACCGATGAAGATTTAAAACAAACCAACGTTACACAACCTGCTATTTTCTTACACTCGGTTATATTAGCTAAGGTTTTAGGGGATGATTTTAAGCCCGATATGGTTGCAGGGCATTCTTTGGGCGAGTTTTCTGCCTTAGTATCTGCCGGAGCTTTATCTTTTGAAGATGGTTTAAGGCTAGTTGCTGCCAGAGCTAATGCCATGCAAAAAGCTTGCGAGTTACAACCATCTACCATGGCGGCAATTTTAGGTTTAGATGATTTTACGGTTGAAGATATTTGCCAACGTGTAAGCGATGTTGTGGTGCCAGCCAATTATAACTGCCCAGGGCAATTGGTTATCTCTGGTAGCATTGCTGGTATTGATAAAGCTTGCGAGTTATTAACTGCTGCCGGAGCAAAAAGAGCCTTAAAATTGAATGTTGGTGGTGCTTTCCACTCGCCATTAATGGAAGCGGCAAGGGTAGAGTTAGAGGCGGCTATTGTAGCCACTCAGTTTAACGAGCCTATTTGCCCAGTTTACCAAAATATTGATGCTAAACCTTATAAAGATATAGCATCAATAAAAGCCAATTTAATTGCCCAACTTACAGGTTCTGTAAAGTGGACGCAAACTGTACAGAAGATGCTTGAGGATGGTGGTACCGAATTTATAGAAGTTGGGCCTGGGAATGTTTTACAAGGTCTGGTAAAGAAGGTAGATAGAAGCGTAAGCACATCAAGCGCAAGCTTATAAAAAAGAAACAAATAATGAAACAGCGGGAAAGGAATACTTTCCCGTTGTTTTTTGGCTTGATTTTTAAGTTTGACTATCTTTAGATGATTACGATGAATTAGTTTGATACTCGTTGAAGACAAATACTAAAATACGCTGGCTTTTATTAATTGTTACCATTGGTTTATTTGCAACCTCATTAACAGCGAGGTGGGCAGCAACCCGTTCTTCAAATTTGGAAGATGTTGCCCAAGATATTGCTGATAAGCTAGGCGAAAAAGAGCTTTTTATTTACGATTATCTGGCAGATTCTGTACGTTTTCAGAATCTAAAACGTATTAATAAAAATGCATCCGAGGCTTTAGATATCATCAATTACTTTACCTCAAATCAAGTTTATTTTCAGGTATTTAAAGATGATCAACTGGTTTTTTGGTCTGACAATAAAATAAGCGCTAGTTACGCTTTAAACATTAAACAAGGCGCTTCTTTTGTAGAATATCAGAATGGTTGGTATGAAGTTGTTAAGAAAGATGATAAAAACTACAGCATTATTTTTTATATCCTCGTTAAAGATAAATATCCCTACAGAAACCAATTTTTAAACGACCATAGCAGCAATAGTATCATTAAAGACCCTACCATTGGCATTGCTGATATTAATGATAAAAATGTAGCAGATATTAGAAATCTGGAAGACCGTTATTTGTTCTCTATTAAGCGTACTGCGGGTATCAACAATATCCCCTACACCAATATTGAAATTTTAATGTGGGCCATTGGTTTGTTAACTTTATGCTTGCTTATCAATAGTATATGTAAGTATTATGCAGACAACGGCAGCCCTATATTAGCCTCTTTAGCTTTACTTTTTGCTTTTATTGCCTTACGTTTTGTGGGCTTACAATACCATTTCCCTGATGCTTTATATAACTTGGATATATTTAGTCCGAGAATATATGCATCTAACTATTACTTCCCTTCTTTGGCAGATTATGGATTAAATATTCTACTGGCTTTATGGTTTACCATTTTTGTTTTTAGCTATAAAGAGAAGATATTTAAACCTATCCATAATTTATGGTTTGGCTATCCTATCCTCATATATGCGGCTTTTTTTATAGCCTTACTTTCTAATATACTTTCTGATTTATTTTTCGGTTTGGTATTTAACTCTAACATTAATTTTAAGGTTACCAATATTGTAAACCTTGATGGCTGGAGCGTGATAGGTATAGGTTTATTGTTGCTTACTTTACTTACCTATTATTTAATAGTTGTTATCCTGATAGATTTCTCTGCTTACATTAAAATTAAGCTAGAAATTAAAGCAGCTATTATGGTAGTGGTTTTAATAGGCTTTAATTTATACCAGTCTTTTTTTGATGAGAATACCGTTTTCTTACTGCTGATTTTTCTCTTGATACTGATTATTGCTAGGGTTGTATATCAATACAAAGGGCAGATAGTTTTTCCGGCTTTGGTATTGATAACTTTAATATTAGCCACCTTGGTATCTATCAAACTAAACCGATACGAGAATATAAAAGAACTGGAAACCCGTAAAAGGTTAGCTATTAAATTAGAATCGGCGGATGACCCACACGCCCTCATCCTGTTTACAGAAATTGAGGAAGAGATATTTAAAGACGATATTTTATCATCATATTTTAAAAATCCGCAAGGGTATAGAAAGCGCTTATACTCAAAGTTTCAGAACTATTACCTTACAGGATATTTGGGCGAATATGATTTTAAGCTCTTCGCTTTTAGGCTTGATGGCAGTGCTTTGGAAGAAAATGAAGAGGAACTTAATACCTATAAAACTTTAGTAGAAAGTGGTGCTATTAAGGTTTCTGATAATTTTTATAGGGTAAGTAATACTTTTGGTTTGCAAAACTACTTTGCTATCATCCCTGTAAAGGAAAAAGATACTTTGATAGGCTCTATGGTGATAGAGTTGAGGTCTAAAGATATTAGGGAATTTGGTACTTTTCCGCAACTGTTTAAGGATGGGAAGCTTATTTCTATTGAGGATTATGTTGATTATTCTTACGCTTACTATTACAATAACAAGCTGATTTACCAAACAGGTAATTTCATATACGACCTCGTAAATAAAGATTTTAGCGGCAAGATTAAAGATTTTGTAATCCTCCGTAAGGATAATTACAGCCATATGATTTACCAGCCTGGGCCTAATAAATATATTGTTATTAGTAAAGAGTATCATACTTTTTGGAGAGAAATAGCCTCATTATCTTTCTTCTTTATCTTATTCTTGGTTTTTGGCTTGCTTATTATCTCCTATAAATGGATATGGGTCTTTGTAACTACTCACAAGTTTAATTTTCGCAATTTAAAATTCCGGTTATTCATTAATAGCGGCAAAATGTTATATAAAACCCGTATCCAAATAGCTTTGGTAATGGCGGTGGTAAGTTCTTTGGTTATTGTAGGTTTAATTACTTTCTCTTACATATCTATCCAATACAAAGAGCAGCAGGATGATTTGATTAAAGAACGTATAAAAATTATAGTAGAAGCCTTTGAAAGCAGGGTAAAGTACAGAAATACAACTTTAAATATCGAGGAAGATATGATGTCTTTTACCGAGTTTTCTAAAATGTACAATACCGATTTAAATTTATACGATGTTAATGGCATCCTTATTAATTCTACCCAGCCCCGGGTATATAATTTAGGTATCCAAGCTAAAAGAATGGATGCTTATGCTTTAATACAATTACGTTTACTGCAAAAAGCAGAGCTTTTACAAGATGAGCATATCGGTAATTTAAACTATAAATCTGCCTATATGCCAGTTAAAAATGCAGGTAATAATGTGATAGCTTATTTGCAATTACCTTATTTTTCTAATCAGAATGAGTTTAACCAAAGGATAGGAAACTTCTTAAACCTTCTGATTAATATTTATGTTTTGGTTTTTGTAGCTATAGGTTTTTTTGCTTTTATAGTAGCTAATCAAATTACATCGCCGCTTACGCTGATACAGGAAAGCATGGCTAAAACGGTTATCGGTAGAAAAAATAAACCCATATTTTGGCGTAGAAACGATGAGATAGGTAACCTCATTACCGAGTATAATAAAATGATATTGGCCTTAGAAGAAAGTGCTAATAAATTGGCACAATCAGAAAGGGAAACTGCTTGGCGTGAGATGGCTAAGCAGGTAGCACATGAAATTAAAAATCCGCTTACGCCGCTTCGTTTAGGTATACAAATGTTAGAGCGCTCTTGGAAAGAAAAAGATCCAAAATTTGATACCAAGTTTGAGAAGTTTAGCAAATCTTTCTTAGAACAAATAGATAGTTTAAGCAGCATCGCATCAGAGTTTTCTAACTTTGCCAAAATGCCCGATTTAAAACTTGAAGTTTTTGAATTGGTTGATGTTTTAAACCAAGCCATCCATATTTATAAACAAATGGAAGGTATACATATCATTTACGAGGAAGAAAACTTTAAAAACCTAAAAATTAAGGCCGATAGAGACCAGCTATTGCGCTCTTTCAATAATTTACTAAAAAATGCTATCGAAGCTATGCCTGAGAATAAAGCAGGTATCATCAATATCAGTTGCCAAGTTTATACAGAAAAGGTAGAAATTAAAGTGCAAGATAACGGTACAGGAATAGCCGAAGACTTAAGAAGCAAAATTTTCACACCTAATTTTACTACCAAAAGCTCTGGAACGGGTTTAGGCTTAGCATTTGTGAAACAAGCTGTAGAGAATATTGGCGGAAATATTTATTTTACTACGCAAATTAATGCAGGAACATCTTTCTTCATTATCTTGCCTCTGGTAAATAAATGATCAAGAAACTACTCATCGGCTTTATACTGCTTTTTGCTGGTGAGCATAGTTTTGCCCAATTCAAGAGTAATTTCCAATCTAAAAAAATAGCTGTAGCCGATACGATTACGATAGATACGCTGAGTATTCTACCCAATACGCTCAAAGTTTTTCATGAGCAGTTGATAGATAGCAGTATTTATAAAATAGATTATCCAAATGCTTTACTCATTTGGAAGCAAAAACCAGTGGTAGACTCTGTTACCATTACTTACCGTACTTTTCCGCTTTTATTAACGCAAAAAAGCTTTCGTAAAAACCCAAGTTTAATAGAAGAAGCGGTTATCAATAACAACCCTTTTATTTACCGTCCAAAGCAAGAAGATAATACCCTTTTTAATTTTGATGGAATAGAAAAAAGTGGAAGTATCTCCCGCAGTATAGGTTTTGGTAACAATCAAGATTTATCTGTAAACTCTAACATGGTATTACAGTTGGCGGGTAAACTCAATAATGAAATAGAGTTTTCTGCTGCTATTTCTGATGATAATTTACCCATACAGCCAGAAGGAAATACCCAACAGATTAATGATTTTGATAGGGTTTTCATCCAGCTAAAGCGTAAAGAAACCACCTTAATTGCTGGTGATTACGAATTGCGTAAACCCGATAGCTATTTCATGAATTATTTTAAACGTACGCAAGGTGCTTATGTATCAAACAGCTATAAAAACAAGAAAGGGCAGCTTTTTAATACGCAGGTAGCTGGTGCTGTGGCCAAAGGCCGCTCTGCCCGTAACCAGTTTGATGGTATAGAAGGTAACCAAGGCCCTTACCGTTTAACAGGTAACAATGGCGAACAATTTATTGTAGTTTTATCAGGTACAGAGCGTGTTTATATAGATGGGCAATTGTTGTTAAGGGGGCAGGATAACGATTATATTGTTGATTACAATACCTCAGAACTTACTTTCACTACCAAAAGGTTAATTACCCGTTTTACCCGTATTGTGGTAGAGTTTGAATATTCTGATAAGGTTTTTGGTAGAAGTTTATACTATGTTAATCAGGATTTTAAATCAGAAAAATTAAAGATTGGCTTTAACTTATACTCAGAACAAGACAATCCTAACCGCCCCTTTTTACAAGATTTAAGTCAAGAGCAGCAGCAGTTTTTAAGTAGCATTGGTAATAATATCAATCAGGCATTATTCCCTAACATAGACTCGGTTACGTTTAATGAGAACGAGATTTTATACCGCCGTTTAGATACTTTAGGCTTTAACCAAGTTTATGTTTATTCTACCAATCCGCAATTGGCCAAATACCGCGTAGGCTTTTCTTTTGTTGGAGCAAACCGTGGTAACTATCGGGTTGATGCTTCTAGTACCGCCAACGGTAGGGTTTATGTATTTGTAGCGCCTATTAACAATATCCCGCAAGGAGATTACGAACCTGTTACCCTATTAATTACACCCAAAAAGCAACAATTGTTAACGCTTAACGCTGATTATCAACTGGCAAAAAAAACGCGTTTATTTACAGAGGTTGGGATGAGTAATAACGATGTAAACCTGTTTTCTGATTTGCAAAATGCAGATAATAAAGGTTTGGCATACAAAGTAGTTTTAAATCAGCAAAACCGTTTAGCAGGGAATGATTCTACAGGACTAAAGTTAAACACCCAAATTAGCTACGAGTATGTGAACCAGCAATTTAAACCTTTAGAAAGATATCGCCCTGTAGAATTTGACCGCGATTTTAATTTTAGAGGCCTCAATTTAGAACAAGCAAATGAGCATTGGACCACCCTTTCTTTAGGTTTGTTTAAAACCGATGTCAAGCAATTAAAATATCAAATATCTAGCTTTACCAGAGGAGCCAATTACAGTGCTATACAACAAGCTGTAAACTCCAGATTTGCTTACAAGAAATATCTATTTAGTTATGATGCCAGTCTTTTGCAGTCTGAAGTTGGTTTAGATGAAGGCGATTTTTTTAAGCAAAAACTCATATTAACCAAAGCTTTTAAAAGCTTTGAAACAGGTACTCGTTATGAAGAAGAGCTTAACAAAACCTATAACAGCATTAGCAAGCAATTAACCTTGCAATCTTTCAATTTTAGAGAGTACGATTTCTTCATTCGCTCTTTATCCAATAGCAAAACAGGCTTCCAACTAGGTTATATTACTCGTTTTGATGATATGCCCAATGGTAGCCAACTTACGCCTTTTAGTAAAGCCAATACTTTTACTGGTAAACTAGAACTCAATAAAAAGGGAAAATCTACCTTAACTATAAATACCAGCTACCGTACCATTAATTACCTGAAATTAGATAGCTTAAACCGAGACGAGGAAACGCTTTTAGGTAGGGTAGATTATAACCTCAATGCTTTTAAAGGCTTTTTAAACCTCAATACTTTTTACGAGCTAGGTACAGGGCAAGAACCCCGAAGAGAGTTTATTTATTTAGAAGTACAGCCTGGGCAGGGTATTTACGCTTGGAATGATTATAACAGCAATGGTATTAAAGAGTTAAACGAGTTCGAGATTTCCCGCTTTCCAGACCAAGCCCGTTATATCCGTATTTTTAGGCCTAATAACGATTTTATCAGATCTAATTTTACCAGCATCAACCAAACTTTAAGACTTAACCCTGCAAGTATCTTTAAGAAAAAAGAAGGCATTTCTAAACTGATGGCTAAGCTTTCTTCCATATCTGCTTTAAGGATAGATAAGAAAGTTTTAGCTGGCGATGGTAATATTTTATTTAATCCTTTCCAAACCAATATTGATGCGCAAAACTTGGTTTCTTTAAACTCTTTTATCAGGAACACCTTATTTTATAATCGCTTAAATGCTGTTTGGGGCATCGATATCAATATCCAAAACACAGCCAGTAAGATTTTGCTAACCAATGGTTTTGATAGTCGTAACCAGCAAGAACAAGGTTTAAGACTGCGTTGGAACTTTATTAGAAAGAGTAATTTTAGTATCGAGTTTAAAAACGGAGCTAAAGATTTTACATCAGAACTTTTTGCAGAGCGTAATTATGCCATCAGTTTTTATGAGTTTAAGCCAGAGTTTGGCTACCAGTTTACCACCGATTTTAAAATCACCCTAAACTCGGGCCTAAGAAAGCAAAGCAACGGTAGTGCCTTTGGTGGCGAAGAAACTTTAAACCTGCGTTTGGGTTCTGAGGTAAGATATAACCTACTTAAAAAAGGAACTTTTACGGCGCAACTCAATCTCATCAACAACAAGTTTGAAGGCAATAACAATACACCCGTAGCTTACGAATTATTAGATGGGTTACAGCCCGGCAGTAACCTTACCTGGGCGGCAGGCTTCCAAAGAACCATTTCTAATGGCATACAACTTAACCTCACCTACGAAGGAAGAAAATCTAATGAAGTAAGAACTATTCATACTGGAGGCTTGCAGGTGAGGGCTTATTTTTAGGGTTAAAGGAATTAGAAAGTTAAGCCATTCTTTTTACAATATTCTTCCAGATTTTTACAAGGTAATTTAGCGGGTTGTTTAGCAGTGATAAGGTTATGTATCATCAAGTCACATTTTGCTAAACTTAAAATTTTACTTTGGTATGCTTCATAAATGAAATCCATAGTAGATAGGTATTCAATTTGATGAATTTCACAATAGGCTTTAATATCTTTCCAATTATTCGATGCTATTATATCCTTAGAAAAACGAGCCATAGCCATACACGCACTTTCTCCGGGTCCTTTAGTTTTTTTAAGTGATGCAAACTCTTTTAAAATTTCTGGTTTTTGGGGTAAAGGAATTTCTGTAATTTGTTTGAGCTGAATCAATTGATTCATATATACTTTTAATTTAGGATGCCGTGTAATTTCATCAGCAACTATTTCTAAAACAACTTTCTTATTAGGGAATATTTTAGAAAATATAAGAATATTTCCAGACATCATGAAATGACTGAATACATCAGCATCAACTAGAATATATTTATGATTCTGGCTCATCTATAGTGTCTGCATAAATGTCTTTTCCAATATCCATCATTAAAGACATATAAAAACTCTCAGAAATAACATCAGCATCATAAAGTTCTTTAGCTAATTGCCCATATTGACCAATAACAAGACCTTCATTTCCTTTTTCATATAAACGAGTATCGAAACCATGATTAATAGCACCTCTTTTTATATCAACACTATACTCGTTAAATTTAGGTATAGATATTAAACCAAGTGTTTTTAATCGATAAAGTAAGGCCGCTCTTGAAGTATAGAAATATTGTTCTAGTTTAAGAATGGTTGGCAGTTGAATTTTATCTTTTTTTAATTCATCATCGGGTATTTGTTTGTAAATACCGTCTTCTGGTAATAATAATTCGGCTGCGAATAAATCTGCATAATATTCTTGTATATCGGTTTTATCGAATTTAGCTGTAATACATGAACGAAATTTAAAATCAGGCTGCTTAAATAAGTGATAGAGCTCGTGAGCAATTGTGAAGTGTTGCTTTCCTAAACTATGATTAGAATTAATTAATATAAATTTTTTATCAGCTGCTTTAATGGCCATGCCAGAAAATGATCCAGATAGTGGTTTGTAAACAGTTAGAACATTATTACTCAATAAAATACTTTTAAGCAGGATAGGTTCTGTATTGTTTAAACCATTTTCTTGTCTAAATTCGACAGCTTTTTTTGTAATGATATTAGGAATGGCTGCCAAGTTTTAAGTTGCTTAGAGTTAAATAATTTTTTACAATTTTTTTAAATTCTGCAATTGTAGCTAAATCTTCCGCAGCTAATTCTTCTGCTCTAAATGCAAAAGCTAAGCAGGCATTAATAGCTTCTGGATTATCTTCTAATAAGTCTTCTAACTCACAACCAAAAAGATCTGCTAATTTTAACAATATCTCAGCAGAAGGTTCTCTGCTACCACTTTCAAAATAACTAATCATCTCTCTTTGTATGCCAAGGAATTGAGCTAAGGCATCTTGAGTTAAACCCATATGCTTTCTAAAGGCAACAATATTTTTGCTTAAAATGGATGCGTGGTTCATAAATAAGTTGTGGTAAATTGTGTTACAAAATTATAAATATATAAGTTATTATCCTAATAATGTAACAAAAAATTCATTAAAAAGTTTTTTCATGTAGCTTTTGAGAATGATATAATGGCATACAACTTAACCTCACCTACGAAGGAAGAAAATCTAATGAAGTAAGAACTATTCATACTGGAGGCTTGCAGGTGAGGGCTTATTTTTAGTAATCCATAAAAAATTTATTTTTAAACCAAGGTAGGGTAAAGCAAAACTTCATCGGTATAACAGTTGAAAGCCATTAATTTTCATTAAACATTTGGAAAAGGACGACTTTAAAAAACTATTTGATACTTATTTTGATGCGATAAAGAATTATATTTTTTACCGCATAGGAGATATTGATGTAGCTACTGATATCACTCAAGATATATTTACACGTATTTGGGAGAAGCAAATAGTCATAGACATATCGCAAGCTAAATACCTATTGTATAAAATGGCTAAAGATATGTTGGTGAGTAAATATCGCCGCTTAGAGGTAGAAAATAAATATACTACGCGTATGCAGTTTGAGATGACAGAGCTTACCGAGGCACATGATTATGACTATAAGCAATTGAAAAATCAGTACGAAGATGCGCTTAATAAATTACCAGAAAAGCAGCGTACCGTTTTTTTAATGAGTAGAATGGATGAACTCAAATACGCAGAAATTGCAGAGCGCTTAGACATTAGCATCAAAACAGTAGAAAAAAGAATGTCTAATGCGCTGTTTTATTTAAGAAAAGTTTTAATAGCGTAATGCTAGTTTAAAAATAATAGGATAGATGAAAAATCTAGGACAAGAAAATACAAATCAAGAGCAAGAACCGCTTGATTTTATTAAAAAACTTAAACCCATGGAGGCTAAAAAAAGCAAACAACAGGTTTGGGAAGAGCTGGAGGCTATGATGGAGCGTCCGCTACCACAAGAAGCAAAAGTTAGGAAATTAAGCTTTAGAAAATGGAGCGTAGCTGCCAGTTTTGCGCTTTTGGTATCTTTAAGCGTGTTAGCTTTTATGAGGTTTTATACTAAAAAAGTAGAAGCCATAGCAGGAAAACAAGCTTTTGCCTTTTTACCTGATGGTTCTAAAGTTAGCTTAAATGCAGCTTCAAGTGTGGCTTATCATCCGTTTTGGTGGTCTTTTAACAGAGAAGTTTCTTTAGATGGCGAAGCTTTTTTTGAAGTAAAAAAGGGCGAGAAATTTACAGTGCTATCTAAACAAGGCGAAACTAGTGTTTTAGGAACTAGCTTTAATATTTTTGCAAGAAATGAAGATTATGAAGTAACTTGTGTTACAGGTAAGGTTAGGGTTTCTAGTATCATTAGTGAAGAAGAAGTTGTGATTACACCTAACCAAATGGCTGTTATTAATGAATCAGGAAAATTAAATGCTAGTTTAGAAATTGATATTCAAAAATCATTAGATTGGACAGCCGATAAATTTATCTTTACCCAAGAACCTTTAAGTAAGGTGTTAGCAGAAGTGGCTAGAAGATATGGGGTAGAAATTAAAAATATCGATAAACTAAACCAGTCTTATACAGGCTATTTTAATAAACAAGAAGATATAGAACCAGTTTTAAACTTTGTTTGTAAACCATTTAATATCGAATACAGAAAACTGCCTTCCGGAGCATACAGCATCCAGTAAATGGATAAAGCAATTTGCTTCTTTGATTGCAATTTTATGGATTTTAGCCCTGCCAATTAAGCAAATATTTGCGCAGCAAGCCATTGCTGTACATGCACAAAACCAGCCGCTTAATAAGGTTATCACCAATTTAAGAGACTATTACAAAATCAAATTATCTTTTAATGATGATAAATTAGCGCTATACAAGGTTAATGTAAATGCTAATTTCAATAATGCCGAAGAAGCTTTAAAGTTTCTACTTAAAGATTTACCGCTTACGTTAGAGTTGGTTAATGATGTTTTTATCATCAGCTCTAAAAAAGTAAACCACAACGCACAAAAGCTTTTACTGATAGGCCAAGTTAGTGATGCAGAAAGCGGCGAGTCTTTACCTTTTTCAAACATCCTCATCAATAATTATCCTTTAACTACAGATTTAAAGGGTAATTTCTCTTACTCTTCTACTGATAGTATTTTTAGGTTACAAGTATCTTATTTAGGCTATTATAAATTAGATACGCTTTTACAAGCCAATAGCAACTTAAAGATAGCTTTAAGGCAAAGCACTTTTGTGATGCCCGAGATTGTACTTACCTCTACCCAAACAGAAATTGCTACCCTTACCAATACCAGTTCTGGAAACATCAGGGTAAACCAAAACGTAGGAGAAGATTTACCCGGTAGTAGCGATAACTCGGTTTATAACTTTTTACGTTTACAACCTGGTATTTTAGCTTCCGGAGAGCAGGCTAACGATTTAATCATTTGGGGAAGCTACCGTGGGCATACCAAAGTTTCTTTTGATGGCTTTACCATTTTTGGCGTTAAAAACTTTAATGATAATATTGGTGCTGTAAACCCATTAATGACCAAAGATTTAAATATTAAAAAAGGTGGTTACGGGGTAGAACAAGGAGATAGGGTTGGTGGCATTGTTGATATTACCGGTATAGAAGGCAGTGTTCTTAAGCCTAGTTTAAAAATAGGGCTTAATAACCTTACTTTAAATGCTGAGGCTAGTACACCACTCTTCAAGAACACAGCTTTAGTAATTGCAGGTAGGCAAACTTATTTTAATCTTTATAACAGTTATAGCGTTAGTCCGCCTAGAAATAATAGAAACGGTTTAAGAGATGTGGTAGATTTAAACATCACCCCAGATTACGTTTTTAAAGATATAAATCTTAAATTTTCTGGAAAATCAATAAAAGGCGACAGCTATTTTATTAGTTTATTTTCTGGTGCCGATGAGCTAAACTCTAGCTATAACACCAGTCAAAGGAACTTAAATATCAATGGCTCTAAAGATGAGGAAAACCAACAATATGGCGCATCTGCATTTTATAATAAAGTTTGGCGAAATGGTACTATCAGCTCGCTTACCATAGCTTCCTCTGGTTTAGACAATGCCGAAGCTAAATCTACTAGTTTAACACAGCAAAATAATGGTGCTTTTGTAAGCGGTACAGACCAGCAATTTGGTAACGAAATTACAGAGCAAAGCGTAAAATTTACCCATCAGCTACCTGTTACCAGTACTAAAAGTCATTTATTGGGTTTTGGATATATTGAAAATAGGAGCATGCTTTCCTACGATGATGTTAATCCTTCGCAAACCAATCGTACTCATGATAATAAAAGATGGTATGCATTTTCAGAACATACACTTTACTTATCGCAGAAATTTAAATTTGTACCAGGTTTAAGAACAGATTATGATGCTACACAGCAAGAATGGTATTTTCAGCCACGTTTATCAACCACATATAGGTTCAATCCGCATTTTAAAATGACAGCTTCTTGGGGCTTATATCACCAATTTATTGCTTACAACGGCGTGGTAGATACAGAAGGAAATTTTAGATACCAATGGACTGTGAGCGATGGAAATACCGTACCTGTTTACCACGCACAACATTGGGTAGCCGGTGCAGCTTATGAGAAGAACAAATTCTTTTTTAATGTTGATGTTTATCATAAAACCACTGATAATATTACTCGTTTTGTACAAAATGCACAAGGAAGGCGTACCTTAATAGGCAACGGACGCTCTACAGGTATTGATTTTCTCATTAAAAAAGAATTTA
Source organism: Pedobacter puniceum (assembly GCF_009674685.1). Classification (GTDB taxonomy): domain Bacteria; phylum Bacteroidota; class Bacteroidia; order Sphingobacteriales; family Sphingobacteriaceae; genus Pseudopedobacter; species Pseudopedobacter puniceum. Next base: position 910,414 of record NZ_WKJI01000002.1, read on the forward strand.
AAAAACATAGCGCTTGGGTAGCATACTCTTTAAGTAAGACAGAGGAGCGCTTTCCGCGAAGAGGCGTTAATAATATCATCATTTATAACTACGAAAGAGCGCCGCAAGACCAAACGCATGAGTTTAAATTTGCTGGTTTGTTTAATATTTATAAGTTTTACTTGTCTGCCAATTATGTTTATGGATCGGGCTTTAAAAGCTTAAGTTTAAATAATACTGACGAAGATGATGTGCCTTATAATAGGTTTGATACTGCTATAACCTATAAATTTAAAGCTCGGAAATATAATTTAGATGCTGGTGTTTCTTTAATCAATGTGTTTAATACACAAAATTTAAGAGTAGGTAATTTAGATAGGATTTCTACGGGGCAATTAAACACTATTAATATCTACGCTAACACCGTTCCGTTTACACCAACTATATTTTTAAAATTGGCGTTGTAAAAAAAAAATTATTTTTTTTTGAGGGTAAGTTCTAGTTTCATCGGTTAAGGGTTAAAGACCAATAATTAATTGATTTTATAACCTTTAAACAAACGATAATATGAAAAATTTACGCACCGCTAAAACATTAACCATAGCATTATTAGCTATTGCAACAGGTTTTACTGCTTGCCAAAAAGGCCAAGAAGTAGAAACAGATTTATCTTCAGATGCTACACAAATTGGCGCAGTTGCAATTGCACCAACATCTATCGTATTAACAACATCAAATGGCTCTACAACTACTACAGCACCAGATTCTATTTACGCTGTTGATGCTTGTAGAAGAACACATAAAAGAGCTGCAGTAGCAGAGAGCGCACTTTTAGCGCCTATTACAACTTATTTAAGCACCAATTATGCGGGTTATACTTTTATTAAAGCATTTAGTACAACGCTAATTGCTACCAATACTTTAGATAGCTATGTGGTGGCTATTTTATTTAATGGCAAACCAGTAGCACTTCGCTTTAGTGCCACAGGTACTTTTATAAAAGTTTTAGAACTAAGAGAAGGTAAGGATATGAAGAGACCAGGTGGACATCATCCGGGTGGTTTTTTTGATAACAGAGATGGTAAACAAAGAGATAGTATTGCTCTTAGCGCATTATCACAAACTATTAAGCAATATTTTGCTACCAATTACCCTCAAGATACTTTAAAGAATGCTTGGGTAGGGAAAGATGGCGGAGTGTTGGTGGTAAGTAAAAACGTAAAATTCTACGGAACAGCATTTAAAGCAGACGGTTCTTTTGTGAGAAGAGAAGTATTACCATCTCATCCTGGTAAAGAAAAAGAAATTGCACAAAGTGCTTTACCAGCTAGCGTATTAAGTTATTTAAGTACAACTTATCCTAATTATGTTTTCAAAAAAGCTTTTGAGCACAAAGCAAATGGCGTATTAAGAGGTTATCTAGTTATCATAGATGCTAACATGACTAAATACGCAGTATTGTTTAACGCTACAGGAGCTTTTGTAGAGGCAAAAGTGATAAGATAATTTCTCTCTTATTTTAATTTTCTGATGAAAGGATTGGTTCGGATAAGAATCAATCCTTTTTTATTCTATAAATTATAATGCAATAGAGTCTTCTTTTGCATTTTGCTAATTTTATATCATGAAACCTATTATTTAGAAAAGAGTTTCTTAATTCAGTAGACCTATAGCTTATGTAGTTTGACTCTAACTATATATTTTTCCATTGCCTCTAAATTTATTCTAAACACTTTTTTAACATAAAAAATATATAATTAATTAAAAGTGATTAATCTAAAAATTTTAAAAGGCTACAGTCGGATTTTTTGTTATTTAATCATTTATTTGTTAATTTATATTACTAATTAATTTAATCTCTCTAATTAAATTTTGGAAAATATACTTGAAATAGTAAACCACTGGAAAAAGAAAATTCTAGCTAAAGCATTTAAGTATAATAATGGCTTTTTTGAGTTTCCTTATCAATTTACTCACCCTAAATTAATGGTAGAATCTGTAAAAGCACTGCCATTTATGCATCATTACCCCAATGAACAAGTACTAAAATCTTTTTATAAGCAGATACTTTTAAAAGTACAATATTAAACGAGATGAATTATAATTTTCCTTCTGAGCTTGTAAGAGCTCTGCTTTCGACCTAAGTAATCGATACACTTATTCATACTATCTTGTATAATAGAAATAAACAATATCTTTACATCATAATAGAAGCGTCATATTTTGAGAAAAGTATTACTTATAGATGATGAAGATAAACTAAGAACTCTAATGGCCAGAATTATTACACTGGAGGGTTTTGAAGTTATACAGGCCGCAGATTGTAAAATTGCATTAAAGAAGCTTGAACAGTACGATGTAGATATCATATTATGCGATGTAAAACTACCAGATGGTAATGGGGTTACATTTGTAAAAAAAATAAAAGAGCAATATCCCATACCTGAAGTTATCCTTTTAACTGCCTATGGAAATATTTCTGATGGTGTACAAGCTATAAAGAATGGAGCTTTTGACTATATCATTAAAGGAGATGATAATGATAAAATTATCCCTTTGATAGCCAAAGCAATGGAAAAATCTTTATTACAGCGAAGAGTTCTGGAATTAGAAGCTAAAATAGCTGGTAAGTTTAGTTTTAGATCTATCATTGGTAAATCAGATGCCATAAAAGAAGTGATAAACTTGGCCGAAAAAGTAGCTAAAACTGATACAACTGTTTTACTTTTAGGAGAAACTGGTTCTGGGAAAGAGGTTTTTGCCAATGCCATTCATTACGAAAGCAAAAGAGCTAATAAGAAATTTGTAGCCATCAATTGTAGTGCACTATCAAAAGAATTATTAGAAAGTGAACTATTTGGGCATAAAGCAGGCGCATTTACCGGAGCATTAAAAGATAAAAAAGGCTTGTTTGAAGAAGCCCATTTAGGTACTTTATTTTTAGATGAGATTGGCGAACTTGATATTGATTTACAAGCCAAATTATTACGTGTTTTAGAAACCGGTACTTTTATAAAAGTAGGTGCTACTGAAACCATAAAAGTAGATGTAAGAATTATTGCTGCCACCAATAGAAATTTACAAAAAGAAGCGGAAGAAAACAGGTTTAGATTAGATCTTTTTTATCGACTATCGGTTTTTTCTATAGCCATTCCATCCTTAAACCAAAGAAAAGAAGATATTGAATTATTGGCTGATTTTTACCTCAAAGAATTTGCTGCTAAAATCAATCAAGGAGTGAAAAAAATATCTCCTGATTTTTTAAAAGAGTTGAAAGCTCACCAATGGAAAGGTAATGTCAGAGAATTAAAAAATATGATAGAAAGAGCGGTTATTTTAGCTTCCGCTGATGAGTTAGACAGCTCTTTGCTTCCCTGGGAGTTTAATAAATCATATTCAAATCTTAATGCTTTTGATTTGCAAACCATCGAAAAACAGCACATCCTTAAAGTTTTACATCATACCCATCAAAATAAAACCGAGGCAGCTAGGCTACTCAATATTGGTTTAACTACCCTTTATCGCAAGCTGGAAGAATACGGTTTAAAATAAGCTTACACGATATTATTTTTAATCAGCTTTTGATTTATCAATAAGCTGTATGGTTATCATCCTTTCCCCAAATCCTACCAATTTGAAAATGTACCCTTCCATTTTGATAGGCTTTTATAATTCGTATGATGAGTGCTTTTTGTTAAAATCACTGATAATCAGCCTATTGATTTTATTTTTTTCCTAATTTTTATCAGGGTATTTGTTTTGGTATGGGTTATCAAAATTAATATCACAAATATGGAAAAATCAAATCATTACAAACCCACACCATACCAAGTATTTATGGGTTTAATGCTGAGCTTAGCTGTTATCTCTATCCTTTCAAACATCTTTTTAAAATCTTAATCATGCTTATACTCATCTTATTGCTAACTCTTTTATTACTCTGCTTGCTTGCATTTAAATGTATAAGCTGGTTCGAGAAAATTTAATCCCCAAAACAATGATTTATTTATTAATTATATCCATAGCAGTTTTCATTTATATGGTTTATGTACTGCTAAAGCCCGAAAAATTTTAACCCTTCATCATGAATACTGAATTACTTGGAATTATAGCTTCATTTGCCATCACCTTGGTAATTGCTGTACCACTTGGAAAATATCTGGCAAAAGTATTTGCTGGAGAAAAAACCTGGACAGACTTTTTAAAACCCTTTGAAAGCATCATTTATAAGCTATCCGGCATCAATCCTAAAGAGCAAATGACTTGGAAGCAACATTTAAAAGCCATGTTAACCATTAATTCTGTTTGGTTAGTTTATGGTTTTTTTGCTTTGATGTATCAAGATAAATTACCGCTAAACCCTGATGGAAACGCAGGAATGAGTCCTGATTTATCATTCAATACCATCATCAGTTTCGTCGTAAACTGTAATTTACAGCACTACTCGGGCGAATCTGGCTTAACTTATTTTACCCAACAATTTGTAATCATGTTTTTGCATTTTACAAGTGCAGCTACAGGTATTGCAGCAGCAGTAGTGTTCTTTAAAGCATTTAGAGATAAAACCACTACTACCCTAGGTAATTTTTGGGAATTTTTTGTGAAATCAATAACCAGATTATTACTTCCAATTTCTTTAATTGTAGGTTTAATATTAGCTTTTAATGGTACTCCAACCAGTTATGAAGGAAAAGATCAATTCATTTCTTTACAAGGAGATACTGTAAATGTATCAAGAGGGCCTGCCGCTGGAATGATAGCTGTAAAACATTTAGGAACAAACGGAGGAGGTTGGTTTGGTGTAAATTCTGCCCATCCTATAGAAAACCCAAGTTACTTAACCAACATGGTTGAGGTGATTTCTCAAATGATTATTCCTATAGCTATGGTTTTAGCTTTTGGATATTTTATTAGAAGAAAAAAATTAGCTTGGACAATTTTTGGGGTGATGACCATTGGGATGTTTATGCTCCTGATACCAACCATTATGAGTGAATTGGGGGGTAATCCTGCCATAGAAAAATTAGGAATTAGCCAAACCACAGGAGCCATGGAAGGCAAAGAAGTAAGGTTTGGGCCAACAGCATCAGCCTATTGGAGTACTGTTACCACGATTATATCTACGGGATCAGTTAATTCTATGCATGATAGTGGAATGCCTTTATCAGGATTATGGCAATTACTTGGAATGATGATTAATTCATTTTATGGAGGCTGTGGTGTAGGTATTTTAAACTACTTTATTTATCTCATCATCGCAGTGTTTATTTCTGGCTTAATGGTAGGCAGAACGCCTGAGTTTTTAGGACACAAGGTAGAAGCCAGAGAAATAAAAATTGCAGCCATCATCACCTTATTAAGTCCGTTATTGATTTTAGCAGGCACAGCAATATCAACTTTTGTATTTGGAGCCTATGGCGATGCCGATTGGGCTGTTAAACCAGCAAATTGGTTGAATAATCCAAGTTTCCACGGCTTTTCAGAAATGTTATATGAAATGACTTCATCTAATGCCAATAACGGTTCTGGTTTTGAAGGTTTGGGAGATAATAATATTTTCTGGAATATCTCAACAGGCATAGTTTTATTCCTTGGTCGTTTCTTACCTATCATTGGTCCAATAGCCATTGCAGGTTTATTAGGTGCCAAGAAATATATTCCAGAATCAGCAGGTACGCTAAAAACAGATACTAAAACTTTCGCTTTAATGACATTTGCAGTCATTCTAGTTTTAAACGCACTTTCCTATTTTCCTGCTTTGGCATTGGGTCCTTTGGCAGAATACTTTACTATGATTGGATTAAGGGAATAGAATAAGGGGAATAGAACATGGGGAATAGGGAATAGAATAGAGGGAATAGATAATAGATTGAAGAAAATGAGAATTATTGATTATAGCATGATAAAATTAAAAGATGAGACTGTTTCATGCTCTCTATTTTCAATCTCCTATTTGCTTACAGCCATGATTCTTTTTTTAACAGTATTAATAAAACCTAAAAGTAATTTATATATGGAGTCTAAATCTTTTAATACGATTTCGCAATCATCATTACTTATAAATCCAAGCTCTTTGGATAACAATAACAATGTATCTAACTCGCTAGCAGAACCAAGAGATATGTATAAAAATTGTAGCAGCTCTTTATCAGATCTTCTGGCAGAACCTTCCGCTATATTAACTGGAACAGAGGTGCAGGCTCTTCTAATTTGTGAGGTAAGTCCAAATTTCTCTTCAGTTGGAAAAGCAGAAGTAAGGGCATATAATTTTTTGACAAGAGAAAAACTTTGCTTCCATACTTCTAAATTTTGGTGTGGTTTCACAAACTAGCTTATTAATTTAAAATCTGAATATACAGAAAAATAGGAATAGACTTTAAGGAATTTAAATAGAATGGGGTAAATGCGAAAATGGTCTCTATTTCCTATTCTCTATATCTCCATATAAAAGCACCTATTTCCTATTCTCACTAATACTATAAAAAATGAAATCTCAATCCAATAAATTATTTGAACCTACATTGGTTCAAACCGCACTAAAGCAATCTTTTATAAAATTAGATCCAAGGGTAATGATTAAAAACCCGGTGATGTTTACTGTAGAGATTGGTACTTTGGTAATGGCTTATGTTACTTTTTATTCTATCAGCAATACTGGTCAAGGTTCTGCATTATATAACTTTTTCATCTTTTTAGTGCTATTCCTAACGCTTTTGTTCGCGAATTTTGCAGAGGCTATCGCCGAAGCAAGAGGAAAAGCACAAGCAGATAGTTTAAGAAAAACCAGAGAAGAAACTCCTGCTAAATTAATTTTAGCAGATGGAACCATTCAACAAGTTTCTTCAAGTCAACTAAAAAAAGGTAATATTTTTATTTGCGAAGCTGGTGATACCATCCCTACAGATGGGGAGATTGTTGAAGGTATTGCTACCATAGATGAATCGGCAATAACAGGAGAATCAGCACCAGTTATCAGAGAATCTGGAGGCGATAAATCATCAGTAACTGGGGGTACAAAAGTGCTTTCTGATGAAATTAAAGTAATGGTAAGTACATCGCCAGGCGAAAGCTTTTTAGATAAAATGATTGCTTTGGTAGAAGGTGCTTCTCGTCAAAAAACACCTAATGAAATTGCTTTAACCATTTTATTAGCAAGTTTTACATTGGTTTTCATCATTGTTTGTATCACTTTAAAACCATTTGCTGATTATGCAAATACGCCAATTACCATCGCGGCTTTAATCTCTCTTTTTGTTTGTTTAATCCCTACAACCATTGGTGGTTTACTTTCTGCAATTGGTATAGCAGGTATGGACAGGGCTTTAAGAGCTAATGTGATTACTAAATCTGGAAAAGCGGTTGAGACTGCTGGTGATATTGATGTTTTATTGTTAGATAAAACGGGCACCATCACCATAGGTAACAGAAAGGCAACACAATTTTATCCTTCTAAAGGAATACCAAGAGAAGTTTTTATAAAGCTTTGTTTATTAAGTTCAATCCCCGATGATACACCAGAAGGGAAATCAATCGTAGAGTTGGCCAATCAGCTTTTACCCATTGGCGCTGTTTCATCATCAGAAAAAGAAGGGATGGATTTTATCAAATTTACTGCAGAAACAAGGTCTAGCGGTGTTAAACTAAGCAACGGAAATCAAATTCTTAAAGGTGCTTCTGATGCTATGAGAAATATCACACAAAAAGCTGGCTTTAATTTCCCCGAAGATACCGCTGAAGAAGTAAAGAAAATATCTTCAAACGGAGGAACACCTTTAGTAGTGACTGAAAACGCAGTGGTAATGGGTGTAATAGAATTGCAAGACATCATCAAACCAGGTATCAGCGAGCGCTTTGAGCGCTTACGAAAAATGGGCGTTAAAACCGTAATGGTTACTGGGGATAATCCACTTACAGCTAAGTTTATAGCAGAAAAAGCAGGTGTTGATGATTTTATCGCGGAAGCAAAGCCAGAAGATAAAATGAACTATATTAAAGCAGAGCAACAACAAGGAAAATTGGTTGCCATGATGGGAGATGGAACAAATGATGCTCCAGCTTTAGCTCAAGCCGATGTTGGTGTTGCCATGAATAGTGGAACACAAGCCGCTAAAGAAGCCGGTAACATGGTTGATTTAGATAACGACCCTACTAAACTGATTGAAATTGTTGAAATTGGAAAACAGCTATTAATAACCCGAGGAACATTAACCACATTTTCCATTGCAAATGATGTGGCAAAATATTTCGCGATTGTTCCCGCTCTTTTTATTGCCTCTATACCAGCTTTACAAGGTTTAAACATCATGGGTTTACACAGTCCAGAGAGTGCAATTCTATCGGCGGTGGTATTTAACGCCATCATTATTCCAATTCTAATTCCTTTGGCATTAAAAGGTGTGGCTTATAAACCCATAGGGGCAACTGCTTTACTACGTCGAAACCTATTTATTTACGGTATTGGAGGAGTAATTGCGCCATTTATAGGCATCAAATTAATTGATTTAGTGGTTGGTTTATTTGTTTAAAATTTAAGAAATCATGAAAAAATACATTTTACAATCTATACGCTTAACAATTGTTTTAATGGTGTTGCTATGCGTACTTTATCCTTTAGCTTTAGCTTTTGCAGGTAAATTTTCTAAAGGCGAAGGTGGCGGAGAAAAGATAGTTAGAAACGGTAAAACTGTTGGTTATGCTTTAATTGGCCAGTCTTTTACTAATCCAGAATTTTTTTGGGGACGTCCATCAGCAGTAGGTTATAACGCAGCTGGTTCTGGAGGTTCTAACAAAGGTCCATCAAACCCTGATTATTTACAACAAGTATCTGATAGGGTAGATACACTTCTGAAATATCATCCTTATTTAAAAAAATCCCAAATCCCATCAGATTTAGTTACAGCATCTGGTAGTGGTTTAGACCCAAACATCTCAGTAGAAGGAGCTAAAATTCAAATTAAAAGAGTAGCAGAATATCGCAAACTTGAGGAGAAACAGTTGGAAAAACTGGTTGAAAAAAATACTGAAAAACCTTTATTAGGCTTATTTGGACCTTCGGCAGTAAATGTTTTAAAGTTGAATTTGGCTTTAGACGAATTAAAAAGATAGATGTTTTTCCTTTTTAATAATTATACAAACATGAAAACAAAAATTTTATCATTGGCTTTGATCTTAATATTTGGAACTCAACTAAAAGCGCAACAACCTATCAAAATAAATATTAGTGGATATTTGGAGACCTATTACGTTTATGATTTTAACAAGCCAACTAGTAACAACAGACCAAATTTTATCTATTCGCACAACAGACACAATGAAGTAAACCTAAATTTAGGATTTCTAAAAGCCAATTACAGCGGTGAAATGCTAAGAGGAAATCTGGCTTTAATGGCAGGAACTTATACCAATGCCAATTTAGCAGCAGAATCAGGAGTTCTAAAAAACATTTTTGAGGCTAATATAGGCGTCAAAATAAGTAAAACCCAAAATATTTGGTTTGATGCAGGAATTTTTCCCTCTCATATAGGTTCTGAGAGCGCTATCAGTAAAGACTGCTGGGTGTTAACCAGAAATATAGTTTCTGAAAATACACCTTATTATGAAGCTGGGGCAAAATTATCTTATGCTACGGCCAATAATAAGTTTACTGCAACCTTACTTTATTTAAATGGATGGCAAAAAATCATGCGACAAGATGGTAACAGTAAGCCAGCCGGTGGATTACAGCTTACCTATAAACCAAATTCAAGTTTAACTTTTAACTACAGTAATTATTATGGTACTGAAGGTGTGGATGAAGTTAGTGTGCATAGATTTTATCATAACTTTTATGCAATTGCACAACTAACGGATGTATTGGGGCTAACAGCAGGGTTTGATTACGGAACGCAGCAAAAGCTAAGCGGTCAATCTGATAAGAGTGAGATTTTTGCTCCAGTTTTGATTGCTCAATACAAGTTTCAACCCAAATGGGCTGTAGCAGGAAGAGTAGAGTTTTATAAAGATAGCGATGGCATCATCATCAATACAGGTACGCCAAATGGTTTTAGCACAACCGGTTATTCAATAAATATTGATTATGCTCCGGTAAGTAATGCAACGTTTAGAATAGAAGGCAAAACTTATGATAGCAAAGACCAAATCTTTATTAGAAATAACAATGCTGTAAATTACAATACCAGTTTAACCGCAAGTTTGGCCTTGTCTTTTTAATTTAAAATTGAGATGCAACAAGTTTCTGATTTTCTAGAATTAGTAAAATCAAATAGAAGAGGTAAGCTTAAAGTTTATATAGGCATGAGTGCCGGTGTAGGCAAAACTTATAAAATGTTGCAAGAAGCACATGCGCTTTTAGCAAATGGTATTGATGTAAAAATAGCTTTTATTGAAACGCATTTAAGAAAAGAGACGCATGCGCTTTTAGAAGGTTTGCCCATTATAACCCGTAGAAAATTATTTTATAAAGGTAAAGAATTAGAAGAACTGGATGTACAAGCAGTTATTAATTTGCATCCAGAGGTGGTTATTATTGATGAACTGGCACACACGAACATAGAAGGTAGCAAAAACGAAAAACGCTGGCAAGATGTGCTGGATATTTTAAATGCTGGTATCAATGTGATATCAGCTGTAAATATTCAGCATTTAGAAAGTTTAAATGAGGATGTCAAAGCTATCACCGGTATTGAAGTGCAAGAAAGAGTGCCAGATAAGGTTTTGCAAATGGCAGATGAGGTAGTTAATATTGATTTAACAGCTGATGAATTGATTGATAGACTAAAAACAGGTAAGATTTATACTTTAGACAAAGTACCTTTAGCCCTGAGGAATTTTTTCCAAATCGAGAAAATATTACAATTAAGAGAATTGGCTTTAAGGGAAGTTTCTAATCAGCTAGAAAGAAAAATTCAAACAGAAGTTCCTAAGCAAATACAATTAAGACAGGAATACTTTTTAGCTTGTATCAGTTCACATCCAAATAGTGCAAAAAACATCATTAGAAAAACAGCAAGGTTAGCCTCTTATTATCATGCTAAATGGATGGTTTTATATGTTCAAATCCCATCAGAAGCGGCTGATAAAATAAAATTAGCCAATCAAAGACACTTAATAAATCATTTAAAGCTAGCTACAGAAATGGGTGCAGAAGTTGTCAGAAAAAAAAATGTTGATATTGTAGAAGCCATCATGGAGTTGGTTCTTGAAAAACAAATTACAACCATTTGCATCGGTAAACCTAAAAGTACTAGTCTGCTTAATCTTTTCAAACCAAATCTTTTCGAAAAACTTTCTAAACGCTTAACAAATACAGATATTGACCTGATTATTTTATCTTGATGAAATGAAAATAAAAACCAAACTTCGTTTAGGCTTTAGCTTACTTTTTATCATTATTCTGATACTTGGAGCACTATCAGCTTATTATTTAAACAAGCTATCTGCTGAAGCAAAATTGGTTCTTAAAGATAATTACGAGACCCTAGAATATACCCGATTGATGTTGTACGAATTAGATAAGTCTGATTTTGGTAGCTCATTAAATAATTTTGAAAGGCAACTTATTAAACAGGAAAGCAACCTTACAGAGCCTGGAGAACAGGTTTTAACCGTAAAGGTAAGACATCACTTAGAGCAGTTAAAGGCTACTGACACCCTAAACGTAGCTAAACATCAACAACAAATTAGAGCTAGCTTGAACAAAATCATGGACTTAAATTTAAAAGCCATCATCTTTAAAAATGAACTAGCAAACAAAACAGCGCATAGTGCCAATTTATTTCTAATTTTTTGGGGAGGTATCTGTTTATTAATCACTTTTAGTTTTATTGTTAATTTTCCCGGTTATATTGCAAATCCCATTAAATTATTAACAGAAGGAATAAAAGAAATTGAAGCGAAAAATTATAACAAGCGTTTAAGCTTTACTTCTAAAGACGAGTTTGGTGAGTTAGCTCAGGTTTTTAATAGTATGGCTCAAAAGCTTCATGATTTTGAAAACTCTAATTTGGCAAAAATTCTTTTTGAGAAAAAAAGGATAGAAGCTATCATTAACAGCATGAATGATGGTGTAATTGGGTTAGACGAGCATCAGCATATTTTATTTGTTAACCCTGTAGCTCTTAAACTCTTTGGTTTAAACGAAAATGACCTCGTAGGTAAATTTGCGCCCGATGTTGCATTAAAGAACGATTTATTAAAAGACTTGCTTAACAATCATGTAAACCATGAGCTGAAAATTTATGCCGATGCAAAAGAAAGTTATTTTAAAAAGGAGGCTTTAAATATTTTGGTTCCACAAAGTAATTTATACCCCGAAAAAAATATCGACTACGCTTTTACAAATATTGGTTCTGTTTATATTTTGAAGAATATTACCGCTTTCCACGAGCTGGATGAAGCTAAAACCAATTTCATAGCAACCATCTCTCATGAGTTAAAAACACCTATTTCTTCTATCAAAATGAGTACGCAACTTTTGAAAAATAAACAAATGGGGGATCTAAATCCAGAGCAAAATGATTTGATTGAAAGTATACAAGATGACACACATCGTTTATTGAAAATTACGAGCGAGTTATTAAACATGGCACAATTAGAAAGTGGTCATATACAATTAAATATATTACCTGCTAGCCCTATAGAAATTTTAGATTATGCTATCCAAGCAACTAAAACACAAGCAGAGCAAAAACAAATAAAATTTGAAATCAATTATTCTGATACGGTGTCTAAAGTTTTAGCGGATAAAGAAAAAACAGCATGGGTAATCACCAATCTGATAGCCAATGCCATCAGGTACTCTCATGAGCAATCTGTTATTAACGTTAAAATGTTAGAAACCACAAAAGAAGTAAAGATAATTATTGAGGACCAGGGGCAAGGCATAGCCCCCCAATACCTAGATAAAATTTTTGAACGCTATTTTAGAGTTCCAGGCACCCAAAAAGAAGGTACCGGATTAGGACTTGCCATCAGTAAAGATTTTATTGAAGCCCAAGGAGGTAATATCAGCGTTGATAGTGAATTTGGGGTAGGTAGTGTTTTTACATTAACACTTGTAAAATCGTTTTCATAGCATTGAGGAAAAGCTTGTTCAGATAATCTTCATTAACCCTTTGTAACTTAAATTCAAGGAATGCGCTCATCATAAAGATTTAAAGTGTGAATCAGAATTCCACTACCTCTTTATGATAAACAGGTGTTTCAAGGCCTTTTAAAGACATTGTTACCACAAGCTTTTTGCCTTTGTCTTTAAATTCTAACAGTCCATAATTCTTTTGGTTAACCAATGGTCCTACGCGGTATGGGTTATGCTCTGCTTTAATATGTGATGCAGGATTTGTAAGTCCACTGGAAGTAATATCGTAAATTGGGAAGTTTAAACCTATAATTTGTGTTTTTGAAAACTCCCCAATATGCCTATCTCCACTTAATAAAATTACACCATTAGGTTTAGTTTTAATTAACAAGTCTATCAATCTTTTTCTAGCACTAGGAAAATTGGCCCATTTTTCATGCGGATGTTCCTCAGATAATATCTGAATACTTGAGCCTATTATATAAGCATCAGCATTAGTGCTTAACTGGCTTTCTAACCAGGTCCATTGTTCCTGCCCTAAAATATCTCCTTGTACATTAGGAATATAACTTTTATTACCATCTTGCATTAAAGTATCACGATGATATCTGCAATCTAATAGAATTACTTGTATTCTCTTACTTCCTACTTGATAATCATGAGATGAGTAAATACCTTCCTGCTTACGAACTGGACTTTCTGCTGGTACTTTCAAAAAATCAAGGGCTAATTGCTGGCTTTCTTGCTTACGCGGATAATATTTTCCAGCATCATTTTTTCCATAATCATGGTCATCCCAGGTGCCAATTAACGAAACTTTGGCTGCAAACCTCTTATAATCAGGATTGTCATTTTGTATTTGATATTTTTCTTTTAGAACATCCATGTCATGTGTATCGCCATAAATATTATCACCAAGCCAAATCCATAAGTTAGGCTGATCTTTTAAGATAACATCCCATAAGGGTTGTGGAGAAGTCTCACGGTTACAAGAACCAAAAGCAAATGTTTGAGTTTTACTAGTTTGAGCTTTAATGCTTATCGCAAATGATGCAATAAGTATAACTGCTAGAGAATATTTCATAATAGTATTTAATGCTTGTTTAAACCAAAAGTAGAGCTTTAAAATTATTAGAAAGTTAAATCTATATTTTGTTTATATAGACTAAAGTTCTTCTTTAAATGGATAAGTATTTTAAAGTAGTTTAGATATGAAAATGCTTAATATTTTAATTTGGTATACCCTAAAAATGAAAAAACTTATCAGACGGGGGCTTAAACTTATCTTCTATTTCGCTTTAAAGAGCATCTATTCTTTTTCTTAAATCATTCTCTTTTTTACTTGTCCAGTACTTACAGTCTAATTGTATAAATACTGAAGAATAGGGTATAACTTCATTTGTTTTTAGAACAAGAACTTGAAACAATTTTGAAGCTTTATCTATATTCACAAAAACAGAGTCATGCAACATGCTTTGGGGCTGATACTTTCCAATACTTTTTAATAAGGCAGTTCGGTAATCACCTATATTTTCAACCTGTTCTTTGCTAATATAGTTGAGCTCTTTATCTGTAAAGATTAGAGGTTTTACATGGGATGAACTATCTATTTGACTTAAAGTATAATCAAGTACTTTTAGCAGGTCTTGGTGGGTATTAATGGTAATAATACCGGCAGAATTTTGCAAGGGAAAAGCTTTATCAACAATTAAAATCCAGTTTCTATGGCCGTATTCTGAAAGCTTCTTTTTAAATTGTAGTTTCCACGAATCTGAAAGTGATTCTTCTGTTTTTGAAGCTTTATTTTGACAAGCAACAGTGCAACTAATTATCAGTAAAAGGGTTAGTAAATATTTTAACGTTCTCATCAAACTATAAATTAATTTCTTTTTGCTCACCAGCTTTCAATATAGTGGGCTTTACTTTCGTTGATATATTACCTAAACTGAATTTTGAGAATGAAAGCGTACCATTTAAAACAGTTAATACCGCTTTTTTATTCTCTACTTTACAAGTACCCCAAGCATACCCATTACTCCAAAAATAATTTCCAGGAGTTGAGGTGAATGAAATACTGCCTTTTACTCCAGAGTACTGAAAACCGCTTAGCGCTAGAACTGAGGCCCAGCTAGCCATGGCTCTACCATAGTGGTGGCCACATTCTGGCTCATCATAAGGATTTCTTTTTCTTCCGTCAAATCTATTTCTGATACTCGTTATACATTTTAATGCATTATCCATTTGGCCTTCATACATCATCCCAACAGCAGCGGTATATTCAAAACCAGTCATAGATTCAGCAAAATAAGGGAATGGAACTTTTTCACGTCCGTATGGCCAACTCGCCATAATTAGTCCGCTTTCATTGCCCATTACGAAGGAGCGCATATTATTGAATTTAGAAGAGAAATCTGCTACATAATTATATTTCATAATTGATTTTAGCGTGGTATCTATATTCTCCTTTTGAGCTAGATAGCCCAATCCGCAGATATGGGCCATATATTGCCCAACTAACTGATCAACCAGACAACCTTTTCCCAACTGAAAGTTCGGGTTTTTGATTTTATTGATGTCAATTTTGCCTCCCCCTCTTAGTCCCGGGAAAATATCTGTTGTAGGTAGTTGAATTTTATGGATGTAATATTCTCCATTGAAAAGGTTAGCATCTGTCCAGGCGCTTCCTTTTTTAAACAGCATATTACACTTTTTGGCAAAGGCATCATCTTTTAAAAATTTAGCCATTTCTTCTGCGGCCCGTAGCGCTCCTAAATACCAAAATTGCATTTGCGGGTTTGGTCCATAATACTCAACATCCATGGTATTATGCTGGCATCCTTCCATTACACCATCTACATCACCGTCCCAACCGCCTTTTACCCAAGCAAAAGCTAAGGCTTTTTTTACTTTAGGCCAATTAGCTTTCAAAAATTGGTTATCACCAGATAACTGCCATTCTCTATAAAACTTCATAATGGTTCCCATTTGCCCATCGGCAGCGGCTATTGAGCCTTTAGAAGCTTCTGATAATGGTAAATCTGCCCTAAAAGCCATAAAACCATTATCTCTAGATGCATAATTAAATTCTATATCCCTCATAGTTTTTGCCAACTCACCATAAAGGAAAGGAGTTGCTACTTCATAGTTCCATACATGGGTACAGGAACCTTTACAAGAGCCGAATTCATCCATCACACCTTCCCATGCCATCATGTGTCCATCTTTTATCCTAAATACAGTTTGAGAACGTAGCGTACTGAGGTTAAAAAGTGCTGCTTCTTTTACAACCAATGGTAAGGAAGAATTGATAAATGCATTTAAAAAGAGCTTTGTCTTTTGCTTTAAAGCAGGAATTTGTGGGATAACTTTTTCTGCTACATCCCAAGCATTTGCATATTTGGTGCTGTAATAATTACCTACTACAGTTTTTGACCATGCAAATCTGTTGGGGAAATTCCAAGTGATATAAAACTGAAAGGTTTCTGTACTGTTGGGTGCTATCTCTTTTTTGACCGCCAAAGATGCCATGGGGTCATGATCATTTAATTTAATTTTGTCGGTCAGTTCGCCATCTATGCTAAAATCATCCCAGAAATCTAGTGTAGAAAGCCCTACCCAGCCGTCAGCTACAGAAGACCTACGGTAGCTTACTCCAGATTTTTCATCGGTTAACAAACCAATTGTACCAAAAGCAGGGTCATCTTTGCTTACGCTATCAGAGTACATGTAAATACCGCTAAACTTCCCATTATCTTTAAAAATATTTTGGTTTTTCTTTGCGCCATCGGGGATAAAGTCTCCTTTCCAATCACGATGATAATTGCTACCATCTTTTCCTACAAAATTGCGCATAGAGCCACAAACAGAAACTGTCATTGGTTTTGAAGTTAAGTTTGTAACTTGATAGGTAAGTACAGCAATTGGAAGCCCGCTTGCATCTGCATCTCCGGGAACTAAAGGGTTAAACCCGATAATTTTAACTTTTAGGGGTAAATTAGGGTCTGATAAGTTGACCATCCCTACAGGATAAGAAGCATCAAAACTCGCATTTGAAAATCTTGGAAAACCATGCTGATTAACAGGCCTGCCTTCGTAATGTTGATATTCTGTATCATCAAGAGGGCCTAAAAGTGCTCTGGTAATTGGCTGTTCACCAGCAGGATGCATAAAAATAGCAAAGAAAGGAGCGTTGTTTCCGGCAGTTACAGTGCTAAAGCCAATCCCTGGCTTATTCATAATCTGCCAGTCACGCAATTCTCCACGTCCTCCTAAAGAAACCGTACCGGTACCAATACCACCTAAAGGAAGTGCAATATTCAGCAAATGATTCTGATCGTAATGCTTTAAAATAGGCCAGTCTTCTTTATCTTGCGCTGTAAGCCAATTGATATTTAGGATGGTAAAGAAACTTAAATTGAAAAGAAAAAGTTGTTTAAAATTTAATTTCATGGTGTTATATAATTTAGAAGAGTAAAGATTTTTGCTGTTTGTTAAACAATGATATCTTTAACGTATAATGATTATCAAAGTCTATGAACCGAGGTATCATTCCATTTTAATGACCACCTTAAACAGGTTTAGCTTTTGAGAAATCAATCTATTTTTCTGTTAAATACGCGGTTAATTTGTATTTGCCCACAAATTAGCTGCACCTAATAAAGCCGCTACTTCGTTTAATTTTGAAAGATTAATGTTTGTGTTAATTTTAGATTTGTTAAAATGCTTGATCATTTCATCTTTAAATAAATGAAAGGCGTTAGCAATGTTCCCTCCAATAATAACCACTTCTGGATTATCTTTTTTGATAAACTCCTCGATAAATAAAGCTAGATTAAGCCCGAATTCTTCAAATATTGATTTTGCAAATTCATCTGTTTCATAAATTTCGGCTAATGCTTTAACATCCTTTATGGATAAGCCACTTAATTCTTGATATCTATTTACAAACCACCTAGTAGAAATATAATCTTCGGCAATAGAATTTTTAAAAGGCATGCACCATAAATTAGCATCATCACCAACACCATAATGATAGCGGGCTGTTCCTAAACCTGTACCTAATGTTAGTCCAATAACATGGTTAAATCCCTTTGCCGAACCTGCATAAACTTCACCCTGTAAAAAGCAACCAGCATCGTTCATCATTTTTATTTGTGAAGTTGTTACTCCTAATTTTTTAGCAAGCATTTCCTTCACATTTAAACCATAAAGAGCATCAAACTTGGCCACATTTTTTATTTTTGAAATACCTTTTTCATAATCAAAAGGACCAGGCATAGCAATACCAAAGTGTTTAACTTGATGTTCGTAGCCTTTGATGGTTCTAAAAATACAGCTGCTCCAGTTATCAATAATTTCTTCAGGTGTGCCTAGCGGGTTTACTCTTTCTCTGATTAAGGTTTCTTGAATAAGACTTTGTTGGGTAATATTTACAAGCGCCGTAGTAATATGAGAACCACCAACATCTGCACTTATCACTATATGGGATGTACTTTTCATTTGTTTAAATCAAAAAGACAATTTTATAATTTAGGTTTATAGGATAATGTTAGATAAAGCATTAGCTCTAACAATACATAAGATTGAAATGAATATTAAAAAATGATAAGCTTGAAAAGCGAAATCACTTTCTTACTTTAATTTTTTACCAGCATTTTTTAAAATTTGATTAAAATAGGTCATAGCATGCCCCATAGTTCCGTCTGGTTTAATCAGCCAAAGACCTTTTAAATCTGCTTCATTTCTTGTGAATTGAGGCTGCATAATTTTTTTATCTGTTGCATTCTCATTACAGTAAAGCTCCCATTGTACCATATATTTAACGTTTTGCGCTAAACATACTGCCAAATAATTATCCCACGCTTCTTTAACCTCTTGAGGACTTTTTTTAGTTAACATTTCTGGGATACCAATTTCTCCTAAAAATACGGTGGGCTGCTTAACATAAGCGGTAGGCTTCATCTGCTCTTTTAAAAAAGATATTCCATTGTATAATTTCAGACCGCTTTTATCGGGGCTTGTTGCATCATAAGCAGACCAAGAAACCATATCTGTTTCAACATAAGGTAATACATGTGTTGCCAAACCCGGAATACCGTTCATAGCTTCCATTACCCTATTCACTTCTATAGCATGATAAACTTTACATTTTGTATTCTTTACCTCAGAACGGGCTCTGTTTACTCCGTCTTGTCTGGCTTTAAAAGTTTTTTGCATACTCTTATATCTTTGCTCTGCATTAGCTGGCAAATTATCTTTATCCCATTTTACTTTCGCTGAAACACCACCTCTAAGAATCCAATCGCCCTCCCAGTTCTGAAATACGAAGCTTACTGATCTATCTTTGTATTTTTTCAAAAAATACTTGGCTAGCTCATAATATTCTTGCTCTTCAGTTTTTAACTCCTCATCCTTAGCATTAATCATATTTTTAACAGATCCTTTGGTACTTAAAATGAAAGTAGAGAAAGGTAAATTAAATGCCTGTTGATAATACGGATGCTCAGCTAAATCTGTTAAACTAAACTGTTGAGGCAAGTTCCAATTAGAATTGTATTGGTATCCTTTAGGATCTTTATAAAACCATAGCTTACAAACCCCAAACCCTAAACTATCTAATTTTTTTGCTCCCTCTACCAAAAAAGGTTCTTTGGTAAAAAAGTATTTCCCCCCAACATGGGTAGCGCCAATCATATCCTTAATATTAGCAGGTATTACTATACCTCTTAAGGGTTTATTTTTCTCAATAATGCTTAAAACATCAGCATCATTTAGTTTAGCTTTGGTTTGAGCTATTGTACTGTAAGTTAAAAAACAGCAGTACAGCGCTAATATTTTCTTTGTAAATCCCATCATATTAATTAGTTGAAGCAATTTTAATATTATTTGTGTTTTGGATGTTATAGCCATCTACAGCAATTTCTACTTCTTTATTTTGATATGGATACTCAACTTTAATTTTGCGAGTTTCGCCTGGTAATAAATTAAAATATCCATCAGAGAAATAAGCAGGTAAAATAATTTCTTTAGTCTGGCTATCTTTAAGATTTAACTTAATGGCAATTGCCGGAACTGATGATTTATTAGTTATGGTAAAATAGGTCTCAGAAGATTCTGCCTTTTTAGTGCTTGTTACATTAATTCCCAATTTTGCACTTTCTAAATCATTAAAAGCCAAGAAATTGCCAACATTTTTATTGTTTTTCCAATAATCATTATCAGATATAATATTACCGTTTTTATCTTTTAAAATTAATCTTACCAAATAATTGTTTGGTAAATTGGCAGGTAATGTGGCTTTAAATGCTTTATTTAATTGATTACTTAAGATATTTAAATTTGCTTTTTGTGTAAAGATTGATTTACCTTTCAAATCAAATACTTCTAAAGTTACTACCGCATTTTGTATAGATTTTAAAGATGTATTTACAACTACAACCTGACTGTCGTTCAAATTCATTTGTACATGTATAGGTTCACAAGCTTTTTGAGAGGCGAAGTAAGAGCCAAAAGTTTCAAAATCCCATGAATAAACTTGCCAAATCATACTTGGCCATGCAGGGTGGGTCATCCAAAGTAATAAACCACTAGTGTTATTCCACAACTTGCTATTCCAAGCCTCAAACATATGCCTATGGCTATCATAGTTTACCATTTGTGCCTTTTTAGTAAATTCTTCTAAACTTGCAGAAGGTCCATACAGTGAATCAATTGTTTTAAGATATGGTTTTTGCCCGAAATGTAAATCGTGATAGTACCATACATCACTTATAGGCCAAACATCTTCTTTTGCCATCATTTTACGCATAGAAGCTGCCGTAGGAATAGATGGAGTGCCTAATTCTGTACTAAATCCATCGGCAAGTTTGTTAAAGTAAATCATGGGATGTTTTTGAAAGTCCCATGGACCACTATTTCTTAAATTTAATGATCTAGAATTTCCTTGATATAAACGAGTTCCGTCTTCTTTAGCGATTAAAGTGGCCAATTGTAAATCTAAACTTTTAGGAGCATAACCTTCGTTTCTTGGGCACCAAACAGCAATTGAAGCATGATTTCTGTAACGCTTAACTACATCAATGGCATTATCCATAAACAAATGTTCATCCGATACATCTAGGTTATAGCCTAAGGTAGAAATCCAGAAGTCGTTCCAAACTAACATTCCGTATTCATCACATAAATCAAAAAATACTTCTTCTGTACTTTCACCAGTCCAGTTTCTAATCATGTTAAAATTAGCATCTTTATGTAGCTTAAAAGCAGGTTCTAGTTGTGCCCTAGACACTCTTTTCATGGCATCATCCATACCCCAGTTTCCGCCTTTGCAATATATTTTTTGTCCGTTTACCTTTATTACCAGAAAAGGAGCAGTACCAGTTTCTGTACTAGGTGTTAGAAGATTTGGATTTACATTTGGTAATAATGAAGGAATAGAAACTTGTCTTGCTAATTCTCTTCTGTTAGCATTATCAAAAATTGGAGCTCCTGATTTTAGTGCGTTTATAGGATTAAATTCTACTCTTTTTGCTGGTTCTGATGGTACATCAACCGTTAAATCATAAGTATACTCTCTTACTCCAAAACGAACTAATTTTTCATCAGAAATCTTTCCGTTTATAGCAACTGTTAAGTTTAAATGATATAACTCTGGCTTGCCATAGCCATTAGGCCACCACAAACGAGGGTTCTTCATTTTTAATTGCGGAAATTGATCTGGCGAAAAAGAAACCTTTTTTGTTTCATCAGCTTTTAATTCAACCTCTTGTGAGAATTTTATTTCTCCAATTTTACCCGTTACTACAACTTTTTGATTGGTTTTTGATTGGTTAACAAGCTCAGTGCTGATAAAAATATTAGCCTTTGAGGTATCTGGAAGTGGTAAATCTGTTACTACGTGAGGATTTAATATAGTTACATCATCAACTAATTTAAGTCTTACATCCTGCCAAATACCAATATTTCTATCTCTAATACCTGGCATCCAATCCCAACCTTCTGATGCGATAAAAGTAGGACCATCTAAAGTTAAAAGACCTCCGTTTGGACCACGTCCGGCACTAGGAGATTCTTCGTGAGGAATACCCGGATTTGGTGGAGGAATAATTCTTACTGCAATTGCATTTTCTTCTTTAGTGTTTAAATATTTTGTAATATCATAGCTACCTCTTTTAAAAGCGCCATTAATTTTTCCTAATAATTTGCCGTTTATCCAAATATCAGCTTGGTAATTAATTCCATTGAAAACCAATAAAACATTCTTTTTGTTGCTAAGGTCTGGTGTTTTAAAAGTAGTTCTATACCACCAGTTTTGTCTTGATAAATCTTCCGGAATAGCCAAATTGTTTAAACCAAAGTATGGGTCTGGGTAGACACCTTGGTTTACTAATGTTGTTAAAACAGTACCTGGGACGGTTGCATTATACCATTTTGATGTACTTAAACTTGGGCTAGAAACATATGCGCCAGAACCATTAATTTCTGATGCTTGTATCATTTCCCAACCACCTGTAATTTCAAATTCATTATTGTTTAATGGTTTTAAAACAGTAACCGCATTTACTTTTTCTTTCTTTTGAGGAAAAACAACAGGCACCTTAGATTTTGGAAGCGTAGCAGGATCTTGTGGTTGAGACAAACCATAATTTAGTTTGTCTTGAGCAACTGCAACCGAAAAAGCAAACATTAAACAACTAGAAATAGCTGTTTTTTTTAATTTAAAAAAGTTGTCTTTTAACATGGTGTTGGAAAAATTATATTAAAAAAATTTTATAGAGACACTGTTTCAGCGCTCTTTTAAAAACATCAATAAGGTGTAATTTTTAGATTATGTATTGGTCAAAATTTGTATCACAAAAAATGACTTATGTTGTCTTAAAAAGTCGTTCTTTTAAATCAGAACGACCTTTTATCTTAGATTTAATTTTAATGCTGTGCTCCCGGAGCTTCTGTTTTTTCTCTCATGAGATATGATGGAAATTGTGCTGCTGGCGAGCCAAATTCATATCTTAAAATACTTTGACCTCCTCTATCAGGATTTAGTGGAATAAACATACCTCCTGTTTCAGTTAATTGTTTAAACAGCTCGGTATTCATCTCTTTTACAACTGATTTATATTTAGGATTTCTAATTAGATTTTTGGTTTCTAATGGGTCTTCAACCAAGTCATATAATTCATCAGTATCCCATATTCCGGTATAGTGTATATATTTATAACGCTCGCCTCTAAGTGCATGAATAGTAGGTGTTTGAGGGTAATTGCGCTCCCAGTAATACTCATACAATAAACCATTTCTCCATGGTTGGTCTTCGCCTTTTAAGAAAGGTAAAAAGCTTTTTCCATCCATATAACTAGGAGCTTTTAAACCAGCTGCCTCTAGGAAAGTAGATGCTACATCAATATTTGCTACTACTTGTTTTACTACAGTTCCTGGTTTAATAATTTCTGGGCAGTGAGCCAGCATGGGTACTCGCATAGAGGCCTCATATGCTACACGCTTATCAATAAGTCCATGTTCTCCAAACTGGAAGCCATTATCACCCATGTAAACAATTAGGGTAGACTCTAGCAGATTTTGCTTCTTTAAATAATCTATAATTCTACCAACAGATTCATCTACACTGTAAAGTGTTTCTGCATATCTTTTATAGTATTCTCCAATATTTAAGTTGCTATGATATGGGAATTCTACACCATGCCATGAATTACGTTGATTTTGTAACCACATTGGTGCACCTTGATGTGTACCAACATTCATGTTAAGTGGAGGGTTAAAGGCTAAATCGCCGGACATTCCTTTGTACTTATCCTCTGGAATAAAATCTGCATGTACACCTTTATGTGATAAATAAAGCATAAAAGGCTTTTTAGCATCTCTTTTATCTAAGAATTCTAAAGCATAGTCGGTTAATTCTGTAGTAATGTATCCTTTTTGTTTAACCCGATTACCATTTACATTTAATCCATTTTTTTCAGGTAAATAAGACCCTTGGCCTTTAAAAGAAACCCAATAATCAAAACCTCTTTGCGGATTATCAAATTCTCCGCCCATGTGCCATTTACCAATCATTGCAGTTTGGTAACCTACTTTTTGCAAGTATTGAGGGTAAAAAACTAAGTCTTTAGATACCGGATTATTATTGTCAACTACTTTATGTTTATGGGCGTATATACCTGTTAAAATTGAAGCCCTAGATGGCGAACATAATGAGGTGGTAACAAATGCATTAGGCAAATAAGCACCATTTGAAGCAAGAAAATCAAGATGAGGAGTTTTTATAAATGATTGAGCTTTTAGAAAACCTAAAGCATCAAAGCGATGATCATCAGTCAGAATAAAAACAATATTTCTTGGTTTTACTCCCGAGTTCTTAATTAGTTTTAATGAGCCATCCTTTTGTTGCACAGCAGCAGATTGCCCGTTCGCAATTTTGAATTGAACGATTAATAAGGCAATGTAAAACAGTTTAATTTTTATGTGTTTCATAAATCCTATTTGAAAATTTTCTATTATTAAAAACTTACTAAAACATTAAAGTGTAGCTAATACTTCAATTGCTTTAGCTCTAAACTGTTCTGAATTTGGATAAGCATTGTTCTTGAGCTTTTCTTCCTTAAGGTAAGTATTCATTTTTTGATAAAAATTCTGATGTAAAAAGTATAACCTTGTTTTCTCTCCTTGTTCATTAATCAATGACATATGCTTAGAAGCTTTAGTAACATCATCATACTCATTATTATACATTTGCCAGTGCAAGGCAAAGGGTAGGTTTAGCTCAAATGATATCTTCATAATTTCTTTACTTTCTTCAAATTGTTGTTGGAAAGTAGCAGGTCTTGAGGATTCTGCTTGATAACCGTATTCTCCTATGAAAACTCTTCTAGAAAACGGCAGTGAAGATTTAGGTTGAAGCTTTGATTCTAAATAATTAAAAATAGCCGTTAAGTCGCTCTTTTTTCTAGCATAAGTTTTATCCTTAATAGCTTCATAACTAGAATACGATATTAAATCTACATTTACCTGAGGTATAACAGATTGTGCAACGCAGGGTTGTCCATTCATGCCTTTTTCAACTAAATTAGCCTCTATGTAATGATACATATAAACATTTTTAGAGGTTGATGCAGCTTTAGCATCATCAATAGCTTTTTGTCTTATCTGAAACCATTTGGCCATGTTGTTTAAAACGGCTGTAGAAGGCGTTGCATTACGGTCATAATTAGGAATTAATAACCAATCTCCCTCCCAGTTTCCAATTAAAAATGTTTTTCCTGAATTGTTGTATCTATTAAGGATATAGGTAGCAAAATTGTACATTTCATCATATAAAATTTTCTCATTTGCTCTACTAAGGTTATTCTTCCAATCAACATTTGTTAAAGTATGAACCCAAAAGAAAATGTACTTGAAATCTAAATCACATGCTATTTTATAAGCAGCATTATTTGCAAAAAGATCTAAGGTAGTTTTACTAGCAACCGCTTCTCTAATTCCATAAGTTTCAGGTGAGTTTTTACCCAAAGAAATTTTAAGAATATTAGAGCCCATTTCTCTTACTTTTTGTGCCTGTTCAAGTAAACCATTACTGTTGGTTAATTTATAACTTCCTGATATAGCATGCGTACCTAGTATAAAATTATAAGGCTCACGCTCAACAAATAGATCCTTAAGAACTAATTTTTTTTCTTCCTCTGTAGCTACTTTCTTACATGAAAATAATACCACTGTTGTGGTCAACAATATTGTTGTAAGTAATTGCACACGATGTTTTACAACTTTTTGGAAAGGAGCAATCAATACAAGTGAAACTTCTTGAAGAAGCATCTTTGAATTTGTTTTAACTTGACAAAGTTTGCTTAAAGTAGAAAGATAATTTCGTTTCATTAAGTTCGAATTAGGTTAATAATCAGGGTTTTTTTGCATATCACAGAATACTTATTTCAAAAACTTTTGATTAATGATTTCACTTTCTGTAGTGTATCTTAAAACATGTATTCCGTTTTGAAGTGTAGCGGGTAAAGAAAACGTATTGTAGCCTTTATTTACTTCAACTAAGGTTTCTGATAATTTACGTCCAGAAATATCAAAAAGCTGTAGTTTGCCTTTGGTGTTATTTGCTGAGGAAAGCGTGATTTTTACATCTGACGGATTTGCGTAAATAGAAAGCTGTGAGGCCGCAATTTTTGAATTTACTGAAATCACATCTGACTCAGATGTTTTGCCATCAAAATCATGCTGTATTAATTTGTAATAATTAGTTCCGGCAAATGGGTTTTCATCTACTAAACTGTAGTTTTTTACGCTTGTGCTATTGCCAGCACCGTCAACTTTAGCTATTACTGTAAATTTTTTGCCATCAGCAGAACGCAATACTTCAAAGTAATCATTGTCTTGTTCTGAAGCAGTTTCCCAGTTTAATAAAACATTTTGATCTACTGCTTTACCAGTGAAAGATGTTAAACTTATGGGTAAAGTTAATGGTAATGATGTTATAGAGATATTATCAAAGTCAAAAGTTCCAGCTAAAGTTTGACCAGGTATGGTAAATTTGAAACTAGATAAAGTGGATGTAGTTGCAGAAGCGGTTCCCTCATTTACCTCCAAATTATTACCAACCCAAATATCAAATCTATCGTCGCCAACGGTTGCCACTGTTGAACCATCAGGAGCAATATATGATTTTGAAGCACCCGAATTGTTCGCAACAAGAGTAATGGTTTGAGTTCCACTGTAAAGTGTTCCCACTGGTGTTGTGGCCCCATTACCTGATACAAACCAACTATTTACTGTAGTTGATGAGTGTGTTATTGCTATTCTGCTATGAAAATTTGTTCCAACAACAGCATCTCCTGTTATTGTGCTTCCAATTAAAAAATTCACATTGGGTGAAGTTTGAAAAAGGCTAGCGTTTGAAACGGTATAGTTAAATTTACACTGAACTAAGTCTATGTTGGCGCTTCCAAATCCGCTGGTACGAATAGCATAAAAAGGATTATTACTAGCGGACCCTGCTGTTGTTTTAACAACTCTCAATGCATTATTAGTTATTGATGGGGTAGAGGTAGTAGTGTTGCCACTAACAATAGCTGTAAATTTATCTGATGCCGAACCATCAACATAATCTGCTACAACACCTCCAGCAGAAAAATCTTGACTAAATAAAGTTGTTTGTGCATTTGCTTTGATTCCGAAATAGAATACAAGTGCCGAGATAAGTAAAGTTTTTTTCATTTTTTTAGGATTAATTGGTACGGTTTACATTAAAAAAAGTGTTTTTAATGATTACAATTTTACGTGTATCCTAAAATGAGTTATTGTACTATAGTATTTAAATGTTATATACTAGTCCTAAACTATTAACTATACTTTTAATTTAGTGGTAACTTATGATTTGCCCTATATTCTGCAGGTGAGCAGTTATACTTCTTTTTGAATTCTCGGTAAAAGTAAGATAGATTGCTGAAGCCTGTTTTATAAAATATTTCTAAAACTGTAAGCTCAGAATTTTTTAATAGTTCGGTTGCTTTTTGCAAACGAATACTTTTAATCAATTCTCCTGGTGTCATATTAGACAAAGCTTTAAGCTTTTTATAGAAGTTAGCCTTGCTCATCCCTAGCTTATTTTCAAGATAAACAGCATCTAAACTTTCATCATCCATTTTCTCTTCTATTAGAGCTATAGTTTGCTCTAAAAATTCTTTGTCATTGTGTTTCATTCCAACATCAGGAATTTTTATTGGAGATTGATCTTTATTAAACAAATCATGCAATCTTTGTTGATATTCCAATAATTTCCTCACCCTTAACAATAAATTTTCTGTATGAAATGGTTTAGGGAGGTAAGCATCAGCACCAACTTCATAACCTTCATTTTGCTGTTCAATAGTGCCTCTAGCAGATAAAATAATAAATGGAATGTGGCATGTTTCTGGAGTATTTTTAATGATATTACAAACTTCTAAGCCACTCATGTCAGGCATCATAATATCACTTATGATAAGGTTAGGGATTATTTTCCTAACTATGTCTAATGCTTTTTTACCATTATCGGCCTCATATACATTGTAAACATCTTTTAAAACATCTTTTAATAAGTACCTAATTGAAGGCTCGTCTTCAATAATTAGAATACTCTTCTTTTCTTGGTTTTCAACGCTACTTAAAACCGCTTGCTTATTATTGTCTAATATAATTTTATCTTCAGTGCTATTTTGTTCAATAGCCATAGAAGTTAATAAATAAGACGGAGTATCTAATCTATCTTTACTGTGCTTAAGTTTCTCTTCCTCCGCAGGAATATAGTTTAGCGGTAATTGTACTGTGAAGAAAATCCAGTTATTTTCTGATGAAACAGCTATTTTTCCTTTTAACAGGTTAACCAATTCTCTAGTAAATGCTAAACCAATACCAGAGCTTATTTTGCTTTGTTGAGTATCATCTACAACAAAAAATCTGTCAAACAAATTTGATAACTCTTCTTCAGATAAATTATATCCAGAATTTGATACCTTAATTTCTAATTGTTGATTTTCTAAATTTTTAGCTACAGAAAACTGAATAGTATTACCAGCATGCGTATGTTTAAATGCGTTTGAAAGTAAATTAAAAATAATTTTCTCTAGTTTATCCTTATCTATCCAGATTTCTATATTAGGCTCTATATAAGCACTATAGTGAAATTTATTTTGATCATTTACATGTAGAAAAAGCTCAGAAATATTAGTTAGAAGTGTACTGATATTTACAAAACTATAATGGTTTTTTAGATGTCCTGCTTCAGCTTTTCTAAACTCTAAAAGCTGATAAACCAAATAGTTTAAACGAGAGGCCTGCTGATTTACAATGGAAAGAAAATAATTATGCCCTTGCTTAGTATCTGTTTTTGCTTTAAGAAAATAGCGTTCAAGAGAGCCTAATATCAGCGTTAAAGGTGTTTGCAATTCATGAGCGATATTGGTGAAGAAGTTAAGTTGTTCTTGATGAACCTCTTCGTCTTTCTCTCTCAACATATGCTCCATAGATAATTCATATTGCATTTTCACCTTATTTCTTCTGTATATATAAAATACATAAAGGCCTGATGCAATAATGATGAAGTAGCCTAAAAAAGCTACCCAAGTAAGCCAAAAATATTGCTTTATTTGAAGATTAAAAGCTACAACTTCGTTTGTCCAAACACCACTTTCATTAGACCATTTTACTTTTAGAGTGTAATTACCCGGCGGGATGTTACTATAAGTAATTTTATTGTCTTTACTTAGGTAATGCCATACTTTATCATTCCCTTCTAAAAAATAGCTATAATTAGATTTTTCAGAATCTATGTAATCTATCGCTTTTATTCTTAGTTCGAAAAAGTTATCACCCGGCGATAAAATATATTCTTTTGTACGGGCATTACTTTTTGCGCTTAAAATATTAAACTGTGATTCTTCTTGTGGTAATCCTGCCATCTGAATCTCACTTAGCAGCAAATTAGGCTGATAATTATTAGTTTTTATATTCTTCGGAAGAAAATAATTAAATCCATAAATTCCACCAAAAAACAAATAGCCTTCACTATTTTTCCAGACAGCATTATCACTAAACTCATCACTCTGTAGGCCATCTGATGCTTTAAACCTTACTATTTGTAAAGATTGAGGATGAATTTTTACTAAACCTTTGTTGGTACTTGCCCAAATAAAACCTTCATTATCTTGTGTAATAGTATGGACGGTATTGTTTGGCAAGCCATTTTCTTTAGTGATTTTTTTAAAGACAGGTTTTTCTTTATTTAAATCTTTTTCTTCAATGTAGTTTAAACCATAACTTGTGCCTATCCACAGCTTATTCGTTTTATCCTTATATAGAGAAAGAACATCATTATTTGAAAGACTATTTTTATAAGAAAAAGCATTGATAGTTCTAAAAGTCTTCGTTTTTTTATTAAAAATACTCAATCCACCATACCGGCAGCCTACATAAAGCTGATTGTTACCACCATTCTCTAAAGTATAAATTACATTATTGCCAGGGCCAAATCTGTTACCCGTATATGGATACTTTCTTAAATATTGTATAGTGGGTAAACCAGTCTTATTCCTTCTAATTTTAAGATGAATTAAACCATAAGTTTCTAAGCCTAACCAAACAGAGCTGTCTTGATCTATTAAAATACTATGGACAGAGTTAAAAGAAGAGTAGTTATTATTCCCTAAAACTTTATCCCAAGTGTACCATTTTTTTTGTTGCAAATCATACAAGGTAACACCTAGTGCATCAGAACCTATATAAACAAAATCATCTTTCCCTTTTTGGATAGAATAAACACAGTTGTCTAATAAACCTGAAACCGAATAAAACGTTTTAATAGAGTTAATGGATGCATTAGGTTTACCCAAATTGCTAATGGTGATGATACCATTACCCTTGGTTCCAATCCATAATTGCTTATCAACTTCATTAAAAGCTCTAATTGGAGTGTTGATTTTTCCTCCTCCGGGTAACTGCTTTACTAAGCCAAAATGATTTTGTTTTTCTGAAACTTTAACTACTCCGTTTCCATCAGTTCCAATCCAAAGTATGTTTTGAGTGCCTACATATAAAGAAGTAATTCTTGCATTTTGTAAGGGTTGCAACTCATCTTCTAATTTGTTAGAAGGTTTAAAATCAGATGTATATTCATCTATTCCTTTAGAAGACCAAGCTAAAATATAGTTGTTTTTAAAGAAGGTAATTGCTCTTAAAGGTTGTGGTAAAATGGCTACTTCTTTAAAATTAAGTTGCTCATTTGCTTTAAATAGCTCTTTATTAGAAGTAGTGTAAAATATAGTTTTATTTACATGATAAACATCTATCACGTTATTTGGCAGGTTTAAATTTTTGATTTTAGAAAACTTATTGTTTCGTTTTTGATAAGCTTGTAAACCTCCATCTCTAGTAACAATCCATAATCTATTAGAATGATCACTTATTATTTTTGATATTTTCCCTTGTTTAAATTCAGGTAAATCGCATCTTTTAAAAGTAGAGGTTTTGGTATCGTAATAATTTACAAATGAATCAGTTTTCTGAATGCCATAAATAGTGCCGTCTAAATCCTTTGCTAAAAGAAAACCCTTATTTATAACTTTATCATTTAAGTCTCTACTATATAAATAATGTTCAAAATTTCCGGTTAACTTATCATATTTAGATATACCCTCCATGGTGGCAATCCATATATTCTTGTTTTTATCTTCTTTTATCTGATAAATTACATTGCTTCTAATACTTTTTGTTGTATTGCTCTGGCTGTAATTAAATACATGAAAAGAAGATCCGTCGTACATACTTAGGCCATCCCAAGTTCCAAACCACATAAGTTCATCAGAATCTTGATAAATCACATTTAAGCAGCTATTAGATAAACCTGTACTATTGTCTAATTGCTGACTAAAGTATTTAACCTGAGCAGAACCACTATGCTGCATAAGTAGTAAAAAAAACAGCAATAGAGCACCATTAGATATTTTTTGTGTAAAAATATTCTTGTAGGAAGACATAATCCTCTCAGAGAGTTTAATTAAAAATCGACAGAAAAAAAGCAATGATATCTTACCTGTTTGTGTTGGCTTATACTAAACTAATAAAAAAAAAGGATTCAGCTAAAGTTTGCCTTATTTAAATTTCTTTTGTTTGAATTATTTTACAATTACAAATGAATGCAGGCATATAATCTGTGTAAATTATATAAGTAGAAATTTGTGTATTTGGTATAACGGTTAATATTAGACCTAAAATTTGTAAGTAGCCATTAGTATGACTTAAGTTAATTTCAGCAAAAAGCCTTATCCCATCAAAAAATATGAGATAAGGCTGCAAAGACATATCAGATTAATTACCTGATATTAATGTTGAGGTTAATTAGTTGATTATATATACCTCCTTGGAAATCTCTAGCTTCTAAAGTTAAAGCATCTGTACTAGGTGAAGTACCATTGTATAAGTACTTTACTACTCCTTTTGCTATCTGCTCTTGAGTAAAAGAAGAGTTTACGAGTAATGGAATACCATTTAAAACTAAGAACCCATTTTGCGGAGCCTGGGTTAAAGTATAAGAAATGTTTTTATCAGCAGTACCTTGAAATCTAAGCTCATTTAAAGACAATACTTTAACGGGATTTGAGACTGAAACTTCAAGTGGATTATTTGCCGCTGGACTAATAATACTTACTGGTGGGCTGCTTAAAATTAACCTTGATCTGAAAGCTCCACCGCTAAATTCTTTAGAGCGAAAATGCGTATTTAGATCTTGAACAACAGCTCCACCAATATTGACAAAAGTTTTACCCTGTGTTAAAGCGGCGTTGTAGAAAGAGGTAATATCAATATTTGCCCATGTATTCCTCATAGCTTGAGTTACGTTTATACTTCCAATGGAAATAGAACCAAAAGTTGGTGCAGTTACCCAGCTTACAGTACTCTCATTCCAATCAACATTTTGATCTTCAAAGAAATTCATGGTGGTAGCATTTTGAATAGTATTGAAAAACATTTCAAGCCTTACAGTTCCAATTCTACCACTAAAACGAGGTGCTCTAACGGCATATTGGGTTAAGGTTCTCTTACTAAAACTTGCCGCATTACCTGTTGCACCAAATAATTTAGTTTGTACATCCAATACTGCTCCATAATTTAATGTTCTATTAGCGGTCCCATTTTGAAGGTAGGTGTCTTTAGTTACATAAATAGTATCACTTAGGATAGAAACATTTGCCGGGTTCACTTGGTCCTGAGGATTTGTTTTAGCAATATAATAAGTAAAACTATTTACCACATGAGCTACTCCATTAATAAACTCCAGATTTTGAGTTCTAACACTAGCACTTACAGAGCTAGCATTAGGAGAGGCGTTTACGGTTAGTACATATTCATTGCCCACAGCAATAGTACGGGTAAGGTATAAACTATCATTACTTAAACTAGGGTAAGATTTATCCACGCCTGCTTCTAAATCAAAAGATCTTACACGCCCCTCAATAATATTATTAAGTAATATATTTTTTAAAATAATTGGAGGTACATCTTCTACTTCAGTATAACCTAAACCTATAATAAAGTTTAACAGAACATCATCATTAGGAATAATTACCGTTAAGTTTTGTTTAGAATCATTTAGTAAATCTTTTAAACCTGCATGCTGTACAGCTTTACCAAATAAACCAATCTTTGTAGGATCATTTTCATGAAAGTTGTTTTCTGATACAAATTCCCATATAGTTTTAGTTTTAAGATTTATACCAGCCGAAATATGCTCTACATCCTCATTTTTGAGGAGTGAAAATTTTTCACAAGAAGTGATACTTATACTAAGTATCATTGTACAGATTAAAATCTTTAGATAAGTTATTTTCTTCATCATTTCTTGATTTTATTTGTAAAAATTATTTTGTTCTATTGATGGATTTAATCTGATTATATTTAAGTTAATCGGAAATAAGATATTTTCCGGATTAGTTAATCCATTTATAGGTCCCATTACTGATATAGCTCTACGCGTTCTTACCAAATCAAACCATCTTTTACCTTCAAAACATAACTCTTTTTGTCTTTCTTCCAAAATCACATCAATTGCTGCACTTCTAGAAAGCGCCATAAATCTGGCCATTTCATCACTTCCGGTTGGCCCTGTAACCGCATTATTGTATTGATTTGGATTAGTTGCTGTTGCTACTGGTCCAAATGTTCTTTCTCTGATCCTCTTAAGTAAATTCCAAGCAGCATTTCTATCTCCTTTGGTAACAAAAGCTTCGGCTCTTAATAAAATAATATCGGCTAATCGGTAAAGAATTACGTTTTTATCGTTTTGAGTAGTTCTATCAAAAGTTCCTTTAGGAAATTGTTTAAATATTTGAACACTAGACCTAAAATTGGTTAACGTTCTTAAATCTGTTGATGAAAATTTGGAAGCAAAATTAGCATTAGCTACAAATTGAGCTACACCAGAACCACCAGCAAATAAAGCCAATAAACCCGAAGTAGTACCCTCTTCAAAGCTGTATTCAATCTCAAAAATAGATTCTGGACTAAAACCATCAATAAACATTTTAGCGTATTCTGTATTGTCTATGTCTACTTGTGGTCTACTTAAATAATCTATGTTAGGGTCATACAATGCTGCTAATCTGTATTGTGCAGTATTATCTAGAATATTTTTAGAGAAAATTAATGCGCTATCAACGTTATTGCGCCACATGTAATAGTCGGTAAGAATTGCGTCTATTCCTCCTTTGGTTAACGTAGCTCTGGTTCTTTTAGCATCAGTATAAGATGCTGGTAATAAATCTCTTGCCTGTAATAAATCTGTAGCAACTTGGTTATAAACTTTTAAAGAATCTGTTCTTGGTGTTTTAAAAGAGTTAATGTCTCCATTATTTAGGATGGGCTCTGTAATTAAAGGCACATTACCCCAAACTTTAGTCATGAGCAAATAGCAGTATGCTCTTAAACCTAAAGCCTGCCCCAAAACCCTATTATACTCAGCCGTTTGGTTAACGTAAACCCCTCTTTCCCTCATTTCTTTTACATTCTTGATAATCAAGTTGGCTTGGCCAATCACTCTGTAAAAGTTAGACCAATCAGTTATTCCTAAATCAGGACTTAACCTATTGCCTAAAAGAGCTATGTTGGTAACATTATCTTCTCTGGGTACAGCAAGAATGTCTGCTCTGGCTTCTCCATATAATACAAATTCAGTATTTAAGGTAGATTGTAGCCTAAAATAAGCCCCACTTAAGGCTGCACTAGCTTGCGAAGGCTCATTCCAATAATTATCGTAAGCATATTCTGTTAAAGGATCACGGTCTAAAGCAGATTTACATGAACTAACAACTGCTAAAAGACAGCCTAATCCGGTTAAAAGTTTTATGATATTTTTCATGTAATTAAAATTTAATATTTAGAGATAGGTTATAAGATCTGGTTCTAGGGAATGAACCATTGTCAACGCCAAATCCTAGTGGATTGTTTCCAGCGCTTACCTCTGGGTCGTAGCCACTGTAGCTTCCAAAAGTGAATAGATTTTGAACGCTAAAACCTAAATTGGCAGAACTTAATCCAATATTTTTTATGGTCTTTGGAGGTAAATTGTAACTTAACGCCAAATTTTGAACTCTGATAAAAGAGCCGTCTTCTACAAACAAGCTACTTACCGAATAATTTCTCATACGGTCGCCTCTCTCTAATCTTGGTACATCAGTTACATCACCTTGTTGTCTCCATCTTCTTAATTGTCTAGTTGAATAGTTCACATCAAATTGATTACCATCTAAACTTCTATTCAATTGGTTAAAGATATCGTTACCAAAAACAGCGTTAACAAATAGGTTTAATGTGAAACGCTTATAAGAAAAGGTGTTCTGAAATCCACCAAAAGCTTTTGGTGTTGGATTACCTATAATTTGCTGGTCATCAATATCAATAATACCATCATTATTAATGTCTTCAAAAATTACGTCACCACCTTTATATACATCTCCGTCTGCAGAACCTCTCCTGTACTGAGAAATCTGTCCATTAGCATCTATATATACATTATCTTCATCTCTAGCATAAATTCCTAAAGCCTTAAAACCATAAAAAACACCTACAGCCTCGCCAACACGAGCCAAACTAAAATTAGTTGGTCTATAATCCTCATTGCCAGGTAATGAAGTAACTTTATTTCTATTTAAACCAAATGTTACTGTTGATGACCATTTAAAGGCTTTGTCAATAATTACTCCATCTACAGATAACTCTACACCTTTATTACTTAAACTTCCGAAGTTAAACGGAATAAAGCTATAACCTGTTTGGGTTGGGATTTGGACATTAAACAATAAGTCGTCACTATTTTTAGTGTAATAATCCGCTGTAAAATTTAGTCGACCTTTAAAGAAGGAAAGATCTGTACCTATGTCAAATTGTTTGGTGGTTTCCCATCTTAAATCTGCATTTCCAAGAGCATCTGCGGTAATAGAAACTTCGCCTAAATAAGAGCCAGCTCTTCCTAAAGAACCTCTTGAAGCATAGTTAGCAATATTTTGATTTCCTGTGATACCATAACTCGCTCTTAATTTACCATCATATAACCAACCTAGCTCTTTGCTCCATTTTTCCTCAGAAAAACGCCAACCTCCTGATACTGAAGGGAAATAAGAGTTTTGATTGGCAGCCCCAAATCTAGAGGAACCATCTCTCCTCATTAAGAAAGAAAGTAGGTATTTACCTTTATAATTATAGTTTGCTCTGGTAAAGTAAGAAAGTAAAACGTTCTCTTGTATACTTTGATTAAAAGTGGCAATACTTGCCGAGCCACTTATCGAAGTAATTTGATTATCGATATTTCCTATTCCTCTTACAAAAGTGCTATTGGTTTTAAAAATCTGATAAGATTGGCCCAATAAGAAAGTAAGATTGTGCTTTTTCTTAAATGTCTTTTTATAAGTCAGTGTATTCTCATTTACTATTGAAGATCTCAATTCAGGACGATAGTCACTAAAAATTGATTGCGCTGATAAGTTGGTGGATAAGATAGGAGGGTTGTAGAAAAAACTCTCCGTATTGCTATAATCCAATGAAATATTAGTTCTAAAATCTAATCCTTTTAATAGGGTGGCAGTAAATTCTTGCTTAGCCAAGATACGCCATCTTTTTACATCATTAGTCATGTATAAAGCTTGGGCTAAAGGATTGGGTCTAGACGACTCAAATAAGGGAATAATATTTCCGGTAATAGGGTCATAGGGGCTATACACCGGAAAACTTCCTAAATACCTAAAAATGATGCTGTTATCTTGTCGGTTGTAGTTGTAGTTAGACAAATTAAAGTTAGTAGAACCCTTTATAAACTTACTGATGTTATAATTTACCTTAGCATTCCCAAAAACTTGTTTGTACTGTGTTTCAATAACAATTGGCGCTAAATCTCTGTAGCCAGCACTAATAAAATAGTCTACATTTTTCTCCTTAGAAGTACCACTTACACTTAAATCTAGCTTTTGTTGAAAAGTTTCGCGATACATAATATCCTGATAATCATAAGAATCACGATAATATGGATGTAAAGAATCATATAAAGGAATACGTGTAGGAGGCAAGCCAGTAGCATTAAAAGCAGCATCATAATTTGCACTCCTGAATTGAGTGGCATTAAGAATTCCTATTTTTCTTGAAATGTCAACAAAGCTACTATTGTAGGCCAAATTTATAGTTGGCTTAGTACTCGTTCCTGTTTTAGTAGTGATTAATATAACGCCGTTTGATGCTCTTGAACCATAAATAGATGCTGTTCCTGCATCCTTTAAAACTTCTATAGAAGCAATATCTGCTGGGTTAATATCGTTTAACGGACTAAAAGAAGCTCCATCATTTAAAGATTCAAAAGTGTCATTGTTTACAGGAATTCCATCAATGATAAATAAAGGCTGACTTGCCCCATTAATAGAAGAAACACCCCTAAGAGTAATATTTGCACCTGCCCCAGGCTCTCCAGAATTAGTGGTGATTTGTAAACCCGCAATTTTACCTTGTAAACTGGTGTTAATAGAGCCACCTGCAAACTGGTCTATTTGATCTGCCTTTATAGAACTTGCAGCACCTGTTATTTCACTTTTAGCTTGCGTTCCATATCCTACAACAACTACTTCATTTAAATTAGTGTAATTTTCACTTAACTGAACATCAATAACAGATTGATTACCAATTTTTCTCTCTGTGGTTTTAAATCCAACATAAGAAAAAACTAAGACGGCATTTTCATCAGCAACTTTAATGCTGTATTTACCATCAATATTAGTTTGTGAAGAAATATTAGTGTTTTTTACTCTTACAACTACACCAGGCAATGCTTCCCCATTTACATCAGTAACTTTACCGTTAATTGTCAACTGTTTTTGTACCTGCTTAAAGGTCTCAGTATTTTCAATAATAATAGTATTGTTAAATCCAGAAGCGCTAGCATGTAGGATTGTTGCTGTAAGTAAAATAAATGTAAGTTTCACTATGGGTAAACTTCTTTTAAAGGAGGTATAATTTTGCTTTTTACGTATAGTGCTTCTACCATAGAAATTCATACTTCTAAATTTAGTTTGGTTTATAATTAGGTTTATTATACTGTATTTTTTCAAGACAACTCAAATTCACTTTTTTTACACTCAAACCGAAAAGTGAATCAAATTGGACTGCATTATTAATTTTTGAAATACCCTTATTGTACTTAAAACAAGGTATGGTTGTATGATAATTTTCGTAGTCTTTAATAGCTTTAGCTTCTCCATTGGGTTGCTGCTGATTAAGCTTAACAAGCTTTTTAGTAATGTGCGAACCGCCAACATCTGCGTTCATCACAATATGAGGTGCGCTTTTCATTTGTTTTGAAATTTTATACTAACTGGTTTATTTGGTTTATAAAGCAATGTTAGACAAAACATAAGCTTTAGTATTATACAAGAGTCTATTTTGATTGTACCAAAGTCTTGCTTTTTCAAAAAAAGCTTAAATACACACAATAAATAGGTATTTATCTATAATCAAATGCATACTTACAACTTGAAATCAACTAAATAGTATATTCAAAAAAATTAAACAATTATATAGTAGTGTCTCTTGTTCGTCTTACTTAAGTTAGTTAGAATTTTATGGATTTCGTCTTAAAAAGAATGGGTTGTCTTCTGCTTAGCGATATCTGAGGGTGTAGTTCAAAAATCATTTGAACATAATCTAGCAAGGCATTAAGGTTTAGGAAATTAATTGAGAAAAGTTGATTATTTTATTAGAAGAATAAACCAGTAATAAAAGTTATCTTATCAAGTTAATAGTTCTCTAAAACGCATAAAAACAAAAAACCTCTTAGATTTCTCTAAGAGGTTTTGCGGAATGGACGGGACTCGAACCCGCGACCTCCTGCGTGACAGGCAGGCATTCTAACCAGCTGAACTACCACTCCGTTTTTCCCGTTCTTATCGTTCGGGAGTGCAAATATAGGTATTTCTATTGAAGTGCAAAATCTTTTTTAAAATTTATGCAATAGAGCCCTCTTTCAGTTTTTCGGCATTTTCTGCAAATTGCAGAGCATCAAGTATTTCCTGTATATCACCATCCATAATAGCTGGTAAATTATATAAAGTTAAGCCTATTCTATGCTCGGTAACACGCCCTTGTGGATAATTATAAGTACGTATTTTGGCAGATCTATCTCCGGTTGATACCATAGTTTTACGTGTGCTGGCAATAGCTTCATTATGTTTAGCCAACTCACGCTCATACAATTTACTCCTCAACATCTCCATCGCTCTAATACGGTTACCCAACTGCGAGCGTTCTATTTGGCAAACCACCACAATACCTGTTGGTTTATGCGTTAATTGTACCTTAGTTTCAACTTTGTTAACGTTCTGCCCACCAGCACCGCCAGATCGTGATGTTTGCAACTCCACGTCAGCTGGGTTAATCTCCACGTCAACCTCCTCAGCCTCTGGCAACACCGCTACCGATGCTGCCGAAGTATGCACCCTTCCTTGCGTCTCGGTTTCTGGCACACGTTGTACCCTATGTACGCCAGATTCGTATTTTAAGATGCCGTAAACATCTTCACCAATAACCTTAAATATTACCTCTTTATAACCACCATTAGTACCCTCTGTAACCTCTAAAGTTTCTGTACGCCAGCCTCTTCCTTCACAGTAACGGGTATACATGCGGTATAAATCGCCGGCAAAAATTGCAGCCTCATCACCACCAGTACCACCTCTAATCTCTACAATAGCATCTTTCTCATCTCCTGGGTCTTTAGGTACCAACATCAACCTAATTTTTGCCTCCATTTCATCCTTCAAAGGCACTAAAGTATCCAACTCTTCTTTAGCCATCTCACGCAACTCTTGGTCCTTTTCATTAGCTAAAATATCACGATTAGCATCAATATTACTGATTACATTTTTGTACTTAAAATACTCATCCACAATCAAACCCAACTCTTTATACTCACGGTTTAGCTGCGCAAAACGTTTCATGTCTTGCGTAACCTCTGGGTTGGTTAATTCCCGCTCCACATCATCTCGGCGGAGTTTTATAGCTTCTAATTTATCTAACATTTTTTTTGAAAATCAAATCCTGTAATACTTGGGTTTGGGTAGTCCGGCTATACGCTGCAACTCCTCGTTTTTCCAAGGCGCTAAACCCATCACACACTGTGGGGTTTCCGCTGCTATCCGGTTTATATAACGCAAAGCAATGCATTAAACTCAGTTAGCATTTAAAGCCCACAAAGTTAAGCCTTTTTCATTTAATATGAAGAGTCGCTTTAAACGGTAGCTAAAAGTACTGCCAGCTTTTATTATTGGTAGTTTTATTTCTTCGCTTTTAAAAGTCATGAAGTTGTAGCGCAAAAGCTTATTGTCTTGTTGGTAAATCAGCTCATCACCCTCTACCTCAAAAGCCTTAACAGGATTAATAACAGCAGTTTTATAGTAATTACCAAACCTATCAAATATCCTTACACCTTCGCCAGCATCGTTAATAAAAACATATTGGTCATTACTAAGCATATAAACAGCATTCATATCTATACCATTTCTTTGGTAAATATTGCCGCTTTTTAGCTCGTCAATAAAATTATTACTTAGTTTTTTAAGCTCTCGGTTCAGTTGGTCGTAAATCCAAAAACCATTATTATTAGCCGATGCTACCAGCGCAATCTGCTGGTTAGGGTTGTTGTTAAAAGAATAGCTGCTAATCTCGCTTAAATTATTATTCAGCACCACAACTTGTTGGTAAGCCTGATAATATAAAATTACCCTTAAAGGGTCTGTAATATCTATTTGGTCAATATCACCGAAGCTGTTGTTGGTATAATTCCATAAAAACTTACCATCAGGGTTAAACTTCATAAGCTCGTTAGCAGGCGTAACCACAAATAAGTTCCCTAAATTATCAACCCGGGCTATTTTAGCAAGGGTATCTATCTGCTTAATCAGTTTAAAACTTTGGGCATTACTTTTCCATCCCAGTATCAAAATACAGCAGCAAAGTAATAGTAGTTTTAAAAGATTTTTATTTTTCATGATGGTTATTCCAATCAAGCAATTTAAGTTCCACACCATCAAAAACAGCGTAATAAGCATAATTTACCCATTCGCCCAAATTGGTATAAAGGGTTTCTTCATCCAATTTAAATTGGGTAGGAAAATGCCTATGGCCCATAACTAAATGGTCAAAATTGCCATAATCATTTTTCAGCTGCTTATAAAAACTCTTTATAAAAGCTCCCTCATATTGTTGGGTAATAGTGCCTTCCTTTTTGTAAGAAGCTAACCTACTTTTACTACTCCAATAATTGGCAATACCAATTCCTAAATTAGGGTGTAACCTAGCAAAAAGCCATTGGCAAAATTTACTTCTAAAAATTTTCTTTAATAATTTATAAGATGCATCGCCAGGGCCTAAGCCATCTCCATGGTGTAATAAAAACTTTTTACCTTGGCGTTCTATGAATAGTTCATCGCTAATAATTTTCATACCAAATTCCTTCTTAAAATAATCAAATACCCACATATCGTGGTTGCCTTTAAAGAAGTATATCTTGGTGCCAGCATCACTCAGCTCGGCAAGTTTACCTTGCAGCCTGATAAAACCTTTGGGTATAGCGGTGGCATATTCAAACCAAAAATCAAAAACATCGCCTAATAAAAATAGTTCCGCGGCATCGTGTTTAATGTGGTCTAGCCAGCTCACTATACATGCTTCTCGCTCTCGGCTAGAGGCATAATTAGGCGCTCCTAAATGAAAATCAGAAGCAAAATATAGTTTAGTTTTTTGGGTTTCCATATATCAAAGGTTAAAAATATCAAATTATATTAAACCTTTAGCCAAACAGCTTAAAAGCTTAACGCTTAGAATAATTTTTATAGCTTTAACTATACAAACTTTAATAGTTAAATCTTCGTTTATCATTTTATGCTAAAGAAACTTACCATAATCGTGTTCATGCTGGTGTCTACCCAGGTTTTAGCACAATATAAAGCCGATGTTTTAGTACTAGGAGCAAGTGCTGCGGGTACAGCTACTGCTATACAAGCGGCCAGAAGTGGTGTAAAAGTAATATTGATAGAGCCTACCAACTTTAGCGTTGGCGCTATAGCACCTAATATGGATGTACCTGCTTTTAATTTTGGTGTTTGGAAAGAATGGAAAGATCTTTATACCAGAAAATTAGACTCGTTACAAACCGACCCACGGATAGCGCTAGAAAGCATCATAAGTAAGGTGAGTAATTTACGTTACTTTAAAGAAACGCAGATTGTTAAAGTTATTAAGAAAGGAAAATCTTGGGAGCTTAGCATCCAAAAAAATGGCAATAAAATAGAAAAAATAAAAGCCGATGTTTTAGTAGATGCATTTTTCAATGCCGAGTCTTCGCCAGTATTAAAAGCAGGTATTGTAAAACTAAGCGATGGGCATATCAAAACCATCAGTAAATACACCCCATTAGAACGCGAAAAGC
The DNA here is from genome assembly GCF_009674685.1 of Pedobacter puniceum. GTDB lineage: Bacteria > Bacteroidota > Bacteroidia > Sphingobacteriales > Sphingobacteriaceae > Pseudopedobacter > Pseudopedobacter puniceum. The sequence continues at coordinate 952,974 of NZ_WKJI01000002.1, forward strand.
CTTATGAACAAGTTTTAAAGCTTTACAGAAGTAGTGGAGCCGCAGGGTTTGGTAAAGACAGCACCATGTTACATTATTTTCCAATGGGCGTTTTCATTAGTGCCGAGGTTGATAATTTAATGTTTGTTTCGCCGCAAGCGGGCTTAGTAGGTTGGCAGGCAGATGATTTTAAGAATATTGCTACCTGGGTAAATATTGGACAGTTGGCTGGTGCACTTTCTGCCTATGGGCCTTTTTTTGATACCCAAACCGCAAAAGCAAACGTAAGGCTTACACAGGGCGAAATATTTAACTATAAAGGTTTAGTTTACCCGGTTAAGGATATCAATACCAATGAATACGCTTGGAATGCAGTACAAAAAATTATCGCTACAGATGTGATGAAGCATGATTTTGCTAAAGGAAAATTTAACCCCGAAGAGCATGTGAAGCCAGAAGATATTAAAGCTATTTTATCAGAGCTTTATCCACGTTCTAGAATATGGTTTATAGAAAATCCTATAAAAGAACTTACTTTAAAAGATGCTATTTCTTTAATTAGTTTCATCACCGGCAGGGAAATATACGATATGAATAGAGAGTTAAGTACCAACTGGAAATTAAAATACGAGCTAGAAAGCGATTTTAAACAAGAAAATTATGTCACTAAAAAGGAGATGACCATCATCTTTGATACCTATTTAAACCCTTATAGCATAGGAGTAAATATGCAAGGGATTTTTATAAAATAAAGCTATCGTTTATAGATTTAGACTATAGTTTCTATCTATATAGTTATTGTTATTATATATACTTTTGCCATTGCCTTTAGGTATTTAAGGCACTATCTTTGCGCCTTCAAATTTTAAAAACATATATATATGATCGGCGTAGGAGAAAAATTCCCAACATTTTCAAAATTAGCAGTAACCAGCCTAGAAAAAGGCAAAGAATTTGAGACTATCACTTCAGACTATCTAGTGAATGATGACAACGTATGGACAGTAATGTTCTGGTGGCCAAAAGATTTTACTTTTGTTTGCCCAACAGAAATTGCAGAGTTCAACAAAAGCTTCGGAGAGTTTAGAGACAGAGAAACACGTTTAATTGGCGCATCTACAGATTCAGAATTTGTACACTTAGCTTGGAGAAATAACCACGATGATTTACGTGGACTTAAATTTCCAATGTTAGCAGATACTTCAAAATCTTTAGCTCAAGATTTAGGTATTTTAACTAACGATGACCAAAAAGTAGCTTACAGAGCAACTTTTATTGTTGACCCTATGGGTATCATCCGTTGGGTTTCTGTAAACGATCTTAACGTTGGTCGTAACGTAAAAGAAGTATTACGTGTATTAGACGGTTTACAAACCGATGAACTTTGCCCTTGCAACTGGGAAAAAGGACAAGAAACTTTAACCGCTTAAGATAGGTTTTCAAGAGCTGTTTCATAAACAAACTATTTTGTCTTATTTGTCAAGATTTTATTCTTGACAATTTCCAACTCAGCTTTGTTACATCTAGTTGTATCATTCTGAAGTTTAATAACTTCTTGTTATATAGATATTTCATATAAATCAATATGAAATGACGTTTTTAGGTAGTTCGATAGTCGAGCCTAAGCATAAACAGCCGTTTGCGCCCAATTCCGCCTTGGCGGTTGCAGCAACTACAGGACTAGCCTTAGCAGAACCTTTAGAAGCAAGCGGCGCAGCGGAGAGTTTTTGGTTACTTTTTGTAACTTGACATGGCCGGTCAAGAGGCCGGAAAGCTTGTGCGTGAATGCCTGGTTTTGAAATATTTTAACGTCAGTAGTAAGGGAGTCGAAGGAAACGAGATAAACTGTGTTTATGAAACAGCTTTTTTGTTGCTTCATATCATAAACATTTCAGTATCAAAATCATGGAAAATTTGAAAGAGACTACACAAGAGTTACTGGCTATTTTTGGCTTAAGTAATTTAGATAATAAAGTATTAGCCCTATTAAATGAAACAGAGTTTAAGTATTTAAGAGATTTAAAATTAAACTTAAATAGCACTTTAACGTCAGAGTTCTTATCAGAAAAAGAGTGTGGCTTAATAGGTTTAAGCGTGGCAGCAAATAATCAGAATACTATTTTAATTGATTTCTATAAAAACTATGCTGCACAAAACGGCGCTACAGCAGATGAATTGGCCGAGGCTGTTTCTTGCGCTTCATTATTAGCATCAAACAATATTTTTTACCGTTTCCGCCATTTTACGCAAAAAGAGAAATACACTCAAATTCCAGCTCGTATCAGAATGCAAATTATGATGAAACCTGTAACCGGAAAAGAGTTTTTTGAGTTGTTAAGCTTAGCCATCTCTGCCGTTAATGGTTGCGAAATGTGTGTTAATGCGCATGAAGACTCTTTGATTAAGTTAGGCACTACAGAAGAGAGAATTTTTGATGCAGTAAGAATAGCTTCTTTGGTTACAGCTACCGGTAAAGTTATTTATTAAGCTTTGTGATTAAATATTTTACAATTATAGAAATTGTGGAAAACTATTTTCCTAAAATCGGTTAAATGATTTGCTTGTAAAAGCATAAATTTCTTAAATTAGTATTAAGGTTAATCATCCCTTAAAGGAATACACACACATCATATTACTTTAAGGACAAATAAGTTTTAATTGTTAACAAACAAAGCCTGTATGAATTTCATGCAGGCTTTGTTTGTTTTTAGTGTTTTTTAACGGTTTTTAAAAACTCATCAATAGCTGCTATAGCATTTTGCAAGCGGTTTTCTAAACCGCCAACTTCTACATAGTTGGCGTCTAAAGCTTTTAACTCTTTACGCCAAACATCCATAAAATAATCACTTAAACCCTCAAAATCTCTTAGTGGGTCTGGCTCCCAAGGTATATCATTCTTTAAAAGGATATAAAAATTATACTTATGGTGTTGCAAAGCATCTAAAACCATCTGCGGAGTTTCGCCTAATTGGTAATCGCTCCAAATCTTAACCGTTAAGAAAGTAGTATCGCAAATTAATAAACTTGTATTACAGGCCACTTCCATAGCTTCTTCTAAAGCTATTTGCCCATGAAACATGTTAACTTCATCTTGCAAAGTACAAGGTGCTGTTAAAGCCGCACAATAATAACGAGCATACTCTGGCACCCAAAGCGTTTGGTAATGTTGTGCCAAGGCTTTAGAAATGGTACTTTTCCCAGTAGACTCTGGTCCTACAATAGCTATTTTGATGATGTTTTTATTCATGCTGCTGATAAAGCTTGTAATTTTTCTTCCAATCTAAATAACCCTTTAAAGCTATAAACAAGAAAACAAAGTAAAGTAATGCGGTTGCCATTAAATCTTTATGAATGTATAAGGGGATGTAAACTGCATCTACCAATATCCAAATGAGCCAGTTTTCTAACTTTTTACGTGTCATTAAAAACTGCGCTATAAAACTGGTAGCTGTACAAAAACCATCTATATAAGGCACATCAGAATCGGTAAAATCATCGAGCAGATATCCAAAAGTTATACTTGCACTTAAAAGAACGATAGTAGCAAGTAACCATTCATTTTTAGTGAGCTTGGTGACAGGCCTTTCTGATTTTAGGCTTTTGTTTTGCCCATAACTCCAATAATACCAGCCGTAAATAGCCGTAGAAAGAAAGTAGAATTGTAAAATGGTATCTCCATAAAGTTTGGCCTCATAAAAAATATAGATATACGTTAGCACACTGAGGATAGAAACCGGCCAGTTTAAGATATTTTCTTTAGCTGCCAGATACACACATAACGCCCCTGTAATAACCCCAAACCACTCCAGATAGCTAATGGCTTTAAACTGTTGTATGATTTCTTGAAGTACCTGCATAAAAAATATTTAAATCATTTAGCCAAGATATAGTTAAATAAAGGACTTTTAGATTACAATCTAATAAATGAAGTAAATATATTAAAAGAGGCTTTCTTACCCTAGCCGGGTAGCGGCTTCTTTCTTTTCTAGTAATGGCTTTTCCGCACAAAAGGTTTCCTGCCAAATCTTCATAGGCCGTCTTCCGTTCTTCGGAAAGATGAGTTTTATATTTAAGGTAGTCTCCCTAAATAACCGCCTTTCAGGTTCTTTTTACTATGTACTTTCTACTTTAAAATATCGCTATTTAGGCAACTTTATACTATGCACTTTTGACTTCCTACTTTTAAAACATTATCTAGTAGGCGTAGCTACATTAAAGCTTAAACTTACCTTAACGCTAAGGTCTACATTTAAGTTATTTTGTAAAACATACTCCATTTTAATGCTCGAAGTTCCTGTTTTAAGGTAATCATCCAACAGCTTACTATTATCTGTATCTAGCATAATAGATCTTCCGGCAGTTGCAGCAATATCTGTTCTGGTAGCTACCAAAGTTTGTTCTTTGCCATTTACCAAATACAATTTAATCGACTTAAAAGCACCTAAAGTTTGTGTTGTTGGGCTCATGGCATCTATTCTGGCAGATGCAATACGTACTTGAGAAATTTGGTTATTATTGGTTTGTCCGGTAAAAATCTGGTCGAAACTACGGGCAGCACTACTAACACTAAAAGTGTTGCTACTGCTATTTGTGGCTGGGATAATTAAAGTAGCCGTATAAGGAAAAACAGAACGTACTACAGATTGTACAGTGGCACAGCCAGCCAAACCAACTAAAGCTATAAAAGTAATGAATATAGATTTTCTCATTTGTATTTAATAAAATTTGTGGTGAAAGAGCAATTTTTATTCCGTTTAACAAAACGCTAGGTTTAAGGTTTTTGTATAACGATGTATTTTTCTTTTATTGAAATGCAAAGTTGGAAAAACTTCTTTGCCAAAAAAACTTACAAAGCTGCTAATACAGCTCAATATGAATTATTAAAAAACATCTACATTTAACATAAATCTTTTACCTAAACCCATAAAAATAAAACCTATAACAACATGAAGAATGTAATGATGCTATTGCTGATGTTAATAGCTTGTATCACCTATGCCCAAGAAAAGCAAAACACCTTTTATTTCAAGAAAAACGGCAAACAAGTTCAAGAGAAAGATAGTGCAGATTATATAAGAACTATAAGCCCTTCAGATCCTGGAGAAACTCACTATAAATTGGTAGAACACTATAAAGATGGGACTATTAAAACTACAGGAAGAACTTCTTCTCCTAAAGGAGTAAAATATGAAGGTGAAGTCATTACCTTTTTTGATAATGGAAAAAGAGAAAGCTTTAAAACTTATGTTGATAATAAGCTGATGGGTTATGCTTATGAATACTTTAATAACGGAGAACTTAAATACCACCGTTTATATGTTGTGCCAACGGCCAAGTCTGATTCCTTAGAAACTAATTACCAAGTATTACAGGTTGGTGATTCTACTGGGAGAAAGTTTTTAGATGGTAAAGGTAATGGCTTTCTAGAGTATAAAAACAATTCGCTGGTAGAGAAAGGAGTTTATAAAAATGGCTTTAAAGATGGTTTGTGGAAAGTAGAAAATTTAAAAACAAACGCTACTTATGAAGAAATATACGCTAATGGTGTATTTAAATCTGGTACTTATAAATTAGCTAATGGTGAAACTGGAAGCTATACCATTCAAAAGCAGCTCCCAGCTTTTAAAGGTGGAAGTAATGCTTTTTGGGGATTTTTAAGTGATAATTTGAAATATCCTTCAGAAGATAGAAATGCTAGAATACAAGGTAGAGTACTTTTAAAATTTGTAGTGGAAGAAGATGGCAGTCTTACCAATTTTAAAGTAATACAAACTCCATCAGAATCTTTAGCGGAAGAAGCTATAAGAGTGTTGCAGAAATCTCAAAAGTGGGAACCAGGCATAGAAAGAGGAAAACCAGTGAAAGTAAATTTTACTATGCCTATTTTATTCCAACTAAGTAAATAATTATAGTATTTATGCTTAAAGTTTAAGCTCGGTTTATCCCCATGAAAACATTTTTAACCTTTATACTGTGTGTTTTAGGTAGCATAACACTAGCACAAGAAAAACGAAATTCCACTTATTTTAAGATGGATGGTAAGCAAGTTCAAGAGAAAGATAGTGCAGATTATATCAGAACTATAAGTCCTCCAGAATCTAGAAAAACTTACTTTGAATTAGTAGAATATTATAAAAATGGTACTATCAAAAGGATAGGAACAACTTCCTCTAAGGAAGAAGTAAGATTAGAAGGAGAAGTGGCTACTTTTTATGATAATGGGAAAAGAGCAAGTTTAAAAACTTATGTAGGAAATAGGTTAGTTGGCCCGGCTTATGAGTATTTTAAAAATGAAGAGTTAAAATCGTATCGTTATTACGATGTATCCTCTGTCAAGTTTAATAAAGGAGAAATAAATTATAAAACCTTACAAATAGGAGATTCTACCGGTAGAAAGTTCTTAGATGGTGAAGGTAACGGGGTGGTAGAAAGTAAAAATGAAACTTGGGCAGAAAAAGGCCTTTATAAAGATGGCTATAAAGATGGTTTATGGCAGATGCAAGATTTAAAAACGCAGATTGTTTATGAAGAGATTTATGCTAAAGGTGTTTTGCAATCTGGCACTTATAAGTTGACTGATGGTAAAACAGGAACTTATACTGTTAAACAAACTTTAGCTAAATTTAAAAATGGCGAGCAAACTTTATTTGAATTTCTAAAAGAAAATTTAAGATATCCTCCTGAAGATAAGCTAGCTAAGATAACAGGAAGTGTACAATTAAGTTTTATAGTAGACATAGATGGTAGCCTCCACAATTTTAAGGTATTAAAATCTCCTTCGGAGACTTTAACAAAAGAAGCAATACGTATTTTACAGAAGTCACCCAATTGGGAGCCAGCTAAACAAAGAGGAATTCCAATAAAGTCATCTTACACGCTTCCTCTTGTATTTAATTTGAGATGATTTAAAGTATCTTATACGTGGTAAAAATGGTTTTTTTGTCCAATTGTTGAAATCATTTATAATCATCAATGATTATGATACTGTAAAATTAGGCACTTGCCAAAAAAACTCATAAAGCTGCTTATACAGCTTAATATGAATTATTAAAATACATCTATATTTAGGTAAATCTTTTACCTAAAACCATAAAGCCTAATAACACCATGAAAAATCTAATAATGCTATTGCTGATGTTAATAGCTTATAGTACCTATGCCCAAGAAAAACAAAGCACCTACTATTTCAAGAAAAACGGTAAACAAGTTCAAGAAAAAGATAGTGCAGATTATATCAGAACTATAAGTCCTCCAGATTCTGGAGAAACTCATTACAAATTGGTAGAATATTATAAAGATGGCACCTTAAAAAGAACAGGAAGAACTTCTTCTACAAAGCTTGCCAGATTAGAAGGAGAGGTTGCAACTTTTTACGATAATGGGCAAAAGGAAAGTTTAAAAACCTATGCAGAAAATATGTTAATTGGCCCAGCATATGAGTATTTCAGAAATGGCGAGCTAAAATCATATCGTTATTTTGAAATTCCATCGGGGAAGTATAACATGGCAGAAACCAATTATAAACTTTTACAAATAGGAGATTCTACTGGAGTAAAATTCTTAGATGGTAAAGGGAATGGTGTGGTAGAAAATAGAAGTAAAACTTGGGTGGAAAAAGGCTCTTATAAAGATGGCTTTAAAGATGGTTTATGGGTATTTCAAGATTTAAAAACGCAGATTGTTTATGAAGAGATTTTTTCAAAGGGTGTGTTTCAATCTGGTACTTATAAATTAACTGATGGCAAAACAGGTAAGTATACTGTAAGGGAAACATTGGCTAAATTTAAAGGTGGCGATCAAGCTTTAGGTGAATATTTAAGAAGCAATTTAAGTTACCCTTCAGAGGATAGGATGGCGAAAATAACAGGTAGAGTAATCATAAACTTTATTGTAGAGGCAGATGGTAGCCTTAGTAGTTTTAAGATATTAAAGTCTCCTTCCGAGACTTTGGCTAAAGAAGCAAAACGTGTGATGTATTTATGTCCTAATTGGGAACCAGCTCTGCAAAGAGGAGTTCCAACAAAGTCATCTTACACGCTTCCTATTGTATTTAGTATGAGATAATTTAAGCTTCGTGATAAATTACAAAAAAAGATACCTAAATAAGCACAATTTTTCTATCTTTGCATCCCGACAAACAAGTCGGGTTTTTCTTTTTATCGCGTAAGAAAACCCACAAATAATTTACGCACATGCCAAAAGATACTTCCATTAAATCCATCCTGATCATCGGATCTGGTCCTATTATTATCGGTCAAGCTTGCGAATTTGATTATGCTGGTTCACAAGCCGCTTTATCTTTAAAAGACGAAGGTATTGAGGTTTCCATCATCAACTCAAATCCGGCAACCATCATGACGGATAAGGTTATTGCAGACCATGTTTATTTAAAACCTTTAACTGTAGCTTCTATAGAAGAAATTTTACAAGAACGTAAAATTGATGCGGTTTTACCTACTATGGGTGGTCAAACAGCGTTAAACCTAGCTATAGAGGCAGAAGAGCGTGGTATTTGGGAAAAATATAATGTAAGAATTGTTGGTGTTGATACTGCTGCCATAGAGAAAACAGAAAACCGCGAAGCCTTTAGACAACTAATGGTTGATATTGGCATTGGGGTAGCAAAATCTAAAATCGCAAACTCTTTCTTAGAAGGTAAAGAAGCGGCACAAGAAATTGGTTTCCCTTTGGTAATTCGTCCTTCTTATACTTTAGGAGGTTACGGAGGTGGTTTCGTACATAAAAAAGAAGATTTTGATGCAGCACTTTCTCATGGTTTACAAGCTTCGCCTACGCATGAGGTTTTGGTAGAGCAAGCTGTATTAGGCTGGAAAGAATATGAGTTAGAGTTATTGAGAGATAATAAAGATAACGTTATCATCATCTGTTCTATAGAAAACTTCGATCCTATGGGTATCCATACCGGAGATTCTATTACCGTAGCTCCTGCGATGACACTTTCTGACCGTTGCTACCAGGAGATGCGTAACCAAGCCATCAAAATGATGAGGGCTATTGGTAATTTCGCGGGTGGTTGTAACGTACAATTCTCTGTAAATCCAGTAAACGATGAAATTATCGCTATTGAAATTAACCCACGTGTTTCTCGTTCATCAGCTTTAGCGTCTAAAGCTACTGGTTACCCAATTGCGAAAATTGCTGCTAAATTGGCTATCGGTTATAACCTAGACGAGTTAGAAAATCAAATCACTAAAACAACTTCGGCTTATTTTGAGCCTACTATAGATTATGTAATTGTTAAAGTTCCACGTTGGAATTTTGATAAATTTAAAGGTGCTAATACCGAGCTTGGTTTACAAATGAAATCTGTAGGCGAGGTAATGGCTATTGGTCGTTCTTTTATTGAAGCATTACAAAAAGCTTGTCAGTCTTTAGAAATAGGCAGAGCAGGTTTAGGTGCCGATGGCAGACAAAACCGCAACATCGAAGACATCATGCATAAGCTAGAGCATCCAAGCTGGGATAGATTATTTGCTATCAAAGATGCTTTAAGAATGGGTGTGCCTATAGAATCTGTAAGAAAAGTTACCAAAATAGATAAGTGGTTCTTAAACCAAATACAAGAACTGGTAACGCTAGAGCAAGAGCTTAAGCGTTATAACTTAAATAATATCCCTAAAGATATTTTCCTTACGGTGAAGCAAAAAGGCTTCTCTGATGTTCAAATTGCCTGGATTTTAGGTAATGTAACAGAAGATGAAGTTTACGATAGAAGAAAAGAACTAGGTTTAAACCGAGTTTATAAAATGGTAGATACTTGTGCGGCAGAGTTTCCGGCACAAACACCATACTACTACTCTACTTACGAGGGCGAAAATGAATCTCGTCCATCAGACAAAAAGAAAATCATTGTTTTAGGTTCTGGTCCTAACCGTATTGGTCAAGGTATAGAGTTTGATTATTCTTGTGTACACGGCTTAATTGCTGCTGGCCAAGAAGGTTATGAAGCTATCATGGTAAACTGTAACCCAGAAACGGTATCTACAGATTTTAACATGGCAGATAAGTTATACTTCGAGCCTGTTTTTTGGGAGCATGTAAGAGAAATTATTGATTTAGAGAAACCAGAAGGTGTAATTGTGCAGCTTGGTGGTCAAACAGCCTTGAAAATGGCTGAAAAGTTACATGAGAAAGGTATCAAAATTATAGGTACTTCTTATGATAATATGGACATTGCCGAAGACCGCGGTCGTTTCTCTGATTTATTAAAAGAATTAAATATCCCTTACCCACGTTATGGTGTAGCAGAAGATGCTGAAGAAGCTATAAAAGTAGCTAATGAAGTAGGTTACCCGGTATTGGTTCGTCCGTCTTATGTATTGGGTGGCCAAGGCATGAGCATCGTGATAAACGATGAGGATTTAGAAAGAGCGGTTGTAAAGTTACTTGGAGATTTACCAGGAAACAGAGTTTTAATTGACCATTTCTTAGACAGAGCAGAAGAGGCAGAATCAGATTCTATTTTTGATGGTGAAGATGTGCATATCATTGGTTTAATGGAGCATATTGAGCCTGCTGGTATCCACTCAGGAGATTCATTCTCGGTTCTACCTCCGTTTAACTTATCTGAGGGTGTAATTGCTAAAATGGAAGAGTATACCGCTAAACTTGCCAAAGCTTTAGATATTAGAGGTTTGATGAATATCCAGTTTGCTATTAAAAACGAGGATGTTTATGTGATAGAGGCAAACCCTAGAGCATCAAGAACGGTTCCTTTTATTGCTAAAGCTTATGATGTACCTTATATCAATATCGCAACTAAAGTAATGTTGGGCACCAAAAAGCTAAAAGACTTTACTATAGAAAGAAAGTTAGAAGGTTATGCTATTAAAGAACCAGTTTTCTCTCACCATAAATTCCCTGAAATTCAGAAAGAATTAGGTCCTGAGATGAAATCAACCGGCGAAGCTATCCGTTTCATTAAGTCTTTAGAAGACCCATATTTTATTCAGTTATACAAAGAGAAATCTATGTATTTATCTAAATAACAGGAGATTTAAATCAAATAGAAAGCCATCTGTTTTGCAGATGGCTTTTTTATTTATGAGAATCTTATTTTTAGAAATCAAATAAATCGCCTAAGAAAGAGTCTTTCTTTTTCTTTCTATAGTCATGATGTTTATAGTCATGGTGTTGTTGAGTTCTATAATTATCATGATGTTGGCTAGGGCGTTCAAAAGAGGCAGAACGCTCTATAATTTTATCTAGCTCGCCACGGTCTAGCCATACACCACGGCACTCTGGGCAGTAATCTATTTCTACACCGCTTCTATCGGTAATTAAAAGGTTAACATTACAAGTAGGACATTTCATCGTATCAAAGATTAATCAAACAATAAATTAACGTACATTTTAGCTATTTGTTTCTTTTTCTAAACTTGCTTATTCGCTATTTGCTGCTTCCATTAAATAGTCAAAAAGATTGGTATCTGACGATACGTTTAACTTTTTACGTAGTCGGTAACGACTTACCTCTACAGCTCTAATCGTGATACTCATGAGCTGTGCCATCTCTTTAGAAGATAAGTTCATTTTTAAATAAGCACAAAGTTTTAAATCATTCTGACTTAGAGAAGGGAATTTCTCTTTTAATTTGGTTAAGAAATTAGAGTGTACATGATCAAAATGTATAGCAAATTGTTCCCAATCAGAGTCGTTTCGTTCGGCCTCGTTTAATAAACTTAAAATTCTCTTAAATTCTTCAGGAGCATTTTCTGCATCCTCAACTTTTACAATAGGTAATAGCTCTTCTTTTATTTTGGCCAATAGTTTACCCCTTTGTACCAAATGCATGGTAGCCGTTGCGAGTTCTTTATTTTTGAAATTTACATCGGCTTCAAGCTTTTCATTTTGTAGTTTAACAATTTCTTTTTCGTTATGCTCAATTTCTAGTTGGTGTGTCTTTTTTAAATATTCTTGTTCTTTTTGGTGTATTTTTTTCTGTCTTTGGATGAGTAAATAAATCGCGAAAGCTAACAGTAAGAAGCAAAAAAAGTAAAATAAATTAGTTTGATACCAAGCTGGTTCAACTGTAAATGAGAATTCGGTAACCGGAGATTCATTTCCTAAATTGTTTCTAACTTTAACTTTAAAAGTATAATCGCCATGCGGGATATTGGTGTAATCTTTCTCGCTTTTAGCGCTCCAGACCGACCATTCTTTATCAAAACCTTGTAACTGGTAGCTATATTCTATATTGTTTTGCTGCTCGTATAATGTAGATGAATATTCGAAATGTAAGGAATTATGCTTGTAAGCAAGTTTTGGTTTCTGCGTTTTATCTTGCTTTTCTGCTATTTTATTTTGGTTTAAAAAGTAACCTCCAAATATAGTACTATCGGTTTTACCGGATATTTTTACTTGCGTAAGTAGCGCATTTAGAGGTCTTATATTAGCCAAATATTTTGGGTAATTGATGTGGATGACGCCTGTATTAGAACTGATAAAAATGTTTTCTTTATTGTGGATATAAATATTCTCAAAGCCGGCTAAAACTTTTGAAGTTAACTCTGGAAAATAAACAATGGAATAATTCTTACCTTTTTCTTTTCTTTGGAAATCTATCACACCAACATTCTTATAGCTTACAAACCAGATGTTTCCATCTTGATCTTCATTAAGATATTGAAAAGTTTTTTTAAGTATAGGAGAGAAGAACTTTGATGGCGAGAATTTCTGCTTAGCCTCATCAAATTCGTAGATACCTTTAAGCGTTGCAACTACAATGCGGTTTTTAATTCTAGCTACATAATTATGTAAGTGAGAAGGTAAACCATCTTTTTCTTTATAAATCCATGTTTTTATGATACTAGTTTTATCATCAGATAGTTTAAACCTATAGATACCGCGGTAAGGATGAGAAGCCCAAAAAGTATTGCTGCTATTATCGTAAAGCAAAAATCTTAGAGATTCATCAATACCTTTGATGGTACCTTTATTTATAAATTTACCTTGATTGTAGGCAATGTGTTGTAGCCCATTAAAAGTTCCGGCAATAATTTCTTTAGCAGGATAATAAGGGGAAGTAGGTTCAAAAATCCAAGTCCCGGGGGCATTATATAACTGGTTTGCAATGTTGTTTTTAACCAAAAAAGTACCTTCTTCATGGGCTACTAAAAGTTGGTTGTTTAATACATTTAAGTTCCAAACTTGGCCTTGCACCTTTGGGATGATACTAAAATTATTACTGTTATAGCTTATATCTTTAAGGTTAGGGTTTAATGGCGAAGCATATAAACCATTAGAAGTACCTATGTATAACTGATTGTCAAGAATACGAGTAGCATAGCCAGTAGTTTGTTTAAGGGGATCTGGGTAAATGTATTTAACCGCTGTATTAAAGGTAATAAAATCTATACCATCATCTAAACCTAACCATAAATTCTGGCTTTTATCTTTAAAGATACTTCTGATATTATTTCTTTGTAGACCATCAGAAACGGTAAATCTTTGTATGATATTTCCTTTTTTATCAACGATGAAACAGCCCGCAGAGGAAGTTGTAAAGGCATACCATTCTTTATTAACTTGTAAAGCACAGCTTATACGATGCTTGAAAAATGAAGCATCATCTTTAGAAGTTAATTTAGATAATTGGTTTTGATGTAAAAGGTATAATCCGTTTTTTAAAGTGGTTATCAGCAAAGTATCATTTTGATAAGGTAGAATAGCTGTAACCACAGCACTTTTTAAGTCTGGATGATCGCAAACGGTTTTCCAAACACCGTTTTTTACAGATAGTATGCCTTTGGTATTTTCATGAGCTAGAATCTGGTCTTTAACTTTTCCTACAAACTCAAAAGCGCCTTCTGCTTTGTAAACTCTAAAAGCACCATCTTTGTAATGAAAAATTTTAGGTCTTGTTCTAAAATAAACCTCTTGGTTAAAGATTTCTATGTTCCAAATATCAGCAAATTGCTTATCGGCAATTGGGATAAGTTCTCTTAAAGAATGAAACTTTAAAACGCCATGCTCATCTGGAAAGAAATAACCAATTTCATCTTGTCCGCCTACATAAATTTTACCATCAGGATGTATTTTTACAGACCGTACAATGGTTTTATGAGGTAAGGGATATAATTTCCAATAACGTCCATCATAAGAAAGCAAGCCCTCGTTATTAGCAAAATACATCACTCCGTTTCTATCTTGTTCTATTTTCCAGTTTTGGGTACCTGCTTTATAAAAAGATGAACTGTAGTTATTAATCTGCGGAAGCCCAACTTGAGCTTTCGTTATGATTGATATGGTAAATATGAATAAGAATAGCGTTAGATGCTTCATGAATGTTTATGAAGTATAATTTAATGGTTTACAATTATCAAGATACAAATCTATTTTCAATTTCATACAGAAACTGTAATCGTGATAACATTCAACGTCTCAATTTGTGTTTAAAGTCATTTTAAACCCGATTTTTTTATTTGAAGCTTACATGATGTAGTATTATTGTAGTACCTCTAAAACTTAATTTCAAGGATATTGTAGTGGTTATATAGTACTTCATAATGATGCTGGTACACAAATTGAATTTACTTTTGTTCTGTTGTTTAAGATGCCAATCTTAACAGCCATTAACCAATTAAATAAATTATACAACTTAACTTATTGTTTATGAAAGGGAAAATTACCTTAATTTTTCTAACGCTTTACTTGTTCTGCTGTACTATTATGTATGGGCAAGATTTACGCGTTACCGGAAAAGTTACTGACGAAAAGGGAGAAGCACTGCCTGGCGTGAGTATTAAAATTAAAAATGAAACAGTATCAACACAAACCAATGTTAATGGAGAATTTTCTCTACGGGTTGGTTCAGAAAATCAAGTCTTAGTTTTTTCTTATTTAGGCTTTACTACCAAAGAAGTTTTGGTAGGTAAGAATAGAAACATCATGGTAACACTGCAACCTAGCAATGCTAGCTTAGAAGAAGTTGTGGTAGTAGGTTATGGTACTCAACAAAAAGCTACGGTTTCTAGTTCTATTTCATCCGTATCATCTAGAGAAATTACAGCAACGCCTGTGGCAGATGCAGCACAAGCTTTACAAGGCAGAGTTGCTGGTGTTACCGTAGTACAAAACTCTGGTGCGCCAGGTGGTACTGGTGGTACAGGTATTAGAATACGTGGTATATCATCTGTAACAGGTACTAATAATCCTCTAATAGTTTTAGATGGTTTCCCACTGCCAGACCAAGGGGCAGATAACGTTTTAAACTCTTTTAGCCCAGGCGAGATAGAATCTATTGATGTTTTAAAAGATGCATCTGCAGCTTCTATTTATGGTGTGAGAGGTTCTAATGGGGTAATCATGATTACTACTAAAAGAGGTAAAGAAGGCGTAGTAAATATCAATGCTGATGTATATCGTGGTATGCAGCAAGCATGGCGCTTACCAACCATGCTAAACGCTAGAGAGTACGCTATTTTAAACAACGAGGCCAGAATAGCAAGCTTATTAAATCCGCTACCAAAACTTGCAGATCCTACGGCTGTACAACAAGAATATGGCGAGGGAACAGATTGGTTAGATGAGATTTTTAGAGGAGCAGCCATGACAAACGCTACCGTTAATATCAACGGAGGTACAGAAAAAGCTAAATATTCTTTCTCTACCGGATATTTCCAACAAGATGGTATTATAGAAGAAACTAGTTTTGAAAGATTTACAGCCCGTTTTAATGGTGATTTAAAAGCTAGCAAAAGGTTAAAAATTGGTAACAGCTTAGCGCTTTCTCGTACAAAAGAAGACCCAGCAAATACCTTTGATGCTTTTAACAGTGTCATCTTATTAGCACTTACAGCCCCACCAACCGTTAGACCAAGAAACCCTGACGGTACTTATGCTGGAGGTAATGGTGGTATTGATGGTTTTGACGAGCCTAACCCAGTATATCAATTAGAAGTCCCTCAGTTTTTAAACACCCGTTTCAGATTAACTGGAAGTGTTTTCGGAGAATATGAAATAGCAACTGGTTTATCATTTAAAGCTAACTTAGGTTTAGATTTTATTACCCAAAGCTTAAGAGGTTATAACCCAGCTATTCCTTCTACGGGTGGTCGTCCTATTATTAGAACTGGTGTTACAGATCAAACCAATTTTAACCCAAGTTATCTGGGCGAGTTTACCTTAAACTACACCAAAAAAATTAAAGACCATAGCTTCAACTTATTAGCTGGTTACACCGTTCAAGATAATAACTTTAATACTTTAGGAGCTGGAAGAACTGGATACAGTGTTTTAGGTTTCCCAGTATTAAATGATAATATTTTTAGACCTGTAGATTTATCAGAAACCTATAATTTCAATGGTTTTGGTACCAATAGGTTACTTTCTTACGTAGGAAGAATAAACTATGATTATAAAGGTAAATACATTTTACAAGCGAGTATAAGACAAGACGGATCTTCTAATTTTGGTCCGGATAATAAATACGCCATATTCCCAGCTTTTTCTTTAGCATGGAGAGCTATAGATGAGGATTTTATTAAAAATTATACTTGGTTAAGCGATTTAAAACTAAGGTTTAGCTTTGGTGTGGTAGGAAACCAAGATATACCAGGTTTCTCTTACTTAGCTGGTATTAATAGTGGTATTGGGTATGCTTTTGGCGATAATACAGGTAGTGGTGGTTTAGTTGCCGGTGCTGCACCAACAGCTTTATCAAACCCAAATATTGGATGGGAGAAAAATCAGCAAATTAACATTGGTTTTGATTTAGGATTTTATAAAAACCGTTTAACTACATCGGTAGATTTATATCAAAGAAAATCTTTAGACCTATTGTTTAGAGTACCTGTTCCTACAACCTCTGGAACTTATGAGCCTATTCCTTTTAACACTGGCGATATGGTAAACAAGGGTATAGATTTCACCTTAAATAGCGTAAATTTTGATAAAAAGAACTTTAAGTGGAATACTACTTTGGTATTATCTGCTTATGATAACGAGTTAACTTCGTTAGGATTAGCATCGCCAATTAACAATGGTTTTGCCCGTATCCCAGGTGGTTCTTTAAGAGTAGAGCAAGGTTTCCCTGTAAATTATTTTTATGGGTTTAAAACCGATGGAATTTTCCAAAACCAAGCAGAGATTGATGCTCATGCTACGCAAACCCCAGGCACCAACCCGGCTACTAGTACCGCTCCTGGCGATATTAGATTCGTAGATGTGAATAAAGATGGTGTAATTAACGATATGGATAGAACCAATATTGGTAATCCTAACCCAACTTTTACATACGGTTTCACCAACAACTTTACTTATAAAAATTTCGAGTTGAGCTTGTTCATCCAAGGTGCAGAAGGAAATAAAGTATTAAACTTTAACAGATGGTACACAGAAAGTGGCGTAAGTAACGGTAATTACTCTAATTATTTTATTGGCAGATGGACAGGTGAAGGTACTTCTAACAGTATACCTAGAGCTATCCAGAATGACCCTAACCAAAATAACCGTGTTTCTGATAGGTTTGTAGAAGATGCATCTTACCTACGTATCAAAAACTTAAGATTGGGTTATTCTTTACCATCAAAATGGATGAGAACTGCAAAAATCCAGAAAATGCAAATCTACGGAAGTGTGCAAAACCTTTTAACAGTTACCAATTATACAGGTTTCGACCCAGAAGTTGGTGGTGGTGTTGATATTGGTTATTACCCACAAGCCAGAATATTTTTATTAGGTATTAATGCAAGCTTTTAATTCAAAGAAATTAAAAACATGAAGACAATAAAATTAAAATATATCATGATTGGGGTTGTGGTAACAACTTTAATCAGCTGTAAAAAAGATTTTTTAAATCTTGATCCTAACGATAGAATCACCACAGAGAATTTTTATCAAACAGAGGCAGATGCTGTAGCTGCTATAAATGCTGCTTATCAACCATTAGCTGGTTTGTATAATTTGATGTGGCAGTTTGGAGACATCATGAGTGATGATACCGATACTGGTGGTGGCGGTGGTGGCGATGGCGCATCAGAACTAGAGCTTGATAATTTTACGGTAACTCCGTTTAATTCTAATCTATCAAACTACTGGGCACAGTGTTACTTAGGTATCCAAAGAGCTAATATCGCTATAGAGAAAGTTCCTACGGTGCCAAGCATCAGCGAAAGCGTAAAAAATAGAAGTTTGGGCGAGGCCTACTTTTTAAGAGCAGTTTATTATTTCCATTTAGTGAGGTTGTTTGGTGATGTTCCTTTATATACTAATCCAATTTCTTTAGAAGAAGCTAGAACGATAGCAAGGTCTCCAAGAGCTGATGTTTACACACAAATTATTGCAGATTTAAGACAAGCAGAACAACTTTTACCTAATACCTATACCGGTACTAACAAAGGTAGGGCAACTGCTGGCTCTGCAAAAGGTATTTTAGCAAGTGTTTATTTAACCCTAGGGAATAAAACAGAGGCAGCTGCTAAATCTTTAGAAGTTATTAATAATGCCGGTTTATATGGTTATGATTTATGGGATGATTATGGTGATAACTTTAAATTGGAGAACGAAAACGGTAAAGAATCGGTTTTTGAAGTGCAGTATCGTAGTGGTGGTGGCCAATGGACTTTCTTTGGTGGCGGACAAGTGCTAAACACTTTTATGGGACCAAGAGCGCAAAATATTGTACAATCTTCTGGTTATGGTTTTAGTGTACCAACTTTAGATTTATTTAACCAATACGAGCGTACAAACCCGGCAGACTCTAGCACCATCAGAGACGAAAGAAGAAGACCAAGTATGTGGATGCCTGGCGATAAATTTGTATCAGGGCCAATAAATTATACTCAACCTGCCTCTTTAGTAGGTTCTCCTAACGGATTTAATACCAAAAAATACTTTATACCTATTACCAATTTAACTGGCGATAATGGTGGTTGGACTGCTGCTAAAAACATCCCGGTTATGCGCTATAGCGAAATTTTATTGATTTATGCCGAAGCCGCTGGACCAACTTTAGGTAAGCAATATATTGATAGGGTAAGAGCTAGAGCAAATTTAAACCCACTACCAGCAGGTTTAAGTGATGCTGCTTATTTGGCTGCAATTTATAAAGAGCGCAGACTAGAATTTGCTTTTGAGATGCATCGTTGGTTTGATTTATTACGTCATCCAAACCCTAATTACTTTATAGATGTAATGAGGGCAGCCGGTAAAACAAATGTTGCTGCTAAACATAGGTTTATGCCTATCCCGCAAAGCGAGAGAGATATCAATCCAAACTTAACTCAAAATGATTATTAACGTTTAAGATACATGTTATGAAAAAAAATATTTTAATAACCTTATCTGCAGTTCTTACAACTTTCTTCTGGACAGCTTGTAAAGAGTCTGATAATATATTAGAAGGTACACCTTCTGAAGCATCTTTTACAGCGGCCATAACCGCCGTACCAGATACTTTACCTTTTCAACAAAAGGTAACTTTTACTAATAATTCTAAAGATGCTTTCATTTACAAATGGGATTTTGGTGATGGTAGTAACCCATCTGCGGAAGCAAACCCTGTACATATATATAAAAGCAGTAATACTTTTACCGTAAAACTTACTTCAGTAGGTAAAGCAGGTAGCAGCGAAAGTACCAGAGTAATTACCGTACAAGATGCTTGCAGTAATGAAACTTTTAGAAAATTAACCAGCTGTGGCGTACAAAATTGGACATGGAGCAGTAGTGCCGATGCTATAAGAGTATTATCAGCAGATGCTTCACAAGTGTTTTTTGCTGGCCCAGCAGCAGGTTGCCAAGTTGATGATAGATTTACTTTCCAATCTGATGGTACTTTTAGATACGATGCAAGAGGAGAAACTTTTAGCGTACAAGCAGGTTATTCTTGCCAGCCAGCTATCGCTAATGCTAACTCTTTCAAAATGGTAGCCAGAGCGGGTAGTGTACCAAAAATCATTTTAGGTCCGGCGGCTACAGGCGGTAGAGCGTTTTTAGGTACTACAGACCAAGTGGTGGGTAACGCTTATGAAATTAGGTCTATTACCGATGAAACTATGGTTTTAAGAGGTACTTTAACCGATGGTAATTTGATAGAGTTTAAATTCCAATTACCATCAGACTTAGACAATGTGAAATTAGTATTAACAGGTGGTTCTACCAGATCATGGAAATTAGATGTCAATAAAATACCTGGCCCTATTACTGTTGGTCCTAATGATGGAGACCCAACCGGTTATTTTGGTGGTGGTCCTTTAGCACCTTGCCAAATTGATGATGTATATACTTTTGGCCAAAATAATACCATTGTTTATAATGCTGGTGCCGAAACCTTTGTGGCAGGAAACCCTGGTAGTTGCCAAGCGCCAAGAAACTACAGCACTACTTATACCTTTACTAATGTGCCTGGAGGGGCTGGTATAGCTCAAATAAACCTTCCTATTAATGCACAATATTTTATTGGTATAACCGATAGACCTAATGAAAATGTTTACAGAATAATAGAGATAAATGACAACAGAATGGTGTTAAGAGCCGGAAATGGTAATAGTGGGGTTGTATTTGATTTATTTTTTGTAAGAGCAAATTAATATTTATGATGATTAGAATGAACAGTATTATATTTTTTAGCATTGGGCTTGTAGCCATGGCTTGTACAGAAAAGAAGGATTTACCAACTACAACTGCGCCAAAGGTTATAGAAGACAAAAACTGGACTTTTGAAACCTCTCCAGTTTGGGCAGATGAATTTGTTAATAATGGTAAACCCGATGCTACTAAATGGAGCTACGATGTTGGAGGTAGCGGATGGGGTAATAACGAATTGCAATATTATACCGCCGGAGATAACGTAAATATCGCCAACGGTATATTAACCATAACGGCAAAAAAAGAAAACCGCGAGACTAATCTTTATACATCAAGCAGATTGGTTACCAGAGGTAAAGGAGATTTCTTGTATGGTAGATTTGAAATAAGAGCTAAATTACCTACCGGAAGAGGTACATGGCCAGCCATTTGGATGCTTCCAACTGATTTTGCTTATGGCAATTGGCCAAACTCTGGTGAAATTGATATTATGGAGCATGTGGGTTATGACCAAAACCGAGTACATATTACCGTACACACAGGCGCTTTTAACCATAGTATCAATACACAAAAAGGAAACTCTAAAGTTATCCCAACAGCTTCTACTGCATTTCATAATTACAGGGTAGATTGGACACCTTATGCCGTTAGAGGTTATATTGATAACGATCTTGTTTTTGAATTTGTGAACAATGGGCAAGGTTTTAAAGCTTGGCCTTTTGATAAAAGATTCCATTTACTACTCAACATTGCAGTTGGTGGTAATTGGGGTGGCGCACAAGGCGTAGACCCTAATGTTTTCCCTACAGCTATGGAAATAGATTACGTGAGGGTTTATAAAATGATAGATAAATAACATCCTATCTTCTTACAAAGTATACTCTTTACAACAAGCATTTTTGGCGTAAAGAGTATACTTTTTACCAATTTTTTATGAAAAAACTACACTTATTCTTCTGGCTTTGGCTAGGAGTCTCTTGCCTTAGTTATGCGCAAGAAGATAAACTTACAAACCAAAAAGTTCAGGCGCTAATTGCAAAAATGACCTTAGAAGAGAAGGTTGGGCAAATGGCTCAAATTACTTTAGATGTTATTACTAAAGGTAAAGATAGATTTACAAGTGATGAACCTGTAGTATTAGACAAAGCTGCTATGGATAAAGCTTTTGGAGTATACAAAATAGGCTCGGTACTTAATACTGCAAACAACAGAGCCAGAACACCAGAAGTTTGGTACAACATCATTAGTGGGATACAAAAAGCTTCACGTAGTAAGCTAAACATACCTGTTATTTATGGTATTGATGCTATACATGGTGCAACTTATACGGCAGGCGCAACCATGTTTCCTCAGCAAATAGGACAAGCAGCTAGTAGAAATGTAGAACTGGTTAAAAAAGCAGCACAAATAACAGCCTATGAAACCAGAGCTAGTGGTATTCCGTGGAATTTTTCTCCAGTTCTGGATTTAGGTCCAGACCCACGTTTCCCACGTATCTGGGAAACTTTTGGTGAAGATGTACATCTTACCACTGTTTTAGGAATAGCATCTATTAAAGGTTATGAAGGTGATGATAATGATATCAATAACCCTTTTCATGTTGCATCTTGTTTAAAGCATTTTCTTGGTTATCAGGTTGCTTTATCTGGTAAAGACAGAACGCCTGCTTATATTTCTGAACAAGCTTTAAGAGAGTATCATTTACCTGCTTTTAAAGCAGCAATAGATGCTGGCGCTCATACCATCATGATAAATTCTGGCTTAATAAATAGTATTCCCGTTCATGCTAATTATAATTTACTTACCAAATTACTAAGAGAAGAATTGGGTTTTAAAGGTTTAGTTGTTACAGATTGGGGCGATATAGAAAACCTACACACCAGAGATAAAATCGCAAAATCTCATAAAGAAGCTATCATGCTTGCCATTAACGCAGGTATAGATATGTCTATGATTGCCTATCAATATGAAACCTTTTGCGATAATCTTATCGCCTTGGTTAAAGAGGGAAAAGTAAAGCAGTCTCGTGTAGATGAAGCCGTAAGTAGAATCCTAGTATTGAAATATAAATTAGGATTATTTGAAAATCCGGTTACGCATTACAAAAATTATCCAAAATTTGGTAGTAAGGAGTTTGAGCAAGCAGCTTATCAGGCTGCAGCCGAATCTATTACTTTATTAAAAAATAACAATAATACGCTTCCGCTGAGGAAAGACATGAAGGTTTTAGTAACTGGGCCAAACGCAAATTCTATGCGTACTTTAAATGGCGGCTGGACTTATTCTTGGCAAGGCGAAAAAGTAGAAGAATTTGCATCAAAATATAATACCATTTTAGAGGCTTTAAAGCATAAAATAGGAGAAAATCAGGTAGTTTATGTTCCAGGAGTTAGCTATAAAATGGATGGTAAATACTTTGAGGAATATGCCGATAAAATGCAAGAAGCATTAGAAGCAGCAAAAAATGTTGATGCTGTAGTATTATGCCTAGGCGAAAACTCTTATACCGAGACACCGGGTAATTTAAGTGATTTATATCTTTCTGATTTACAAACAGAATTTGCTCAAAAAATAGCCGCTTTAGGTAAACCTGTTATTTTAGTTTTAAATGAAGGTAGGCCAAGAATCATCAGTAAAATAGAGCCCGCTATGCCTGCTATAGTACAAACCTATTTACCGGGTAATTTTGGTGGCGATGCTTTAGCTGATATCCTTTTCGGGGATGTTAATCCATCGGGTAAACTGCCTTATACCTATCCTAAATACCCAAATTCTTTGGTAAATTATAATCATAAACCATCAGAAAGTAGGTCGGTAGTAGAGGGTGTTTATAATTACGATGCTGATTATAATCCGCAATATGAATTTGGATATGGTTTAAGTTATACCACTTTTAAATACAGCAATTTAAGGTTATCGGCTGTAAAGATTACAGAAAATGATAAGCTGCAGATAAGTGTTGATGTTACCAATATAGGTACAAGAGAAGGTAAAGAAGTGGTTGATGTTTATTTGAGCGATTTATATGCTTCTATCACACCAGATAAAAAGCGATTAAAAGCTTTCGAGAAAATTATTTTAAAACCAGGTGAAGTTAAAACTGTAGATTTTACCATCACAAAAGAAGAATTAGCTTTTATAAATGCTAATAACCAAAAAGTTGTTGAACCTGGCGAATTTGAAATTCAAATCGGGGGCTTAAAAAAGCAGTTTGAGGTAGAATAGTGGTGATAAAACGTTGTTTTAAGTAGTTCGATAAATCGAGCCAAAGTAATAACAACCGTTTACGTCTAATTCCGCCTTGGCGGTTGCGGTATCTACAGCATTAGCCCTAGTAGAATCTTTAGAAGCAAGCGGCGCAGCGGAGAGTTTATTCAATTAGCTTATTGTTTTTTAAAGGCTTTCATGTGTTCGCTTAGCTCGGGTTTGGTTACTTTTTGCGGAAACATGCGAAGCATTCATGAAGGCCAAAACATAAAACTAATACTTTGAATAAAAGTAACTTGACATGGCCGGTCAAGAGGCTGGAAAGACTTGTGCGAATGCCTGATTTTGATTTTGAAATATACTTAAAAAACTTCAATGGTAGTGGAGTCGAAGGATAAACAAGAGAGACTTCGACTCCGCTCCTTTAAATAGAAAATTTTTTTTTACCTCACTGGTTTAGGAAACACAATAGCACTTTCATGCCCATCTGTATCTACAGCTTGTACACCAAAAAAGTAATTGTCTTTAGAATAAGGTAAAGTATGCTGGGTAGTACTTACATAAAATTTCTTTTCCCAAAAAGGAGAAGTAGTCTCACGCATCAAAATATAATAACCTGCTGCATTCCCGCTTTTAGGTGCTTCCCATTTTAAGGTAGTTTTGTTTGTTAAATCGCTAGTTAAAATACCCACATTTTGAGGTTCTGAAGGTGCTTTAGCAATATTTGCCAATACAGCTAAATTCATCCTACCCACTTTTTGGATATAATTATAATCTGCAAATTCTGGTAAATCGCCATAATCTCTACCATTTTCTGTTCTAATATCTTGATGCTGTCTATCAAAATTCTCATTCATTTCTGTAAACCTAACAGCAGTAAAGCCTTCTAAAGAAAAAGGTGTATGGTCTCCGCCTCTTAAATAGCGGTCTCTTCTGTAAATAAGTTTAACATCTAATTGGTCTACATAACGTTCTGCAATTTCTTTAACATAACGTGAAAATTGTCTTGCCGGACTATCGTTTTCGCCACCTACAGAAGTTCTTAAAGCAGCTTGTTCTTTGGTTTCTGCAGCAGGCACACCCTCGCTAAAAACCCTTACAGAGCGGTTGTCTTTCAAATCTGTTTCGCTACCATAGGTATTTCCTACAATATCATTGGTAATCATGGCATTAATATTCCAGCCTTCTGCTTTAGCTTTTTTAGCTAAATGGGCAGCACCATACAAACCTTGCTCTTCTCCAACGGCAGCCATAAAAATAATAGTGGCGCTAAATTGGTGTTTACTCATGATACGGGCCAGCTCTAAAGAAATGGCCGTTCCAGAAGCATCATCAACAGCACCTGGGGCTTTGCTTTTGGCATCATTAACATCAGAGGCTCTAGAATCATAATGACCAGAAATGATGAAAACCCTATTATCATTAGGATTTGTTCCTGGTAAAGTTGCCAAAACATTTTTAAGAACGGCGTCTTGTTTTATTCTACGTCCGTCGGCAGGTTGGGTGAAAGTATCAAAATCAACTTTTAGTTTGCCGCCAGATGCCTTGCTGTATTTTTCAAACTCGCTTTTAATCCAATTTCTGGCAGCGCCTATGCCTGTAGTTTTACTTGTAGTATCACTTAAAGTATGTCTGGTGCCAAAACTAGCGAGTTTTTTAACCAGTATTTCTAAGTTTTGGGCAGATACCTCTTCTACCATTTGCTGTATTTGAGGGTCTCTTCTTACGGTAGTTTGCGCTATACCTTCTGCGAAAACAAATAATAAAGCAATAATTCCTGCAATTCTCATATTTTGGTTTGGTTAGTGTTGAATTTCAGAATATTAACCTGAAATAGGCTAATAAGTTTATATCCAGAAGAATTATTTTTCTAAGATGCTTAGTTGCGCTATAATCTCATTTTGTTTTACGTAATATGGTTTTTGATGAACAATAGCTTCGTATACATGATCAAACAAATGCATATAGCTTGCTTGCTTTGCTTTTAACAATTCTTGATGCTGTTGATTTTCAATATCATAATAAACTAAAATACCTTCGCTATTTGGTTTTTCTATACCATAGTTAGCATCTAAAGGCTTAATGCCAGCTAATAATTGTTCTTCCTGCACATCGGTTCTGTGTTTAGTAAAACTTCCTTTGGTACCATGTAAAACATAGCTAGGTAAAGGGTTTGCAACCAGTAAACTGGTACTGATGTATACGTTTAAGCCATTTTTATATTTTAAATGTACATGGGCATAATCATCAACCTCTGTAACAGGGCGATTACTGCCATAAGTTTTAACAAAATCATCGGGTACACCAAATAAACTGATGGCTTGGTCTATAATGTGTGCACCCAAATCATACAAAATACCAGCGCCAGGCATAGCTTGTTCTTTAAAAAACTTATGGCTAACCTCTGGGCGATATCTATCAAAACGGAAATGAACTTCAATAATATTTCCTAATTTTTGGCTGTCTAAAACCTCTTTTACAGATAAATAATCGCTATCAAAACGTCTATTTTGATAAGCAAAAACCTGTAAATTTTTTCTAAATGCCAATGCAAATAGCTCTTCTGCTTCTGTTTTTAGTACAGATAAAGGTTTTTCTATCAATACATGTTTACCGGCCTGTAAAGCAGCTTTAGCATACTCGTAATGTGTAAAATTAGGTGTGTTTACAACAATAAGTTCTATAGAATCATCAGCCAAAAGGCTTTCTTGATCTCTATATTGGATGATATTGGGATAATCTTTTACAGCGTCGTTTTTGCTACGTTCTACAATAGCAACTAACTCAAAACCCGGATGTTGATCTAAAAATGGAGCGTGAAATACTTTACCAGACATTCCGTAAGCCATTAGGCCAGCTCTAATTTTTCTTTCCATGATTATTTTATTGATACAGTAACAGGTATAGCGTGTTCGCTTTCATTCTTTAAACGGTCTAAAGCGGTAACCACATAAGTGTATTTTTTTCCTTTAACAATATCTTGGTCTTCCCAAGAAGTAATAGCACTATAAAATACTTTTCTTATAGCCGATGCTTTATCAATGTCTAAAGGCTCATCTTCCTCAAATCTATAAATGGTAAAACCATAAGCCAAATCGCCATCCTTTGCTTTAGTAGGCAATTTCCAACTTAACAAAACACTTTTATTAGTTTGTACAGCTAATAAGTTTTCTGGCCGGTTTGGCGAGATAGAATCTAACCATAGCATAACTGGTGGAAGAGCCGGGTATTTATAGAAATTATTTTTTAAGGTGTCTGATATTCCTTTAAGATTACTGTTTAATGATTTAGAACTGAAATATACACTACCTTGCACACGGTTATTTAAGCGGTTGTAAACCAACTGGCTAGGCATTTGTGTAGGGTTTCGCCAGCCTATATCCTTATTATCGCTTAAACGGTAAGCACCTTGTCCGATATATAAATGTCTGCCATAAGCATTATTACTCCACCAATCAACTAATTTATTGTAAGGAGCTGCCATTGTATTAAAAGCCCAGTAAATTTGTGGGTTGATATAATCTATCCAGCCTTCTTTAACCCATTTTCTAGAATCGGCAAACAAGCCGTAGTAAGAATCTCCACCATTGGTTTCAGAGCCTTCTGGGTCTTGCTTTTTGTTTTTCCAAATACCAAAAGGGCTAATTCCAAATTTTACGTGTTTTTTATATGTTCTAATGCTATCACTCACCATTTTAATGAGTTTGTCTACATTATCTCGGCGCCAATCGGCAACATCTTTAATGCCATTGTTATAAGCGATGTAAGCTTCTGTATCCTCAATAGTTTGTCCTTTTACACCATATGGATAGAAATAATCATCAAAATGGATTCCATCCACATCGTAATTTCGTACCACATTCATAATTACTTGGGTAATGTATGCTCTAACATCGGGTAAACCCGGATTAAATAATTTTTTACCTCCGTAAGTAATAAACCAATCGGGTTTTAAATTAGTGATATGGTTTTTATGAAGTTTATCAAACTGGCTATCAAAAGTTGCTCGGTAAGGGTTAAACCAAGCATGTAATTCCATCCCTCTTTTATGACATTCTTTTATGGCAAATTCTAAAGGGTCGTAAAATGGCTCTGGTGCTTTGCCTTGTGTACCAGTTAACCAAATAGACCAAGGTTCTGTACCTTTTGCATATAATGCATCTGATGCTGGCCTTACCTGAAAAAATACAGCATTTAAGCCTTGTTTTTGATGTTGATTCAGGATATTGATAAGCTCATCTTTCTGTTGAGTTGTGCTTAAACCAGCTTTTGAAGGCCAATCAATATTAACTACTGTAGCAATCCAAACACCTCTGAATTCTCTTTTAGGACCAGACACTATTTGAGATTGAGTAGTAAAACTGATAAAAAACAAGATAGATAAAGCAGCTAAACTGATTTTGTTCATGAAAGTTGGTTGAAATTCAAAATTGTAAATATAACAAACTAGCAACGTTTAATCTCTGCTATCATTACATTATTTTAGTGTTTAAACTTGTAGTTTTAAAAAAACAAGCTATTTTAGAAAAAAAATTGCTAAGAAATAATCAGAAATTTTAAGTTTTGCCGTTTAAAAAACTTGTAATATTACTGATGGAATAATTTTTGCTTAACAACCACAACCAAAATAAACGCAAAGAGTAGAAAATGGAAACTCAAGAACAAAAGAAAAAAGATACCAATAAGATTTATTTCCTTATTGCTGTAATTGTAGCCCTTTTAGGCTTAAATGCTTATTTATTTTTTCAGAAAAATAAATCGGATAACCGAGTTGTAACTGTTAGTGACGAGCGTACTGCTTTACAAACAGAGTTAGAAAAGCTAGAAACAGAACTAGAACAAGCTAACAATACAGGTACCCAATTATCAGAAGAATTAAAAGCAAAGGATGAAGAGCTAAGGGCAAAGATTGCACAGTTAAGACAAGCGCTAAACAGAGGTCAATTAACAGCCGGAGAGCTTTCTAAAGCTCGTGAAGATGTAAAGCAGTTAAAGTATTTTGTTACTAAATACACAGCAGATATTGACGAGCTTCAACAAAAAAATGCTGCTTTAACAGTAGAAAGAGATAGTTTAAAATCTACCGTAAATACAGTAAGCAAATTTGCCGAGAACTTATCTAAGCAAAACGATTCTTTAAATAATAAAGTAAAAGCAGGTGCGGCCTTAAAAGCGAGTAACATTCAGATTATTCCTTTAAGAGTAAAATCTAGCGGTAGAGAAACAGATGTAAGTAAAGCAAGTGCTACTCAAAAAATACGTATTGCTTTCACTATCAATACCAATCCAATTGCTACAAAAGGTATGCATGATATTTACTTAAGAGTTATGGACCCAGCCGGAAACTTAATTATTGGTGAAGGTGGTATGTTTATAGCCAATAATCAAGAGTTACAATACACATATAAAACGGCTATTGAGTTTAGTGGAGAGGCTAAAAGTTTCAATTTAGATTGGACCAATAGAAACGCTTTTGAACCAGGAAATTATACTGTTTTATTATATGCAGACGGTGCTACTATGGGTAGAGGCGGATTTACTTTAAGATAAGGTTAAATAGACTATATAAACAGAAAAGGCGGATGAAAATCCGCCTTTTCTGTTTTCAAACCTTAAATTTTAATGAATAAATCTTCTTTAGATTTTCTTACTTTTTTGTAGTGTTGGTAACCATCTTCTGCAGAACGGTAACCTACAGCAGCAATAACAACGCTAGTTAAGTTTAAAGCTGATAAACCTAAAATTTCATCAAACTGCTCTACACTAAAACCTTCCATAGGGCAAGCATCAATATCTAATAAAGCTGCTGTTTCTAATAAAACACCTAAGCCTATGTAAGCTTGTCTAGCATTCCAGATTTGTAATTGTTGCTGGTCTCTAGAGCTTACAGCGCCATTCATCATATCAATATAGCCTTGTATATCTGCCTTTGTGATACCTCTTGTTGCAGCTATGTTGTTTGCAAAATCATCTACATGAGACAAATTAAAGTCTTTGTATGTAGCAAAAACAATAATTTCTGATGCATCAGTTATTTGTGTTTGATTATAAGCTGCTGCTTTTAGTTTCTCTCTAACTTCTGGATTACTAATTACCAACACTTTATAAGGCTGTAAACCTAAAGAGCTTGGTGCAAGTTGTACAGCACTTAGTAAATGGTCTAGCTGTTCTGCACTT
Source organism: Pedobacter puniceum (assembly GCF_009674685.1). Lineage (GTDB taxonomy): Bacteria > Bacteroidota > Bacteroidia > Sphingobacteriales > Sphingobacteriaceae > Pseudopedobacter > Pseudopedobacter puniceum. The sequence continues at coordinate 982,887 of NZ_WKJI01000002.1, forward strand.
AGTTTACGTGAAGCATCAAATGCTTTGGTAGCGTATCTCCAATTTAATTTATCAATAATATTTTGTGCGTTCATGTGTATTAAATTTTAATCAGGACAAAAATACGTGTTTAAACACGTATTTTAAATTTTATACTACTTCTTGACAGTTTTCTGATATTTTAAGCTTCTTTGATTTTGGTGGCTAAGGTTTCTGCACTAAAACTTGCTCTTAATTTTGGTAAGCTATCAGGGAAATTCTTTCGTATAAAATCGATTAAATTTTCTCTGATATAACATCTTAAATCAAATGCTTTTGATGAATTACTAGCACTCATTAAAGCCCTAATTTCTATGGTTTGCTCTTTAGCATCGGTTACCTGTATCACTTGTACTTTTTTATCCCAAAGCTTTGTTTGGTTTAATAATCTTATAAATTCTTCTCTTAAAGTATCTAAAGGGATATTATAATCGGTATAAATGAAAACAGTTCCTAAAATATCAGAAGAGGTTCTGGTCCAGTTTTGAAATGGTTTTTCAATAAAATAATTAATGGGTAAAATTAAACGGCGGTGGTCCCAAATATGTAAAACCACATAAGTAAGCGTAATTTCCTCTACCTTACCCCATTCGTTTTCAACTACCAAAACATCATCAATACGTATAGGTTGCGTAAAAGCAATTTGAAAGCCTGCTAATAAGTTTCCTAAAGATTTTTGTGCCGCAAAACCTATAATAATGCCTCCAATACCTACACCAGTAAGCAAACCGGCACCTATTTTACGCATCCCCTCAAAACTAAAAAGTACAGCTGCAATGGTGAGCAAGATGATAAATGCCACAAAAAATTTCCTGATAAATTGAAGCTGTGTAAGAATACGCCTTTCTCTTAAATTATCATCTTTTTGTAGGCTATAAGAGTGTAAAATAAAATCCTGAATGATGTTGATGATATTAATTAAGAAGTATGCAAAAACAATGATAAAGGCAATTTCTACACTTTTGTTGATGATATTTATAAGTACCCGATTAAGATTCAATAAAGGAATCATCAAATTAAAAACAAATAAAGGAAGTAGCAAACTTAATGGCTTACTGGCGTAGCGCAATGCCGATTTAATGAAAGAAAAGCCATCCTCATTTTTATAATAACTGCCGGCTTTAAGAATAACTTGTTTAATTATAGAGCCAATTACAAATGCAACCATTAAAACCATAAGATTCCAGACATAATCGGGCATATAGCCTGATACTTTTTCTAAATAGCTGTTCAAATTCTCCATAAATGCTTGTTTTTTCGGATAAAATAGGCAATAGTCATGCTAAAATTTTATTAGGATAATTGTTATGCTTTTCATTTTGCATGGTTTTTGTTTTTCATAGTTTTTCAAGTTTATCCTTTTACCATCATGAGCAGAACCATTATCGTATCTAACAGATTACCCGTAAAAATTTCTAAAGAAGAAAACAGTTTTAATCTTAAAGTGAGCGAAGGAGGATTGGCAACAGGTTTAGGTTCGGTGTATAAACAAGACGATAACATTTGGATAGGCTGGTGCGGTACAGAAATTAATGATGATGACGAGAAAGCTCAAGTGATAGCGCTTCTCCAAAAGGAAAACCTATTGCCAGTTTTTTTAAGCGAGGACGAAATTTTAAATTATTACGAAGGCTTTTCTAACGAAATACTTTGGCCAATTTTCCATTACATGAGTACCTACGCTCAGTTTGAGCAGAAGTATTGGGACTATTATCAAGCGGTAAATCAAAAATTTAAACAAGAAGTTTTAGCTGTAGCACAGCCCGGCGATACCATTTGGATACATGATTACCAACTTCTATTACTCCCAAAATTGATAAGAGACGAGTTAAAAGATGTTGCTATAGGCTTTTTTCAGCACATCCCTTTTCCATCTTTTGAGCTTTTTAGGTTGATACCTTGGCGGGCCGAATTGCTGAATGGTATGCTTGGTGCTGATTTAATTGGTTTCCATACTTACGATGATGTAAGGCATTTTACCAGCTCTGCAACACGTTCTATTCCGGTTCATGCAACAGCAAATATTATTCAAGTGGCAGATAGAAATGTTTTGGTTGATGCCTTCCCGATGGGTATTGATGCTGCAAAATTTGAAAGCTTAACTAAAGACAGCAAAGTACAAGAAGAAATAGCGAATTATAACGAGATTCTAAAAGACTCTAAAGTGATACTTTCTGTAGATAGGCTAGATTACAGCAAAGGCATTTTACAACGCCTGATGGCTTTTGAGAAAGTTTTAACAGATAACCCAGAGTATGTAGAGAAAATCTCTTTACACATGATTGTAGTGCCATCAAGAGATAGTATAGCACAGTATAAAGAGCTCAGAGATGATATTGATAAAATGGTTGGCAACATCAATGCTCGTTTCAGAACATCATCTTGGCATCCTATCCATTATTTCTATCGCTCTTTTCCGGTAGAAACCTTAGTGGCTTTATACAGCAGGGCAGATATTTGTTTGGTTACCCCGATGCGAGATGGGATGAATTTAGTGAGCAAAGAATACATCGCTAGCAGAAAAGATAAGGGTGTTCTTATTTTAAGTGAAATGGCAGGGGCCTCTAAAGAACTTGCCGATGCACTTATTGTAAATCCAAATAATTTGGGCGAGATGTACCGAGCCATCATCCAAGCTATAGAAATGCCAGAAGAAGAGCAAAAATCTAGAATGTTGGCTTTAAAAGATTTAGTAAACAAATTTGATATACACCATTGGGTAAAGATATTTATGGATCAATTAGCAGATATTAAAGTAGCCGAAGGTATTAGAAAAGCAAAAAGTGTAAACGCTAACTTACAAGAAACCTTTGTAAAGCAAATGCGAGAAGCACAAAAGAGAGTTTTCTTTCTAGACTATGATGGTACTTTGGTTGGCTTTAAAGCCGAGATTGATAAAGCTTATCCAGATGAGGAATTATACGAACTTTTGAAAGATTTAAATGCCGATGCTCGTAATCAGTTAGTCATCATCAGCGGAAGAAAATATGAAACCTTAGAGCAATGGTTTGGTCATTTAGATATTGATTTAATTGCTGAGCATGGAGCTTGGCAAAAAATAAACGGCCAATATTGGGCTACTATACCCGGCTTATCAGACAACTGGAAAACCAAAGTAAGGTCTATGTTAGAAGCCTATTCAGACCGTACGCCAGGCTCTTTTATAGAAGAAAAGCGTTTTTCTTTAGCTTGGCATTTTAGAAAAGTAGAAAAAGGCTTGGGCGAATTAAGAGCCAATGAACTAGAAAGTAATTTACGTTACCTTACCCGCGAAATGGGTTTACAAGTGTTGGCAGGAAACAAGGTTTTAGAAATCAAAAGCAGCGATATTAATAAAGGGAAAGCCGCTTTTTCTTACATCCTAGATAAAGATTTTGATTTTATTATGGCTTTAGGTGATGACCATACCGACGAAGACACCTTTCAGCAGCTTCCGCAAAGAGCCATCACCATAAAAGTAGGAAGCAGCGTATCCGCAGCTAATTATTATATCAATAGCATAGAAGAAGTACGCAGCTTTCTTAAAAAGTTTTTGGTGTAGAGATGAAGCTTTAAAAAGAGAAACTATTAAATCCTGACATGTAAAACTTCTTACCACAGGAGCCTTTGATGCACATCGCTTACTCACACTCAAAAACAGTGAACGTTAATTTTTGCTAGTTAATCTTAAAATCATAAATACAGAGGTCTATTTAATTTATTAGAAATCCTATAAGCAGCATTCATTAAACCAACATGGCTGTAAGCCTGTGGGAAATTACCCCATTGGCTACCTGTTTCTTCATCAACATCCTCGCTAAAGAGCATTAAGTGGTTGGCGTATTTCATCAGTTTTTCAAACTCTCTAATAGCGTCATCCACACGACCAACACAAGCCAGAGCTTCTACATACCAAAAAGCACATATCAAGAAAGTGGTTTCTGGTTTTCCAAAATCATCAGCATGTAAATAACGATAAAATAAACCATTTGGGGTTTTTAATTCGTTTTCTAAAGCTATTAAATGGTTTTTTGCTCTTTCAGATTGTGGGTCTAGATAGTTCATCATAATCAGCTGCAAAGTGCTTGCATCTAAATGCGGACTACCAACGGCATGTGTATAAACTTTACGAACGGGGTCATAACAATCTTCAATATGTTTTGCGGCCCTTTTCATCAAAGAAACTGCTTTTTCTTCTAAGGCTTCATTATTAATAGTTCTGGCAATTTTTGCGGCTGCGCTACAACCAGCCCATTGGAAAAGGTTACTATAGCAATGTAAATAAGCACTATTTCTAAACTCCCAAATGCCGGCGTCAACTTCATCTATGGTATGCTCTATCCTTCTTAAAGCTACCTCAACTAAAGAAGCAGAATCTTTTCTTTCTGAAAAAACAAAGCGATGATCGGTATATAAAGGCAATAAAGAAATAAGTGCTTGGCCATAAATATCATTCTGTATATGCTCATAAGCTTGGTTGCCAATTCTTACCGGGCCATTTCCTAAATAGCCTTCTAAATGGTCTGCAATTTCCTCAACTAAATTTTTTTGTCGGGATATGCTATAAAGTGGCTGATAGCGCAAACCTTCTTCAAAAGATATATCGGTGATGTAATCAAAGTATTTCTCTGTTTCTTCAAAATGGCCAATATGGTGTAAGGCATTTATCACATAATAAGTATCTCTTAGCCAACAAAATCTATAATCCCAATTTCTACCACTACCGGGGAATTCTGGCAAACTTGTGGTACTAGCAGCAATAATAGCTCCGGTATCTTCATACTGGTGTATTTTTAAGGCTAAGGCCGATCTTATCACTTGTTCTTGATAAAAATCTCCAATTGATGAGCGCTTTACCCATGTTCGCCAATAGCTAATGGTTTGATTTAAAAATCTATCTGCAGTGGTTTGTATAGGACCTTCTAAAGGCTCTCCAAAAGTTAAAAACAGGTATAAAGTATCTTTAAGAATAAAATATTGGTCTTCTAAAATATAAGAAAGAGGTGCATTGGTAGATAGTCTTATCTTTTCGCCACAACCCATGTATTCAATATGGTTAGAGCCTCTAATAACTGTTAATTCACTTTTACCATAATCATAAACTGGTTGGCATTTTATCTTTATATGAGGGTTTCCCTCTAAAAGTTGAACTTTTCTTATCAGCATTAAAGGTTTAAAATACCTTTCAAACTGCTGAAACCTTGGAGCAAAGTCTGTAACCTTATACCTACCACTTTCTGTCGTTATTTCTGTACACAAAATATTGGTATTCTCTAAATAATATTGCTTAGAGGTATATGCCGATGAAGGAGCTATAGAGAATTCTCCACCTTTTTTAGTGTCAAGCATACTTCCAAAAACAAAAGAGCTATCAAACCTAGGCCAGCATAACCAAGTGATATTGGTATTTTTATGTACATGAGCCAAGTAAGAACAGTTTCCTATAATACCAGTTTGGTAAGTATGTTTTTCCATAATAAATAGTTTTATGATGCTAAGACCCCTATTTATCAATAAAAACTATACCTATTTGGTTTTTTAGAGGATAAAAGCTTAATTATTTAAACCTTCTTTTCTTCTTTGTCTGCGTTCTTGCCTTATTTCTCTCGGAGATTTTGAAGCAGTATCTTTCTTATCAGCTTCAAAAAGTTGTTTTAAAAACTTCTCTTTAGGTACTATAGTAGAATCTTTTTTAATGTTGAAGAGGTTAAACAAGCTATTTTCCTCATCCTGGGCTAAACTATCCGGAATGGTATCAGAAGGAGCTATTTGCTGTCTTAAACTTTCTCTTAATCTCACACCATAATAACCATATACACTAGAATCTTGCTGGGCATATCCTCTTCTAGCCATTAAACCGCCAATTAAGTTAAAATAGCCTCTTAAATAGGGTTTTAAGCTACCGTCTGATTGCCAAGCATATAAAGAAGATTTGGGTTTAGGTACGATATAAGCTAAATAAATGGCCTCGCCAATGCTTAGTTGTGATGGGTGTTTACCAAAATAATAGTTGGCAGCTTCCCCAATCCCATATACATTCCTGCCCCACTCAATAATATTTAAATAAACCTCATACATGCGGTTTTTAGAGCTTAAATTTTCATGCTCTATCAGCCAAACAATTAATATTTCTTCAATTTTACGAGCTAAAGTTTTTTGTCTGTTGAGGTAGATGTTTTTTACCAATTGCATAGAAATAGTGCTACCACCTCTTTTAAAAGATTTTGCCTTAAAATTAGTAGCAATAGATTGCCTGATAGATTCCTCAACAAAACCATTATGCGAGTAAAATGATGGGTCTTCTGAAGTTAATAAAGCGTTTTTAATGTTCGGAGAAATATCTTCAATCGCCACAAAATTTGGATTTTGTGGTCCCACAATAATATCTCTAACAGGTTTTCCTTTTTCATAAGGCGTGTAAACAAACTCTTTATTAATTTTCTGGAAATTGGTTTTACCAAATCTGGTAATCTTAAAGTCAGGGCTGGCTGTTAGAGAAGAAGTAAAAACCACATCATCTGGTTTTTTACTATCTAAATAAAAGTTAAGATCATATTTTAATTTTCCTTTTACTTGGATACCTTCTAAAGATTCAAACAAACCATGCGGAAAAGCATTAAAAATTTCTTGTGCTTCTTGTTCCTCGGCGCTTAGTTTAAGCTCGTAAATTTTATGTTCTCCTAAAGTTAGTTTCACAAAAGGATGAAGGGTAGCATTACCTAAATGCACTACCGAGCTGCTATCAACCGCAACACTATTCTCTCCAATAACCAATTTAGCATCTATACTTCCATCTGGTACTACAATGTCATTAGCAGCAATTTTTGGGTGGTTAATTAATAAATTTTTAACAGACCAATTTCCTGTAATTTCAAAATCAGAGCCTGATTTTTCTGCGCTACTCATCACCGTTCTTACAGTATCAAAATTTAATTTCAGGCCATATTTATTTTCCAAATAGGGAAACTCTACCTTTTTGTTGTTAGCATACAATTTTAAATCAAGTTGTTGGTCGCTAGGTTCTGCTGTGCCCTCTACATGCCAAGTGGCTAAATTATCATTAATGATAATGGTAGATTTTACATCATTATCCACAATGGTAGCCGTTTTAGTAAGGATACTTAACTGTGTGGTATCTTCCTTAAAAGTGATTTTAAAGTTTTGGATAGCCATATCATCAGGTATTTTATCTAATGCCTGGTGGATAAGTTTATTGGCTAAGTCTGCAAGGTCTACCTCTTTTTTCTCGGTTTTTGTAGTGGTATCTTTTTTAAACAAGAAATCGTAATTGCTGATGCTATCTTTCTTTACCAAAGAAATAAGTGCATGGTTAAGCTTTAGTTCAGATATTTTAACATCCCCAAAAAGGAGCGGGAAAAGTTTAATACCCACAGTAAAATCAGCAATGTTTGCTAAAGAATCTCTGTCCTCTGGTATAACGGTAATATCACTAAAATGTACGGTGCTTAAGCCCGAAAAAGCGTAAGAACCAATTTTTACATTTAAATTATACTTAGATTTTGCTTTATAAACCGCCTTATTTATGACCTTTTCTAGCAAAGCTTCACGCTTTAAATAGGCCGTAATACCTCCCGCTATAAATAGCAAAAACAGTACTGATAGCGTAATGATGACTGTTTTTTTATATTTGAAATACTTAAATCTGCTCGTGAAAAACCTCATATAATACTTAGAAAAGTATAAAAATCTTTTGATATAAAAATTGAAGATGCCAAATTATCTCAAAAACAGCACCGAAACAAAATTTTAATTATAAGCCTTTTGTTAATTTTACTTGAAATTATAAAACGATGTTTACTAGAGAACAAGTATTAGATGCTTTAAGAAATGTAGAAGATCCAGATTTAAAGAAAGATTTGGTGACGCTTAATATGATAGAAAACTTGGTAATTGATGGCCAAAATATCAGTTTCTCTGTAGTGCTTACTACACCAGCTTGTCCAATGAAAGACATGTTAGAGAACGCTTGTAGAAACGCCATTAAACATTTTGTTAGCCAAGATGCAGTACTCAACATCCACATGACAAGTCGTGTAACAACACCTAAAACACAGTTTTCTGCTCAAATAAAAAATATCATTGCGGTTTCATCAGGTAAAGGCGGAGTAGGAAAGTCTACCGTAGCAGCAAATTTAGCGATTGGCTTAAGCTTAACTGGTGCAAAAGTAGGCTTAATTGATGCTGATATTTATGGTCCATCGGTACCTATCATGTTTGGCTTAGAAGATGCTAGACCTAATGCAAGTGAGGTTAATGGAAAAACCAGTATAGAGCCTATAGAAAAATATGGTATTAAACTATTATCGATTGGTTTCTTTACAGACCCGGGCCAACCTGTGCCATGGAGAGGTCCAATGGCTTCAACTGCTGTAAAGCAGCTTTTTAACGATGCTGACTGGGGCGAATTAGATTATTTAATTGTTGACTTACCTCCTGGTACAGGCGATATTCATATTACCATTACCCAAACTTTCCCAATAGCTGGTGCCGTTATTGTAACTACACCACAGCAAGTAGCTGTTGCAGATGCAACTAAAGGAATTGGTATGTTTATGATGAATAGCATTAACGTACCTATTTTAGGTGTGGTAGAAAATATGTCTTATTTTACTCCTGCCGAGCTGCCAAACAATAAATATTATGTTTTTGGTAAAGATGGTGGTAAAAATATGGCAAAAAAATATAATGTCCCTTTCCTTGGCGAATTACCTTTGGTACAAAGTGTAAGCGAAGCAGGCGATAGCGGTGAACCTATTATCTTAGCCGATAAAGGTTTAGTTGCCCAAGCATATATAGAGCTTGCACAAAAAGTAGCACAACAATTGGCAATTAAAAATGACATGGCAAAAGCATAATTTTCCTTTTGATTTTGTTATTTTTATAAAAAATTATCAATAATGGACCCTAAAGAAAATTTAAGGAACGAAGTAGAAGCAGCATTAGATACCATAAGACCGTATCTTGAAGCTGATGGTGGGAATGTATCCGTAGAAGAAATTACAGATGATTATATCGTTAAATTAAAATTATTGGGTTCTTGTGGTTCTTGCCCAATGAGTATCATGACTTTAAAGGCAGGCATAGAACAAGCTGTTAAAAAAGCTGTACCCTCTATAACTGCTGTTGAGGCTATTAACCTAACAGCTATGGATGATCCTTCAGCTGTATTACCAGCAAACCTTCAATAATTTTACAATTTATTTTAAAACATATAAAAAGCCTTATCGTTAAAATGATGAAGGCTTTTTTCTTTAACACAATTTAACAGATAAATTAAGAAGCTTTTAATATTTTTATTTTAATAATGAGGAGCATATTAGTTGTTATATTTTGTCTTATAGCTAGCACTACTTTTGCACAAAAGGAAGGAAAGCCTTTGGTGCAATTTTCTGGTGTTATTTATGATATAGATAGTAATACTGTTGTTCCTTATGTTACGTTAAATAATTTATCAGAAAAAAAGACCCATTCTGCTAATTATAAAGGTTATTACTCTTTTGTTGCTCATGAAGGAGATAGCATACAGTTTTCTTCCGTTGGATATAAAAAATTGGTATTGGTAATACCACAAAATCTCAAAGAAAGAAAATTTACGGCGGTTGTTAAAATGAAGTCTGATAACATTATTTTACCAACCGTAAGAGTTTTTCCTTGGGCAAGTTATGATGAGTTTAAAAGAGATTTCTTAACCATGAAATTTGCCGATGATGATTTAGAAATTGCCAAGAAAAACTTGTCTAGCAAAAGCTTAAGAGATTTATATGTTTCTTTACCTAGAGATGGTACAGAAATGCAATCTTTCAATTTTCAGAATAACCATATTGGGCTTACCAATAAAAATATGGTTCAAACAAATCCTTTGCTGAACCCATTTGCATGGGGTGCGCTTATTAAACAAATTACAGAAGGTAATAAAGAGAGAAACAAAAAGTAAAGAAAAAGGAAGTCTTATCTTTTTTTCTTTAAAGATGGAAACTTCATTTTATAAGCTACTTTAACAGCTCCTTTAGATATAGATTCTAATTTGTTTTTCAGCATCGTTTTACGCAATAAGCTAATACGATCTGTAAAAAGCTTTCCTTCTATGTGGTCATACTCGTGTTGTATAACTCTTGCTGCAAGACCTTTAAAGTTTTCTTCTTTAAGCTCCCAATTTTCATCGTAATAAGAAACACGTATTTCGGGTTTTCTGCTTACGTCTTCCCTAACATCCGGGATGCTTAAACAGCCTTCGTTAAATTTCCAAGGTTCACCGGTTTCTTCTAGAATGCGGGCATTGATAAATACCTTTTTGAAATTACTTAATTCAGGCTCATCATCATCAAAAGGAGTAGCATCAACAATAAAAAGTCTAATGGGTAAACCTATTTGTGGTGCTGCTAAACCTACACCACTAGCCGCATACATGGTTTCAAACATGTTTTCAATCAAAACATTTAAATCTGGATAATCTTGATTAATATCCGTAGCGATTTTTTTTAAAACAGGGTCTCCGTATGCAACTATGGGTAACTTCATGATGTAAAATTAGTAAAAAAATAGTTTTTGTAAGATGCAGAGACAACCTTAATTCTAATCTAACGTAATAAACAATGTATTTTTTTTATATTTACCATGAAAATTTCCTAATTATGATGAAAAATTTATTAACTATTTTCTTCATTTGCTGTTTGCACACCATTGTAAAAGCGCAGTGTACAGCAACTATTTCTGGTCCTACATCAGGTTGTTTAGACAATATTACAACATACACCATAACAGGTGCTACCGGTGCTACTTCCTACACTTGGGCTATAACAGGCGCAACCAGTAGCAGAGTTTCAGATACCCAATATACCGTTCTTGTTCCAACCACTGTTGGGGCAACTTTTAATATAGCTGTAACTATAACCGGAGGTGTATGTGATGGCTCAACTATTTCAAAACTGGTAACAGTTGTAGCACAACCTGCTAAGCCAGTTATCAACAGGGCAGTAAATAGTAATACTTTAACAACAGCTGCTGTAGCTGGTGCCACTTATCAGTGGTATTTTAACAGAACTCTTGTTTCTGGTGCTAATACAACATCTTTTCCTATTCAAAATACAGGGTTTTATGCTGTTGAGATTACAAATTCTGCGGGCTGTAAAAGTTATTCAGAAGATTTTCCTTATTTTTCTACTTCTGTTAAAGAAGATCCAAAATTTGTAGGTTTTGCTTATTATCCTAATCCTATAGAAGCTGGAAATACTTTAACCGTAATGTTTTCTGACACTTATGATATAGAGCTTATTGATATGACTGGTAAATCGGTTTTAAACCAAAAGAGCTTAAAGGGTAAGCAAGAGCTCGAAACAAGTAAATTAAATTCGGGCATATACCTGCTGAAAGTAGAAAGCGAAGGAAAGCTCGCCTTTAGAAAAATCATCATCAACTAAACAAGACATAACCCAGTTTAAAGCTGGGTTTTTTGTTAGGAATTTTATTTTGCGCTACCTACAGTTTTTTACAACTTCGTAGACTAATAAAATTTACATGAGAGACCAACATATACAGCTTGTAGCGCAGGAACTAAGTATTGGTACTAAACAGGTTGATGCAACTTTAGCCTTGTTAGATGAAGGTGCTACCGTACCTTTTATTTCTAGATACCGCAAAGAACTTACTGGAAGTTTAGATGAGGTTGAGGTAGCTACCATAAGAGACAGGATACAGCAGCTAAGAGAATTAGATAAAAGAAGAGAGGCTATTCTTAAATCTATTGAAGAACAAGGTAAATTAACCGATGATTTAAGAAAGCAAATTATGGAAGCAGCCACTATGGCTGTTTTAGAAGATATTTATCTGCCTTATAAACCAAAGCGTAAAACCAAAGCATCTGTTGCCCGCGAGAAAGGTTTAGAGCCCCTAGCATTAAGTATTTTAGAACAAGATAGAAACGATCCTGAGGCTGAGGCAGAGCAATATATCAATGAAGAAAAAGGTGTTTTCGCTGTTGCCGATGCTTTACAAGGCGCAAGAGATATTATAGCAGAGTTGATAGCAGAAAACGCTGATGCGAGAGCTAAGATGAGAGATTTATTTTGGGAGAAAGCCACCTTAAAAGCAGAAGTTTTTAAAGGTAAAGAAGAGGAAGGTATCAAATACAAAGATTATTTTGAGTGGGAAGAACCTTTAAAGACTGCTCCTTCTCACCGTATTTTGGCTATCCGTAGAGGAGAGAAAGAACTTATCTTAAAATTAGATATTTTACCTCCCGAAGAAGATGCTATAGAACTCTTAGAAAAACTTTTCATCAAGGCTAATCAAGCAAAATCTCAACAAGTAAAGCTAGCCGTAGAAGATGGTTATAAAAGATTGCTTAAGCCTGGTATGGAAACAGAAATCAGGCTGTTATCTAAACAAAAAGCAGATGAGGAAGCTATAAAAGTGTTTGCAGAAAATGCTCGCCAGTTATTGTTAGCAGCACCAATGGGACAAAAAAATGTATTAGCCTTAGACCCTGGTTTTAGAACGGGTTGTAAATTGGTTTGCCTAGATAAACAAGGTAAATTATTAGAAAACACTACTATATATCCTTTTACAGGAGCCGGAAACTTAAAAGAGGCAGAGCAAACTTTGGTTTACTTGGTTAACAAATATGAAATAGAAGCCATAGCCATTGGTAACGGAACAGCTAGTAGAGAAACAGAAGAATTTGTACGTAAGCAAGGTTTAAAAAATGTACAAGTGGTGATGGTTAATGAAAGCGGAGCCTCTATTTACTCTGCTTCTGAGGTAGCCAGAGAAGAATTTCCAGATCATGATATTACCGTTAGAGGAGCTGTTTCTATTGGAAGAAGGTTGATGGACCCATTAGCAGAATTGGTTAAAATAGATCCAAAATCTATTGGTGTTGGGCAATACCAACATGATGTTGACCAAAACAAGTTACAAAGCTCTTTAGATGATACGGTTATAAGTTGTGTTAATGCTGTTGGGGTAGAGCTAAATACGGCTTCTAAACAAATTTTATCTTATGTTTCTGGCTTGGGGCCGCAATTGGCACAAAACATTGTAGAATATAGGAACCTTCACGGAGCTTTTAAAAACCGAGAATCATTAAAGAAGGTTACTCGTTTAGGTGATAAAGCTTTTGAACAAGCTGCAGGGTTTTTAAGAATCAGAAATGCCGAGCATCCTTTAGATGCCAGTGCAGTACACCCAGAGCGTTATGCTTTGGTAGAGCAAATGGCTAAAGATTTAGGCTGTAAAGTAGAAGATTTATTGGTTAATGATGCACTTAGAAAGCAGATAAACCTACAAAAGTATATTTCTGATGAAGTAGGTTTGCCAACGCTAAAAGATATTTTAGCCGAGCTTGCCAAACCAGGCAGAGACCCACGTGAGCAATTTGAATCTTTCAATTTTGCTGATGGGATTAATAAAATTGAAGATTTAAGGGTAGGGATGAAAGTACCAGGCATTGTAACTAACATAACAAATTTTGGTGCCTTTGTTGATATTGGTGTTCATCAAGATGGTTTAGTGCACCTTAGCCAAATGGCAGATAGGTTTATACAAAACCCTAATGAAGTTGTAAAAGTACAGCAAAGGGTAGAAGTTACTGTTACAGAGGTTGATGTTGCCCGTAAGCGTATAGCATTGAGTATGAAGGGTAATACAAGCCCGGTAAAGAAGGCAGATAAACCAGCTAGCGTTCAAAAATCATCAGGTAAAGAAGGGTTTAAAAAGCCAGTACAAAAAGATGCTGAAACAGATATGCAGCATAAGCTAAAAGCCCTGATGGGTAAGTTTAAATAAAATTTTGTATCAGGCTGATTGGGATAAAGCTTAATTAATTTCAATCAGCTTGATACTTTTTCACCTAGAAGCCACTTAGTCAAGAGCCCCAGTTTTCATTTTTTCTTTTCCTGATTGTTCAAACCAAGTTTTCATTTCTCCTTTTACTTCAACCTTTATAACACTTGCCACAGCATGCGGTGCTTGTGATGGTATTTTTAACATCACTTGGTTGCTGTTTTTATTCCACTTTAGTTTTTCACCATTGTGCAGCATTCCTGCTGATATCACTTCTTGATTTAGCCCATCGATGCTAAGTATACCATTTTTTGGCCACTCAAATACAGAAAGATAAAGGGTAGTCTTTCCATTTTGTGTTTTTGTGGTTACACGCCCCCAAGTTTGGCTAGGTAGCGGACTGGCTTCTGTAGCATAAATGGCTTCGCTATAAATCTTCATCCAATTACCTAAATCTTTTAAGCGTTCTACACTAGCATCAGGGAAAGAACCATCTGGTTTTGGTCCTACATTTAATAAATAATTCCCCCCTTTTGATGCAATATCAACCAGATTACGAATTAAGGTTTCAGATGATTTCCATTTAGTATCAGAATTTCTAAAACCCCAGGTACCATTCATGGTCATACAAGTTTCCCAATCTTTACCATCTAGTTCGCTTAAATTCGGAATTTTTTGTTCAGGTGTTTTGGTGTCTCCAGGAAAATTTGGGCGTTTTAAACGGTCATTTGTAATAATATGAGTTTGCTTTTTTAACTGTTCTTGTAACTTAAGAGCAGCTTCATCAGTCATTTTTACCGGCGTATCCCACCATAAAACCGCAATATCACCGTAGTTAGTCATTAATTCTTTTACCTGTGGAACTGCAACTTCATCAATGTATTGTGCAAATGTTTTGGTTTCTTGTGCCGGGTCCCAATGGCCCTCATGCTCTTGTGTGTAATTATTGATTTTGGTACTATCTGGATTAGGCCAGCCTTCTGCCATTAATTTTCTGGCTGCAGAACCTCCTGGGTTTACCCAATCTTGGGCTTGAGAGTAGTAGAAGCCTAATTTTATCTTGTATTTTTTACATGCTTCTGCCAAAGGTTTTAACAGGTCTTTTTTGTATGGCGTTGCATCCATAATATCCCAATCACTAGCTTTAGAATCAAATAAAGCAAAGCCATCATGGTGTTTAGCTGTAATGATTAGATATTTCATTCCAGCATCTCTGGCCATTTTCACCCATTCATCAGCATCAAATTTTACCGGATTAAATTTTTTAGCAACCTCTTTATATTCTGAAACAGGTACTTTCATTCTGTTCATAATCCACTCTGCCCCACCACGAGCCTGTTGATGACCTTTATATTCTCCGGCCATTTGTGCATAAACCCCAAAGTGAATAAACATACCGAAACGAGCCTCTCGCCACCATTTCATTTTTTCATCTTGCGATATGGGTTGTGCAAAAACCGAAATACTTACACAAAACAGCACTAAAAGGGGGTATAATTTTTTTAGGTTCATGGTTATTATGGTTAAGGTTTACCAGTTGCGGATAATTAGTAAACCATTACTAAAGTAATAGAAATCAACCAAATAACATAGCTATAATATAAGGATAATAGCCATTAAAAACCCCGAATTATCGGGGTGATTTTTTATTCTTCTGTTTGCGGGTGGGTTGGCTTTTGGTCTATCTTAGGTTCGTTCTTAAGACCTTCATATTGCTCATCTTCATCGCCATTTTTTTCTTTATAGCTGCCTTCCCCTTTGTCATCTAAATTTTCTTTACGGCGTTCTGATTCTTTAAGTGCTCTTTCTGCTTGTTCTTTAACTCGTTTATCTAAGTGGTCTTGGTTAGGACCAGATTCCCAATGTTTTTCTTGTGTTTCCATGGCTGTTAAATTTGATTTTGGTAAAACAAAATCTTTGCCATGTTAATTAGCATCCTTAATATGAAATAAAAAAAGCTTCCCTATTACTAAGGAAGCTTTAAATGATGTATTTAGCAATCTCTTTAGATTAAAGAAACACTTCTGTTTACAAAAGCTGTTAAATCTGCTCCGGTTAATAAACCTTGAGATAGTAAAGCTAAATCAAATGCTTGTTTTGCTAACTCGGCTTGAGTGTTTTCATCTTCGGCTTGTAAAATTTTACTTACCAGTTTATGATTTCCGTTGATAGCAACTTTATAACTGTCAGGCATATTGCCATAAAAACTCATACCGCCACCCATAGCAGCCATATCTTTCATACGGCGCATAAACTCGTCCATGGTAACGGTAACTGGCAATTCTTCTGGGTTCATAGCTTCTATATTTACCTGATAAGCTGGCTTATTAATAGCTTTTTCAAATATCTCTTTAACTTTTTTAGTTTGATCTTCACTTAATGCATGTTCAAGTTTCTCGCCTTTATCAATCAATTTATCAGCAACATCAGCATCAACACGTTTTAACTGAACCTTTTCTAGCTTATGCTCTATATGGCTTACAAAATGATTATCAATAGGGGTATCCATCAATAATACATCGTAATTTTTCTTTTTAGCCGATTGTATAAAGGCATCTTGCTTAGCTGGGTCTATGGTGTATAAATAAACCACATTACCATCTTTATCTGTTTGTGCTGCTTTAACTTTTTCTTTGTATTCTTCTAAAGTGAAGTATTGGTTATCGGTATTTTTAAATAAGCCAAAGTCTTTTGCTTTTTCATAAAACTTCTCTTCGCTTATCATTCCGTATTTCACAAAAATGCCAATATCATTCCATTTTTGCTCGTAAGCTGGGCGGTCTTTTTTGAAAAGTTCAGCCAATTTTTCGGCAACTTTTTTAGTAATATAGCTATTGATTTTTTTAACATTTCCATCTGCTTGCAAGAAACTTCTAGAAACGTTTAGAGGGATATCTGGAGAGTCTATAACACCATGTAATAACATTAAAAACTCTGGTACAATGTCTTTTACCTCATCAGTAATAAAAACTTGTCTGCTAAATAATTTGATTTTATTACGTTGAAATTCAACATCATTTTTAAGTTTAGGAAAGTATAAAACACCTGTTAAATTAAAAGGATAATCAACATTTAGATGAATCCAAAATAGTGGGTCTTCAGAAAAAGGATAAAGTTCTTTGTAAAATTGTAGGTAATCTTCATCTTTTAAATCAGCAGGTGCTAAAGTCCAGATAGGTTTAGCGCCATTAATGATGTTTTCTTTCTCTACAGATTTATATTGTGGCTTACCATCTTTGTCTTCTCCGTCTGGCTCACTCTCTGTTTTAGTACCAAAAACAAGCTTGGTTGGTAAAAACTTAAAGTATTTATCTAAAATTTCTTGAAGCTTATATTTACTTAAAAATTCTTCAGAATCTGCATTAATGTATAAGATAACATCCGTACCACGGGTTGTTCTTGTACCCTTAGCAATCTCAAACTCTGTACTTCCATCGCAAATCCAGCTAGCAGGTTCTGCACCATCTTGGTAAGAAAGGGTTTGGATTTCTACCTTTTCTGCAACCATAAAGGCCGAGTAAAATCCTAAACCAAATTTTCCGATAATTTCATTGGCGTCTTTAGCATCTTTAAATTTCTCAACAAATTCTGTAGCGCCAGAAAAAGCAATTTGGTTGATATATTTTTTAATCTCTTCGGCAGTCATCCCTATACCATTATCACTTATGGTAATGGTTTTCTTTTTCTCATCAAAAGCTACTTCAACCTTTAGTTCGCCTAATTCGCCATTATACTGCCCTAATGAGGCTAATCTTTTTATCTTTTGTGTAGCATCTGAAGCATTTGATACTAACTCTCTCAAGAATATTTCATTATCCGAATACAAGAATTTTTTAATAATCGGAAAAATATTCTCGGTGTGGATTGAAATGGTTCCTTTTTCTTGCATAGCTCTATGTTGTTAGATTGATTTTTATGTTTCACCTAGCCTTATCAAGCGCTGTACCAATGCTTTTTAAGTGACATGTTGACAGCCGGCAAGTATTTCGCAGCTACTTGTTTGGTATAATTTCAATAACTTTAAAGATGAAATTTTTTCAGCAACAAATAAGGTTAAGACCCTTTTCAAGAGGTTTTCATTTAATCACCAGAGAAGTTTTAGCGGCTTTACCACAAATTCAGGAAATAGAAGTTGGGCAGTTGCAAGTTTTTATGCAGCATACATCAGCATCATTAACCATTAATGAAAATGCAGACCCTACAGTAAGACAAGATTTTGAATCGCATTTTAATATGATGGTACCAGAAAATGCTACACATTATTTACATGATTATGAAGGGGCAGATGATATGCCTGCCCATATAAAAGCATCTTTGTTAGGGCCATCAATACAAATTCCTATATCAAATGGTAAATTATGTTTAGGTACTTGGCAAGGTATTTACATGTGTGAGCATAGAGATTACGGAGGAAGTAGAAATATTATATTAACAGCTTGGGGAATTTAATGTTAACTTTGGTAAAAATTATAATGTTTTAGATAAAAATATTAATGCAAAACCTTCAGAAGGAAAAAAATTTTTCTCTTTTTTGGAAATGGTGGACAGGTGAAAATTTAAACTTTACACTTGAAAGCCGTATTTTTCATTCTTTTAGTTTTGTTGTGATATCGGCAGTTCTTTTTGTTACTCCTATCAATTATTATAATAATTTAATTCCTTCTTTTTTACTTACATTAGAAATACTTCTTATACAATGTGTAACCTACTGCATAAGTAGATTTAGAAATAAATTAGCTTTAGCTATAGATATTTCTGCCGTAAATATCAACCTTATACTTGCTGTAAACTATTTACATAATGGCGGAATAGAAGGCCCTAGCTTATTACTTTATATTGTAAGCTTATTCTTGCTGCTTTCTATTTCAAGGCTTAATAAATTACCTTATTGGTTAATGCTTAATATTGTTTTTGTAGCTATTGTTGTTGCTTTAGAATATTATTATGGCGAAAAATTAATAACTCCATATCCAAGTGCAGAAAGTAGGCTTTTTGATATGATATCAACCTATTTTATTTGTTTGGTTTTGATTTACGTTGGAACCCTATACCTTAAAAAAAGTTATATCACGCAAAAGAAAATAGTTTCAGAAAAAGCAGAAGCTTTAAAAGTACTTAATGATGAAAAG
This sequence comes from Pedobacter puniceum, assembly GCF_009674685.1. GTDB lineage: Bacteria > Bacteroidota > Bacteroidia > Sphingobacteriales > Sphingobacteriaceae > Pseudopedobacter > Pseudopedobacter puniceum. The sequence goes on from NZ_WKJI01000002.1 coordinate 1,001,813, forward strand.
GATAAGATTTTTTCTGTGATTTCGCATGATTTAAGAACACCTTTAGCTAACGTTCAACAGTATCTAGAATTGGCGGGTAGCGTAGAACTCACCCCGGATGAAAGAAAGGTAATTAAAGAAGATTTACTTGAGCTAACTAAAAATGCGCAAGAGTTACTAAATAATCTGTTGCATTGGTCTAAAAACCAAATGAAAGGTAATACTGCAAATAAGCGTTTAATTTTGGTGCTAGAAGAGTTTAGTCCTACTTTTAATTTGATGAAAAGTATAGCTATGAAAAAAGGTATACTTTTAGAAGTAGAAATAAAGAATAATGAGCTTTACGCCGATGTTGAAATGCTAAAGTTGATTTTTAGAAATCTTATTCATAATGCTATAAAATTTACACCAAACAATGGTTCTATAAATATATGTTTTGATACTGATGAGCATAATTATCATATCTCTATTAAGGATAATGGAATAGGAATTAAAGAAGAAGAGCAGGTTTCTATTTTTACTATCAGTACAAAAACCAATTACGGAACCAATAAAGAAAAAGGAACGGGTTTGGGCTTAATGCTTTGTAAAGAGTATACCGATATGCAAGGTGGTAAAATATGGTTTACCAGTAAAGAAAAAGAAGGAACAAGCTTTTACCTATCTTTTCCAAAAAAGGAGACATAAAAAAAGGCTACTTTAAAGCAGCCTTTTAAACAGGAAGAAAATAGGGTTTTAATAATCGCTTAAATGCTCACTTACTTGTATAGCTGTTTTAAGCGTGTCATTGGTAGTATTATCAATTCCTTTAGCCCAAATAGTATAAACTCTTCCGGTCTTAATCTCTACATTTTGTTTGATGGCTTTATCAGTACCATTATTTTTAATTTTAAAAGTGTAGGTTCTATTACCTGATATTTCACTAAAAGGGGTATGAACTTTATAAGCTGTGGTATTAAATATCAAACTATCGGTAGCTGTTGTTAAGCTTAAAGAACCAGCATCCGGACTTAAATTAATAAATCTGACTTTTGCTTTGCCAGCAGTAGGGTTACTTAAAGAGTCTTTAATAATTAAAAAGTTTGGATTTGGCGCAGCATCTACTACATAGATAGAATAAAATTTATCAGCCTCAAGATTTACAGAGCCTGTTCTTAAAGTATCTTGTGTACCACCTACTTTGCGAATGCTTATCCTACGTAGTCCGGCTGCATATAAATTGTAAAAAGTTCTTTGGCTAAATGTAAATGGCCCACTACCAGTACCACGGTCTGTTATAAAATTAAAAGCCTGTGTACCTGGCGAAGCATGGAATATGCTTACTGCAGCTACTTGTTGTGGGGTATAATCGTTGTCGTTTTTTAAACACGAAGTTAAAGTTAACAGTAAGGCAGCTGCTAGCAGCGTTTTTGCTGTGGTCAATCGTTTAAGATTGTTAGAAGTTTTAAAATTAATCATCATTGTAAAATTTAGTATTTGGTAGACATTACAGAACATAACGGAGACAATCATCAATCTGTTACAGAAGAAACAATTTTTTTCTGGTTTTTTTTAGTTTTTTTGCCACAGCATCAAAAAGAATAGTTTTTAAACTGGTTAAGAGAGATAGTTAGCAAGAAGCTTTCAAGAATTTACCTTAAAATTTAAACATCATGTACTACTTAATTTATTTTGCTTACGAGTCTTCTCCTTTTACACCTACTGGTTTAGAAGAGCTTTTGGTTCAAGCAAGAGATAAAAACGCAAAATATAATGTAACGGGTAAGCTTCTTTATGTGGAGGGCACCTTTATACAATTGTTAGAAGGAGATAAAGAGGCAGTAAAGCATATTTTTAGTTCTATAGAAAAAGATAAGAGAATTATTGCACTTAAAGTAGTAATAGAAGGGCCCGCAAAAACACGTTATTTTCCTGATTGGTCTATGGCATATGAGAAAATATCTTTAGCAGATATAAACCAAATGGAACAGTGCGAGCATCCTGGAGTGAAGGAGTATCTTAAAAATGCTACGCCATTTAGACTAATAAAGCTTATTGCTAATAATCCGCTATTATAAATTTATGAAAGCTATAGTTGTTCATCATTATGGTGGTCCGGAAGTTTTAACGTTAGAAGAAAGAGCTATACCACATGTAGCAGATGATGAAGTTTTAATAAAAGTTGCTGCCGTTGGTATTAACAGACCAGATATCATGCAAAGGCAAGGGAAATATCCCGCTCCGGCTGGGGCTGTTCCTGATATTTTAGGTTTAGAATTAGCGGGTGAAGTAGTTGCTTGTGGCTCGGCTGTTAATAAATATAAAGTTGGAGATTATGTTTGCGCATTAGTTTCAGGTGGCGCTTATGCGGAGTATGTGGTTGCAAAAGAGGGAAGTTGTTTAAACATCCCCAAAGGGTTAAACTTTATCGAAGCTGCTTCTTTGCCAGAAACTGTTTTTACAGTTTGGTATAACCTTTTTATACTAGGCAAATTAAAGGCTGGAGAAAAAGTTTTGATACACGGTGGCTCTAGCGGCATAGGCGTTATGGCTATCCAATTAGCTAAAGCATTTGGCTGTAAAATAATAGTTACCGCAGGTTCTAAAGAGAAATGTGATGCTTGTTTAGCCTTAGGTGCCGATATGGCCATTAATTATAAAGAGCAAGATTTTGAGTTTTTACTTAAAGAAACTGGGGTAAATGTTGTTTTAGATATGGTAGGAGGGAATTACCTGCCTAAAAATATCAATATTTTAAGTTTAGAAGGGCGTTTGGTTTATATCAATGCGATGCAAAATAGAATTGGAGAGCTAGATATTCTTAAAGTTATGCAGAAGAGATTACAAATTACCGGAAGTACTTTAAGAGCAAGAGAACCAGAATTTAAAGCTTTTTTAGCCAGAGAAATAGAAAAGTATGTTTGGCCGCTTTTTGAAGATAAAAAAGTGAAGCCTGTTATCCATCAGGTTTTTGCTTACGCTGATGTTATAAAAGCCCATCAATTAATGGAGAGCAGCAGGCATATTGGTAAAATTATGCTTAAATTTTAAAGGAGATACATATTTTTATATATCTCCTTTAAAAATCATTAAGATAAAGATTTTGAATCCTGAGCAACTTTAGCAGAGATATCATTTAAAGTATGATCAGAGAAATGCGAAGCTTCATGTGCTTTTGAGGTTAGATAATCTGAGGTTTCTTTAGATAAATCATTTATCTTGCTTGCTTGTTTAGAAGCTGTATTTTTTAAATGGTCTGTAAAGTCTTTTACACCATCTACCAAAGAAGACCAATTTTGTTTTCCGTTTTCTGATTTTAGAAAATACCAAGCTGCTGCTCCTGCAGCAATGCCGGCTACCACCACTGCTGCTATTTTTGATTTGTTTTCCATTTTCTTAAGGTTTTACTTTAAGTTATTTAAAGCTAAGACCTTGCCAAAATTGAGTTAGAAATTATTAAAATAAAAACCGTTAAATCTTATATTTATGCGTTTTAAGCATATGAAGTATTTTATCGTTCTCTTTTCAGCATTCATCATTGTCTCTTGTTCTCCTAAACCCTACAAACAAGCAGAAAAAATACAAACCGCAAAAATGGAAGAGGTTACCGCTAGTATTGTGGTAAATCCGGCGCCAATGGTGTTAGATTCTTCTGGTAATGCAATACCATCTGCATATATACCTACCGTAAATTTTGGCGCTCGAAAACCCTTTTATGTCATCATTCATCATACTGCACAAGACTCTTTAGCGCAAACCATTAAAACCTTTACTATGGAAAGCACCCAAGTAAGTGCGCATTATGTGATAGGTAGAGATGGTTTTTTAGTTCAGATGTTAAATGATGAGCTAAGAGCATGGCATGCAGGTGCGGGTAAATGGGGTAATATTACGGATATGAACTCTTGCTCTATTGGTATTGAGTTGGATAATAATGGTAGAGAACCTTTTGCCGAAGCACAAATAAATACTTTGTTATTGCTTTTGGCTAAACTTAAAAAGGATTATAATATCCCTACAGCAAATTTTATTGGACATGGCGATATCGCACCTAAAAGAAAAGCAGATCCGAGTATATTATTTCCTTGGGATGTTTTAGCTAAAAATGGTTTTGGTTTATGGTATGATTTACCTGATATGCCACCACCAGTTAATTTTGATGAAGAAGCTGCTTTAAAAAGAATTGGTTATGATACTACAGATATGGCTGCCGCAATAGTAGCTTTTAAAAGGCATTTTACCAAGACAGATTTGTTTCCTATTCTTTCTACTTGGGATAGATGTATACTTTATAACCTGTACAAGAAGTATTAATAAAGTATAAAGTATAAAGTATAAAGTATAAAGTATAAAGTATGCTGATTTACATACTTTATACTTTGTTTTTATGATTATTTATTGGCTTCTTTAGCCCAACTATCTTTTAAACCAACAGTTCTGTTAAAAATTAGGTGTTCTGCTGTGGCTTCTTTGTCTAAACAGAAATAACCTTTTCTAATAAATTGGTATCTCCTGTCTGGGTTTTCTTGTAATTGCTTGATAGCTAATGTTAAGTCTGGTTCTATATAAGCGTTTTTAACTACTACCAAACTTTCTGGGTTAATGTAATCCTTAAAATCACCATCTTCTGCATCTGGTTGTTCTACTTTAAATAGCCTATCATACAATCTTACTTCGGCAGTTTTAGCGTGTTTTACACTTACCCAATGCATGGTTCCTTTTACTTTTAATCCTGATGTATCTTCGCCAGATTTTGAGTTAGGGAAATAAGTACAATGAATTTCAGTTACATTACCATCGGCATCTTTAACAAAATCATCACATTGTACGATGTAAGCATTTTTTAAACGACACATTAAGCCTACGCCAAGTCTGAAGAATTTCTTTGGAGGTTCTTCCATAAAATCTTCACGCTCTATCCATAACTCTTTGCTAAATGGTATTGCCCTTTCGCCATCATGGCCTTCAACTTCTGGGTTGTTTTCTCCATGTAAAATTTCTTCTTGCCCATCAGGATAATTGGTAATAACCATTTTTATAGGGTCAAGAACCACCATTCTCCTCCACGATGTTTTATTTAAATCTTCACGGATAAAGAACTCTAGCAAACTAAAATCAATTAAGTTATCTCTTTTAGCTACACCTATTCTTTCGCAAAAATTACGGATGGATGCTGGCGTAAACCCACGTCTTCTTAAACCACTAATGGTAGGCATTCGAGGGTCATCCCAACCGGCAACAATCTGGTTATTTACCAACTGCATCAATTTACGCTTACTCATAACCGTATAGCTCATGTTTAAGCGAGCAAATTCATATTGTTTTGATGGGAAAATATCCAGTTGTTCTATAAACCACTCGTATAATGGGCGGTGTGGAATAAACTCTAGCGTACAAACCGAGTGGGTAATTTTTTCAATAGCATCAGACTGCCCATGCGCAAAATCATACATCGGGTAAATACACCATTTATCTCCAGTACGGTGATGATGTGCATGTTTTATCCTGTACATCAAGGGGTCACGTAGGTGCATGTTTGGGTTAGCCAAATCAATTTTAGCTCTTAAAACCTTGGCACCATCAGGATATTTACCAGCTTTCATTTCTTCAAAAAGCTGTAAGTTTTCTTCTATAGATCTGCTTCTGTAAATATTTGGAGTTCCTGCTTCTGTAGGTGTACCTTTTCCAGCAGCAATTTCTTCTGCTGTACTATCATCTACGTAAGCCAATCCTTTTTTTATCAGGGCAACCGCAAAATCATATAATTGGTCAAAATAATCAGAAGAATAAAGTTCTTCTTTCCAATCAAAACCTAGCCATTTTACATCTTCTTTTATGCTTTCTACATATTCAGTATCTTCCGTAACAGGGTTGGTATCATCAAATCTTAGGTTGGTAGTGCCATTATACTTCTTGGCTATCCCGAAGTTTAGGCAGATAGATTTAGCATGACCAATATGTAAATAGCCATTTGGCTCTGGAGGGAAACGTGTTAAAACTCTACCGCCATGCTTGCCATTTCTAAGATCTTCTTCTATAATCTCTTCAATAAAATTTAATGATTTTTCCTCTGACATATCTTTTGCTTTACCTACAAAAGTAAAAAAACAGCCGGATTTATCAGCCTCTGCTAAATTTCTAGCAAATAAATTACGCTAAATGGCATATATAGTTAAATGTAAAGGCTTTATAATAGGGTTAGAATTTTGAATCGATAAACGCTTAGCTCAATATTTTGTGATTTAATTGTTATGTTTTTATGTCTTTAGCATCATTTTTGATATAATTATCTACTTTTACGCAGCTTAATTGAATAAGAATAATTGGAAGCACCAAAATCACGTTTCGTACAAAAATTACATAGTATGTTTTACGAACTGTATTTAGTATATCAGTTCGTGATGAAATTCTTCAAAGAAGTACTTCTACCGCCTTATGAGGGTAAAGAAATTATGCGTCAATGTTACCAAGTTGGTTACCGCTCTTTAGCCTTAATATCTTTAACAGGATTTATAACCGGTATAGTTTTTACCAAACAATCCAGACCATCTCTGGCCGAGTTTGGGGCAACATCATGGTTGCCATCTTTGGTGGGTATTGCTTTATTGAGAACATTAGCACCACTTTTAACGGCCTTAATTTCTGCTGGTAAAGTTGGGTCTAGTATTGGTGCCGAGCTTGGCTCTATGAAGGTAACCGAGCAAATAGATGCTATGGAAGTTTCTGCTACCAACCCCTTTAAGTTTTTAGTAGTATCTAGGGTTTTAGCAACCACCATTACTATTCCTATTTTAACTTTTTATACTGCTTTGGTAGGTTTATTAGGGAGTTTTGTAAACGTTGCCATGTTTGAGGATACTAGCTTCAACGGTTTTATTTCATCATCACTAGAGTCTATAACTTTTCTTGATATTATTGCATCTACTATAAAGGCTATCCTATTTGGGTTTACCATTGGTATGGTTGGTTGTTACCAAGGTTTTAACTCATCAAAAGGTACAGAAGGTGTAGGAAAAGCAGCAAATTCATCGGTAGTTATTGGTATGTTTTTGGTGTTTATTGAAGAAGTATTAGCAACGCAAATCACGTTTTTATTCCGTACATAATGCATAAAAATAACAGAATAGAACATCCGGAAGAAAGAGATAAGGTAATTATTATCAGGGATTTAAATAAATCTTTTGGAGATTACCATGTGCTTAAAGGTGTTAATCTGGATTTGTATGAAAGAGAAAATCTTGTGGTATTGGGTAAATCAGGAACAGGGAAATCTGTTCTGATTAAAATTATATCAGGCCTACTCAAACAAGATAGCGGTACGGTAGAAGTTTTGGGTAAAGAAGTTAGCCAGTTAAACGAAAGAGAATTACAAGAATTGAGAATACATATAGGCTTTTCTTTCCAAAATAGTGCGCTTTACGATAGTATGACTGTAAGAGAAAACCTAGAATTTCCTTTGGTGAGAAATCGTAAAAACCTAACTAAAAAGGAGAAAGATTATGCTGTTGAAACCGTTTTAGATGCCGTAAGTTTAGGGCAAACCATTAACCAAATGCCTTCTGAATTATCCGGAGGGCAAAGAAAGCGTATTGGTATTGCCCGTACCCTTATATTACAACCTAAAATTATGTTGTATGATGAACCAACAGCGGGTTTAGATCCTATAACATGTTTAGAAATTAATGGCTTAATAAACGAGGTACAAGAAAGATATCATACCAGTTCTATTATCATTACCCATGATCTTACTTGTGCCAAACAAACCGGAGACCGTATAACCATGCTTCTTGATGGTCATTTTAATAAAGTTGGCACCTTTGAAGAAGTTTTTAATACAGATGATGAAAGAGTTAAATCTTTCTATGAATATAATTTTATAGAGTAAAAATGACTGAAATAGCAGACAGAAAACGCGGTGTAACCGTTGGAATATTTATTTTTATTGGCCTTGCCATTTTCCTTATCGGGATATTAACTTTAGGAGGACAAAAGAAGACTTTCGTAAAATCTTTTACTGTAAATGTTGTTTTTGATGATATACAAGGATTAAAAGTAGGGAACAACGTGTGGTTCTCTGGCGTTAAGGTAGGTACTATCAAAAAAATTCAGTTTTATGGAACTTCCCAAGTTCAAGTTTTTTTAAGTATAGAGGAAGCTGCTCATCAATACATCCATAAAGATGCTAAAGCAAGTATCAATTCTGATGGTTTGATAGGTAATAAGATTATTGTGATTGACGGAGGTTCGCCTAGTTTTCCTTTTGTTGAGGATGGCGATAGACTACAGGTTAACAAAACTTTATCTACGGATGATATGATGAAGACCTTACAAACTAATAACAAGAACTTAGTAGATATAACTTCAGACTTTAAGATTCTTGCTAGAAACTTAGTAGAAGGAAAAGGTGCTGCAGGGGCATTATTAGCTGATGAGCAAATTGCTAAAGATTTTAAAGCTATGGTGGCTAATTTAGAAACTACAGCCGCTTCTACCAATAAAATGGCTAAAGAACTCAATAGCTTTACTGCAAAAATGAATACCAAAGGTGGCTTGGCCGATAAGCTTTTTACAGATACTGCGGTATTTGCAAAATTACAAACATCAGTAAATGAGTTCCAACAAACAGCAGCAGCTGCTGCTAAGCTTACCGAGAATTTAAAAGTAGCATCGGCAAAGTTAAATGCAAATGATAACGCTTTAGGTTTAATGTTGAATGATAAGCAAACTGCCGAGCAGCTTAAAGTAATTATGCGAAATTTAGAAACCAGCAGCCAAAAGCTTGATGAAGATTTAGAAGCTTTACAACATAACTTCTTATTAAGAGGCTACTTTAAGAAGAAAGCTAAAGAAGAGGCTAAATAGCAATACAAGTAAAAACTTGTCTTTAACAAAAAAGGGTGATTTGAATATTCAAATCACCCTTTTTTGTTAAAAGAAAATAATATTATTCTGCTGAAGGAGCTTCAGTTTCCTCTGCAGAAGCTTCAACAGCTGCATCTTCTGATGCTGCTTCCTCTTCTACTTCTGGAGCTGCTTCTTCAACAGGAGCATTTTTAGCTGCAATTGCAGCCTCGATAGCTTCTCTTTTCTTAGCCTCTTCTACCAAAGCAGCTTTTTTAGCTTCTTCTTTTTTAGAAACTAAACCTGCTTTTTTAGCTTCGATTTTACCTTCTTTGCTTTGTAACCATTCTGCAAATTTTGCATCAGCTTGCTCTTGAGTAAGAGCGCCTTTAGTTACACCACCATTTAAGTGTTTTTTGTAAAGAACACCTTTGTAAGAAAGAATAGCCTTAGCTGTATCTGTAGGTGTAGCTCCGCTAGTAACCCATTTAACAGCTTGATCAAAATTCAAGTCAATTGTAGCAGGATTGGTGTTTGGATTGTAAGAACCTAATCTTTCAATAAATCTACCATCTCTTGGTGCTCTTGAATCTGCTACTACGATGTAGTAGAATGGTTTTCCTTTTTTACCGTGTCTTTGTAATCTAATTTTAGTTGCCATTTTTTAATACATTAAATTTTTGCAATACCCCTTTACACGTAAAGGGACGCAAATGTAAGATTTATAATTGTATTTTGCTAGTAATCAATTTTTTATTTTCCTGTGTTAGGTTTAAAATTCTCTTTACCTTTATTGTATGAATTTGAAATGCCTTTTTTTAACACTTTTTGCCTTAATATGCTCTTTTTTAGGTTTTTCTCAGAAAAATGAAATTCAAATAGCACAGATGGGCTCTGTAACAGCGCTCTCAGAAAGCCATCGAATTTTAATCACTTATAATGATAATAAAACAGAGGTTATTAAGGCTGGCGAAATGGTTAGGTTAGCATACCCGGTAAACAAGTTAAATTTAGGTAGGAAATTTAAAGGTGAAGAGGCTGGTTTAAGGGGTTTAATAGACTCTATAAGGAAAGAAACCATTTATTTAAAAATAAGAAAAGGTGCTAAAGATAATTTGGCTTTAAACGTTAAAGATATTACAGCTATACAAAAAAGTAATTTTGGTGGCACATTAGGCGTATTTTTATTAAGCTATGGTATTTTAGGAGGTTCGGCTATTGCTTTAACCCAAAGTTTAGATGTAAACCCAGCCATTACTGCTTTTAGTGCAGTGGCAGCAATTTTTCCGGCCAGTATCATTACCGTTAATATGTTTTATCCAAGTAAACCAAAGAAAAAGGTGGGGAAAGACTATAAACTGAATATTATTACAGTTTACTAAGCTAACCTTTCTACCATTTTAGCCACTCTTTCTTCTAAAGACTCGGTACTCATTTTTTCTCTAAGCCTATCTACCATGATAGGGAAAGCAAAAGGACTAGGTTGTGCCGTTTCTTTAACTATAATTTTTTGTTTTTGTATCCGCTGCAAAGCTTCTCTTAATCTAAATTCTTCTAGTTGAAAAGCTAAAGCTTCATTATAAGCCTGTCTTATTAATAAGTTATCCTTCTCGTATTCGCTAAAAACATCAAATAATAAGGATGTTGAAGATTGCAAATGTTTGTTTTTCATGGGTTTGCCCGGAAATCCTGTGAAAATTAAGCCCGAAATATGTGCAATATCTCTAAATCTTCTACGGGCCATTTCATTAGCGTTAAGGCTATTTTGTATATCGTCTATTAGATTTTTATCGCTAAATAAATGATGTTCTAAAGCTTTTTCTAACAATACTTCATCATCAGTTAATAACTCAAAACCATAATCATTCATGGCTATAGAGAAACTAGCTTTTTTAAATTTAGATAATCTAAAACCTATTAAAGAGGCCATACCTTCATGAACTAATCGGCCTTCAAAAGGATAAAAGAATAAATGATGACCATCTCTGGTTTCTAATTTTTCTATCAGGAATTCGGTTTTTTGAGGTAAATGGGATAAAGAGTTTTGTTGAGCAAATAGCGGCCTTAAAGCAATAATTTCTTTGTCTTCTTCTACTCCTATAGCCACTTCATCAAGTTTTTCTCTAAAAACTGCTGATAGTTGTGATGATAATGGCATTCTGCCTCCGGCCCAAGTAGCAATAGCACCTTTCTTTTTGGTTGATTTTTTAACATAGGCAGTCATTTCTTTTACACGTACCAATTCTAAGTTTCTGCCTGCAAACCAAAAGTTATCGCCTATTTTAAGTTTAGCAATAAAGCCTTCTTCAACAGTGCCTAAACTGCCTCCGCTTTGGAATTTTACCCGCATGCTTATTTCACTGGTGATGGTTCCCATGCTTAAACGATGTCGCATGGCTATTCTACGGTTGTTTACTTTATACAAACCGTTTTCGTATTCTACTTTTAAATACTCATCGTACTGCGAGAGTGTTTTACCTCCTTTGCTGATAAAATCTAGTAAATCATCAAATTCTTGAGGCAAAATATCCGCGTAAGCAAAAGTGCTTTTTATTTCTTTATAGATTTCATCGGCTTTAAAGCCATCAGAAACAGCTAGGGTAACTAAATATTGGATAAGAACATCAAAAGCTAAAATGATGGGGTCTCTACTCTCGAAAGTTTTTTGTTTGATAGCGTATTTTAAGGCAGCGCCTTCCAGTAATTCTAAAGAATGCGTTGGCACAAACCAAGCCTTAGAAGTTGCACCGGGATGATGCCCACTTCTGCCTGCCCTTTGCATAAAACGGGCTACCCCTTTAGGGCTACCTATTTGTATAACGGTGTCTACTGGTCTAAAATCTACACCCAAATCTAAACTGGAGGTGCATACTACTACTTTTAAAATCTCGGCATGTAAAGCTTGTTCTACCCAATTGCGTAAATCGTTATCTAAAGAGCCGTGGTGCATAGCCATAATGCCAGCATATTCTGGATATTTATCTAAAATGGCTTGATACCATATTTCTGATTGCGCTCTGGTATTGGTAAATATGAGCGTGGTTTTGCTTTGGGCCACAATCTCCATCACTTCTGGTAGTAACTTTAAACCAATATGCCCGCTCCAACTATAATTTTCTATATTTTGAGGGATGATAGAAGTGATAACGAGATTTTTATCGATATCAGCTTTGACCATTTTTTGCCGCTCTTTAGGGAAGTTAACACCCAAAAGCACTTGAGCCGCTTCTTCAAGATTACCAATGGTTGCACTAATACCCCAAATTTTTAAAGTTTGATAATCGGTGTAGGAAGTTGGAAAATCTGACTTATCTTCGGTCTTGGGTCTTGAAGTTTCCGACTTCAATCCTTTCAACCTACTTAAGCCTAGCTCCATTTGTACACCGCGTTTTGTGCCTAAGAGTTCATGCCATTCATCGGTTACAACTACTCTTAATTTTTCAAAAGTTTTAGGGTAATCTTTTTGAGCCAACATGAGGTGTAAACTCTCTGGCGTAGTTAATAAAACTTCTGGTGGTTTCCTTTTAATGGCTTGCTTATCGGCACTGCTAGTATCGCCAGTGCGGGTGCCAATTTTCCAGGGGATTCCTAAATCATCAACAACGGCTTGCATAGCCTTTTGGATATCATTGGTTAAAGCTCTTAATGGCGTTATCCATAGCATTAGCAAACCATTATTTTTTCTGCTTTGGTAATCGTTTGGATATTGATTGATATAATCTGCAAGAAAGGGCAAAAACAAGGCAAAAGTTTTACCGCTACCTGTTGGAGCATTTAACAAGCCCGAATAGCCTTTTAAATAGGCATCCATCATTTCTTGTTGGAAAGCAAATTGCTGCCACTTTTTTTGCTTATACCAATTGCTTATGATTTTTTCTCCCGGGCTCATTTGTATAGAAGAATTAAAACTAAGCCAAAATGTTTGCTTTGGGTTTTATTTTACTTCGCCAGCACCAAATTTATAATAAGCATTTATGGTTATAGGCAATTTTCCTTTAGCGCTTAGCTTTCCTAAAATTACCCTTGCCGCAGAAGATTGCATTTCTTTACTGTTTTGATAACCTAGTACCAATGCTTTAGACTGCTCAATTCCTGGTAAACCGGCTAAAGTATAAGGGTTTGCAAAAACTACAGTAATGGGGTTAAATTTGGTCATATCGGCAATAAATAGCTTTAAGTTATTTTGATAATCTAAAGTACCAGCCGGTCGTAATCTGGTATCGTGAATAGCCATTACAACTTGTCCAAATTTTGCTATTTCTGTTTTTACAGTTTCTAATTCTTTTAGGCTGATATCTTTTGGGATGATGAATAAAGTAGCGTCAGGGAAAAAACGTTTAATAGTTTCTGAAAAAGTTGTTGGATCTTTTGGCCCGATGCTTAGAATAGCTATTTTTCTTACAAAATCTGTTGCGATGGGGAAATTTTCAGAACCTTTTAGTACTGTTACAGCAGCATCTGTTAGCTCTTGTGTCAAAACTTTAGATTCTGCGCTATTTAAATCTTCAACAAGTTTGGTAGTATCAATAGCTTGGTATTGATGTAAGTTCATCCAGTATTTTGCCGCTAAAATGCGTTTCACTTTTTGGTTAATATCATCCCAACTTAATTGATGTTTTCTGATGGACTTACGAACTAAATGAATAGCTTTTTCAGAATCTTGAGAAAGTTCTATCACATCTAAACCCGCTATAATGGCTTTTACATCGGCCTCGCCATTAGGGAAAAATTTAACAACGCCTTTCATATCCATGGCGTCAGAAAAAACCAATCCTTTAAAATCTAAATCATTTTTAAGCAAATTGGTAATAATGGGCTTAGAAAGTGTTGAAGGAAGATTTTTAGTATTATCTAATGCCGGGATACTCATGTGTGCTACCATTACACCGTTTAAACCTGCGGCTATAGCTTGTTTAAAGGGGTACATTTCTAACGAGTCTAGCCTTTGCTTGCTAAAAGGTAGTTGTGGTAAATCGTAATGAGAATCAACATCAGTATCGCCATGACCTGGGAAGTGTTTAGCGGTTGTAAACAAGCCAGCATCTTGCATACCTTTCATATAGGCGATGCTTTTATCGGCAACGTTATACTTATTTTCACCAAAAGAGCGGTAGTTGATTACTGGGTTTCTAGGGTTATTATTAACATCCATTACAGGAGCAAAATTGATATGAACACCTAAGCGTTTTAAATCTTTAGCTACTATTTGCCCCATTTTATATATTAGGTTATTGTTTTGGATGGCGCCCAATGTCATTTGATAAGGGTAAGATAAAGTGCTATCTAAACGCATTCCTAAACCCCACTCTGCATCTTGAGCGATCATTAAAGGTACTTTTTTAGATAAGCTTTGATATTGGTTGCTTAGCAAAGCTTGTCTTTTTGGGCCACCTTGGAAAAACACTACACCACCTAAATGTTGTTTGGCAATAACTTTAGCAACAGAATCTGAATAAGCCTGCCCCAAATTGGTATGGGCTCTTACCATAAATAACTGGCCAATTTTCTCGTTACGGGTAAGTTTTTTAAAAACAGAATCTACCCAGCGGTTAGTGGCATTTACAGTACTGATAAAAGGAACTTTAGTTTGTGCTTGCAATAATGAAAAACTCAGCGCTAAGCTTATTAAACATATTATTTTCTTCATGTATATCTTTTGCTTAAAGATTTTTTTTGATTTGCCAATGAACAAATATAAGCCTTAAATGATTGTTGCTCATGAAGCAGATTTTATAACGGAAATTAAAACGGTTAGATTACTTTACGCTCTTTTTTCATATAAACTAGTAAATAAAGTAAAGCTAAGAAATTACATAATGCGGCGCCATAAAATACAAAAGGAACTCTAGCGATAATATCTCTAAAAAACCAGCCGGCAAAAAGAGCGCCAAAGCCAATACCCGCTTCTAAGGCAATATACATGGTGGCAACAGATTTTCCGCGTTTATCATCATCACTTAAATCAATAGCCCATGCAGAAATGGCAGGAGAGAACATACCAGTTGCCATACCATAAATGATAGAACCTGTAATGAAACCCATAGTTGTTTGCCATGTGGCTAGCCAAGTGAGCGATACACAAAGTAAGATAATAGAAACTCTTAAGACAGGTTTACGGCCATATTGGTCAGAAACTTTACCTGCAATAAACCTCATTAATAAAGATGCAATGGTAAAGACCATAAAGAACAAACCTTTGTTTTTGATACCAATATGCCCACTCCAATCGGGGATAAGCGTTATTAAAGCGCCATAGCTTACATAACTAAAAAGCGTTACCCAAAATACAGGCATGGCTTGTTTGTTTATAATTTCTGATTTATTGATGGTCATGAAAGTCCACTTGAATGCTTCTTTAGTAGCTAAAGTTTCTTTCATATTAAACAAAATCACGATAGAAAGTAATGCGAATAAAGAAGAGCAGTAAAAAAGAATATCAATAGAATAATACAAGGTAATAGCACTACCAATAGCTGGCCCAATAGCCATGCCTGTGCTAAAAGCTAAGCCATGTATACCCATAGCTTCTCCCCATCTGGTTGAGGGAACTAAATCTGCCACATAAGCTGCTGTTGCGGTAGGTTTAAAACCTGTGGAGAAACCATGTATCAATCTTAGAAATAAAAATCCGGCAACGCTGGTTAAAATAGGATATAAAAACCCGCAAACGAAACAAACCAAAGAGCCCACCGCCATAATAGGGATTCTCCCAATTTTGTCTGTTAATTTTCCACTAAAAGGTCTGGATATTCCTGCTGTTAAGGTAAATAAAGCTATGATTAATCCTTTATACTCTGCACCACCCAAGCTACTTAAATAAGAAGGTAGTTCTGGTAAAAGCATGTTAAAGCTGGCCGAGAAGAGAAAAGAGCTTAGGCAAACTAATGAAAATTGTAATGTGTAAATTGATTTTTGTTCCTGTACCTCCAAAACCCACAATATTTGTTGCAAATTTAGCCATTCTGTATGAACAGATGATGAATAAAAACAGCTTTTTGTAATAATTAGTATGGGTAAGTATTAATTAAAGTGCGCTTTGTATTTTTGCCCTATGCAAGAGCCACTTTACCAACCTTTTCAAAGAATGCGATTTGAGTCTTCTGTTTGTTTCCTTAGCGGAGATAAACTCAACTCAACAGAAGAAACCTTAAATGTTTTTGCACCTTGGCTCATTAGTAAGTACAAATTAGATGAAAGGCCATTTAAGCTTTTAGATGAAAGCATGGTAAGCTACGCTGATATTAAAATTCCGTGTAGTGTGAAAACAGCAGAGGCTTTTGAGAAATTAGAAAGTACTATTGAGAATGCTTTTTTAAAAGGCTATAAAGCGGTTTCTGCATTAGATGAGCAACAGCTTTTTTTGTGGGTTGCTAAAACTGTATACGGCATTATTTTTAAAGAATTGCAAATTGCAGCAAGGCAGCAGCAAGCCAGCGGAGAGCAATTCCACATGTCACAAGGCCTTATACATAAGTTTAGCATGTTGCATAGCATGCTGCAGGCGGTTATTAAACCAGTTAAATTAGATGGTTTTAAACCTTGGAGTATCTGGATATGCGAAGTAGATAATGCCGAAGAAGAGTTTTCCTATCGGGATGAAATTAATACGCTTACTTTTTCTTTAAGGATGCAAGATTTTGGCATTATCCTTTGTTTGCAAGATAATGGTGCTAACAAAAAATACCACGAAGAGCTTTGGGAGAAAATTGGAGGAGTCAAGTTACATCCTATTCAGTTTGAAGAGTTGTGTGCAAGAGTTTTTTATTCGGCTTATTTATTTAACAGGTTGCCAGAATATCATATTATGCCTGTAGAAGACGAACTTCATATTGAAGCTATGCCTTTAAGAGGTATGCAAGCAAAACCAGTTTTTGATTTATGGAACAATAAAACTTACGGCCAAGTTTTAGAGAATTTTTGGAAGCGTTGGAATTTCCTTTTACTCGAGATTATTAAAAATCCCGAAAGACCAGTAAGTTATCTTTTCAATGAAAATGAAGAACTTATAAAGGCAGAAGAGATTAATTTATCAAAATAACGAGCTGTAATTTCTATCTTTAATGGTATAGCCTATTTATGAATGTACCAGATATAGAAAAATTCATCCCATCATTAGATTTAGTTTCTCATTTGGGACTATACTTGTTGGCTTATGTTGCTTTAGCCGTTTTATTGGTTTCTGTACTTAAAGCTAAGTTCAATATCAAAACAGCATATTCACGTAAGATATATCATTTTCTCATTTTTACTGCGGCTGCCGTTTTACAGGTTTTATATGGTTTGCCGGCAGCGGTTTTAATGGGTGTTATTGTTTTCCTTTGGGTGATATTTGCCGTTTTAAAGAGTAAAAAAAGTTTTTTCTATCAGGCTTTAGCCCGAGAGAAAGATGAACCTTATGCTGATAGATTCATTATCATACCTTTATTTGCTACAGCTATTGGTGGTGTTTTAAGCAATTTATTTTTTCCGGGTTTTGCTTTTATAGGTTATTTGGTAGGTGGCTGGGGCGATGCTATCGGCGAACCTGTAGGTTCTAAATTGGGGAAACATCCTTACCAAGTGCCAACGCTCTTTGGTGTAAAAGCTACCAGAACTTATGAAGGTTCTTTAGCTATTTTTATAATAAGCGCACTTATTTGTTTTTTGATATACCGCTTTTATGGATATCAATTGCATAATGCACTTGTTTATGCCATAGTTTGTGCTTTTATAGCCACTTTGGTTGAGGCTTTTAGTAGCCATGGTTTAGATAATCTTACCATGCAGTTTAGTGCCGCTGCAGCAAGTTATTATTTACTTACTTAAGAAGCTAAACCTGCCGAAATACTATTTATAAAATGAGCAATAGCTCTGGGGTATAAAATAATGGTGATTAAAACTCCGGTTATGGCACCATAAAAGTGTGCATCGTGGTTTATTCCATCATTAGATTTTCTGCCTGCATAAGAAGTATAAATCAAGAATAAGAAACCGTAAATAACTGCTGGTATTGGGATAGGCAGCGGAAAAATAATCATCTTGGTTAGCGGCGCAAAAACTATAAAACTGAAAACCACTGCGCAAACCGCTCCAGATGCGCCTAAGCTATTGTACCAGAAATGGTCTTTATGTCTTTGTACAGTAGGTAAATCGCTTAAAATTAAACTCACTATATAGAGTAAGCCAAATTGCCAATGCCCTATTATTTTTTCTAGGTTAAAGGCAAAGAAATAATAAGAAAGCATGTTAAATATCAGGTGCGACCAATCTTTATGAATAAAACCACTACTGATAAGTTGGTATAAATTCTTTCCTTTTGCAACGCTGTAAGGGTGAAGCATAAACTTACCATAAAGCGTTTCGTTATTAAAAGCATAAATACTGGTAACAATGGTGAAAATGAATATAACGGCCGCCACAGGCGTTTCATTTAAGATATCTAGCATGCTGTAATTTAAAGATTATTAATTTCTTCTTGCTGTTTCTTTGGTAAATTTTTTAGAACCAGTTTGTAAGAATGGTCTATCATTTCTATAAGTTGTTTATCAGAAAGGCTGCCGTTGTAATAAACTGTGTTCCAATGTTTTTTGTTCATATGGTAACCTGGTATCACTTCGCTAAAACTTTCTCTAAGTTGTATAGCTTTTTCTGGGTCGCATTTTACGTTAAAGCTACGAGGCTCTATTAAACTGGCTAATAAAAATACTTTGTTTACGATTTTAAACACCAAGGTATCATCCCCGAAAGGGAAAGATTCTGTTACACCTTTTAGACCAAGGCAATAATTTCTTAAACTTTCAATGTTCATGAAATTATCTGTAGAAAATTTTGGTTGGTCCAAATAAATATTTAACAGAGAAACCTAAAGTTGTGTAGGCATCTTTAGAGTTATTTTGATAGATAGAAGGGTTATCGTTGTAACCATCAATATCATCAGAAAAGGTAAAAACCATTTTGTAATTAATACCTATTTGTAAAAAAGCTACATTATAAGCATCATAAACATTTATCCTGTAGCCAATAGTCATGGGTAAATTTAAGACTGTGCTGTATTTGCTCTGACCTAAGTCGTTTCTATGTTGTCTACTAAAAGGATCCTGCTCATTTTTTCCACCGGTTGATCTTGAATCTAATGCCGGATTATATGGTTTTACATTATTCTTCCCATTTATCATTCCTAAACCTAAAGAAAGATTTACGTTTCTTAAAGCATAAACTAAAGGATTGTAAGAGTAATCAAAAAATTGCCCAGCTGCTATATTACCTCTTAGCTCTATATTAGAGAAATCTGCAACGAATTGCCTATTATGTCTATCAGGACCATCTTTAAGAGTTACCATATTATATTCTAAACCAGCAGAAATAAAAGGAGTAATATTATAATCTATTGATAATCCAAAGTTTTTACTCTTATTTAGGGCTAAACCATCTTTTGCTGTAAATATGGTATCCTTACCTGTTATAGGATTTGTAACTTTTAAATTGCCATAACTTAAGCCTGTATAAGCAGTACTAATTCCTCCTTGTAAACCTATTCCAAACTGAAAATAGTTAGCTTGGGAAAAACCAGAAAGAGAACTCAGAAGTAAAATGATTGTTAATATCTTTTTCAAAGTATTGTTTTGAATCTTAAATCATACTTTTATGCAAAAAACCAGATATACTGCTTTATGCAATCAGGTTAAAAATATTGCAAAAAATTGGCTTATCAAAATATAAATCATCAAAATGGATATACGATATCAAGTTGTAGAGCGATTTTTAAGATACGTTCAGATAGATACACAATCTAATCCTTATTCTGAGACTGTCCCGTCTACAGAAAAACAAAAGAATCTTGGGAGATTATTGGTAAAAGAATTACAAGAAATAGGTCTTCAAGACGCAGAAATGGATGAAAATGGTTATGTATACGCCAGCATTCCTTCTAATACAGATAAGCAAGTTCCGGTTATATTTTTCTGCTCGCATATGGATACTTCACCAGATTGCTCTGGCGAAAATGTAAAACCTATTATCCATAAAAATTATCAAGGCGAGGATATCATTTTACCTGATGATACTTCGGTTATCCTAAAAATGGCCGAACATCCCGATTTAGCTCATCAAATTGGAAATGATATCATCACAGCAAGCGGAAAAACTTTACTTGGTGCCGATAATAAAGCGGGTATTGCAGAAATTATGGATGCTGTTAGTTTTTTGATGAACCATCCAGAGCTAAAACATGGTGAAATTAAGATTTTGTTTACCCCCGATGAAGAAATTGGAAGAGGTGTAGACCATGTAAATTTAGCTAAGCTTAAAGCTGATTTTGGTTATACCATTGATGGTGAAACTTTAGGTTCTTTTGAAGATGAAACCTTCTCTGCTGATGGTATGATAGTTCATATTCAAGGCGTTAGTGCACATCCAGGTTTTGCAAAAAATAAGATGGAAAGTGCCATTAAAATAGCGGCTAATATCGTAGCTGCATTGCCTAAAGATTTATCACCAGAGCACACCAGCGATAAACAAGGTTTTATACATCCGGTAGCTATAAAGGGCGAAGTTGAGGAGTCTGTGATAGAATTTATCATCCGCGATTTTGATGATGCCATGCTGCCGAAGCATGAAGAATTGGTGAAGAAAATCTCTTTAAAAGTACTAGAAAACTACCCTTCTGCTAAAGTGACTTTTACGGTAAAAGAGCAATATCGCAATATGAAAAACATCATTGCGAAATATCCTAAAGTGAGTGATTATGCTCTGGAAGCCATACAAAGGGCAGGAATAAAACCTAAAGCTCAAAGTATTAGAGGCGGTACAGATGGTTCTCGTTTATCTTTCATGGGTTTGCCTTGCCCAAATATTTTTGCTGGCGAGCATGCTTTCCATAGTAAACAAGAATGGGTTAGTGTTCAGGATATGGAAGCGGCCGTAAGAACTATCATTAATTTAGCACTTATTTGGGAAGAAAAAGCCTAAGTTTTAATGTTTATAAGGATAATTTCTTCCTTTCGGGATGTTGTTAACGATTAAAGCTATCAACAATAAAATGATGATACCGCTTAAAACCGGAGAAATAATATAGTTAAAACCGAGGTCTTTTATCCTTTCAGAGCCAATAATAGCTATTAATGCCGTTGCACCACCCGGAGGGTGCATAGTTTTAGTAATTTGCATAGCCACTATAGATAAGGCTACAGCTAAAGCTGATGAAATCCAGATTTGATCTGGTAAAAGTTTATAGATAACCACACCTATAATGGCTGATAGTAGATGCCCACCAACTAAATTTCTAGGTTGTGCCAATGGACTATTGGTTGCGCCAAAAACCAATACCGCCGATGCTCCAAAAGAACCTATCAGGAAAACATTATCTAAATCGTTAAACTTTTGGTTATGAAAAAAACCTATGGTAGCAATACCCAAAAAAGCACCTATAAATGTCCAAAAATGGTCAATGGGGTCTATAATGGTTTGTTTATAAACAACATATTTAGCAACGCGATAACTTCTTTTCAATCTCTTTTTCACCAGTCGGGTAGTTTTGCGCTGGCAAAATTATCAATAATGTTTAATACTTATAGCGTTTATTCCACAAGCTTTTTAAGCGTTCTTTAATCTTGATTTCTGCCGGGTTGTTTTGAGGTTCATAAAGCGTTGTGCCACTTAACTGCTCGGGGAAAAACTCTTGCTCAGCAAAATTACCTTCATAAGCATGTGCGTATTTATAATCTTCGCCGTAACCAATGTTTTTCATCAGTTTAGTTGGTGCATTTCTAAGGTGTAGGGGTACTGGTAAATCTCCGGTTTGTTTAACCAATTGTTGTGCTTTACCAATAGCTTCGTAAGATGCGTTACTTTTTGCCGAGCTTGCTAAATAAGTAACCGTTTGTGAGAGGATAATTCTAGACTCGGGCCAACCTATCACATTCACCGCTTGGAAACAATTATTGGCCAATAATAAAGCATTTGGATTAGCATTACCAATATCTTCTGAAGCTAAAATGAGCAATCTTCTGGCAATAAAAGAGGGGTCTTCGCCGCCTTCAATCATACGGGCTAGCCAATAAACAGCTGCGTTAGGGTCGCTTCCGCGGATAGACTTGATAAAGGCCGATATGATGTCATAATGTTGTTCGCCAGTTTTATCATACAAAGCCATGTTTTGTTGTACATGCTTTAATACAAATTCATTGGTGATGCTTATTTTATCATCTTCAGCTGCATTTATCACTAACTCAAAAACGTTTAGTAGTCTCCTACCGTCGCCTCCTGATAACCTAAATAAAGCTTCTGTTTCTTTTAAATCAATAGGTTTGGTTTTTAAAATTTCATCATTTTCTAAAGCTCTTTTTAAGAGCTGAAGCAAATCATCCTCATTTAAATTTTTAAGAATATAAACCTGACATCTTGATAATAAAGCTGATATCACCTCAAAAGAAGGGTTTTCTGTAGTAGCACCCACCAAAGTAACCAAGCCACGTTCTACTGCACCCAATAAAGAATCTTGCTGAGATTTTGAAAACCTATGAATCTCATCAATAAACAAAACTGGTACAATGCCTCCCTTTTTGTATTGAGCAGCTTTTTCTATCACATCTCTCACATCTTTAACACCAGAGTTAATGGCACTTAAAGAGAAAAATGGTCTATCTAAACTTTTAGAAATGATATAAGCTAAGGTAGTTTTACCCACTCCGGGCGGGCCCCAAAATATCATGCTAGGTATATTTCCGTTCTCTAAAGCCTTACGCAAAACAGCTCCTTGGCCAACCAAATGTTGTTGCCCGGTATAATTGTCTAATGAAGTAGGGCGCATGCGCTCTGCTAAAGGGTCTGTGATAGCCAATTTTTATTTTTTTAGATGGATAACAAATATCGTACAAGATAGCATATTAACCAGTTTTAAGCTAAAATTTAAAGTAGATATGATAGATTTTTCCTTTTATTGTCAGGCTTTGTATTCTATGTTTTTTGTTTAGCTTTAAAGCATTATTTTGCAAAAAAATACGTTGTAATGAATACTTCTCTCACGGGATTTGAAAAGATAAAATATATGTTAAGAAGAATTTTTTCAGGGATTTTAATAGCTGCTACTGTAGCTTGTACCGCAACACCTAGAATTATAAAAGATGTTCCGGGGTCTAACAACCTAAAACCTGATGAGCAGCAAGCTTTAATTACTAAAGAGATAGCCGAGCTGGTTACCAGTTTTAACTATAAAAAGTTAAACTTAAATGACTCTTTAGGCGGTGTTATTTATGATAACTATTTAAAAAGTTTAGATCCCAATCGTAATTATTTTTTAGCTGCCGATATTGCAGAGTTCGCACAGTTTAGATCTACTTTTGATGATGATTTAAAAGCTGGTGATTTAACAGCACCTTTTTACATGTTTAATGTATACCAAAAAAGGTATAACGAAAGGATGACTTTTTCTATCAAAAACTTAAATAATAATTTTGATTTTACTAAGAAAGAAGATTATCTATTTAGTCGTGAAAAACTACCTTGGTTTAAAGATTTAGCAGAAAGCGATGCCAGCTGGACAAAAAAAGTAAAGTATGATTATTTAAATCTAAAACTTACTCAAAAAGCAGATACAGCAATAAAATCATCTTTGAAGAAGCGTTATGAGAACTTAATAACTCAATCTTCAAAAATCAATAATCAAGATGCTTTTCAGGTAATAATGACAGCTTTTACCGAGTCTATAGATCCACATACCAGTTATTTTAATCCGGCAAATGCTGCCAATTTTAATATCGATATGTCTAGATCTTTAGAGGGTATAGGTGCAACTTTATCATCAGAAAACGAATTTGTAACCATTAAAAGTATAGTTACAGGTGGCCCTGCAGATAAAAGTAAGCAATTAAAAATTGATGATAAGATTATTGGTGTAGCCCAAGGAAATGATGAGTTTGTGGATGTGATCGGTTGGAGATTAGACAATGCTATTTCATTAATTAGAGGTAAAAAAGGAACTATTGTTCGCTTAAAAATCTTGTCTAAAGAACAAGACATGTCTGCGAAGCCAAAAATTGTAGAAATGGTTCGCGAGAAAATTATCTTGGAAGATCAATCTGCAAAAAAATCAATTAAAACTGTTACCAGAGATGGTAAAACTTATAAGTATGGTATAATAGAAATTCCAGCTTTTTATGCAGATTGGAAAGCTATGCAAGCCGGAGACCCCAACTATAAATCAACTACTAGAGATGTTAAGCTGCTTTTAGATAGTTTAAAGCAACAAAATGTTGATGCTGTAGTGATAGATTTGAGAACTAATGGAGGCGGTTCATTAGTAGAAGCTATAGATTTAACTGGCTTGTTTATCTCTACAGGTCCTGTGGTACAGGTTAGAGACTTAAGAAATAGAGTTGAAGTAGATAGTGATGATGACCCTACCGTTGTATGGAATGGTCCATTAGCAGTAATGGTAGATAGATTTAGTGCTTCCGCATCAGAAATTTTTGCAGGCGCTATACAAGATTACGGTCGTGGTATTGTAATAGGCAATACAACCTATGGTAAGGGAACAGTGCAATCTGCTATTGATATGCGTAGGGTAAACCCTAATTTAGGCGAGAAAGGTGGGCAAATTAACCTTACAACAGGTAAATTTTATCGCATTAGTGGAAGCTCTACCCAACATAAAGGTGTAACGCCAGACATAGAGTTTCCGGCTATTTTCCCTGCTGATAAATATGGAGAAAGTTCAGAGCCTGCTGCTTTACCTTGGGATGAGATTAAGAGTAGTAACTACACAAAAATTAAAGATTTAAGTAAAGATATAAGCTCGCTTAAAGCAATGCATCAGCAAAGAATGAAGACTAGCCAAGAGTTTAAGTTTTTGTTAGAAGATATTGAGGAATTTAAAAGGAGAGATAAAGAAAACTCAGTTCCGTTAAACGAGGAGGCACTTAAAAAACAGCGTGAAGACCTAGAGCAAAAAAGTTTTGCGCAAGAAAATGCCAGAAGAGTTAGCAGAGGTTTACCAGCTTTAAAGAAAGGCGAATCTAAACCTGCAAAAGAAGAAGCATTTGACTTTATGCAACAAGAGGCTTTACAAATCCTTACCGATTTTATAGGATTTAATAAAGTAGCTAAAGTAAAATAAGCATGAATTGGCTTTTATTAGTTATTGCTGGTTTGTTTGAAGTTGGTTTCGCATCTTGTTTAGGAAAGGCGAAAGAAACATCTGGCCATGTTGCTTTATGGTGGATAGGAGGTTTCTTCATCTGTTTATCCATCAGCATGTACTTATTGTATTTAGCAACTAAAACTTTGCCCATTGGAACTGCTTACGCCGTTTGGACTGGTGTTGGTGCTGTAGGAACTGTGTTGGTAGGGATATTTATCTTTAAAGAGCCTGCTACTTTCTGGAGGATATTTTTTATCATCACTCTTATAGGTTCTATTATAGGATTAAAGTTTGTATCAAACTAAACTAAAAAGTTTAAGATATAAAAAAGCCGTAGGATATAATCTTACGGCTTTTTTGATGATATATTTTTTGTGTTTATAGGGAAAGTACCTCTACTATTTTTAATAGATTTTCATTTACTTCTACATGGTGTTTAATAGCTTGTTCAAAAGATGTAAAAGCAATTTTTCCGTGTATTAAACCTACCATTTGAGCTCTTTCTCCTTTTAACAAACCTTCAACAGCTGCAACGCCAACACGGCTTGCTAAAACTCTATCCATACAAGTTGGTGTTCCACCACGTTGGATGTGCCCTAGTATAGAAACTTTGGTATCATAATTAGGGAAACGAGCTTTAATGATTTCTGCTACTTCAAAAGCACCACCAGCGTCATCGCCTTCGGCAACCATAATAATTTTAGAAGATTTGTCTTTTCTACTAATCTCTAATCTATGGATAATAGCGTTAATATCTGTTTTTGTTTCTGGTATCAAAATAGATTCTGCACCTACACCAATGCCGCTTCTTAGTGCTATTAAACCACAATCTCTACCCATTACTTCAACAATAAATAAACGATCATGAGATTCTGCTGTATCTCTAATTTTATCTACCGCATTTATAACAGTATTAATAGCCGTGTCATAACCTATGGTGAAATCTGTGCCAAATAAATCATTATCTATGGTGCCTGGTAAGCCTAAAATTGGCATGTCAAACTCCTCGCCAAATACTTTAGCACCTGTAAAAGTACCATCGCCGCCAATGGCAACCAAAGCGTCAACATTTATTTTTTTAAGGTTGTTGTAAGCAATCTGTCTACCTTCTGGAGTTAAAAAAGCCTGACTTCTGGCTGTTTTTAAAATGGTTCCGCCACGCTGTATAATGTTAGCTACAGATTTACGGTCCATATCCTGAAACTCGGCATTAATCATCCCTTCATAGCCTCTTCTAATACCAACAACTTCTATATTATGATATAAAGCAGTACGTACTACAGCTCTAATTGCTGCATTCATACCTGGTGAATCGCCTCCGGATGTAAAAACGCCTATTTTTTTGATGGTACTTGTCATTTAATTTTTGTTTTGATAGTTAGATTTCCCTTCATTAAGAAATCTGATATAGTTACTGATATCTAAGTTAAAAGCCTCTGGTTTGGTAAGTAGCTCTTCTTTATCATTCACAATAACATAATAGGGCTGTGAGTTTACTTTAAATTTAGATGCCTGGAAATCGCTCCATTTATTACCTAAAGTTTTAATCTTTTTACCAGAAAAAGTAGAAGTGTATTGTTCTGCTTCTGGTAAAGCTGTTTTATCATCCACGTAAAGTGAAATCAAAACGTAATCCTTTTTTAGGATGTTTAATACCTCAGGGTCGCTCCAAACACTAGCTTCCATTTTACGGCAATTTACACAGCTATGTCCTGTAAAATCTATAAGAACTGGTTTATTCACACTTTTAGCATATGCCATACCTTCTTCATAATCAAAAAAGGCTTCTAAGTTATGCGGTGCCTCAAATAAGCCAGCGTACTTTTTAGCTACATTACTTTTTTCAGAGGGCGAAGATAAGCTATTTGTGTAAAGGTCAAAATCTTGAGTGGTTTGTGGCGGCAACCAAGCACTTATAGCTTTTAGTGGTGCACCCCATAAACCGGGTACCATGTAAAGGGTAAAAGAGAAAACTATAATACTTAGAAATAAGCGTGGTACACTTACAAAAGGTAAATCAGTATCATGAGAGAATTTGATTTTTCCTAAGAGATATAATCCTAATAAAGCAAAAATTACAATCCAAAGAACCAAGAAAACTTCGCGGTCTAATATGTCCCAGTGGTAAGCTAAATCTACATTTGATAAGAATTTAAAGGCTAAAGCAAGCTCAATAAAACCTAAAACAACTTTTACGCTATTTAGCCATCCGCCAGATTTTGGTAAAGATTTAAGTAAAGATGGGAATGCCGCAAAAAGCGTAAATGGTATAGCTAAAGCAAGCGAGAAACCAAACATACCTATGGCAGGTCCCATCAACTCGCCCATTGAGGCAGCTTGTACTAATAAAGTTCCTATGATTGGGCCTGTACAAGAAAAAGAAACTAAAGCTAAGGCAAATGCCATAAAAAATAATCCGGCTAAGCCTCCTTTATCTGATTTTTCATCAACTTTATTAACCCATGATGATGGTAAGGTAAGCTCAAATGCTCCAAAGAAAGAGATAGCAAATATTACCAGCATCAAGAAAAATACAAAGTTAAAAATACCATTACTGGCCATTTCATTTAAAGCATCAGAACCGAAAATAATGGTCACTAATAAGCCCAAGGCTACATAAATCACAATAATAAATAGACCATATAAACCAGCCTGTGTAACTGCTTTTGCCTTGCTGCCTGCTTTTTTGGTAAAAAAGCTAACGGTTAGAGGAAGCATAGGAAAAATACATGGCATTATGAGTGCTAAAAAACCACCAATAAAACCTGCTAAAAAAATAGCCCATAAACTTTGTTCTTCTTGTGCTAAAGGTTCTGTATCAATAGCATTAACAAGAAATTGTTTAGATGTAGTGTCTTTAATAGCGCTATCTGTTGTTGCAGATGTAGATAAATTTAAACTATCAGCCGATGGGGTGCTTGCAGGCGTTGCAGATGCATTTGTGGTGGCTTTACCCGCTAATGAGGCTGTAACTTTAAACTCTATTTCCTCAGGAGGAAGACATTGCTTATCATTACAAACCATAAATTCTAAAACGCCATTTATAGTTGCTTCTTGGGTGTTAAGTTTAACTTTTTGTTTAAAAACAGCTCGGTCTTCATGCCAAGCAATGTTCATATTAAAGTTTGGGTCGAAGGCTTTTTCAGCTTCTGGCGCTTCTGTGGTTTTACCCACCAGCGTATAGCTTTTGCTAGGGCTTAATGTTAATGATGTTGCAATTGGTCCACCATCCTCAATATTTAATGAGTATACATGCCAACCTTTATCAATTTTAGCTGTAGCAACAACATAAGCTTCTTTATCATTGATAGCTTCTGTTGTAAAAGACCAACTTACAGGTTTTAAAATTTGAGCCCAGCTTGTGACAGTTAAACTGAGAAGGAAGAGGGTGAATAAAATATTTTTTTTCATTGTAACATTAAATTACGAAAGTGATTTCCTTAAAATCAAATGCTTGTATATCTCCGGCTATACTTACCACAAGCTTGCCATCTTGGTTAACATCAATAATTCTGGCAGACACTTTTTCATGATTAATGATAAAGTCTGACAGCTGGTTAAACCTAAATAACCGGTTCATGTAATCGGCATAAAGTAAATCTTTTTTATTGGCTTTAAGTTGTAAGTATCTACCTTCTATATAGTAACAAAGTTCTGATAATAACTGGTTAAGATGATATTCTATTTGTAAAATATTAGCAACAGAGGTGGCTTTAAGCCCATCTGCAAAAATGTTCTGGTTAACATTTAAGCCTATACCCACCACACTATCCTTTAAAAAAGCTCCTTTAAGGGTGTTTTCTATCAGAATACCACCTATCTTTTGGTCTTTAACATAAATATCATTGGGCCATTTAACTTTACAATCTTCACCTAATAATTTCGTTAAACAATCTGTAACACCCAAGGAAATAACTTTTGTAAGTTCAAACTGTTGTGATGCAGCTAAGAATACAGGTTTTAAAAGAATACTTATGGTTAGATTTTTTCCAGCTTCGCTTAGCCAAACATTACCCCTTTGCCCTCTTCCAGCAAATTGCGTATCTGCCATTATAACAGTACCTTCTTGAAGTGGCTCGCAATTTGAAAGTAAATGTTTAAGGTAATTGTTTGTAGAATCAATCTCCTTTAATTTTACAATATTTTGTCCAACAAATAGTGATGAAAAAGTGTTATTTTGCAATATGTTTTAATTAAAGTTCAAAACTAAAATTTTTTAATGGTAAAAAATAAAACAGAAATCTCATCTACAGATATATCTGCTCTCGTGGTCCACGGAATTCAGGAAAAAAAAGGGAATGAAATAGTGCGGTTAGACCTTAGAAATATTCATAGTTCTGTTGCAGATTTTTTTGTGATTTGTCATGCAGAATCATCTACTCAAATAAGAGCAATAGCTGATAGCGTAGAAGAAGAAGTTTATAAAGCAACTGGGCAAGAGCCTTCAAGAAAAGAGGGTTTAACCAATGCCGAATGGGTAATTCTAGACTATTCGGACGTTGTAGTACATATCTTTAAAACCGATAAAAGAGCTTTCTATGGTATAGAAGATTTATGGGGAGACGCGGAAGTTAAATTTTATCAAAGCGCCTAAACCAAAGAAGTATTATCAAGAAGAAAATGAAAGAAAATCAAGATAAAAAATCAATAAAAAAAGTTCCGGGTAAACGTGTAGTTCCAAAGCCACCAAAATTCAATATCATGTGGATTTATGGTATCATTATACTGGCTATTTTGGCGGTTCAGTTTTTCATGAGTGGTAACAATTCTAAGTTAATTACTTACCAAAAATTTGAGCAAGAAATGCTTAAAACTGGTGATGTAGATAAACTAGTTGGCTACAAGCAAGAAGACCTTTACATTGCAGAGGTTTATATTAAAAAGGATAGTTTAAAAAAGGATAAGTTTAAAGATGTTAGAGATAATTCTAATTTCTCTGTAACTGGCACAAGTCCTCAGTATTATTTTAAGGATGGCTCTTTTGAGGCCTTAGAGAAACGTTTACAGGCTTCACAAGAAGGTATTCCTGATGGCCAACGTGTTAATGTTATCCCAGAAACTAGAAGCAACCCAATTTCTGGATGGTTCTGGAGTGTGATATTCCCTATTATCCTTTTTGCTTTGTTGTGGATATTTATCATGAGAAGAATGGGTGGCGGTGCCGGAGGTGGTGCTGGTGGTCAAATCTTTAATATTGGTAAATCAAAAGCTACGCTTTTTGATAAAGAATCTCAGGTAACCGTTACTTTTAATGATGTTGCTGGTTTAGAAGAAGCTAAACAAGAGGTAATGGAAATTGTAGATTTCCTTAAAAACCCTAAAAAATACACTAATTTGGGTGGTAAAATCCCTAAAGGAGCCTTGTTAGTGGGGTCGCCTGGTACAGGTAAAACTTTATTGGCTAAGGCTGTTGCAGGTGAAGCTCAAGTTCCTTTCTTCTCTTTATCAGGTTCAGACTTTGTAGAGATGTTTGTAGGTGTTGGTGCATCAAGGGTAAGAGATTTATTTAAGCAGGCTAAAGAAAAAGCGCCATGTATTATTTTTATTGATGAGATTGATGCTATTGGTAGAGCTAGAGGCAAAAATAGTATGGTTGGTGGTAATGATGAGCGTGAAAACACCTTAAACCAGTTATTGGTTGAAATGGACGGTTTCGGTACCGATTCTGGTATCATCATTATGGCAGCAACTAACAGACCAGATGTATTGGATAGCGCTTTATTACGTCCAGGTCGTTTTGATAGACAAATTTCTATTGATAAGCCAGATTTAGTTGGTAGAGAGCAAATCTTTAAAGTGCATTTGCAGCCCTTAAAACTTGCTAAAGAGATAGATCCTAAAAAATTATCGGCACAAACCCCAGGTTTTGCTGGTGCAGAAATAGCTAATGTTTGTAATGAGGCCGCTCTTATTGCAGCTAGAAGAAACAAAGAAGCTATTGATATGCAAGATTTTCAGGATGCGATTGACCGTGTAATTGGTGGTTTAGAGAAAAAGAATAAAATCATATCTCCAGAAGAAAAGAAAATTGTTGCTTATCACGAAGCTGGCCATGCCATTGCAGGTTGGTTTTTAGAACATGCAGATCCATTGGTTAAAGTTTCTATTGTTCCACGTGGAGTAGCGGCTTTAGGTTATGCGCAATATTTACCAAAAGAACAGTTTTTGTACACTACAGAACAACTTTCTGATGGTTTATGTATGACTATGGGTGGGCGTGTTGCAGAGGATATCATCTTCGGGAAAATCTCTACAGGTGCACAAAACGATTTAGAGCGTATCACCAAACTTGCTTACGCCATGGTTACCATTTATGGTATGAACCCTAAAGTAGGTAATGTTTCTTTCCACGATCCTAATAACGAATATAATTTCAGCAAACCTTATTCTGATAAAACTGCTGAGCTTATTGATACAGAAGTTAGGTTATTAATTGAAGGTATATATAATAGAACTAAGCAATTACTTACCGAAAAAAGAGAAGGTTTAGAGTTATTAGCTCAAAAACTTTTGGAGAAAGAAATCTTGTTCCAAAGTGATTTAGAAGAGATTTTAGGTAAAAGACCATTTGACCACAGAACCACTTACGATGAATTTGTGAACGGTAAAGAAGGTGGTGAGCAGGGTGTAATTGCAGAAAATATACATCCAGAGCCTGTAGGCGATAGTACAGAACCTCTTAAATCAGAATCATCTGAAATATAAAATTTTAAATCCCCTGTTTTCAGGGGATTTTTTATATCCTAAATTTGCAGCTTATATCATAGGAAATGAAGGAAAGTACCTCGAAAGAGAAATTATTAAAAAAAATACGAAAAGCTTTATTAGAGAAAAGAGATAATCCATATCCAAATCTGGAAGATCTTCCTTTATATCCACCGGTAAATGAAGTACCAGAAGTAGTATTTGCCGAACAATTTATAAACGTAAGCGGTCAGTTTGTTTTTTGCGAAGATGAAATACAACTCATAGAAAATATTTTGCTTTTAGCTGATGAGAAAAAGTGGCGTAAAATATACTGCTGGGAAAAACCTTTACAAGATTTATTAAGAAAGTACGAGTATCCATTTTACGAAAGCGATAAAGATTTTGAACTTGCAGAAGTAGGTTTTACTTTATGCGAAGCACTTATAGCCAGAAATGGTTCTATATTAGTAAGCAATGCCGGTGCTGCTGGTAGGAGATTAAGTATTTACCCGCATTTTCATGTAGTAATAGCTTATACCTCACAATTGGTAATGGATTTAAAAGACGGGTTTAAATTATTAAAAGATAAATACGGCAATAACTTACCAACAATGATTAGTACTATTACCGGTCCAAGTCGTACTGCTGATATAGAAAAAACATTGGTTATAGGCGCTCATGGCCCTAAAGAACTTTTTGTTTTCTTGTTAGATGATTCTTATCAATAATTTATTTTCCATCTAAAAATACTAAAAATTTTAGTATTTTTAGGTTATGTTGAATAATGAAGAATCTTACCTAAAAGGTCGTGGAGCGCAGGGAAATATCAATAATAAATTCCAAAATTTAAAATATAGTTTAGAGCATATTGAAGGTTTAGATGAACCTTTTATTGATGAAATAAAGACAGAATTCATCAAAGAATATCCAAAAAAAATCATCAGCGAAAGCAACAGTCCAGATTTATCTTTTGTAGCATCAGTTAATCCATATCATGGTTGCGAGCATGGTTGTATTTATTGCTATGCAAGAAACTCGCATGAGTATTGGGGTTTTGATGCAGGTTTAGATTTTGAGAGTAAAATCATCATAAAGCCTGATGCTGCCAAGCTATTAGAACAGCAATTAAATAAGCCAAACTACCAACCTAAAGTTATTTTACTATCCGGAAATACAGATTGCTACCAGCCTGCAGAAAGAAAATTTAAAATAACACGGTCGCTTTTAGAAGTATTACTAAAATACAAGCATCCGGTTAGTATCATCACTAAAAATAATCTTATCCTTAGAGATTTAGACCTATTACAAGAATTAAACAAGCATGATTTACTGCATGTAAATATTTCTATTACTTCATTGAATGAGGATTTGCGCCTGAAACTAGAGCCTAGAACTGTTACTGGTAAAGGAAGACTAAAAGTTGTTGAAACGTTGGCAAAGTATGATATACCTGTAAGAGTAATGGTTGCCCCCATTATACCAGGCTTAAATAGTCATGAAATTACGGATATTGTTAAGGCAGCCGCATCTCATGGGGCGCAGGCTGCTGCTTTTACTATTGTGCGTTTAAATGGTGCCATCGCTCATATTTTTACAGATTGGATAGAAAAAGCCTTTCCGGATGCGGCCCAAAAAGTGTTGCACCAAATACAAGCTTGCCATGCAGGTAAGTTAAACGATACAAGGTGGGGTAAGCGTATCTCTGGAGATGGGATAGAGGCTCAAGCCATACATCAACTTTTTAATTTAGCTGTTAAAAAATATCTAACAGGAAGATCAATGAAAATTCAAAGATTAGATCTTTTTAGGAATGATTTTAATAGGCAAACGAGTTTGTTTTAATAAATATTTCCTAATTCCGATACTTTATACTAATTTGGTATATAGTTCAAATTTAACGTATGACTAAATCAATTAAAGCTGTTATTACTGCAACTGGGAGTTATATTCCTGGTGTTGTAGTTAAGAACGAAGATTTTATTAACCATGAATTCTTTGAAAGAGACGGGCAACGCATCAATCGTAGTAATGCAGACATTATTAAGAAATTTGTTACCATTACCGATATAGAAGAGAGAAGATATGCTGAGCCTAATCAAACAGCTTCTGAGTTAGGTTTTCTAGCTGCGCAAGATGCTTTACAATCTTCTTTGATAGATCCAGAGTCTTTAGATTATATCATTGTAGCACATAATTTTGGTGATATAAATTATGGTACAAACCGCTCTGATATGGTGCCAACATTAGCTAGTCGTATTAAGCATAAATTAGAAATACAAAATCCAGACTGTATAGCTTATGATTTACCTTTTGGATGCCCAGGATGGGTGCAAGGTTTAATACAAGCTAACTACTATATCCAAGCTGGCGATGCAAAAAATGTCTTAATAATAGGTACAGAAACATTATCAAGAATTACCGACCCACATGATAGAGATAGCATGATTTATGCTGATGGTGCTGGTGCTGTGATATTAAGTGCTGTAGAAACAAATGAAAATGTGGGTATGCTATCTCATAAAGCCCAAACACATACGCAAAATGAAGCTTGGTTTTTAAGAATGGAAGGCAGTAGTAAAGAAGATTATGCTGCTTACACTGATATTTTCTTAAAAATGGACGGACGTAAAGTGTATGAATATGCTTTAAAAAATGTACCATTGGTGATGAAGACAGCTTTAGAAAAAGCCAATTTAACACCAAGTGATGTAAAGAAAGTTTTAGTCCACCAGGCCAATGGAAAAATGGATGAGGCTATTTTAAAAAGATTTTTCAAGCTTTATGATATTGATGATGCTCCACTAGATGTAATGCCGATGTCTATTGCAAAACTTGGTAACTCTTCAGTAGCTACAGTGCCAACTTTATTAGACTTAATCTTGAAAACTAAATATCAGGGGCATGAAATTAAGAAAGATGATGTTGTCTTATTTACCTCTGTAGGTGCAGGTATGAATATCAATACTGTTGTCTATAAATTTTAAAAAGGGAGAGCTTATAAAAAGCTCTCTTTTTTGTTAAAAAGTTTCGCTATCTGGCGGGATGCCATAATCTATATCTTTTTTCTTTTTACTTTTTAGGGTAGAGTTTATCCAAGAGCTTACTTTATCTATTAAACTACTTAATGTATGTTGATTAACATTTTGTGGGTTAATAGCCCTTTGTGAGATAAGCGTAAGTACAGATTTTAAAAACAAGCCATTACCTCTTAATAAGGTTTTATTAAGTACAAATGGTACAAATATTCTTGCTAGAGAGGTAACCCAATCTGCGTTTTTAGGGCTTACACCTTGCTGTTCTTTACTATTAAAACCTAAAAATGAACCTACTTTTTTTAAGAACTTAAAGGGAGATTTAATTGCTTCTTGAAAACTCTGCTTTTTTTCTAAGAAATAAAGCTCTTGTTCTGCTTGTTGTAAGCGTAATGTTTTTATTTGAGCTCTTAACTGTTGAAGATTCTCTATTTTAACTTGAGTTTCCACTGCTATTCCTCCTCTTGTTTCTTAAAAATTTTCTTAATCATGTTATTAATTATAGGTTTTTCTAGGTATTTGTCTTTGGTAGCATATACTAATACTGCCATTAAAAAATAGAAAAGAGAAACCAAGAAGAAGCCTCCGTAACTATTGCCAAGCAATTCTGATAAGTAAAAACCAAATGCCAGACTCACGAAAAGAAATGCAAGTACAATGAATATAATTACTAAACCATCCGTAATTAAATTGGCGAAGAGCAGTACTCCTTTCTCTACAAGTGTAAGCTTAGCAAGCTTCATTCTTGTATTTAAATGCTCTTTTATTTTTTCTATTAACTCTTCCATTACTTAACGTGTGTCTGTCATTAAAAATTAGATGATTAAAAATTAAGCGTGTTCCGTATCATCAGCATATTCATGTTCTGCTTGCTTAATTTTTGATTTTATATTACCTACAATTTTTTCCTTTAAATCTGTAAGATTATCAATTTCTTCTGCGGCTTTTTCTTTGATACTATCGCCTAAATTCTTTAAAGATTCAGCAAGTTTATCTCTTGTGTCTGAACCTTTTTCTGGAGCAAATAATAAACCTAAAGCAGCACCAGCAGCTAATCCGGCTAAAAGTGCTATAACTGTTTTTGAATTCTCTGTCATGATGATTTTTTTTAATGTGAATAACTATGTTTAACAAGAAAATATCCTGCCAAAATGTTTTTTTATGCTATGAATTTGAATTTTTGTTTTCTAAATGATTTTCTAATCTTTCTGTTGCTATGATATCTATTTCATAGATGGCAGCTAAATGTATAAACCAAGAGAGTAGCAAAGGACCAAATACTAAACCCACAAAACCAAACATGGGTATACCAATAATAACACCTATAACAGTGATGATAGGATGCGTATCAGCTACTTTTTTATTGATGATAAAACGAATGATATTGTCTATATTGATAAGTATAGTTAGCGTAAAAATGCTTAGAAAAATAGCATTCCCCGTTTCTCCGTTTAAAAATAAAATAATGGCAGCAGGCAAGGTAATCAGTGGGGCACCAACAACAGGTAAAAATGATAAAAATATACCCAACACACCCCAAAATATGGCATCGTTTATCCCAACAATGAAAAATGATAGACTTACCAGCATACCTTGTACTAGAGCTATTAAACCTTGACCTAAAATGTTAGAATAGGTGGTGTTTTTGAGTTCTTCTGCAAATTGTTTGGCATGATGTTCTCTTAATGGTGCATATTTTAAAAGGATATTTTCGAATGATTCCATCTCTACCAACATAAAGTAAAGTATAAAATACATCAGCGTAAGGGCAAGAAATATGAAAAATGCGCCTCCAACAAAAGTTGGAAATAGCTCTTGAATTAATATGGAAAGCTTATTTACGTATTTATCTACCAAATGAGGTTGATTTAACTGAAGTCCTACAAAATCATCTAATCTGGAAATTAAGGCTTTAAGTTGAAACTGATTTTGTTTTAAATCAGTTACACGATCTATAATCATATAACTGAGAGCAAAAAAAGGTAAAATAATGATGATAAAGGATAATAAAATAACCGTTGCAGCAGCTAAATAACTCTTTATTCTTTTAGCCAGATATAGATATAGCGGTTTGAAAATGGTGTAAATTACAATAGCGCCTAAGAAAGCAGTAAATAAGTCTCTTAAACTGTACAGTATTACCGCGGCTAAAATTAATAGTACGATAAGAACAATAGAATTTCTTTGCTTATAAGTAAAAACTGACATAATTAAATATATGAAAGCTTTTAAAACAAAAAAAGCTCCGAAAATTATTTCGAAGCTTTTTTATGATGATGGTAAAGATTATTTTGCTTTAGTTTGAGGAACAACTAATGCACAACCTGCACCATCTACTTTGGTGCCTACTGGTGTTCCAGGGCACTTATCTAGGTGGTCAGCAACACCATCTCCATCGGTATCTTTTTTAAGATCTTGTACATCTTGCTCTGCTGTAGAAGTACGAGTTTTTAACTTGTTAACATCTTCACGTAGTTTTGAATCGTTAAGCTCATCATACATGGTAGCTACTGGATTAGCCCAAGTTAAATTTGGTTTGCTTTTAGAACCTAAAGAAAATTCTAAACCAGCATGAGTGTATGAAAATTTATCTTTAGAATTTTCTTTAGCAGAATTAGCATCTAGATTATCCGCATCTAAGAAATTCATAGTATACCCTAAGTTAAAGCTTACCAATTCAGAAACTTTGAATTTTGCGCCAACACCTACAGGTACATAAGCACTCTTTATAAAATCTTTATCGCCAGAAGCACCAGAAACACCTTTCCAATCTATAATTGCATTAGCTTGGTTTACATAGCTAGGAGCGTAACCTAAGACACCTAAACCAGTAGAAACACTAAAGTTTAGTGCATTTTCTCTTTTAAGGAAATCAACAGTAGCTACGTTAGCAACACCTCTTAAATCTATTCCGAAGCCTATTTGTGTTTCAAAAGATCTGTAGTTGCCTACTCTACCGCCTGGTGCATCAGCATTATTACCTGATAAATCACCAAAAAAAGCATTAGCTTGTAAGCTGAAAGAATGTGCAACTTGTTTGTTTAGGCTTAAACCATATCCAAAGTTAGCATCCCAATTGGTAAAGTCATTTGAACCTCCTGTTAATACAACCGGAGTTAAAGCTCCAGCATTAACACCTACAGACCAAGTTCTGTATTGACCTCTGCCGCCAAAAGTTTTTGCTGTAGACATTTTAGTATCTTGAGCAAGAGCTACAAAGGTTGTTGATGCAAAAAGCGTGTATAATGCTAAAAAATTTTTAATGTTTTTTCTCATCTCTATTATTTTAATTTGCAATGTTAATAAATTTCTTGATTATAATATGCTAAATAATAAAAAATTTAATTATAAAGCATCCCATAAATTTATTTGTTTACTTACAGGTATTGAAATAGCGAAGGTAGAACCATTTGCTGAAGTATCCTCTAAGCTAATTTTACCTTTATGATTCAAAAGAATTTTTTGAGCATTTGCTAAACCCATACCTAAGCTTTTTGCTTTATGGGTGAAAAATGGCTCAAATATTCTTTTTTGGTCTTCTGGTTGTACTCCGCTTCCATTATCAGAAATAAGTATTTCTACTTCATTATTTTTTACTGCTGTTTTTACTGATATATAGTTTGCACCTGCCTCTATAGCGTTGATGAAAACATTTTGTAAAGCTTGTAAAATTTGTTCCTCATCAACATCAACCATAATATCAGTAGTATTGAAGTCTTTATCTATTTTTAACGATTGGTGAGTTAACTCATCTTCTGTTTTGATAATGCTCTCTTCTAGAATATGGTTGATAACTTTAGTTTGAATATTAAGTTCTCTGTTTTGTGTAGAGCTAACTAAATTAGAAACTAATAGGTTAATCTTATCAAAATTTGTTTTTAAGATGTTTAAATAAAGATTGATGGTTTCATCATTTGTATTTAAATCAAGCTTAAGTTGTTCTAAGGATAAGTTGATGTTAGATAAAGGATTTCTTATTTCATTTGATAAGCCTTTAACAATTCTTTCTGTTACGGCTAGCTTTTCAATATCTACAATAGCTTTTTCTTCTTTTTTTCTATTGGTGATATCATGGATGATACAGTAATAAAGCTCTTGTGTGGCGTGTTGGTCTATTTGTAAAAAGGCCGATATGGCTACTGTTCTTATTTCTTTCTCTTTGGTGATGAGCTGGGTTTCAAAATCATTAACAGAACCTTTTTCATCCATTTGCTGAACAAATTGGGTATTATCTTTACGGTTAAGGTATAAATCAACACCTTTTATGAGCTCAAGTTCTTCTCTGGTGTATTTGAAAAATCTTAAACCAGCTTCATTAATATCTCTAATGGCACCAAAAGAATCTATAATTACAAATGGTTCTTTAGAGCGCTCAAAAATAATTTTAAACTTGTTTTCACTTTCTTTTAACGCTTTTAAGGCTAAAGTATGTTTTAAAGCATATCGTATAGAGCGTTCTATAGTGTAAGGGTCTATTTTATCTTTGATAAGATAATCTGCTGCACCAATTTGTAAAGCTTCGTCATCTACTTTAGAATCACCTTTTCCTGTTAAGATGATAATAGGTTCTCCAACGTTAGATTTTATAGCTTCTTTCAGCAAATCAATACCAGTATATTTACCCAAACGATAATCTACCAGGTAGATATCATAATGGCTCTTGAGCATGGCATTAATACCTTCTTCATAGTTGTTAATCCAGCTTAACTGATATTTTTCTTTTTGAGGAATATCGTTAAATATTTCTTTGGTAAGGATGTAGTCATCCTCATCATCATCTATTAATAATACTTTAACAGGCTTCATATTATTATCATTTATCCGTATGATTTGATTAAATCTCCGGCAATTTTTATCATATCTTTAAATTTATAGGGTTTAGTAATAAAATCACTAGCACCTAGTTTTAGGCTTTCTATTTTTTCTTCTTCGCTTTTAGAAGTAGTAAAAATTATAACCGGTATATTTTTGGTGTTTTCATTAGCTTTAATAAAGGCTAATACCTCATGTCCGTTTATTTTAGGCATATTCAAATCCAGCAAAATAAGATTTGGCCTTAATTTAATGCGTTTCTTTTTTAAGCTTTCAATAACTTTTTCGCCATCCTCAAAAAAAACTAAAGGCTTGGTATAATTAACTTCCTCAAAAGCTTCTTTAAGCATTAATCTATCGTCAGGGTCGTCCTCTGCAATCCAAATAGTACTATTTATTATTTTTTTACTCATGAAGCTTTGTAAGGTAAAATGATGGTGAATAATGTGCCTTCTCCTGGTTTACTATCAGCTTGTATAAAACCATCGTGTTTCTCAACTATTTTTTTACAAACAGCTAATCCAATACCTGTTCCCTCGTATTCATTTCTGGTATGTAATCTTTGGAAAAGTGCAAATATTTTATCGCCGTATTGAGGGTCGAAACCTATACCGTTATCTTTAATTTTAATAACACAGTAATCTTTGTTGGGATAAACTCCTGGTATATGAAGTAAAGAACCACTTATTATTTCAGATTTTACTTCTATTACCGGAGCAATATTTTCTCTACTGAATTTAATAGCATTACTAAATAAATTTTGGAAAAGCTGTCTAATTTGCCCAGGTATTGCTTTTACGGTATGGTTTACCATCATATCTATGGTAGCGCCTTTTTTCTCTATAGCAAATTCAAGATTTTCTAAAGTCATTTGTATTTGCTCATGTAGATCTACCTCTACAAAACCTTCGTCTCCGCGGGTAACCCTAGAATAGGTAAGTAAATCATCAATAAGAGTTTGCATTCTCTCTGATGCACTTTGCATCCTTTTTATGTAATCTAAACCTTCTTCAGAAATTTCTTGGGCATATTTGTTTTGCAAACGGTCTCCAAAAGCTCTTATCTTTCTTAAGGGTTCTTGTAAATCGTGAGAGGCTACATAAGCAAATTGTTCTAAATCTTGGTTAGACCTATTTAACTCATCAACCTTAGATTCTAAATCTTTTTGTGCGGCTTTAATCTCAGAAATATCATGCTTTACCACCATCACACTAAAAATTTCTCCTGCTACGTTTCTTACCGGTACGTAGTCTATCTTGTAAAAACGATTATTCTCTTCTTTTTCAAAAGATACTTCTAAACCTGCAAATGCTTTATCGAGAGATTTTTTAATTTTTGATGCTAGTTCATCATGATATAAATCAGGTAGAAAAATACCAGTTTGTGGTTGGGTTTTAAAGTTTAAGTCTTTAACTATTGGGCCATCTAATAAGATTAATTTGTAATCTTTATCAAACATCATCACAGCAGAATCTGGAACATTTTTGGCAATAGTTTTATAAATACTTTCTGTTTTTTCTAATAATATGGTTGTGTTTTTAAGCTCTGTAATATCCTGAATGGTACCTAAAACTTTTATGGCCTCGGTTTTTTTATCGATGATAATTTTTGCTGTTCCATACAAGAATCTAACCTCTTTATCTGGTTTAATAATACGGTACTCAATAACAAAGTTACGCTTCAGATTAAAAGCTTTTTCTACTGTAGATTCGCATCTTTTAAGGTCTTCTGGATGAATTAAGGTTTTATAAAAGCCAAAATCTAGTTTAATATTTTGTGGGTCTAAGCCGTGTATCCTATAAAGTTCATCAGACCAAAAAATAGAAGAAGAGCCTTGATTCCATTCAAAACTTCCATTATGAGAAATTGATTCTGCTTCTTTTAAAATGGCCTCATTTTGTTCTAGTTTAAATGTGGCTTCTTTAAGTTTGGTCACATCAAGGCAGGTGCCTATAATTTTGTTCTCTGTTTGGATATACTGTCCTTTTATTTGTAAAAAGCGCTGTTTCGATGTATGATGATCTGTAATTTGATACTCTAACTGAAAAGAACCTTGAGTTTTGATAC
Organism: Pedobacter puniceum; assembly: GCF_009674685.1. Lineage (GTDB taxonomy): Bacteria > Bacteroidota > Bacteroidia > Sphingobacteriales > Sphingobacteriaceae > Pseudopedobacter > Pseudopedobacter puniceum. The sequence goes on from NZ_WKJI01000002.1 coordinate 1,043,324, forward strand.
AGTTTTGTAAAGCTTGTTTGAAGTTGTTTTTATCATCATCCTGAAAAAGGTGAAGAATAGCTTCAAGAGTTGGCTGGGTTTGTTGTGGATTTAAATTTAAAACGTGGTATAGTGCATCAGACCATATCATCTTATCGGTAGTTGTTTGCATTTCCCAACTACCCATATTAGCCATAGACTCGGCATATTTTAGCAAATTTTGTCTGCTTTCTAAGTTTTGCTGTATTTTCTTTTTTTCCTGTATCTCTCTATCTAATTTTAAATTAGTATGGTGTTGTTTAGAGATGCTTCTTGAATAGTTTAGGCTAATTCCTGTTAAAGGAATAAAATAGGTTATTAGCCTTAAAAACTGCGCAACATTATAATTAGCATCAAAAGGAAAGGTTGAAATAGACATATGTACGGCTGCAAAAATTGCAGGAATCATACTTAAAACTAAAAGTTGCGAAAATATACTAGGGTAGGTTTTTATCACATTTGGCATGATAACCGAACCCCATAAAAAGAATAATCCTATAATTATTAATTCTGTTGGATGTATCAGAAAAGAATTGCTGGTTTTAAGTAGATCTGGTAGAGTTTTTACTGTAAGTAGAAAGTATATTACAGTTACAGTTATAATAGCAAATATGAGTGTTAAACTTTGCAATAGTTTAACTTTTTGCTCTATTTTTCTGATGGTTTTAGTTTTAACAACTAGGATGAGTCCTGTACCTACAATTAAAAATGTAACTTGTAGAATCCTACTAGCAAACCATGTAATATAAAGTGCATCTGTATCATTAATGGCTAGTTGAATTAAATCAGCGGCAACTATAAGATGTAATAAGTCTATCATTGCTGTGCAAAGTAGTACTAGGCCAATAATGGGGGCTGCGATATCTTTTTTAACCTTAAAATCAATTAAAGTTAAGATGCAGGTAAATAATCCGGTAGCAACACTAAATAATATCCAAGCTGTATTAAATGCTTTGCCAACATTCATATTTCTGTGGATAGTATTGTTTTCAAAAGATATGATATGATAGCCAAGTAAATCAATATCAAGCCTTAAAACTGAAAGCATGAACGGAAAAATACATAGCGTAAATATTGCTATGAAATACGGAATAGGGATATCAAATCCTTTTCTAGATTTTAAAAATGAGAGGTTAGAAGTCATTATTATTCTAGATTAATAGCTTTCATTTTGTTATAAAGCGTTTTCCTATCAATATTTAAAAGTTTGGCTGCTTTAGTTTTATTGAAATTTACTTCTTTAAGTACTTTTAAAATGGTTTCGTATTCTGCCTCTAAGGCTGCATTTTTTAAATCTAGTTTTTTCTCTCTTCTACCTTCCCCACCTCCTGATGGTTTGTCTAAAATGGTTTCTAATGCTGATATTTTTGTGAAGGTTGAAATTTCTAATGGTAAGGCTTTTAAAAGGATATAATCTCCCTCAGTTAACAGAACTGCTCTACGCATAACGTTCTTTAACTCTCTAACGTTACCTGGCCATGTATAAGTAAGTATACATTCTTCTACCTCTTCACTAAAGCCTTTAACATCTCGGTTAAGTTCTGCATTTGCTGCGTTTAGAAAGTGTTCTGCAAAAATTAAGATATCTTTTCCTCTTTCTCTTAAGGGAGGCATATAGATTCCAAATTCATTAAACCTGTGATATAAATCTTCTCTAAATTTACCTTTAGATATAGCATCAATTAAGTTTTCATTGGTAGCAACAATAATTCTTACATCAAGGTCTATTTCTTTAGTAGAGCCAATTCTTTTTACTTTTCTTTCTTGTACCGTTCTTAATAAAGCGGCTTGTATTTCGTAAGAAAGGTTTCCTACTTCATCTAAAAATAGTGTGCCACCATTTGCCATTTCAAAGTGACCAATTTTGGTGTATAATGCGCCAGTAAAAGAGCCTTTCTCATGCCCAAAAAACTCTGATCCTGCCAATTCTTTAGTTAAAGAACCGCAATCCATCGCAATAAAAGGTTTGTCTCTTCTATTACTTTTCATATGGATACTTTTAGCAACCGATTCCTTACCTGTTCCACTTTCTCCTATTAAAATAACGCTGTAATTGGTAGGAGCCACCAATTCTATCTGCCTCATTAGTTCTTTAGCGGCAGTACTTTGACCTATTACATATTCATCAAAACTTCCTGAAGTTTTTTTAGCCTCTTTTGTTTTAGGGGTTTCTTCTGCAATAGTAGAAGGATTGTCTAATTCTTCATTTAAAGCTTGTTGAGTTTCAATAGCTTTATTGATGGTGTTGAGAATCTCATCTGGATAAAGAGGTTTGGTTATATAGTCATAGGCACCCATTTTAATGAGCTCTACAGCTAATTTTATATCAGAATAACCTGTAATAATGATAACACCTGTTCTTGGATAAAGTAATTTGATTTTTTTTAATACTTCTCGGCCATCTGTATCTTCCAACCTAAAATCGCAAAGCACAAGGTTAAAAGTTTCTTTACTGAGGATATCAAAGGCTGAAGTTCCTGAAGTAGCAGTCTTTATTTCAAAACCATTTCTTGATAGAAATTTAGAGAGAAGTAACCCAATGTTAACTTCATCATCAACGATTAGTATTTTTTTCATATCTGTATTTACTTGCCAGAACAAGAAACCATCAAGCTTCTTTTAAGCGAATATAGATATTTATTTTAAATGGGAAAATAATTCTACATAATTAATTTTAATTATAGTAAAATTAATTCATATGATAGATAAAATCATATTAGCGAAAATTGGGCTTACGCTTTTCTAAGAATGCGGATACACCTTCTTTAAAATTGGAGGTAGAGAAACAACTTCCAAAAGCATCTATTTCTGCTTGGTAACCACTTTGACTATGGTTAAACGCATTGATAGCCTGTATGGCGGCTGCAATAGCTTCTGGCGAGCGACTAAGTATTTTTTGCATTAAAGCTGTTGATTTTGGTAATAAATCTGCTGCAGATACCGCATAATTTATTAATCCTAATTTTTCTGCTTCTTCGGCAGAAATCATATCAGCAGTTAAAATCATTTCAAGTGCTTTTCCTTTACCCACCAATTCTGTTAATCTTTGAGTACCCCCATAACCCGGAATTAACCCTAAACTAACTTCTGGAAGTCCTAATTTGGCATTTTGCGATGCTATTCTGATATGACAAGCCATAGCTAATTCTAAACCACCTCCTAAAGCGAAGCCATTAATAGCAGCAATAACTGGTTTCTTACTGTTAGCAATTAGATCAAAAACCTTTGTTTGACCTTCTTTAGCTAAGTTTTTTCCTTCTTCAGCATTAAAATCAGAAAATTCTTTAATATCGGCACCAGCCACAAATGCTTTTTCTCCCTTACCAGTAATGATGATACCTTTTATCAATTCATCATTTAATGCGGCTATAAAACAATCATGTAATTCGGCTAAAGTATCTTTATTAAGAGCGTTAAGTTTCTCTTCTCTGTTGATAGTTAAATAGAGAATATTGTTTTGTAAGTCTGTAAGAAGGTTAAGATAGTTTTTCATAATTAAAAGTCTCTGTGTTTTAGAACCCAATCTTTAATATAATTTACAATGGTTACTGTATTAGTTCCCGGCGGAAATAACTCGCCAACACCTATTTTCCTTAGCGCTTGCATATCTTCATCCGGAATAATACCACCACCTGTTACCAATACATCATCCATACCTTTCTCTTTCATAAGATTGATGATTTTTGGAAAAACAGTCATGTGCGCACCTGATAATATAGATACACCTATAGCATCAACATCCTCTTGTAAGGCTGTATTAACCACCATTTCTGGCGTTTGCCTTAAGCCTGTATAAATAACTTCCATACCGGCGTCTCTTAAAGAAGTCGCTATTATTTTGGCTCCACGGTCATGTCCATCTAAGCCAACTTTGGCAACTAAAACTCTTACTGGTCTGTTGAGTTCTTTCATATCAAACAGGTTTCATTGGTTTTATATAAATGTAAACAAAATTTTGGCTGTTGAGTTGAGTCTATTTGTATTAATCTTATGGGAGTAATATTTTCTGAAAGTTCATGTGATGAAGTAGTTTTATCATTGTAATCACTTTAGTTGTCTGATTTTCAAAATTTTAAATTATATTTTCTTAAAATAACTAATTTTTTAGTTGTATAACTAAAAAATTAGTTATACATTAGTTTAAACGTTAGCAAATCATATGGAAAGAGAATTTAAAGAACTTACAAAAGCAGAAGAACAAATTATGCAGGTGATTTGGGAGATACAACAAGGCTTTGTTAAGGATGTTATAGCGCATTTGCCAGAACCTAAACCGGCTTACAATACAGTATCAACCATCATTAGGATTTTAGAAACTAAGGGTTTTGTTAAGCATAAAGCTTTTGGTAAAAGTCATCAATACTTACCATCAATTACAAAAGAAGAATATAAACACTACGCAACTGATAAGCTACTGAACGGTTATTTTGAAAACTCTGTAGAGAGTATGTTCTCCTTTTTTGTGAAAAAGCAAAAAATTGATTTAAAAGAAGCGGATGAAATATTAAAACTTATTGAAAAACTTAAAAACGATAAATGATGAACTGGGCAAACTACCTTATTCAAATCAACATTTACTTGATGTTATTTTATGGATTTTACTTCTTGTTTTTAAGAAATGAAACCTTTTTTCAGCTTAACAGGATATACTTGGTAGGGTCGGCTTTAATTTCTTTATGTATACCCTTGTTTTACCTAGATTGGATACGCCAATTTTTTATTACAGATAAGGTAGAGCAAGGATGGTCTGGAGTTTACATTGCAGTTACAGAAGGTTTTGCTAAACCAATAAATACACAAGCTCATACCTTGAGTGATTATGTAACTTTCATTTATATAGGTGGTGTTCTTGTATGTTTTACAAGACTTGTTTACAGGCTTGTAAAATTAAGGAGGCTTTTAAAAACCGATAACCATCAGCAAGCATTTTCATTTTTCAATCAAATTAAAATTGATGAAAACCTTCCTCAGAAAGATATAATCTTGAAACACGAGCTTACACATGCTAAGCAATTACATACAGCTGATGTTTTATTTTTTGAGATAATTAGCATCATAAATTGGTTTAACCCGATTGTATATTTCTATAAAGTTGCAATAAAGCAAATTCATGAATTTATTGCTGATGAGGTAGTTGTACAATCTGCGTCTAGTAAAAAAGAATATGCTTTACTCCTATTTAGTGAAAGCCTCGGTATAAATCCACATAAGTTAACCAACACATTTTTTAACCAATCTTTATTAAAAAGGAGAATCCTTATGTTACAAAAGCAAAAATCAAGTAAAGCAGCCATTCTAAAGTATGGATTGTCTGTTCCATTATTTCTATTAGCATTGATACTATCTTCTGCTACCATCAATGAAAATAAAACACTCAAAAACGTGGCTAGCAAAATAGAATTTCAAGAATCAATTCAAACCTTGATTCCTACTTTTAAAGAAACTACCTTATACAAGATTAAAACAGAGCAGCTAAAGCCAAAATCTGAAACTATAGTTGATTTTGATGAGACGGAAGCTTCTTTTAATAGGGACACAATAAAAAAAGAACTTACTAAAGAACCTGCTTTAGATGCACCAATTTTAAAAGAAGTAAAAGTGTATGGCTATAAAAATGAGGAGGTTGTGTCAAATGATGTAGATGTTTTACCGATGTTTAAAGGTGGGCCTCAAAAATTTCCGGAATTTTTAATGAAAAATTTACAATATCCGATAGAAGCTAAAGAAAAAAAAATAGAAGGAAGAGTTATTGTTAACTTTATTGTAGAGAAAGATGGTTCTTTAAGTGATATTAAAATTTTAAGAGGTGTGAGTAAGGAATTGGATGAAGAAGCTTTAAGGGTAATAAAACTTTCACCAAACTGGGAGCCAGGTCAACAGAATGGAAAAGTTGTAAGGGTAAACTTTGCTTTACCTATTTCTTTTAATCTAACAGGTTATACTCCTAAACCTCAATTTATTTTAGATGGAAAAGTAATTACTGAAGAGGATATGAAAAAAATTAAGCCTGAAAACATCGATAAAGTAGAAGTCTTGAAAGATAAAAATGCTACAGATAAATATGGCGAGCAAGGTAAGAATGGAGTTGTTGTCATTACGCTAAAGGAAAAGCAATAATTATAAACCCTATCCACAAAAAAAGCCGAGCTGTTTATCACAACTCGGCTTTTTCATATATCTTGAATAAGATTATTTATTGATGTACATTACTTCTTTTACCGCTTTAACAATACGCTCTGCGTTTGGTAAGCTGGCTGCAATTAGGGTTGGAGCATAAGGTAGAGGAACATCAGCACAAGTGATACGTAAAACTGGTGCGTCTAAATAATCAAAAGCATTTTTTTGTACATGGAAAGCTATTTCAGATGAAATAGATGCTAAAGGCCAAGCCTCTTCAACTACTACCAGTCTGTTTGTTTTCTTAACAGAAGTTAAAATAGTTTCAAAATCAATTGGTCTTACAGTTCTTAAATCTATAACTTCTACGTTAATACCTTCTTTTTCCAGAGCTTCTACAGCAGGTTGTACAGCTCTGCTCATCATTTTACCGAAAGAAACAATGGTAACATCAGAACCTTCTCTGGTTACTTTTGCTTTTCCTATTTCAATATAGTATTCTTCTTCTGGCACTTCACCTTTATCGCCATACATCAATTCAGACTCCATGTAAATAACCGGGTCTGGATCTAGAATAGATGATTTTAATAAACCTTTTGCATCATAAGGGTTTGATGGAACTACTACTTTTAAACCAGGGCAGTTAGCAAACCAATTCTCGAAATTTTGAGAGTGTTGCGCACCTAATTGCCCAGCATTACCAGTAGGACCTCTAAAAACAATTGGTACAGAAATTTGACCACCAGACATAGATAACATTTTAGCTGCACCGTTGATAATTTGGTCTATCGCAACTAAAGAAAAGTTAAAAGTCATGAATTCTACAATTGGGCGCAAGCCATTCATAGCAGCACCAATAGCAATACCAGCAAAGCCAAGCTCGGCAATAGGCGTATCAATAATTCTTTTCGGACCAAATTCATCAAGCATGCCTTGGCTAACTTTGTAAGCACCGTTATACTCGGCAACTTCTTCACCCATTAAGAAAATTTTATCGTCTTTGCGCATTTCTTCGTTCATGGCTTCACGAAGTGCTTCTCTGTATTGTATTACTCTCATGATTATGTCTTAAAATCTGAATTTACGGAGGCAAATATAAAGATTGTTGCCTGAATTACAATTAGTCTTATATGCTTAGAAATCTATTTTTTACTAAAATGTGGCTTAAAGTTCAAAACTTTGGTGACGATAAGGTATTTCTATGTTCTGAAAGCCTTTTTCATACAGTTTTTGCTTGAAAATTTCTTGTGTATCAGGCTCGCCATGCACTAAAAATATTTTTTTTACTAGGCTTTTATCCTGATTTTCTATAAAACGAATTAAATCTTTTTGGTCTCCGTGGGCGCTCATGGTTTGTATGCTGATAACTTTGGCATTAACTTGATAATATTCGCCAAAAATAGATACCGGGTTAACACCACTCTTTAAACGTCCGGCTAAGGAGCCAGACTCACTATAACCAACCAGTAAAATGGTGCAATTTGGATTTTCAATATTATTTTTAATGTGATGTTTTACCCTGCCTGCTTCGGCCATACCGGATGCCGAGATAATAACCATCGGTGTTTGGTCTTCATTTAAAGCTATTGAAGCTTCGGTATCTTCAATGAAAGATAAACCCTCGAAATCAAAGGGGTCATCATCTTGTTTTAAGACCTCTTGTACCTGGTCATTAAAATTCCAAGGGTGGGCTTTTACCACCAATGTGGCTTTTTCTGATAAAGGGCTATCTACATAGTATTTTACTTTTGGCAATACGCCTTTTAATTCTAAACCGTTAAGCGCATATAATATCTCTTGTGTGCGTCCAACGCTAAACGCTGGGATAATAACTTTTCCTTTTCTTTGGATACAAGTATCTTGTATGACCTCTAAAAGTCTGCCTTCTGTTGGCATAGCCATATCATGTAAACTATCTCCATAGGTACTTTCTAGAATTACATAATCTGCCTGCCTAAAAGCTGCAGGAGATTTTAATAGTAAATCGTTATAACGGCCAACATCGCCACTAAAGGTTATTTTAGTGGTTTTATTATTTTCTGTAATATCTAAATGTACGGCTGCACTGCCTATAATGTGGCCAGCATCTGTAAATAAAAGTTCAACACCATCTGTTATCGTATAAGGCTGGTTGTATTTTACCCTTTTAAAAAATGAAAGGGCTAACAAAGCATCTTCCATAGTATAAAGTGGCTCTACTAAATTTTTATTCAGTTTTGTTCTTTTTTTGTTGATGAATTTAGCGTCTGACTCTTGAATTTTTGCTGCATCCTGAAGCATGATTTTACAAAGCTCTCTCGTAGCTGGTGTGCAAATAATATCGCCAGTAAAACCTTCCGCAACTAAGCGAGGTATTAAACCAGAATGGTCTATATGTGCATGAGATAAAATCAGAAAATCTATCTCAGAAGGCTGAAAACCGAAATGTAAATTCCATTCTCCCGTTTGTTTTCCATGCCCTTGGAACATGCCACAGTCTAAAAGAATTTTTTGGCCATTGGCTAGTTCTAATAAATGTTTACTGCCGGTAACTGTTTGTGCAGCACCATGAAAAGTTATTTTCATATCTGATTTTTAAAAAAGCAATTTAGGTATTAACTATTGATATTTTAGAAAACAATATGTTTCTTTGGTTTTTAAACCAATTACCCTATTTATGAAAAATTTAATCAAGGCTATAGCTTGTACAACATGTTTTATGTTGTCAACTTTCTCTTACTCTAATGCAAATGATTTTTACGCTCAACAAAAGGAAGCTAATCATAAAGCCGATTATGTTTATGTACAAGTAGATGAAAGCCCCGTATATCTGGATGGCTTAGAGGGGCTTGAAAAGTTGATGAAAGAAAATCTTAAGTATCCTAAAAATGCTTTAGAGAATAATATTGTAGGATTAATTCATTTGGATTTTATAGTAGAAAAAGACGGGAGTTTAAGTAATATTTCTATAACTAGAAATGTTAAAGGTTCTGGTCTTGGAGAAGAAGCTAAAAGATTGTTATCCTTAGCAAAGAAATGGAAAAGTGGAGTTAGAAATGGAGAAAAAGTTCGGGTAAATAGGAGATTAAATATTACATTTTCCTTAGAAAACAATAATCCAGACCTTAAAATTAAGCTTTTTAGCCCTCCCTTACCTGAAAATTTAGATGCAGTTTATACATTAAATCATAATCAAGCAGAACCAGCTAAAGGCTTAAAAGAATTTGAGGCTTTCTTAAATAAGAATTTACAATATCCTGCAGGAGCATTAAATAAGAATTTGGAAAAAATGGTGCTTGTGAGTTTTGTTGTAGATAAAGAGGGTAGTTTAACGGATATAAAAGTGTTAAGACCTGGCGGTTTTGGTTTTGATGAGGAAATAACAAGGTTATTAGCTCTATCTCCTAAATGGGTGTCAGGTTCTATCAATGAAATTCCAGTTAAGAGTAGTAAAACTATGGCTTTTAAATTTACATCCTTTAAAACCATAGAAATATCAGAACCATTGAAAAGATAAATGATAAAAAGCGGCTAAAAACCGCTTTTTATTTTAATCAGCTTTAGCTACAACTTTTACTGGTTTACCTATAGTTTTATAGCTACCAATACCAGCTAAAACAGCATTATATTTTTGTTTATCATTAAAAAACTCTTTTGCTTTTTTTATCTCTTCATCGTACTGGAAAGTTTGTACAATACGGCCTTTCTCGTAATAATAACGTTGTACAATTTCAGATTCTAACACTCGCATAATCTCTGCTTTATAGGTTGTTAAATCTGCCTTTTTACTATTACTTAAAGTGTTTTGTAAAGCTTCTATTTCTGCTTTTACATCGTTTAATTTCTTTTCTTTTTGTGCTTCCTCTTTTAAGTTAGCTAATAGCCTTTCTGAAGATGTTTTGTAAGAGATATTCTTATCCTTTATAAAGTTTAAAAAACTATCATAATCTGCATCAGATAGCTTAAAGTCTGCGGCAGGAGCAATGGTAGGGTTGTTTTTTACAAATAAGTTTCCAAAATCAAATACATGATATTTTGATACTAAGGTTTGTGTAATTTGATGATACTTATAAGGATCAATATTGATATCAGGATAAATACCGCTGCCATCATAAACTAAACGGCCACCTTTGGTTTTATACTCGTTAATTAAAGAATCTGACACTTTTTCTACCACACCATCTTCTGTACGGTGGGTATAATCTAAAGCTTGAATGCACCTTCCGGATGAAGTATAATATTTAGCTACCGTTACTTTTACCAGAGTATTATAAGGTAAATTAAAAGTTTGTTGCACCAGGCCTTTTCCAAAACTACGCTGACCAATAATAACCGCTCTGTCTAAATCTTGTAAAGAGCCAGCTACAATTTCTGATGCCGATGCAGACCTATTATTAATTAAAATGGCTAAAGGTAAATCTGGCTCTAGGGCTGATAAAAATGTTTTGTAATTGATGTTTTTTTCAGGGTTTTTCCCTTTCTGAGAAACCACTTCAACATCTTTACCTACAAACAGATTTACAATTTTTACTGCTTCTTGCAAAATGCCACCACCATTATTTCTCAGGTCTATAATAAGCCCTGTTGGATTATTCTTTTTAAGGTCTATTAGGGCATCTTTAACTTCTTGAGCGGAATTTTCTAAAAATTTATCTAATCTGATGTAGGCTGTATTGCCAATCATACCATAATAACTAACATTGGGTTGTTTAATATCAGCTCTTTTTAGCTCTTTTTCAAATACCTTACCATCTCTAGCTAGTTTTAATTTTACAGGAGTTTCTTTTGGTCCTTTCAATAGCAAACTTACTTGGTCGTTATTTTTACCTTTTAGGATTTGGTCGTTAATAGCAATAATTTCATCACCAGCTTTTAAATCTGCTTTTTGTGCTGGGTAACCTTCAAATGGGTCTGATATAAAAACACGCCCATCTCTATGTATAACTGCTGCACCAATACCGCCATATTGGGTACTAACGTATTTCATGCGGTAATCTTCAATCTCAGATTCTGGAACAAACTCTGTATAAGGGTCTAAATCACTTAGCATCGCATCAATACTGGTTCTGATAAGCTTAGCCGAGTTAACCTCATCCACATAATTAAGATTAAGTTCTTTATATACCGATGCAAAAATGTCAAGGTTTTTAGAAACTTGAAATAAGTCTGTTTTGAAAGAAAATGCTATAAAAGCAATGCTAAACAAAACGGTTAGGAGCTTAATTTTTTTATACATGTTGAATATGTTAAGATGCGCAGCGTTTTGAAGACTTTAATATAACAAGCTATTAAGGTAGTAGTTTTTAAATAGATGTCAAAAAAAGCCTCCATGAAGGAGGCTTTTAATTATTCTTGCGGGGTATTTCTTAACTCAACCGGCTTTGATTTTTTCTTTGACTTTAAGTTTAGTACTTCTACCAGTACAGAGAAAGCCATTGCAAAATAAATATATCCTTTAGGTATGTGCTGGTCTAATCCTTCTGCTACTAAAGAAAAACCAATAAGTAATAAGAAAGATAAAGCTAACATTTTTACCGTAGGATGCTGGTTTACAAAGTTAGAAATGGCAGCTGCAGAGAACATCATTACTACAACAGCTATGGTCACAGCGGCTATCATGACCATAATTTCATCGGCCATACCAACCGCAGTAATTACCGAGTCTAAAGAGAATACAATATCCAGAATTAAAATTTGGATGATAACTCCTGTAAAGGAATAAGTTTTCTTAACAGTGTTATCTTCTTCTGCACCTTCTAGTTTTTCATGAATTTCGTGGGTACTTTTATAAATCAAGAATAAACCTCCTAGAAGTAGAATTAAATCTCTACCCGAGATGGCGAATTTTGATAATAAAGTGCTATCGCTAACTCCAAACCATTCTGCCGGGTTAAAAAGCGTAGCCGTTAAAGACATAACCCAACTTAAAGATAACAATAGTAAAATTCTAGTTATCATGGCTAAAGCTAGCCCTAAAGAGCGAGCTCTTTTTTGTTGGTCTACAGGTAATTTTCCTGCCAGAATAGATATAAATACAATATTATCTATACCTAATACGATTTCTAAAACTGTTAAGGTAAGTAGTGAAATCCAGATTTCTGGATTAGTTATCCATTCCATATTGATGTGTGTTGTTTGCGTTAATTTTTATTGTTTTTACAAGTTTAATATAAAATTATACCAAAATTAATATCTGCTATAAAAACCTCTAATTTTAGTAGTTAACTGGCTATAAATAGGCTTAGTAAACTCTATAAACAGATCCTGTGGTGGCGGAGGCATAATCTCTTTTCTTCTGCAAATTCTCCTTTCTTCTTCTGTTAAAGCTCTTTCATCGCCATTAAAGGTTCCCCAAACGTCTCTCCAAATAAAAGTGCCCGGCATTTTTTCTTGGGATATAATTCTGCCATTGTTAAAGTCTCTTATCCTAAAATCTAGTAATCCGGAAGAGCTGATAGTTTTTTCAAATGTAGTAACTCGGGCTTTTACTGTTCCATATACAGGTCTTTTCTGTGCAGTTTCGCCAAGTTTTACACTATCTCTTTTTACATCTTGAATGCGCTCTTTTACATAAGTTTGTCCAACTACAAAATCATCAAAGCTTAAACTTAATAAATGGTCTGCTTTTAATTTTATTTTTTTTGCTTCTTCAGGGCTGTAGAATTTAACAAAGCTACGTTCTTCATAAGCGGCCATAAACTCAGCTATTTTACCTTGAAAAAACTCGTTACTCAATTGGTAAAGTCTAGAGTTTACCTGCACAGGCTCAACAATAACTTTTAAAACAGCAGCTAAATAAGCATCATCTAAAAGCTTTCTAACATCTTTAAAATCAGGATAAAACTGATTTGCTCTGTCAAAATGATCATAAGCAGTTCTGGCAGATTCTCTGGTGCCTTGTGCTAATAATTTTTTGCCGGCATTATAACGTTCTTCAGCTGCGTAGAAGCGGGCATCATCAAGTTCTTTAATGAATTTTCTAGTATCGGGAATTTGTTCTAAACAAGCCGGACAATTTTCTACTGCATTAGCTAAATTATTTAAAGCAGAATAATCACTTACTATACTTTCCCATTTAAAAGGGGCTGTACTTAGTTTAGCTTCATCAATCCTTTTTAGGTGCCTTTGTACAGCATAAGAAAAGGCTGCGGTTAAAGTTTGACGGGCTTTTCTGTTACTAGGGCTGCCCTTTAAACGGTCAACAGCGGTATATACAGCTCGGTCATAATCGCCTTGTTCTAATAGTTTTTTCCCACTACTACAAGCGCCTAAAATGGTTATAAGCAGAAAAAGAATAATTTTAAGAGAGTATTTCTTTATCATTTAAGGTTGAATTAAAAGCTAATTTTTTACATTTAATTTTTAGACGAAAATACATGAAAATAAGTTACAAGAGTTTTAATCTTTTACTAAAATTTCCTTTTACTATAGCTAAGTTCTCTAGAACCAGCACACCTATTATGCTGGTAGAAATTTTTCATGAAGGATATACTGGTATTGGAGAAGCCTCTATGGTACCTTATATGGGCGAAAATGAAGAAACAGCAAGTTCTTTTTTGTCAAAATTAGATTTATCAAAATTCACCTATCCTTTTGATTTCGCCGCTATTCATCAATATATGGATGATATAACAGCCGGAATGCCAGCCATAAAAGCAGCTATTGATATTGCCTTGTATGATTTAGCGGGTAAGATAGCCCAAAAGCCTTGTTATAATTTTTTTGACTCGGTACCTCAAAATATGCCAGAAACAACTTATACTATTGGTATTGATGAGCCCGAAATGATTATCAAGAAAGTTGAAGATGCTTTAAAGTACGATTTTAAAATCTTAAAGGTAAAATTGGGTAGAGAAAACGATAAGCAAATCATTCAAACCATAAGAAATATTACCCATTTACCTTTGTTTGTTGATGCTAACCAAGGCTGGGCCGATAAAAATGAAGGTTTAGATATGGCTTTTTGGCTAAAAGAGCAAGGTGTTGTGTTAATAGAGCAACCTATGCCTAAAGAAAACATAGATGGAAATGCCTGGATTACATCTCACAGCCCTATCCCAATTATTGGCGATGAAGCTGTACAGCGCTTAGCAGATGTTTCAAAAGCTAAAGGTGTTTATCATGGTATTAATATCAAGCTAATGAAATCTGCAGGTTTATATGAAGCATATGAGATGATAAAAATGGCCAGAGTTAATGATTTGAAAATACTAATTGGTTGCATGAGTGAAACCAGTGTAGCTACCTTAGCCGGGGTGGCTTTGGCTCCTTTATGTGATTGGGCCGATTTAGACGGACCTTTCATGACCACTAATAACCCTTTTAAAACGCCAGATTTTATTGACGGTAAATATATTTTAAGCGATGAACCAGGTTTAGGACTTAAAAATCGTGATTAATGATAAAAAAGCTGGTTTGTACAAGCTTATCTCTTAACTTTGGCTTCTGAGAAAAGCATCAACATTTGCTTACATTTTCAAAGGCTATGGATAAAAAAGTAAGGGTAAGATTTGCCCCAAGCCCAACTGGAGGCTTACATATAGGTGGTGTACGTACCATTTTGTTTAATTACCTTTTTGCAAAGCAAAAGCAAGGCGAGTTTATTTTAAGAATTGAAGATACAGACCAAACTCGTTTTGTTGAAGGCGCAGAAGATTATATCATCAATTGCTTAAAATGGTGCGGACTAAACCCAGATGAAGGTCCGCATGTTGGGGGCGCTTATGGTCCTTACAGACAAAGCGAACGTAAAGAAATTTATAGAGCTTATGCAGAGCAACTGGTAAAAGACGGTTATGCTTATTATGCTTTTGATACGCCAGAAGAATTAGAAAGCAAAAGACAGGTTATAGAAAACTTTAAGTACGATCATAACCATCGTTTACAAATGAGAAATTCTTTAACCATACCTCATGAAGCAGCAGAAAGCTTAATTAAAGAAGGTGCTCCGCATGTTGTTAGGATAAAAATGCCAAAAGACGAGCAGGTTTATTTTAAAGATTTAATACGTGGCGATGTAAGTTTTAACAGTAACGATGTTGATGATAAAGTTTTGCTTAAAGCCGATGGGATGCCTACTTACCATTTAGCAGTTGTGGTTGATGATTATCTGATGAAGATATCTCATGCTTTTAGAGGCGAAGAGTGGCTACCATCTGCCCCGGTTCATATTTTATTGTGGAAATATTTAGGTTGGGAGGCAGATATGCCAGAATGGGCACATTTACCTTTAATATTAAAGCCCGATGGCCATGGTAAATTAAGTAAGCGTGATGGTCAAAGATTAGGTTTCCCTGTTTACGCTATAGATTGGATAGACCCAAAAACTCAAGAAAAAGCAGATGGCTTTAAAGATGTAGGTTTCTTGCCAGAAGCCATGATAAACCTTTTGGCTATGCTAGGTTGGAATGATGGTACAGACCAAGAGCTTTTTTCTTTAGATGAATTGATTTCAAAATTCTCTTTAGATCGTATCCATAAAGGCGGTGCTAAATTTGATTATGAAAAAGCCAAATGGTACAATGCCGAGTGGATAAAGAGAAGTACGTCAAGTCATTTATTGCCTTATGTAAAACCACTTTTAGCTGAAAAAGGCATTACTCCAAACGATACATATTTAGAAAAAGTTATTGATGCCGTGAAAGAACGCTGCACTTTATTGCCTGATTTTTATCAGCAAGGTGCTTTCTTTTTTAAAGCACCAACGGCTTATGATGAAGATGCTGTAAAGCCAAAATGGAACGAAGAAAAAGCAGCATTTTTCTCTACCTTGATAGAAAAATTTGAGGAAATTGAGTTTCAAAACAGTACTGCTTTAGAAGTGTTGTTTAAAGCTTTAGCTGCCGATAAAAACTTAAAAATTGGCGAAGTTATGCTACCTTTTAGAGTGATGTTAGTAGGCGGAAAATTTGGTCCACAAGTATTTGATATTGCTTTGATGTTAGGTAAAGCAGAAACAATAAGCAGGATTAAAAATGCTTTAGCTTTTTTTAAGTAAGCTAAAAATATCTTCTTGATAAGTAGCCAGTTAGTATTCAAAGCTAACTGGCTTTTTTATAAAAAAAATTGTAATTATTTTGAAAATTTAAAAAACCAAAGCTCAATTTTCACGTTTCTTTATAGAAAATAAAAACCTAAAATTATGGACCGTAAAGAATTTTTATCTGCTATTGGGCTTACCGCAGCATCAGCAGTTGTTTTTAGCTGCGTTGGTTGTTCAAAATCTGACAATGAAGGACCCTCAAATTCAACTAATCCTCCAACAGGTGTAGATTTTACCATAGATTTAACAGCAGCCTCTAATGCCGCTTTAAATAATAATGGAGGCTTTATCTACATCAACCGTATTATTGTTGCTAGAAGCATGAGTGGAGCTTTTTTAGCAGTAGCTCAAGCTTGTACGCATGAAGGTACATCAGTAACCTATAATTCAAATGCAAGATTGTTTGTATGCCCAAACCACGGGGCGCAGTTTGCAGAAAATGGCGCAGTAACTTTGGGTCCCGCTACGGTAGCTTTAAAAAGATATAATACCTCTTTAAATGGCACAACTTTGAGAGTTTTTTCTTAAGTTCTGATAAATATTATCTACTGTGATGAATATCACTTTTACTTGGATATTTATTACCTAAATTTGATAGAAAGATTTTTGAAATGAAATTAGTACTCACACTTTTTATATCCATGTTTTTCTTCGGAAATATTTGGGAGAATGATTTTAATGTTGCGCAAAAGAAAGCAGCAGACTCCAAGAAATATATCCTTTTAAATTTTTCCGGGTCTGATTGGTGCGGGCCTTGTATCCGCATGCATAAAGAGATTTTTGAAGCTAATGACTTTCAAAAATATGCATCAGAAAATTTAGTACTTCTTAGGGCAGATTTCCCTCGCTTAAAGAAAAATCAATTACCAGCAGAACAGCTCAAGAAAAATAACGATTTAGCTTTAAAATATAATCCTGATGGTGTTTTTCCGCTCACATTATTATTAGATGAGCAAGGAAAAGTTGTGAAAAAATGGGATGGTTTTCCTCAAGCAAATGCTCAAGAATTTACTGCTCAGATAGATAAAACTCAGCATGCTAAAAACTGATGAAATACTAATTCCCCAAGTTTATAAAAAGGGAATGAAATTAATGGGTAACCATTTTGAAATCAGTATAGTTCATCACCAAGAGCAAGAAGCGTACGAGTATATAGCAAAAGCAGTTGCAGAGATAAGTAGAATAGAAGATTTATTGAGCACCTTTAAAGCTCATAGCCAAACCAATTTAATTAATGATTTTGCCGGAATTAAGCCTGTTAAAGTAGATAAAGAGGTTTTTGATTTGATAAAAAGAGCCCTAAAAATATCAGAAATTACACAAGGCGCTTTTGATATTACTTATGGTTCTATAGATAAAAGCCTTTGGAACTTTGATGTAAACATGACTGCCATGCCAGATGCAGAAACGGCTAAGAAAACGGTTGCTTTAATCAATTATAGGAATGTGGTGTTAGATGAAGCGCAACAAACTGTTTTCTTGAAGCAAAAAGGAATGCGTATAGGCTTTGGAGGGATAGGTAAAGGTTACGCGGCGGATAAAGCAAAATTAGTTTTACAACAGTTGGGCATAAAAAGTGGTATTGTTAACGCTTCTGGCGATTTAGTAACATGGGGTACCCAAATTGATGGTAAACCTTGGACAGCGGCCATTGCAAACCCCGACCAAAAACTACAAGCTTTTTCTTACCTAAACATCAGTAATATGGCTATAGCTACTTCTGGTAACTATGAAAAATTTGCTGTTATAAAAGGAAAAAAATACTCGCACACAATAAATCCTAAAACAGGTTTGCCCGTTAGCGGGATAAAAAGCGTAAGTATTATTTGTCCACAAGCAGAGCTTGCCGATGCACTAGCCACACCGGTTATGGTGATGGGCGTTCATGTGGGTTTAGATTTAATAAACCAATTGAAAGGCGTAGCGTGTATTGTGATAGATGACGATAACAGGTTACATACTTCTAAAAACATCAATATCAGTTAAATGAAAAAAATAGGTTTACTTTTTATTCTTGCAGCATTTTATGTTTCGGGAATGAGCTCATGTACGGCAGTAAAGGCCTATGAGAAAATTAAATTGAATGATTCTGAGATGGAGCTATCAGCCCGTAAGGCAGAAAAATTTGAACAAAATTCACAACTTTACCGCGAAGGCTCTTCTGGCGCAAATGGTGGTAAAAGTGGTGGTGGTTGTGGATGTAATTAATGTAGAAGTATGAGATATATATCTTTAACCATTGTATTTTTCTACCTCAGTATTATAGCAAGCTTTGCGCAAATAAAGTCGCCCGAGGCTTCTTTTGAGAAAAGAAAACTTAAGTTTGAAGAGGCTAATTTGGTAAACAGCTATTACAGTCAAGATGGTAATAATTCTGCCGTAACGGGTGGTGTTGGTACAGAAAAACTAACCGATATTTCTAATAGCTTTGATTTAAAATTATCCCGTTATGGGAAGACAGGTTTAAAGCATACTTATACTTTTGAAGTAGGTTTTGATACTTATACCTCGGCATCGTCTGATAAAATAGACCCTGCAACAGTAACTTCAGCATCTTACTCTGATGTAAGAATTTATCCTTCTTTAAGCTGGAATATCGCAAACGAACAAAAAGGAAATAGCATTGGTTTTTCGGCCTCTTTCTCTGGCGAGTATGATTACACTTCTATAGGCGGAGGTTTAAATTATACCAAATCATCTAAAGATAAAAACCGCGATTTTTCTGTAAAATTACAAGCCTTTTTTGATACTTGGGCGGTTATTATGCCTATAGAGCTAAGGTCTAATTATCGGTTTGAAGGCTATACGCAAGGTGATAACGCTCCGCGAAATTCTTTTAGTGCAGCATTGTCTTTAGCACAGGTTATCAGTAAAGATTTACAGGTTCTAATTATGGTAGAGCCGGCTTATCAAAGCGGTTTACTTTCTACACGTTACCAAAGGGTTTATTTTAATGATATCAATAATTTTAATCCGGATGGTTCAAGAGGAACATTAAAATCAGAATTTTTACCTGATAATAGATTGAAATTACCTATAGGCGCTAGGCTAAACTATTTCTGGGGAGATCATTTAGTATTAAGATCTTTTGCCCGTTACTATACAGATGATTGGGGAATAAACTCTAGCACTGCCGAGTTAGAAACAGTAGTTAAAATTACTCCATTTGCATCTGTAAGTCCTTTTTACAGATATTATCAGCAAAGTGCTTCTGAATATTTTGCAGGTATCAATCAGCATCAGCTGTCTAATACTTTTTATACCAGTGATTACGACTTATCTAAATTTAATAGCAATTATTTTGGAGCAGGTATACGTTTTGCACCTCCAGCAGGCGTATTAAAATTACAAAGAATTACCATGGTTGAGTTACGTTACGGGCACTACAGCAGAAGTAATGGCTTAAGCTCTAATATTATAAGTATGAACTTAAGATTTAAGTAGCTCTGCCACAATAAAATCTATATAATTATCCCGATGGATGAGGTTAAACTTAGCATTGGGATAATTTTTTTGGAAAAACATTAATTCAGTCAATCAACTGACTTAATTTACGTTAATTCAGTCAGTTTATATCAAAACTGGGTCTCTCATTTGCTCTAAAGCCCAAATAGCTTCATCAATATTTTTGATGTCCTCAACAGCTATACGCAAGGTGTTTTTAACCTCTTTCAGGTTTACTTTACGTGGATGCTGCTGCGCATATTGAAGGATACGCCCAAACATATCTGTTTCAAAATATTTAGATTGTTTATCGGTAATAAAATAACCCCTTAAAGTTCCTTTTTTCCAGCTGATTTTTTCTAAGCCTATTTCTTTCCCAATCCACTGTAATTCTACCGTTCTGAGTAGGTCTTTCACTTGTCTTGGTAGTGGTCCAAAACGGTCGTGAAGTTCTTTTTCAAAAGCATCTAAAACTGTTTTATTCTCTATTTTAGAAAGCTCGGTATATAAATTATAACGTTCTTGGATATTGGTTACATACTCATCAGGAATAAGTAGTTCCATATCGGTTTCTATTTGGGTAAAGCTTACAAAAGGACGAGGTTTTTCATCCTGAAACAGTCCTTTAAACTCATCTTCTTTCAATTCTTGTATAGCTTCATCCAAGATTTTGTGGTACATATCAAAGCCAATTTCAGCAATAAAACCGCTTTGCTCTGCACCTAAAAGGTTTCCGCTTCCGCGGATGTCTAAATCTCGCATAGCCACGTTAAATCCGCTACCTAAATCAGAAAACTCTTCTATGGCGCTTAAACGCTTTCTGGCTTCTGGTGTAAGGGTAGACAAAGGCGGACTTAACAAATAACAAAACGCCTTTTTGTTAGAGCGGCCAACACGTCCACGCATCTGATGTAAATCGCTTAAACCAAACATATGAGCATGGTTTATAAGCATGGTATTGGCGTTTGGTACATCTAATCCGGCTTCAATAATGGTAGTAGCAACTAAAACATCATACTTTCCATCAATAAAATCAAGCATGATATCTTCAAGCTTATCGCCTTCTAACTGGCCATGTGCAATTGCTATTCTTGCTTTAGGCACCAGCTTTTGTATTAAACCGCCCAGCTGACGTAAATCTGCAACACGGTTATGGATAAAGAAAACTTGCCCATCTCTATCTAATTCAAACTCCACAGCTTCTTTAATCAATTTCTCATTAAAAACATGTAGTTCTGTTAAAACAGGTTGGCGGTTTGGTGGTGGCGTTTGGATGATAGATAAATCTCTAGCACCCATCAAAGAAAAATGGAGCGTTCTAGGAATTGGTGTTGCAGTTAATGTAAGCGTATCAACATTAGCCCTAAATTGTTTTAATTTTTCTTTTACGGTAACACCAAATTTTTGCTCTTCAT
Organism: Pedobacter puniceum; assembly: GCF_009674685.1. Classification (GTDB taxonomy): domain Bacteria; phylum Bacteroidota; class Bacteroidia; order Sphingobacteriales; family Sphingobacteriaceae; genus Pseudopedobacter; species Pseudopedobacter puniceum. The sequence continues at coordinate 1,064,339 of NZ_WKJI01000002.1, forward strand.
CTATAATTAAAAGGCCTAAATCTTTAAACTTAACATCTTTACTCACCAATTTATGGGTGCCAATAATGATATCTACTTTTCCGGCTTTTAAGGCTTCTAAAGTATCTTTTACTTGCTTGGTAGATTTAAATCGGTTGATATAATCTATCCTTACCGGGAAATCTTTTAAACGCTCATTAAAGGTTTTGTAATGTTGCATAGCCAAAATGGTTGTAGGCACCAAAATAGCAACCTGCTTACCATCTGTAGCGGCTTTAAATGCTGCTCTTATAGCTACTTCTGTTTTACCAAAACCAACATCGCCACAAACTAAACGGTCCATAGGGTGTGGCGATTCCATATCTTTTTTTACATCGGCGGTAGCTTTTTCTTGATCTGGCGTATCTTCATAAATAAAAGAAGCCTCCAGTTCGTTTTGTAAGTAAGTATCGGGCGAGAAAGCCATACCTTCTTGTGCTTTACGCAGGGCATAAAGTTTTATCAGGTCGCGGGCAATGTCTTTAACTTTTTTTTTTGTGGTTTTCTTGAGTTTATCCCAAGCATCGGTTCCTAATTTATTCATTTTAGGAATATGCCCATCTTTACCAGAATACTTAGAAATACGGTTTAAAGAGTTGATGTTTACATACAGCAAATCATTATCGGCATAAATAAGCCTAATCATTTCCTGTATTTTACCGTTTACTTCAACCTTTTCTAAGCCGCCGTATTTACCAACGCCATGGTCTATATGGGTGATAAAATCGCCAGGTTTTAAATCTCTAAGCTCTTTAAGGGTGATGGCTTGAGATTTGGTATAGCCTCTTTTAAGTTTGTATTTATAATAGCGGTCAAATATCTGATGGTCTGTATAACAAGCCAGTTTTTGCTCATAATCTATAAAACCTTCTCTGATAGATATATTGATAGGTGTAAAAGTAATTTGCTTACCTAAATCTTCTATAATGGCAAATAAACGTTCTTGTTGTTTAGAAGAATCAGTAAGGATAAAATTCTCTATTTTTTGCTTTTCGTTTTCTTTTAGGTTATGGATAAGCAGATTAAAATCTTTGTTAAAAGAAGGTTGAGGCTTGGTATCAAACAAGATTGTTTGCGTTGCAGGATAAAAAAACTGCTTCCCAAATTCTATCAGAGGGAAATCGCTCAGTTGGTCTGCCAGTAGTTTTTCATCAGTAAAAGAAAACTTAGGGTCTAGCCACTCTGGGTTGGTTTGCTTATCATTTGCTGATAAAGCTTTCCATAGTTCTGTAGCTTTTTTGTATCCGGTTTTGATGGTATCTAAAGTGAAAACCACATCTTTAAACCAGATAACGGCATCATCATCAATAAACTCTAATAAAGAGATGTTACTTTCTGTAAGAAACTTAGCTTGTACGTTTGGAACTATCGTAACAGATTTTACCTGTTCTACAGAAAGCTGACTTTCTATTTCAAAAGTTCTGATAGACTCTACATGGTCACCAAAAAATTCTATCCGGTAAGGTAAATCGTTAGAGAAAGAGAAGATATCTACGATGCCACCGCGAATAGAAAACTGTCCTGGTTCATATACAAAATCGGTACGTTCAAAATCATATTCAATTAAAAACTCGTTGATAAAATCAATACTAAGTTTGTTGTTTAAGATAATTTCAAGCGTATTCTTTTCAAGTGCGTTTCTATCAATAACTTTTTCTGCTAAAGCTTCAGGGTAGGTAACAATCAAATTTCCATACTCATGTGTATGGTTAAGCTCGTTTAACACTTCGGCTCTTAAAAGTACATTAGCAGAATCTGTTTGGGTAAAATCAAAAGATTTGCGATAAGACGATGGAAAAAGTAGGATATCTTTATCCATCAGATTTTCTAAATCGGCCTGGAAAAAATTAGCTTCTTCTCTGTCTGGTAGTACAAAAACCATATTTCTATGGGTAAGAAAATAGTTTGCAGCTACTACAAAAGCATCTTGAGCACCAATTAAACCCTTTAAATGTACACGTGATTTCTTTTGCTGTAATGCCTGAGTTAATTGCTCAACTCGGTTATCTTGCTTATATCTTTCTAAAATCTCTCTGATGTTCACTTTAAAATCTCTTGCTACAAATATACCAAAGCATAATTATAATCTGTAAATGGCATCAAATTAGCTTCTTCAATTATCAATACCTTCAACATTAAAAACATCTTATTATGAAAATGAAAAACGCAATATTATCAGGTATCATCATTGGTGTAGTTTCAGTAATATGGGTAATCATCATGCATTTTGCAGGTATTAACCCAGAAAATGTAAAGGAAAGCGATAATAGATGGCTAGAGTATACTTCTGTTATTATCCCAATAATTGGTTTATATTTAGGAATTAGAGGCTTTAAAAATAGAAACAATAATAGCTTAACTTTTTTTGAAGGCGTATTTGAAGGCTTTAAAATAATGGCTATTAGTGGTTTAATTGCTGGTGCTTTTAGCTCGCTTTATTTTAGTTTTTTAAACTTAGAGTTTTCTTCTGATTATATGGAACGTATTTTTGGTGCTGCAATTATAGGTTTCTTAGTTACCTTAGCTAGCTCATTGTTATTAATGACAAAGCCAAAGCAGTTGTAAAGTGATTAAAAAAATAGTAAAAATTCCGCTCGAGCTTTTATTTTTTTCTGCTGCAATTATTGCCTTGTACTTTTTAAATCCAAGTCAAGAGCATCATTCTATTTGCCCTTTAGCCTATTTTGAGATAGGTTTTTGCCCTGGCTGTGGCTTAGGACGTTCTATTTATTACCTCTTACATTTTCAGTTTTCGGCATCGTGGAAGATGCATCCATTAGGTTTTTTTGCTTTTGTTGTAATAATTGTTCGCATTTACACTCTAATTAGAAAAACATACTTTTCTGAACCTTAAAAAATGGAGCAAATGAAACATAATTTCCTTTTCCACTTGGCTAACGTTACTACTGAAGAAATGATCTTCATACAAGAGATAACGAAAGACTTAAATGAAAACCAAGTAAGAAACTTCGAGTTAGTTTATACAGGTAAACGCCGCGACCCTCAACACGTTTTATTATTTACTATTCTGGGCTTTTTTGGGATAGCAGGTATACAACGTTTTGTAACCAACCAAATGGGTATGGGTATTCTATATTTCTTAACAGCAGGTTTATGCTTTATAGGTACTATTGTAGATTTAATCAATTATAAAAGCTTAGCAAACGAGTACAACCATAAAATGGCTTTAGAAAGTCGTCATTTTGTTGGTATGGCTAGTATGTAATTTTATTGATTGGATGCAGTTAGGTATTAAGACTAGCTTTTATTGCAGATGATTTGCCATAAAAAACTAACTTAGTGCTTATGAAGATTAAAGAGCTTAGCACTTTTCTAGAAACTATAGCACCAGCTTCTTATCAAGAGGCTTATGATAATGCAGGTTTAATAGTTGGTCATCCTCATCAAGAAATAAAAAAAGCTTTAATATGTTTAGATTGTACAGAAGCCGTTGTACAAGAAGCTATTGATGAGCAATGTGATGTCATTATTGCTCATCATCCTATAGTTTTTAAAGGTCTAAAGAAATTTAATGGTAAAAATTATGTGGAGCGTGTGGTTATGCAGGCTATTAAACATGATATTGCCATTTATGCCATCCATACCAATTTAGACCATGTTTACAATGGTGTAAATAAAAAAATAGCCGATAAATTGGGTTTAATAAATACCCAGATATTAGCTCCTAAAGAAGCACTCTTAAAAAAACTGGTTGTTTTTGTGCCTACGCAGCATAAAGAACAAGTAAAAGAAGCCCTATTTAATGCTGGTGCTGGCAGTATTGGAAATTATACCGAGTGTAGTTTTGAACAAGTAGGGCAAGGGAATTATAAGGCCAATGAAAGTGCTAACCCGTTTTTAGGCGAAAAAAATAAACGACATACAGAAGAAGAGTATCGTTTAGAGGTATTAATTCCAGCACATTTAGAGCATAAAATTGTAGCAGCTATGCTGCAAGCACACCCTTATGAGGAAGTAGCTTACGATTTATTTTTACTTTCTAATACCTTAAAAACAGTAGGTGCAGGTATGTTTGGTGAATTAGAAGTACCTATGGATGAGCTAGAATTTTTACAGTTATTAAAGCAAAATATGCAGGTTTCTGTGATTAGACATACTGCACTTTTAGGTAAGAAAATAAGTAAAATAGCGGTTTGTGGCGGCTCTGGAAGCTTTTTGTTACAACAGGCTATACAGGCTGGGGCCGATATATTTATAACCGCAGATTTTAAATATCACGAGTTTTTTGATGCGGATGGGAAAATTATAATTGCCGATATCGGACATTTTGAAAGTGAGCAATTTACGCAAGAGTTACTATTGGAAATAATTCAAAATAATTTTCCTAACTTTGCACTCCGTTTAACTGTACATAATACAAACCCAATAAAATATTTGTCTTAATGGAACAAACCGTAGAACAAAAGCTTGAAGCTTTATACGAACTGCAGACAATTCATACTAAAGTTGATAAAATTCGTCAGACAAGAGGCGAGCTTCCGATGGAAGTTGCTGATTTAGAAGACGATGTTGCTGGTTTAGAAACCCGTATACAAAAAATCAAAGCAGAGCTTGATGATCTGGAAGATGCGATTGTAAATCGTAAGAATATGATTAAAGAAGCTCAGGCTTTAATCAAAAAATACGAAACACAACAAAACAATGTAAAAAATAACCGCGAGTTTGATGCTCTTGCAAAAGAAATTGAAATCCAAGGTTTAGAAATACAAGTTTGCGAGAAGAAAATCAAAGAACATCAGTATGAAATTAAAACTAAAACTGATGTTTATGAGAATGCTGCTCAGAACTTAGAAGATCGTAAAAAAGACTTAGAAGCTAAAAAATCAGAGTTAGAGACAATTACTGCTGAAACTCAAAAAGAAGAGGAAGTTTTACTAAGTCAAGCAGAGAAAGCTAAAGAAAAAATCGAAGAGCGTTTATTATTTGCCTACAACCGTTTAAGAGGTAACTTTAAAAATGGTTTGGCGGTAGTAACTATCGAGAGAGATTCTTGCTCTGGTTGTTTCAATAAAATTCCACCTCAACGTCAGTCTGATATCCGCCAACGTAAGAAAATTATCGTTTGCGAGCATTGCGGACGTATTTTAATAGACGAGACGATGTCTGAGGATATTAAAAACGTTACAGTTTAAACTGTTAAAAGCATAAAAAAGGTGGTTGAAATTTCAACCACCTTTTTTGTTTTAAGCATGTTTGCTTAAGAAATCTTCATAAGCTAATTTAATACCTTCTTTTAACTCTATTTTATGTTTCCAGCCTTTGCTGTGTAGTTTACTTACATCCATCAATTTACGTGGCGTACCATCGGGTTTAGAAGTATCAAATTTTAATTCGCCATCAAAACCTACAATTTCCTTAATGGTTAAAGCCAAATCTTTAATGGTAATATCCTCGCCAGTACCAATATTAATTAAATGAGGTTCATTATAGTTTAACATCAGGTAATAACAAGCATCGGCTAAATCATCAGCAAATAAAAACTCACGCATAGGGCTTCCGGTTCCCCAAATGGTAACATTAGATAAATTATTAACCTTAGCCTCATGAAACTTGCGAATTAAAGCAGGTAAAACATGCGAGTTTTGTGGATGATAATTATCGTTATAACCATATAAATTGGTTGGCATTGCAGATATATAATTACAACCGTATTGGCTGCGGTAAGCATCGCACATTTTTATGCCTGTAATTTTAGCTATAGCGTAGGGCTCGTTTGTTTCTTCTAAATAACCACTTAATAAATACTCTTCTTTTAAAGGCTGTGGGGCCAATTTCGGATAAATACAGCTAGAACCTAAGAACAATAATTTCTTAACGTTATTTAAATAAGCGTTGTGTATGATGTTGTTTTGTATTTGTAAATTATCGTACAAAAACTCGGCCCTGTATGTATTATTAGCTACAATGCCACCTACTTTTGCTGCTGCTAGGAAAACATATTCTGGCTTTTCTGTAGCGAAAAAATCAGTAACATCTTGCTGGTTTCTTAAATCAAGTTCGGCAGATGTTCTGGTAATGATATTGGTATAACCTTCTTTTTGAAGTTTTCTGGTGATGGCAGAGCCAACCATACCACGGTGACCTGCTACATAAATTTTTGCTGATTTTTCCAAAACTTTATATTAAGATGTCTGCAAAAATATAATTCTTTTGGCAGTTGCTATTATTGTTAGCGCTAAATTTTAAAGAAAGGTTATTTTTGTGCAAATACTAATTACGTGGCAAAAAGAAAATTACAGCGCTTTGCAGAGATAGGCACTTTTAAAAATGTGGTGCAGCTAGAAAACGGAAAACCTTTTAAAGGAAACTGGAAGAAAGAATTTTTTAAGAACAATAATCCTTTGATATTAGAGCTGGCCTGCGGAAAAGGCGAGTATAGCGTTAATTTAGGTCGTAAATACCCTGATAAGAATTTTTTAGGGATAGATTATAAAGGTAACAGAATTTGGGTTGGAGCAAAAATGGCTCTAGATGAAAATTTAGATAATGTAGGTTTTTTAAGAATACAGATTCAGAATTTACTAGATTATTTTGAGGCTGGTGAGGTTGATGAAATTTGGCTTACCTTCCCAGACCCTCAAGCGCAAAGTCCTTTAGAACGAAAAAGATTAACCAATCCTACATTTTTAGAAAAGTATAAAACCGTAACCAAAGCCAATGGTGCTATGCATCTAAAAACCGATAATGATGGTTTTTACGATTACACGTTAGAAAAAATTACAGAACTTAATTTCCCTATAGAAGAGCAAACTACTGATGTTTACAAAACGCATCCTACTGATGAGATTTTATCTATAAAAACGCATTACGAACGTTTGTATCTGCAAAAAGGAAAAAACATCAATTACGTAAGGTTTAAATTTTCTTAAATGGACAAAGCTACTTTTTTTGAACAGGTTTATCAGGTAGTGAGGCTTATTCCAAAAGGTAGGGTTACTTCTTACGGGGCAATTGCAGGTTTTTTAGGTGCAAAGGGTTCTTCTAGAATGGTAGGTTACGCCATGAATAGTTCTTTTACAGCGCATCCGCCAGTTCCGGCTCATCGGGTAGTGAATAGAAATGGTTTACTAACCGGTAAGTTTTATTTTGGTACAGCTACCGCGATGCAAGAGTTATTAGAAAAAGAGGGTATCAAGGTAGAAAACGATCAAATTATAAACTTTAAACAGCTTTTTTGGGATCCGGCAGTAGAAATTGATTTAGAAAAGTAAGCATCATCTTTTTTACACAAAGCTATAGCAAGGTTAGTACCTAGCATCTTTATATTCGTAATAAAAAAATAACATGGGAAAACTGGTTGATGATTTTAATAGCTATCGTACAAAAATGAACGATAGGATAATGGAAAGTGCAAATACCAATATCAAACGTTTTTTTGCGCTAGATACTACAACCTATGCAGAAGGTGCTTTAGATGTAAAGACCAAAGAAATGTTGGGTTTGGTTGCCTCTATGGTTTTACGTTGTGATGATTGTATCAAATACCATTTAGGAAAATGTCATGAAGCTGGTGTAAACCATGCCGAAATGAATGAAATATTTATGATTGCTAATTTGGTTGGCGGTTCTATTGTAATTCCACACTATAGAAGGGCAGTAGAGTATTGGGACGAGTTGAATGCGGGTTAAGTATATACCATCGTATTTAAACATTTATTACAATTTTTATAAATTCATCTCATGAACCAACCCCAATTAAACCCTCGTTGCCCATGGTGTGGCACAGATCCACTTTATGTAAAATACCACGATGAAGAGTGGGGCAAAGAAGTTCATGATGATAAAATACTTTTTGAATTTTTAATTCTTGAAGCAGCACAGGCAGGTTTAAGTTGGATAACTGTATTACGTAAAAGAGAAAACTACCGCAGGCTTTTTGCCAATTTTGATGCAGAAAAAGTAGCTCAATTTACTGATGCCGATATAGAACGTATTTTACAAGACCCGGGCATCATTCGTAATCGTTTAAAAGTAGTTTCGGCGGTTAACAATGCAAAGCTGTTTTTAAAGGTGCAGCAAGAATTTGGCTCTTTTGATACCTACTTATATTCCTTTATGCCTAACCAAAAGCCCATTATAAATTTTCCTTCAAGCATGGCAGATGTTCCCGCCCGTACAGAAATATCTGATGCCATTGCTAAAGATATGAAAAAAAGAGGCTTTAAATTTTTTGGTACAACCATTTGCTATGCACACATGCAGGCAACTGGTATGGTGAATGATCATTTAATTACTTGTACACATAAATAGCATCGGCAACAGCCATAATCTTTAATATATTTATAAATTTGGATGATGCCTCTTTTAAACCAAGAAGGTATCATCACTCAAATCAATAAAAATGAAAAAACTCTTTCTTTTAGATGGGATGGCTTTAATTTACAGAGCCCATTTTGCATTAAGTAAAAATCCACGTTTTACTTCAACAGGTATCAATACTTCGGCAGTAATGGGTTTTGCAAATACGTTGTTAGAAGTCTTAAAGAAAGAAAATCCATCTCATATTGCGGTAGTTTTTGATACTGAAGCACCAACAGAAAGGCATACTGATTTTTTAGCTTATAAAGCCAATAGGCAAGCCATGCCAGAGGATTTATCTCTTGCCCTGCCTTATGTAAAAAAACTGATAGAAGGTTTTAACATCCCAGTAATTACTTCTGATGGTTACGAAGCCGATGATGTAATTGGAACCCTAGCTAAAAAAGCAGAAAAAGAAGGTTTTACCGTTTTCTGCATGACTCCGGATAAAGATTTTGCCCAACTTGTATCAGAAAATATTTTTATTTACAAACCCGCCAGAATGGGTAATGATATGGAGATTTTAGGGGTGAAAGAGGTATTGGCAAAATGGGAGATAGAGCATATCCACCAAGTGATAGATATTTTAGGCCTTTGGGGCGATGCTGTTGATAATATCCCGGGTATACCGGGTATTGGAGAAAAAACCGCTAAGGCTTTAATTAAGCAATACGGCTCTATGGAAAATATCATAGCCAATAGTCACGAGCTTAAGGGCAAACAAAGAGAAAATGTGGAGACTTTTGCAGCTCAAGGTTTACTTTCTAAAAGGTTAGCAACAATTTTATTAGATGCTCCAGTAGAATTTCATGAAGAAAGCTTTAGGTTAGATAAGCCCAATAAGGAGGTTTTAGAGCCTTTATTTGCCGAGTTAGAATTTAGAACTTTAGGAAAACGTGTTTTTGGAGAAGATTTTTCTGTAAATGATGCTAAAACCAACAGCAGCGGACAAATGGATTTATTTGGTAGTCCGGCTGCAAGTAATTTGGTACAAAAGCCAGTTACAGAGCTGGCAGAAGCTATAATACCATCAAAAAATATTGATAATACGCCACACGAGTATCATTTGGTTAATGATGCAGCAAGTAGGCAAAACCTTATTCAAGAACTATTAAAACAAAAAGAAATTTGTTTTGATACAGAAACTACTGGTTTAGATGCCCATGAAGCAGAGTTGGTAGGTTTATCTTTTAGTTTTAAAGTTGGTGAGGGTTATTATATTCCGCTATCAGAAAATCAGGAAGAATGTAAAGCTGTTTTAGAAGAGTTTAGACCTGTTTTTGAAAATGAAAACATCAGAAAAATTGGTCAGAATATTAAATACGATTTACTCATTTTAAAATGGTATAACATTAACCTAAAAGGCGAATTGTTTGATACCATGCTAGCCCATTACCTGCTAGACCCAGACACTCGCCATAATATGGATGTATTGGCAGAAAATTATTTGGGTTATACGCCTGTTTCTATTACCGAGTTGATTGGTAAAAAAGGAAAAAACCAAGGTAATATGCGTGATGTTGAGCCAGAGAAAGCAAAAGATTACGCTGCTGAGGATGCCGATATTACCCTACAACTAAAAGAAGTTTTTGAGCCTTTGCTTAAAGATGTTCAAGCTGATAATTTAGCTCAAAACTTGGAAAATCCATTAATCTACGTTTTGGCAGATATGGAGAAAGAAGGGGTAAGGATAGATGTTGAGCAACTTCAAACCTATTCTAAAGATTTAGAGGTAGAAATAAACCGTTTAGAAGCTACAGTTTTTGATAAAGCTGGTGTAAAATTCAATATCGGTTCACCAAAACAACTAGGCGAAGTTTTATTTGATAAGCTAAAGCTTGATGATAAAGCTAAGAAAACCAAAACCGGGCAGTACCAAACTGGTGAAGATGTTTTACTTGCACTCGCCAATAAATCAGACATTGTTAGAGATATATTAGATTACCGCCAGTTATGTAAGTTAAAGTCTACTTATGTAGATGCGCTTCCGCTGATGATAAATCCTAAAACCAATAGGGTGCATACTTCATATAATCAAGCGGTAGCTGCAACAGGAAGGTTAAGTTCTAATAATCCAAACTTGCAAAATATCCCCATAAAGACAGAAAGAGGCAGAGAAGTAAGAAAAGCATTTATCCCTAGAGATGAAAATCATATCCTTTTATCTGCCGATTATTCTCAAATTGAGCTACGGATTATTGCAGAAATTAGTAAAGATGAAAACATGATGGAAGCTTTTGTAAATGGTTTAGATATCCATACCGCAACCGCAGCTAAGGTTTATGGTGTAGCGTTATCAGAAGTAACATCAGAACAAAGAAGAAATGCTAAAGCGGTAAACTTTGGAATTATATACGGTCAATCTGCTTTTGGTTTATCTCAAAATTTAGGCATCCCAAGAAAAGAAGCGGCAGAAATTATAGAAAACTACTTCACGCAATACGCAGGTATCAAAAGATATATGTCAGATACCATGAATTTTGCTCGTGAAAATGGTTACGTAGAAACCATTATGGGGCGTAGAAGATATTTAAGAGATATCAACTCGGCCAACCAAACTGTAAGAGGTTTTGCAGAGCGAAATGCTATTAATGCACCTATACAAGGTTCTGCGGCAGATATGATTAAGGTTGCCATGATTCAAATACATCAAGATATCATCAGCCAAAAGCTACAATCTAAAATGACTATGCAGGTACATGATGAGTTGGTTTTTGATGTTTTGATTTCTGAGAAAGAGCAAATGAAAACCATTATCCAAAACAGGATGAAAAATGCTCTAAAAACAACTGTACCAATTGTGGTAGAAATTGGTGAAGGACAAAACTGGTTAGAGGCACATTAAAATCATAATTTATTAAGAAATAATTCTTCATTTAAATAACAAAATACTAAATTAAAGCACCAATTTATCTTTAATGAATGTATTACATTTAAGTGCAGAATGTTATCCGGTAGCCAAAGCAGGTGGCTTGGGCGATGTTGTGGGTGCACTTCCAAAATATCAAAAGCAAGAAGGTGTACAGGCAAGCGTGGTGATGCCTTTTTATAATCGGAAATTTACGCAAGAGCATCATTTAATAAACGTTTTTAGTAGTTCTTCTAATTTGGGGCAAAGAGTTTTTGATTATGAAATCCTGAAGGAAGAAAAAGATGTACTAGGTTTTGAGCTTTATTTAGTTAAAATACCAAGTTTATTAGACCGCGAAGAAATATACTGCTATCCAGATGAAATAGAGCAATTTGTGGCCTATCAAATTGCTGTTGTAGATTGGTTGGTAAAAGCCAATATTCAAGTAGATTTGGTGCATTGCCATGATCATCATGCTGGTTTAGTGCCTTTTCTTATGCAGCATTCATCCAGATTTAACGCCCTAAAAGATATTCCTACAGTTTTAACTATCCATAATGGGCAATACCAAGGTTGGTTGGGTTGGGATAAATTTTACTATTTGCCAGATGCAGACACCAGCAAAACAGGTCTTCTAGATTGGGGTGGCTGTATTAATTCTTTGGCCGCAGCAGTAAAATGTTGCTGGGCTTACACTACCGTTTCGCCAAGTTATTTGGCCGAGTTAAAACATCAAGCTAACGGATTAGAATTTTTATTCGAGTTGGAGCAGCAAAAAGGAATAGGTATTTTAAATGGTATAGATCCAGCCGTTTGGAATCCTGCTAAAGATAAAATGATTGCCAAAACTTATACCGCTGCTAGTGTGGTGCAAGGTAAAGCGTTTAATAAGGCAGAAATTTGCCGAGCTTTTGGTTTAGATGAAACAAAACCACTTTTTACATTTATAGGTAGGTTGGTTTTAGAGAAAGGGGCAGATAAACTTGCCGATGCCATAAGAGATAGCTTAAAAGCTTTTGATGGACAAATTAGCGTCTTGGTATTGGGTTCTGGCGAGAAATATATAGAGCAACAACTGGTAGATTTAAAAGAAGAATTTAAAGACTATAATGTTTATATCGGTTATAATGAGGAGCTTTCACATCAGATTTATGCTGGTGCAGATTTTATCTTGATGCCATCAAGAGTAGAACCTTGCGGTTTAAACCAATTATATGCTTTAAAATATGGCACCGTAGCTATCGTAAGGGCAACCGGCGGATTAAAAGATTCTATTATTGATATTGATGATACTGATGGCTATGGTATAAGATTTGATAATTGTGAGGTAAGTGATATTGTAAAAGCAATCGAAAGGGCTATCTACCTCTATCAAGACAATAAAAAACTAACACAAATAAGAAAATCTATGATGAGTTTAGACTTTTCATGGAATAAATCGGCACAGCAATACATTCATTTATACAACAGCTTAATACTACAAAATGGTACCATCTAAAGTCATTTCAATTATCCTAGGTGGCGGGCAAGGCTCTCGTCTTTATCCTCTAACAGCAACACGTTCTAAACCTGCAGTGCCTATTGCTGGTAAATATCGTTTGGTTGATATTCCTATATCAAATTGTATAAATTCTAACTTAAAAAGGATTTTTGTTTTAACTCAGTTTAACTCGGCATCTTTAAATAAACACATTAAAAACACGTATCATTTTAGCGTTTTTAGCGATGCTTTTGTTGATATTTTGGCAGCAGAGCAAACTCCTTTAAATACAACTTGGTACCAAGGTACGGCTGATGCTGTAAGACAAAGTTTACATCATGTAAAACAGCATGATTTTGAATATGTATTAATCTTATCTGGCGACCAGCTTTACCAGATGGATTTTGAAGCGATGGTTGATTCGCATATAGAAAAAGGTGCTGATATTTCTATCGCAACTATACCAGTTAATGCCAAAGATGGAACCAGTTTTGGGATTTTAAAAGCCGATGAAAACCTTTCTATAACAGCTTTTACAGAGAAGCCAAATGCCGAGAAAATTATAGGTTGGGAGTCTGAAGTAGGCGAAGAGATGGCTAAACAAGGCAGGCATTATCTAGCATCTATGGGTATTTATCTTTTCAATAAAGATGTATTGATTAGTATGTTAGAGGGTAACGAGCGTCATGATTTTGGCAAAGAAATTATCCCACAAGCGGTTGGGGTAAATAAGATTGTAAGTTACCAATATGAAGGTTATTGGACAGATATAGGAAATATAGATTCTTTCTTTGAAGCCAATTTAGGTATCACAGATGAAGTTCCTCAATTTAATTTATTTAGTCCTTGCCCTATTTTCTCTAGAGCTAGGATGCTTCCTCCATCTAAAATATCAGGCACAAAATTAACCAATACAGTTATTGCCGATGGTTGCATCATACATGCAGAAGAAATTACCAGAGCGGTTATAGGTATTAGAACTAGAATTGGTGCAGGCACTAAAATTTCTAACTGTTATGTTATGGGTAGCGATTATTATCAAACCCTCGAGGAAATTGAAGGTTTAAAACAAACCCATAAACCTTTAACCGGTATTGGCGAAAATTGTACGATTAACAATGCCATTTTAGATAAAAATTGTTTCATTGGCAATAATGTAGTAATTAATGGTGGTCCACATTTACAAGACGGAGATTTTGATACCCATACTTGTAAAGATGGTATCATTGTTATCAAGAAAAAAGCCGTTATTGCTGATGGTACTGTTATAGGGTAGGGATAGCCTTACCCTCAATCCCTTTCCTTCAAAGAGAATTTCTTCTGGACACAGGAGAAGGAAGTGTAGGGGATGAATTTTTTTGCTATCCTAAGCGGAGTCGAAGTTTAAAAAAATCATAAAAAAAGCGTGTTTCATTAATTTGAAACACGCTTTTTTTATGGAGTAGGGATTTTTAAATCTCTACACTATCTTCTTCTTTTAAACTTATTTTCATCAGCGTAAGCGTTTGCCCGGCATCAGCAAATTTTTGTTTAGCTGCTTCGCTATCTATTTTGATATAGCCAAAAGTATCGTAATGCATACCTATAACTTTTTTACAGCCTACAAACTTTGCAGCTATGGTAGCTTCTTCAACGCCCATGGTAAAATTATCGCCAATAGGCAAAAAGGCATGCTCAATATCATGAAACTCGCCAATTAACTTCATGTCTTGGGTAAGAGAAGTATCGCCAGCGTAGTAATAAGATTTTCCTTCTGTTTTAATAATAAAACCGCCTGCTGTGCCACCGTAAGTACCATCTGGCAAAGAATTAGAGTGCGCTGCATAAGTCATCTTAACAGTGCCAAAATCAAAATTCCAAGAGCCACCTATGTTTAGTGGATGCCCGCCGGCTACACCTTGTTTAGAAAACCACTCTACAATTTCATAAGAACTTACCAATTTAGCACCTGTTCTTTGCGCTATGTTTTGTACATCGGCTACGTGGTCTCCATGTCCGTGAGAGATTAAAATATAATCACATTCAATGGTATTGATGTCAATATGTTTTGCCAATTCATTAGGAGAAATGAATGGATCAATTAAAATTTTCTTTCCTCCTGTTTGTAGTAAAAAGCAAGAGTGTCCTAAATAATTTACCTTCATAAAATGTTTATTTATTTACCAAATAGATTGCCTAATGCGCCTAAGCCACCCATGCTGCCTAGCATTTCTTGCGTCATGGCGGCAGTTTCTGCCTGCGAAATTTTTTCTGCCTGTTCTAAAGCTTTATTTACTGCAACGGCTATTAATTCTTCTAAAGCTTCTTTATCTGTTGAGGTATAAAAATCATCAGTAATAGCTATAGATTTAATGGTTTTACCAGCAGTAGCAATAACTTTTATAGCACCGTTTTCTGCCTCGCCAGTTACGCTAATGGTTTCAAGTCTTTTCTTAACTTCTTCTGCTTTCTTTTGTGCTTCAAATAACTTATCAAACATGTTGGCTTTATTGTTAAATGGTTAAATAAATTTTATGGATAAAATGTTTTAAATCATGTTAATCTTCATCGCTTCCGGGTAAGCTTCCGCTGCCGTGGTAAGCATTTTTTCTAATGACTGGTACTTTTAGATGCTTGTATAAATCATCTAAATGTAACAAACTGCCATTGGTTAAGTTGCCTAATAAAACAATAACAATGTCTTTTTTAAGATCTCTTACGTAGATGTGTCTAAATCCATGCCACCATCCGGTATGGTAAACAACTTTTTCGCCTTTATCGCCATCAAAAATTCTCCAACCATAGCCGTAGTTAAAATGACCGTTAACAGGTGTATTTCTGCCGGTATAGGCAGAGTCTAAACTTTCTTTACTTAATAATCTGCCAGTTTTTAAGGCATTATCATACAGAACTAAATCATGAATGGTGCTGTATATGCCTTTATCGCCAACTGGGCCATCTAAGAAATTTTGCACAACCGAGTAGCGCCAGGTACGGTCATGCCCAACAACATCTACCGGAATTTTATCATAAACGGCTTTAGAATATACGTGGGTATTTTTCATCCCGGCAGGTTTAAAAATATTTTCCATCATGTAATCGGCATAACTCATGCCTGTAACTTTTTCTATGATGGCACCTAGAACCATGTAGTTAGAATTGTTATAATGGAACCGATTATCGGGTTTGGTGTAAGGGTTAGGTTTGCGTTCTGCAATAATATTCATGACCTCATCATTAGTGAGACCTTTCTTCATATCTCTTTTTTCTTTACGCCAGATATCATCAATAAAATAAACATAATTCATCATGCCGCTTCTGTGGGTAAGTAATAACTTTATGTTGATGCCCTCATAAGGGAAGTTTGGATAAAACTTTTTTACATCATCAGTTAAAGAAAGTTTTCCTTGTTCTATCAACTGCATGATGGCTACGCCAGTAAAAGTTTTGGTTACAGAAGCCAATTCAAAAACAGAATTTATTTTTAAGCTGTCGCGATGAAGGTAATCTGCCCAACCTAAAGATTTCTGAAATATGATTTTTCCTTTTTTAGCTACCAGTATATTTCCGTTAAAACCAGAGCGTTTATGAAGTCTTTGAGCAAACTCGGCAATATATTTATCTTCTTTTTTTTCGTCGTAAACTAAAAGAAGGCTATCAGTTTTATCATCATCTATAGTTCTAACTTTAGGGTTTTTGTCCTTGTTTTCTGTGTTAGAAGAGCAGGAAGAGCATAAAATAGCGCAAATAGAGGCTATGAAAAAGCTACGTTGTATCATCTAAAAAAAATATGGTTCGCAATTGTAAACGAGGGAAAATTAGAAATTATATAAAAGAAAACAGAAATGAGTTTTAAACATTCGGCTATTTGTTTGTTTATATCATATAAAACGGACAAAAATTATAAATTTGAAGGCATTTAAAAATTAATTAGCGAAATGGAATACAGAATAGAACATGATACCATGGGCGAAGTTAAAGTTCCGGCAGATAAATACTGGGGAGCACAAACAGAACGCTCAAGAAACAATTTCAAAATTGGTCCAGAGGCATCCATGCCTAAAGAAATAATTTATGCTTTTGCCTATTTAAAAAAGGCAGCAGCAATGGCTAATTGCGATTTAGGCGTACTTTCTACAGAGAAGAGAGATTTAATTGCAAAAGCTTGCGAAGAAATTTTAGAAGGTAAATTGGATGATCAGTTTCCATTGGTGATTTGGCAAACAGGTTCTGGTACACAGTCTAACATGAATGCTAATGAAGTAATTGCTTACAGAGCGCATGTTATCAATGGTGGTTCTTTAAATGATGATAAAAAAGTGTTGCATCCTAATGATGATGTAAATAAATCACAATCATCTAATGATACTTTCCCAACAGCTATGCACATTGCTGCTTATAAGCAAGTGGTAGAAGTTACTTTACCAGGCTTAGAGCTTTTAAAAGCTACTTTGGTAAAAAAATCACAAGATTTTGCAGAAATTGTAAAAACCGGTCGCACCCATTTTATGGATGCTACACCTTTAACCTTAGGGCAAGAATTTTCTGGCTATGCGCAACAACTAACCAACAGTATTAAAGCCATTAAACAAGCTTTAGAAGCAGTAAAAGAGTTGGCTTTAGGTGGTACAGCAGTTGGTACAGGTTTAAATACACCAAAAGGTTATGATGTTTTAGTGGCTAAACATATTGCAGATTTAACAGGTTTACCATTTGTAACAGCACCTAATAAATTTGAAGCTTTAGCAGCACATGATGCTATGGTAGAATTATCAGGAGCATTAAAAAGAGCGGCAGTTTCTTTAATGAAGATAGGTAATGATGTTAGAATGTTAAGTTCTGGTCCAAGATGCGGCATTGGCGAAATCATTATCCCAGATAACGAGCCAGGTTCTTCTATTATGCCAGGTAAAGTAAACCCTACGCAACCAGAGGCTTTAACAATGGTTTGTGCACAAGTTATAGGTAATGATGTAGCCGTTTCTTTTGGAGGCTCAAATGGGCATTTCGAGCTTAACGTTTTCAAACCTGTAATTGCGGCTAATGTATTGCAATCTGCCCGTTTAATTGGTGATGCTTGCGTATCTTTCAATAACAACTGTGCCGTAGGTATAGAGCCTAACTTACCAGAAATTAAGAAGCATTTAGAAAACTCTTTAATGTTGGTAACTGCTTTAAACCCGCATATTGGTTATGAAAATGCTGCCAAAATTGCCAAAAAAGCACATAAAGAAAATAAAACATTACGTGAAGCTGCTGTAGAGCTTGGTTTGTTAACCAGCGAACAGTTTACAGAGTGGGTAAAGCCAGAAGATATGGTGGGCTCGTTTAAATAGTTACATAAGTAATTTCATACAGCAGAGGTTTGAAAAAGCCTCTGCTTTTATAAAAAGTACAAATACATGCTAAATTTTACGGTTGGGTTTTTTAATGAGATGATGATAAGATATCATAAATCCAAACTACTTTATGCCGTATTTTTTATTTCTCTACAAGCATGTTCTTTTAATGAGCAAGTACCTAGTACAGGAGATGCTTTTTTACAAGGAACTTGGACAGAAGATAGCATCCCGCTTAAAAACCAATTGGTTAATTACGAGCAATATCAATTTAAATTTACTTGCGATTCTTTTTATCTCCAGATTAACACACACTCTAAAGTGAATTTATATGGCGGCGAGTGTTATAATACCGATACTTGGAGCGAGTATGTAAAAGGAACATACACTGTTGTAGCTGATACTTTGAAACTTAACGGTGCGTTTGTAACTCAAGACTATAAATATAAACCCGAGAATAGTTGTTATCGCTTTGGTAAGTTTGAATATGATTTTTTGATGCAGAAAAAGCATCAGGATACCCTGCAAATTAAAAGCAAATTACAAACCTTACCACACTTAATAGTTCTTAAAGAAAGAACTTCTTGTAAATTATAACTAAAGCTTTTATGAAAATTTTAATGGTTTGTTTAGGCAATATCTGCAGATCGCCTTTAGCCCATGGCGTGATGGAACATCTGGTAAAACAAAAAGGTTTAAACTGGAAAATAGACTCGGCCGGTACAGGTTCTTGGCATATTGGTCATCAGCCAGATAGACGTTCTATTGCTGTAGCCAAAGCAAACGGCATTGATATCACCAACCAAAGAGCAAGGCAGTTTAGCTCGGCTGATTTTAATGATTTTGATCTTATTTTGGTGATGGATAAACAAAACTACCGTGATGTTATCGCACAAGCCAAAACACCTGTACAAGAGGAAAAAGTAAAGCTCTTTATTCCTGATGGTTTTGTACCAGACCCTTATTATAACGACGAAGAATTTCTACCTGTTTTTGATATGGTTTACACACAATGTGAAAAACTTTTGCAAGAATTAAGTAAGTAAAAGCTTTAGCATTGTAAAAAATAGCGTTTTAATGAAAAATCTCATTTTACTATTATTCTTATTTGCAGGCTTACAAGTTTTTGCTCAAAAACAAGAGAAAGACATCAAATACTTTTATTATTATCTTAACCAAGATGAAAGCTTTATGTCTTATTTAAAGGCTAGAAAAGAATTTGAAAGTAAAAAGGTAGACTTTAAACTCCCAGTTTCTAAGGAAGCCGTTAAAGAACTAGAGGCTAACGAGACTAAAATCTTAAAAAACGAAAAAAGCTACGCCGAGTTTCTAAATAAATATGGCATGAAAAACGGTGGCGATTATGCTAAAATCTGGTTTAATCAGCTAAATGCGCTTAAGACCTTCATCAAGAAAAACCCAGAATTTTATAAACTCACACCAGCAGAAAGACAAAATATCATAGATAAATGGTATTTCTCTGATGTATTGAAGTAAAACAACATCGGCTTAAGCCTGTACTTTCCTAAAGCTTTTTTTCTATTTTTGCCGCATGGCAAGTATTAAAGCATCCATCCCAAAAGGTACAAGAGATTTTGGTCCGGTAGAAATGATTCGTAGAAACCACATCTACGATACCATTAAAAGCGTTTTCAAAAAGTTTGGCTACCAAGAAATACAAACGCCAACGATGGAAAACTTAGATACTTTAACCGGTAAGTATGGCGATGAAGGCGATAAATTGATTTTCAAAATCCTGAATAGTGGAGATTATATGCTTAAAGCGGATGGCTTAAAGCAAAAAGGCGAGGAGTTATCATCTAAAAACTTACTACCACTAATCTCAGAAAAAGCCTTGCGTTATGATTTAACCGTACCATTTGCCAGATATGTGGTGATGCATCAAAACGAAATAGCTTTTCCTTTTAAAAGATTCCAGATACAGCCCGTATGGCGAGCAGATAGGCCTCAAAAAGGCCGTTATCGCGAGTTTTACCAATGTGATGCCGATGTGGTAGGCTCAAACTCTTTACTTAATGAAGCAGAGTTTATTTGCATTTACGATGAAGCTTTAAGCAAGCTAGGTTTAACAGATTTCACCATCAAAATCAATAACCGAAAAATTTTAACCGGCATTGCAGAGCTTATTGGTAAACCGTCGCAAATTGTAGATTTAACAGTTGCTATAGATAAACTAGATAAAATTGGCTTAGAAGGGGTAGAAAAAGAGCTTTTAAGCAAAGGCTTTACAGCCGATGATTTACAAACGCTTAAACCTGTCATATTATTAGCCGGAACTAACGAAGAAAAATTAGCACAATTAGATACCATTTTAAAAACATCTGAAAATAGCTTAAAAGGTATTTCAGAAATAAGAGAAGTGTTTGATTACTTAGCTAGTTTTAAGCTTAACAAAGCTAAAATAGAACTCGATTTAACCTTAGCCCGTGGTTTAAACTATTATACAGGCTGCATTTTTGAGGTTAAAACCAACGAAGTTACTATGGGCTCTATTGGTGGTGGTGGCAGGTATGATGATCTTACCGGGATGTTTGGTTTGCAAAACCTTACCGGTGCAGGTATCTCTTTTGGTGCCGATAGAATTTATGATGTTTTAGAAGAATTAAACCTTTTCCCTCATACAACGCAAGAAAGTACCAAAGTTTTGATATGTGTTTTTGGTAAAGAAGAAGAAAAATACGCTTTACCACTTTTGGCGTCTTTAAGAGCACAGCATATTCATACAGAGCTTTACCCATTTGGGGCAAAAATTAAAAAGCAAATGCAATATGCTAATGACAAAAACATCCCCTATGTTATTGTTATTGGTAGCGATGAAATGCAAAGCGGAAAGTTAACTTTTAAAAACATGCAAAGCGGTACGCAAGACAAGTTAAGCATTGATGAAATAATAGAAAAACTAATGATTTCCTAAGATTTACTATCTACAGTGATTAGATTAAAGTGTTAGGATATACCTAATTTAAGGGAGAAAGCCCTTTAGTATTTTGATTAAAATCGTAGCATAAAATATCGCTTATTAAAGTGATATTTTAAAGTTTTATTCTACTGATAATCAAAATAATAAAGATTAATGGGGTTGTTTAGTTCAGTTTTAATCATTGTTTCTGTATTAAGTTTAGTAAAGGTTTCTATCCTATTACTGAGAAAAGGGAGCGATAAAAGAGCTAATTCTTTACTATCAGTTTTCTTTTTCATTGTTTTTTTATATTCACTTCAAGGTTTTGTTATTGAGGCTGGTTATTTAAAGGATTTACCCTGGTTTTACATTTGGCCACTACCAATTTATGCCTTAATGCATGTGGTTATATTCTTCTATTTTAACTCCATATTAGATAAAAGTATTACTTGGAAGGCATCATATACACTCCTTTTTATTCCTTTTCTTTTAGCAATAGCTGATGTTTTCTTATTTTATTTAAAACCAGATACAGAAAAAATAGCCATCATAAACGATGCTATTTTAAATCCGGCAGATAGATTTGAAAAGCAATATGGCCTATTTGCTTTAAAAGAGCATTTTTTAATGCGCTCCGCCATAGCACTTTTAACGATATGCTTATTATGGTTTAAGCTACCCTTTTTCTTGAAATCTTCAATTAATAAAGAAACTAATAACTGGTTGTCTGCTTTTTTAGCTTTACTTTCTGTTGTTATAGGTTTAACCCTTGTTCTTTCTGTAGAAAAGTGCTTTCCAGAAGAAATATTAGTCTCAACTCATTCTTACACGGTGCTAATGAGTTTTATGTTTATGAGTTCTTTCTTTTTGGTTATACTTCCATTTTATTTTCCAATCGCCTTTTTAAATTTCTCAAGTCCATTCTCATCGCCTGATGATATCAAGCGCAATAAACTATCTAAATTTTCCGATGGTAAAATAATTGAAGAAGAAAAAGAGAAATATGGTTTACATGTAGAATGGTACAATAGCTCATTAAAAAAGGTAGAAGTTGAGCGACTTTATTTGTCTCCAAAGTTTGATATAACCATACTAGCTAGTTATTTAGAAGCTCCTGTACATCATTTGTCTTATTTCTTTAATCACCACTATGGAATAAGTTTTTCTAGCTATAGAAATAATCTAAGAATGCAATATGCGGTGAAATTGATAGAAGAAGGCTTTTTAGTGAAAAGTACCATAGAAGCATTAGCTTCTGAGTGTGGTTTCGCAAGTAGAAGTGCTTTTAGTAAAACTTTCAAAGCAATTGTAGGACAAAATCCAAAGGATTATTTTTTAGAAGTTCAAAATAGATTTTTAATCAGCAAAGAAGAATTTAATCCCATTTAGTTATTGCAATAGAACTTTGTGTTTAAATATCATTTTAGCACAAACGAAGCAATTAAAGGTGCCATCTTCAGTACAACGTTAAAATAACTTTACCCTTTCAAATAAATCATTATGTCTTTAAAGTTTGTAAATATTATTAAGAAATTACTAATTATTACGGTATTCATATTAACTTCCGGTAACGTATTTTCTCAAACAGCCACTCAAGCTAATATAGCAGGTAGTACCGCTATAACTCCAGTTGATAAAGGAATAAGAACCGTAATAGATAATAGTATTACGGTTTTAAGTAATGGTACCATAAGCGGAGCTAAGGTTATTATATCTGGAGGGTATATCTCAGGTTCTACAGGAGATATTTTAAGTGTTATTGGAACGCTACCATCTGGTATAACGCAATCTTACAATAATACAACCGGTGTAATGTCTTTGACAGGTGTTGCTAATGCAAGTACTTGGCAAACAGTTCTCAGAAATGTAGCAATTACATCTACATCTGCTAGTTGTTATCCAGAGCAAAGGCTTATTACCTTTTCTTTAGGGGATAAGTTTTACAATCCTTTAACCCAACATTGGTATGAGGCAAGTACAACCAGTTCAAATTGGGCAACAGCAAAAGCTAACGCTGCAAGTTCTACTTTTTTTGGGAAAGTGGGTTATTTAGCAACCTTGACATCACAAGCTGAGAATAATTTTATTTGGAAATTAATGAGTAGTGATGCATGGGTTGGGGGTTCAGATGATTATTTAGAAATCAATAAAGCTTTAGGAAGAAATGTTTTTAGTTCTCAAGGGACTTCTTACAACGCTGCAAGTACTACCGAAACTGAAGGTAAATATTATTGGGTAACAGGTCCAGAGGCTGGAACTAGAATAAGTAATGGTAATAGTGTTAATGGTGTATCTAGTGTTAATGGGGCCTTTATTAATTGGGCTAGTGGAGAGCCTAATAATTCAGGATCCGAGCATTATATACAGTTATATTCAGCAAATAATGGTCTATGGAATGATTTACCAAATGGATCTTCTCTAAGAAGTGTTATAGAGTATGGAGGTTCAGCTTTAGACGATAATTCTAGCATTACTATTTTTACAAAAGAGCTATTAGTTTCTGGCTCTGCAAGCGGAAGAATTACAGGTGGTGGTAGTGTTTGTTCTGGAACAAATTCAACAACTTTAACCTTAACAGGATATTCTGGTACTGTTGTGAGATGGGAAAGCTCTGCGGATAATTTTTACACAGCTGGGGTACCTATATCAAACACTTCGCCAAATTTGACTGTTTCAAACTTAACTCAGACTACCTATTACAGGGCGGTTGTTAATACTGGAACAGGTTGTACAGCTTTACCAACTGGAAGTGTTGCTATAAATGTAACTACAGCTATAGGTGGTAATATTTCAGCACTGAACAATAGTATATGTATAGGTGGTGTAGTCAATCTTACATTATCTGGAGAAGAAGGTAATATCATCAGGTGGGAAAGAAAACTATCAACTGCATCTACATGGACTTCTTTAACAGGAACCTCAAATAGTTTTACAGAAAGTTTAAGTGAAGCTGGAAGTTACCTATATAGAGCTGTAGTTCAAATACCAGGTTGTGGTAGTGCCGTAACATCTGCAGAATATCCTATTACGGTTACTTCTGGAACACCTCCTGTTGGTGGAAGCCTAAATTCATTATCTTCTAGTACTGGGAATTTTTCAGGAACTTTAACCCTAACAGGTAATTCAGGTACAATAATTAAATGGCAGTCATCAACCAGTAATGGTTTAATATGGACCGATATCAACCATACATTAACCACATATAATTTTACTGGAGTAAATTCTACAACTTTATTTAGGGTATTATTACAAAACGGTACTTGTGGAACCGCCTACAGTTCCGTTGGTACTGTTACTATTAAAACAGCACCTCTTATTTCGAGTCCAGCAAACGTTACAAAAACTTTCGGAGACGCAGCATATACTCTAACGGCGCCAAGCTCAAACAGTACAGGAGCCTTTACCTATACAAGTAGTAATACATCCGTTGCAACAATAGCAGGAAATACAGTAACCATAGTTGGTGCAGGTACAACAACTATCACGGCAACTCAGGCAGAGGATAACAATTATACCTCGGGCTCAGTAACCAGCACCTTAACAGTTTCAAAAGTAAATCCAACTATAGGAAGTTTTGCTAATGTGAATAAGACTTTCGGAGACGCAGCATATACTCTAACAGCACCAACAAGTAACAGTAGTGGAGCGTTTACTTACAGCAGTAGTAATACATCCGTTGCAACAATAGCAGGAAATACAGTAACCATAGTTGGTGCAGGTACAACAACTATCACGGCAACTCAGGCAGAGGATAACAATTATACCTCGGGCTCAGTAACCAGCACCTTAACAGTTTCAAAAGCAAATCCAACTATAGGAAGTTTTGCTAATGTGAATAAGACTTTTGGAGACGCAGCATATACTATAACAGCACCAAGCTCAAACAGTACGGGAGCATTTACTTATACAAGTAGTGATGCATCAGTCGCCACTGTTTCGGGAAATACAGTAACCATAGTTGGTGCAGGTACATCCACCATTACAGCAACTCAAGCAGCTACTACTAACTATAATAGTGGAACAGCGACAAGCACTTTAACAGTTTCAAAAATAAATCCAACAATTGGCGCTTTTGCAAATATTGCTAAAAATTTTGGCGATGCATCCTTTAGTTTAACAGCACCAAGCTCAAACAGTACAGGAGCATTTACTTATACAAGTAGTGATGCATCAGTCGCCACTGTTTCAGGAAATACAGTAACTATAGTTGGTGCAGGAACAGCAACTATAACAGCAACACAGGCAGCCACAACTAATTACAATTCAGGGACAGCAACCAGTACATTAACGGTAAACAGTATAAATCCAACACTAGGTGCATTTGCAAATGTGAATAAGACTTTTGGCGATGCATCCTTTAGTTTAACAGCACCAACAAGTAACAGTAGCGGAGCATTTACTTACAGTAGTAGCAATACAGCAGTAGCAACAGTATCAGGAAATACGGTAACTATTGTTGGGGCAGGAACTGCTACTATCACGGCAAACCAAGCAGCAACTACCAATTACAATTCAGGAACAGCAACAAGTACCTTAACAGTAGCAAAAGCAAACCCAACACTAGGTGCATTTGCAAATGAGAATAAGACTTTTGGTGATGGGGCCTTTACTTTAACAGCACCAACAAGTAACAGTAGTGGAGCGTTTACTTACAGCAGTAGCAATACAGCAGTAGCAACGGTATCAGGAAATACAGTAACTATAGTTGGTGCAGGAACAGCAACGATAACAGCAACACAAGCAAGCACTAGTAATTATAACAGTGCAACAGCTACTAGTACGCTTACAGTTGCACAAGCGGCTCCAACTTTAAGTAACTTCCAAGCTATAACTAAAAACTTTGGCGATGCATCATTTACTTTAACAGCACCAACAAGTAACAGTAGTGGAGCGTTTACTTACAGCAGTAGCAATACGGCGGTAGCTACAGTTTCGGGTTCTACAGTAACTATAGTAGGGGCTGGAACGGCAACGATAACAGCAACACAAGCTGCTACAACAAGTTATAGTGCAGGTACTATTACGGCAACTTTAACAGTTTCAAAAATAAATCCAACAATTGGCGCTTTTGCAAATATTGCTAAAAATTTTGGCGATGCATCCTTTAGTTTAACAGCACCAAGCTCAAACAGTACAGGAGCATTTACTTATACAA
>NZ_WKJI01000003.1 GCF_009674685.1 Pedobacter puniceum
CAGGAGCGAAAGGAGATAAAGGTGACAAGGGTGATAAAGGTGACCAAGGTGAGGTAGGTCCACAAGGTCCGATAGGTTTAACTGGAGCTCAAGGTCCACAAGGTATTCAAGGCGAGAAAGGTGAAAAAGGTGACACCGGAGCAACAGGTCCTCAGGGTCCACAAGGTTTAGCAGGAGCAAAAGGAGATAAAGGCGACCAAGGAGAAGTAGGTCCACAAGGTCCGATAGGTTTAACTGGAGCACAAGGTCCACAAGGTATTCAAGGCGAGAAAGGAGATAAAGGTGACCAAGGTGAGGTAGGTCCTCAAGGTCCGATAGGTTTAACTGGAGCTCAAGGTCCACAAGGTATTCAAGGTGAGAAAGGTGAAAAGGGTGATACAGGAGCACAAGGTCCACAAGGTCCAATAGGTTTAACAGGTCCAGCAGGTCCACAAGGTTTAACTGGAGCGAAAGGAGATAAAGGCGACAAGGGTGATAAAGGTGATCAAGGAGAAGTAGGTCCACAAGGTCCAATAGGTTTGACAGGGGCAACAGGCCCACAAGGTATTCAAGGCGAGAAAGGTGAAAAGGGTGATACCGGAGCACAAGGTCCGATAGGTTTGACAGGTCCAGCAGGCCCACAAGGTTTAGCAGGAGCAAAAGGAGATAAAGGCGATAAGGGTGACCAAGGAGAAGTAGGTCCACAAGGTCCAATAGGTTTGACAGGAGCAACAGGCCCACAAGGTATTCAAGGCGAGAAAGGTGAAAAGGGTGATACCGGAGCACAAGGTCCGATAGGTTTGACAGGTCCAGCAGGCCCACAAGGTTTAGCAGGAGCAAAAGGAGATAAAGGCGATAAGGGTGACCAAGGAGAAGTAGGTCCACAAGGTCCAATAGGTTTGACAGGAGCAACAGGTCCACAAGGTTTAACTGGAGCGAAAGGAGATAAAGGCGATAAGGGTGATACCGGAGCTACGGGTCCACAAGGTCCAATAGGTTTGACAGGTCCAGCAGGCCCACAAGGTTTAGCAGGAGCAAAAGGAGATAAAGGCGATAAGGGTGACCAAGGAGAAGTAGGTCCACAAGGTCCAATAGGTTTGACAGGAGCAACAGGTCCACAAGGTTTAACTGGAGCGAAAGGAGATAAAGGCGATAAGGGTGATACCGGAGCTACAGGTCCACAAGGTCCAATAGGTTTGACAGGAGCAACAGGTCCACAAGGTTTAACTGGAGCGAAAGGAGATAAAGGCGATAAGGGTGATACCGGAGCTACAGGTCCACAAGGTCCAATAGGTTTGACAGGAGCAACAGGTCCACAAGGTATTCAAGGTGAGAAAGGTGAAAAGGGTGATACTGGAGCACAAGGTCCGATAGGTTTGACAGGTCCAGCAGGTCCACAAGGTTTAACCGGAGCAAAAGGAGATAAAGGCGACACTGGAGCAACAGGTCCTCAAGGTCCAATAGGTTTAACAGGTCCAGCAGGTCCACAAGGTTTAACTGGAGCGAAAGGAGATAAAGGTGACAAGGGTGATAAAGGTGACCAAGGTGAGGTAGGTCCACAAGGTCCGATAGGTTTAACAGGCCCACAAGGTCCGATAGGTTTGACAGGTCCAGCAGGCCCACAAGGTTTAGCAGGAGCAAAAGGAGATAAAGGCGATAAGGGTGACCAAGGAGAAGTAGGTCCACAAGGTCCAATAGGTTTGACAGGAGCAACAGGTCCACAAGGTTTAACTGGAGCGAAAGGAGATAAAGGCGATAAGGGTGATACCGGAGCTACAGGTCCACAAGGTCCGATAGGTTTGACAGGTCCAGCAGGTCCACAAGGTTTAACCGGAGCAAAAGGAGATAAAGGCGACACTGGAGCAACAGGTCCTCAAGGTCCAATAGGTTTAACAGGTCCAGCAGGTCCACAAGGTTTAACTGGAGCGAAAGGCGATAAAGGCGATAAGGGTGATACCGGAGCTACAGGCCCACAAGGTCCAATAGGTTTGACAGGTCCAGCAGGTCCACAAGGTTTAACCGGAGCAAAAGGAGATAAAGGCGATAAGGGTGATACCGGAGCTACAGGTCCACAAGGTCCAATAGGTTTGACAGGTCCAGCAGGTCCACAAGGTTTAACCGGAGCAAAAGGAGATAAAGGCGATAAGGGTGATACCGGAGCTACAGGTCCAGCAGGTCCACAAGGTTTAACTGGAGCGAAAGGCGATAAAGGCGACACTGGAGCAACAGGTCCACAAGGCCCTCAAGGCCCGGCTGGAACTTACACTGCTGGCTCAATGATTTCTATAGCTGCCAATACCATTGGTGTAGATGTTTTTGCTAATATTGGTGCTGGAGGGGGAGATATTCAAGGTTCTTTAAATCAAATGCAAATAAAAAGTGGTGCTGTTCAAGGTTATCAAGTTGCAGACGGTGCAATTCAAACAGCTAAATTAGCTAATGCTTCTGTAACTGCCGATAAGATTCAAGATGGTGTTATAACAGCTTCTAAATTAGCGAGTGGCTCAGTTACTGACAATGCTTTAGGATTTGCAAGTATTAATCCTAATAAATTATCTGCTTCAGGAGCAACATTAAATCAAGTACTAAGTTGGAATGGAGGAAGTTGGGTTCCTATTACTCCAAGCGCTGCAGGTGATGCAAGTACCACAACAAAAGGTATAATTCAGTTAGCTGGAGATTTGTCAGGAACAGCTACTTTGCCAACTATTTCTGCAAATGCTATAACATCAGCAAAAATTGCAGATGGAACAATAGTTACAACAGATATAGCTGATAATGCAATTACATCAGCCAAAATTCTTAATGGAGGGATATTGCGAGAAGATATAGCAGATGGGGCTGTGACAGGATTAAAGATTTTTGATGGAAGTATTATTTCTCAAAATCTTGCAGACAATGCTATAACATCAGCAAAAATTACTGATGGAACGATAGCTACCGCAGATTTAGCAGATGGTTCTATAACTGCTGCTAAACTAAGTGCTATGTCTGCTACTAATGGTCAGGTACTTAAATTTAATGGTACCGCTTGGGCACCTGCAGCAGAAGCAGCAGTAAATAACTGGTTGATTACAGGCAATGCTAATGCAACAGGATCAAGCTTCTTAGGTACAACAAATGATGTTGCCATGAGAATTAGATCTAATAATGTATCCATGTTAGAGTTTGGTAGAAGACAAACATTAGGTTTAACACAGTCTTTTGCAGATTATGATAGCGATGATCAACCATTAGTACATGTTAATGGAAATGGAACAACATCAGCATTACAGTTTGCTGCATCTGGGGCTCAATTTTATAAACCAATGTTTTTCACTACAACTGAGGGTAATTTTAGATTAAAAGGTAGTGCGGCTGGAACCGATTTCTTTGAGATAGGAAGTGCCGGAACAGGTAATGCGGGTAGGTTAGACTTTATTATCGGAGATGATGGTAATGAGCCAATTGTATTTTCTAAATTTAACTATACGACCTCAACTCCAGTAGAAATGATGAGAATGCAAGGTACTGGTTTGGATAATACCGTTAGGGTTGGTGTAAATACCAATGGTAATGTTGCTAATTCTACCATGCAAGTAAGTGGGTCTGTATCCTATTCCATCATGAGTGTAAATGGTAACACTACTTTAAATGATACACATTATACAGTTATACTTACTGGAGGTAATGGTAATTATACTATAACTTTACCAAATGCAAATACTTGTACGGGAAGAGTTTATGTGTTAAAAAATACTACTGGTGGTAATAAAACTGTTAGTCCTAACTATAGAAATGCTTCATCAACTTCTACAGGAACTTTATCATCAACATCAGTTATAATACTACAATCAGATGGTACTAATTGGCAACAGATAAACTAATCTATCAATAGGCTATTGATAAAAAGCGCTTACTACTTAGTAAGCGCTTTTTTTGTGTAAAAAATTACCTATATTCTACATATTGTAGAATAATTTATGCAAAATATTATGTTGGCATTGTTTTTATTATAGGTGTAAGCTTATTTCGTGAAGTGATGTGTTTGATGATGGTTTTAGAGTTAGGCAGTCTTGATTCTTTGACTTTGCATATTGGGGAATTATATCTATGATTTATTTAATATGTAGAATTAATTACCGTTTTTGTTTTGATTTTTAAATGATAAATCTGGATACTAATTTTTTTTGGCATAAAAAGTAATAGGTCTTTGAGAAACCGAAATATGCATTTAAATCAATTGGAAGCACTTTTTTGATGTTTTAGGATCAACATGAGGAAGCAATAAGGTGTTTAAACCTTTAATTTCATAAAGATTTTATACTGGTGGCTTTTAAGTTGCATTAGTGCCAGTATGAAAAGATTAATATTCGCTTTAGTAATTACTTTAAGCTTTATAGCAAAAGCTA
Source organism: Pedobacter puniceum (assembly GCF_009674685.1). GTDB lineage: Bacteria > Bacteroidota > Bacteroidia > Sphingobacteriales > Sphingobacteriaceae > Pseudopedobacter > Pseudopedobacter puniceum. The sequence continues at coordinate 4,371 of NZ_WKJI01000003.1, forward strand.
AAGCTCAACAAATAGATAGATTTGTTTTTTCTTCAGGAAATGGTTCTGCAACTAATGCATACGGGGAATCAGTTCAATTTACAGTTGGACAAGCTTTCTTTACTGAAACACTTTCTAATAATAAATCAGAAATTATAACTCAAGGTTTTGAGCAACCAATGGCATTTGATAATTTACTTATAGCATCGGCATCTTTTAAAGACTTAAGCTTATTAAAGCTTGATGTTTACCCTAACCCAGCTGTAGATTACACAGAATTAGAATTAAATTTAATTGACCATGATGGTGCTAAAGTAATGTTGATTGATACTTGGGGCCAGGTTGTAAAAACAGAGGATTTTAAAGTTCCAGCTGGTAACCAAAAATTGTACTTTAACTTAGGAACTTTAGCTGATGGGGTTTATACCATTAGCGTTAAAGCAAATAAAAGAAGCTATGCTAAGAAACTAATCGTAAGCAATACAAGATCAAGAAGTGTAGGTAATTTCTAATCAGATGTTATCTTGATTTAGGTTAATTCAAATCATCCTCATGCTTTTAGCTGAGGATTTTTTTTTGTTTTAATACTTGAAAATATAAAAAAAGCCCGTAGTCATGACTACGAGCTTTTAAGTACCTTATTAATATTAATCTTAATATTCTCTGTATTTGAAATTGTAAACAAATCCAAAGCTAAAGAAATTGGCTTTACCTAGGTTTCTTCCTCCAATAGTTGTTCCGCCTCCGGCATTAATACCAAAATTACCATCAAGAGGGGCGTAAACATTAGCACCTATTCTAGTAAAGTTTACTTGCGTTGCAGGAAAAAATCCTGTGAAACCTGGTCTTAAAATATCAACGCCACCGGTAGATGTTTGGTTAGCTAGATAAGCATCTGCATAAAAACGCTTTTTAGCCCAGCCTAATTTTAATTGACTTAAAACAGCATCAGGTACTTCTGTACTTCTTAAGCTATACCCCGCTTGTCCGGTTACGAAAAAGCCATTTGCAAGTTTGTAATGAGCTAATGCAATAGCATTAAATGTAGTGGCTCTGTTACCAATGGCAATGATAGATTGTAAACCTTCATCAACTTTATAATCGCCAAGTGGTGTACTGATACCAAATGAACCTTGTAAAGATAAATTGCCTTTTTTAGCAAACTCATATTTTAAAAATGCAGAGATATCCTGAGCACCTTCTCTTGAGTTTTGAAAACCTAAATCGTTTAAAACATCTTGATTTGCAGAACCTGCAGTTCTAATAAAAGGTAAGTTTACAATAACATCTAATTTATCGCTAAAACCATAAGAAGCATAAATGTTAAAGCTATTTACAGTTACACTATTAAAGATTGGAACACCATCTATTTTCTCCGGAACAAGATAAACTTCTCCATAATTTTCATGATTGGCAGAGAAAGCTACATTCCCGCCGTTTTTACCTTGCATAAAGCCACTTAACGGAGTTTGTGCATAAGCTCCACTGCTTAGACTTATTGCAGTTACAAAAGCTAATATTTTTGATTTGTTGAATATTTTCATTTTCAAGTCTTTTAATTGTTAATAATGATTTAAATTGCTTATCGGATGTTTAAAATGATGAATTTATTTACACATTTGCATGAAATACGAAAGTTTATATAGATCTGGATTTTTAATTTTTTAAATTACTTTTTCAAACTGTAAATCTATTAAAAACTTTTGCTCGTATATACATGAAATGATTGCTTATCGGAAATAATTCAATCGTTAATTAAATTAAAAATCAAAGAAATGAAAATAAATAGATTTATAAATTCAAAGTTAGTTTTTGGGTTGGTAGCTTTAGCAGTAGCAACTGTTTTTTCATCTTGTAATAAAGAAGAAGATGCCAAACCTACAGTAGCGCAAGTAGCTGTATCTATGTCTGGTTTTAGCCAATTAGAAGCTGCTGCCATAAGAGGCAATGTTGCAATTGCTTTATCAAATAAAAACCCAGACGATCCATCAGGAAATTATACCGTTTTTGCGCCAACTAATGATGCTTTTGCTAGATTAGGTTTAGTAAATCCACAAGATTTAAACGTATTGCAAAAGCCTTTTTTAAATCAAGTTCTTAGATACCATGTAAGTAGTGGTGCTTTAAATCAAACACAAGTAATGTCTGCTGGTAACATACCATCCTTAATAAATGGTGTTACCAAAAAAGTAATCGTTAGAAATAATGAATATTTTATAAATGGCTCTAAAATTTTAGCTACTGATGTACAGGCTGATAATGGCGTTGTACATGTAATAGATAAAGTTTTATTAGCAACCGGTGTAGATATTGTTCAATCTGCATTAACTTTAAGAAATGCTCAAGGTTTTACCACTCCAGAATTAAGCTTTCTTGTAGAAGCAGTTTTATATGCAGACCTAGCTGGAGCATTAACTAAAGGTACTAATACACCAAGTTTTACGGTTTTTGCACCAACAGACCAAGCATTTAAGAATTTAGGTGTGATTTTAGGAGTTCCACTTAATGTGCCTGCTGATATTAGAAAACTTCCAAAAGATGTAGTAACCAATGTATTGTTAAATCATGTTGTTGCTGATGGAGGTAAATTTACTTCAGAACTATTTCAAGGTACCTTAAATCCATTATTAGCTAATTCATCTCTTACTTTAGGAGCATACAGCAATGGTGTTTTACCAGTTTCTGGAAGAGGAAATGCGCAAGCTGCTAATATGGTAATTCCTGATATACAAACTACCAACGGAGTTGTACATATTATAGATAGAGTGCTTCTTCCATAATGTTTTTTAGTGTTAATTAAGAAGGGCCTGGTAATTTATCAGGCTCTTTTTTTTGAATTAATTTTTTTTAGACTTAATCTTCCTTATGTCGATATTCTAGATTTTCAGTAACTAAAACGCTTCTTTTTCGTAAGACACCAGCAGCAGCTTCATACTAAAAGCTACTATCTATTATTATTTGGAGTCGTACTATGTTACCAGAGGTAACCGCATTAAGAAAGTCAGTGTTAAAGAAGAGAAATGGAAAAAGTTTCAATCTAGTTCGTCCAAATCAAGAATTAAAGGATACTTTTTTTAAATGTATCTCTGTTTTTTTCTTGTTATGGATAGGTGTGTCTCAATTTTCTTTTGCAGAAGGAAGTAAAGATTTAATCACAACAGGAGGTGGTGTAGGACATAGAGCTTTTTTGTTAAGTACAACTATTACTTCTACTAATAGTCCATTTCCAACTTTAGGTACAGTAAAGGTATATGTTAGGGCCGGAGAATCTATCTATCTAGGTTCAAGTGCCCAACAAATTGGTAATGGCAGAATGAATGTAAGAGCGCCTGGAGGGGCAACTTATACTTCAGCAGCTTTAGCCGCAGGGATAGGCTTAATCACTAATAAAAATCAAGAAGATGCGGGTCCATTACCTAATGCCGGAGGATATACCCCATGGATTTTACCTGTAGGCGTAGCGCAAGAAGGGGTTTGGGAAATTGATTTTATTTCGCCTGATGTTGGTGCTGGACAAAATGCTAATGCTCTAAGAACTAATGCCAATGCAGCTTGGGTACAGGCTAATTCTACTCCATTAATTGCTGCTTTTGATGTTTCTGTGAGGAATAGTGCAAATACTGCATTTATCAATGGCAGAGCTTTCATGAATATTTTTGTTGGTTCTTTAGGAGATTTTGATGCAAATTTTACTGGTAAATTTAAAATCCTTACCAAAGATGGTTATCAATACGATGTAGATAATAACGGGCAATCGGGCTTCGTATTTAGTTTTTTCGCAAATAACAAAGGATTTAAAGACAATGCTGGTAATCCTATTTATAGAAGTATAAATACTTTATCTGGCACTGTACCCGTACAAGACCCAAGAGCTATAGACACTGGTACTGATATCACACACAAAATATTTTTTAACACACCAGATGCCAGTATGCCCACAACCGCGGCAACACCCTCAGGTAGTACTTGGTTGTATACCACACCTACTAGCCCACAAGCAGCCAATTTTTTATTTGAAGGTAAAGAAGGTACGCAGAACCAAGCAGGTACTGCACCCTTAGGTGCAAATTTAACTTTTGAAACCAACCAAACGGGTAGCTATATCATTGATATGGATATCAACCAAAATGGTGTATTTAATGATGCTATCGATAGAAGATTAACAGGTGTTGCAACATCTGGAACCAATACCATTTACTGGGATGGCTTAAATGGTTTAGGTGCTAAAGTACAAGGCAATTTTACCTTTAGTCCTAGCAATTTAAATTTAAGTTTAGTAGGTGGTGAAGTCCATTTTCCGTTTTTAGATGTAGAAAATAACATCAATGGAATTATCATTAGGCGTTTAAATGGTGTAAATGCACCTAATGATATTGTTTATTGGAATGATACAGATATTAGCTCAACTACTAATCCATCTAACCCTAGAAATACTTCGGTTAGTGGTATAAGCAGTACAACAAATGGCCATAAATGGGGCAGTAATGCCTACAGTGGTACCGCTTTTGGTAATGAAGTTGGCTTAGATACTTGGACATACGTAATCAGCAATACGGTACTTCCATTCATGAATATAACACTTAAAGAAGCCGATTTAGAAGTGGTTAGTATCACACCAACTAAAACTTCTTACTGTGTTGGAGAAAATATTAGCTATGTAGTTAGGGTTAGGAATAATGGTCCGGATGCCGTTTCTGGTGCAAAATTCGCTTTTAACTATCCAACGCAATTTACGGTTAGCGGTACTTCATCTGCAGTTACTACAGGTACAGCAACCATATCTAGTAGTGCAACCATAGCTGGCCAGTATACAGCAACCTTAGATATGTCTAATAACGCTGTTATTTCATTCACGATAAATGGTACTTTAAATAACTACCCAGGCGGGACTTTAAATACCAGCGCATCTATCCTAAGACCTGTTGATGTTACAGACCCTGATGCTACTAACGAAGATGCTTTACCGCCAACAGACCCTTTAATAGAATGTAATGCAGGTACTGTGGGATGTAACAATATAAAAGAAGATACATCGGTAACGATTAATGTTAGAACCATAAGCGTAGCTAGTGCAATTGTTGCAGAAGGAACAGGTGGAACTAGAAATCTTAGCTTCCCGGTTAGTTTATCTGCGGTTTCTGCATGTGATATTTCGGTAGATTATTCTATCACCCACAATACCACCCAAGCTTCTGATTTTGCAGGTGTAACTAATGGTACTATAACTATCCCAGCAGGAAGTACAAGCGCAAATATTCTTATACCAATTGCAACGGATAACATCATTGAAGCTAATGAAACTTTTACCTTAACCTTGGCTAATCCTACAGGGGGGAATACCATTTTTATGGGTACAGCCACCGGGACCATCAATAATGATGATAATGCCCAAATTACCATCACCAAAATAGATGGAAATGAGGAAAATGCTATCCCGGCAAGGTTTATTTTTAGTTTCCCTCCGGGAGTTTTTGCTGACGCTAATACCGAAGTGCAGTATGAACTTAGTGGGACAGCAATAGGTAATGGCCCAGATTATCCAGAAGCTTTAACAGGTTCTGTCATTATCCCGGCAGGGCAACAAAGTGCAACTTTAAACTTAAATACTGTAAATGATGATATTGTTGAAGGTACAGAAACAGTAATTATAGATATTTTAAGGATTAATAGTCCGTATAGTTTGCCATTAGGTACTAACATCACCTTAAATCCAATAGTGCCTACCTTAAATATTTTTGATAATGATGTTGCTACATTAACCATTAGTAATCCCATAACTTTAGTAGAAGGTAATAGCGGCACAACCGCTTTTAACTATACGGTTACTTTAAATAAAGCTACTAGCAGTAGCTTTACGGTAAACTATAACACTTCAAATAATACAGCTACCATAGCAGATAATGATTATGTAACTAGCAGCGGAACTTTAACTTTTAACGGTAATTTAAATGAAGTACAAAATATCACAGTTTTAGTAAACGGAGATCAAAAGCTAGAAGCTAATGAAACTTTCAATGTATTACTGGCTAGTTTAAATAATAATTTTGGTGGTCGTTTAACAATCCCGAGTCCTAATACTAGTGGAACTATATTAAATGATGATGCAGCAAATATCACCATCACAAAAGTTGATGGCGTAGAAGGAGGCCAAAATGTAAGGTTTGTATTTACTTTGGATAACGGAAAAACAGCTGATCAAAATTTATCAATTCCTTATTCTCTTTTAGGCTCTGCACTTGCAAATGGTACAGATTATCTGGGGGCAGCAGTTGGTAATGTGATATTACCTGCAGGACAAAATTCTACATTTTTAGAATTGTTTATTGTTGATGATCAAATTGTTGAGGGTAATGAGGATTTAACCCTAAGCACCGGAGCCATTGCTAACCCTTATGGTATCACGGTTACCAACTCGCCGCAAACAGTTACTATAACAGATAACGATAATGCTAATATTTCTATATCTAACGTAACAGAAACAGAGGGAAATAACGGGAACAAGATTTTTAGCTTTAATGTAACGCTTAACAATGCAGTTAAAGAATCTTTCTCTGTAAATTATTTTACTACCAACGGTACAGCTTTAGCAGGTGAAGACTATCAGGCCGTAGCCAGCGGAAATTTAGGTTTTTCTGGAAATGCAGGTGAGGTAAGAACGATTAGTATTACAGTAAATGGTGATGAAAAGATAGAAGCAAATGAATTTTTTAATGTTACGCTTCAAAACTTATCTAAAAATTTTAATAACCATTTAACCATTGGTAATGCTAGCGCAACAGGCAGTATCATGAATGATGATACTTCAACCATTCAAATAAGCTCTTCAAATGGTAACGAAACGGGGCAGCTTGCCGGAACTTTTACTTTTAGTTTTACAACAGGTTTTACGGTTGATAGGCCTACAGAAATTAGCTATACTTTGGCAGGCTCTGCCACTACTTCGGCTGATTATATCGGAGTAACGTCTGGTACTATCACCATCCCAGCAGGGCAAAATAGTGCAACGCTTACTTTGCCTGTTTTAGATGATAATACTGTAGAAGGCACAGAAACTATCATTTTAAGCAGTAGTTTAGTTAATAGTCCTTATGCTATCAGCGTAAGCAACTCGCCACAAAGCTTAAATATTTTAGATAACGATACTGGTACTTTAACCTTGATTGGTCCACCTGATGTGACTGAAGGGGCAGACGCAACTAGCAAATTAGTACAATTTCAAGTTCAGTTAAATAAAGCAACCGAACGTCCTTTTGCGGTAGATTATGATACCAATAATTTATCAGCTACTTCTGGTGAAGATTACATTACAGAAAATGGTAGCCTTAGTTTCTCTGGAATTTTAAATGAAATCAGAACAATAAGCGTAACCATTAATGGCGATGCTAAAATAGAAGCGGATGAGTTGTTTAATCTCGCTTTAAGCAATTTAAGCGAAAATTTTGGAGGTCTTTTAACACTTGCAAATGCATCGGCAACAGCCAAAATATTAAATGATGATGCTGCTAATATCAGTATCACAGCAATAAACGGAGCTGAAGGCGGTGCAAATGGGGCATTTAGATTTAGTTTTCCGGCCAATGTAACATCAGACCAAAATACTATCATAAACTATATTTTATCTGGCGTAGCAACTAGTGCAGATTATGTTGCCAATCCTTCTCCAGTTAATATCACCATACCAGCAGGGCAAAATAGTGTTCAACTGAATATTGATGTTATTGACGATATTTTGGTTGAAGGAAATGAGCAACTTCAGTTAAGCGCTGTAGGTGTAAGTAGCGCTTATCCGATAAGCTTAATGAACAATACAGCTTCTTTAAGCATATCTGATAATGATAGTGCACAAATACTAGTTACAGCACCACCTGCATCTTTAGAGGGTAATTTTGGTTCTAATACACAAATTTTTACTTTGAGGTTAACAGCTGCTACAGCACAGCCATTTTCTATACCTTATCAAACTGTAAATATTAGCGCTAATGCCGGAGAGGATTATGTTTTAAATGCAGGAACCATAAATTTTAATGGCTTATTAAACGAAGAACAAACAGTAGAAATTGTAATCAATGGCGATACTAAAGTAGAGCCAGATGAACAGTATAATTTAGTTTTGGGCAATGTTTCTAACCATTTCCAAAATAGACTGAGCATACCGGTTAACAGCAGCACAGCAAGCATCTTAAATGATGATGGAGGCGTGATTAGAATGCGGGTAGCAAATGGTTCTGAGGATGGAGTTGACGGGAAAATAAGGTTTGAGTTCCTAAATGGTGCTACTGCAGCACAGCCTATTGTTCTTAATTACAATTTGGGTGGTACAGCATTAGCAACTGGCGTAAATGCTGATTATTCTGCTAATTTCCCATCAACTATCACTATTCCAGCGGGAGCTTCTTTTGCAGAAGTCACTTTAAATATCGTGAATGATGCACAGGTAGAAAATACAGAAACTGTAGAGGTTTTGGGTTTAGTTTTAGGTTCGGTATATCCTGGAATAAGTATAGATGCAGCCAGACCTATATTAAATATCGCAGATAATGACCAAGCAGAGCTAGTTTTAAGTGGTCCACCAAGTGTTTTAGAAGGAGATACGGGTTTTACTACCTTAACTTATACAGTAAAGCTTACCAAAGCAACTGCTACGGGTTTTAACATCAATTATGGCACTCAAGATAATGGTGCAACAACGGCCAATGCAGACTATATAGCTTCATCCGGAACTTTAAATTTTACTGGTTTGGCTGATGAAACTAAAACATTTGATGTTATCATAAATGGTGATAATGATATTGAATTGAATGAATTATTCAATATCCGTCTTTTTGGTTTAGATAATAATTTCAATAACCTATTGGTTGTACAAGGCTCTCCGTTTGCTGTTAATATTTTAAATGATGATAATGATAACATCAACATCACTAAATTAAATGCCGAAGAAGGTGTTAACAACGGAAGTTTTATTTTTAGTCTTCCGGTTGGGGTAGTAGCCAGCGAAAATTTAACCATAGATTATGTGATAGACGGTACTGCTTTAGCCGGTACAGACCATCAAACACTTTCGGGTTTTATTATACTACCTGCTGGCAGTAATGCTGTAAGTTTACCTATTGCAGTTAATGATGATTTGATTGTTGAAGGTACAGAGACTGTTAGGATAACTGCTACCGTAAGACCTAATACTTTAAGTATCACTATTAATAATCCACAAGAAAGTATCAACATCAGAGATAATGATGAAGCTATTTTAACTATCAATGAGTTAAGCCAACCCGAGCTTAATTCTGGTACTTCTAACATGCTATTTACGGTTAAATTAGATAAGCAAACTGCTTTACCTTTTACTTTAGCTTACGCTTCCGCTGATGTTACTGCAAGCGCCGGAGAAGATTACCAAGCAATACCAGCAGGTGCTTTGTTAAGTTTTAATGGCACAGCTAATGAAGAAGCAACCATAAGCATTCCTATCAATGGAGACAATAAGATTGAAGCCGATGAGGTTTTTAATATCATTCTTGGCGCTTTATCTAATCAGTTTGAAGGTCGCTTAACTATTCCTGCACATATTGTAAATGCTACCATAGAAAATGATGATGCAGCTACCATCAGTATCACTAAACAAGATGGTAAAGAAGGTGTAAATAATGCCCAGTTTATCTTTAGTTTTCCTAGCGGATTTTCCTCCGATAAAGAAACCATTATTAATTTTAGTTTGGGTGGTACAGCAAATGGTGCAGGTTTAGATTATATTGCAAATCCATCAGCCACAGCTATTACCATACCTGCAAACACCACATCGGCAACTTTAACGCTAAATGTTAATGATGATGAAATTATTGAATTTACAGAAAATGTAAGTTTATCATCAGTAACTATAAATAGTACTTATAACGGTATTACTTTAAATCCGCTTTTACCAACACTTCAAATTGAGGATAATGATATTGCACAATTAGCGCTTACAGGTAGCACATCTGTAAACGAGGGCAATAATGGTACTACCGCAGTTACTTATACGCTTACTTTAAATAAAGCTACCACCAGTCCGTTCAGGGTTGATTACCAAACTACAGGCAATAGCGCAACTTTAGCAGATCAAGATTATCTTGATTTAAGTGGCTTTGTTGATTTCTTTGGCTTGGCCGGAGAGACTAAAACCTTTACTTTATTTGTACGTGGCGATAGGAAAATTGAAGCTGATGAAAGTTTATTCATCCAAGTTAATGCACCTAATATCAATTTCGATAATCGTTTAAGTATACAAGGTTCGCCCTTGGCATTACAAATTCTTAATGATGATTTGGGTAATATCACCATCACTAAAGAAGATGGTGAAGAAGGTGTAAAGGATGCAGTATTTAGATTTAGCCTACCTCCAGATATTACAGCAGACCAACCTATAACCATTAATTATATCCTTTCTGGTACGGCAACTCAGGTTTTAGATTTTGATGCCTTATCAAGTAGTATAACTTTAAATGCAGGGGCTAATAGCGTTGTTTTACCTGTTCAAATTATTGATGATGCTATTGTAGAAGATATAGAAACACTTGTATTAAGTGCTGCTTTACCTGTAAATGTATATGGTGTTACTTTAACAAATGCTTCACAAAATGTTCAAATTCTTGATAATGATATCGCTAGGTTAAGCTTAATAGGGCCAGTTCCAACAAACGAAGGAAATTCAGTCTTAAGTCCGCTAGTTTTTAGTGTTAGTATAGATAAACAAGTTGCTAAGCCTTTTACCATAAATTACCAAACAATAAACGGTACAGCAAGCGTTACAGACCAAGATTATAACCCAACAACTGGTATTCTAAGCTTTAATGGTAATGCCGGTGAAACCATCAATTTTACAGTTGATGTTAGGGGAGATCGTAAAATAGAAGCTGATGAAACTTTTAGCATATTGTTAGATTCCTTATCAGAGAATTTCAATAATCGTTTAACTATTACAAATCCTTCTGTTACCGCTACCATTAATAATGATGATTCTGGTGACATCACCCTATCATCTTTAAATGGTAAAGAAGCCGGAGCACAAAAAGGGCAATTTATTTTTAGCTTACCAACAGGTATCACAGTAGATAAACCTATACAAATAAATTATATACTTACAGGAGCTGCTTTGGCAGGCTCAGACTATAATAATGCTGCTTCTGGTATGGTAACCATACCTGCCCATACAAATAGTGCAGTTTTAGATATTCAAGTGATAGATGATACACTGCTTGAAGAAAATGAAACGGTAATTTTAAGTGTGACAAGTGTTGTTAACGATTATAATCTTCAAATGCGAAGCAGCATAGATACTTTAAGTATAGAAGATAATGATATTTCCACTTTAACCTTAAACGGACCTTTAAGTATAACAGAAGGTAACTCGGGCACTAAAACCTTAACTTTTGAGGTGAAATTAGATAAAGCAGTAGCTTCAAATTTTACAGTTTATTACCGCACTCAAGATGCTACGGCTAGTTCTACCACTAATGATTACCAGAGCACCAACGGAACTTTATCTTTTGCTGGTTTAGCCAATGAAACTAAATCTGTTTCGGTTACCATTAATGGAGACACACGGGTAGAAGGTACCGAATTTTTTGAGCTTTGGCTTGAAAATTTAAGCCTTTCTTTTGATGGTCGATTAAGAATTGCTGCTTCACCCAGCAGAGGAATTATTTTAGATGATGATAATAATACCTTGAATAAAACGCTAAGCATCACTAAAATTGATGGTGAAGAGGGTACAAACAATGCTTCTTTCAACATAGCCTTCCCAAGCGGGGTAACTTTAGATACCGATACCGAAATATTCTACACTTTGGGCGGTACGGCAATCATTAATCAAGATTTTCAAACCGCTACTACAGGTAGTTTAATCATCCCGGCAGGGCAAAATAGTGTTACTTTAAACCTTAATGTTACGGATGACGCCATAGTAGAAGACACAGAAACCGTTTCCCTGATAACAGCTAATATCAACAATAGCAATTATCAGGATATTGTGGTTGCAAATTCTCCAATAACACTTCAAATTAAAGATAATGATGAAGCTACTTTAACCCTACAAGCAGCCCAAATTGCAGAAGGTGATAATGGCGTAACGCAAATCAATTTCGATGTTGTTTTAAATAAACAAACTTCACGTGGTTTTGATGTAAGTTACCGTACTACAGATGCCACAGCAACAGTTGCAGACCAAGATTATATCGCAAAAGCAGAAACTATCGCTTTTGCTGGTACTGCCAACGAGCGTAAAACCATCACCATCAACATAAACGGAGATATTAATATAGAGCGAGATGAGCAATTTAACCTTATCCTTGAGCCCCTGATTGATAATTTCAATAACCGTTTAAGCATCCCTATCAATACAGTTACAGGCACTATTCTTAATGATGATGATGCTCAAGTAAGCATCACTAAAACAGATGGTGCCGAAGGTGGCGCTCAAGTAAGTTTTATTTTTAGTTTGCCACCAAATGTAGTTACTGATGAGCCTATCCAGATAGACTATCAGCTTATGGGCACTGCTTTAGCTGCCGGTGTAGATTATACTGGCGCAAACTTGGGAAGTATTACCATACTGCCTTATCAAAATAGTGCTACCCTTAATCTTCCGGTTGTTGATGATAGCTTAATAGAGGCGGATGAAACTCTTAGTATCAGCGTAAGCGCATTAAACACAGTTTATAGTAGCGCAATTACTTTAAATCCGCTTATTCCAACGGCTATCATTAGAGATAACGATGAAGCTACCTTAAGTATCAGTGGTCCTATCAGCGTAAGCGAAGGAAATACAGGTACAACCGCTTTAACATTTACAGTTGGTTTAGATAAAAATACAGGAAGAAACTTTAGCATTAATTTTACCACTGCCGATGGTAGTGCTACTGTTGCAGCTAACGATTATATCCCGCGTAACGGCACACTTAATTTTGCTGGTAATGCATCAGAAAGTTACCCTATTACCATATTGGTTAATGGCGATAGAAATATAGAACAAACAGAAGATTTCTTTTTGAATTTGATTGGCTTAAGCGATAATTTTAATAATCGTTTAAAGTTAGCAGGCTTGCCAGCTAGAGGAGTTATTTTAGATGATGATAATATCCCGGCTAATAGAAATATCATGATTACGGCTTTAAACGGCTCAGAAAGTGGTACTGATATAAGGTTTAGATTTAGTTTTCCGCCACAGGTAGTAAGTGATGTTGCAACAACCATACCTTACGCTTTAACAGGTACTGCTATAGCGGCCGATTTTACAGGGGCTTTAGCTGGTACAGTTACTATACCTGCCGGGCAAAATAGTGTGTTATTAAGCTTACCTGTTGTAAACGATGAAATTATTGAAGGAAAAGAAACTTTGATTTTAACTTCCGGAGCTGTTATCAATAATAGTTTTAATGGTATAACGGTAGTCAATTCGCCAGCACAAGCAGAAATTGAAGATAATGATACCGGCGTATTAAGCATCCAAAACATAGAATTAGATGAAGGTAATTTAGGAACAAGCGAAGCAGTTTTTACGGTTAGCTTAAATAAACAAACTAGCTTACCTTTTACCTTAAGTTATAGTAGTGCAGATGTTACGGCTACCACTGCCAATGCAGATTATGTACCTATCAACGCACAATTGAGTTTTACAGGTAATGCCAATGAAGCAAGAAACATACGTATTCTTGTTAATGGCGATAGAAAGCTTGAAGCTGATGAAATATTGAGAGTAGCTTTAGGAGCTATTTCTAATACTTTTGAAGGCAGATTAACATTGCAAAACTCATCAGCAACAGCTACAATTAAGAATGATGACTCTGCACAAATTACTGTTACCGGAGTAAATGGCGCAGAAGCAGGTCAACAAGCAGCCAGGTTTATTTTTAGTTTCCCTGCCGGAGTTACGGCTGATATTCCAACCGTTATCAACTACACCCTAGCTGGTACGGCTACTGCCGGAGATACCGATTATAAAGGCTCTATAAATGGTGTTATAGCTATCCCTGCTGGGGCAGAAAGGGTAATTTTAGATTTACCTGTTTTAGATGATGATATTATCGAAGAGGATGAAACCATTACAATAGCTATCAATTCTATTAATAGTAATTACAGTAGTAGTATAAGTTTTAATCCGGTTTTACCAACCCTTAGAATTATTGATAATGATGTTGCTACCTTAAGAATAAGCGATGCTATCAGGATAAATGAAGGCAATAATGGCACTACGCAATTCAATTTTACCGTTACGCTTGATAAAGCAACTGGTAATAATTTTACTTTAAACTACGCAACACAAGACGGCTCTGCAACCACAACCGATAATGATTATAATACAGCTAACGGTGTGTTAAGCTTTGCAGGAACTACCGGAGAAACACGTACAGTAACCGTTTTTGTAAATGCTGATTTAAAATTAGAAGGTAACGAAAACTTTAATTTTATAATTTCTGGTTTAAGCAACAACTTTAATAATCGTTTAAGTATTCCGGTAAATAGCAGCATGGGTACCATTTTAAATGATGATGATGGTATCATCACCATTTCTAAAATAGACGGTACAGAAGGTTTACAAGATGCTAGATTTATATTTAGTTTGCCACCTGGAGTAAACTCAGACCAACCTATTAATATTACTTACCGTTTGGCGGGTACAGCCGGAAGTAGTGATTATACAGCTAACCCTGCAAGCGGTAGTATGGTAATCCCGGCTGGGCAAAATAGCGTAGCGCTTCAGTTAGCCGTAGCTGATGATTTGGTTTTAGAAGAAACAGAAACAGTAACGCTAAATAATATACAAATAGCAAACGCTTATAATAATGTGAGTTTAGCACAGCCGGTACCAATTATTAATATTTTTGATAATGATGTTGCCAATCTTACTATCACCTCACCAGCGCCAACTTTAGAAGGGAATTTGGGTCAAAAGAGCTTTAACTTTAATATCACTTTAGATAAAGCAACCGACCGTTCTTTTACCCTAGACTATAATACTTACGATATTTCTGCCACCACCGCTAATAGAGATTATGAAAGTCGTACAGGCAGAGTTTCATTTGCAGGTTTTGCTGGCGAAACTAAAACCATTGCAGTACCTGTAATTGGTGATATAGAATTAGAAAATAATGAAACTTTTGGATTCAGAATTTTTGGCTTATCAACCGATTTTGCTGGTAAAATGATTTTAGGTAATGATGCAAATGCGATTATCCAGAATGATGATATTGGCCCGGTGGCTAATGATGATAGGGTAAGTACTTTAGAAGATACACCTATAACATTTTCTGTTACAGATAATGATTTCCATGCCGATGGTATCAATATCGGAAGTGTAAATATGGTTTCTAATCCGCAAAAGGGCAAAGTGCAAATGATGCAAAATGGTAAGGCTATTTATACTCCGTCATTAAATGAATTTGGTTTTGATAGCTTTACTTATACAGTAAGAGATGCTTTAGGCAGGTTGTCTAATATCGCTACGGTAAGCATCACCATAGTAGCTGTAAATGATGCTCCTATAGCTTTAAACGATGAGTTTTATGTAAAAAAAGATAGCACTATAAGAGCTAGTGTTTCACTTAATGATAGTGACCCAGACCAAGACCCACTACGTTTTAGAGTGTTACAAAGTACTTCCAAAGGTAGTTTAGCCCAGTTTGATGAATCTGACGGTTCTTTTATTTATATTCCTAACCGCAATTTTAAAGGTACAGATAGATTTACTTATATACTTACAGACCCATCAGGCTTAAGAGATACTGCAACAGCAACATTATTTGTACAGCCAGTGGTTACTGTTAGTCTTACGCCAAGTGTATCATTGTTAAATGAAGGAGATACCTTAATAGTTACAGCTAAACTTACCGAGTCTTTATTCCAAGATGTAAATTTTGTACTGAACTTTGCTGGAACTGCTACACAAGATAAAGACTATGCTTTAAGCGGTAATTTTGATACGATGATGATTCCGGCAGGAGACACTATTACCACCCAAAAGTTTAGTTTAATAGCTTTAAAAGATTTCTTAAAAGAAGGCCAAGAAAGCGTTGAAATTTCTATTGTAGCACCAGACCCAGCTGCTTTTGTGAGAATTGGTACCGGTACAGATGTCATCATTACAGATTTTTATCCGGAAGATAAACCTACAGGGCCAGAAGAAAACGGAGAAATAAACCCAGATCCTTATATGTCTCCTAACGGTGATGGGTTAGGGAACGAGAAGTTTATCATTTACAACATAGAGCGTTTCCCGGATAACGAGGTAATTATTTATAACCGTTGGGGAAATGAGGTGTACAAAACAAAAGGTTATAATAATAAGGATAATGCATTTGCAGGGTTTTCAAATATTGGTATATTAGCTAATAGCCAAAGCCCTGTAATTGATGGTGTTTACTTCTTCATGATTTATACCAAATCATCAGATGGAAAGCAAAAAGCTAATAAAGGTTATGTAATTATAAGAAGATAATCATCTCTTATTTAAAGAAATTCATATTAGCGGTAACAATACAGGGCATTTTTCGTAAAATGTTAACAAAAGAGTTATTGCAAGTTTTGTATAATCTGCTCTTTATCGCATAGGTATGAGGTTATTACTGCTCGTTTTATTACAGGTATTATTGGTATTGGGTGTACAGGCACAACAGGAGGCTATGTATACGCAATACATGTTTAATACTTTGGCTATTAATCCGGCCTATCCTACCTTAGATGAATCTCTATCTGTAACCGCTCTATCTCGTCACCAATGGGTAGGTTTCAAAGGAGCACCCAATACGCAAACCATATCTATCCACTCTCCTTTGGGTACTAGTGAGACTTTTATTGGAGGTTTATTAATTAATGACCAAATAGGAGAGGTGATTAAAGAAACTGGTGGTTATATAACATTAGCACAAAGGGTACAAGTAGGTTACGAATCTTATTTAGCCGTAGGTATTAACGGTGGTTTAAGTAGTTTTAGAGCTAATTTTTCTGAAAATTATCCTTACAGTCCAGAGTCTTTTAACGACCCTGCCTTCCAGAATGTAAGTAATTTGAGAGGTAATTTTGGAGTAGGGGTGATGCTTTTCTCAAGTAAATATTACGTAGGCTTATCTTCTCCACATTTTTATAATAGAGAGCTTTCAGATTTTGGACAACCAAGTATTGCTGGGCGTTATAAACCACACTTTTTATTACAAGCAGGTTACCTTATTAACCTTAGTGATATCTTAAAATTAAAGCCTAATATTTTAGCTAAATATGTAAATGGTTCGCCTTTACAGTTTGATATTAATGCCAATATGCTGGTGAGTGATCGTTTATGGTTGGGCGTTTCTTACCGTACTTTAGACTCTTTTGATGCTATGGCATCTTTCTTTG
Source organism: Pedobacter puniceum (assembly GCF_009674685.1). Taxonomy (GTDB): domain Bacteria; phylum Bacteroidota; class Bacteroidia; order Sphingobacteriales; family Sphingobacteriaceae; genus Pseudopedobacter; species Pseudopedobacter puniceum. The sequence goes on from NZ_WKJI01000003.1 coordinate 21,711, forward strand.
TTAACCCAGATTTTCAGGTAGGTTATGCTTATGATTTTACCAATACGCGTTTAGCAACTGTACAAAAAGGTACTCATGAAATTATGGTAAAGTTTAGGATGCCTGTTTTTGGTAGAGATCATACGGCTTGTTATTTCTAAGAATGAGCTCAAATTTTCAAATAAAAAAAAGCCACATGAAAATGCGGCTTTAATTGATCTTAATAGTTTTTATTAGAAAATTGCTTCTGCAATTTGTCTGGTTTGTTCTGGTCTGCCCATGGTATAGAAATGTAAAACCGGAGCGCCAAAATCCATCAATTCTTTACATTGTTTAATCATAAACTCGGTACCAACCTGCTTTACATCTTTAGGATTTTTACAGCTTTGTACAGCGTCGCACAAATCTTCTGGTAAATCTATATGGAAAATTTTTGGCAAGTTAACCAACTGACTTAAGGCACTTATAGGTTTTAAACCCGGTATAATAGGTACGTTAATATCGTTTTCGCGGCATTTCTTTACAAAATCAAAATACTTCTGATTATCAAAAAACATTTGGGTAACTATAAAATCGGCACCCATTTCTACCTTCTTTTTCAGATATTTAAAATCTGTAGCTAGGTTTGGCGCTTCAAAATGTTTCTCGGGATAGCCTGCTACACCTATACAAAAATCACTTTTATACTCGCTCTCTACATCCTCATGCAAAAACTTACCAGCGTTATGGTTTTTAACTTGCTCAAGTAAATCTGTAGCATAGGCATGTCCTCCTGGGGTAGGTATAAAAGAAGAATCTGCTTTACGGGCATCGCCTCTTAAAACTAAAACATTATCAATACCTAAAAATTGTAAATCTAATAAGGCATTTTCTGTCTCTTCTTTGGTAAATCCTCCGCATATTAAGTGAGGTACGGCATCAACCTTATATTTATTTAAGATAGCCGCACAAATAGCAATGGTACCTGGTCTTCTTCTGTAAGATAATTTCTCTAGCAGACCATTTTCTTTTTGTTTGTAGATATAATCTTCACGTAAAGAAGTTACATCAATAAATGGAGGCTTAAACTCTAGAAGAGGTTCAATAGCATCGTAAATCCACTGAATACTTTGCCCTTTAACAGGAGGTAAAAGCTCAAAAGAGAAAAGCGTTTTACCTTTTGCGTTTTTTATATGATCTGTAATTTTCATTTTTGCTGTTCAAAATTATCTATTTGTTTCAGGATTTACCTGCTCAATTTCTTTTTTCTGCTGGCTGGTTAAAAATACACCAACAATTACCAATATAGAACCTGAAAATTCTTGCAAAGTAAAGGCTTCATTTAATATTAACCAACCTAAAAATATGGTTGATACTGGTCCTACTGTTGCTACAATAGCACCTTTATTGGCGCCAAGCAGCCTAATACCTTCCATCACTAAAAATGTAGGTATTACGGTACTGATGATGGCTAAAGCAAATCCGTAAGCATAAATAGTCCAAGAATAGGTTAATAGCGAACCATTTCCTAAGATTAAATAATGTGCTATAACGTATAAGCAAGAAATCATCATGGCTAAGCTATTAAAATTTACCGAACCATATTTTTGGATATACTTACTGCCAAACACCAAATATAACGCATAAGTTATAGCACTGATAAAAATATAAATAGCGCCTTTTATGCTATTTGCTGTGCTGAAAATATTGTTATTATAAACAATAACCAATAAGCCTATGTAGGTTATAACAAGCGCTTTTATGATTTGTAAAGTAATTTTTTTCTTGAAAAACAGATAAGAAAAAATAACCACGAAAGTGGGGTAGCTGAAAAGTATAATACGTTCTAAACCAGCAGTTACATAGGCTAAGCCCATAAAATCAAACAAACTAGCTATATAATAACCTAAAAGTGCTAGGCCACAAATAATAGCAATATCTTTCGCAGATATTTGTTTAATGCTATTATTTGGATTTTTACGATGATTTAAAAAAGCAATCAGTATGAAAAAAGGCAAAGAAATAGCAAAACGTAGTGTTAACAAAGTTAATGCATCAACCGGAGCCTCTTGATAAGCCAGCTTAATCATAATCGCTTTCGCCGAAAAGCATACAGCCCCCGTAGCAATCAGGAGAATACCTTTTGTAGAACTAATTTGATTTGGCATTTGGGTTTGTTAAGTAGAAAGTACAAAGTATCAAGTAGAAAGACTTTTTAAAAAGCCGGTTAACATTCTTTGGATTTCCTTGATTTGTGTTTCTAAAATTTCATATTGTTCTTCATTTATTAAGTCAACCTCTTTGGCTATAACTATTTGCGTTTCCAATTCAAAAGCGGATCCTATACTGATGCTTATAAATTGTTTTAATTCGTTATCTGATTTTCGTCCACAACCTTCAGCTATATTTGATGGAATAGAGACCGCAGATCGAAACATTTGATTAGCAATTCCAAATTTATGTTCAGTTGGAAAAGCCTTAATAGTTGTAAAAATAAGTTTAGAGAACTGAATACTTATTTTCCAAACCTTCAATTCTCTAAAATTATGCATAACGAGTTTTAATATGTTTCACTAAGTGCTTTTTTACCTCTATTTTTCTCTAGTATAGGTCTTTCTACTTTCTACTCACTACTTTTTACTTCATTAATACCCCAAATTCGGGCTCAGCCACTTTTCAGCAGTTTCTAAGTCTAAAGCTTTTCTTTTAGCATAGTCCTCTACTTGGTCTTTACCTATCTTGCCTAAACCAAAGTATTTGGATTGAGGGTGTGCAAAGTAAAATCCGCTTACCGCTGCGGTAGGGTACATAGCTAAACTTTCTGTTAGCTTAATGCCGGTTGTTTGTGTAGCATCCAAAAGATTAAATAAAGTGGCTTTCTCTGTATGATCTGGACAGGCAGGGTAACCCGGTGCTGGCCTAATACCCTGATATTTTTCTTTTATCAGTTCTTCATTGTCCAATTTTTCTGTTTTAGCATAAGCCCAATAGTCTTTACGAACCATTTCATGTAGCTTTTCCGCAAAAGCTTCTGCCAATCTATCGGCCAAAGCCTTGGTCATGATGCTGTTATAGTCATCAAAATCGGCTTCAAATTTTGCTACCAGTTCATCGCAACCTAAACCTGTAGTAACTGCAAAACCTCCAAAATAATCTTGCAAACCTGTTTCTTTAGGTGCTATAAAATCTGCCAAAGCATAATAAGGTTCGCCTTTTGGTTTCTCTGCTTGCTGACGTAAAGTGTGTATTTTAATGGTTTTCTGAGCTGTTTGATTTTGCTCTTTCAATACACATCCTTCTTCCGTAAGTTGATATTGTAAATTTTGTAGTTGCTGATGCTCTATCGTTAATTCAATATCATCATCGCCAACAGTAGCTGCAGGCCAGAAGCCAAATACAGCTTTTGCTTTTAGTAATTTCTCATCTACTATACGTTTTAAAAGAACTTGGGCATCATCAAATAACTTTTTAGCCTCTACACCTACATATTTATCATCAAAAATTTTAGGATAAGAACCTCTTAGCTCCCAGGTATGGAAAAAAGGAGACCAATCTATATAAGGAACAAGCTCTTCTAGCGGGTAATCCTCTATTACTTTAGTTCCTGTAAAAGTAGGTGCACTGGCAATAGGCTGCGACCAATCTATCTTAAATTTCTCTTTACGAGCTTGTTCAATAGAAACTAAACTTTTATCAACCTTCTTTTTGTTGTAATTATCGCGGGTTGTTTGGTAGTCTTCTTTAAGTTTTTGTTTGTACGATGCCTTTGTTTCAGGGTTTAATAAATCGCTACAAACGGTTACACTTCTAGAAGCATCTAAAACATGTACAGTAGCACCTTTATAATGTGGATCTACTTTTACAGCAGTATGTATTCTTGATGTAGTTGCACCACCAATTAATAAAGGAATATCAAAACCTTCGCGTTCCATTTCTTTAGCAAAATGAACCATTTCATCTAAAGAAGGAGTGATGAGGCCGCTTAAGCCAATAATATCTACTTGATGTTTTTTAGCTTCTTCGATGATTTTAGCGGCAGGAACCATCACCCCTAAATCAATAATTTCGAAGTTGTTACAAGCCAATACAACACCTACTATATTTTTTCCAATATCATGAACATCGCCTTTTACAGTTGCTAACAATACTTTTCCGGCCGAGCTACTTTCACCTTCAACTTTTTCTGCTTCTATGTATGGCATGAGTATGGCAACGGCTTTTTTCATTACTCTGGCAGATTTTACTACCTGCGGTAAGAACATTTTTCCTTCGCCAAATAAATCACCTACAATGCCCATTCCGTCCATTAAAGGGCCTTCAATAACATCTAAAGGTTTAGCATATTTTAATCGGGCTTCTTCAACATCAATCTCTAAATAATCTATAATACCTTTTATCAAAGAATGAGATAGCCTTTCTTCTACAGTACCTTTGCGCCATTCTTCATCTTTAACCAGTACTTTACCTTTGTTTTTAACTGTTTCTGCGTATTCTACAAGAATTTCGGTAGCATCTGGTCGGCGGTTTAAGAGAACATCCTCAACTTTTATTAAAAGTTCTGGTTCAATTTCTTCATATACTTCCAGCATCCCAGCGTTAACAATACCCATATCTAAACCCGCTTTAATAGCATGGTATAAAAATGCCGAGTGCATAGCCTCACGTACCGGGTTATTTCCGCGGAAAGAGAAAGATATGTTTGATACACCACCGCTTACTTTAGCGTGAGGTAAGTTTTGTTTTATCCAACGAGTAGCCTCAATAAAATCTACCGCATAGTTATTATGCTCTTCTAAACCTGTAGCTACGGTTAAAATATTAGGGTCGAATATGATGTCTTGCGGAGGAAAATGAACCTCGTTAACTAAAATATCATAAGAACGTTTGCAAATCTCTTTTCTACGTTCCAGATTATCAGCTTGGCCATTTTCATCAAAAGCCATGACTACGGCCGCTGCACCATATTGCTTGATTTTATGGGCGTATTCTTTAAACTTTTCTTCACCTTCTTTAAGAGAGATAGAGTTTACGATACCTTTTCCTTGTAAACATTTTAAGCCGGCTTCTATAACCGTCCATTTAGAAGAGTCTACCATGATGGGTAGCTTACTGATATCAGGTTCGGCACCAATAAGGTTTAAAAATTTGGTCATGGCAGCTTCAGAATCAAGCATGCCTTCATCCATGTTTACATCTATGATTTGTGCACCGCCCTCTACCTGCTGACGAGCAACGGATAATGCGCCTTCAAAATCTCCGCTTAGAATAAGCTTAGCAAATTTTGGCGAACCTGTTACGTTGGTACGCTCTCCAACATTTACAAAGTTGGTTTGCGTGGTGATGTTAAAAGCTTCTAAGCCAGATAATCTTAAATAAGGAGCTTGTTGCTGAGGTATTCTTGCTGGATGTTGTGCAGCAAAATTTGCCATTTTCTGAATATGGTCTGGCGTGGTACCACAACAGCCACCTATAATATTGATAAAGCCCGATGCTAGGAAATCATTCACCAATGCAGCAGTTTCATCTGGTGTTTCATCATAAGCACCAAACTCGTTAGGTAAGCCAGCGTTTGGATAAGCAGAAACAAAAACATCAGAAATTTCTGAAAGCTCTTGTATGTAAGGACGCATTTCTTTAGCGCCCAATGCACAGTTTAAGCCTATAGATAATATATCAGCGTGGCGAACAGAGTTCCAAAATGCTTCTACCGTTTGGCCAGATAATGTTCTTCCGGAAGCATCTGTAATGGTCCCAGAAATCATGATTTCGAGCTTTATTTGTGGAGCATCAGCACTAGGGTTTTCTGCTTTTATTTTTTCGTTTAATTCTTTCTCATATCGTTTGATAGCGAAAATTGCAGCTTTAGCATTTAAAGTATCAAAAATAGTTTCTATCAATAATACATCTGCGCCACCATCAACTAAACCTCTTACCTGCTCGTAATAGCATTCTTCTAGATAATCAAAAGTGATGGCTCTAAAGCCAGGGTCGTTAACATCCGGAGAGATAGATAAAGTACGGTTGGTAGGGCCAATAGCACCGGCAACAAAACGTGGTTTATCAGGGTTTTGAGCTGTAAATTCTAAGGCAACTTCTTTAGCTATTCTAGCGCCTTCATAACTTAGCTCATAAGAAAGATCTTCCATCTGATAATCAGCCATAGAAATACGCTGAGTGCTAAAAGTATTGGTTTCAATAATATCAGCTCCAGCTTCTAAATAAGCCGCATGAATAGCTTTGATAACATCAGGACGGGTAATATTAAGTAAATCATTATTTCCCTTAACATCACAAGGATGGTTTTTAAATCTTTCGCTTCTAAAATCTTCCTCTGTTAGGTTATAACGCTGAATCATGGTACCCATAGCACCATCTATCACTAAAATTCTCTTTTTTAATTCTTCTCTGATATTCATTTTATCGTATTGCGTAGAGCGTATTGTGAAGGGCGAATACACGTAATTGAATGGTACTCAATACGCAATACTCACATCTCAATACTTATTAGCTTATTTAGAAAAGTCAGGATTTTTGGCGTTTAGACTTTTACTTATCTTTCCTAGAGCTTGTACTCTAAGTAGAATTTAGCACCTTGTAAGCACAGGTTGCTAAGACTTCGCAGGGTCTAATCCCTCCGTCTTTCTCTATAAGCGCTGCAAAAATGATGATATTTTTGCTCAAAAGCAAATATTATCCTTAAGGTAAATGCTTAAAAGACATTAGAAAGATAATTGCATTTATAATGATAAAAAGGAGTTATCTCTTTGAGGGCAAGTACATAAGTTAAGCTATCAATACAGCCTTTTTGTCAATTGTTCTTCAACGCGTTTAAAAAATTGTAAAGGTTTTAATTGTCGCCAGCTTAAATCATCTAACTCGCCACCAAAATTGATGTAATAATCAATGTTATTGGTTTTAAATTCATCAATCACATGGGGTCTAAAATTAATACCTGCAATCCATCCGTCTTCTACATCCTGAAACCATTCTTCATAATAACAATCATCAGAAGAATGGAAATTTAAAACGTTTTCTCCTACCAGAATAAACTTGTTAATGCCTTCATCCATAATGCTTTCTAGAATTTCTCTCTTTAAAAGCATGATGTCATTATTGATGGCATCGTTCCATTCGCCAATAAATTCTATAATGGCGTATTGGCGGTCATAATCAACAAATAAAACTTTTAGATACAGGGTGTTAGACCCAAAAGTATCCCACTGCGGGTGAAGTAAATAATTATAGATTTGTTTATCGTAATAAAACTCGTTGTATTGGGTTTCATAAAAGGGAGACCTTTCATCCTCTGCTGCTATATAATCATCCCTCCACTTAAAATAAGGCTCTATTTCATGCATAACTATTGTAAAGATGTTAAAAAAGCTTCGACAGCTTTTCTAACGTTTCCATATTTTTTTAATAAGTAAGCTGCTTCCTGTTCGTTTAAACTAGTTTCTTCCATCACCATGCGTGTACCTCTATCAACAAGTTTATTATTGGTTAACTGCATATCAACCATTTTGTTGCCTTTTACTTTACCTAATTTTATCATCAATGAAGTACTCAGCATATTTAAAACCAGTTTTTGTGCAGTACCTGCTTTCATACGGGTAGAGCCTGTTAAAAACTCTGGTCCAACAATTACTTCAATAGGGTATTGGGCTTCTTTAGCAATACTGCTGTTGTTGTTGCAAACAATACAACCAGTTAAAATGCCATGTTGGTTTGCTGCTTTTAATCCACCTAGTACATAGGGGGTTTCTCCAGAAGCGGCAATTCCTACCAAGGTATCTAATGCGTTAATTTTATAGTCTTTTAAGTCTTCCCAAGCTTGCTCGGTATGGTCTTCGGCAAATTCAACAGCTTTTCTGATAGCGCTATCGCCACCTGCAATAATACCGATAACGGTTTCGAAATCTACCCCAAAGGTTGGCGGGCATTCAGAAGCATCAACAACACCTAATCTGCCACTGGTGCCGGCTCCAATGTAAAATAAGCGACCACCTTTTTTCATCTTATCTAACGCAGCGTTAACCAAATTTTCTATTTGGGGTAATGCTTCTTTAACAGCAAAAGGAACTGTTTGGTCTTCTTTATTGATGTTCTGCAAGATTTCTGCAACAGACATCTGATCTAAATCATGATATAAAGAGGTTGATTCGGTGGTTTTACTCATAACGCATTAAGGTGGGCGTAAATGTCGGTAAATAATCAGTTTTATCGAAAAAAATGTGCGCTTTTATAGATAAATGGTTAACAGGAGGTTGTGGTAGTTGAGGATAGCCTGTTGAAGTGTTAAAATTAAGATGCTATTGAATTAATTATCCGAGTTTATAAATCGAAGAGTGAATTTTTGGATGGTCTGTAAAATGGGGGAACTTAGAAAATTGGGAACAGTATTTTTTCTATTATAGGATATTGTTCAAATCTTGTATTTTTTACTAGCAAACAATTAAAAATTAGCATTGCTCATATCAGCTTTAAATGACTCAATTTATCTGAGAAAAACTTGCTGGAAGGGTATTTAGAGGCTAGTGCATCAGTTACGCGTGTTATGTGTCGCTAGGTCAATCATTTAATCTGCTTTCAATGTCCATTTGCTGATGCAGAATTCTGATTATTTCTATTTCGTTTTCTTTCAAATTTATTCGATAGAAAATAAAATGTGATTTTACTTTTGTGCGGTAATACCCTTTTCTGATATGATTAAAATCTTTCCCACTAGTTGGATGTTGAGTTAAATACTCGATTTCATTAAGGATTAAGTTGAAATATCTGTCTGCTTGTTCAAGAGACCAAGTTTCGAAAGTGTAAAGCCAAATGTTTTCAATGTCGATTTGAGCTTCATTACTGATTTTATAAGTCATTATTTTGATACATGTTTTTGATGAAGATTATCTAAAAATGTATCTCTGCTAAAGTTTTTTACAAATCCAGATTTTTCACCTTTTACAAGTTCTTTAATAAGCGCAGTTTTTTTTGTTTCCTCATGTTCAAACATTCTTAAAGCTGCTCTTACAACCTCACTTGCAGAAGAAAATTTTCCAGTCTGAACTTGTTCGTTAATGAACTTTTCGAAATAGTCGCCGAGTAGTATTGATGTGTTCTTTGCCATAATTTTAAACTTTACTATAAAGGTACCAATAATTGGTATAAGGAACAATTTTTCTAATCTTAATATTATGGAATGTTGTTGGGGTTCGGTCACTCAACGGCAGTTCTTTTAAAAACCTAAAATAGGTTTAATTGGAGCTTATCAGAAGTTAAATATAAGCGATTATGGCGCATTAATCATTAGATTTCGCTTTTGATGCTACAAGAAAAAAAATAATAGCTGATATATATACATCTTGGTATCCTTTTACATTATCATATACTAACTCGTAAATCACAGGTCATTTATAGGGTTAATGATATAGTTTGTTCCCTGTTATGACCCTGTTATAACCCTGTTAGTACCCTGTTAGTGTTGACTTAAACATGATTTTGTTACCGCCAGAAATTCTGATACACTTGATGTCAATTTATCATCAAGAAAAAATTAAAGCTTTAAAATTAAGGATATAGAACAGTAATAGATGCTTGAAGGTGGTGCTTTAATGTGATGAGCTATTGTTTAATTAAATTCTACAAAAAAAATGAATGTTTTTTGCAGATAAATAGATAAAATTTTCTGTTTTCTAATGGTTTAGTCATTACATTTGTTTCAATAATTCCATGAAATCTTTAACGAAAAGCTTTTTATTCTTTTTTTCTGTTCTGCTGATTTTATTTCTTGGTTTTTTCCTAGGGACACAGTTCTCTATTGACAAAAATGGTAATGGTGTAATTGCTTTTGATTTTAGTAAAAGCAATAAAGTAAATCGCATTCTTAACCTTATCAGGAAAAACTATGTTGATTCTGTTAACATAGATTCTATGGAGAATTTAGCCATTCATGAAATTCTTAAAAATTTAGACCCACACTCTTTATATCTGCCACCTGTACAAGCAAAAGCACAAACAGAAAATTTAGAAGGTAATTTTGAAGGGATTGGTATTGAATATTATTTACTGTCTGATACTTTGTTTGTAACACAAGTGAGGCCACAGGGGCCTGCCGAAAAAGCAGGCTTGCAAAAAGGCGATAAAATTATTGCCGTTAATGGCGAGTATGTTACCGGAAAAGGCTTATTGGCAGAAAATGTTATCAGTAAACTAAGGGGGAAAAAGGGCAGCAGGGTAAAAGTAACGGTTATAAGAAACGGTAAGGGCAATATCCAAGAGTTAGAAATTGTAAGAGACCGTATTATTGTAAGTAGTATTGATGTTGCTTATTTGATGAATAACCAAACTGGTTTTATCAAAATCAGTAAGTTTGGTGCTAATACCGATGAAGATTTTATTGCCGAGTTAGAAAAACTCACCAAAAAAGGAATGAAAAACCTGATTTTGGATTTAAGAGGAAATGGAGGTGGCTATTTATCATCGGCTACAGCCTTAGCCGACCAATTTTTGCCAGAAGGAAAATTAATTGTTTATACCAAAGGCTTACACGAGCCCCGTACAGATTATATTGCCACTACAGAAGGTTTGTTTGAAAAAGGTCAATTGGTAGTTTTAATTGATGAGGGAACGGCATCTGCTAGCGAAGTGGTGGCTGGGGCAATACAAGATTTAGATAGAGGTTACATTATAGGAAGAAGGTCTTTTGGTAAAGGCTTGGTACAAGAGCAATTTTCTTTTGAAGATGGTTCTGCCATGAATTTAACCGTAGCCCGATACTTTACACCATCAGGAAGATCTATCCAAAAATCTTATGATAAAGGTGTAGCGGACTATAAGGAAGAGCTTAAAAAACGTTTTGACCGTGGCGAGTATGTTTCTATTGATAGCGCATTAAAAGATTCGGCTTTTGTGAAATCTAATAAACCTTATAAAACGGAAAAAGGTAGGTTGGTATATGGTGGCGGCGGTATCATGCCAGATTATTTTGTGCCTTTAGACACTTCTTATTATAACGAGTTTTACAAGCAGGTTTCAGAGGCTTCTGTACTTCAGGAGTTTGTGTACAGAAATCTTATTCATCAAGATATTTTACCCTATAAAAACGCTTCAGAGTTTACCCAAAATTATAAGCTTAGTGATAACCATATCAAAAGCTTGATTAGGTTTATTAAGAATAGGAATATCAAGGCCAAGCAAGAAGAAATAACCAAAGCTATACCCAAGTTTAAGAAAGACATCAAAGCTATATTAGCTCGTTATTATTTCCAGGAAGAGGGCTTTTATCAAGTTGTAAATAATCAAGAGCCTTATGTTAGCAAGGCTTTAGAACTGCTTAATAAGTAAACACCTATTATTTTGCTATGCTATCTGTGGTAGCAACAGAATCTGTGGCAACATTGTCTTGTGGTAAAGAATCTTTTAAAGCATCTTGCAATAAAGAATCGGCTTTAGCCTGATTTAAAGAGTCTAATTGCTCATCTGTTTTTACCTCTTGGTTACAAGCAGTACCTGCAAAACCAATAACCAAAGTAAGTACCCAAAATAACTTTTTCATCTGTTTTATATTTTTAAAGCCTTTTTGGTAGAAAAACTTTTAGGTTTAGCATCATGATTATCATGATGCTAAACAGGCAGGCTTTATGTTTATTATTTCTGTCTAAAGAATATTTGAATAGGAACACCAGAAAAATCAAAATGTTCTCTCAATTTATTCTCCAAAAATCTTTTGTAAGGTTCTTTAATGTATTGCGGTAAATTACAGAAGAAGGCAAACATTGGTGACGATGCATTAATCTGAGTGATGTATTTAATCTTAATGTGTTTACCTTTTATAGCCGGAGGAGGTGTATTCTCTATAATAGGCAATAAAATATCATTCAGTTTAGAAGTAGGTATTTTCTTGGTTTTATTTTCAAATACCTTAACTGCAGCTTCTACTGTTTTAAATATTCTTTGTTTTTCTGTAACAGAAGTAAAGATGATAGGAATATCTGTAAAAGGAGCTATTTTCTCATGAATTTTAGCTTCAAAAGCTTTCGCTGTTTTATGGTCTTTCTCTATCACATCCCATTTATTAACCACCAATACTAGGCCTTTTTTGTTTTTCTCGGCCAGATGGAAAATATTAATATCTTGAGATTCTATACCTTCAGCGGCATCAATCATTAAAATTACCACATCTGCTTCTTCTAAAGCTTTAATGGTTCTCATTACCGAGTAAAACTCTATATTTTCTCTAACCTTAGTCTTTTTACGCAATCCGGCAGTATCTATTAACATAAACTCATGTCCAAATTGGTTGTAATGGATATGTATCGAGTCTCTGGTTGTACCCGCAATATTGGTAACGATGTTTCTGTCTTTGCCAATTAAAGCATTAATCATTGATGATTTACCCACGTTTGGTCTGCCTACTATGGCAAATTTTGGCAAACTATCGCTTTCTTCAACATCGTCTTCTAAGTGTTTGGCAACTTCGTCTAATAAATCTCCAGTTCCAGAACCAGACATAGAAGAAATACAATAAATCTCCCCTAAACCAAAGCTGTAAAACTCTGTAGCGTCTGATTGTAGTTGGTAATTATCAACCTTATTTACAGCAACAAAAACAGGTTTATTGCTTTTGCGTAAAACGCTGGCAATTTCATCATCTAAATCTGTAATGCCAGTGGTAACATCAACCATAAAAATAATAACGGTTGCTTCCTCAATTGCAATTAAAACTTGCTCACGTATGGCAGCTTCAAATACATCTTCAGAGTTTGCTACATAACCTCCGGTATCTATAACAGTAAAGTTTTTGTTGGTCCACTCGGCAAGGCCGTAATGGCGGTCTCTGGTTACACCGCTCATATCATCAACTATGGCTTTGCGAGTTTCTGTTAGCCTATTGTATAAAGTTGATTTTCCCACGTTCGGTCTCCCGACGATCGCTACTATATTACTCATATCTGATTGTTTTTCCCAGCCTTATCTTGCCGGCATAATTTTTTGTAGGGGCAAAGGTAGCTAAAAAATCCCGAACAGTAGGTAGGACTCCTGTTTATGAGCTTGGTTTCGAGTATCATTTGAGGTATCATCAACTCATCATAGTAACAATTTTGCTGTATGGTGTAATTTTAAGCGAGATTAACAGTTTAAATAAAAATTTAAAAACATATTCATTATTTTTCCAGACCCTAAAAATTAATAGACAATATATGAGAATTATAAAAAGGCAGGTGATGAAGACTATTGGATTACTGGCGCTGTTAGTAATGCCGGCCTTTCTTCAAGCACAAAAGACAGAAAAAACAGATTGGTATAACAAAGATTTACAAAAAGACGGCTCTTTTGGGATAAGTGCAGATAAAGCTTATCAGGAAATTTTGAAAGGTAAAAAATCAACTCCAGTAATTGTTGCCGTTTTAGATGGCGGAGTTGATACCACCCACGAAGATTTAAAGTCTGTTTTATGGCAAAATAAATTAGAGATAGCAGGTAATGGTATAGATGATGATAAAAATGGCTATGCGGATGATTTGCGTGGGTGGAATTTTATGGGTTCTGCTAAAGGAAATGTAGAGTTTGATAACATAGAATTGGTGAGGGTTTTATTAAGAGATATGGAGAAGTTTGATGGAAAAGACTCTAACTCGGTACGAAAAGCAGAATTGCCAGCGCTAAGAGCTTACCAAAAAAACCTAAGAATTTACGACCAAAAGAAACGTAAAGCAGAGCAAGAGTATTTCATGCTATACTCGGTTAAAAAAACGGTTGATTCTTTAATTGCATCAACAGGGAAAGACAAACCAAATTTAGATGAGTTTAAAGCTTCAAGCCCTACTTCTAAGCAGCAAGAGCAAATCAAGAAGCTTATTTTGGTTAACATGAAGGCTAATAAAAGCGATGATTTTCAGGATTTTTATGAGCAAGAGCTTGCCAAAGGTGTAAAATATTATTACGAGCAATTGTATTATCACTTAAATATGGCTTATAATTCTAGACCCCTTGTGGGTGATAATTACCAAAATAGCTACGAAAAAAGCTATGGTAATTTAGATGTAATGGGCCCCGATGCCGAGCATGGAAGCCATGTAGCGGGTATTATTGCAGCAGATAGAACCAATAACAAAGGTATAAGAGGCGTTGCAGATAACGTAAGTATTTTAGCTGTGAGAACAGTGCCTAACGGCGATGAGCGTGATAAAGATGTGGCCAATAGCATTATTTACGCTGTTGATCATGGTGCAAAAGTTATCAATATGAGTTTTGGTAAAAGCCATAGCTGGGATAAAGAAGCGGTAGACAAGGCCGTACAATATGCCATGAAAAAAGATGTTTTGCTGGTACATGCAGCAGGTAATGATAATAAAAATCTAGACCTAGAGCGTGTTTACCCTAACAGATATTTTAACAATGGCAAAACCGCCCAAGCTTGGATAGAAGTTGGTGCTTCTGATGCTAAAAACGATAAAACCCTAAAAGCAAGTTTCTCTAATTATGGAAAAACTACGGTTGATGTTTTTGCCCCTGGTGTTGATATCAATTCTACCATACCGGGTTCTTTATACAAAGCTAATAGTGGTACCAGCATGGCAGCACCCGTAGTAAGTGGCTTAGCAGCTTTAATAAGATCTTATTATCCTGCCTTAAGTGCAGTTCAAGTGAAAGAAATCATCATGAAATCTGTTGTGAAGGTTAACCAGGATGTAGAATTTATGGTTGATGGTAAAAAAGTAAAAGTTCCTTTTGCTGATTTAAGTATTGCTGGTGGTATTGTTAACGCTTATCAAGCTTTAAAATTAGCCGAGACTTATAAATAAGAATTAAAGGTTTTTAAGTTATTATAAACCCAAGAATAGAGAGGATTTAACATCATCCTTTTGATTCTTGGGTTTTTATTTTTATCGATAAGATAAGCCTCTCTTTAAAATTTTATGTTGGTCATTATTAAAAATCTATGAATTAGCTCTTTACCATATTTTTCTCCTTTGGTATGATATATGGGTGTGAAAGAAAAACATCTATACTATGATAGCAATGAATTATCGTGGTCCACGTCGCGTACGGATAGACCACAAACCTTATCCTAAAATCTTGCATCCCAATGATGCTATTGTAAAAGTCACCAGATCTTGTATTTGTGGTTCAGATTTACATCTTTATCACGGTATGGTACCCGATACTCGGGTGGGCTCAACCTTCGGACATGAATTTATAGGTATTGTTGAGGAGATAGGCTCATCGGTAGAAAAATTAAAAGTTGGCGACCATGTGCTTGTTCCCTTTAATATTGCCTGTGGAAAATGCGCTTTTTGTAAACAAGAGCTATACGGTAATTGCCACGAGTCTAATTCACAAGCTACTGCCGTAGGTGGTATTTTTGGTTATTCGCACACAGCGGGCGGTTATCAGGGCGGTCAGGCAGAGTATGTTCGAGTCCCTTATGCCGATGTTGGGCCAACTATTATTCCTCCTGAAATGGATCCGGATGATGCCGTATTGTTAACCGATGTATTGCCTACTGGATATCAAGCTGCGGAAATGGGTGGTATTCAAAAAGGAGATACAGTGGTGGTTTTTGGTGCTGGTCCGGTTGGTATCATGGCAGCAAAATGTGCTTGGCTTTTTGGTGCAGCTAGGGTAATTGTGATAGACCATATTGATTACCGTTTAGAGTTTGTAAAGAACTACGCCAATTGTGAAGCTTACAATTTCAAAAGCATGGATGATCCTGTAGTTTTTCTTAAAAAGGCAACAGATTGGCTAGGTGCCGATGTTTGTATAGATGCCGTAGGGGCAGATGCCGCAGGTAGTGCCCTACAAACCATTACAGGTAAAAAGTTATTATTGCAAGCGGGTGCCGCTACGGCACTTCATTGGGCAATCAATTCGGTTAAAAAGGGTGGTATAGTTTCTATTGTTGGTGTTTATGGGCCAACTGGTAATCTTATTCCTATTGGAAATGTAGTAAATAAAGGCATCACCATCAGGGCAAATCAAGCATCAGTTAAAAGATTACTGCCTAAAATGATAGAGCATGTGCAAGCAGGAAGAATAAATCCTAAAGCCATCATCACTCATCGGGTGCCTTTAGAAGAAGTTGCCGAGGCTTATCATATCTTCTCCTCAAAATTAGATAACTGTATTAAAACTGTTCTTATACCACCATCAGTAAGGTCATAAAGCTATTTATCATGAAAAATAAAAAAATAAATCCAACAGAAATTGAAGGGTGGGGTGTTGATGCAGATACGCAAAACGACCCTACCTATCCTATAAGAAATAGAAGCCAAGAAGAGCATAAAGGTTATGATTGGGAAAGACCAGAACAGCAAGCTAAAACGGTAGAGGTTTTACAGTCTGTGGAAAGGCCACATGTAACAGCCGTATTTGGAGCCTCCATACCACCTTATGGATTAAGCGGAATGATACGTAGACAAGCGTTTAAGTATAGCGAGTCTAGCTTTGCACATTGGTTGCCGCTTATTCTTGCCGATAGGGTAAATGTGGTAGAAGGTATTTTGGATGATCTTAAGCATGGTCATTTTCCTAATCTCTTTGCTGAAAAAGGCTTAGGTGCCGAGTGGAAATATAATCGTAAAGCATTTACGAAAAAATTAGTTGTTAAAGCATTGGTAGTAACAACAGCTATTGCGCTCATATGCCTTGCTAAACGGAAAAATAATAGGTTTAAATAATTTGAAGCTTTTTTTAATAATGTACAAGATTACAGTAAACTCTTTGGATTTTGCTTTGTGGTTTACTGTGATTTTTGAACATTATATATTGAGCAATTTTAATATAGCCCTAAAGGTATCTCTTCATTGGGCTAATTTATGATTAAATCCAAAGAAAGATTTTAACATCATCATCTACCTTAAGATTTTCTTGCTTACGTATAGAGGCCTTAAGAGGTAGTAAATAAGTATTCTGTTTTTTATCAAACCAAATAGCTGTTGTCCATTGGCTTAATTTTATTTGAGCAAGTGCTTTCATACGACCCCAGCCTTCTTCTTGCCATTTTAAATTTTGTCTTATTTCTAAAGCTATGTCTACAGGTAGAGATACAAAATGCCAGCCATTGGGTCCGGTATATTGCCAAATTTTTGCTGAGAATTCGTATTTGATTTTTCCTTGCATTACTTAAATAGAAATTTTAGAGTGTGGTTTTCATTAACGGTTTGATTTCCAAATTTTATCAGAAAACGGCAAGTATTCTGGAAGTGCCGCCGAACCATACCAAGTAAAGATTTCATAATCTAATAAACCATTTTTTATAGCAAGGTCTGTTAATAATAATTCTTTTACTTCTTCTATTGATTTAAGGTTATTTAAGATAAAGATGCCTCTGTAATTATTTTCATTTTTGCCTAAAGGTCCGGCTACAATAAGTTTTCCTTCTTCAACCAAACGGGTAATGTTATCCATATGTCCTCTAAAACTTTTGTTAGTTAGCTCTTTATCAGCGGTTTTGTTTGCACCCGTTTTTAGTATAACAAAAAAGTATTTTTTCATTCCATAATCATCCCCACCCAATTTATCGGCTAATGCTTTATCATAGTTGGGGTTTAAGACTAATGTATCTTTAACTCCTGCTTTATTAGCATTGGATTGTCCAAAAGCTAGCTTTACAGCTAAGATTGCGATGATTAGGAAAATATATTTCATCGTTAAGAGATTTAAAGGTCTGTTTGGTAAGTGTAATCTTCTCTTAAATATAGAATTTTAAAGAGTTTAAACGAAATAGTGTTTATTAATGGAGTAATGGTTTGCAGGTTTGAAATTTGCGGTTTTACTTGCAAGAACTTGTCTGCCCGTTCAAACTTAATGAAAAAAGATGAAGGAAGTAAAACCACTTCGCCCGCAATTTCTTAAACCTGTTGTGTGCGCCTTGAATGGTAACACACTTGCGGAACCGATTACGCTATTGCATTTGGATGGACTGGAAGAAACCGGAACGTAAAAGGAAAAACCTGATACGATTAGGAGTAGATGCCGACCATGCTTATGCATGGAGCAGGACAAGAAAAGGAGGATGGCGAATAGCCCAAAGCCCAATCCTTAATACGACCATAACTATTAAACGGTTAAAGCAAAAAGGCTACATACCCATGCTAGAGATTTACACAAAGCTCAACCCATCAGTTTACGAACCGCCGTATACGAGAACCGTACGTACGGTGGTGTGAGAGGCGCACTCTGTCAGGTTTCTGGCAGAGCCGTCTACTCGATTATGCCCAGTTTTTATTTTTCTGTCCAATACTTTTCTTTTAAATATTCTGTCTTTTTAATGTCGCAACCTAATACAAATACTCTATAAACAGGTCTGTCTATTTCGTAATATGGTATTTTGTCTTCAAAATATACTGTTTCCATTGTCTCCAATATGTTTTTTAAATCGTTGATTTTATTTATGTCTGTGGAAAAACCAATGCAATGTGTCTTTGCCCATTTGTCAGACTTAATTTGATTAAAAGCGTATTCGACAATTTCAATTTCTGACTTGAAGTATTTCAAATTGTCTTTTTGTCCACGTTCTGTATAATACCAAATATAAAGTCCGCCTGATTTGTCAATTCCAAAACCTTCATAAATACTGCTTCCGTTTATTGAATAGCTATTAAAGTTGAAACAGTTTTCTTTCATCCAATTTTCAAGTTCGATTTCTGTCTTTGGTATATAAACACTATCCATTTGTCAGTTTCTTATATGTAAATGTTCTCAACTCAATTTCAGTCTTTAATTTTTCAAATTCGTTGTCAAAATATAATTTAAAGAAGTGTTTTACGTCTTCCCAATTGTCAAGCTTAGTTTGAATTTGTTCGTCTTGATTTTCTCCATAAACAAAAAATAGGTCAAGGTTTTTGTGAACTTCAAGGACAAATTCGTTCTCCATATGTCCAACCCAAAAAGCTCCGTGTTCTTCGTCCATTCGGATTGTTTCTTCAATTGCGGATTTTATGTCGTCAAAGGTTGCGTTCTCAACTGAGTCGCCCCAACCTTTTTCTATCCAAATGTTTGTTGTCATACGTGTCGTTCTAAAATTGGGCATAACGTTTTGCGTATATGACTTGTGGCGGTTTTCGAAGCACTTTCTTGTCGGCTGGTACTAAATTTACTTAAAAGCACAAAACTTGAATTTACCACTTTCTCCGCCATAAGTTATATACGCTGTGTGCGCCTTGAATGGTAAATATAGTTCTTTAAATATAAAGATTAAAGAGTTCCAGAGGGTGTAAGTCCCTTATTCGCTGGGGTAACGCCTGGAAGAATTAGCAAGTCGCAAGGTGGCTTAGCGTGAGCGATACACTAAAGTAAGCGAGACTGCAAAAGTCTGCACTGACGAACAGAAACTGGATAAGAGGCATCATTGAGTGGATGAGATGGCACAGCACATCGAAGTCCAAAGAAAACCAAAAGCTCAAAGATGTAGATTCAGCAGGAGTAGATTGAAGGATATTTATCTTACCGAGGGAGATCTCTTAGATTACGAGCTAATCATAAAGAGAAGTCAGCAGAGGTCGTAGTACTTGAGGCAACGAGGTATCAACAAACGATACAAGGTCTCACAAACAAGGAAGGACCGAACGTAAATTGGTTCTTAATTTACAAAGGACTGGCGTAAGCCATAGCCCTGTAGAAGCGGAACAGGAAGAACAAAATTAAAACAAAAGTAAAAGAATTGATTGCACAAGTATTACGTCCCCAAAACCTCCAAAAGGCATTACAACAAGTAATGGCTAATAAAGGAAGTGCTGGTATTGATGGTTTAAAAACTACCGATTTAAAAGCCTATGTCCAAAAACATAGGGAAGCGCTACTGGAGTGAATAAAAGAGAACAAATACCTGCCACAATCAATTTTAGGAGTAGAGATACCCAAAAGCGGAGGAAAACTTCGTTTATTAGGTATCCCTACGGTTGTAGACCGCCTGCTACAACAAGCCGTATCACAAGTTTTGACACCAAAGTTCGAGCATGAATTTCATGAAAATAGCTACGGCTTTAGACCCTACAAAAATGCTAGAACAGCAGTAGGGAAAGCATGGAGCAATATCCACGAAGGTTATAGCCACATCGTAGCTATCGATTTAGAAACATTCTTTGACGAGGTAGACCATTGCCTGCTACTAAACCTGATTTACCAAAAGGTAAAATGCCCGCTTACGCTAAGACTGATACGGAAATGGCTACGAGCACCGATACAGATTAACGGCAAATTAGTAAAACGAAGCAAAGGAGTGCCGCAAGGCAGTCCATTAAGCCCACTACTTTCTAATATCCTGCTGGGTGAGTTGGACAAAGAATTGGAAAGGAGAAAGCTAAGGTTTGTACGCTATGCCGATGATTTCAGTATCTATTGCAAACTTCCCTCTGATGCAAAACTGGCAAGCAAAGCCATTACCAAATACTTGGTAGACAAGCTAAAGCTGAAAGTGAATAAGTCAAAGAGCGGGATAGTAAAACCCAGTAATTTTACCATACTAGGATTTACATTTGCACCCACGTATCAAAAAGGAGTAAAAGGGGAATATCAGTTAACAGTAGGAGAAAAAGCATGGGCAAAGCTGAAAGAGAAGTTAAAGGAAGTTACCCGGAAAACCTCACCCAAAAGTCTATCAGAACGCATTAATAAAATCAACGAGATTACCCGAGGCTGGCTTACCTACTTTAAAGGAAGTAGCATTGTAGGTAAACTGCGAGATGTGGACGGCTGGTTGCGTAACCGCCTGCGCTATTGCATTTGGACGGACTGGAAGAAACCCGAACGTAAAAGGAAAAACCTGATACGATTAGGAGTAGATGCCGACCATGCTTATGCATGGAGCAGGACAAGAAAAGGGGGATGGCGAATAGCCCAAAGCCCAATCCTTAATACGACCATAACTATTAAACGGTTAAAGCAAAAAGGCTACATACCCATGCTATAGATTTACACAAAGCTCAACCCATCAGTTTACGAACCGCCGTATACGAGAACCGTACAGCCTGTCCCGATTTTTCATCGGGATACGGTGGTGTGAGAGGCGCACTCTGTCAGGTTTCTGGCAGAGCCGTCTACTCGATTAGCAGTAGTTGTTCTTCGACCGTCAAGTATGTCTTTTACAGTATTCAATTGTTTTTTTGTCAAGGTCGTTAAGCAAATTTTTATGTTCAACTGTCTTGTAAATTTCTAAAGTCCCTTTGTAATCTTTCTCTTTGAATTTATGTCTAGCCCGGTCAATTTTCATTAGGTCAAAATGATTGTTGTAGTCAGCCTGTGCTTTCTCATTTTGTTCCTTAACAAACTTGTCTTGCAGTTTAGCTGCTTCAACTAATTTGTCACACGAACCTTGAAAAAAGTCGTCAACTAAATAGTCAAGATCATGTAAAATGTGTCTGAATGCAAGTAATTTATCGTCTGATTGAAAGTCTGGGAATTGTCTTTTGTCTGCAAGTCCAAGATGGTCAAGATAAAAAGTGTGTCCTACTTGATAGTTGTCAAACTGATAACCAAGCTCACCGATTGAAAACCGATAACCAATAATAAAACTTTTGCGTCCGTTTTTAAAAGTCGCCACAGTAAAATGTCCGCCTGAACCTTTGCCATTTTCGTAATTGTCCAAAGTAAATCCATGTCGTCCTAAAAACGGCACCAAAATCTCAAGTCCTTTTGTTAAGTCTTTTAATGGTTCCATGGTCTGTTACAATTACTGCTAACGTTACGGCGGCTTGGCGAAGTTCGCCTTTACCACCGGGCTTTGTTTTACTAACATACGAAAAGGGGCGAATTTTGCCAAACCGCCTGTTGTGTGATGTTCAGAACCACTGAACACCCCGAGTTCTGCCTTTTTAGGCATTTCAACTATATTTTTTAAGATATTTCTTTAATCTTCGATTGGGGAAGTATCATTAAAAAAATCTATAAAGTTCTTTTGATGAGGAATTTAGTTAGAAAAAAACTTGACTTTGTCATTTTTTTCGAATAACTTCAATCAAGCTTTTTAAGCGACCCGCTTTGAAAATGTATTTTCAGCGAATCTTTTCGCAAAGCTTGAAGCAGCACTTTTCGTGTTGCTATTCCTCATGAAAAGCATACTTTGAATAGTTGTAAAGGCCAGGCAGAATTTCATACAACGGTTTGCGGCTTGGCGTAGTGGCGGATTTTTAGCACAAAAGTTCAATCGAAGAACTGCACTTGACCCTACCACAAAACTGTCATACGAAGCACTGAACCCGCCATTACGCCAAACCGCTGTTAGGTGCTGGCCTTCTTGTTTTTCGTCCGACTAAGATACTTTTTTTATGTTTAAGTCAGTCGTTTTGAAGTCTAAAATGCTTGTCCAATGCCAAAGTAAAATAGCCTGTCTTCTTTTGAATGACCATAGTCAAATGATAAAATGGTGGATTGATTCCAAGCAATTCTAAGTCCACCGCCATAAGAAGTTTTAATGTTTTTAAAGTTTAAGTCTTGCCAACGGTCTCTTACTGTACCTGCGTCAAAGAACGGTGCTACGGCAAAGGCAAATCTTTGCTTTCCAATTTGAGTTTCTGCAAGTCTTACTCTCAATTCTACATTGGTAAACCACATTGAACGAGCTAAAAATCGGTTGGCTCTGTAGCCACGCAATGATTGTCTTCCGCCTAAAGCATTGATACTTCCTTCGGGACTCCATTGGTCTTGAAATTCAAAAAACGGAGCATTGTTTCCAAAAATGTTTCCTACACCGAATCGTCCTGCTAAAACAGTTCTTTTACCAACAGGTATTTTCTGATAGGCTCGACCTTGAATAAAAAGTTTGTCAAAATCGAATTGCGAACCTATGTATTTGCTTGAGTATTCATTGGCAATTTCAAAGTAATACCCTTTCGTTGGGTCGGGTTCAAAATCTCTTGTGTCAAATATCAATGCAGTTTGAATAATGGAAACCCAACCACCGTCAACACCTGAAATTAATCCGTCTTCAAAATCACGTCTTAAAAGTGAAATTCCGTTTGGTGCGGTTGTGTTTTGTCCTGTAATTGGGTCAATTGCTTCCGCATTCATTCCTTCAAAAGTTGAATAACTCAAATGCTGTATTTCATATCCGCCCATTATACGCCATTTTCCTTTTCCAAGTGCGTAATCGGCTTTAAGGTTGAGCATATATTCGGTTTCTCTGAATCGGTTTGAGAGTGCATCCGTTACAAAATCAGCTTCTCCAACGCCACCTGGTCTTAATGTTTTTCTCGCTCTGTCAAATTCTCGATAAGTTGAAAAATTTGTGTTTTCGTCAGAAGGTAAGCGAAGTTGACCGAGCGTAGATTCAGTTAGTCCAAAATAAAGGTTGGCTGGATTTTGTTGTGCTTTGAAGTCCACTTTAAATCTCCAACGTGTTCCTTTGTAGTAGGGGACATCCAATTTTAAAATTAATTCTCTTGCATTTGAGGTGTAATAAGCCGCATTGGCTGTCAGTTTCATTAGGTAGGGCGTGTATGGAAACAAAGGGTTTTCACGATTGCCATTCCAATAGGTGTTCGTCCTTACTCCAAATCCGAAACCTGTTACTGGGTCGGAAGAAAAGTCTGGTATTCCTGTAAAAAACGTTCCTTCTCGCTTTTTAGCAAGGTCATCATCAGACATTCTTTTCGATTTGATGAATGAAAGACTGTCTTTTTCTTGTGCCTTAACGATTGTGATGGAGAACAGAATAAATAAGGTTGCTATTATACGCTTCATAAATTGGATAATTTTTTAATTACCCTGCAAAGCTCCGAAGCGATTTAGAAGAAATTTTGAATTGTCCTAGAAGCTGATTTTAAAAGTGTGTGTTTCTTGATGAAATTCATAGGCTATTGTCCATTGATGTCTTTTGCAGATTTGCTCAACTATAGACAATCCAAGCCCACTTCCTGAACTTTCGTCAGAAGTTTTTTTAAACCTTTTGAAAAGCTGTTCCTTTTCTAACGCAATGCTTCCTGAATTGCTAATATTAAAGCCCGATTTACTCAACCTAACTTCAACTGTTCCTTTTTGAATGTTATGTCTTATCGAATTGAGCAATAAATTGTTGATGAGAATTTCAATCAGAATTTTATTTCCTGTAACCACACAATCTTCGTCTATTGATGATTTTAGGTTCAGGTCTTTGTTTGCAAAATGTTCATGCAATTGCTCTATACATTCTGCTGTCAATTCGCTCAAATTTATTGTTTCGCTATCATCAAACTGATGGTTTTCTATTTTGGCAAGCAACAATAGATTTTTGTTGATGCGTGAAACCCTTGTCAATGCTTTATTTATGTCTTCAATAATTTGGTACTGCCTGTCTGTTAAAGCTTCTTTTTGCAGCAGTATGTCCAATTTGTTTTTGATGATTGCCAAAGGAGTTTGCAATTCGTGAGATGCATTTTCTGTAAATTCTTTTTGCGATTTGTAAACCGAAACCGTGTGTTCGATTAATTTATTCAAAGCCACATTCAATTCTTCAAACTCAAGGATAGTTGATTTTTCAAACGAAATATTGCTTTGTGAATTGAGATTAAATGCTTTCAACTTCGCCAAAGTATTTTTAAAAGGTTGCCATAGTTTTACGGATAATCGTTTGTTTAGAATCAGAAAGCCGACAACCATAATCAGAAAAAACAAAAAGGTCAGAACAGCTATTGCAACGACCGTTTCTTCGGTTTCTTCAACATTGGTTTCTACGGTGAGTAAATAATATTCTCCATTTATTTCAATCACTCTCGAAAGCCCCCGAAATCGGTCAATATCTTGGTGAGTTACATAGGGGTTTTTTCTTGATACTGTGTAGGTGCTGTCTTTTCTGTTTTTTTCTAAAGTGGTCTTTTGGAGGTTGGTTCCGGGTTGAATTTTGTTCCAAAGTAATATGCTTTGATTTAATTCAATTTCAGACAGTTGTAATTTATTGAGTTCGTTTTCCGTTCTGTCAGCAACAATTTCATTATGCTCGTCCAATTCACGAAGCCAAATGCTATCAACCAAATAAAGGTATGCAGGAACACTTGCCGCTAATACAATAAGTGCGTAAATGGTGAATGATTTAAGCGATTTGTTTAGTAATCTATTCATCCTTCCCATTTATAACCTGTTCCGTAAACAGTCTTTAAATAACTTTCGCATCCAGCTTCACTCAATTTCTTTTTTAAGTTTTTGATATGAGCGTAAACAAAATCGTGATTGTCTAACATATCTGCAAAATCACCTGAAAGATGTTCAGCTAAGGTGCTTTTTGAAATTACTCTGTTTTTATTTCCGACAAAGTAGAGCAATAAATCAAATTCTTTTTTGGTTAGAATAACAGGTTGATTATGAACTGAAATAGTCTTTGCAAGCAAGTCTATTTCTAATTCATTTTGTCGAACGGTATTTGAATTTCCGAATTGTTTTCTTCGGATAACCGAGTAAATTCTTGCTGCTAATTCAGAAAGATGAAAAGGCTTTGTCAAATAGTCGTCTGCACCAATTTGAAGTCCTTTTATTTTGTCGTCTAATGCGTTTTTTGCCGAAATGATAATTACACCGTCTTGCTTGTTTTGCTTTTTTAGTTCTTCTAAAATTTTCATTCCGTTGCCGTCTGGCAACATAATGTCTAACAAGATGCAGTCGTAATTAAATGATTCAATTTTCTCCAATGCCTGATTAAAAGTTCTTGCAAACTCACACAGATAGTTCTCTTCCGAAAGATATTCGGAGATGCTATCGGCAAGTTCGTTTTCGTCTTCTATAATCAGTATTTTCATTCGTCAAAGTTACCATTTCAATTTTGTAGAAATTTTGAATTTGGTTGTCGGTTTGTCTCGGTGATGTCGTTCTTTAGGCTTGCACCTAACTTATATATATGTGTAGTTTTACTTCCGTAATATACCCTATATTGGGTGTATTACGGAAGTTTTTATTTCTTTTATTTGTTGAGCACTTCATTTATAAATCATCAAAAGGACTTTTAATATTTTGCAAACTTTTGGTACTCACATGAGTATATATTTCAGTTGTTTTACTGCTTTTATGTCCTAAAAGTTCTTGTATATATCTTAAGTCTGTTCCTGCTTCTAATAAATGGGTAGCATAACTATGTCTTAACCAATGTAAGGTAACAGGTTTATTTATATTCGCTTTAGTTAAAGCCTGTTTCAATACTAAGGCTAAACTTCTTTCATCATATTGTCCTCCTAGCTTTTGCCCTTCAAATAGCCAATTTTTTGGTCGGTAAATTTTATAATATGCTCTTAACATCTCTAAAATGCTGGCAGATAGAGGGGCTATGCGGTCTTTTTTTCCTTTTGCCTGCCTTATGATTACTAAATTTCTATCCGAGTCTATATCATTAGGCTTAAGATTTAATAACTCGCTTCTTCTAAGTCCACAGCTATAAATCATGCTTAACATGGTTTTATGTTTGATATTACTGTGGGCATCTAATATTTTTTTTACCTCGGCTTTACTTAAAACATGCGGTAATACTTTTTCACTCTTAGGACGGTAAATCTTATTAATTTGTATAGCTGTATCTTTAATAATAGCAAAATAAAGTTTTATAGCATTTATAATCTGATTTTGATAAGAAGAGGATAGTTTATTTTTTAAAATAAATTGATGATGATAATTAATAACATCACTGTTGTTAATACTTTCTAAAGGTTTTAAATTATAAAAACTTAAAAATGACTTTAACGCTTCGGTATAAGTTTTAATAGTACTACTACTGTAACGTTTTGTTCTTAAATAAACGACAAAGTTTTCTAAGGCTGCTATTTTGTCGGTATTAAGAGTTGCTTCTTGTTCAATCCCAAAGCGTTTTCGGTTTGTACTATTGTCAGGCAAATGCCAAGCACTTAAGGTTTTACTCCATTTTGCATCTTCGAGTTGTTTTAACCGTTCAATTGCCGAAGAGTTATAATCAAAATATACAACTACTCTTTTTTGCCCTTTATGAGTTTTTATTTCTGCTTTCCAATTCATGAGGTAGAAGGAAAATATTATTTAACTCTAAATAAGTAAATATTCGTTTAAAATCAAAAAAGAAGTATGCTTTTAAAATACTCAGAAAGATTTTCTTGTTAAATATAAATTTTGTTTGAAATTTACGCTTCATTGCTTAAGTTTGTTTAACCTCTATTACAACAAACCATATCAATAAGAAAATTCATTAACTTAAGTCCACGTATAGCCCACCTATACCCCACCTTTTATCCACGTTTTCTCCATACTTCCTTCGAGGCTTCTTCTAAGCTTCTCCCAGACACCTTCGGAAAAGTGGGACTATTTCCCGAACAAGTCTCGAACATGGTAGGGA
Source organism: Pedobacter puniceum (assembly GCF_009674685.1). Lineage (GTDB taxonomy): Bacteria > Bacteroidota > Bacteroidia > Sphingobacteriales > Sphingobacteriaceae > Pseudopedobacter > Pseudopedobacter puniceum. Next base: position 48,916 of record NZ_WKJI01000003.1, read on the forward strand.
GAAGGTGTAAAGCTGAAGGCCGAAAGCTTTAAATCATTATATGAATATTATAAGTCTCCGCCCAGCTTTGTGTCCTCTACGAACTTTGTGGTTAAAATGTGATTGAAAATTCAAAAGGTAAAATTCAAAATTAAAAACAGAAAACTCTACATCTAAAACTAGAAACTGTTAACCAAAAACCGTCACTGTTTGATAAAAAGATTGCTTCTTCGTTCCTCATCGCAAAGACAAAAAAATCAATCAATAAAACTCACCACCCAGAACTGAAAGCAGGAAACTCATAACTGGCAACTGAATGATGAAAAGATTGCTTCTTCGTTCCTCATCGCAAAGACAAAAAAATCAATCAATAAAACTCACCACGTAGAACTGGAAACCGATAACTGATTCAACTGAATAAAAAGTTTGCTTCCTTTCTGTCTGAAGTGGAATTTTAATATTGAATTGATTAGTTTTTATTTCGTTTATTGTCAAAAAGCAAACTTCCGTCTCCGTAGCTCAAAAACCTAAAGTCATTCTTTAACGCATAATCATAAATAACTTTCCAATCATCACCCACTACTGCTGCAACAAGTAAAAGTAGCGTAGAACTTGGCTGATGAAAATTAGTAATAAGAGCGTTTGCAATTTTTAATTTATAAGACGGAACTATAAGTAGCTGTGTTTTGCAAATTATTTTTTCTGTTTTATTCCTTTTCAACCACGTTAGCAAGCAATTTAGCGCATCAGATGCAGTCAGATTTTGTTGAAGTTCGTATGCATCCCATTGTTTAACTTCTAATTCATCAATAGAAGCACTCATATTTTGATTTGCCTTAACACCCATCCAATATAGTGATTCGATAGTTCTTAACGAGGTTGTACCTATAGCAATAATATTTTTGTTTGTTTGCTCATCAGAAATTTGCGCTACAATACTCAAGATAGTTTCCTGAGCCACTTCTATCCATTCAGAATGCATTTGATGCCCTTCAAGGGTTTCACTTTTAACGGGTATAAAAGTACCTGCTCCAACATGAAGCGTTACATAATCTACAATTGCATTTTTAGATTTTATTTTTTCAAAAATTTGTTTTGTAAAGTGAAGTCCTGCTGTTGGCGCTGCAACAGAACCCTGTTGTTCTGCATAAACGGTTTGGTATCTACTTACATCTATTTCTTCACTCTCTCTCTTTAAATATGGCGGAATTGGCATTGCACCAAAATGTTCTAATATTTCAGCGAATGAAAAACTAGTTGGTTGCCAACTGAATCTAATTGTAAAAACATTTCCATCTCTTTCTAATATTTCAGCATCTAAAGAAATGTCTTTGGTGTTAATGCTTATTACTTTTTCTTTCCATCTATCAAGTCGGCCAATCAAACATTTCCATTCAACACAGGCCTTTTTCATCATAGCCATTGATGGTTCATGATTTTTTTTACTTGGTTCTAAGCAAAAAACTTCAATTTTACCACCTGTAGAATTGTTAAAATAAAGACGTGATTGTACAACCTTGGTGTTATTGAAAATAAATATTGATTTTTCGAAAATATATTTGTCAAGGTTTCTATAAATATCTTCCGAAATTTTACCATTATGATAAACTAACAATTTACTTAAATCTCTTTCAGCTAATGGGTATTTCGCTATTCTGTTTTCAGGCAAATCGTAAGTGAAATTTTTTATTTCAAATTGCTGTGCTTCTAATTTATTATTCAATTCCATCTATTAATAATTTGTATGCGAATATCAGTTAGATTAATGTTAGTGATTACTAAAATTGGGAAGCTTAATCAATCCTTTAAAAATTAAAAAGTGAAAATTAAAAATTAAAAAGGAAAAACAGGAAACTCACCACCCAGAACTGGTAACTCACAACTTAATGAAAAATTCAAAAGTAAAAATTCAAAAAGAAAAACAGGGAAATATAACTGATTCAAACTCAATCATTCTCTCATTCAAAAATCAATCAATGAAACTCACCACCCAGAACTGGCAACTGATAAGCAACAACCGGTAACTGAATGAAAAATTCAAAAGGGAAAATTAAAAATTCAAAAACAGGAAACTAAGCATCTAGAACTGGGAACAGGAAACTCACCACCCAGAACTGGCAACTGATAACCAACAACCGATAACTGAATGAAAAATTCAAAAGGGAAAATTAAAAATTCAAAAACAGGAAACTAAGCATCTAGAACTGGGAACTGAAAACGCACAACTGGTAACTGATTCAAAATCAATAAAACTCACCACCCAGAACTGACAACTGGTAACTAAGAACTGATAACTGATCCAAAATGGAAACCTACTCCGCGTAGCCGAAGCTTTTAAGGTAGTTTTCGCGGTTACGCCAATCGGGTATTACTTTAACAAACATTTCTAAGAAAACTTTCTTTTGTAAAAATTCTTCCATGTCTTGTCTGGCATAGGTACCTACTCTTTTTAGCATAGAGCCTCCAGGGCCAATGATGATATTTTTTTGCGAATCTCTTTCTACCACAATTTCTGCACTAATACGGATGAGATCTTTTGATTCTTTAAAGGCTGTTACAATAACTTCTGTACTGTAAGGGATTTCTTTTTTGTACAGTTTAAATATTTTTTCACGAATCATTTCTGATACGAAGAAGCGTTCAGAACGGGTAGTTAGCTCATCTTTTTCGTAGTAGGGTGGGTGTACAGGTAGTTTTTCTACAATGTACTGCATCACCTTATCTACATTGTATTGGTGTAGGGCAGAAATGCCTATAATAGCATCGGGGTTTAACTTTTCTTTCCAGTAGTTGATTTTTTCTTCAACCTGTTCTTGGTTAGATTCATCTATTTTGTTAATCAAAATCATGAGATGGGCTTTAGACTTTTTAATCTTGTCTAAAACGTCTTGCTCATCATGCTTTTCATTAATATCAGTAACAAAAACTAAAATATCAGAATCTTCAAGGGTATCATCTACTGCATGCATCATGGTTTCTTGCAGTTTATAATTTGGTTTAATGATGCCCGGTGTATCAGAAAAAACAATTTGATAGTCTTCTTCATTTACAATACCAATGATACGGTGTCTGGTGGTTTGAGCTTTTGGCGTTATGATAGCCATTTTCTCTCCAACAAGTGCGTTCATCAAGGTAGATTTACCCGCATTTGGTTTCCCAATAATGCTTACAAAGCCTGCTTTATGCGACATTTAATTTTTTTTAAATTTTATTTGGAGTACAAAGAAACGAATTATATCTTTGCAGTCCAATTCGGAACAGGATTTAAATTCTAAACCGAACAAAAACACAGCGATTGTGTTATTAAAATGAAGATTTAACCAAAAAATATAGTGCGGGGTGGAGCAGTTGGTAGCTCGTCGGGCTCATAACCCGAAGGTCATCAGTTCGAGTCTGGTCCCCGCTACCTAAGAAAGCTAAAGAATTATTGAAAAATAATTTAGGCAAGCTTTCAAAATGGCCCGTTCGTCTAGGGGTTAGGACGCCAGATTTTCATTCTGGAAACAGGGGTTCGATTCCCCTACGGGCTACAAAAATTAAAAACCCTCTGTAAATTTTACAGAGGGTTTTGTTTTTTTATAAGCTTTTTATCAAAAAGATTTAAAGAAATCTATAATAACTTGGTTGGCTTCTTGAGGGTACTCATGCCCACCGGGATAGTTGTAAATGATACTGTTATTCCCGTTTGATGATGGATAAAGTGTTGCAAATTCATTAATTTTTTTGCCTACCGCCTCACATTTATTTTTCTTTAATAAAGCCTGATAAGTTAGTTTTTGCCAAGTAGGTTTTACTAAAGGGTCTTTTTCTCCCACTAAATGGAAAAAAGGTTTTGGCTTCATTAAATGCAGTGTTTTAAATGCGGCAGCACCGGTTGGGGCAAAGGCTTTAAAAATATCTCCTCTAGTAGCCCAAAGTAAATAGGTGAAAGAGCCTCCGTTAGAATGCCCAGTTGCAAATATTTTATCCTTATCTACTTGATATTCTTTTTTAAGGTGAGCTAATAAGGTATCAAAGAAAATTAAATCTCTATTTTGCTCATTGGTATCAATAAGCCAGCCGTTTTTTTTGCCTTCTTTATCTGTTATTTGCCCTGGTGTGGGTAAGCCTTGCGGATAAATATAAATAGCATCAGCCCATAGCTCCTCAAATTTTCTGCCTAAGTAAGCATGTTGCATAGTGCCCCCATGCCCATGAAAAGCAAATATAACTGCTGTAGGCTTGGTTTTAGCATTGGCAGGTACGTAGATAAGAGCTTTACGAGTTTCTTTATTTATATCATATTCTAATGTTTGTAGCTTAAGCTGTGCTTTTGCATGATAAAAGAAGGTAAGCGCTATAAAGCTTAAAATAATTTTAAGTTTAGTGGCCATATTTTATTTTTTAAAATATTTTTTAAAACCGTAATGATGGTAATAGTTTAAGCTTACTTATTTGCATTTAAGAGATAAACTTTAAAAGTAGTACCCTTGTTTAATTCACTTTGTACTTCTATTTTACCTCCAATAGTTTCTATTTGATTCTTGGTTATAAATAATCCGATACCTCTAGCGTCGGTATTTCCGTGGAAAGTTTGGTACATCCCAAATAATTTAGAACCCTGTGTTTTTAAATCTATACCTAAGCCGTTATCGGTAATGGTTAAAACCAGATATTGGTTTTCTTTGTAAGTACTTAGCTCCACAAAACTATCTCTTTCTTTTGCTGAATACTTGATAGCATTAGTTAAAAAATTAAGCAATATACTATCTATATATGCTGATATACCTTTAATCTCATCTTTTGGATGAATATTATTGATGATGTTAACTTGAGCTTCGCTAGCTAATAAACTTAAATTATTGATAGCTGCTTCTGCAAATTGGTGTAAATTAATTTCAACTAAGTTAGATGATGTTTCTAGATTCATTTGAACCACCTCATTTAAATGGTCTATAGTATCTTTTAAATTATCTGAAGCAGTTTTTACCAATTGTAAAATGTTGTTTTCCTCCAGTTCTGGATGCTCTTTAAATAAAAGATATATGAGCATTTCTATATTACTAGAGTGCGATCTTAAGTTATGAGAAACTATATGAGCAAAGTTTTTAAGTCTTTTGTTTTGATCTTTGGTAACATCTAATAAAGCATGAATTTCTTTTTCTGCATTTTTTAGCGCCGTAATATCTATAATCTGGCAAATGAAATAAAGAATATTCCCATCGCTGTCTTTTACAACAGAGGCTGCTAAAATGATATTGATGATACTACCATTTTTATGTATATATCTCTTGCCTAGTTGGTAATGACTTATCTTGCCATGAAGTAAATCCAAATACAAGCTTACATCTGTATCCAAATCATCTGGATAGGTAATTTCTCTAAAAGTTAAGTTTTGAAGTTCTTCTTCTGTATAGCCAACTATTTCTTGTAATGTTCTATTAATTTTTAACCATTTACCATCTCTATCTAGTAAGGCCATACCAATAGCAGCATTTTCAAAATTCCCTCTAAAAGCTTGTTCGCTTATACTGAGTTGTTCTTGCGTTTTCTTGCGTTCAGTAATATCATCAGTATACATCACAATGCCACCAATGGTGTTTTTATCTGCGTACCAAGGTCTTATTCCCCATTTTATCCATTGTGTGGTGCCATCTTGTCTAATAAACTTATCTTCTTCACATTTCTGGCTTTTATCTTTTAAACACTCTTGGTGTATTCTTTTCCAATCCTCGCCAATCTCTGGAAAAATTTCATAATGAGATTTTCCTATGATATCTAAACCGTTAAGCTTATAATCCTCTATCCATTTATTAGAAGCTGCTAGGTAACACAGTTGATTGTCGAACATCGCTATAGCACTAGGTGCTTGTTCTATAAATCGTTGATTGCGCTCAAAAGCTATTTTTTGCTCTGTAATGTCTGTATGGGTACCAAACATCATCAGAGGCTTACCATCTGCTGTCCAAGAGGTTATTTTTCCGCGGTCTAAAACCCATACCCAGTGTCCGTCTTTATGACGCATTCTACATTCGCAATGGTAGTATTCAGACTTTTTCTCACAACAATCATTTATTTTATTGTTAGATATTTTTAAGTCTTCTGGATGAGTGTATTTTACCCAGGTTTCTATACTGATGGGCTGTAGCTCTTCTAAGGTATAGCCAATGATATTGGCCCAACGCTCATTAAAAATAGTTTCTCCAGTTTGTATATTCCATTCCCATGTACCGGCATTGGTGCCAATAAGTATATTGGAAAGCTTTTCTCTTTCAGCAATTAATGCTAATTCTAGGCTTTTACGCTCTTCTATATCTTGGAAAGTACCATATAATCTAGTACAAACGCCATCTTTAAATTCTGATAATCCAATAGCTCTTACCCATTTTAAATTTCCTTTAGCCGTAATGATTTGAAGTTCCAAATCATAAGGAGTGCCAGTTTCTAAAGCTTTGGTAAAAGCAGTTTCTATAAGGATTTTATCTTCTTCTTTAAAGAAATTGAAGGCAGAGCGTACATCTGGAATATAATCTTCTGCTACTTCATGAATAAGTTTGGTAACATGACTCCATTTAGGCTGCATGATTTGTAAATCGATTTCCCAAAAGCCTACAGAGGCTGCTATATTACAACGTTCTAAAAGTTCTTCTTTAATTTTTAGTTCTGTAATATCGGTGTGGGCACCTAGCAATCTTTTTGCTTTGCCGTCTTTATCTCTAATAGCCATTCCTCGGCATTTTACCCAAACTGTAGAGCCGTTTTTATGGAAATATCTAACAATTACATCAAAGTTAGTTTCGGGGTTTTCGCAATGCTTTTGAATATTTTCTATGGCGAGTTTTAAATCATCAGGATGTATGATATTTTGCCAAGAAGATGGTGAATGAGGCATTTCTTCTGCCTTGTAGCCTAGAGTTGCCCAAAATTTCGGGTTCATCCACTCGTTATCTGGGTTTTCTAAATCCCAATACCATAAACCGTCAAGGGCTGCATCTTGAAGAAAATCAAATATAGACGAGTCTTCTTTTATTAATTGATATAGTTCGTCTTTTAAGTAGCTCATATATAAAAGCCTAAAATGAGTTGTTTTAGTGTTTTTTTAGATGGGAAATATACAATTTAAGCACTTATTATTCTTTATCTGAATTAATTTTAGAATGAATCTTAAGGATTATCGCATCGTACTTTAAATTATTAATAAATATAATAAAATGTTTTTAACCCATAATAAAAATAAAATACTTGTCTCTATCGTCTTGTCCTCTTTTTATATTAATGAATAATTTACGTGAGAATTTTAATATTTTTGATACTCTTTAACAGCTAAACTAAATATTTTGGAAAAGCACATTACTTTAGGTGTAGATATTGGTAGGTCTCATATTACTGCTGCACTGGTTGATTTAAGATCGGGTCATATCTTAGATGACAGTTATAGAAGAGAGAGAATTAACGCTAAGGATTCTGCTGAAAATATCATCAAAAATTGGGGTATAGTTATAAAGGACATCATTAATTCTAGCTATCGTCCGGTTAGCGGTATTGGAATGGCATTTCCCGGTCCATTTAATTATGATGATGGTATTTCTTTATTAAAAGATAATGGCAAATACGAAGCCTTGTATGGTCTAAATATCAAGAGTTTGCTTGCCGAGGAGCTGGGTTATCCTAAAGCTTCTATTAAAATGATGAATGATGCTGCTTGTTTTTTAACTGGCGAATTATTTAAAAGGGATTTAGAAGGTTGCAATAATACCATTGGTATTACCATTGGAACAGGCCTAGGTACAGCTCACTATAAAGATGGTGTAACAGAAGATTGTAAACTTTGGAAAACTCCTTTTCTAAAAGGTAAAGCCGAGGATTATTTATCAACCCGTTGGTTTGTTAAGCGATACAAAGAGCTAACTGGTAATTCTGTTAAAGACATTAGAGCTTTATTAGCTACTGATACGCAGGACCCTGCGTTTGAAGCTATTTTTGAAGAGTTTTCTGTTAATTTAGCCGAGTTTCTTTACACATTCGTAAGGAAAAAAGATGCTTTAAGTATTGTTATAGGCGGTTTAATTATCCCTGCTCAGAAATATTTTTGGAGAAAAACAGCGCAATATCTGTACGAAAAAATGTTTTACAGTATTCCTATCCATATTGCTGTACATGGCGAAAGAGCACCTTTAATAGGTGCTGCTTCTATTGGGCATCATTAAAATATTAGAAAGCATAAATCAACAACATCATGGTTGATTTATGCTTGATATTTTCCTTACTCTTCTTCAGCTTTATTCTTCATTTTCATCAGTAAAGTATAAGCTCCCTTACTTACTATGGATTTACCGCTTAATGAAGTCGTGTTTTTTATTTCTATAAAGCTATTCTCTTTAACACCCAATTGCACTTCTTGAATGGTAAATTGTTTTTTATCATCTGTTACGAATACATAATCTTTACCCTCAAAATTTACAATGGCGTCTTCTGGTAAAGTATAAGCCTCATGATTTTTTATTTCAATTTCAGCATTCATGTACATACCAGAAAGTAAACTTTTATCATATTCATCAAAATGGCAATGTACTTCGGCAGTTTTATCAGCATCAAAATCTTTACTGATGAGTATGATATCGCAATGGTACTTTTTATCAGGGTTGTTATTGGTGTAGGCTATCAATTTTTGTCCTATAGCTAGTTTGTTAATATCCTTTTCAAAAACTTTTAAGTTTAAATGAATATCACTAGGGTCTATCAACTCAAATAAAACATCTGTAGGGTTAACATATTTACCAATATTCACATTTACTTTAGAAACATAACCATCAATAGGCGAGTAGATGTTTATTTGCCTTGATAAATTACCTTCGCTAAGTTTTGTAGGGTTGATATTGATAAGTCTTAACTTCTCTGCCAAAGCATTTAAACTAATCTTTAAAGTTTTATATTCTGCCTCTGTTTGCTGTAAAACTTTGTCGCTACTGGCTTTATTTAGATTTAGTTCTTTTTGTCTTTGATATTCTTTTTCGGCATAAGCTAGTTTAGATTTTGTAATGAGGTAATCTTGCTGTAATTGTATGTACTGCTGATCTTCCATTTTAGCAATAACTTCTCCTTTATTAATGTGCATACCGGGTAATAACTTTGTGCTAGCAACGTAGCCACCTAAAAGTGTACTTACCGATACCATGTTTTGCGGAGGTACATCAATAGTTCCAGTAACTTTTACCACCGATGAAATATTTCTTAAACTAAGCTTTGTTGTATCTAAAACAACGTTCTTGAGCTGTTCTTTGGTTAAAGTTACTTCTTGCTCATTAGTTTCTTCATTTGTTGCTTGTTCTTCTTTGGTACTATTACAGCCTGTAAAAAGGACAATGCTAGTAAGCAGAAGAAATACTTTAGCTGAATATATGAATGCTTTCATCTTTATTTTGCGTTTAAATATTGTAACTGAATGCTTTGCTCGTTCAAATTTTTCAAAGCTTGTAGATATTGACTTTTAATAGCAATGCTTTGCTGTATTAGCATTACCCAATCTAGGTAATTGATATCGCCGTTCTCAAATTGTTTGTTAGCAGTTTTAGAAATCATATCGGCATCGGCTAAGCCTTTATCCTCAAAATACTGAACAATTTCTAAACTACTTTGGTATTGTAGCCATATTGCTTGATATTGATTTTCAAGCTGTTGCTTTTGTATCTCGTACTCTTGCGAAACAATTTCCTGGTTAATTTTAGAAGCAGCAATTCTGCTATTTTGCGAGCTAAAAATAGGTATCCCTAAACCAATTTGTCCGGAATTAAAACGCTTGCTACGGTCGTAAAAAACTTCATCCGGACCTACCCCAATAAAGGTGGTATTAAAGTACCCTAAAGTTATTTCTGGTAATAGTTTAGATTTTTCTGTTTTAGTTTGAGCTATACTTACCGCTTTTTGTTGCGCTAACATTCTAAGTTGCGGATGTTCTTCTACCTTGCTTACTTTGCTAAATCTATCCGCAGGTATAAGATTTTCTTTTGTAAGATTAAAATCTAAAGAGCTGTTTAGCAAGAGCTTAAATTGTAGTTCGGATAGTTCTAAATCTTGTTTCAATTGCTTTAGCTGCATCAATATCTGGCCTCTTTGGCTTGATGCTGTAGCTGCTTCTAAAGCATTGGTCTCGCCTTTTGCTAGTCTTAATTGTGCTTTTTTAAGAAACTCGGCATAAATACTATCACTAGTTTTAAGTAAGTTTTCCTGCTCTTTAAGATTTAGGATTTGATGATAGGTGATAGAAACAGCTCTAGTAAGTTCTGCCTCTTTCACTGCAATATTTAAAGCCGCCGTTTTAGCTTCTTCTTTCAATTGATTTTTTTGTCTTACATAAACCGTAGGAAACTGAAAAGATTGCGATGCTCCAAATCTTAAATCATTATAAACACTGTTTACCTGTCCAAAATCTGTATTAAAATTAGTTGATGGTAAACCAGCACCTGTTTTAACCAATTTTTCTTGATAAGCCGCTTTTAAACGTTCATTTTTTACAGTTTTATTGTTCTTTATAGCGGTATCTATGGCAGCTTTTAAAGTAATGTTTTGTTGTGCTTTCGCTGATGAAATGCCCAAACTTAATACCAATAATAAAGCACCTAACTTTGGATTTACTTTTATTTTACCACCTTTTTCAAAAAGGATGTACAAAATAGGAAGTACAAACAAGGTAAGAAAAGTAGCAATCATTAAACCACCAATAACAACGGTAGCTAATGGCCTTTGTACCTCTGCACCAGCACCATTACTTAAAGCCATTGGTAAAAAGCCCAACGATGCTACAAAAGCAGTCATTAAAACAGGTCTTAGTCGTACTTTAGTTCCCATTAAAACAATTCTGTTTAAATCTTTTAACCCCGATACTTTTAAACGGTTAAACTCGGCTATTAAGACAATGCCATTTAACACAGCAACACCAAATAAAGCTATAAAGCCAACTCCGGCACTGATGCTAAAAGGCATGCCTCTTAAAGCTAAAAATAATATCCCACCAATAGCAGAAAGCGGTATTGCAGAATAAATTAACAAGCCATGTTTAACCGAGTTGAAGGCAAAGAATAGCAATACAAATATCAGCGCAAGTGAAACCGGAACAGCTATCATTAAACGTTGCTTTGCAGCGTTTAAATTCTCGAAAGCACCTCCGTAAGTAACATAATATCCGGCAGGTAAATTAAGCTGACTTTCTACTTTTTGCTGCAGTTCTGCTACTATGCTTTGCACATCTCTATCTTTAACATTAAAACCAGCAACAATTCTTCTTTTGGCATCTTCACGTTGTATTTGGTTAGGCCCGTTTTGGATGCTTACATCTGCCAATTGCTGTAAAGGAATTTGTGGTCCTTTGGGTGTTGGTATCAATAGGTTTTGGATATCTTCTAGATTCTTCCTTTGCTCGTTATCTAGTCTTACCACTAAATCAAAGCGTTTTTCGCCATCAAAAACTAAACCTGTACTTTGGCCAGCAAAAGCAGTATTTACAATTCTATTAATATCGGCAATATTTAATTGATATTGTGCAATGGCTGGTCTGTTATAATTAATGATTACCTGTGGCATACCTGTAATAGGCTCTACAAATAAATCTTGGGCGCCATCTACCGTATTGATGATTTTGCCAAGTTTATGTGCATAATGTGCCAATGTATCTAAATCTTCCCCAAATATTTTACATACCACATCTTGTCTAGCGCCTGTCATCAACTCGTTAAAACGCATTTGTACCGGAAACTGAAATCCGGTTGTGATACCAGGCACTTCTTCTAGGGCTTTCCCCATCTTATCGGCCAACTCATTAAATGTTTCAGCAGAGGTCCACTCTTTCTTATTCTTTAATATCACCATCATATCGCTAGCTTCCATAGGCATAGGGTCTGTTGGTACTTCTCCGCTTCCAATTTTGGTTACTACTTTTTCTACCTCTGGGAAACGAGATTTTAGGATATGAGCTGCTTTTTGGGTACTTTCTATAGTGGTATTTAAATTACTCCCGGTTAAAACGCGAGTATCAACAGCAAAATCACCTTCCTCTAAGGCAGGTATAAACTCGCCTCCTAAAGAAAATAATGTAGCCAGCGCAATTACAAATAATGCTGCTACACCGCTTAAAACCATTTTAGGGAATTTTAGGACTTTTGCTAATGCTTTTTGGTAAACACGTTCTAGTTTATACATCCATTTATCAGAGAAATTGGGTTCATGCTCTATTTTTTTATTTAAGAATAAAGCACTCATCATGGGAATATAAGTAAGCGAAAGAATAAAAGCACCTATCAAGGCAAAGGCTACAGTTTGCGCCATAGGTTTAAACATTTTGCCCTCTATACCTTCTAAAGTGAAAATTGGTAGATAAACAATCAGGATGATAATTTGCCCGAAAACTGCACTGTTCATCATCTTACTGGCAGATGTTTGCACTTCATTATCCATTTGCTTTTGGTTAAGTTGTACAACTGCTCCAAATTTATTGCTGTGCTTAAGCTGATGCATAACGGCTTCTACAATAATAACCGCACCATCTACAATTAAACCGAAATCTAAAGCTCCTAAACTCATTAAATTTCCGCTTACGCCGAAGGTATTCATCATGATAATGGCAAAAAGCATAGCAAGCGGAATAACAGAAGCCACTACTAAACCAGCTCTAAAATTTCCTAAGAAAAGTACCAGAATAAAAACAACAATTAAAGCACCTTCCATGAGGTTTGTTTCAACTGTTTTAATAGCATTATTTACCATTTTGGTACGGTCTAGAAAAGGTTCAATTTCTACACCTTCTGGTAAGGTTTTTTGTATTTGAGCTACACGGTCTTTTACATTTTTAATTACCTCATTACTATTAGCGCCTTTAAGCATCATTACAATAGCTCCGGCAACTTCACCTTCATCATTATAACACAAGGCCCCATAGCGGGTGGCATGACCAATTTTAACATCGGCAATGTCTTTTATAAATACAGTAGCAGATGATGACGTTTTTACTGCTATGTTTTCAATATCTGTAACGCTTCCTATTAAACCTTCGCTTCTAATGAATAATACGCTAGCACCTTTTTCTATATAAGCGCCTCCGGTATTTTGGTTATTTTGTTCTAAGGCCGAGAAAACATCGTCTATCGTAAGGTTTAAAGATTGTAATTTGTTGGGATTAATAGCAATTTCAAATTGCTTAAGCTTGCCGCCAAAACTACTTACCTCGGCCACACCTTTAACACCTAAAAGTTGGCGCCTTACTATCCAATCTTGAATAGTTCTAAGCTCTGTTTCGTCGTATTTATCTTCATAGCCTTTTTTAGGTTTTACTACGTATTGATAAATCTCGCCTAAGCCAGTAGAAACAGGGCCTAATTCTGGTGTACCTATCCCTTTCGGGATTTCTGTTTGTACTTTTTGCAAGCGTTCTGCTACTTGCTGTCTGGCCCAATAAATATCTGTTTCATCAGTAAAAACAATGGTAACTAAGGATAATCCAAATCGTGAAAAACTACGAATTTCTTTCATCCCATCTATATTGCTGTTAGCCTGCTCTATAGGGAATGTTACCAGTCTTTCTATATCTGTAGCACCAAATGATGGTGCCACAGTAATCACCTGCACCTGGTTATTGGTAATATCTGGTACTGCATCTATGGGTAAACGTGTGGTTTGGTAAATACCATAGCCAATAAGGGCAATGGTAAATAAGCCAATGATGAGTTTATTCCTGATGGAAAACTCAATAATCTTATTTAACATATCAGTATTGCTAAATTTTTATGAAAAAAATAGTAATGTATTAGTTTGTAGAGAAAATAATTAGCAAGCTTTTGGAGGCTGCCAAATAGAAGAAAGATAAACTGAGTTTATAAAGAAACTATTATAAACGGGTGTTTTTTGTTGACGTATAATAGCAGGTAATGTAATGGTGCTTAAGTTATACTGTGGTAAGTTTACATTACAATCTACCAAATTTAAATGGTTGTGGGTTTTAAAAGGTAGTTGCATATCTCGTTCATAATCAGCATCTCTAATATCTTCTAAAGTATAATGCATACTTAGAAATTCAAAGATGGTGATATTGTTATCTTGCAATTTATGCTCTATCAGGTGCTCAACCAAAATAGGCAATTTTAATAGCTGGTACAGTTCTGTAGTAGCTATTAAATGGATGCTTAATAACGATATGGCAATTATCTTTTTCAAATCATTACAAATATAAAAAAATATAGATTCAAACTTTAAACACTAGGTTTAACTGCTTTGTTTCTAATTTTATAGGTTAAAAGGAATATTAACCCCAAAATACCTATCCCTAAAAATGGGTAAACCACAATATCTGGATGTTTAACATAAAAAGTAAGTTCAGAATTTAAGTTAATATCTTGCGCTATAGCAGCAGGTTGCCACCATGATGTTTGTTGTACCAAATCTCCACGTTGGTTAATAAAACCAGATATCCCGGTATTTGCAGAACGGGCCACCCAACGTCTGGTTTCTACAGCTCTTAATCTGGCGTATTGCAGATGTTGGTCTTTTCCTGAGGTATTGCCCCACCAACCATCGTTGGTGATGATGGCTATAAACTGTGCTTCTTTTTTAACATAACCTGCAACCCAGTTACCCCAGATAGATTCGTAACAAATAACAGGAGCAACACCAATACCACTTTGCGAATACAATACAGAAGGCTCATCCTGATAGCCATAACCACCAGTGGTACCGCCAAATTTGGCAAACACGGGTTTTAAAAATGATAAAGCATTAATAAAAGGCATTTTCTCTACTCCAGGTACCAGTTTAGATTTATGGTAGAATTGTACTTTGGCAGAGTTTTCAATCGCAACAGCAGTATTAAAACTATCCCAATATTGGTTACTTTGAGCATTAAATTTTGCTGTCTTAGTTTTTGGGCTTTGATAAGTTAAATAGGTTTCAGCCCCGGTAATTAAAGTGGCATTGGCATAAGGCTGCATAAATTGTTGTAAGCGGTAAAATATGTTCCCTTGCCTAATATAATCTTCATTTACATATTCTGGAATGGCTGTTTCTGGCCAAATGATAAACTCGGTACTAACTTTAGTCGCTTTAGTACTTAAAGCAATTAAATGATCTAGTTGCTGGTTGGTAGTATAACTTTCATATTTGGCATAAGGGTCTATATTGGGTTGTACCACTACTACATGGGCGGGGTTATTTTCTTCTTCATAGTTCATGTAGGTTAGGGTAGAAAAACCTATCGGGATGAGCACCCAGCAAGCTAAACCTACTAAAAGCTTGAATATATTTTTTTGCTGTTTTTCGCTATTTTTTAACTGTTTCCAGATGTTAAATAGTAGGATATTACTTCCTAAAATCCATAAAGAGCCTCCGTATACACCTGTATACTCGTACCATTGGATAAACTGCGGACTGCTAGCAAAACCATTTCCTAAAGTCATCCAAGGGAAGTTTAAATCCCAGCTTTGGTGTAAATATTCATAAGAAATCCAAAATCCTATAAGGGCTATATCAGCTAGAATGGGTTTGGTGATATTTTTAAGTTTATGATAGCAGAAAAAACTCAAAGTCATGAGTAAAGCGCCTAATAAATAAGCCACAATAGAGCCTTCTGGCGATGCATTCCAAATCCAGTAGATACTAGCGGTATTCCATGATAAAAAGGTTAAACCGGCTGTAATAAATACTTTTCTTCCTTTTTGTTTAGTGTCACTTTTGTGGATGTTTTCTATAGCCACTAATAGTGGGAAAAATCCTATCAATAACAATAATGAGGTGTAAGAAATAGGCGGCCAAGCTATAAAAAGTATAATGGCAGATATGAATGCGTATTGGATATGCTTTTTCATTGAATGTAATTTCTTGATTTGATGAAGAATTTAACTTTATTAATCTTCTTGGTCTCTAAATTTTTCTTTTACAGCTTTGCCAGATATTTTCCCCGCTAAACAAATTACAAATTCACCTTTTATAGTATGGGTTTCAAAATAGTTTTTAACCTCGGCTAAACTTCCTCTTTTGGTTTCTTCGTACATTTTAGTAAGCTCTCTGGAAACAGAAACTTCTCTATCTGCACCAAAAAACGTGATAAACTCTTCTAAAGATTTTAATAAACGGTGTGGCGATTCGTAAAAAATCATGGTTCTTTCTTCTAAAGCCAATTCTTTTAAGCGTGTTTGCCTGCCTTTTTTTACGGGTAAAAATCCTTCAAATATAAATCTATCATTGGGTAAGCCCGAGTTTACCAAAGCCGGTACAAAAGCAGTAGCACCAGGTAAACATTCTACTTCTAAATTGTTTTTTATAGCCTCACGAGTTAGTAAATAGCCCGGGTCTGAGATGGCTGGCGTACCAGCATCAGAAATTAAAGCTATGCTTTGCCCTTCTTTTAAAAACCTGATTATTTCATTAACGGCCTTATGCTCATTATGTTGGTGGTGCGAGAAAAGTTTTTTATCGATACCAAAATGTTTTAGCATAGGAGAAGAGTTTCTGGTATCTTCTGCCAAAATAATATCTACCTCTTTTAAAACTTTAACAGCTCTAAAAGTCATATCATCAAGATTCCCTATGGGCGTAGGTACGAGGTATAGTTTTCCGTTCATGGTTTAGCTTTACCCTCAATCCCTCTTAAAAAAAGGGTGAATTTAGGGCTGTGTTTTATTTTCTGATTTAACATTATCCGTTTTTTATTTAATCCTTCAGCTTGTTTTCTGTTTTCAGTTTATAAAAATATCTATCCTCAAAAATCGTAAATCGTACATCCTTTTATATCTTTGCAGAAAAAATAAAAATCATGCTGCAAGTTAGTTATATCCGCGAAAATAAAGAGCAGGTTCTAGAACGTTTAAGTGTTAGAAATTTTAGTCAGCCAGAGTTGGTTGATGAAATCATCAGTTTAGATGAGAAAAGACGTTCTACGCAATCCAAAGGAGACGCTTTGCAAGCAGAAGCAAATGCAGCAGCCAAGCAAATTGGCGAGTTGATGAAGCAAGGTAAGAAAGAAGATGCCGAAGCCATCAAATCAAAAACGGCATCATCTAAAGAGGAGATAAAAAAATTACATGATGAACTTGCTGTGATAGAGCAAGAATTACATCAAAAGTTAGTTCAACTACCAAATTTGCCTCATTCATCTGTACCTAAAGGTAAAACTCCAGAAGAAAATGAAGTGGTATTAACTTTTGGCGAAGCACCAAATTTGGCAGAAAATGCATTACCACACTGGGATTTAGCTGCAAAATACGATTTAATTGATTTTGAACTGGGTGTTAAAATTACCGGTGCTGGTTTCCCAGTTTACAAAGGTAAGGGTGCTAAATTACAAAGAGCCTTAATTAATTATTTTTTAGCTGAGGCTGAGAAAGCAGGTTATGAAGAAATGATGTTGCCACATTTAGTTAATGAGGCATCAGGCTTCGGTACCGGGCAATTGCCAGATAAAGAGGGGCAAATGTATCATGTTGGTATAGACCATTTATACCTGATACCTACTGCTGAAGTGCCTATTACCAATTTATACAGAGATGTTATCTTAAAAGAAGACCAATTACCTGTTAAAAACTGTGGTTATACACCATGTTTTAGAAGAGAAGCGGGTTCTTATGGCGCACATGTAAGAGGTTTAAATCGTTTACACCAATTTGATAAGGTAGAGATTGTTCAAGTTGTGCACCCTGATAAATCTTATGATGTGCTAGAGCAAATGAGCTTACATGTACAAAGCTTATTACAAAATTTAGGCTTACACTATCGCGTTTTAAGATTATGCGGTGGCGATATGGGCTTTACATCAGCCTTAACTTACGATATGGAAGTGTGGAGTGCCGCACAACAACGTTGGTTAGAGGTTTCTTCTGTTTCTAATTTTGAGACTTACCAAAGCAATCGTTTAAAATTAAGATTTAAAGGTAGCGAGGGTAAAACACAGTTAGCACATACTTTAAACGGAAGTGCTTTAGCTTTACCAAGAATTGTAGCTTCTATTTTAGAGAATTACCAAACGCCAGAAGGAATTAAAATTCCTGATGTTTTGGTTCCTTATACAGGTTTTGATATGATTAAGTAAACAAAAATTCAAAAGAAGTTTCTTCAGAATATCATGTTTTGTTAATATGGACAGGAGTTGAAATCATGTTATTCTTTAGCTTAGCTATTATTGTTGACGTTTTTTAAAAATGTTTTAAAATTAGTCTTTGATACATAAGTTCTAGCCCGGTAGTGGCTTCTTTCTTTTCTTTGATGAAAAGAAAGAAAAATCCGTCCTTCCTGCTTAAGAAAGTTTTGTTTAAATGTAAAAGAGAGGTCTTAAATATCCGATTTTTCAGGTCTTTCTACTTTATACTCTGTACTTTTCTACTTCTATGCTACAACCAATTTTGAATCAGCGTATACAAATAAGCAAACAAATAGTACAGAGCAATAGCAATTAAGCCTAACACCACTACAGCAATAAGTAAAAAACCGATGATGATACCTGTTATACTGCCAGTATGTTTACCTTCTGTATAATGTTCTCTTAATAATTTAATATTCCTGCTGTTGGCTTTAAAGCCGAAATCAAAGAAAAAACCTAAAACCGGGATAGCGCCTAAAATGGTATCTATCAAAACATTACCAAACATTTTAAGAGCCACTTTTTTGCTGGCTCCATTTTTCAGCATGGTAGCAATAAGGGCTAATGAAACACTAAAACCTGCTATATCTCCAAGATAGGGGATGAAATTTAGAATAGGGTCTAAACCAAAACGATAACCTTTTATGCTAAACTGTTCGTCCATTAATTTTGAGATGCGTTCTACCCATCTTAATTTATCGTTCTTGAATGGCTGTTGGTTCATGCTGTTGTTTTAGTTCAATAAGCAATTTATGTACCTTGTTTACCTGTTAAGAATAATTAAAGTGTCTTTATTTAGTCGCAATTTTAAAAAAGCGTAAAGTTTTTTTGCTCCCTGATTGCTTAAAGAAGTTTTTTTCTTCCAATTGATGATTACATGAGTTAGCGTATCATTTGAATTACCACTTTGTTTTAAATTAACCATTTCACCTATACTAATCTGACTAGCTTCTGGGTATAAAACTGCAAGTTCTTTAGAGATATCAGATGTTGCGTAAACATTATCTTTATTGTTAATAGGAGTAGCCGCTTTTAAATTGATAGCATTTAGCATACTGGCTGCTACCTCGCGGCTCATATCTGCAATTTCTTCTTTAGAAACATTTACTCTAGAAAGCTTTATTCTTAAATCATCAAAACCACTGGCTTTTAATAAACTATCATAACTGGCTATTTCTTTTTCAGAAACTGGTTTGCCAGCAATAACAACCTGTACGTATTTTAAAGAGTCTCTATTTTCTATATTCCATTTTAATACCTCTGTTTCATCATTACTAATTTTATTGATAATGATGTTTTGAACCTGTCTGTTCATTTTATTTTTAAGATATACTTCCCATAAGAAATAGCCACTTGGTATCACTACAAAAAGTAAGGCAAAAGACATAATTCTACTAACTCTTTTACGGGTTTTTACATCCATATATTGTCTTAGTGGAAACTGCAAAAACTTAATAACCAAATAAGTTGATAAACTGATGAATATGGCGTTAATGATGAAAAGGTAAAAAGCCCCGGCAAAAATCATCAACTGTCCGGTTGCAAGTCCGAAACCTGCCGAACAGAGTGGGGGCATTAAGGCTGTAGCAATAGCAACACCAGGGATAGCATTGGTTTTCTCTTTTCTTGAACCAGATACAATACCTGCAATACCACCAAAAAATGCTACCATTACGTCTAATAAAGTAGGTTGTGTACGAGCTAGAATCTCTGCTGTAGCATCTCCTAAAGGGGTTATGGTAAAGTATATATAAGCAGTAGTTAAGCTTATGAAGGTAGCCATACCCAAATTACGTAAAGAGCGGGTAAGCATTTCTTTATCATTAATACCAAAAGATAAACCTACACCTAATATGGGCGACATTAGGGGCGAGATAAGCATGGCACCAATAATTACCGCAGCAGAATTAACATCTAAACCAATAGAAGCCAAAACGGCAGAACATATTAAAATCCAAATGTTATAGCCTTTTAAATCTATATTTTCATTGATGTTATTTACTGTACCTTCTTGGTCTGTGGTGTCTTGTAAATGGAATATTTTTTTTAGGTAGTTTTTAATAAGATCTGCCGAATTCATATAAATTATTTTAAAAACAAGCAGGCGTGTAAATGTTCTTTCACCAACATGCCCATGGTAGTCATCTTCTTAAATTTTGGCATTTTATGGTATTTTGCCAACTCTTCTCTTAAAGCTATTACTTTTTCTTCTGGAGCGATATCATCTTGAACCATTACGCTAAATATTTCTTTTAGCCTGTAATGAGCCAGTTTTACCCGGTGACTAATTAAGCTGCGTTCTTCTTGTTGGTATTGCAGCATAGATTTCTCGTTCATATGCTCCATCCCCATAAAAACTATGTTATTGTTCTCTTTAAAATAATGTGGTAAGTATAATTTAAGTCGGCCTTCGTAGGATTGTTGATCAAAATCTATAGCCCTAATGCGGTATTGGTTTCCCTCGATATCTGGCGTAATATCTACCACGAAATTATAAGAGCGCATATCGCCTAAAAGCCTTACAAAGCAACGTTCGTTAAATTTTACAAATTCCTTACTGATACGTGTTTGGTTAAAGCTGGTATCATTAAGGTAACTATTTAAAAATACATCTCCGGGTAAACCGGGTATATGCTCCTCTATTAAGGTATTATCATCTGTTAAATAATTTATTCTGTTTGGAGATAAAATATGCTCTAATTCTAAGCCATAAACCCTACTTGCATCGGCAATTTTAACGTAAAAATGGTCATAGTTATCGTTTAACCTATTGATGATTCTTACCCTAAACGGTTTAGAATTACCAAAAGTGCAGTAATCTATTCTGGAAACAGAAAGATGGTCCATCACCTCCATACGCCCCGATGTATGTAGCAAAGCATAAATATATTTCAAGCCCGGATAAAGCTCTTTCATCTCAGATTCATCATAATAAACCGTTTGCCACAAAGTATCTTGGTTGTTTTTATCTAACAACGGCGTAGAAAGATTAAAACGCAGCATATCAGCATATAAAACAGGGAGTTTTATTTCCCTATCATATTTAATTAGGTATTGTTTTAAAGTTGGATTAACAGCATAAAGTATCTTCTTTTTAGAAGGTACATCATTCCGCTCTTCAATAATATTCATATCATGATGCTCTTTCTGTTGGTAATTTATCAATATTTAGTGGCTCTTGAAAATAAAAAAGCCCATTCTAAATCAAGAATGGGCTTGGTAAGTTTTAATGATGATGCTTATTTAATCTCAAAAGCAGCGTTAATGGTATAATTCAATTTTATTTTCTTAAAATCTATATCAGGCATAGCACCTGCATCAGCCATTTCTGCTCTTACTGCCATGGTTTTATAAAGCATAGGTTGCGGTGTAAAATCACTATTATGGTCTTGTATTAAAAGTACACCGCCTAATTTCTCGCCAATACTTTCTACCAATGCAGTAGCTTTCTCTTTAGCATTTTTTAAGGCTTTAACCTTAAGCTCGTTTTTATAAGCCTCTATTTTAGAGTGCGAGTAGCTTTCTATGTTGGTGTAGGCAATTCCTTGTGCATCAACAGCGGCAATAATAGCATCTAAATTAGAGAGGTCTTTTACTTTTAAACGATACTGTTTGCTGGCTAAAAAAGCTGGGTCTTTTTTCTTTTCCCAGTAATTGGTATAGCTGCTCATGTTGTTAATCATGAAATCTTCTGATGGAATACCCGCTTTTAAAACGGCTGCTTGTAATTGCTTTTCTAAAGTACTGATGCTTACTTTTCTTTTAGCATCTTTCATATACTCTTTTAAAGAAATGCCTACATAAATTTCATCTGGAGTGATTTCCATTTCGGCGCTTCCATTTACTTCTATTTTTTTTCTTAAATCTGCTTGAGCAAAAGCCTGTGCTACAAAAACTAAGGCTACAAAGGTTAAAACTAGCTTTTTCATATTCTTTCTTGTTTGGATAATCATGTAATTGATATTGTTTTTCTCTAAGATGTAATAATTATACCAATTCCATAAATGGGGATAAAATTTTTTTAAGATAGTTGAGGTTGGAGGGCATTAAAAAAAAAGCTCTAGATTTTACTAGAGCTTTTCTTATTAATAAACCAATTGTATATGTGGCTTATAAGTATCTGTTCTGATGTTTGCTTTTAGCTCGTGTAAAATATTGTACAAGCCAAAATTGGTGCGGTTAACATAAATAAAATGCTTCACACCACGGGCTTGCTTAAACTCTGGCATTTTAGCTATTTTCTCGCCGAAAGTATATAGTGCATCAAAGAAATCGGTTTGCCCAAAATCAAATTCGCCTGTCATATAAGGTTCTGCAAAAAGAGTAATCATCTCTTTGTAGTTCTGATAATAGAACTCAATTTGTTGTGCATTATCTTTTGGTAAAATCATCTCTAAAAGCCTAAAAGCTTTAATGGTTTCTTCTTTGTTGTTTAATAATGCTGTTGATGTAGTAGAGAAGAACGGATAATAAAAATCATCTGGTAATTCTTTAATACATCCAAAATCAATAATACCCAGTTTGCCTTCTGGGGTAATTAAGAAATTACCCGGATGTGGGTCAGCATGTACCGCTCTTAATTCATGCTGTTGGAAATTGTAAAAATCCCAAAGTGCTTGCCCAATTTGGTTCCTTAATTCTTGACTAGGGTTGGTTTGTAAAAACTCTTTTAGATGCAAGCCTTCTATCCAATCCATCGTAATAATTCTTGGGCCTGATAGTTCTGGATAATAGGTAGGGAAAACTAAATTAGGAATATCAGCACAAGCTTTAGAAAATTCTAAAGAGCGTTTTACTTCCAATTCATAATCTGTTTCTTCTATCAAACGCTCTTCTACCTCTTTCATATAAACATCAAGCTCCTTTTCGCTCATGCCTAACAATCTAAACGCAAAAGGTTTTACCAATTTAAGGTCTGATGAAATGGAGCTACCAACACCCGGATATTGGATTTTTACCGCTAATTTTTTCCCGTTTAAAGTTGCTTGATGAACTTGCCCAATAGAAGCTGCATTGGTTGATTTTAAATTGAAAGTATCATAGATTTTTTCTGGCGTTTTACCAAAATGTTTTCTGAAAGATTGTACAATTAATGGTCCGCTTAGTGGTGGTGCATTGTATTGCGATAAAGAAAACTTGTCTACATAAGCCTTTGGTAGGATGTTTTTATCCATACTAAGCATTTGTGCCACTTTTAAAGCACTGCCTTTAAGCTGACTTAAAGAGTTGTAGATGTCGCTGGCATTATCCTCATTTAATTCATCTCTACTTAAATCCGGATTAAAAAGTTTTTTAGAATAATGCTTGATATAATTACCACCTATTTTTATACCTGTACCAACAAACTTTGCAGAACGGGCTACTTTACTGGATGGAATACTGTTTTGCTCTTTCATCTTTATCTGTTATATCGTATTTAATACCAGTTGTTTTTTGGTGATTTAACTAACTTAAAAAGCCATTTTAATACCTGCATGTTGTGCTAAAAACTTCCCGTATTCAAATAAATTATCAATAGGAGAGCGCTGGAATAAATCAAAAGTTACGTTAATGCCTTTTTCTATAGCTTCATCGGTTTTTTCAAATCCGGCAGATTGATCTTTAATCCAAAAATTTAGTAAGAAGGCTACTTGTAGCCAAAGCGCATCCACATATTTATCGCTAATAAACTTTCTTTCTGAAAGTTCGCCGCTTTCTAAACCATCTTGTATAATTTGGGTACTAAACTCGGTAAAAGTTTCTTTGGCAGAGCTTAATGCTGTAGGAGTTTTAATTCCTTTTTTAAAGTTTCTAACGCTATGTAGGGCATAACTTCTTTTGCTTTTTAAAAGCTCAAAAAAGCTATAGAAGAAAGATAACGCTTTTTCTCTGGCCGAGTATTGCTCCCAAACTTCCTGACTTTTAATCTCGGCGATGGTTTTAGAAAATAAATCGTTCCAGATATCAGCTTCTATAGCACTAAAAGAAGCATAAAACTTATAAAACTCTTCTTCGGCCATTTTATTCTTCTTCGCAAAAATAAAAACCGATGCAGGTTGCTTGCCCTCAGTTAATAAATGTTCTATATATGCATTCTGAATTTTTTCTTTAGTACCCATTGCTTTTGGCTTTTTTTCTGAGACTTTATTTTCCATCATCTTCAAGATTAATTACTTCTTAAACGTTTATTTCTTCTGGATGTTTTTCTGGTTGTGCATAGCTTAATCTGGCTAATAGTTGGGTGCTGTGGTAAGCATCTAAACCAGCTACAGTTACCGTATTTGTTGCTGCTAGGTTTATATAACCATCTGCTGAAATTAAATTTTCATCAACTAAAATATGCTGCACTTCGCCAATAACTATACGCGTACCATTTAATGCAACAGGGATGATTTCTTTTAATTTTAAACCCAATTTAACCGATGATTCCTTAACAAAAGGAGCATCAAAACCTTCTAAATACTCTTCCTGAAAACCACAAGCAGCAAATTCAGATTCACCAGCTTTATACCTAGCGCTGGTCTGATGTGCGGCTTTATAAAACTCTTCCTTAACGTTGTTAAGGGTGTAGTAGCTGCTTTCGCTGATGTTTTTTAAGGTTTCATGCTCTGGTCCATCTGGCCTTACCACCATGCCAATGTAAGGTGGGTTAGCACCAATATGAAAAATAGAGTTAAACAAAGCAATATTGGTTGCGCCATTTGTTTTGTTTATTGTTGCAACCATTTGTAAGCTCTTAAACCCCGATATACTGTTCATAAAAGTAGTGCGGTATCTGCTTGGGAGTTCTGTAATTTGCTCTAGGGTAAGATGTTTCATTTTAAAATGATTTTAAAGTAGACATTCCGCCATCAATACCTATAACCTGCCCAGTTATCCAAGAACTTTTTTCTGATAATAAGAAATTGGCAGCTTCTGCCAGTTCTTCTGCTGTTCCGATTCTTCCTAAAGGGTGTCTTTTTTCAGATGCTTCTCTTCTTTCTGGTGTAGCTAATAAGCCGGCAGCCAAAGGCGTATCCGTTAAAGAAGGCGCTAAAGCATTTACTCTTATTTTGGAAGCCGCAAATTCTGCCGCTAGTGAAACAGTTAAGCCTTCTATTGCACTTTTGGCCGCTGCTATAGATGCATGAAAACCCATCCCGGCTTTAGCAGCTACAGTGCTAAATAGCAAAATACTAGCTTGTTTGGATGCTTTAAGCTGTGGTAATACTTGCTGTATAACTTTTACAACACCAATAACATTTACTTCGTAATCTTTTCTAAAATCATCTGCTGTAAGTCGGGCAAATGGCTTTAGATTTATAGTTCCAGGGCAATAAGCTAAACCATGGATGGTCTCAGGTAAATGGTTTTTTAAAACAGTAACATCACCTAAAATATCTAGTTCAACAAATGTTGCTTCTAAAGGTAATTCGCCCCTATGTCTAGAAACAGCGGTAACATCATGCCCATCAGCAATTAGTTTTTTTACTAATTCCAAACCTATACCTGTACTACCACCAATTACTAAATAATTCATATTATCCTATATGTTTTAAAAATTCATTACGGGTGTCAATATCTAAGAATTTGCCACCATACTCTGCAGTTACAGTAGAACTTTGCACATCTTTAATCCCTCTTGATGATACGCATAAGTGGGTAGCGTCAATTACAACAGCTACATCCTCTGTACCTAAAGCTTGCTTTAACTCATTAGCAATTTGCATAGTTAAGCGCTCTTGTACTTGTGGTCTTTGTGCATAATATTGTACAATACGGTTTAGTTTTGATAAACCAATTACTTTACCATTACTTATGTAAGCTACATGTGCTTTTCCGATAATTGGAACAAAATGGTGCTCGCAATTACTGTATAAAGTAATATTCTTTTCAACCAGCATTTGATTGTATTGATATTTGTTATCAAACAGCTTCATATCTGGTTTATTAGCCGGGTTTAAACCTTTGAAAATTTCTTTTACATACATTTTGGCGACTCTTTGCGGAGTACCTCTTAGGCTATCATCTGTTAAATCAAGACCTAAAATATCCATGATATGTTTGAAGTGGTGTGCTATCTGTTCTATTTTGATATCATCATCTAAATCAAAAGCGTCTTCTCTTAATGGTGTATCATAAGAGGTTCCAATATGTTCATCGCCTAAGGCGTCAAATTGGCTTAGTACATCTTCTTTTAGGGGTTTAAGCTGGGTACTCAACATAGTTTCTTTCAGTTTCAAAAAGTGTAACATAAAGATCTAGCGCAGTATCTAACTGTGCTCTTAATATATTCCATATAACCATGGCAATATTTTCTGCAGTAGGATTCAAATCTTTAAATTCTTCTACATCTAAATTGAGGTTCTTATGGTCAAATTTTTCTACAACATGGTCTTGGATGATGTCGGATAAAATTTTCATATCTACCAAATAACCTGTTTGTTCATCTGGGTAACCAATTACCTTTACAATAAGTTCATAGTTATGTCCGTGGAAACTGGGATTATTACACTTTCCAAAAACTTTTTTATTTTCTTCATCGCTCCAAAGCGGATTATGAAGTCTGTGTGCGGCATTAAAATGTTCTTTTCTGTAAACGGCTATTTTCTGTTTCATTGTTAGTCTAACATCAAGGATGTTGTTTTGTTTAACTTTTATAGATATTTCTTAAACAAATGTACGATAGATTATCGCTTAGAGATTTTATTTAATGTAATTTGACGTTGTAATGAACATTTAAAGCGGTTTACACCCTGCTCTCTTTTCTTTTGATGTTTGATAGAAACTTGATGGGCTCTTTCTCTCCAAAGCCTCCAGCTTGATGGTTTAAGTTCTCTTCTCATCAAACGGATAACATCTTGCTCTTTTAATTTAAATTGATATTCTATGGCTTCAAAAGGAGTACGGTCTTCCCAAGCCATTTCTATAATTCTATCTATATCGGCTTGACTTAAATTTTTAAAATTTTGTTTCATCAGTGATTAAACATCTTAAGCAGTCTATTGTTTATTTCCTCATGAAGAACAAAAGCGGTAAAATTGTTAGCAAAGCCCATTTACCTGCTAAGCTTTGTGTAGTTTGTAATAGGCCTTTCTCTTGGCGTAAAAAGTGGGAAAAATGTTGGGAAGAAGTAAAATATTGTTCAGAACGTTGCCGAAATATGAAATAATAACCAAATTGCAGGCATTTTAAATATAAACCTTGACATGAGTGGTAAAACGATATTAGTATGGTTCAGGAACGATCTACGTATTCATGATAATGAAATACTACTTGAAGCTACATTAAAAGGTACTAAAATTGTTCCTGTTTACATTTTTGATACTCGTTATTATACACAAACGGTTTATCAAACTCAAAAAACTGGGGTATTTAGAGCACAATTCACTATAGAAAGTGTTACTGATTTAAGACTCTCTTTACAAAAACTAGGCGGAGAATTATTGGTTTATACGGGTATTCCAGAGCAAATAATCCCAGAAATAGTTAAAAAATATCAAGTTGATGAGGTTTATCATCATAGAGAGGTAGCATCAGAAGAAACCAAAATTTCTTCTTTGGTTGAAGATGCGCTTTGGAAAAGCCAAATTAACTTAAAGCATTTTATTGGGCATACCTTATATCATAAAGAAGATTTACCTTTCCCTATAAAAGATATTCCTGATGTATTCACCAAGTTTAGGAAAAAAGCAGAGAAGGAAGGCCAAATACGCTCGGTATTTGCTACGCCAGAAAAAATTATAGTTCCAAACAATTTAGAACAAACAGAAATCCCATCACTTCAAGATTTAGGTTTTGAAGAGTTTCAGCCAGACCAACGTAGGGCTATAAATTTTATAGGTGGTGAAACTGAAGGCTTAAAAAGATTGAACTATTATTTGTGGGAAACAGATTTTCTAAAGCAATATAAAATCACCAGAAATGGTTTAATTGGTGCCGATTATAGTTCTAAACTATCTCCATGGCTTTCTGCAGGATGTGTATCACCAAGAGAAGTTTATTGGGAAGTAAAGAAATATGAGAAAGAGCGTGGAGCAAACGACTCTACTTATTGGTTGATTTTCGAATTGATTTGGAGAGATTACTTCCGTTTTATGTTCAAAAAACATGGAACCCAATACTTTATACAAGAAGGTGTAAAGGGTAAATCTCAGGACTTAGCGTCTAATCAAGAAGAATTGTTTGAGAAATGGAAGGCTGGTAAAACTGGAGTACCTTTTGTGGATGCTAATATGAGAGAACTTAACCTAACAGGGTTCATGAGTAACAGAGGCCGTCAAAATGTTGCTTCTTATTTGGTTAAAGATTTAAAAGTAAACTGGACCTTAGGGGCAGCTTATTTTGAGGAAAAACTCATTGATTACTCTCCTTCAAGCAATTGGGGTAATTGGGCTTACGTTGCTGGTGTAGGAAACGACCCCCGAGAAGACAGATATTTTAATATCCCTAAACAAGCCAAAGAATATGACCCTAAAGGGGAGTATGTTAAATTATGGCTTCCAGAACTATCTGAGCGTGGTGTAGAAACTGTACACGAAAATTACTAAAGAATTTAACAAACTAATACAATTGTAAATTGTATTAGTTACATGTCTAAAACCTTAAGGTTAATTTTAGGAGATCAACTTAATACACAACATCCATGGTTTGCTGATAAGCAAAAAGATGTTACGTATGTGATGATGGAAATCATACCAGAGCAATTGTATGTGAAGCATCACATCCAAAAGATTATTGGTTTCTTTCTCAATATGAGGCATTTTGCCTTAAGCCTTAAACAGCAAGGGCATCATGTAATTTACTTTTACCTTGACAGCGCAGAAAACCAACAAGATTTTAAAGAAAACCTACTTTGGCTGAAGCAAAAACTTAGCATTAAAAAGTTCGAGTATCAGTTACCTGATGAAGTAAGACTTGATGAAGTTTTAAAAGAAATCCAAAAAGAATTTAAAGAAAGTAAAGTTTACGATACCTATCATTTCTTAACTTCAAGAAATGAGGTAAAAGACTTCTTTAGAGGTAAGAAACAGTATTTGATGGAGAATTTTTATCGCTATATGCGAAAAAAACATCAAATATTAGTAGATGATAAACAAAACCCAATTGGTGGTCAATGGAACTTTGATGCCGAGAATCGGAAAAAATATGATGGTAAAGCTCCTTTAAAAGATGCTCTTCTATTTAAAAGAGATGTAACCGAATTGGTTGCTTTGCTAGATAAATTGCAAATACCTTATTTCGGAGGAATCAATAAAAAGGAATATAATTACCCCGTTGGAAGGCAAGAAGCTTTTGCCTTACTAGACTACTTTTGCCAAGAGCTTTTGCCTGCTTTTGGTACTTACGAAGATGCTATGTTAAAAGAGCATGTAACACTTTTTCATTCCAGATTATCTTTTATACTGAATTTAAAAGTTATTAGCCCTTATGAGGTTGTACAGCAAGTTGTTAAATATTGGGAGTTACATCAAAATAGCATTACCATAGCTCAGGTAGAAGGTTTTACAAGGCAGGTTATAGGCTGGCGAGAGTATATGCGTGGAATCTATTGGGCAGAAATGCCCGACTTTAAAGAGAAAAATTTCTTTAATTACAGTACTTCTTTACCAACATGGTTTTGGGATGGAAAAGTAAAAATGAACTGCTTAAAGCATTGCATATCAAACTCTTTAGAGCATGCTTACGCACACCATATACAACGCTTAATGGTTATTGGCAATTTTACATTGTTAGCAGGTATACATCCTAGTGAGGTAGATAATTGGTTTTTAGGTGTTTACACGGATGCTGTAGAATGGGTGCAAATTACCAATACCAGAGGGATGAGCCAATTTGCAGATGGAGGAATTGTTGGAAGTAAGCCCTATGTATCATCAGCCAATTATATTGATAAAATGAGCAATTATTGCAAGGGCTGTTTTTACGATAAAGCTAAAAGACATGGGAACAAAGCTTGTCCGTTTAATAGTTTGTATTGGAACTTTTATATAGCGCATGAAGATAAGCTTAGAAGCAATCAGCGAGTTTCTATGATGTATAAGCTTTTAGAAAAAATTGAGCCTGATGAAAAAGAAAAAATTACAGAACAAGCAAAAAAATATTTGGAAAATCTAAACAGCTTGTAAATTTGTATTTGTTTAAACAAATTTAACATAAGCTTGTTACTGCATTAACTCTAAAGCAGAAGTAGCTATAAAACAGGTAAGGTGAAAAGATTTTCTATTAGTGATATTGAGAACTTAACTGGTATAAAAGCCCATACAATAAGAGTATGGGAACAGCGTTATAATTTCTTTACTCCAAAACGTACCGAAACGAATATCCGTTATTACGATGATCAGGATTTGTGCATGTTCTTAAACATTGCCACATTAAATGAGAACGGGTATAAAATCAGTAAGATTTCTAAAATGAATAGTGAAGAAATTAATCAACTGGTTGCTTCTCTTAAAGAAAATCATTACAACACCAACATTCAGGTTCAAATGCTTTCTAATGCCATGTTAAAAATGGATGATGATGAGTTTGATGAGATTTTAGGCGCCTGTATTAGAGAAATGGGGATGGAAGCAGCAGTTTCCGAAATCGTTTTCCCTTTTTTAAGAAAAGTTGGTTTTATGTGGCAGGTAGGAACTATTAATCCTGCACATGAACATTTTGCTACCCACAAAATAGAGCAAAAAATTATCTATTGCACTACTCAGTTTAACAAAAAAATAAACAAGCAAGGTAAAAGGTATTTGCTTTTTTTGCCTCCAAATGAGCACCATCAAGTAGGGCTATTATTTGCACAATACATGTTAAGAAGTAATGGTCACCACGTTTTATATTTAGGACAAAACCTTCCTTATGATAGTCTAACAGAGGTTGTTAACTATTATGAGCCCGATTTTGTGCTGTCAGTATTAACCGTTCTAAATACCGATACGGATGTTGATGATGCTATCACTAAAATAAAAGCTGCTATAGGTGAAATACCTCTTATCCTCACAGGCAGTTTAATCACCAACCAAGAAACAAACAAATCTCAGAAAATCATTATCGTAAAAAATATTGCAGAGTTTGCAAGTATCATAGAAAAGTTAAATATGAGTATAGCTTCTTAATTTCAAATAATTATTTGAATATTTAAGCCTTTAAATTAGTGGTTTACAAACCTATTTTTTACTTTTGCCCCTTATAAAGAATTAGTTTTTAATGGATAGTTTTTCATACCTAAGTAACGCAGATTCAGCCTACATAGATTCCCTTTATCAATCATATAAAGAAGATCCTCAATCAGTAGATTTTGGCTGGCAAAAATTTTTCGAAGGATTTGATTTTGGTCAGCAGGCTGCAGACGGTAGCAGCACCGAAAACGTATCTGTAAATTCAACTCCAGATCATGTATTAAAAGAAATTAATGTTTTAAACATGATTAATGGCTATCGTACAAGAGGCCATTTATTTACCAAAACAAATCCAGTAAGAGAAAGAAGAAAATATTATCCTGGAAAGGGTATAGAAACTTTTGGTTTTACCGATGCTGATTTAGATACCGTATTTAATGCGGGTGTAGAAGTTGGTTTAGGTCCTGCAAAACTAAGAGACATTTATCAATTATTAGAAGATACTTATTGCCAATCTATAGGTGTAGAGTACAGATACATGCGTAATCCTATCAAATTTAAATGGTTTGAGGAGCGTATGGAGTCTTGTCGTAACTTACCTAACTTTGATACAGAGAAGAAAAAGAGAATTCTACAAAAACTTAATCAAGCTGTGGTTTTTGAGAGTTTCTTAGGGACTAAGTTTTTAGGTCAGAAACGTTTTTCTTTAGAAGGTGCAGAATCTTTAATACCAGCTTTAGACTCTGTTATAGAAAAAGGTGCCGATTTAGGTATCCAAGAATTTGTTATTGGTATGGCTCACCGTGGTCGTTTAAATGTTTTAGCCAATATTATGGGTAAAACTTACAAAGACATTTTCTCTGAGTTTGATGGCAAATACAATAAAGATTTACCTTTTGGTGGTGATGTTAAATACCACATGGGTTTTTCTACCGATGTAGAAACCTCTAACAATAATAAAGTTCATTTAAGTCTTTGTCCTAACCCTTCTCACTTAGAAACCGTAGGTGCAATTGTAGAAGGTTTATCAAGATCTAAAATGGATATGAAATATGGTAGCGATTATAAAAAAATTGCTCCAATTTTGATTCATGGTGATGCCTCAATAGCCGGTCAAGGTTTGGTTTATGAGGTATTACAAATGGCAAAGTTAGATGCTTACAAAACAGGCGGTACTATCCACTTAGTTATCAACAATCAAGTAGGTTTTACTACTAACTTTAAAGATGCCCGTTCATCAACTTATTGTACAGATATTGCAAAAGTTACTTTATCTCCAGTATTCCATGTAAATGGAGATGATCCTGAAGCGGTAGTTTATGCTATCAATATGGCGATGGAATATCGTCAGCGTTTCCATAATGATGTATTCATAGATATCCTATGCTACAGAAGATATGGACATAACGAGTCTGATGAGCCAAGATTCACTCAGCCGCTTCTTTATAAAACGATAGAAAAGCATCCAAACCCAAGAGAAATTTATGTTGAAAAACTTAAAGCTGCTGGGGCTGTTGATGCCAATTTGGCTAAACAAATGGATAAAGAGTTCAGAGATCTTTTACAAGAAAGGTTAAATGAGTCAAAAGAAGATGAAGGTGCACCAATTAACCCTGTTTTTTCTGGCGCATGGACAGAAGTAAGGTTCTCTAAAGAAGAAGATTTTGTGTCATCTCCTGACACTAGCGTAGATAAAGATACTTTCTTGAAAATAGCTTCTAAAATTACCGATTTACCAACCGATAAGAAATTTTTATCTAAGGTAGACCGTTTATTTAAAGAGCGTAAGAAAATGGTTGAAGAAACCCATGTTTTTGATTGGGCAATGGGAGAGTTAATGGCTTACGGTACTTTAGTTAACGAAGGTAATAGGGTAAGAATTAGCGGTCAAGATGTTGAAAGAGGTACATTCTCTCACCGTCATGCCGTGGTTAAAGTAGAAGATTCTGAAGAAGAATATACTCCATTAACGCATGTTTCAGAAAAACAAGCTCCTTTTGAAATTTACAACTCACACCTATCAGAATATGGTGTATTAGGTTTTGAGTATGGTTATGCTATGGCAAACCCTTACGCTTTAACCATTTGGGAAGCTCAGTTTGGAGATTTCTTTAACGGAGCTCAGATTGTTGTAGACCAGTACATATCATCAGCAGAAACCAAATGGCAAAGAGCTAATGGTTTGGTAATGTTATTGCCACATGGTTATGAGGGGCAAGGTCCAGAGCACTCTTCTGCAAGGGTAGAGCGTTTCTTAGAGCTTTGTGCAGAGTATAACATGAGCGTTGTAAACTGTACAACACCAGCTCAATTTTTCCATGTATTACGTCGTCAATTAAAAAGAGAAATTCGCAAGCCTTTGGTGGTATTTTCACCTAAGAGTTTGTTAAGATATCCAAAATGCGTTTCTCCTTTAGAAGATTTTACCAATAATAAATTCCAAGAAGTAATTGATGATGCATCAGCGAAAGCTAAAGATGTAAAACGTGTTTTAATTTGCACTGGTAAAATTTATTACGATTTACAAGAGGAGAAAGAAAAATTAAATAGAAAGGATATTGCTATCGTAAGATTAGAGCAAATGTATCCTACTCCTTTTGCGCAGTTAGATAAAATCAGAGAGAAATATAGCAATGCTGAGTTTATCTGGGTACAAGAAGAGCCAGAAAATATGGGTGCTTGGCCATTCATCAGCAGAGTGTTTAGAAAATCTAAATTTGATTTTGATGTAATTTCTAGAAAACCTAGCAGTAGCCCTGCAACAGGTTTCGCTAAATTACATTTAGCAGAGCAAGCGGCTATTGTAGCCAAGGCTTTCGAGATAAAAAACACAGAGCAAGTTAAAGAAGTAGTAAAAAAAGCGTCGACCGCTAAAACTGCTAAAGTAGATTAATCATATATCAAATATATAATAGCGTATTTATGAGCTTAGAAATTAAAGTGCCTGCAGTAGGCGAGTCTATAACTGAAGTGATCCTTTCCAGATGGATCAAATCTGATGGAGATCATGTAGAAATGGATGAAGTTATTGCAGAACTAGAATCAGATAAAGCTACATTTGAGCTTACTGCAGAGGGTGCAGGAGTGTTAAAAACTATTGCAAAGGAAGGCGATACCTTAGAAATTGGCGCTTTAGTATGTAAAATAGAAGGTTCAGATTCTGCTCCGGCTAAAGAAGAGGCTTCTGTTGAAGTTGCTAAAGAAGAAGCGGCTCCTGCAGCAGCACCAGCTTCCACAGGTGGTGGTGTTGTAGAAGTAAAAGTTCCAGCAGTTGGAGAGTCAATTGCAGAAGTTACTTTAACCAAATGGTTAAAAGCAGATGGTGATGAAGTGGCTATGGATGAGGTAATTGCAGAATTAGAATCTGATAAAGCAACATTTGAGTTACCAGCAGAAAGTGCAGGTGTTTTAAAAACTATAGCTAAAGAAGGCGATGTATTAGAGATTGGGGCTTTAGTAGCTTCAATTAGCGGTTCAGCGGGTGTTTCTGCAAAAACTGTTTCTTCTACACCTGCAGCAGCACCGGCAGCAAGTTCAGCAAAAGCTGAAGGCGCTTCTTATGCAGATAAAACACCTTCTCCGGCAGCAGCCAAAATTTTAGCAGAAAAAGGTATCAGCCCTAGCGCAGTAAGCGGAACTGGTGTTGGTGGCAGAATCACGAAAGAGGATGCTAATAACGCTCAAGCTGCTAAGCCAGCAAGCGCTCCGGCAAAAGCAGCAGCTACTAGTCAGCCAAGTACAACAACATCTGGCGATAGAGTAGAACGTCGTGAAAAAATGAGTTCGCTAAGAAAAACTATTGCTAAGCGTTTAGTTTCTGTTAAAAATGAAACGGCTATGTTAACTACTTTTAATGAAGTTAATATGGCGCCAGTAATGGAGCTTAGAAAAAAATATAAAGATCAGTTTAAAGAAAAACATGGCGTAGGTTTAGGCTTTATGTCATTCTTTACTAAAGCTGTTACAGAAGCATTAAAAGATTTCCCTGCGGTAGGTGCTAAGATAGATGGCGATGAAATTGTTTATAGTGATTTTGCTGATATCTCTATAGCGGTTTCTGCACCTAAAGGTTTAGTTGTACCTATTATTAGAAATGCAGATAAAATGTCTTTAGCTCAGATAGAGAAAGAAGTTATCAGCTTGGCTACAAAAGCAAGAGAAAACAAACTGACTATTGAGGAAATGACAGGTGGTAATTTCACTATTACTAATGGTGGTATTTTTGGTTCTATGTTATCTACCCCTATTATTAATGCGCCACAATCAGCTATATTAGGTATGCATAATATTGTTGAGAGACCAGTTGCAGAAAACGGACAAGTAGTTATCAGACCAATTATGTACGTAGCTTTGTCTTATGACCATCGTATTATTGATGGACGTGAGTCTGTAGGTTTCTTAGTAAGAGTTAAGCAACTTTTAGAAGACCCAGCAAGATTATTATTAGGTGTTTAAGCCTTTTCAATAAACTAAAGAAACCTCTGGAGAAAATTCCAGAGGTTTTCTTTTTTAGTGAGCAAATTTATGAGCATCAAAAAGTATTTAATCGTTTCTGTTCTAATCTTAAGTTCTTTAAGTGGCTTTGCACAGCAATTAGAAACCAATTTTAATTTCCACGGTTTTGCAGATAATAGAGAATATGCAAAATCAGGGCGATTATCTCAAACCATATTTGGTGCTCGTTTCTCTCCAGAAATTGGTGCTCTACTAGATAGTACACATCGTTTAAGAATTGGGGTAAATCTATTACACGAATTTGGTTCTTCTCAATTTATAGAAAAAGTAAATCCTGTTATCTACTATCAATACCAAAAAAAAGCTTGGGATTTTTATTTAGGGGCTTTCCCAAGGGTGAATTTATTAGATGATTATCCGCGTATTCTTTTGAACGATACCTTAAATTATTTCAGACCCAATATAGAAGGGATGTTGGTGAAATATGAAACTGCGAAGTTTAAACAAAATATCTGGATAGATTGGACAAGTAAGCAAACTAACCAAAACAGAGAGGCTTTTCTTTTTGGTTTTTCTGGAAAATACCAGCCGGGTAAATTTTTTATTTCTCATTATGCTTATATGTTCCATAATGCTTTTTCTAAAATGCCACCTGCAAATCAATATTTACAAGACAATGGGGCTGTTTTGGTACAATTGGGTTTAGATCTAGGCAAACCTCTATTTCTTGATTCTTTAACAATTTCAGCAGGAGCCATGGCTTCTATAGAAAGAACCAGAGGTTTAACAGGTATAGAAATACCAAAAGGTTTTATCAGTAATGTATATTTAGCTTACAAAAAGTTTGATATACAAAATACTTTTTACGCAGGTCAAGGTCATTGCTTAATTAATGGGGATAAGTTTTATACCTCTGATGTTTATGACCGTTTAGATATTGGTTTTACACCTATTATGTTTAAGAATATCCAAGGTAAATTTATTTGTTCTTTACATTTTGTAGATGGTGTAATTGATAGTCAACAAGCTTTTTCTTTAAGATATAACCTGTTTAATTCTAAAGCTCTAAAAAAGTAAGTTCATAAAAAAAGAGCTTTAGGATGATACCCAAAGCTCTTTAAATTGTTTTGTTAGATTAAAATCTCTCTGAAGCATTAAAGAAGAAATTACCTTCGATTAAAGCGTTATCATCAGAATCAGATCCGTGTACTGCGTTTGCATCTATAGATTTTGCGTATTTGTTACGGATAGTTCCTGGCTCTGCTTTAGTTGGGTCTGTAGCGCCAATTAATTTTCTGAAATCTTCTACAGCATTATCTTTTTCAAGAATAGCAGCTACAATAGGTCCAGAAGACATAAAATCAACTAAATCTTTGTAAAAAGGACGCTCTTTATGGATTTCATAAAATTTACCAGCAAGCTCTTCACTTAAACGGGTATATTTCATGGCAATAATTTTAAATCCGGCAGATGTAATATCATTCAAAATAGCACCAATATGTCCGTTTGCAACGGCATCGGGCTTAATCATTGTAAAAGTTCTGTTAGTAGCCATATTTGTTTTTGAATTTGACCGCAAAAATACGTTTAAAATCTTAATGTAAAAGCTATAGCTCTTTAATTTGTTGGTAATTATGTAACTTCGCAATTATTAGATTTTTGGATGATTGATATAACCGCTATTAAAGCGCTGCTTGCTGAGCCCCGACGAATTGTAATTACTACTCACCATAAACCAGACGGAGATGCCATGGGTTCTTCATTAGGTTTGTATAACTATCTAATCCAAAAAGGACACTTTGTTAAAGTTGTTTCCCCTACGGATTATCCTTACTTTTTACAATGGCTGCCTAATAATCCAGAAGTTATCATTTTTACAGAAAAGCAAGAGGAAAGTAAGAAATTAGTTGCCGATGCCGAGCTTATTTTTTGTCTTGATTTTAATGCTTTATCGCGTATTAATGAATTAGGAGATGAAGTAAGAAAATCATCAGCAATTAAAATCATGATAGATCATCATTTAGAGCCAGAAGGTTTTGATGATTATCGTTATTGGAATATTGGTGCTTGCGCTACCGCTCAGTTAGTTTATGACTTTATTGTAAATGAGTTAGAGGAGAAACAATACATCAATAAGGATGTAGCTACATGTTTATATACTGGTATCATGACAGATTCTGGCTCATTTAGATTTCCTACCGTAACATCCGGCTTACACCGCATAGTTGCAGATTTAATTGATGCAGGAGCAGAAAACTGGAGAATTCACCAGCAAGTATATGATAATGCTACAGAAGGGCGTTTAAAATTCTTAGGATATTGCCTAAGTAATAAATTAGAAGTTTTTAGAGAATACAATACAGCTTTAATTAGTGTTTCTAAAAGTGATATTGCTAAGTTTGATATTCAAACAGGCGAAACTGAAGGGATAGTTAATTATGCTTTATCAATAAACGGAATAAAATTAGCGGCATTTATTGTAGAAAGATCAGATAGGGTAAAGCTATCTTTACGTTCTACCGGAGATTTTCCAGCAAATGAAATTTGTAAAAAATATTTTGATGGCGGAGGTCATAGAAATGCTGCAGGTGGCCATTCTGAAGAAAGCCTAGAGCATGTAGTGCAAAAATTTAAAAGTATATTGCCAGAATACAAAAAGCTATTGCTACTATAAGAAACATAAGTTTATATTTGGCAGCAATTTTTTATATATTCAAGCATTAAAAACAGATAAACGATTATAAAATAATAAAGGGCAAGCATTTTGCCTTATTAAACAAATTAAATTAATGAAAAAAGGATTATTGATTTTAAGTATAGCAGCGTTAGGATTCGCAGCTTGTAACGGTGGATTTAAGAAAGGTGCATCAGGCTTACTTTATAAAGTTCATGAAGATGTTGAAGGAGATTCAATTAAAGAAGGAGATTTTATAAGCTTAAATATAATTGCAAAAACCGATGGTGACTCTGTTTTATACAATTCTTATGAAATGGATAGAGCATCTCAAACTTTTGTGCCAAAACCTATGTATGATGGCGATTTATTTACTGCTATCATGAAACTAAATAAAGGTGATAGTGCTACTATTAAAGTAGATATCGATTCTGCTGAGAAAAAAGGTCAGCCAAGACCGCAAGGTATCAAAGGAAAATATATCATTTACACCGTTAAAATTGAAGATGTAATTAAAAAGGATACTACTAAAGAGCAAGAGTTTCAATCTAAAATTGAGGCTTTCTTTAAAGCAGAAGGTGATAGAGCTAAAAAAGCAGAAGCTCCTAAATTAGAGAAGTACATCAAAGATAACAGCTTAAAAGCGCAAAAATATCCTTCAGGTTTACAAGTAGCTACTTTAACAGAAGGTACAGGTGTGCAACCAAAACCGGGTGATAGCGTAATGGTAAACTATACAGGTAAATTGGTTTCAGGTAAAGTATTTGATACTAGTTTGCCAGAAGTTGCTAAAAAGAATAATATTTACAACCCAGGGAGAGAGCCTTACACTACATTAAACCTTGTAATTGGACAAGGTAATGTGATACCAGGTTTTGATGAAGGTGTTTTAAAAATGAAAAAAGGTGGTAAATCAGTTTTATTGATTCCTTCTGCATTAGCTTACGGAGAGCAAGGTATGCAAGGTGGCATGATTGGTCCATTCACTCCTTTAGTGTTTGAAATAGAATTGGTTAATGTTGTACCGGGTAAAGGTGTGGCAACGCCAGTTTCGCCGGAAGCTCCAAAAAAATAAAGAAAAACCCTTTCTAATTTTAGAAAGGGTTTTTTGTTAAGGCTCATTTTTTAGAAGATATAGAAAGCGATTTTTAGAAATGATATTGACAGATACCCATACTCATATTTATTATGAGCAGGATATAGAAAAGAGAAAGCAGTTAATGGATAACTGTTTCAATAACCATGTGCGGAGATTGTTTTTACCTAATGTAGATCATGAATCTATTCCTATGGTTTTTGATTTATGTAAACAGTATCCAGCCCACTGTTTCCCTATGTTGGGCTTGCATCCTTGCGATGTTAAAATTGGCTTTGAGGATGAATTAAGTAAAATAAAATCTTATCTACATGATGCAAAAATTTATGCTATTGGTGAAATAGGGATAGATTTATATTGGGATAAAACCACAATAAACTTACAACAAGAAGCATTTAAACAGCAAATTCAATGGGCTAAAGATTTAGATTTACCTATTGTTATTCACTGCCGTGATGCCTTTGATGAAGTGTTAGCCATTCTTCACGAAATGAGAGATGATAGGCTAAGAGGAATATTTCATTGTTTTAGCGGAAATTTAGAACAGGCTAAAGAAGTAATCTCTTTAGGGTTTTTCTTAGGAATAGGCGGTGTTGTAACCTATAAAAAGTCTGGTTTAGATGAAGTAGTAAGACAAATAAATCTAAAGCATATTGTTTTAGAAACCGATGCGCCTTATCTGGCTCCGGTACCCTTTAGGGGAAAGCCTAATGAGAGTGCTTACCTTATTTATGTTGCACAAAAAGTAGCAGATTTACATCAAATTTCTGTAGAAGAGCTTGCAGAAATTACAACAGCCAATTCAATAGAAATCTTTGGTGTATAAAAACTATTTCTTTTTCTTTGTAACAATTAACGTTCAAAATTAAAATCAACCTGATGACCAAAATTTTTGTCATATATACCGGAGGTACTATTGGTATGATAACCGATCCGGCAACAGGCGCTCTCAAGCCATTTACTTTTGAACAAATTATAGAGAATGTTCCGGAGTTAAAGAGGATGGATTATCAATTAACCGTTCATTCTTTTAACCCAATCATAGACTCTTCTGATATGACGCCCGAAATTTGGGCATTTTTAGCAAAGTTGATTGAAGATAACTATGATGATCATGATGGCTTTCTGATTCTTCACGGTTCTGATACGATGGCTTTTTCTGCATCAGCTTTAAGCTTTATGCTAGAAGGCTTAACCAAGCCAGTTATTTTTACAGGCTCGCAACTTCCTATATCTGAGGTAAGAACAGATGCTAAGGAAAACTTCATTACCGCCTTAGAAATTGCATCAGCAAAACTACCAGATGGTAAAGCTCGGGTTCCAGAAGTGTGTATCTATTTCGAGAATAAACTTTTTAGAGGTAATAGAACCTTCAAATATAACTCTGCCAAATTCGAAGCTTTCAGATCACCTAATTATCCTGTTTTAGTAGAAGCAGGTGTACATATTAAGTATAATGATGCTGCCATTGGAAAATGCGAAAACTGCATTTTAAAAGTACATTCTAATGTAAATAATAATATAGGGGTATTAAAGTTATATCCAGGTATAAGCCCACAAATTGTAGATGCCGTTTTAAATTCCGATGCAGAAGCAATCATCATGGAGAGTTTTGGTGCTGGTAATACTACAACCGCAAAATGGTTTTTAGATAGGTTAGACAATGCCATCAAAAACGGAAAAATTATACTAGATATTTCGCAATGTAAAGTAGGCTCAGTAGAAATGGGGCGCTATGAAACAAGTAGCGAATTATTAAAAATGGGCGTTGTTAATGGTTACGATATGACCTTTGAGGCAGCTGTTACAAAGCTCATGTATTTATTAGGAAGAAATTATCCTAAAGATCGTTTATTGCGTAGACTACGCACTTCTATCAGAGGAGAGCTTACTCAATATTAAAGTTTCTTGTGCTTTAATCACCCTCTTTACGACCACAATTTTTGTGGGTTCTTACACTATCTTGTTTAAAAAGTATCTCAAATTAACATAGCATTATATGTTAATTTGAGATATTCTTTTGCCAATCTGCCATATATATCTGCACTTTATTTATTCGATATTTGAATAAAGGGCTTATAAATAGATGTTAATCTAAATAACTTGTTAACACTATCCTTGATAATAAACCAAAGACCATTACAATTTTATTACCATGCAAGTTAAATCACAAGAGATTAAACGTGTTTGTTTTATCCCTTCATCGATTAAAGAATCATCAAAAATTAAAACCAATTAATCAATCTATAAATCAATAAAATGAAAAAAAGAGTACTACTAGACTTTTTCCAAAAGTTAATTTTTCAAAAAAAGTTAGTGCTATGTTTGTTGGTGATACCTTTAATGGTAGCTAGCGCTTATGCACAAACTATTAGTGTATCTGGGGTCATTAAGGATGAAGGCGGCTTGCCTTTGCCTGGAGTGGCGGTAACTTTAAAAGGTACAACAGCAGGTACGCTAACCAATGAGAATGGTCAGTTTAAGATTAACGCACCAGCAAATGGTGTTTTACAATTAAAGTATCTGGGCTTCATTTCTCAAGAGGTAGCAGTGAATAAAAGAACAACGATAAATGTAACACTGAAAGAAGATATCAGTAGGTTAGATGAAGTTGTTGTTGTTGGTTTTGGTACACAGACCAAAAGAGATATTTCGGGTGCAATCAGTTCTGTTGATGCCAAAACAATTGAAGAGCGTGTTCCTGTAAATATTTTTGATGTATTGCAGGGGGCTGCTGCTGGTATACGTGTAGCTACTGATTCTGGAGCTCCAGGTGATGAGTCATCCATTAACATACGTGGTGTATCTTCTATTTCTCCAGAAGGAGGTCTTCCTATATATGTGGTTGATGGTATTTTAGTAGACAATATAAACGGTATTAGCCCTAATGACATTAAATCTGTTGAAATCTTAAAAGATGCAGCATCTGCAGCAGTATATGGTGCTAGATCTGCAAATGGTGTTATCCTAATAACAACTAAGCAAGGAGAGTCTGGTAAGCCACAAGTTAGGTTTTCATACACAAACAGCTATAGTACTTTGGCTCACAAATTACCTCAGGCCAATCGTTTAGAAAGAGAAATTTTTGAACAAAGTAATTTGCCAACTCGTTTTGGCTTGTATCCAGTTCGTAATGACTCTACTGCTTATGGACGTAACAATGATTTTGATTATCAGGATTTAATTACCCAAACCGGTGTAAGAGGTCAGTATGATATTAATATAAGTGGCGGTAACGAAAACTTAAGATATTTTACTGGTATACAATATCTTGATAACCAAGGTATCATATTGGCTTCAGAAGAGCAGAGAGCTACTTTTAGAACAAATATTGATTATAAGCCAAGTAAAAAGATATTATTTGCTACAAGATTAACATTTGGTTATACTGATGCTAACTTAATTAATGATGGTCAAGTATTGTCGCAAACAGCACAAAGACCGGCATCTCAAGCTTTATACTTACCAGACGGTAGACCTATTTTTGATAATGGAGGTCGTAAACATCCAATAGAAGAGGCTAGATTAAGAGGAAATCAAAGGGCAAGATATAATGGTATATTAGGTCAGATATTTGAATATAACATTAGCAATGCTCTTAAATTGCATGTAGATGGTTCTGCAACACTAAATTTTAATCAAAATAGAACATTTATTTCTGGTTTCTTAAATACTTCAGGTGTAGGTAGTGCTAGTGAAAGTATAGCTAGAACTACTCGTCTTCAAGCGAATGCCATTTTATCTTATTCTAAGACTTTTAATAAAGATCATTCTGTAAGTGCACAAATAGCCACTTCATTAGATAATTCTTTAACAAGAACTGTTTCTGTTGCAGGAACAAACTTCGTTACAGAGAGCGTTAATACATTAAATGCAGTTAGTTTGTTTAATCCTGGTAATACTAACTCATTAGCCACTACCAATGGTTTATTAGGTTTCTGGACAAGGGTTAACTATGATTATAAGAAGAGATACTTATTTAATGCAGTTTTAAGAAGAGACGCTTCATCTCGTTTTGGTAGAGAAAACGTCTGGGGTAATTTTCCAGCTTTCTCAGCAGCATG
The DNA here is from genome assembly GCF_009674685.1 of Pedobacter puniceum. Lineage (GTDB taxonomy): Bacteria > Bacteroidota > Bacteroidia > Sphingobacteriales > Sphingobacteriaceae > Pseudopedobacter > Pseudopedobacter puniceum. The sequence goes on from NZ_WKJI01000003.1 coordinate 92,342, forward strand.
GAGATTTAGTGATGAGAAATTTATGGGTTGGTCTAAGAAATTCTTAACCGATGCTAAGTTAAGAGCTACTTGGGGTAAGCAAGGTACAGAAAACCTTGGTGATTTCGCCTCAAGAAACCTACTTGTTTTTGGTAACTTCTTTTACAACGGGGTTAGTGGTGTAGTAACTAGTCCTCAAATGGGTAATCCAAATATCAGATGGGAAGAACAAACGCAGTCCGATGTAGGTTTAGATTTAACTTTCTTTGGAGGGAGACTTTCTATGGAAGCTTCATATTACCAAAGAATCACCAAAGATCTAATTTCTAATACTGCCCTAGTATTACCTGGAGAAATTGGAAGACCAGAAAACGTATTCTTAAATGCGGGTACTATTAGAAACCGTGGTTTAGAGGTGCAGGTTTCTGGTTTCCCTATACGAAACACAGCTAAAAAAATTACTTTAAACACTACGCTTAACTTAGGATATAACAAGAACGTAATTACCGACTTACCTGGAAGAGAAGTAGTATTAAACAACCTTTACATAGTAAGAGAAGGGGAGGAAGCAGGAAGATTCTTTGGTTATAAAGCTTTAGGGATATATGCTTATGATGAGTCTAATGCTTATTCAGAAGATTTTGCTACTAGGTTGATACCTCAATTCCAGAGAGATGCGCAAGGTAACATATTCTTTGGTAAAGATCAGAGACCGATTTTAACGGGTTATAATTTACCTAATGGTACTCCTTACACAGGCGTTGTTAGACAATTAAGAACAGATGGTGCTATAGCAAGAGCTGGAGATGTAATTTGGGAGAATTTACCAGATGCTAATGGAGTAAGAAACGACAATGTAAGTATAGAAGATAGACAAATTCTAGGTTCAGGTATTCCTAAACTAACTTTAGGTTTAAACAATACCTTCAACTATAAAAGATTTGGTGTTTCTGTTTTCGTATTCGGAAGTTTTGGAAACAAAATATATAATAGCTTAGCTAGAAGTAATGCTCAGTTTAGTTCAACTAACGTAACTCCATTCCCTTACGTTATTTCTAATATCTGGAAATATCCGGGACAAGTTACTGATGTTTACAGCAGAAATTTAGCGTTAAACAACTCAAGACCGGGTAATAGTTATTTCTTAGAAGATGGTTCATTTATACGCTTACAAACAGTAAGATTTACTTATCAACTTCCTCAGAAATACTCTAAAATCGTGTTCTCAAACAACCTAAATATTTTTGCTTTCAGCAACAATCTGGCTACTTGGACTAGTTACTCAGGTTTCGATCCAGAAGTTGGCCAAAGAAACGTTTTAGAGCCGGGTAATGATAATGGTAGATTTCCAAAGAGAAGAGAAATCGGATTTGGTCTTAACGCAACATTTTAATTGAAATTATGAAAAAGATAAATTATTTAATCCTTTTTATCGCTGCTACTTTATTCAGTGGTGCTATTGGATGTAACGTCATAGAAAAGGACCCTATATCTTCCATAGAGCCAGGTCAGTTCTTTAAAAATAGAAATGATGCTAATGCTTTTATGGCGGGTATCTATAATTCTTTACAAACAACCCTTAGAAATAATTATTTTGATTGGGGAGAAGTAAGGTCTGACAATGTCGAACCAGAAGGTACCGGTACGGCACAAACAAAACTTGTTAATAATGCATTAGCCGCAAACGATAATGATTTGAATGCCGTAACAAATTGGTCAGATTTATATAGAACCATTTCTTTATGTAACATGGCTATAGAGGTGTTTCCTGATTTGATAGCAAGAAATGTTGATGCTGCGTCAGATCAATATAGGGATCAATTAGGTCAAGCTTATGCTTTAAGAGGTTTGATGTACTTTTATGCATTAAGAGTTTGGGGTCGTGTTCCAATTGTTAATGAAGTAGTAACAAGACCAGATCAACAGCTATATTATCCAAGGGCTCCGATTGATTCTGTTAAAGCTCAAATCTTATCTGATATTGATAAGTCGTTACAAACTATTGGGAATACAACAAATAAATTTTATATCCAAAGACAAGCAGTGTTTGCTTTTAAAACGGATGTACATATGTGGTTCCAAGAGTATCAAGCAGCTGTTGATGCTTCTTCAAATATCACAGGTTATTCTTTTATAACAAACCCTGCTCAATGGAAAACTATTTTTGTTGAACCAGAGTCTTCTAGTGAAACTATATTTAACTTATTCTGGAATTCTGCTGAGCGTAACAATCAAGGTGTTGGAGTATGTGCCCGATTAGGTTCTAGAAGTAATACAAGCAATTATAAAATAAGACCAGCTGTAGTAGCTAATTACTACAATAGACAAGTTAATGGCCGTAAAGTTGACGCTAGACTATGGTTATCTGTAGATACCATAGAGTCTCCAAATGTTGTGCAATACGATTTATTGAACGATCAATATGGTAAATTTATGACTATAAACTCAGTAACTGGTCAATTCAATTACATCAATAATAATGATTGTAGTGTTAGAATACCAATTTATAGATATGCCGATGTAATGTTGTTAAGAGCAGAAGCATTAGCTAGGTTAAATAGATTTACTGAGGCATTAGCAATTTTGAATCAAGTAAGATCTCGTGTTGGATTTACTGTGCAAGCACAAAGATCTGATTATACAGGTACAGATGAACAAGTAGGTATTGCAATACAAAGAACTATACTTTTAGAAAGACAACTTGAACTTATTGGTGAAGGTAAGAGATGGTTCGACTTATGCAGAATTGGTAGAACATATGATTTTACTAGTACTGGCTATGATTATTTAAGATCTGTGATGAATCCTATTCTTCAAGGTAGAACTGGTGGAGTAGCCTTTGATACTGACCTTAACATGGGGCGTATTTTATATCCGATTAATTCTGATATTATCAATGCCAACCCATTGTTAAGAGGTCAGCAAAACCCACCATATTCCGAATAATATTTATTTACTATAATTATATAGATGATGAAAGTAAAAAGAATTTTAGTTATCGCACTTACAATGTCAGTAGTACTGCTGGGTAGTTGCGAGAAGTTTCCTCTACAGAAATCTAGAAAGTATGAAACTTCATTTTTCCAAAATAATACTAATAAAACTGTATTGGAGTTTATAGAATCCCGCCCAGATTTATTCTCAGGATTAATAGATGCTATAGCTTATTTAGATGCAGACCCTGCTTATGCAGATATTAAGCAAATGTTTCAATCTCAAAATAATACTTTTTTATTACTACATAATGACGCATTAATAACTGTTCCCTCAACAACAAGTTATTGGGGTAGAACAAGTAACCGTGTTACAGATACAGATCCAACAAGTCCAACTTTTGGTTTATTAGTAGCTGGAAGCTCTTGGGCGCAATATCCAAAAGAGGATATTGCTAGATTACTAAGACGTCATGTGATTAAGGGTAAAGCGGATTTTGCTAATTTATCTTCAACTCCTAAGTTTTTTGAAACTTATGATGCGAACTTTAGAATGAGGATAGTAATGACTGATAATAGAGACGGTAATATACAATTAGGCGATGGACCAACATTTATTACACCAAGAACTCCTAACCTATTTGCAAATGGAGGTAATGTAATACATGTGTTGAATGCTTATATAGTTCCGGCACCGTAACTGTAAAATTCATAGTGTTAACGCATATAAAAAGACTATAAGTATGAAAATAAAAGATAAAATATTATGTTCACTTGCGGCTGTGATTTTACTTTCTAGCTGTAAGAAAGATACAATGGTCGAAATGACCTCATTAAATAAACTAGGAGATGAGTACTATTTTGGTGAAAGGGTACTTATGTGGGCTTCAACTGAAGGCGAGCTTGATGGTATGACTTATGAATGGAAAACGACAGGCGGTTCTTTTGATGGTTTTAGAACACAAAACCGTTTTGAAAACGTATGGATAGCACCTACTACGCCAGGTGAATATGTAGTAACAGCTACTGCCAAAAATGGTAGTTCAACTTCAACAAGATCTACTAACATGAGAGTTACTAGATACTTTTTTGATGAATTCCAGAATGCAACCTTTATGTTTAGAGGACAAGGTTGGTTACAATCTAATTTATTAAACTCTAATTCAGGTTCTGACTTTATACCTATTGTTTCTAACTCAAGTACTCCAGAGCTAAGTACTGTTGATATTTCAAATGCAAGTACTTCGGCACCTAACATGAGAAGACTTCTAAACTTAGCTGAGTTAAAAGCTCCTTTTTCTGTGAAAACAAAATTAGGATGGAAAAATTTCTTTAGAACTGGTCAGCCAATTACGATTTCTATGTTTTTTGTGCAGCCAACTAGAAATACTAATCGTCCTCATATCAGAGAGATAAGATGGACTTTTAACCCTAATGCTGCAACTGGTAATAACTTTCAAATTAGATATGAAATATTTACTCCGGCAACTGGCGTAGCTACTTTTAGTGGTAATACTGGTGTATTTCCATCTCCAGAACCTTTAATTAATCCTTCTGCTGGTTTTACAGCAAATAGTGGTAGAAATGCTATTTTTACGCTAGCAAACGGACAACAAAAAGCATTTACTTTCTCTTTGACAAGCGATTTTACATTTATAGCTCATGTTGATGGTGTGGAATGGTTTAGAAGTAATGGAATTAAGGATTGGATTACAAAAGCAAAAGCACAATGGCCAGATTTTGAGGATCCAATTGGAAGAGAGTTCCGAATTGGAATTCCAGCTAGAGCTACAGCTAATGAGACTGCTACCACAGTAGCTGTTAATAGTGTTTATATCAACAATGATGGAACTATTTTAAATACTCCATAAAAAACTGTTAAACCAATTTTAAACGGGCGAGCTTATAAACTCGCCCGTTTTTTTTGAACATTCATCAATTCTACATTTCTTAACTTATTCTTATATTGGTGTTATAGAATTTATATGAGTAAAGTTAACCTCAAAGAACTAGCCAAAGCATTAAATTTATCAGTTTCAACGGTTTCTAGAGCTTTAAGTAATAGCCATGAAATAAGCCAAGAAACAAAAGAAAAAGTAAAGCATCTAGCCGAAAAATTAAATTATCAGCCCAACCCTCATGCCATGAGTCTTCGTAGTCAAAAAACTAAGACCATTGCAGTTATCATTCCAGAGTTATCAAATAATTTCTTTGCTTTAGCTATTGATGGCATAGAGTCTATCATGCAAACGGCAGGTTATCAATTGCTTATATATTTAAGTCATGAGGATCAGCAAAAAGAGGTAAGCATAGTAAACAAGTTAGAAGGTAGAGTAGATGGGGTATTGATTTGTATGGCTACAGAAACCCATGATATTTCTCATTTAAGAGGATTAAAAGAAAAGAAAATCCCGATAGTATTTTTTGATAGGGTTTCTAATAAGCTCAACACGGTTAAAGTAATTACCAATGATATAGAAAGTGCATATAAAGCTACAGAACATCTTATTGAAAGAGGTGCGCAACGCATTGCGTACATATCATTATCTCTTAATATATCAGTAGATCAGAAAAGGATGCAAGGTTGCTTAAGAGCTTTAGAAGACTATAAATACACAGGAGAACAAAAGAGAGTATTAAGTTGTACAATAAACGATGAAGAAAATTATGAACTTATAAAAAAGCTATTATCCTCTCCTAATAGACCTGATGCTGTTTTTACTTGTGTTGAAAGATTGGCAATTACCACTTATACTGTTTGTAAAGATTTAGGATTGTCTATTCCTAAAGATGTTAAGGTTGTAACTTTCTCCAATATGCCTGCAGCAGCATTACTAAGTCCGCCTTTAACAACGGTATCACAGCCAGCTTATGAAATAGGTAAAGCTGCTGCTCAAGCTATATTAGATGCTTTAAATAAAAATATAGTTGAGCTAAAAGATGAGAAAATTATCTTACCATCGGTACTAATAGAAAGAGCATCAACTTAATTATTTCTTAGATAAGCCTTCCTGATAAACTTTTAAACATCTTTCTCTTGCAAATTTGTGTTCTACGATTGCTTTCGGATATTTAAAAGGATCTGAAAATTCTGGCACCCATTTTTTTACATAAGCTAATTCTTTATCAAACTTTTTTTGTTGCTCATAGGGGTTGAAAATTCTAAAATAAGGAGCCGCATCAACACCAGAACCTGCGGCCCATTGCCAGCCACCTACATTACTAGAAAGTTCAAAATCAAGTAGTTTTCTGGCAAAATAGCGTTCTCCTAAGCGCCAATCTAATAATAAATGTTTGGTTAGAAAGCTTGCAACCACCATCCTAATACGGTTATGCATGAAGCCGGTTTCGTTAAGCTCTCGCATACCTGCATCTACAATAGGGTAGCCCGTTTTCCCTTCGCACCAAGCTTTAAAAGCTTCTTCGTCTTTACGCCACTCTATTTGGTCATACTCGGGTCTAAAGGCTTGAGTTGCAGAATGAGGGAAATGCCAAATGATAGCGAAATAAAAATCTCTCCAAATCAGTTCGTTTAACCAAGATTCACTCTTATAATTTAAAGCATTCTTTACCAATTCGCGTATACTGATGGTCCCGAATCTAAGATGTAAACTGATACGGGAAGTAGCGTTTTTGGCAGGATAATCCCTGTTTTCTCCGTAACTATTTAAAACATTTTTATAGGCTATTTCTGGGAAATTTAATTTGCTTGGTGTAAAGCCCATATCAGACAAGGTAATAGGGGCTAAAGCTTGTGTTTGATAAAAATTCTTAAAGTATTTTTCTGCTGGATAAGGCTTGTAATAATAGGAATTTAGTTTATCAAGCCATTTTCTTTTATAAGGGGTGAAAACTACATAAGGAGAACCATCATCTTTAACAATTTCATCCTTCTCAAATATAGCTTGGTCTTTAAAGGTTTTAAATAAAACCTGATGTTGTTGAAATAGCTGATTTAATTTTTTATCTCTTTCTTTAGCATAAGGCTCATAATCATGATTGGTGTAAACCTCAGCAACATCATATTCTTTTAATATGGACGACCAAATTTCTAAAGGTTTTCCGTATTTGATAATTATTGAACTGCCTAAACCATGAAGTTGTTCTCTTATTTTCATGATTTCTTGGTGGATAAAAGTTACCCTGCCATCATCTTTATCTTCTAATTTAGAAAGTATATCTTCATCAAAAATAAATAGCGGTAAAACAGGATGATTAGCTTTTAAAGCATAGTATAAAGCGGCGTTATCATTTAACCTAAGGTCTCTTCTAAACCAAAAGATACTGATTTTAGAATTATTCATATATATTCTTTAATGCAGATTTGATATCAGGGAATTTAAATTTGAAGCCGGCATCTTGTATTTTTTTTACATCCATGCGGGTACTTCCAAGTACTACTAAGCTCATCTCTCCAAACAAAAGCTTTAAAATAAAAGCAGGAACGTTAGGGAGCCAGATAGGTTTTTTAAATTGATGAGCTACAGCGTATGTTAATTCTTTGTTGGTGACAGGTAATGGCGAACTCATGTTAAAAACACCTTCTAATTGCTCATTTTCTATGGCGAAATCATACATATTTACAACATCTTCTATGTGCGACCATGAAATCCATTGTTTACCATTGCCAAGCGGAGAGCCAATACCATATTTGATAGGTTGTGCTAATTTCTCTAAAGCTCCAGAATCTTTATCTAATACAACACCAGTTCTAAATTTTACGATACGTAGATTGTAATTTTTACCTAAGTCTACAGCTTGCTCCCATAAAATGCAGCAAGTACTTAAGAAATCATCTAAAGGTTTTGATGTTTCTGTTAAAATTTCATCGCCACGGTTGCTATAATAGCCAGAAGCAGAGGCCGAAATAACTTCTTTAACCTGATGTTGTTTTTGGGCTAAAAGACTATAAATCAATTTTATAGAGTCTGTACGGCTTTTAATCAAAAGGTCTTTTCTTTTTTCTGTCCAACGGCTATCTGCAATGCCAGCGCCAGCCAAGTGTATAATGGTATCTACACCATCAATGCAAGTTTCATCGATAGTCTGATTTTCTACATCCCAGATAAAAGTTTTAACACGAGGGTTTTTGCCTTTACTTCTAGAAAGGTGGCAAACTTCATGTCCTTTGTTAAGTAATAATTGTGTTAGTGCTTTACCAACCGAGCCTGTGCCGCCAGTAATAAGAATTTTTTTTGCCATAGCTGTTGTTATAACCAAAATACCAGATTTTAGTTTTTAACAGCTCTTTATTTTTAGCATGTTAATTTAGCTCTTGATATAGCTTTCTAAATCTTGGATAGTTTGTTTTTGATCTTCGATAACAAACTTTACAACATCGCCAATAGAAATCATTCCTACCAGATTTCCAAATTCTAAAACGGGTAAATGGCGTATATGCCTGTCTGTCATAACTTGCATACAATACTCAACACTGTCTTGCGGAGAAATGGTTACCAGGTTTGCAGTCATAACTTCTTTAAGTTTAACTTCTTTAGATGATTTACCTTGCAACACCACTTTACGGGCATAATCTCTTTCAGTAAAAATTCCTTCTAGATTTTCATCAGCTATTAAAACCGCACTAATGTTATGGTCCATCATGAGTTGAAGCGCTTCAAAAACAGTCGCATTTGGACTAAGTTTTATAAGATGATTGTTTTTTTGATTTAGGATTTTTCTTACTGATTTCATGGCAATAAAATTTTGTGGCTTAATTAAATTTAGTAAAATTTTATTTACAAATGAAATAGGATTATCAAAAATTATTACACTTTTTCTTTGTAATTCACCAAGTTAAGTGCCATTCCATTAAAAATAAAAAAATGAAAAGGCCATAGTATCCACCAATAAATTCTGCCCCATAAGCCTCTTGGTCTAAATGTGGCAATCTGACTTAAAATACTGCCTGTTGGCCTATCAATAATTTTAAATTCTAGCCATGCCTCGCCAGGTAAGCGCATTTCTGCATATAATAAAAGCCTCGCATTCTTTTTATCAGCCAAAATTACACGCCAAAAATCTACAGCATCACCAGCTTTAAGGCTTACATCACTTCTTCTTCCTCTTCTAGTTCCAACGCCACCAGCTAGCTTATCAATGATACCTCTTAAATTCCATAGCCAGTCTAGGTAATACCATCCTCTTTTACCGCCAATAGCCCAGATATTTTGAAGAACCTCGTTTTTATCACGCTTAAAATTGAGTTTAACTTTATATTCCAGCGTTCCGTTTTGAGGGACTTTCACCTGATCCATGAAACTGGTTTCAAGGAAACCGCGGTTCAAAGCATCTCGCCAGCTAGACACTATAGAGTTTTGCTCTATTTTCTCGAAAGCTAATTGTAAAGCAGTTCTATAACTTACACATTCATGCGGAACAATTTTTTTGATTTCTTCATCTTTACAAACCACCTCGTTACGCATACTTTCTACCAAGCTGCTGGCTATGCTGTAGTTTACAGATGTTACTAGGTTTAGCCAATAAGAAGATAGTCTGGGTGTAAGAACTGGAACCGTAAAAATCCAACGTTTGATATGCCTTTCTTTTGCATAAAGTAAGAGCATTTGCTTGTACGTAAGTATATCTGGCCCACCAATATCTAAGGTTTTGTTAAACGCTTTGCTGTTACCTAAAACACCGTGTAGATAAGCCAAAACATCTCTTATAGCTATGGGTTGGCAGCGGGTTTTTAGCCATTTAGGCGCTATCATAATAGGCAGCTTTTCTGTTAAGTCTCTAATAATCTCAAAAGAAGCACTACCAGAGCCAATAATAATAGCTGCTCTTAGATAAGTATGTGCTATGTGCGATGTTTTGAGAATATCTTCTACACCTAATCTTGATTTAAGATGGATTGATAAATTTTCATCGTTAACAATACCAGTGAGGTAGATGATTTGCTTACAATTAGTTTTTTCTAAAGCTTTGATGAAATGGTGTGCTGATAACTTCTCTAAATCGCTAAAATCTGTATTACTCATAGAATGAACCAGATAGTAAGCAGCATCTATATCTTTAGGAATTTCTTGTAAAGAATCTTCTCTAAGTAAATCGCCGGTAATGATTTCTACTTGATTTTCCCAATTGTTATCTTGTTGGAAACGCCTTTTATCTCTTACCAGACAAACTATTTCATGTTTGTTTTCTAGTAAGACAGGTAATAATCTGGTTCCAATATAGCCATTAGCACCTGTTAGTAGAATCTTCATATCCTATCAACATCTAAAACTAAAAGCAGTTTTAAGTATTGATGAAGTTTTTAGCATTATGGATAAAATAAAAGCCTTCACAGATAAGTAAAGGCTTTCACAATTGATATTCATAAATTGTTAAAATCTGGTATACAAGGCTACTTGAAAGATGTTATTATTTGTATTTACAGCAGCACCTTTAATAGATTGATTAAGATAGCCTGCTTCCAAATCCATTTTAGGATTAAGTCTGTAACCTGCAGCTAGGTATAACCTGTTTTGGTCGAATAAGAAGCCGTTAGGTTGGTTTTGGATATTTAAGAAAACCTCATTCTGTAAAGCCATAAAAACACCTTTACTAAACGTTGGTGTAGTTTGCTTTTGTAATGGGATAACACTTCTGAAGAAATAGCGTAATCTTTGCGAAAAAGCATCGTTACCATTAGCCTGGTTTACAAATCTTTGCTCCAATCTGAAACGGTGTGTTAAAGGAATTTTACCAAGCTTATAAGTAACAATAAATTGCTCCCAAATACGACTTTCAGTAAGAGCATCCATACCAGGCTGATCGCTTATAATTAAAGCATAGCCAAGGGTGGCATTTAGTTTATCGTTAATAAAATATGTAAAACCGGGTCTTATTAGGATATTTCTTACATATTCTAAATCATCAGCAGAGCGTACCTGAAAATCAAAATGTAAACCTGTTTTTTTAGAAAATTTTTGACTATGAAACCAAGCAGCCCAGCCAGATTGTTGGTTAATAGTTTGTGCTTGTGCTACTAATGATAAAGTAAGCCCTGTTAATAAGAGTAGAATTTGTTTTTTCATGTTGTAATTTTGATTACCGGTTAATCTTCAATTACTTCGCTATTGGTGCTTGGCTCTTCTTTAATTTCTTCTTTGAAGTAAACCTTCTGATAAATTAATATCAAAATAACGCCTATAGATATGGCTGCATCAGCGATATTAAATACCGGTCTGAAGAATATAAAGTCTTCGCCGCCCCAAACAGGCAGCCATTCCGGGAAAACACCTGTGAAAATAGGGAAGTAAAACATATCAACCACACGGCCATGAAAAAGTTTTTCATAACCGTAAATTACACCATAAAAAACAGAGTCTATAATGTTTCCTAATGCACCGGCAAAAATAAGAGATACATTAAGAATTAAGCCTCTATGATATTTATGCTTAATAAGATGATGTAAGCCGTAGCCAATACCTATTACAGCTATTATCCTAAATAAAGAGAGCGCTAGTTTACCCAGTTCTCCGCCAAATTCCATTCCAAATGCCATTCCGTTATTTTCTGTGAAATGGATGATGAAAAAGTCTTGTATAATCTGGAATTCTTGACCAATATACATATTGGTTTTAATCCAGGTTTTCAAAATCTGATCGGCAAGAAGAACCAGTATGATTAAAAATACAGGCTTTGTATAACCTTTCATTAATTCTGTTTTAATTTAGCTTCCATACTTAAAGTAGCATGTGGCACAGCCTTCAAGCGTTCTTTTTGTATTAATTTTCCTGTTTCTCTGCAAATGCCGTAAGTTTTATTTTCTATTCTTACTAAAGCAGCTTCTAGGTTTTCAATAAATTTTTTCTGGCGAGCTGCAAGCTGGTTAATTTGCTCTTTTTCTAAAGTTGCAGAACCATCTTCTAACGTTTTATAAGTTCCGGCAGTATCATCAGTACCATTAACATTTGGATTGCTTAATGAGCCCGCAAGCATGGCTAATTCTTCTTTAGCGCTATTTAATTTTCCTGTAATTAGTTCTTTAAACTCTTGTAACTCGGCGTCAGAGTAGCGGGTTTTATTATTAGTCTCCATGTTTAGTTCTTTTTTAGTGAGATTAAAATATTAGTTTCTTCTATTTCTATGGTGTCTCCACCTGTTAATTCATCGCTTAAGGTTAAAGACTCAGCCAGCGTCTCTTCACAAATATATAATAAATTGCTACTTACAGCATCCGTAATAATAGGGAGCTTTTGTAATACCACGCTTATCTTATCTGTAACCTCAAAACCTTTATCTTTTCTTAAGTTTTGTATTCTATTGATAACCTCTCTGGCTATACCTTCTTCTTTTAAGCTTTGGGTAATGGTAACATCTAAGGCTACTGTTAAACGCCCTAAATTGGTAACCTGCCAGCCTGGTACATCTTCTGCAATAATCTCTACATCTTCAACAGCAATTGTAAATGTTTGTTCTTCTACCTCAAACGTAATATTTCTGTTTGTTTCTAAAGTTTGGATTTGCTCATCATTTAAAGCAGTTAAGAAATTCCCTACAGCTTTCATGCTCTTACCAACTTTTGGTCCAAGTGCTTTAAAGTTTGGTTTTATTTTCTTTTTAATGATGCCTGCTGTATCTGTAATGAATTCGATTTCTTTGATATTGGTCTCAGACAGAATGAGTTCTCTTACTTTTTCTACTTTTTGCTGGAAACCTTGATCTAGTACTGGTAACAATATTTTACTCAGTGGCTGTCTTACATTAATGCCTACTTTTTTACGCAATGATAATATCATGGATGAAATATCTTGCGCTAATTGCATTCTTTCTTCTAAATCTTTATCCACCAAATTAGCTTGGTAAATAGGGAAATCTGTTAAATGTACAGATGCTACTTGCTCTTTTTGTGTGATGCTGTTTAAATCGTTAAATAACCTGTCTGAAAAGAAAGGAGCTATGGGCGACATCAACTTTGCTACACCTACTAAACAAGTATATAAAGTTTGGTATGCCGATATTTTATCTTCAGTATATTCACCTTTCCAGAAACGACGACGACTTAAACGTACAAACCAGTTGCTTAAATGCTCATCAACAAAATTTTGGATGGCTCTTGCTGCTTTTGTAGGTTCAAAATCCTCATAAAACTCGTCTACTTCTTTAGTTAAGGTGTTTAATAAAGAGATAATCCAACGGTCTATTTCTGGGCGGTTAACAATTTCTTCTTCTGCGTATTTAAAACCATCTATATTGGCATAAAGGGCAAAAAACGCATAAGTATTATACAGGGTGCCAAAGAACTTACGACGAACCTCATCTAAGCCATCTAAATTAAATTTTAAGTTATCCCAAGGAGATGCGTTGCTAATCATGTACCAACGTGTAGCATCAGCGCCATAGGTTTCTATGGTGCTAAAAGGATCTACCCCATTACCTAGCCTTTTAGACATCTTATTGCCGTTTTTATCTAATACCAAACCATTAGAAATTACATTTTTGAATGCAATGCCTTGGTTAGCATTTTTAATATTTACGGCTTTTATATCATCGCTGGTTTCGCTTAATAAAGTTGCAATCGTGTGTAAAGTGAAAAACCATCCACGGGTTTGGTCTACACCTTCAGCAATAAAATCTGCTGGGTAGGCTTTCTCAAATTCTTCTTTATTTTCAAACGGATAATGCCATTGTGCATAAGGCATAGCTCCAGAATCAAACCAAACATCTATTAAATCTGGCTCACGGAACATTTTTTTACCCGTTGAAGAAACTAAAATTACATCATCAACATAAGGACGATGCATATCTTGTAAAGAAAAGCCTTCTGGCATAAAACCAGCTTTTATAGCTTTTTCTATTTCTTGATTTAATTCTGCAACAGCACCAATACAAATTTCTTCAGTTCCGTCTTCCGTTCTCCAAATGGGTAAAGGCGTTCCCCAATATCTAGAACGAGATAAATTCCAGTCAACTAAATTCTCAAGCCAATTACCAAATCTTCCAGTTCCGGTACTTTCTGGTTTCCAATTAATGGTTTTATTAAGCGCTACCAGTTTTTCTTTAACAGCAGTGGTTTTAATAAACCAGCTATCCAAAGGGTAATAAAGTACAGGTTTATCTGTTCTCCAGCAATGTGGGTAACTGTGTTCGTACTTTTTAACATCAAAAGCTTTGTTTTCTTCTTTAAGTTTTATGGCAATTAAAACATCTGTAGGCTTAAAATCAGCTGCTTTACGCTCTTCATCGCTATAATATTCTTCTTTTACATATTTGCCTGCAAAGTCTGTTACCTCATCAACAAACTTACCTTGTTTGTTTACCAGTGGGAATTCGTTTCCTTTTTCATCAGTCACCATAACAGATGGTACGCCATTCTCTTTGGCAACCCTAAAGTCATCAGCACCATAAACAGAAGCTGTGTGTACAATACCAGTACCGTCTTCGGTAGTAACAAAGTCTCCACCTATTACACGGAAAGCATTAGCCTCTAAGTTTTCATTGCTTACATAAGGCATTAATTGGAAGTAGCGTAAGCCTAAAAGTTCTTTACCTATAAACTCGGCAGCAATTTCCCATGGTATTAATTTATCGCCAGCTTTATAATCCTGAAAAGATAAATTTTGCGCTTCGGCTTTAAAGTGTTTAGCTACTAAATCTTTAGCTAAAATTACGCTTACCGGAAGGTGAGTGTATTGGTTAAAGGTTTTGATTTTTACATAGGTGATTTTCTCGCCAACCGCCAAAGCACAGTTAGACGGTAAAGTCCATGGTGTGGTTGTCCAAGCGATAATAGTGGTATCTTCTTCCTCAGTTTCAAAAAGTTTTGAAATTAGCGGATGAACCTGATCTTTCTTTAATCTAAACTGCGCAACAATAGAAGTATCTTTAACATCACGATAAGTGCCAGGTTGGTTTAACTCATGCGAGCTTAGACCGGTACCTGCAGCAGGTGAGTATGGTTGTACTGTATAACCTTTGTATAAGAAACCTTTGCTGTGTAATTGTTTTAAAATCCACCAAAGACTTTCTATATATTCATTTTCATAAGTGATGTATGGGTTTTCTAAATCAACCCAATAGCCCATTTTTTCGGTAAGGTCATTCCATACATCGGTATATTTCATTACCTCTTTACGGCAGGCATCATTATACTCTTGAACAGTAATTTTTTTACCAATATCTTCTTTAGTGATGCCTAAAGATTTTTCAACAGCTAGCTCAATAGGTAAACCATGTGTATCCCAGCCACCTTTTCTTTTAACCTGAAAACCTTTTAAAGTCTTGTAACGGCAAAAAATATCCTTTATAGAACGAGCCATAACGTGGTGAATACCAGGCATTCCGTTGGCGGAAGGCGGTCCTTCATAAAATGTGTATGGTTTAGAAGCCGGACGATTGCTTATACTTTTTTCAAAAATATGATTGCTTTTCCAGCTCTCTAATACTTCTTTGCCTATTTGTGATAAGTTAAGTTGCTTATATTCTTTGTACATCAGCGCTTTGTCTCCAAAATTAAGGATGCAAATTTAGGCATTTAGATGCTTAAATAGTAATAGAAAGAGAAAAACAAAAGCTGGTTTGAAAATTGTATTACAATTGTTAAAAAAGCTTATGTTAAAAAGGTCAATTTATGCATTAAGATATTCGGCAATTATAGTAGCTGCCAGTATCTTGTTATACTTATTTAATCCAGATTTTGGTAAGTATATTTTAGGTTTTGGTTTAATAAGTTTAGCCATAGCAACCGTTTTATACATTGTTTTTATGTTTAAAAGATATGGCGAGAAAAAGCCTATTCACTAAATTTAGATCACAATAAAGACGCTATATTTTTGTGCTTTAAGCGATAAGCCTTAATTTGGGGCTATAAATGAAAATTAAGCTTGTTTTTATATTTCTTCTGGTTAGCAACTGGGTATTTGGACAGCAAGTTGGTATTGGCCAATGGCAAGTTTATCTGCCGTTTTTTAATGCTTCTAGTGTAGATATAAATGAGGAAGAAGCTTTTTGTGCTACCAGTGGGGGATTATTTACAGTAGATAAAAACACTAAAGAAGTACAAAAATTCTCTGTTTTAGATGGCTTTGCTAGTAGTGATATTAAACTTGTAAAATGGAATACAAGTACTAAACAACTTTTTATAGTTTACCAAAACTCAAATATCGATGTTTTAGATGAGGGTAAACTACATAACCTCCCTGAGATTTTTAATCGTAATAATTTAGGACGAAAGAATATAAATGCGGTTTTTTTTAAGCAAGAGATAGCTTATTTAAGTACTGCATTTGGTATTGTGGTTTATAATCTTGCTAGAAAGGAGGTTAGAGATACTTACTTTTTTACCGAAAATGGTGCGCCTCTTGAAGTTTTTGAAAGCGTTATTTTGGGCGATAAAATATTTGCGGCAACTTCTTCTGGTATTTACGAAGCTAATGCGAACGATTTATTAATAGATTTTAGTAGATGGCGTAAACATGCCTCAAATCAGCTCTATCCGGGGGGTATTTGTAGGTCTGTTGTAGATTTTAATGGTAAACTTTACGGTTTATTTAATAGCCAGATTTATGTTTTTGAGAATAATCAATGGATGATGACTTCAATTTTTGGAGTTGATGTCGCCAAATTAAAAGTGGTAAACAATAAATTTATCACCATAGCGCCTTTTAGAGTAATTGTTTATGATAGTCAGTTTAATCAGCTCAGGAACATCCAAAACACCAATGTTTTTAATAACGTTAAGGATGTTGCTTTGCTTGGCGAGGAAGTTTTAATAGCAGATAATAAAATTGGATTAGTAGGTTTTAAACCCGATGCAAGCTTTGTAAATTATACGCCAGCAGGTCCTCAAATAAAAATTGTTAAAGATTTATCATCATTAAACCAACAGTTGGTTATTGCGCCAGGTGGTTTTAGCGATACCTACTCGCCTTTATTTCAAAATTTAGGTTTTACCGAGTTTAAAAGAGGCGAGTGGAAGAATTATAACGAACAAACAAGCCCATTTTTATCGCCCATAAGAGATATTACGGTTATACATCCATCAGCAACAAAAACCTATTTGGGGTCTTTTGTTAATGGTTTGTTGGTTAAAGAAGGAGAAGATTTTAAGCTTTTCAATCAACAAAATAGCAGTTTACAAACTACTTTAGGAGATGCTGCTACGATAAGAGTTTCTGGTATTGCAGAAGACCAGAGGGGTAATATTTGGGTAAGTCAGTTTGGAGTTAGCAGTCCTTTATCTGTTTTAAAAAAGGATGGTACATGGCAAGCTTTTTCTTTTCAGGATGTTTTGCCGGGTTCTTTTATTGAGGCGAAAGGTTTATTGGTAGATGATGCATCCCAGAAATGGTTGATGATTAGAAATAGAGGTCTGTTAATTTTTAATGACTCGCAAGCCAAGATACTAGGGTTTGGGGCTAATTTATTGCCGGGGGGCGATGTTTTAAGTATTAAAAAAGACCTAAAAGGCGCTTTGTGGGTAGGTACAGATAGAGGAATAGCCTTTATCGAAAGCCCTGAAGATGCTTTTAGTAATGTAGAGGTAGAAATTCCAACACTTACAGAAAATGGATTTATAAGACCAGTTTTAAGTCAGGAGCAGATAAATTGTATAGCAATAGATGGAGCAAACCGCAAATGGATAGGAACAAATAATGGGGTTTGGCTTTTTGATGAAGCTTTGCGTAAACAAGTCTTAAATTTTAATACCAGTAATAGCCCCTTAATTAGCAACCGTATTTTAGATATTGAGGTAGAAGCCCAAAGCGGAGAAGTGTTTATTGCAACCGAAGGCGGTTTAATGTCTTATCGTGGCGATGCTACAGCAGCATCATCAAAACTTTCTGAAATTACGGTTTTCCCTAATCCGGTAAGACCAGGGTATACAGGTTTAATAGCAGTAAAAGGATTAACAGAGCAAGCAAGAGTTAAAATAACAGACATTAGTGGTAACTTGGTTTATCAAACCGTAGCAGAAGGAGGTTTAGCAACCTGGGATGGACGTACTTTTAATGGCGATGCAGTTTCTTCTGGTGTCTATCTGATTTTAATAGTAGCAGAAGATGGAGGAGATACCGCTATTTCTAAATTGATGATAGTGAGATAATATGATTCATAAGACAAGAGGCATTGTTTTAAAAGTTACAGATTATTCTGAAAGTAGTGTAGTAGCAAGAATTTTTACAGAAAAATTTGGCTTGCAATCTTATATGATAAATGGGGTAAAAAAAGCTAAGTCTAAAGTGAAGATGAATATGCTACAACCATTGCACCTATTGGATATGGTGGTTTACCATAAACCAAATGGTGGTATTCAGAAAATTTCAGACATCAGGAGTATGCCTATGCTACAGCATATTCCTTATGATATTGTGAAGAGTTCTATCGTCATTTTTATCAATGAGATTTTGTATAAATCTTTAAGACAGCAAACAGATGATGAGGTACTTTTCGAGTTTATTTTTAAATCTATTGAGCTTTTAGATGCTGCAGAAGAACCTATAGCCAATTTTCACCTCGTATTTTTAGTAAAACTAACTAGGTTTTTAGGATTTTATCCTGATACCAGTTATGCCGATACCAGTAATTATTTCGATTTAAAGAATGGTATTTTTAGTAAGCAGCAGCCCAAACATTTATTATATATCACCAATGAAGATTTACAAAACTTCATTTTATTGTTAAGATGCTCTTTAGAAAATTTTCAGGAACTTAAAATAACCCATAAAAGCCGTAAGTTTTTGATAGATAAGCTTATTGATTATTATAGTTTGCATATAGATGATTTTGGACAAGTAAAATCCCATGCTATTTTGGAAGAAGTTTTAGGATAATTTCAAATTTATTTTGCTTTTCTCGAATAAGAGTTTACTTTTGCAGTCCCAAAAGATTTGGAGGATTAGCTCAGCTGGTTCAGAGCACCTGCCTTACAAGCAGGGGGTCACTGGTTCGAACCCAGTATCCTCCACCAATAAATCCAAGATGGGAGATTAGCTCAGCTGGTTCAGAGCACCTGCCTTACAAGCAGGGGGTCACTGGTTCGAACCCAGTATCTCCCACACAAAAAGCCCGATGAAAATTGGGCTTTTTTGGTTATAATACTTAGGTAATAAGTGGTATTTATGGTGGATTTTCAGAGCATCCCGATATATAATCGGGAGGGTCACTGGTTCGAACCCAGTATCTCCCACACAAAAAGCCCGATGAAAATTGGGCTTTTTTGGTTTTAATATTTCTTACTTATATAAAGATTGAACGGATTTTTCTCAATCAACCGTTAAACTATTTCCAATCATATTTTTATTGTATTGCTGTATAAAAGCTTTTAAATAAGTTTCTAATTCTTGTTTTTCCTTAGGCTGATTTTGGCTGATATCTTTTTTTAATAAAGCATCATTTTTATAGTTATAAAGTTTACTGCTTTCTTCGTTATATTTTAAAACATACTGGCCTTTCATAATTTGGTAGTTACCATCGATGGTATTGATAACAAAATGATTTTTTTGAGGCTTCAGCATATCATGCCCGAAAGCAAAGTAAGGCTTGTCAAAATTTAAGTAATTTAAAATAGTAGGAGTAATATCTATTTGTTGCACCGGATAATCTCGTTTACCTTTTAAATTGCCACTGGGGTCATAAATGATAATAGGAACAGCAAAGGCACCTAAAGATGTTTGATATTCTGGATGACTGGCAAGTGTAGAGTGGTCTGCTGTAATGATAAACAATGTATTTTTGTACCATTTGCTTTTAGATACAGTTTTAAAAAACTTACTTAAAGCCATATCTGTATAGCCAACATTTTGATGAACCGGTAAAGTACCTTTAGGAAATTTGCCTTCATAAGCTACAGGTAATTTAAATGGATGATGCGATGAAAGCGTAAATACACTTGTGAAAAAAGGTTGTTTAAATGTACTGATGTTTTTTGCCCAATATTGTAAAAAAGGCTCATCCCAAATGCCCCAAATACCATCAAAATCATCATCATTTTGGTATTCTGACTTCCCAAAATAATGCTTTATACCAGCCATTTTTATGAAAGAACTAAAGCCCATAGAACCGTTAGGTGCTCCATGAAAAAAAGAGGTGTGGTAACCTTTATTGGCAAGTAAGCCACCTAAGCTATTAATTTTATTACCAGAATAGTAAGATAAAACAAAAGGCTCGTTTATACCAGGTATACTAGATAATACAGATGGTAAACCTTCAATAGATTTTCTACCGTTTGCATAAGCATTGGTAAAACATAAAGAATGTTTAGCCAAAGAATCTAAAAATGGCGTATAACCTTTGTATTTTCCTTTTTCTAATTGGGGATTAAAAGAGCCTAAAAACTCTCTGCTAAAGCTTTCTAAAATAATAACAACAATATTTTTAGGCTTAAATTTTTGGCCTGAAATGGGTTTTTTGATAGGATTATACAAACTATCTACTACTGTTTTAGTAAAATAGTTTTGTTCTTTTAAAGGCTTCGTTTTTATAGTTCTGATGATAGAAAAAGGTGTATTAACAACAATATTAATTTCTGATGGGTCTTGTACATATTCTCCCGCATTACTTATTGTAATAGGACGGGTACTATGTCTAAAGCCTCCACGCATACCTGCTATAGCAAACCAAATAATCAGCATCATCATTACTGCAGCGCTGCTACCATAAATGACAGTATTGTTAATTTTAGGCTTTTTTACAGGGATATGTTTATAAGCCCAATACATCCCAAAAAGGCAAAACACAAATAATAATGTGGTATGCCAGTAATCTATAAAAATAAATTTTAAGGCAAGTTCTGCTAAGTTTTGTTCATTAGAAAACTGCGCAAACATGCTAAAGGTGCTACGTTTTAGTGTAAATGGGAAATAAGCAATATCAGCTATATTAAAAGCTAATCCTAAACCATTGGTAAAGAAGAAAATGCCTGCAAATATCTTTTGGTATCTTTTACTGTATCGTATTTTTAAAGGGATAATCTGGCTGGCTATGAAAAGGATATTCAAGTAAATAATAGCACTAATATCAAACTTTAAGCCGCCATAAAGTAAGGTTAAAAAGTGTAAAAAATTAAATTCTGGAAATGCAGAAGCATTAAAAATATAGAATGCTATTCTACAAACAGAATACAGGGCTACAATAATAAATAGCCTTAAACCTAAAGAGAAATAAATATTTCCTCTTAAAAACTTGTACATACAAAAAGGTCCCCAAATAAGCCGCAAATATAGTATTAACCATATTTTAAGAAGCCTTTTTTAATTATTTAAATTGAGGTTATAAGATTTGTCATATTTTTTTGAGGTTTATATAAAAGTTAGGGTCTAAATTAAAACTACTTGCTTTTACATATTGCCAATTTGAACTTGGCTTAAGGTTTATTAGTTTCTGATTGATGTAAACTTGTAAAGGCATATTGAAATTGGTGACATCACAATTCCAACGATAAATAAATCCTTTTTTATCTTTTTTAATTTCTAAAGTTGGTGGGTTTTTATGTTCGAGATATTGCTCAAATACTTTACTTAAATCAATTTTTGTTTTTTGGTTGATGTATTTTATGATATCCTTGCCAGTTACGGTTTTTAAAGCAAAATCTTTATTTAAACCTATCAATAACTCACGCCATAAGTTGTCATTATTAATAATACATCTTATAGTGTGCAGCATATTAGCACCTTTATAATACATATCTCCAGACCCCTCTTGATTAACACCATAAGGCCCTATAATAGGTTTGTCGTTTTGGATATTATTTCTTAGTCCAATAATATAATCAGCCCCAGCTTTTTTACCATAATGATATTCAATAAATAAGCTTTCAGAATAATTAGTGAAGCTTTCATGTACCCACATATCAGCAATATCTTTGGTAGTGATATTGTTGCCAAACCACTCATGTCCGGCTTCATGTACAATAATAAAATCCCATTTTAATCCCCAGCCTGTGCCTGATAAATCTCTACCTAAATATCCTTTTTTAAATTTATTGCCGTAAGCAATTGCACTTTGGTGTTCCATCCCTAAATAAGGAGTTTCGATAAGTTTAAAGCCATCTTTATAAAAAGGATAAGGTCCAAACCAATATTCAAAAGCTTGTAACATTCTTTTAACATCCGCATCAAAATGTGTTTTGGCAATTTCTAAATGTTCTGGTAAAACATAATAATCAAGACTCAGATTGCCTTTTAAACCTTTATAAACATCATTAAATAGAATATAATTGGTAGCGTTTATCGCAACATTATAGTTGTTGATAGGAGAACTCACAAACCAATTATAAGTTTTGTAAGCATCCGGATGAGTGTCTACAGAACGTAACCTCCCGTTAGAAACATTCATCATATCTTTGGGTACACTTATGCTGATAAGCATACTATCTGCCTCATCTGCTTGTTGGTCTTTATTAGGCCACCAACTACTAGCGCCTAAACCTTGGCAAGAAGTAGTTATCCAATCTTGATCCTGATGTTTGGAAAATGTGAAACCACCATCCCAAGGAGCATTTTTAGCTATTTTAGGTTTCCCCTGATAAAAAACTTCAAATTTTTGTTGGCTATTTTTTCTGATACTATCAGGAAAGCTTACAAAAACTGCATGATGGGTTCTTATAAATGGTAGAGCTTTGTTTTCATAAATAATTTTGTCTATCTGTAAATTCTCAAATAAATCAAATTGTAGAGTTTTGAAATCTTTGGTAGCTGTGAACTGAAAAATATTACTGCCTTTAATTGTTTGATTTGCTACATCTATCTTCACTTTTAGGTTATAAAAGTTTACATCATAACAAGTTCTGTAAGGACTGTGGATATTACCTCTTAACGAGTCGGCTAAGGTAGCTTTATGCGAATTTAAAAGCTGACTATAGGCGCTTGTTGATAAAAAGAGGAACACCAAAAAAGTAATATTTTTACGTGTCATGTGAAATTTTAGGCAATTTTAATGGTTGATTTAAACATGCAAAAACGTATTTTTAAAAAATCTGTTATTCTAATAAGCATTTACAAATTTTAAATGAAGATACTTAAAGTAGAGGATAAAGCCACGCAAAAAGCATTTTTAGAGTTGCCGATATACTTATATAAAGATGATAAAAACTTTATCAGACCTTTAGATAAGGATATTGAAATGGTTTTTGATGAGAAACGTAATAAGTATTTCAGACATGGTAGTTGTACCCGGTTTATTTTGCAAGATGATACTGGTAAAACCATTGGTAGAATAGCTACTTTCATTAATAGAAAAACTTTAAACAGTTTTGACCAGCCCACCGGCGGCTTAGGTTTTTTTGAGTGTATTGATGATAAAAAAGCTGCTTTTTTACTTTTTGATACCGCTAAAGCTTGGCTTGCAGCGCAAGGAATAGAAGCTATGGACGGACCTATAAATTTTGGAGATAGAGATAAATGGTGGGGTTTATTGGTTGATGGTTTTTATGAACCTTGTTATTGTTGTAATTATAACCCACCTTATTATCAGCAGCTTTTTGAGGATTATGGCTTTGAGGTTTACTTTAAACAATACACTTATTACAGAAAAATATCGCAAAAGCTAGCTTCAAATTATGCTGATAAAGCAGAACACATTTTAAGTAACCCTGATTATACTTTTGAGCATATGAAGCTTTCTAATTTAGCTAAGTATATAGAGGATTTTAGGGTGGTTTATAACAGAGCTTGGGTAAAACATAAAGGTGTAAGAGAAATGAGTACGCAACAAGCCAAGGCTATCATGTTGCAACTAAAGCCAGTTTTAGATGAAAAAATTGTTTGGTATACCTATTATAAAGGAGAATGTATTGGCTTTTTTGTGAATATTCCAGAGCTTAACCAACTTTTTGTGAAGCATGTTAAGGGTAAGTTAGATTGGATAGGCAAAATCAAATTTCTATACCATAAATGGAGAAAAACTTCTAAAACAATGTACGGGATTGTTTTCGGAATTGTGCCTGAGCATCAGAAAAAGGGAGTTGAGGTAGCTATGATTGTAAGAGCTGCAGAAACTATTCAAGACAAGAATAAAGTTACTTATGAAGATTTTCAGATGAATTGGATAGGTGATTTTAACCCGAAAATGATGAACGTTGCCGAGCAAATTGGTGGTAAAATTTACAAAACTCATCACACCTACAGGTATTTATTTGATAGAGATAAAGAGTTTAAGAGGCATCCGGTAATTGTGTAATTTCTTTGCCACACTGGGTGCAAAAATTAGCATTAACTGGGTTTTCTGTGCTGCAATTACCACAAACTTTACTTTTATTTTTTGATAACTCAACTGTAATTATACCCGTTGGAACGGCAATGATGGCATAACCCATAATCATCGCTACCGATGAAAGAAATTTACCTAATACGGTTTGTGGTACTATATCTCCAAAACCTACTGTTGTAACTGTTACTATAGCCCAATAAATACTTTGTGGGATACTGGTAAAATTGTTTTCGCTACCTTCTATCACATACATTAGTGTACCTAAAATGGTAACCATCGTAAGAACTGTCATTAAAAAGACGCTAATTTTATAGGAACTCGCTTTTAAAGCATTAAAAAGCATTTGTGCTTCTCGGTTAAAGCGTACCAATTTTAAGATTCTAAAAACTCTAAGTAATCTAAATATTCTTACTGTGAGGAGGTAATGGTATCCAGCAAAAAATAAATCAAAATAGGTTGGGATAATAGAAAGCAAATCTACTAAGCCCCAAAAACTAAATATATAACGAAATGGCTTTGGAGATGTCCATATCCTCAAAATGTATTCTATAGAAAATAAAATGGTTAAAATCCACTCTATGGTATAAAATTCCTTGAAAAAAGCCTCATGTACTTCGGGAATACTTTCTATAATAACAATCACTACACTAAACAGAATCACCCAAAGTAAAGCTATATCAAATGCCCTTCCGGCTTTAGTATCGTGTTCAAAAATGATGTTATACAGACGTTTTTTCATAATTAATAATATAAATTCTAATATAACAATAAACAAGCCTTAATGGTTAATCAAAATAATTGAAAAGAAGCTTGCCAGAAGGCAAATAGAATCGTTAATTTAGCCAAAACAAAAAATTAGAAAGATGCAATACGACGTTATCGTAATAGGTTCTGGTCCGGGCGGTTATGTAGCCGCTATCCGTTGTGCCCAATTGGGAATGAAGACCGCTATTGTAGAGAAATATTCAACCTTTGGAGGTACTTGCTTAAACGTAGGTTGTATCCCATCAAAGGCTTTACTAGACTCATCAGAACATTACCATAATGCAACCCATACCTTTGCAGAACATGGTATTGATGTTAAAGATGTAAAAGTAAATATCAAGCAAATGATTAAAAGGAAAAATGAGGTAGTAGCACAAACTACTGCTGGTATTACTTTCCTGATGAAGAAAAATAAGATAGATACTTATGAAGGTCTAGGCTCATTTAAAGATAAAAACACCATTAAAATTGCTTTAGCAAAAGGTGGAGAACAAGAAATTACAGGTAAGAATGTTATTATAGCAACAGGGTCTAAACCAACAGAACTACCTTTCTTAAAAACTGATGGTAAGCGTATTATTACATCTACCGAAGCTTTAAACTTAACAGAAGTTCCGAAACATTTAATCTTAATAGGAGGTGGTGTTATTGGTTTAGAGTTAGGTTCGGTTTACGCCCGTTTAGGTGCTGAAGTTACTGTGGTAGAGTTTGCTTCATCTATTATTCCAACTATGGATAGTACCATGGGTAAAGAGCTACAAAAATCTTTAGCCAAATTAGGGGTTAAGTTTTTACTTAGTCATAAAGTTACAGGTGCCGAGGTAAAAGGTAAAAAAGTAACCGTTACCGCTGATTCTCCAAAAGGTGAAAAAGTAGTTCTAGAGGGTGATTATTGCTTGGTTGCAGTTGGAAGAACTGCCTATACCGAAGGATTAGGTTTAGATAAAATTGGAATTACTGTAGAAGAAAGAGGCAAGAAAATCCCGGTAAACGAACATCTTGAAACTTCTGTTAAAGGTATCTATGCTATTGGCGACGTTATTAAAGGTGCAATGTTGGCTCATAAAGCAGAAGAAGAAGGTACTTTTGTTGCCGAAGTTATTGCCGGACAAAAACCACACATCAATTATAATTTAATACCGGGTGTAGTTTACACTTGGCCAGAGGTTGCTTCTGTTGGCTATACAGAAGAGCAGTTGAAAGAACAAGGTAAAAAATATAAAGTAGGTTCTTTCCCTTTCAAAGCAAGTGGAAGAGCAAGAGCTAGTATGGATACCGATGGTTTAGTAAAGGTATTAGCAGACGCTACTACTGATGAGATTTTAGGTGTACATATGATTGGGCCACGTACAGCCGATATGATTGCTGAAGCTGTAGTAGCGATGGAGTTTAGAGCAAGTGCAGAAGATATTGGTAGAATAAGCCATGCTCATCCAACTTTTACAGAATCTTTCAAAGAAGCTGCTTTAGCTGCTACTGATAATAGAGCGATACATATTTAGAATGTAAATAACATAAAAGTCTAGGCCGCAACTTTAAATGTTGCGGCTTTTTTGTTTTGGAGAATAATAGTATCCTACAAGTATATCAATAGTTCACAATCGTTTTTAAGAGCTAAATTTTAAATGCATCTTTGCTATATATTTAATTTATGATTTGGTATTACGCATCTGGTATAATTATACTTACCATCATAATGATGGAGTTAGTTTCGTGGACTTTGCATAAATACTTATTTCATGGCCCGCTTTGGTTTATTCATAAAACACACCACCAACAAAGACATGGTTTTTTTGAGTTAAATGATATTTTTAGTTTAGGTTTTGGGATATTAGCCTGCTGGCTGATGTTTGATAACCAAACAACATTAAACCATAAATTTTGGGTGGGTGTAGGTATATCAATATATGGTATCATCTATTTTATTTTTCACGATTGGTTTATTCATAATCGCTTTAAAGCATTTAAAACCGAAAATAAATATTTAAAAGGCATCAGAAGAGCGCATAAAATACATCATAAATCAACAGAAAAGATGCCTTCAGAAGAGTTTGGTTTACTTTGGGCATCCAGAAAATATTTTAAAAGCTAGTCATCATTTCAATATAACGTCATCATGTTACAAATCCATCAAAATGTTTCTTTAAAGAATTTCAATACCTTTCAAATTGAGGTTTTTGCTAAATATTTTGTTGAAATATGTCGAGAAGATGAGCTTGTAGAACTATTTCTAGACCCACAATGGCACCAAACCCCACGTTTGGTTTTGGGTGGTGGTAGCAATATGTTACTTACACAAGATTTTGATGGTTTAGTTATTAAAATGAATATTAGGGGAATAGAGCATCGCATCAATCATCAAGAAGTTGTGGTAGAGGCTGGTGCTGGTGAGGTTTGGAATGATTTTGTAAATTATTGTGTTGATTGGGGTTTTGCAGGAGTAGAAAATTTAAGCCTTATACCGGGTTCTGTAGGTGCTTCGCCAATACAAAATATTGGTGCTTACGGAGTAGAGCTAAAAGATGTATTTGAAAGCTGTAAAGCCTTTGAAATTGCTACT
This sequence comes from Pedobacter puniceum, assembly GCF_009674685.1. Lineage (GTDB taxonomy): Bacteria > Bacteroidota > Bacteroidia > Sphingobacteriales > Sphingobacteriaceae > Pseudopedobacter > Pseudopedobacter puniceum. Next base: position 119,717 of record NZ_WKJI01000003.1, read on the forward strand.
GGTACTTTTAAGTACTTTACAAATGATGCTTGCAAATTTGCATATCGCGAAAGCATATTTAAAAGGGCCTTAAAAGGTCAATATATTATTTGTAGTGTAAAGTTTAAATTGTCTTTAATTCCTCAAATAAATATCAGTTATGGGGCTATCCAAGCCGAATTAACAAATAGAAATATTACACAACCTACTTTAAGTGATGTATCTAAGGTGGTGTCAGAAATTAGGGTATCTAAATTGCCAGACCCATTTACCATTGGTAATGCAGGGTCTTTCTTTAAAAATCCTATTATAACAAAAGAACAATTTGACCTATTACATGAACAGTTTCCGGAGATAGTGTACTTTTTATTGCCCAATAATGAAGTTAAATTAGCTGCTGGTTGGTTAATAGAGCAATGTGGCTGGAAAGGAAAGGTTGTTGGCCATACAGGTACTTGGCATCAGCAGGCCTTGGTTATTGTTAATCATGGTGGTGCAACCGGAAAAGAAATTTATGATTTTTCTACATCTATTATAAATTCTGTTCAACAGAAGTTTGGCGTTGTCTTAGAACGCGAAGTAAACGTCTTTTAGCTAAGGTATGTAATTTTTTTACTACCCATTATTAGATTAAAATCCTGAAAACCTTATTTATACGCCTTTGGTCTAACTTTTGTTAGCGAAAAAGTGTTGCAACATATTGTTTAATTTTTTTGACAAAAAACTTAAACAAAATTTGCAGATTACAAATTATAATCATTAAGTTTGTTTAGGTATTAATCATAAAAGTTAAACAAAATGACTAAGATAGAATTTAACACCCTAGTAATGCGCCAAGCATCATCACTTAAAATGTATGCCTTACATTTTACACATGATGCTGATGATGCCAATGATTTGGTACAGGATACTATGTTAAAGGCAATTACCTACTATAATAAATTTAAAGAAGGAACAAACTTAAAAGGATGGTTATACACCATTATGAAGAATACCTTCATTAATAATTACCGTAGGTTTGTGAAGATTAATACTTTCGTAACTAAAACAGACGAGATTTCATCTTCTCAATTATCTTACTCTGCAACAGTAAACGGAGGAGAGCCAAAGTTTGTGATGGATGATATCAAAAAAGCACTATCAAGGTTACAAGAAGAATATTATGTGCCTTTTACCATGTACTTTGAAGGTTATAAATACCACGAAATAGCAGACCATTTAGCTATACCTATTGGTACAGTTAAAACTAGAATACACGTAGCAAGAAAATTGCTTAAGAAAAGTTTGAAAGCTTATGACCGTAAAACTTCTGAGGCTGTTGCAGCCTAAGAAGTTTTACTTCTTGATTATCTATCTAATTTCCTTTAAAATATTTATCTGCCTCTGCTGCTGCAACTTGTCCAGAAATTAATGAAGGTGGTACACCTGGTCCTGGTACGGTAAGTTGGCCTGTAAATAGTAAGTTATTAACTTTTTTAGCTCTCATAGCAGGTTTGAAAAACGCTGTTTGAGCTAAGGTGTTAGCTAAACCATAGGCATTGCCTTTATAAGAATGATAATCTTTCTTAAAATCCTCCATGGCATAGCTTCTCTTGATGATTTCATGTCCCCTAACTTTTTGTTTAGTGATATTCTCAAACCTATCCATGATGATGTTGTAGTATTTTTCTCTTAATTCATCAGAATCTTCTAAACCTGGGGCTAGCGGTATCAAGAAAAATAAGTTTTCTTTTCCTTCTGGAGCTACTGTATCATCAGTTTGAGATGGACAGCAAGCATAAAATAGAGGTTTTGTGGGCCATTGTGGTGTAGTATAAATTTCTTTAGCGTGTTGGTCTAAATCTTCATCAAAAAATAAATTATGATGTTTAATACCTTCTATTTTTTTATCTAAACCAATGTAAAACAATAAAGATGAAGGAGACATAGTTCTTTTATCCCAATACTCGGCAGTATAATTTCTGTTCTTTGGTTCTAAAAGTTGTTGGTCGGTATGTTCATAATCTGCGCCAGAAATAACAAAATCTGCTTCAATATTTCCTTTATTGGTAATTAAAGTTTTAGCCTTATTTTTATCCACCAAAATTTTTTCAACTTCTGTATTTAGCAAAATTTCTACACCTTGCTCTTCAGCAAGCTTAGTCATAGCTTTTACAATTTGGTGCATACCACCCATTGGGTACCAAGTTCCCATGGCTAAATCGGCATAATTCATTAAGCTGTACATGGCCGGTATTTTTTGTGCTGTAGCGCCTAAAAACAAAACGGGAAACTCTAATAATTGTATCAGTTTTGGATTTTTGAAGTACTTTCTTACATGAGAGCTCATAGGTTTAAGCATATGAATCCGTAAGCTTTCTAGCATCATTCTTAAATCTATAAACTCGGTAATAGAGTGTGAAGGTCTAAAAACATAATCGCTCATAGCGGTTTTATACTTATAAGCCGCTTGCTCCATAAATTTTCTTAAACCAATGCTACTCCCTGGCTCATACTGTTCAAATAAAGCTTCTAGTTCTTGCATATTGGCCGGAATGTTCATGATTTCGTCCTCGCCAAAATAAATTCTATACCCGGGGTCTAATTGTATAAGCTGATAATAATCTTTAACACTTTTGCCAAACAGGTTGAAATAATTCTCAAAAATATCTGGCATCCAATACCAACTTGGTCCCATATCAAAAGTAAAACCTTCGGTTTGCCAAATCCTCGCTCGACCACCAGTTTGGTCGTTTTTTTCTAATAAAGTTACCTGATAGCCTTTTTTAGCCAATACCGTGGCTGCAGCCAAGCCAGAAAAACCTGCGCCTATAACTGCAATTTTAGATTGATTACCCATGTTAAATGTTAAATTCAAAATAAGCTAATTTGTTTTACAATTTCTTGATTTCTGCTGTTTATTAGCTAAACGATAAATCATTTCAAACAAAATCTAACTGATTTTGTAATCTGAATATATTTTACAATTTTAGCTATTGATGGATTTATATACCCAAACCTGCCTAGATTGCAGTAAAATTATTACCAATAACTACAGTACTTCTTTTAGTTTGGGCATTAAGGCTTTTGATAAAAAGTTTAGAGAACCCATTTATGCCATCTATGGTTTTGTGCGTTTTGCTGATGAAATTGTTGATACTTTTCATGATCAAGACAAAGAAAGCTTAATTGCTCAGTTTAGAAAAGATACTGTTGAAGCTATAAAGCGTAAAATAAGTTTAAATCCTGTACTACATGCTTTCCAATTAGTAGTAAATCAATACCATATTGAGTTTCATTTGATTGATGCTTTTCTAAAATCAATGGAAATGGATTTAGATAAAACCCGTTATACCGATGACAGCTACAAGGAGTACATTTACGGCTCGGCAGAAGTAGTGGGTTTAATGTGTTTAAGAGTTTTTTGTGAAGGCAATCATCAACTTTATGATACTTTATTACCCAAAGCAAGAAGTTTGGGTTCTGCTTTTCAGAAAATTAACTTTTTAAGAGATATTAAATCTGATTTTGAAGAAAGAGGAAGAACATATTTCCCTGGTGTTGATTTTACAAAATTTACCGAGGCGGATAAACAAGAAATCGAAAAAGACATTAAAGTAGATTTTGATGATGCTCTAGAAGGTATAAAACTACTTCCACAAGGTTCTAAGCTTGGTGTTTATATAGCTTATATTTATTATCTAAAATTATTCGAGAAAATAAGAGCTACATCGGCTCAAACCATAGCGAATAAAAGAATACGTATTCCAGATACACAAAAGATATTCTTAATGGCACAAGCATTGATTAAGGACAAGCTAAACTTTGTTTAAGGTTTTTACGTTCGTTATATAAGAATATAAAAATTATGAAAAATATTATCTTTTGCTTTCTATTTCTGGCTTGTTTTACGGTTCAAAGTTTGGCTTATGATATCCAAAAAATAAGAAAAGATTATATAGAAGCTATTAAAGATGCCAATGCTGCCGATAAACTTTATAAAGAATTAAAAGCCATTAAAAACCCAAGTCCGTTAATATTGGCTTATTTAGGTTCTGCTGATGCGGTAAGAGCAAAACATTCTTGGAACCCGGTTAATAAAATGGCTTTTTTAAAGCAAGGTTGTAAAACCATTGATAAAGCTGTTGAATTAAGTCCTAACCAGCTTGAAATACGTTTTCTTAGATTTAGTTTAGAGCATTTTCTACCTCCATTTTTAGGTTACAGCAAACATCTTGAAATAGATAAAAAGAAGATATTAGAATTGGTACAAAAATCAAACGTACAAGCTTTGCATGTAGATGAAAATATCCTGAAAAATATGGTCAATTTTATGATTGATAGTAAAAGATGTACCGATAATGAAGTAAGTGTTTTAAGAAAAGTAATAGCATAAATGGATAATAAACTGAGTTATCTGCTCATTAATATTTTAACAGTTTTCTTTCCTATTCTCTTATCATTCGATAAAAAAGTACATTATTATAAAAAGTGGAAATTTATCATGCCTGGCTTATTTATTACAGGGCTTCTTTATCTTCTTTGGGATTATATTTTTACCATTAACCAAGTTTGGTCTTTTAATGATGATTATATTCTAGGCATCAGGTTTTTCGATTTACCACTAGAGGAAATCATGTTTTTTATCACCATTCCTTTTGCTTGTATTTTTATATACGAGTGTTTAATAGCTTATTTTAAGATTGAAATCTCGGCTAAAATCGTAAATACTATCAGTTGGTTATTCATCATCTTATGCGTAATTATGCTGGGGCTGTTTTATGATAGAATTTACAGTTTAGTAAATTTTAGCACTCTTATGGTGGTTTTACTCTACACCATTTTTGCTAAAACGCATTTAAATATGGGTAAGTTTTACATCGCCTACTTGGTTTCTTTATTACCTTTCTATATTGTAAATGGGATATTAACATCTATACCTATTGTGATGTATAATAATTCAGAAAATATGGGTTTTAGAGTTGGAACTATCCCTTTCGAGGATCATTTTTATTCGATGTCTTTATTTTTGATGAATTTGCTTTTCTTTGAGTTCTTTAGAAATAAGAGAAAAGCTGCATGATAGAAGAAGAATTGCCTGTTTATACCAAATCTCAGTTAGCTTTAAGAAACGGACAAGATAAGCCAGAAATATGGGTTGCTTATTTGGGTTTAATTTATGATGTAAGCCAAAGCAGATTATGGCTAAAAGGAAAACATTATGAGCATTGGGCGGGGCAAGATTTAACAGCCGAGTTAAAAGATGCGCCACATACAGAACAGGTTTTTGAGCGCTTTAAAGTTATCGGCAAACTGGCCTAAACCAGTTTGATGTCTTTATTTTCTAACTCTTCTAATAAAATTTCTGGCGTTAGGTTTACACCATGTAAAGAAATTTGGGCTTTTTCATAAAATGGTCTGCGTTCTTTTAGTTTGTTTTCTATAAATAAAACCAGTTCATCAAAGCTTTTGCCTTTTATTAGCGGTCGCTCGGTTTTAGCGTTTATCAATCTATCTGCTAAAACTTTAACAGGTGGGTCAATAAAAATAGTTAAGCCATTGGCATTCATCCAATCCATATTATCAAAAAAACAAGGTGCCCCACCACCGGTAGAGATAATAGCATCATCAGCTATGGCGCTATTTTGTAATAAATCACGCTCAATTTCTCTGAAACCATTTTCGCCTAGCTCAGCAAAAATTTCAGGAACAGTTTTATGCTGGGTACTTTCTATTAAGGTATCTAAATCTATAAAAGGACGGTTTATTTTGGCAGAAAGGTTTTTACCCATTCTTGTTTTTCCGCAACCCATAAAACCTATTAAGAATATCTTCATTTTAGTTTTTACTCAAGTATTGTGCTACCAAATCATCATAACTTGGTAAAGCACTTGCTGGCCATTTATTAATAATTGTTCCGTTTTTTAAAAGAATTAAACCGGGATTAGCTCTTACCATACTTTTAAGCGGTACTGCATCGGCATAAAAAAACTCCATCACCAGTTTATTTTCTTTGATAAATTTTTCAGCATCAGTAGCAGAATTTGCTGTTAGCCAAACCGTACGGATATTAAAATTTTCTGCAGCATTTATCGCTAAAGCGTTAATGTCTCCGGCAGCTTTTTTATTAGCTTTATCAAGCTTCCAACCAACAGCAACCAAATTATAGTAAGGGTTTTCTATCAATTCTTTGGTATAGCTTACCCCTTGTGAATCGTAAATATTTAAATCACTTATTTTAGGCTGATAGCCTTCTTTAACAAGTTTTGGTTCTGATGAGTTGATTAATTCCCAATCCGGATTTTCATAAATTTTGGTCTCCAGATATTTTTTATCACTCATTTCCTGTTGCTCGCCAGTTTTCTTATTCTTTAGCGTATAAATAATTTCATACTCGTTTTGTGGTGCACCTTCAGGAATACGCATAGCATCCGGAATATTAGCACCAATTTTATAAGGCAAAAAATCTATAATAGGCAAATATGCATAGGTATAAATGCCAAATAATATGGTTAAGCCGATGGTTAAAGAGATAATTGCTGTTCTGCCAGATTTTTCTGCTGCAACGGGCTTAATATGCGCTTTATTAAAGAAGATATAAACAATGAAAACCAATAAAATCAAATCTTTGCTGAAAGATTGCCAAGGCGTTAAAGGTATAGCATCACCAAAGCAGCCACAGGTTTTTACAACATTAAAAGCTGCCGAGTAAAAAGTTAAGAAAGTGAAAAATATAATCAGTAACAATAAACCCCAACTTACCTTTTTTGAAGATATGCCGGTTAATAAAAACACACCCAATACCACTTCAAGTGCACATAAAAAGATAGATAGATATACTGAAATTGGGTTTAAAAAAACTACATGAAAAACCTCAAAATACTCTTCTAATTTGTAAGAAAAGCCTAGAGGGTCGTTTAGTTTAATAAGTCCTGAGAAGATAAAAAGGACACCTACAAATATCCGACTAAATAAAAGGATGTACTTATTGTGTAACATAGGTTAAGAGCTTAGCAGTTAAGACAATTTTATCAGTGCAAAAATAGCGTAGTTCATCATATCTTGATAATTGGCTTTTACACCTTCAGAGGCCTCTGTTTGCCCTTGGTTATCTTCAATTTGTTTTACGCGTAAAATCTTCATCAAGATTAAATCTGTTAAAGAGCTTACACGCATATCTCTCCAAGCTTCGCCATAATCATGATTTTTGGCAAACATAAGCTCTTTAGTTTCGGTAACTTTTTGGTCAAAATTAACTTCCACAATACTAGGTTCAAGCTCTGTAGCAGCACTATCATCAAGCTCTAGCTGTATCATAGCTATAATACAGTAATTGATGATACCGATGTATTCTCCCTTAATATCATCACCAACTTTACTAACTTTTTTCTCTTCTAAAGTTCTAATTCTTTGCGCTTTAATAAAAATTTGATCGGTTATAGAAGAGGGACGTAAAATTCTCCAAGCTGTACCATAATCACGAGTTTTTTTCATGAAAAGGTCTTTACATACCTTAATTACTGCGTCGTATTGTGTTGATGTTTGAGCTGCCAATCTGATATCGGGTTTATTTAAATAGTAAAATTATGGCTATTTTGTTGCTTTTAAAAATTCTACCCTTTATTTATCATAATAATAGATGAAAGAGGGCTTTATTTTGTAAGCAAATAAAATAATGGTTAAAGATACAAGGCTTCAGGTAAAAAACACATTAAATATTGGCGGCAAATTGATGGATTTAAGCGAGCCTAAAGTAATGGGGATTATCAATATCACACCAGATTCTTTTTTCTCTGGCAGTAGAGTTAATACTAACCATGAAATTCTTAAGCAAGCAGAAAAAATGCTTACCGAAGGAGCAGATTTTTTGGATTTGGGAGCTTACTCATCAAGACCAGGGGCTCAAGATATTAGTGAAGCCGAGGAGGAAGCAAGGCTTTTGCCAGCAGTAGAACTCATTAGTAAAGAATTTAAACAAGCTTTTATCTCTATTGATACTTTTAGGGCTGGTGTAGCTGAAAAAGCTATACATGCTGGTTCGCATATCGTTAATGATATATCGGGTGGTAATTTAGACCCAAAAATGTTTGAAACCGTAGGAAAATTAAAAGTGCCTTACATCTTGATGCACATGAAAGGTACGCCTCAAAACATGCAATCGCAAAACCACTATGATGATATGATGGAAGAGATGATGTATTATTTCTCATCTAAAATACAACAATTAAAAGCTTACGGAGTGCATGATATCATCATAGACCCCGGCTTTGGCTTTGCAAAAGATATAAGTCAAAACTTTAGTTTATTAAAGCATATGGCTGCTTTTGAAATATTAGGTTTCCCAGTTTTGGCGGGGCTTTCCAGAAAATCTATGATTTGGAAAACGCTTAATACCACGGCAGATGAAGCCTTAAATGGTACTACAGTTTTAAACACTATAGCACTACAAAATGGGGCGGCAATATTAAGAGTTCATGATGTAAAGGCGGCAAAAGAGAGTATTAGTCTTTATCAAACCTATCTTAAAGCCAAATAGCTATTATTTTTTTAATAATTTTTGATAAATTACAAGAGTACAATATTAAAATATGGATTTTCTCGATTTTAGCTTCTTAAAACTTACCGTATTAGATGTAATAGATATCCTTTTAGTAGCTATTATCATTTATTACATCTATAATTTGATAAGAGGTACTATAGCTGTTAATATTTTTATAGGTTTTATCCTTATTTATGTTGTTTATTTTGTGGTAGAGCAGCTAAATATGAAACTGCTGGCAGGTATTTTAGGCAGTTTTGTTAGCGTAGGTTTTATTGCTTTGATTATCGTTTTTCAGCAAGAGTTTAGAAGATTTTTACTTACCATAGGTAAAAATATCTCTCTAAAAAATAAGATTTGGCTAAAGCTGATGTTTGGCAAAGAAGAGTTAGAGAAAAACAATATCGCCAAAATTAAACCTATTATTGATGCCTGTAAATCCATGAAAAAGACCAGAACAGGTGCTTTAATTGTTTTTGCAAAATATTTTGATCAAGATGCTTTTGCCAATAGTGGTGAAATGATGGATGCAAAAATCTCTAAGCGTTTATTAGAAAGTATCTTCCAGAAAAATAGCCCATTGCATGATGGTGCTGTTATTATATCAGAAAATAAAATAAAGTCTGCCAGCTGTATTTTACCCTTAACAGAGAATGATAAGTTGCCACCACAATTTGGATTAAGACACCGGGCCGGGATAGGCGTTACAGAATCTAGCGAGGCTACTGCATTAATTGTTTCTGAAGAGACAGGAGAAATTTCTTATGCACAGCAGGGTAGGGTAAAAATGAATATTAGTTTTACTGATTTGGAACGCTTGTTGAACAAAGATTTTAATTAAATCAGTCCGCACAAGTTCATGTCAAAGAAGAAAAAAGAACACTTTATTGTAGGAGACGTTCATGGGTGTTTAAATACTTTACAAGCTTTATTAAAAAAATGGAAACCCAATACACAACAACTTATTTTTGTTGGAGATTTGGTAGACCATGGTAATTTTTGTCCGCAAGTAGTAGAACTAGCTTTTAACCTTAAAGATGAAGAGCCTGATAGCGTTTTAATTAGAGGTAACCACGAAGAGTATTTTTACAAACATGTACTTAGCCAGTATAACGAAGACTGGTTTCAAAAATCTGGCGAGAAAACGTTTTCTCAATACTTATTTCATGGAAGAAGAATAGAGCCCGATGCTGAGTTGTTTAAAAAGATGCCCTTATATTACCAAACGCCTTACTTATTAGTTAGCCATGCAGGTGTTTGTGAAACGGCAGAACCTTTTAATCCGGATAATGTAGATAGTGTTTTATACCAAAGAAAGGGGATAAGAAGACTTCAGCAATTACAGGTTTATGGGCATACACCGGCAGAAAAAGCTAAATATGATGAAGCTAGCCATGCTATTTGTATAGATACAGGGGCGTATAAATGCAACAAACTTTCTGCAATAGTTGTTAATGCTAAAGGAGATATTAAAGATTTGATAGAGCAAAAAACACATCATGATGATGAGGTAAGTTGTGAAGAAATACAAAGAATAGCATGAGTAAATTTTACGAGCCAGAAAACATTATTTACGTTTGTACCGGCAGCAAATGCGCTAAAAGAGGGGGTAAAGATTGTTATAAGTCTTTAAAATCTTATGTGAAACATACAGATACAGAGGTTATAAGAATAGAATGTACAGATAGGTGTAAGTTTGCTCCTGTTTTAAATTTACAACCTCAAAATATTTGGCTTAAAGAATATACAGAAAAACAAGTTTTCAAAACTTTAGAAGAGCTTAAACTAAAAAAGCGATAAGTTCTTATCGCTTTTTTAATGTTGATTAGAGCTTTTTAAGCTTCTTCACCTTCGCTATATTTTATTTTAGCTATATGTCTATCAATTTCCCAACGACCAGTTCCGGCTTCACCAATTAAATCAAACAATTCTAAAGCTCTTCTTGCTTTAAATTCTTCTTCGCGTTGTTCTTTAAAGAACCAGTTTAAAAACTCTAAGGTTACAAAATCTTGCTCTTTATGGCATTTTGCAGCAATGTTTTTGAAAGATTGTGTAATAGCTATTTCTTGTTCCAAAGCATCCTCAAACACTTCTCTAAAGCTCATATACTCTATTTTGATGTTATTGATATCTGGAGAGATAGCCGTACCGCCCATATCTAAAACATAATGAAATAATTTCATTTGGTGTTTACGCTCTTCTTCTGATTGATCATAGAAATATTGAGCAGAACAATCAAAACCATTTCTATCACACCAAGAAGCCATAGCTAAATATAGCGATGATGAATGAGCTTCTTTTTTTATTTGCTGATTTAAGCTACTTTCTATCTCGGTAGAAAGTAAACTTTTATGACGTACTAAATCTTTCATGATGTAAATTTTTATATCTTAAATATAGCAAATATTACACCGTAGGCAGATTAGAAAAGTAATTTGGAGTTAATCTAATTATCAGATTAGCCTTTGCAGGCAATCTTTAATAGTGCTGTTTAAGTTAAACATGGTAAAAGTACCATGTAACAAATCTTTAAGCCCTAAAATTTCATGAATATCTAATACAAAGCAATCCTCGGCTCCACACAAGAAAATAATTTCTAGGCCAGAATGGCTGGCATCTGTCATTTTAGCCAAATCAACCTGGTTAATAACTTTGTTTAGTCTTTGTAAGCAAGGGTATTTGTAGGTAACGGTTTTACCAGAGAATTTTAAAGTAAGTAAATCTGTTCTAGGGCAATGACTAATAGAGCCGAAATTGGTGCTAAAGACTTCTATTTGGTTAATTTCCGCTAGTTGATTCATATTGTTTCAAATTTCTATTTTATTTAGAACTAATCCAAATTAATTTTAAAATGATTCTAAATAATTTTTTGGATCATGATGAACATTATGAAAAAAATGCGGTTAATTAAGCTTAAAGCGTTAAATGTAAATTTTAACTCAAAAGGAAATTAAATTCTAATAAGTTTCTAAGGTTGATGTAATTTCTGCCTAATTTAATCAACTAGTTTTATGTTGTTTTTGAAGATGCTATAAGAAGCTAATTTCAATCCTCAAAGAGCAATTAACGCTGTATAAAAATGGTAGAACGAAAAAATATATTAATTGTTGAAGACGAAACTAAAGTAGCAGCCTTTATTCATAAAGGTTTGCAAACTCAAGATTTCTCTAGTGATATTGCAGATTGCGGCTTTCAGGCGCTTAATCTTTTTAATCAAAACCATTATGATTTGGTAATATTAGATATTGGTTTACCTGATATGAGTGGTTTAGCCGTTTGCGAGCAAATCAGAAAAAATGATAATAGAATTCCTATTTTAATGTTAACCGCCATGGGAAGCTTAGCCGATAAATTATCGGGGTTTGAGGTTGGTACTAATGATTATCTGGTTAAGCCTTTTGATTTTATGGAGCTTTTGGTTAGGATTAAATCACTTCTAAAGTATTATCCTGAAAAGGTTAAACAACAAGAAATTTTAAAAGTAGCAGATTTAGAGCTTGATTTAAACGAGAAAATAGCCCGTAGAGCAGGGAAAGAAATAGAGCTTACAGCCAGAGAGTTTAGCTTATTAGAGTACTTGATGCTTCATAAAGGTAAAGTAGTTTCAAAAATAGAATTAGCAGAAAAAGTTTGGGATATAAATTTTGATACTAGAACCAATTTTGTTGAAGTTTATATCAATTACGTTCGTAATAAAGTAGATAAAGGGCATGCTAACAAACTTATTCATACTGTAGTAGGAATGGGTTATATCTTAAAACAGAAATGACAATTAGAACCAAGATGACGGTACTGTTCCTTAGTATCGTAACTGTATTATTATTGGTTTTTTGTGTAACCATTTACTTTTTAAGTGATGTTTACAGGCAATCAGAATTTGAAACTCGGCTAAAGAGAGAAGCCTTAACTGCTGCTACCATTGTTTTTAACAAAGAAGAAGTTAGTCCTGATTTGCTTAAAATATTAAGTCGTAATCAGATGACGGCCCTCAGCAAAGAAAACATTGTTATTTTCAACGCTCAGGATAAAGTTATCTATCAAAGTGGGCTAAAAAGCAATATTTATACTCCGGCTAAACTGCAAGAAATAAAGCGAAACGAAGAAGTTTTTTGGGAAGAAGGTGAGGTAGAAGAATTTGGTATGACCATTAGAAACCGAGCTAAAGATTATATTGTTATTGTATCTGCGGTAGATAAATATGGTTTAAGTAAGCAGCACAATTTAGCCATTCTGCTAAGTTTTGGAAGTATTTTATTAATTGCCTTAAGTGCTATTATAGGGCGGTTTTTTGCAGGAGGTCTACTTAAACCTATGCAACAAATGATTAAAGAAATAGATGCTATTAATGCATCTTATTTAAGTTTAAGACTTAGCCAAAGGGGTAATAAAGATGAGCTAGGGCAGTTGGCTCAGCGTTTTAACGAGATGTTAGACCGTTTACAGAAAGCTTTTCATAAACAAAGGGCTTTTGTATCTCATGCCTCGCATGAATTAAGAACTCCTTTAACGGCTATTACTGGGCAAATACAGGTTTCTTTGCTTGCTAATGATAATATGGAGGAACTAAGAAACATGGCTAAATCTGTTTTAGAAGATGTAAATCAACTTAATATCCTTACCAACAATTTATTAGAATTAAACAGTATTGATGTTGATGATATTAGAATTAAAGCAAGCTTGCTTAATGTGGTAGATTTATTACTACAAGCAAAATCTGAGGTCAGTCAAAAATATCCGGAAAGTAAGATTGTGCTGCAAATTGATGACCATGAGGATTATTTACCCGAGATTTATGCTAACGAGAGCTTAATTTATAGTGCATTCATCAATCTTATTGAAAATGCTGTAAAGTTCGCATCAGATCAAACAGCTCAAATTAAATTACTTACCTTAAAAGATGAAATTCAGATAAAATTTCAAAACAAATTAAATACACCTGTAAACTTAAATATCGATATCATTTTTGATCCTTTTATCAGAGGTGCTAATTCTAAAAACGTGAAAGGTCATGGCGTAGGTTTATCGCTTACAAAAAGAATTATTGATATTCATAAAGGTCATTTAACAGTAAACCTAGAGGAATCAGAATTTGTAGAATTTATTCTTTTTTTACCCAAAGGAAATCATCCATAAATTCTAAGCTCATCCTAATATCAGCTTAAGTTTAGTCTAATAAGAGAAATTTATGTTTACACTATAAAGAAAAATGATTGTGTAATCTAAATTTTAATATAATGAAAACTAAAGTTATTTTATTCTCAGCATGCCTAGCTGTAGCATCTTTAAGTAGCTGTACCATTATTAAGCAAGGCGAAATTGGTGTAAAACGCTCTTTTGGTAAAATAAATCCTAAACCTTTAATGGAAGGTGCCAGAGTATTTAATCCTTTTACAACTACCATTATTAAACTTCCAACACGTACTATCAATATGGAGGTTCGTTTGCCTTTGCCATCTAAAGAAGGTTTAACGGTACAATCAGAAGTTTCTATTTTGTATAGGATGGTAGGAGATTATGGCCCTCAAATAGTTGAAAAATTAGGTAGAAGCTATGAGCAGGTAGTTATTTTGCCAATTTTTAGATCAGCTGTAGCTGATGTTTCTTCTCAATATTTTGCCAAGGATATGCATACAGGACAAAGAGCTTTAATAGAAAAATCTATTAAAGATTTGATGATGTCTCAGTTGCAAAGCAGAGGTTTTGTGATAGAGTCTGTTCTGTTGAAAAGTATAGTGCTTCCTCCAGGGCTAACCAAAGCTATTGAAGAAAAATTAGAGGCAGAACAAGATGCGCAAAGAATGCAATTTGTCTTAGATAAAGAGCGCCAAGAAGCTACTCGTAGAACTATTGAAGCCGAAGGTATTAGAGATGCTCAGAAAATTATTTCTGAGGGTTTATCCCCAATGCTTCTAAGATTTAAAGCTATTGAAGCTTTTAATAAGCTATCAACATCTCCAAATGCTAAAACAATCATAACTGATGGAGATTCGCCCCTCATTTTAAGTACAGAGGGTAAATAGCTTTAAATAGTTAAAACATCAATCTCTAAAGAATAAGATTATGGAACCTAAAAAAGAGCCTTTTTTACAGCGATTTACGGTATATGATTACTTACAATTGCTTATCATCATGGTGTGTATACTGCTTGCAGTATTGCCTCATAAGGCCGATGCCCAAGTAGCAGTAAAAGAATATACCACCCTTGAGGAGGCTTTAAAAGAGCCTGAAAAGGTGTTTAGGTTAAACTTACAAAATCAACATCTTGATCATTTAGAAGAGATTGCTAAGTTCAAAAATCTACAATATTTAAATCTCCGGAACACTCATTTATCGAGTGTTCCGCAGGAGATTACCACGCTTCAAAATCTAAAGGTATTAGATATTGGTGATAATGAAATTGCCTTGCTCCCTAAGAACTTTGATGCTTTGAAAAATCTTACAGAGTTGTATCTAGATAAAGAAAAAAACTTACAGCTAGAAGAAGATTTAGAGATCTTAAGTAGGATGAAGAGCCTTAAAATTCTTCACTTAGAAAATAACGGAATCAGCATCTTGCCCAAAAATATTGGTAAACTTCAAAAAATAGAAGCCCTGTATTTAGGCGATAATAAATTACAAACTATTCCGGCAGAAATTAAAGAACTCAAGAAATTGAAATTTCTTGATGTTCACCACAACCCCATTATTCCAACAGATGTTATCAAAAGGAATTATGGCGGACTAAAAATCAATTTTTAAGACAGAACATATACACTCATTAACACACTAAATAGCATAAAATGAAAAGAAATTTTTGTATCACCTTAGTATGTTTGCTCATCGCAAGTTTAAGTTTGCAGGCACAACAAAGTAGAAAAAGCAACAGTAAAGCCGTAGTTAAAATTGATTCTGCGAAATGGCGAGCAGAGCATTATGTTATCAATAGAGACTCTGCCTATGCAGACCCACGCCTAGGTTTAAAGAAATTAATGGGCGGTAATAAAAGATTTGTGGAAGGTAAAAGCATTAAGCCAAGACAAGATGCTCAAACCATTAAGCAGCTAGAAAATGGTCAGAAACCGTTTGCTACTATTGTAGGCTGTTCTGATTCTAGAGTACCCAATGAGGTAATTTTTGATCAAGGTTTAGGAGATTTATTTATTATCCGTACAGCAGGGCAGGTTTCTGCGGCAGCATCTTATGGAAGTATGGAATTTGCCACCCTAAAACTTAATACAAAGCTTATTGTAGTTTTAGGGCATACAGAGTGTGGTGCGGTGGCAGCAGCAGTACAAAGACCAGAAAATGTACCCGGACATATTGTTACGCTTATTAATGATATAAAACCGGCAGTTGCCAAATGTGCGCATTTACCGGGCGACCCTGTGAATAACGCAGTTCGCCAAAATGTGATAGAACAAGTAAACCATTTAAGAGATTTAGAACCTATTTTACATAAAAAGTATGTAGACGGTGAGATTTTAATTGTAGGTGCCGTTTATGATATACACACAGGTAAAGTAGAATTTTTACAAGAGACTTTATTGAATCTTCCTCAGAATAAAGTAAAAACAAAAGGTTAGTTCTTTTTTAATGAGGGGTGGTCTTGATAAGCGAGACTGCCTCTTTTTTAAGCTCTCCTAAAAAAGAGATTACAGGAAGAATAGTTTTAAAAAGCAAGATAAAATCTTCTTCATACTCCAAATAAATGCGATAAGTTAGTTAAGTGTAAAGAGACGGTCTTGCCCATCAAGACTGTCTCTTTTTAACCATCATCACATCACAAGAAATTAAAAAATTACTTTATATCTCTTTCAAATAAAGTACGATTGGTTAGTGTGTTAGAGGCAGTCTGGAAAATTCAAGACTGCCTCTTTTTTATTTAGAAATTACAAAGCTACTTAGCTTCACAAATTCTTGTACTCTAGCAGCTATTTCTTCTTGAGTTAAATTTTTAATACGCTCTGTGCCAAATTTTTCTACGCAGAAAGATGCTAAGGCCGAGCCATAGATGATAGCATTTTTCATGTTATTGAAATTTACAGTACCTACTTGTGATAAAAACCCAATAAAACCACCAGCAAAAGTATCACCAGCACCCGTTGGATCAAAAACCTCGGCTAAAGGTAAAGCCGGAGCAGAAAATATTTGGTCTTCATGAAATAATAATGCACCATGTTCTCCCTTTTTAATAATCAGGTATTTAGGGCCCATAGTTAAAATTTTATTTGCCGCTTTAACCAAAGAATATTCTCCGGATAACTGGCGGGCTTCTGCATCATTAATGGTTAAAACATCTACCATCTTAATGGTTTCCAATAAATCGTCCATGGCAATATCCATCCAAAAATTCATGGTATCCATCACAATAAGCTTAGGTCTGTTTTTTAACCTTTTGATAACGGTTTGTTGTATTTGCGGCGTTAAATTACCCAACATTAAAAACTCGCAATCTTGGTAAGACTCTGGAATGATAGGGTCAAAATCAGCTAAAACATTTAACTCTGTAGCTAAAGTATCACGGCTGTTCATATCATTATGGTATTTACCAGCCCAGAAAAAAGATTTTTCTCCTTTTTTTATTTGTAAGCCTTCTACATCAATACCATGCTCTTTAATGCTGTTGATGTCTTCTTCGTGGAAATCCTCACCTACAACAGCCACAATTTTTGTTTTTTTATAAAAGTAAGAGGCTGCTAAACTAGCATAAGTAGCTGCACCACCTACAATTTTATCGGTTTTACCAAACGGAGTTTCTATAGCATCAAAAGCCACAGTACCTATAACAACTAAGCTCATATATTATCTTCAAAAAAGTTTTTACAAATATTGCATAATAAATTTAAAATCCCGAATATTGCAGTCCCTTAACCAGAAGCATGTTGAAATGCTTAAAATTCCCGAATAGCTCAGCTGGTTAGAGCATCTGACTGTTAATCAGAGGGTCGCTGGTTCGAGCCCAGCTTCGGGAGCTCCTTAAAGCCTTACTAGAAATAGTGAGGCTTTTTTTATTTGTAGTTCTAGAACTAAAGCCGTTAATTATATTATATTAATTATTTATATTTAAAATTAAATGCTGAGCGTTTTGGCGTAAGTATGCAGTATTATAGGAATGAATTAAGGGGTACTTGTGTCTTTAGATAGTTTGCAAAGGTTTAATAGAAATAGATGTATTACAGTGATGAAAGCGCAAGTCAGGCTTTTGCTTTGTCTAGCCCGCTAAGACTTGCGCTAGTGAGGGGGCTTACAAAAGCAGAAAAAACTATTTTATCTGCCGGTGTAACTGCTACAAGTAAACTTGCAGAGATAGGAATTGATAAAACAAAGTCTAAAGATAATCCGGGGTCATTACCTTTAATACCAGATTTAACTTCTCCTACTCCTTTACCACTTATAAAACCAGCTCCCGCATCAAAACCTAAGGCAGAATTAAAACCTAAACCTAATTAAATGAATAATACGCTATATTTTCTTGGAGGCATTTTATCCTTAATACTTGGGATATTTATCGTAATAAATCAAATAAAGTTTTTTCTGAAAAAAGAGAAAGACGAATTAGGATTTAATTTTGGTTTTTTAATTAGTGGAATATGTGCAATAATGTTGGGGATAGGATTAATAGAACATTATTGGTCATTAGTTTAGGTAGTCTTAACCCTCTCAATGGCGCAAGGTGTGTCGTGAAGAGTTGATGAGAATCAACGCCTCCCTCACTGGCGCAAGTCTTAGCGAGTAGGTAAAGCGGGAGAGCCTGACTTGTGCCTTATGATTAAAAGCACTAGATTTAGTAATGAGTACAAAATATAAGTTTAACAACCCAGAGAGAGATTATCAAGAAGGTAAAGGTTTAATAGAAATAGATGTATTACAATAATGAAAGCACAAGTCAGTCTTTTGCTCTATCTAGTCCGCTAAGACTTGCGCTAGATAGGGGAAAAAAATATGGAAAGTGGTGAAAATAAGCCATCGGCTGAATTGGCAGCAGGAATAGGCACTGCAATAGGTGTAGGCTACGTAGTAGAATATAAAGTTGAAATAGGAGTTAAAGTAAGTGAAAAATAATATCTAATGATTAAAATAAGTGTTAATAATATAATAGGGAGGGTCTTGTTTTTTCTCATTGGAAGTTTTCCTTTTAGTTTTTATTTAATATTATCAATATTACTTGATTGGGACTTTAATTTTAGTGCTGGTATTTTTATTTACTTTTTGTTATCAATGGGTTTTATGATATTATTAATAAAGTTCTGTTGTTTTGATTGGGATTTCTATGTTGTAAAAGGTAAATGTTTTCAATTTAATAAGTTTGGAATAAAAACCACTGTGCCAATTAATTCTTCTTTTATTATTAAACCTGCTTCTTTACTAGCGTTTTATTTTAACGTTTTTTATATAGAGTTTGAAGATGGAAAAAGATTTTATTTTAGGTATAATTTGTATCAAATGCCTATTTCATCATTTAGAGGTGTTTTGGAAAAAATAAAGTCAGATATTATTGATGCCCAGTAGAGAGCACCCCTCACTGGCGCAAGTCTTAGTGAGTAGAGGAAAAAAGGGAGAGCCTGACTTGTGCTTATTCAATAAAAGCACTAAATATAAAAATGAGTTCAAAATATAAATTTAACAATCCAGAGGGGATATATTTTGTTCCTTTTGCTGTTGTAGGGTGGATAGATGTTTTTACAAGACAAGTGTATAGAGATTTGTTTTTAGAGAGTTTAGTTTACTGTAGAAAGGAAAAGAATTTAAACATACATGCATGGGTAGTCATGAGTAATCATGTTCATTTAATTATGAGCAGCAGAACGGGAGGTAAACTAGCTGATATCATGCGAGATTTAAAGAAATATACAGCATATAAAATACTGAAGGAAATAAAGGAAAGTACAACAGAAAGCAGAAAAGAGTGGATGCTGTTTTTATTTGCCAAAGCTGGCAAAGAGAATAGTAACAATACAAATTATCAGTTTTGGCGGCAAGATAATCATCCCATAGAATTAGATTTTCATAGCAATATGTTTGAACAAAGATTGGATTATATACATAACAATCCAGTAGAGGCAGGCATAGTAGAGCATGCAGCGGATTATGTGTATAGTAGTGCAAAGGATTATCAAGAAGGTAAAGGTTTAATAGAAATAGATGTATTACAGTGATGAAAGCACAAGTCAGGCTTTTGCTTTGTCTAGCCCGCTAAGACTTGCGCTAGTAAGGAGATGTCATCAGTTCAACCTACTCCTTTAATTGTTAAAAGAGATAACCTTCGAGTAGGAAATTAAGAATATATATATGAAGAATACTATGAAAATATTAGGAGTTTTAGTGTTTATATTTTCTATAACATGGTTAATAAACAACTATAAAATTTTCAACTTAGAAAACAACGGGTCTTTAGTCTATATGAAGATTATCGAAAAGCCTCAAACGTGTCTAGGTACAAGAGCCAAATACAACATGAAATTGGATTATAATGGTGAAATATTTGTAAAACAGGTTGCTTCATCTATCTGTGATCAGTATCAAGTGGGTGACAGAATACAGATGAAATACTTAAGGGGGTATAATCAGGTACTGTACCCGAAAGAAAATTTCACTGTGGACTATGGAATAGGAATATTATTTGCTCTCTCAGGAGTGTCATTAGTGATTTATGGTTTTGTTAAAAAGTAGAAGCCTTTATTAGCAACAAAAACAGAAACGCCCGGTTCTGGTTTAAGTCTTAGCGGGCAAAGGCAAGAAGGGGCAGGGTTGACTTAAATCTAAATAGAAGCAAAGACTTTAATATTTTGCATAAGCTTTATATTTTTAAGTAATGTGCTGACAAAAATTAAGATAAAGAAGACAAACCGTGTTAGGGATTGCAGCGGCATCCTTTTTTAGTGAGAGGGTATAGCTTAGGGAAAAAAAGATACAGCGGAAAGCCCGGCCTTGGGCAACACCCAAATAAATAACTCCTTTAACTTTACTATCTCCCTCTCAAGCTTAATATTTCGTATTTTCACCTCCATCCATGTGCGTTCGGCTTTAAAATAAGCTCTATCATTAAAACCAATTTAAACTCATGATTTTTAATTCTCGCTCTCGCAGCATTTTTGGCTGCTTCCTGATGATTTGCTTATTATGCATGCAACAGCTTTACGCACAACAAGAAAAAGTACTTAAAAACCCTATTCTAGAAGGTTATTATCCAGACCCTAGTATTTGCCGTGTAAATGATGATTATTATTTGGTTTGTTCTACCAACGAGTATTTCCCGGGTTTACCCATTTTTCATAGTAAAGATTTAGCCCATTGGCAGCAAATAGGTCATGCTTTAGATAGGCCAGATCAAATAAGATTAGACAGCGTGAATCCATCAGGAGGAATTTTTGCGCCAACCATCAGATATCATCAAGGTTTGTATTACATTTTGTGTACCAGAGCAGGCGGTGATCCTGTAAAAAGAAATTTCGTTATAACGGCAACAAATCCTGCCGGCCCATGGAGCAACCCTTACTGGTTAGAAGATGCACCCGGTATAGACCCCTCTTTGTTTTTTGATGATGATGGAAGAGCTTGGTATACAGGAAATAAAATCCCCAATAAGGAACGCTATTTTAAGCAAAGAGAAATTTGGTTGCAAGAGTTTGATACCAAAAGCATGAAATTAAAAGGCCCTGTTACGCTCTTGCTTGATGAAGGTGCAACCAGAGAAGCCCGTAACATAGAAGCGCCACACATTTACAAAGTAAACGGTTATTACTACCTCATTATAGCAGAAGGAGGCACAGATTTTAACCATGCCGTTACAGTTTTTAGGAGTAAAAATATTCAAGGGCCTTATGAAATTGGTGCTAAAAACCCCATCATCACCAGCAGGCATTTAGGTAACCATTATCCTATACAAAACATTGGTCATGCAGATTTTGTAGAAACCCAAAATGGCGAATGGTATACCGTTTTATTAGGAACCAGACCCTATGGCGGAAAAGGCTTGGCCAATTTAGCCAGAGAAACTTTTATAGCTCCATTAATTTGGGAGGATGGTTGGCCAGTGGTAGCCCCAGGCGAAGGTAAGGTGTTGCCTCAATTTCCTTTTCCTAATTTACCAGAATTTAAGGTGGCTAAACCCAGTGTAAGAGATGATTTTAATAGCGATAAATTGGGCTTTCAATGGAATTTAATCAGAACCCCATCGGCAAACTTATATTCTTTAACCAAAAAACCTGGTACTTTAAGGTTGTATCTAAAACCAGAAAATATTACAGAAAAAGCTAATCCGGCTTTTATAGGTCGTAGGCAACAGCATATCAATTTTGCGGCAAGCACATTTATGCAGTTTAATCCTAAAAATAAAGAAACGGCAGGCTTAGTTGTTTATCAAAATCCAACGCATCATTTTAAATTAGAGTATCTCTTACAGAACGGAAAAAAGGTGCTGCGCTTAACTAAAGTAAAAGCAGGCGTGGTAGAAATATTGGCCGAGAAAGCTATTGATGCTAAGCAATTATTTTTAAAAGTATCTGCCCAAGGGCAAGCTTATGCTTTTCATTTTGCAACAAAAGAAAACGATTGGAATTTATTGTTAGGAAATGTTGAAGGCACTATGCTTAACAGAGCTACAGCAGGCGGCTTTACCGGTGTTTACCTGGCTATTTATGCCAGTAGCAATGGTGCTAAAACCACTAATTATGCAGATTTTGCTTGGTTTGATTATCAAGAATTAAACAAATAAACTTACTTGTGCATCTTTAAATCAACAGCATGATTTGTTATTCTTTTTAAGAAATGTGAAAATTACACTTATATTTGAATTAACCAGCTATAAGCCAAAAAACCTATTTTATGATACGTAAAATTATCATCTATTCTTTCTTCTTTGTGGGTACCCATTTTACTGCACAAGCGCAGCAAAAAGCTCAGTTATTTCCGCTTTCGGCGGTTAAACTAGAAGACCAACTTTTCTTAAAAGCGCAGCAAAATAATTTAAAATATATTCTGGCTTTAGAGCCCGATAGACTCTTAGCTCCGTTCTTAAAAGAAGCCGGGCTTAAACCCAAAGCAGCTATGTATGGCAATTGGGAAACCAGTGGTTTGGGTGGGCAAACGGCTGGTCATTATCTTTCTTCGCTTGCGCTGATGTATGCCGCCACAGGAGAACCCGAGTTGCTAAAGCGTTTAGATTATATGCTAAATGAATTGGCACTATGTCAGCAAAAAAATGCAAACGGCTATGTAGGCGGTGTGCCGGATGGTTTAGCCATGTGGGCCGATGTAGCAAAAGGCAAATTGGAAGTAGCCAACTTTGCTTTAAACAAAAAGTGGGTGCCATGGTACAACATACATAAACTTTATGCGGGTTTAATAGATGCTTATGTGATAGCACAGAGGCCAGAAGCTAAGCAGATATTGTTAAAACTAAGCGATTGGTGCTTAAATACCATCGCCAATTTAAGTGATGAGCAAATGCAAAACATGCTACGTTGCGAGCATGGTGGGATGAACGAAGTTTTAGCAGATGTAGCAGCCATTACTGGCGATGATAAATATTTAGTGGTGGCTAAGCGTTTTTCGCATCAATTTATTTTAGAACCTTTATTGCAGCAGAAAGATGCGCTTACCGGTTTACATGCCAATACACAAATCCCTAAAGTAATTGGCTTTATGCGTATTGCAGAGCTTACACAAAATGATAGCTGGAAAAATGCATCTAAGTTTTTTTGGGAAACCGTAGTCAATAATAGAAGCGTGGCAATTGGAGGCAATAGTGTAAGAGAGCATTTCAATAAAACCGATGATTTTGCTGAACTTATTTACCACAAAGAAGGTCCTGAAACATGCAATAGTTACAACATGTTGAAACTAAGTAAACATTTATTTCAAGACCAACCGCAAGCCAGCTATTTAGATTTTTACGAGAAAACTACTTATAACCATATCTTAGCATCGCAACACCCAGAGCATGGCGGTTTTGTTTATTTAACGCCTATGCGGGCGCAACATTACAGGGTTTATTCTAAACCCGAGCTTGCTTTTTGGTGCTGCGTAGGTACAGGTATAGAAAATCATGCAAAATATGGCGAGTTGATTTATGCTCATCAGCAAAATGATGTATTTGTAAACCTATTTATTGCTTCTACTCTGCATTGGAAAGAAAAGGGCTTAACATTGAAGCAAGAAACTAAGTTTCCTTTTCAAGAGTCTAGTACCCTAACTTTACAATTAGCAAAACCACAATCTTTTACTTTATACATCAGAAAGCCATATTGGGTAAAAAACAATCAGTTAGCGGTTTTAGTAAACCAGAAACCTGTAGAGGCTAAACTTGCAGCAAATGGTTATGTGGCTATCAAAAGAAATTGGAAAAATAACGATAAAATAAGCCTAACACTTCCAATGGAAACACAGCTAGAATCTTTGCCAGACCATTCTTCGTGGGTGGCTTTTAGGCATGGGCCAATTGTGTTGGCTTCTGCCACTTCTAAGCAAGATTTAGAAGGCTTAATTGCTGATGATTCTAGAAAAGGACATATTGCAAACGGACCTTTATATTCTGTTGCTGATGCTCCTGTGCTTATTTCAGAACAGAAAAATTTCAAACCTCAATTAGAAATTATAGATAAAGATAAACTGATATTTGGTGCCGCTAAGTATATCCACCAGGATAAATATAAAAACCTAAAACTGATTCCATTTTTTAATTTGCATGATGCCCGATATATGCTTTATTGGCCCGTAAGCAGTATCCAAAGTTTAGAAGAAAATCGAAAAAAATGGTTAGCAGAAGAGCAAAAAGTCTTGCCTTTAGAAACCGCAACGGTAGATTTTGTTGCACCTGGCGAGCAGCAGTCTGAAGTAGACCATGCCTTTGACGGCAAAGATACTGAGAATGGCTTGTTTAGAGACAGGCGTTTTAGAGCTACCAAAGCATGGTTTTCTTACGAGCTAAAGAATGAAAATAAGCAGGCTAAAAAACTACGCATTACTTATTATGGTGCAGATGTTGCCAAAGGATTGCAGATTTTTGTGAATGATAAAATGCTTCAAAAAGTTACTTTAAACGGAGATAAAGGAGAGAAGTTTTTTGATGAGGAATACATTATCCCGGCTGATATTCTTGAAAATGCAAAATCTTTAAAAGTTAAGTTTGTAAATACAGAAAATGCTACGCCAGTGAAGGTATTTTTTATACGACTTTTAAAATAATAGCTAAAATTTAATAGAGTTTTTGCGGATTAAACATATGTATTAACTTAGCGCTTATTAGCTAACCCAATATACCAAACCTCAAAAATGAACAATTCAATTCTTAAATTTAAAAACTTAACATTCATTTTGTTAGGCTTTTTATTCATTGCCAACGTACAGGCACAAACCAATAAGTCTACAAATCTTACTTTAGCTGTTACCGCTGATAAACCTGATTGGGTTTATAAAATAGGTGAGCAACCTAAGTTTAAAATTACCGCAATGCAAGATGGTAAGCAGCTTAAAAATGTAAAAGTAAAGTACGAGCTTGGTCCAGAAAAAATGCCTGCTATTAAAAAAGACTCTTTAGTGTTAACTCATGGAGAGGCGGTGGTAAGTGCTAGCTCTTTAGCAGAACCAGGTTTTTTAAGAATCACGGTAACTACACAGTCTGGAGATAAAGTGATTAAAAGTTTAGCCACAGCGGCTTTTGCACCAGAAGCTATAAAACCAACCATTACTTTGCCAGATGATTTTAAAACCTTTTGGGCAAAAGCCATAAAAGATTTAGAAAAAGTACCTTTTGATGTAAAGCTAGAAGCTTTAAAAGAGCGTTCAACCGCTACGGTTGATGTTTACCAATTAAACATCCAAAACATTGGTGCTTCAAGAATTTACGGTATTTTATGCGTACCTAAAAAGGAAGGAAAATATCCAGCCGTTTTAAAAGTTCCGGGTGCAGGTGTAAGACCTTATAATGGTGATATTGCTTTAGCCGAAAAAGGATTTATCACACTTGAAATAGGCATACATGGTATTCCGGTTAACCTAAATGCCGATGTTTATAATGATTTAAGAGCTGGAGCATTAGCAGGTTATCCTAGCTTTAATTTAGACAATAAAAACAGCTTTTATTATAAAAGGGTTTATTTAGGATGTATCAGAGCTTTAGATTATTTAGCCAGTCATCCGGCTTATGATGGTACTAACTTAGCCGTACAAGGCGGTAGTCAAGGTGGGGCATTATCTATTGTAACAGCTGCATTAGATAAAAGAATAAAATATTTGGTTGCATTTTATCCCGCTTTAAGCGATGTTACAGGTTATTTATTTAACAGAGCAGGAGGCTGGCCACATTATTTCAATGCTACATCTGTTACACAAAATAATACCAAAGCAAAGTTAGAAACCTGCCAATATTATGATGTGGTAAATTTTGCTAAGCAATTAAAAGTACCTGGCTTTTACAGTTGGGGCTTTAATGATGAAACTTGTCCGCCAACCTCTATGTATGCCGCTTATAACAGTATCAGCGCAGCAAAAGAGCTGGCTATTTACAAAGAAACAGGTCATAATACTGTGGAAGCTCAAAGAGAGCAAGCTACCAACTGGCTTATCAGTATGTTAAAAAAATAGCCTTCAACTTATAAGATAAGCTTCTGAAAGATTCCCATCTTTCAGAAGCTTATCTTATCCCATTTAAAAGCCCGCTTACTGGGCCAAATTATTTCTAATTTTGTTTTCTTAGAAAATATTAATAACTACGCAGAATTATTTGCCCCAAACCAATTTATTAAACTATTTTATTAAGGCCTAAACCATATTCTAATTATGCAAACGTTTGTATTTAGTTTAGAGAAATCTAGCTTGGCAAAAAAAATGATGCTCCTACTGTTTTTATTCATAGCAGGTAGCGTATACGGACAGTCTAATCTTATTGATGTTCTTGCAATGAACATACAAGACTATTACGTAATGAATAAGCAGCAAGACAAGAACTTAAGTCTTGCATTGCAGAATTTAAAGATAGATAAACAAGCATCAGACCAAGGTACTATAGAGCTTTATGAGAAGAAGGAAATTAAGAAAGAAGATGTTTTAAAAATCATCAACTCGCAAAGTGAAAATGGTAGCTGGGCAGATATCAATTATAAAGACGAAAAACGTGGCGGTTGGGAGCCCAAACTACATGGCGATAGGGTGTTGTTATTAACAAAAGCTTATAAGAATCCATCATCAGCGTTTTACAATAAAAAAGAAATTTCTACAGCTATACATAAAGCATTACAGTTTTGGTTTCATACAAAGCCAGTATGCTTAAATTGGTGGTATAATGAAATTGGCTTGCCGCGTACATTGGGCCCTGCCTTTGTTATGCTTAAAAATGAATTATCTGCCGAAGAATTGCAAGGTGCCATAGAAGTGATGAATAACGCTGGTTTTAGAATGACAGGGCAAAACAAAGTATGGCTGGCCGGAAATGTTTTATTCAAATCTATTTTGTTAAATGATGCGCAGTTGGCCCAACAAGCAAGAGATACCATTGTTTCTGAAATTGTGCTTACTAATGTAGAAGGCATTAAGCCCGATTATAGCTTTCATCAACACGGGCCGCAACAACAATTTGGAAATTACGGATTGTCTTTTTTCATTGGGATGTCTATGTGGGGGCGTGTTTTTAACCAAACGCCTTTAGCTTTTAATCCAGAGCAGGTAGGTATTTTAAGAAATTTATTTTCTGAGGCTTATAACTGGCTATCTTGGAAAGCCGAGTTTGATGTAAACTCTTTAGGGAGGCAGTTTTTTAAGAATGCTTTAAAGAATAAGGCATTAGGTGTGGGCTTTGTTGCGGCAGATATGATGTTGATAGATCCACAGCATCAAGAACTTTATGCGGCTTATATTCAAAGGAATTTTGGTAAAGCAACGGCGGCAAACACATTAGAAGGTCATCAGCACTTTTGGTATTCTGATTTTACCATCCATAGAAATAAGGATTGGTTTTCATCGCTTAAAATGTCTTCTAACCGTGTTATAGGTGGCGAGGCTGGTAATAATGAAAATCTTAAAGGCTATTATTTGGCTGATGGGGCCCACTATATTATGGTAGACGGTACCGAGTATGATGATATTTTCCCACTTTTAGATTGGCGAAAGTTACCGGGTGTTACCTGTTACGAGGGTAAAGAGGCGCTTCCTTTATTAACTTTTAAAGGCTACCAAAACCCTTCTGATTTTGTTGGGGGCTTATCTCATAAAAATGAAGGGATATCTGTTTTTTCTTTAGATAGAGATGGTTTAAAAGCTAAAAAAGCATGGTTTTATACCAAAGATGGTGTTATTGCTTTAGGTGCCGATATTCAATCTGGTAATGCTAATGCAGTTACCAGTACCATCAATCAAACTTACTTAAATGGTAAGGTTTACGTAAAAGCTAAGCAGCTTGAAGAAGTATCAAAAAGTAAGAGTTTAAATCATGTAGATTGGGTTTATCACCATAAAATAGGGTATCATAACCTAAGTAAATTGCCATTATCTTTAAAAATAGAAGAACAAAAAGGTAGTTGGGGAGAGATTGCTAAAGTTTACAATACAGATAAGTTACAGGCAGATATGTTTACCTTATTTGTAAATCATGGTAAAATGCCAAAAGCAGCCAATTATGCCTATTTTATGCAGCCTGGGGTTAGCTTAAAGGAAGTTAAAAGCTATAAGCCCGATTTTAAAGTTTTAGAAAACAGTGCTAAGGCACAAATTATAAACTTTACGAAGGATGATAAATTTGCTTTTGTGATTTACCAGCCTTATAATTTCTCTCATCCTAAATTGGGAAACATCAAGTTTGAGCAAGCGGGTTTATACTTGCTGGCTAAAGAAAATGCTAAATGGAACATCACCGTTGCAGACCCAACACAAAAACTATCAGAGATAACGTTTCAATTAAAGAATCAAACACATCAAATAGCTTTACCTAAAGGGCAAGCTTTGGGTAAATCAATAAACTATCTCATTCCTTAAACAATTAATTACATATTCAGCATGAAAAGAATTGCTTTAATAGCTTTAGTATTAGCCACTATACAGGCAGTTGCACAAGAGAAAAGTGCTGTTCCATATTGGAATAGTAAAACACAGCTTATTCCGTGGCGTTTTGAACCTCAAATTACCAATATTACTTATGAAGATTTAGATAAAGACGGTGACCCGGATGTTTTAAAAGCGATGTTAAACGGTAAAATTCCTGTTATTTGGATTGATGATAATGACAATATGAAGGTAGGGGATAAAGAAGGAGATACTGTAGACGACTGCTTATTAATAGATAAAAATATAGACGGTATTTTTGCCGGCCCTCTAGATTTTAGTATAGATTGGACAGATGAAAATAACGATGGCAAAGCCGATATACAATTGATTGTAAACAACGGAAGTGCTAAAAAGCGTAATTTTTTTGATTGGCAGGCCGATTTTATGTACATCATGGACGATGACAAAGACCAAATTATGCACTATGTAGATTGGAACAAAATTGCCATGGAAGCTTGGGAGCACATAGGTCATGCAAACTTTTTCTACGATTACCACGGCAATTCTACCTTCTTAAAAATGCATGGTTCAAGCTTTAGGATAGATGATTTACGTTATAACTGGGAAAATCCTTTCATTTTTTATGATTTTGATAAAGATGGTTTGTCTGAAATGGCTATCCGCTTGTTAGATATACCCGTTTTTAGAGATTCATCAGAAGCAAAAAATATTGCCAATGGTTTTGATAAGCTAGATAAAGAAATTGATGCTAAATACAGCAGAATGATAACTTATGCTGCCCCAACCTGGGATTTAGACAATGACAATGCACCGGGTAACGAGTTTGATTTTGATATGAGCTTATTGCTTAAAGGCAAAGGATTTAGTTATACAGACCAAGCCCATACTTTTAAAAAGTTAAAAGGTATACCAGAAGCTAATAAGTATTTCTTTGATAAACGTTGGAGAGAGATAGATACTTTATTTTATCCGGATAGATATGTAGCCTATGACATGATTTTCAAAAAAGGCGATTGGCAGGAAGCTCGATTGGTTTTTGATGAAGATGATGATTGCAACCGTTGGGAGCGAGTGGAGTTTTATGACCCTCTAGATTTGTTTAAAACTGGTGGTGGTAAAGGCGGTTTGGATAATAACCTGCAAGCAGACGTTATTGGCGATAGAGGCGAGTTTGATATGGATAACTCTGGTAAAGGAAACCTTTATATAGCGGCTTTTGATGGAAGAATTCACCTTCATGGTGCCGAATGGGGCGCTTGGAGGATAGACCAAAACGCTTTCTCATTCCAAGGTTTTGGTGGTATTTATGATAGATGGAGACCCGGAAGAATGCAAAAAAATATAGATGTATTTGCAACTGTAAAATATACTGATGCTGATAATAACGGCTTCATAGATGTAATTGAATATGATTTAGATGGAGACCAAAAGTTTGAAGATAAAGTTTCTTTAAAAGCGTTAGGTATTGATGATAAACAAGCGGTTATTAATTCGGCAGAACTAAACCATAAAGGGTTACAAAAATTATTTAATCAAGTTGCTAATAACATTTGGAACAAGGCTTTAGCA
The DNA here is from genome assembly GCF_009674685.1 of Pedobacter puniceum. Classification (GTDB taxonomy): domain Bacteria; phylum Bacteroidota; class Bacteroidia; order Sphingobacteriales; family Sphingobacteriaceae; genus Pseudopedobacter; species Pseudopedobacter puniceum. Next base: position 149,757 of record NZ_WKJI01000003.1, read on the forward strand.
GCTTTAGAAGTAGCAAAAAAACATAATCTTAATACAGATTGGTATGCTTTTTACAAAAAACCAAACTCTGTTAACGAGAAATATCAATACGGTTATTGGTTAGGTTTTTATATCTATCAGGATTTAAGACACGCAGCAAAAGCAGCTAACAATACAACTTTGGTAAGCCAATTAGATAAAGCTTATTATAGTGGTAATTGGGCATTATTAAATAAATAAATAAAAGTATGGTAAAGACTTGTAAATATTTACTTATTACTATTTTAAGTTTAAGCTTGTTTCATGTAAATGCCCAACAAGACCTTTTTAAGAAACTAGAAGATAATATCAAAGCTTATTATACAAATGCTCATCAGGCTCCTTATGCTATAGACCATATTGTAAAAGGCAGCAAGCCTTATGATATGGAGCAAAATGTTAAAGAGCAGGCTTTAATCAATAACTATAAGAAAACCTTTAATGCTAATGGTAGCTGGGCAGATATTGATTATCAAGACAGTAGAAAGGCAGCTTGGGCACCAAGAGAACATGCAGACAGGGTTTTAGCGTTAAGTATTATTTACAGTAATCCTAAATCTGCCTTTTACCAGAACAAAGAACTTAAGGAAACCTTGCATCAAGCTTTAGCTTTTTGGTTTAATGCTAAATTGGTTTCTTCAAATTGGTGGTATAACGAAATTGGGATACCTAAAACTTTAGGTGTAGCTTTTATATTCTTAAAACATGAGCTTTCTGCCCTAGAAATGCAACAAGCAGTAGCCATACTTAATAACTCTTCTTTTAAACAAACGGGGCAAAATAAAGTATGGCAAGCTGGAAATATCTTATACAAAGCCATTTTGATAGAAGATGAAGCTTTAGCTAAAAGAGCAAGAGATACTATTTTTTCTGAGTTGAGGATGACTACCGAAGAGGGTATCCAGCCAGATTACAGCTTTCATCAGCATGGACCGCAATTGCAGTTTGGTAACTACGGGCAAGGCTTTGTAACTACCATGAGTTTCTGGGCAAGAATTTGTTCATCTACCAAATTACAGTTAGATGATGAAAAACTAGCTATCCTTAGAAATTTAGTTATACAAGGTTTTAATTGGGTAAGCTGGAGAGGTTATTTTGATATCAACTCTTTAGGAAGACAATTTGCTAAGAAAGTTTTAACATCAAAATCAAATTCTCTTACCGGAGGTGTTTTAGATATGATAGATATAGACCCGGCAAATGCATCGCTATATAAAGAGTTTATCATCAATAATTATAAAGCTCATCAACCATCATCTTTAACTGGAAATAGGCATTTTTGGCGTTCGGATATGACTATCCATCGTCAGCAAAATTGGATGTCTTCTGTAAAAATGTCTTCAGAAAGAGTGCAAGCTACCGAGGCTTTAAACGGAGAAAATTTAAAAGGTTATCATATAGGAGATGGTACTAACTTTATCTATGTTAAAGGAGACGAGTATGATGATATCTTCCCAATTTGGAATTGGAAAAAACTTCCGGGTGTTACCAATTATCAAAATACAAAACCATTACCAGTTCTTACTATCTCTGGTTTTAGAAACCAAGGCGATTTTACCGGAGCAGTTAGTAATGGCAAAACAGGTTTAACAGCCTTCATGTTAAACCGAGATTCTTTAACCGGTAATAAAGCATGGTTTCATCTGGAAGATAAAATTGTTTGTTTAGGAGCAGCCATAAAACCTTTAAAAAATGATTCTGTTTTTACTACAGTTAATCAAGTTTATACGAAAGGGCCCATAGTATATCAAGATCTTAAAAAAGATAGTTTATGGTTAGGGAAGCGCTTTTCTTCATCGTCTATAAAATGGGTTTATCACAACCAGATAGGTTATATCCCGTTAAACGGAACTTCTTTAACGCTAACTAATCAAAATCAAAAAGGTAGTTGGGGAGATATTGCTGTAACTTTTAGTAATGATAAAGCACAACAAGCACCTGTTTTTACGCTAGAGATAGCGCATGGTAAGCAGTTTAAGCAAACAAATTATGCTTATTTAGTTGTACCAAATACTACTTTAAGTAAAATAGAAAATTACAAAGTAAGTTTTGAAATTGTAGCTAATGACGAAGGAGCACAAGTTTTATTTCAGAAGGATAAACAACAAGCTTATTTTGCTATTTATGAACCTCAGACTTTCAATATCAAAGGTTTTGCAGAAATTTCTTTTAAAAGCCCTGGTCTTTACATGCTAAGCAAAAAGGGTAAACAGTGGATTTTAAATTCAGCAGACCCCACACAAAAGCAAGGGAAACTTCTTTTAAAGGTTAATCAAAAAGAAATAAGTGTAAAAATGCTCGATGATGGCTTTAAAGGCAAAACTGTGGAGACAATATTCAATTAAAAGCAGATGTTGGTAGGACATTTTACTTTGTTCTACCTACATTTGTATAAACCTTTGTTTTCTTTGCGTTTCTGATTTATGCGGACAGATAATTTTTTTAAGCTTATACAAATAGATGAATATTCTGCAACACCAAAATATATGCAGCTATGTGATTCTATTATAGCTGCAATAGAAAATGCTAAGCTTAAAAAGGATGATCCATTGCCATCTATAAACGAATTAAGTTTTGCTTTAGATATTTCTAGAGATACGGCAGAAAAAGGCTATAAATATCTTAAGAAAAGGAATATTCTGGTTTCTGTACCGGGTAAAGGCTATTATATCGGGAATACAGATTTTAAAAAGAAAATTAGGGTTTTCTTACTTTTCAATAAGCTATCGGCACATAAAAAAATTATTTACGATGCTTTTGTTGCCGCCTTAGGAGAAGACGCCGCTATAGACTTTTACATCTATAATAATGAATACGCTATCTTTAAAAAGCTTATCCAAAGCAAGCGTAATGATTATTCGCATTATGTGATTATACCCCATTTTATGGAGGGGGGCGAAGATGCTTATCAAATTATCAATACCATACCGGCAGATAAACTCATTTTATTAGATAAAAAAATTGATGGTATAGCAGGTAATTTCTCTGCCGTTTATGAAAACTTTAGGCAGGATATCTACCAAGCACTTAATCAAGCTAAAGAAGAGCTTTCTAAATATCACACCTTAAAATTAATCTTTCCAGATAAAAGTTATTATCCTACAGAAATTATCGATGGCTTTAAGCTGTTCTGTCAGCAGTATGCTTTTACCCATCGTATCGTACACGATATAGAAACAGAGCCGATAGGAAAAGGAGAAGTTTATATTAATTTGATGGAGGATGACCTTGTAACCTTGATAGAGAAAATTGTTTCTTTAGATTTTAAGCTGGGTAAAGAAGTAGGTATCATCTCTTATAATGAAACACCTCTGAAAAAATTATTGCTTAACGGAATCACTACCATTTCTACAGATTTTAAATTGATGGGAACAATGGCCGCAGAAATGATAAAAAATCAAATCTCGGCTCACCGCGAGGTTCCATTTTACCTTACTTTAAGAGCGTCTTTATAAAAGATACATGATGGTACATGACAGTTTAACGTAGTTAGGTGCATATTTTAGCCCTACCAATAATAAGTTAAACGAATTATACATGCAAGCATTATTAGGCGTCATTTTTCACTTTATTGGAGGCTTTGCTTCCGGTAGTTTTTACATTCCTTACAAAAAAGTTAAAGGTTGGTCTTGGGAAAGTTATTGGATAGTAGGGGGGATATTTTCTTGGCTTATTGTACCTCCATTAGCTGCTTATTTAACCATACCAGATTTTACCGGTATTATCGCCGCTACTGATGGTGGTATTTTAGGTTTAACTTATTTTTTCGGGGTTTTATGGGGAATAGGTGGTTTAACTTATGGTTTAGGAGTTAGGTATTTAGGCGTTTCTTTAGGCAGTTCTATCATTTTAGGTTTGTGTTCTATTTTTGGAGCTTTAATCCCTTCTTTTTATTATGATTTATACCCTAGTCCGGGTAAAGATTCTTTTACAGATTTGATTAACAACACCTGGGGACAGATGGTACTATTAGGCATTCTGGTATGTATCTTCGGAATTATCATCTGCGGAAAAGCAGGTATGATGAAAGAGAAAGATTTAAATGCTGCAGAAAAGGACGCTGCTAACAATGAATTTAAAATAGGTTTAGGACTTTTTGTAGCTATAGTTTCTGGTGTTTTAAGTGCATGTTTTGCTTTCGGTATTGATGCAGGTAAAGACATGGCTTCTACAGCAAATGAAGTGTGGAAAGCTAATAACCCTAACCAAGGCGAATTTTTATTTCAAAATAATGTTACCTATGTAGTAATTTTATTAGGTGGTTTAACTACCAATTTTATTTGGTGTATGTTGTTAAATTTCCGCAATAAAACTTTCGGAGATTATACCAATGCTGCTACGCCTCTCTTAAAAAACTACATTTTCTCTGCATTAGCAGGCACCACTTGGTTTCTACAATTTTTCTTTTACGGCATGGGTGAAAGTAAATTAGGGAATGGTCCAAGTTCGTGGATATTACACATGGCATTTATCATTCTTATAGCCAACCTTTGGGGTTTAATCCTTAAAGAATGGAAAGGTGTAAAAAGTAAAACCCTTACTACCGTTATAGTAGGTATACTATTTATTATCCTATCTATTTTAATTGTGGGCTACGGAAACTCAATCAAATAATAAAACAATAAAAACCAGCATATTATGTCTTTTGATACAAAGCAATTTAAACACGTAAGCTATTTATGGGATGAAGCCGAAGCAGCAAAGCTAGCAGGAGATGAAGTAGCGTTATTAATTTACCGTTCAAATTTATTAGGAGCAGATTTAAGGCTTACTAATTACGGTGGAGGAAATACATCTTGTAAAGCTATAGCAAAAGATCCGTTAACAGGAGCAGATACCGAAATCATGTGGATTAAGGGTTCTGGTGGAGATATAGGTACACTAAAAAGAAGCGGCTTAGCAGCTTTATATGTAGACCGTTTACGTAATTTAAAAAATATATACCGTGGTGTGGCTTATGAGGATGAAATGGTTGAACTTTTTAACCATTGTATTTACGATTTAGCTTCTAAAGCACCATCTATTGATACACCTTTGCATGGTTTTTTACCATTTAAACATATAGACCATTTACATCCTGATGCGGCTATTGCTATAGCAGCAGCAAAAGATGGTAAAAAAATCACTCAAGAATTATTCAACGGAGAAATTGGTTGGGTAGAGTGGAAAAAACCAGGTTTTGAACTAGGCTTACAATTAAAGCAATGTTTAGATGAAAACCCTGGTATTAAGGGTATTATGCTGGGCTCGCATGGTTTGTTTACTTGGGGGGATACAGCTTACGAAAGCTACATCAATACCTTAGAGGTGATAGAGAAATGTGCAGAATACCTAGAGCAAAATTATGGTAAAAAAGGACCTGTTTTTGGTGGACAAAAAATACAAAGCCTTCCAGAAGACCAACGTAAGAAACAAGCTGCTGCTTTAGCACCTATTTTACGTGGTTTTTGCTCAAGCGAAAGAAGTATGATTGGGCATTTTACTGATGATGCTAGAGTACTTGAGTTTATCAATTCTCATGATTTAGATAGGTTAGCACCACTAGGAACCAGCTGTCCAGACCACTTCCTAAGAACTAAAATTAGTCCTTTAGTATTAGACTTAAAGCCAGAGCAAGATTTATCAGACGTAAAAGCTATAAAAGAGCAATTAGCGCCAGCATTTGAGGCTTACCGTAAAATGTATACCGATTATTACGAGACCTGCAAGCATGATAATAGCCCGGCTATAAGAGATGCTAATCCGGTAATTATATTATACCCAGGTGTAGGTTTATTCTCTTTCTCAAAAGATAAACAAACTACCCGTGTAGCGGCAGAATTTTATATTAATGCTATTAATGTAATGAAAGGTGCTGAAGCTATTTCAGAATATACCTCATTACCAAGACAAGAGGCTTTTGATATTGAGTACTGGTTGCTAGAAGAAGCTAAATTACAACGTATGCCTAAGCCAAAGGCTTTATCAGGGCGTATTGCTTTAATTACAGGTAGTGCCGGTGGTATAGGTAAAGCTATTGCAAAGAAATTTGTAGAAGAAGGCGCTGTAGTTATTTTAAACGATATGAATGCAGAGCGTTTAGCTGGTGCTGGCGAAGAGTTTAAAAAGCTTTATGGTAAAGATTCTTATACAACAGCAGTTTTAGATGTTACCAATGATAGCCAAATACAAGAAGCTTTAGAAGTAGCTGCTTTGGCTTTTGGTGGGGTAGATTTAATTGTAAATAATGCTGGTTTATCTATTTCAAAATCTATAGAAGACCATACCGATAAAGATTGGGATTTACTTTACGATGTATTGGTAAAAGGCCAATTTAAAATTACCCAAGCAGGTGTAGAAATTATGCGTAAGCAAAATATTGGTGGCGATATCATCAATATTGTGAGCAAAAACGCTTTAGTTTCTGGTCCAAATAACGCTGGTTATGGTTCTGCAAAAGCAGCGCAATTACATTTAAGCAGATTAAATGCTGCAGAATTAGGTGCTGATAAAATCCGTGTAAACGTAGTTAACCCCGATGCTGTAATCTCTGATAGTAATATCTGGGCTGGTGGCTGGGCAGAAGGCAGAGCAAAAGCCTATGGCGTTAAAGTAGAAGAATTACCTGCTTATTACGCAAAACGTACTTTATTAAACGAGATTATTTTACCAGAAGATATTGCTAACGCTTGTTTCGCATTTGCTGGTGGTTTATTAAATAAATCAACCGGTAATGTGCTAAATGTTGATGGTGGTGTTGCCATGGCATTTGTAAGATAAAAAGCAGCAATTAAATACCGATTAAGAACAATTGCTACGGTTTCTTAATCGGTTATTTTTTATTACATTAATAAAAACCAATTACAAGCATGTTGATAGAAAAAAGTCAGATAGACCAACATAATAGCGATAATCAAGCGTCACATCAAAAAAGGTTTGATTTTATTAAATTAGAAATTCCTCAAGTAGAGGCTGTTATCCAAAAATTAATTGATTTCCAAATAGCTATCCCTAGTTGGGCTTTAGGTACGGGTGGTACGCGTTTCGGCAGGTTTTCTGGTGGTGGCGAGCCTCGTAACCTAGAAGAAAAAATTGCTGATATTGGCTTATTACATAAATTAAACCAATCTAGTGGTGCTATATCTTTACATATTCCTTGGGATATCCCTCAAGATTATGACGCTATAAAAAATCTTACGGCAAGTCATGGTTTACGTTTTGATGCTATGAACTCTAATACCTTTCAAGATCAAAAAGGACAAGAGTTGAGCTATAAATTTGGTTCATTACAGCATGTAAACAAAGCGGTAAGACAACAAGCTATAGCGCATAATATCGAAGTTATTCAACAAGGTTTAGCATTAGGTTCAGATTCTTTAACCGTTTGGCTAGCAGATGGTTCTTGCTTTCCTGGGCAATTAAACTTCAGAAAAGCTTTTCAAAATACTTTAGAAAGCTTGCAGGAAATATATGCTGCTTTACCAAAAGACTGGAAAATGTTTGTAGAGTATAAAGCTTTCGAACCAAATTTCTATTCGATGACCGTTGGTGATTGGGGACAGTCTTTATTATTTGCCAATAAACTAGGCCCTCAAGCTTATACTTTGGTAGATTTAGGTCATCATTTACCAAATGCCAATATAGAGCAAATAGTTTCTTTATTATTGATGGAAGGTAAACTAGGCGGTTTCCATTTTAACGATTCTAAATATGGCGATGACGATTTAACCGCAGGAAGCTTAAAACCATATCAGTTATTCTTAATATTTAACGAATTGGTAGAAGGTATGGATGCTAAAAACATGAACCACGCCAAAGATTTAGGTTGGATGATTGATGCATCGCATAACGTAAAAGATCCATTAGAAGATTTATTACAGTCTGTTGAAGCTATCATGATTGCTTATACACAAGCTTTATTGGTTGATAGAACAGCTTTACAACAAGCTCAAGAAGAAAATGATACGGTTAAATGTCAAGAGCTATTACAAAATGTTTTCCGTACCGATGTTAGAGCAATTGTAGCAGAAGCTCGTTTACGTTCTGGTGCAGCTCTAGATCCGGTAGCAGCTTACAGAAAGTTAGCCGTAAGACAAGAACTTATCAAAGAAAGAGGAGCTGTAACGGTAGCAACCGGACTTTAATATTTTAGATTTTAGAATTACGATTTTAGATTGATTTCTGAAGAATTTAGAGTTTAAATGACGATTTATATTGAAGACTTTAAACTCTAAACTTTTCACTTTCAAACTTAATACTTTCAACCTTTAACTTAATACTTTCAACTTAAAAAATGCTTATTCCCGTTATTGCTGTTTTTGATGTAGGTAAAACCAATAAAAAGCTTTTCCTTTTTGATGAGCAATACCATATTGTTTATGAAAAATCGGCTCGTTTTTTAGAAACCAAAGACGAAGATGGAGACAGCTGCGAGAATTTAGACAGCCTTAGATTATCAGTTTTTGATTCTTTAAATGAAGTTTTAAAAATCAATAAATACGATATCAAAGCCATTAATTTTTCTACTTACGGGGCAAGTTTTGTATACCTTGATGAGGAAGGAAAACCCTTAACGCCACTTTACAATTATTTAAAACCTTATCCAAAAGAATTAGAAGAGCTGTTTTATAAAATACATGGCAGCCCACAAAAAATAGCACAAGAAACGGCATCGCCAGCTTCGGGGAGTTTAAACTCTGGTATGCAATTGTACCGTATCAAGCATCAAAAACCTGATATTTTTAAGCAGATAAAATACGTTTTGCATCTTCCGCAATACATGAGCAATTTAATCACTGGTAAATATTTTACCGATATGACCAGTATTGGATGCCATACCCAACTGTGGGATTTTAATAAAAAAGATTATCACCAATGGGTTTACGATGAACAATTGGTAGAAAAGCTTCCAAAGATTTTTCCTGCTGATGATGTTATTGAAGCCTCTTTTATGGGCAAAACTTATAAAACAGGTGTAGGCTTGCATGATAGCTCGGCAGCTTTGATTCCTTATTTGGTAAATTTTAAAGAGCCTTTTGTATTGCTTTCTACTGGTACTTGGTGTATTAGTCTTAATCCGTTTAACGAAAGCCCTTTAACCTCGCAAGAGTTAGAGAACGATTGCTTGGCTTATATAGCTTATCATGGAAAACCAGTAAAAGCTTCAAGATTATTTGCAGGCTTCGAGTTAGAACAGCAAAGCAAAAGAATAGCAGCACATTTTAAGGTTGATGCTCTTATTTTTAGAACCATGCCTTTTGATGCTCAATTGGCAGCTCAATTAAAAGAGCGCTTTAAAAACGAAGATCAAGCATCAGCAATTTTACCTAAGCAATCTAAATTTGGAGGTAGAGATTTAAGCAGTTTTGCAAATGAAAAAGAAGCCTATCATCAATTAGTGGCAGATATTATTGATTTACAATCGCAATCCACAGCTTTAATCATAAAAGGTTCTACCATAAGGAAAATATTTGTAGATGGTGGTTTTTCAAAAAATACCATTTATATGAATTTATTGGCAAGAGCATTCCCTCAGATAGAAGTTTATGCCGCCTCCATGGCTCAAGCAACTGCTTTAGGAGCTGCGGTGGCCATTCATCAACATTGGAATACAAAAGCTCTTCCTAATGATATTATAGAGCTGAAATATTACTCTGTCAATCAGCCGGTATTAGGCTAATTTCAAATATTTTATCGAATTTTTAATAGCGTTCTCTAGTTTGAGGACGCTTTTTTTTTACCCTTTTTCTCTGAAATAAATTCTCCTCTTTCATCGTTGGTTAAACCTATCCCATTTAATTCTGTCTTAAATACATTGTTATCATATATAAACCTCAGATTTATGAAAATTGCTTTTCGTTATTTAAGTATAAGCGCACTAATAGTAACTAGTTTATTGGTGTTAGCTTCTTTTACAAAAGAAAAGTCTGTAAGAGCAAAATTTTCTTTTCCTTACAAGCAGGCAGGTTTAACAGAGCGTGAAGCCGCAGCTCATCTTTTAAACAGATTTACTTATGGTATTAAGCCTGGTGAGATAGATGCTGTTTTAAAAGTAGGGCTAGAGAAATGGTTTGCCAGCCAACTAAAAGCAAATTTAGAGGATAAAGAGCTAAAGCAGATGCTAGATAAGTATGATGCACTTCAACTTTCTAACGCACAGGTAGTAGAAAAATATCCAAGAGGTGGGTTAGCTATAAGAATGGCCATTAAAGATGGTTATGTTCATAAAGATTCTGTTGACCAAAACAGAGCAGATTATCGCCAAATCATCAAAAAATATATGGATGAAAAAGGCTTAAGACCTCAACAAGAGCTTTATAGACAATTTATAAGTCAAAAGATATTAAGAGCCGCTTATTCACAAAATCAGGTTCAAGAGGTTTTAACCGAATTTTGGTTTAACCATTTCAATGTTTCTTTAGATAAAGGACAATGTGCCGAGTTTATTCCGGCCTATGAGCGAGATGTTATTCGCCCGAATGTATTTCAGGATTTTAATGTTTTACTACTAGCAACCGCAAAATCTCCGGCAATGTTAAGGTATTTAGATAATTTTTCTAGTGCCGGCCCTATGGAGATGCCTAAAAATGCAAAAGTTAAAAAACCAGCTAACAATAACCGAGGCTTAAATGAAAATTATGCCAGAGAGGTAATGGAGTTGCATACTTTAGGTGTTGATGGTGGCTACAGTCAGCAAGATGTTACCCAAGCTGCCCGTGTATTAACCGGTTGGACGATAGCGCCTATGAATGATGGCTACTCTGATGGGATGAAAAAGATTATGGAAAATTCATCCAGAGAGAAACTTCTAAGTGCTGGTTATGTATTTGATGGCGATTTTATGTTTGTACCAAATCGTCATGATAAAGGAGAGAAAACCGTTTTAGATAAATATTTCCCAGAGGGTGGTGGTTATGAAGAAGGTGTTACTTTATTGAATATGCTAGCCAATCATCCTTCAACAGCCAAATTTATTTCACGCAAATTGGCAGTACGTTTTGTAAGTGATAATCCCCCACAAAGTCTTATCGATAAAATGGCTAAAACTTTCCGCGAGAAAAAAGGCAATTTAAGAGAAGTGATGATAACTATGGTTACAGCTCCAGAGTTTTGGAATAAAGAAGCTTTAAGAGAGAAAACTAAATCTCCTTTTGAGTTAGCCATGAGTGCTGTAAGAAGCCTCGATGCAGAGATTACCCAGCCTTATCAATTATTTACATGGATAAATAAAATGGGGCAAAAAATATATTATTACCAAGCACCAACCGGTTTCCCAGATAGAGCCGCTTATTGGATAAATACGGGTTCATTATTAAACAGAATGAATTTTGGTTTAGCTATTGCATCGCAAAGAATACCGGGGGTAAAATTCAATATCCAGGCTTTAAACCAAAATAGAGAGCCCGAAAGTGCGGAAGCAGCTTTATATACTTATAGTAAGATTATGATGCCAGAGCGCAACATACATGAAACTGTTAAAAGGTTGAAGCCTATGGTGAACGACCCAGAATTGGTTAAGAAAGTAGAAGCTGCAGCCAACAAAAATCAGGTAAGAACCGAGAATATGATGATGAATGAAGAAGCTTCTTTAGGTGAAGATATGATGGGCATGCAAACTATGAAAGAGAAAAATCAAGTAAAGTCAACTCAGCCAAAAGCAAATATACAGGCTAATGCAGGTAGCAACATGTTAGCTCAAGTAGTTGGGGTTATTATTGGTTCGCCAGAGTTTCAACGTAAATAAGAAATTAAAATATTAAGGATATGACATCAAGGAGAGGATTTATAAAAGCAGGTGGTTTAGCTCTTTTTGGGATAGGTATTGGAGGTATTCCAACCTTTTTATCAGAAGCAGTTGCAGGTATTAGAGAGCCAGGTTTATTTCAACGCCGTAAAATACTAGTGTGTATTTTTCAACGTGGTGCTATGGATGGTTTAATGGCTGTAACGCCATTTAATGATGAATATTTAAAGGCTGCAAGACCAACTTTATTTATGTCGCCAGTTAAAGCGGCAAATAAAAAACCATTGATAGACTTAGACGGTAATTTTGGTTTGCATCCATCAATGGCGGCTTTCGAGCAGGTTTTTAGAGACAAAAGGATGGCTATCGTACATGGTATTGGCTCGCCAAATACTACTCGTTCTCATTTTGATGCTCAAGATTATATGGAGTCTGGTACACCTTTTAAAAAGGGAACATCTAGTGGTTGGTTAAACAGAGCGGTGGGTTTACTTGGTCATGAGGCGGCTACACCATTTCAGGCAGTAAGTTTAACATCTTCTTTACCTCGTTCTTTTTATGGGGATAACCCTTCTTTAGCTATCAGTAATCTCCAAGATTTTAATATTCAAATGAGAGGAAACCAAGCCAGCGCTAATATGGCGGCTAAGAATTTTGAAGATTTATACGATCAAACATCTTCTGAGCTATTGAAAAATACAGGTAAAGAAAGTTTTGAGGCTATTAAAATGCTTCAAAAAACCGATACTAAAAATTATAAGCCAGCAAATGGCGCCGTGTACCCTACATCATCTTTAGGAAATTCTTTAAAGCAAATAGCTCAGCTCATTAAAATGAACGTTGGTTTAGAGGTGGCTTTCGCCGAGTCTGGTGGTTGGGATACCCACTTTAACCAAGGTACAGATACCGGTATTTTCGCTAGAAATGTTAATGATTTAAGCGAGAGTATTATGGCTTTTTGGACAGATATGGGCACTTTACAAGATGATGTTACGGTAATGACGATGACAGAATTTGGACGTACCGTTAAACAAAACGGAACTGGTGGAACAGACCACGGAAGAGCCTCATGTAATTTTATTTTAGGTAATGATGTTAAAGGTGGCCTAGTACATGGTAAAGTGGCACCATTATCTGTAGAAAATTTAGAAGATGGAAGAGATTTAGCTGTAACTACAGATTTTAGAAGTGTATTTAGTGAAGTTGCTGCAAAACATTTGAAAGTAAATGATCATGCTCAATTATTTCCAGACTGGAATGGCAATACCATTGGTGTTATGAAATCTTAAAATGATAAAATTTCTATAAAAGCCCGATATGAAAATATCGGGCTTTTTTATGGAAAAATCTGTATATCAAACAGATGAGATGATTGAATTTTTTAGCTTCTAAAATTGTGAATATTATTGATGATTTTTTTTCTAGAATAAAAATCAATTGATATATTTGCGCCACAGTAACAAACCCGTTTTGTATACATGATCCCGAATAGCTCAGCTGGTTAGAGCATCTGACTGTTAATCAGAGGGTCGCTGGTTCGAGCCCAGCTTCGGGAGCCAAACAAGAAAAGCCATCAAAAATGATGGCTTTTTTAGTTTAAATACCTCTCTCTATCTTTGTGAAAATGAAAACGTTTAAAAGTCATCAAACAATCGGACAGCTAGAAAAAAGGAAAGGGGGTTACTTCTTTTTGAAAATTGACGCAGATATCATCAATCAATTTCAAAATAAGCGTCATACGCGTTTTCTTTTTACACTTGAAGATAGTTTGACTTTCCAGTGTGGACTTAATCACCTAGGAGATGGAAATTTTTTCATTATTTTATCTAACAGTAATCTAGCCAATGTTCAAAAAAAGTTAGGAGATGAAATCCATTTTGAGTTAAATGAAGACCCCAATCCATTAGGTGTTGATATGCCTGAAGTACTAGAAGTCCTTATTGAACAAGATGAGCATTTAAAAACAATTTTTGAAAGCTTGACGCCAGGTAAAAAGCGTAATATTATCCATCAAATCAGTAGAATTAAAGATATCGACAAGCAAATTCAGAAAAGCATCAAACTTATACAAGAAAGTGTACAACCACGACCTAAAAAAACCTTGTAATGTTGCTGAATTTCATCTCTACAATCTCCTGATAGTTACAAGCTCAATCATCGAATTATAGCTGCATCTTTCGTCAATAAGGGGAGTTCTGGAAAGCCTCACTAGAAATGGTGAGGCTTTATTTTTTATAGTCTATCGGCTTTTTCTTATCCTAAAAAACTAAAAATCTTTACAAAACTAAAGGCTTCTTACGCTATATATTGCATCAACTTTGATAGTTTGAATTAAAAGAATATATTTATCATTTACCAAGAAACATAATCAAACACATCTACTTAGCTTTTGCCGTTGAACAATCTGGGTATTTAAAATGATTATTTTGAGGTAATGCTAACTTATTAATGTATTTGAAACGATGAAAAAAATTTACTTAATTCTTTTTTTAACAGGTTTATTCTTTAGCGCTGATGCACAAACGAGTAGTAGAGATACTAGTTCTACAAGTAAAGCAGGACTTCAAAAGAATCTTTTATCTATGGGCTTTCTGTTACCTGGTTTTACCTACGAGCGAGCATTAAATAATCATATGTCTTTGTCAGCAACAGCAGGACTTACTTTTGCAATAGGAGATGATGGTGTAAGTGAGTCGAGTTTTGATTTAATACCATTTGGTTATTTAACAGGAAGGTATTATTATAATTTAGAAGAGCGACAAAAAAAGGGAAAATCTATACTTCATAATTCTGGAAATTATTTGGCTTTATCTTTAACCTACCAAAAAGGGGTACTTTCTCCAGATTGGCCCGATAAATTAGATGAACAAGCGAGTTATTTTTCCGTAGGGCCTGTATGGGGTTTTCAACGTACTTTTAAAGATAATTTTCACATCAATATAGATTTAGGTGTTGGATATTATAAGGCTAAAAGTCCTGCTACAGATTTTTATTACGATCCTATTAATAATGAAATTGTAAGTAATGGCTATTATCTTGAAGATACCTCTGCAATGACGATTATTGGAAATATAAGGTTTGGTATTTTATTAAACAGAAAGAAGTAAAAGGTGGTTTGTCGAATTTTGATCACATAAAATAAAAGATTTCAGTAAGGTATATTAGCTTAGATAATATATAACCACTATGTTGAGTGATTTGAATAACGGGAGTTACTTCCTTTTTCTTCGGCAAAACCAAAAAAGCCTCAAAAAATTAATTTTTTGAGGCTTTTGTATAATATATGAAGAGAAAAGATTACTCTTTCTCTTCTAATGGAGCAGCCATAACAGCTTCTCTAATTTTAGCTTCTAGTTCGTCAGAAAGTTCTGGGTTATCATGTAATAATTGTTTAACACCGTCTCTTCCTTGGCCCAATTTGGTATCGCCATAGCTAAACCAAGAACCTGCTTTTTTAATAATGCCGTAATCAACACCAAGGTCAATAATTTCACCTACTTTAGAAATACCTTCGCCAAACATAATGTCAAACTCGGCAATACGGAAAGGTGGAGCTACCTTATTTTTAACAATTTTAACTTTAACACGGTTACCAGAAACCTCATCGCTATCTTTAATCTGTGATATTCTTCTTATATCTAAACGTACAGAAGCGTAAAATTTCAATGCGTTACCACCCGTGGTAGTCTCTGGGTTACCAAACATCACCCCAATTTTATCTCTTAATTGGTTGATGAAGATACAGCAGCATTTAGTTTTATTAATGGTACCAGTTAATTTCCTTAAAGCTTGTGACATTAAACGAGCCTGTAAACCCATTTTAGAATCACCCATCTCGCCTTCTATCTCTCCTTTTGGTACAAGGGCGGCAACAGAGTCAATTACAATCACATCTATAGCACCAGAACGAATTAAGTTATCGGCAATTTCTAAGGCTTGCTCACCATTATCTGGCTGAGAGATTAAAAGGTTTTCTATATCAACACCTAATTTTTTTGCGTAAAATTGGTCAAAGGCATGCTCGGCATCAACTATAGCAGCTATACCACCAGCTTTTTGCGCTTCTGCAATTACATGTGTTGCTAAAGTTGTTTTACCAGATGATTCTGGCCCATATATTTCTATAATTCTACCTTTTGGTAAACCGCCAATTCCTAAGGCTATATCTAAACCAATAGAACCTGTAGAAATAGCTTCCATTGGTTCTATTGCAGCATCTCCTAATTTCATTACGGTGCCTTTACCGTATGATTTTTCTAGTTTATCCAGCGTAAGCTGTAGGGCTTTTAATTTTTCGTTTGAGGCACTCATGTATATCTTTTAATGAATATGAAAAAACAATAATACTAATTTTTTTAGCAAATATAAAATAATTCTCTTATTCTCAAATGTAATGAATAGAAAATTATTTAACAGCTCTTTTTTTCAACGCTTTAGCTAGTTGTTTCTTTTGGGCAAGCTTTTTCTTTTGCACTGCCTTCTTTAATTCAGCTTGTTCTTTTCTTAGTAAAGCAGCTGGTGTATTTTGTAAAGCATAGTATTTGCAGAAATAGCTGATTGGGCAAATTTCGCATTTAGGATTGCGAGCAATACAAACATACCTGCCATGTAATATAAGCCAGTGGTGTGCAATATGTATTTTATCTTGAGGTAGGTATTTGGTTAATTGTTTCTCTACAGCTAAAGGCGTTTTTGCTGCAGATGTTAGACCTAAACGATTAGAGACTCTGAAAACATGTGTATCTACCGCCATGGTAGGGGCATTATAAATAACCGATGCAATAACATTGGCCGTTTTACGACCTACACCAGGCATTTTCTGTAAATCTTTTACATCTTCTGGTACAATACCACCAAATTCTTCTACTAAAATTTTAGCCATACCTACCAAATGTTTTGATTTGTTGTTGGGATAGCTAACAGAGCGTATATAAGTAAAAACTTCTTCTGCAGTTGATGCTGCTAAAGATTCTGGTGTTGGGTATCGCTCAAAAAGTTTTGGTGTTATTTGGTTGATGCGCTTATCTGTACATTGTGCTGATAGGATAACAGCAATAAGCAATTCAAACGGATTGCTATAATGTAATTCTGTTTCTGCCTGTGGCTGATGTTTTGAAAAATAAGCTACAAATTCTTGATAACGCTCTTTTTTAAGCATAAAGCACCATTAATAAATTGTCTTTTCTTTTTTAGGAAATGCTAAAGAGGCAACAACACTAATAACCAGTATACCAATGATAATGTATAAAGAGTGCGCTGTTGTAAAGCCCCATTCTTTTAAGTAATGATGCCCAAGCATTTTAATACCAATAAATATCAATAAAAAGGCTAAGCCTGTTTTTAGGTAATGGAATTTATGAATCACATTTACCAATAAGAAAAACATAGAACGTAAACCTAGGATGGCAAATATGTTAGAGAAAAATACAATGTATGGGTCTTTTGTTACCGCAAATATAGCTGGGATAGAATCTACTGCGAAAATTACATCTGTAAACTCTATGATTAATAACACTAAAAATAGTGGAGTAATGTATTGTTTACCATCTACTTTATGGAAGAATTTATTGCCAACAAAATCTGGATAAACAGGGAAAAACTTAGAAGCTAGCTTTACTACTTTGTGGTTTTCGGGGTCTATTTCATCGTCTCCTTCACGGTTGATAAACATCATAATGCCCGAGTAAATTAAGAATGCTCCAAAAAGATAAAGTATCCATCCGAACTTACTGATAAGGGTTGCGCCAATAAATATGAATAGAAAACGCATGATAACAGCACCTAAAATTCCCCAAAATAATACGCGATGGTAATATTTCTCTTTTACGCCAAAGGCAGAGAATATCAATACCATTACAAAAATATTATCTACAGAAAGGGCATACTCTATAACATAGCCTGTTATAAATTCAAGAGATAAATTGTTTTTGTATTTGATGAGGTTTTCTTCAAAGGAAGTACCGTTTAAGACAATATTATGTTGATTTTTTTGAACAACTTCTATCAAATGGGCTTCATCCTGAATGTCATGCAGGATATGTCCTTGTATCTTTAAAAAGAAATAAAAACCTATTGCACAACTTACCCAAATAGCGCTCATGATACCAGCTTGCTTTAATGATACAGGTTGGTCTTTTTTATTAAACAAACCTAAATCAAGCGCCAACATCAAAATGATGAATAAGGCAAATGCACCAAAAAATATAACTTCGTTACTCATGTATTATTTCTTTCTTTCTGTTGTAAAGCGTACTAAATTTTCTAATCCTTTTAAAGATTCGCTTGCCGGAAATTGAGCTAAAATTTTAAAAGCTTCTTCCTGATAGTTCATCATTTGCTGCTCGGCATAAGCCAAACCACCACTATTTCTAACAAAATTAATGATGGTATTGATTTTATCTGGGTCATCGTTGTGGTTTTTAACCAAGTTGATGATTTTCTTTTTATTGGCTTTTTCTGCTTTGTTTAGGGCATATATCAGCGGAAGCGTAACCTTTTTCTCTTTGATATCTATACCTTTGGGTTTGCCTACATCGTCCACACCAAAATCAAATAAATCATCTTTAATTTGAAAAGCTATACCAATTTTCTCTCCAAAAGTATGCATTTGCTTGATGATTTCTTCGTTAGCCCCGGCTGATGCCGCACCCGCTGCACAACAAGAGGCTATTAAAGATGCTGTTTTTTGTCTGATAACTTCATAGTAAACATCCTCGCTAATATCCATTCTTCGAACTTTTTCTACCTGAAGCAGTTCTCCCTCGCTCATTTGCTGTACTGCATCTGATACAATTTTGAGGATGGTGAATTCTTGATTGTTAACGGATAGTTGTAAGCCTTTGGCTAAGAGATAATCGCCAACTAAAACAGCAATTTTGTTTTTCCAAAGGGCGTTAACAGAGAAAAACCCTCTTCTTTCAAAGGAATTATCTACCACATCATCATGAACTAAAGTGGCTGTATGTAGCAGTTCTACCAAAGCCGCACCACGGTAAGTAGACTCGGTTATGCCGCCACAAACGTTGGCAGCAAAGAATACAAACATCGGACGAATTTGCTTACCCTTCCTCTTTACAATGTAGTGTGTAATGCGGTCTAAAAGTGGAACAGAGCTTTGCATGGAAGTTTTAAACTTCTCTTCAAAAGCATCAATTTCCTTTTCTATGGGTTTTTTGATTTCGTCGAGTTTCAGCATCTTGAGTTAAACAAGCTTTGATACTTTGGGTTTGCAAACATAATGTAAAAAAGCGGATTTATACTTATGAAAGCAAAGCTTTAAGAAAAATTGTTTAATATTAAATCGAAAATTAAAAAGCATATGAGAATGATTAAAATATGGATGTTGGTTGCCTTTAGTTTAGTAAGTGTATCGGCTTCGGCCCAGTTACAGTCTGGCAAAAGATTTAACTTTTTTAACCGTACAGAGGTTTCTTATTCTTTAGCTATCAATGAAGTTTTGGGTACTTCTGGTATCAATGCATTTAGGATAAAAACTATTTTTGGTAAGCAAAATAGTTTTTTTGGTATAGGTGGCGGAATTGCAACCACAAGTTTTAATACCATTGATAGAAGTGGTGGGGGTAATTATAATACCATTTCTTTTTTAGCAGATGCGCATGCTTTCCCATTTAAAAATGAGGATAGTGGGAATAATATCTTTGTTAAGGCTGCCGCCGGATATTCACCTCGTATTTTTAATGGTTACGACCAAGGTTTTACTTATGATGCAGGTTTAGGTTACATCATCACCACCAAAAAGGGAGGGAGATTATTTATACAAGCTTTGTATTTACAACAAAATTTAAGTCAGTTTAATTTTATTGAAACGGTAAAACTGCAATCTGTTGGGCTTGGTGTTGGTATAGGGTTTTAGGTTTGTGGAGTGGAAAGTACGGAGTGGAAAGTGGAAAGAATCTGAAATGTGGGATTTAGAAAATGCTATGAAGGGTACAGCATTTGATAGTATATGCTGATATGTTTGAATATGGTAATTTAAAGATTTACTTTTGAGTATGAATATAGAAAAGTCTAAACTAAAGCAGATTAGGGAACTTTGCAAAGCAAATAAAGTAAAATCACTTTTTGCTTTTGGCTCAGTTATTCGAGATGACTATAATGAATCATCCGATATAGATTTAGTTGTGGATTTTGATGAACAAGACCCATTTAAGTATACTGACTTATATTTCAATCTAAAAACGAAGATAGAAGAGATTTTAACCAAGCAAATTGATTTACTTGAAGAAAGAGGAATAAAAAATCACATTTTTAAGCAAGAGCTAGAAAGTACAAAAGTTAAGATTTATGGATATTAAAATCAGAACTTGGTTATTGGACATACAGCAGTGTATTGATGAAATATTTCTATTCATTGCAGATCAAAAGGATTTT
The DNA here is from genome assembly GCF_009674685.1 of Pedobacter puniceum. Classification (GTDB taxonomy): domain Bacteria; phylum Bacteroidota; class Bacteroidia; order Sphingobacteriales; family Sphingobacteriaceae; genus Pseudopedobacter; species Pseudopedobacter puniceum. Next base: position 169,888 of record NZ_WKJI01000003.1, read on the forward strand.
AAAGCCTATCAGAAAGATTTAAAAACTAAAAAAGCCGTTGAACGAAATTTAGAAATTATTGGAGAAGCAGTTAATCGTATCATAAAAATGGATGCTAATCTCCAGTTTCAGAATGCGAAGAATATCATTGGGACCAGAAATAGAATAATTCATAGTTATGATAATATATCAGATGAATTAATCTGGACTATAGTGTGTAGAGATTTACCAGAGCTAAAATAGCAAGTAGATAAACTTCTAAAAAGCAATTAATTATAGTCTATATATCTTACTACTAACTCCCGATATCTATCGAGACTAACAAACAAACCACATAACAAACTACTCAAAACCCAACTTCTACCAATACAGGGAAATGATCTGATGGATATTTACCCTGATAGCTATCTGTAAGTAAGCCCCATCTATATGTTTTAAAATGCTTGCTAACAAAAACGTGGTCTATGATGCTGTTACCCTTTAATTGAGCGCCAAAACCATTAAAAGAATTACTAAGAGCATAAGGCTGTTTAACTTGTTTGTAAGTGTCTTTTAAAATATCGCTATCTGTAATAATTAAATAAGGGTCGCTGCTGTGGTTTCCATTTAAATCGCCAGTAAAAATTACAGGTTTATCTTTTGCAATAGCCTTAATTCTCTCCAAAATAAGTTTGCTACTTTCTTTGCGGGCAGTAACACCTTGATGATCATAATGAGCATTAAAGAAGTAAAAGCTTTTTTTCGTTTTTTTATCCTTTAAATAAACCCAAGAGCAAATACGCTTACAACATTTAGCATCCCAGCCTAAAGAAGGTGTCTCTGGTGTTTCTGATAACCAAAAATCGCCTTGAGCTAAAAGTTCAAATTTATCTTTTTTATAAAGGATAGCAGAGTGCTCGCCAGCTTGTTTACCATCATCTCTACCCTTACCATAAATAGCATATTGGGGTAAAGCTTTTAAAATATCTTGTAATTGATGATGAAAACCTTCTTGCGTACCTAAAATATCAAAATCATGAAACTCAATTAACTGACTTACAACAGCAGCTCTGTTTTTCCATTGGTTTTCTTTATCAGTTTCGGTATCTAATCTGATATTAAAAGTTCCGGTGGTATAAGTTTGCGCAATGCTTAGTTTACCTATGAAGACAAGGAAAGTAAAAAATATCAGTAATTTAGATTTCATAATCAATAATATTAAAACAAAGGCTTGGTTTATTTTCTTAAGAACAAAACGACCAACTTGTTAAAGTATTTTAAAATCTAAATATAAACAGAATAGTCATGCTAAAATCTATTGTAGCATTTATTTTATATTATCTTTTTGTTGTCTCAACCGTACTTGCTGAGATACAGAAAATAGGTGTTCCTTATGTAGAAAATTATGCCAAATCAGTTTATCAGGCGGGTAACCAAAACTGGGGCATCACTATAGATGAACGAAACATCATGTACTATGGTAATTCTGAGGGATTGTTGTCTTTTGATGGTAGGTCTTGGCAATTACACCGTTTGCCCAATAAACTTATTGTACGTTCTGTAGCGGCCGACAAAAAAGGAAAAATTTTTACTGGTGCTTTTGGGGAGTTGGGCTATTGGTCTTACAACGAAAAAGCAATTTTAAAATATCATTCTATCACCCATTTAATACCTAAAAGCTTTAAGTTAAACGATGAGATTTGGAAGATTTATATAGATGGTAATCGGGTTATTTTTCAATCTTTTGCAGCGATATTAATTTATCAAAACAGTAAAATAGAGGTGTTGCGCTCTACCAATCCATACTTGTTTTTGTTGCAATCTGGTAAGCGCTTCTTTGTTGAGGAATTAAAAAGAGGTTTACATGAGTTAAAAGGAAAACAGCTAAGTTTTATCAACGGAAGTGAAATTTTAAGTGGTAGTGCCATATTATCTGCAATGCCTTTTGGTAATGGTTTTTCTCTTATAGGAACTTCTAAAAGCGGTTTGTTTTTATACGATGGTAATAAAATAATACCTTGGAAAGTACCAGCAAGCGATTTTTTAAAAGTTGCGCAACTTAATAATGGCGTAAAAATATCAGAACAGTATTATGCTTTTGGGACTATTTTAGATGGGGTAGTAGTAGTAGATAAAGCTGGTAACATTGTTCAGCATATCAATAAATCAAGCGGGTTGCAGAATAATACCGTTTTAAGTTTGTTTTTAGATGATGCACAAAACCTTTGGGCAGGTTTAGATAATGGTATTGATAGAATTGAGTTAAACTCGCCTTTATCTTTTTATTTTGATAAAGCAGGCGTTTTTGGAACGGTTTATTCTAGTATCATTTACAACGGAAAAATCTATTTAGGAACCAATCAAGGTTTGTTTTACAGCAATTGGGATGCAAGTGGGAAAATGCAGAAATTTAATTTTCAGCTTATTCCTAATTCACAAGGGCAGGTTTGGGAACTAGCCGTTATTAATGGTGAATTATATTGCGGTCACAACTCAGGAACTTTTAAAGTTAGCGGAGCTACTATCAGCAGAATATCAGCAGTAAATGGTGGTTGGACTTTAAAGAAAATGCCTTTACTTGCTGATAAACTTATACAAGGAACTTATACAGGTTTGGTGATTTATAACCAAATCCCTACTAACACTTATCAGTTTTCTCATAAAATAGAAGGTTTTGGTGAGCCTTCTAGATATGTAGAACAAGATATTAAAGGTAATATTTGGGTAAGCCAGGCTTATAAGGGTGTATTTAAAATTAATTTAAGTGGAGATTTAAAGCGAGTTACCAAGCTTAAAAACTATAGCGAGAAAGATGGTTTGCCCTCTAGTTATGGTATCAATATCTTCAATTTAGATGGACGTATCATCTTTTCATCAGAAAAAGGATTTTATGTTTATGATGAGATAACAGATAAATTTAAGCGCTACCAAGAGCTTAATCAAAACTTAGGATCTTATGCTAAATCAAATAAAGTTATAAAAGCTAGCGCTAGTTTATATTGGTTTATAGACCATGGTAGGGTAGCTTTGGTTAACTTTAAAGATGCTGGTGAAGTTAAAATCGATTCTAATAAGTTTAGCATCCTAGATGGTAGAATGGTGCAGGATTATGAGAATATCTCCAAAATCAATAGTAATTTATACCTCATTAGTGTTGATGATGGCTTTGTGCTTTATAACCAAGAAAGCAAAGAACAACAGCCTAAAATCCCATCAGTAGTCATAGGAAAAATAACCAATATTACAGGCTCTAACTTTTTAATCACGGGTAGTGGCTCGCTCAGTAAAAATATAGAAATACCAGCCTCAGAAAGTAGTATCAGAATAAATTATGCTTTACCTTATTACAGGCAGGCAAATGTTCAATATCAATATTATTTAGAAGGTTTCTCTGATGACTGGTCTGAGTGGTCTAATCAATCGCAAAAAGACTTTACCAATTTAGGTTTCGGTACTTATACTTTTAAAGTAAGGGCAAAAATTAATGAAACTATAATTACACCAGAAACTGTTTTCGAGTTTGAGGTTTTGCCACCATTTTATGCTTCTTCTACAGCATTCTTTTTTTATGTGATTTTATTAGTTATTGGAGTGTACTTGGTAAGAAAGTGGTATTTTAAAAAGCTTGTTAAACATCAAGAACGTATTAAGCAACAATTACAGCAAGAAAAAGAAGAGCATCTTAAACGTGAAGCATTAGCTAATGAGCAACGGATGATTAAGCTTACTAACGAGAAGTTGCAAGCAGAATTGGAAAGCAAAAGCAGAGAAGTAACTAATTCTGCTATGAGTATTGTTTATAAAAATGAATTGCTGCAGAAAATAAAAGATGAGTTGTATAATCTTAAAGATGACGCAGGTAAAAAACTATCAGAAGAACGCTTAAGAAAAATTCAAAAAGTTATTGATGATGGTATGAGTGATGAAAGAGATTGGAATTTATTTGAAACCAGTTTCAACGAAACTCATGAAAACTTTTTTAAGAAGCTAAAGCATAATCACCCCGATTTAGTACCTAACGATTTAAAACTTTGCGCTTATTTAAGACTAAATATGAGCAGTAAAGAGATGGCGTCATTACTCAATATTAGTGTACGAGGTGTAGAGATTAGGAGATACCGCCTGCGTAAAAAACTAAACATTCCGCATGATAAAAATTTAGTTGAGTTTTTAATGGAGCTTTAATACTACATCATTACCTCTCATAGCACTACATAGCACTCTGTTTTTTTGATGTAGGGTTTTATATGTTGATGTAGTCTTTAAAATAGCTTTGTGTTATTAAAAATGCGTTTTTGACTTAAATAAGCATGGTTTTATGATGTATGAAATTATGTTTATTTTAAGATGATGTAGTAATGTAGAGTTGATTTTCTTTTGCATTCCAAGAAATAGCTTGAAGTTTGTGTTACCAAAAAACCAATTAATACTTATCACAATTAGCTAAATTATGGAAAGAAAGATTTTACTATTTCTATGTCTTTTCTCGCTCAGTTTATTTGCTTTTGGACAGAACCTTAGTGTAACAGGTAAGGTTTCTGATGCTCAAGGCGAACCACTGATAGGGGTTGCAGTATTGTTAAAAGGCTCTAACATTGCTACACAGACAAACGCTCTAGGGAACTACACTATAAGTGTCCCACCTAATGGAACCTTAGTATTTACTTATCTGGGTTACTCAACTCAGGAAATTGCTATTAATAACCGTACTACTATCAATGCTACACTGGCCGAGTCTTCTCAAAGTCTTGAACAAGTAGTGGTAATTGGTTATGGTACACAAAGAAAAAGAGACTTAACAGGTTCTATAACTTCTATTAAAGGAGAAGATATAGAAAAGTCTCCTAACGTTAACCCATTATCTTCTTTACAAGGTAAAGTTGCTGGTTTAACTATTGTAAATAGTGGTGTACCGGGTGCTGCACCAACTGTAAGAATTAGGGGGGTAAATAGTACTAACGCTTCCAATCCAATTTATGTAGTTGATGGTGTTATCCAAACCAATATAGATTATGTAAACCAAGGAGATATTGAAAGTATTGAAGTATTAAAAGATCCTTCATCAACTGCTATTTTTGGGGTTCAAGGTGGTAATGGTGTCATTGTTGTTACTACTAAAAGAGCTGCTAAGGGGCAAACAAGAGTTTCTTTACAAAGCTCAGCAGGTATACAATCTGTACCTGATAAAATTGATGTGGTTGATGCAGAGGGTTTTAGAAGATTGTACACTGCGCAATTGGCAAATTTAAATGCAGCACCTTTTGATTTTACAAATTATACTGCTAATACAGATTGGCAAGACTTAATTTTTAAAACTGCTGCAATGCAAAATCATAACCTAAGTATTTCAAACAGTGGCGAAAAAACAACTACTTTATTAAGTATTGGCTATAACAATCAAGAAGGTGTTTTAAGAAACACCAATTTCCAACGTTTTAATGTGCGTTTTAATGAAGAGATTAGAATAAACGATAACATTAAAGTTGGTGGAGATATTGTAGGTTCTCATTATATTGTTGATCCTTCTGATGTAAGTTTTAATAATGCGTTAAGGGCAGTGCCAATTGTTCCGGTGCAAGAAGATGCTAATACTTATTATAGTATGCCTTCTTTCCAAAGAGCCCAAGTAGGTAACCCAATTGCAGCATTAAATAGAAGTGATGGAACCGAGATTAACAAAGGCTATCGTGTAGTAGGTAATATTTTTGGAGAAGTAACCTTCTTAAAGAACTTTAAATGGCGCTCTGCTTTTTATAGTGATTTAGCTTTTAATGGTTCTAGAAATTATTCTCGCTTACCTTATACTTTTATTAACCTAGGAGAAGGTACAGCACCTACTACCAGAACTGTTGATAATAATGTTAGAACTTCTGTAGGGCAAAGTCAAAACGAGTTCCGTAGATACCAACAAGACCATACTCTTACTTTTGATAAAACCATTAATGAAAATCATAAAGTAACAGCACTTGCGGGTTTTAGTTCTCTCTATACTGGTAGTACTGGTCTATCAGCAAGTAGAAGAGATACCACTTTAAATATTCCAGATAGTCCAGACTTTTGGTATTTAAATATCATTAATAACTCTAATCCTGCTGCATCTGTAGGAGGAAGTGGTTCAGAGTCTGCTCAACTATCTTATTTTGCTAGAGTAAACTATGCTTACAAGAATAAATATCTAGTAAATCTATCAGCTAGAAGAGACGGAATTTCAAAATTTGCTCCTGAAAATAGATGGGGAACTTTTGGTAGCGTAGGTCTAGGATGGGTTGCTAGTGAAGAAGATTTCTTTAAGGTAGAAAAAATAGATTTTTTAAAATTAAGAGCCGCGTGGGGTACTTTAGGTAATGCCAATGGTTTTGGTGAGAATTTATATTTACCAGGCTTAAATGTTACTGATGTGGGTGTGTTTGGTGATAATGTTTTTCCATCGGTTACACCAGCTTATATCCCAGACCCTAGTCTAAGATGGGAGGTTGTAAGAGGATTTGATATGGGTCTTGAGTTAAAAGCTTTAGATTACAGATTTAGTGCTGATATAGCGTTTTATGATAGAAAAACGACTGATATTATTACTTCTGTAACTATACCAAATCAAACACTACCTTATAGAACCAATTTAGGTGATATAACCAACAGAGGTATTGAGGTGGCTTTAGGTTGGAATGACAAAATTGGAAATGATTTTAAATATTCATTCTCACCAAACTTTAGTTATAACCGAAATAAAGTAGAGTCTATAGGTAATAATTTTAATTTCCAGCTTTTAGGTAATGGTGGAGCTAATAGAACAACTTCTGGAGAACCAATTGGTTATTTCTTCGGATATCGCCAAACTGGTATTATCCAATCTACAGCAGATTTAGATAGAACGCCAGCTTTTGGAGATTCACTTCCGGGTGATATTTCTTATGCAGATACCAATGGCGATGGTGTAATTACTCCGGCAGACCGTGTGAATTTAGGTAATCCTTTCCCTAATTTCAATTACGGATTAAATCTTTCTTTTAGCTACAAAAAGTTTGATGCCATGATTGAAGGTCAGGGTGTAGCTGGTAACTATGTTTATACGCAAAGAAGAATGGCAAGTTTTGCTATCGTTAATTATGAAAGTAATAGGCTTAACGCATGGTCTGGCCCTGGAACTTCTAATGTTGAGCCAATTCTAGATAATACTAGAGCTAATAATCAACTGTTTAGCTCTTACTATTTAGAACTTGGAGATTACTTCCGATTAAGAACCGTACAATTAGGCTATACAGTTGATACCAAGGCCTTGACTAAAATTGGTATGAAATCTTTAAGACTATATGTAAGTGGGCAAAACATAAAAACTTGGAGCAAAACTACGGGATATACACCAGAAGCACCTTTATCACCTATTCTAGGTGCTGGCGCTGATAATGGTTTATTCCCATTGCCTGCGATTTACACATTTGGTATTAATGCAACATTTTAAATTTAATAGACATGAAAATGCTTAAAAACATAAAAACAAGTTACGGTGCTATGGCATTGTTAGCGATAGCATTATTCCTGAGTTCTTGTCAAAAAGATTTTTTGGATAGAATATCCCAAGGCGAATATAATCAGGATAATTATCCTTATCCGGAAGGAGCAGGTCCTTATGACCAATTTATAAACGGAGCTTATGCAAGCTTAAGAAGTTATGATGTAACCGTATTTCCATTTATTGCAGCAACAAGCTTTAGAAGTGATGATGCTGATAAAGGAAGTACACCAGCTGATAGCCCTGATGGTTTACAGATGGATAATTTTACCCTTACACCAACCAATGGTTTAGTAAATGCTTTATGGTTAGGGCATTATAGATTAGTAAATAGCTGTAATTTTATTTTAGATAGGGTTGCTAAAGATCCTAACCCTAACACTCCAGAAGCTTTAAAAATTGATGCACAAGCACAAGCAAGATTTTTACGTGGCTATGCATACTTTATGTTGGTAAGATGTTACGGAAGAGTACCTATCATAGACACAGTAATTTCAACAAACGTATCACAAGCAAATATTCCTCAAAGCACTCCAGCTCAGGTTTATGCATTTATAGAACAAGATTTACAATTTGCTGCTAATAATTTATCACCAGCATCTGCTTATGATAGAAAATTTATTGGCAGAATTAATTCTGGGGCAGCACATGCTTTGTTAGCTAAAGTTTACTTAACACAAGGTAAATGGGCACAAGCAATGAATGAAGCAAATATTGTTATGACTTCTGGCGAGTATAATCTATCGGTTCCTTATGCCACCATCTTCAATGAAGAAGGAGAGAATTCTAAAGAGTCTATTTTTGAAGTACAAGCAACATCAACGCCTGCAGTACCAACAGATTTTGGCTCCCAGTATACCCAAGTACAAAGTGTTAGAGGTGTAAACGATTGGAATTTCGGTTGGGGCTTTAATGTACCAAGTACAGACTTAGCTAATGCTTATGAGCCCGGTGACCCTAGAAGAAGACGTACCATTTTCTATAGCGTACCAGATTCTGTAACTATTTTTGGCGAGCGTCCTCAAGCTGGTTTACCAAATCCTCGCTATAATAATAAAGTATATACAAACCCAGCAAAAAGAGCTTTAATAAATAGTCGTTCTGGCTGGTGGATGAATGTACGCTTACTGCGTTATGCCGATGTAGTGTTGATGTATGCAGAAGCAGCTAACGAATTAGGTGGTACAGAAAATACAACCAAAGCTCTACAAGCCTTAAACAGCGTAAGGGCAAGAGCAAGAGGTACAAACGCAAATATTTTACCTAATGTTACCACTACAGATCAAGAATTGTTACGTCAAGCTATAAGAAAAGAAAGAAGAATAGAATTGGCTATGGAGCATGATCGTTTCTTTGATTTAGTTAGATGGGGTACTGTAGCAACAGTTATGCAAGGGGTCGGCAAAAGCTTTGTCCCTGGTAAGCATGAGCTACTACCAATACCACAAGCTCAAATTGATTTAAGTAATGGAAGGTTAACTCAAAATCCAGGTTATAATTAATCTTATTAGGATATGAAATTTTTTAAAACATATATATCAGGAAAATTAATGCTAAGTGCATTAATAAGCCTTGGTTTGCTATCTTCTTGCGAAAAAGATGGTAATCCTAATAATTTGCCAGATGTAAATCCGGCAGATTACGAAGGTAAAATTGATGGTTATACAAGTTCAGATGAGATTTTCCCTCGGAACCTGGTAGCTTATTGGTCTTTTGATGATACTAAAAACGAAGTAAAAAGCAATACAGCACCAACTCAAACAGCAAACGATTCTTTTGTTGATGGTGGCGTAAGAGGTAAAGCTATCAGCCTAAACAGCGGTTATTTGTATTATGCGACTCAAATAAATGCATTTAAATCAGATTCATTAAAAAGCTTTACGCTTAGCCAGTGGGTTAAAATTACCAATAACGGTTCTAAAAGAACCATGATTTTTCAAATTGCAAGACCCGGAATTTTTAACGGAAGTTTAGATTTTAGGTTAAATACCCAGAGTTTTCCTGCTACTACTACCAATACTTTAAGGATGAACCCAAGATTTACTACAGTTGGTGGCGGTTCTCAGGATAATTTAAATAGTACTTTATCCCCAACTATTGGTGCTGATAAATGGACACATCTAGTACTTAAATATGAAACAACTACTGGTGTATTTAATATGTGGGCTGACGGTGTAAATGTTGGTTCCTTTAATAATAGAGGTGTAGGTAATAACTTATTTAAATCTTATGAGCCAGGAGAAATTATTATTGGTGGTAACTACAATACTATACCAGGTAAAACCATTGGTACAGATGCTACTTTCGCTAACATGGTTGGCCAAATAGATGAAATAAGAGTGTATAATAGGGCTTTGCCTGATGCACACATCAGAGCTTTATATAATTTAGGTAAAGCAAACAAATAAATAGGTTGGTTTAGTTGTCATAATGGGCGGAGTTGGTAAAAATCCAGCTTCGCTCTGCCTGACAAATTTTAATCTCTTTAAAATATAAATCCTGCCTTCTAGAAGATTAAGTGAAGACGTAAAAATGATATCATGTTAAAACCCTTTTTATCTGCCCTAGCCGCTGTTGTTATTATCCTTTCGGGATGTAGCAATGGTAAGAAAATCGTGAATACCCCTTTAGAAAATCAAAATAAGTTAAGTGATGAACAATTGATAGATTTGGTTCAAAAACAAACTTTTCAATATTTCTGGGATGGTGCAGAACCAAATTCGGGAGCCGGCAGAGAGCGTATCCATTTAGATAATTATTATCCACAAAATGATAGAAATGTAGTAGCTACAGGCGCTACAGGTTTTGGCTTAATGGCTATTATTAGTGCCATTGATAGGGGCTATGTAACCAAGGCAGAAGGTACAGCCCGATTAGAAAAAATACTCAATTTCTTAGAAAAAGCAGACCGTTTTCATGGTGCTTGGCCACATTGGTTAGAAGGTGAAACCGGTAAAACCAAACCTTTTTCTACAAAAGATGATGGTGGCGATTTGGTAGAAACTTCTTTTGTAGCACAATCTCTTATTTGTATCAGAGAATATTTTAAATCAGGAAATACACAAGAAAAAGCTTTGGCTGCTAAGGCAGACCAGCTTTGGAAAGAAATAGATTTTAACTTTTACAGAAACAACCAAAACGTATTGTATTGGCATTGGTCGCCAAATTACGCTTGGCAAATGAATTTTCCTGTAAAAGGATATAATGAATGTTTAATTATGTATGTGCTTGGAGCATCGTCTCCTACATATCCTATCCCGGCAGAAGTTTACCACGAAGGATGGGCAAGAAACGGAGCCATCAAAACAAATGTTAGTGTTTATGGTCATCAAATTACATTAGACCATCAAGGAGAGAAAAATAGTGTAGGACCATTATTTTGGGCACATTATTCTTACCTAGGTTTAAACCCGAAAGGTTTAAAAGACCAATATGCAGATTATTGGCAACAGAATAGAAATCACACTTTAGCTATTAGAGATTATTGTGTAGCAAACCCAAAAGGATTTAAAGGTTATGGGGAAAATAGTTGGGGTTTAACCGCTAGTTATTCTGTAAACGGCTATGCCGGCCATACCATTAACAGAGATTTAGGCGTAATCTCGCCAACAGCAGCTTTGTCTTCTTTTCCTTATACACCAGAAGAATCTTTAAAAGCTATGCGCCATTGGTACGAGAATTTAGGCGATAAAGTATGGGGCAAATATGGTTTTTACGATGCTTTTTCTGAATCAGCAAACTGGTATCCAAAAAGATATTTAGGTATAGACCAAGGTCCAATTGTAGTGATGTTAGAAAATCATCGCAGCGGTTTACTATGGAATTTATTTATGAAAGCCCCCGAGGTGCAAGCCGGTTTAAAAAAATTAGGTTTCCAAAGTCCGTATATATCAAATTAATTACCATGAAGAACAAGTTTTTTATTTTATTAGCCTTTACCGGATGTTGTATTGCCATATTAACAGCATGCGCACAACAAAAAAATATACAAAGCCGTCCACAAAATAAAATGGATGTCTTTATCAGTGATTTAATGTCTAAAATGACCATTGAAGAAAAAATTGGTCAGTTAAATTTATTAACAGGTGGCGAAGCCATTACAGGTACTACCGGGAATTCTGATTTAGAAAATAAAGTAAAACGTGGTGAAGTGGGAGGCTTTTTTAGCTTAACTACGCCAGCCAGAATTAGAAAAGTTCAAGAACTTGCGGTTAACAACACTCGTCTAAAAATTCCCTTAATTTTTGGGTTAGATGTGATACATGGTTATAAAACAACTTTCCCTATTCCATTAGGTTTATCTGCCACTTGGGATATGCCTTTGATAGAAAAAACAGCTCGTATAGCAGCAGAAGAAGCTTCCGCAGATGGTATCAATTGGACTTTTTCGCCAATGGTAGATATTTCTAGAGACCCACGTTGGGGCCGCGTTTCTGAAGGTAATGGTGAAGACCCTTTTCTAGGTGCAGAAATAGCTAAGGCTATGGTTAAAGGTTACCAAGGAGATGATTTAGCTAAATACAATACCTTAATGGCTTGCGTAAAACATTTTGCCCTTTACGGAGCTGGCGAAGCCGGAAGAGATTATAACACCGTTGATATGAGCAAAGTGAGGATGTATAACGAATTTATGCCTCCTTATAAAGCTGCTATAGAAGCAGGAGCAGGAAGTGTGATGACATCTTTTAACGAGATTGATGGTGTGCCAGCATCGGCAAACCAATGGTTGTTAACCGATTTATTACGTAAAGATTGGAAATTTGATGGCTTAGTAGTAACTGATTATACCGCTATCAATGAAATGATAGACCATGGCATAGGTAACTTACAAGAAGTATCAGCCAAAGCGGTAAAAGCGGGTGTAGATATGGATATGGTGGGCGAAGGTTTCTTAACAACTTTAAAAAAATCTTTAGATGAAGGTAAAGTTTCTGAAGCTGATATCAACAGAGCTTGCAGATTGATTTTAGAAGCTAAATATAAATTAGGTTTGTTTGAAGACCCTTACCGTTATTGTAACGAGGAAAGAGCTAAAACAACCATTTTTACTCCAGAAAACAGGAAATTTGCTCGTGAAGTTGCTGCTAAAAGTTTTGTGTTGTTAAAAAATGCACCTACTGCTGGGCATACAAATGCTGTATTACCTTTAAAAAGAACAGGAACTATTGCTTTAATTGGTCCTTTGGCAGATAGCCGGGTGAATATGCCAGGCACTTGGAGCGTTTCAACAGATTTAGCTAAAGCTGTTTCTGTAAAAGACGGTTTACAGCAAGTTGCTGGTCCGCAAGTGAAAATTCTCCATGCTTTAGGTTCTAATTTAATTGAAGATGCAGCCTATCAAGCTAGAGCAACCATGTTTGGAAGAGAAATTCCTAGAGACAATCGCCCCAAAGAGCAGGTTTTACAAGAAGCCATCGCTATTGCTAAAAAAGCCGATGTTATTGTTGCCGCTTTAGGTGAAAGCTCTGAAATGAGTGGCGAAAGTTCTAGCAGAACAGATATCCAAATCCCAAAAATACAAAGAGAGCTTTTAGAAGAATTGGTTAAAACAGGTAAACCTGTGGTTTTAGTGTTGTTTACAGGCAGGCCTTTAGATTTAAGTTGGGAAGAAAAGAACGTTCCGGCTATCTTAAATACTTGGTTTGGTGGCACAGAAACAGGTTTGGCTATCGCCGATGTTTTATTTGGCGATGTTAATCCATCAGGAAAATTAACCGCTACTTTCCCTCAAAATATTGGGCAAATTCCTATGTATTATAATCATAAAAATACAGGCCGACCGTTAGCAGAAGGTAAATGGTTTACAAAGTTTAAATCAAATTATCTAGATGTGAGTAACGAGCCACTTTATCCTTTCGGGTATGGTTTAAGCTATACAACTTTTGATATTCAAGCACCTGTATTAGATAAAACTACCTTGCGTTCTGGCGAGCAAATCAACATCAGCGTAAGCGTAAAAAATACGGGTAAAGTAGATGGCGCAGAAGTTGTACAATTATATATTAGAGATTTGGTAGGCTCTATAACCAGACCAGTTAAAGAACTCAAGGGGTTCCAAAAAGTGTATTTAAAAGCTGGCGAAACTAAAAATCTTACTTTTACTTTAAGCGAGGAAGACTTGATGTTTTATAATAGTAATTTAGATTTTGTAGCAGAACCTGGTGATTTTAAAGTTTTTGTTGGAAATAGTTCTACAAATGTGAAATCTGCCGATTTTAAATTAGAAAAATGAGAATTTTAAGCAGCATATTATTATTAGTTATCCTGAGTTTTGAAATGAAAGCTCAGGATATTTCTAAGTTTAATGATGAAACTTTTATCTACAAAGGAGATACTTTGCCAGTAAGGGTTTTGTATCCTAAAAATTTTGATGCTACAAAAAAATATCCACTCGTACTGTTTTTACATGGTCGTGGCGAGAGCGGAAATAATAATAAAAGTCAGCTGATACATGGCTCTAAATTATTTTTAGAAAAGCAGGATGAATTTCCTGCTATTGTGGTTTTTCCGCAATGTTCTAAAGATAGCTATTGGGCAAATGTGAACATTGTTACAGATAAAGAAAAGGGCAAAAGGCATTTTAATTTTCAGCAAGGAGGTAAACCTACTAAAGCCATGTCTTTGCTGTTGGCTTATTTAAAAGAACTTAAAAAATTAGCTTATTTAGATGAGGATAGATTTTATGTAGGAGGCTTATCTATGGGTGGGATGGGAACTTATGAAATGTTACGTAGGCAGCCCAATACATTTGCAGCAGCTTTTGCTATTTGTGGCGGAGACCATGTTAAAAATGTAAGAAAATATGCTCATAAGGTTAATTTATGGATTTTTCATGGGGCAAAAGATGATGTTGTGATACCAGAATTTTCGTTGTTGATACATGAGGAATTGAAACGTTTAGGTGCAAAACCGAAGTATACGGTTTACCCGGATGCCAACCATAACAGTTGGGATCCTGCTTTCAAAGAGCCAGAAGTTTTACCTTGGTTGTTTTCGCATAAAAAATAATACTGATGAAACATTTTTTAAAGTTCTTTTTAGTTGTTGCTTTCTTATTTTCGGGAGTTATTATACAAGCTCAGCCTGCTAAAGCTCCCTTTTATAAAGAGATAGCTCAGTACAAAAAGCAAGACTCGCTTCGTTTTCCTCAAAAAAATGCTGTACTCTTTGTAGGAAGTTCTTCCTTAAGATTATGGAAAGATTTAGAAAATGTCTTTAAAGCTTATGGAGCTATCAATCGTGGATTTGGAGGCTCAAATTTAGCTGATGCTATTTATTATGCCGATGATATTATTTTTCCTTATCAGCCAAAGCATATTTTCATTTATAGTGGAGAAAATGATATTGCCGGCGGAACAAGTGTTGATGTTACGGTAGACAGGTTTAAAATCTTGTTTAATTTGATTAGAAAGCAACTTCCTGAAACTAGAATTTCTTATATTTCTATTAAACCCAGTATTAGTAGAGAAAAATTTGATGCTGCTTTTCAGGATGCTAACGCTAAAATTAAATCTTTTTTAAGCTCGCAACCCTCAACAGATTTTATTGATGTTTACCAAGCCATGTTAGCTGAAAATGGTAAGGTACAACAAGATATTTTTATCCAAGATAATTTACACATGAACCAAAAAGGATATGATATCTGGATTAAGGTATTGAAGCAGTATTTTAAAAACTAATACTGATTTTTCTAAAGAAAGGATTAAAACAATAGTTTCTACTTATTCTGTTTAAATCTAGGTTTAAAGCCTAAAGGTTTCGCTGTAGAAGTATGCTCTTCCTTTATTTCTTCTTGCGAATCAGCTACTATATTTTCTTCAGCATTAACACCTTCTTGTTTAATTGTGGTAGTCTTAGCCTTAAATCTAGGTTTAAATCCTAAAGGTTTATCTTCTTGAGCTAGTGTTTCAGTAGCTTTTTCTGATTCTAGGTTAATAGGCTCTTCCTTTATTTCTTCTTGTTGAATAGGGGTTTGGGTAGCCTTAAATCTAGGTTTAAAACCAACAGCGGGTTTGCTTTCTTCAGTTTTGGTAGCTGAAATAGGTTCCTCTGTCTTTGTTTCCTCTGTTTTTATAGTTGTAGCACCAGCCTTAAATCTCGGCTTAAAACCAACTGGAGTAGTGGATTTACTTTCTGCTGTTTCAGGAGTTGGAATAGGCTGTTCTGCTTTTGTTTCCTCACTTTTTACTGGCGTAGCTCCGGCTTTAAAGCGGGGTTTAAAGCCAGCGGGTTTGGCTATGGTTGTTTCTTCTGTACTTGGGTTTGATGAAGTATTTTCTTCAGTTTCTTTTGGTGCTACGGTAGCAGCTTTAAATTTAGGTTTAAAGCCAGCAGGTTTAGCTATTACAGCTTCCGTTTCGGTAGTTTTTTCTTCTTTTACAGCCGTTTCAAGTGGTTTTTGGTATAAAGCTTTTAATCTGCTTTCTTCTTCTTCAGATAAGCGAAAATCTTTACGCAGCTTGTTAAACCAGTATTTCTTGGTATGGTCAAAGCTTTTTTCGCCCATTAAAGTAAAATGACTTTTGAATTGAGTGTATAAACCATCATCAGCTTGTTTAAGCTTATTAAGGTCTATTTTCTTTTTTAAGAAAAACTCTTCAAAAGTCATTTTTACAATGTTTTTAGCTTAAAAACTATTCTGCCATGTTATGATAAACTGCTTGTACATCATCATCATCTTCCAGTTTATCTAATAGTTTTAAAATATCAGCAGCTTGCTCTTCATTTACTTCTGTATGTGAAAGCGCAATACGCTCTAATTTGGCTTGCTTAACTTCTATGCCTTTTTCTTCTAAAGCTTTTTGCATCTTACCAAAATCTTCGAAAGCGGCATGCACTACAACCTCATCTTCGCCTTCCTCGTTGGCTTCAACAAATATTTCTTCTAAGCCAGCATCAATCAATTCAAACTCTAGTTCTTCTAAGTCTAAATCTCCAGGAGCAAATCTAAAAGATGATACTCTTTTGAAAATGAAATCTAAAGAGCCAGTTTTTCCTAAAGCACCGTTACATTTATTAAAATAGCTACGTACGTTAGCTACAGTTCTGTTGGTATTATCGGTAGCGGTTTCAACCAAAACGGCAACGCCATTTGGTCCGTAACCTTCATAAACAATCTCTTCGTAACCGGCAGTACTTTTATCAGAAGCTCTTTTAATAGCTGCGTCTACACGGTCTTTAGGCATATTCACTGCCTTAGCATTTTGTATGGCAGTTCTTAATCTCGAGTTGGTTTCCGGACTTGGTCCGCCTTCTTTAACGGCAATAACAATATCTTTACCTATACGGGTAAATTGTACCGCCATTTTAGCCCAACGCTTAAATTTTCTTTCTTTACGGAATTCAAATGCTCTTCCCATTGTGTTTTTTTACAAAAGTCAGAAGTCGGATGACCGAAGTCTGATGTTTTAATCTATTAACTATCTATCATTGACTATTGTCTATTAACTATAGTCTAAAATCAATCCCAAAACTATAAAAAAATGCTTAACCCTTTCCCAGATTTCTCAGCATTTCGCTAGTTATTTTTTGAAGGTCAAATTTTGGCGACCAATTCCAGTCTTTTTCTGCATAGCTATCGTCAATAGATTTTGGCCAACTGTTAGCAATGGCTTGTCTGGGGTCGTTTTCGCTATAAGTTAAAGTAAATTCAGGGATGTGTTTTCTAATTTCTGAGGCCAACTCTTCTGGGTTAAAGCTTACACCATCAAAATTATAGCTTGACCGGATGTTTATATTTTCTGCCGGAGCATCCATTAATTCAATAGTGCCGCGTATCGCATCATCCATATACATCATGGGTAAATCTGTTTCGGCAGAGAGGAAGCTTTGGTAAGTTTTCTTTTTTAGTGCATCATGAAAAATATGGATAGCATAATCTGTTGTTCCTCCGCCCGGCATGGCTTTCCAGCTGATGATACCTGGGTAGCGTATGCTTCTTACGTCTAAACCAAATTTTTGAAAATAATATTCGCACCATCTTTCGCCAGCAAGTTTACTAATTCCGTAAACGGTATTTGGGTCCATAGTGCAAAATTGCGGTGTTTGGTTTTTTGGTGATGATGGCCCAAAAACGGCAATAGAACTTGGCCAATAAACTTTTTGTGTACCATACTCAATAGAGAAATCAAGTACATTAAGTAAGCCATTCATGTTTAAATCCCAAGCTAATTTTGGGTTTTGCTCGCCAGTTGCCGATAGTAATGCGGCTAATAAATACACCTGTTTGGGTTTGTATTTTGTAAATACAGCTTTTAGGTTTTCTTTATCTAAAACGTTTACAAACTCAAACGGACCAGCATTTTTAATGTCATAATCGGGTCTGCGGATATCGCAGGCTACCACTTTATTAAAACCATAGGCTTTTCTGAGGGCGGTAACCAACTCTGTACCTATTTGCCCATTAGAACCTAAAACTAATATGTGTTCTGTCATTTTTAATTTAATTTTGAGGCTAAAGTCACGGCCTTTTTGAACTTTTTAATTTCAGACTTTAAGTCGAAAAACTCGGCATAAACAATATAAATACCTGTTTTTAAAAGGTTATTATTTTCATTTAGTCCATCCCAAGTAAAACTACCTTCAGCAGAAACGTTTTGATTTTCAATCAGTTTTTTTACCAGTTGACCTTTATCATCAAAAATAGAAATTTTAGCTACAAAACCGCTGTTGGGTAATTTATAGTTAATGGTTAAAATGTCTTCAAAGCCGTCATTATCAGGCGAAAAGCTTTTTCCTGATAGAGAAAGTTCTTCGTTTGTAACGATATTGTTTGGCATTTGAGAATTTTGATAAGCAGGTGTTGCATAACCTACTGTTGATGTGGCCGATTTGAAATTACCCGGTTTATTAGTCTCCTCGTTTGCTGATACCCTTTCTAATGAAACGCCTTCAACATCTCTTAATAGTTCAAAGTGCATATCAGCATCATAATTAAACTGGTCTATGCGCTTGTTATTCTTATCTAACAATACAACAACACCTTCAGAATCATTATAAGCAGGCATACTAGTCATCTGCACAAAATGAGAAGGATTTAAAGTTTGATAAGCTGTTTTAATCTGATCTAGATTGGTGGTAAGCACCCAATAACTACCGGGTTCTGCTAATATGGTAGCTGTACTTACTGCTCTTATACTAATTAAAGAGTCTTTTTCTGTATTGAGGCTAGCAATGTTTAAATCTTTTAAATCTAAAATTTTATCAGAACGATTATATACTTCTACAAAATCTACTCCTCCAGGTTTAGGGTTAAATAAAACTTCATTAACAACAAAATCCTTAGTTTCTAATACGCCCGGATAGATAAATGAAAGCGCTTGGTTATTAATGGTACTTACACCACAATCTGCAATGTTAGAAAGCGTAAGTGTATAAGTTAAATTTCTACTTAGCGGAGCTGGATATTTTAGTTCTACTTGTGAAAAATCTGGAGCCAAAAGGCTAACACTTTGCGGGTTTCCTAAGCCATTATTTAAGCTGTAATTTGTTCTGATAGATGCTTGCAAACTATCTAATCCACGGTTAAAAGTTACCAAAACGGTAACACTATCTTTCATTGTTGCGTTATTTGCTGATAGCGGATTTACTGTTCTGTTACTTAAATAAATACTGTTTTGTGCGCCAGGTGTCCCGCCAATGGGGTTTATACTGGCCGAATAATTTTGTGATGGTTTGCAACTTGTTAAAGGGTCTATCATTTCTAATGTCCAGCCACCAGCTCTTTTTGTTGCATCTCTATACCAAGTATCACTATAATTTACATGGTTGATTAATGTATTAACATCATTAAAAAAGCTTAATTGGTCTGACGTATTGTTTAACGATGGCCAAGGGGAAATCCCTAAAACACGCCCAAACGGTTTTAATAAAGTAGTATCTGGCCGGGCACAAAGAATTAAATATTCATTAGCTTTTAGCGTGTCTCCTGTAAAATTGAAAGTTGTAGTAGCATCACTAAACTTATATCCATTTAATGGGATGTTTTCTGTAGTACGATTCCAGAGCTCAATAAACTCAACCGCAGGTAAGCCTATTTGTGGCGATGGGTCGGCAAATATTTCATTAATCACAACATCATTAACTCTAGCCCGATAAGGTCTTCTGTAATTGAAATTTCTGTTGATAGGGTTGGTGATGGCGTTACCGCTCAAATCTTTAATATTATTGATGCTAATGCTGTAACTATTAGTGTTTAAGCTGTTTGTTAAATTTAAGACTACTGTACTACCACTTACATTTACCGTTGCCGGGATGATATTCCCAGGATTTATCAGATAATTTAAACGATTACTGGCTTCTGTTGTTGCAATAGCTTCATTAAAGTTTAGAGTGATTTTATTTGAATCTGGTATAATGGTATTTAATACTGGCGGATTTACATCAACAACCAAATCTTGTACTATGATATTATCAAAAAAATGCTTTTGAAAAAATGTAGCTGTAGATTGCTGAATTAAAAAGCCAAACCAGTTAGTAGTAGTAAACGTATTATCAGTAACTGTTCCTTCAGAGCGGTAAGCATTTCCGGTTCCAGTACTATCTCTTTCTAAGTTAAATATTGCATTAGCCGTTCTACTTACTTTAATTTTGAAATTATTATTAGTTGAGCTTGATACCAGGCCATCTCTACCATCAATAATTTTAGTACTTGTAGCAGTTGTACCACTTCTTCTATAAAGTGCAATTTCATCAGCAGTATTACCAATTCTTACAAAATAGCCATTAATATTTGTAGCTCTAAGGTCTGATGTATTGCTAATGAGGTAAACATCAACATAATTAGCTCCAGATGTGGCAAATTGTAGCACACAATTAAACTCCCAAGTGCAGCCTAAAGCTTTGGTGTTTTCTGTAGCCAAAGAAAAGCTGGCATTAGCAGTAGTATTATTAGAGCGTAACTGCTCATTCACTACAATGAAGTTCAAATTAGCATCTTGTCCTATCCAAGTTGGGTTATTAGTAAAATTACCGTCAGAAAATAGATCATTTATTTGTGCAAAAGTGTTTTTGTAGAATATAATCAGAAAAAATAGTAAAATCTTTCTCATATTTGGCGTTCAAAATTTTCACAAAATAGTTAAACAATAGAAAGTTAGTATTAAATTTTAAAAAAAATGAAAGTTGCAGTTGTAGGCGCAACCGGCCTAGTAGGTACGGAGATGTTAAAAGTATTAGCAGAGCGCAATTTCCCAGTTACAGAATTAATTCCAGTTGCTTCAGAAAAAAGCAAGGGTAAGGAAATTGATTTTAAGGGAAAGAAGTACAAGGTTGTAACTGTTGATGAGGCTATTGCCATGCAGCCAGATGTTGCTTTATTCTCTGCCGGAGGTAGTACTTCTACAGAGCAAGCACCAAAATTTGCTGCTGTTGGTACTACAGTAATTGATAATTCATCTGCATGGAGGATGGATCCAACCAAGAAATTGGTTGTTCCTGAAGTTAATGCATCTGTTTTAACTAAAGAAGATAAAATTATTGCAAATCCTAACTGCTCTACCATACAAATGGTTGTAGCCTTAAAGCCTTTGCATGATGAGTATAAAATAAAAAGAGTTGTAGTTTCTACATACCAATCTGTAACAGGAACTGGTGTTAAAGCTGTAGACCAATTAATGAACGAGCGTAAAGGCATTACTGATGGTCCTATGGCTTATGCTTACCCAATTGATTTAAATGTTATCCCTCAGATTGATGTTTTCCAAGATAATGGATACACCAAAGAGGAGATGAAAATGATTAAAGAAACCAATAAAATTATGGGCGATGACAGTATTAAAGTTACTGCAACAACTGTAAGAATACCGGTTATGGGTGGCCACTCAGAGTCTATCAATATTGAGTTTGAAAGAGACTTCGATTTAGCTAAAGTTCGTGAGTTGCTAGCGGCTACAAGTGGTGTTATTGTTGTTGATGACCCTGCAAATGCTAAATATCCAATGCCAATGGATGCACACGGTAAAGATGAAGTTTTAGTAGGACGTATCCGTAGAGATGAATCACAAGCAAATACCCTAAACATGTGGTGCGTTGCTGATAATTTAAGAAAAGGTGCTGCTACCAACGCAGTTCAAATTGCAGAATATCTTTATAGCCAAAAGTTAATAGGTTAATTTTTTATATAGATACACTTATAGGAGCGAACTTAAAAAGTTCGCTCCTTTTGTTTTAGACCTTTTTCTATTTTAATGGATGATAATTTTTAATTTCACTGTGATGAAAAATATCCTCCTTGCTTTAAGCATCTTTTTGTATTCAAATGTTTATAGCCAAACACTAAATCAAAGAATACAAGTAGCCTATCAAAAATTTATGGCTGATGAGCAATTGAAACACGCCTCAGTTTCTTTTTTTGTTGCTTCTACAACTCATAATACTTCTATTTTTTCTGCACAACCACAACTGGGGATGGTCCCAGGCTCCACATTAAAAGTTATTACGGCCGCAACTGCTTTAAGTATTTTGGGAGAAGATTATCGGTTTAGAACCGAAATTGGTTACAACGGTGTTGTAAATAATGGTGTTTTGCAAGGTAATATCATTATTAAAGGTAGTGGCGACCCTACTTTGGGTAGCGATAGGTATGCCTCAACAACCAAAACTGTTATTTATGCTAGAGTTTTAGATGCTCTTAAACAAGCGGGAATTAAGAAAATTACAGGAGAAATCATCGCTGATGATGCCATTTGGGATTCACAATCTTTACCAGATGGATGGATTTGGCAAGATATAGGCAATTATTACGGAGCTTCTACCAGTGCGGTTTGTTGGGGTGAAAACGAGTTTGATGTTAATTTCAGTCCATCAACAACTATAGGGAAGCCGGTTAGCATCATTAACGAAAAGCAGCTTTATCCTTTTTTACAATTGGTAAATGAAGTAAGTACTGGTGCTGTTGGCTCTGGCGATCAGGTTTATGGTTATTCATCGTCTTACAGCCAGTTTATTTATTTAAGAGGTACTTATGCACAAAATCTTAAGAAAACCATCAGGTTTGCTTTGCCAGATGCTGCTTTAGCCATGGCTTATGATGTTTATGATTTTTTGAACAAAAACGGTATTCAATCATCTGGCTACAATACCGGCAGGAGACTTCAATTACAGGCTGTTGCCGTAAAAGAGACAACAAAAATTTTGTTAAGCATAGAGTCTCCTAAGCTTTCTGATATTATTTATCAGTTTAACCAAAAAAGCTTAAACCTTTACGGTGAGCAGTTATTAAGGCTAATGTCTCCGGATAATAGCATAGCAAAAGGTATAACATTCATTAAAGACTTCTGGAAAAATAAAGGTATTGCTAGCGCAAGTTTAAACATATATGATGCTAGTGGTTTATCCCCAGCAAACCGGGTAACATCTAAAACTATGGTTGATGTTTTACTAGCGGCAAAAAAGGAAAAATGGTTTAATGCTTACCTTAACAGTTTTCCGGTTTATAACAATATGAAAATGAAAAGTGGTACCATAGGCGATGTTTTATGCTATACAGGCTACCATGAAGACAAATGCTTTTCAATAATGGTAAATAATTATAACGGTTCAACATCAGCCATTAGGCAAAAGATTTTTACGCTTTTAAACTCACTTAAATAATCAAGCTAAAAGTTGCACCTTTGTTTTCACCATCGCTATGAGCTTTTAATTTACCACCCATTTGTTCAATAGTTTTTTTACTCAGGTTTAACCCCAAACCCATAGTTGGCTCTCCGTTAGTTCCTCTTCTTCCTACAGATGCAGAATTTGTAAAGAGTTTTTTAGCTAAATCGGGTGTGAAACCAAGTCCATGATCTTTTACTTCTATTTTAAACTTGTTTTGATAAGGCTGTAATGCTACAATTACATTGCCTTTAGGGTATGAAAATTTTATGGCATTACTTAATAAATTTTGTATTACTAAGCCAAGCTTATGCTCGTTAGTGAGGTTTATAGCATCTTCAGCACAAAAGTGCTCTTCAATTTTAATATCTTTTTTAGATGCCTCTGCTTTTACCTCTTCTATAGTTTTTTTGACGAGTTTTTTTAAATCAACAGCTTTATTTTCTGTCTCATCATCTATATGATGGTATTTTAAATTGAGTAACAGTTCATCAATATTTTTGAGTTGAGTACTAGTAATATCATCAATTTTATCTACAATATCTTTGTTCTCTGTTTTTTGTATTTCTAAAACGTTACATAAGCCTTTAATTTGCAAAAGTGGTGCTCTTAAATTGTGCGATAAAAGTGCTGTAATCTCTTGATTTTCTTTTAGTAAGCTATCCAATTGTAAGATGTTTTGTTGGATAAGTTGCATTAATACACCAACTTCATCTTTGTAGTGTGTGGGTAAATTAGGTAGTTTCTTCTCAGAAATATAATCTTGAAGCGCATTTTTTGAATATATAAGCGGTTTGATTAGGCTATTTAGAATAAAAAGCGTAGAGGCCGTTGCAACTAGTGTTAAAATTAAAGTGATGATGATAAGGGTGCTTTTTTCCAGTCCAGCATCGGTACTTAAAAGAAATATTATAATCCCTATTAAAGGAATATGTATCCCTATAAAAGAGATGAACAGGAATTTAAGACTGTAGCTTTTCTTTAGAAATTTTACTGCGTGTAGTTTGTTGTATACTTTAGCCATAGCATTGGGTATAATGTTTTTTTACGGAAGATTTTAACTAAAAGTTATCTGTATATTAATAATATTTGTTTAAAAATCCACAGTTTTAAAACAATTTAAAAAATAAACAGTAATGATATCATGTCTAAAGCAATAGTTATTGGTGCGGGTATAGCAGGTATTGCAAGTGCTGTAAGGTTAGCTTTGAAAGGTTATCAAGTTGATGTTTACGAGTCTAATGCCTATCCAGGAGGGAAATTATCAGAATTTGAACAAGATGGTTTTAGGTTTGATGCCGGACCTAGCTTGTTTACCATGCCGCAATATGTAGAAGAGCTTTTTAAATTGGCTGGTGAGTTGCCTCAAGATTATTTTCAGTACGAAAAACTAGACGAAGTGTGTCGTTATTTCTGGGATGATGGTACACATTTAACTGCTTGGGCAGATGTTGAGAAGTTTGCTGATGAAATAGCCGCTAAAACCACTTCTAAACGCGAAGAAATTTTTACTTTTTTAGCCAAAAGCAAACAGATTTACGAGATTACCAATCATGTTTTTTTAGAGAAGTCTTTACATAAACTAGCTACTTTTTTAAATATCCCTACACTAAAATCTGTTTTAAGATTACCTAAAATAGATGCTTTTAGAAGTATGGCTAAGGCAAATGAATCATTTTTTAGTGATAAAAAAATGATTCAATATGCAAACAGATATGCCACTTATAATGGTTCTAATCCTTACCAAGCACCGGCTACTTTAAATGTTATCCCTCATCTGGAGCAACATTTTGGAGCATATTTTCCAAAAAAGGGCATGTTTGATATTACCCTAAGTTTAGTAAATTTAGCAGAACGACTAGGCGTAAAATTCCATTATAACAGCTATGTTGAACAAATTCTAGTAGAAAATAAGGAAACAAAAGGCATCATTATCAATGCAAAAAAGCATTTTGCAGATGTTGTTGTCTCTAATATGGATGTGTATTTTACTTATAAAAACCTGCTAAAAGACGAGAAGCAGCCACAGCAAATATTAAAGCAAGAGCGATCAAGCTCGGCACTTATTTTTTATTGGGGAGTTAAAAAGCAGTTTAAAGAGCTGGGATTACACAATATTTTCTTTAGCGATGATTATCAAAAAGAGTTTAATACCATTTTTAAAGAAAAAGCTGTTGATGATGATCCAACTGTTTATATCAATATCACCTCAAAGCTTAAAGCTGATGATGCACCAGAAGGTTGCGAAAATTGGTTTACCATGATAAACGTACCCAATAACATTGGGCAAGATTGGGATACTTTAATCGCAAAAGCGAAATTAAACATCATTAAAAAACTTAATAAAAATTTAAAGATAAATTTAGATGAGTTGATTGTTACAGAAGCCATTTTAGACCCAAGAACTATAGAATCTAAAAGTTTTTCTTATCAAGGTTCTTTGTATGGTACAAGCTCTAATAACCAGTTTGCGGCATTTTTACGTCACGCCAATTTCTCATCAAAAATTAAGAACTTGTATTTTACAGGTGGAAGCGTACATCCCGGGGGTGGAATTCCTTTGGCCTTGTTATCAGCCAAAATAGTTGGTGAAATGATACCGTCAACAAGCTGATATCAAGAAAATAAAACTAATTTTACAAGTAAGCTATGGTAACACCAAAAGAAAACAGATTGATTCATAGATTTTTCTCCTGGTATATTCAATATATCATCAAGAAAGATTTTTCATCTGTTTCTTTTAACAAGATTGATGTCGACAACGATAAGGCAATTTTATTACTAGCAAACCATTGTAGTTGGTGGGATGGGTTCTTACTTTTTTACCTCAATAAAATTTACCTTAAAAAGAAATTCCATGTCATGATTATTGAGGATACAGCCAAAAAAGTTTGGTTTATGAAATATTTGGGTGCTTTTAGTGTTCAAAAACAGTCTAGAAGTGTGGTTAACTCGTTACAATATGCAGCCAAACTTTTAGAAAATCCAAATAATTTGGTATTGATATTCCCTCAAGGTCAGCTCTTTTCTAACCATGTGTCAAGTATAGGTTTCGAGAAAGGTTTGCTTCATATCATACAACATGCGAGTAAGAAATTTCAATACATTTTCGCAGTAAGTTTATTTGATTATTTTCAAAACAGAAAGCCCTCTGTTTCTATTTACTTAAAAGAATGGCAAGCTCAAGAATATACAAGTTTACAAGTTATCAAAAACGAGTTTAATAAGCATTACGATGATGCTAAAGGCCAGCAAAGTAAAATTGTAGTGTAAATGATGATCTTGTTTTATATCATATTTTTCTTTTTGATTTTGCGCTTTACGGTTACGCTATTTAATTTTATTTCTAATCCAAAATTAACGGCTAGTCCAAAGCATTATCAAGATTTGGTTTCGGTACTCATACCCGCCAGAAACGAGGCCGGAGATATTTTACCGCTTTTAGAATCACTTAAACAACAAGACTACAAGCACATAGAAGTTTATGTTTTAGATGATAATTCTGATGATAATACCTATGAGATTTGTGAAGCATTTGCCCAAACCGATGCTCGTTTTCATACCTTAAAAGGCGAGGTTTTAAAACAAGGTTGGTTGGGGAAAAACTTTGCTTGTCATCAATTAGCTAAACATGCTAAAGGCAAATATTTACTTTTTTTAGATGCTGATGAATTGGTGAAAGACGGTCTTATTAATAGCGCCATACATAGAATGCACATGAATAAGCTTGATTTATTAAGTTTATTTACCAACCAAACCATGAAAACCCGTGGCGAGCAGTTAGTTGTACCTATGATGCATTATATCCTACTTAACTTATTGCCGTTAAGGTTAGTTTTTCTATCAAAAAATCCTGCTTTTTCTGCTGCTAGTGGGCAATTTATGATGTTTAATGCTACAACTTACCACGAATATAAGTGGCATAAACAAGTGAAAGAGCAGGTAGTAGAGGATGTTGAGATTATGAAGCGTGTTAAACAGGAAAAGCTTGTTGGTGAGGCTTTATTAGCAAATGGGTATATCTTTTGCCGTATGTATAAAGGTTATAATGATGCAATTAATGGTTTTTCTAAAAACATGTTATCTGGTTTTGGGAATTCTATACCGGGTTTGTTGGTTTATTTGTTTTTAGTGCTTTTAGGGCCGGTTTTAATCTTGTTTTACTTGAATTCGCAGCTGTTTTTTTTCTGTTGTACACTCATCTTATTAAGTAGATTAATGATTTCCCTACTCTCTGGCCAATCACCAATCATCAATATTTTATTTCATCCCATCCAAATGTTATCATTGGGGTTAGTTTCATTTCAATCCATTAGAAAAAAAATCACAAATAAAGTAACCTGGAAAGGTCGTAAAGTAAGCATATGAATTTTAGATTAGGTAAAAAGGAACTCTCTATTATCTTCATTATCGTTTTCCACATAGTGGGTTTAATAGGTTTTTTAGTTCCTGCTTTGTATGAGTTGTTTCTGTCTTTAGTGCCCTTTCATTTACTTTTAATGGCAGGTATTTTAATTATCAACCAAAAAGAATTTAGCTTAAACTTTTGGGTTACTGCCTTAACAGTTGCAGTGGCAGGATATATAGTAGAGCTTATTGGTGTAAGTACCGGAAAAATATTTGGCGTATATAGCTATGGGAATACATTGGGTTTTAAACTGGCAGATATACCTTTAATGATAGGGGTAAATTGGTTTATCATGGTTTTTTCCATGGGTTCTTACTTAAAGAGAAAATTTAAACATCAACCCACCATAAAATCTTTAGTTGGTGCAGTTTTTTTAGTTGCCACTGATATTTTAATAGAACCAGTTGCCATTCAGCATGATTACTGGAGCTGGGAAGGATACAATGTGCCTTTTCAAAATTATGTAGGTTGGTATATAGTTTCTTTCCTGTTGCTAAGATTTTACTATGCGGTAGATTTTAAGAAAACAAATCCGGTTGGTTTGGTATTATTCATAAGTCAGTTTGTGTTTTTTGCCATATTAAATATTGCAGAGCTTTGATGTTTTTTTAAATTTTTTAAACAAGAATTTGCCTAATTTTACGGCATAAAAGCTTGATTATCTTGCACCATGAAATATAATTTACAAGTAACCATTGATAGCGATTCTGGATTTTGTTTTGGAGTAGTTTATGCCATAGATATGGCAGAAGAAATACTACAAGAAGATGGTTATTTATATTGTTTAGGAGATATTGTTCATAATGATGAAGAGGTAGAACGCTTAAAAGCTAAAGGCCTAAGAATTATTGATAATGAGGATCTTAAAACACTTAAAAACGAAAAAGTTCTTATAAGAGCACATGGCGAGGCGCCTGAAACGTATAAGGTTGCACTAGAAAATAATATCACTTTAATAGATGCATCTTGCCCGGTGGTTTTAAAATTGCAAAATCGTATCAAAACCACACATGATGCTGATGAGAAAATCTTGATTTTTGGCAAACATGGTCATGCTGAGGTTATTGGTTTGCAAGGTCAAACCAATAATGAAGCTTTGGTTTTTCAAGATATAAAAGAATTGGAAGATGTAGAACTTCCGCAAAAATTCACTTTATATAGCCAAACAACAAAGTCTACAGAGAAATTTTACCAAATTAAAGAAGAGCTTATTGCTAAAGGTTACGAGGTAAAGGCTAATGATACCATTTGTAGACAAGTATCTAACCGCGATAAAGACTTACCAGATTTTGTTAAGAAGTTTGATAAAATTGTTTTTGTATCGGGTAAAAAATCTTCAAACGGAAAGGTTTTGTACGAAGTATGCCGCAAAAACAATCCAGCTACTTATTTCATCAGTAAGGCAGAAGATTTAGAAATTATGATGTTTAACCCTGGAGATAAAATTGGTATTTGTGGTGCAACCTCTACCCCAATGTGGTTAATGGAGGACGTGAAGAAGGTTTTAGAGACATACTAAATTTTTATATCGTGAATAAAAAATCTTATAAAGGTTTGCTTATTGCTTTGCTTGTCATAGCCTTTTGGTTTTGTTCACTATCTTTTTTCTTAAATTTTGAGGTTAATTTCTCTAATCCTCTTATTTATGTTTTTATCCTCATCCAAGCACACTTATATACGGGTTTATTTATTACCGCACATGATGCTATGCATGGTACAGTTTATAGCGCTAATAAGAGGGTAAACAATGCCATTGGGCAAATATGTACCGCTCTATATGCAGCTTTTCCCTTTAAAGCTTTAAATGCCAAACATCATTTACATCACAGTCATGTACATTCTCATGATGACCCTGATTACCATCATGGTAATTTCTTTCAGTGGTATTTTCATTTCATAACACAGTACATTACTTGGTGGCAAATAGTTATTATGGCTATTATTTTTAATGTTTTAAAACTTTGGTTTGACGAAGTAAACCTTGTTTTATTTTGGGTAATTCCATCTTTGTTAAGCACTTTACAACTTTTTTACTTCGGCACCTATTTACCTCATAAAGGAGAACATGATAATAAACATCAATCAAGATCTCAAACAAGAAATCATTTTTTAGCTTTTATAAGTTGTTACTTTTTTGGTTATCACTACGAGCATCACGACTCGCCGGGTACACCTTGGTGGCTATTATGGATTTTAAAAGATAAAGCAAATCATATATAAACAGGAATGGGAAAAAAGGGAATTTTATTGGTTAATTTAGGAACACCAGATAGTCCTAAAACTGCTGATGTTAGAAAATATTTAGATGAGTTTTTAATGGATGGTAGGGTTATAGATATTAATCCTGTTTTAAGAACTTTATTAGTTAAAGGTATTATTGTACCGTTTAGAGGGCCTAAATCAGCCAAAATTTACAAAGAAATTTGGACCGAACAAGGTTCACCGCTTTTAATTTATGGTAATAATGTTAGAGACGCTATAGCCGATAGATTGGGCGAAGATTATCATGTAGAATTAGCTATGCGTTATCAATCTCCTTCTATTCCTGATGCTCTTGAGCGATTAAAACAAGCCAAAGTAGATAGCATTAAAGTTATTCCATTATTCCCTCAATATGCTTCGGCATCTACTGGTTCTGTTCATCAATTGGTCATGGAAATTGTTAGCCAATGGCAAGCAATACCTTCTATAAGCTTTGTAAATAGCTATTATGATCATCCGGGTATGATTAAAGTGTTTGCAGACAATACCAGAAAGTATTTAGATGAAGGTTGGGATCACATCTTATTTAGTTTCCACGGAGTGCCACAAAGACATATGCGTAAAGCCGATGTTTCTGGTGAACATTGTTTAAAAGTAAAAGATTGTTGTAAGACCTTAACAGAGAATAATAAGTTTTGTTACTCGGCCCAATGCCACCAAACAGCTAAATTAATTGCAGAAGAGCTTAATTTATCAGATGATATGCACTCTTTATGCTTTCAATCTCGTTTAGGAAACGATCCTTGGATGCAACCTTATACCAGCGATGTTTTGAAAGAATTAGCCGGCAAAGGCGTAAAAAGAATTTTAGTTTTATGCCCTGCTTTTGTGGCAGATTGTTTAGAAACGCTATTTGAAATCTCAAATGAGTACCAAGAAGAGTTTGAAGAACTTGGTGGCGAGAAAGTACAATTAGTAGAAAGCTTAAACGATAATCCGGCCTGGATAGATGCTTTGGAAGATATCATACTTAACAAGAATTAATAATCAGGAAATTTTTCTTTGATAAAAAGAAAAATTTCATATATTAGATTATTCTTTTTGTTAAGCTTATGAAAACAGTCAAAAAAAAGCCAAAAAATTACAGCGTCAATCCTCATGATGATATAACCAACCAATTGGTTCAGGAAACTATTGCGGTGTATCAAAAAATGTCTGTTAATCCTATTGCTTTATTGCAAAATTCTAAAGAGGGTTTAAGTGCAAATGCTGCGCTAGATTTTCTAAATATTTCTGGTTTTACTTATGATGAGTTTCAAAGCGCATTTAAAACCACCGTTAAAACCATACAAAATCATGCTGTTCAAGGTTTAAAACTAGATGCTGCTTTAAGTGAAAAGCTCATCAAATCTTTTGCTCTTTTTAATAAAGGTATTGAGGTTTTTGGTTCTGTAGAGGCTTTTCATCAGTGGTTAAATTTACCGGCTTATGGTTTAGGAAACCAAACGCCTTTTCATCTTATGGATACCATTACTGGTATAAACCTCATAGAAGAAGAGCTTATTCGTATAGCCTACGGTGATTTAGCCTAGTTAAAATCTATGTTGGTCTACAGAATTGTTTTAGCGCCATTTGCAGATGCTTTACTTTCTTCTGGGAGGGCTGCCAGATGGAATAGTCATGATAGCCATGTTATTTATACGGCTTCATCTATCTCTTTGGCTTGTTTAGAAAACGTGGTACATCGGAATAAACTTGGCTTAAACGCTTTATTTAAAGTTTTATATATAGATATTCCTGATGATTTGCCTCAAAAAGAAATTTCTAATGATGAGCTACCTAGCAAATGGCATCATTTTGAAAATATCCCAGTAACTCAACTTTTGGGCAACGAATGGTTGATAAACCAGCAAACAGCTATTTTAAAAGTGCCTTCATCAATAATTCCTCAAGAATTTAATTACTTATTAAATCCAAAACATCCTGATTTTAAGGCAATAAAATTGTTAAAAGCAGCCCCCTTTATTTTTGATGAGCGAATTAAAGCTTAGCCAAAAACTTTTTTCATGATTAAAGCTGTAGCTCCAATATTCTCTTTTACATAAGCTTGTGCTTTCTTTCCACTGTTAGCACAGTAAATTTCGTCTTGCGTAAGTTTAGCTAGTACTGCATTCAACTCTTCTTGATTTTTGATACTAAAACCAGCTTCATGTTTAATAAGGTCTTTAGCTTCCTGAAACTTCTGGTAATTTGGTCCGAAAATAATGGGTAAGCCCCAAGTGGCAGCTTCTAAAGTGTTGTGTATACCAGCGCCAAAACCTCCACCTATGTAAGCAATCTCCCCGTAAGGGTAAAGAGAAGATAACATACCAATATTGTCTATTACGAGTATTTTATAATTCTTTAATGTGTCTAAATCAGCAATTTCGGAATGTTTAATCACCATTCTATCATTAAATAATTGTTGTAGCGCTTTTATTTTTTCTGGTTTTATTTCATGAGGTGCAAACAGTATTTTCCAGTTGTCTTGTTGATTCATAAACCATTGAGCCAAAAGTTTTTCATCATCAGGCCATGTGCTGCCAGCCACTAGTAATTTACTTTCATTTTTAAAAGCTTTAACAAAAGGAAGCTCTTTAACTTTTTGGGCTAAATTATTTACGCTATCAAATCTTGTATCGCCACATAAAGTAAAATTATGCAAACCTATACTTGAAAGTAAATCGCCAGATTCTTTATTCTGAGTAAAGAAATGCGTTACATAACTAAGTATTTGCTTATTAAAACCTCCATAAAATTTAAAGAAGATTTGTTGAGGCCTAAAAATAGCTGATGTTACATATAAAGGAATTTGATATTTATTTAAGGCTTTAAAAAAGTGATACCAATATTCGTATTTATTAAAAAACGCCATTGAGGGTTTAAAAATCCGAATAAATTCATGAGCATTTTTTGCTGTATCTAGTGGCAAATACAAGATATAATCTCCTAAAGGCGAGTTTTTTCTAATCTCATAGCCTGATGGAGAAAAAAATGTTATAACTATTTTTTGCTGAGGATTTTGATTTCTAACAGCTTCTAAAAGCGGTTTACCTTGTTCAAACTCGCCTAATGAAGCAAAATGAAACCAAATTGATGAAGTAATCTCAGAATTTTTAAACTTTTCTTTCCAGTCTTTTCTTCCATCAATCCACTTCTTTGCCTTATCGTTAAAAAAAGATGCAAAAAGTATGAATAAATAATAAAATTTTATTCCAATGTTATATATTGAGGGCATTTAATTTTGTATTGATTAACTTCGCCTGAAGTTTGATTTAAAGGTAATAATTTCCGCCATAATATGAAGATAGCCGTAATAGGTACCGGGTATGTAGGTTTAGTAACCGGAACTTGTCTTGCAGAGACAGGAAATAATGTAACATGTGTAGACATTGTAGAAGAAAAGGTTCAAAAAATGAAAGAAGGTGTTATGCCTATTTATGAACCTGGTCTAGATATTTTGTTTCATAGAAATATAGAACAAGGTCGTTTAAAATTCACAACTAACCTTGCAGAAGCCATTAAAGATGCAGTTATTATATTTTTAGCATTACCAACGCCACCAGGTGGAGATGGTAAAGCCGATTTAAGCTTTGTACTTGGAGCAGCTAAGGATATTGCAGGTATTATAGATAATTATAAAGTTATCGTAACAAAATCTACGGTTCCAGTTGGTACGGCAGATAAGGTGAAAGCAGTATTTAAAGAACATACTTCTATAGAGGTTGATGTTGTTTCTAACCCAGAATTTTTAAGAGAAGGCGTTGCTGTAGATGATTTTATGAAACCAGATAGGGTGGTAGTTGGTACATCAAGTGAAAAAGCTAAAGCATTGATGGAAGAACTTTATGCGCCATATGTAAGGTCTGGTAATCCTATCATTTTTATGGATGAGCGTTCTTCAGAGCTTACTAAATATGCAGCAAACTCTTTCTTAGCTACCAAAATTACTTTCATGAATGAGGTTGCTAATTTATGCGAATTAGTTGGTGCCGATGTTGATATGGTAAGAAAAGGTGTAGGTTCTGATGCTCGTATAGGTAAGAGATTCTTATTTCCAGGAATAGGTTACGGAGGTAGCTGCTTCCCTAAAGATGTGCAAGCCTTAGCTCTTTCGGCAGAAGAATATAATTATGATTTCAAGATTTTAAAATCTGTAATGGACGTAAATCAGGTACAGAAGATTAAAATCATTGAAAAAATGAAGAGCTATTACAAAGGGGATTTAAAAGGAAAGAAATTTGCTTTATGGGGCCTAGCTTTTAAACCAGAGACTGATGATATCAGAGAAGCTCCAGCCTTGTATATTATTGATGAGTTACTAAAAGCTGGTGCTGAAGTTGTGGCTTATGACCCAGAAGCGATGGATAATGTAGAGCGTTTGTTAGGAAATAAAATCAGTTTTGCTGAAAATCCTTATGATGCTTTACTAGACGCTGATGCTTTAGTTATAGCAACAGAATGGCAACTTTTCCGCAACCCTGATTATGAGTTGATGGAGAAAAACTTAAAGTCTAAAGTGATATTTGACGGTAGAAATCTTTATGATTTACAAAAAATGATAGACTTAGGTTATTATTACAACAGTATTGGAAGAAAAATTATTGAAGCATAAGTATGGCAACTAGAAAAAGAGTATTAATTACCGGAGCGGCAGGATTTCTAGGCTCGCACTTATGTGATAGATTTATCAAAGAAGATTATCATGTTATCGGGATGGATAACCTGATAACCGGAGATTTATCAAACATAGAACATCTGTTTAAGTTAGAAAACTTCGAGTTTTATAACCATGATGTTTCTAAGTTTGTGCATGTTCCTGGAGATTTAGATTATATCTTACACTTTGCATCTCCGGCCAGCCCTATTGATTATTTAAAAATCCCAATCCAAACTTTAAAAGTTGGTTCTTTAGGTATTCATAATTTATTAGGTTTAGCAAGAGTAAAAAAAGCTCGTATTATAATTGCTTCTACTTCAGAAGTTTATGGTGATCCTTCAGTGAATCCACAGCCAGAAGAATACTGGGGTAATGTAAATCCGGTTGGGCCAAGAGGCGTTTATGATGAAGCTAAGCGTTTTCAAGAAGCAATGACGATGGCTTACCACACTTTCCATGGCGTAGAAACCAGAATTGTAAGAATATTTAATACTTATGGTCCAAGAATGCGTTTAAATGATGGTAGAGTATTGCCAGCATTTATAGGACAAGCTTTAAGAGGAGAAGATTTAACTGTTTTTGGTGATGGTACACAAACTCGTTCATTTTGTTATGTAGATGATTTGGTAGAAGGTATTTACAGATTGTTGATGTCTGATTACGCTCATCCAGTAAACATCGGAAATCCAGATGAAATTACGATTGGTCAGTTTGCAGAGGAAATTATTAAACTAACAGGTACACAGCAAAAGGTAATTTATAAACCATTGCCACAGGATGATCCTAAGCAACGTAGACCAGATATTACGAAGGCAAAAGAACTGTTAAAATGGGAACCTAAAGTGAATAGGACAGAAGGTTTAAAAATAACATACGAATATTTTAAATCGCTATCAAAAGAGGCTTTAGAAAAAATAGACCACAAAGATTTTACTACTTTCAATAAAAAATAAATGGCAAATAAAATTCTTGTAACCGGTGGTACCGGATTTATAGGCTCACATACCGTAGTAGAACTGCATCATGCAGGTTATACTCCGGTTATTGTAGATAACCTTTCTAATTCATCTATCAAAATATTAGACCAATTAGAAAAAATCATCGGTTATAAACCAGAATTTCATGAATTTGATTTATGTGATGAAGCTAAAACTAAAGCTTTCTTAGCAGAAAATCCAGATATCACAGGTATCATACACTTTGCAGCCTATAAAGCTGTTGGAGAATCTGTTCAGAAGCCTTTAGATTATTATAAAAATAACTTTGTTTCGCTTATCAATTTGCTTGATGCTTATAGAGATAAGGCTATCAATTTTGTTTTTTCATCTAGCTGTACAGTTTACGGTCAGCCTGATGTTTTACCTGTTACAGAGGCAGCGCCAGTTAAAAAAGCAGAATCTCCTTACGGGAATACCAAGCAAGTAGCAGAAGAAATTTTAAAAGATACAGCATCAGTAAATAAAAATTATAACATTGTTGCTTTAAGATATTTTAATCCGGTTGGTGCACATGAATCTGCACTTATTGGCGAGTTACCTATTGGGGTTCCTCAAAATTTAGTTCCTTTTATTACGCAATCTGCAATAGGTAAAAGAGGTAAAATAACCGTTTTTGGTAATGATTATAATACTGTTGATGGTAGCTGTATAAGAGATTACATCCATGTAGTAGATTTGGCAAAAGCACACGTTGCAGCTATACAAAGAATGGAGTCTGGTAAATCTGCTGATAATTACGAGGTTTATAATATTGGTACAGGTAAAGGAACATCGGTACTAGAAATTATCCATGCTTTTGAGAAATCAACAGGAGAAAAATTAGATTATCAGATAGGCCCAAGAAGAGAAGGTGATGTAGAACAAGTTTATGGCGATGTTACAAAATCTACTCAAGAACTTGGCTGGAAAGCAGACTTAGGGATTGAAGAGATGATGAAATCTGCTTGGGAATGGGAGAAATACATAAAGAATAATCCGTTTTAAATAAGTTTGTTAGGTATGGGTATTTAGGTTGTTAGAAAAACATCCTAACCAACTAACAACTAACAACTAAAGAATGAAAAAAATATTAATTACAGGTGGTGCTGGTTTTATCGGCTCACATGTGGTAAGACGTTTTGTAAATACTTATCCAAACTATCAAATTGTTAATTTAGATAAATTAACTTATGCTGGTAATCTAGAGAATTTGAGAGACGTTGAACAATCGCCTAATTACAAATTTGTAAAGGGAGATATTGTTGATGCTGAGTTTATCAATAACTTATTTACTAATGAAAATTTTGATGCTGTTATCCATTTAGCGGCCGAATCTCATGTTGATAGGTCTATTGCCAACCCCATAGAGTTTGTGATGACTAATGTGGTTGGTACTGTAAACTTGTTAAATGCTGCTAGAAATAGCTGGAAAGGCGCTTATAATACCAAGCGTTTTTACCATGTTTCTACAGATGAAGTTTATGGAACTTTAGGCGAAGGCACAGAAATGTTTACAGAGCAAACAGCTTACGATCCGCATTCACCATACTCTGCTTCTAAAGCAAGCTCAGACCATTTTGTAAGAGCTTATCATGATACTTATGGTATGGATTGTGTAATCTCTAACTGCTCAAACAATTATGGTTCTTTCCATTTTCCAGAGAAGTTAATTCCGCTTTCTATCAATAACATCAAAAACAATAAACCTATTCCAATTTATGGTAAAGGCGAAAATATTAGAGATTGGTTATGGGTAGAAGACCATGCCAGAGCTATTGATGTAATTTTCCATAAAGCCAAAACAGGTTCTACTTACAATATTGGTGGACATAACGAATGGACAAATATTGATTTAATAAGAACCTTATGTAAGGTAATGGATAAGAAGTTGGGCAGACCAGAAGGTACCTCGGCTCAACTGATTACATTTGTTACTGATAGAGCCGGACATGATTTACGTTATGCGATAGACGCTACAAAACTAAAGAATGATTTAGGCTGGGAGCCAAGCTTGCAGTTTGAGGAAGGTTTAGAAAAAACTGTTGATTGGTATTTGGCTAATGAAGAATGGCTAAATAATGTAACTTCGGGTAACTATCAGCATTACTATGAAGACCAATATCAAAACCGTTAATGTTTTCGTTTTTTAAAAAGAAGAAAGAAGCAAAATATAATTTTAATCGTATTCAGGTGGATATGCACTCGCATATCCTACCTGGTATAGATGATGGTGCACCAACAGTAAAAGAATCTATCATGTTGGTTAGAAGGTTAATGGATTTGGGTTTTACCAAATTAATAGCAACGCCACATATCATGGCAGATTATTATAGGAATACGCCTGATACCATCCGTAAAGCTCTTGATGAGCTTAAAGAAGAGCTAGAAAAGGAAAATATCCAAATACCTGTTGAAGCTGCTGCTGAATACTATCTTGACGAAACTTTTGAAAGGAAACTAGATGCCGGAAATTTACTCACTCTAGGAGATAATTACCTCTTATTTGAACTTTCTTACATCAATTACCCAAATAACCTTAAAGATGTTATTCAAAAAATGAATGATAAAGGTTATAAACCCATTCTAGCGCATCCAGAGCGTTATCCTTATCTATATGCTTCTTTAGAAAGCTATCAGCAAGTAAAAGAATACGGTTGCTATTTTCAGTTAAATACCATTTCTTTAAGTAATCATTATGGCAAGCAAGCCCAAAAGGTTGCAGAAAATTTAGTTGAAAATATGATGATTGATTTTTTAGGCTCGGATATGCACCATTTAAGGCATGCCGATTCTTTACAAAAATCTCTTTTTACACCAACTGTAGAACAATTACTTTCTGATGATTACAGTTTATACAACGAGTTGCTGAAGTAATATCTCTTTCTGAAAATGTTATTATTCGTACCTCAATGCCTCTACAGGGTCTAGCTTTGCAGCTTTAGAAGCTGGGATAAAACCAGAAACTAGCCCCGTTCCTACGCAAGCAGAAAGCCCGAGTAGTATCCAAGCCCAAGGAATAAGAAAGGAAGCTCCCATGGCGATGGCTAATAAATTACCCATGATGATGCCTAAGAAAATACCAAACATTCCGCCCATCATACAAATCACAATGGCCTCGTATAAAAATTGTTTTCTAATAACTTGTGGTGTGGCTCCAATAGCTTTTCTTATGCCTATTTCTCTTGTTCTTTCCGTTACAGAAACCATCATGATATTCATTAACGCAATGGCAGCACCTATTAAGGTAATTAAACCTATGGCTACACCAGCAATCTGCACTATTTTAAGATTTTCTATCAGTGTTTCTGCAATAGCATCACTTTTAGTGATTTCGAAATTATTGTCGTTTTGTGTTTCTAGGCCTCTTATTCTTCTCATCAAAGCTGTAGCTTCGCCAATCATATAATCCATTTTGGTAGGGTCATTAGCCATTACAGAAATGGTATAAGTAGGGTTGGGGTTACTCATAATTTGCCTGCCTTTAACAATTGGCACCACACAAACTTTATCGCCACCAAAACCAACACTAGAACCTTTAGGTTCAAAAACCCCAATTATTTTAAATTTATTACTTCCTATGGTGATGATTTTATCAACCGCAGAGCCTTGTTTAAAAAACTTTTGCTTTATCTCATCACCAATAATCACAACGCTAGCACCAAATTCTGTTTCGTTAGCAGAGAAATTTCTTCCTTCTGCTATTTTGTATCCACCAGTGAAAACGTAAGATTCATCAGCGCCAAGCACAGATATATTTGGGTTTGTTTTTTCATTACCATACTTTGCTGTAGCGGCAAAAGAAGCAAAAGTATTTACAGAAACTGTAGCAGGTAAATTAAAATCATTTTTAAAGGCCATTGCTTCGCGGTAGGTAATCACAGGCCAAATTTTTCTAGCACCATTACCACCAATTCTTATGCCTGTACCTCTATTCCTTATAGTGAAAGAGTTTGCCCCCATACTGGCAAAAGTATTGTTAAGAGAGCCTTTAATAGCATCTATAGAAGTTAGAATGCCAACCAAAGCCATCAAACCTATAGCAATAATAAGTGCGGTAAGAAATGTTCGCAATTTATTACTCTTAATAGATTGTAAAGCAACTTTGATATTCTCTCTCGTATTCATTTTTGATGGGAGCTATTGATACGAAGATAAGACAACTTAAATAGATTTTTGTTACAACATGTAAACTGAATTGTGGATGATAAAAAAAGCTGCCTTTTTGGGGGCAGCTTTGATTTTTCTTACTGATATTGAATATAAATCGGTTTAGGAGAAAGTTTTAATAACTCTTCCGGAGTCATTAACCTATTTGGTGCTTTCTTTAAATCGTTTTTATAGAATAATTTAAAACCTGTGAATTGTACGGGTTGTTCTCTTATCCAATGGCGATAAGTGCCTTTTTTAAGTTCAGGCTCGCCCCATCCATCCATATGCATCACAATTTGAACTTCTGGTCTTAATTTAATGTTTTTATAATTGGTAACCATGCCTTTGGTGAAACGATGTACAACCAACATTTTAGCAGGTAAGTTATGCTCTTTAACAAGTTTAGCTAAGTAATTAGAGCAGTAGTTTATATCTTCTGCATCGTACGTTCCTATTTTTGCACCTGGTTTATGTCCGGTTTTCATAGAAAACTCTGGGTCTATCCCTAAATGAACATGGGGTAATTTTAGGTATTTTTCTAGTAAAGGAAGTTCTTGTTGAATGGTACTTAAAGATACTTGTATGTCTAGAAAAACTATACCATCATGCATTTTAGCAATTTTTAAAGCAGAATCTATTTGCTTATCAGGCATTCTAAAACGATATTTTCCATCTTTACCGCCATCGCCTTGGGCAACTACAGCAATATAATGTATCCCTGCTTGTACTGGTGTTTTAGGGTCTGCTTTTTCCCATCTTTTAACCTCAGCATTTAATCTTCTCCACATTTCTTTAGGAGCATACTCGCCTAAAGCACCCATTTTTTTCGAGTATAAATTACCATAATAAACCACCACTCTTTTAAAGGGTAAAATAGCTCCCGGAGAAGGTACAGGTTGGTTTTTAACCGGCCATAAACCTGTGGTATCTCCATTTGCCAATTCTTTGTGTAAGGCAAAATATTTGGCAGAGTCTATAGGTTGGTATGGGTTTGCTACTTTTTCTTCTGTAACAGTATTTGTTTTAGAAGAATCAGCTGTAGGTGTTGAGTTTTTACCAGTTTTACTGTTTGCACCATCACAAGAGGCTAAAACAGAAACCAACCCTAAGGAAAAAATGCTTGTTAAAAATGTGTTTTTAGATAACATGAGTTAAATTTTCTTGAAAATAGGTATATGTATTGGATGTTTAAAAAAAAGATATTCACAATTAAACAGAACGGAATTTACCAAATACACCAAGCGGTAAATTAATACCAGAGCTTGCTTCTAAATACAATTCGCCAATCTCTAAATTTTTAACTTGAGGATAAGCTCCTGTGATTAGGTTTTCTACAATGATAGAAGAAAAACCAAGCGAATAGGTGTTTAAAATAAGGAAATGCTCTTGTGGATCGAGTAGTTTAACAACATCAGTCATCATTTCTCTAATTTGGTCTTCTAGCTTCCATTTTTCACCTTTTGGGCCATGGCCATAGGCCGGAGGGTCTAGAATAATACCGTTATAAGTTTTGCCTCTTTTAATTTCTCTTTGAACAAATTTTAAGGCATCCTCAACCACCCATCTAATATCTTTTAGATTAGAGATTTCTTGATTTTCATTAGCCCAGGTAACTACCTGTTTTATGGAGTCAACATGGGTAGTATCTGCGCCAGCAGCTTTAGCAATTAAAGAAGCTCCGCCGGTATAGGCAAATAAGTTTAATACCTTTGGACTTTTGGTTTTAAATTTTTTAATGGTTGATGAGATATAATCCCAATTTACGGCCTGCTCAGGAAAAATACCTACATGCTTAAATGAGGTTAAAGCCAATCTAAATTTGATTTCAACATCAGGGTTCTTATAGGTTATATGCCAGCGGTCAGAAACATTTCCAGATTTTCTTACCCACTCGCCACTGGTGGCAGACCGACCTTTAAATTTTATATGATGCCTTTTTTGCCATTCAGCATCGCTTAAACCTTTTGCCCATACAGCTTGTGGCTCTGGCCTAATGAGGATTAAATCTCCAAACCGTTCTAGTTTTTCAAAATCGCCACAATCAATCAATTCGTAGTCTTTCCAGTAAGTAGGGGTGAGTGCTTG
The DNA here is from genome assembly GCF_009674685.1 of Pedobacter puniceum. Lineage (GTDB taxonomy): Bacteria > Bacteroidota > Bacteroidia > Sphingobacteriales > Sphingobacteriaceae > Pseudopedobacter > Pseudopedobacter puniceum. Next base: position 211,467 of record NZ_WKJI01000003.1, read on the forward strand.
TATAGCAGGTTTGGGCATTATATTTATTTTTTGAGTAAAGTTTCCATCAATTTTGTAGCAAATACAAAATCATTTAATTCTTGGTTATTGGTAGAAGTAATCTCTTCTTTAGAGCCTTCCCACCATTTTTGACCTTGATGCAAAAATAGGATGTATTCTCCAATTCCCATTACCGAGTTCATATCGTGTGTGACGATAATGGTAGTAATATCATATTCCTCGGTAATTTCTTGAATAAGTTCATCTATTAAAATAGAGGTTTTAGGGTCTAAGCCCGAGTTTGGTTCATCGCAAAATAAATACTTAGGGTTCATGGCAATAGCCCTTGCTATACCAACCCTTTTCATCATCCCGCCTGAAAGTTCTGATGGGTACAATTTATTTTTACCAGCCAGATTTACCCTTTCCAGAACAAAATTTACACGTTCTAATTTTTCTTTCTTAGCTTGCTCTGTAAACATGTTTAGAGGAAACATGATATTTTCTTCAACCGTCATAGAATCAAACAAAGCAGAGCTTTGAAATAGCATACCAATTTCTTTTCTGATAGCGATACGCTCATCAAAACTCATGGCAGTAAAGTTTCTATCGTTATAAGATACAATACCTTCGGTAGGTTCGTGTAAACCAACCATGCATTTTAGTAAGGTAGTTTTACCAGAGCCTGAGCCACCAATAATCAAGCTAGTGGTGCCAGGTTTAAACTCGGCACTAATACCTTTTAAAACTTGGTTGTCTCCAAAACTTTTATGAATATTTTCTACTGTTATCATAGTAAGAGTTGTGCTATTATATAATCTGCTACCAAGATTGAAATACATGAAATTACCACCGCTTTGGTACTAGATTGCCCAACTTCAAGTGCGCCTCCATCTGTATAAAAACCTTGATAAGAAGAAACTGTGGTTATAATAAAAGCAAATATGACAGCTTTTACCATTGCCACGGTAACGGTGAAAGGAATAAAATCCGTTGTTAAACCTTGTATATATTCTGCTGCGGTTACAGCACCAGAGGCTACACCAGCAAAATATCCTCCGGTAATACTTAAAAATATGGCGATAATTACCAATAAAGGAATCATCATAACACCAGCCAATAATTTTGGTAAGATTAAATAACCCGGAGCGTTTATGCCCATAATTTCTAAAGCATCAATTTGCTCGGTTACTCGCATCGTTCCAATTTGTGATGCTATACTAGAACCAATTTTACCCGCCAAAACCAAAGAACAAATGGTGGGGCTTAACTCTAATATGGTAGAATCTCTGGTAATAGAACCAATGATAGATTTCGGAATTAAATCACTAACCAATTGAAAAGCCGTTTGTACAGTTGTAACAGCGCCAATAAAAATAGAAATGATACTGATGATACCTAAAGAGCCCAGTCCAATATCAACCATCTCTTTAAAAATCTCTCTTTTATAAATAGAAGCTTTTTCGGGGCGTCTGAAAACAGATTTCAGTAATAAAATGTATTTTCCAAAATGGTAAAATATCATAAAATTTATTTTTTGTAAAAATAAGCTTTTTTATCAATTGCAATTATTAATCCTAAATTGACATATTTAGCCAAAATTTCAAGATGAATATACTCATAACAGGCGCAACCAAAGGAATAGGCAAAGCTATAGCCATAAAAATGGCACAAGAAGGTCACCATTTGGCTTTATGCGCAAGAAACGAAACTGAACTCACATCCTTAAAAGAAGAAATACAAAAGCTTTATCCATCTGTTAAAGTATACACTCAGGCGGTTGATTGCAGTTTAAAAGCAGAAGTAAATGCTTTTGCGGCACAATCTTTACAGTGTTTTGGTTTTATTGATGTTTTAATTAATAACGTTGGTTTTTTTGAGCCTGCTGCCATTTTAGATGAAACTGATGATTTACTAGAAAAACACTTTTTAGTAAATGTAAATTGTGCTTATCTATTGTATAAAAAAATAGGTTTAAGTATGCGAGAAGCCAGAAAAGGTCATATTTTTAATATTTGTTCTGTAGCTAGCATCCATAATATTGTAAATGCTGGTTCTTATTGTGTAACAAAAGCAGCGATGCTGAGTCTTAACAATATCATGAGAGCAGAATTAATACATCACCAAGTAAAAGTAACAGCTGTTTTGCCTGGTTCAACATTAACAAGCTCTTGGGAGGGTACAACCGTAGCTGCAGATAAATTTATACAGCCAGAAGATGTTGCCCTGATGATTAACCAGACTTTAAACCTAAGTGTGGGGGCTAATGTAGATCAATTGATAGTTACCCCAACAGGTGGCCAAGTTTAAGAAAGAAAAGAAGAGTAAGGATTGTAAAAACAAGATTATGTCTAAAAAATTAACAAGAAACATGAGCGACAAGATGGTTGCTGGTGTTGCCTCAGGATTAGCAGATTACTTTCAGTTAGATGTTACCTGGGTAAGAATCGCATTTGCTTTAGCAGTATTTTTTGGTGGCGGTGGCTTCCTTATTTATATTATTTTATGGATTGCTTTGCCAGAACAATATAGTGCTATATATGGTGGTTACAACAAAGGTTATCAGCCACCAATGCCAGATTATGCTTCCTATAAAGCATCAAAAAAGAAAGAGAAAAATTCTAACATAAGCACTGTTGGTGGTTTAATACTTATTGTTCTAGGTTCGTATTTCTTAATGGAAGAATTTGATTTAATACCAGATTGGTTTAGCATCAGCAAATTATGGCCTTTAGTTTTTGTTGTATTAGGTTTAACGATGTTGATGAAAACTAGAAAAGAAAAAGAAGTGCTAACAGAAACTAAAGAGGAAGAACCTGTAGAAGAAGCAACAGCACAAGAAGTAACTGAAGATAAAACCAACGAAAATATATAGTTATGAAAACAGATAGAATTTTTTGGGGAATCATATTGGTTTATATAGGAGGAATTATCCTACTAGAGAATTTTAATATGATTGATTTTAGCTGGCGATATATCTGGCGCTTTTGGCCCCTGGTTTTAATTGTTACGGGTATCAATATCTTATTTGCTAAAAGAAAAACAGTTTTAGCTACAACCTTAATAGCAGGTGTAACTATTATAAGTTTAGGTTTTATCACTTATAAAGGTTTAAATAACGATTCTAATACAGGAATTACTTGGTCTAATGATGATGAAACAGAGGTAGAAAAAGAATCTAAAGAGTTAAATGCTTATACCGAAACGTATGATCCAAGGTTTAAAATTGTTAAGCTTGAAGTTTCTGGAGGTGCAAGTTCTTTTGTTATTGATGAATACACAGATAACTTATTTGAGGCCAATATAAAAGGCGCTAAGGCCAGATATATTTTAAAGAAAACCGAGCAAGATAGCATCGTAAATTTAGATTTTACAACTAATAACAATAAAGATTTCAACTTTAAAGATGAAGAATATAGTAAAGTTAAACTGTATCTAAATACAACTCCAATTTGGGATATCAGCTTAAAGATGGGAGCTGGTAAAGCAACCTTTAATTTAGAAGATTATAAAGTAAGAACTTTAGATTTAGAAGGTGGCGCAGCAAAATTTGATATTAAACTGGGTAGCTTGCAAGATAGTGTAAGTCTTAATGCAGAAACTGGTGTTGCCAAAGTGGTGATTAAAATTCCTGAAAATTCTGGATGCTTAATAGAAAACACCAGCGAGCTTTCATCACGTAAGTTTGATGGTTTTAAAGAAAATGAGGTAGGTGATTACGAAACGCCAAATTTTAAAACCGCTAAACACAAAATATATATCAACTTTAAAGGCGGTTTAAGTGATTTTGAAGTAAGAAGATATTGATTGACCTTAACATATATCATAAAGCCTCGTTTTTAATTAACCGAGGCTTTATCATTTACAAACTATTCAGGTAATTGATAAGCTTTTCTACCGCCAAACCACGGTGGCTAATGTTATTTTTACTTTCCATATCCATCTCAGCAAAAGTAATATGGTAACCATCGGGTTCAAAAATAGCATCGTAACCAAAGCCGCCTGTACCAGCTCTTTCTTTACGGATATTCCCATTTACAATTCCTTCTAGTAAAATCTCTTCGCCATTTAATATTAAAGAAATCACAGTTCTAAAGCGGGCTTTACGGTTGCTCTCGTTTTCAAGTTTCTCTAAAACTAAATCGATATTTTTTTCAGAATCTCTACTTCCGCTGTACCGGGCAGAGAATACGCCGGGTTCTTGGTTAAGGGCTTCAATTTCTAAACCAGTATCATCAGCAAAGCAATTTATTTGATAAGCATCATAAATATACCTGCTTTTTATAGATGCATTTTCTTCTAAGGTTAAGCCAGTTTCGGCAATATCCTCAAAACAACCAATATCCGCTAGGCTTAAAACCTTTATTTGTTGGTTTATTTTTGATTGTACTTCTGCTACTTTGTGTGGGTTATTTGTGGCAAATACCAATTGCATAATTTAATGGTTTTAAAAGTTTTTCAACTCATTCCAGTAAATGGTCTTCTTCTTTACGTCATTGTCTAATAGTGGTAAAGCCCATGTACCTAATATTTTTACACGCTCAAATTCTCCTGCTTTATTAGCCGTGATGCCTTGTATTTGAAGTGATTTTGGATCTATCCCAAAAGTTAAAATCTTATTACAAGCAAAATAATCTTTTAAATCTTTAAAGGTTAAATCTGTATAATTATTGGTGTTTAAGATGGCAATATCATGCAAATCAAGTTTTTTAGCTGCCAGAATTTTTAAAAGAAAAGCTAGGTCTTTATCGTTTATAAACTGATGCGTTTTATCGTTTACAATAATCAGCAGATATTTGTTGTTATCGCCCAAATAATTAAAAGTTGGTTTGCTAGCAACAGCTTGTGGTTTTGCTACTTCTGGCGTTTCTATTGGCGTATTTTGCAAAACTGGTATAACAATTTTATTTTCTACAGCTGCTTTAGGTTCTTCTTTTGGAACTGTGGTAATTTCTACGTTTTGCATGGTTTCTACAGGTTCAATAACATATAAATCTTCATTTAAAAGAATGCTTAATGCTAAAGGGTGGGCTGTATTTAAAGAATCCATAAGGGCAAATTTAGGGTTAAATATTGTTAAAAATTTTAAAATGCTTCATGTTTTACATAAAAAGACTTTACATTCGTTTAAATTCATGAATAACTATATATTTCGTATTTTTTGTTTAGCTATTTCAGTTGCCTTTGCCTCTTGTGGTAAGTTTACAAGCGATGAAGAACAGCCTATAGCAAGAGCTTTTGATAAATATCTTTACGCAAAAGATATAGCAGGTATAGTACCTCCAAATATTCATGGTAATGATAGTATAGCCATTGTAAGAGGTTTTATAGACCAATGGCAGCATGATATGGTTTTGCAACATCAAGCAGAAGAGAATATCCAAGTTGATGAAAAATATATCCAAGAACAGCTTGATAATTACCGTAAATCTCTCATCCGTTTCCAGTACGAGCAAGAATTAATTAACCAGAAGTTGGATACTACTGTTACTGAAGAAGAAATTGCGAAATATTATGAAGAGAATAAGAAGAATTTTCAGCTAAAAAAACCGATATTAAAGGTCTCTTATATCAAATTAAGTAATAAGGCTCCTAAAATAGACATGGTAAAGAAGCTTTTTACTTCTAAAGATGTAAGGGATAGAGATTTACTTGAAAAATATTGTTTTAAGTATTCGCCAGCATTTTCTTTAATGGATACCAGCTGGCATTATATAGATGAATTAGAGAAAACGCTACCTATATCAAAAATTGGAGAGTATAATTACGAAACATTAAACCGTATTTTTCAGATTTCTGAAAATAATACATTATATCTCCTAATTTTGCGAGGCTCTAAATTTCGCGATAGCTTATCGCCTTTAGCGTTTGAAAAAGAGAATATTAAAAATTTAATACTAAATCAGCGTAAGCTGAAGTTAATAAGCCAAATGGAAAGAGAAGTTTTTCAAGAGGCCCAAAAAAATAACGAATTAGAAGTGTACAAGAAATGAAGAAGTATTTAATAATTGCGCTACTTTTTGTAAGTAACAGCCTTCTGGCACAAAAGAAGGTGATAGACAAAGTAGTGGCTGTGGTGGGTGATAACGTGATTTTACAATCTGAGGTTGACCAACAATATGCCCAATACTTAGTGCAAGGAACTAAACCAGACCCAGGTATTAAGTGCTATATTTTACAAAATATGTTAAGCCAGAAACTACTATCGCAACAAGCTGTCATAGACTCCATTACTGTTAATGATGATGAGGTAGATGAGGAAATTGATAGAAGAATGCGTAGGTCTATAGCCAATGCAGGTGGGCAAGAGAGGTTAGAAGAATTCTTAGGTCGTTCTGTTTTGCAGTATAAAGATGAAATCAGACCAGATATTAGAGAGCAATTGGTTGCGCAAAAAATGCAAGCTAAAATCACCGAAAAGGTAGAGGTAACACCTTTAGATGTGAGGAGATTTTTTAACGAGATACCTAAAGACTCGCTCCCAACCTTTAATACCGAAGTTGAAGTTGGTGAATTAGTGGTTTACCCCGAGCTAACTAAAAAAGAGAAAGAATTTTATAAAGACAAAGCAGAAGCTTTACGTTTAAGAGTTAAAAGCGGTGATAACTTTGGAACCTTAGCGAGGTTATATTCTCAAGACCCTGGTTCTGCGGCGGATGGTGGTGAGCTGCCTTTTTTTGACAGGCAAACCATGGCGAAAGAGTTTACAGCTTGGGCTTTTAAACTCAAAGAGAAAGAAATGTCTCCTGTTTTTGAAACCGAATTTGGTTTCCACTTTTTAGAGGTTCTTGAAAGAAAAGGCGAGCAAGTAAGAGCAAGACATATTTTAATTATCCCAGAAACAACCCCAGCATCTTTAGACAGGGCTAAAGTTGAAATAGACTCTATTTATAAAAAGGTTATGGATAAAAAAATGGATTTCTCTACCGCTGCATCTTTATATTCTGATAATAACGATACCAAGTACAATGGTGGGATGATTTTAAATTACGACAGTTCTAACAGAACTACATTTATCCCTACTGATAAATTAGATCCTGCTATATTTTTAGTTGTAGATACCATGAAGGTTGGAACTTATTCTAAACCAGAAGTTTTTACTGATGCTAGAGGAAAAAAAGGCTATCGTTTCTTGTATTTAAGATCTAAAACTCCACCTCATAAAGCTAATTTAGAGCAAGATTTACCTAAATTAAAAGATGCTGCTTATGAAACTAAAGTTAATAAAGTGGTAAGCGAGTGGTTTGAGAAAAGAAGAAAAGCAAGCTATATTAAAATAGATAAAGAATTTCAATCTTGTGATGTTTTGCAAGAATGGATAACTAAACCCGTAACAGCTAAAGAATGAGTAAGTTTCAATCAGAAGTAGAGGCTATTGATGCATTATGTTTGTCCTATAAAGAAATCAGGAAAGAGATTTCTAAGGTGATAGTAGGGCAAGATGATGTTGTAAAAGCAGTATTGATATCTGTTTTTAGCAATGGCCATTGCTTATTGGTTGGTGTACCAGGTTTAGCTAAAACCCTATTGGTACAAACCATTTCTAGGGTACTAGATTTATCTTTTAACAGGATACAATTTACACCAGATTTAATGCCTTCTGATATTATAGGAAGTGAAATTTTAGGCGAGGAAAGAGTTTTTAAATTCATCAAAGGACCTGTTTTTGCTAATATTATTCTAGCCGATGAAATTAATAGGACTCCACCTAAAACTCAGGCTGCTTTATTAGAGGCCATGCAAGAAAAAGCTGTTACTGCCGCTGGTGTTACACATGCTTTACCAAAACCTTTCTTTGTGTTGGCAACTCAAAACCCTATAGAACAAGAGGGTACATATCCCTTACCAGAGGCCCAGCTAGATAGGTTTATGTTTAACGTAAGCTTAGATTATCCTTCTTTCGAGGATGAAATTGCTATCGTAAAAAATACTACGGGTACTAAAGTTCAGGATTTGAGAAAAATTATCAATGCCGAGCAGATTAGCTATTTCCAACAATTGGTAAGAAATATTCCGGTAACAGATCATGTGGTAGAATATGCAGTTTCTCTGGTTGCTAAAACCAGACCTCAAGGTGCTATGGCTACTGATATTGTGAAGAAATACATCACTTGGGGTGCAGGGCCTAGGGCTTCTCAGTTTTTAGTTGTAGGCGCTAAATGCCATGCTGCTATTCATGGTAAGTATTCTCCGGATATTGAAGATGTACAAGCCGTAGCCACTGCAATTTTAAGACACCGTATGGTGAGAAATTACAAAGCCGAAGCAGAAGGAATAAGTATAGAAGATATTATTACGGGTTTGTTCTAGTATTATTTAGAATAAACATCTAAAATAATATTCCACTTCATATCATCATCTAATTTCCAAACCCTAACGTAATGGTAATTTTCTTGATTGATACTTGCATCACCATAGGTGAAGGCTAAATCTCCACTTATTGCCCTTTCAGCGGTAATTGGGGTAGAGATAATGTTTAACTCCTTTTTCTCAATAAAATCTAAAGCTTTTAATCTTCCGATGACGGGTAAATACTCAGGGAAATATAATCTTACTTTTGGATCGTAAAATTCTTTAAAATTTTTACTCCCCGATAACTTTAGTGCTTTACCCAGAAGAATATCCGTATTAAATACAATATCCTCTCGCATCTGAATTTTTTGCGGACCTAATAATTTTGGATATTTATAATTAGAAGGGTCATAATACTCGTACTTTAAAACCGTAGGGGGCTTAGCATGGGTAATGCCTACATCTAACCATAATTTCCATTTGCTATGGTCGTTTTTCCAGATAGATAGGTAATGGCCATAAGTGGTATCTTGAGCAGAAACTAATTCATAAGGCCCTGTTGTAAAAGCTAAATCACCCTCTTTAGATATTCTGGCGTATTCTGGTTTCCAACTGATTTGATATTCTGATTCGCTATTTTTAGTATAATACTTTCTCATATCTACCGGGCCAGGTCTAAAAACGATACCCTTAGCATCAGCAAATTTTAGAAAGCCTTTCTGAATACCTTCTCTTTTTACCAAAAGGTTAAAAAAATCTTCGGTATTAATTAGAGAGCGGATAGTTCCATCTGCCTTTTGTGCAAAAGCAGGAATACTAAAACATAAAGCAAGAGCAAAGTAGATTGTTCTTTTAATCATCAAGTTAGAACGCTAAATTTTAGACCATGTTGTACCTTCTTTACTATCCTTTAACTGGTAACCAATCTCCTGTAAACCTATTCTTATTTTATCAGAAGTAACATAATCTTTGTTTTCTTTAGCTTCTTTACGGATATTAATCAGGAAATTTATCAAAGGCTCTATATCATGTGCCTGATTTTCATCTTGTAAGCCTAAAATATCAAACACATAAGTTTGGATGAGATTTTTTAAAGCAGTTAAATCATCAGCAGATATGGCTGTTTTTCCATCGTAAATAGAATTGATAATTCTAACGGCATCAAAAAGTTCTGCAATGAGAATTGGCGAGTTAAAATCATCATTCATGGCCTTAGCAAACTTTTCTTCTAAAGCTTTAACATCAACTTCAGACTGTGCAGATGTTTTAACCTTATCTAAGAGGGCTAATGCAGCCATTAATCTTTTAAAGCCTTTTTCGCTGGCATCTAGGGCTTCGTTAGAGAAATCTAAAGTACTTCTGTAATGCGCTTGCAGCATAAAAAACTTAACCACCATTGGGCTATAGCCTTTTTGCAGTAAGGGATGGTCGCCAGAGAAAAGTTCATGTGGTAAAAAGCTATTTCCTAAAGATTTAGACATTTTTTGTCCGTTCACGGTTAGCATATTGGTGTGTATCCAATAATTAGCCGGATGCTTACCACAAGAAGCTACATTTTGGGCAATTTCATTAGTATGGTGTGTAGGGGCTAAATCCATACCACCACCGTGTATGTCAAATTGCTCTCCTAAGTATTTATTACTCATGGCAGAGCATTCTAGGTGCCAGCCAGGGAAACCCATTCCCCATGGCGATGGCCATTGCATCAAGTGCTCTGGCTTAGCTTTTATCCAAAGGGCAAAATCAAGTTTACCTTTTTTCTCATCTTGTCCGCCTAAATCTCTGGTATTATTTAATAAATCTTCAAGCTTACGATTATTTAAAATACCGTAATCTTGTGTTTGGTTATATTTCTCAACATCAAAATAAACCGAGCCATTAATTTCATAAGCAAAGCCTTTTTCTAAAATGGTTTTAACCATTTCTATCTGCTCAATAATATGCCCAGTAGCTGTTGGCTCTATGCTAGGCGGAGAAACATTAAAAACCGCCATCATGTTATGGAAACCATTGGTATATTGTTGTACAATTTCCATAGGCTCTAAAGATGCCAGTTTTGCTTTTTTAGAGATTTTATCTTCCCCGCTATCGCCATCACCTTCTAAGTGGCCAGCATCAGTAATATTTCTTACATATCTTACTGTATAACCTAAATGTTTAAGGTATCTATAAATCAAATCAAAAGAAATAAAAGTGCGGCAATTTCCTAAATGTACATCACTGTAAACGGTTGGTCCGCAAACGTACATTCCTACATAAGGTGGGTTTAAAGCCTTAAATTCTTCTTTCTTTCTGGATATGGTATTATAAATAGTAAGATTGTTGTGCATGTCGCAAAATACGAATTTTGATGATTGTATTATATTAATCTGCCAAAGTTACATTACATCTAACAGGATAATGGTCTGAAAAAGTTTTTTTTATGATTTTATAGGTTTTAAAATCAAATTCTTTTGAAGCCAAGATGTAATCTATTTGAAAATTAGGAAAATCGCCATTATAGGTAATGCCTAAGCCGCTACCTTTCTCCTCGAAACCATTTTTAATATTCTTTTTTAAGGAGTGTAAAGTATAAGAAACTGGGGTGTCGTTAAAATCGCCCATGATGATATATGGCGTTTTGCAAGAATCTATATAAGCTTGTAAATATTTTACCTGCATACTTCGTTTGATAAAAGCATTTTTTAGCCTTTTGATGATTCTTTTACCAGAGTTTAAATCTTCTTCTGTATTTAAATCTTGTTTTAACTTATTGAGGTAGCTATAATCCTCTGGCTGGAAAGATATAGATGCTAAATGCACTATAAAAACCCTGAAAGTTTTATTGTTTTTTTCAATATCAACCCAAATACCTTGATTGCCTCTTGTTTCATCTTTTAAATCTATATTGCCTTTAGCTTTTATTGGTAATTTGCTAAATACCGCAATACCAGATGATTCATAATTATTATCTACAGAAGGATTGTAGTAATAGTATTTAGTATCTAATATTTTAAAAACAGAGTCTTTGATGTTGTATTTGCCTTTATTTCTGGTGAAAAACTCTTGAAAACCGATAATATCTGGTTGCTCATTTCTGAGGAGATTAAAAATGCCAGATCTGGTATGGGTATCAAGCTCTAAACCAAACTTCTTAAAATAATGAACATTATAGGTCATCAATTTTAGTGTGTTACTATCAGTAACAAAGCTACTTTCTGTTTTTCCTCTAAAACCTATAGTAGATGTAAGCGCATTATATCCTAATGCAATTGCAATGATAGAAATTAAGGCAAACCATTTTTTTCTGATGAGCCAATAAATAATTATCAGAAAATTGATGAAAAGAATAATAGGATAAGAAAGACCAAAAAACGCAATATACCAATAGTCTGCCGGGTTGGTATATTTTGCCAAATAGCTTAAAAATAAACCAATAACAGCTAGTATATTAACAAATAGAATAAACTTACTAACCAGACTTATTTTTTTATTTTTCCTCATTGCTTTTGCTGGCTCTAAATAAAATTTCTTTCTCTCTTTTGGTTAGCTTATCATAGCCCGATTGCGATATTTTATCTAAAATTTCATCAATAGTTTTTTGGTCTGGATGTATATTTTCTTGATATGGTTTGTTATAATTTTTTGAAACAACTTTGAGCTTTTTATGCGGTTTAAATAGGTTGATAAAAGGTTTGCTCCAATCTCTGCCGTTTTGTAAAGATTTGATATACAAAAAACCAAAAATAGCACCTCCTAAATGTGCCATGTGCCCTCCTGCATTAGCACCTGCTAAGCTTATAATGTCTAAAACAATATAAATTAAAGCAATCCATTTTAGTTTAACAGGCCCAAATAGTAGTAAAGAAATGGTGTAATCTGGCAATAAGGTTGCAGTAGCTACAATAATTGCAGTAACAGCAGCAGAAGCCCCCACAGCTGTTGCAAATATCACTTGGTTAGAAAATGCAGGCAGAAAATTATAGCTGACGATGAATAAAAAGGCTCCTGCCAAGCCTCCGGCTAAATAAACAAAAGTTAGCTTTTTTGAGTTTAAAAATTCTTCAAAAATTCTTCCCATCCAAAACAACCAAAGCATATTAAACAGAATATGAAACACGCCATTATGTAAAAACATATAGGTAAAAGGTGTCCAAAATTTAAATAAGAGCTCTTTGGTATAAGTTGGTACAGCTAAATAATCAATAATGGTTTCGTAAACGGTGGTTTGTCTGGTAAATAGCCATTGTACAACCCTTATCAGGTTAAAAGCAAGAAATACAATCACATTTATCCCAATAAAAAGATTTACCCTACTGCCCGAGTTAAAAATTTTATATCGTAATTCTTGGATGGTATTCATAGTGCTAATTTAATTAATCAAATTGATGATGTTTAGTAATAAAAATCGCCAGGTCTTCTCACTCGCCATAGTTTTATCAAAATAAAACCGATAAGCATGCCCCCCAAATGGGCAAAATGAGCTACGTTATCTCCCGGATTATTGGCTACACCGCTATAAAGTTCAAATAAACCATAAAAAAATACAAAGTATTTAGCCTTTAACGGGAAAAAGAAATACAAGTATATAACCGCATTTGGAAATAACATCCCAAAAGCTAATAGTAAACCAAAAACAGCACCAGAAGCACCAACTGTAGGGATATTAGTTTTAATATCTGTAAGTTGTTTAACCAGCTCAACCGAGTTATTTTTAGCATTTAAACTTGTGGGGTCTGCTTGCCAGAAATTATACAAACTATTAAAATCTCTCTGATAAGCCTCGGGTACTGTGTTTTCTATAAACTGTCCAAAGCGCCCTAAAGTTGGGTTGGCTATATAATCTCTAGAGTTTTCTATAAAAGATGAAAGTTCAATATACTGCACTCCGGTATGCAAAAGAGCAGCACCAAGTCCGGTTAAAATATAATATTGTAAGAATTTTTTAGAGCCAAAGAAATTTTCTAATACAGCGCCAAACATCCATAAAGCCAACATATTAGAGAAAATATGCATGAAATCTCCATGCATAAACAAATGCGTTACAAATTGCCATATCCTAAAATTGGGAGACTCGTAATAGAAAAGCGCAAAATGCTCATACATATCAAAGCCTAAGCTATCTTTGAAAACGTTGGTTGCCAAAAAAATAATACCATTGATAATCAATAGGTTTTTTACAACTGGCGGAAATATAGTGTTGCCTAATGGCCTAAATTCTCTCATACTACTAGCCTTTATTAAAGCGTTCTGCTAATTCTTCTAAGCTTATTTTTACTATAATTTGTTTGCCATTAATGGCGATGCCTGGCATTTGACAAGCAAATAGCTGGTCTATTAAATCAACCATCTCCTCTTCGCTTAATTTAACCCCACTTTTGATAGCTGTATTTTTAGCAAGTGTTCTGGCTAAATTATCTCTCTTATCAAGCTTTAAAACGGTATGATTGTTTTTAAAACCTTCAATTAATTCTTCCATCATGGTAGCCAAATTGTTGTTTTCAGGAATATCTGCCGGTACACCTTCTATGACTAATGTGTTTTTACCAAACTCTCTAATCTGGAAACCTAATGCCTGAAAAGCAGGAAGCAATTCGGTTACCAAAGCGTAATCTGTGGTGTTTAAAGTTATGGTTTGCGGAAATAAACTTTGCTGACTTAAACCTTTATGATTTTCTAATTGTGATAAAAAGCGTTCATATAAAATGCGCTCATGCGCCGCTTGTTGGTCAATCAGCATAAAGCCAGACTTTATCGAAGAAATAATATATTTCTGGTGTAGCTGAAAAACCTGTCTGCTTAAAGTTTTGGTTTCTGTAGCCCCGTTTACTGCCGAAGAAATGGTATTTGATGATGAATCTAAATCAAAAAAAGTTTGAACAGACTTTTGTTCTTTGTTAATCTCATATAAAGTATCCCAATTTTGAGGAATGGCCTTTTTCTCTCCTAAATCTCTTAAAAAAGGTATTTCTCTGTCTTTTTTCTTTTCATCCGAAAAGGGATTAAAATTAGGATTAAATTGTATGGCTGGTGGCGTTATATCTTCCCACGCTTTCTGTGATATCATTCTCTCAAAACCAGTTTCCTGATTAAAATCTAAAGTAGGCGTAATGTTATACCTCCCTAAAGAACGCTTTACAGCAGACCTAATGATAGCATAAATGGCTTTTTCATCCTGATATTTAATTTCTGTTTTAGTAGGATGAACATTAATGTCGATTTTAGATGGGTCTATCTCAATAAATAACACATATAACGGGAAACAGTCGTCGGGCAGTAAATCCTCGTAAGCGGTCATCACTGCATGGTTTAAATAAGGGTCTTTAATAAAACGCTTATTTACAAAAAAGAACTGATCGCCTCGTGTTTTCTTAGCAAAAGATGGCTTCCCAATAAAACCTTTTACCTCAATAATACTGGTTTCCTCGTCTAAAGGGACAAGCCTTTCATTGTAATTATTCCCTAAAAGATGAATGATACGTTGTTTTAGCTGCGTTTGCGGCAAATGGTAAACCTCTTGCCCATCGTGGTGAAGGGTAAAATGTATTTCTGGATGTGCTAATGCTACCCGTTGAAATTCATCAATAATATGACGCATTTCTACTGGGTTACTTTTTAAAAAATTTCTCCTAGCGGGGATATTATAAAAAAGGTTTTTAACCGATATAGATGTGCCAGCCGTTGTAGCACAAGGTTCCTGACTTAAAACTTCAGAGCCTTCTATTACCAGTTTTGTGCCTAATTCGTCTTCGTGTTTTCTGGTCTTAAGTTCAACCTGAGCAACTGCGGCAATAGAAGCCATAGCTTCGCCTCTAAAGCCCATGGTTTTAATGGCAAATAAATCCTCAGCTTTCCTGATTTTTGATGTTGCATGTCGCTCAAAGCACATTCTTGCATCTGTAGCGCTCATCCCACAACCGTTATCAATAATTTGGATAAGGGTTTTACCAGCATCTTTTACAATCAGTTGGATTTTATCGGCACCTGCATCTATCGCATTTTCTATGAGTTCTTTTACAGCAGAAGCGGGTCTTTGTACTACCTCACCGGCAGCAATTTGGTTAGCAACCGAGTCTGGTAAAAGTTGTATTATATCTGGCATATCTTATATGCTGCTAATTTATCAAAATTTTAAGGCTCTTTAATCAGTACTATCCCATTTTTTAAATTTTATATAAGATAAGTACCTATATAATATTTAATTTACCACTTATTTTAAAATACTGTATCCAACAAAATAAAAAGCTGGTCGTTAAATTATCATGAAACAAGTCTTAAGTGTAATAGCTTTAATAATTTTTATAGCCGTACAAGCTTGTGGTCAAGCTCAACAAAATCAAAGGTTTAGCTCAGAACAAATACAAGAAGCCAAGAATAATTTGGTACTTCTAAATAATCAGGAGCAAATTATTCCTTTAAAATCATTACAGGATTTAAAAATTGCTAGTGTAACTTTTGATTTTCAAGAAGTTGCGCTTTTAGATAGCATATTGGCTAAATACCATAGCATACATAGAGAAAATGGGAATGCTTTTTTGAATGATTTAAACGGATTAGAAGACGATTTAAAGTTTTACAATCTCATCATCATCACTTTAACCAACAAAAGCTTAAGCCAGCCTCAGCTACTTAATTTTATAACAGATTTAGCTACTAAGAAAACTTTAATTATTAATTTTTTAGGAGATGGAGCTTTACTTTCTAAACTTGATAGTATTAAACAACCTATTTTGTGGAGTAATCAAGTTAATGCGGCAACGGCTTTTGTAGCTGCTCAAGCTATATTTGGTGGTTTGTCAATCTCAGCAAAATTAAAAGAAAACTATGGCAACCAATTTAAATTAAATGATGGTTTTGAAACACAAGCTATAAGATTAGGCTTTGCATTGCCAGAAGAGTTAGGTTTACAAACTAAAGATTTTGAAAATATAGATGCCATAGCGGAAGAAGCCATACAAAAAAAGGCTGCGCCTGGTGCAGTAGTGCTTGTAGCTAAAAATGGTAAAATTATTTACAACAAAGCTTACGGAAAACATACTTATCAATCAGAAACTTTAATGGGTGTTGATGATATTTTTGATTTAGCATCTATCACTAAAATTGCCGCAACAACGGTAGCTGCAATGAAATTACAAGAAGAAGGTAAGCTCAATCTTGATGCTCCGTTGGCTAATTACATAGCCAGAACACGTAGAACAAATAAGGCTAACATTAAGGTGAAAGATGTGATGCTGCATCAGGCTGGTTTTGTGCCATTTATTCCTTTTTATAAGGATATAGAGAAAAATGCGTTTAGTAGAATCGCAGATGAAAATTATACGGTTAAAGTAGCTGATAGTTTTTACCTCAATACCAATTATTACCGAGATGTTATGTGGAAACAAATGTTGGCAAGTCCACTAAAAACACCTGGTAAATACGTGTATAGCGATTTAAGTATGTATTTCATGAAAGAAATTATAGAAAATATTACACAACAGCCTATTCCTAATTATGTAAGCCAGAACTTTTATAATAAATTAGGTTTAGAAACTATGGTTTTTAACCCTAGAGATAAGTTTAAAAAAGGTCAAATTGTACCTACCGAAATAGATAATTATTTCAGAAAAACACTGCTTTGGGGTTATGTACATGATCAAGGTGCAGCTATGGCTGGAGGTGTTGCAGGGCATGCAGGTTTGTTTTCTAATGCTACAGATTTAGCTATATTGATGCAAATGCTTTTAAATAAAGGAAGCTATGGCGGCGAACAGTTTTTAAAACCAGAGACAGTTGAACTTTTTACCCAGCAGCAATCGCCATTAAGTAGGAGAGGTTTAGGTTTTGATAGAAAAGACCCAGATTTATCAAAAAAATATCCATCGGCTTTAGCTTCTCAAGAAACTTTTGGTCATACTGGTTATACAGGCACTTGTGTATGGGTAGATCCTGCTAATCAGCTCATTTACATATTTTTATCAAATAGGGTTCATCCACAAGTCAATAATAAATTGATTGATTTAAATATCCGTTCTCGGATTCATGACGAAATTTATAAAGCTATTTCTAAAACCAAATAAAACATTCTGAACCAAAAGACCTTTTATTACGTAGATTACGACAATAAACATCAAATAACTATGATTAAAAGAATAGCTTTTATAACGGGGGCAAGTGTTTTATTAGCGGCCTGCTCACCAAAAACAACTAATCCTGATATTTTAAAATTAGAGAAACAGGAACAAGTTTTAAGTTTAACATCAAAAGTTAATAGTTTAAAATTAGATTTAGAAAAAGAGTTGGTTAAAATTCAAGAATTATCCAAACAAGTAGAAACTGTTAATGAGGATGTATCAAAATCTTCAAAAGAAGCAAAATCTATCTCAGATGATTTAAGTAATAACCCTGGAGACACTAAATTATCTTCTAAAGCAGATAGAGCGGCCAAAGCAGCTGCAAGAGATGCAAAAAAGGCCCGTAAACTAAATGATGCTTTAAATAAGTCAAATAAAAAGGTAGAGAGCTTACAGAAAGAGATTGAAAAGACACAGCAAGAACTTAATACTTTAGACCAGAAAGTAGATTTTGTGCCTACACAAGAAGCTAAGTAAAAAACAAGCGCTTATTTTAAGCGCTTGTTTTTTTGTTTATTCCCTTTATTAATTGTTACAAAAGGCTAACACAACAATTCTAATTAAATTACTTAATTTGCTGTACATTTAAGAAGGATGATTATAAAATGAGAATAGGTATTGTTTGTTATCCCACGTTTGGCGGAAGCGGTGTTGTAGCTACAGAATTAGGCAAGGCACTTGCTGATAATGGCCATCAGGTTCATTTTATAACCTACAGTCAGCCTGCTCGTTTAGATTTCTTTTCAGAAAATTTATTCTATCATGAAGTTTCTGTTTCAAATTATCCACTTTTTGATTACGCCCCATATGAGTTAGCTTTATCTAGTAAGATGGTTGATGTTGCCAGATTCGAAAAACTCGATATTTTACATGTTCATTATGCTATTCCACATGCATCGGCAGCGTTTATGGCGAAGCAAATTTTAGCAACTTATGGTATACACATCCCCGTAGTTACTACGCTGCATGGTACAGATATTACTTTGGTAGGGAAAGATTTAACCTACAAACCTGTTGTTACTTTTTCCATCAACCAATCAGACGGGGTTACAGCCGTTTCTGAGGATTTGAAAAAAGCTACCTATGACCATTTTGATATCCAAAGAGAAATACGTGTAATACCCAATTTTATAGATTTACAAAGATTTAACTTAAAAGCTAAAGATCATTTTAAAAAGGCCATAGCACCATTTGGAGAAAGAATTTTAGTACATACGTCAAACTTTAGAAAAGTTAAGCGTACACAAGATGTTGTACATATTTTTAAGCAAATCTTAACTAAAGTGCCAGCTAAACTTTTAATGGTAGGCGATGGTCCAGAGCGTGTAAATTGTGAGGCTTTATGTCGTGAGTTAGAAGTTTGCGAACATGTACGTTTCTTGGGTAAGCAAGATGCGGTAGAAGAGATTCTATCAGTATCTGATTTGTTTTTGATGCCTTCAGAGTCTGAAAGTTTCGGATTAGCGGCACTTGAAGCCATGGCTTGTAAAGTGCCAGTAATATCATCAAATACTGGAGGCTTACCAGAGCTTAATGTAAACGGTGTTACCGGATTCTTGAATAATGTTGGCGACGTAGATGGTATGGCTAATAACGCTATCTATATTTTACAAGACAACCAAATTCTTCAAAAGTTTAAAGAAAATGCCATCAATAGGGCTAAAGAGTTTGACTTAAGCCTTATACTACCCGTTTATGAGAAATATTACGAAGAAGTAATAGAAAAGAGTAAAACAACTATTTAATTTTTTATTGATTCCTTAATAAGCCAAAAATAATAATCTAATTTTTGTTGCAACAAAATTGCATTTACATATATTTGCAACATTGTTTCACTTATAAAAATAATTATGTCAACAAAAATTAAATTCTACTTATTTATTTTTCTAATCACTGCTTTTGCTGCTTGTAAGAAAGATAATGCAACAGATCCTCAAAAAATTGAAGAAAACAGATTTGTAAGGTTATTAGTTGCAGATGCTCAGGATAAAACCCTTACTTTAATTAATCCATTAACAAATCAGCAATCTACTTTTCAAGCCCAATTTGCAGTTAACAATATCTATCCAACAGCAAGTAAACGTTTTGCTGGGATTATAAATGCTACTAATAATCATGTAAGTTTTTTTGATTCTGGTGTTGAGGCTCATGGAGACCATGCACATTTAAAAGGCATACCTAAATGGGCTTTAACCACTTCTTTAGCAGTTAAACCAACTCATTTTTATTCTTTGGGTAATGAGATAGCTATTTTTAATGATGGAGATGCATCTTTAAGCTTAATTACAGAAGATAAATTGCATACACAAGCACAAACCAACCATGTTGTGGTAGATAGGGCTCATCATGGTGCAGTGGTTATATTTAACAATGGTAGTTACGCTGTAACAGAAAAGGATAATAGCATTAGCGGAGCTTTGCCTGAAAGAGTTAAGATTGTTAATGCTACTGGTCAAGTACTATATACTTCTACTGTTGCTACAAAAGGTATACACGGCGAGGCAGGAAATGGAAGTACTGCTATTTTTGGTTCAGTTGGTGGCATGTTAGTTGTAAAAAGTGATGGAACACAAAATCTTATAACTTGGCCATCAGAGATAGGTGAGGCTAATTGGCTTTCTACCATACATTACGGTAAGGCATCAAATAAATTCTTAGGTTTCAAATCAAAATTTGGGGCATATATATTAAATCCAGTTAATGATAGCTTTACCAAAGTAGTAACGGAAAATAATATTAGAAGTGCTGTATTTGATGCCGAGGGGAAAGATATATTGGTTTTGTTAGAAGATGGTACTGTACAATTATACAGTGGTTCTTCTTTAGCTAAATTACAAGAAGTTAAGTTGAATATTACTTTCGGTACTGGAGCTTTAGTACCTAATATTACCGCTACAAAGCATTTTGTGTATGTAACTAACCCAAATGGTGGAGAAATTATTCGGTTAGAACGTGATAACTTTTCTATACAAAATAAAATTCCTGTAGTTGGTAAACCAGCTAAAATAATCATGCTAGGAGCTGATTTTGATGATGAAGGAAATCATTAAGAAATACGAATAAATAGGTGTGTTAGTGAAAAAGGCAGCTCATTCATGTAATGGCTGCCTTTTGTTTATTTAATGAGGTGTTTAAGGTTGATAATTTCCTGTTCAGATAAATATCTCCATTTCCCTCTTGGTAAATCTTTTTTGCTTAAACCAGCGTAAATTACACGGTCTAATTTTACTACTTCATAGCCCAAGCTCTCAAAAATTCTTCTTACGATTCTGTTTTTACCGCTATGAATTTGTATACCAATTTCATTTCTAGCTCCACCTGTAACATAACTCACCGCGTCAGGTTTAATAAAACCATCTTCCAATTCTAAACCGAATGCAATTTTATTAAAGTCGCCTTGCGTTAGGTTTCTATCTAACTCAACGTTATAAATTTTAACAATGTTATTTCTTGGGTGAGATAGCTTTTCGGCTAAATCCCCATCATTAGTCATTAAAAGTAAACCTGTGGTGTTTCTATCTAACCTACCAACCGGATAAATACGTTCTTTGCTAGCTTTATCAACCAATTCCATCACGGTTTTGCGCTCTTGTGGGTCGTCTGTAGTGGTAATAAAGTCTTTTGGCTTATTGAGTAAAACGTAAACCATTTTTTCACGTTTTAATAACTCTCCATTATATCGTATTTGGTCTATAGCTGGGTTTACTTTAGCTCCAAGTTCTGATACTACAACACCATTAACACTAACTACACCCGCTGCAATTAATTCATCCGCTTTTCTTCTAGAGCAAATTCCAGAATTGGCAATGTATCTGTTTAACCTAATGGTTTCGTCTTCTTTTTTAGTGTTGACTTTAGTTTGTCTAGATCTTAATCTTACTTGCTCATCTTTTACTTCAGAAAATTCTCCTTGAGGTTCTCTTTTTCTGTACTGACGTGGTTGTTCTCTATCATTTATACGCTCTCTTCTCTCTCCACCAAAACCGCCTTCTTTTCTATCGCCAAAAGGCTTTCTATCTCCGTAAGATTTTCTCTCTCCACCAAAACCGCCTTCTTTTCTATCGCCAAAAGGCTTTCTATCTCCGTAAGATTTTCTCTCGCCGCCAAAACCGCCTTCTTTTCTATCGCCAAAAGGCTTTCTATCTCCGTAAGATTTTCTCTCGCCGCCAAAACCGCCTTCTTTTCTATCGCCAAAAGGCTTTCTATCTCCATAAGATTTTCTCTCGCCACCAAAACCACCTTCTTTTCTATCGCCAAAAGGCTTTCTATCTCCGTAAGATTTTCTCTCGCCACCAAAACCGCCTTCTTTTCTATCTCCAAAAGGCTTTCTCTCGCCGTAAGATTTTCTCTCGCCGTTTGAGTTGTCTTTTCTATCTCCGTAAGGTTTATCTTTTCTGTTTGATGAGCTTTCGCCTGATTGTGGCCTTCTATTTGATGATGAAGATCTGGAAGGTTTATTGCTGTCTCTTCCGGACTTGTCGTCACGACTGTTCCTGTTTTTGTTGAATGACATGTTATCGTTTTTATCCTCTTTTGAGGGCTACAAATGTACTAAAATTATGCAATTTTTCATGTTAAAAAACAACGGTATTCTGTATAGAAAACAAGTCAGCTAAAGTGTCTAAAGGAGGTCCCTAAAAACGGTGGTTTTTGTAAGTGTTTGATAATGTGATTTATATGTTGTATATTTGCAGCCTTTTAAAAGTTGAGTGGTAATTAAAACAAGATTTATGAAGCGTAAAAGCGTAATAACTTGTAGCTTGATGTTGGTTGTTTGCTTAATTGCAAAAATGTTTGGTTACAGCTATTCCACCGGGTTTAACAAGATAAATAATCCGCTAAATATTGAGACAATAGAAGATAAAATAACAAAAGAAAGGTCTCAAGAATTATTAAGTTTTGCCGATGAAATGATCCCTTTAGGGGATGAAAAAATCGACTACAAAATGAAAAGAGCCTTAAAGGCAAACTCATTTCGTCAGATGCAAACTTTAAAATTACACCAAAGAGCAGAAAGATGGTTTCCAGTGATAGAGCCAGTGCTTAAAGCCTACGGTATTCCAGAAGATTTTAAGTATATCCCTTTGGTAGAAACCGGTATGGCTCGTGGAAAAGTTTCACCTAAAGGAGCAGCAGGTTTATGGCAATTTATGCCCCAAACAGCCAGAAGCTACGGTTTAAAAGTGAATAGTAAGGTTGATGAGCGTACAAACGTTTATCTTTCTACAGTTGCAGCAGCAAAATACTTAAGAGATTTATACAAAGTTTTTAACAGTTGGACTTTAGTTGCTGCAGCTTACAATGTAGGCGAAGGAAGCTTACAAAGACAAATTAACAGGCAAGGAGAAGATAACTATTTCAGGTTAAAACTAAACCGCGAAACGGGTAGGTATGTGTACAGCCTTATTTCTATGAAAGAAGTTATAGAAAAACCGGAAAAGTATGGTTATCAAATTAACAATCCTAGGAAGTTATTGGCTTATCAACCTTAAGAATTAAAATGACAATGAAATAGAAAGGTTGGGCCCTGTGGTCCAGCCTTTTTTTGTTATTTTTGCTGCCGAGAAAATCCTCGCAAATAACAAACAAAAGCATAAATAAAATCTTTATTTAGAGCAGGAAGCTTTTTTATGAGTAAGAAACCTATTGACCTTGGCGAACAAACAGAAGTAGAAGTTTATGGTGCCAGGGTTCATAATTTAAAGAATATAGATATATCTTTTCCACGTAACCAACTGGTTGTTATTACTGGTTTAAGTGGTTCAGGGAAATCTTCTTTAGCATTTGATACCATTTATGCCGAAGGGCAAAGACGTTATATGGAGACTTTCTCTGCCTATTCTCGTCAGTTTATGGGTGGTATGGAGCGCCCTGATGTAGATAAAATATCAGGCTTAAGCCCCGTTATTGCTATAGAGCAAAAAACTACTTCTAAAAACCCTCGTTCTACGGTAGGTACTATTACAGAGATTTATGATTTTATGCGTCTCTTGTTTGCTCGTGTTGGCGATGCATATTCTTATAATACGGGAGAGAAAATGGTTAAAATGTCTGAAGATCAAATTTTAAATCAGATTTTAACCCAATTTGATGGCAAGCCTATTAACATTCTAGCACCTGTTGTTAAAGGTAGAAAAGGACATTATCGCGAATTATTTGAGCAGATAAGAAAGCAAGGTTTTCTAAAAGTGAGGGTAGATGGGGAGATTATGGATGTAACACCTAAAATGCAGGTAGATCGTTATAAAATCCACGATATAGAAACTGTTGTTGATAGGTTAATTGTTTCTCAAGATGATAAAAAGCGACTGTATGCTTCTATACAGCAAGCTCTAAAAATAGCCAAAGGCATCATCAAAATAGCAGATAAAGAAAATAATGTGTATCATTTTTCTAAATATTTGATGTGCCCAACTACGGGTATTTCTTATGACGAACCGCAACCTAATACATTTTCCTTTAATTCTCCTTACGGGGCTTGTCCGGAGTGTGATGGTTTAGGTTATGTTTTTGATATTGATGAAGAATCGGTTATACCTAATAAGAAATTAAGCATTCTTAATGGTGCTTTAGCTCCTTTGGGCGAGTACCGCGAAACTTGGATATTTCAAGTGATTAAAGCTTTAGGTAAAAAATACGGTTTCTCTTTATCGCAGCCTATAGAAAAATTAAGTGATGAGGCTATTCGTATTCTACTACACGGAACTGACGAGTTGGTTACAGTACCTGTAGAGTACAACAAATGGAATGTTGAGAATTACCAGATAGAGTTTGATGGTATCATCAAAATGCTGGAAGAACAAAACGAGAAAAAAGGAGATGCTGCAACAGATTTAGAAGGTTATCGTATTCTTAAAACCTGTCCTGAGTGTGATGGTGCTCGTTTAAAGAAAGAATCACTCCATTTTAAGGTTGATGAAAAGAATATCTTCGAGTTAGCCTCTATGGATATCAAAAACCTAAAGCAATGGTTTGATGGTATTGAAGAAAGACTTTCAGATAGGCAAAATGTAATCGCCAAAGAAATTTTGAAAGAAATAAGAGCCAGAATAGGTTTCTTATTAGATGTAGGCTTAGAATATCTTACATTGGATAGAACTGCTCGTACACTTTCTGGTGGTGAAGCGCAACGTATTAGACTGGCAACGCAAATAGGTTCTCAGCTTATGAATGTGATGTACATTTTAGACGAACCTTCTATCGGGCTACACCAAAGAGATAATGATCGTTTGATAAAAGCTCTAAAAGATCTTAGAGACTTAAGCAATACTGTTTTGGTGGTAGAGCATGATAAGGATATGATTTTGGAGGCCGATTATGTTATTGATATGGGCCCATCTGCCGGGGTACATGGTGGTGAAGTGGTGGCACAAGGCACACCTCAACAACTTTTAAAAACACATACGCTTACAGCTTCCTACCTTAACGGAGAAAAAGGTATTCATATCCCAACAGAAAGAAGGGCTGGAAACGGACATGTTTTATCGCTTAAAAAAGCATCAGGTAATAACCTAAAAAATGTAAGTGTTGATTTTCCTCTAGGGAAGTTGATATGTGTTACGGGTGTTTCTGGAAGTGGAAAATCTACCCTGATAGGAGAAACGCTTTATCCTATTTTAAATAAACATTTCTTTAGGGCTAAAAAACACCCAATGCCCTACAAGGAAATTAAAGGATTGGAGCATATAGATAAGGTTATAGAAATAGACCAAACCCCTATTGGGCGTACACCACGCTCAAATCCATCAACTTATACAGGTGTTTTTTCTGATATTAGAAATCTGTTTGTGGCTTTACCAGAGGCTCAAATTAGAGGTTATAAGCCTGGGCGTTTCTCTTTTAATGTCAAAGGTGGCAGGTGTGAGGCTTGCCAAGGTGGCGGTATGAAGGTTATTGAAATGAATTTCTTACCTGATGTGCAAGTACCTTGTGAGGAATGTGGAGGAAAGCGCTACAACCGTGAAACATTAGAAGTACGCTATCGTGGTAAATCCATCTCCGATGTGCTAGATATGAGTATTGAAGATGCTGTTGATTTCTTTGAAAATATCCCTTCCATATATAGAAAAATAAAAACTTTGAAAGATGTGGGCTTAGGGTATATCACCTTAGGACAGTCTTCTACCACACTTTCTGGTGGCGAGGCACAAAGGGTTAAATTAGCTACAGAACTTTCTAAAAAAGATACAGGTAACACTTTTTATATTCTAGATGAGCCTACAACCGGACTACATTTTGAAGATATTAATGTTTTACTAGGTGTTTTGCAACTTTTGGTTGATAAGGGAAATACCGTTTTAGTGATAGAACATAATTTAGATGTAGTAAAAGTTGCTGATTATGTTGTTGATTTAGGTCCAGAAGGTGGCTCTGGCGGAGGAAATATCGTTTTTGCAGGTACACCAGAAGGATTAGCAAACTGTAAAGACAGCTTTACAGGAAAATTCTTGCAAAAGGAAATGGTTTAATGCCGCGTTTTTATTATTTTTATAAGAAAGATTAACAACGCTTTGTATGGGAAAAAGCAAAAAAATGATTAAACAACCCACAGCTGATTTTGAAAAGAGTGAAATTGATTTATTAAAGAATGCCTTAAAAAAGTCTTATACTGAAAGATTCTTCATCATGACTTCTTTGATGAAGCTAGATAGTATGTTTAGAAATGCTAAGATTACTCATCAGCCAGATGTCAAGACAAATAAAGGCTAATGGATATTTATGACGAAACCTTTCTAGATTTTTGGAAGTCTGCCAATAAATTTAATCTTCGATTTATCATGATTGGAGGTGTAGCAACCAATCTACATGGTTATTTCAGAACTACCGCTGATATCGATTTATGGATTGAGGATACACCAGATAATCGTAAAGCTCTTTATCATGTCTTTAATGATATAGGAATGGGTGATTTAGAATCTTTATTAACTATAACTTTTGTTCCAGGTTGGACTGATTTTTACCTAAGAAATGGAATTAGATTAGATTTGATGACATCTGTTAAAGGTTTAGAAGAATATACCTTTAACGAAGCCTATAAACTAGCATCAATTGCTAATATTATGGATGCAAAGGTTCCATTTTTACACATCAACCATTTAATTCAAGCAAAAAAAGCAGTCAATCGTCCTAAAGATCAAATTGATATTACAGCTTTAGAGCAAATCAAAAAATTAAGAGGCTTGAGCTAATTTTTAGTAGTATATCATAACTCTAAAATTATAATCTCAAACAATTTAAAAAGAGATAGCGTTTTAAGAATAAAATC
Organism: Pedobacter puniceum; assembly: GCF_009674685.1. Lineage (GTDB taxonomy): Bacteria > Bacteroidota > Bacteroidia > Sphingobacteriales > Sphingobacteriaceae > Pseudopedobacter > Pseudopedobacter puniceum. The sequence goes on from NZ_WKJI01000003.1 coordinate 238,095, forward strand.
TTTAACTTGATTAAAGGATTTTATAAATACTATACTCTCATGCTAAAACTCTTAAATGCCATTCAAATACGAGAGGCAGATAAATATACCATAGAGAACGAGCCTATTAGCTCCCTCGACTTAATGGAAAGAGCTGCTCAAGCCTTTGTAAGAGTTTTTACAGAACGTTTTACAGATAAGAAAATTAATATCGCCTTATTTTGTGGAAAGGGTAATAATGGTGGAGATGGTTTGGCTATAGCCAGGATGTTGCTGAATGAAAATTACACTTCTATACAAGTTTGTATTGCAGATTTTACAGAGAAATCAACCCCTGATTTTAAATATAACCTAGAGAGTTTACAGCAATTAGATGCTCAAATTTTTTATTTAAGTCAGGCCGCAGAACTTGAGATACAAACTACAGATGTTATTATCGATGCTTTGTTTGGTATAGGTTTAAACAGACCTTTAGAAGATGAATGGTACAAGTTAATCAAGAAAATCAATCAGTTTCCTGGCTTTAAAGTAAGTGTTGATATTCCATCTGGTTTACCGGCCGAAGGACAAGTTGTTGGTGATGCTATTTTTAAATCAGATTGGGTCATTACTTTTCAAAGACCTAAACTTAATTTCTTATTGCCACATTCAAGTCCTTATGTTAAAGAATGGAAAGTGGTAAATATTGGCTTAGATGAAAATTTTATAGAAAGTTCATCATCTCCTTATTATTGGTTTTGGAAAAAAGACGTTCAGAAATTTATCAAACCCAGACAAGCTTTTGAGCATAAAGGGTTGTTAGGCAGCGCACTTATTATAGCTGGTGAAGATGAAACTATGGGTGCAGCTTTATTATGTGCCGAAGCTTGCCATAAAGCGGGTACAGGTTTAACAACAGCCTTGATACCTAAAAGTGGTTTAGCGGCTTTAAATGCCCGCGTTCCAGAGGTTATGTATTGTAATAGAAGTAAGCTTGCAGATTTAAACTGGGAAAAATATAATGTTATAGGTATTGGTCCGGGTTTAGGTACATCTACCGAAGCAGAAGAACTTTTAACACAAACGCTCAATCATTTTAAAAAAACTATAGTTCTTGATGCTGATGCTTTAAACATCTTGGCTAATAGGCCAGAATTATGGAAAAATATTCCTGTAAACTCTGTTATAACGCCTCATATGAAAGAGTTTGATAGGTTGTTTAAAATACATCAAAATTGGTGGGATAGAATTATAACAGCTTTTGAGGAAGCTGTAAACAAAAAAATATTTATTGTGTTAAAAAATAGGTATACAATGATATTTAGCCCCCAAGGGATGTGCTATTTTAACTCCTCAGGTTCGCCAGCTATGGCAAGTGGTGGTATGGGAGATGTTTTAACCGGTATGATAACTAGTATGATAGCACAAGGCTACTCGGTAGATAAGGCTGTTTTATTAGCAGTTTTTACACATGGCTATGCCGGAGAACAGTTAGCTCAAAATATGTATGTAGTACCAGCAACCAGTTTAATTAAGAAAATACCAACTGTTTTAAGAGAATTGATGTAATCTAAAATATGTTTGATCAAGCCGATACAGATTTATTTTTAAAAATCGAGTTAAACCAAATTATTCCAGATATATTAAAACGATTAGATGATGCTACCAAATCTTCTAAAGCTGCTTTTCATGAAGGTTATGTAGCAACTATTCATGATGGTATACCTGAAATTAGAACTGTTGTTTTAAGAAAGGTACTTTTTAATGAAGAAGCCTTAGTTTTTCATACGGATATGCGTTCACCTAAGGTTCATCAAATCAAAAACAACCCTCAGTTAAGCTGGTTATTTTATGATGCTGCTTTAAGAATTCAAGTTAGATTTAAAGCCATTGCCGAAATTCATCATCAAAATGAGCTAACACAAAAGCAGTGGGAGGGTTCAAGATTAGAAAGTAGAAAATGTTATTTAGTTGAGCCTGCACCTTCCACACAAATTCAAAAAGTTTGGGAAGGTATTCCAAATATCGCACATCAAGATTTAACAGCGCAACTGGTAAGCAATGGTTATCATAATTTTGCTGTTATTAAAACAAAACTTATTTCTTGTGATTGGCTCTTTTTAAATAGAAGAGGACATAAAAGAGCTATTTTTACTAAAAATATAATAGCAAATACTTGGGAAGGTAAATGGGTGCAGCCTTAAATAGCGCCCATTACCATCATTTTTTCTAATGTAGGATTTATACTGCCACCTTTAGGCTCTAAAGTAACTGCAAAAGCTTGAGCTTTGTCTATTGCTTTCATCTTTTTCATAACAGTTTCTGTGCTAACGCCATCAAAAACCCCTAAATCAACAGGCTTACCATCAACTAGCGCCCATAATTGATATTGATGATTTTCATCATGAGCAGGCATAGACATATTTTTCATGTCTATCATAACCTTTTGTTCCTTCGGATTAAAAGCTACCAACATTTTAGATTCAGGAGAATTTGCAGTACCCTTCAATTCTACCATTTTATAATCAGGATTAGTATAAACACTTAATATCTCGTTAGTGCTTTCTACTTTTTTATCTAAATAATTTACCTGATTTGCATAATCTTGATTGCTACTTTGTAATACAGCTAATTGCTCTTTAGATTCTTGCAAATTATTATAAAGTACAAATAAAGCAGCTACACTTATGATAAGAAGTGCAAAGCAAGCGGCGAAAGAGTATTTATAAAAGTTAAGTTTAGCGTTATTTAAAGGAATAATGTTATCCTTAGTATTTGTATTAGCTAAAGTGTTTTGTTGGTCATTTTCTATAAAAGGTACAGAAGCAAGAGTATTGTTTTCTTCATCGTTGAAACTTAATTTACTTAAGAAATTGTCTCTTAAATTTTCAGAAGGCTCAATAGCGTAAGAATCTGCCAACTCTCCTAACGTTTTCTCTATTTCGGCAAGCTCAACTTTAACCTCTGGGTAAAGCGAAGCCATCTCTTCAACCTTAAGTCTTTCTTCAGGTGTAAGATCTCCTAGAACATAAAGTTCTAGAACGCCAGATTCTATATATGTTTTAATATCTTCCAATTATTTAAAATATTTTCTAAGCTCCATAATACCCATTCTAAGTCGGGTTTTAACGGTACCCAAAGGAATTTCTAATTCATTTGAAACTTCTACGTGAGTATATCCCTGGAAGTAAACTAATTCAACAATCTTTTTTTGTTCTGGCTTAAGTTTCTCTACCAAATCTTTCACACCTAATAGCTCGGGCCTGTATGTTGTATTCCTTTGCTCGTCTATAGCATTTACGTGGTTTTCAATATCTTGGTTTTTAGAATGATTTCTAAAATCTTTAGATCTTAGTTTATCAATAGCTAAATTCCTAGCAACATTTACCATCCATGTAAATAATCGGCCTTTAGTGGCATCATATTGGTGAATAGAATTCCAGATTTTTACTAAAGTTTCTTGTAAAACATCCTCGGCAATTTCTCTATCGGCAACTATTTTAAATATAACACCAAGCAAAGAAGCAGAGTACATATCATACAAGGCTTCTGCACCTATTGCTTTGCGTTGCTGTAGGGCTTCTATCAATACTGGTTCTTCCAGAGTTATTTTTTTAGTCTTAATCAATTTACCTAAGGTAGCGATGAATTTTTACAAATCAAACAAGTGTTTTTCTGCATGGTAAGATGATCTTACCAATGGTCCACTTTCAACATATTTAAAACCCATCTCCATACCAATTTGTTTGTATTTTAGGAATTGATCTGGATGAATCCAATCTACAACCGGATGATGATTTTTGGTAGGCTGTAAGTATTGCCCTATTGTAACTACATGTACACCATTAGCTTTTAAATCGCTCAATGTCTCAATTACATCTTCTTCTTTCTCTCCCAAACCAAGCATAATGCCTGATTTAGTTCTTAAACCAAAATCAGAGATACGTTTTAAGCACTCCATACTACGGTCGTACTTAGCTTGTATTCTTACTTCTTTGGTTAGCCTTCTTACGGTTTCTATGTTATGAGAAATGATTTCAGGTTTTTCTTCGCAAACTCTGTAAAGATTATCCCAAATACCTTTAAAATCTGGAATTAAGGTTTCCATAGTTGTTTGCGGACTTTCTCTTCTGATAGCCTTAATGGTTTCTGCCCAAATAATAGAGCCTCCATCTTTTAAATCATCTCTATCAACAGAAGTGATAACGGCATGCTTAACGTTCATCAGTTTAATAGAGTTGGCTACGCGGTTAGGTTCATCTGTATCAACAGCTAAAGGTCTTCCTGTTGCAACTGCACAAAAAGAACAAGAACGGGTACAAATGTTACCTAAAATCATGAAAGTAGCAGTACCAGCACCCCAACACTCGCCCATATTTGGACAGTTACCACTTTCGCAAATGGTGTGTAGTTTATGCTCGTCTACTAAGCCTCTCACATGAGCATACTCTTTTCCAACAGGAAGCTTCACTCTTAACCAATCTGGTTTTCGTTGTACTTGATTTGCAGGTATTACTGGTAACTCTATCATAACAACAAAAATACATATAGTTTAATTAAAAGTTGTGTTGATATTCTGTAATTTATTTAAAGAAACGGTGCTAAAATTGTAAAATAATCATAGTAAAAAACAGTATTATTGTTTTTAAAGCGCCTAGTCGCTTTTATATTAAAATGATATTAAATTTTATTTATGGCAACCACAAAAATTATTTATAACGGTTCTTTAAGAACTACATCAATACACTTACAATCAGGTAAAGAAATTATAACGGATGCACCTGTAGATAATAATGGTAAAGGAGAGGCTTTTTCTCCAACAGATTTGCTAGCTACTTCTTTTGGTAATTGTATGATGACGATTATGGGAATAGCAGCAAATATCCATGGCATTGATTTAACAGGCTTAAGCGCCGAGGTTACCAAAGTAATGGCTGCAGAGCCAAGAAGAGTTTCAGAAATTCATGTGAATTTTGATTTTCCTTTAAAAAATCTATATAGTGATAAAGATAAAAAGATATTAGAACATGTAGCTTTAACTTGTCCGGTGCATTATAGCTTACACCCTGATATTAAAAGGGAAGTTAAATTTAATTGGTAAGAGAGGGCTAAGCAAAAGAGGAATACTTTCAGTATTCCTCTTTTGTTATATCATTTCAATAACTTCTTCCAAGTTGATTTCTCCATGAGATTGATCTAAAATACATTCTCCGTTTTGGATAAGTAGTAATTGAGGAGACTCATGATGAACTTGAAATAAATCTGCAATTTGGTTAGAGATAATTCTGTAGTTTAAAAGATCAAGATAGTAGCAAGATAAGTTTTCCGGAACAATATCTCCATCCATATCTAGTCTTTTTTTAGCCATCATACTGATGGAGCATCTGGTACTATGCTTGAAAATAATGCTATTTCCTTGTTTATTTTTAATATCGTTTAATTGTTCTTCGCTCTCTAAATTAATCCAGTTCATGGTTTTGTAAATATATGTTTATCAACTTTCTGCAAAACTTTTGTGTTTGGAAAAGAAATAGTTGAAGTATTGTTACTGTTTGTTTTACTGGTAGATAATTTAACTCCGTTACCAATTTCTACATAAGGAGACCAATTAGAAATACTAAAGTTTTTTTGATTCTGTAATAAATACTTCCACTTTTTTATTTCCCCGTTTGCAGGGTTAATATAAAGCCAATATTGGTCGCCTGGCGTTAAACCTACCTTATCAAAGTTTAAATTTAATACCTGGTATTCTTTGCCATCTATAGTTTCATTTGCCACTAGAGTGGTATTTACACCAGGGTCTTCAACTTTAAACGGTACCAATAGCCAATAAGTATCATTGATATAAGAAGCATAAGCTTTTTTTACTGCAACTTCATTTAAAGAGTCGCTTAGAGGTATGTCATTTTCGTAAGCTTTGCCTTTTTTGGTATTAACATTAAATAGGGTTACTAGCTTTTTACTATTAGTAGTTTGTTCAAACCTATAGTTGCCAGTGTATCGGTCCCATAAATGGTTTCTCGATGTTGCGATTTTATCATTTCGTTTAACTTCAAAAGTAAATTGGATATATCTACTCTTCTCAAAGTTCTGTTTACCGCCAACGGCAGTCCAAATTTTATCAATCACGGCATTTTTATCTTGTGCTATGGCAGTTAAGCACAAGGCAATAAATAGACATGAAAAAAATAATTTTTTCATATAAAATTTTAAAGGATTAAAGATTATCTTCTTCCTCTAGCTTGAGGATAAGAACTATAAGCTGGGCAAAGTTTAGAAGAGCAAGACTCTAAAATGGTCATACTTGCAATTAAAACTAATGCTATAAAGATTAATTTCTTCATTGATAAATCTATAAGTATATAAATTTGTGTAAAGCTAATATATTTATTTTAAACTATTTGCCATATCTGCAATTTTTATTGCCGTGATAGCGGCCTCATCGCCTTTGTTGCCATGTTTGCCTCCGGCTCTATCTAATGCTTGTTCTTGATTATCTGTTGTTAAAACGCCAAAAATAACGGGTTTTGTGTGTTTGATACCTACTTGTGCAATTCCATTAGCCACGGCATTACAAATAAAATCAAAATGGCGTGTCTCTCCTTGTATCACACATCCCAAACAAATTACTGCGTCTAATTGCTGTTTACTTAGTAAAATATCTGCTCCAGCTATAAGTTCGTAACTTCCTGCAACTTCTACAGATATAATATTATCTTCTTCTGCACCATATTTAATTAAAGAGTCATAAGCTCCTTGATATAATTTTCCTGTTACCTCTGCATTCCATGCTGCTACTACGATACCGAAACGAAAAGGTTTTGCAGATGGTACTGTTGTATGCGAAAAATCTGATAAATTTTTTAAGTTAGTTGCCATAATGTCCAAAAAAAAAGGTTAGCCTTTTAGCTAACCTGATAAAAGTTTCTTTTATAAAATTATTTTCCTTCAACTCTAGCTATGTACATGTCAATGTTAAACGCTACAGTACTCTCAGGGAAATCGGTTTTAATTTTAGTGTATGTTTCAAAAGCAGATTTATAATCTTTTTGCTCCTCATAAACTAAACCTAACTTTTTAAGGTAGATTGGAGCAGCAAATTGGTTATTACCTTTAGAAATTGCTTTATTATAATAAGTAATTGCTTTGTCGTATTGCTTTAGTTCTACAAAAGCATCAGCAGCGCCACCTAATGCTAAAGGAGCAATAACTTCATCAGAGCCGCTATAGTTTGTTAAGTTATCTGCCGCTTTCTGAAACTCACCCTTATTTAGATACGCTATTCCTAAATAGTAATAAGCTAAGTTAGCTGATTTTGTATTATCGTAATCTTCTATGATTTTTTCAAAGCCAGGGAAATTTCCGTCGCCTTTTATAGCCTTATCCCAGTCTTTTTGTTCCCAATACTGCTGTGCTTTGTACATTTGGTTTAAAGCATCAGTTTCTCTTGGAGCCAAATAAAACTTTTGATAAGCAAAAAATAATAATATTAATCCTACTACGGCACCACCTATAATAAGGAGACTTTTACGGTTTTCTTGAATGAAGCTTCCTGTTTTACCTAAAGAACCTACTACTTCTGGTGTACTATCAATCTGTGTGTTCGACATTTTGGGTTTTATTAAAGATTGCAAAAATAGTGTTTTCGTTAAAAACAACAACTCTTATATTTAAATAATTACGATATAATTTACTAATATTCAATTACTATACTTTAAATGGAATTTTTGCCGATAAATAATTTGGTAAGAATACAGTTAAGAAGCCTTAGAAAGTTAACTTTGTTAATATGTATTTGAAAAATCTTTCACTTGTAAATTTTAAAAACTATGACGAAGCAGAGCTAGTTTTCTCTGATGGGGCAAACGCTTTTACTGGTGATAATGGTGCAGGTAAAACAAATTTATTAGATGCAATACATTATTTGTCTTTATGTAAAAGTTATTTTAACCCAATTGATAGTCAGCAAATTAAACAAGATAGAGACTTGTTTATGATACAAGGAAAATTTGACAAGGATAATCAAGAGGAGTTTATTGCTTGTGGTGTAAAGAAAAATCAAAAAAAGCAGTTTAAAAGAAATAAAAAGGAATATACAAGGTTGGCAGACCATATTGGTTTGTTTCCTTTGGTGATGATTTCTCCAAATGATATTAGTTTAATTTTAGATGGGAGTGAGGAGCGTAGGAAATTTATAGATAATGTCATATCTCAAACAGATAATCATTATTTAGATGAACTTATTATTTATAATAAAAGCTTATTAAACAGAAATGCTTTACTAAAAAGAATTGCAGAAACAGGAAGGTATGATCCAACTTTGCTAGAAATTTTTGATGAGCAGTTGGTAAATTCTGGAATGAAGATTTTTGAGAAAAGAAAGCAGTTCATGGAGTCTTTTACCAGCATTTTTAATGAACATTATCAATATTTAAGTGATGATGCTGAACAAGTAACATTAACTTACGACTCTATGTTGTTAAATGGCGATTTTGATGCTTTATTAAAGAGTGCAGCAGAAAAGGATAAAATCTTACAAAGAACTACTGTAGGTATCCATAAAGACGAACTGCAATTTGCTATACACGGTATGCCACTTAAGAAATTTGGTTCACAAGGGCAACAAAAATCTTTCTTGATAGCATTAAAATTGGCGAAATATAGTTTCCTTAATCAGCAAAAAGGTTATAAGCCCTTATTATTATTGGATGATATTTTTGATAAGTTAGACGATAAGAGAATAACCAAATTAATGAAAATGGTTTCTGAAGACGATTTTGGACAAATTTTTATTACCGATACTAATCCCGAAAGGTTAAAAGCTATTTTCAATGCGATAAATGTTAAGCTTAATTTATTTACGATAGAAAATCAAATCATCCGTAATGAGCAGAACTAATGATAAAACATTAAAAGAGGCATTAGAACAAATGCTTAAAGCTTATCGCTTAAAAGGTAAATATGATGAAACTTTTGCTGTTTCTTCTTGGGAAGCGGTAGTAGGTAAGGCTGTAGCTAATAGAACTAAGGAAATTTATATCAGAGATAGGAAGCTTTTTGTTAGGATCGAGTCATCCGTTGTAAAGAATGAGTTGGTGATGATGCGCTCAAAAATTTTGGAGGGCCTTAATGAAAAAACAGGGGCTGAAGTGGTTACAGATATTGTTTTTTTATAAGTTATCTTCTTTTATTGATAAAGAAAAATATCAAAGTGCTTAAAGAAGCAGTGAAAAGAGCTCTAGCTACAAATACACTATTTAACTCCTCTTCAAATAATAGCATCCCTATTAAAGGCGAAACTATGAAGACTACAAAAAAGAATATGATGTATTTCTTTTCTAAAATTTGCATACTTAAAAGTCTATATATTTTCGCTATAAACAAAAAAAGACTGCCAAATGACAGTCTTTCTTTAATTCTTTAAAGCTAATTATTTTTTGTTAGCCTCTTGCTCTGCTTGTCTTAAAGCTCTAGACATAATTACAGAAACGATAGTATCTTCACCAACATTGGTAATGGTATATCCTTCTGGTTTTAAATCACGAACACGAGTAGATTTACCTACTTCTAAAGGCTCTAAAGAAACTTCAACGTATTGAGGCATATCTTTAGGTAAAGCATTAACTTTTAATTTACGTAACTTTTGAACTAATTTACCACCCATTTTAACACCTGGAGAAGTACCAGTTAATTTAACAGGGATTTCCATAGTTACTTTTTTATCATCAAATAACTGTAAGAAATCTACGTGTAAGATTTGTTCTGTTAATGGATGAAACTGAATTTCTTTTAAAATAGCTTTGATTTTTTTACCAGCAATTTCTAACTCAGCAAAGTTTACGTCTGGAGTGTAAACTAAATCTCTTAATGATGGTGCTTCAACAGCAAAGTGAATTTGCTCTTTTCCGCCGTATAATACAGCTGGCACTTTACCCGAGTAACGAAGCTCCTTAGCGTCGCGTTTCCCTACGTTCTCTCTTGGAGAACCGCTAATTGCGATTGATTTCATGTTTGTTATATATTAAATTTTAAAAAGTTCACTAATTGATGCATGCTCATTTACGTTGGTGATAGCCTTCGCAAATAAGTCTGCAGTTGATAATACCTTAATTTTACTGCTCTCTTTTTTAACAGGGATAGTGTCTGTAACAATAATTTCTGTTAAAGCCGAGTTTTCTATAGTTTCATATGCATTGCCAGATAATACAGCATGTGTACAAACGGCTCTTACACTTTTAGCGCCCTTTTCCATAATTAAAGCTGCTGCTTTAGATAAGGTACCGGCAGTGTCGCAAATGTCGTCAATTAAAACGATATCTTGGCCAGTTACATCGCCAATGATAGACATTGATTCTATTTCGTTTGCTCTTTTTCTTCTCTTATCACAAATTACAACCTCAGCATTAAAGAATTTAGCAAATAAACGAGCTCTGTAGGAACCACCCATATCTGGTGATGCAATGGTTAAATTCTCTAATCCTAAGCTTTTGATGTATGGAACAAAAATAACAGCTGCATCTAAGTGGTCTACCGGGATATCAAAAAATGCTTGTATTTGTGCTGCGTGTAAATCCATAGTCATTACACGGTGTGCGCCAGCAGCAGTTAATAAGTTGGCAACTAACTTAGCGCCTATAGCAACTCTGGGCTTATCTTTTCTATCTTGACGAGCGTAGCCAAAATAAGGGATAATCACGTTGATATAATGTGCTGATGCTCTTTTAGCAGCATCTATCATCATCAATAATTCAAAAAGATTATCGTTAGGTTGGCAGGTAGATTGTACTAAGAAAACATCACAACCTCTAATAGATTCATCGAATGATGGTTGAATTTCACCATCTGAAAAACGAGATAGCTTAATATCTCCGAGTTCTTTTCCGTATGACTTAGCAATTTTATCAGCAAGAGTTCTTGTTGCAGATCCTGAGAAGAGTTTTACTGGATTAGAAGGCATGAGCTTTCGATTCGATTTTAAAAAAAATCAGATTGTGGCTTTCACAATCTGATTTTAATTTCTAGTTGCCCGACCAGGATTCGAACCTAGACAAACGGTACCAAAAACCGTCGTACTACCATTATACTATCAGGCAATCTCCAATTTCAAGTATTTCCCGAAATGGAATGCAAATATAGCCTCATTAGAGAAAGCATGCAAATTTTTTTTAAAAATTTTTAAAGATGATTTAGCTATTGGAATCTCGAAAAGTGTAACTGCTTGTTTTATAGCGGTAATTTAGAATGAAATAAACTTTAATAGCTGGTTAATATTTGTTAAAGTCCTGTTTTATTCATTTCAAATAGTTATTTTCGGCCAATGAAGAATCAATTTAAATAGAAAATGGCCTATAAGAAGATTAATAATTTACTGGGTTGGTTTAGCTTTTTAGTAGCTGCGGTGGTTTATACCTTAACATTAGAACCAACTTCAAGTTATTGGGATTGTGGAGAGTTTATCTCTGCAGCGTATAGATTGCAAGTGGTACACCAGCCTGGTGCTCCTTTGTTTTTAATGATAGGAAGAATCTTCAGCCTTTTTGCTGGTAGCCAGGATAAGGTAGCTTTTTGGGTTAATATGAGTTCTGCTTTGTCTAGTGCGGCAACAATTTTATTCCTCTTTTGGACAATAACAGCTTTAGCAAAGAAAGTTGTAGCATCTGGTAAGCAGGAACCTACATTAGCACAGCTTATCAGCATTATGGGGGCGGGTTTAGTAGGAGCTTTAGCTTATACTTTTTCTGATACCTTCTGGTTTTCTGCAGTTGAGGCAGAAGTTTATGCCATGTCATCACTTTCTACAGCAGTAGTTTTTTGGGCAATTTTAAAATGGGATGCTCATGCAGATGAACCACAAGCCGATAAATGGCTATTATTTATAGCCTACATTATGGGTTTGTCTATTGGTATTCACTTACTAAATCTACTAGTGATACCTGCTATGGCTGTTATTTATTATTTCAGGAGAACAAAGAAAGCTACTACTAAAGGAACTTTTATAGCTTTAATTATTGGAATAGCGGTTTTAGGTTTTATCCAATATGGTATTATTCAATACCTAGTGAAATTTGCTGCAAATTTTGATCTGTTCTTTGTAAATACACTAGGAATGGGCTTTGGTAGCGGAGTTATCTTTTTTGCGCTGCTAGTTATTGGTGCTGTTGTATGGTTACTATATTATTCTATAAAGAAAAGTAAGCCAGTTTTAAATTTAGCTGTTCTTTCTTTCTTACTCATCATATTTGGGTATAGCTCTTATGCGATGATTGTGATTAGAGCTAAAGCTGATACAAATCTTAATAATAGTGACCCTGAAAATGTATTTGCTTTATTAGGCTATTTAAACAGAGAGCAGTATGGTGATAGACCGTTATTATACGGGCAGTATTTTGATAGTAAAGTTGTAGATTCTAAAGAAGGTTCTGAAAACTATCGTAAGGGAAATGATAAATATGAGGTAACAGGTAAAAAACAATCTTACGTTTACGATAGAAATACTTTATTCCCTAGAGTTTATAGTGAGGAAGGAAATCATGTTGCTGTTTATCGTGATTGGTTAGATATGGGACCAGAGGAAAGCCCTAGCTTTAAACATAACATAGGATTCTTCAGTACTTATCAAGTTGGGTTTATGTACATGCGTTATTTCTTATGGAATTTTGCAGGGAGACAAAACGATGAGCAAGGAATAGGTGATTATACCAAAGGTAATTGGATAAGTGGCATTAAACCTCTTGATGCTTTGCGTTTAGGTGATCAAAATAATTTACCTAAAAGCATGACAGAGAATAAGGCTTACAATCAATTATATTTCTTGCCTCTTATCTTGGGAATTTTGGGGGCTTTCTGGCACTTTAAACGCAACCAAAAAGACGCAGGTGTTGTAGCTTTATTATTTTTCTTTACAGGTTTAGCTATTGTTTTATATCTAAATCAAACACCAAACCAGCCGCGTGAAAGAGATTATGCTTATGCAGGGTCTTTTTATGCATTTGCAATTTGGATAGGTTTAGGTGTATTTGCCATTAGCGAGTGGTTGAATAAATTCTTAAATGCAAAAACAGCTGGGGCTTTAGCTACTATAATTTGCTTGTTGGCAGCTCCGGTATTAATGGCAAGTGAAGAGTGGGACGATCATGATAGATCTGGAAAAACTACTGCCAGAGATTTGGCAAAGAATTATTTAAATAGTTGCGCTCCTAATGCCATCTTATTTACTTACGGAGATAACGATACTTACCCGTTATGGTATGTACAAGAGGTTGAAAATTTTAGGCCCGATGTAAGAATCGTTAACTTAAGCTTATTTGATACAGATTGGTATATTAATCAGTTGAGGAAGCCTTTTAATGCCTCTCAACCATTACCTATAACCATGGATTCATCTGCTTATGTAACAGGTACACGTGACGTACTTTTTTATCAGGATTTTAATCTTCCAGGAAATCAAGAGTTGAGCGATATCTTTGAATTTATTACTTCAGATAATCCAGAAGCAAAAGTTCAATACCAAAGTGGTAGACAAGAAAATTTCTTACCAACAAAAAACTTTAAGCTTACTGTAAATGCAGATGAGGTTTTAAAAACTAAAACTTTAAGTAACCCTGCCGAGGTAGTTCCTGCTTTAGAATGGCAATTTCCTGGTAATTACCTTACTAAAGGTCAATTGGCTTTTTTAGATATCTTAATTCATAACAAATGGGAGCGTCCTATTTATTTCGCCTTCACAGTACCTAGTAGCAATTTCTTTGGCTTAGATAAATATTTATATAATGAAGGTTTTGCTTTAAGATTATTGCCTAAGAATAAAACAACTATTAATGATAATAATCCATTATCAGAAACTGACGTGGTAAATACTACTGCCATGTATCAAAACATGATGAGTAAATTTACTTGGGGTAACATGAAAACAGCATCTTATTTAGATACTGAATCAACTAAAATGATTTATTTATCTGTAAATAAGTTTACAGAGTTAGCTAGAAATTTAATATTTGAAGGTAAAGTAGATAGCGCAAGAAATGCTTTGAAGGAGTGTTTAGATAAACTACCTATTTACACTACATATGATTCTAATTTTGCCCTTAGTAAGTATGAATTGGTTGATTTGATGTATCAAGTAGGGATGAAACAAGAAGCTGCTAAGTTATTGGCGCAAAGTAAAAATCTAATAAAAGGCGAGCTTGATTATCATTATATTTTAACACAAAATAAAGAAAACTTGGGTATGAGAGATATTCAGCTTGGATTATTTGTACTAGCTCAGTTTGATGATATTACCAAACGGAATGGAGAAGCATCGCTAAATAAAGAGATAAATACTTTGCTGAGTGATTATGAAAGAAAATTTGGAGTAAGTAGATAGATAAACTATTGATAATAATAACTTTGTAAAAATCCGAATCATTGATTCGGATTTTTTGTTTTAGATGATTCTAACATAAAAAAAGCCTCTAAGCTAAATGCTTAAAGGCTTTGTATTTTTATATAAAGGCCTGATTAATCTTCTACAACAACACCCATGTTACAGAATTTTTCAATTCTTTCATCAATTAATTTTTCAATTTTCTTAGCTTTTAGCTCAGATAAATCTGCTAATAATTGTGTTTTAATGGTCTCTGCCATAGCTTTAGGATCTTGATGTGCGCCGCCAAGAGGTTCTTTGATGATACCATCTATCAATTTATTTTGATACATATTATCAGCGGTAAGCTTTAAGCATTCTGCAGCTTGTTCTTTAAAATCCCAGCTTCTCCATAAAATAGAAGAGCAAGATTCTGGAGAGATAACCGAGTACCAAGTATGCTCTAACATATAAACTTTATCTCCAATACCAATACCTAAAGCTCCACCAGAAGCACCTTCACCAACAATAATGCAAATGATAGGTACATTTAAGACAGACATTTCAAGTAGGTTTCTTGCAATAGCCTCGCCTTGTCCTCTTTCTTCGGCTTCTAAGCCAGGGAAAGCACCAGGTGTATCTATAAAAGTAATAACTGGTTTGTTAAATTTCTCGGCAAGCTTCATCAATCTTAGCGCTTTTCTATATCCTTCAGGATTAGCCATACCAAAATTTCTATATTGACGCATTTTGGTGTTTACACCCTTTTGATGACCGATAATCATTACAGATTGCCCTGCAATAGTACCAAAACCGCCAACAATAGCTTTATCGTCTTTAACGGTTCTATCACCATGCATCTCAATAAAATCATCACAAATCATTTCTATGTATTGTAATGTATAAGGTCTTTCTGGATGCCTAGAGATTTGTACTTTTTGCCAGCCTGTAAGGTTATTATATATGTCTAGCTTGGTTTTTTCTATTTTATCTTGCAGTTCTTTCAATGTAGCAGACATGTCTACTTTGGTTTTTTCTGCTACCTGCTTCACTTTTTCAACCTGTTGCTGTAAATCTGCAATAGGTTTTTCAAAGTCGAAAGATGTATTCATATCACTCCTTTATTTAGGTTGCTAAGTTATCGTTTAATCTTAAATTTTAAAAAAACTAATTTCTAACAACTAGTTGTTTGTACTTATTTAATTGATTTGTGGTAAATACCTTTTTAGTTGCGATATAAGCTTTCAAATAAGCATTTCTTAATTCGCCTTGTAATGCTCCAATTTTATTGGTATAAAAAATTAAAGAACCATCGTTTACCTTTTGCTCTTTAAATAAAGTATTGAGCTTATCTTCTTGAGCTAAAATGAAATTATTCATTTCTTTGGCCTTTCTATTCATTTCACTCAGGATTTGCGTGATTTGCGTCTTTTGTACTGCGCTTAAATTAAGTTGTTGAGCATATTGTAAAGCTTTCTGAGGAGAAGGATAGTTGTTAGTTTCTGCCACTAAGATCATTTCTAAAACACTGGTTTTAGGTTGCTCTTTATTTAAATGTATCGGAACTTTATTTTCTATAGAATCTGTCTTATGCGTATTGGCATTTACTATAAAAGAGTTTAATCCGCAAAATAATAGTGCTAATCCTATAATTTTTTTCATGAATTTTAGGTTTTTATTTTGTTTAATTTCTCTTTAGCCGCATCCCAAGTATTCTGCTGTGATTTTTCTGGGGTATTATCTATTAACTCTTGCAGGTTAGATAGGCCTTTAAGTACTTCTTCTGCCTTTATATTGGCCTTTTTTAAATACAGCAAGTCTATGATTAAAGCTTTGCTATTCCCTTTATCATCTGTTATGATGTTGATGCCTTCTGTCATATCAAAATATAAACGTTTCTAAAAGCAAATATGGTATTAAATTTTAAAGCAAAAAAAAACCGGGCCTTGCGGTCCGGTTTATAATAGAGTGTTATGCAGTTAAAGTTTAATTGAAGTAACAGTTGTAATGTTATCTTCAGGAGAAACTAATAAGATGATTTGCTTTTCTCCGCTAATTAATGATACCCAGTAAGAACCTGTATCATCTGAAAATTGAAAATCTGATGGTCTTGAAATGATTTTAACAATTTTTTGAATTTTAGCGCTTGCATAAGCATCGTTAATGTTTTTTAATGCAGTTTTAGAAAACTCTTCGATTTTAATAACTTGTGTAGCAACTAAAAATTCATTTTGTAAGCTGTAAAGAGCGTAAGCAGGTTTGTCATTTAGCTTAAAAGATGCAGTTTGAAACTTTTCATTGATATTCCATTTTACATCAGTAGCATTATAGAAGTTGTAGGCAAATTGTCTAAGAACATTTTCTGCAACGTTTCCAGATTTTACTGCTGATTTAGAATCTTTTTCATCAGCAAAACTTACAGTTAAACTTAATAATAGTGCGATTGATAATATAGCCTTTTTCATAATTTTAAATTTTAAGTAGTGTTGTAATTATTTACACAACAAAAGTATGTATTTATTGATAAATATGTAAACTAAATTGAATTTTTATGAAAAATTTATATAAAAATGGCTTTTTAATTAAAATTGAAAAAAATCTTAGTGTAAACGCTACACTATTTAATAAATTTATAAAAAGAACTTAGAGAGTTTTAATGTTTTGCTTTGTAAGTAGTTGATAAAGAGTGTTTTTATGTAAAATATTTGTTAAATAAGTGTTAGGTTATGGTAAATCTTACCTTGCGAAATAAAAAAGGGTTAATTCGTAGAATCAACCCTTTTTTAACTTGGCGTTATTACAATTATAATTTTTCTAAGACTGCGATATTAGTTTTCAAATATTCTATTTGGTTGTCAAGATCAGCCTTGGCTTGAGTATAGCCAGCATTTAACTGTTCTGTTTTGATTTTTAAAAGGTTATTAAGTAAGCCTATAACGTATTTATCAATTCCATAAGATTTATATTGTATGCCAATTCCTTTTAGAAGATCAATGTTTTCATTGAAAACGCTAGCACTTTTTACCTTACCTAGCATACCAACGTAACGTTGCATCATCTGGAATTTTTCTTCTATACCACCATCCTTAAAAGCTTTAGAAACAAAGTTGAAATTATTTTCAGAGCCTTCGGCAGCATAAAGAGATACTAATGCAACTGATAATGGTCCTCTGCTATCTTGTTCAAGAGATTTTGCAAGTTGTAAAGCATCTTTTTTATTAGTAGTGGCTAATGCCTGTAAAGCAGCTCCTTGTACAGCATATGATTTACTTTTTAAAGCTTCTTTGAATAATAGCTCATTTGTGTTATCTTTTAATGATGATAATGCTGTAATTGCCGCAGCTTGAACAAGGGGTTTTTCATCAGCTTTAGCTAAATTCTTAAGAATAGGCAATGACTTATTTTTTACTGATGCTTGGTCTAATTTTAAAGCGTCAATGGCTTTGATTCTTATTTTGTAATACTTGTCTTTTAAAGCATTTTGAATAATAGTTTGAGCTATTGCCTCGCTACTGTTTTTTATTGCTGCGTTTAAAGCTTCTAACCGATCTACATAAAGTGGGGCGTTATCATACTGAAAAGCATATTCATTTAAAGATTTTTCATCGATTTTCTTTGTTAGTATGATTTTATCAGCATCAACATTAACTAAATCTGCTTTTTTATTTAAAATGAAATTTAGTGTATCGGCTTTTTTGCTCATGAAATAATCATGACGTTCTTTTTTGCCGCCTACATAAATGTCAATTTTCATAGGTAGCAAGAATACATCTGTTTTTTGATTTTGACTTAAAATAACTTGTTGTGTTTTGGTTGCATCGTTCCAATTATATTTTATGTTAAGCTCAGGATGGCCCTCTCTAAAATACCATTGATTAAAAAACCAATTTAAATCTTTACCTGTAACTTCTTCAAAAGCAAGTCTTAGCTGGTGTGCTTCACCAGTTTTAAAGGCATTACTTTTTAGGTATAAATTTAAGCTTTTGTAAAAGGCGTCCTCACCAATGTAATGACGAAGCATGTTCAAAATACGTCCACCTTTTTGGTAAGATACTACATCAAACATATCTTCTTTATCTTCATAGTGGAATCTAATAAGGTGTTTAGATTTAGCAGAAGGATTATTTAGGTAGGCTTGCATAGCTTCATAATTATGAGCATCTCCAGCATCTTTACCAAATTTATATTCGTTCCAGAGGGTTTCGCTTATATCGGCAAAAGATTCGTTAACAGATAAATTACTCCAGCTTTCAGCAGTTACATAATCTCCAAACCAATGGTGGAAAAGTTCGTGAGCAATAACATCTTCTCCGGCACTTCCATCTAATAATTCTCGGTCTGTTTGTTGAACAAAATCACCATGAATAGTAGCTGTTGTGTTTTCCATAGCGCCACTTACGAAATCTCTAACTACAACTTGTGCATATTTATCCCAAGGATAATCTATTCCTAATTTATTAGAAAAGAAAGTCATCATTTCTGGTGTATTACCAAAAATGTTTTTTGCATAAGGGGCATATTCAGGCTCTAAATAATAATCAACCGGGATATTTTTCCATTTATCTTGATAGATTTTAAAATTCCCAACAGCCATCATAAATAAATAGGGTGCATGTGGTTTATCCATTTTCCAGGTATCGGTACGGGTACCATCTTTATTGGTTTTCTTACCCACCAAGATACCATTAGATAAAGTAGTGTATTTAGCTGGTGCAGTTATGCTGATTTCCTGGGTAGTTTTTTGATTAGGGCTATCTAAAGTAGGAAACCAAACAGATGAGCTTTCGGTTTCGCCTTGTGTCCATATTTGCACAGGTTTGTTTTGTACAGTGCTATCCGGATTTATAAAATACAAACCTTTAGCATTGGTAATAGCAGCACTGCCTTTAGCTTTTAGTTCATCCGGCTTAGCCACATAATCAATATAAACGGTGTAATTTTCTTTACTAGAATAAGTTTTATCAAGCTTTATTTTAAGCTTTAAACTATCATAGCTAAAATTTAGTTTATTGAGTTTGTTGTTAGCAACCAAAGCCACATTTTTGATATCCATTCCTTTAGCGTCTAAGGTTAAAGAATCTGTATTATAAAAATGAGGTTTAAGGGTTATCCACGCTTTACCAATTAATCTTCTCTTTTGGTAATCAAAGCTAACATCTAATTTTGTATGAATTAAGCTATTAATTTTTTCGGCAGTTGCCCTGTAAATTTTTTGTTCTTGCGAAAAAGAAGATTGGTTAAGTGAAAATAATAAAGCTATTACAGATAAAAACCTGAAAAAATGATAAAACATGAGAATTTTAGTTAGTGAAAACGCAAAGATATTTAAATTGAGTTAAAAGTATTGCACTTTCATTTGTAAAGAATTTATATCCTATTTATATTACAGCTTTTAAACACTATACATGAATATCTACTATATCCTACTCTGTTTTAATCTACTTTTATTTCAAAGTATTGATGTAAATCATTACAAAAAAGTTATAAACACATCGAAGAATGATTCTTTAGTGGTTAATGCTCATGTAATGATCATGAAGTCTCTCGGGCCTAATAAAATAGATTCTGTAAGATTTTATTATAATAAGGCGATAGCTTACTCAAAAGAAAATGATTTTGTATTAGGAGAGATTTTGTTGAACCATAATATGGCCAATCTCTTAAGTGTACATGGAGATTTGTCTGAAGCTTTAGTTTATGCAAATAAAGCACTTAAACTAGCGAAGAGCCAAAAAGATCAAATTAACTTAGCTAGAGCTTATGGTTTATTGTCTGTTATCTACGGCAGAAAGGGAGATTTCCCAAAATCTACAGCTAATGCTTTTTCATCCTTAAACATTTTTGAAAAATTAAAAAATAAAGGGGGAATGATAAACGCTTACATTAAACTAAGCGCTATTCATATACAAATTCATGATTTTAAAAGTGCTCTTAAGTATTGTAAAATTGCCGATTCTTTAAATAGAGATGTTAAGGATAAAGATTTTGAACTAGATATTGCTAATAATATGGCTATTGCATTTGCAGAGCAAGGAAAGCTGGATGATGCTTTAGCTATGTTTGAGAGAGTAAGTAGGCTAACCAAAGGCAATAGAGAACAAGTAGCGGCTCATGCCTCGTCTTTGATGAATATTGGCTTGGTTTACAAAGAAAAGAAAGAATATAAGCAGGCATTAGATTATTATCAGCAATCATACAAAGTTTCTTTAGATAACAATTATCCAGAAGGAATTTTAAAGAACATGCAAAATATCTCTGTAGCTTATTATTTCATCGGAGATTATGAGAAAAGTAATAGTGAAGCTCTTAAAGCTCTGATGAAATCAAGAGAAATGGGAGTGATAGATTTAGAAGTTGAGATTTTAGAAGGTTTAAGAACTAATTATTTAAAGCAAAAAGACTATAAAAATGCTCACAAATATACCGAGGAGTATTATGAGGCTTCTATGAAGTTAAACACAAAGGAACGTGAGCTTGAAATTTCTGGAATTAAGGATAAATACGAGTTAGAGAAAACCCAAGAGCAATTAAAACTTTTAAATGAGATAAATGAAACAAGAACCAATCAACGTAATTTAAGCATTATTCTATTGGTAATTGCATTGTTATCCATGGTGGTTTTTGCTTATTCCTACTATCGAGTAAGAATTTTAAATAAGCAAAATATCCTCGTAAAGGATAAACTTTCTGAAAGTAACCAAGTAAAGGATAGAATTTTTTCTATCATTGGACATGATTTAAGGAGTGCTTATGTTTCTACATTAGGCATTTTAAACCTCATTAAAGAAGATGATTTATCAGCTAGCGAAAAGAAAGATATGATTAATCGTGTTATTCATCAATCTGAAACAGCCTTAGAAACGCTAGATAAATTATTGCATTGGGGGTATAGTCAAATTAGAGGAGCTAAAATAAATTTAGAAGATTTTAATTGTACTGTGCCACTTAATCAAACATTAGACTTTTTATCACAAATTATTCATGAAAAGGAGATTAAGGTAAATAATCACATAAATGAAGAAATATGTGTTTTAGCTGATAAGAATCATTTCAACTTTATTATTAGAAACCTCATATCTAATGCTGTGAAATTTACTCCAAAAAGAGGTGAAATCAATTTAAGTTGTACTGATGAACAAGACTATTTTAAGTTTTCTATCCAAGATAGCGGCATAGGCATTTCTCAAGATAGACTAAATAAGATTTTTACTGCAGACTCTTCAAGTACAAGTGGTACTCATAATGAAAAAGGTACAGGTCTAGGTTTAATTATCTGTAAAGAATTTATAGAAAGTAATGGAGGCCAGATTACAGTGAGTAGTGTAGAAGGGAAGGGGGCAACTTTCAGTTTTACATTAAAGAAAGGTAATTGTTAAAATCAAAAGCACTAGCTTTTACAAAAGCTAGTGCTTTTTAGAAATTAACAGTATTGTTCAAAAGCACCAATTAAATTATCGGCAATCATTTGTGCTGGGCGACCTTCTATCTGATGTCTTTCTATAATATGTACCAATTTACCATCTTTAAATAAAGCCATAGAAGGTGATGATGGTGGATAAGGCAACATGTAATTACGGGCAGCATCAACCGCTTCTTTTTCCATTCCTGCAAAAACAGTTACAATTTTATTAGGCTTTTTACCTTCTTGTACAGCAATTTTAGCAGCCGGACGAGCATTTGCAGCCGCACAACCACAAACAGAGTTAACAACCACAAACGTAGTGCCTTCTGTTTCTATAGCTTGCTTTACTTCATCGGCATTTTTTAATTCTTCAAAACCAACACTAGTTAAGTCGGTTCTCATTGGGGCAACTAAATATTCTGGATACATTTTTTTGTATTTACGATTTACGAATTAAGATTTTTGATTCTTTTTACAAGCACAAAATTAAGCTTTTAACCAGATGCTAACAATAAAGCATATCAAGGCTTTGTCATAAATGTAATTTTCTTCTTATCTATAGTTAAAGGTTTGAATTTCATCCGCCTAAGCGGTATCTTTGCAGCTCACAAAATAAAACAACTATGTCATCAGTAGAGACAACTTACGTACCTTACAAAGTGAAGGACATTTCCCTGGCAGAATGGGGAAGAAAAGAAATTGAATTAGCCGAGGCAGAAATGCCTGGCTTAATGGCCCTTAGAGAAGAGTTTGGCGCAAGCAAACCTTTAAAAGGCGCAAGAATTGCCGGATGTTTACACATGACCATCCAAACAGCAGTTTTAATTGAAACTTTAGTAGAGTTAGGTGCAGATGTTACTTGGTCTTCTTGTAATATTTTCTCAACTCAAGATCACGCAGCTGCTGCAATTGCTGCCGCAGGTATTCCTGTTTACGCATGGAAAGGTATGAATGCAGAAGAGTTTGATTGGTGTATTGAGCAAACCTTGTTCTTTGGCGAAAACCGCGAGCCTCTAAACATGATTTTAGATGATGGTGGCGATTTAACCAATATGGTTTTAGATAAATATCCAGAACTAGCAGCAGGTATCAAAGGAATCTCAGAAGAAACAACTACAGGTGTTTTACGCTTACACGATCGCGTTAAAAAAGGAACACTTCCAATGCCGGCAATCAATATTAACGATTCTGTAACCAAATCTAAATTCGATAATAAATATGGCTGTCGCGAGTCTTTAGTAGACGCTATCCGTAGAGCTACAGACGTGATGATGGCTGGTAAAGTAGCCGTTGTTTGCGGTTATGGCGATGTTGGTAAAGGTTCTGCAGACTCTTTACGTAACGCAGGTGTAAGAGTTATCGTTACAGAAATAGATCCAATTTGTGCTTTACAAGCTGCAATGGAAGGTTTCGAGGTTAAAAAACTAGCTACCGCTATCAAAGAGGCAGACATTGTAGTAACAGCAACTGGTAATAAAGACATCGTTAGAGGCGAGCATTTTAAAGGCTTAAAAGACAAAGCTATCGTTTGTAACATTGGCCACTTCGATAATGAAATTGATATGGCTTGGTTAAACGCAAACTATGGCGATACCAAAATCGAAATTAAACCACAAGTAGATAAATATACTATTGATGGTAAAGACGTTATCGTTTTAGCAGAAGGTCGTTTAGTAAACTTAGGCTGTGCAACTGGTCACCCATCATTTGTAATGTCTAACTCATTTACAAACCAAACTTTAGCTCAAATAGAGTTATGGACAAACTCGGCAGCTTACGAAAACAAAGTTTATGTTTTACCAAAAACTTTAGATGAAAAAGTAGCTCGTTTGCACTTAGCAAAAATCGGGGTAGAGTTGGAAGAACTTCGTCAAGACCAAGCAGAATACATTGGTGTTACGGTTCAAGGTCCTTTCAAGTCAGACGCATACCGTTATTAATATTTTTGATTGTTGTCCCGATAGCTATCGGGAGACGATTAATCTAAGCCGCTCTGTACAAACAGGGCGGTTTTTTTATTTCATAGGGATTTTAATTTAGAAAAGCAATGGCAGCATTTCATTTTAAGGCTAGTCCGGTGCTTTGCTTTACTCCTCGTCCATTTTTCGCAAAAGCTACAAATGTACTGCGGGGTATCGCCCTCGCCCCGGTTTATTTTTCAAAACCTATACAAGGTATTTACAGTATCGTAGCATAATGATACCTTTGTATATGTCATTAGCCAAATTATCAGTAAACATCAATAAAATAGCCACTTTAAGAAACTCAAGAGGTGGTAACAATCCAAATGTATTACAAACAGCATTAGATTGCGAGCGTTTTGGTGCACAAGGAATAACCGTACATCCACGTCCGGATGAAAGACATATACGCTATCAAGATGTTTATGATTTAAAAGGTCAAATTCAAACAGAATTTAACATAGAAGGCAATTGCCAAGAAGAAAAATTTGTAGAACTGGTTTTAGCTAACAAACCAGCACAAGTAACTTTAGTACCCGATGCTTTAGGGCAAATCACTTCTAACCATGGTTGGGATACTATCAAACACCAAAACTACTTACAAGATATCATTGCTGTTTTTAAACAAGAAGGTATTAGAGTTTCTATTTTCGTAGATCCTAATCCAGAAATGGTAGAAGCAGCAAAAACTACAGGTACAGATAGAATAGAACTTTATACAGAGTCTTACGCGGTAAATTATCATCAAGATAAAGAAAAAGCCATATTGCCTTATGTAAAAGCAGCCGAAATGGCCAATAAAGTAGGTTTAGGCATCAATGCTGGGCATGATTTAGATTTACATAACCTTCAATATTTTGCGCAAAATATACCGGGCTTGTTAGAAGTTAGTATAGGCCATGCACTTATTTGTGATGCACTTTATTTAGGCTTAGAAAATACCATACAACGGTATTTATATCAGTTAAAATAAAGATAAAACGCAGTTATAAACATTTATAGCTAACCACTGTTAAATGTGGATAATTTGTCTTGTAATCTTTACAATTCTACAAGGGTTAAGGCTTTATTAAGAGCCTTGTTTTTTTTAATTTTGCGCATCTTAAAACTTCCGTTTAAATGAAATTAAATGTTGATTATCAGGAACTGTTCGAGCAAAGACATATTGCACCAAATGAGCAGGATACCCAAGAAATGTTAAAGGCTGTTGGAGTAAATTCTTTAGATGAATTAATTTCTCAAACAGTACCACAAAACATCCGTCTAAAGAAAGCAATGGATTTGCCTACGGCAAAAAGTGAGTTCGAATACCTGAATCATCTGAAGCAAACGGCATCTAAAAACAAGATTTTTAAATCGTATATAGGGCAAGGTTATTACGGCGTTATTGTACCGGGTGTTATCCAAAGAAACATTTTAGAAAACCCAGGATGGTACACGCAATACACACCTTATCAGGCAGAAATTGCGCAAGGTAGATTACAAGCGCTGTTAAATTTCCAAACGATGGTTATTGATTTAACCGGAATGGAAATAGCAAACGCTTCTCTGCTTGATGAAGGAACAGCAGCTGCAGAAGCGATGTTTATGCAATACAGCTTAAGAAAAAATACCGCAGCTAAGAAGTTCTTTGTTTCTCAAGAAGTATTCCCGCAAACCATAGATATTTTAAAAACACGTTCACAGCCTTATGGTATAGAGCTAGTTATTGGCGACCATAGAACCGCAGAACTAACAGAAGATATGTTTGGTGCTATTGTACAATACCCAGCAGGTAATGGTGAAGTATTTGACTATAGCGATTTTGCTAATAAAGCTCATGAAAAAAATATAAAACTTACTGTTGCGGCAGATATTATGAGTTTAGCTTTATTAACTCCTCCAGGAGAATGGGGCGCTGATATTGTTGTAGGTACAACCCAACGTTTTGGTATTCCAATGGGTTTTGGTGGGCCTCATGCCGCTTTTTTTGCTACAAAAGAAGAGTACAAAAGGTCTATGCCAGGTCGTATCATTGGTGTAACTATTGATGCTCATGGAAATTACGCTTTGCGTATGGCTTTACAAACCAGAGAGCAACATATCAGAAGAGATAAAGCAACTTCAAATATTTGTACAGCACAAGCTTTATTAGCTATTATGGCCGGTATGTATGCTACTTACCATGGTCCTAAAGGCCTTAAACTTATAGCAGAAAGAATACATGGTTTAGCCGTTTTATTGTCTAATGCTTTGCAACAGCTAGGTTATAAACAAGAAAACCAAGCTTATTTTGATACGGTAAGGTTTAACGTAGGGGCTTTGGTAAATGCTATCAAAGCAGAAGCTTTAAATAACGAAGTTAACTTAAACTACCGAGGTGAAACCGTAACCATTGCTATTGATGAAACTACCTCTGTAGAAGATATTAAAACTTTAGTTAGATTTTTCGGAAAAGTAAAAGGCATCAATCAAAATGATATAGATGTTGATGCTTTAAAAGGAGATTTAGCAACTACTATCCCTGCTTCTTTAGCTAGAGCATCAGCTTATTTAACGCATCCTATATTTAATAGTCATCACTCAGAACATGAGTTGCTGCGTTATATCAAATCTTTAGAAGCAAAAGATTTATCCTTATGCCACTCTATGATAGCTTTAGGTTCATGTACCATGAAATTGAATGCTACCACAGAAATGATTCCGGTTACATGGCCAGAGTTTGGAAACTTGCATCCTTTTGCACCAATAGATCAAACTGGTGGTTATATGCAAATTATGGATGAGTTAAACCGTTGGTTAAGTGAGATAACTGGTTTTGCAGCCATGAGCTTACAGCCAAACGCTGGTGCACAAGGTGAGTATGCAGGTTTAATGGTTATCAGAGCCTATCATCAAGATAGAGGAGATTTCCATAGAAATATTGCTTTAATTCCATCTTCTGCACATGGTACAAACCCAGCTTCTGCTGCTATGGCAGGTATGAAAATCGTGGTAACTAAATGTGACGAAAAAGGAAATATTGATGTTGAAGATTTAAGAGCAAAAGCAGAAGAACACTCTGCTAACTTAAGTTGTTTAATGGTGACATATCCGTCAACTCATGGTGTTTTTGAAGAGTCTATCATAGAAATCTGTGATATTATTCATCAACACGGTGGACAGGTTTATATGGATGGTGCCAATATGAACGCACAAGTAGGTTTAACATCTCCAGCAAATATTGGTGCCGATGTTTGCCACCTCAACTTACATAAAACATTTTGTATTCCACATGGAGGTGGTGGCCCAGGTATGGGGCCGATTGGTGTAGCTAAACATTTAGTTCCGTATTTGCCTGGGCATGCTGTGGTAAATATCGGTCAAGAAAAATCTATAAATGCAGTTTCGGCAGCACCTTGGGGTTCTGCATCTATTTTGTTAATTTCTCATGCCTATATAGCTATGATGGGAGCTGAGGGCTTAACCAATGCTACAAAATATGCTATCCTAAATGCAAATTATATCAAAGCTAGGTTAGAACAGCATTATCCTGTTTTGTACTCAGGAGCAAATGGAAGATGTGCACATGAGATGATTTTAGACTGCCGAGAGTTTAAGGCTTTAGGTATCGAGGTAACTGATATAGCTAAAAGGCTTATGGATTACGGTTTCCATGCACCAACAGTTTCTTTCCCAGTAGCTGGCACTGTAATGGTAGAGCCTACAGAATCTGAACCAAAGCATGAGCTAGATCGCTTCTGCGATGCTATGATAGCTATCAGAAATGAAATAGCTGATATAGAATCTGGTTTATTAGATAAAGTAAATAATCCTCTAAAAAATGCTCCACATACTGCTGCGGTAGTAACAGGTAATGATTGGGATAAACCTTACACCAGACAAAAAGCAGCATTTCCTTTGCCTTATGTAGCTCAATATAAATTTTGGCCTTCTGTAGGTAGAGTTAATGATACACATGGGGATAGAACCTTAGTATGTTCTTGCCCACCATTAGAAACATACACAGAATTAGAGTCTGTATAAATTAAATATTTTATTCAAAAGAAAAGCTAGGCTATTGTCTGGCTTTTTTTATTTAATGCGCTTATAAAAAGCATGTTATAAACAATTAATGTGTTAGATTTATAGGGCAGTTACTAAGTTATACAGGATGAGGTTTTTATTAGCACCACTTATTCTTTTCGTGTTTTTATTGAAGCCTTCTTATGCAATAAAAAAAGATACTTTAAAGCTACAACTTAAGTGGCGACATCAATTTCAATTTGCAGGATATTATGCTGCGCTTATTAAGGGATATTACAAAGAAGAGGGCTTGAATGTAGAGCTAATACCCGGCGGACCAAATATCTCGCCTGTACAAGAAATTTTAAAGGGTAATGCAGATATTGGAGTTTTTGATCCCAATGTTGTTTTAAGAAATACCAAAGAGAAACCTCTAGTAGTACTTTCCACCATCATGCAATCTTCTCCCTATGTCATCATCAGCTTAAAGCGTAAAAATATATTAAAACCATCAGATCTTATCGGAAAAACAATTTTAGCTGATCAAGATCAAGGTTGGAATATTTTTAAAGCCGTATTGTTAAAAGAAGGAATAAAATCAGATTTAATTGATGTTATTCCAAGAAAAAACGATTCAGAAGAAATAGCAGAAGGTAAAGCAGATGCGGTTGTAACTTACATCACCACGCAACCTCAAAGACTACAAAAGCTAGGCTTATCAGTTAACATGATAAGACCTGTAGAGTATGGTGTTGATTTTTATGGCGATGTGATTTTTACAACAAAGTCTTTTGCTTATGAGAATCCAGAAAGAACAGATGCTTTTATAAGAGCCACGTTGAAAGGCTGGGAATATGCTTTTGAGCATGAGGATGAACTTATCGATTATATTTTAACACTTCCCGGGGTTAAAAATTACGGAAATAATAGAGCTTTTTTAAAAATAGAAGCTCAACAAGTTAAAAAGCTAGTGATGCCAGATTTAGTACAAATTGGCCACATGAATATAGGGCGATGGCAATATATGCTACAAATTTATCAGCAGCTGGGTATTGCAGATAAGAAGGTTAGCTTAAAAGATTTTATTTATAATTCTGAAGATGAGCGTTTGAACAAGTGGTTAAAACCAATTGTATACGCTGCTATTGCAGCTTTTATCATTATTGTAGTTATAGTGGTTATAAATTGGCAGCTAAGAAAGCTAGTTAAAACCAAAACTGCAGAGCTTTCTGCAGAAATTGAAAATAGAAAATCGGCAGAACTTTCAGCAAAACGAAATGAAGAAAAGCTAAAACTAGCTATTAAGAGTGCAAATATTGGTATATGGGATTGGGATGTTATCAATAAAAAAGCGTTTATAAGTAGAGATTGGTGTGAGATGTTAGGGATAGATTATCAACCATCTTTAAATAAAGCTAATCTTTTAGATTTTGTTCATCCTGATGATAAAATTATAGCTCTTAAGAGTTTTAAAGAATTTAAAAGAGGTAACAAAAAAAGGCAGATTTTTCAAGTTAGATTAAAGCTTAAAAATGGCGAGGTTCTACACGTGATGATATCTTTTACAGCAAATAACTATACGGATAAGTTGAGAAATAAGGTATCTGGAATTGTAATTAACATTGATAAGATAAGGAGAAAAGAGTTTCAACTTATTAAGGTTTCTGAAGAATTGATGCGTAGCAATAACGAGTTGAAAAAGTTTGCTTACATAACTTCACATAATTTAAGAGCACCTATTGTAAATATAGAGGCTCTTTTTGGAATGCTGAATGTAGATACTTTAAATCCAGAGGATTTAGTGATTGTAAATCATATTAAAGCATCTATAGATAAATTAAGTGGGGTTTTAAATGATTTGATTGAGATTGTTTCGCATGAAATAAAATCAGAGGAGAAATGCTCAACAAATGTAAATATAGAAGAGGTATGCGTAAGAGTTATAAATTCTTTGGAAAGTAAACTGGTTAAAGCACACGCTAAAGTAAAATTAGAACTTGATGTAAATACATTATTTTACCCAGAAAAATATTTAGAGAGTGCTGTTTTCTGTTTATTGTCTAATGCTATTAACTATAAATCTAATCATTTAAACCTAGAAATTCATATCACTAGCCAGTTAATCAATAATGATGTAGTTTTAAAAGTAAAGGATAACGGTTTAGGAATTGATTTAAAAAAGAATGCTGGAAAAATGTTTGGTTTATATCAAAGATTTCATCAGCATACTGAAGGGCGAGGTATAGGGTTATTTATTCTTAAATCGCATGTAGAATCTTTAGGGGGCTCAATTGAGGTGGAAAGTGAGCCAAATAAAGGAGCCACTTTTATCTTAAGATTTCCTCAGCCTGAATCTTTAGAGATGTAATAATGTCAATTTAATGTAATATCAAAAATAGATGTTTAAACATATAAATTATTTATGTAGGTTTGTTTAACAAAATTAAAAATTATGAAAAAAGGAATATTATTAATTGCTTTCGTAAGCATGATTTCGTTGGCATTTAAGCCAGCTGCAGTTGAGTATAAAGTTGATACTCAAAAATCTAAAATTGAGTGGATTGGTAAAAAAGTTACTGGTGAACACCGTGGAGAAATTAAATTAGCTTCTGGGGTTCTTAATTACAATGGTTCTGCTTTAAATGGAGGTAATTTTGTTATCAACATGAATAGCATGACTGTAACTGATTTACAAGGCGAAATGAATGGTAAATTATTAGGCCATTTAAAAGCTGACGACTTCTTTGGCGTTGATAAATTTGCTCAATCAAAATTTGTGATTACTAAAGTTACTGCTGCTGGTGCAGGTAAAGTAAATATTTCTGGTAATTTAACAATTAAAGGAATCACTCAGCCATTAACTTTCCCTGCTGCAATCACTGTAATAAATGGTGTTTTGGTAGCTGTTGCTAATGGAGTTAAAGTTGATAGAACAAAATACGATATTAAATATGGTTCTAAAAGCTTTTTTGATAGTTTAGGAGACAAAGCAATTAATGATGAGTTTGAATTAAATATCAACTTGGTTGCGAAAAAATAGAATATTTCTATTATAAAGTATGAGAGGCTAGCTATTAAAGCTAGTCTCTTTTTTTTTTTT
This sequence comes from Pedobacter puniceum, assembly GCF_009674685.1. Taxonomy (GTDB): domain Bacteria; phylum Bacteroidota; class Bacteroidia; order Sphingobacteriales; family Sphingobacteriaceae; genus Pseudopedobacter; species Pseudopedobacter puniceum. The sequence continues at coordinate 268,844 of NZ_WKJI01000003.1, forward strand.
TTGCCTTATATTGTAGAATAAAATTCTCAAATTCCCCATTTTGGGTATTATAATAATCAAAAAAGAGGCGTTTTTTTATTTGATTTAATAAGCTTATAAATAATATGCCTTTTTAATATGGTCTTTAAATCTTTTAAGCAAGATAATATCAATTTAAAATCTTAATTATCTAGAAAAATGCTTTTATGGTATAAAACTTGAAACTATTTTAAAGTTAAAGTGTATCTATAAATATTAATAGTTATAATAGCGGGATAATTATTAATGAGTTTAATATGCTTTGAAATCATTAAAACTTTATTTTTAAGCTTTCGTAGAAGAGCCCAGATATGATAGATGAAACGTTACATATTTTAATTATTGATGATGACGAAATCAATAATTTTATAGCCGCTAAATTAATAGACAAGATACCGCCTAGAGCAAGAGTTTCTACTTGTTTAAATGGTCAGGAAGGTATAAATTATATAACATCTAGATTAAATAATCAAAAAGATCTTCCAGATATTATTTTTTTAGATATTAACATGCCAATCATGAATGGCTGGGAGTTTTTAGAAGAATATGCTGCCGTAACTCATCAAATATCAAAAAAGATTGTAATTAATATGTTGTCATCATCTGTTTATAATGATGATATCAGTAAATCTAAAACATATCCTACTGTTAACAGGTTTATTTCTAAACCTTTAACCATAGAAAAAATTCAAGATTTGTATCAAAGCTTAGGTATTAGCTAAAAAGCGTCTACTCTTATATTACCTTGTTCATCCTCTTTAACTGTGCCAATAGCCCTGTTCTTGGCATGGTAAAATAAGCATATCCAATTGTTTATGGCAGCCTTTTTTCCATACTCTGTTCTTAAGTCTTTAGCTAGCTTTCCATCGTAATCATACTTAGCAATAAAATTTCTTTGTAATTGTTCGGGCTCAGGTACCACATCTCCACCAAAAAAAATTTCATGCTCATCATTTTTGATATGATAAACTTGATGATATTCACAATGTCCACCAGTTAGTTCGTAGCTTATTTCATCAGTTAAGATTCCAGTTCCTTCAATAAAATGCACCTGTCCGGATCTTTGTATAACATCAAAAATTTCTGTTTTATATGAGGATGATTGTTTGGCATAAGCAGTTTCCCACTCGCCCTGTTGAATAATATATTCTGCATTTGCAAAACTAGGTTCTAGTTTTCCTTGCTTATCCCAAACCATACCACCGCTATGGTCATAATGTAGATGAGACATTAAAACTTTGGTAACATCATCTGGATGATAGCCTGCTTTTTTAATATTCTCATGTAAAATAAGATTGCCTTTTTCATCATTATAGCCTAATCCTGTATCTAGAATAAGTAGTTCTTTTTCGGTTTTAATCAAAAAGGGATTGATATGTATAAATAATGAAGCAGGTCTTTCACTTGCTTTATGAATGCTAGGGTCAAAGGGGATGAATTTCTTTGATGAATCTACAGAATATGAACCTTCGTTAAGTGCTATGATTTCCAAAATGCTAGTTTTTTGTAATTTAAATAAGACATAATCAGTAGCTTACAATTCTTTTTTATGGAGCTTGCTGATTATTGTATCTTTACTGTGTTACATTGCGCAAATATATGGAAAAAAGGTGGGTAGAGCATTCAATACAAGATTTAGAAACTGTTAATTTACTCTCAGAAGAGTTAAATATAGATGAGATTTTAGCCCAGATGTTGGTTGCCAGAGGTATTAAAACTTTTGAGCAGGCTAAACTATTTTTTAGACCATCTTTGGATGATTTGCATGACCCATTTTTAATGAATGGGATGGAGGAGGCCGTATCCAGAATACAAAGAGCCATCAAAAACCAAGAGCATATTTTAATTTATGGAGATTATGATGTTGATGGTACAACCTCCGTAGCTTTAACCTATTCTTTTTTTAAAGATTTATATCCTCATTTAACTTATTATATACCAGATAGATATGTAGAAGGTTATGGTATATCCACACAAGGGATTGATTATGCTGCTCATCATGGTATTAGCCTTATTATAGCTTTAGATTGTGGTATAAAATCTATTGATAAGGTTGAGTATGCAAAAGAAAAGGGAATAGATTTTATCATTTGCGACCATCATTTACCGGGAGATGAAATTCCGGATGCTGTTGCTGTGCTAGACCCAAAACGTAAAGATTGTAATTATCCATATAAAGAGCTTTCTGGTTGTGGTTTAGGCTTTAAACTTATTCAAGCTTTTGCCTCTAGAAATGATATACCACAAGAAAAGGTTTTAAAATACCTCGATTTGGTAGTGGTAAGTATCGCCTCAGATATTGTACCTATTACTGGAGAAAATAGAATCTTAGCACATTATGGTTTAAAGAAGCTTAACTCAGAGCCATGTAACGGTTTAAAAGCTTTGATAGAATTATCTGGCAAAGCCGATGATTTTACCATCACAGATATTGTTTTTTCTATAGGCCCTAGAATTAATGCTGCAGGTAGAATTGATGATGCTAAACAAGCTGTTAAACTTTTAATTGCCTCATCAACACAATTGGCAGAAGACGCTGGCTTTATCATTAACCTCAAAAATTCTGAACGTAAAGAGTTTGATAATAATATTACAGAGCAAGCTCTTAACATGATTTTAAACTCTCCAGAAATGGAAAAAAGAAAATCAACCGTTGTTTACCACGAGACCTGGCATAAAGGTGTGATAGGAATTGTAGCAAGTAGGTTAACAGAGAAATATTATCGTCCAACTATTGTTTTAACCCAATCTAATGGGCATATAGCTGGTTCGGCCAGGTCTGTTTTAGGATATGATTTGTACGAAGCTTTATGCGAGTGTAGTGATTTGTTAGAGCAATTTGGCGGACATAAATATGCAGCAGGTTTAACCATGAAACCAGAAAACTTGCCTGCTTTCATCCATAAATTTGAAGAAGTTGTATCGGCTACTATCACAGATGATATGTTGATGCAAGTAATAGAGGCAGAAAAGTGTATTGATTTAAAAGATATTACACCTAAATTTTTTAGGATATTAAAACAATTTGCACCTTTTGGCCCTCAAAACATGGCGCCAGTTTTTATTAGTAGAAATGTATATTCGTATGGTTATGGCTCTATCGTGGGTAATAACCATTTAAAAATGAGTGTTAGGCAAAAAGATAGTCAGGTTTTTGATTGTATAGCCTTTGGTCATGGAGATTTTTTAGAGCAAATTAACAGAGGTATTCCTTTTGATATTTGTTACACCATAGAAGAAAATGTATGGAAAGATAAGCGTTCTATACAATTAAACATAAAAGGCATTAAAACCTATTAGGTTAAAATTTATGATATTAAGAGCAGAAAATCTAATTAAAAAATATAAGCAAAGAACTGTTGTAAATAACGTTTCTTTTCATGTAGGGCAGGGTGAAATTGTAGGGTTACTTGGCCCAAATGGAGCCGGAAAAACAACTTCATTTTACATGATAGTGGGTTTAATAAGACCAAATGAAGGCAATGTTTTTTTAGAGGATGAAAATATCACCCAAGACCCTATGTACAGAAGAGCGCAAAAGGGAATTGGTTATTTGGCGCAAGAAGCTTCTGTTTTTAGAAAACTTACGGTTGAGGATAATATTAAGGCTGTTTTAGAAATGACGCAACTATCTAAGGCAGAACAAAAAGATAAATTAGAACAACTTATTGATGAATTTAGCCTTCATAAAGTAAGAAAAAACCGTGGCGATTTATTATCTGGTGGCGAGCGAAGAAGAACAGAAATTGCCAGAGCTTTAGCTGCTGACCCAAAGTTTATTTTACTAGATGAGCCATTTGCTGGGGTAGACCCCATTGCGGTAGAAGAAATTCAGACTATTGTGGCCAGACTAAAACATCGTAATATTGGTATTTTAATTACTGATCATAATGTGAACGAAACCTTATCTATTACAGATAGAGCTTACCTATTAGCAGAAGGTAAAATTATGCTTGCTGGTACTCCGCAAGAAATTGCAGATAATGAAATGGCTAGAAAATTTTATTTAGGCCAGCATTTTGTACTTAAAATCAAGAATTTTAAAGTTTAAATTTATATCTCTTATATTCAAGGTAGCCAATAACCCATTATGACAATTGTAAATTCTTTTCTTAACTGGATAATGAAAAAGCGTATGCACCAAATAGAGCTTTTCATGAAATATCCTAATGAAGTGCAAGAAGAATGGCTAAATACTTTGATAAACTCTGCAGAAAATACAGAGTGGGGAAAGCTTTATGATTATAAATCAATAGAAAACGAGCGCCAATTTAAAGAGCGTGTACCGCTTCAAAGCTATGATACCCTTAAGCCTTTTATTGAAAAAATGCTAAAAGGAGAGCAGAATATACTATGGCCATCAGAAATTAAATGGTTTGCCAAATCATCTGGCACCACTAGCGATAGAAGTAAATTTATCCCCGTAAGTGAAGAGGCTTTAGAAGAATGTCATTTTAAGGGAGGGAAAGACATGTTAGCAATTTATTGTAATAATAGGCCAGATGCTAAGATGTTTACCGGTAAAAGTTTGGTGTTAGGTGGTAGCCATCAAATCAATCAATTAAGTCCTGATTCTTTTTACGGAGATTTATCTGCTGTTATCATAAAAAACTTGCCTATATGGGCAGAAATGATGCGTACGCCTGATATGTCTATCGCCTTAATGGATAATTATGAGGAGAAGATAGAAAAGATGGCCAGAGCAACTATGGAAGTTAATGTAACTAATATTGCCGGAGTACCAACTTGGACTATCGTTTTGGCAAAACGCGTATTAGAACTTACAGGTAAAAATAACTTAATGGAAGTTTGGCCTAATTTAGAGCTTTATGTGCATGGCGCTGTAAATTTTGAACCTTATCAGGAACAATTTAAAATGCTTATTCCTAACGAGCAGATGTATTACTTAGAAACCTACAATGCATCAGAAGGCTTTTTTGGGATACAAGATCAAAGTGAAGATAAAGACTTATTGTTGATGTTAGACTATGGTATTTACTACGAGTTTTTACCAATGGAGCATTTTGATGAAGAAAATCCTAAGACATTATCCCTAAGCGAGGTTGAGCTTAATAAAAATTACGCTATCATCATCAGTACCAATGCCGGTTTATGGAGGTATGTTATTGGTGATACAGTAAAGTTTACTTCATTAGACCCTTACCGAATAAAAATAACTGGAAGAACTAAACATTTTATTAATGCATTTGGCGAGGAGGTTATCATAGATAATGCTGAAAAGGCACTTACTAAAGCTTGTGCGGAAACCAATGCTATTATTAAAGATTATACTGCCTGCCCAATTTATTTCCAAGGAAATGAAGCTGGCGGTCATGAATGGATTATAGAATTTGAAAAGAAACCTAACGAGTTTAATAGGTTTGTTGATATTTTAGATAATACTTTACGCGAAGTAAACTCTGATTATGACGCTAAAAGATTTAAAGATATGGCTTTAAGAAGGCCAACTGTGCATATTGCCCCAGATAATACTTTCTATAAATGGTTGAAACAGAAAGGGAAATTAGGCGGGCAACACAAGGTTCCAAGATTGGCAAACAACAGAACTTATGTTGATGAAATCTTGCAAATCATACAAAGTAGCTGATGATTTAAAAAAAAATTAAACCCTCATGCAACCAATATTACAAATTCATCATCTACCTCATATAACACGATGAATTTGCAGCACAAATACTCTCAAGAAGAAATTATTCAAGGATGCCAAGCAGGCGAACGACGTTATCAAGAGTTACTCTATAAGATGATGTCATCCAAAATGCTAGGTGTTTGTATGCGCTACGCCAAAGATCAGTTTGAAGCAGAAGACATGATGCAAACTGCTTTTGTAAAGGTGTTTAGAAATATAAACGCTTACCGCGGAGAAGGTTCGTTTGAAGGTTGGATAAGAAGAATTATGGTAAATACTTCTATAGAAGTTTACCGCAAAAATTTAAGAAGTTTAAATGTTGTTGATATAGATGAAACACATGATCACCAAGCATCAACAGCGTTTGATATGAGTAGATTAAATATTGCAGACTTAATGAAGTTGATTAGAAATCTTTCTGACGGTTACAGATTGGTATTTAACATGTATGCAATAGAAGGATACTCGCACAAAGAAATAGCAAATGAGCTTGGCATTACTGAAGGAGCCTCAAAATCTCAACTCAGTAGAGCCAGAGCGATATTAAGAGAACAAATTTTAAAAATGGAGGGAAACAGTTATGGAACCAATGTCGGATAAAGAATTGGATCTTTTATTCAAATCTAAATTTACAGATTATGAAGTAGAGCCATCAGTTTCAAGTTGGTCTAAAATAGAAGAACAACTATCTGTTAAGCCAATGCAGCACAGAAAAGTTCCTTTTCTATGGATGGCAGCAGCAAGTGTAATAGTAGTTTTTGGCTTAGGTTTACTTTTATGGAATAAGCCACAAGAGCAAATCATGCTAAAAGGAAAGCCAACTGTTGAAGAAGGTGATATGGTTATCGCTCAAAATAATGCAGCTAGAAAGCGTGAAGAAGTTATTTCTCGTAATCAACCTGTTGATAATAAGGTAGATAATTTTAGTCGTGTAGCTCAGGAGGTAAAACCAAAAACAATAGAAGAAAGTAATACACAAGAAGAGGAGAGTTTTATAGCTTCAACACAAATAGACAAGCCTGAAACCCAGCCAGAACAAGAGTTTGTAGCTACACGTACAGAGCCTGTAAAAAGAATTACAGTGACAGAACTGATGCTTCTTGAAGAAGAAAACGCAGCAAAAACTAATAAAATTAAATCAACTATGTTCTCTTCATTAAGCAGTAAAGATGAAGACAGCAGCCAGCCAGAAAGAATAAGATCTGTTGGAGATTTGGTGAACTTTGTTATCGCTAAAGTAGATAAGAGAGAAAATAAAGTGCTAAAAATCAGTAAAACAGAAGAAAGCGATATTGAAATAACAGGAATTAATCTAGGACTCTTCAAATATAAAAAAGACTAAAAAATCATGAAACAATTAATACTTATAGCTTGTACAATGTTTTCCTTCGCCCAGTTGGCGCAGGCACAAGCAACAGATTCTATCGTTGTAAAGAAAGAAAAAAACGCCCAGGTAGAAATCAGTAAAGAGGGTGTAAATATCCATATAGGTAAAACAGATTCTACCAAGAAAGATAATAAAGGTAGTTTTCCAAAAGTAAGCTTTGGATTAAATATCGAGCATTTTGACATTGGTTTAAGTAAATATCATAACGGTAGTGATTTTGGTTTTCCTTCTAGTTATGGTTTCTTAGAAAATAATACATGGAAAACTCATACCGTTGGTTTTGATTTACTACAATTTGGTGTAAGATTTAATTCTAATTTCAAAGTTGCTTTGGCCGGAGGTATAGATTGGAACCATATCAGATTAGAAAGAGATGTAACAATTAGACCAGATGCAGCAGTTTTAATCGCTGATCCTTCATCAGAAACTAATCTAAAGAAGAATAGATTTTCTAGCAGATATGTAAGAGTACCTTTATATTTTGAATATAGAAGCAATCAAGGTAAAGATGGAAAGAGATTTTCTTTAGTTGCCGGGCCAGAAGTTGGTTTCTTAATAGATGGTAAAGTGAAACAAAAGACTAATGGTGGTGAGAAAATTAAAGTTAAAGACGATTATAACTTTACCCAATTTAGATACGGAGCTAATGTTAGATTAGGTTATGGTGGTGCCGGTTTATTCTTTAAATACTACTTTAATGATGTATTTGCAGATAATACAGCTCCTGGTTTAGAAGGCTATAAAAATCTTTCATTCGGATTAACCTTCGGATTCTAACCTTTAATAAAATGATGTGTATGTAAAGCCCCGTAATTGTTGCGGGGCTTTTTGTTTAATTCTTTTTTTTACCGATGCGATGGTTATATTTACCGAGTAATCAAGAATATGGCTCCTTTAATAACTGTTCATAATATCTATAAAAACTTTACAGATACGGCTCATTCTGGCGTTTCGGGAATTAATCTAGAAATTAATGAAGGTGAAATTATAAGTATTGTGGGAGAGAGCGGCAGTGGTAAAACAACTTTATTAAAGTTAATTTATGGTTATTTGATACCGCAAAAAGGCGAAATTCTTTTTGAAGGTAAACGCGTACTCGGGCCCACAGAAAAGCTGATACCTGGCCATGATGAAATGAAAATGGTTACACAAGAAGTTACCTTAAATCTTTATGCTAGGGTTTATGATAATATATCTTCTTTACTTTCTAATACAGATTTAGAAGTTAAAAGAGATTTAACCATGCAAACCATGGAGTTTTTGAGGATAGACCATTTAGCGTATAAAAAAATTGTGGAGCTGAGCGGTGGCGAGCAGCAACGTGTTGCCATAGCAAGAGCTGTAATTACAGAGCCTAGGGTATTGTTGTTAGATGAACCTTTTAGTCAGGTTGATACTATTTTAAAGAAGCAATTAAGAGATGATATAGAGCGCTTAGCTCGTTTTTTGAAGATAACAGTCATTATGGTTTCTCATGACCCTAGTGATGGTTTATCACTATCAGATAAATTGGTGATTATAAAAGACGGAAAAGTAGTTAGAGAGGGTAAACCTCAGGATATTTATCACCAACCACAGCATGCTTATGTAGCTCAGCTCATTGGTAAAGCCAATATTTTGGAAGGTTTATCCTTTCTAGAGGATGGTAAATATGCTGTTTATCCGCAAGATGTTTTTGTAAATCAAGATGGGATGACTGCTAAAGTAAAATCAGTTCATTTTGGAAGCTTGTATCAAGAAGTAGAATATATAATTGAAGATAAAACCATCTTATCTTACGATTTTGATTTTATATCCTTATCCAAAGGAGATGAAGTAAATATCGCTTTTAAAAAGCTGATGAAACTAGATTCATAGGTTTTTTTACGATCTCAACTTTTGCGCTCGTTTGCAACGAGTGCTTCATCTGGTTTAACGATTTCATCGTTATTTAATAAGTACTGCCTTTGCCACCTAAACCCGGTTGAAACGGCATCTTTTTCTTGCGCTCGTTTGTAACGAGTGCTTAATTGGTTTAACGATTAAATCGTTATTTCATAAAAATCACTAAAGCTAGTATCAACTTTTATAACATCTAAAAGACCTTTTTCATTTAAGTAGTTTTTTGCAGAGCTGTATAAATATTCTTCAGGTAAATCTACAATTTCAGCTTTTACGGGATTGTTGTGTATATAATCTAGTTTTTGAGCTAGGGTATGATGATTGAAACATTCAATAGCATGATAGCCATCTTGCCAAACTTTATAATCTTTTATCCTATTATTAAACTTAGCGTGGTAACTAAAGCGGTATAACATCCAATCTCTTCTACTTTCATGCTCTGTCTCCATTATCTTGATGATTTCTTTATTAGTGAATTTTTTAAAATCTCTAACAAAGTCTGATAATAATAAAGGCTCTTTAATAGAAACTAGCAGGTGTAAATGGTTAGTCATTAAGCACCACGCATACAGTTCTAATCCTTTATTTTCTTGTGCGTATTTTAAAGAGTTGATGATGATTTTTTTATAGACTGGTCTAATAAATATATCTACCCAATCTACAACTGTAAAAGTTATAAAATGGATTAGATCTTGCGTTCTTACACGGTATTGATGCGACATAGGTTTGATTTTAGTATCTAAATTTATTGAAAATTCGATGAAATCGAAAGCCCATTTTAAGCACTCGTTGCAAACGAGCGCAAGGGGAGAGATTTTAATGTTAATTAGAAGTTATAGTTAATATTTTAATATTAATATTTTAATTTAGGAACTAATAATTATAGTATTTAATTTTGAAGAATGAGGATTCATAAATTAACAACAGAGAATCAATATAATTTGATAGAACTAATTTTGAGATTAGATAAGATAAATCTTGAGCTGTTTAAATCTGATGACGATTTAAAAGCATTATTAAAATTTAATGAAGTGTTTCAGATAGATGTATCTCATTATGATGATTTTCATAGAAGGATATGTTATTTAAGAGTTGCAAAGGAAATTTATTTGTTAAAGATAAAATCTGATAATTACTATGTAGACTTTAGGCAACTTTTGAAGGATGTTAGATATTTAAATTTAAGCGGTAATGAAGATGTTCAAGAATTAATAGATGAGGTAATTAATAAAGACAATTTGATTCATTACAAAGTATTGTCAAAAAGTTATTCTTATTGGGGAGAAATTCAGAAGAGAATTATCTCTTAGTGCTAGAGCTTGCGCTCGTTTGCAACGAGTGCTTCATTTGGTTTAACAATTTCATCGTTATTTAATAACTACTGCCTTTGCCATTTAAACCCGGTTGAAACGGCATCCCCAAAACGACCATCGGGAGTGGAGGGATATAGTGGAAAACGGGACTAGCGGGACAAAAATAATGACGCAACTGCTTTTCAAAAAAAACAGCCCCAATTTTTGGAGCTGCTTTCTTTAGATTTTTTATACGTTTTTAGCTAACCAATCGCCAACTTCGCTGGTTTTGTAAGCTTTATTAGTTCCGGCTAAATCTTCTGTTACTACGCCTTCTGCTAAAGATTTATTAACTACGTCTCTAATAGCTGCTGCTTCTGCGTGTAAGCCGAAAGCGTCTTCAAACATCATAGCGGCAGATAAAACGGTTGCCAATGGGTTTGCAATGTCTTTTCCGGCTGCTTGTGGGTAAGAACCGTGAATAGGCTCGTACAATGAAGTATGTAAGCCTTTAGACGCTGATGGCATTAAGCCCATAGAACCTGAAATTACAGAGGCCTCATCTGTTAAAATATCTCCAAAAAGGTTTTCGGTAATTAAAACATCGTAAGAGTTTGGCCACTGTACTAAACGCATAGCTACGGCATCAACAAACTCGTAACTAACGGTTACTTCTGGATAATCTTTTTCCATATCCTGTACGGTTTCTCTCCATAAACGAGAGCTTTCTAGTACGTTTGCTTTATCCACACAGCATAATTTTTTGCTACGTGTCATGGCTATTTCAAAGCCTAATTTAGCTAAACGCTGAATTTCTGCTCTGGTGTATGTACAAGTGTCAAAAGCGGTGTTGCCATCGTCTTTTCTACCTCTTTCACCAAAGTAAATTCCGCCAGTTAGCTCACGTAAAATAATTAAATCTGTACCTTCTATGCGCTCTCTTTTTAACGGCGAGTTGTCTATTAAAGAAGGGAATGTAAAAGTAGGACGAACGTTTGCAAATAAGCCTAATTTCTGACGCATTTTTAATAAACCTTGCTCTGGGCGAACTTTTGCTTTAGGGTCATTATCGTATTTTGGATGGCCAATAGCGCCAAATAAAACAGCATCAGCAGCCATACAAACTTCGTGTGTGCTATCTGGATAAGGCTCTCCGCACTCATCAATAGCGCAAGCACCTGTTAAAGCAGATGTCCAATTGATTTCGTGGTTAAACTTTGTAGCAACAGCATTTACTACTTTAACAGCCTGGTCTACAACCTCAGGCCCAATTCCGTCTCCCGCTAAAAGGGCGATATTTAATTTCATATTTTTATTTAGTTTGTTCGTTTCTAGTTTGTTAGTTGGTTAGATTGTTTTATATCCGTTTTCAAGAGTTCTAACAAACTAACAACCTAACCACCTAGATGATATTTAACATTTTTTGTGTTGCTTTAATGGCACATACGGTTTGGTCTGAGTCTAAACCGCGTGTTTTAAAGCTTTTTTTATCAGTTTCCCAAGTAATAATGGCCTCACAAAGTGCATCAGAATCACTTCCTGGCGCAATTCTTACAGCATAATCTATCAATTTTGGTAAGTGCAATTTCTTTTTAGCATATACCTTATTTAAAGCATTCATAAAGGCATCAAACTGTCCATCGCCTTGTGCATTTTCTTCAAAATGCTCTCCTTCTATTGAAACTGAAATGGTTGCAGACGGACGTAAACCTTTAGCATGTGTTAGAACGTATGATTGTACAGTAACTTTTTCTTCATACAGCTTACTATCTAGAACATCAGAAATGATATAAGGAAGGTCTTCTTTAGTAACCGTTTCCTTTTTATCTCCAAGTTCTATAACGCGTTGGGTAACCTTTTTTAAATCTTCATCATTAAGTTTTAAACCTAATTCTTGAAGGTTTTTTTCAATGTTGGCTTTGCCCGATGTTTTACCTAAAGCGTAAGTACGTTTTCTGCCAAATCTTTCTGGTAATAAATCGTTAAAATAAAGATTGTTTTTATTGTCGCCATCAGCATGGATACCAGCGGTTTGGGTAAATACATTGTCGCCAACAATAGGTTTATTTGCAGGTATTCTGATGCCCGAAAATGTTTCTACCAGTTTGCTCACTTTAAAAATAGAAGATTCTTTTAATGAGATTTTTACCTCTGGCAGAAAATCGTTAATAACAGCTACAGCACTTGCCATTGGTGCATTTCCGGCTCTTTCACCCATACCATTTACGGTTAAATGTAAGCCATCTATACCTGCTTTTACAGCTTCCAGAACGTTGGCGGTACTTAAATCGTAATCATTATGAGCATGAAAATCAAAATGAACTTTAGGGTATTTTGATTTTAATTCGGCAATATATTCATACGTTTCTGAAGGCGTTAAAACACCTAAAGTATCTGGTAGAAGCACCCTTTTTACAGATTGCTGGCCAAGAAAGTCTAAAAACTGGAAAACATAGTCTTTAGAATTACGCATGCCATTACTCCAATCTTCTAAATAAACATTGGTTTCTATTTGGTTTTGAGTAGCCAAAGCTATAACTGCAGCAATTTCTTCAAAATGTTGCTCAGCAGTTTTTTTAAGTTGATGTGTTAAATGATTTAAAGAACCTTTGGTAAGTAAATTCTGAACTTTAACACCAGCATTTAGCATCCAATTGATAGATACCCCATTATCAACAAAAGAAAGTACTTCTATACGATTGGTGTAACCGTTTTGGCTTGCCCAATCCATGATGGTTTTTACAGCTTGAAATTCTCCATCTGAAACACGGGCAGAAGCAATTTCAACTCTGTCTACATGTAGTTCCTCCAGTAATAGCTGGGCAATTGTAAGCTTTTCAGAGGCGGAAAATGAAACTCCCGAGGTTTGTTCACCATCACGGAGTGTTGTATCCATTATTTCTATTTTCCTTTTTACCATGTAAATGTTATTTGTTGATGATTGTTATTTCTATAAATCTATTTTAGAAAACACACCTTCTATTTTTTTAGAAGATGTGTTTTAAATAAGTTTATTAAAAACAGTCTGTTGTTATAATGGAAGTTGCGTAGCAAATTCCTGAATTTCTGATTTTATGTTTTGTAGATAATCAATATCATCAAAACCGTTCATCATATTTTCTTTTTTGTATGAGCTAATATCGAAGCTTTCTTGCTCTCCGGTTGTAGTTAAAGTAATGGTTTGTGCCGGAAGATTAATTTCTAATTCTGTTTTAGGGTTTGCCGCAATAGCTTTAAATATTTTATCTAAAAACTCTGGACTAACCTGTACCGGTAAAACACCAATATTTAAACAGTTATTTTTAAAAATATCTGCAAAGAAGCTAGAAACAACCGCTCTAAAGCCATAATCGTAAACAGCCCAAGCAGCATGCTCTCTTGATGAACCTGAACCAAAGTTTTTACCACCTACTAAAATTTTACCGCTGTAAGTTGGGTTATTAAGTACAAAATCTGGTTTAGGAGTATTATCTGGATTATATCTCCAATCTCTAAATAGGTTATCACCAAAGCCTACACGTTCTGTAGCTTTTAAGAAACGAGCTGGTATAATTTGGTCAGTATCAACATTCTCTATAGAAAGTGGAACTGCACTGCTTTTTAATATGTTAAATTTATCGTATGCCATTTTATTTGTTTTTAGTTTATTGGTTTGTTAGTTTTTAGTTTGTTAGATTAAACTTAGCGAACCAACTAACAACCTAATCATCTAACCAACTAATTCTTCAATTAATTCTCTAGGGTCTGTTACTTTACCTGTAACCGCTGCCGCAGCTGCTACTAGTGGGCTTGCAAGCATGGTTCTAGAACCTGGTCCTTGACGGCCTTCAAAGTTTCTGTTTGATGTACTTACTGCATATTTACCTGCAGGAATTTTATCATCATTCATAGCTAAACAAGCAGAACAACCTGGTTGGCGTAGTGTAAAACCAGCCTCAGTTAAAATATCTAAAATACCTTCTTCTTTTATTTGAGACTCAACAATATGAGAGCCTGGTACTAACCAAACGGTTACATTTTCTGCTTTTTTTCTTCCTTTTACAACTGATGCAAAAGCTCTGAAATCTTCTATTCTACCATTAGTACAGCTTCCTACGAAAACATAATCAACAGGTTTGCCTATCATAGAATCGCCTTCATTGAAACCCATATAGTTTAAAGATTTTTCATAAGTTTCTACACCACCTTCTACTTGCTCAGCATCAGGGATTTGGTTAGAAATACCAATACCCATACCAGGGTTGGTACCATAAGTAATCATAGGTTCAATTTCAGAAGCATTATAAGCTAACTCTTTATCAAATACTGCATCAGCATCTGTTTTAAGGGTTTTCCAATATTCCATTGCTTTATCCCAAGCTGCACCTTTTGGTGTAAACTCACGACCTTGGATATAATTGAAAGTAGTTTCATCTGGAGCTATCATACCACCACGAGCACCCATTTCTATACTTAGGTTACATACGGTCATACGGCCTTCCATACTCATTTTCTCGAAAACTTCACCAGCATACTCCACAAAATAACCAGTGGCGCCAGAGGTAGTTAATTTAGAGATGATGAATAAAGCAACGTCTTTAGGCGTAACACCTTTGCTTAAAGTACCGTTGATGGTGATTCTCATTTTCTTTGGTTTTGGTTGCATGATACATTGTGTAGAAAGTACCATTTCTACTTCAGATGTACCTATACCAAAAGCGATAGCACCAAAAGCACCATGTGTGGAAGTATGCGAGTCGCCACAAACAATAGTTGCACCTGGTTGAGTAATACCGTACTCTGGTCCAACTACGTGAACAATACCATTTTTTTGATGACCTAAACCCCAGTGAGAAATACCATATTCTTTAGAGTTAGCCTCTAAAGCTTTCAGCTGATTAGCTGATAATGGATCTGCAACTGGTAAATGTTGGTTAATAGTAGGCGTGTTATGATCTGCCGTAGCAAAAGTACGTTCAGGATATAAAACTTTAATACCTCTGGTTTTTAATCCTAAGAAAGCTACCGGGCTAGTTACTTCATGGATTAAATGACGATCGATAAATAAAACATCCGGACCGCCTTCTATCTTGCGAACCACATGTTTATCCCACACTTTGTCAAACAATGTCTTGCTCATCTTATTATAATTTTATTTGTTTTCTAATCTTAAAGCCTTATCAATAATCTCGATAAGGCAAATTTAAATTTTATATAAATTTATTTATAGCATCTAAATAAGCATTTGCAGATGCTTTTACGATATCTGAACTGAAACCGTAACCTGCATAATATTTATCGCCATATTTTACCCTCATATTTACTTTACTAATATCATGGCTTCCACCATGTATCGCATCTATATGGAACTCTTTTAAAGTAACTTCTTTTTTAATGATGCTATCCATAGCTTTAATGGTCGCGTCTACCGGACCATTTCCTGATGCTACAGCTTCATATACTTTTTCATGAATTTCTAGCTTTACCATAGCGGTAGGAATTAATGGATCACCACACATCACCTGTAATAATTTTATGGTGATACCATCTTTATAGTTACGTTCTGTACCATCGCCCATTAAAAGTAATAAGTCGTCATCTTTGATTTCTTTTTTACTATCAGCAAGTACTAAAAAACGCTCGTAAACTTCATCTAAGTTTATTTTTTCTATAACATATCCTAAACGCTCTAAATGGTGTTTAAGCGCATGACGACCACTTCTTGCGGTTAAGATAATCTCTGATTGGTCTATACCCACATCTTCCGGATTGATGATTTCATAATTCTCTCTGAATTTTAAAACACCATCTTGATGGATACCCGAACTATGTGCAAATGCATTTTTACCAACAATAGCTTTGTTTGGCTGTACTGGCATACGCATCATACGACTAACCATTCCGCTTAGCTCATAGAATTTTTTGCTATTGATATTGGTATAATAACCTAATTGATGGGTTTTTAATATCATAGCAACTTCTTCTAAAGAAGTGTTACCGGCTCTTTCTCCAATACCATTTATAGTACATTCTACTTGGCGAGCTCCGTTTTGGATACCAGCAATAGAGTTTGCTGTTGCCAAACCTAAATCATTATGGCAGTGTACAGAAATTATAGCTTGATCTATATTTTTAACATTCTCTTTCAGGAAACGAATTTTAGAGCCATACTGGTCTGGTAAGCAATAGCCATTAGTATCTGGTATATTAACTACCGTAGCACCGGCTGCAATTACAGCCTCTATCATTTGTGCAAGAAAAACTACATCTGCTCTTCCAGCATCTTCTGCATAAAACTCAATATCTTCTACAAACTTTTTGGCATATTTTACTGCTGCAACACCACGCTCCAGAATATCTTCACGGGTACTGTTAAATTTGTATTTGATATGCATGTCTGATGCGCCAATTCCTGTATGTATTCTTGGTCTTTTGGCATGTTTTAAAGATTCTACAGCAGCATCAATATCCTTTGTATTGGCTCTTGTTAAAGCACAAATAATAGGATCTTTTACAGCTTTAGATAGCTCAACAACACTTTGGAAATCTCCTGGGCTTGAAATTGGGAAACCAGCCTCAATAACATCAACACCTAAGATTTCTAATTCTTTTGCAATCTCTATCTTTTCTGATGTTGTTAATTGACAACCAGGTACCTGTTCACCGTCTCTTAAAGTAGTGTCGAAAATGTAAATTCTATTCGGGTCGTGTAACATATTCTTTTGTTAGCTTCATTTACGCTTGTTTAAGGGGTAAATGAGTTCATTTTTTTATTCTTTTTATAATGATGGCTCAAAGTTTAATGCATAATCTTTAAGCTGTTTATATGCTTTATCTGTTTTTAAATCTTCTATCAGGATAACTTCTCCGTTCTCCAAAACAATCTTTTTTTCTAAGCAGTTGGGTAATTGAGATTCAAAATGACCAACGTAAATTAAAGTCATACCATTACTGCAAAGCTCATCTACCAATTGGTTAAAATGTTTGGTTTGTTGTTTATCTAAACCTTGGCAAGGCTCATCCAGAATAAGTAATTCTGGGTTTTTAATGATGGTTCTAGCCAGTAAAACCAATCTTTGTGTACCTAAAGGCAAGGTGTTTAAAAGTCTGTTTTTTTCTTCGGTTAAACCAAAATATTCAACTAACTCATCTACTAAAATACTTTTAGAATAAGGGAGCTGTCTAAATAAACCTACCGAGTCATAAAGGCCAGAAGCAATACTTTCCCATACCGTAGCTGATGCATCAAAATACCAATGAAATTCTGGAGAAATTAAGCCAATATGTTGTTTAATATCCCAGATACTTTCTCCGCTACCTCTTTTATTACCAAATAAATACAAGGTATTGGCATAAGATTGTGGATGATCTCCGTTTATTAAGCTTAATAAAGTTGATTTACCAGAACCATTATGTCCTTGTAGCAGCCATTTTTCACCAGCTTTAACTTCCCAGTTGATATTTTTTAGCACTTGTTTTTCTCCATAACTAATTTGGATGTTCTCCATTTTAGCTATTTGCTGCGAGCTATAAACAGGCGATGTTCTTAAAAAAGCTGGTATTGTTTTATTTTCCCTTAGAGGGATGAATTGCTGTAAATCAGTTTTTGTATTTACGGCTACCAATTTTTTGTTTACAATGGTAGCAAAACGATTGATAGACGATGGTAAATCATCATCATTACTGATTAAGATTAACGTTACCCCTGCCGATGCAGTTTCATCTAAAAGAAGATTTAGGTTTTTTCTCGATTTTAAATCTAAACCTGTATAAGGTTGGTCTATAATAAGCACTTGAGGTTTTAACCACAAAGCTTTAACCAGTTGTAATTTTTTATGCTC
This sequence comes from Pedobacter puniceum, assembly GCF_009674685.1. Classification (GTDB taxonomy): domain Bacteria; phylum Bacteroidota; class Bacteroidia; order Sphingobacteriales; family Sphingobacteriaceae; genus Pseudopedobacter; species Pseudopedobacter puniceum. The sequence goes on from NZ_WKJI01000003.1 coordinate 286,892, forward strand.
GCCACTAGAAAGCTCTATAAGTTGCGAGTTTTGTAAAGATGTAAAGTCTAATCTATTTAAGATAGGTTCAACATCAGCAATATTTAAGTGATATTCTTTAGCGTAATAAGCTAGTTCTGCTTTTACAGTTAAAGTTTCTTTAGCCTGTTGGCTTGTATAGCGTTGCTGATAGTAAAAATTAGCAACACCTTCTAAATTTTTAAATTGATACCAGCTTTCTACAAACAAAACTTTTGCGGGTAATTTACTTGTATCGTTAAAAGTGATTTTGATGTTTCCAGATGCAGGTAATAAGCCAGCTATAACTTTGCCTAAGGACGTTTTTCCGTTGCCACTATTCCCGCCTAATAACCAGTTTTCTCCAGAAAGGATAGTCCAATTCAAATCTGATAACACCAGCATTTGCTGATATTGCAAGTTTAAATTGTTGATATGGACGACTGGTTGTGACATAAATTTAACCCTTAAAATCTCCTCTCCATTGAGAGAGGAGATTTGGGTATTTTCCTTATATTATTTACTTAAGCAGTTTTAATAGCTTTCATAGCTGTCATTGCTTTACGCAATTTTACACCTACAACTTCTACTTGGTGGCTACGTAAAATTTCATTGATTTCTACTAATCTTCTGTTATCTACAGAACCATCTTTTCCTTCGTTAAAGTTTTTACCTACTAAGTCTGTATCAACTTTCTTCATGAAATCGGCTAATAAAGGCTTACAAGCTTGGTCAAATAAATAGCAACCGTACTCAGCAGTATCAGAAATTACACGGTTCATTTCGAATAATTTTTTACGAGCAATGGTATTTGCAATCAGCGGAGTTTCGTGTAAAGACTCATAATAAGCAGATTCCGGTTTAATACCAGCCTCAACCATAGTTTCAAAAGCCAATTCAACACCTGCTCTAACAAAAGCAACCATTAATAAATAGTTATCAAAGTATTCTTGCTCGCCAATTTTAACATCTCCGGCAGGAGTTTTTTCAAAGGCAGTTTCACCTGTCTCTGCTCTCCAAGCTAATAAGTTTTTGTCTCCATTTGCCCAATCTTCCATCATGATACGGCTAAACTCGCCACTCATAATATCATCTTGGTGCTTTTGGAATAAAGGACGCATAATGTCTTTTAACTCTTCAGAAACTTCAAAAGCTTTAATTTTAGCAACATTACTTAAACGATCCATCATACCAGAAACGCCACCATGTTTTAAAGCTTCAGTGATAACTTCAACACCATATTGTACCAATTTAGAAGCATAACCAGCATCAATACCTTTTTCAATCATTTTATCAAAAGAAAGAATAGAACCAGTTTGTAACAAACCACAAAGTATAGTTTGCTCGCCCATTAAATCTGATTTTACTTCAGCAACAAAAGATGATTTTAATACACCAGCTCTGTGGCCGCCAGTACCTACACAATAAGCTTTTGCTTGTGCTAAACCTTTTCCTTCCGGATCATTTTCTGGGTGCACTGCGATTAAAGTAGGTACTCCAAAACCTCTTACATATTCTGCTCTTACCTCGCTACCAGGGCATTTAGGTGCCACCATAATAACGGTAATATCTTTACGGATTTGCATGCCTTCTTCAACAATGTTAAAACCGTGAGAATATAATAGGGTAGAACCTTGTTTCATTAAAGGCATAATAGCATTAACAACAGCAGTATGTTGCTTGTCTGGTGTAAGGTTAACTACTACATCTGCAGAAGGAATTAATTCTTCGTAAGTACCAACTTTAAAGTTGTTTTCTGTAGCATTTTTCCATGAATCACGTTTACCTTCAATTGCTTCTTTACGTAAGGTATAGCTTACATCTAAGCCGCTATCTCTTAAATTTAAACCTTGGTTTAAGCCTTGTGCACCGCAACCTACAACTACAATCTTTTTCCCTTTTAAAGCATTTACTCCATCTGCAAACTCTGCATTATCCATGAATTCACAAACGCCTAATTGGTTTAGTTTTTCTCTAAGGGGTAAAGTATTAAAATAATTTGCCATTGTTTTTTGTTTTTATGTCCGAAGTTGGAAGTCTGTAGACTAGAGCCAAATTCGTTCTTTATATATGTTTGTTTATTGTTTCTATTTTTTTAATTAATTCTTATGACTTTAGTCTTCTGACCTCGGTCTGCCGACGTTAAACTACATCGTAAAGACCTTATCGCCATTGTTCAGGTATTCATTCTCTGCAGCTGGCTCTCCTGGTTCGCGATTTTCAAATTGTTTAAGTTTGGTATGGAAACCATCGCTAGCTTTTATAATAGCTACACGGGCACTTCTTACAAACTCTATTAAACCATATTGTTGCAATACAACCACTAAAGCATCAGTTTCTTCTCTATGTCCAGTAGTTTCAAAAACGGTGTAATCTTTACGGATAACCACGGCTCTTGCACCATATTCACGTAATAAACGCTCTACACTAACATGCTCTGCAATAATTTCTGTAGGTACTTTGTAAAGTGCAAGCTCTTGCCAGATAACATCTTCATTGGTATTGTAGTATACTTTTAATACTTCAACTTGCTTTTCTAACTGACGAGCAACTTTTCTTACCACCTCTTCTGTTTCGTTTATCACGATGTTAAAACGGTGAATACTTTCTACCTCTGAAGGGGATGTATTTAAGCTTTCAATATTCAGTTTTCTTCTACTAAATATAATTGCTATCCTGCTCAGTAAACCAACCTGGTTTTCGGTATAAACAGTGATGTTAAATTCCTTCTTTTCTAATTTTGATTCCATGATTTTTTAAATTGAAGGTTTACTTAAGCCTGATTTCACTAACGCTACAGCCTTGTGGAACCATAGGGAATACATTATTTTCTTTAGTTACCATAACTTCTAAAAGGTATGAGCCCTTATGATCAAGCATAGTTTTTAAAGCGTCTTTTAGTTCTGTTCTTTCAGATATTTTTTTACCGTCTATGTAATAGCTTTTTGCAAGAGCTACAAAATCCGGACTGGTAATATCAACAAAAGAATATCTTCTATCGTGGAAAAGCTCTTGCCATTGTCTTACCATCCCTAAGAACTGATTATTTAAAATCATGATTTTTACATCAATACCACTTTGCATAATAGTACCTAGTTCTTGTAAAGTCATTTGGAAACCACCGTCACCAATAACAGCTACTACTGTTTTATTGGGTGCGCCAAACTTAGCTCCAATAGCTGCGGGTAAAGCAAAGCCCATGGTACCTAAGCCACCGCTAGTGATATTACTTCTGGTATGGTTAAATTTAGCATAACGGCAAGCTACCATTTGGTGCTGACCAACATCTGTTACAATAACAGCATCTCCGTTAGTTAATTGGTTAAGCTGATTGATGACTTCGCCCATGGTTAACTCTCCAGATTGAGGGTTAATTTCAGCATCAATACACTGAGCAAATTCTTCTTTAGAATAATTATTAAACTTAGCTAACCATTCTTCGTGTTTGTTTTCTTTAACTAAGACAGTTAATAAAGGTAAAGTTTCTTTGCAATCTCCCCATACCGGAACATGAGCTTTCACATTCTTATCAATCTCGGCAGGGTCTATATCTAAATGAATAACCTTAGCTTGTTTAGCATATTTGTCTAAACGGCCGGTAACACGGTCATCAAAGCGCATCCCAATCGCAATTAAAACATCGCACTCATTGGTTAAAACATTTGGGCCGTAATTACCATGCATACCCAACATACCTACGTTTAGAGGGTGATCTGTAGGTATAGCACCAGCTCCTAAAATTGTCCAAGCAGCAGGAATACCTGTTTTCTCAACAAAAGCTTTAAACTCTTGTTCTGCGTTACCTAATAGAACACCTTGTCCAAATAAAACAAAAGGTCTTTTAGCATCATTGATTAAAGCTGCGGCTTGTTCTATATAATTATTTCTAATAATAGGAGTTGGACGATAACTTCTTATATGGTCGCATTTTTGGTAACCTTTATAAGCTGCCAATTGTAGTTGAGCATTTTTAGTAATATCAATAAGCACTGGTCCTGGTCTGCCTGTTTTAGCAATATGGAAAGCCTTGGCTAACACTTCAGCAATTTCAGATGCATCAGTTACTTGGTAATTCCATTTAGTAACAGGTGTTGTGATATTAATAACATCAGTTTCTTGGAAAGCATCAGTACCTAAAAGATGTGCAAATACTTGTCCTGTGATGCACACCATTGGAGTACTATCAATTTGAGCATCGGCTAAACCTGTAATTAAGTTGGTAGCACCTGGTCCGCTAGTGGCAAACACAACACCTACTTTCCCTGATGTACGGGCATAACCTTGAGCAGCATGTGTTGCACCTTGCTCATGCCTAACTAGAATATGTTTTAATTGATCTTGATAATCATATAAAGCATCGTAAATAGGCATAATCGCTCCACCAGGATATCCAAAAATGGTATCAACACCTTCGGCAATTAAACCGTTTAATAAAATTTCTGAGCCTTTAAGCTGTTCCACAGTGGTTGCTGTCTCTTCTTCAGAACTCATCAGTAACGCATCCTTCTGTTGCATTTTTTACAAGTTTAAAATATTTATACAATACCCCGCTTTTTACCGGAGGCTCTGGTTGTGTCCATTTTGATTTTCTTGCAGCTAATTCTTCATCAGACAGCATTACATTAATGGTATTTTTAGTAGCATCAATCTCTATAATGTCATCATCATTAATTAAAGCGATATTACCTCCTTCAAATGCTTCAGGTACAATATGGCCTACTACAAAACCATGTGTACCTCCAGAAAATCTACCATCAGTAATTAATGCTACTGAAGAACCTAAGCCTGCGCCAAAAATGGCAGAAGTAGGTTTTAACATTTCAGGCATACCTGGTCCGCCTTTTGGACCTACATAACGAATTACCACTACATCTCCTGCCTTTACTTTTCCTGAAGAAATACCATCAATAAGTGCAGATTCACCATTGAAAACTCTTGCTGGTCCAGAGAAACGTTCACCTTCTTTACCTGATATTTTAGCAACACTGCCTTGAGTTGCAATATTGCCATATAGCATTTGTAAGTGGCCTGTAGTTTTGATAGGATTTTCTATAGGGAAAATAACTTTTTGAGCATCAAAATCAAGGTCTTTAGCTTCTGCAACGTTCTCAGCAACAGTTTTTCCTGTAACAGTTAAACAATCACCATGTATCAAACCTTTCTTTAAAAGATATTTCATAACAGCAGGTGTTCCACCTAACTCATGAACATCTTCCATCATATATTTTCCGCTAGGTTTTAAATCTGCAATTACTGGTACGCTATCGCTGATGTCTTGGAAATCTTTCATGCTTAACTCTATACCTACAGATCTTGCCATAGCAATCATATGTAAAACAGCGTTGGTAGAGCCACCCATCACCATAATAACAACCATAGCGTTATGGAAAGCTTTACGAGTCATGATATCACGCGGTTTGATATCTTTCTCCATTAAAATTCTGATGAATTTACCAGCTTCTAAACATTCATCTTTTTTCTCTTGGCTTAAAGCCGGATTAGATGAACTGTAAGGTAAACTCATACCTAAAGCTTCAATAGCAGAAGACATGGTATTAGCAGTATACATACCACCACAAGCACCAGCACCTGGGCAAGAATGTTCTATAATACCTTGATAATCTTCTTCGCTAAGGTTACCAGCAATTTTTTGCCCTAAAGCCTCAAACGCCGATACAATATTTAAAGATTGTCCTTTATAATTTCCAGAGTGTATAGTACCACCATACACCATAATAGATGGTCTGTTTAATCTTCCCATTGCAATGATTGCGCCTGGCATATTTTTATCACAACCAGGTAAAGCTATTAAAGCATCATAATAATGGCCACCGCAAACAGTTTCTATAGAATCTGCAATCACATCTCTAGAAACCAAAGAAAAACGCATCCCATCAGTACCATTAGTAATACCATCGCTAATACCAATAGTATGGAATTTTAAACCTACAAGATTATTATTCCAGACGCCTTTTTTTACAATATCTGCTAAATCATTAAGGTGCATGTTACAAGTGTTACCATCATAACCCATGCTGGCAATACCTACTTGTGCTTTTGCTAAATCTTCTCTTGTTAAGCCAATTCCATAAAGCATTGCTTGTGAGGCAGGCTGTGTCTCATCTTGCGTAATAGTCTTACTATACTTGTTTAATTCCATTATATTATTACTTCGAAACTTAATTTATCTAATACTAAATTTTTATAGGCTCTTTGTATGGTTGCGCCAAGCGAGTCTTTAAAAGGTGTTTTAAAAGGAACATCGTCTAAAGACGCAATACCAACAACTTCTATAGCTGTACTGCATAAAAATGCGCTATTGGCATTTTTTAATTCTTCAACAGAAATAGATTTTTCTATAACTTCTATATCTAATTGCTTGGCAATTTTAATGATGGTGGCTCTAGTAATACCTGGTAAAATATAGGCTGAGATTTCTGGAGTATATAATTTACCGTTTTTCTCGATAAAGATATTTGCACCAGGTGCTTCTGCAATATATCCTCTAGCATCTAGCTGTATAGCATCATCATATCCGTTTTGTGCTGCGTCTGTGGTTGCTAAAATAGAGTTGATATAATTACCTGTAAGTTTTGCGTCTACTGGTACTGATTTAGGATTTGGTCTTTCAAACCTAGAAATACAAGTATTTAATGATTTGTTGGCGTCATAATAATCCCAATGCCAAGCCATAATCGTAATCTCTGACTGCTTATTCACTTTTAAATCCATGCCTGTTCCGCATGTGACAAGAGGTCTTAAATAAGCGTTCTTTAACCTGTTTTTATGTAAAACTTTGTATGAAACTTCTATCAATTCTTCTAAATCCCACTGAAAAGGAATATTTACTTTTTCGCAAGATCGTTGAAGACGCTCAAAATGTTCACGAGCTTTAAAAAGCTTTACGCCATTATTAGTTTGATAAGATCTAATACCCTCAAAAGCTCCAAATCCATAATGAACGGTTTGGCTGAAAATATCTATACCTGCATGTTCTGCCTGGATAAATTCTCCATTTTGGTATATAATTGTTTTCATTTTACTGTTGTGGGTTTAAATGATAAAAAAAAAGCCTTCTTTATTGGAAGGCATTTTTAATTTTTATGTAGCTAATTAAAACATGCCTTCGACTGCATACCTAGTAAAATAGGTAAGAAAATAATGACTGTTAGAATAGCTGTTAAAATCATATTTATACTTTGCTTTTAATCAATTTTAATCTTCTCAAGGTAAGGCATGTAATATTTAATGTCAAGAGTAAATCATGAAAAAGGTTAAAAAAAATATTATTTCATAAAACATGTTCAAACAGAATAATATTTGCTCTTTAAACATCAAACCGTTATAAATTTCATAATTTTTGAACCAAAAATGAAAATGGTATTTAGTATAAAACAATCGAATACTATGCAAGCATTGTATTTTAAGTACTAAATCTTCCTGAAATGTCGGTTAGGCTATAAAAATTTAAAATTTTGGTCAAAAAAAAACCGATGATTATATCATCGGTTTTTATATTTTCAGAAAGCTTTGTTTAGCTTCCTATTACTCCTTCTGCAAGAACAATTATTTTATTATCAATAACTTCTATTGCTCCACCGTTAATGATAAGCTTTTCAGTCTTGCTTGCAGTTCTGATGATAACCTGTCCTTTTTCTAAAGTAGAAATAATAGGAGCGTGGTTATTTAGTACTTCAAAAGATCCCATGGTTCCTGGTACAGTTACAGATGTAACTTCGCCATCAAATACTTTTTTATCTGGAGTTAATATTTCTAAGTTCATATTTATCGTATTGCGTATTTAGTATAGCGTAATGCGATTTACTCAATACGCTATAAGCAAATCTCAATTCTTATGCGTTTGCTTCAGCTAATAATTTTTTACCTTTTTCAACAGCATCTTCTATACTGCCTACAAGGTTAAATGCTGCTTCAGGATACTCATCAACTTCTCCATCCATAATCATGTTAAAGCCTTTGATAGTATCTTTAATGTCAACTAAAACACCTTTTAAACCAGTAAATTGCTCAGCAACGTGGAAAGGTTGAGATAAGAAACGTTGAACTCTTCTTGCTCTAGCTACAGTTAATTTATCTTCTTCAGATAACTCATCCATACCTAAAATAGCAATGATATCTTGTAATTCTTTATAACGTTGTAAGATTTCTTTTACTCTTTGTGCGCAAGAGTAATGTTCTTCACCAACTACAGCTGGAGTTAAAATTCTTGAAGTAGAATCTAATGGATCTACAGCAGGGTAAATACCTAACTCAGCAATTTTACGTGAAAGTACGGTTGTAGCATCAAGGTGAGCAAAAGTTGTAGCCGGAGCAGGGTCAGTTAAGTCATCCGCAGGTACGTATACTGCTTGTACAGATGTAATAGATCCTCTTTTTGTTGAAGTAATACGCTCTTGCATAGTACCCATCTCGGTTGCTAATGTTGGTTGGTAACCTACCGCAGAAGGCATACGACCTAATAATGCTGATACCTCAGAACCTGCTTGAGTGAAACGGAAGATATTATCAATGAAGAAAAGAATATCTTTTCCTTGTCCATCACCTTCACCATCACGGTAGTATTCTGCTATAGTTAATCCTGATAAAGCTACACGAGCTCTAGCACCAGGAGGCTCATTCATCTGTCCGAAAACGAAAGTAGCTTTAGAGTCTTTCATTTCTTCTTTATCAATTTTTGATAAATCCCATCCACCTTCTTCCATAGAGTGTTTGAAAGCATCACCATATTTAATGATACCAGCTTCAATCATCTCACGTAAAAGGTCATTACCTTCACGAGTACGTTCACCTACACCAGCAAATACTGATAAACCGTCATAAGCTTTTGCAATGTTGTTAATTAATTCCTGAATTAATACTGTTTTACCAACACCAGCACCACCAAATAAACCAATTTTACCACCTTTTGCGTAAGGCTCTAACAAATCAATTACTTTAATACCAGTAAATAAGATTTCATTTTCTGTAGAAAGATCTTCAAATTTTGGAGGTAAGTTATGGATAGATTTTCCATTAGTTTTATCGATATCTTCGATACCATCGATAGCATCACCAACAACATTGAATACACGACCTTTAATACCTTCACCTATTGGCATTTTAATAGGAGCTCCGGTGTCAGTAACATCCATACCTCTTACTAAACCGTCTGTAGAATCCATTGCAATGGCTCTAACTCTGTCTTCGCCTAAATGCTGTTGTACCTCTAAAATGATTTTTTGACCATTTTCTTTACGGATTTCTAAAGCATCGTAAATTTTCGGCAGGTTGGCATCCTCGGCTGAGAAACTAACGTCTACAACTGGTCCGATGATTTGTGCTATTTTTCCAATGTTTGGCATATCGAAATTTAATTATGTATCAGTGAGATATAAATCTCTATCAATTGAATTTTTGAGTGGGGCAAAATTACTTTTTATTCATCAAAATACAAATATATGTATACAAAATGTTTTTTAAGAGAATTGGTGTTTGTGTTTTGTGTTATAAGTGTCTGTTTTTCAGTTGTTTATTTATGTTTTGCTTTTTGTGCTTTTTAAGATTTTTCTTGCTAAAAGTTTCTTTTTTGAAATCCTATTGATATTCTGAAATTTAGGCGTAAATTTTTCTTAAAAAAAAATAGGAATGAATCTAAAAATTTGTTATGCTTGCATAATAAAGAAAAAAGATAAGCTCATCTTGTCTTAACCAATTAACTTAAATTAATTTAAAATGAAATTTAAATACGCATTTAAATGGGCTTTTGCGGCTGTAATTTTGGTTGCATCGGCCTGCAAGAAAGAGGATGATGCTGTAGTTGTTCCGAGTTCTGGAAGTGCAGACTTTACAAGGTATATTTCAATAGGGAACTCATTAACAGCTGGTTTTGCAGATGGAGGGTTATACTTAAGTGGTCAAATGAACTCTTTTCCTTACATTCTTTCGCAGCAAATGAAGCTGGCTGGAGGAGGTGAGTTTGCCCAACCTTGGTTCTCGGTAAGTCAGAAAAATGGAACTGGATATGTAAGATATGGGGGCTTAACTTCTGCTGGTACTCCCAACCTAATACCTGTTACAACAGAATTGGCTGTAAGAGGAGTAGCTACAATACCAGGTTTTGGTAATGTTACACTTTATACCAAGCATACAGGTCCTTTAAATAATTACGGTGTACCTGGTATAAAGTTAAGAGACATAAAATTAAGTGTTTATGGTAATGTAAATGGTTACTTTGAAAGATTATTACCTGGTAATGCTGGAAGTAATACAACTACTTATTTAGATTTTGTGACAGCAACACCTTTTACCTTTTTTACCAATTGGCTAGGTAATAATGATGCTTTAGGATATGCAACTAGTGGTGGTGTTGGTGATGTTTTAACACCTACAGCAGATTTTACTACTATGTATACAGAACTAATTAACAGATTAACAGCTACCGGCGCAAAAGGTGTAGTAGCAACTGTTCCAGATGTTTCTGTTATACCATTTTTTAATACGGTAACCATTGCGGCAATTTTGTCTAATGTTCAAAAAAATGCGCCTACAGTAACATCAATTTTTATCCAAACCGCGGGCGGAGCAAGAGTTGCAACAGCAGAAGATTTGGTTGTTTTAAATTTTCCAACATCTTTAATGGGAGTGCCAAATTCTAATATGCTTCCTTATGGTTTACACCCAGGTAATCCAATAGAGAGTAAATACATCTTAGATAAAGATGAAGTTGCTAATGTTAGAGCAGCAATAACAAGTTACAATAACACCATTAAAACAGTTGCTAATTCTAAAGGCTTGGCTGTTTTTGATGCTAATGAGTATCTAAATAAATTTAAAGGAGCAGGTACTACTGTTGATGGACTTACCTTTACTACAGCTTATATCAGTGGGAAAATATTCTCTTTAGATGGTATTCACCTTACTCCAATGGGTAATGCAGTAGTTGCTAATGAGTTTATCAATGTTATCAATGCAAAATACAATGCTACCTTACCAAAGGTTTATTTAGGGAATTATAGTTTCTTAAGATTTTAATTAATGTTTTTGTAAGCTTTTTGTTAAAGCCTTTAAGACGTTAAAAGGATAGCTAAATCAGCTATCCTTTTTTTGTTTTAAAAATTAAATCTTAAAATGGTTTTTCATATAAAAGAAGTATTTTCGAGCGATGAAAAAGATTTTAGTCACAGGTAGTAATGGCTTGCTAGGACAAAAAATAACCGAAAGAATTTTAGCTCAACAAGATTTTGAATTAATTGCTACATCAAAAGGAAAAAATAGATACACTATAAAAGAAGGTTATACTTATGCCGAGATGGATATCACCAACCAAGACAGTATTGATGAAGTTGTAGGTAGATATAAACCAGATGTCATTATTCATACTGCTGCAATGACTAATGTAGATACTTGTGAAAATGAAAAGGAACTTTGTTGGTTGCTTAATGTTACAGCAGTGGATTACTTAATTAAAGCATGTAAAAAACATCAAATCCAACTGATACATCTCTCAACAGACTTTATATTTGATGGTGAAGATGGTCCTTATACAGAAGAAGATAAAGCTAATCCGGTTTCTTATTATGGAGAATCTAAATGGGCAGCAGAAAAGCTTTTAATGCAGTCTGATATTCATTACACAATTTTAAGAACTATTATTGTATATGGTATTGTTAACGATATGAGTCGTAGTAATATCGTACTTTGGGCAAAGGGGGCGCTAGAAAAAGGCATGCCAATCAATATTGTTAACGACCAGTGGAGAATGCCTACACTAGCCGAAGATTTAGCAGAAATTTGTTTGTTGGCTGCTGAAAGAGGTGCTAAAGGTGTTTATAATGCTTCTGGAAAGGATATGATGAGTATTATGGAGCTTGTAGAACAAGTAGCTGATTTTTATAATTTAGATAAAAGCTTAATCAAGCCTATTAGCTCTGATTCCTTAAATCAGGCTGCTAAAAGACCAAAAAAGACTGGATTTATTTTAGATAAGTCTATTAAAGAGTTGGGTTATCAACCTCGCTCTTTTAAAGAAGGTTTAGAAATTATGGATAAGCAGTTAAAACAAAGATGACTTTTTAGAAGTTAAAAATGAGGTTTGAAAATCAATCATTCAATAAATAAACATTCAATCAATAAATATTATGGCATTACAAGTAGGAGAACAAGCACCAGATTTTACTTTGTTTAATTCTGAGCTTAAAGAAGTAAGTTTAAAAGATTTTGCAGGAAAAAAAGTGATTATCCACTTTTTTCCGATGGCGTTTACAGGAGTTTGTACTACGCAATTATGTACTTTGAGAGATAATTTTGGCTTTTATGAAGGTTTAAATGCTCAAGTATTAGGGATTTCAGTAGACTCTCCTTTTACATTAGCTAAATTTAAAGAAGATAATAATTATCAATTTCCATTACTATCAGATTTCAACAAAGAAGTTTCAAAAGCATTTGGAGCTTATTATGATGAGTTTGTATTTAATTTAAAAGGTGTTTCTAAAAGGGCAGCATTTGTAATTGATGAAAATCAGAAGGTAATTTATGCGGAAGTATTAGAATCTGCTGGAGATTTACCAAATTTCAAAGCAATTGACGATATTGTCAAATAATTAAATTTAAAAATCAGCTTATGGATGGTTCTCTAAACATTGTTTTTATTATAGTAGGGAGTTTTATTGCTCTAGTACTTGTCTTGTATTTTTTACCCATAAACTTGTGGTTCACAGCCCAATTATCAGGGGTAAGAATTAACTTGCTCAATTTGGTTTTAATGCGATTAAGAAGAGTACCCCCTTCTTTAGTAGTAAACGCAATGATTACATCAACTAAAGCTGGTTTAAATATTACTTCTAATGAGATAGAGACGCACTATTTAGCTGGTGGGCATGTAAATAATGTTATAAAAGCTCTTATTTCGGCAGATAAAGCTAATATTCCTTTAGATTTTAAATTAGCTACCGCGATAGATTTAGCAGGAAGAGATGTTTTTGAAGCCGTACAGTTATCAGTAAATCCAAGAGTTATTAACACGCCTCCTGTTGCTGCTGTTGCAAAAGATGGTATACAGTTGATTGCAAAAGCAAGAGTAACAGTTAGAGCTAATATTAATCAATTAGTTGGTGGTGCTGGCGAAGAAACTATTCTAGCTCGCGTAGGCGAAGGCATTGTAACTACTATTGGTTCTGCAGTTAGTCATAAAGAAGTATTAGAAAATCCAGATAAGATTTCTAAAGTTGTACTTTCTAAAGGTTTAGATTCTGGAACAGCGTTTGAAATTTTATCTATCGATATTGCTGATATTGATATTGGCGATAACATAGGCGCAAAATTACAAACAGACCAAGCTGAGGCTGATTTAAAAGTAGCTAACGCGAAAGCTGAAGAAAGAAGGGCTATAGCGGTTGCTTACGAGCAAGAAATGAAAGCTAAGGCACAAGACGCAAGAGCTAAGGTTATTGAAGCAGAAGCACAAGTACCGTTAGCCATGGCAGAAGCTTTTAGAAGTGGTAACCTTGGTATTATGGATTATTATAAAATGCAAAATATACAAGCCGATACAGAAATGAGAGAATCTATTTCAAGACCCGGTGGAGATCAAAAAAAAGATAAGAAATAAAATTTATCTTATTGTATAGGAAGCGCTTAATGAAAATTAAGCGCTTTTTATTTATAAAAATCTCTGAGTTTAAAAGTTCAAATCCGCCTTATTTTAAATAAAATTTGCATTAATGTCTATATTGTCTATTTTTGCAATCCCAAATATGGGAAATGGATCTGTAGCTTAACTGGATAGAGCACCTGACTACGGATCAGGAGGTTAGGGGTTCGACTCCCTTCAGGTCCACTAATTAAGGTAAAGCCTTTTTGCCAACAGGCGAAAAGGCTTTTTAAATTTTAACAGACATTACTATGCTTAATTTAGTACTCTTTGGCCCTCCGGGAGCCGGTAAAGGCACACAATCTCAAAAACTTATTGAAAAATACAACTTAGTGCATCTTTCAACAGGTGATATTTTGAGAGGAGAAATTAGCAATGGCACAGCGTTAGGGCTAGAAGCTAAGAAATTAATGGATGAAGGTATTTTAGTGCCTGATGAAGTAGTTATTGGCATGATTAGCAATAAATTAGACGCTAATAAAGAGGCTAACGGTTTTATCTTTGATGGTTTCCCAAGAACAGTAGCACAAGCCGAAGCTTTAGATAACTTATTATCATCTAAAGGTGAAGCTATATCAGGAATGATAGCTTTAGAAGTAGAGCCTACAGAATTAGAGAAGAGACTCTTATTAAGAGGTAAAGATTCTGGTCGTCCTGATGATCAAAATCCTGAAATCATTAAAAAAAGAGTAGAAGAGTACAACTCTAAAACAGCACAAGTAGCTAATTATTACAAAGAACAAGGTAAATTCACCAGTATTAATGGAATTGGTACTATTGAAGATATTTTTACCAACATTTGTAAAGTAGTAGACACTTACTAAGCACAAATCACAGAAAATTGGCGGATGTGTTTTTGTACATCCGCTTTTTTTATTTTTACAGAGGAGAATAAATTATGTCACAGGGTTCAAATTTCGTTGATTATGTTAAAATTTGCGGACGTTCAGGTAATGGAGGTCCTGGTTCTGCACATTTACACCGCGATATTAGAACAAGTATGGGCGGCCCTGACGGAGGCGATGGTGGCAGAGGCGGTCATGTAATTGTGAGAGGGAATGCTCAACTATGGACATTGTTACATCTTAAATACCGTAAACATGTTATTGCAGAGCATGGCATGTCTGGTGGTAGCTCTTTAAAAACAGGTAAATGCGGTAAAGATGAAATTTTAGAAGTTCCTTTGGGTACCGTAGTTAAAGACGCAGAAACTGGTGAAATAGCTTTCGAGATTACTAAAGATGGGGAAGAGCGTATTTTGGTTGAAGGTGGAAGAGGAGGTTTAGGTAACTGGCATTTTAAGAGTGCTACCCGTCAAACACCTCGTTTTGCGCAACAAGGCGAGCCTGGAAAAGAAGAATGGAAAATTCTTGAACTTAAAGTTTTAGCAGATGTTGGTTTAGTAGGTTTTCCTAATGCTGGTAAATCAACATTGTTGTCTGTTATTACAGCTGCTAAGCCAGAAATTGGTGATTATCCTTTCACAACCATAGTCCCAAATTTAGGTATTGTTTCTTATCGTGGTAATCAATCTTTTGTGATGGCAGATATCCCCGGTATTATAGAAGGTGCTTCAGAAGGTAAAGGATTAGGATTTAGGTTTTTACGTCATATAGAAAGAAATTCGGTTTTACTTTTTATGGTTCCTGCCGATACACATAGAAGTATTAAAGAAGAGTATGAGATTTTATTAGCAGAGCTGGAAGCTTATAACCCAGAAATGATGCAAAAGCCGAGGATTTTGGCAATTACAAAATCTGATATGTTGGATGAAGAGCTTGAAAGCGAAATGCGTAAAGAAATTGATTTAGATATTCCTTTTGTTTTTATTTCTTCCGTGGCCCAAAAAGGGCTATTAGAACTTAAAGATTTACTTTGGAAAGAGATTAATCAGTAGTCTAACAGTTTTGGTTAAAGGTTTTTAGTTGCGAGTGTTTGGTTTCAGCTCTAATAAAATTACTTGCTATTCACTACAAATCTTCAAACTCAAATCTTATCACCCTTAAATTTTTCTGAAGAATAAACAATTTTAGTTTTACCATGGGGCTCTGGTTTACCGTCTTCATTCATGTTTACAAATACAATTTTGTCTATTGTTAAAATCCGCTGACGGGTGATTTTATTTCTTACTTCGCAATATAAAGTGATAGATGTAGTTCCAAAATGTGTTGCAGTAATCCCCATTTCTATCACATCACCTAAACGAGCCGAGCTTACAAAATTAATCTCAGACATATATTTAGTCACTATTCTATTGTTGTCTAATTGACAAATAGTGTAAATAGCTGCCTCCTCATCTATCCATTTTAATAAACTGCCACCAAATAAAGTTCCGTTAGGGTTTAAGTCTTCTGGTTTTATCCATTTTCTAGTATGAAAATTCATCGTTTTTCTTTTAAAGAAAAGCTTTAGAATATCAAAAAGCAAAATAATTCTTCAATTTATTTTAAAAACTTAATATGTTTTATCCTGTTAGCCTTAATAAATGGAAATTATTGATGGATTTATTTAATCAGCGTAAGCATAATAATTTTTTACCTTATGATGGTGAGGTGCTTTATTATCCAAATATTTTTTCTCTAGAGGATTCAAGAATATTTTATCAAAATCTTTTGTCGGATATAGCTTGGCAGCAAGATGTTGTTAAAATTTTTGGAAAGCAATTTATTACTACTAGGAAAGTAGCATGGTACGGGGATGATTCTTGTGCTTACACTTATTCTAACCAAACTAAAATAGCTTTACCTTGGACAAAAGATCTTTTAACGTTAAAATATAAAGTTGAGGATATTTCTAAAGAACATTATAACGCTTGTTTGTTAAATCTTTATCATCACGGTGATGAAGGAATGGGTTGGCATAGTGATGATGAAAAATCTATTGTTCCACAGTCTGCAATAGCATCTTTAAGTTTTGGTGCAGCAAGAAAATTTGTTTTCAAGCATAAAGAAAGTAAAGAAAGTTTTTCTCTGTTATTAGAAAACGCTAGCTTATTGCTAATGAAAGGTTGTACCCAAGAGAAATGGGTACATGCTTTGCCTAAAACTAAAAAGGTGAAAGATTTAAGAATTAATTTAACATTCAGAAAAATGATAATATGAGTGAAGAAAGCCCTTTTTTAACTGCCGAGTGGAATGATTTAATAATGGCTAATTATGTTGTACATGCAGATTTGTTAACGCCCTATATCCCCAAAGGAACTGTTTTAGATGATTATCATGGACAAGTATTTGTAAGTTTAATTGGATTTATGTTTGAGAAAACCCGTTTATTAGGTTTTAAAATACCTTTTCATGTAAACTTTGAAGAAGTGAATCTGAGATTTTATGTGAAATATTTAGACCAAGGCATTTGGAAAAGAGGTGCGGTATTTATCAAAGAAATAGTACCTAAACTTGCTATAAGTTTAGTAGCTAATACTTTGTATCGAGAGAAATATAGCACCATGCCCATGAAGCATTACAAAAAACAAACTATCGATGAAATAAAATTGGGCTACTTTTGGAAGTATAAAGGAACATGGAATAGCATAGAAGCTGTAACTTCTACCAAAGCAAGAGTTATGGAAGCAGGTAGCGAGGAAGAGTTTATTGCAGAACATTATTGGGGTTATTCTCAATACAATATCAACACAACTTATGAATATGCTGTAGGACATCCTTCTTGGTTAATATATGATGTGAAGTCTTATCATATCAATTGCGATTTTGAAGGTTTATATGGTGCTAAATTTGCTTTTTTAAAAGATAGAAAACCCAATTCTGTTTTCGTTGCTCAAGGTTCGCCTATCAGGATTATGAATAAAAATGTGATTAAATTTTAAGACCTTTTACCTGCTTATTTGTCGCCTCATAAATTAATATCTACATTTAGTATCAAAAATTACAGATAAAAAAATGCGTTATTAAGCTATTATTTTGATGATGCTTTTTGGCTTTTATGATTTAACATGGCGTTATCCCTCTTATTTATAGTATTTTCTGAATTTTCTATTTGGTGGATTTTACCTTGTTTAGGTGTAGGCCTTTTATTTGGATGGTTTTTTTACAGAAAAGAATTGTCTAAAAAATCGAAATTACACTATTTCTTATTTGCTTTAAGAGCTGTTTTAATTAGTTTATTGTGTTTTTTATTATTAGCACCTCTTATCAAAACTCAGCGTAAGCGTATAGAAAAACCTTTAATCGTTATAGCACAAGATAATTCTGCCTCTATAAAAGTAGGGAAACCCACTGGGTTTGATTTACAGGCTTACGAGAAACAGTTGAGGTTATTTAAAGAGCGTTTAAGTGAAGATTATGAAGTAGAAGTTTTAAGTTTCGGAAAAGCAGTAAAATTTAGCGATACTTTAGATTATAAAGAGCAACAAACTAATTTTTCGGTACTTTTTGATTTCATCAATAAACAGTATGAGGGTAGAAATTTAGGAGCAATTATTTTAGCTTCTGATGGGATTATAAATGCTGGATATAATCCTACAACCGAGCTTACAAAGTTTAAATCACCAGTTATTAGCATTGCCTTGGGCGATACGATTCCTAAAAAAGATTTATTTATCAATAGTGTTAATTATAACAAAATTGCCTATTTAGGTAATGATTATACTTTAGCCGTTAATTTAGGCGCTTTTGATTTAAAAGGAAAAAAAGCCATAGTGAATATAAAAGCAGAGGGTTTATCAGCTTTTAATAAATCGGTGATGATTGATGAAAAGGATTGGCGAAATACTTTAATCTTTAACTTAAAAGCCGCTAAGCTAGGGACACAAAAAATAACCATAGAGGCTTTACCTTTGGAGAAAGAGGCAACCTTGCAAAATAACAAGCAAACCATTTTTATTGATGTTCTGGATAGCAAAAAGAAGGTTCTGTTATTAGCTCATGCTCCACATCCAGATTTATCCGCTATTAAGCAGGGTTTAGAGGCTAATGAAAATTACGAAGTACTAGTAAATGTAGCTAATGGTAGCGAAAGTAGTATTAATTTTGATGCTTATAGTTTGGTTATTTTGCATAATCTACCATCAGCGAAAGCGTATTCAAAAGCTGTTTTTAATAAGATAAAAAGTAAGCCCAGATTATTTGTCATGGGCTTAGATGTTGATTTTGCGCAGTTAAATCAAGTGCAAGATTTACTAAAAACAACAAAAGGAACAGCTACTGAGGATTTTTTACCTAAACTAAATACCGGTTTTTTTGCTTTTAATTTATCTAGTTCTGCTGCTGGTTTGATTTCTAAATTACCACCATTAAGCAGTAAGATAGGTTCTTTTACATTTGTTGCACAGCATCAAAATTTTTTGGTTAAACCTGATGATAAGCCGCTTTTATCTTTCGTGAATCAGAATAATTTAACTACAGGATTTCTTTTTGGAGAAGGTTTATGGAGATGGAGGTTAGAAAATTACAAGCTAACAGATAACCATGATGCTTTTCAAGAAATTTTAAGTAAAGTAATACAGTACTTGAGTATACAAGAAGATAAAAGGAAATTTAGAGCCTATCCTGTAAAAAATAGGTATCATGATGATGAAGCTATCATACTAAATGCCGAAGTATATAATGATGTTTTTGAGCCTGTAAAAAATGCCGAAATAGCGGTAGATGTTTTTAGCAATACAGGTAAAAAGTATAGTTATATTTTTACCGCTAAAGGAGAAAATTATGAACTTAATGCAGGTCTATTGCCAGCTGGTACTTATAATTTTATAGCTAAAACCAATGCTATAGGAAAACAGCAAGTGGCTAAAGGACAGTTTTTAGTTGAGCAGCAGGTAGCAGAATATCAACAAACAAAAGCAAACCACCAATTACTATATCAAATAGCACAAGCTACCGGGGGAGATTTTTTATATCCAGATGATTTAGAAAGTTTAGATTCACTTTTGAAGCAAAAAGAGCAAATCAAAACCATCGCTTTTGATGATAAAAGCTATGATGATTTAATTAATTTGAAGTGGTTTTTTGCTGTTTTAATAGTATTGTTAAGCTTAGAATGGTTTTTAAGAAAGAGAAATGGAATTATTTGATAGTTTAGGATATATCATAACCATTTGCGGAACTATTTCTTTCGCAATATCTGGCGCTTTTGCGGCTATGCAGAAAAGGTTAGATGCTTTTGGAGTACTTATTGTAGCTTTTGTAACTGCCGTTGGGGGAGGAACTCTTAGAGATTTAATTGTTGGCGATACACCTGTATTTTGGCTAAAAGGTGCAAATTATAGTTTACTAATTATTTTAACTGCGCTTTTCTCTATGTTCTTTTGGAAGAAACTAAAATCTTTAAAAATAACCTTGTTTTTATTTGATTCACTAGGCTTGGGTTTCTTTACTATAGTAGGTTTACAAAAAGGTCTAAGTTTTGATTTAAGTCCGGGTATTTGTATTGCTTTAGGGACTATTACAGGTTGTTTTGGCGGTATTAGTAGAGATATATTATTAAATAACATCCCTTTAATTTTTAGAAAAGAAATTTATGCTACAGCTTGTATAGTTGGTGGCTTATGTTTTTTCCTGTTGTCTTATTTAGGGATGAATATCGCTTTTGTAGAAATTATATCTGTAATTGTAGTTTTTGTTATCAGGATAGTTTCTGTGAAGTATAATTTTACCTTGCCGAGGTTTTATTGACCAACAAGAAGCTTAATTGCTTCTTGTTGGTTGTGGAAGAGTAATTAAAAAAGTTGTTCCTTCACCTTCTTTTGATGAAATACTTAGTGAGCCTTTTAATCCATCTATCAGATGTTTCACAAGTGCTAAACCAAATCCGTAGCCTTCTTCTCCTTTTGTACCTGATGTTGAATTTATTTTGCCTTCCAATAATGCGTTTATCCGTTCTTGATTGATACCGATACCATTATCTTTAACGATAATTTGTAAAGAATTATCAGGAACTCCAGCAAATAAGTCTAGGTCAACAGATACGCTTCCGTTGTCTTCTGTAAACTTCATAGAATTAGAGATAAGATTACCAATAATTTGGAGTATTTTATCTTTAGGGAAAGGTATCTCTTCTGCTTTTTTATTGATATTAACTGTAAAGTTGATGTTTTTATTAATTGCTTGTGGTTTGTACAGTTGTTCTAATTTGTCTTTTAAGGTGATTAGATTAAACTCATCATTACCAAGTTGTTTAGGCTTATTAGCAGTTAAAATTTCATCTGCTAATTCTAACAAAGAAGTTCCACTTTTTTGGATTAATTGTACAAATTCTAAAACCTCATCAAGTTTATTCTGATCTCCTTGTTCACTAATAATTTGAGCTAAGCCGATGATGCCACCAATAGGCCCTCTTATATCATGAGCAACCTTTTTCTGAACCTGAGTAGCTTCTTCTAATTTGTACTTTAAACCTTTAATAACTTTTAATGCAGTTAATCTATTGATGATTTCGCTTGCAATAATTTTTAATAATTCTGCTTTTTCAGGGTCAATACTTTTTGTTTGAGTATCTAAAACGCAAAGAGCACCAATATTATAACCATCGGTGGTTGTAAGAGGAATACCGAAATAATATTTTAAGCGTTCTCCGTCTGTTCCTGCGTATACTTTATCCTTAAATCTTTCGTCTTCAGTAAGATTATCAACTTCAAAAGACTTATTATCTAGAATAGTGTATTGGCAAACAGAATTTTCTCTGGGCATTTGGCTCATTTCAAAGCCAAAACCTGCAACTGTCCATTGGGTGTAAGAATCTATTAAGTTTACTAAAGAAATAGGAGCACCCAACGCTTTTGCAGCTAAACGGGTTAAATCTTTAAAATTATCCTCCAGGCTATAATAGTCTAAATCAAAATCAGAAAGATTAAGGATTCTTTGAAGCTCATTGTCTGGAATAGGTGGATTTTGCATAGTTAAAATTTAGAGTGTGCTCTAAATAACAAAATTAGTTTGAAATACAAGTAATACTTAATATGTAACTTTATTGTATCTAGACGATTTAAAAAAGGCTTTTCTGCTCTTCTTTTTTCTCTTCTTCAATAATTACAAAAACATCTTCATTATCTCTTTTCATTAGATAATGTTCTCTAGCAAATTTTTCGAGCTTATCTTTATTAGTAGTTAGCTCGTCTAAATCTTTTTGAACTTTAGCAATTTCCTGAGTGTAGAATTGCTTTTCTTGTTCTAGTTTTTGTAATTGAGAGCGGTATTCGTATTGGGATAGCAAATCATTTCTATCAAAAAATAACATCCACACTAAAAACGCAGTAGTAGATAGGAAGTATTTATTCTTAAGTAATGATAATAACTTTTGCATATCACCAAATGTTTATACAAAGATGTATAAATTAAAGAATACCAAAAAATAAATTCTCCACATGTTAACATCTAAATAAAAAGAGCTCAATTTTAGGTACTTTTGTACCAATGGCATCATTTGAGAAATTAAAACTTACTAAACAGTTACTAATTGCTGTTTCTAACGCAGGCTTTGTGCAGCCAACAGAATTACAATCAAAAATTTTAACTAGAATTAACGGGGGACAAGATGTAATTGCAGTTGCGCCTGAAGGCGCTGGTAAATCTACCGCTTTGGTATTAGCTGTTTTAAATAAATTAAAATTTACTGAAGAAATTGCTCCACGAGTTTTGGTTTTAGTGCCTGATATAGAAAGCGGCGAGTTATTGATTGATGCTTTCCATACCTTAAATAGAAATAGAAATTTAAGAATCATGGGGCTTTTTAATGGCGAAACAAGTTTAGATACCCATGTTTTAGAATTAACAGATGGTGTTGATATTGTTGTTGCTACACCAGATAGAGCAAGAGCAGCTTATCTGAAACTGGGCTTAAACCTCAATAAAATACAAATGTTTATTTTGGATGATGCTGACTTAATTATTAAAAAAGGTTTGCAATTACCCGTAGTTGAGTTGGCCAGAGGGATTATAAAGACTCAGCATTTGGTGTTTACAGAAGTTTATCATCCTAAATTACAACATATAGTAGAGCAGTTTATTGATATACCTAATCTTATAGAAATAGAAGATTTAGGAAACGAGCAATTAGATACGCTAGAGCAAATACTATATCAAGTACCTAACTTCAAAACAAAGCTTAATTTACTTTATCTGCTTTTGGCAGATAAGGAGGTTTTTGATAAAGTAGTTGTTTTTGTAAATAGTACGTTTAATGCAGAAACAGCTTATAAAAATATCTTAAAATCTGATGAGCAAGAAGTGATTATCCTCAACCATCCAGAGTTTGGGGATACTGGTATTCAAAATATTCAGGATTTTAAATTGAGCCCAAAAAGTAGAGTTTTGATTATTGTTGGGCAACAAGAGGAGCAATTAGACCTAAGCCAGTTACCTATTTTTATCCATTTTGATATTCCTGAAGATGATAGTCAATATTTGAAAAGAGTAATTCTTAAAAGTGATGATCAAAAAGATCATTTAGCTATTACTTTATGTACAGATTTAGAATTGCTTCAAATTAAAAAGCTAGAGCAAAAGCAAGGTAAGAAAATGCAATTGATGGATTTACCTGATGATTTATACATCGAGAAAGAAAGTAAGAAAAAGAAAGAAGAGGAGGAAGAGGATGATCCAACAAGAGGTGGTGCTTTTCATGAGAAAAAAGCTAAAAACCTAAAGACACATAATTATAGCGCTAGAGAAAAAATAAGATTGTCAGGTAAAATCAGTAATAAGAGACTAGACTAAATATTAGATTTAAATGAGTTTGACTTATTGTTTGCGTGTATCAATAAGTCAAATTCGCTTAGCTGATAAATCAATTAGTTTTCATCATTACCGATGTCATGGTTAATGAACCGCCAACGGCAACATCATTAATGAAACTTACCTCATCATGCTTATTCTGTAAGCCTAAAATGTATAATAAAGGCAAATAATGTTCTGGTGTTGGTATAGCGTATTTACCAGCCTGACCAAAATTCTCGAAATTAACCATAGCCTGATGGTTACCTTCTAAAATATTTCTTTTAAACGTATCATTAAGTTCTAAAGCCCAATCATAACCAAAACCAGGCTGATTAAGTTTATCCCAAGCTACCATTCTTAAATTATGAACCATATTGCCACTACCAATAATAAGTACACCTTTTTTGCGCAATAATTGTAGCTCTTTGGCTAGTTCATAATGATAGATAGCAGGTTTTGTATAGTCTAAACTCAACTGCAAAACCGGAATATTTGCTAGCGGGTAAAGATGTTTCACTACGCTCCAAGTGCCGTGGTCTAAACCCCAAATATGGTTTAATTCTACAGGCGTGTAATGCTTAAGTGCTTCTTTAATAAATTCAGCAAGTTCTGGGTCGCCTGGGGCAGGGTATTGTACATCAAATAAAGCTTGGGGGAAACCACCAAAATCATGTATGGTATGTGGTTTTTCTACGGCCGTAACTGCTGTACCACGTGTTTCCCAATGTGCAGATACAACAACAATAGCTTTAGGTTCTGGTATTTCTAAGGCTAATTTTCTCCAGTTGTCAACAAAATCATTTTCTTCAATAGCATTCATGGGGCTGCCGTGGCCCATGAATAAAACAGGCATTGTTGTGCTGGTATCTAAATCTTGCTGCCAGCGGTATAAGTTTTTAAGCGTTTCCATATTTAAACTCCAATATCTTCATTCCAAAGACTTGGCTTTTCTTTGATAAATTGTTGCATCAACTGGTAGCAACCTTCATGGTGGGTAACCAATACTTTAACACCGCGGCTGCTTAGGAGTTCTTCTTCTCCCATAAAAGTTTTATTCTCTGCAATAACTACCCTAGGGATACCATATAAAAGTATAGTGCCCGAACACATAGGGCATGGTGATAAAGTAGTATACAAAGTACATTCTTGATAAATTTTAGCAGGTAATCTGCCAGCATTTTCTAAGGCATCCATCTCGCCATGTAAAATAACACTGCCTTTTTGCACTCTTTTATTATGGCCTCTACCTATAATTTTTCCATCATGTACCAGAACGGAGCCAATAGGAATACCACCTTCTTCGTAACCTTTTTTAGCTTCTTCAAAAGCTGCTTCCATGAATTTATCCATCTTTTTGTAAGTTAATTAATTAAACCAGCCAAAAGCTCGTAAGATTTAAACCTATCTTCTGCTGTATCTGTAAAGGTAGAAATCATAATTTCATCAGTATCAAAATTACGACAGATATTTTCTAGCTTCACTTTCATTTCTTCTGGTGTACCAATAGCCATTCTTTGGCGGTTATATAAAATTCTATTCCACTCTAGTGTGTCGTAATCTTCATTTTTGATGTCTTCGTAAGAGAAACGCTCGTTAAACTTACCTTTTTCAAAGCTTAATAAGCGGTAATCCATTAAGGCTTGTACTTGTTTTACTTTTTCTTCATCTTCAGAACAGAAGCCAAAAATACCAACACTAGTTTGTGGTGTCTTTAATTCATCAGAAGGAACAAATTTTTCTTTGTATGCTTTTATAGCCTGTGGGCCACCTTGCGGATTAATAAACTGAGCAAATGATAAAGCCATACCAAAATAAGCCGCCAACAAAGCACTTTCTCCACTAGAAGTTAAAAGCCATAAATCTGGTGATGTACTAATCATCGGGATAGCGTTTATCTTAATTTCACTAACGCCCTCGATAGGTTCATCATTTAAAAAAGCTCTTAAATCTCTAAGCTGCTGAATATAATTTTGTGGATCGAAATTATTAGATGGGTTTAGCAAATGTGCCGTTATACGGTCTCCACCTGGTGCTCTTCCCATGCCTAAATCTATCCTGTTGGGATAAAGGGCTTCTAGCACCCTAAAATTTTCTGCTACTCTTAAAGTGCTATGATTGGGCATCATCATACCTCCGGAGCCTAAACGTATATTTTTAGTTTCGGCACCTAAGCGGGCAATCATAATTTCTGGCGAACCGGTTGCTAAAGTTACTGAATTGTGATGTTCACTGAGCCAATATCGGGTATAACCCAATTGATCAGCTAATTTGGCAAGCGCAATACTTTCTTTTAAAGATTCCTCTGCACTACTCCCTTTCCTTATAGGGGTTTGGTCTAAAACACTTAATCTCATCCTCATATACAAATTTAACGATGCTTAAGCAAATACGTTTTATGACAAGCCTTTCTTGACGGTTAAGTGATATTGGCTGTTCATCCATAATAAAAAAAACCGCTCCCAAAATAGAAGCGGTTTTTTTAGATGTCTAGAGTTTTCACTCTTTTCATCCTAACTCTTTTATCCTAAAAACTATTTTCTGTTTTTGAAGAATTTAAAGTCTTTACCAATGAATTTTGCATTGCTACCTAATTCTTCTTCGATACGTAATAATTGATTGTATTTTGCAATCCTATCAGAACGAGAAGCAGAACCAGTTTTAATCTGGCCGCAGTTTAAAGCAACCGCTAAATCAGCAATGGTAGTATCTTCAGTTTCTCCAGAACGGTGAGACATTACAGATGTATAGCTGTTGGTTTGCGCCATGCTTACAGCATTAATAGTCTCTGTTAAAGAACCAATTTGGTTTACTTTTACCAAAATAGAGTTTCCGGTTTGGTTATCAATACCTTGTTTTAAACGAGTAACATTAGTTACAAATAAATCATCACCAACTAATTGAACTTTATCGCCAATTCTTTCGGTTAATAATTTCCAACCATCCCAATCGTTTTCATCCATACCATCCTCGATAGAAATGATAGGATATTTCTCTGTTAAAGAAGCTAAATAAGCTACTTGCTCCGCACTGGTACGTTTTGCTCCGTTTGGTCCTTCAAATTTAGAATAGTCATAAATTCCGTCTTTGTAAAATTCAGATGCAGCACAGTCAAAAGCTAAACAAATATCAACACCTGGTTTGTAGCCAGCTTTCTCAATCGCTTTTAAAATGGTTTCAACACCATCTTCAGTACCTTCAAAAGTAGGGGCAAAACCACCTTCATCACCTACCGCAGTAGATAAACCTCTATCGTGTAAAATAGCTTTTAAGTTATGAAAAACTTCTGTACCCCAACGTAAAGCCTCAGAGAAAGAAGAAGCACCAACTGGCATAATCATAAACTCTTGGAAAGCGATAGGAGCATCAGAGTGAGAACCACCATTAACAATGTTCATCATTGGGATAGGTAAAGTGTTAGCATTAACACCACCAATATAACGGTATAAAGGTTGTCTGCTTTCTTGTGCCGCAGCTTTAGCTACTGCTAAAGAAACACCTAAAATAGCGTTTGCACCTAAGTTACCTTTGTTTTCAGTACCATCTAATTTTAACATGATGCTATCAATGGTGTTTTGTTCAAAAACATCAACACCTCTTAATTCTTTAGCAATCACATCATTAACATTGGCAACGGCCTTTAAAACGCCTTTACCTAAATATACAGATTTATCTTTATCACGTAATTCTACAGCTTCGTATTGTCCGGTTGAAGCACCAGAAGGAACAGCTGCTCTTCCAATAGCACCGTTTTCGGTGATTACATCTACCTCAATGGTAGGGTTACCTCTCGAGTCGAGGATTTGTCTTGCATGTACATCAAGAATTAAGCTCATAGTATTTAATTTGTTGGATTATTCGATTCTACTCTTAGTGTTAAAAGTACACTAAAGTATAGTTTTTATTTTAACTGGGCAAATATAAACTTTTTAGGCATATGCTTTAAGTATAAAATATTATGTATATGCTAAGAAAATGTTGATTTTATTTTTTTTGAAAAGCAAAGTTTTGCTACTATTTTTAGGTAGTCTGGCTTTTCGCTCATACGTCACTAGGCCTTAGCCACATAGCCGGTATACGCTTCAATCCAGTTTATGGGGCAGGGCTTGTGCTAAGATTAATCGTATACAGGCTTCATAGATTTATCATTTATCTATAAAAATCAAAAATTATAGTTTTTAAGCTATAAATCATACTGCTTTTTTATGTTAAATTTCAATTTATCATAGGTTTATGCCCTCAAATTCCTAAAAAATTGCTAATCTTGCAGCACTAACATTTCAAACAAAACCAACATATTTAATTATACATCATGAGTAAAGCAATTTCAGACATCGGGATTATAGGTATAGCTGTAATGGGCGAAAACCTAATCTTGAACATGGAAAGTAAAGGATTTCATGTAACTGCGTACAACCGTACTGTAGATAAAGTAGAAAACTTTATCAACGGTAGAGCTAAAGGGAAAAACATCTACGGAGCAAAATCTATAGAAGATTTAATAGGCTCTTTAAAAGCTCCACGTAAAGTTATGTTAATGGTAAAAGCAGGTAAGCCTGTTGATGATTTTATCGAACTATTAATCCCTCATTTATCTCCTGGTGATATTATTATTGATGGTGGAAACTCTCACTTCCCTGATACTGAACGTCGTGTTAAGTATTTAGAAGGCAAAGGTTTGCATTTTATTGGTAGTGGTGTTTCCGGAGGCGAAGAAGGTGCTTTGTTAGGCCCTTCAATTATGCCTGGTGGTTCTAAAGCTGCATGGCCAGCTGTAAAACCTATTTTCCAAGGTATAGCCGCAAAAGTAGACGATGGTTCTCCTTGTTGTGATTGGGTAGGCGACGGCGGTGCAGGTCACTTCGTTAAAATGGTACATAATGGTATCGAGTATGGCGATATGCAATTGATAAACGAAGTTTATCATATCATGAAAGACGTTTTAGGAATGTCTACAGATGAAATGCATGAAGTGTTTAAAGAGTGGAATGAAGGCGAATTAGATAGCTATTTAGTAGAAATCACCAGAGATATTTTAGCTTACAAAGAAGCTGATGGCACACCAATCTTAGATAAAATTTTAGATACCGCCGGACAAAAAGGAACAGGTAAATGGACTGGTACTGTAGCTTTAGAGCTGGGTATTCCATTAACTTTAATTACCGAGTCTGTGTTCTCAAGATGTTTATCAGCTTTAAAAGATGAGCGTGTTGCTGCATCTAAAGTTTTAACTGCTGGTCCAAAGCCATCATTTAATGGCGATAAAAAAGAATATATCAATTACTTAAGAGATGCATTATATGCTGCTAAAGTGATTTCTTATGCACAAGGTTACCAAATGATGAAAGCCGCAGCTAAAGAATACGGTTGGGAGTTAAGCTATGGTAATATTGCTTTAATGTGGAGAGGTGGATGTATTATCCGTTCTCGTTTCTTAGGAAATATCAAAGAAGCATTTGATAATAATCCAGACTTGGCTAACCTTTTATTAGACCCTTATTTTGCTGAGAAAATTCAAGCTTGCCAAAATGGTTTAAGACAAGCGGTGGCTCTAGCAACTATCAATGGTATTCCTGCACCTTGCTTAAGCGCAGGCTTAAATTATTACGATGGTTACCGTTGCGAGCGTTTACCTGCTAATTTATTACAAGCACAACGTGATTATTTTGGAGCGCATACTTACGAGCGTATAGATAAGCCTAGAGGAGAATTCTTCCATACCAATTGGACAGGTCGTGGTGGTACAACTTCATCTACAACTTATGTAGTTTAGTATAAGCAACATATTAAACAAAAGCCTTTTAGAATTTTCTAAGAGGCTTTTTTGTTAAAATAAACTAAAAATTTTAGCTAAAAAGAATTATTTATATTTTTATGAGCAATTAGGATAAGTTAACTACCTAAAGCTTGTCCTATAATTTTTATGGCGCAAAACTTTCAACTGCAATTAGCTTCAGAATTTGTACAGTATACTGATAAGAATGTTTTCCTAACTGGGAAAGCTGGTACAGGTAAAACAACTTTTTTACATCGTTTAAAAGAAAACTGCCCCAAAAGGATGGTTATAGTAGCGCCTACAGGTGTGGCGGCCATTAATGCAGGTGGAAGTACTATCCATTCTTTTTTTCAATTAGCATTTGGACCTTATGTGCCCAATGCTGATCAAAAATCATTTCAACACAAAATGAATAAGCAAAAAATCAGTCTAATAAAAAGTCTTGATTTATTGGTTATTGATGAAATAAGTATGGTTAGAGCCGATACTTTAGATAATATTGATGAAGTTTTAAGAAGATATAGGGATAGAAATAAGCCTTTTGGTGGCGTACAACTTTTAATGATAGGCGATTTGCATCAGCTTTCTCCTGTTGTTAAAGATCAAGATTGGGAGCTGCTAAAACCATATTACAGCAATTTATACTTTTTTAATAGCAGGGCTTTACAACAAACATCGCCAATAAGTATAGAGCTTAAACATATCTATCGCCAGTCTGATACTTTTTTTATAGATATTTTAAATGCCGTTAGAGAAAACCGTATTGATGAGCAAGTTTTAGCGCAGCTTAACCAACGTTATATCCCTAATTTCAATCCTGATGAAGAAGAAGGTTATATCACGTTAACATCTCATAACCAATCTGCCAATATCATTAACGATGAAAAGCTAAAAAGTTTAAAAGCAAAAAGCCATTATTATAAAGCTGATGTGAAAGGCGAGTTTCCAGAGTTTTCTTATCCCAACGCATTAGAGTTGGAGCTGAAAGAAGGTGCACAAGTTATGTTTGTTAAAAACGACGCTTCTAGAGACAAGCTCTATTTTAATGGGAAAATTGGTAAAATCATCAAAATAAAAGATGACTATATCCATGTAAAATGCCCCGGAGATTTACAAGAAATTGTGGTAGGCAGGGTAGAGTGGGAGAATACCAAATACGAGTTAAATCCAGATACGAAAGAAATAGAAGAAAAAGTAATAGGTAGTTTTATTCAATATCCTATTAAATTGGCTTGGGCTATCACCATCCACAAAAGCCAAGGTTTAACTTTTGAAAAAGCTATTATTGATGCTAATGCCGCCTTTGCCCATGGGCAAGTTTATGTGGCTTTAAGCCGATGTAAAAGCTTCGAAGGGATGGTTTTGCGTACGCCAATTTCTTTTAACAGCATAAAAACAGATGGAACTGTTGCTACTTACACTAAAAATGCGGAGCAAAACAGCCCGGGAGAGCAGCATCTTGTAGAGGCTAAAGTTGTTTTTCAAAGAAATTTGTTATTAGAGCTTTTTGATTTTAAACGATTAAAATCATCACTTTATGTGTGTAAAAAATTAGCAGAAGAATATCATCAAATTATAAGTTTAGGCTTTTTAGAGAATATTAATGCAGTTAGAGAGGCAGCAGAAATTGATATTTATACTGTAGTGGAGAAATTTAACAGGCAGATTGAACAATACTTGCAGCAAGGTAAGTTACCGGAGGAAAATGAGGAGTTGCAAGAACGTGTTAAAAAAGCTTGTACTTATTTTGCAGATAAGCTAATTGTGCTTCATGAAAACTTAGATAAAGTAAGTTTTGATGCAGATAATAAAACCATTAAAAAGCAATTTTTAGAGGCTATAGAGCAGGTTGAAAAAGAGGTTTTCATCAAGCAATCTGCACTTAAACTTTGCTGTAATGGTTTTCAAACTTTAAATTATCTAAAAACTAAGGCCAATGCAGAGATAGATTTCCTGAACCTTAAAAAAGCTACTCCGGTAGAAAAAGCAACTGCTCCGGTTACTGGTGTTAACCATCCCGAATTGTACAAAACCATTAAAACTTGGCGAGACCAATTAGCTGCAGAAAATAATGTACCGGTTTATCATATTTTACCGCAAAAGGTTTTGATAGAGTTGGTAAATAAATTGCCTTCAAACTTTCAAGAACTAGAAAGTATAAAAGGAATAGGTAAAACCAAAGTGAAGCAATTTGGGAACGAGCTATTGGTGATGATTAGCGAATATTGCGAGAAGAAAGAAGTCTCTCAGACACCTTTTCAATTGTTTGTAAAAACCACGGCAGAGAAAGTAGATACCAAAAAGTTAAGTTTCGATTTATTTAAAGCAGGTAAAACCATGCAAGAAATTGCTTTAGAAAGAAATTTAGCGCTTACTACAATAGAGACTCATTTAACACATTACATTGGTACTGGCGATTTAGATATTTATAGCTTTGTAAATAAGAGTAAAGTAAGCCAAATTCAAGATTATATCTGGAGAAATAAACCTTCATCTATGAATGATACCAAAGCAGCTTTAGGCGAAGAGATTTCTTATGGCGAAATAAGAGCGGTTATGAAGTTTATGGAACTTAATAACTCGTAATACTATTAAAATAAAAAATCCCTCTTTTTGGGAGGGATTTGTATGATTATTATCCTTTCATCATTTCCACAAAATCATCAAATAAGTATCTTGAATCATGCGGACCTGGTGAAGATTCTGGATGGTATTGTACAGAAAACGCTTTTTTACCTTTAACTCTTATACCTTCAATAGATTGGTCGTTTAAGTTTAAGTGAGTAATTTCTACTTTGTCAGATTTTCTAACTTCTTCTGCAATTACACCAAAACCGTGGTTTTGAGAAGTTACTTCGCAGTGGTCTTTAATGATGTTCTTTACAGGGTGGTTTAAGCCACGGTGGCCGTTAAACATTTTCATGGTACCAATACCATTAGCTTGTGCTAATAATTGATGCCCTAAACAAATACCAAACAAAGGCTTGTCTTCTTCAAGAATTTCTTTTACCGTTTCTATGGCATAAGGCATTGCAGCAGGGTCTCCAGGGCCATTACTAATGAAGTAACCATCAGGGTTCCATTTTTTCATTTCATCGTAAGAAGTTTTAGCAGGAAAAACCTTAGCGTAAACACCTCTCTCGGCAAAATTTCTTAAAATATTTTTCTTAACACCTAAATCTAAAACAGCAACTTTTACCGGAGCATTTTCATCACCAATAAAATAAGGCTCTTTTGTACTTACTTGCGATGAAAGCTCTAAACCATCCATAGAAGGTACACCAGCAAGTTTAGCTTTAAGTTCATCAATATCTAATATTTCTGAAGAGATAATGGCATTCATAGCACCTTTATCTCTAATATGTCTTACCAATTCACGGGTATCAATATCAGAAATACCTACAATATGCTCGTCTTGGAAATAGTCTTGAATAGATTTTTCTGCTTCTTTTCTACTGTAATTGATATTGAAGTTTTTGCACACTAAACCAGCAATTTTGATGCTTCCAGACTCAATCTCATCAGCATGTATACCATAATTACCAATATGAGCATTGGTAGTAACCATGATTTGTCCAAAATAAGAAGGGTCTGTAAAAATCTCCTGGTAACCAGTCATACCTGTATTAAAACAGATTTCGCCTGTTGTAGTGCCAATTTTTCCGGCTGCTTTACCGTGGAAAACGGTTCCATCAGCTAAAAGAAGTACGGCGGGTAATTTTGTGTAGTGTGCGTTCATTTGTGATTAATAAACTCTAAATGAAAATTTAATTGAAAAAGGCTATGGGATGGAATAAATTCCTTGATGTTAGTGTAAGAAATAAGAGCTTGCTTATTTTTCATCTCGGGGTGCAAAAGTAATAAAAATAGCATAATAGACAAAGTAAAAGCTTAAAATAATTATCATTTAAAATATGCTATTCAATATTAATACCTAAAATATTAAACATTACATTTTCCTTTTTCTAACTTTGAGGCCTGTTAACATAACTAAATTAACACTACATAATTATTAAAGATGTCTGTACATAAAGAAATCAGGAGAATAACAACTCATATTTTACAGGAAATGAAAAATAGAGGAGAGAAGATAGCGATGCTTACTTCTTATGATTTCTCTATGGCAAGAGTTGTTGATGAAGGTGGAGTAGATGTTATCCTTGTTGGAGATTCTGCTTCTATGGTGATGGCCGGACATGAAACTACCTTGCCTATTACTTTAGATCAGATGATTTATCATGCAGCATCTGTTATAAGAGCAACGAAAAGGGCTTTAGTTGTGGTTGATTTACCTTTCGGTTCTTATCAAGGGAACTCCAAAGAAGCTTTAAACTCAGCTATCCGGATTATGAAAGAATCTGGTGCACATGCGGTGAAATTAGAAGGTGGGACAGAAATTGTTGAATCTATCCAAAGAATTATAGCTGCTGGGATACCCGTAATGGGGCATTTAGGTTTAACGCCTCAATCTATTTATAAATTTGGTACCTATACAGTAAGAGCTAAAGAAGAAGCCGAAGCTCAAAAACTTAAGGAAGATATTTTAGCCTTACAAAACGCTGGCTGTTTTTCTGTTGTTTTAGAGAAAATACCTGCCGCATTAGCTAAAGAGGTTACAGAAAGTGTGCAAATTCCTACTATTGGTATTGGTGCAGGTGGTAGTTGCGATGGACAAGTGTTAGTGATTAATGATATGATTGGTTTAACCAAAGGTTTTACCCCTAGATTTTTAAGGCAATATTTAGATTTATTTACAGAAATTAATGGAGCTGTAAAATCTTACGTATCTGATGTTAAAAGTGGAGATTTCCCTAACGATAAAGAACAGTATTAGTTAGTTGGTTAGAAAGACATACAAGTTAGACATATTAAATGGAATTACAAAGGGTCTCAATACGCATATCTCAGTACTCAAATCCAATATAAAAGTTCTCAAATCTCACACCTCAATACTCATATCTAAAAAAAATGTCTGAATACCCAGATTTAAATTATACAGTTACAGATAAGGATGTTCTTTACGAGGATAATCATCTTATTGCTATTTATAAAAAAGCAGGCTGGATTGTTCAGGTTGATGATACCGGAGATTTATCTTTGGATGATATGGTGAAAAAATACATCGCCGAAAAATATCAGAAACCTAATGGTGCTTTTTTAGGTGTTGTACATCGTTTAGATAGACCAGTTAGCGGGGTAATACTTTTTGCAAAGACTTCTAAAGCATTAGATCGTATCAATAAAATGTTTAAAGAGCGACAAATGCATAAAACTTATTGGGCAGTGGTAAGACAAAAGCCTCGTAAGATGGAAGGAAAGCTGATTCATTGGCTGGTTAAAAATCCTAAAAAGAATATTACCACCGCTTATGATGAGGAAGTTAAGGGCAGCCAAAGAGCCGAGCTAAACTTTAAAGTATTAGGTTTTTTAGATGGTTATTATCTGATTGAGGTAGATCCTATAACAGGTAGGCCTCATCAAATAAGGGTTCAGTTAGCTACTTTGGGAAGCCCTATTGTTGGTGATAATAAATATGGATACCCACGTGGCAGCCGTAAAAAGAGTATCTGTTTACATGCTAGAAGGTTGCAATTTGTACATCCGGTTAAAAATGAACCGGTGGATATCTTTGCTCCTTTACCAAAAGATGGTTTTTGGGATAAATTTGAAAGCTTTAAAAAATAGTTTTAATGATTTGTTTCTTCTTTAAGCTTAATTAAAGTTTCAACTATTCGGTCTAACAATAAATTTCTTTCGCTAATTAGTCTATCGCCTAAAGCCATTAGCTTTTTAATATTCTTAGGTGTGGCTGCATCCATTCTTTCATCAACACTTTGTAAATCTTTAGGCTCTAGCCTGATGTATTGATTAGAGATTCCTAAAAAGGAAAAAATCTGCATCATATAAAAATGGCTGGTTTCACTCGCTCCGCTCATCATCATATCTAATAAGGCTGGTACAACAAATAAAGCTTTTGTCTGACTTAGTTCATCGCTATCATATGATTTTTTAGAAACTCCAGTTCCTAAAGATAAAATATGTATGTTTCTAGGGATTTCTTTTTCAGGTGTTTTTTGTATTTCTACAAAGGCACTTAAAGTAGGGTTGGTAGCAAAAACACCTCCGTCTAATAAGGGGTATCTAACGCCTGCTAAAGAATAAATCTCGGCTACACTAAAGAAAGTTGGTGCTGCTGACGTGGCTCTACAAACATCCCTTAAATAAAAGTCTCTACTATTGCCTCTTTCTATGGCAGTTTTTTGTCTAAAAAAATGAGCCTTCCTTAATTCTATATTATAGGCAGTAATAATACAAGGCTTTATCAACTGACTAAGTTTGACATCGCCAAAATAATCTTGCAGAATTTTTTCCCAAGCTGCATTATTGTATTTTTCTGTTACCCAGCCAATTTGTGCTAATATTTTTTTAAAGCCTTTGTTTTGGAAAATCTCTGCGCCATGTTTAATATAAAGGTCTAAAGCTTCTTTAGCGCTAAATTTGGGTTTTTTAGGGTCTGCATCAGAAGGGCAAAGTAATAAGCCGGTTAATATTCCACCGGTACTTGTGCCCGCAAAAAAGTCGAAATACTCTACTATTGATGCATCGGGGTTATGGGTTTTTCTTTTTAGTCTTTCTTCTAAGCTAACTAAAATCATTCCCGGTATAATGCCTTTAATGCCTCCACCATCAATAGATAAAATTACTTTCATAGAAATTACAATTTAAGCTTTTACGCTAAATGTAATAAACAAGAATTAATAATCAATTGTGTTATTTAGGATTTTTAAATAATTGGGTTGTCATTAAACCATACTTAGAGGCTACTATTCCGATACCCATTCTGCCTAATTTGGGATTTAAAATATTGGCTTTGTGTTTAGGCGAGTTCATTAAGCCTTCGTGGATTTCTTTAATGGTTGATGCATAAGCGATATTTTCTGCGGCAGCTCTAAATACTATACCCGCTTTTTTCATTCTGTCAAATGGATTTTCTTTATCAGGATTTATATGTGAGAAAAAATCTCTTTTAGCCATATCTCTGCTATGTGCTCTGGCAACTAACTGAACTTGTTGATCATAAACTAAAGGAGCTAATCCGGCTTTTTTTCTCTCTTGATTAACTAGTTGATGCAGTTCTCGCTCTAAGTTTTCTATGTCTATAGGCTTAGTAATACTTGTGTTTGGCTTATTTGGAAGCGTATTTTTTGAAAAGCTACAAGATAAAATAAGAGGAATAATAAGTGCTATTTTATGAATATGGGTCAACATACAGATGGTTTTTTGGCATAACGTTAATTATAAGAGTTTATTTCATAGAGAAATAGGTAGATTTTGGCTCTTCACCTGGTAGATTCTCCCACTTTGTCCTACTTTTCTAATAAAAAATAGAAAAATCTCCCACTTAGCAATTTTTTATGTATTTAAGTATTTGATAATCAATGTTTTTGTAGTGGTGATGAACTTGTACTTTATAGATGTTTTGAAAGATGAGTAAGGTTTAAAATGCCTAAAAACTTTCTTTCTAAGCATTTTTTAAGGTGTTGAAAACTTTTTGTGGTAAAAAGTGGTAAGAAGTGGAACTTATGTTTATTTTTACATTAAGAAAAACTATATACACTTAGTATGTCTCATCTGATTGGAGAATTTGATTGTAAGCTTGATGCCAAAGGACGCCTTATGGTGCCTTCTGGTTTGAAGAAGCAATTGCCTGCGGCAGATGCGGAGGGTTTAGTGATAAATCGTGGTTTTGAAAAACATTTGGTTATTTATTCTAAGGCCGAGTGGGATAAGGTAACTGCTGAATTAGCGCAGTTAAATCAGTACGAAGAAAAGAACAGAAAATTTATTCGCTATTTCACAAGAGGGGCTACAGAGCTTTCTTTGGATGCTTCTGGAAGAGTTTTGTTGCCAAAATCTTTGTTAGAGTATGCTGGTATAGGTGCTGAGGTGGTTTTGTCTTGTCAGTTTAATAAAATAGAAGTTTGGGCTAAAGATGCTTACGATGCTCAGTTGGATGATGAGCCAGAGAATTTCTCAAGCCTTGCTGAAGAGGTAATGGGTAAAGGAAGGAGGATAGATGGATAACGTTTATCATGTTCCAGTAATGTTGAGAGAGTGTATTGAAGGGTTAGCTATACAGCCTGAAGGTGTTTATGTTGATGTGACGTTTGGTGGTGGTGGTCATTCAAGAGAAATTATGAAGCACTTAGGTGATGATGGGGTTTTGGTAGCTTTTGATCAAGATGAGGATGCGAAGCAGAATATCATTGATGATGAGAAATTTGTTTTTGTTGACCAAAACTTCAGGTTTCTTAAAAATAATTTAAGAGCTCATGATTTAATCCCAGTTGATGGAATATTGGCTGATTTGGGTGTTTCTTCTCATCAATTTGATGTTCCAGAGCGTGGTTTCTCTATTCGTTTTGATGGTGATTTAGATATGCGTATGGATCAATCATCCGGTTTAACCGCAAAAGAAGTTGTAAATACTTATGAAGAAGAAGATTTGCATAAAATCTTTGGGATTTATGGTGAGATACAAAACGCAAAATCTTTAGCTAGAACTATTGTCACGGCAAGGTTAAACGCTCCTATAGAAACAATTTCTCAGTTAAAAGCGGTCATTCATAAATTAATTCCAAGAGGGAAAGAGAATAAATATCTAGCTCAGGTTTTTCAAGCGCTAAGAATAGAAGTTAACCAAGAAATGGAGGCTCTTAAAGATTTTCTAGAGCAAACAGCAGAAGTTTTAAAGCCAGGTGGAAGGTTAGTAGTGATGTCTTACCATTCTTTAGAAGATAGGTTGGTTAAAAATTTCATGGCTAAAGGAAAGTTTAGCGGAGAGGTTGATAAAGATTTTTTTGGGAATGAGATAAAGCCCTTTAAGGTTTTAACGAAAAAGTCGGTTACGGCTAGTGAAGAGGAAATTAAAATAAATAACAGAGCAAGAAGTGCAAGATTAAGAATTGCTTTAAAACAATGATAAATAAAATTAGAGAGCCTAAAGTAGAGCCTGTAGAGGAAGATATCCTTCCGAAGCAGAAAGAGGAACCTAAAGAGGTTGCTCCAGGCTTTTTGGTTTCTCTTTTTACAAAAGGTGTTGTCTCTAAAGAAGGTGCTACAGAAGCGCTTCCGTTTATAGTGTTTTTGGCTTTTCTGGGGATGATTTACATAGGGAACAGGCACACTGCAGAGAATAATATTAGAAAAATAGATAAGGTTGGCAAAGAAGTAAAAGAGTTGAGTTGGGATTTTAAGACACTTAAAGCTGACCTCATGTTTAAAAGTAAACAAACAGAAGTGGCAAGCAGGGTAGACTCTGTTTTGGGTCTTAAAGTTTCTGTAGAGCCACCAATAAAAATAAAAATTAGTCCTGATGAATATAAGAACTAACATTCTTCTGCGTGTTTACGCGGCTTTCGGGGTTATCGTTTTATTTGCATTTGCTGTAATCGCTAAAATGGTTCATGTGCAAGTTGTAGAAGGCGATAAGTATAGGGCTATGGCTGATAGTTTAAGTACTAAATATGTAGAGGTTGAGGCGGCTAGAGGGAATATTTATTCGGCAGATGGTAGCTTACTAGCTACATCAGTTCCAGAATATGAAATAAGGATGGATTTATTGGCGGGTGGTATTGAGGATGATAAAGTTTTTTATGAAAAAGTAGATTCTTTGGCTTATCGCCTTGCGGCACATTTTAAAGATAAGCCAGGTTTTAAATATGCTCGTCTTTTGCGTGATGCTAGAGAGGAGCGTCAGCGTTATTTCTTGATTAAAAGAAATGTGAGCTATCAGGATTTAAAGGCCTTAAAAAAGTTTCCAATATTCAACTTGGGTAGGTATAAAGGTGGGATGATAGCGGTTCAGCAAAACAAAAGAATTTTCCCTTTCAGAGATTTAGCTGCCAGAACCATAGGCTACTATAATGCAAATGCTGGTGCGGCAGTAGGTTTGGAGGGTGCTTATGGCGATTATATTAATGGAGAAACTGGGAAAAGACTAGTCCAAAGAATTGCAGGAGGCGTTTGGATGCCAATTAATGAGGATGCTGAAATTGCTCCTAAAGATGGCGCTGATATTATCTCTACTATTGATATCAATATGCAAGATCTTGCACAAAGTGCTCTAAAAAAACAGTTGATAAAAAGCGAAGCAGATTTTGGTTGTGTGGTGGTGATGGAGGTAGAAACTGGCAAAATTAAAGCTATAGCAAATTATACCAGAGATGGTGAGGAGCTTGAGTATAAAGAGAAGTTTAATTATGCTATTGCGCAGAGTGCAGAGCCTGGTTCAACTTTCAAATTAGCCTCTTACATGATTGCTATGGAAGATGGTAAGTTTGACTTAAACGACCGTGTTGATACAGAGGGGGGCAAATACAAAGTCTACCGTCATACCATTAAAGATTCTCACGAAGGTGGTTATGGGGTAATAACCATGAAACAAGCTTTTGAAGTTTCATCTAACGTAGCTATTGTAAAGCAAATTTATAACCATTATAAAGATGAGCCTGAAGAGTTTACCAGCAAGCTTCATGATTTAAAACTTGGAGAGAAAATGGGTTTGCAAATTCCCGGAGAAGGCAAGCCATTAATTAAGACACCAGAAAGCAAATCATGGAGTGGCTTAACCTTACCGCAGATGGCTTATGGTTACGAGCTTAAAATGACTCCAGTAGAAATATTAGCACTTTATAATGCAGTAGCTAATAACGGTAAAATGATAAGCCCAATGTTTGTGCAAGAAATTAGAAGATTAGGTTCTACTGTTGAGCAATTTAAACCTAGGGTTATCAATAATAAAATATGTTCTGATGCCACTTTAGAGAAACTTAAACTCATGTTAGAAGGTGTTGTGATTGATGGTACTGGAAAAGCTTTAAACAATCCACTGTATAAAATAGCCGGTAAAACAGGTACGGCACAAGTGGCAGATGGTTCTAAAGGTTATAAGGGTAAAAGACAATATCAAGCATCTTTTTGTGGGTATTTCCCGGCAGAGAAGCCTAAGTACTCGATGATTGTTGTTGTTCAAAACCCAACCAAAGGTTCTTACTATGCTGCAGATGTTGCAGGACCAGTTTTTAGAGAAGTTGCTGATATGGTTTATGCTGGCGATATCCAGATGTACTCTGATATTAAAGCACCTAAATTGGTTGGTAATACCAGATTACCAAAAGTAAAAGAAGGGCATAAAAAATCTGCGCAGAAGGTGTACAGCGCTTTTGGTATTAAACCTTATTTCGCTTCGGCTTTAGAAAATGATATTGATACTAATAATGGTATTACTTATAAAGAAGTGAAAATGAATCGTGGCGTTGTGCCAGATGTGGTGGGTATGGGTTTAAGAGATGCATTATTTGTTTTAGGAAATTCTGGCTTAAAGCCAATAGTTAAAGGAAGTGGAGAAGTAGTTACACAGTCTTTAGCAGTAGGAACACCTATCATGAAAGGGACTAAAATTTTAATCGAGTTGCGATAATGGCGGTTTTAAAAGACATATTGTATGGTGTTGCTTTAGAGCAAGTAATTGGCTCAACCGAGGTTGAAATAGCCCAAATTGCTTTCGACTCTAGAAAAGTAGCGTCTCAAACACTTTTTGTTGCCATTAAAGGAACTCAAACAGATGGACATGAATATATCAGCTTAGCTGTAGAAAAGGGTGCTTCTGCTGTCGTTTTAGAAAACTTACCAGAACATTTGGTAGAAGGTATCACCTATTTAGTTGTGGCAAATTCTGCTAAGGCTTTAGGTACTATGGCAGCTAATTTTTACGATCATCCATCATCAAAGCTAAAATTAGTTGGAGTAACAGGTACTAATGGTAAAACAACAGTTTGTACTTTGCTTTATCAACTATTTAGAGATTTAGGTTATAAAGTAGGGTTAATATCTACGGTAGAGAATAAGATAAATGATGTTATAATTCCATCAACCCATACTACGCCAGACCAAGTTGCACTACAATCTTTAATTCATAAAATGATTGATGCAGGTTGCGATTACTGCTTCATGGAAGTTAGCTCGCATGCCGTAGCACAGCATCGTATAGAAGGGTTAAACTTTGCTGGAGCTGTTTTTACAAATATCACTCATGACCATTTAGATTTTCATTTAACCTTTGATAACTACTTAAAGGCTAAAAAAGGTTTTTTTGATGGCTTAAATAAATCAGCATTTGCGCTTACCAATATTGATGATAAAAATGGTGAGGTAATGCTACAAAACACCAAAGCTTACAAAAAGAGCTATGCCTTAAAAACTTTAGCTGATTTTAAAGCTAAAGTGATAGAAAATCAATTCTCTGGTTTACAT
Source organism: Pedobacter puniceum (assembly GCF_009674685.1). Taxonomy (GTDB): domain Bacteria; phylum Bacteroidota; class Bacteroidia; order Sphingobacteriales; family Sphingobacteriaceae; genus Pseudopedobacter; species Pseudopedobacter puniceum. The sequence continues at coordinate 328,293 of NZ_WKJI01000003.1, forward strand.
CTGGATATTGATGGCCAAGAGATTTACATGAAAATGGTAGGCTCTTTTAATGCTTATAATTTATTAGCTGTTTACGCAACAGCTATGTTGTTAGAGCAAGATAAAATAAAAGTCTTAACCATTTTAAGCAGACTAAGTGGGGCAGAGGGTAGGTTTGATTACATCGTGGCACCAAATAAAGTAGTAGGTATTGTTGATTATGCACATACGCCTGATGCTTTAAGAAATGTGCTATCCACCATAGATAATATCAGAAATGGAAATGAATCTATCATTACCATTATAGGTTGTGGCGGAGATAGAGATAAAACCAAACGCCCTGTAATGGCGCAAACAGCTTGTGATTGGAGTAATAAAGTTATTCTTACTTCAGATAATCCTCGCTCAGAAAATCCTGAAGATATTATCAAAGATATGCAAGCTGGTGTAACTCCTGTAAATCAGCGTAAAGTGCTTACCATTATTGATAGAAGAGAGGCAATAAAAACAGCTTGTCATTTAGCTCAGCCTGGTGATATTATTTTATTAGCAGGCAAAGGCCATGAGAAATATCAAGAGATAAAGGGCGTAAGGACAGATTTTGATGATAAAAAAATATTGTTGGACCAATTTAACCTACTTGCTTAATGTTATACTACCTTTTTAACTTTTTAGATAAACAATTTGATTTCCCTGGGGCGGGTGTATTTCAGTTTATCTCTTTTAGGGCAAGTATGGCCATCATCTTATCCTTAATTATTACCACTGTTTACGGCAGTAGGCTAATTAAGTATTTAAGATATAAGCAAGTTGGCGAAACTGTAAGAAATTTAGGTTTAGATGGCCAAATACAAAAGCAAGGCACACCAACAATGGGTGGTTTAATCATTATTGCTGGGGTTTTAATCCCAACTTTATTGTTTGCCAAGCTAGAAAATATATACATCATTTTAATGATTGTGACCACCATTTGGATGGGCGCAATAGGCTTTTTGGATGACTATATCAAGGTATTCAAAAAAAATAAAGAAGGTTTAGCAGGTAGGTTTAAAATTGTAGGTCAGGTTGGGTTGTCTATTATTGTCGGTTGTACGATGTATTTCCACCCTGGAATTTTAGTGAGACAAACTGTTACACAGGCATTACCAGCCGGAAGTTCTACTACACAAACTGAAGCTGTTTACAATCAAGAAGGAAAGAAGTTGATAAAAGTAGAAAAATCAACAGGAGTACATTATGCTAATGATGTAAAATCTACCATTACCAATATTCCTTTCTATAAAAATAATGAGTTTGATTACGCCAAAGTCTTAAAATTTATGGGCGATGGCTATGAGAAATATGCTTTTCCGGTGTTTCTGCTATTCGTTATTGTTATTATAACAGCGGTTTCAAACGGTGCTAATATTACAGATGGTATAGACGGATTGGCTACCGGAACATCAGCTATTATTGGAATTACTTTGGCGTTACTAGCTTATGTTTCTGGTAACATGATTATAGCTGACTATCTGAATATTCTTTATATCCCAAATTCTGGAGAGCTAGTAATTTTTGCAGCAGCTTTTGTTGGTGCTTGTGTGGGTTTCCTTTGGTACAATACTTTTCCAGCTCAGGTTTTTATGGGCGATACAGGAAGCTTAACTATTGGAGGTATTATAGCAGTTTTGGCAATTATGATACGTAAGGAATTACTTATTCCTATACTTTGTGGAGTTTTCTTGATAGAAAATATATCAGTGATTATGCAGGTTTCTTGGTTTAAATACACCAAGAAAAAATATGGCGAGGGTAGAAGAATCTTCTTAATGTCGCCACTACACCACCACTTTCAGAAAAAAGGTTATCACGAAGCTAAAATAGTTACCCGCTTTTGGATTATAGGGATATTACTAGCAATTATAACCATTGTAACCCTGAAATTGAGGTAGAAAGAAGAAAATAAAGAGTAAAAATTAAATGAGTAATAAACATCAAGATATGAACCCTTTAGAACAAAATACTACTTCTTTCAATACGAAGAGACTTGTTGTTCTTGGAGCTGGAGAAAGTGGCGTTGGTGCTGCTATTCTGGCCCAGAAGCATGGTTTTGATGTTTTTGTTTCTGATTTTGGTGCTATTGCAGATCATTACAAAGCAGAACTTACTGCTTTTAATATCCCTTTTGAGGAAAATCAGCATACTGAAGATTTAATCCTAAATGCTACCGAGGTTGTTAAAAGTCCGGGTATCCCTGATAAGGCTCCAATAATCAAGAAATTATTAGAAAAAAATATTCCAATTCTATCAGAAATAGAGTTTGCAGGTAGATATACCAAAGCTAAAACTATTTGTATTACTGGTTCAAATGGTAAAACCACTACCACGCTTTTAACTTATCATATTTTAAAGAAAGCAGGTTTAAATGTTGGTTTAGCAGGTAATATTGGGAAAAGTTTTGCTAAGCAGGTTGCTCAAGAAAATTTTGATTATTACGTATTAGAAATTAGCAGTTTCATGCTAGATAATATGTATCAGTTTAAAGCTGATATAGCTATTCTACTAAACATCACACCAGATCATTTAGATAGATATAATTACGAGATGCGCAATTATGTGAACTCTAAATTTAGGATTGCTCAAAATCAAACACAAGAAGACCATTTTATCTATTGTGCTGATGATCCAGAAACAGAAGCAGTAATTGCAGATTTTGCTATTAAAGCTCAAATACATCCATTTTCTATCAAGAAAGAAGTTGCTAATGGTGCTTTTGCATCAGGGCAAACCATCACATTTAATCTAAACCATTCAGATAAATTAACTATGTCATTTTCAGATTTAGCACTACAAGGTAGTCACAATGTTTACAACTCTATGGCTTCTGGTATAGCGGCTAAGATTTTAGATCTTAGAAACGCAACCATCAGAGAAAGCATGGGAGATTTTAAAAATATTGAACACCGTCTGGAACATGTTGCCAAAATTTCAGGTATTACTTTTATTAATGATTCTAAAGCAACCAATGTAAATTCTACTTGGTACGCACTAGAAAGTGTTAATACCGATGTTGTATTAATTATGGGCGGCGTAGATAAGGGAAATGATTATAGCATGATTAAAGATTTGGTTAAGCAAAAGGTTAAGGCTATAGTTTGCTTAGGTAAAGACAATAAAGCTATTCATGATGCTTTTGAAGATGATGTAGAAGTTATCGTGAATACATTTTCTGCTAGAGAAGCTGTAGAAGTAGCTTATCATTTAGCAAAAAAAGGAAGCACCGTTTTATTGTCTCCTGCTTGTGCAAGTTTTGATTTATTTAAAAATTACGAAGACAGAGGTAATCAATTTAAAGCAGCTGTTAGAGAACTTTAATATCGATAAACATGATTAAAGATATTCTAAATCATACCCGTGGCGATAGATGGATTTGGTTAATCATCATCCTGCTTTCGTTGCTTTCTGTGCTAGCTGTTTACAGTGCTACAGGTACCTTGGCATACAAGCGTGGGGTTGGCTCAGAGTCTTTAATGTTTAAGCATTTGTTATTTATCATCATAGGTTTTGTTTTGATATATTTTGCCCACTTACTTAATTACAGGTATTACGGTGGGATATCAAAAATTTTAATGATTATCACCATTCCACTACTGCTTTATACACTACTTTTTGGTAGCACCATGAATGATGCAAGCAGATGGATTGCAATACCGGGAACAGGTTTAACTTTTCAAACATCAGATTTAGCTAAGTTGGCACTTATTACTTTTTTGGCGAGAACACTTACTAAAAAGCAAGAAAATATTAAAGATGTAAAGAAAGCATTTATCCCTATTATGGGCTCCGTTTGTTTGGTTTTTATCTTAATTGGTTTAGCAAATTTATCAACAGCATTAATGTTATTTGGAGTTAGCATATTGATTTTATTAATAGGAAGAATAAGCTTTAAACAAATTGCTGTTGTTTGTGTAGGAGGGTTTGCGTTATTACTAACATTGGTGTTTTTTGGTCCGCGTAGAGAAACTTATAAATCAAGAATTAACGCATATATGCATCCAGAGATGCAGCATTCTGATAAGACCTTTCAACAGGATCAAGCAAAAATAGCTGTAGCTACGGGTGGTCTTTTAGGTAAAGGTCCGGGTAATAGTACGCAAAGAAATTTCTTACCACACCCTTATTCAGATTTTATTTTCGCCATTATTATAGAAGAGTATGGTATGGTTGGTGGTATTCTTGTGGTAGCCCTATACCTATTACTCATGTTTAGGATTATCAAGATAGTAACGCAAGCTCCTAAGGCTTTTGGAGCCTTATTAGCTGCAGGTTTAGGTTTTAGTTTAACCATACAAGCATTAGCAAATATGGCGGTAGCGGTAAATTTATTTCCGGTTACAGGTGTTCCATTACCACTAGTAAGTATGGGAGGAACTTCCATCTTGTTTACAAGCGTAGCATTCGGTATTATTTTATCGGTTAGTAAAGATGTAGAGGAGTATAAAGCAGATTTAAAAGCAACAAATAAAGAAGAAAAAGTAATTGTAGGAGAAATACCTGCAATGGGGTAAATATTTAGTGAATGATAGATGGATTGAATGAGAGATTGACATTATTTAAATCACTAAATCAAAATAAATTTAGTAGGGCGATACAGAATCAATCAATCATTAAATCAATCCATCAAAAATAAAAAATATGGCAAAAAGAATCATCATAAGCGGAGGCGGAACAGGAGGACACATCTTCCCTGCTATTGCTATAGCCAATGCTTTGATAGCTTTACAGCCAGACACAGAAATACTTTTTGTAGGTGCCTCAGGAAGAATGGAAATGGAAAAGGTTCCGGCTGCAGGTTATCGCATTATTGGTTTAGATATCCAAGGTTTTCAAAGAAGTAATTTAGCTAAAAACCTGTTATTACCTTTTAAATTATTAGGTAGCATAAGAAAGTCTCTACAAATTATCAAAGATTTTAAACCTCATGCAGTAGTAGGAGTTGGCGGTTATGCGTCTGGGCCTTTATTGTATGCAGCTTCTTTAAAGAAAATTCCTTACCTCATTCAAGAGCAAAACTCTTATGCAGGTATCACCAATAAATTATTAGGTAAAAAGGCGGAGAAGATATGTGTTGCTTTTGATGCCATGGATGCATTCTTTCCTGCCGAGCGTATTATTAAAACAGGTAATCCAGTTAGAAAAGAATCGGTACAAATTGCAGATAAACGTAAAGATGCAGCGGCATTTTTTGAATTGGATGAAAACAAAAAAACGATTTTAGTAGTAGGTGGTAGCTTAGGTGCTGGTACTTTAAACAAAAGCATGATGGCTGGTTTAGGCTTATTACAAGGCAATGATGTACAACTGATTTGGCAAACAGGTAAATATTATTACCGTAGTATTATAGATAGTTACGGCAATCAACCTAAAGACAATGGGATAAGAATTTTTGAATTTTTAAATCGTATGGATTTTGCTTTCGCGATGGCAGATGTAATTATCTCAAGAGCCGGAGCAGGAACCATTGCAGAGTTATGTTTGGTTCAAAAACCAGTAATCTTAGTGCCATCACCAAATGTTGCAGAAGACCATCAAACTAAAAACGCTATGGCTTTAGTAAATAAAGATGCAGCCGTTTTAATTGATGATAAACATGCTGAATCTGATTTGGTAGAACAAACCATAAAATTATTGAAAGACGAAGCTAAGATGAAGGCTTTATCTTCAAATATAGCCGAGCTGGCTTTGCCATCGGCAGATGAAACTATTGCAAAAGAAGTATTAAAAATTGCATTATAGCATGATAAAATTAGAAGACATACAAAGGGTTTATCTTGTCGGAATTGGCGGTATTGGCATGAGCGGTCTTGCCCGTTATTTCCATAAAAGAGGCTGTGTGGTATGTGGGTATGATAAAACTGCTACCCCGCTTACACAAAGCTTGGCAGATGAAGGTATCCCGGTGCGTTATGAAGATTTGGAAGAAAATATTCCGATGAATTTTCATGAGCTTTCCTCTTCAACTTTAATTATCTATACACCTGCAATTCCGCAGGATAGTGTGGTTTTAAACTTCTTTAAAAGAAAAGGCTTTACACTTTATAAACGTTCGCAGGTTTTAGGTATTCTGTCTGCTGGTATGTATACCATCGCGGTAGCTGGTACCCACGGAAAAACAACAACCAGTACATTAATAACACATTTGTTGTTAAATGGAGGGAATGATTGCTCAGCATTTTTAGGTGGTATTAGTTCTAATTACAATACCAATATCATCATAGGTAAAAATAATGTGATGGTAGTTGAGGCCGATGAGTATGACAGATCTTTCTTAACCCTACATCCTGATGTTGCTGTAGTAACCTCTATGGATGCAGACCATTTAGATATTTATGGTGATGAAAGTCATCTGATAGAATCTTTCAAACTATTTGCTGGCCAGGTAAAAGCTGATGGTAAATTGTTTATCCGTAACGGATTGCCATTATCAGGAACTTCAACTTATGGATTAACCACCCAAGCAGATGCTTATGCGCAAAACATAAGGGTAGAAGCAGGCGAGTTTAAGTTCGATTTTAAAAATCAAGAGCTAGAAATGCCAAACTTAGTTTTAGGATTAGCTGGCCAACACAATATAGAAAATGCAGTGGCAGCTATACAAGTTGCCCTTTTAATGGGAATATCTAAAGAGGATATAAGAGCAGGTTTAGCAAGTTTTAAAGGTGTAAAAAGACGTTTTGAGTATATCATCAAACAACCTAAAAGAATTTATATAGATGATTATGCACATCACCCAGAAGAGCTAAGGGCTTGCTTTAAAGCTGTAAGAACCTTATATCCAGATAAAAAGTTAACAGTTGTTTTTCAGCCACACCTATTTACCAGAACTAGAGATTTTGCAGACGGTTTTGCAGAAGTTTTGGCTACCGCCGATGAATTACTGCTTTTAGATATTTATCCGGCAAGAGAATTGCCTATACCGGGTGTTGATAGTGATTTCTTAGCTCAAAAAATAAATTCAGATAAAGTTATCAGATGCTCTAAAGAGCAAGCTTTGCAATTGGTAAGAAGTTTAAACCCTGAGTTGTTGGTAACTGTTGGGGCCGGAGACATAGATACATTGGTTAAACCTTTACATACTTTATTTACAAATGCTTAAAAAGATAAAATGGAAATTGGTAGGTGCTATATTTCTCTGGCTGATAAGCTTGAGTGGTTTAGTGGTGCTGATGAGTTTTATCGAAACTAAAAAAGTAGAAACAGTTTGCAGGGAGGTAAAAGTAATCTTACCCGGAAATCAATATTTTATAGAAAGAGCAGAAGTTGATGAAATACTAGCTTCAAAAAATGGTTTATTGGTGGGTAGAAGGTTAGATAATATAGATTTGCAGAGCTTAGAAGATAGGTTGCAAGCTAATCCTTTTATAGAATACGCCAATGTTTTTGCTGATATGAATGGCGTAATCCATGCAAATATTAGGCAGCGAGTGCCAATTTTAAGAATGTTAAATATTGCCGGTCAAGATTATTATATAGATCAAAACGGGTTGAAAATTCCATTATCAGAACATTTTACAGCTAGAGTTTTAGCTGCAAACGGAATGATATTAGAAGGCTTTAGCGGTAAAATTGATACCCTTAGAACAGCTTTGGCTAAAGATCTTTTTAAAGTTGCAGTACACATTGCTAAAGATTCTTTATGGAACGAGCAATTTGTACAGCTATATGTAAATGATAAGAAAGAAATAGAGTTGGTTCCTAGAGTGGGCAAACAAAAAATCATTTTCGGAGATGGAAATGATATTGAAGATAAATTTAAGAGACTATTGGTTTTCTATAAAAAAGCTATCCCTTACGTGGGTTGGGATACTTACTCATCGGTAAGTTTAAAATTTAAAGGTCAGATAGTTTGCCAAAAAAGTGATTCTACAATCTTAAGAACACAGATTGAGCAGCAGCAGTTAAGAGATAGCTTACGCAAAGAAGAAATTAAAGAAATAGCAAAAGATTCAATACAAAATACATTATAGACATGGAAAAAGGCATTACTAAACAATCCAAAGTATCACCCATTGTAGTAGGTCTTGATATTGGTACCACTAAAATTTGTGTTATCGTGGGCAGAAGAAGCGAACACGGTAAAATTGAAGTTTTAGGCTTAGGTAAGGCAGAATCTGCCGGTGTTACCCGTGGCGTGGTTTCTAATATAGCAAAAACCGTTAAAGGTATCACCCAAGCAGTAGAAGAAGGTAGTTCGCAATCTAATGTTGACATTAAAATTGTTAATGTTGGTATTGCTGGGCAACATATCAAAAGCTTGCAGCACCGTGGTATTTTAACTAGAAAAGACCTCAGTAATGAAATCTCTAAAAGGGATATCGATAGGTTAATAGACGATATGTTTAAACTAGCGATGAACCCAGGAGAGGAAATCATACATGTATTACCACAAGAATTTACGGTAGATAATGAGCCGGGTATAAAAGACCCTGTTGGTATGGCAGGAGTGCGTTTAGAAGCAAACTTTCATATCATTACCGGGCAAGTAACGGCTATTAAAAATATCATGAAATGTGTGGTGCAAGGTGGTTTAGAAACTCAGGATTTAATTTTAGAGCCTTTAGCTTCCGCAGAATCTGTATTGAGTGAAGAAGAAAAAGAAGCAGGTGTTGTTTTGGTAGATATTGGTGGTGGTACAACCGATGTGGCTATTTTTCATGAAGGTCTTATAAGGCATACTGCGGTTATTCCTTTCGGAGGTAACAGCGTAACTGAAGATATCAGAGAGGGGTGCTCTGTTATGCGTAATCAGGCCGAATTATTAAAAACTAGGTTCGGTTCTGCATTAGCAGAAGAAAATAAAGAAAATGAAATTATTTGTGTTCCAGGATTAAGAGGAAGGGAGCCAAAAGAAATCTCGGTTAAAAACTTAGCTTATGTGATACAAGCTAGGATGGAAGAAATCATAGACCATGTTTACTATGAAATCAAATCATCTGGTTACGAGAAAAAATTAATAGGCGGAATTGTAATAACTGGTGGTGGTGCGCAGTTAAAGCATTTGTCACAATTGGTAGAATATGTAACAGGTTTAGATTGCAGAATTGGTTATCCTAATGAGCACTTGGCAAAAAATGAAGAATTGCCTAAGAATGTTTATGAGGATTTAAAAAGTCCAATGTATGCAACAGGTATCGGTTTGTTAATAAAAGGCATTGAGAAAGTAGAAAGCGAATTGCAGAAAGATTATAAAGTTTCATCTTCTGCGCCTGTGTCTTCTGTTGCAGAAAGCAGTTCTAAGAAAAACAGAGGGTTATTTGCTTCTTTACTAGAAGGAACTAAGAAATTTATTAAGGATGATATTAGCGATCAGGATTTTCTTAAATAATTTTCAACAATCAGGAAGTTTTCCACACTATTAACATTTGTGGATAACTGTTGTGGAATATTTTTTAATATTACATACAGGAATAATTCAATTTTATAAAACGCTTAAAAGCTGATAATAAAGGATATGCAGTTTGAAATGTTAAAAGAAAAATCATCAATAATCAAAGTTATTGGTGTTGGTGGTGGCGGTGGTAACGCTGTTAACCATATGTACAGGCAAGGAATTACTGGTGTAGACTTCATCATATGTAATACCGATGCTCAGGCTTTAGAACTCAGTCCTATCCCCAATAAAGTACAATTAGGTGCAAGTTTAACAGAAGGAATGGGGGCAGGCTCTATTCCAGAAGTTGGAAAAAACTCGGCTATAGAAAATATAGACGATGTTAAAGAAATGCTTGGTGCTAATACCCGTATGCTTTTTATTACTGCCGGAATGGGCGGTGGTACTGGTACAGGTGCTAGTCCTATCATCGCTAAAGCAGCTAAAGAACTAGACATTTTAACTGTTGCTATTGTAACTACACCTTTTTCCTTTGAAGGTAAACGTAGAAGAATGCAAGCAGAAGAAGGACTAGAAGAATTAAAAAAATATGTTGATTCTTACTTAGTAATTTCTAATGATAGATTGCGTGAGATATTTGGTAACCTAACATTAGGCTCTGCATTTGGCCAGGCTGATGATATTTTAACAACCGCAGCAAAAGGTATAGCAGAAATTATTACGGTACCGGGTTATATAAACGTCGACTTTAAAGATGTGCGTACTGTAATGAAAGATAGCGGTGTAGCTATCATGGGAAGTTATGCAGCAGAAGGCGAAAACAGAGCTTTGAAAGCTGTTGAAGGCGCTTTATTATCACCACTATTGAAAGATAATGAAATAGAAGGTGCAAGATACATTCTATTAAATATCAGTTCTGGTGATAAAGAGGTTACCATGGATGAAGTAAGTATTATTACAGACTTTATTCAAGATCAAGCTGGTTTATCTGCGGATTTAATTTGGGGTAATTGTAATGATGCTTCTTTGGGCGATAAAATTTCTGTAACCATAATTGCTACAGGTTTCCAAACTAGAGAAGAAAGAGTACAAACGCAGCAAAGCGCTCCAAAAAAGCAGTTTTTAACAACTGATACCCCTTTAATTAGACCTGTTAATGAATTTGTACAGGCTAAACCTCAGGTAGAAACGCCACAAGTTACTCAAGAGGCGGCTAAGCCAAAAGAAAGTATTTTACCTCAAGCAGATTTGTTTGGTGGTATGTTTGCACAACCAGAGCAAACTCCGGTAAATAAAGATGCTGATACCATTAGACATCAATTGATTGAGGAAGAACCAGAACAACTTGAGTCGCAAGAACAGGAAAATACTTTTGAATTTAACCTAAAAGTGGAAGAGCCTAGCTTCACTTTCTCTACACCTCAAATCAATAAAGTAGAGGAAACTTATAAAGAAGAGGAGCCTATTCAAGCAATACCAGAACCTGTACAACAGGTAGATGAATATAAAACAGATGACTCTATAGAAGAACAGTTGAGAAAATCTAAGGAGCGTATTTTAAGATTAAAAGACTTAAGTATGAAACTGAGATCAACAAGTGGTTTACAAGAGTTGGAAAATGAGCCAGCTTATAAAAGAAAGCAAATGCAACTTAAAGATGTGCCACATTCTTCTGAGTCTCAGGTATCAAGATTTACTTTAAGTAATGAAGATGGTCAAACAGAAATAAGACCAAACAATTCATTCCTTCATGATAATGTAGATTAACCTTTGCATTAACCAACTTAAAGCCATTCTGTAACAGGGATGGCTTTTTAATTTTAATGCCATATTTCATTCATTGCGCTAATAGGTTTTGTTTATCAATGAATTAAAGTAAATTTGCAACAAATTAATATTTTAATAACACACAAAAAATACATCACATTGGATATTTTTGATAAGATAGCTAAGAATATGGGGCCACTTGGTCAACACCAAAAATGGTCTCATGGTTACTTTTCTTTTCCGAAATTGGAGGGAGAGATTGCACCTCATATGAAATTTAGAGGCAAGGAACATTTAGTTTGGAGCTTAAACAATTATTTAGGTTTAGCTAACCATCCTGAAGTAAGAGAAGCTGATGCAAAAGCTGCTGCTGATTATGGTATGGCCTATCCTATGGGGGCTAGAATGATGTCTGGTAACTCTAATAACCACGAGGAATTAGAAAAGCAATTAGCAGAGTTTACTGGTTTTCAAGATGCATTCTTGTTAAACTATGGCTATCAAGGTATGGTATCTATTATCGATACCCTTGTAGATAGAAATGATGTTATTGTTTATGATGCAGAGTCTCACGCTTGTATCATAGATGGTGTTCGTTTGCATATGGGTAAGCGCTTCGTATATCAACATAATGATATGGATAGCTTGCGTAAGCAACTAGAAAGAGCTTCAAAACTTACAGAGCAATCTGGAGGTGGTATTTTAGTAATTACCGAGGGTGTATTTGGGATGTCTGGTGCACAAGGTAAAATAAGTGAAGTAGTAGCTCTTAAATCAGAATTTAATTTCCGTTTGTTAATTGATGATGCTCATGGTTTTGGTACTATGGGTAAAACTGGTGCTGGTACACATGAACATCAAAATTGTATAGAAGGTGTAGATGTTTATTTTGGAACATTTGCCAAGTCTATGGCAGGTATTGGTGCTTTTGTAGCTTCTACAGAAGAAATTACCAATTACTTACGCTACAACATGCGTTCTCAGACCTTTGCTAAATCTTTACCTATGCCAATGGTAATGGGCTTATTAAAGCGTTTAGAGCTATTAAAAAGCAAACCAGAATTAAAAGATAAACTTTGGACTATTGCTACCGCTTTACAAAAAGGTTTAAAAGAAAGAGGTTTTGATATTGGTAATACAGATTCTGTGGTAACGCCTGTATTCTTGAAAGGTGAACTATCAGATGCTACCGCTATTACTATGGATTTAAGAGAAAATTATGGTATTTTCTGCTCTATTGTAGTATATCCGGTTATCCCTAAAGGTTTAATTATGCTACGATTGATACCAACAGCTATGCATACTTTAGAAGACGTTGAACGTACTTTAAGCGCATTCAGCGAGGTTGGAGATAAGCTTAATAAAGGCCTGTACAAAGAAAAAAAGGCTGTTGAAGCTTAAAAAATATCAAAAATGTATAAATGCCTCTACAATAAACGTAGAGGCATTTTTGTTTAATTACTTTTGCGTATCTTGTTGTTTGTGAGGGTTTTATAAAAAAAATGTTTTTAGTGAATTGTTAAAACCTTAGTATTTGTGGAAAAAAAACCATTTTAAGGGGCATAATTAGCTCGTATAATATTTTTTTTTACAAAAAAACATTATACATTAGCTATAAGTAAACAATATTACTAACCATCATAAATAAAAAAAGGAGTATTTTAAAATGAAACAATTCGAAGAAGTAAAAAGATTAGTAGCAGAGCTAGAAGCTGATGCAGACAAATTTTACAACAAAGGTAACAGCGCTGCTGGTACAAGAGTAAGAAAAGGAATGCAAGACTTAAAAAACTTAGCTCAAGCTATTCGTTTAGAAGTTCAAGAAACTAAAAATAAAGCTGCTGGTAAATAATTAACCAAAACTTTATTCATAAAACCCAAAGACATATGTTTTTGGGTTTTTTTGTTTAGCAATTTTTTAAAATTACATCTGTTTATAATTACACCAACTGTTTATGAGAAAAGTTAATTTATACATTGCTATGAGTTTAGATGGGTACATCGCTACAGCAGACGATAATATTGATTTTCTAACTATGGTAGAGTCTGCCGGAGAAGATTATGGACATAAAGCTTTTATGGATACTGTAGATACGGTAGTATGGGGAAGAAAAACATATGATAAGGTTTTAACTTTTGGTGATAACCTCTTGTATCCAGATAAAAAAATATATGTGATGTCTAGACAGCGAAAAGGCGATAAACAAAATATTAGGTACCGAGATGATGTTGTGTCTTTAATACATGAATTAAAGCAGCAAGAAGGGAAAGATATTTACTGTGATGGAGGAGCAGAGATTGTAGATGAATTATTGAAACACCAATTGATTGATAGAATTATTGTTTCTATCATACCGCATTTATTAGGAAGTGGTAAAAGTCTGTTTAAAAATGGTAGGCTAGAACAAAAGTTGAAATTTAAAAAAAGTGAAACCTACCCAACTGGTTTAGTGCAACTTTGGTATGATGTAAAACAAGGAGTATAATTTACATACTTCTTCTTTTCAATTTTAAATTATCATTAAATTTAAGTCCTTTATTTAATTATTGAGGATTTACAACTTAGGATAGTCTTTATTATCTTATTTATTCCTTATTTAGCGAGAATATTTCTATTAATTATATGTCTCATATTGTTGAAGCTTCTGGTGATGATGAGCGTGAGCTAGTTAAAGATTTGGTTAAGGGAGACCAAAATGCTTTCAATTTGCTTTACCAGAAGTATAGTAGTCTTATTTATCAAAAAATATTTTTGATGACTAAATATGAACATATTGCGGATGAATTACTTCAGGATATATTTCTTAAAATTTGGTCAAACAGGGCCAACATCAACCCCGATAAATCTTTTAAAGCTTGGCTTTATACCATTGCCCAAAATGTGGTTTATGATTATTATCGCAAACTTGCAAACGATAAATAAATGCAGGATTACTTTATAGAAAGCTTTGCGAACCTTTATTCAGAGACGGAAGATTACCTCCTTAATAAAGAACGCAATGCTATCTTGAATGCAGCTTTAGAAACGCTTAGTCCTAAAAGAAGAGAAATTTTTAAGCTTTGTAAATTTGAGGACAAGAGCTATAAAGAAGTTGCAGATATCTTACAGATAAGCCCATCTACTGTAAGTAATCAATTGGTGGCGGCAACAAAAAGCATTAAAGAGTATATTTTTTTGCATTCTCAAGAGTTTTTGATGATTTGCATTGGTTTATATCTCGAAAAATAATTCTTTCTATCAGTTTTGTTAAGTTACAAATAGATTTTTAGCCCATTATGGAGTTAAATTCTGTGTTTTATATGGCTGATTATTTCTTTTAGAAGCTATTTCTTTCCTGAAATCAATTTTTTTTAAAAAAATATGCAATAGCAATAGTGTGTTTTTTCTTTTCGAGCGTATTTAAGAATATATCATGTTAAGATAGTATGAAATTTAAAGCACTTTACCGTAAATTCTTATCTAATACCATCACCAAGCTAGAGCTTGAAAAACTGATGGAGCACTTTAAAAATGAAAGTGAAGCATCTCTTAAGCATGAGATAAAAGAGGTTTTTTTATCGGATCAAGAGCAAACTAAACCTAAAGAACAACAACATTTAGAGCGTCTACGTTTACAAATCATCCGTAAAATAGAACAAGAGCAAGCTATTGTTGTAGAAAGTAAGCGTTTTGTTATTCCTACTTATTTAAGAGTTGCTGCGGTTTTAGTTTTGGTAGGCTTAGCCGCTTATCTATTTTATCCTAAAACTCAAAACATAAATCCTATTGAGCCTGGGAAAAATATAGCCTTATTAGAAATAAATGGTAAAAAAATTCCTCTGAATGATAAGCGTGAAAGTGAAATTTACAGACAGGAAGGTATTTCTATCATCCATCATAAAAATGGTTCTATCACATATCATATTAATGAAGGTGCAGATAGTACAGAGATAGTTGCTTTACAAACCATTAAAACCCCAAGAGGCGGTCAATATAAAGTTACGCTGAGCGATGGAACGAAGGTGATGTTAAACTCAGAATCTAGATTATATTTTCCTGCGGGTTTTAGAGGCAATACTAGAAGTATAAAGTTAGATGGTGAAGCTTATTTTGAAGTTGCGCATCAACCTAAAAGACCTTTTATAGTAGATATTAATGGTATGCAGGTGAAAGTTTTGGGTACCAAGTTTAATGTGAGTAATTATCCGGAAGATAAAGGAATAAAAACTACGCTATTAGAGGGGAGCGTTGCTATAAACTACCCGGGTAACATCAAAACCAATCTTTTAAAACCCAATCAGCAAGCTTTATTTAATAAGGGTGGTTTAACTATCTCTGATGTGAATACAGAAGAATCTGCCGCCTGGACAAATAATTTATTCTTATTTAACAATGTACCGTTTGAAGTAGTGATGCAAAAACTTTCCAGATGGTATAACATAGAAGTAGACTATAATAGTTTACCAGAAAGAAATCTATACGTGAAAATTAATAGAAATGTAGAAATGCAGAAAGTTTTAGAAATGATATCACTTACTACCGATGTGAAATTCAAGCTTGAAGGGAGGAAACTTAGCATAGAACAATGAAGAATTAAAATTTAACCAAAACGTATGATATGAAACAAACCCACAAAACCTATTCACTTACTACTAAACTATGTTTGCAGTTCTTACTAGTGCCGCTATTCTTAGTTTTAGTAACTTTAAAATCAAACGCTCAAACTTATAGTTTCGAGTTTAAAAACACTCCATTTAAAACGGTTATAGCTGAAATCACATCAAAAACCAATTATCAATTTGTTTTTGACGCAAGCTATTTACAGCAAGCAAAACCAGTGACTATAACAGTAAACAGTGCTAGTATAAATCAAATATTAGATGCTGTTTTTCAAAATCAGACATTTAGTTACACACTATCAGAAAATACTATTGTAATAGTTCCTAAAAAAGCATCAACTAAAGAAAGTTTTACCGCTAAAGGATTGGTAATAGATGAAAATAAGCAACCTATACCAGGTGTAGTAGTTAAAAATAAGAGCAGCAATAATTTTGTTCTTACTGATGCTAATGGAAATTTTTCTATTAATCTTTCAGAAAATCCATCTGTTTTGGTATTTAGCTATTTAGGATATGCTACGGAAGAGCGTTCTGTAGCAAAAAATCCGGCTTATGTTTCTTTACAAATGCAGGTTAATGCAGAAGAATTAAGCGCTGTTGTAGTAAATGGTTATCAAACCATTAGCAGAGAGCGTTCTACAGCTGCGGCTACTATTTTAACCGAGAAAAAGTTAAATGAAAACATCAACGTAGATTTACTAAGCGCTATAGAGGGTAGGGTAGCAGGTTTAGTTTATAATAAAAACCCAAATGGGTTAGGTGCCGACCAACCAGAACTAAGAGGGAGAGGTACTTATTCTATTGAGCAAGGAAATACAAATCCGCTTATTGTGGTTGATGGTTTACCTACAGAGTTGACACTTGACCAAATTAACCCTTATGATGTTGAATCTGTAACAGTACTAAAAGATGGGGCGGCAGCTTCTATTTATGGTGCTCGTTCTGCTAATGGGGTTATTGTGGTAACTACTAAAAAAGCCCAAGGAGCTACAAAAATTTCTGTAAACTCAGATTTCTTTATCAATACCAAACCAGATTTAGACTTGCTAGGCTTAGCATCTACAGCGCAGGTGATAGACTATGAAACTCGTCTTTACAATCAAGAAAGGTCTAGGTTTGCTACTACAGAAGCGATGTTCCAATCTTATGGTACAGTAGCTAACGGAAGTATTAGGTATTACTCTCCTTTATATCAATTATATAGAGATAGAGATGCTGGTTTATTTAGTCAGGCTGCGGTAGACCAAACCTTAAGCAATTGGGCTAAAAATGACTATATGCAAGAGTATAGAGATCAAGTTTGGCAAAACGAGTTTAGACAACGTTATAATATTTCTTTAAGCACTGGAAATACAAAGAGTAATACTTTCGTATCTTTTAATTACGATAAAGGTAAAGAACGTGTTATAGGTAATAATAACGAGAACTATAACCTATATTTTAAAAACAGTTTTAAACCTAAAAAGTGGTTAGATATTACGGTTGGTTTAAATGGTCAATATCAATTGGCTGATGATACAGATGGTTCTTACAATAACATATTTCTACAGAACCGTTACGAGCGTATTATTGGCGAAAATGGGAATAGAGAACAGGCAGACTATGTGAATTTTGGTGATAGCTTTGCAGGAGCTACCCCTATAAATGGTGCTGTTGCAAGAATTTTAAATGCAACCCCTGCTTTTAAATCTACACGTTTTAATGTTTTAGATGCTTTAGATGAAGGCGTAACCAATAGTAAAAGAATTGGATTAAGAGCTTTTACCAATTTGCAATTTAATATCACCAAAGCTATCAGTTACAGCACTCAATTTCAATACGAGTTAAATGAAACAAGACGAGAGACTTATTTAGATGTTAACTCTTATAAAGTACGTAGCGCTGCAAATGCGTTAACTAATTTTGCTAGCAATACTTATACTTATGGTTTGCCTGTTGGCGGAAGGTTTGAGCAGTTAAATAGAGCATCAAATGCTTATACTTTTAGAAATCAATTAAATTTAGATAAAAGTTTTGATGAAGGTACCCACGCTATTTATGCTATAGCAGGTTTTGAGATGCGACAAACTTTTACACCAAGATCTGTTCAAGATATCCGTTATGGATATGACCCTGTTACGCTTTCTTCAATCATCATCAATGAAAATGAATTAAGTATAACAGGTTTACCAAGTTATATTTATGGGGGTAGAAAAACTTTAAGTGTTGCGCCAAGAACTCAAGAAGAATCTAAAAATAGATATGTTTCTTTCTATACCAATGCTGGCTATACTTTCAAAAATAAGTATAACCTTACAGGTAGTTTTCGTATAGACCAAACCAACCTTTATGGGGTAGAGTTTAACGATAGAAGCAGACCTTTATGGTCGGTTGGGTTAGGCTGGAATGCCAGCAATGAAGATTTCCTAAGCAATATCAGTTGGTTAGAAATGCTTAAAGTAAGAGGTAGTTATGGTATAAATGGTAGAACTGATAGAAGTACTAGCAGATATGCAACTTTTAGATTAAGGAACGATCAGTTATTCCCATCATTACAGTTCTTAGATTTAACCAATTTAGCCAATCCTATGTTAAGATGGGAGAAAACAGCTACTACCAACCTAGGTGTTGATTTTGCTTTATTCAAAAATCGTTTATTTGGTAATATAGATTTGTATAATAGATATAGCTCAGACTTGATTGTGAGTACAGAGTTAGACCCAACTGTTGGTACTACTAGTATTATTTTAAATAATGGTGCGTTAAGAAATAAAGGGATTGAGATTACTTTAGGTGGCGAATGGTTAAGAACTAAAGATTGGAAATTAAGCTCTACTTTGGTATATGCTTATAATAAAAATACGATAGAAGATGTAAATAAAGCCATACCTACTCCTTTTTCTTATATCCAATCACCAAATTCTAACTTTTTTGAGAATGATGCTTTTAGTAGTCTTTACGGTTTCCGTTATGGGGGTATAGTTAATGGTTATCCTTATGTCCTAGATGAAAATGGTAATCCAAGTATACAATTTGATGCTAATGGGCAGCCTATTGCGGGTACTATTAAATCAATAAATGATAACAAAGCATTGGTGAATTTAGGAACATTAATCCCTAAGTTTAATGGTTCTTTCTCTCAAAGAGTTGCTTATAAGCAATTTGAGTTAGGAATGTTATTTATATACTCAGGAGGGAATAAATTACGTAAAAATCCGGTTCCAGATAATATCAATAGTATTAGAGCAGCAAACATAGCTGTTAGCGATGGTACAACACCAAGATTACCAGCAGATTATCCTATTACTACTCATATTTTTAGCAATATCAATACTATTAACTCTCAGTTTAGGGCAGCGGATATAAATGTTTTCTCTGCCGATTACATTAAGCTAAGAAATATTTCACTGTCTTATAGTTTACCTAAAACGATGGTTACAAAAGTAGGTTTAGCTTCTGCCCGTTTAACCGGACAGGTTAATAATTTATGGTATGCTAGTGCAGCTGGTGATGATATAGACCCAGAAACTTACTCGTTAAACTCTGGTAGCTATAGCATTCCGCTTCCAAAATCATTTTTAATAGGTGTAAACGTAACTTTCTAATTATAAAACAATTATGATTGCTTTATCATCATTAGAAAATAAAATTAAACAAATGAAGAATAAAATATTAGCATTTGCATTGGTTGTAATGGCTTTACTTCCATCATGCGAAAAATATACAGATATTACCCCAACAGGTGCTGTCATCTTAAATTCAACTGAAGATTATTATAGATTGGTGTCTTTTCCTAACAGAGCTTATTTTAATGGTAATTTTCAGTATTTGGTAGACGACCAATGGATGAGAGAGGCTGACGTAATTGGGCAAAATAAAAATATCAACATCATCAATTTTACCTTTGATGAGCAAGCTGATAGGGTTTCATTACTTACGGCATCAACATTTTACGAAAGAGCTTATTTTTACATCAATAGATGGAATACTATTATTTCTGGTATCGATTTTACCGATGGTGAACAACGTATTAAAGATTTAGCTAAAGCCGAGGCTAAAATTTTAAGAGCCTTTGATCATTTTTTATTGGTTAATGTTTATGCTAAAGCTTATGACCCAGGAACAGCTGCTACAGATGGCGGTATTTGTATCATGGATAAGTACGATTTGGAAGCAAAACCTAAAAAATCTACTGTAGAAGAAGTTTATCGATTTATTCAAAAGGATATTGATGAAGCACTTCCTTTCTTACAAGAAAACCCAGCTGGTCCATACCATCCAAATATAGCTTTCGGATATGCTTTAAAAGCTAAAGTACACTTATTTAAAAGAGAAATTGCACAAGCCAAAGAGGCTGCTTTAAAATCTTTAAGTTATAAAGATGATATTTTTGATTTAGTAGATTATGCTCAAAAAGGAGGTCCTACCGCTATAGCTATTGTGCCGCCTAATAACCCAGAGATTTTAAGCTATATGTATATGACAGGTAATACAGAAATGAATTTTGCATATACCAATAGCATTAGCCCAGAATTAAGAAATTTATTTGGAAACAATGATGCTAGGTTTAATTTATTCTTTGTTAGTAACAGCTCAGGCCTTGCTGATGTATTAGCAGGGTCAGCATATTACAATATAAGAGCTAATAGGTTTTTCTATGGTACAGTAGGCTTAAAAACAACCGAAGTACATTTGATGTTAGCAGAATGTTACGCTCGTGAAAATAATTTCACTGATGCTGTTGCTATCCTTAATAAATTAAGAGCAAAAAGAATTCTTTCTGGAACTGTTAATTTAGATGTTCCAGCAACAAGAAAAGCTACTATGGAGTTAATCGTGAACGAAAGACGTAAGGAACTACTTTTTGGTTTTAATCGTTTCTTTGATTTAAAGCGTTTAAACAATGAGCCAGAGTATGCTAAAACTTTAACAAGAACGTATCCGGTTATCAGAACAGATGTGCCTAAACAAACTTATACTTTAGCACCAAATTCAAGATTATATATCATTCCATTCCCATTAAATGCGATGAAACTTAATCCTAATTTGAGGCTTAATACAGACGAAAAATTACCATTTTAACCCATAAACAATACATGAGATTAATCATCAGCATCGTTTTCTTCTCTTTTTTAACTCAAATTGGTTTTGCACAAAGTGTAGAAATAAAAAGTGATAGTACAAAAACAAGTACCAGCACAAAAGGAAAAAAGAAGTACGAAGACATTATTCCAGATAAAGCTATTACAACAGAAGGATTATTTACCGTTAAAAATTTTGACGGTAAATATTTCTTCGAAATACCAGATAGCTTGTTTAACAGACTTATCTTAACCATTACCAGATTAACCGCTACCCCACAAGGTTTTGGTTTGTTTGGAGGAGAGAAAGTGAACGAGCAAACTATTTATTTTGAAAAAGCTCCAGATAACAGAATTTTTATCAGATCAGAAGTTTATAAGCAAGAAAGTAAAGACTCTACACAAGCTATTTACAGAGCCGTTTCTGCATCAAGGTTAAACCCTATTGTAGCCGCTTTTGATATTAAAACTGTTAATCCTAAAAATAACAGACATGTTATAGAGGTGACTGATTTTTTCAAAAAAGATAATGCTGTTGTTTCGCTTGCCGCGAGTATCAAAACGGATAAAAAATTATCTGGCTTAGCTGATGATAGATCTTTCATCAATAGTATTCATGCTTATCCTATTAATCTGGAAGTAAGAACAACCAAAACTTATAATGCGAGTTCATCACCGGTAGGGGCTGGTGCTTTAACCGGTAATATCACCTTAGAGCTTAATACTTCTATGGTATTGCTGCCTAAAGTACCTATGATGAAGCGTTTTTTTGATGAGCGTGTTGGCTATTTTGCTAATAAAATTCTCACATTTAATGATGATGACCAAGGCAGTAAAAGTGCCGAGTTTATACAACGTTATAGGTTAGAGCCTCGTGAGCAAGACATACAAAAGTATTTGAGAGGCGAATTGGTAGAACCTAAAAATCCAATTGTATTTTATATAGACCCTGCAACACCTAAGAAATGGAGACCTTATTTAATGGCTGGGGTTGAAGACTGGCAAGAGGCTTTTGAAGCTGCTGGTTTTAAGAAAGCTATTATTGCTAAAGAATGGCCTGAGAACGACCCTACCATGAGTTTAGAAGATGCTCGTTTTTCTGTTATTAGGTATTATGCTTCTGAGACTCCAAATGCTTATGGCCCTCGCATCAGCGACCCTAGAAGTGGAGAAATTATTGAAAGCCATGTTGGTTGGTTTCATAATGTGATGAGCCTTTTACACGATTGGTATATGATACAGGCTGGTCCGTTAGACCCAAGAGCTAGAAGAATGGTTTTTGATGATAAATTAATGGGCGAGTTAATTCGTTTTGTATCATCCCATGAAATTGGTCATACCATAGGCTTAAGACATAATATGGGCGCTAGCAGCCAAACTCCAGTAGAGTTATTAAGAGATAAGAAATGGGTAGAAGCCAATGGACATACCAATTCTATTATGGATTATGCTCGTTTTAATTATGTAGCGCAGCCAGAAGACCAAATAGGTCCTAAAGGTATCTTCCCAAGAATAGGTGCTTATGATAAATGGGCTATAGAATGGGGTTACCGCAGGTTTTATAAGCCATTAGAGGAGGAAACTAAAATTTTGAATAAGCTTACGATAGAGAGGTTAAAGAAAAATCCCAAATTATGGTTTGGTGGAGAAGGTAAAGATGCCGACCCACGTTCGCAACGTGAGGATTTAGGAGATAATGCCATTAAAGCAAGCAATTACGGTATTAAAAACTTAAAAAGAGTGGTTGAAAACCTACCACAGTGGACTTATGAGGATGGTAATTTATATACCAACTTAGAACGTATGCATAAGCAGGTGGTTACTCAATATTCTAGATACTTGTATCATGTGATGAAGAATTTTGGTAATTATTACATCAATTTAAAAACTTACGAGCAAGAAGGACCAGTTTTTACACCCATCCCTAAAAGTATGGTGAAAGAAGGTTTATCTTATTTAGATACCCAATTATTTAACTCACCTTTATGGTTGTTTCCAGAAACTATAAGCTCAAAAATAGAAGCCGATCCATTAAAAAGAATACCAGAAATACAAGGACAAATCATCAATATGCTTTTAAGCGGAGGCATGATTATTAACATCAGTAAGCCAACAGCTCCTGAAGCTAAATATCCGGCAGATGAATATTTGAATGATTTAATCCCAATTATTTGGAAGAAAGAGAGCGTTGAAGAGGCGGCTGTATATAGAAGAGCTTTCCAACGGTTATACATAGACAGGTTAAAAGTTTTGGTAAATCCAGAAGTAAAGGATATGAAAGAATCTGGTTTTACTTTTAAAAGTGATGTACCACTTTATGCTAAAGAACACGCTATGAAGTTGAGAAATCATATTCAAACACTTAGCTCAAGTAATAAATTAGATCAGTTACACTATCAGGCTTGTATTAAAGAAATCGATAAAATTTTAAATCCTAAAGAAGATAAATAAGTATCAACATGAAAAAAATCTTATTCGTAGCCTTTTTATTTGCTACACAAATAGTATCGGCACAAGATAAAAGTGTAAAATCCGGAGCTTTAAATGCTTACCTACAACTAAAAGACCAGTTGGTAGTTTCAGACTCCTTAGCTGCCAAGGTATCAAGTGCGCAACTTAGTAAATTGCTTAAAGACATGCCTGTTAAAGCTAATCATCCTGATACTTTAGCCAAGCTAAACTCGGCGAAAGCCAAAATAGTTAAGTATGCTGCATCCTTATCTAAAACAGGAAATATTAACTTACAAAGACAGTATTTTGAAGGTATTTCGGCAGAAATATGGCCATTGGTAAATAAAACCAAAGGTTCAATACTTTACCTGCAAAGATGCCCAATGACGGGTGTTAAGTGGCTTAGTCTTTCTAAAGAAATCAAAAACCCATATTATCCTAAAAATATGTTAGGCTGTGGGACAGTTATTGCTACCTCAAATTGATAAAACAATAAAGTGTTAGTGAAGCCCAATGAATAGTTAGTATATTGGGTAAGGAAACGCAGCTTTAAAAGTTGCGTTTCCTGTTTAAGATAATTCTTGTAGTGTGGTGACTAGATGAATCTCTGTATCTAAAAGCTTAGAGATAGGGCATATTTCTTTTGCTTTTTGTGCTAATTGTTCAAATTCTTCATTAGATATGCCAGGTATAGCACCACTAAGCTCTAAGGTAATTAAGTTGATGCTGCCGTCTTCAAATTGTACATGAGCTACAGTGTCTAGATTTTCTGGTGTAAAACCTGCTTCAGAGATTAAAAAACTTAGTTGCATAGTGAAACAGCCCGCATGAGCCGCTGCAATTAATTCTTCAGGATTGGTGCCAATGCCATCTTCAAAACGAGTTTTGTAGGATAGCTGAGCGTTATTTAAGACAGTACTTTCTGTACTAATGTTTCCACTTCCTTCTTTTCCTGTACCTCTCCAGTTAGCAGATGCTTTTCTTGTAAATTTCATAACTGTATTTTTGATTTTAATAGACTGTTTGTGGTTTAGCCATCAAATATTTAGCCAAGAGAGGTTTGTTTTGTTAAGGTGAATGATTTGAGTATTAAAAAAGCAAAAGCTGTATTTGTTAAGTAATGTTTTTGTTTGATGTAAAAGCCTGAAAGGCTGATATTATTATAAAACAGGACTATACTTGTTTAGGAAACCCCGAAGGGGTGATATGATTATTCCAAATTATCAAAGACAGGTTGTGTTTATTTCACCCCTTCAGGGTTAATTTTAATTTTCAAAGGTGATAATAGTATTTTCATCCCTTCGGGATTGTGCTTAAACTTAATTAAAATCCTAAACAAAAGGTTTTGTAATAGGTACTTTTTTGCTCTTCTAACTTTTACAAAAGCTGTTAATCGAGTTTATCTTGTAAAGATTTTTTTATAAGAAATAGACTTAAAAACTTGTAACTCCTTAATTATTTCCATATCGGAAGAAAATCTGCTAGAAGAAAAAATAGAAAAACAAAGCATACCTCTCAAATCCCAAAATTTAAACTATTTTTAAACATTAAAGTCAAAAAGCTTTAAATCACTTATTAAACCTAAATACATAACAAAATCATGATGAAGTACAGTCTACTAATATTATTGTTTTTTTCTTTTAGTTTAACATACGGTCAAACCAAAAACACAAGTGCAACCATAACATCAAAAAATGGTAAAACAGAAGTAAGCATTACTGAAAACGGAGAATTACTGATTAACGTTTCTCCGCAAGATTTACAAAAATTTCAAAAAAATAAACTGGTAAATTATAGCGATTTCGGTGCTGTAGGAGATGGTAAAGCCGATGATATAGATGCCATAGCCGCAACTCATGCTTTTGCTAATCAATATCAAATTCCTGTAAAAGCTAATAGTAAGGCAAAATACTATATCAGTGGAAAAGGGCGTACTGCACTTATTCAGACCAATACAGATTTTGGTGATGCGTCTTTTATCATAGATGATACCCAAGTAGAAAATCGAAATCTTCCTGTTTTTATGGTAAGCTCAATGCTTAAGCCATTTAAATTAAAAGGGATAACTTCGCTTAAAAAAAATCAAGAGAAAATTGATTTAAAATTCAATAGTACACATTTAATTACGGTAACCAATGCTACAGTAAAGCAATACATTCGTTTTGGGGCCAATCAAAATAATGGAAAAGCACAAACAGATATTTTTATTGTAGATAAGAATGGAAATGTAGATTTAAACGCTCCTATTATTTGGGATTTCAATACCATTACAGATATCACGGCTCTTCCAATGGATAGTACTACTTTAACCCTAAAAGGCGGGCGATTTACTACTATTGCTAATAAAGAAAATTCTAAATATAACTATTACAGCAGAGGGATTTCTATTAGACGTTCTAACGTTGTGGTAGAAGGTTTAGAACACCGTATTACAGGCGAAGGTGAAACCGGAGCACCCTACGGTGGATTTATTAATATTGGTGATTGTGCAAATGTGACCGTAAAAAATACGCTTCTTACAGGCCATAAAGTTTATACAACTATAGGTGCTGCTGGAGTTCCGGTTTCTATGGGTACTTATGATCTTTCTGTTAACAAAGCTTTAAATATTTCTTTTATCAATTGCAGTCAAACTAATGATATTAACGATAGTGCTTATTGGGGTTTACTAGGTTCTAACTATTGTAAAAACCTGTTGTATGATGGTTGTTCTTTTTCAAGATTTGATGCGCATATGGGCGTGGCAAATGCAACCATCAGGAATTCTAAATTAGGTCATCAAGGTATTAATGCTATCGGGAGCGGCAAATTTTTAGTAGAAAACTCTACCATATCTTCAAGACATTTAATTAATTTAAGACCTGATTATGGTAGTACTTGGGAAGGCGAGTTTATTATTCGTAATTGTACTTTTAAACCATCTAATATTAAACTCGCTAGTTTAATAGGAGGGGCTTATTCTGGTCAGCATGATTTTGGTTACACTTGCTATATGCCAGAAAAAATCACGATAGAAAATCTTCGTATTGACGATTCAAAATATCCAACAGATTATGAAGGGCCTGCAATTTTCGCGAATTTCAATCCTAAGATGGTAGATGGGGCTTACCAAGAAAAATTTCCTTATGTGAAAACCAAAGAAGTAAACATCAAAAACCTTAATATTTTGAGCGGCAAACCTTTAAGAGTAAGTGATAATACTTATATGTTTAGGGATGTGAAAGTGAATAAGGAGTAAGTTTTTTGGTGATAGAAGTGTTATTGTAATTTAAACAAAAAATCCTACAAAATTTTCATTTGCAGGATTTTAACTTTGTAGCCCGTAGGGGAATCGAACCCCTGTTTCCAGAATGAAAATCTGGCGTCCTAACCCCTAGACGAACGGGCCAAATATCTTTGGGTGTGCAAATATAGAAAACAGCCTAAAACTCACAAAAAAAATTAAATATTTTTTAATCGTACACATTAGGTAAATTCGCTAAAATTTCTGAGAGCATATATGAGGGTAGCCATTAATGGTTTTGGGCGCATCGGGCGTACCGTTTTAAAACTATTATTACAAAAGCAAGATATAGAAGTTGTTGCCATAAACGATTTAACAGATACAGCAACATTAGCACATCTGTTCAAGTACGATTCTGTTCATGGTAATTACAAAGGAACTATAACACATCATCAGCAAGAGCTTGTTGTTAATGGGCAAAGCATCCAAACCTATGCCGAGAAAAATCCAGAAGATTTGCCTTGGAGAGCATTAAATATAGATTTAGTGATAGAATCTACCGGTAAATTTTTAACCAAAGCATCCGCTAATAAGCATCTGGAAGCCGGCGCAAAAAAGGTTTTATTATCAGCCCCAGCACTGGATAAAGATATCCCAACCGTAGTATTGGGCGTTAATGATGGGCAAATAGATTGGTCTTCAAAAATGATTTCCAATGCATCTTGTACCACTAACAATGTGGCAGCTATGGTAAAAGTTTTAGATGATAACTGGAAAATTAAAGAAGGTTATATCACCACGGTACACTCTATGACAGGCGATCAAAACCTGCATGACGCACCACACCGAGATTTAAGAAGGGCAAGAGCAGCTTCATCTTCTATCATCCCTACCACAACAGGAGCGGCAAAAGCTATCACTAGTATTTTTCCTCAATTAGAGGGTAAATTGGGTGGAGCAGGCATCCGTGTACCTGTCTTAAATGGTTCTTTAACAGATTTTACCTGTATTTTAGAGCATCAACCATCATCGGTAGCACAAATAAACGAGGCTTTTAAAGCTGCAGCAGAGGGCTCTCTTAAAGATATCTTGTATTACACAGAAGATCCTATTGTTTCTGTAGATATTATTGATAACCCACACTCTTGTGTATTTGATGCGCAACTAACCTCTATTGTAGGTGGTATGGTTAAAGTAGTGGGTTGGTATGATAACGAGTTTGGTTACGCCAGCCGGTTGGTAGATGTTGTCCAAAAAATGGCCATAAAATAAAGCTGATGATTAAGTTTATTTCCGCAAAAGATGTTTTGCCTTTACGCAATCAGGTTTTAAGAGAAGGCAAACTTCAAGACCATGAATGTGCTTTGCCTTTAGATGAAGAACCAGAAAGTTTCCATTTAGGCTATTTCGTGGCAGACGAATTGGTTTCCATTGCCACATTTCATATTGTTCCAAAAGAAGGTTTTATGGGTTTGGGCTATCAATTAAGAGGTATGGCTACCCACGCTACTTTTAGAGGTAAAGGATATGGTAATATGCTGATTAATTTTGCAATCGTATATTTGCGAGGCAAAAAGGCTAACTATTTGTGGTGTAACGCCAGAAAAGTAGCTTATAAATTTTATGAAGGCTTAGGTTTCGAGTTTATTTCAGATGAGTTTGAGATTGCAGGTATAGGTCCTCATAAATGCATGTATTTAAAAATTCAATAACAATCCAACACAATAAATATGAATACTGTAGACAAATTAAATTTCGCAAACAAGAAAGCTTTAGTAAGGGTAGATTTTAACGTCCCTCTGGATGCTGATTTCAATATAACCGATGATAAACGTATCACCGCAGCTTTGCCAACTATCCAAAAAATTTTAAAAGATGGTGGTGCAGTTATCTTAATGTCGCACTTAGGTCGTCCAAAAGATGGTCCTACAAATAAATATTCTTTACAACATGTGGTTAAGCATTTGTCTACTTTATTAGGTAAAGAAGTAGCTTTCGCTGATGATTGTATAGGTGCAGAAGCAAAGGCTAAAGCTGATGCTTTACAAGCAGGAGAGGTGTTATTGATAGAAAATTTACGTTTCTATAAAGAAGAAGAAAAAGGTGATGAAGCATTTGCAGAAAAATTGGCTCAGCTAGGTGATGTTTATGTAAATGATGCCTTTGGTGCAGCACACAGGGCACATGCTTCTACCGCTGTTATCGCTAAATTTTTCCCAACAGCAAAATATTTTGGTTATTTAATGGCTTCTGAGTTAGAAAATGCAGAAAAAGTATTAAATAAAGCCGAAAGACCATTTACAGCTATTATGGGTGGTTCTAAAGTTTCTGATAAAATCCAACTGATTGAAAGATTATTAGATAAAGTAGATAATTTGGTAATTGGTGGCGGTATGACATATACTTTCGTTAAAGCTTTAGGTGGTAACATCGGTAAATCTATAGTTGAGCTTGATAAACAAGATTTAGCATTAGAGATTTTAAAGAAAGCAGAAGCAAAAGGTGTAAAAATATATATCCCTACAGATTCTTTAATTGCAGATGATTTTGCAGAAACAGCCAATACACAGTATGTAGAAACAAAAAATATTCCTTCAGACTGGGAAGGTTTAGATATTGGTTTAGAAACCCGTAAAAAGTATGCAGACATCGTGATGAACTCTAAAACCATCCTTTGGAATGGTCCAATGGGCGTATTTGAAATGAAGAAATTTGAAGAAGGTACCAGAGCTGTAGCAGATGCTATTGTAGCAGCAACTAAAAATGGTGCATTCTCTTTAATAGGTGGTGGTGACTCTGCTGCAGCTATCGCGAAATTTGGTTTAGAAAACGAAGTAAGCTACGTTTCTACCGGTGGTGGTGCTTTACTAGAATATATGGAAGGTAAAGAATTACCTGGCGTAAAAGCTATCCAAGGTTAAGTAAAAATAATTGCAAGCAAAAGCTGTCTTTAAGGGTATAGTCCTCTTTAGACAGCTTTTTTTATTTATTAATCAACCACCATTGCCATTCATCATTACCTTCACTACTTACCATCCTCATATTTTTTGGCTTCGTTTTCGCTAGAAAATTAATTATTTACTTGTGCAGGATATAATTATTTGATATTTCAAATATTTGTTATAATTTTATTTATTATGCTTGCATAATATAACCATTATAAACGAAAAATAATTAAGATGAAAAAACGAATACTATTAGGCATAGTTATGCTTTGCTGTTCCTTTTTTGCCTTCCCTGTTTTGGCACAAAACGTAAAAGGTAAAGTTATGGCGTCAGACAATAGTACCTTACCTGGGGTAAGTGTTATTGTGCAAGGCTCATTTGTTGGTACATCTACCAATGGAGACGGAGCTTTTGCTCTAAACGTAAATTTTGATAAGGTTCCGGTTGTTTTGGAGTTTTCTATGTTAGGCTTTCAAACACAAAAGGTTACCTTAACCAAGCCTACTACTGATGTAAAAGTTGTTTTAAAAGAAACTAGTGTTAATATTGATGAATTAGTAGTTTCAGCATCAAGGGTAGAAGAGCGTATTTTAGAAGCTCCGGTAACGGTAACCAAAGTAAGCTCTAACCAGTTGCTAGCTGGTGGAGGACCAGAAATGTTTAGTAACCTTTCAAGATATCAAGGTATTGATGTTAACAGTTCTTCTATGCTGTTAACCACAATCTCTACTAGGGGATTTAATAGTCCAAAATCTGAGCGTATGATTCAGTTGGCAGATTATGTAGATACACAAGTGCCAAGTTTAAATCTTAACGCAGGTAATATGTTGGGTGTTGCCGAACTGGATGTAAGTTCAGTTGAGATTATTCATGGCCCTGCTTCTGCTTTATATGGTGCAAACGCTTTCAATGGTGTTTTACTAACAAATTCAAAAGATCCATTTTATACAGAAGGTTTGTCTTTAAAATTAAGAGGTGGTAATAGAGCTTTATTTGATGGTCAAATCAGGTACGCTAAAAAACTGACTGATAAGTTAGCTTTTAAAATTAATGCTTCTTATTTTTCTGCCGATGACTGGATGGCAAATGACCAATCTGCAAAGCGTATAACTTCGGCAAAAAATTACGGACCGGGTTCTGCTTTTGGCTATGATGCCTTAAACACTTATGGCGAAATTAGCACTACTCAAGCAGGTGTTTCTATTATACCGGGAGAGGTAATTTATACACCAGGATGGTCAGAAACAGCTTTAATAGCTAATGATAATAGGACTTTAAGTTACAGAATTAACCCTAGTATCTCTTATTTAGTTACTGATAAGATAAAAGCTACACTAGATTATAAGAGAGCAGGTGGTACAACTACTTACCAATCAACCAGTAGGTATCGTTTTAAAAACTTAAGTGTTGACCAATTTAGAGCCGAGTTAAAATCTGATAAATGGTTTTTAAGAGCCTTCAGAACTGAGGATAATGGTGGCGATACTTATGATTTAAGCTTTTTAGGGGCTAGAATGGCTACTTTAAATCCTACGGCAGCTGGATTACCGGCTTTACCTGGAGGAGCAACAAGTTATACAGCTTTATTTTTTGGGACATACGGAGCGGCTCTACAACAAGGAGCTACACCGGCACAGGCTTATGCAGCAGCTAGTGCAACATGGCCAAAAGAAGGTTCTACTGCTTTTAATGCTTTACGTAAATATAATGCAGAGCTTAACCAACCAGCAGGTTCAAGATTGCCTGTTAACTCTGTTATGACAGATGTGAGTGGGCAATATCAATTCGGGTTTAAATTTGCCGATGTTATTGTTGGTGGCGCTTACAGGGCATTTGGCTTAGCTTCGCAAGGTGCAGTTTTTGAAGATACTCCGGGTGGTGATAGAATTCAAAATTACGAATATGGTGTTTACAGCCAAGTAGCAAAAACATTCTTTAATGATGCATTAAAATTACAAGTTGCTGGTCGTTTAGATGATTTTCAAAATTTCGATTCTAAATTCTCTCCAAGAGCTTCAGCAGTTTATACCTTTGGCGAAAAAAGACAACATAACTTCCGTTCTAGTTACGGTGTAGCATTTAGAAGCCCTACACAAATAGACCAATACATCCGTTTAGATATTGGTAGTGCTTTATTATTAGGAAACGTAAGAAACGGTTTTAATGGATATAACACTACTTTACTAACTCAAGGAAGTCCAGCTGCAAATATAGCAGCAGTAGCTGGTGGTTCTACAGCATTTAACTATTCTGCACCACGCTTAGATTTAGAGCAGGTTGCTACTTTTGAGGTAGGTTATAAAACCATCATCAAAGATAAACTAACTTTTGATATTACTTATTTTAGAAGTAATTACGATAATTTTATCGGAGCTCAACCTTTCGTTGGTAATACAGATGGTTCACGTCCAACGGTTCCACAAATCTTAGTAGCTACAGGTGCGGCTCCTGGTACAGATGGTCAAACACGTAACCGTTTAAATGACCCAACAAGCCCTACCCGTATCATCCAAGTTTGGTTTAACAACCAACAAGAGGTAACTACTCAAGGTGTAAGTGTTGGTTTAGGCTATGCTTATAGAAAAGAGTTAAACTTTAATGCTAACTATAGCTACAACAAAATTGGCGATTTGCCTACTGGTTTCTTAGCTTTCTTTAACACACCAGAAAACAAGTTTAATGTTGGTATTGATGGCGAGTTTAAGAAAAGATTAGGTTATAACGTTAATTATAGATGGCAACAAGGTTTTGTGTATGAATTCCCTTTTGATGTTGGTCCAATAGATAATATCGGAACTTTAGATGCTTCTTTATCTTACAAAATTCCTAAAGCTAAATCTACCATTCAAATTGGAGGTTCTAACTTAACCAATGCTTACAATACACAAATTTGGGGTGGTCCGCAGTTAGGAAGAATGATTTTTGCCGGAATTTTGGTAGATATTAAATAGTATTAAAATAACACACTAACTTATAAATGCAAGGCTGCTGATGATGAAAATCATTGGCAGCTTTTTTTATTTGTGTCGTTTATAGTTTAATCTTCTTCTAGTATCTCCTGAACACGCCCTACTTGTCCATCATCCAGCATGACTTTAATACCACGATGATGTTTTGGGGCGCTTGTTAAGATTCTTTTTACAATACCTTCGGTGAGGATACCTGTTCTTTGGTCTTTCTTTAAAACAATATTCACCAAAGCACCTATTTTAATATTACTTCTTACTGTTCCGTCCATCATTAAAAAATATTACGCATTAAAAAATCCTCAACATAAATGCTTTATTGCTTTAAGTTGAGGATTTATAGACTATTTAAATACAAGCTAATGGTTTTTTAACTTGACTTCTATAATTTTAGATGATTAGCCTAATTTAGCTTTCAAATTCTCATCAATAGCTGCTAAGAATTCTTCTGTGTATAAGTAGTGTTTGCCATGTTCTACTTTATTGCCATGGATACAAACTGCTAAATCTTTAGTCATTTTACCACTTTCTACAGTTTCAACGCAAACTTGCTCTAAAGTTTGGCAGAAATTAATTAGCTCTTGGTTGTTATCTAACTTACCGCGGAATTCTAGACCTCTAGTCCAAGCAAAAATAGATGCAATAGGGTTAGTAGAAGTAGGTTTTCCTTTTTGATGATCACGGTAATGACGGGTAACTGTACCATGTGCAGCTTCCGCTTCCATAACTTTACCATCAGGAGTAACCAAAGTAGAAGTCATTAAACCTAAAGAACCAAAACCTTGTGCTACGGTATCAGACTGTACGTCGCCATCGTAGTTTTTACAAGCCCAAACAAAGTTACCATTCCATTTTAACGCAGAAGCAACCATGTCATCAATTAAACGGTGCTCGTAAGTAATACCAGCAGCCTCAAACTGTGCTTTAAATTCTTGTTGATAAATCTCTTCGAAAATATCTTTGAAACGACCATCATATTTCTTTAAAATGGTGTTTTTAGTAGATAAATATAAAGGCCATTTTTTGCTTAAAGCTTGGTTAAAGCATGATCTAGCAAATCCTTTAATACTTTCGTCTGTGTTGTACATAGCTAAAGCAACACCATCTCCTTTAAAGTTAAATACTTCAAATTCTTGAACAGTACCGTCTTCGCCTTCAAATTTAATGGTTAATTTGCCTTTTCCTTTGGTAACAAAATCTGTTGCTCTGTATTGGTCTCCAAAAGCATGACGACCAATGCAGATAGGAGCTGTCCAGTTAGGAACTAAACGAGGAACATTTTTACAAACAATAGGTTCTCTAAATACAGTACCATCTAAAATATTTCTGATAGTTCCGTTTGGAGACTTCCACATTTGTTTTAAACCAAATTCTTCAACTCTGGCTTCATCCGGAGTAATGGTTGCGCATTTAATACCAACGCCATATTCTTTAATTGCATTAGCTGCATCAATGGTTACTTGGTCATTTGTTTGGTCACGATATTCCATTCCTAAATCATAGTATTTAATATCTAAATCTAGGTAAGGAATAATCAATTTGTCTTTAATGAATTTCCAGATAATTCTGGTCATCTCATCGCCGTCTAGTTCTACTACAGGGTTTGCAACTTTGATTTTGCTCATTATTTATATGTTTTTGTTTATCCCACTTAAAATGAGGCGTAAATATAAGAATTGATTTTTAATGCAGGCTTTTGAATGATGTGTTTTTTGTAATGTTAAGGTCTAAATTTTTATGTTTTGGCATATTTATAGTATATCATAAGGTGTAATCTTAAAAAAAATAAGCCATGGAAAATAAAAAGGAAAATTTGCCTAACGATGAACGGTTTAAGCGTAATCAAGAGTCTAATTTAGTTGATAATGAAGCTCAAAATCTTAAATATAATCCTAAAGAAGATAGTTTTGAGTTGGATGTTGACCCAGAGGATGCAAAAGAAGAAGGGTATGACCATCCAGACCCTTACGATACTGCTGCCGATGATTTTGATTCTGATTATGATGAATCTAACCCATACGTTGGTGATGAATATGATAAAAATGCTTCTTTAGAACACGATGTTGATAAATTAGGGATGCATATTGCCGGAGAAGAAAGTTTAAGAATCAGTAAAAAGGATGAAGAAATTGCTCGTACTGCAGAGGATGATCGTGATGATTTGGATGAAGAAGGTTATCCTAAATTCTTGAAATAGTTAGAAATCAATATCCAGGTTGAAAATTCTTCTAAACTCTTCTAGTTTAGGATTTTTTTCAACCAGATGCTGGTATTTATCCCTGCTGGTATATAATTTTCGTTCTTCCTGTTTCTCGTTAATAACAGGTTCTAAAGTGATAGAAAAATTGTTCAATTGCTTACGCAGATAGTTTAAAACATCTATACGTTCATTAATCAACTCGTTGGCTTGCAATTTATTTTCAACCTCTAACTCTATTTGGTAACCATCCTTTAATTTGGGTGTATAATTCATCATTAAAGTAGCTAAGCTCATTTTGCCATCAGCTTTAGCTTTAAAAGAGAAATTTCCCCAAGCTTCAATAAACTGCTCTGTTGTAAAATCATCCTTAGCATCACCGGTAAGGTAATCTATTGTTTCCTCAAGCTGTTCTTTGGTTTTTATAGCTGTAGGATTTTTTAAATTTGGGATTAAAGTATTGCCTAATTTAGGAATAAGATTTTTGGGTGTGATATTGATTTCTGCTACCGCAGCTTCCGTCTGAGGTGTAGCAGCAGTAGGTATAACTTTTTCTGGTTCTTGAATATTAGGAATAGCCTTTTCTACAACTTCCTGTTTAGGTAAAACAGGTGCTACAAGAGGTTGAGGACTTGCTAAATTTTCAGGTTTTTTTTTTAGTTGCTCAGCCATTTGCTGAACATTAGAGTTTTGACTTAAGTTAACCGCTTGGCTGATATGACTTATTTTAATCAGCGTAAGTTCAACTTGTAAACGTTGGTTTTTACTGATTTTATAATTTAAATCGCATTGGTTAGCAATATTTAAAGCGCTTATTAAAAAAGAAGCTGAGGCTGATTTTGCTTGCTCTAGATATTTTTGTTTGATATTCTCGCTAACTTCTAATAATTGAACAGTAGCGGCATCTTTACAAACCAAAATATTTCTAAAGTGCGATGCTAAGCCAGTAATAAAGTTGTTCCCGTCAAAACCATTGTTTAAAATCTCATCAAACAACAATAAAGCGGCTGGCGTGTTTTGTGACATTAAAAACTCGGTAACTTTAAAATAATAATCGTAATCTAGAATATTAAGATTATCTATAACAGCTTGATAATTAACCTGTCTGTTAGAAAAACTAACAATTTGGTCAAACATAGATAAGGCATCTCTTAAGCCACCATCTGCCTTTTGGGCAATCAGGTGTAAGCCATCTTGGTCATAAGCTATCTCTTCTCTGGTAGCAATTTTAGCTAAATGATTAGCCATATCTTCAACCTTTATCCTGTTAAAGTCGAATATCTGACAACGCGATAATATGGTTGGTAATATTTTGTGCTTTTCTGTGGTTGCTAATATAAAGATGGCATAAGAAGGTGGTTCTTCTAAAGTTTTCAAAAAGGCATTAAAAGCACTTTGAGAAAGCATGTGAACCTCATCAATAATGTAAACTTTATATTTTCCAGCTTGTGGAGGTATTCTAACCTGATCTATTAAATTCCTGATATCATCAACAGAATTGTTTGATGCCGCATCTAGCTCATGAAAATTAAATGAATTACCATTTTGGAAAGAGGTACAAGATGCGCAAGTGCCACAAGCTTCTCCTGCAGGTGTTAAATCCAGACAGTTGATGGTTTTTGCTAAAATTCTGGCACAAGTAGTCTTACCAACACCTCTTGGGCCGCAGAATAAAAATGCTTGCGCAAGCTGATTGTTTTTAATGGCATTTTTTAAAGTATTGGTGATATGCAGTTGCCCCACAACACTTTCAAATGTTATAGGTCTGTATTTTCTTGCCGATACTATGAAGTTCTCCATCAGGTTGCTAAAATAGAAAGATGTATTTGATTGTGCAATTTAAAAATGATTAATCCTTTATGCCTTGTTTGAATTATATTTTGTTTTATTAAATTAATTTTTTCATTTTTAGTATACCAATTGTTAGCCAATGCATAAGTTTTTATTTTTTGTGAAACTGTTACCTGGTTTTATAACTTTTTTGTTTAGAAAAGTCATAAAATGATTTAATCAACCATCCTAAATATGGAGTTCTTTATTATAAAATCTTTTAATCTCTTGTTTATCAACTAAATGTTTTCTACCTTTGCAATCCCGTAAAAGCGGGTTAACAATAGTAAGAAATGAATCAATACGAAACCACTATCATTCTTACCCCATTGTTATCAGAAGAAGTTGCAAAAGAAGTGATTGCAAAATTCACTAAAACTTTAACTGATAACGGAGCCGAAATTGTCCAAGAGGATAATTGGGGTTTGAAAAAACTAGCGTATCCAATTGAGAAAAAATCAACTGGATATTATCATCTAACTGAATACAAGGTATCAGGAGAGGTTATCGGCAAATTTGAATTAGAGTTAAAGCGTGATGAGCGTGTTATGAGATTTTTAACAGTACGTTTAGATAAACATGCTGTAGCTTATAACGAGAAAAAACGTAACGGCGCATTTAATAAGAAAAAAGCGGAGGCAGCAAACTAATGGCACAAGATCAAATCCAATATGTTACTGCTCCCAAGGTGGAGGATAACAGAAAGAAATACTGCCGTTTCAAGAAAAACGGTATCAAGTATATCGATTATAAAGACGCTAACTTTTTATTAAAGTTCATTAATGATCAAGGTAAAATTTTACCTCGTCGTTTAACTGGTACTTCTTTAAAATATCAGCGTAAAGTTGCTCAAGCAGTTAAAAGAGCTCGTTTAATTGGTATATTACCTTTCGTTACAGACGGTTTAAAATAAGGAGGCTAAGCAGATGGAAGTTATATTAACACAAGATGTAAAAAACCTAGGCGAGAAAGACGATATCGTTTCAGTAAAGCCAGGTTACGGCCGTAATTATTTAATTCCTCAAGGTCAAGCTATTTTAGCTACCGAGTCGGCAAAAAAAGTTTTAGCTGAGAACATTAAACAAGCTCAGTTTAAACAAGAAAAAATTAAAAAAGACGCAGAAGCTGTTGCAGCTAAATTAACTGATGTTAGATTAAGCATTGGCGCTAAAGCTGGAGAAAGCGGTAAAATCTTTGGTGCTGTTAACACTATTCAAGTTGCAGATGCATTAAAGAAATTAGGCTTTGATGTTGACAGAAGAAGAATTACTTTTGATTCTGATGTTAAGTTTGTTGGTGAATATATTGCTAACTTAAACTTACATAAAGAAGTTAAAGTACAAGTTCCTTTTGACGTAGTTGCTGAGTAATTTATCAGTACATGAATAATTTAAATGCTTCCTGATAATTTTCAGGAAGCATTTTTTTTGATTATATATGGCAAAGTCATCTTCTATCTTCCAAAAGATATCTAAAATCATACTCAAATTGATGTTATGGTTTTTTTGTATCAGTATTGTTTGGGTTATTCTGTTAAGATTTATAAATCCTCCGCTCACCTATTTGATGCTTCAAAGAGGCTTTGAAAGAAAGGCAGAAGGTAAAACATGGAAGCTCAAAAAAGAATGGAAGGATTTTGAGGATATTTCTATGAACCTTAAAAGAGCAGTTTTAGCTGCCGAAGATGCTAGGTTTTTGGTCCATCATGGTTTTGATTTTGAGGCTATAGAGAAAGCCTATCAAAAAAATAAGAAAGGCAAAAAAATACGTGGTGGCAGTACCATATCTCAGCAAACTGCAAAAAATGTATTTCTATGGCCAGGTAGGTCTTACGTAAGAAAAGCTTTTGAAGCTTACTTCACTTTATTGATAGAGATATTCTGGTCTAAAGAAAGAATCTTAGAAGTTTATCTCAATGTAATTGAAACCGGAGATGGTATTTACGGAATGGAAGTAGCTACACAAACTTATTATGGTAAATCCTGCGAAAGCCTACTAAAAAGTGAGGCTGCTTTACTTGCGGCAGTTTTACCCAATCCAAGAAGGTGGACTCCACTCAAGCCAACGGCTTATATTTATCACAAAAAAGGTGTAATTCTCAGGAATATGAGAAATCTAGGGAAACTTGAATTTTAAATCCCTTGAGGTAAAGAAAACACCCTTTGATGCCAGCTA
Organism: Pedobacter puniceum; assembly: GCF_009674685.1. Classification (GTDB taxonomy): domain Bacteria; phylum Bacteroidota; class Bacteroidia; order Sphingobacteriales; family Sphingobacteriaceae; genus Pseudopedobacter; species Pseudopedobacter puniceum. The sequence goes on from NZ_WKJI01000003.1 coordinate 366,856, forward strand.
TTTAGAAACTTACATTCCCACTTTTCTTGGTATTCTTGATAGTTTTGAACTAGATTATTGAAAACAATCGTGTTTTGGTTGATCTTTCCTTCAGTTATTAAAGATTCAAAACCCTCACGATTTAAAGCTTTTACTTCTTCTTGTTCTTTATAAGCGATGTTAAACCTATCGAAAAGATTCACATGATATTTTTCTTGAATTTCTTTCATCAAATGGACAGATTTATCAATAGAGCAACCGCTAGCTCCTGCTTGGCTCTCATCTACAATTAAAACCAGAAAACGGTTGTATCTGATTTCATAACCAGCTTTTAATTGTTGATTATGTGCTTGCCAATTCGTGGTAAAATCTGTAAGCAATTGCTCAAGCTCTTGTACTTCAACATTAGTGAATACTCTGTCTGATTGATAAATCCAAACTCTAGAAAGTGGGTGAAATTCCATAATAACAAAATTAATAATATTAAATGTCTTGAGGAGGATGATTAAAAGAGTTTACATTAAGATGTAGTTAATAAGTGGAAAAATATATTTCATCCTTTTTAAATGTTGAACTAAATTAGAGCGTGAATTTACTCTACGCCTTAAGTTTTATTTTCTGGAGTTTCTTTGGTGTTTTAAATTATACCGATGAACTTAAAACTTTTTATAGAAAGCAAATAGAAGAGCTTCTTAAAAAGTATGATGCAGACCGATTGTTAGGCACTAAAACATTTACTTTAGAACTTAATAACAATGGCTTTTTACGTTATAAGAGAATTTTAGCAAGTAACAAAACAGAATACTATTCCGTAAGAATAGAAAAAGTTCAAAAATTAAATTATTATGGAAATGAAAAGTCGGGTTGGTTAAGTGTTGTATGTGAGCCATCTTCCGTTATCTTTCAAAGTTATAAAGACCCAGCTGGTGATGTTGATTCTATGGCAAATGAAATAAATTTTCCATTAAAGGGAATTTCTGAAGAGGAACTTAATTCACTCAATAAAAGTTTTGATTTTTTGAGAGAAAATTCTAAATACATTCCCTAATATTAGGGATATTAGATACTTTTTCTTATTTTGGTATTATTATTTTTTACGAATTAAATGAAGTTTGGTAAAATAAGTTATATTGTTCTTATATGTATGGTTCTTATTGCCCATACCATGATTTTGAATATTTGGTTAAGTAATGAAACTGTTAAGCCAACAAAAGTAAGTTTCAAGAAGTATCAGGATACCAAAGATAGCTTAAAACATGAGGGTAGGTTAATCAACTATAAAGATGTGCCTGCTCAGAAGGAGGAATCTATTTCTGTAAGTAGATGAATATCCAGCACCTTTTAAAAAGATGCTGGAATAGCATTAAATCAGATTATTATTTCTAGCGGTAATTTCTGCAATATCCAAGACCTCTATTTCTTGTTCTTTTTCAAAGTGTTTAACACCATCTTTCATCATCGTCATGCAAAAAGGACAACCCACAGCTACAACTTCTGCTTTAGATTCTAAAACATCGTCTATTCTTTCAATATTTACATCCTTTTTGCCTTTTTCTGGCTCTTTAAACATTTGAGCTCCACCAGCACCACAGCAAAGTCCGTTTTGTTTACAACGTTTCATTTCAACTAAATCAGCGTCTAAAACTTCCAATACTTTTCTAGGAGCTTCATATACACCATTAGCCCGGCCTAAGTAACAAGGATCGTGGTAGGTTATTTTTTTACCTTTAAAAGGTTCTCCATTTTCTGTTTTTAGCTTACCAGCATCAATAAGTTCTTGTATTAATTGTGTGTGATGGATAACCTCATAATGACCTCCTAAATTTGGGTATTCATTTTTAATGGTATTAAAACAATGTGGGCAAGCAGTTACAATTTTTTTGATGTTATATCCGTTCAAAACTTCGATATTCATCATGGCTTGCATCTGAAAAAGAAATTCGTTACCCGCTCTTTTTGCAGGGTCTCCAGTGCAGTTCTCTTCTGTGCCTAATACCGCGAATTTAATATTGCAATGCGTTAAAATTTTAGCGAAAGCCTGTGTTACTCTTTGTGCTCTTTCATCATAACTGCCGGCGCAGCCTACCCAAAATAAAACTTCTGGTTCTTCGCCAGCAGCCATCATATCTGCCATGGTTGGTACTTGTATCATTGGTTGTCAGTTATTAGTTGCCAGTTCTTAGTTATCGGTATCTGTAGTAGAATCTTTAATATCGTTAAGTGTCTTTACTCTTTTATCTTTTTTGTCAATGTCTAATGCTATTTATTTGCCCAATTAAATCTATCCGCAGGAGAATATTTCCAAGGAGCACCATTATTTTCGATGTTAGAGAACATCGCGTTTAAGCTACCTGTTACGTTAGATTCTTCCATAACAGCATAACGTCTTAAATCAAGAATAATAGAAAGCGGATCTATATTTACTGGACAGGCTTCTACGCAAGCGTTACAAGTGGTACAAGCCCAAATTTCTTCTCTGCTGATATAGTCATCTAACAAGCTTTTACCATCATGATAATCTTTACCATGTTTATCTATATTTCTACCAATCTCTTCCATTCTATCACGGGTATCCATCATGATTTTTCTTGGAGATAAAAGCTTACCTGTTATATTAGCCGGACAAGAAGATGTGCATCTTCCGCACTCTGTACAGGTATAGGCATTCATCAGTTGTACCCAATTTAAGTCTTGTACATCTTTAGCTCCAAACTTATTATTTGCCTCTATGGCAGGAGGTGTATAAGATGGATTTAACATAGCTTTTACTTCATGAGATACGGTTTCCATATTGTTAAATTCTCCTTTTGGAGCAAGTTTAGCATACCATGTATTAGGAAATGCTAAAATGATATGGAAATGTTTAGAAAATGGTAGGTAGTTTAAGAAGGCTAGTATACCTAATATATGAAACCACCAACAAAAACGCTCAATGAAGATTAAGGTATTGATGTCTGTAGGTAGTAAGGGTAAAATAAATTGTGATACAGGGAAACTACCTGCAAGCGTATAATGACTAGCACCTGCTTGTTGTAGCTTGTAATCTGCAGCATTCATAGTCAAGAAAGCAGACATTAACAAAACCTCAATCACTAAAATATAAATAGCATCTGATTTTGGCCAAGCCGTCATTTCCACACCACTGAAACGCTTAAGCTGCAACACCAGTCTTCTTGCCAAGAAAACAAATACGCCTAAAAGAACTAGTAAAGCCAATATTTCAAAAGAGGCTATTAAAAAGTTATAAAAGCCCCCTAAAAAAGAAAACACACGGTGCGTACCAAAAACACCATCAATGATAATTTCTAAAACTTCAATATTAATGATGATGAACCCCACATAAACAAGTATATGCATAATACCTGCCACAGGTCTGGCAGTCATTTTACTTTGACCAAGAGCTACTTTAAGCATGTTTTTCCAGCGCTCTGCTTGATGATCTGTACGGTTTATATCTTTTCCTAGATTAATGTTTCTAATAATTTTTCTAATACTAATGGTAAAAGCTACTATTGCTAAAGTAAAAGCTAAAATGAAAATAATTTGTGCCAGCATAGTGTTTGAATTGATGATAGAGCTAATATAAATAATTAATTTAAAAAAACTATGCAAGCATAGTAATTTTTAGATTTTCAAATGGTTTTAATTGTTTAAGCCTTTGATATCAAGAATTATACCCTTAAAGATTTTTTTATAGTGATGTAACAAAGCATTCAATAGTCTCGTCTTAATATACAAACATTAAGTTTATGGAAGAACAATTACTTGAAGAAGCTTTACAGCTAATGTTAGCCGGAGAGCAAGAAGATGATTCTTTGTTAAGTGAAGTATTAGCTATAGTACAAAAAGTATTGGCTTAATATCGTTAAATGATGAACTACTTTATGAGGGGGCAAGATTCTTTTTATTGAGGTTTAATTTGGTGACTTAAAGTAGGTTACTAATTATTTGAAAATATTATTTGTATTTTATCAAAAAGAGGCTACATTTGCAATCCCGAAACGAAGCAACGTTTCCACCAAGATGGTACGGTAGCTCAGTCGGTAGAGCAATGGACTGAAAATCCATGTGTCGCCGGTTCGATCCCGGCCCATACCACCAGAAACCCTTTCGAGTTTATCTTGAAAGGGTTTTTTGCTTTAATAGCTATCTTTGTCAGCATTTAGATTTTTATTTTCATCTTTAAAAGATATAATGCTTAGGTTTTCTAATTTTGTTTCTTAAGAAATAGCATGGCCATATTCCGTTTATTACTTTTTCCATTCTCGCTGATTTACGGAATCATTGTTTGGCTACGCAATAAATTTTACGACTGGAATTGGTTTAATAGTACATCATTTAAGTTACCCCTTATTGTTATTGGCAATTTAGAAGTTGGTGGTGTTGGTAAAACGCCTTTAACAGAATATATTATCAGACTATTAAAATCTGATTTTAAAATGGCTACTTTAAGTAGAGGTTACGGACGTAAGAGCAAAGGTTTTAGATTGGTAGAAAAATACGAAGATGCAGCCTTAAACGGCGATGAACCTCAGCAATTAAAGAATAAATTTCCTGAAATAACGGTTGCGGTTTGTGAAGATAGGGTTTTTGGAGTGGAGAAACTTAAAGAAACGCATGAGCTTATAGTATTGGATGATGCTTATCAGCATAGAGCTTTAAAAGCTGGGATGAATATATTATTGTTTGATTATCATCGCTTAAAGCATTTTAAATTATTATTGCCTGCAGGAAATTATAGAGAATCCTTTACTGGTAAAAGTAGGGCTCAAATTATTGTGATTACTAAATGCCCCTTAGATTTATCCGAGACTGAAAAGAATAAAATCAAAGAATCTTTTTCTTTAGCTCATCATCAAAAAATCTTTTTCTCTTCCTTAGCTTATAGTAAGCAATTGAAAAGAATTGATAATGGAGAAAGTTTGGTTTTAGAAGAAATAGCAGCAGGTACACCCATTTTATTGCTTACAGGTATAGCAAGGCCTGCCTTGTTGTTTAAAGAAGTAGAAAAGTATAGTACTCATATTATTCATCATAATTATCCAGATCATCATCATTTCAGCCGAAAAAATATGCTTAAACTTGTAGCAGATTTTAAGAAATGTGGTACAGGGGCATTAATTATTACAACAGAAAAGGATGCTGTGCGTTTAAAATCTCAGTCTGATAAAGAACTATTAGCCGGACTACCTATTTATGAATGGCCAATAGAGGTTGTTTTTAAAGATGATGAATTGATTTTTAAAGAAAAAATTTTAAGTTATGTTAAAGCAGTTAAATGATTCTGTAGAATTTATAAAGAAAAGAATAGGTGATTTTGTGCCAGAAATAGGTATTATTCTAGGTACAGGTTTGGGTGGTTTGGTAAATGATATTGAAATAGAGCATCAATTATCTTATTCGCATATTCCTAATTTTCCTATTTCTACTTTAGAGTTTCACTCTGGCAAATTAATATTTGGGACATTATCAGGCAAGAAAGTGGTAGCCATGCAGGGGCGCTTGCATTATTATGAAGGCTACAATATGAAACAAATTACTTTTCCGGTAAGGGTTTTAAAACTCTTAGGTATTAAAACCTTGTTTGTTTCTAATGCTAGTGGTGCTTTAAATCCGGCTTATAAGAAAGGCGATTTAATGATTATTGAAGACCATATTAATTTACAGCCAGAAAATCCGCTAACGGGAACAAATTATGATGAATTGGGCCCAAGGTTTCCGGATATGAGCGAGCCTTACAAAAAGCATTTGATAGAAAAAGCCTTAACTATTGCCCAAAAAGAGCAGATTACTTGCCATAAGGGTGTTTACGCTTCGGTTACTGGACCAAATTTAGAAACAAGAGCAGAATACAAATACTTAAGAATTATTGGGGCCGATGCTGTTGGAATGAGTACCGTACCCGAAGTTATTGTTGCCAACCACATGGGGTTACCTGTATTTGCTATTTCTGTTTTAACAGATGAAGGTTTTCCTGAAACATTACAACCTGTATCTGTAGCAGAAATTATTAAAACAGCAACAGAGGCAGAACCACATATGACCAATATCTTAAAACAGTTAATTTTATTGGTATAATGTTTAAAAAGCTGTTCTTTTTAATTTTATTGGCTATTGGATATTATCCTTTGATGGCACAGGTGCGTCAAACACCGCGTACTATTGGAACGGGTAATACCAGATTTAATGATCCTTCATCTGCGTATCCAAATCAAAATCAACCAAATGGGCAACAGCAAGCAGCGCAACCCAAGCAAGAAATTAGTGTCGATTCTTTAAGGAAGCAATTGGAGACCAAAAAGGATTCTATTATTTATACAGCTAAGTTTATAAAAGTTACTAAGGAGGAGTTTTTAAGAGATAGCACTAGGTTATTTCCACTAGATACCAGTACAACTAATTTTCATAGGTTCAACCCTTTGTATGACCCCAAAAGCCCAACCATGAATACCGGAGCAATGGGTTTGGCCTATAGGCCTATGTTGTTTGAGCCTCTTAAGACTATTGGTTTTGATTTAGGCTATCATTTTTTTGATAGGTACTTAACAAAACCTGAAGATATCATTTATTACCAAGCAAGGTCTCAGTTTACAGAAATGTTTATGTTATCTACCACTTTGGGAGTAAATGCTGAGCAGGCTTTTCATGTTATCCATAGTCAGAATATAAAACCCAATTGGAATATTGGAGCAAAATACGCAACTAACCGTACAGAAGGCTATTATTTTGGGCAAACAGCTAATAATTTAAACGCTTCTTTATGGACATGGTACGAATCTAAGAATAAGCGTTATACGCTTTTAGCAAATGCTATTTTTAACACGATAAAGAGCGGCGAGAATGGTTCTATTAGAAATGATTCTATTTTTACAGTACCTACCGTAGTACAACCTGAGTTTGAGGCTACACGCTTAAACGGAGCGCTACACAACTGGAGATACAATACCATAAACATCAAACAGTTTTACAATATTGGGAAACAAAGGTTTGCTTCAGCAGATAGTACATCGGCTTTGCCAACACAAAGAGTAAGCTATAATTTTACTTATAACAGGCAGAAATATTTTTTTAAAAATGAAGGTGTAGATACCACAGGCATTTTGAATAACTACTATATTTTTAGAGATTCTACTTCTGATTCTACCTTGGTAAATCATCTTAAAAATGAATTTGCCTACAGTTTTTATTTGAGAGGTAAAAGTCTTTCTTTTTTAAAGAATGAGTTAAAATTGGATATTGGTTTGGTGCAAGATTTTTATGACTATAAGCAGGTTAATTATCAATCTCAATTTCAGAACTTAAGCTTAAAAGGAACTCTAAATTATAGCTTTAGCGATAAAGCTAGCTTAAAAGTAGATTTACAGCAGATTTTCCAAGGCAGAAATATTGGTGATTTCTTATATCAAGCGCAATCAGAAATAAAACTGAGCAATTCTGTTGGTAGATTAGTCTTGGGGGCTTATTCTCAAAACCAAAGTCCGGCGATTATTTACGAACGTTGGTTTTCTAACCACCACCGTTGGAATTTGAATTTCGATAATCAAAAAACACAAAATTTATCTTTTGCTTATTTAAACTCGAAGTTTCATTTTCAGGCTAAAGCAGAGTATTTCTTAGTGTCTAATCATCTTTACTTTTCATCAGAAAATAATATCATAGAGCCTAAGCAGTTAAGTAGTAATATCAACCTATTAAAATTAAGTGTTGGTAAAGATTTTAAGTTTGGTAAGTTTACTTTCGAAAATTATCTGGTTTACCAGAAAACAGATTTTGAGCAAATTTTAAGAACACCAGAAGTTTATACTTTCCATAGCCTGTACATGCATCAAGATTTTTTTAAAGTTTTGAAAACCGAGTTTGGTTTTGATGTACGTTATTTTAGCGAATATACTGCACCTTCTTATGCACCAGCTATTGGGCAGTTTTATAATGGCGAGGCAGTAAGGTTTAATACTTGGCCTGTTGCTGATGCTTGGATAAGAACCAATTGGAAAAGAGCAAATTTGTTTTTAAGGTATAACTATGTAAATAAAGGACTTTTCTCTAAGGGCTATTATACCGTTAACAGATACCCTATGCCTTATTCTATAGCGCAATTTGGTGTTAAATGGAATTTCTACGATTAAGTTTTTTGTTTCTTCTTTTTAGCTGCGGGGAAAAGGATATTGTTTAGAATAAGCCTGTAGCCAGGCGAGTTAGGATAAAGATTTAAATCTGTTGGTGGGTCGCCCACAATATGCTGATAATCTTCTGGGTCATGACCGCCATAGAAAGTCCATTGGCCTTTTCCAAACTGACCGTGAATGTATCGGGCTTCGTTTGCGGCTTTTAATTCGCCCATCACCAATACATCAGGTTTTATGGTTTTATTATTGAATGATGTAGTTTGGCCCATAAAACCTTTGATAACTTTTTCGTGGTTTTGAGTAAGCATGGCTGGTACAACATCCCACTTTGCAGAAAAATCAAATAAAGTAAAGAAGTCTCTAGTTCTTTCTACATTTCTAAAGCTGGTAGCATCAATATTTGAAAACTCATAATTAGATGGATTTAAATCCAATAGGAAATTATGAAAAGCGAAAGTGTTATTAAAATTTAGTTTTTGTTGAGCTTGTGGGTCGGATGGGTCGCCATCAAACATGCTTTCGCAGATATCTGTTCCGGCGGCAGCTAAAGCTATATCATAGCTATCAGTACCAGAACACATGGCAAAGAGGAAACCTCCGCCGCTACAAAAATCTCTTATTTTAGTAGCCACAGCTAGTTTCATTTGAGATACCTTTTTAAAGCCCATTTTTTTTGCTGTAGTTTCTTGTTGTTGCACATCATCTCTGTACCAAGAAGCCATGCGGTAATTGGCCCAAAATCTGCCGTATTGTCCTGTAAAATCTTCATGGTGTAGGTGAAGCCAATCATACTCAGGAAGTTTTCCGTTTAAGACCTCTTCATCATAAATAATATCATAAGGAATTTCTGCATAAGTTAAAACCATGGTTACGGCATCGTCCCAAGGAAGCTTACTTTTTGGTGTATAAACAGCTATTTTTGGAGTTTTCTCTAGTTTTACAATATCCATATTTACTTCCGGATTGGATATCTCGGTAAAAATAGCTGTTACTTTAGCATCAGCAATAACCTCATAACTTATTCCTCTTATTTTAAGTTCTTTTTCAACGCTTGTATTATAGGTTGTTAAGAAGCTCCCACCTCTATAATTTAATAGCCAGTTTACTTCCTGCTGATTTTTTAAAACCCAATAAGTGAGTCCGTAGGCTTTTAAATGGTTCTTTTGGTCTTCATCCATAGGGATAAGGATAGAAGCTGCAAAGCTTTTAAAAGTAGAAAAGAAGAGTAATAAAAGAAAGATGGTTTTTTTCATTTCTCTAAAATTAAGCATATAGAATGAAAACGATTAGTGGAGGCTAAAAATTTTATTAATTTTGCATTCTTAAAACCAAGAATATGAGTAAAGCAATCATTAAAACCGAAAAAGGAGATATGACTGTGGCCTTCTACGAAGAAGACGCACCAAATACAGTAGCCAACTTTAAAAAATTAGCAAAAGAGGGATTTTATAATGGTGTAACTTTTCACCGTGTTATTCCTGATTTTGTAGTACAAGGTGGCTGTCCTTTTTCTAAAGACGCTGCAACATCATACAGAGCAGGAAGTGGCGGGCCAGGTTACCAAATAGACTGCGAGTTAACGGGTGGCAACCAATATCATGACCGTGGGGTATTATCTATGGCACATGCAGGAAGAAACACTGGAGGTTCTCAGTTTTTTATTTGCCACAGTCGTAACAATACCGCACATTTAGACCGTAACCATACTTGTTTTGGTAAAGTGATAGAGAATGTAGATGTTGTTGATGATATTAGACAAGGTGATAAAATTTTAAGCATAGAAATAGTAGAAGATTAATAATAGCTTCATTAAGAATATGAATTTAACAGGCTTAGTAGCTGTTTCGGGGAAACCGGGATTATACAAATTAATAGGGCAAAACAAATCGGGTTTTATTTTAGAAAGCTTAGATGCTCAAAAATCTAAATTAGTTGTAAACATGTCTACAGCTAAGTTGGCATCTTTAGAAGATATTACCATTTATGGTGAAGATGAGGATTTAAGATTAAAAGATGTTTTTGAGGCGATGAAAGCTTTTAAAGGAGCTGTTCCAGAAGCTAAAGCTGATGGTAAAGACCTAAGAAAATTCTTTTTTGAAGTAGCCCCTAATCATGATGAAACAAGAGTTTACGCTTCTGATATTAAAAAAATAGTATCATGGTTTCATATTTTAAAAGATCTTCCAATTTTTTCTGAAGAAGAACAAGCCGTTGCAGAAGTGCAAGAGGTTGAAGTTGTAGAAGAAGAAAAACCTAAAGCTACAAAAGCTAAAGAAGCTAAGCCTAAGGCAGAAAAAGCAGCTAAAGCACCTGCCAAAAAAGCTACCAAGAAAGAAGCATAATTGTTAATTTCTGTATTAAAAAGCCTTTAAGATTTTTCTTAGAGGCTTTTTAATTTTAACATTTAATGCTTTCTTATGAAATGTTGGAAAGTATAAAATGAATTTGCAACATATATTTATTCAATAGATATATTTCGAGCCGCTTCTAAAGCGGTTTTAATCATCAATTCTTTAACTTCATGATTAAACCTAAAAGCCGGCATATAAATACTAAAGCCAGCAACTACTTTCCCGTTTTGGTAAATAGGCGTTCCAATACCAATAACTTGGACACTATCTTCAATTAAAACATAACCCTGTTTTTTAATGATAGCTATTTGCTCTAGCAACTGCGCTCTGGAAGAAGCTTCTGGCCAAATAGATTTATCGGGTAAACCGAAACGCTTAATGTATTGCGCTAGTTCTTTATCAGGAAGCATGGCCACTAATAACCGGCCAGTAGAGGCATCATAAGCATTTTTTTCATCTGCGGTGGTAGCTTGTACCAGTTGGTTGGCAATAAGATGTTTTAAAATAATACGTTTGTTTTCTTTCAATACAGCTATCAAGCAATTTTCTTGAAGCGTTTGTTGAGCAAGTAATAATTCTGGCTCGGCTCTGTCTAATAGTTGTTTGTAGCCAAAAGAACCACTAGCAATTTCTGTAAAATTGTCTCCAAGTAAATAACCTTTTTCTTTATCGGCTTTTTTTAGAAAGCCCCGATCTACTAAAGTCTTAATAATGTTGGCGCAAGTTGCGGTATTTAGGTTTAAATCATCAGCAATATGGCCCATTAATTTGGGTTCTTTAGGGTTGTTGGCTACGTATTCTATAATGTCTATGGCTCTGTTAATAACTTGTATCATATATCAAAACTATTCATTTATTCCATAATATAAAATTTTTGTTTTATAAAAATAAGTTTATTTAATTTGAACATCTTTATTATTAAACCAAATTAAATGACAACATCAAAAAAAGGCTCTACTAATTTTGCCTTCATCATGATAACGATTTTGTTTTTCATGTGGGGCTTTGTTCATAATCTAGATCCTATATTAATACCACATTTAAAAAGAGCATTCAGTTTAACCACGCTACAGGCTTCATTGGTAGACTCGGCCGTGTTTATAGCTTATTTTGTTGTGGCTTTACCAGCCGGATTTTTGCTTAAGAAAAAAGGTTATAAAGCCGGAATCATCTTAGGCTTAATGCTGTTTGCCTTAGGTTCTTATTTGTTTATCCCATCGGCAAACCTGCAATCATATACATTTTTTCTGGTAGCGCTTTTTATTATTGCCTGTGGCTTAACCATTTTAGAAACAGCAGCAAATCCTTATGCTTCTTTGTTAGGTCCGCCAGAGAAAGCTACACAGCGTTTAAATTTAGCGCAATCTTTTAATGGCTTAGCGGCTACTTTAGCACCTATTGTTGGGGCAAGAATTATTTTAACAGAAGGTTTACCAGAAGAGAAATTAGCGTTAATGACGCCAGACGCAAGGCAATTGGCACTAGCTGCAGAGGCGGCAACAGTAAAAATGCCCTATTTTATCTTAGGCTCTGTAATTTTAATTCTTGCAGTTATTTTCTTCTTCATGAAGCTGCCAGAAATTAAAGAAGAAGATAAAGCTACTCAAGGTTCATCTTTGGCGGTGTTTAGACATAAGCATTTAAATTGGGCTATAGCAGCGCAATTTTTCTATGTTGGAGCGCAGGTATGTATCTTCAGTTTCTTTATTCTGTATGCTACCCATGCAACTGGGATTTCTGAGATAAAAGCAGCAGAATATGCTGGTTTTGGGGTGGGGATGGCCTTTATGGTAGGTCGTTTTGTAGGAACTTTCTTTATGAAATTTGTTAAACCACCGGTTTTATTAGCTATTTATGCTGTTTTATGTATGACTTTGAGTATTTCAGCCATGTATATTACAGGTTTAGCATCTATCTATATCGTTATAGGTATTGCATTTTTTATGTCTATCATGTTTCCAACTATTTTCTCTTTAGGGATAAAAGAATTAGGTGAAGATACTAAGTTAGGAAGTAGTTTCATCATCATGTCTATTGTAGGAGGAGCTATTTTACCTCTAATTTTTGGTCATGTAAGTGATTTATATGGAAATATCCAGCTGGGTTATATTGTACCTGCATTTTGCTTTTTTGTGATTTTAATCTTTGCTGTTCATGGTCATAAAGTTTCAACCGTAAAAAAATGAAAAGATATTGTTTAGCTCTCGATTTAAAAGACGACCCTAAGTTAATTGCCCAGTATGAGGCATGGCATAAAAAAGTTCCGCCTGCGGTTACTTTTAGCATTATTTCATCTGGTATTAGGGATATGGAAATTTATAGAACCGGAAACAGGTTATTGATGATTATGGAGGTGGATGACAATTTCTCTTTTGAGAAAAAATCAAAAGCAGATGCAAAAAATGCTAAAGTACAAGAATGGGAAACCCTCATGTGGGATTTTCAACAGCCTTTACCTTTTGCAAAAGAGGGAGAAAAATGGGTTTTAATGGATAAGATTTTTGATTTAAAATAATATGAGTAAGGAGTATTTACAGCTTCATTCACATGATAATGTGCTAGTAGCGCTGCAAGATTTAGAGAAAGGTTTAAATGTTGATTTTAATGGTAAAATAATTACGCTTAAAGAGGATATTCCGGCTAAGCATAAATTTTACTTAGATGCAATGCAGCCTGGTGATGAGGTGATGATGTATGGTGTTTTGGTTGGTAAAATTCAAACCCCAGTGAGCGAAGGAGACTTAATGACTGTAAACAACCTTAAACATGCTGCGGAAGATTATGCTTACAGAGAGGTTGATTACCAATGGGAAAAACCAGATGTAAGCAAGTATATTGATAAAACTTTTTTAGGCTATCATCGTGAGGATGGGCGTGTGGGTACCGCAAATTACTGGTTATTTATACCCACTGTTTTTTGTGAAAACAGAAATTTGGATGTTATTAAAGAAGCTTTACACCATAGTTTAGGTTATGCCGTAACCGATAAGTACAAACTTTATGCAAAAGCATTAAGGCAAGCTTTAGAAGAAGGTAAAGATATCCAAAACCTATCTTTAGAATTAAATGCAGTACAACCTACAGAACGTTTATTTAAAAATGTTGATGGGATAAAATTCTTAAATCACCAAGGTGGTTGTGGTGGTACCCGGCAAGATGCGGAGTTACTAAGTAAGCTTTTAGCTTCCTATGCCAACCATCCCAACGTTGCTGGCGTAACTGTTCTAAGTTTAGGCTGCCAACATCTACAAACGCAAAACTTTTTAGATGATTTAAAGCGGTACAATCCAAATTTCAATAAGCCTTTATTAGTTTTTGAGCAACAACAAAGTAAAAGCGAGGAGCAACTTATTAAAGATGCCATACAGCAAACTTTCTCGCAATTGGTAGAAATCAATAAAATTGGAAGAAAGCCAGCACCTCTATCAGCTTTAACTGTAGGTGTTAAATGTGGAGGTAGTGATGGTTTTAGCGGAATTTCTGCTAATCCGGCGGTAGGTTATACTGCTGATTTATTGGTAGCCTTGGGTGCTAAGGTTCTATTGGCAGAGTTTCCAGAACTATGTGGTGCAGAGCAGAATATGATAGACCGCTGTGAAGGGAAAGAGATTGCAGAAAAGTTTATCCATTTGATGCAAACTTATGATGCACAAGCACATGCAGTAGGCTCGGGTTTTCACATGAATCCATCGCCGGGGAATATAAAAGACGGTTTAATTACCGATGCTATTAAAAGTACCGGAGCCGCCAAAAAAGGAGGCACTGCGCCTGTAGTAGATGTTCTAGATTATACAGAGCCAGCAGTTAAACCAGGTTTAAATTTAGTTTGTACACCAGGTAATGATGTTGAGGCTACTACAGGAAAAGCAGCTAGCGGGGCAACCTTAATTTTATTTACTACAGGTTTGGGTACACCAACGGGTAACCCAGTTTGTCCGGTTATTAAAGTTGCTACAAACTCGGGTTTAGCTTTAAGAATGTCTGATATTATTGATATAGATACAGGCGCTATTATCAGAGGAGAGAAAAGCATCGCAGAAATGGGAGAAGAGATTTTAGACTATTGTATCAAAGCTGCTAGTGGCGAAATAATACCAAAGGCAGTACTCTTAAATCAAGATGATTTTATCCCTTGGAAAAGAGGAGTGAGTTTATAAGTTCATATTATTGTAATCATTAAAATAAAGAAAAAGTGTTTTCATTAGAAGGTAAATCAGCCGTTATAACAGGAGCAGGAAGCGGTATTGGGCAAGCTATAGCGCTAACTTTTGCAAGGCAAGGGGCCAAAGTTTATGTTTTGGATGTTAATCAGGAGCAGGCTAATGCAACTGTTTTTAAGATTCAGGAAGATGGTGGGGAAGCATTTGCATTTGTATGCGATGTTACCAATCAGCAAATTGTAAAATCTGTTTTTGAAAAAATAGGCGACATTAATATTCTGGTTAATTGTGCCGGAATTGCCCATGTTGGCAATGTGGTAAACACTAGCGAGGCAGATTTTGATCGCGTTTACCAAGTAAACGTAAAAGGAACTTATAACTGTTTACATGAGGCTTTACCTTATTTCATCAAAACACAGCAAGGTGTAATTTTAAATGTAGCGTCTATAGCGGCTTATGTGGGTTTAAATGATAGATTTGCTTATAGCATGAGTAAAGGAGCTGTTTTTGCTATGACTTTAAGCGTTGCTAAAGACTTTATTCATCAAAATATCAGATGTAATTCTATATCGCCGGCAAGGGTACACACACCTTTTGTTGATGGTTTTATAGCAAAAAATTATCCTGGTAAAGAACAAGAGATGTTCGAGAAATTATCAAAATCACAGCCTATTGGCAGAATGGGTAGTGTTGATGAAATTGCTACATTAGCATTATACTTATGTAGTGATGAAGCTGGTTTTATTACCGGTAATGATTATCCTATAGATGGTGGATTTATAAAATTGAATAATTAAATAAACTAAATCTTCATTAAAGAAGAACTTAATAAATACAATTGAAATGAAATTAATAAGATACGGACAAGCAGGAAAAGAAAAAACAGGTGTTATTATTAATGATAAAAGATATGATACATCTGCATTTGGTGAAGATTATAACGAGGCATTTTTTGAAAACGATGGTCTAAACAGACTAGCAGCCTTTTTAAAAGAAAATGAAGGTAAGCTACAAGAGGTTTCTGCATCAGAAAGATTAGGTTCTCCTGTAGCCAGACCATCAAAAATAGTTTGTATTGGTTTAAACTATGCTAAACACGCTAAAGAAACAAATGCACCTATTCCGGCAGAGCCTATTTTATTTTTTAAATCTACTACGGCTTTAGTTGGTCCAAATGATGATATCATCATCCCTAAAAACTCGGTTAAAACAGATTGGGAAGTAGAATTAGCGTTCGTAATTGGTAAAAAAGCAAGCTATGTTGAAGAAGCAGACGCTATGGATTATATCGCAGGTTATTGTTTACATAATGATGTTAGTGAGCGTGAGTTTCAATTAGAGCGTGGTGGTACTTGGGATAAAGGTAAAGGTTGTGATACTTTTGCCCCTATTGGTCCTTGGTTAGCTACAAAAGATGAAATTGCTGATGTAAACAACTTAAGACTTTGGCTAAAAGTAAACGACAAAATATTCCAAGATGGTAATACTGATGATTTAATTTTTAACCTTCCTAAATTGGTAAGTTATTTAAGTCATTTCATGACCTTATTGCCAGGTGATATCATCTCAACAGGAACGCCACATGGTGTTGGCTTGGGCTTTAATCCGCCAGTATATTTAAAACCAGGAGATGTTGTAGAGTTGGGTATAGATGGCTTAGGAACTTCTAAGCAGCATGTAAAGGCATATCAAGGCTAAGCATTATGGATTTAGGATTAAAGGATAAAGTTATTGTTGTATCTGGAGGAGCCAAAGGTATAGGAGAAGGCGTTTGTAGAGTTTTGGCTCAGGAAGGCGCCATTCCAGTTATTTTAGGCAGAAACCAAGCTGATAATCAATTATTAGCAGATGACATTGCTAAAGCAGGAGGACAAGCATTTTGTGTGCAAGCAGAATTATCAAATCCAGTAGCTTGTGAAGATGCTATTAAAGCAGTTGTAAAAGCTTTTGGTAGGATAGATGGCTTAGTGAATAATGCAGGCTTAAATGATGGTATAGGTTTAGAAAATGGTTCTTACGAGGGCTTTATCAAAAGTTTACACCATAGCTTAGTACACTATTATTTGTTGGCTCATTATGCATTACCTTACTTAAAAGAATCTAAGGGTAGTATAGTAAATATTGGGTCTAAAACAGCAGAAACCGGACAAGGTAATACCTCTGGCTATGCTGCAGCAAATGGCGGAAGAAACGCTTTAACCCGTGAATGGGCAGTAGAATTGCTAAAGTATGGTATTAGAGTAAATGCTGTTATTGTTGCCGAGTGTTGGACTCCACAATACGCTAAATGGATAGAAACTTTAGCTAATGCAAAGGAAAAATTAGCAGAGATTACGGCTAATATCCCATTAGAAAACAGAATGACAACTACGCAAGAAATTGCCAATACGGTAGCGTTCTTAATGTCAGAAAAATCAAGTCATACCACCGGGCAGCTTATTCATGTTGATGGCGGCTACGTACATCTGGATAGGGCTTTGGCTAATGCATAAAAGAACGGGGGCTAAATATGCTTAGCCCCCGTTTTTTTTATTCAATTAAATTAATCTAAAATATTTATTCTAACATCTGCATTTAAGCCTTGTAAAAAGCTATTAAGATAGCTCTCAAAGCCATTTTTAGTTTTAAACTGAGGGTTTGAATATTCCCAACATCCTAAAGCAAAATAAGAAATAGGTTCTTTAGTGTTTTTTAAAGAGAGTTCTGCAAAATAAGAGTTTGAAAGTTTTTCGGTATCGGGTATTTTGCCAGATTTTATATAATGCTGAGCTGGTACAATAATCGCAAGACCTAGTAAATACTCTTTATTGTAGCTTTGTTTATCGTAAGTGTAAAAGGCAATCCATTTTTTGGTTCTTATTTCATCAAAAGTAACATCGGTAGCTACTTTAGGTAAACCAATCATCAAATTTTCATCAGATTTATGTTTTGATGATACATTTACCTGATTTTCATAAGCATAGCTGGCTGCCCATATAGCGGGCTTTTCTACTATTTTAAAACTTTTATTGTTTATACTAGCTTGATGATGTGTAATCTGTAATTGGCTGTAAATAGCACCTTCTGTTAAAATTTTAAATTTAGTTTTTTTGATAGGATAAAGGGTGTCTGTAGCAATACTACCTATTCTTTTAAAGCCATTTTTAGTACTAAAGGCAATGCCTCCAATGCCAACAGAATTACCCACAGGCAGTATATCACGGCCCCATTTTTCCATAACATGGTAATTATCTACCACTTCTTTTTTAGTAGTTAAACCAACATTTTCTGGCGAAATTTCTTGTTGTAATTTTCCAAACAAATCTTTTGCATGTCTACCATCTAAATAATGGCGGTAACCTACTTTGTCGTTCTCCCAGGTAGGGCCATCTGTTTGGTAAGGCTGAAAACCACTTACTTTGGGTAAGTTTTTTGCTCTAAAAACGCTTGATGAAACAGGTTTAACTGGCTCTTTGGCTGTTTTTCTTTCTCCCATTCTGATGCTTGTTTTAATAACATCAATAGGTTTTTGTTTTTGCCAGCTAAGAGAATAAGTCTTGGATGCTTGTGCTTTTAAATCTACCTGAAACAATAATTTATTCCATTTACCATTTTGATTGGCATTAGTTTGAGAAACTATTGTATTTCCATCATTATCGGTTAGAATAGGATAATTTTTTTTTGATTTTAATTTCTTAAGATCCTTTTTTAAGATGGTAATAGGATGATTTGAGAGAGGGTAGTTTTCTTTGTTAACGATTTCTATTTTTTGAGCAAAAATTTCCTGGTTAAATAATAACCAGGAAATAAAACAAAGAAAAATTGAATGCTTACGCATGAGATAGAAAGATTTTATTTTGATTTAAAAGTTCCGGTAGGAGCAATTTTAAATTTTGTAGCCGGTAAAGTTGATTTTAATTTTAAAGAAGTTGCATCAATTACACCGCCATCTAAAATATTAAGTGCTAATTTTCCGCTTTGTTCTGTTGCTTCAGGATTATCTACACTAAAACCAGTACCTAGTTTTAAAAGGCCAGAAACATTTAAAGTAGTAGTAGAATTAGCGTTTGCTGTTAAAGGAACTAAAAATGAGGTTTTAGTACAAGCACTTAAATCTAAAGTACCAGCAATGTTATAAGTGTAGTTACCACCTTGGTTTGGTGTTTTGTTACTACCCAAGTGAAAGGCACCATTAGGATTTACAAATTTAACTACTTTATCTTTATTGATGGTAAAGGTTACATTCTCTTCAGGTAAAGAGTTAGCATAATTGATATAAGCAGATAAAGCTATATTGTTATGCATAAAGTTAATATTTTGGTCTATTTCTACATTTAAAGGATTAGTATTGCCAGGTAAAGGTCTCATTCTTAGAATCTGAGTAGTTCCACTACCAGTAAGCTTAAAATTAGCGCATTGTAAAGGCATTTCTAAAGTAATGGTAAAAGTAGAATCAGAAACAGAACCTAGGATACCATCATTTTTGATAATGCCAGTATTTGCAGCAGCACCTGCTTGTCCGGCAGCACCAACTCTAATAAAAAAAGAATTAGGGAATACTGCATTTGAATTTACTTGAGCACCTTTTTCAATAGTTAAGTTACTGATATTAGTACCTGCATCAAGGGTTACCACATGGCCACTTCTCACCGTAACATTACTAGAAGCTCCGGGTTTAGCTGCAGCAGCAGACCAATTACCACCAGTAAATCTTTCCCAAGTGCTGGCGCTACCCCATAAACCTGATGCAGCAGAGCGATAATCTCCGTTGTTTTGAGCTATAGCCGATAAACATGTAATCCCTATAAAGGAAATTATAGATAATAGTTTTTTCATGATGTTTTGAATTATGGGTTTATAATAAAGTAAAAATAGCTAATGCTTTTTTCTAATACTGTGCCCTCGGTTGCATGTACTTATTTGTTTGATGCAATTTGAGATACCACATACAGCTAATAAAAGGCTTAAGACATCTAATTATGAAACATTAAGACTAACATCTGCAACATCCTGACATGATGAAGAGCGTATCTACATGGATATTTGATTTATCAATTAGATCCTAAATGTATGGGCATTTTTTGAATGTCTAAATACTATTAAACATAATGAAAAGAATAATTTTTACGCTAAGCCTGCTCTTTACTTGCGGTACATTATGGGCGCAAGTAATAGATAAATTTATACTAGATATGGTTCATCATAATCCGGGTGAGCCTTTAACACAGTCTGCTTTCAATCATCCAGAATTTTTAAAAAAGGAAGGTTATAATGGGCAAGTGATTAACGATTTTACTTTTGCACATGCAGCACTAACTTTTGATAAGTTAAATCCTGATATTTTTCCGCAAGGCAGTAAAGAAAGAGCATGGGTGAATGATGCCGCTGTAAAAGTTAAAAATTACATCAAAAATGCTCATCAAGCAGGGATTAAAATTTATTACTTCACAGATATTATCGTTTTACCAAAGAAGTTAATAGCGCTTTATAAAGATGAGATATGCGATAAAAACGGCAAAGTATCTTTTGAAAGAGAAAAAACTATAGAGATACACAAAATAATGCTGGATGAGCTTTTTGATACTTTTCCAGATTTAGATGGTTTGGTAATTAGAACCGGAGAAACTTACCTTAACAATGTACCGTATCACAGCGGAAATGGACCTATCACCAACGGCGAAGCCAGCCATATTAAGCTACTGCAGCTTTTAAGAGAAGAAGTCTGTGAGAAGCGTAATAAGAAAATATTTTATAGAACGTGGTCTTTTGGAGGCATGCATGAAGAGCCTAAGTATTATTTAGGAGTTACGGATGCTATAAAACCACATCCAAACCTTGTTTTTTCTATCAAACACACCAAAGGAGATTACCACCGTACTTTTAGTTTTAACCCAACTTTAGGTATAGGAAATCACCCTCAGATAGTGGAAGTGCAAGCACAAAGAGAGTATGAAGGAAAAGGTGCTTATCCAAATTATGTGGCAGAAGGTGTTATCAATGGTTTTGAAGAATATCAAAATATACAAGGTTTAAAATCTTTAGAGCAGCTAAAGAGAAATAAAAATTTTAAAGGAATATGGACATGGTCTAGAGGTGGTGGTTGGGTTGGTCCTTATATTAAAAATGAGTTTTGGTGTAGGTTAAATGCTTTTGTTTTAGGTAGGTGGGGTTTAAATCCAACACTTTCAGAAGCGCAAGTATTTAATCAGTTTATGGATGAAGAGGGAATAACTGATGCACCATCGAGGACGAATTTTAGAAAACTTAGCTTATTATCAGCGAAAGCGGTATTAAGAGGGCATGCATCCGCCGCTTATCCTTTTGAGCAAGATTGGGTTTGGTGGATGCGAGATGAATTTTTAAGCGGTATCGATAATCCAAATATAGATAGCCATTTATTTCCATCAGAAGGTTATTTGTACAAAGCATTTTCATCATGGTATAACAAAGGGCTGTTAATGCAAGTGATTAAAGAAAAACACGATGCAGTAAAACTTTGGGCCGAGATTTACCAGCTCAGTAAAAATATAAATATGGCCAATAAGGAAGATCAGGCTTATATCCAAACATCATCTTTATATGGGTTTTTGTTACATCAAATTATTGCCAATGGTTGGGAAGTGATGGCTTTAGGCTTTACTGGGGATAAAACCGGTAAATATGATAAAGAGAAGCTAAAAGCTGCTATAAAAAAATATGATGTTGCTTGGCAAAAATATCTGGACTTAAAGAAAACGCATCCAGATTGTGCCACTTTATATAAACCTTACGCTTTTATCTATCAAAAACCCAGTTACCATGCAGATTTAGGCATGAATGCATCGGTAAATAAATACAGATTACTCTTTAAAAAACTATAGCACATGAATGAAAAACCTTTAAAGAATTGGATTATTGTTTCTGTTTCTTATATATTTCTAACGGTATTGTTTATTTATGTTATTTATTTATTTTTATAACAAAACCTAAATAATTCTTTAAAAAATTGCATTTATGATGCTTGCTAGCAAATGTTTTAGTGGGATATCAATAAGGAAAATATGCGTAACCATATTCTTCTTTGGTTTCTTTTTGATAGGTCTATTTAAAACAGCTAGAAGCCAATATCGCGTTACAGAGGCTTCCAATTTAATATCATCTAACCTGCTGTTTGAAAGGTTTTATAGCAGAGATGGTTTGCCTGATGATAGGATAAGAACCATTTTTCAAGATTCTAGAGGCTTTATTTGGTTAGGAACCATGAATGGCTTAGCCCGATTTGACGGTTACAATTTTAAAAAGTATTCAAAATCTAAAGATAGCACCAGCATTTGTGGTAATTGGGCTTACGCTATTTGTGAGGATAACAATAAAGATATTTGGGTAGGAACTAAACAAGGGCTTAGTCGTTACGATATCAGAACCAACGTTTTTGAGAATTTTTTATACAGTAAAACTAAAAATTCGGTTATCTATAACCTTATCAATACTCTTCAATTTGATAATAGTGGGAAACTATGGATAGGTACACCTAAAGGTTTAAGCGTTTATGATGTTACACAAAGGAAGTTTAAAAACTACAAGAGCTATCCTTTTAACCTCAATATCAGAAAAATTATAAAGTCTTTTGATGATTATTTATGGATAGCCACCCAAGACGGTGTAGTACATTACAATACCGCAAACGGAAAATCTAAATTCTTTAAAATAAAAGTTAAACCTAATGCTTATGGCGATAGGTTTTGGAGTTTGTTAGAGGTTGATAAAAACCTCTATATTACCACTGGCAGAGAAGGTTTATTAAAATTGCCATATAACAGGGTAACAAAGTCTTACGGAACATTTGAGTTTAGCAATAACTTTACAGGAGGTAGTTTAGCAAATACAGAAATCTTCTCTATTTGTAAATCAAAAACCGGCGATGTTTGGTTAGGAACATCAGATTTGGGATTAGTGAAAATTCAAAACATCAATAATACTAATCGTAAAATAACTTTTCATCAACATAACTCTTTAAACGACCAAAGTATTAGTAATAACCAAGTTTTTGAGGTTTTTATTGATAAAACAGAAGTGCTTTGGTGTGGTACAGAAAGGGGTTTAAATAAGTTGAGCTTAAACCTTTTACCTTTTCAATATTATACCTTTACCAATAAAAGTTTAAAAGATAATGTAAGAAGCCTGTATACCGAGGATGGTAAATCTATCTGGTTAGGAACCTCTAAAATGGGACTTTTTAATTATAATTTACTTTCTGGTGCAACCAAATATTTTAGATTTTCTAATTCTTTCCAAAACGCTAACCGTTCTTTATTGGTTGATGATAACCAAGTTTGGAATGGTAGTTTAGAAGGTGCTTTACAGCTTAATAAACAAGGCGGTAGTTCTACAAAAGCAATAGATGGGCATGCTGTTTTTGCCATTTTAAAAGATACTAAAGGGAATAAGTGGTTTGGTACTAATAATGGATTGTATAAAATTACTATTTCTGGAAGCATAATTAATTACTTACCTAGTGCAACTGAAAAAGGAAGCATTAGTTCTGAATTTGTTAGGGCTATTTATGAAGATCATAAGGGTAATATTTGGATAGGTTATGAAAATGGTTCTATAGATTATTATAACCCTAAAAAAGATGCTTTTGTAGCTTTACCAGCAGCCCAAAATGGCGAGAAAATAATTGGAAATACCATTTTTAGCATTATTGAGTATCCTAAAAATACCATTTGGGCAGGTTCAGAATCAGGTTTAAACCGCCTAGTTTTTAATAAAGATGGCTCTTATCATATAAAATCATATTCAGAGGATGATGGCTTGCCAGATAAATCTGTAAACGGTATCC
The DNA here is from genome assembly GCF_009674685.1 of Pedobacter puniceum. GTDB lineage: Bacteria > Bacteroidota > Bacteroidia > Sphingobacteriales > Sphingobacteriaceae > Pseudopedobacter > Pseudopedobacter puniceum. The sequence goes on from NZ_WKJI01000003.1 coordinate 390,272, forward strand.
TAGCAGATAACAAAGGCAATTTATGGATAAGTACGATTAAAGGATTAATTAAGTTTAATATTCAGAAAGAGCATTTTCAGACTTATTTAAATAACATAAGTTTTAGTTTTAGTAGCTGTTTTAAGTATAGCGATAATTGTTTCTTATTTGGCGGTTCTGATGGTTTTGTAGTATTCAATCCTAACCTTATCTCATCAAATAAAACAGCACCCCAGGTGGTTTTTTCTGATTTTAAGCTCTTTAATAAATCAGTTAATATTAACGAGGAAATTAATGGCGATGTGATTTTAAAAGAATCTATATCAAACACTAAAGAAATTACTTTAGACTATTACAATAACCAATTTACTATAGAGTTTGCGGCCTTGCATTATACAAATCCTCAAAACAATAATTATGCTTATAAACTAGAGGGCTTTAATAACAACTGGACTTTTGTAAATGCAGCAAACAGAAGCGCTACCTATACCAATTTAGATGCTGGTGAATATATTTTTACTGTAAAGGCATCTAACTATTCTGGTGTTTGGAATGGTACACCTCAAACTTTAAAAATTACCATTTTACCACCACCTTGGAAAACCGTTTGGGCCATTATTATCTACATTATTTTACTTAATGTTTTACTGTACATTTTTGTTCGTTATTTATTAATACAGTCTAAGCAAAGACAACAAATACATTTTGAGCAAAAAGAAAAAGAGCAACTTAAAAAGCTAAACGATATGAAAGTGAAGTTTTTTACAGATGTTTCACACGAGTTTAGAACACCACTTTCTTTAATTGTTGGCCCCATAGAAGATATTGTAACTCAAAACAATTTAACAGATGAGTTAAAGCATAAGGCAAATCTTATTTATAGAAATAGCAAAAAATTAATGTATTTGATAGATGAGTTGATGACTTTCCAAAAGCTAGAACAAGGAATGTTGAAACTAAAACTTGTTAATGCAGATATCATTGCTTTTACTCAAGAAATCTATGATAACTTTAGTCATCTTGCACATAAAAGAAATATTGATTTTAGATTTATATCATCAGAAAATGAATGTACACTAGACTTTGATCCCGAGAAAATAGAAATCATTCTTAATAACCTGCTTTTTAATGCATTTAAGTTTTCAAAGCAAAACGGTCATATATCTATCATTATCAAAACCTTAAAAGCTAAGGAAATCCAAAATTTAGAGAAAACAACTTTTACTGATGATTGGCTAAGCATTGTTGTTGAAGATGATGGAAAAGGGATTTCTTCAGAAGAATTTAATCATTTGTTTGAGCGCTTCTTCTCAGAAAATACAGTTAAAGGTACTGGTGTAGGTTTATCATTAACTAAAAGTTTGGTAGAGCTACATCAAGGTATGATAACCGCAAGCAGTCAACCAAATGTGAGCACTCGTTTTGAAGTTTACTTGCCTGTAAGAAATCAAGCATCTACAGAAAACAACCATATTTTGGTTTCTGATTATGATATCAAAGCTTTGGTAGAAGAATCTATCATTCAGGATAGCGCAGATAAAGCAGATAGTATAAAAGAATATACCCTATTAATTGTTGATGATAACCCAGAAGTTTTAGACTATTTGTTTTTAACTTTTCAGGATAGATACGAAGTGGTTAAGGCCGAAAACGGTTCTCAAGCTTTGGCTTTAGCGCAAGAGCTACTGCCAGACATGATTATTAGCGATGTGATGATGCCTGAAATGGATGGCGTTGAGTTTTGTAAGGCTATTAAATCAAATATTAATACTTGCCACATTCCTTTAATCTTACTAACTGCAAAATCTGCGGTAGAAGACCGTATTACAGGTTATGAAACTGGCGCTGATGATTATATCCCTAAACCTTTCCACCCCAATATTTTAAAAACAAGGGTAGATAATCTTATAGAGGCACAACGCAGAATTGTTGAGAAGTTCCAGACAGATGGTGGTGTTGTAGTACCTAAAAATGTTGTTAAAAACCCACTAGACGAGAAGTTTTTGAATAAAGTTATTGAGAGTATCAAGGCGAACATGAGTAATGAGGATTTAAGTGTAGAAGAATTGGGTAGTATGGTAGCCATGAGCAGAAGTAACCTCTTTAGAAAATTGAAAGCTATTACTGGGCAAACGCCTATAGAATTTATTTACTACATCAGACTAAAATATGCGATGGAGCTTTTGCTAGAGCGTAAGCTCAGCATCTCTGAAATTGCATACGAAGTAGGCTTTAAAAATCCATCATCTTTTACAAAATCTTTTAAAAAGCAGTTTGGTAAATCGCCAAGAGAATTCTTAAACAACGTGATAGAAAATAGGCAAAAATCTTAGTTTTAGCTTGTTTCTGCATAATCTCAACCAATATTTGCAACATTTCATGTCTATTGGGTAGTAAAAAACGCCGTTACTTTACGTAACAGCTTGATAGCTTAAAACCAATTAAGAGATAAACCAATCTTCATTTGCTTTTATAAGCGCTAAGTAAACAGGCTGTATACTAAATTAACAATGATACGTACTAAGCTAAAATTTACCTTTGCCTTATGGCTTATATGTTTACAGCCAGCAATAACGGCAATTGCTCAGCATGTTAATTCTTTTGAAGGTTTTTTGGTTAAGAATAAAATCAGCTTACAGGCCAGAATAAATCAGTACAATCCGCAACGTTATAATTTATTAATTCATCAGCAGCAGTTTTCTGTAAAAGAGGGAGTTAGTGTACAGCAAGTAAAAAGCTCAAAATGGGAAATTAAAGCGTCTTTTAAAGCTGTTGAAGATGATAAAAGCGCACAAGAATATATTTTAACTTTTAAATGTATTGAAGGCGCTTTAACCGATGCTAGCTTATCAGCAACCATTGCTATTAACCATTGGGATGCTAAAAATTATGTGTTATTACCGGCAGCAGCCTACAATGGAAACAAATATACTTCAAGAAAACTACGCTATTCTCCTAAGTTATATGATGTAAAAGATATTGGCCCCAATATCCCTATCATTATTAATGATGTACCTACATTAAATGAAGCCGACGGTGTTTCTCGTATACAAGAAAGAAGCGGTAGCTTAAGTACGCCAGCAGTAGGTTATGTAGCGCATCAGCAACATAAAGGTTTATGGATGCTTACTCATCAAGGTAATCAATTAGGAGATTATGGTATTGATGTAGAAGAGAGCAGAGATAGAACAAAAGCTTATATCACCATCACATCGCCCGTAGTGCGTGAGCAATTTTTATATAAAATTTGCGATAGCAGAGTGCCAAGTTGGGATGAACCAAAAAACTTTAAAAAAGGAGATGAAATAAGTATTAGCTTCAAGTTGTATGATTTTGAGGCGCAACAGCCTCAGGATTTATTTGATAAGTTAACGAGTATTAGAAAATCATACATCCAAGATACACAACAGAAAGATGTTTTACCTTTTTCTGCTTGTTTCACCACGCTTGAAGAAAAGTTTAATAGGTACAATTTTGTTCCAGAGCATGGCTATTATTCGGTTGGTTTAAGAGAAAACTATCTTCAAGACTGGCAAATAGGCTGGACAGGTGGTATGATATCAACCTACCCGCTTTTGGTTAAAGGAAATGCCCAAACAAAGGCAAACGTTATTAGAAATTTCGATTGGTTATTTGCTAACGGTATTAGTCCATCTGGTTTTTATTGGGATGCTGGCGAAAAAGGTACTATTTGGTATGGTGGCGATATCAGAAATCCGCAGTCTAAAAACTGGCATTTAATACGTAAAAGTGGCGATGCAGTTTGGTACATCTTAAAACAGTTTTCTCAGATGGAGAAAATGGGAATCACTGTTAAAGAAGAATGGAAAGCTAAAAATCGTTTGGTATGTAATGCTTTTGTGAATTTATGGAATCAAAATCGGCAGTTAGGGCAGTTTATAGATTCGCAAACAGGTAAAATAAGTGTTGGAGGTTCTAGTAGCGGAGCTATCGTTCCTGCTGCTTTAGCATTAGCATCCGTATATTATCAAGAACCAAAATATTTAAAGGTTGCACAAGAAATTGGCGATTATTTAAACGAGAATTTCACAAAAAAAGGAATTAGCTGTGGCGGCCCGGGTGATGCTTTACAAAGCTTTGATTCTGAATCTTCTTATGCTTTAGTAGAATCTTACACAGCATTATATGAGTATAGTAAAGACAAAAAGTGGTTACAAATTGCTCAGAATGCTGCCAACCAGTTTGCTAGTTGGGTAGTTTCTTACAATTATCAGTTTCCTGATACTTCGGCTTATCATAAACTCAATATCAAAACTACAGGTAGTGTTTATGCAAATATTCAGAATAAGCATACAGCCCCAAATATTTGTACTTACTCTGGTTTAGCTTTATTAAAGCTTTATCAGTACACACAAAAGCCATTTTATCTTGATTTGTTGAAAGACATAGCGCATGGTAACACGCAATATTTAGCACATCCGCAAAATCCTATACCACAAACTCCAAATGGTTTCATGAGCGAGCGGGTAAACATGACAGATTGGGAAGGTAAAGGCTCTATTGGCTATGTATTGCCCCTAACCACTTGGGCAGAAACATCATTAATGCTTACCGCGATAGAAATTCCTGGTGTTTATATAGAACCTCAAAAAGAAGTTTTTACAGCTTTTGATAACATTCAGGTAAAGAAGCTTAAAAGTAATCAAAAGCAATTGGTATTAAGGTTTAGCAATACCACCAAATTAGAAGCTGATGTAAACATTGTATCTGCCATAGCCGCAAAACAAGGTTCAAAAGAGCAGCAACAGCTTATAAGTTTAGCTCCTGGAGCTTGCAAAGATTTGATTTTTAAAAAGAAATAAAAGATAAATACAAGAAGATATGAATATTTTAAGGTGTATTACAGCAATAGTTTTTATAAGTTTTAGTGTACAAGCCCAGTCAAGTAAGTCTGTGCAAAGCCCAATACAGTATGCTAAAATTATTGGTGATAAACTTATTAGAGAAACTCCGTTTAAATATAATTTGTCTGTTTTTAAGAATAGCCATGTTTTTAATGGCTTACAAACCGTAAATTTTGAAAGAACTTTTGCATCGCAGCAGCCAGCAGTAGCTTATGCCTTTACTACGCTAGATGCCCCTCAAGATATGCAGTTGGCCTTAGAATTTGAGCATAATGATGGCTTAAAGATTTGGTTAAATGATGAAATTGTTTATCAGTTTGCCGGAGATAAAAAGGTGAAATTAATTTACGATGAACGTAATATAGAGCTATCACAAAGCTGTTTATTAAAACTTAAAAAAGGTAAAAATAAGCTTCTGCTGAAATCTGAAACTAAAGGAGGCGAGTGGGTATTTCTGATGCAACCTCCAAGTACTAAAGGCGCTATAAGTAAAGCCAACGTTTATCCTGGTATTGGTTTAAAAGATGTTCCTTACATCAGCGCAAGTGTTACTGCCATTTCAAATTGGTTGGTTGTTGGTCCGTTTGAGAATCCTACGGTAGCTGGTAAAAGAACAGGGCTATCAATAGCTTATGCCCCAGAGAAGGAAATTGAGTTTGGTAAAATGTATGCAGGTTTAAACCAAAATATTACTTGGACAATCCCTAAAATAGAAATTTTAGGAACTTTAATAAACCCTCTAGAGTGGGGTACCAATTACCAATGGAACTATCATAATGGAGGCGTGGCTTGGGCTATGCAATTATTGGCTGAGCTTACAGGTGAAAAGAAATATGATGATTATGCTACCAATTATGGTGATTTTCATCTTAACGGACTTCCTTTTGTTGAGTATCAGTTGAAACGATTACATGCTGATAGCTCTGCCAATAGCCAAATTATTGATACCAAATTGCTTGATTTTGCACTTGCTCCATCCTTACCTTTAATTTACAAGCTAAGGAAACAAGACAACTTTCCTTATCAGCAGAAATATAAAGACTTTGTAGATAAAATGCTGAATTATGCAAGGTACGAGCAATTAAGATATCCTGGGCAGCAAATGTATACCAGAACCACACCAGAAAAATATACCACTTGGGTGGATGATATGTTTATGGGAATCCCTTTCTTGATGCAAGCCTCGCAATATGCTAAAGATCCGGAGGCCAGAAAGTTCTTTATGGATGATGCCGCACAGCAGGTTTTAGAATATAAAAAGCAAGTATGGAACCCAGATGCTAATTTATATATGCATGCAAAATACTCTTCTAAAGATGTGAAATTGCCACATTGGTCTAGAGCAAATGGTTGGGCAATATGGGCTATGAGCGATGTTTTAACTTATCTTCCTAAAGATCATAAGCATTATAATGCCATATTAAATCAGTTTAAAACACATGCTACATCTTTAGCTAGATTTCAAAATAAAAGAGGCTTTTGGCCAAATGTTTTAGATTATCCAAGCTCAAAAGATGAAGTATCCGGAACGGCTATTTTCACTATGGCTATGGCCAGAGGTGTTAGAAACGGTTGGTTAGATAAAAAGACTTTTACACCTATTGTTTTAAACGGTTGGAAAGCTATCCAATCTCAGATAGAAGCTGATGGTACCGTACATAATATTTGTATGGGAACCATGTGTTCTGAAGATGTAAATTACTATTTAAACAGGCCATTTTTTGATGATGATACGCATGGGTTATTTGCTGTATTATTTGCTGCTATTGAAGTAGAGAAAATACTGAAGTAAAACCTTATTTTAAGGCTGAAATTGAATAATTGGGGCATGAATTTGCAACATGGGGAGCTTTTTTAAAGCATAAATGATTCTATTTTAGACTTTGATTTGGTAGCTATACAACTTGCTACCACACCATATAAAACCAAATAAACTAAATTATAAACTAAACCAAATTATTAACGATGATTAAGTTCAATTTAAGGCTTAATACTTTTTTTAGTAGCGCCAAACAAAAGAAGATAACTGCCTTTATGCTTCTTTTATTGTGTTCTTTTCACTTGGTTATTGCGCAAAGCAAAACATACAGGGTTAATGCTACAGTAAAAGATAAAAAAGGAGAAACTTTACCAGGCGTTAGCGTAACTGTAAAAGGAGCAAATACTTCTGCCATTACGGATGCTAATGGTAAGTTTACGCTAAATGTACCAAACTCACAATCTATCCTCATATTTAATTATCTAGGTTTTAAAACAACAGAGAACTTAGCCATCAATATAAATGGTAAAGATGTTGTTTTAGAAGAAAGCGTTTCAGCACTTGATGAAGTTGTAGTTATAGGTTATGGAGCTGTTTCAAGGAGAGATTTAACCGGTGCGGTAGGTAAAGTAGATGTAGTTGATTTGCAAAGAGCGCCAGTACCATCTTTTGATGCTGCATTGGCTGGTAGGGTAGCCGGTGTAAATGTTGTTTCTACTGATGGACAACCAGGTGGTGCAACTAGAATTACAGTAAGAGGAAGCTCGGTTACACAAGACTCTTCTCCTTTATTTGTGATAGATGGTTTTCCGGTAGAGAATATGGATATCAGTTCTATCAACCCACAAGATATAGAGTCTTTTGAAGTCTTAAAAGATGCATCTTCAATAGCTATTTACGGTGCTAGAGGAGCCAATGGTGTTATCATGGTTACTACTAAAAGAGGAACAGTTGGTCCGCCTAAAATTAGTTATTCTTATAACTATGGTTTACAAAAGGATATCAACCGTGTAGAGATGATGGATCCTTATGAATTTGTGAAACTACAATTAGAAATAGACAGACTAAGAAGCACTCCAAGTGCTAGACAATTTACAAATGATATTATTTATTTAGGTTATAATCCAGCTGATGGAACTCGCCTAAGAACATTAGAATCTTACAGGAATGAAAAAGGTTTTGATTGGCAAGATTTAGTATTGCAAACAGGTTCTCAACAAAACCATTCATTAAGCTTAATTGGCGGTACAGATAATACAAAATATGCGGTATCAGGTTCAAGATTTGATCAGAAAGGTATCATCGTTAATACCGGTTATATACGTAATGAAGGTAAGATAGCAATTGATCAAACCATCACCAAAAAGTTAAAAGCAGGTGTTTCTGCTCGTTATTCTAATACAAAAACCTATGGTACTGTACCAATCGGAGCAGTTACAGGAGGTGTTGTACAAGGGATGTGGCAGTATAGACCAGTTTCGGGGGTTAATAATCAAGACTTAACTAACTCTTTAATTGATAGTGCTGCTTTAGCAGACTTTAATAATGGTGTTACTACATCTCTTGGTGATAATTTAGTTAACCCATTATTACAAGCACAGAATGAGCTTAGAAACGATATTAGAAATACAGGTTATTTAAACTTGTATGGTGAGTATTCTTTTTCTAAAGCCTTAAAATTTAAAGTTACAGGCGGTTATAACGCAACTATTGTAAGACAAGAATTTTTCTATAATTCAAAAACACAACAAGGAAACCTATTTAAAAATCCCAATGGAGCGATTCCAAATGTTAATGGTATTAATGGTAGAATTGCCAATCAGCTTAATCAAAATTATTTAACAGAAGGTTTACTAACTTTTAAAAAGGTTTATGATAAAAAGCACTCTTTTGATGCTTTAGGAGGTTTTACCTATCAATACGCTAAAAGTATGGGCAACGGTTTTAGAGTTACCAATATACCAGAGGCACAAGAATATTTAGGTCTTTTAAGTATGAACACCGGTAGAGCAGAAACCCCTGTTATTGGTGGTACGCATTGGCAATTATTTTCATTTATAGGTAGGTTAAATTATACTTATAAAGATAAATACTTATTTACCTCAACCGGAAGATACGACGGTTCTTCAAAATTTACGCCTGGTCAACAATGGGGTTTCTTCCCTTCTGGGGCATTTGCGTGGAGATTTACTTCAGAGCCATTTATGAAAAAGTATAGTTTCTTAGATGATGGTAAATTAAAAATAAGCTATGGTTCTGTGGGTAATAATCGTGTCGGAGACTTTAGTTATTTGCCACAATTTGGAAACTTAAATAATCCGCAAGGATACCCATTAAATAACCAGTATTTTGGTGGTGTTACTCCATTTTTCTATGGAAATAACAATTTAACTTGGGAAACAACTAATCAGTTAGATTTAGGCTTAAGCTTATCATTCTTTAAAAGTAGATTATCCATTGAAGCAGATTATTATAATAAGTTAACTAAAGATTTCTTGTTAGGAGCAACCTTACCAGCTTTAGCAGGTTATGCAAATGGTACCAACTCTCAATATCAAAATGCAGGAGAAATAAGAAATCGTGGTTTAGAGTTTACCATAAATGCTGTTAATATCAACAAAAAAGATTTTGGATGGAGAACTAGTTTCAACATCAGCTTTAACAGAAGTATGGTATTATCATTTAACAATCAGATAGAGAATATCACTACACAAGTGGTTGTACCAGGTGTATCTACCGCAAACAGACCTATCGGTTGGATAGCAAGAGTAGGAGGTTCAATTTCTGATTTCTATGGTTATAAATTTAGTGGAGTTTATCAATATGAAGATTTTGATAGGTTGTCTGATGGTTCTTATGTGGTAAAAAACACCATTCCATCGTACTCTGCCAATGTACAGCCGGGCGATGCTAAGTATCAAGACTTAAATAAGGATGGTATCATCTCTGATGCGGATAGAACTGTTTTGGGTAGTCCGCTTCCGGTTCACCAAGGTGGTTTATCAAATAATTTTAGATACAAAAACTTCGATTTAAATATTTTCTTCCAATGGTCTTATGGTAATGATGTTTTAAATGCCAATAGGATGGTTTTTGAGCATGGTAACTATACACCATTTAGTAATCAGTTTGCATCATTTGCAAACAGATGGACACCAGAAAATCCGTCAAATGAAATCCCTAGAGCACAAATATTAAGAGGTGATGCAGGTAGTGCCAACCCTGTTATTTCTTCAAGATTTATAGAAGATGGTTCTTTTATCAGGTTAAAAACCATAGCTCTTAATTACACTTTTGCCAAAGACGCCCTTAAAAAATGGGGATTAAGTAATGTGAAGTTAAATGTAAGTGCACAAAACATCTTAACTCTTACCAGATATTCTGGTACAGACCCAGAAGTTTCAACTTTCAGAGTGACTAATGAAGCTGGCGTAGGGACAGGTTATACATTTATACAGCCAAGTAGTGGGTATACTGCTTTAGCAGGAGGACTAGATTTTACCCCTTATCCAAGAGCTTTTATCGCTACTATGGGTTTAGTTGCTAACTTTTAATTAGACGTGTCATGAAAATTTTAAAATATACAGTTACAATTGCTATACTATCTTTCTTTGTGGTTTCTTGTCAGAAAGATGTTAGTCTAGAGCCTATTTCTTTCCAACCAACAAACGTTACCACACCTGCACAAGCAGAGAGCCAGTTGGTAGGCGTTTATAATGTGCTTAGCGCTCAACAAATGTATGGCGAAGGTTTATGGGGCTACTTAACTGCGGGTGCCGATGAAAGTTTCCGTTCGGGTTCTTTACCTGCAACTATTTTAACCCAACATTATAATATAGAAGCATCAGAAGCTAACCTTTATACCTATTGGAGAAATCTTTATATGGGTATTGAAAGAGCAAATGTTTTGCTTGATGGTTTAGATAAACTTCAGATGAATGCAACCCGCCGCAATGCAATAAAAGGTCAAGCTAAATTTTTAAGAGCTTATTACTTTTATTTATTGGTAAATCATTTTGGTGATGTGCCTCTAAAAACAACTTTAACAACAGAATTGGGTACAAACTTTAACCTACCACGTGATAGCGCCAAAAATGTTTATGAGTTTGTAATTAAAGAAATGGAAGAGGCTCATGAACTTGCAGAAAGCATGACTACCGTACGTACCACTACCATTGTTACTAAAAGTGCTATCGAGGCTATGTTAGCAAGAGTTTGTTTATCTATGGCTGGTAACCCGGTTAACGATGAAACTAAGTATGCAAAAGCACTTTTTTGGGCTAAGAAAACTATAGATGCCAATATTCACTCTTTATATTCAAGTCCGCATCCTTTGTATGCAGAAACACCGGCTTATGCAAGAGTTTTTATCAATAACATGCAAAATAATGTAAATGATGCAAGTATTGGCGAAGGTATTTGGGATGCTGCTTTTTTATCAAAATCTAATGCTACAGGTCCTTATGCAGGTTTAGGTTTCCCAGTTACACAAACTTTAGGAGCTTTAATGGGGGTTTTCTCTAATGATGCTAGTGCAAGAGCGCCTATAGGTTTCTCTAATGCTACTTACAGAGCTTTACCTAAGCTATATAATTTATATGCTCCCGGAGATTTAAGAAGAGATTGGTCTGTAGCGCCTTATCTTTACAGAGGAACTAGCACAACTAGATTATTTTCTCTTCAAGTTAATATTACAGGTGGCGGAGGTACAGGAGCTAGAGCAACAGCTTTTACTTCTAATACCGGAGCTATAACCTCTATAGTTATTGATAATCCAGGGACAGGGTATACAACTGCACCAACCATAACATTTACATCTAATAATACAGGTCCTACAGCTTCTGCACCTATATCTGGTACCAACGTTGCTTTAGCAACCGCTGTGGTTTCTGGTGGTAGGTTAACTGCTATTAATGTTACTAGAGCAGGTAGCGGTTACCCAACTGTTTATGATAGAGCCGCAGCAAAATGGAGAAGAGAATACGAGGTTAACCTTCCAGATATCAGATTACAAAATAACACGGCTTGTAATTTCCCTATTATCAGGTTTGCAGATGTTTTATTGATGGCAGCCGAGGCAGATTTAAAAGTTAACGGTACACCAAGCGCCGAAGCTGTTGAATATTACAACCGAGTAAGAAGAAGAGCTTTTGGTTTAAATCCTTTATCGGCACAGCCAACAGTAGATGTAAATACTTTCACTATGGAGGATATTTATGATGAACGTTCGAGAGAATTATGCTTTGAAGGTGTTAGAAGAGCAGATTTAATTAGATGGGGTATCATGACTAGAGAGATGACAGAGGTTGTACAAGATAACGCTTTAAGGTCGCCATCTGGTTATGCAGTAGCGTCTTCTTTAGCTGCAAATAATTTCTTAACAAACCCAGCTAAGTATGTTTTATTCCCAATTCCAGCGAGAGAGAGGGAGCTTAATATTGCATTAACTCAGAATTTAGGTTGGTAAATAATTTATAAGAATCATGAAAAAATATAACTCAATTATATATGCTTTATGTATCATGTTTGGTCTTACAGCATGCGAGCAAATAGAGCTACAAGAAGTAGACTTTAAAGTTTCAACGGCAAAAGCATCATACGCTGTTGGCGAAGAAGTTGTTTTCAATATTGAAGGGGGTAACTCAGACCAAATTATCTTCTATTCAGGAGAAACTGGAGCCAATTATCAAAACATAAACCGTTTAAAAGAAGCTGGGATAAACAAGTTACAGTTTGAAACTTCTATGCAACAAGGTTTATTAACCGATAATGATTCGTTAAGATTATTAATCTCAACAAATTTAGCTGGTTATGATTCTGCAAGTGTGGTAAGAGCCACATGGGTTGATATCACCGATAGAAATACCTCTTGGCCTACATCATTGGCAACAACGTTTACAACTTCTAGCGTAATTGATATTACTGATTTCAATACTGCTGATAAAGTTAACATCGCTTTTAGAGCATTAGGAAAGAAAAAGCTTACCCAACCTCAACGCCGCTGGCAAATAAGAAATCTTTCTTTAAGTAACGAGCTTGTAGATGGTACCAGAACATTCTTATTTTCTGCTCCTTTTGTTAATGCAAGCACTCCCTCTGCATCAGATTTTAGATACACAGGATGGGTACATGTGAGCCTAAAAAATAGCCTTACACAAGGTTCTAATGTTTGGGATGTTGGTGAGGCAGGAGTAAACGGAAGAGATAGTTTAAGAAATAGGAATGGTATTGCCATAAAAACGAATTATCCATTACAATTTAACCCGGGTGGTACTTTAAATAACGATGATAATGATGATTGGGTAATTACAACTGCAGTTGATTTAAAAACAACAAGACCAGCAGCAGGTACGATTATCAAAAATGTAATCAGTAAAATTTTAACTAGCCATAGGTACAGATTTACTAAAGCAGGAAATTACCAAGTTACTTTTGTTGCCTTAAATGATGTTAATGGTGAAACAAGAAGGGTAGTTAAAACTATTGATTTAGAAATTACAGCACCAGCACCTTAGTAAACAAAGTAAACACGCATAACACTAACTAAAATCATACCCATGATTTTTATTTTGTTGGCCCAAACAACCGCTATGTTTGGGTTCAACAAAATCTTAACATACGTTTAAATAACAACAATTCTCCATATTAAAACTGTAAAATTTAATCTAAAAAAAAAGATGAAACTAATTTTAAGCATCACGCTGTTATTAGGAATTCAGGCTGCTTCTGCTCAACAATTTTATGTGAGTCCAACAGGTAATGACAATCATAAAGGAACATTAGAGCAGCCCTTTGCTACTTTGGCAAAAGCCCAACAAGCAGTAAGAAATTTCAAGCAGAATAATCCAAAAACAAAAATTACCGTTTTTCTACGTGGTGGTAGATATCAATTAAATTCATCCTTCAAATTGGGGCAAGATGATAGCGGAACACCAAACGCTCCTATCGTTTATCAAGCATATGGTAATGAAAAACCAGTACTTAATGCAGCTGTAAAAATAGACGAGAAAAGCTGGAAACCACTTTCAAAAGAAGCAAGAGAAAGGGTACATCCAAAAGTAGATGCAAATAAGCTAGTTGCTTTAGATTTAGTTGCTTTAAAAACCAAAAATGTACAGCAGTTTGCTCCTAAAAACTCATTTACTACAGAGTGGTATTCTATAGACCTTTTCGCAAATAACAAAAGACAACCTATTTCTAAATGGCCAAATATTGGTGAAAATATAAGAGGGGTAAATGATCCAGGATGGACAACTACCAACGGTTCTAAAGATGAGCGCTCTTTCTATTTTGCTGAAGGTGGTAAACCAGAAGATAAAGATGGTTTTAATGAATTAGATGCTGACGGTACAAACCGCTCTCAACGTTGGGCAAATTCCTTAAAAAAAGGTCATGAAATATGGTTGAAAGGTGTATGGCGCACTCCTTGGGATCCGGTTACGATGAAAGTAGAGGAGATTAATCTGAATGATAAATCAATCAAATTATTTAACGCTCCGCAACTAGGTATGGGCTCAAAATATTCTCCTGAAGTAAGTAAAAATCCACTTTACAGAGTAGGAAGCGGTAAAGAAGGGTATTATATCCTTAATTATTTAGATGAGATAGACCAACCGGGCGAGTGGGCTGTAGACTTCAAAGACAAAATGTTATACTATTATCCTATCAAACCTTTAAAACAATTAGAGGTAATGATTGCCGATAATAAAGAGCCTATGATAAGTTTACAAAATGCAGCTTATGTACAATTTATAGGCTTAACTCTAGAGGGAGGTTTGGGGAATGGCTTTGATTTAAGAAGCACTTCAAACATCCAAATTATGGGTTGCGATATTAAAAATGTGGGTAACAATGGTATCTTAATAGAAGGAGGAAGCAGGCATAAAGTATTGTCTAATAATATTTTTGAAGTAGCTGCATGCGCTATAGATATTAGAAATGTGGGTTCAAGAAGTAGGTTGATATCTTCTTTTGATACGATAAAGAATAACTACATCCATGATATAGGCGTACTTAATTTCAGAGAAGCTATTTTCCTTAAAAACGCTGTAGGAGTTGTTTTGGCAAACAACTTAATACATGATGTTCCAAAAGGCGCTTTCAGATCTGATGAGATTAATGATTGTATCATAGAATATAACGAAGTTCATAATATTGCTTTAAAAGAAGGTGATACCGGAGTTTATTACAACTACGGAGGTTGGAGTACTTATGGAAATATCTTCAGATACAACTTCTCACATCATACCAATAGAGCAAACGGTTTTTACTCTGATGACGGCGATAGTGGCGATTTTTATTACAAAAACATCGTTCATAATGCTGCTGATGCGGTTAAGTTTGGTGGTGGACATCATAATGTTGCAGAGAACAATTTAATTGTAGAATGTAAAGCACAAGTTATTGATGACCGTGGCATTGCCCGTAATTATTATTTAGGTACTAAATACGAAACTAACTTAACACAATTTAATGTTTTTGCAGAGCCTTGGCTATCTTACGGGAAAAAGATGATGAAAGACTACAACCTTAAGGATTCTTTATGGGCTGATATTTTAAAAACTACTTGGCAACCAGAACACCCAAATGGATGCAGGGTTAAAAATAACGTAGCAGTAAAAAGTGGTCCGTTTCAGAAGCCTAAAAATGGTAAAGTAGAAATTGCCGATAATTTAGAAATACCAACCATACAAGCGGCGGGTTTTTACAATTATCCAGAAATGGATTTAAGAACAAATAATCCAGCAATACTTGCAAAATTCCCTGATTTGAATGAGGCTTTCCCTAAAATGGGCTTACAGGTAGATAGTTACCGTAAAGTGGTGCCAACAAGAAAGCAAACTGCTGGTCTTAGCAATCGTACCAATGCCGAGGTTGTAGATACCGAGGATAAAATGATTGATAACTATAAGAAAAAATAAGCAATTAACCTGTTACCATCTTCATACATGTAGTTGGTAACAGGTTTTTAATCAAATTGCAACCTAAAGTATATATCCTGCAACCTCTAGCAGCTTTTACAGCTTAAACTTCTCTTACTTTAGCCTTAACCAATTCGGTTTATCAATTTAAGATAGTTGATAACCTAAATTAATATGCGGAGATGAAATCATGATATAGACTTTCGTCTTCAATAAGCTCATTAAAAAAATAAAAAATGAAAATGTTCTTCAAAAAAGCTGCATTAAGCTTATTCAGTTTAGTGCTATCTGTAAGTACTATGCAGGCCAAGGTAACACCAAATAGTTTATTTGGTAATAACGGAGTTTTACAACAAGGTGTAGAAGTGCCAGTATGGGGTACTGCCAATGATGGCGAAGAGGTTACCGTAGAGTTTGCAGGCCAAAAACATGTTGTAAAAGCCACAAACGGTAAATGGTTAATTAAGTTAAAACCTTTAAAGGCATCGGCTACGCCACAAGATATGCTTATTAAAGGCGAAAATACCGTGACTATAAAAAATATTTTGGTAGGAGAGGTTTGGTTATTGAGCGGACAAAGCAATATGGCTTTCCCTTTAAGAGCCATCAAACCTATAGGTAATAGCCAAGCTTTGGCTGATGTTTTAAAAGAAGCAGATTACCCTCTTATCAGACAGTTTTCTATTCCTTTAAGAAAATCTGTAACAACACCAGAAATTATAAAAGATGTAAATGGTAAGTGGAATGTTTGTACACCTACAAATGCCGGAAACTTCTCTGCTGTAGGCTTTTTCTTTGCTAGAGATTTGTTTAAAAGATTAAACGTACCTATTGGTTTAATTAACTCATCGTACGGTGGTACAGCTATAGAAAATTGGGTTAGCAAAGAAACTTTAGATGCTTTCCCCGAGTTGCAATCTATCATTACCAATTACAACAAAGCACTCAAAGATTTTCCTGCAAAATTGGCCGAATACCAAGCCAACGAGCAAAAGCTAATGGCCGAGTTTAAAGCTGATTCTGCTTATGCAGCACAGCAAAATAAACCTTTGCCTCGTAAACCTGCTGCACCTATGAGTCCGGCAGAACGTGGTGGGCCAACAGGTTTATATAATACCATGATTCATCCTCTCATACCTTATGCCATGAAAGGTAGTGTTTGGTACCAAGGTGAAGCCAACGGAAGTAGAGGTAAACAATATCGCACACTTTTACCAGCATTAATAAATAGCTGGAGAGCAGAATGGGGTTTAGGTGATTTCCCTTTCATTATTGTGCAAATTCCAGGATGGAAAGCTCATCAGCCCGAGCTTAGAGAAGCACAACTTTTAACCTGGAAAAAGATTAAAAATACAGCCATGACGGTTATTACCGATGTTGATGATACCCTTGATGTACATCCGGGTAATAAGCAACCTGTAGGAGAACGTGTAGCTTTACAAGCCAGAGCCATAGCTTACCAAGATAAAATTGTATATGCTGGCCCTGTATATGAATCTATGAAAATAGAAGGCAACCAAGCCATCTTAAGCTTTAGCCATGTAGGTAAAGGTTTGGTAGTAAAAGGTACAGAACTTAAAGATTTTATTATCGCTGGGGCAGATAAGAAGTTTTATCCTGCAAAAGCTATTATCAAAGGAGATAAAATTATCGTTTCTGCCGATGCCGTTAAAAGCCCTGTAGCAGTAAGAATGGGATGGCGAATTTGTCCAGAAATTAACCTCTACAACAAAGAAGGTTTGTGTGCTACTGCGTTTAGAACAGATGTAGATTAAGAAATAGCCCTAAGCCAACATAAATGTTTGTCAAAATATTTTTATGAAGATTCATTATTACCTGTTAGCCATTGCTTTTGCTCATAGTTTTACTCAGTTAAAAGCACAAAACCCTCAAGCAAATACATTATTAAAAAGCTATCAAAACGATACGCTTTTAAAAAGCGATAAGCGAATGCAAGAACAGCCTCAGCGTCGTTTTACTGCAGATGAGGTTTTAAATAAAAGCATTAAGTATAACAATCCTTATGCTACTGTTATTAATAATCAATTTTCAGGTTTTGCAGCAAATAAAATCGGTAAACTGGCAAAAGAAGGTACTTATCCAAGGCTTTTTACCAGTACAGATGAATTTCCTCAAATTAAAAAGCGATTAAATAGTACTCAAATTGGTACTCAACTTATGGCAGTAGCTATTAAAGAGCTTTCTAATTTAAGAAACGGTAAAGATATTTATGCTAAAGCTTATCAAAGCTTTCTGATAACGGATACTTTAAAATTAAGAGCAGATTTTCGTTTTGCTGATTTTGCCAACTTGCTAGCCGTACAGGGCTTATTAGCCCAGATTAATCAGGATAATATTCTTTTACAAGAAACCGGCAAAGTAGCAGGTCATTTTATCCAAGCATGGATACAATACATCAATACCATTCCGCATGTACAAGGGAAAGAAATGATGGTAAAAGAACAGGTTTATAATGGTGCTAAAATGGCCAAACTGTTTGATTTTACCAGTAACGGGATGACTCAGCAGCAGAAAAATACCTATTTCAATTTTATGTTGAAAGAAACTACAGGTAAATATGGCGATGGGATGCAATTACCTCCGCATTGGAGGCGCTGGAACCATATTGCCTCTGCTTTAGAATATCCCTTAGCAGTTTTATCTATAGAAAATCAAAAAGGTTTTGATAAACGCGTTTATGATAGAGGTTTAGAAGTTCTGCAAGATTATCTTACCTATACTTTTAGTCCTGAAGGGATGAGTAATGAAGGTATTACTTACACTTTTAATCCCTTTGCCGATGATTTATTATTGATGGTTGCAGCCGCTAAAAGAGGAAAAACTGATTTTTGGGCACATCCGCATTTAAGAAAACTTCCAGATTGGTTGATGCACTCTATATCTCCCAATCCTGATGCTTTATGGTCTTCGCATGGAGATGTAGGAAGTGCATCTACTTTACCGTGGCTCATGATGATGATAATGAAATTTTATTATCCGCAAGATGCTAAAATAGATTATTTATATGCGAATTGTTTACCTCAGGATATTTCTAAATTACCAGACGTAAGTGCTTTTGTATTTGCTATAGACCCAGATAAAACTAAAGCTCAGTACAATGGTGTGCCTTTGGTTGAGATGCCTTTAACTTTTTTCTCGCCACACAGAGGGACTTTAATGAGTAGGAATAAATGGGCTAAAGATGGCATTTTATTTCAGTTTGATGGCAGACAAGATACGTACTTCCAATCTCATGACCATTCTGATAGGGGTAACTTTACCTTAGCAGCTCATGGTCGTTGGTGGGTGGTAGATGGATGGCGCAGTACAGAAAGCAAATACCATAGTGTTGTTACCATTGATGGAAGAGGGCAAGGTTATTTTGCAACGCCAGCCTCATGGCTAAACTTTGTAGACCATAGCAAAGCAACATTTGGCGCTATCAATCAGAAATATTGTTACGATTGGTTTTGGTTAAAATCTCCGGTAGCTGATATGTTATTGAATAAAACAGTTGAGCCACAATGGCAAAACGGTGTTTATGCCGAAGCCGCTAAAGGTTTAAGAAATTATTATCCGGATGCTAAACCGCAAAGAGACCCCCTTAGAAAGGTTGCCGAATATTTTAATGGTAATTTAGAAACTAATCCTCTCATATGGAATGAAGATACTTGGCCAATGCGCTTAACTAATTTTCAGGTAGAATATGCTTTTAGAACAGCAGGATTGGTTAAGGGTAAGCATAATTATGTTTTAATTGTAGATGATATTAAGAAAGATCATCAGGAACGTTTATACGAGTGGTTGATGCCCATGCCGCTAGATGTAGAAGTGGTTTCTATCAAACAACTGGTTGATGTGAAGCAAGAATCAGGTGCTTTAAATATTGGTTTCAATACTTTAAAAAACAGGGGTTTACAAGGCGATTATGATATTCTTTTGGGTGATAAAAGAATGAAACGCAATATGCAGGATGTAGATACGGATGTTTCAGAAACCTATAAAGCAGGAAGATTTACACCTAAAAAAGGCGATCCGCAATTATTAGTAAGAGTTTTAAACCATAGGGCGGCACCTCGTCCTAATTTAGAACCCAATCCAAGATTAGAAGTAATAGAAAAACTAAAAACAGAAGATATGCATCAGTTCTACTTAAGAACTATGGATATTGGGAAAAGATTAGTTATTCCATCACGCTCTCATCAGCCAGATTTTAAGGTGTTGTTATTCCCACATTTAAGTGGCGATGATTTACCAAAAACCCAATGGAATAGCACTAGAACAGTACTTACCGTAACTTTTAAAGATCAAACAGATACTTTTTATTTCGATAAAACAAGCAGTGGAAAAACCAAAGTAAAGCTGGTTAGAGACGGCGAAGTGATATTTGATATCTAACATATAAACCCATATTCATGAAAAAGTATTTTCTTTTATTTCTGCTTATTAGTATTGGTGCTCAAGTATTTGCTCAGAAAAGTACCTCTAAAATACAATACATAAAGTCGTTTGATAACGTAAATCACCCACAAATAGCTTACTGGTTTTTTAATAAAGATATGCTGGTAGAGCAAGCATGGAAAAGAAAAATAGATAGCCTTGCAGCCAATAGCAATTATACTATGGTGTTTTTGTCTTCTCGTCATGGTGTTGATTTTTTCGACCCTGCTAAGATGAAGCCAATTTTCTCAAATTTTGTAAAATATGCACATGAAAAAGGCTTAAAAGTAGGTTTACAACTTTGGGGAACTAATAAAAATACATCAGAAGAAAGTAGCGAGCGGGTAATTATTGAAAACGAGGTGCTACTAGACCAAGACGGAAAAGCAAGTTTAACCAATACTGCTAAACACGTACGCAGCCAAAGTGGAAAGCCTTTTAAAGCTGCATTGTTGAAAGCTTATATGTTCAAGAAAACGGCTTCTGGTTTTTATCAGCCTGGTACTTTGCTAGATATTACCAATTTATGTAAGGTAACATCAGCCACAGAAAATGCGATTAGCTTACAAATACAAAATGATAAAAAGTATAGCGGTTACTCGGTTTATGTCATCACACAGCATTATTACAGGGTATCGTCTAACCACTCTCAAGAGGCTATCAATAAGTTTGTAGAAGTGATGCAAGCCTATAAAGACATTCCCTTTGATGGTATTGGGTTAGATGAGTATACCAATCTTAAATTATTTGCTACTTGGGAGCTACAAAAGGCTAATGCTAAATTAAGAGAGCGATTATACAGTGTAGATATGGCAAAAAAATATAAAGAGCTTTATCGTAATGATATAGAACGTACTTTTTTTGATATGCGTTATGCACCATTAAATCAACCAGAAATAAGAATAAAAGCCATCAATACCTACATGGATGTAATGCGTAAAGGCTCTTTAAATGTAGAAACCGCTGTGTATGATTATGCCAAAAAGATTTTTGGTCCAGAAACCTTTGTAGGCTTACACAACAGTCATCATAACCATTTAGATGGTGATGAAGTATGGCAAACTGGTTTAAATTGGTGGAATGTGAAGCGAGATTACGGTCATACCGATGAGGAAACCAGCCTGCCTATACAAATGGGAGTATTTTATGGCTACAAAAAAAATATGTTGTACAATATGTACTATCATAAAAAAATAGAGAAAATAGAAGAAAAAGCGTATACCGATATTCAATATAACATTCGTACACATTACCATGCCGTTAATGATGTACAAAATTGGGGTGTAAGTGTTGAGCAACCTTTGGCACTTCAAAAAATAAACCCGGTAGAACATAGTGCCCGATTAATGAACCACTTTAATGCTCCTTTACCAGAAGTTAAGTTATTGGTAGTTTTTGGAAGAGAATCGCTGTTAAATTGGTATCCAGATACAACTAAAAGAGGTATTTGTGATATCAACGATAAGTTAAAAATAGAAGAAAAAGCAAAGAAAATTTGGGAAGCCGGGTTTAAAAATGCTTTAGTACCTACTGATGTTATTAATGATGCTCGTTTAACCATCAACAGCAATGGTAAAGCTGTTTATAACGGTTATACTTTTGATGCTGTGGTTTTCTTATATCCAGAGTATGCACAAGAAAAAACCATAAAGTTTTTAGAGCAATACGTAAGTAAAGGCGGTAAATTAATGGTTGAAGGCAACTTAACAAAAGATTTTTTTGGTAAAGATGCTTCTGCCCGATGGAATAAAATTATAGCTCATAAAACAGTTATTAAAGGTTTAGATATTAATAAAATAGAAGCTTTGGGTATTCTTAAAGATAAGAATGAAAGTGCCTGTAAAATGTTAGACGGTAGCTGGCTATTTTCTGATTATGAGAATTTTACACTTAATCGTTTAAGTAGCTTTAAGCAAAATATAGAGGGTAGTTTATTTGAAGGCTCTTTTAAAGGATATGCAGCTATTAAAACATCCAAAAGTCAAATAGAAAAATTTGTGGCAACCGCTTTTCAGGAGCTAAAAGTAAATGGACAAGTAGTTTTAGCTTTAGATAAACCTGCTGATATTGTTTTAACTTACCAAAACAATCAATACAACATGCAAATTGCTGGCGAGGATGTAAAAGTATTGGTTAATAAACTCTAAAGCTTATGAGATTTTTAAAAGCATTATCCTTTTGCATCATTGTAGGCTATACCCATGTAAATGCCACTGTAAAATTAAATACTTTATTTACCGATAACATGGTGCTACAAAGAAATACAGAGCTACGTATTTGGGGT
This sequence comes from Pedobacter puniceum, assembly GCF_009674685.1. Lineage (GTDB taxonomy): Bacteria > Bacteroidota > Bacteroidia > Sphingobacteriales > Sphingobacteriaceae > Pseudopedobacter > Pseudopedobacter puniceum. The sequence goes on from NZ_WKJI01000003.1 coordinate 412,520, forward strand.
TGGGCCAGTAAGGGTGAAAAAGTTATACTAAAGTTTAACGGCCAACAGCAAGAAACCATCGCTAAAGATGGCAAATGGATGTTACGTTTAAACCCTATGAAAGAAAATTTAGAGCCTCAAGATTTGATAGTAATGGGTACTAATACCATCACCATAAAGAATGTTCTTATTGGCGATGTTTGGATTTGCGCTGGCCAAAGCAATATGGAGTGGGGCTTGTCAAAATCTACCAACGGTTTAAAAGCTATAGAAGAAAGTAATAACCCTTTGCTCAGGATTTTTAATGTTCCGCATAACCCGCAAATGCAGCCTGTAGAGCAGGTAAATGCAAAATGGGTAATCAGCCAGCCATCAACAACCAAAAATATCTCTGCAGTAGGTTATTGGTTTTTAAGTAATTTACAAAAGGATCTTAAAATACCTATTGGTTTTATAAATGTTTCTTACGGAGGTACTCCTATAGAATCTTGGTTAAGTAAAGAAGCGCTAAAAAGTATGCCTTTTCAGGATAAATATATGGACGCTGATGTTATGAAAGCCGAGTATGATGAGAAGTTAGAAAAAATTAAACCTTTGATTCAGAAATATGAACTCTTGAAAGATTCTGCTCGTTTAGCAAACCTTCCTACACCACCACGTCCGGCAGAAATTCCTACCGAGTATAAAGGTACAACCACCATTTATAACGGAGAAATATTCCCGCTTTTACCATTAGCTGTTAAAGGAATTGCATGGTATCAAGGAGAAAATAATGCTTATACAAACAGAGCTCATACTTATGAAGCCTTACTTACTAAAATGATTACCTTATGGCGAGCAGATTTTCAGCAGCCGCAACTACCTTTTATCATCATTCAATTACCCGGACATAAAAAAGAACAAGAGCAACCAACCGAGCATAGTGGCATTGCTATGTTGCGTGAAGCACAATTAAAAGTCTCTCAAAAAGTACCTTATACGTGTTTAGTAACTACCTCAGATTGTGGAGATCTTGATGTTCATTACACTTTAAAAGAACCTGTTGGTTATAGGGTTTACCAAGCGGCTTTAAATTTAGCTTATGCTAAGAAAACCGTTTTTACAGGCCCCTTATATCAATCATATAAAGTTTTAAGAAATAGTATCTTGATAGATTTTACGCATAAAGGTGGCGGCTTAACTATTAACGCTAAAGCTGATGAAAAACTGTATGGTTTTGCCATTGCTGGAGAGGATAAGAAATTTTATTGGGCCAATGCAGTCATCAAAAATAATAAAGTAGAGGTAAGCAGCCCGCAAGTAGCTAAACCTGTTGCAGTAAGATACGGTTGGGCCGATTTTTCTAAGAAATGGAACCTATTTAATAAAGAAGGTTATCCGGCTTCAACTTTTAGAACAGATTACTGGGAACTTAAATAAATAAAGCCAAACTTTATATCCTTGTAATTGACCTTAATCTTTAATGAATTTTAAGATGATATCCTCTTTCAATATAAAAAGACTTTTATCGGTACTTATTGCTTTAAACGCTGGTTTTTGTGTCGCTCAAACAAATTCAAATTCAAAAACCACTCAAGAACATCCGGTTTATAACCGTATGGATTTTGCTAAATCTAAACTCTCAAAAGTTCCTAAGGCAGGTATTCACCCTAGGGTTTTGTTTAGCCCTTCTGATATTCCTGATATCCAAAACAGATTAAAGAATACAGAAGTTGGCAAAGCTGTAAATGCTTATATGCTTGCTGAGTTATCTCAAACAACCAGAAATCCTAAAGTGCCTATTGGGCAGGCCGTTATAGCTTTAAGCAAGCAAGATTTTGAAAGTTTTAAACGCTTAGAAGCATCTTTTTTAATTGATAATCCTGCTTTTACCGATAAGGTTTTTAGAAATAGCATTATTGCTATGCTACGTGTTGATGCATTGGAATGTTTACTTTCTAATAACCAAGAACGTGGCAAAATTGTAGCAGCTGCTATTGCCAGTTGGGCTAAAAATTTAGAGCCTGAAGTAGAAATATGGCGAAAAAGCTTGTACCCAAACGATGCAAGTAGATGGGGAAGCTGGCATGCTTTAGGTAGTTATGCTTTATTTGCCACACACCATTTAGGAGATGCTTATGATGTAGCTTTTAATTTTATGAGTACCGAGCAGAGAACCCAAACCAGAAGAGTAATAGCTAAAATTACCAATGGAGCTTACACTTTTGCCAATAGATTACCTGCTCATTTACGTAGCTGGAATTGGGTTAATTATAGCAATTGTTTACCAACACTTGCCTTGGCTATAGAGGGAGAAGAAGGGTACGATGCTAAAGTTTATCAAGCAGGTGTAGAAATCATGAGAGATTATATCAACGCAAATTATTCTCTTAAAGGAAGCAGTACAGAGTCTTTAGGTTATACCAGCGGAGGCTGGAAAGATGGGGTGCCAGCAGTATTGGCAATGGCAAGAAGGGGAGATAATTTAATGTTGATGCCTAAATATCAGGCCATAAAAAATTGGCAATTGCATGTGATGCTTCCGCAAGAGGGCGAATGGCTTAATCATGGAGATTTAGGTAATTATCCTCCCGGTTTTCATGAAATACAACTCATGAAATACTTTTATCCATCAAACGCTATTATAGATTATAACTATCAACAAGTAACCAAAAAAATGCTTGCTAAGCCTGCTGAAATAAAAGAAATGTTATTTGAAGCTGTTATTTTGGCTTGCGATGTTTCTAAAACTACTAATGGTAAATGGATAGATTATCAACAAGGCAAAGCGCTTCAACAAACTTTAGATTTTTTTGATGAAGAAAGAGGGAATTTAGTGAGCAGAAATAGCTGGGATAAAAATGCAGTACAATTAAATTTCGAGTGTAGGCCTGATACCTATTATGCTGGTCATGAACATGCTGACAGAGGCAATTTTAATATTGCTGCCTTAGGACGATTGTGGACTCCAGAAGGTATGCGTTCGCCAGAAGGTAAATACCATAATATCATTACTATTGATGGTCGAGGACAAGGTTATTTCCCTACACCAGGTAAATGGTTGGGTTACTACCAATCTGCTGATGCTGTTTTTGGTTCTTGCGACACTAAATATGCTTATGATTGGTTTTGGCCAAAATCTATCGTGAGTGTAGATACCAATAGTACAAAATTTAAATCTCCACGTTTTGCTTTATATAGAGCAGAAGCGGTAGACTATCAGCAAAAGTATGTGATGGAAAGAGACCCGCATCCAAACGTAAAGAATAAATTTTCTGGGGTAGACTTTGGCGATTCTGGTATGTGGGATGAAGACCCTTGGCCTGTTCGTATTGCTTATAATCCGGTTCAATATGCTTACAGAACCGCGGGCTTGGTAAGAGGTAAACATCCTTATGTGGTGGTTTTTGATGATATTAAAAAAGATAATCAAGAGCATTTGTACGAGTGGAATATGATGTTAGCGGCAGATTTAGAAATCGTGAGTATCAAAGAAGAAGATGCTGCACAAAATTTCTTGGGCCCACGTGTTCTAGAAAGAACAAATAATTTTTATACCGATATTATTTTAGGTAGCGAACTCATTCCTAACAAAGAAGGTGTCTATCAGCCTGCAAAAGGCGAACCTTTATTGTTGGTTAGGGTATTACAAAAAAACAATCCTGCTGATATTAGAAATTACGATACCCGCCCCAATCCACGTTTAGAAGTAATAGAGAAGAAAGACACATTTTCTAGTCCGGGTGTTCATTTAGGCCCAGGCGGAAGAACTTTTGGTACAGCAAAACGCTTGGTTATTCCTAGTAGAGCTGCTTCGCCAGATTTTAAAGTGATGATTTATCCATTTAGATACGGTATAGATCCATTACCACAAACAAATTTTAGCGATACTGCCCAGCTGAAAATAAAAATAGGCGAGGAGCAAGATATCTATCAACTTAAAAAGGATAGTACAACAGGAAAAACAAGCTTTGTTTTACAAAAATCAGGTTCAAATTCATCTTTAAAGGTTGATTAAAAGAAATTGAAAATAGATATAAGCGGATATGAGTACTGCTTTATAAGAAGTAGAAATTATACCAGATTTATTAGTGTAATTTTCTATTGTTGGATGAAAGAGGCTGTTTAAACGCAGTCTCTTTTTTTATGTTGTGATATAGCATAAAGTCGTTTGTCATCTAGAGCGGAGTAGAAGGATAAACCTATAAAAGCAAAAAATCCCGGAGACGAGAACCGTTCCGGGATTACTGCTAAACCAATTCACACTACTTTTTGATGAATTTTTGAGAGAGGGATTCTTTACCCTTATAAACAACTAGGGTATAAATGCCGGTATTTAATTCGCTAATATTAATATTGCTAATTAATTCGTTTGCTGATACAGATTTGTTATAAACCATTTTGCCATCTAAAGCATAAATAGCAACAGAAGCAGCTGTGTTTCCTTCTGGAATGCTTACGGTTAAGTTATCTTCTGCTGGGTTAGGATAAACAGTTAATAAGCTGCTATTTTTCTCAACCGCGATTACATTACTAAACTGAAACTTACCATCTTGGTCTACTTGTCTTAGTTTATAATATAAAACACCACTTTTTTGAGTGTTTACCTCAAAGTTGTAATTGTGTATACCTGCAGTATTTTTAGCAACTACAGTACCTACGATACTAAAGTTTTTGCCATCTGTACTTTCTTGTATTTCAAAGTTTTTGGTGTTTACTTCGCTAGTGGTAATCCATTTTAATTCTACTTGTTTGTTAAACTCGTTAAGTTTACCAGTAAAAGAAAGTAGGTTTAAAGGTAATACGCTAATATCTTGAGAAATGGTATAATTTCCAGTCAGGTCTATAACGCCTACAGGTGAAGTTGTTGGAGCTAAGGTTACTAAATATGGGTCTGCAGCAACTGGCGTAGTAGCATTCTGGTTTTGGCTAACTGAAGCTGTTCCAGTACCAGTTACAGTAGATGTAGTAACATTAGCATCAGTAGCCCAAGTGCCAGAAGTAAATTTTTGTAAAGCTAAAGTTTGCGTTCTGTTAAAACTACTACCTTCGTCGTTAGCAGTCCATCCTAACCTTAATAAACCAATTACTGATGTAGGGTTAGCAGCTTCTATCGTAAATCTGTTCTTTAATGTATGCGCATTTGTAATAGGCGAGGTAAAAGTTGTGAAACCAGTGAAATTATCAACTACTCCTACAGTAAAGTCACCTGTTGTGCCTGTATTTCTAATAATCACAGGACTATAACCTGTTGGAGTACCAATAGGGAAAACCCAATCACTTGTACCACTTGTTAAGCTTCTTTTTAGTTTTCCGGTTCTGTTTGGACCAGAAATATTGAAATAAGCACCTGTTAAAGCTAGTGCATTAGCTCCAAACCCAACATTGGTGATTTTTGTAGCATCTACAACTCCACCATCTAATATATTTAAAGAAACTCTACTAAAGTTAGTGCCAGTGTCATTATTTCTAGTTGAAAATCCACCGCTACCCATAATATAGGTTCCTGATACATTTAAAGTAACAGTATTTATAGTATTCGTTGCTAGATTTATATTGTCACTTTGTGGAAATGGTATAAAACCTTGTGTAGCTGTGCCTCTTGAAAGGTCTAACGTACCATTTATATTGTATGTGTAAGAACCACCAGCAAGAAGTGTATTACCACTTGTATTGAATGAAGACCCTGAGCCATTATTTGCTATCCTAATGGTAGAATTAATGTTCATGATATAATTTTCATTAATAGATTGACCATTAGAAGCATTTACAGGTTGTAAACGATTTAAAGTTAATGTTCTAGCTCCATTTGAAGTTAGACCTACCAAAACAATAGGTTTATTTAAGTTAAGGGTCATAGTTTTGGTGTTAGCAGTACCAGCCCCAACCGCAGAAATAGCAGCAACTTTAGTACTTCCTGTACCAGAAAAAGTAAATGTAGAAACTGCTGGAAACCCTGTGCCATAAGTGTTATTTATTTGTACATCTAATAAATCTGCATTAGTTAATGCAACATCAACACTTGTACCTGAACCAATAGTTCCATTATTAATTAAAAAAGATTCTGTAACGCCATTTGGTAATGATCTGCCGATAGTTAAAACATTGTATGTAGTATTCCCATTTCTTAAAGTCCCACCTGCGTTAACATAAAGATTTTCACAAGAAGCAGCTGCGGTTATGTCAACTGTAGTACCACTACTTATGAAAACATTACTCCCAAAACCAGGAGTAGAAGTAGCAGGATTTGCTCCGCCTTCAATTCTCCATGTACTAGCAGTACTCCAAGAACCATTAGTAATAGAAACAAAATCCCCTGTTGCGGGCGTAGGTATAGTCTGCCCTAAAGCAGTAAAACTAATGCTCATCATGAGCAGCATAGCCATGAAGTTTAACTTCATGAATTTTAATTTACGAGTAGAAATTTTCATAATTGGTTATTTAAAATGATTAAAAATCTGGTTAATACTTTTGCTGAATAAAATTTTCTGAAAAAGACTTTTGCTTTGTTTAATTGGTTATTGTAAAGGTAGGATGAGAATTATTTTTCGTATTTGCCAGATGTTGCATCTACTTGTTTCAACTCGTCAAAACAAGCTGTTTAAATCTTTTTGATTTATTTCTGCCTTTTTTAATCTAACATAATTGCAACTTTTGAATAATCAATTGCAACATGTAAGCATTTGGTCTATAGCAGCTTCAATTACCTTAGCTTAACCAAATAAACCACATGATACTTCATTTTAAAAACTTCAGAAAATTTACCAAATGCGCTCTTCTAGCTGTTGTATTGGCAAATGCTTTAAACGTTAAAGCGCAAACAAACTTGTTAACTAATGCAGGTTTTGAAATTTCACCAACGGGTACTCCTACCTTTTTAAATACATCAAATGCTGGTAGTGCAACAGGTCGTCCAAATGAATGGCAGCTCATCATCTCTGGTAGTAATTGTTCTGGTAGTCCATGTGCCTTAGGTACTGCAGCCATAGTAAATAATACTGCTAATTCTGGGGCTAAATCTTTATTTCTACAAATAGATAAACAAACCAATAGAAATGATATCAGATTGTTGCAATCCTTCGGAAATACAACTCCTGTGCCTGCAGGAAATTATGTGGTTAGTTTCTACATGAAATCAGATCAGGTATATCCGGTAACGGTAAATATTTTTAAATCTACAGAGAGTATTACTTCTAACGGAGATGGCTCTGGTACAGTAGCTACACCTTTACAAGTGTTCACCCCTACTAGCGCATGGCGTAGGTATAAAATGTATGTAGATATTTCAACTTGGACAGCTATAGAGCGTACCAATATGCGTATATCTATTCGTCCTAATACATCAACAGCACTTCCTACAGGTCCATATCCTAAGAATATTTGGTTTGATGATATTTCTATTGTGCCGCTTACTGCAACAGCCGAATTAAAAGACATAGCCGTTGATGTTGCCGAAGAGAGAAGACAGCTTGCACAAAATGCAGGCTATGATGCCGAAGCCAATACTTTAGCTTTAGAAATTGAAGCTTTAAGAGAAGCAACGCCAGGTACTCCTTTAGTCCCTCAAAAGGCTGTGGGCTTTAATCCGCCACCCTTGCATACTACAGAAGCTACAAATCCATTTATTGCTAGCTTAAACGCTTGGGCTTCATCTTTTTTAGCAAGTAGCTTTCCTGCTTTTGCAAAAGCAACTCCTGGTAATTTTGTTTTTCCACAACAGTACAATTCTCGTCTTTTAGGAGAAAATATCGAGAAGATGTATTGGCTTCTTGTTTCTCCACAAAGTAATTATCGGAATCATCCTGAGCTTTTTAGACGTTTTTTAATGAGCTTATACGCTACTTCTGATGATTACTTAATCAATGGTTCTGATAGTAATGGCGTACCAGGTACAACAGCAAATGCTTTAAACGATTGGTTTGCAGCCCCACTAGTTACTTATGGTTGGTATATGTCTGAGTTTTCATTCTCTGATTACATCCCTAATAGTTTGAAACAAAAAATGCGTGGTGCAGCTGATGAAATGGGCCGACAATTCTTCAATAGGTCTAATGTCATCTTCAGCCAAACAGAATTATTAAAAGGTATATACACCAATCGTGATATATCCTATGCAGAAGTATTAATTCATGCTGGTTTATATAGAAACAATAATAGTTGGATAGATAGAGCTAAAGTATTGGTAGATTCTTTATATCAATATGGTTTATATCCTGATGGGGCTTATAGTTATATCAAAAAACAAAATGAGGTAGCTAATTATCATGGAGGTACAACAGCCTCTTTGGCTAAGATTTGGGCTATGATAGAGTATCAGCCTGCTTGGGATATCATTTCCAAATCAGCTAATTATGAAATTTTAGACATAGAACCTTTAGAAGTGCCAGAATATTATACAGCAGGAGCTTGGAAAACCATGTGGAATGGTGCAACGCATCTGTTTTCTAGGTCTGCTTCACTAGCTCCAATTTTATATATCACAGAAAATCCATATCTGAAAACTGTTTATGATAAATATCATCAGGTTTATGGTTTTGATAGCGATCCACTTTCTGTCACTTTTCATAAGGCTAATCTGTCATCTTCACCAGTACCTGATAATTTTTTTGTTTACAACAGGAATATCCAAGGCCCCAAAGCAAGGTATGGTCGTTTCTCTTATGCAGCATCTGGCAGAAATGTCTCAGGAAATGAAGATTTTCCGGGTGCGCAAACCATTGTTGGTGCTATGACCACTCAGCCGGGAAGATTTACTGGGCAAGATGAAATGGATGCCGCTTTAATGGCTGTACATGCTAAAGTTCATGTTAGAAACTTTGCCACAAGTACAGCAACAACAGAATGGACAGATTGGGGCTACATGAGTACCAAAATGAACGCCAAAAGTAACGTAGCTAAAACTGCTGCTACTATTTCTACACCTTCTATTTTGCAGTATCAAACATCTGGTCCAAGAGCTTTTGATACCAATTGGGCATCTTACCAACAATGGATGATGTTACCCGACAGGATGGTTGGCTTAGTAGAAGTTTATCCTAAAGATAATGTAGCTACTCAAGCAGGCAGTATTGATGGTCGTATTAGGTTTACTTATGGTAGGTTTGGCTTATTAAACCCCAAAGTTTTTACCATAGATGAGCCTGGTAAAAGATATACTTATGGCGGCTTAAAAGCAATTATACATCAACATGATTTTACTTCAGTAGATACTGCCACAGCAGGTACTTTACGAGATTTTGTTAGGCTCGCCTCAGAAATAAGATTAAGATTTAACTTATCTTCAGGAACAACTCCATTCTTATATCCGGCAAATACCAGAAAGTTTTTTATCACAGAGATCAGAAGAGCTAACGCAACCGGGGAAGCTTCGGTGAGCCGCCTTACAGTGAATGGTGTTAAAGGTCTGGTTGTGAGGTTAAACGGAGCAGTTTATGCATCATTTAGAAATGATAATAATACGAATGTAACGCTAAATCTAGACACTTTAATGCCTGCAGGTAACCAGCATGAGATTCATTTTACTCGTGGAGATAACTTTGTTCCTGCACCACAAACGCTTACAAATCGTTCATACAGTATCGCAGCAAACGAGCAAATTTTATTCATATCATCTAACGATAGTTCTATTTTAGGTAGTCCATGGTTAAATTTTAACCAAACTTTGTCTAATAGTGGTATTTATACTTTGCCCGTAAGTTTGCTTTCTTTTAATGGGCTTAATCAAAATAATGAAGTTAAATTGACTTGGTCTACAGCTACAGAAACAAATAATCAGAAATTTCATATTTACAGGTCTAATGATGGTAAGAACTTCCATTTATTGAAAACCGTAAGCGGAATAGGTAATTCTTCATCAATCCAAAATTATAATTTAACAGATGCTAAGCCTTTAAGCGGCACAAATTATTATAAACTGGTTCAGGTAGATTTTGATGGGAAATCTACCGAACTAAAAATCATTGCCGTAAATACAGCTATCTCCAATCAGCAAGAACTAGATATTATTGTTTTACCTACAGAATTTAAGCTTTCAGCGTTTACGGCTAAAGAAGAAAAAGCTAAGCTTTATGTTTATGATATAGCTGGTAGATGCGTACAAACATCAATATTAAGTTTTGCAAAAGGAGAAAACCATGTTTTCTTAAGTAAAGTACCTTTAGTAAAAGGCGTTTATATTGTGAAGCTAGAGGTGGGCACTAAGCAGGTACATAAGAAATTTATTCATGCTGAATAATCTTTTTAAAACCTTAATTTTGCCAGCTTAAATAGCATAAGTTTTGGGCGAGCAAAAGATATTTGAGCAATTAGAAGTTTTTGATATTGCAGAAGAAGGCAAAGGTGTGGCAAGACATCAAGATTTGGTAGTTTTTATAGAAAAAGCTATCCCTGGTGATGTGGTAGATGCAGCGGTATATAAAAAGAAGAAAAAATTTGCAGAGGCAAAGGTGCATACCTTACGCCAACCATCGGCAGATAGAGTAGAACCTTTTTGTATACATTTTGGTACTTGCGGAGGCTGTAAATGGCAGCATATGGATTATAGGGCACAGCTAAAATACAAGCAAAAATCTGTTACTGATGCTTTGCAAAGGCTTGCAGGTTTAGATGTTGCACATACCGAGCCCATTTTGGCATCAGCAGAAACTACATATTACCGTAATAAATTAGAATATACATTTTCTAATAAAAGATGGTTAACCCAAGAGGATGTTGCCTCTGGCGAAGCTATGGAAATGAATGCCTTAGGTTTTCATGTACCTCTTCGTTTTGATAAGATTTTAGATGTTCAGCATTGCTGGCTTCAGGCTTCTCCTTCTAATGAAATTAGAAACAGCATCCGCGATTTTGCTTTAGCTAATCAAATTTCTTTTTACGATTTAAGAGCTCATGAAGGTGCGTTAAGAAATTTAATCATCAGAACTTCTTCTACAGGAGAACTGATGATTGTGGTGGTTTTTGCTTATCCGGAAGAAGGGCAAGTAGAGCTTTTGATGGATTTTGTGAAAGCTAGTTTTCCTCAGGTAAATTCGCTTATGTACATCATCAACCAAAAGAAAAACGACACCATTTTTGATCAAGATATTTTATTATACCACGGGCAGCCTTTTATTTATGAAGAAATGGAGGGCTTGAAGTTTAGAATCGGACCTAAATCATTCTACCAAACTAATTCCTTACAAGCTTATGAGTTGTATAAAATCACTCGTGATTTTGCAGGTTTAACAGGTAAAGAATTGGTTTACGATTTATACACTGGTACAGGTACTATAGCCAACTTTGTAGCAAAAAATGCTAAAGAGGTTGTTGGTGTAGAATATGTGCCAACGGCCATAGAAGATGCAAAGGTAAACTCACAAATCAATAGTATAAATAATACTAAGTTTTATGCTGGCGATATGAAGGACGTTTTAAATGCCGATTTTATAGCCCAACATGGCAAACCCGATGTAGTGATTACAGACCCTCCAAGGGCGGGTATGCACCCTGATGTTGTAGAACGTTTAATGGAGATGGAGGCAGGTAAAATTGTTTATGTAAGCTGCAATGCGGCTACACAGGCTAGAGATTTGGTGCGTTTGAAAGAGAAATATGAAGTGAGCAGAATTAAACCTGTTGATATGTTCCCCCAAACACAACATGTAGAAAATGTGGTTTTATTAGAATTGAAGAAATGAATCAAGAAGATTTATTAGGTAACCTTGCCGGAGGAGAAGCTCAAAAACCTCAAGAAAGTCCTTTGGTATCTTTAAAAAAAGATTTATCAAATTATAAAGATGCCATTAAAGAGGTGGCCATAGAAATTATGGTAGAAGGTTTATCGGCTCATCCTATATTTATTGCTCACCAACATGAAGTTAATATTGGTGAAATTATTTTAGATAGGGCAGAATTAGCTACAGATTGGACTATACAGGCATCCACCTTAGAGGAATTTATAGAAAGAGGCATTATTCAGGAAAATAAGAAAGATGCTTTTTTAAGTAGCTATAAAAATGCAGATGACTATGCCTGTGTCTTTGTTGTGGTGCCAGAAGGAGCAAATTTTGTTTATTATCCTTATTAAAAGAAAAAGGCCTGCAAAAATACAGGCCTTTAACATTAACACACACTAACTAATTTATTTAGACAAATTTGTAAACCATTTAAAACTTAGACGCTACTGTAGCATCATTAGTTACATTAATTTTTAAAAAAGATTACAGGTTTAAACAGAATTAATTAATTTGAGCCAAAAATAGCAGCTATGCCAACCAAAAGAGTACTTATTCTTAACCATACGCAAATACAGCAAAAAATAAACCGTATCGCCTACCAAATTCTGGAAGATAATATAGATGAGCAAGAAGTTATTCTTGCCGGGGTGGTTTCTAGAGGTTATAGGCTTGCTTTAAGGCTAGAAAAAGTACTAAAACAGATAGCGCATTTTAAAATTACTTTAGCAGAGATTGAGCTAAATAAAGACAGCTCTAAACTAGAGTCATCCATTAATATTCCTATAGAGGCATGCCAAAATAAAGTTATTATCTTGGTTGATGATGTCTTAAACAGCGGCAGAACCATTGCTTATGGTTTAGGCGTTTTCTTAAACATTCCCTTAAAAAAATTGAGATCTGTGGTTTTAATAGATAGAAGTCATAAGCTATTTCCGGTAGCTACAGATTTTGTTGGTCTACAACTTTCTACCGTATTAAAAGAACATGTAGAAGTAGTTTTAGACGAGAATAATGAACCTGATGGGGTATATCTAACCTAAACAACCCTAAAGTTATTCCTAGCTTCTATCCATTTGTTTTTGCCGCATTTGCTGCAAATTACTTCTGATGCTATTTCTAATTCATGAACCTTACCACAAGAAACACAAGCAAATAAGCCTTTCCTTATAATCTTTTTTACTGGGTTTCTCACTTCCTGTGGCAATATAGGTAAGCCGTATTTTACGTCTTCATTTTTATAGAAAAATACACTTATATCACCTGAAACTTCTAAAATAGCTAGTTTTACTTGGCCTAAGTGGTCTATATGCTCCATTCTTAGCTCCGCGTAAAATTCATCAACAGCAATATCTTCTTTCTTCATTCTTTCAATCACAAACTCACCATCAACAATTAAATAGGCCGGTTTGCCTTCTATCCAATGCTCAAATTTTTTAAATTTTAACGCCCAAGTAACAGTTCTGTAAAAAGCTAAAACACAAATAAAAACAGTAATAGCTGGCAACAAACCTACATCTTCATAAAACATAGGGTCGCCCGCTGCAGAGCCAAGTGTGATGATAATCACCAATTCAAAAATGGATAATTGCTTAATTCCTCTTTTGCCTGTTAGTTTTAAAGAGAATAATACAACTACAAACATTACTAAGCATCTGAATATCACCTCTAATAAGAAAATAAAGGGCAAATCATTCATTAAAACTCTTCCCCATTCAAAAATTTCATTCATAGTTATAATTCAGAAAAATATTTATCTTTATAAAAATGTGGAAAACTCAAAATAATGAATATCAGATATTTAAATTGTGATGTTTAAAAATGATATAGGTTTATCCACATTTTGAGCTTACATTTGTTTCACTACTAACAACACTAACATGGCTACATCAATAAATATACCGCGTTTAGATTTAAACGATTATGTGAATGGTACAGCAGCACAGAGAAAGCAGTTTTCTGATGATATTGGCAAAGCTTTTAATGATACAGGTTTTGTTACCATTACCAATCATGGTTTAAGCAAAGAACTCATTGATAATCTTTACGTACAAGTAAAAGAGTTTTTTAGTTTGCCCGAAGAAGCTAAGTTAAAATACGAGAAAGTTGAGCTTGCTGGGCAACGTGGTTATACTTCTAAAGGTCGCGAAAAGGCTAAAGACTCTAAAACACCAGATTTAAAAGAATTTTGGCAAACCGGTCAGTATGTTGAGGATGGAGATGTTATCAAAGAAGAATATCCAGATAATGTTCTTGTAGAAGAAGTGCCGGCCTTCAATATCGTTACTAAAGAGATTTATAAAAAACTAGAACATGCAGGTAAGCAGCTTTTGAAAGCTATAGCTGTTTATTTAGGTTTACCCGAGGATTATTTTGAGGATAAAGTACATAATGGAAACTCTATATTAAGAGCTATACATTATTTCCCTATAGAAAATCCGGATGCTTTACCTGCGGATGCAGTAAGAGCCGGAGCGCATGAAGATATTAACCTCATTACTTTATTAATTGGTGCTAGCGCAGATGGTTTAGAGGTTTTAACCAGAAACGGAGATTGGTTTGCTGTTAAAGCCCATGGCGAGGATATTGTGGTTAATGTTGGCGATATGTTACAGCGTTTAACCAATAACAAGTTAAAATCGACCACTCATCGTGTGGTAAATCCGCCAAGAGAGTTGATGAAAAGCTCTAGATACTCGGTGCCATTTTTCTTACATCCAAAATCGGGTATGGATTTAACTTGTTTAACTTCTTGTATTGATGAAGAAAACCCTAAAGCTTATACCGATATGACGGCTGGCGAGTATCTAGACGAACGTTTAAGAGAAATAGGTCTTAAAAAATAAAAATCAGTAATTCAGAATAGGAAGGAAGCGCCCCAAAAAGGCGCTTTTTTATTTTTATAGGCAGGTTGTGAATAAGTTTCCTTATTGTTTAAAACTTCATTGCCTTTACTAGCTTTATTAGTCATACTTTTGAGATAGTTCTTTAACATCACTTATTCAGGTTACCAAATTTGTTTTGGTATTAAAAGGGAACCATGTTAAAATCATGGGCTGACGTTGCAACTGTATTTCTGTTTTTTCAACTAAAATTTGAAATCAAAAATTTGCTAAATATCAGGTCACTGTTTTGTTTTTTAACAAAATGGGAAGGCATTTAGTAGACAGATAAGCCAGGAGACCTGCCGAATAGGATTTGTCAAGACTTTCACGTAAAAGGTTTTGATAAAAGCTCTTCTAAACCCTCAATACCTATCAGGGTCTATGTTGTCTTTTGTCAATTCCTGTTTGTAAAATTTAAAAATTAAAACCATGCAACAGGAAGAAGTATTACTTAAAGAAAACAAGGATCGTTTTGTGATTCTACCTATCAATTATCCCGCAATTTGGGAAATGTACAAACGCCACGAAGCTAGTTTTTGGACCGCAGAAGAAATAGATTTATCTGCTGACCAAAAAGATTGGGAAAACCTAAACGATGGCGAAAGACACTTTATTAGCCATATTTTAGCCTTTTTTGCCGCTAGCGATGGTATCGTGAATGAAAACTTAGCTGTTAATTTCATGAGCGAAGTACAGGTGCCAGAAGCTAGGTGCTTTTATGGTTTCCAAATCATGATGGAGAATATCCACTCAGAAACCTATGCTTTATTAATTGATACTTATATCAAAGATGTAAAAGAAAGAAACCATCTTTTACATGCCATAGATACGGTTCCATGTGTGCAGAAGAAAGCACAATGGGCACTAAGATGGATAGAAAAAGGCACTTTTGCACAACGTTTGGTAGCTTTTGCTGCCGTAGAAGGTATTTTCTTTAGCGGTAGTTTCTGTTCTATTTTCTGGTTAAAGAAAAGAGGCTTAATGCCTGGCTTAACTTTTAGTAACGAGTTAATTTCAAGAGACGAAGGTTTACATTGCGAATTTGCTTGCTTGCTTTACGGCATGCTACAAAATAAGCTTAGCAAAGAAGAGGTTTATGAAATTATTTCTGAGGCAGTAGAAATAGAAAAAGAATTTATTTCTGAGGCTTTACCGGTTAATTTAATTGGGATGAATGCCCGTTTAATGATGCAATACATCGAGTTTGTGGCTGATAGATGGTTGGTAGAATTGGGTTACGATAAAAAATATCATGCTACCAATCCTTTTGATTTTATGGAAATGATATCCCTCCAAGGTAAAACCAATTTCTTTGAAAAACGTGTAGGCGATTACCAAAAAAGTGGTGTATTAAGCAGTAAAGAAGACCAAGCGTTTTCACTGGAAGAAGATTTTTAAATAGATGGTTAGTCCCGATGAATCATCGGGCTAGTTGGTTAGTTTGTTAGACTCTGAAATCGTCATCCCAACAAACTAATCACTAATAACCTAACCACCTAACAAACTAATCACCTAACAATCTAACAAACTAAAAAAGAATGTTCGTAATAAAAAGAGACGGAAGAACAGAATCCGTAAAATTTGATAAAATAACCTCAAGAATAGAGAAACTCAGCTACAGCTTAAATGCAGATTTTGTAGACCCTGTAGAGGTTGCTAAAAAGGTAATCGATGGCTTGTATGACGGAGTAACAACATCAGAACTAGATAATTTAGCGGCAGAAACAGCAGCTTCTTTAACTACGCGTCATCCAGATTATGCCATTCTAGCTTCGCGTATAGCGGTATCTAATTTACATAAGAATACCATCAAGTCTTTTTCAGAAACCATGCGATTATTGCATGAATATAAAGACCCTAAAACTTCTAAACCAGCTTCTTTAATTGCTGATGATGTTTGGGAGGTGATAAAAGAAAATGCCGAGATTTTAGACAGTACCATCATTTACGATAGAGATTTTAGCTTTGATTATTTCGGTTTTAAAACTTTAGAGCGTTCTTATTTGCTAAAACTTAACGGACGTATTGTAGAGCGTCCGCAGCATTTATTTATGCGTGTTGCCGTTGGTATTCATAAACATGATTTAGCTAGCGCTATCAAAACTTATGAATTGATGAGCGAGCGTTGGTTTATTCATGCTACGCCAACTTTATTTAATGCTGGTACACCAAAGCCACAAATGTCTAGCTGTTTCTTGGTAGCCATGAAGGATGATAGCATTGAAGGCATCTATAGCACCTTGATGCAAACCGCTAAGATTTCGCAAAGTGCAGGAGGTATTGGTTTAAGCATCCATAATGTTAGAGCAACCGGTTCTTACATTAGCGGTACCAACGGAACAAGTAATGGTATTGTTCCGATGCTGAAAGTGTTTAACGATACAGCCCGGTATGTAGACCAAGGTGGTGGTAAAAGAAAAGGTGCTTTTGCTATTTATTTAGAGCCTTGGCATGCAGATATTTTTGATTTCCTTGATTTAAAGAAAAATCACGGTAAGGAAGAAAACAGAGCTCGTGATTTATTTTATGCGCTTTGGATGTCTGATTTATTCATGAAAAGGGTAGAAGCTAATGGCGATTGGAGTTTGTTTTGCCCACATGAAGCACCAGGTTTGGCAGATTGTTTTGGGGCCGAGTTTGAAGCGCTTTATCAGCAATATGAGCAAGAAGGAAGAGCCAGAAAGACCATTAAAGCACAAGAATTATGGTTCGCTATTCTTGATTCGCAAATAGAAACAGGTACGCCATATTTATTGTATAAAGATGCAGCCAATCAAAAATCAAATCAGCAAAATTTAGGCACTATAAAAAGTTCTAATTTATGTACCGAGATTATAGAATACACTTCTCCAGATGAAGTTGCGGTATGTAATTTAGCTTCGCTTTCTTTACCTCGTTATGTTATAGATGGCACTTTTAACCACGAAAAGCTTTATGAAGTAAGCTATCAGGCAACTTTAAACCTAAACAGGATTATAGATAACAACTATTATCCGGTAGAAGAGGCAAAAAATTCTAATATGCGCCACAGACCAATTGGTTTGGGCGTACAAGGTCTTGCCGATGCTTTTATTCTGTTAAAAATGCCTTTTGAAAGTGAAGAAGCAAAACAACTAAATAAAGATATTTTTGAAACCATCTATTTTGCTGCTATGACAGCTTCTGTTGATTTAGCAGAGAAAGAAGGACCTTATGAAACATTTAAAGGTTCGCCACTTTCTAAAGGGCAGTTCCAGTTTGATTTATGGGGAGTACAGCCAGAAAGCAAACGTTGGGATTGGGATGCATTAAGAAAAAGAGTTGTTAAAACAGGCGTAAGAAACTCGCTATTAATGGCACCAATGCCAACAGCATCAACATCACAAATACTTGGAAATAACGAATGTTTTGAGCCTTACACCTCTAATATTTATACCAGAAGGGTATTAAGCGGAGAGTTTGTAGTGGTGAATAAGCATTTATTAAAAGATTTAGTAGAACTTAATCTTTGGAATAGTAAAATGAAGGATGCTATTATTTTGGCAAACGGCTCGGTACAAGATATAGAGGCTATACCGCAACATATCAAAGATTTGTATAAAACGGTTTGGGAAATTAAGATGAGAAATGTGATTGATATGGCTGCAGATAGAGGAGCATTTATTTGCCAATCTCAGTCTTTGAACTTGTTTATCAGTTCTCCAACCGCTGCGAAATTAACCTCTATGCATTTTTATAGCTGGAAAAAAGGCTTAAAAACAGGTATGTATTACCTAAGAACACAAGCAGCTACACAAGCAGTTAAGTTCTCGGTAGAAAGTCAGGCCGGCAAAGAGATGGAGCCTTTGGTACAAACACCAGAAGTAGTTGTAGAAGGCGCAAGTTGCAGTATGGAAGATGGATGCTTGTCTTGTGGATCTTAATTGAACTTTAATATTTTAACGGAGCAGCCCGAGGTTTAAAACCTTGGGCTGTTTTGTTTTTGAATTTTTGCAATTTTTATTTAATCACAGAATAAGATTAATCTCAGACTTCTGACTATATGATTTTCTTTTAATTATGGAGCTTGTAAAATTTAGTAAAAGATTTGCGAAACCGAAAAGTTGCACATATATTTGCAACTGATTAGTTTCATAATTAAAGTTTCACAACTATGAGAAAATTAAAATTACAAGTACAAACATCCATTGATGGATTTATCTCAGGGCCTAATGGAGAAATGGATTGGATAACATTCAATTGGACTGATGATATTAAAGAATATGTAGATGAAATCACAAAACCGGTTGATATGATTTTGCTCGGAAAAAATTTAGCAATGGGTTTCATACCACATTGGGCTTCAGTAGCAAAAGATGAGCATCATCCAGAACAAGAAGCAGGGATTAAATATTCAGAAACGCCTAAAATTGTTTTTAGCAGTTCGTTATTAAAATCTGAATGGGATTATACCGAGGTAGAAAATGGAGATTTTGTTAAAAGAATAAATCTGCTCAAACAACAACCCGGTCATGACATTATCGTGTATGGTGGTGCTAGATTTGTTTCTTCGTTAATTAAAGAAAAATTAATTGATGAACTACATTTATTCGTAAATCCGGCTATACTTGGTAAGGGTTTACCAATTTTTCAGGATGTGGAAACATCTCAGAAATTGGATTTAGCGTTTTCTAAACCGTTTGATTGTGGTGTGGTATTAATGGTTTATAAAACTATATAAGATGCGTAGAGATATTTTTCAGGCTATTGCAGACCCTACCAGACGGGCAATTATCACTCTAATTGCTTTACAGGCAATGACACCCAATGCCATTGCCGAACACTTTGACTCTACCAGACAAGCTGTTTCCAAACATCTTAAGATTTTAACAGAATGTGAGCTTGTAAGACAAGAACATCAAGGTAGAGAAATTTACTACTCACTTGAAATTGATAAAATGAAAGAAATTGACAAATGGTTAGAACAATTCAGAAGAATTTGGGAAAATAAATTTAAACAACTTGACCGTTTATTATCAACAATTAAAAATGAAAGAAAATGAACAGCTTATTGAAATTTGACTTTATTGTAAATAAAGAAACTAATACCGTTAACATACAACGTGAATTTGATGCCAATTTATCATTGGTTTGGGAGGCTTGGACTAATCCAGAAATTCTTGACCAATGGTGGGCACCTAAACCTTATCGTACTGAAACCAAATCAATGGACTTTAGGGAGGGAGGTATGTGGTTATATGCTATGGTGAGTCCGGAAAATGAAAAGCATTGGTGTAAAAATGATTATTACAAAATAATAGAACATGAAATGTTTGCAGGTTTAGATGCTTTTTGTGATGAAAATGGCTATGTAAATACAGAAATGCCAAGAACAAACTGGACAAATGTATTTACAGAGGCTGACGATAAAACGATGGTAAACATTACTGCCACTTACGAAAAACTATCAGATTTAGAAAAAATTATTGAAATGGGCTTTGAACAAGGCTTCACGATGGCTCTTGAAAACCTTGACCAATATCTTAAAGCCAGGTTTCAATTAAGAAAAGAAAATAAGCCAAGTAACAAAGCCAGAATTACAACTTATCTGAATTTTGCAGGGCAAACGGAAGAAGCCTTCAACTTTTATAAATCAGTTTTTAAAACAGATTTTATCAATGGTATCAAGCGCTTTGGAGACATCCCAGCAGAGGCCGGACAGCCAACCGTTGCAGAAGAAATTAAAAAAATGGTTTTACATGTGGAGTTACCTATTTTAGGAGGACATATCCTTATGGCAACAGATGCCCCGCAAGAAATGGGTTTTACATTAACATCCGGAAATAATATGCACATCTGTATAGAACCCGAAACAAGAGCCGAAGCTAAAAGGTTGTTTGATGAGCTTTCTGAAGGCGGAAATATTTCTATGCCACTTGCTGATATGTTTTTTGGGGCTTATTTTGCGGAGTTTAAAGATAAATTTGGAATTAGCTGGATGATTAATTATCAAAATCGTTGAGATGTTTTCCAAAAAGGATAATTACTCCTAATTAAAACACTATAATGAATGCAGACCTCATTAAATATCTTAAAATGAATATAGCTCTTAATGATGAGCTTATTCAGAAATTAACATCAAAATTTGAAAGACGTGAGCTTAAGCCCAATAGGTTTTTAATAAAAAAAGGTCAGATTGCTGATAGCTATTATTTCATAGAAAGCGGCTTTTTAAGAAGTTATTATACTGATAACCATAAAGAGCATACCGTTTGGATTGAAGCACCTGGAGAGTTAACTGTGGAAATTAAAAGTTTAAGACTACAAATACCAACAGATTATAACATTATAGCTATTGAGCCGGTAGTTTACTACGCAATAAAAGCAAATGATTTAGAAATTTTAATTCATGAATACAAACCGGTGCAAGATTTTATGCACCGGCTTTGGGAAACCAGATTTATCATAGCCATGGATGCTCTAAGAGCTTTTCAAACGCTTGATGCTAAAGAACGCTATAGATATCTTTTGAAAAATTTCCCGAATTTTGAAAAACTTCCACAACATCAATTGGCCAATATTTTAGGTATTACACAATACTCTTTAAGTAGAATAAGAAGACAAAAGTGATTTTTTGCCATTTGGCAATTTTTAGCATTACATCTTTTAAGAAATTTGTGTATCGTATTTAACATCACAAATATCTAGAATGTATCAATTACAAAAAATTATAAAAACAACAGTTTTAATAGTGGTATTTATAACAACTATGTTATTTTACCCATCTTGCCAGAAAGATAAGCTCAAAAGCACTGAAGCTATCCTGATTTTTAATAAATTATTACAGTATAAGACTTAACAGAACCGTAAATGGATTGATAATGATTGGCATGTCTATTTAATTTCTTAAGGTTGTTTGTCCATAGAGAACCAACTTACATAAAGCAATTAAACACTATTGTAGCAGATAGAGATGCAAAAGAGTATTTATATTCAGTAAGATGTAACATAAGATTATGGATGCAGTTTAAAAAGAAGATGAAAAAAGTAATTGTTAAAAACTAAGTGCAACTGATTATATTCAATTCATAAGCTTAATTAGGCTTTTTGAAGATGTATTTGAAATGGAGAATTTTGATATACCACCTCAGTCTCATTTAGAAAATCTTTTGGCAACATCAGATTTTCATGTTTTTGTAGCTATGATAGATAATGAGGTTATAGGTGGCTTAACAATTTATACTTTAAAGCAGTACTATGCCACAAAGCCATTGGCATATATATATGATTTAGCTGTTAAAAGCAATTTGCAAAGACAAGGTATAGGTAAACAGTTAATAAGCTTTATAAAAGTGTATTTTAAAAATGAAGGTTATGAAGAAATATTTGTACAGGCCGATAGAGTAGATGATTATGCTTTAGATTTTTATCGTAAAACGTCACCAACCAATGAGGAGGACGTACTACATTTTTATTATAAATTATAGTTAATCAATATTTAATATTTGAGCATTTGAAATTATTAAAGTAATACTGGATAAGCTAGTAGTACAGGCTATAATACAAAGTGTTTTTTATTTTACATGAACATAGAAGTATTTAAAACAGACGTTACAACTATAGTAACAGCAAATATTATTGTTAGTGAAATTATTAAGATTTTACCTCATGCTGTGGTAAATTTTGATTTAGAAGATTGTGATCATATACTTAGAGTAGAAGCTAATGATATTTGTAAAGACGCTATAGTTAAGCTACTCCATCAATTAGATGTGGAGTTTGAAATTTTAGAGTAAGAGAATTTTGTATAAATATATAGTTAGATAAGTCAAAATATTTTTTTGATTCTAATTAAAAATACTACTTACATAAACAACATAATTTAGACAAAGTAAAGCGCAAAATCATTTTATTATTTAATATCCAGAAAGATTTATTGATTTAGTGGATTTAAGTTATAAAAATAATGTTGATGATGTAGCCGTTAAATTTATTCTCTAATCCTTAATCTTCATCTCCTCCATAATAGTCTGATAAAGTTCTGTTGGTCTTTGGGTACCAATTACATAAATCATCCATCGCAGTCTGTTAAGCGGATGGCATCTTTATTGCCAGTATAAAATTTAATAAAACCGTTTCTGTATAAATTATATGCAGAGTTATTAAACATTCTAAGACTAAACTATAAGAATCCCTTAGGAGTGAAATAAAAATCAAATATCTATCATATTCTCAATACATATTTACCAAATACATTTAATTTTAAACCTTCTTTTATGTTTCTTGATTTTTTAACCGCAGAGTTCGCAGAGGTCACAAAGCTGGGTTGCTCTGTTAACGATTGATTTAGATTTTTTAGCTCCTGATGCTAAGAAACAAGTCCGTAGGACTGACATCATTATAGAATTTTCAAGGTAAATAATTCAAGAATCCCATAGGGATGACATAAAATTAAATCTTTAACAAATATTACAAATATGAAATAGTTACCAATTTTTGGTAATTTTAATAAAAAATTCAATATGAAAAATACATCAATATCTCTAGGGGATTATTTTGACCAATTTGTGAATAGCCAAGTTACAGCCGGTAGATATAAAAATGTTAGTTAAGTGATTAGAGCAGGACTTCGTCTTTTAGAAGACGAAGAAAGTAAGACTGCTGCTTTAAAAAATGCCATTCAACAAGGATTAAATAGCCCAAGTATAGAAAACTTCGATTTTGATGAACACTTAGCCAAACTTAAATCACAAAGAAATAAGAATGGTTAAGGTAATATTTAGACAAGAAGCCATAAATGATTTAAGCGATATCTGGGAATATACTTTGCGAAAATGTTCAGAAAGGCAAGCAGATTATTGTTATGAAACTTTGAGGCTTTCTGGCAGTGAGATTAGTAAAAATCCTAATATAGGAAGGGTTTATAATGAAATAAGTAAGAATTTATTTGGGTTAAAATCTGAAAGACATATTATATTTTATCATAAGGCTTCAGATGATAAAATTGAAATTATTAGAATATTACATGAAAGAATGGACTTGAAAAACAGATTGCCATAGTTAGTAAACCTTAACTTCTTTAATTTTTTGTGCGAAAGAAAACTATTAAGTCTTCCGCCTTTCCCCATCCCTACTTCTTCATCTCCTCCATAATCGCCTGATAAAGTTCTACGGGTCTTTGGGTACCAATCACATAAATCAAGCCGTCGCGGTCTGTTAAGCGGATGGCATCTTTACCGCCAGCATAAAATTTAATAGAACCGTTTCTGTGTAAATTATATACGGGGTTATTAAGAAAATACTTGCTGTATTCGCCTTTTTCAACTTTAACAATGCTATTTAAATCTATTTTAACCAATCTGGTGGTCCATAAACCATCAATTAAAACAGCTTTGTTGTTTACAATGGTGCGGTAATGAAGTAAAAACAACATCAACACGCTAACGGCTAAAATTCCGCATCCTACTAAAAGCAATAAATCGCCGTTTTTATCTTTGTTTTCTGTCCAATAGTAAGCCAAGAAACAAAAAATAGCCATCACCAACCTAATGCTTATAAAAGAGTAATCTCTTCCAAGGTATTGTTTTTCATAAAAAGGGTAATAATGAATCATGGCTTTATATTCTTTAATTCGAATTTAGTTATTTTTTTAGTATCGGTAGTTATTTTAAATCTTTCATCTAAACGGTAACCCGCAATCCAAATGATGTTACCGTCAGCATTAACTAAAACCGGAATCAGATGTTTTTGCATAAGCGGTATTTTTAAGCTGATGAAAAAATCGCTCAACTTCTTAAAGCCTTTCATTCCTAAGGGCCTAAATTTATCTCCCTCTTGCCAAGTTCTTAGCGTTAAAGGATATTTTAATTTCTCGGTATCAACAAAAGCAGTAGTTTGGCTATTAGAAAAAGTAGTTTCTGTAATTTCTTGGGTGATGATGAAATCCTGAAAATAAAGCATCAAATCATCTTTATTTAAAATCAGCTCGGTATGTTGCTCTTGCTGTATTTTTTGTAAAAAGATATAAGCTCTATCAATCAATAAAACATAATCTTTACCAAAAAAAGTTTTGCCACTCTCTTTATCTAAACCCAAAATAACATCAGTAACTGTTGTACTATTAAAACCATAAGGCAATAATAGCTCAGTTAAAATAAAATGTACAGCAGGTATTTGTTTTAATTTTTGGATGCTGATTTGGTATCCTTTCGGATGTTTCTGAAACAGTTTTTGCTTGTATTCTTGGATACTTGCTTTTAAAAAGGCTTCCAAATCAGAAAAATAAGCGATGTTTTTTTGAAAAGTATCTTCTAAAGAGGGGTTAATCTCCTTCATCACCGGAATAATCTGATGTCTGATTTTATTTCTGATGTATTTGGTAGAGCTGTTAGAACTATCCTCAACAAAATCTAGCTGGTTTGCAGTAATATAAGCATCAATATCCTCACGTTTAAAAAGCATTAAAGGTCTGATGATATTTTGCCTTTCTGTTTTAATGCCATGTAAACCGGCTATACCCGTACCCCGGGTTAAATTTAAAATAACAGTCTCAATAGCATCATTTTGATGCTGTGCTACAGCAATTTTCTGATAATTAAAAGTTGATGCAAGCTCCTCAAAAAAGCGGTATCTTAAATCTCGAGCTGCCATTTGGGTGCTTATTTTATGCTCATCGGCGTAAGCCAAGGTGTTAAAATGGGTATGGTGGAAAGGAACTTCTAAAGTTTTAGCTAATTGAGCTACAAATTGCTCGTCGCGGTCAGATTCTGCACCTCTCAACTGAAAATTACAATGCGCTATGGCAAAAGAAAAGTTTGCTTGTTTAAATAAATGAGCCATAGCAACAGAGTCTTTACCACCACTAACAGCTAGCAAAACAGTATCTTTAGGCCCAATTAAGCCTTCGGATTTAATGAAATCCTGAAAAGATTTTAGCTGCCATAACATCAATCAAATTTAACCGTTTAAAATCGTTACCAAAAAACTAATTTTGCTTTGTGAAAAAGTATTCCCTTTTATTGTTTATCCTGGTGTTGGTGCAAATGGTACAGGCACAAAAAATCACTCGTGTAGAACTGTTACAATCACAGTCCTTTATCGGGATGAAAAGGAACGGACAAAATATTCAGAAAGTTATTAGGCCTGTTTTTCAGCAAGATAATGCTACTTTAATTTGCGATAGCGCTTATTTCTACATCGAAAAAAATAGCTTTGATGCTTTTGGACATGTGCAAATTAACCAAGCAGATACCGTTAATATTTTTGCCGATTTACTGAATTATAACGGTAATACCAAGATGGCGGTGTTAACCAATAATGTAAGAATGGTTGATAGAGGCTCGGTTTTAACCACCAATAATTTAACATACAACATGGCCAGTAAGGTTGGTACCTATACCAATGGCGGTAAAATTGTTAACGGAGATAATACTTTAACCAGCACCAATGGTTATTATTTTTCTAGCTCTAGCGATGCTTATTTTAGATACAATGTAAGGGTTAAAACGCCAGAGGTTTTAATAAAATCTGATACTTTACGCTATAATTCTTTAAGTAAAATTGCCTATTTCTATGGGCCAACCCATATTTACGGTAAAGACGATACTTTATATACAGAAAACGGGCAGTACAATACCGCTACAGAGCAAGCTGCTTTTGGAAAGAAAAATTTATACACCCAAAACTCCAAAAGTTTAAAAGGCGATAGCTTGTTTTACGATGGTAAGGTGGGCTATGGCAGGGCGGTTAAAAATATTCTTTTTGTTGATACTGCCCAAAAAGTAGAACTGAGGGGAGATTTAGGAAATTATCTTAAAAAGGATGAAAGTATAACCGTTACGCAAAATGCTTACATCGTTTTTGTAACAGAAAAAGATTCAGTCTCAAAAGATAGCATCTGGATGTCGGCAGATACCCTTTACAGTAAAGTTTACATGAAAAAGGAACTTTACGCCATACAAAAAGCAAAGGCTTTGGCCGCACTTGCAGATAGCTTAGCGGCAGATAGTGCTAAAACTAGTTTAGATAGTGCAGGTTTAACTTTGCCTAAGCAAGAAGGTATCAATCAGGCTGATTCTTTAGCTGCCGATACGCTAAAAGCCAATAGTTTAGTCATTATTGAAGATACACCAAAACAACCAGCTACAGTTAAACCTGTTGAAGAAGAAAAGACACCTAAACGAAGCAGAAAGCGAAAGAATAAGAGCGATGAGGCGCCCGTACAAGAAACTATTGCGCAAAGTAAACCTCCTGCTGAAGAGAAAAATTTGATGCCGCCCAAGGTAGATTCTGTTTTGATAAAAGCCAATTTGCGTAAGCAATTTGTATTAGATAGTATCAGAAAAGATAGCGTTTACGCTTTAGAAAACGATACCACAAAAATTAGAGTTGTAAGTGCTTGGCGTAAAGTGAAAGTTTTCAAATCTGATTTACAGGCCAGGTCTGATTCTGCTTTTTTTAGTTACGGAGATTCTACTTTGAGAATTTACCAATCGCCAATGGTTTGGGCACAAGGTAGCCAAATTTCTGCCGACACTATGTACTTGCAAATGGTTAATAAGAAAATGGACAATATGGACATGATTAGAAATGCCATTGTTGTTAATACCGAAAAAGACTCTACCTATTTTAACCAAGTTGCTGGTAAAACAATGAAAGGTTATTTTGTTAACGAAAAGCTAGACCGTGTTTTTGTGGATGGTAATGCCGAGAGTATTTATTTCCCTAAAGATAGTACAGCATATAATAGCATGTCTAGGACACTAGCTGCCCGTATGCGCATTAATTTTACCAACGATAGCTTGATGTCTATCACTTTTATCAGGAAGCCAGAAATGACTTATTATCCTATAGAAGATGTTACAGAGGAACTAAAGACCTTACCAAACTTTAGCTGGAAACCCAAAGACAGACCAAAATCTAAGGATGAAATTATTGCTAAGAAAGTAGTTAAGAAAGCGGCAAGTAAAAAGCCCACAGCTAAGGCAAGTACAGTTAAACCTAAGGCGAATACTTCATCTAAGCCTAAGGCAGCTCCAACTGTTAAGAAGGAAAATACTCCGCCAGCTAAGCAAGAAGCACCACCTAAAAAAATAAGCAGTCAATAATTTAAAAGACAATGGAAACCAAAATCTATACCTTGGTGATAAAGGGTAAACCAGAAGGACCTTTTAGTTTAGAAGAATTAAAAGCTTTGGATGTTAAACCCGATGCTTTCATTAGAAAGCCCGGTATGGATGATTATAAAGAAGCCCATGAGTTTGAAGAGCTAAGAAGTTTATTTGGATTTAAACAGCAATTTACAGCTCCGCAATACTTCGCCGGCTTTGATTTACGACTTTTAGCTGCCGCCATAGATTGGTTTTTAGTTTTATTTGTGGTAGCTGTTGCCGAGTTTACTTATATCCTAGCTTTTGATAAGGAAGATGCTGTGCAACTTATCTTATTAGCCAATTTGATAGTGTTACCGCTCCTGAAGTTTGTTTATCAAATTATTGCAGAAACTAAAACTCAGTTTACCATAGGGAAACGTTTGTTAAATATAAAAGTTACCAACTTAGATGGCTTAAAACCATCATTTAACCAGGTATTTATCAGAAATTTTAGTAAAATCATCAGTACTTTAACTCTTTTTATGGGCTATTTATATAGTTTTTTAAATAAGAAGCAGCAATGTTTACACGATGTTTGGGCTGGCACTTTAGTTATAAAAGAGCGTTTAATTTAAAAGCATAAATTTTATGCTTTTTCTAAAACAAATTTTAAAAAGCAGGCTTTTAATAAAATCCTTTATTTTTGTTTAAATTTTATTTTATGGATGCAGAGGCGGCAATGTCTTTAAAAGGTATTTATTGTAATTCTTTAACCCAATACTCCAGATTTAATACGCTAGAAGTTTATATAGGAAATGTTCCTATGGGGGCAAATCATCCTATCAGGTTACAGTCTATGACTACTACTGATACGATGGATACCGAAGGTTCTATAGCGCAAAGCATCAGGATGATTGATGCTGGTTGTGAGTATGTAAGAATTACAGCACCCTCTATAAAAGAAGCACAAAACCTAGCAGAAATAAGAAAAGGTTTACATGAAAAAGGATACCACGCACCATTAGTTGCCGATATACATTTTACCCCTAATGCAGCAGAACTTGCGGCAAAAATTGTAGAAAAAGTAAGGGTAAACCCAGGTAATTATGCCGATAAAAAGAAATTTGAAGAGCTTAATTATACGCCAGAAGCTTACGAGGCAGAACTACAACGTATAAAGAAAAAATTTGCGCCGTTAGTACAAATCTGTAAAGAACATGGTACAGCTATGCGTATTGGTACTAACCATGGCTCGCTATCAGACCGTATCATGAGCTGGTATGGCGATACCCCAAAGGGGATGGTAGAGTCGGCAATGGAATTTATTCGTATTTGCCACGAGTTAGATTACCATCAGTTGGTCATCTCCATGAAATCTAGTAACCCGCAGGTTATGGTACAAGCTTACCGTTTATTGGTAGCAACTATGGTAAAAGAGGGGATGAATTATCCTTTACACTTAGGCGTTACAGAAGCTGGTGATGGTGAAGATGGCCGAATAAAGTCTGCTGTGGGTATTGGTACTTTGTTAGAAGATGGTTTGGGCGATACCATTAGAGTTTCTTTAACAGAAGAACCAGAGTTTGAAATACCAGTTGCCAGAGTGTTAGCCCAACGTTATGAGGAGCGTAAACATCAGCAAACGCAATTAAAAAATGCTGATGATGTTGAACTTCCTGAATATTTTTCTCCTTTCGAGTATAATAAGCGTCCTTCTGCAGAGTTAAATACTTTTATCGGCGGACATCAAGTTCCACGAGTTATTTTAGATATTTCTGATAAAAACCTAAAAGATCCTTTTGTATTGGCTGATGCTGGATATATCTATTCGGCAGCTTTAGATAAATACAACATGGGCGATCAGTCCATTGATTTTGCCTATATGGGTAATCAGCTACCTTCTTTTAGTTTTCCAGGGAATTTAAAACAACTTTTTGATTATCCTACTTGGCAGCAATTGAAAAATAAAACCAATTGCCATCCGCTATTTAGCCTAACAGAATATATAAGCGCAACAGAAAGAGATACTGCGCTTAATCTAGTGAAAATTAAACGTGAGGATTTAGATACAGACGCTTTCGCTGATATTCCTTTCGATAAAACATTAGTTTTTGTATTAGAAACCCATGAAACTCATGGTATGGCAGACCAAAGAGCGTTTTTCTTTAAACTAGCCCAAGCAGGTATAGATACGCCAGTTATTATCAAAAGAAGTTATCAATTTGATGATGAAAATCAAGAAGATATAGCTTTAAAAGCTCAGCTTTATGCAGCTACAGATCTAGGTGCTTTGTTGTTAGATGGCTTTGGCGATGGCGTTTGGATAGATGCCCCACAGCTGTCATCAAAATTTATTGTATCTACCTCTTTTGGGATTTTGCAGGCAACACGTAGCCGTATCTCTAAAACAGAGTATATTTCTTGCCCTTCTTGCGGACGTACTCTGTTTGATTTACAAGAAACCACTCAAATGATACGCAGCCGTACCGATCATTTAAAAGGAATAAAGATTGGTATTATGGGCTGTATAGTTAATGGTCCTGGTGAAATGGCCGATGCCGATTATGGCTATGTAGGAACTGGTCCGGGTAAGATAACCTTGTATCGTGGAAAAGAAGTTATCCAGAAAAATGTTAATACAGAAAATGCCCTGGATGAATTGATAGAAATCATCAGGGCAGACGGTAATTGGGTAGAGAAAGAATAAAGCTTATTTAGCTTTTAACGCTGTTATAACTAAGTTTTTATCTGATATAACTTTTTCTGTTTCAATAGCTTTTTCAAGAACTTGATTTAGCGCAAGTTTTACTTTTTTCCTTTCAATATTTAGTCTTTTATTGGTGATAACTTCACTATAAATAAGTTCTTGCTTATCGTTATAAAACATAACGGTTGAGTTTTTTGGAGTTTTGATATTGGAAACAACTACCCAATTTCCCTCTTTGATAACTTTTTTTTCTTGTGCTATCATGTTAAAGCCATAAAAGGCAAGTACTACAGTAATGATTAATGTTTTCATGTTGTTTGAGTTTTAATGAGCTCAAAATTGTAGAAGCATAGTTATTTATTATATCTCTGATGCTGAAAGACCATGTTAAGAGTTTACAAATCTTTAAAAGGCGTTTAAACGGTCTTTATGGATGAAATTTGGATATATAACTTGCAATAGCTGCTATTAGTCGATAAACTAAAGCTGTTTGTCTATTATTCAAGATTTTTATGAAAGTCTTCTTTATTTTAGATGATGCTTCAAGAGGTTTATTCTTTTCAAAAAATCAGTTATAAGCGAGTCCTGATTCACATCTTATTTTGGCTATTGGTACTTGCTGCACTTATTTTAATATACGGTATAAATAAGCCCAGTTATTTCATGTCTTTCAGAAATAACCTGTTTTATATGCCTGTACATCTTGTTTACTTTTATAGTCTGGCTTATTATTTTATACCCAAATTCTTATTAAAGGGCAGGTATATTGTATTTGCATTTTTGGTGATGTTCTTAGCAATTTCCTTAGCTTTTTTAACGCGTATTATAGACATATTTATTGTAGACCCTTATATAGATAAAGTTTTAAAAGCTATGGGTATGCAGGATGAATGGATGAAAATACAAGGAAGCTTTTGGGAGCAATTTACCAATCCTTATTATCTTGTTAATGCTATAAAAGGCTCTAACCTTATCGTTTGGATTGCCATTGCTATTAAGTTATTTAAGTTATGGTATGAGCGTAGGCAAGCAGCCTTACAAGCCGAACTTAATTTTTTAAAAGCTCAAGTGCATCCACATTTTTTGTTTAATACTTTAAATAACCTGTATGCGCTAACGCTTAATCAATCGCCCAAAGCACCCAATATTGTTTTAGGTTTAGCAGAAATATTAAGATATATGCTTTATGAATGCGATAAAGAATATATTTCTTTAAAGAAGGATTTAGAAATTTTAGAAAGTTATATCGCTTTAGAAAAACTTAGGTATGAAGACCGTTTAGAGTTAAATTTTAGTATCAGTGGGCAAGTTCAAGAGCAGCTGATAGCGCCCTTATTATTAATCCCCTTGGTAGAAAATGCCTTTAAGCATGGTGTTAGCGAACAAGTAGGTGAGTCGTGGATAAAGATGGATTTAAGCATCCAAAATCAAAAGCTAAAATTTAAAATAGCTAATAGTAAACCGCAAACCATCTCAAACGATAGGCATATTGGTAATATTGGTCTAAGTAATGTTAAAAAGAGGTTAATGCTAATTTATCCCGATACACATGAACTCAAAATAAAAGAAGATGAAGATATGTTTTTAATTGTTTTAGATATTGATTTAAGCAGAGGTAATAGCAATCATGAAAATTAAAGTTTTAATTGTTGATGATGAACCTCATGCGATAGAGGTGATAGAAAATTACCTGAGTAATTTTTCAGAGGTAGAAATTGTAGCTACCTGCAACGATGGTATTTCGGCTTTTAAAGTATTGCAGCAAAAACCAGTTGATTTAATGTTTTTGGATATACAGATGCCTGGCATTAAAGGAACTGATTTGGTAAAAAGCCTCAAGAAGCAGCCTTGTATTATTTTTACAACCGCTTTTGCAGAATATGCGGTTGAGGGGTTTGAGTTAGAAGCTGTAGATTACTTAATTAAACCCATCTCTTTTGATAGGTTTTTAAGAGCTATGGATAAAGTGCTACGCCATTTTGGGGCGCAACAACAAATCGTATTTAGTCAGCAATCTACTTTGGTAGAAAAAGATACTTTTTTATATCTAAAAGTAGACCGTAAAATGATGAAAATTGCCATCAAAGATATTTTATGGATAGAGAGTCAGAAAGATTATATAAAAGTTGTTTTACAGCATAAAGAGCTAGTTTCTAAACAAAAAATTAGTTTAATAGAAGAGCTATTACCCGAAGATGAGTTTCTAAGGATTCATCGCTCTTTTATTGTTTCTATATCAAAAATTGATAGTTATTATGCTTATGCTGTTGAAATCAATAATAAAGAGCTTCCAATTGGTAGAAATTATAAAGCCGAAACTCAAAAAAAATTGAAGATGATTTATTAAGATTTTATGAAGGCAATGCTAGCATCGCAAACTTGTTTTAATTGTTCTGGTAGTTGATTTTCTTTATAAGGATGACTAGCTCCGAAAACATGATTAGCTTTGTCTATCTCTATAAAATCAGCCTTCGGATAAAGTTTTAAGAAGTTTTGTGCTACACTTAACGGAACATTAATATCATCATTACCATGAATAATAAGCCAAGGTTTTTTAATATTTTCTGCAGCAGTTTTGATGTTTAGTTTATCAGCATTTTGTTCAACATCCTTTAAAAGAGATAAGTTTAAAGGCATATATTCTTTAGTACGGGCGTTAAAAACTTCAATTTTGCCTTTTTCTCGCCATTCTGCCTCTTGCTCTTTTTTCCATAAGCTGCTAAAACTATCAATAGCGGCCCAAGTAATTAATTTATTTATGGTTTTATTTGTTGCAGTTGTTAAAATACTAATACCACCACCACGGCTATGCCCAATTAAAGTGAGTTCAGCATCAGGAAATTTTTGTTTTGTATACGATAAGACTAGGTCTAAATCAAAAAGCTCAAAGCTGGGCGTATTAGCAGCAAAAAGGTTTAAATCGTTTACATCAATTGGGTTTTCTGGATTTACGCCGCTATGAGAAAAATTAAATTTAACATAATGAATATCATACGAAGCAAAATATCTAGCTACCATATTATGTGTACCCCAGTCTTTAAATCCCTTAAAACCATGTACAAAAATGGCAACCTGTTGGCTAGGTTTTGCACTGTAAGTTATATCTCCTATTATTGTATGTTGATTACTTCCTGTAAGAGAAAATATTTCTTGTTTCATCACGGTAAAATTAAAAGATTAATATTGTTGAATGTTGCTTAATTTCAAATAATATACAAATCACACAAAATTGCTAGTTTTAAACTATATATTATAAAATTATGGATGCTATTAATATCAAACAGTTAGCTGCCAAACTAAATTTATCTACTTCCACAGTTTCTAGAGCATTTAGAGGGCATAGTGATATTAATAAAGAAACCAAAGAGCGTATTCTCGCTATGGCCAAAGAGCTTAATTATCAGCCTAACCATTTGGCTAGTAATATGCGAGAGAAAAGAAGCAAAACCATTGCCGTTATTGTTCCAGAGATTGCTAATAACTTCTTCTCACAAGTAATTAGAGGTATAGAAGGGGTGGCTAGAGAGAAAGATTATCATGTTTTAATTTACGTTACCGATGATAATTACGAAAAAGAAGTAGCTTACATTACGCACCTCAACAGCGGTAGGGCAGATGGTGTCATCATGTCTGTTTCTGGCGAAGCTAATGATCATCAATACCTAAAAAAGCTAAAAAGCAAAAGAATGCCTTTGGTCTTCTTTGATAGGGTTTATGAGGATATTGATACCGCAAAAATCACCACTAATGATTATGAAAGTAGTTTTGATGCTACTGAACATTTGATAAAAGCCGGCTGCAAAAAAATAGCCTATTTAGTTGTAAATAAGAATCTATCTATTGGTAAAACACGTATGAACGGCTATATAGATGCTTTAAAGAAGCATGGTTTGCCTTACGTAGATGAATACGTGATAGATTGCAGTAACGATTACGAAGCCAATAGTCTTATTTTAAAGGAAGCTTTTAAAATTTTAAAGCCTGATGGCGTTTTTGCTTCTGTAGAAAGGTTAGCATTTTCTACCTATTACGTTTCTTATGAATTAGGAATTAAAATCCCGGAAGATTTAAAAGTCATCAGTTTTTCTAGTTTAGAGATTGCTCCACTATTAAATCCATCCTTGTCCACCATTACTCAACCTGCATTTGATATGGGTGTAAAGTCGGCTAAAATCTTATTTAGAGCGATGGAATCTGGCGGAGATTTTTCAGAATCAGATAACTTGATTCTCAACTCAAAGTTAATACAGCGACGCTCTAGCGGAGGTTAGTAAATCTTAAAAAATTCTCACAAAAATCACTAGAAATTTCAGTCAATTTAAGAGGCGAAAAAATTAAATTTTTTTAAACAAATTGTAAAATCAGGAAGAATTTTGGCTCGAGTAACATAAAAGTTATTCACATTTTCGGGAACGATACCGGTATCGTTCCCGAAAAATTAGTCAAAATTATACTGTGTAATAAATACAATAAGTTAGTAATTTGTTTTATGTAAATTATTGTTAATCAGTTGATTGTGTTTATATAATACCTTGTGTTTATGCGTCAAAATACACTTTGATTTTTTAGAAAATAGATGTGGAATATTTTTTTTATTTAAAATTTTGTTTTTTAGAACATAAGAGTAACTTAGTTCTTGTCAGACAAAGACAATTTGTAAACCAATTTATAATACCAAAATAAACTAATCAAAATGAAACTCTATTACTTAAAAAAGTGTGGTCTTTTGATGTTACTTTTAATCCTGAACGTTGTAGTTGTAAAAGCTCAGAGCGGAAGTATTTCAGGTAAAATCATTGACGAAGCTAACCAGCCTTTGCCAGGGGCTGCTGTGTTTATCGATGGAACATCTTTAGGCACTCAGACTGATGTAAACGGTAACTACAAAATTTCTGGAATTAAATCCGGGAACGTTTCCGTAACTGTGAGGTTTGTTGGATATGTAGAACAAAAGAAACAAGTTACCATATCTACAACACCACTGGTTCTTAATTTTTCGTTGGTTCCCGAAAATAAAAGTCTAAATGAGGTGGTTGTTATTGGTTACGGTTCTGTAGCTAAAAAAGACTTAACTGGTGCCGTAACAGCTGTTAGCTCTAAAGATTTCCAAAGAGGAAACATTGTATCTCCAGAGCAGTTAATTGCTGGTAAGGTATCTGGGGTTCAAATAACATCAAATAGTGGTGCTCCAGGTAGTGGTAGTACTATTCGTATTCGTGGCGGAGCTTCTTTAAATGCTTCTAACGATCCTCTTATTGTTATTGATGGTGTACCTGTTTCTGTTGGTGCTATTTCTGGTGCGGCTAATCCTTTAAGCTTAATCAACCCAAATGATATTGAAACTTTTACAGTATTAAAGGATGCATCAGCAACAGCTATTTATGGTTCAAGAGCGTCAAATGGAGTAATTTTAATTACCACCAAAAAAGGTTCTTCTGGCAAACCAGTTGTAAGCTTTAACTCTCAACTTTCAGCATCTACATTGGGTAGTCAGATTGATGTATTATCTGCACAAGAGTTAAGAGATTATGTAACTAATAATCCAAGAGCAACTGCTCAATATATTGGTTATTTAGGCGAATCTAATACCAATTGGCAAAATGAAATCTATCAAACAGCCACTAACTCTGATAATAATTTAAGTATTTCTGGGGCTGTTAAAAATATTCCTTACCGTGTTGCGGTAGGTTATTTAGACCAAAGAGGGGTTTTATTGAGAGATAAATTAAATCGTACCTCTGGTTCTTTAAGTGTTACACCTAAATTTTTTGATAATCATCTGAAGGTAGATGTAAACGTTAAAGGTTCTTTATCAAAATCAAGGTTTGCTAACCAAGGGGCTATTGGTGCGGCTTTACAGTTTGATCCAACGCAACCGGTTTATGAAGAAAACATCTTTGGTGGTTTCTTTGAGTATGCTAATGGTAGCGGTGCTAATGCTGTTCCTAATCCAAACGCTCCGAGAAATCCAATGGGTTTAATCATGCAGCGTGAGGATAATAGCGAAGTAAACAGAAGCTTAGGAAATATCCAATTAGATTACATGTTCCATTTCTTACCAGAGTTACATGCTAATTTAAATTTGGGTTACGATGTTGCTAAAGGTACAGGAAGTACTTTTGTACCAGAATTTGCAGCACAAAGTTTTAGTACAAGAGGCTCAAGAACGCAATATCTACAAGAAATTAACAATAAAATAGGCGAGTTTTATCTTAACTATAATAAAAATCTACGCTCTTTAAATAGCAATATTAACGTAACTGCGGGTTATGGTTACTACGATAATCGTACAACTAATTTTAATTATCCTAATTTAAGGGCAAACGGTGATGTTATTCCGGGTACTGAACCTACTTTCCCTTTTGATATTCCTAGAAATAATCTACAATCGTACTACGGACGTATGATTTATACTTTAAGCGATAAGTATATTGTATCAGCCTCTATACGTACAGATGGTTCTTCAAGATTTAGCGAAGATGTAAGATGGGGTGTTTTCCCTTCAGCATCTTTCACCTGGAGAGCAAAATCCGAATCTTTCTTACAAAATGTTCAGAGTTTATCTGATCTTAAATTACGCGTAAGTTACGGTATTACAGGTCAGCAAGATGGTATCAGTAACTTTTCTTACCTGCCAAACTACGCTGTAAGTCAGAATGATTCTCAGTACCAATTTGGTAACCAGTTCTTTAACTTATTTGTGCCTATTGCTTACGATAGCAATATCAAATGGGAAGAAACAGAAACATACAATGCAGGTATAGATTATGGTTTCTTAAATAACCGTATCAATGGTAGTATTGATGTTTATTTCAAAAAAACCAAAGATTTATTAGCAAACGTTCCTATCCCGGTAGGTAGTAACTTCAATAACTTCTTATTAACCAATATTGGTAACGTAGAAAATAGAGGTTTGGAGTTTAATATCTCTGCAGACGCTATCAAAACCAAAGATTTTAACTGGAATTTAGGCTTCAACTTAACTTTAAACAGAAGCAGAATTACCAACCTTACTTTGGTGCCAGATCCTAATTTTAATATTTTGGTTGGAGGATTTTCTGGTGGAACCGGCGGTACTATCCAAACGCATTCTGTAGGATTTGAGCCATTCTCTTTCTATGTATATAAACAAGTTTATGATACCAATGGAAAACCATTAGAAGGTGTTTATGAAGATTTAAATAACGATGGTGTCATTAGTGAAGCAGGCGATCTATATCGTTATAAATCACCAGCGCCAGATGCTCTTTTAGGTTTCTCTACACAGTTAAACTATAAAAAATGGAGTTTTAGTACTGTATTAAGAGCCAATTTTGGTAATTATATGTACAACAACGTAGCTTCTAACTTTGGGGTAGAGCGTAACATCTTAAACCCGAGTGGTTATGTTGCAAATGCTACTTCAGAAATATTTAGAAGTCAGTTTATCAATAACCAATACTTATCAGATTACTACATAGAGAATGCTTCTTTCTTAAGAATGGATAATATTGGTTTAGGTTATAACCTAGGCAGGTTATCTAAAGCAAGTAGCGCTAACCTTCGCTTAAATTTAAATTGCCAAAACGTATTTGTAATTAGCAATTACAGCGGTTTAGACCCAGAAATTGGTAATGGTATTGATTTTAGTTTATACCCAAGACCAAGAACTTTCTCTTTGGGTTTAAATCTTGATTTTTAATTCACCTTCTAATAAAATAGAAAATGAAAAATAGATATTTTAAAAAAATAGCCCTTTTAGCTTTAGTTACTGCAACTTTAAGCTCTTGTACAAAAGATTTAGATTTAAGACCTACTAATGATCTTACTTCAGAATCTGCCTTTACAGGATTAAATGGCTACAAACAAGTATTAGCTAAAGTGTATGGTAGCTATGCTTTAACAGGAAACTCTGGCCCAGGAAGTAGTGATTTGGGAGGTATAGATGCTGGTACATCAGACTTCTTACGTTTATATTGGAACGCACAAGAATTAACCAGCGATGAAGCAATTTGCGCATGGAACGACCCAGGGTTGCCAGAATTAAATTTCCAAACCTGGACACCAGGTAACGTTTTATTAAGAGGTTTGTATACTCGTAGTTTATTCCAAATTACTGTTGCAAATGAGTTTTTAAGAGAATCTACCGATGATAAACTAAGCGGTAGAGGCTTATCTCAGGCTGATTTAGCAGAGATTAAAAGGTTTAGAGCAGAAGCTCGTTTCTTAAGAGCTTTCCAATATTGGGTTTTGATGGATTTATTTGGTAATCCGCCTTTTATTACAGAAAATGATGCGGTAGGTAAATTTTTACCAAATCAAATTAAAAGAGCAGCTTTATTTACTTATATCGAAACCGAGTTGAAAGCCATCGAGGCTGATATGGCTGCACCAAGAACTAATGAATATGGTAGGGCAGACCAAGCAGCAGTTTGGGCTTTACTGGCTAGAATGTATCTTAATGCCGAAGTTTATTTAGGTGCAGGAAATGCAAAATATACCGATGCTATTACTTATTCATCAAGAGTAATAAATGCTGGTTATACCTTAATGCCAACTTTTAGAAATTTATTTAGAGCAGATAATAATGTAAATAATCCAGAGGTTATCTTATCTATCAATTACGATGGTATTAAATCTCTAAATAACGGAGGTACAACTTTCTTAATCAATTCTTCTATTAATGCAGCTATGAGTCCTGCAACATTTGGTGTTCCAAATGGTGGATGGGGTGGAAATAGAGCAAAACAAACTTTACCATTATTGTTTGATGATAGAAGCGGAAATACCGATAGAAGAGCCATGTTTTTTGATGGGAAACTCAATGTTGATGATGTTTCTGCTTTTACTGATGGTTTGGCCTCAACTAAATTCAGCAATTTAACTTCAGCAGGTGTTGCAGCACCATCATCAAATGGAACTTTTGCATCTACAGATTTCCCTTTATTCCGTTTAGCAGAAATGTTTTTGATTTATGCTGAAGCTGTAAAACGAGGTGGTAGTGGAGGTACAGAAGCTCAAGCTATTACTTACTTAAATAGATTGCGTACTAGAGCTTATAATGGTAGTACTGCGGGTAATATTACCAGCTATAATCTTGATTATATATTAGCAGAAAAAGGTCGCGAGTTTTATTGGGAAGCGCACCGAAGAACAGATTTAATAAGATTCCAGAAATATACCAGCGATGCTTATTTATGGCCTTTCAAAGGTGGAGTTAAAGCAGGAAAAGGTTTAGAAAGTTTCAGAACTATTTTCCCAATTCCATCGGCAGATGTTATTGCTAACCCAAATCTAATTCAAAATACAGGTTATTAAAATTTACAGGCATCAGCTTTAAGCTGATGCTTGATATAAACCTTTATCATCTTTAAAAATTAAGATAATGAAAAAGTTATTTACAAAATTTATGGTACTTGGAAGTTTAGCGCTTTTGGTACTAGCTGCTTGCAAGAAAGACGGAGAGCTTGCTGTTGCAGAAATAAAATCTAACGGAGAGTTAAGTGCAACGGCAACTGCTTTAACTTTAACAAAGCCAAATGCAGATAAAAATGCTATAACTTTTAACTTCACCGAGCCAGATTATGGTTATAATGCGGCAGTTACAAGAGTTCTACAGTTTGCATTAGCCGGCACTAATTTTGCCGCTCCAAGAGAGTATATCCTTTCTAAAGACAGTACCAAGAAGACATTTAAAGTTATTGATATTAATGCGGTGATGTTGTCTTTAGGTTTACCAACTGGTGTAAATTCTGATGTTCAGGTAAGGTTAAAATCTACCATCTCCAACAATATAGCACCAGTTTTTTCTGCTCCTGTAGCATTAAGAGTTAACCCTTATCCGCTAATTTCTTTCATTTATGTACCAGGTGCTTACCAAGGCTGGAATCCGGCAACGGCAGACAGCTTAATTTCTGCAACCAGTAATGGTATTTATGAAGGTATTATCAATTTCCCATCAAATGGTTTAGGCTTTAAAATGTTAACCAAAAAATCTTGGGGTCCGCCAGAATACGGTACTGGTTCAGCAGCAGGTTCAATTGCTATTGGTGGTGGCGATTTAAGCGCTCCAGCAGCTGGTAGCTATCGTTTAATTGCTGATTTAAATGCTAATACTTTAGCTTTTGAGCGTTTCACTTACGGAATTATTGGCAGCGCAACACCAGGCGGTTGGACTACCGATACAGACATGACCTATAACAACGGTACCAGAACATGGAGCGTAACTTTACCGCTTACTGTAGGTGCAATTAAATTCAGAAAAAATGATGATTGGGGAACTAACTATGGTGGTGCAAACGGTGAACTTGTTTCTGGTGGTGGAGATATAAATATTGCTACAGCAGGAAATTACCGTATTTCTTTTAGCACCGTAACCAATACATACACCATCACAAGATTATAAAAAATTCTTATCGCAGGGAGTGCAAGCTCCCTGCTTTTTTTAAACTATAGCAGACTTTTTTATGAAGATGACTTTTAGAGGAGTGTTAGCCACCTTAACCATTTTAGGCTTAAACTTCGTTGATGCTGATGCTCAGGTTTTACCTATTGGTAATGTAAAATCAGTAGTGGTAAATAACCAAAAAGTAAATTTAACTACAGACCATGCACAAACAGAAATTACTGTTTACAGTGCTAACATTATTAGAGTTCGTACCGATAAAAGCCTAAAGAAAGATTTTTCTTATGCTGTCATCTCGCAGCCAAAAAGTACAAAAGTTAATATCTCACAAACAGATGATGTTGTTATCATCCAGACAGATTCTTTAAAAGCTGTTATCCAAAAAAAACCATATGCCATAAGTTTTCAAACGCTTGATGGGAAAATTATCAACCAAGATGAAGTTGGGTTAACTACGTCTTGGGTTGGCGAGGAGGTTACAACCTATAAAAAAATGCAAGATGGTGAACGTTTCATCGGCTTAGGAGAAAAAACAGGTAACCTAGACCGTAAAGGAAACGGCTATACCAACTGGAATACCGATGCTTTTGGCTACCGTACAGATCAAGACCCCATTTACTCTACCATACCTTTTTATATAGGTATCCACAACAAATTAAATTATGGTATTTTCTTAGATAATACCTACCAAAGTGATTTCAATTTTGGTGCTTCTAACAATCGTTTTTCGTCTTTTGGAGCACAAGGTGGCGAAATGAATTATTATTTCATCTACCACAAAAATCTGGCAGATATAATTACTTCTTACACTGCCTTAACTGGTTGCATGAAAATGCCTCCGCTATGGAGCTTAGGTTACCAACAAAACCGTTATAGCTATTATCCCGATACAGAAGTGTATCGTATAGCGCAAACACTAAGAGAGAAAAAAATCCCTGCTGATGGTATCACCTTAGATATCCATTATATGGACAATTATAAA
This sequence comes from Pedobacter puniceum, assembly GCF_009674685.1. GTDB lineage: Bacteria > Bacteroidota > Bacteroidia > Sphingobacteriales > Sphingobacteriaceae > Pseudopedobacter > Pseudopedobacter puniceum. Next base: position 454,196 of record NZ_WKJI01000003.1, read on the forward strand.
TTATTTACATGGGATAAACAGCGTTTTGCAAACCCTTTAGAGATGACTAAAAAGCTATCATCAATGGGGTTTAAAACAACAGTTATTGTAGACCCAGGAATTAAAGTTGAAAAAAATTATGGTGCATATGAGCGTGGCTTAACCGATAATATTTTTATCAAATATCCTGATAGTACAAACTACAGCGGGCAGGTTTGGCCGGGTTGGTGTCATTTCCCAGATTTTACAAGTGATAAAGCAAGAAATTGGTGGAAAAAGGAAGTGAAGTTTTTTGCAGAAACGGGTGTGTCTGGTATCTGGAATGATATGAACGAGATAGCTACTTGGGGTCAAAAAATGCCTTCAAACGTATTGTTTGATTATGATGGGATGAAGGCATCGCATAAGCAAGCACATAATGTTTATGGTATGCAGATGGCAAGAGCTAGTTTTGAAGGAATTACAGAGCAAGTACCAAATAAACGTCCTTTCATTTTAACCAGAGCGGGCTATGCAGGTATGCAGCGTTATACTGCAAAGTGGACAGGCGATAACCGTTCTGAAGATAATCATATGCTTTTAGGCGTAAGATTAATGAATAGCCTAGGCTTAAGTGGGGTTGCCTTTACAGGGATGGATATAGGCGGTTTTACAGGAAATCCAACCGTAGGACTTTATGCCAGATGGATTCAGATTGGTGCTTTTAACCCTTATTTTAGAAATCATACGGCGGTAAATACCAAATCATCAGAACCGTGGAGCTATGGCGAAGAAGTTTTAGAAATCTCTAGAAACTACATTAGCTTAAGGTATAAAATGCTTCCTTATTTATACAGCGCATTTTATGAGGCAAGCACAAGTGGCCAACCTATCATGAGGAGTTTAGCTATTGACTATACACATGATGATAAAGTTTACGATACGCAATTCCAAAATCAGTTTTTCTTTGGTAAAGCCATTATGGTAGCTCCTTTTGAAAGTACAGATAAGTATGGAAAAGTATATTTTCCTAAAGCTACTTGGTACAACCTGTATACGGCTGATAAAGAGCAAGGTAATCAAGAAAAAATTATACAACTAAACATGCACAAACTACCGGTTTATGTTAAAGAAAGCAGTATCATCCCGATGCAGTCTTTAATACAAACAACCGCAGAAAAGCCTACAGATACTTTAACTATCCATGTTTATAAAGGCGAGTTGAACAATAACTATGTTTATTATGAAGATGATGGCGATAGCTATAACTATGAAAAAGGCGAGTTCTTTAAAAGGGTAATTTCATATAGCCCAAGTACTAAAAGCCTAGTTTTTGATAAAGTAGAAGGTAACTATAAATCTAAGTTTAACTATATCAAGGTTGTATTTACAGGTTTTGATGATTTAAAAGCTTTAAAAAATACTGGTAAATCTATCAATACTAAAAATGAATTTGTGTCTTTATTAACGCCAATATCAAGGTTTGATCCGCAAGGGAATAGCAATCCGGCAGAAGGATATCAAGCTAAAAGCTTAATCATCAAAAACGATACTGGTAAAATAACTTTATCGTGGTAAAAAATAAAAAGCAATTGTTATGAAAAAATTACTCTCTATATTCTTGTTGCTGTTTTGTCTGCAAATATTTGCTGCTCCAAAACCATTAGAAAGGGTAGAGCCTTTGTTTTGGTGGGTAGGGATGAAAAACCAGCAGCTGCAACTCATCATCTATGGCGATAAAATTGCCGAAAGAACGGTGCAGCTTAATTATCCAGGTGTTAGCTTAAAAAAGGTACATCAGGTAGAAAATCCTAATTATCTGTTTTTGGATTTAGAGGTTTCTACATCAGCGAAAGCGGGAAAATTCTTAATACAGTTTATTAAAAAAGGAGCTAAAACTTTAGCTTACAATTACGAATTAAGAGAAAGAGACGCTAAAAACAGAATTCAGGGCATTACCAATAAAGATTTTATTTATCAATTGATGCCAGACCGCTTTGCCAATGGCGATAAAAATAATGATGTTGTTAAAGGCTTAAAAGAAACTGCTCTAAACAGAGATTCTATGTACTATCGTCATGGTGGCGATATTCAAGGCATCATCAATCACTTAGATTATATCAAAGAACTTGGTGCTACGGCTATTTGGTTAACCCCCGAGGTAATGAACGACCAACCACTGGCGTCTTACCATGGATATGCAGTTACAGACCATTATCAAATAGACCCTCGTTTCGGTTCTAACGAGCTATACAAAAAGTTTGTGGATGAGGCACATGCTAAAGGCCTTAAAGTAATTAAAGATGTGGTACATAACCACAGTGGCAATGAGCATTGGTTTATTAAAGATATGCCCATGAAAGATTGGGTACACCAATGGCCTACTTACACCCAAACCACTTATAAAGACCAAACCTTAATGGATATTTATGCTGCAGCTGCAGATAAAAAGCAAATGTTAGATGGTTGGTTTGTACGTACCATGCCCGATTTAAATCAGGAGAACGAGTTTGTACAAAATTACATCACCCAAAACATCATTTGGTGGGTAGAATATGCTGGGATAGATGGTTTAAGGTTAGATACTTATCCTTACAATAACCTAAAATATATGGCTAAATGGGCTGCACAAATGAAAGCAGAATTCCCGCACTTAGGCATTTTTGGCGAAACTTTGGTAAACTCAGTAGTAAGTCAGGCTTATTTTACGGAAGGCAATACCATAGGACAAGGTTTTGATACAGGTTTGCCAGGTGTTACAGATGTACAAGTTAAAGACGCTATTTATGATGTTTTAAATGGTAAGTTCGACTGGACTACAGGTGTAAACCGTTTATACTCCGTTTTATCACAAGATTTTATTTATAAAGATGCCAGCAGAAATGTTGTGTTTTTAGATAACCATGATATGAGCAGGTTTTTCTCTATCGTTGGCGAGGATGTAAAGAAGTTTAAATCTGGTTTAGCGATGTTGTTAAGCACCAGAGGCATACCACAGCTTTATTATGGTACAGAAATCATGATGAAGAACTTTTCTAATCCCGATGGTTTGGTACGTTCTGATTTTCCTGGTGGATGGGCAGAAGATAAAGTAAATAAGTTTAGCAGCGAGGGTAGAACAGCTGCAGAAAATGATGTTTTCAACTATATCAAAACCATAGCTAATTACCGCAAGCAAACAACAGCTTTACAAACTGGCAAACTGATGCAATTTGTACCACAAGACGGTGTCTATGTGTATTTCAGATACGATAATGCTAAAACCGTTATGGTGGTGGTAAACAGTAATGATAAAGTTATGTCGTTAGAAACATCACGCTTTAGCGAAAGAACTCAAGGTTTTAAAAAGGCAAAGGATATTGTAAGCGGAAAAGTATACGATTTAAGCGTAGCCATGGAAATTCCGAGCATAAGTACTTTGGTAATGGAGCTGCAATGAGTACTATAAAAGCTTTTATTTTCGATTTAGACGGCGTTATTGTAGATACCGCAGTTTATCACTTTAAAGCCTGGAAAAAGCTAGCCAATACACTTGGTTTTGATTTTACTGAAGCTCAAAATGAGCAGTTAAAAGGCATCAGTAGGATAGATTCTTTAAACCTGATTTTGGGCTGGGGTGGTGTAGAAAAAACAGCTAAAGAAGTGCAAGAACTTGCCACTTTAAAAAACCAGTGGTATGTAGAAATGATAGATAAGATGACAGCTCAGGAAATTTTACCTGGAGTGCAAAGCTTATTAAGTTCATTAAAATCAGCAGGTATTAAATGCGCTTTAGGCTCGGCTAGTAAAAACGCGGGCTTAATTCTAGAACGTACTGGTTTAACCTCATTTTTTGATGTTATAGTTGATGGAAATGAAGTTTCAGCATCTAAACCAAATCCCGAAGTTTTTTTAAAAGGAGCACAATTATTACAAGTAGCGCCACAACAATGTGTGGTTTTTGAAGATGCCCTTGCGGGGATAGAAGCAGCAAAAAATGCAAATATGCAGGTTATTGGTATTGGCGAAGAAAGCATTTTAAAAAATGCCGATTGGGTACTACCAAATTTAGAAAACCAAAGCGTAGCGCAAATTTTAAACAAGTTAGAGAAGAGTAGAGGCCTATAAGAACAAAGAGGTTTATGAAAAATTACATCAAAGCAAACGAGTGGAATATTATTGAGGAAGGTTTTGATCCTCATTTAAATAAAATATCTGAAAGTATTTTTAGTATTGGCAACGGCCGTATGGGCCAAAGAGCCAATTTTGAAGAAACTTTTAGCGGAGAAACATTGCAAGGTAACTACATCGCTGGGGTTTATTATCCTGATAAAACACGTGTAGGCTGGTGGAAAAACGGTTATCCCGAGTATTTTGCAAAAGTATTAAATGCTGCAAACTGGATTGGTTTAGAGATAAAAATAGATCATGAAATTCTGGATTTAAATACTTGTACAGTTACCAATTTTAAGCGTGTTTTAAACATGCAAGAAGGCTATCTGGAGCGAAGCTTTATAGCAGAATTAACAAGCGGCAAACAGTTACAAGTTCATGCAAAGCGTTTTTATAGTATTGTTGATGATGAAGCAGGTGCTTTACAGTATAGCATAAAAGCTTTAAACTTTGCTGGAACTATCCAAATTACCAGTTTTACAGACGGCGATATCCAAAACCAAGATGCTAATTACGATGAGAAATTTTGGAACGAAGTTTCAAGGGCTGTTTCTGGGAATATTGCTCTTTTAACCTTAGAGACTAAGAAAACCTTTTTTGAAGTTTGTACGGCCACACAAGTTTTTATACAGAAGAATAATAAGCCTGTTGCTATAAAGCCAGCGAGTACCCATCGCGAGAAATTTGTATCGCATTTGGCAGTAACAGATGTTGTAGCCGGAGATAGTATTGTTCTACATAAATATGCTGTACAGTTATCCTCAGAAAATCATCCAAAAGATAAATTACAACACATTAGCGAGCAATTGCTGCATAAAATTGTAGCTAAGGGTTTCAATAATATGCTTGAGGAGCAGGCTGCTGCCTGGGCTGCAAAATGGGAAACCAGCGATATCGTGATTAAAGGAGATGTGAAAGCACAGCAAGCTATACGTTTTAATATTTTCCAACTTAATCAAACCTATACGGGTAAAGATGCTCGCTTAAATATTGGTCCTAAAGGTTTTACAGGCGAGAAGTACGGAGGTTCTACGTATTGGGATACCGAGGCTTATTGTGTGCCTTTTTACTTATCTACATCGGCACAAGAAGTTACACGTAACTTGCTAATTTATCGCTACAAGCAATTAGATAAAGCTATAGAAAACGCTCAGAAACTAGGCTTTACAGATGGTGCTGCTTTGTTCCCTATGGTTACCATGAATGGTGAAGAATGCCATAACGAATGGGAAATCACCTTTGAAGAAATTCATAGAAATGGAGCCATCGCTTATGCAATTTATAATTATATCCGTTATACCGGAGACGCTGATTATTTAGCAGATTATGGCTTAGAAGTTTTAATAGGTATCGCTCGTTTTTGGAAACAACGTGTTAACTGGAGCGCTGCTAAAAACGCTTACGTTATGCTGGGGGTAACAGGGCCAAATGAGTATGAAAACAACATTAATAACAATTGGTATACAAATACAATTGCCACCTGGTGCTTAAAATATGCAATAGAAGCGGCAACTTATGTAAAAGATAATCAGCCTCATGTTTATCAAAAGCTTGTTCAAAAACTACAGCTAGATGAATTTGCAGAGTTTAGCAGCTGGAATGCCATTGTAAAAGGCATGTATTACCCTGCTAGTACAGAGCTTGGGGTTTTCTTACAACAAGATGGTTATTTAGATAAAGAGCAAACTTTGGTGTCAGAACTTGCCTCAGAGCATTTGCCACTAAACCAAAAATGGAGTTGGGATAGAATATTACGTTCTTGTTTTATCAAACAAGCCGATGTTTTACAAGGCTTATATTTCTTTGAGGATGATTATGATAAAGACACTTTAAGAAGAAATTTTGATTTTTACGAGCCCCGTACCGTACATGAAAGCTCTTTATCTCCTTGTATTCATAGTATTTTGGCCGCTCGTTTAGGCGATCAGGAAAGGGCATATCAATTTTATTTAAGAACCGCCCGTTTAGATTTAGACGATTATAATAATGATACCGAAGATGGTTTACACATCACCTCTATGGCAGGTACATGGATGAGTGTTGTAGAAGGTTTTGCTGGTATGCGTGTCCGCGATAATCAATTAAAATTTAGCCCTTTTTTACCGGATAGTTGGGAGTCTTTCTCTTTCACCATCAACTTTAGGGTGTATGTTTTAAATATAAAAATAGGGCATGAGCAAATTATAATTAGCAATAAATCAGCGGAAGCGATAACGATAAAAGTGTTTGATAAAGACTATACAATTGCAGCAGAAACCGTAATTTACATTGTTCATAAAGAAAAAATTGTAAACATTGTTGCCTAAGCAAAAGAGATAAACCAATGGAAAGACCTAAATTAAGTTTTGCGCAAATTTTTAACATGAGTGCTGGTTTCTTCGGAATCCAGTTTGGTTTTGCCTTACAAAACGGTAATGCTTCGCGTATTTTACAAACCTTTGGTGCCGATGTGGAACATCTTTCTCTTTTTTGGTTGGCTGCCCCAGTAACAGGTATGTTGGTACAACCCATTATTGGTTATTATAGCGATAGAACTTGGAATAGATTTGGTCGTAGAAGACCCTATTTTTTAATAGGGGCTATTTTAACTGCCTTGGCTTTAACCTTAATGCCAAACGCTGCTTTGCTTGCCTACTTTCTGCCCCCAATACTTATTGGTGCCGGTATGCTTATGATTATGGATGCCTCTATTAATGTTGCTATGGAGCCTTTTAGAGCTTTAGTGGCTGATAAGCTTCCAGAAAGCCAGAGAAGTTTAGGCTTTTCTATGCAAACCTTTTTGATAGGTGTTGGTGCCGTTAGCGGTTCTTGGCTGCCTTATATTTTATCAGAATACTTTGGGGTTTCTAAAACAGCTGCCAGTGGTTTTGTGCCAGATAATGTGATTTATGCTTTCTATGCGGGCGCTTTGGTATTATTAGCTTCTATTTTATGGACAGTAGTAAGTACCAAAGAATACTCTCCAGCAGAAATGGCTGCTTTTTCTAAAGATGAAGAAGAGGTAGAAGAATCTAAAGGTATCAGCTCTATTTTTACCGATTTTTCTAAGATGCCTTTAACCATGAGGCAGTTAGGTTTGGTACAGTTTTTTTCTTGGTTTGCTTTGTTCTCAATGTGGGTTTTTACTACTCCGGCTATAGCCAATCATATTTATAAAGTAGCACCTGGTGATACCAATTCTGTAGCTTTCGCCGATGCTGGAAACTGGGTAGGTATCTTATTTGGTATCTACAATGCCGTTTCTGCTATTTATGCACTTTTTTTACCTGCCATTGTAAGGTTAACCAGCAAAAAAATAGCACATGCTTTTTCTTTAACTGCTGGTGGTGCTGGGCTTTTATCTATCTATTTTATTCAAGATCCTAATATGCTTATCATTTCTATGGTAGGCGTGGGCTTGGCTTGGGGGAGCATTTTAGCAATGCCTTATGCCATTCTATCGGGGTCTATACCAGCTAGAAAAATGGGGGTTTACATGGGTATCTTCAATTTTTTTATCACCATGCCGCAAATTGTAAATGGTTTTTTTGGCGGACTAATAGTAAAACATTTTTATAACGGAGAGGCAATTTATGCCATCGTCATGGCAGGCATTTTCATGATTTTGGGTGCTATCTCTGTCTTATACATTCAAGATAATAAGAAGAGTCATACTCATTAATCTCGTTTAACTGAGTTTATACACTTAGTTCTGCAGATGAGGATGATTTATCATCAATAAAGAAACAAAAATGAAGCAAATGAAAAATATTATTTTCTATGGGATGTTTTTGGCCTTTCTTTTTACAGCTTGTAAAAAGGATGCGATTAACGGAAATACAGAAGAAAAACCCTCTACAGCCGTAACAGAAGGTGCTTTAATAAGTTTAGAGACAGATTTTCCTTCTGAAAACCAAGCTTTTACTTTTATTTATGATGCTGGTAAAGGCAACGGAGGGTTAAAAAGTGTTAGTGGAGATATTTATGTGCATACTGGTGTTATTACTGATAAAAGTACAAGTCCATCAGACTGGAAATATGTGAAAAACAGCAATTTTACTCAGCCTGTTGCTGCTACTAAAATGACTGCCGTTGGCGGTGGAAAGTATAAGTTTACTTTAAACCCAAGGGAGTTTTATGCGGTACCAGCCGGAGAGAAAATTCTAAAACTAGCCATGGTTTTTAGAAACGCTGATGGCAGCAGTGTAGGTAGAAATAGTGATAATAGTGATATTTATATCCCACTTTACGAGGCTGATAAACTTCATGTTAAATTCTTAAATCCAGCTTTTGAGCCTTTTTACACCCCAGCACCAGCGGTTAAAATTACCATGGTTGGGCAAGAATTAGCTGTTACGGCTGTATCTTCTAAAGCTGCAAATTTAACGCTACAGCTAAACGGAAATCCTTTAGGAAACGCAGCTAACACCAATAAAATATCGGCAACAGCCAAAATTACTGCTACAGGAAAGCAACTGATTACAGTAACAGCTAGCAGTGGTGCAGAAACTACCAATGCTTCTTTTGAGTTTATCATTAACGGGGCCGTAGAAACAGCAGCATTACCAGCAGGAGCAAAAGATGGTATAACTTTTATTAACGGTGGTAGATCGGCCATTTTTAATTTATTTGCTCCTAACAAGCAGTTTGCATATTTAATTGGCGATTTTAATAATTGGCAAACAGAGCAAACTTATTTCATGAAAAAAACACCTGATGGTAGTAGGTGGTGGATACAAGTAGATAATTTAGATCCTAATGTTGAATATGCTTACCAATTTTTGGTTGATGGAAACCTACGTATTGCAGACCCTTATTGCGAAAAAGTTTTAGACCCACAACAAGATGCAGGAATACCTTTTATCACTTATCCTAACCTTAAAACTTATCCTACAGGTAAAACAACAGGTATTGTGAGTGTATTTAAAGCTAACCAAACAGCCTATACTTGGAGAAATGCAAGTTTCACCCGTCCGGATAAAAATAAACTGGTTATTTATGAACTACATTTAAGAGATTTCTTAGAGCAAGGAGATTATCAAACCTTAAAAGATACCCTAGATTATTTAAGCAGACTAGGCGTTAACGCGATAGAATTTATGCCTTTAAACGAGTTTGAGGGAAATTCTAGTTGGGGCTACAACCCATCTTTCTACTTTGCCGTTGATAAATTTTACGGAACTAAAAATGCTTTAAAAGCTTTAATTGATGAATGTCATGGCCGTGGGATGGCTGTTATCTTAGATATGGTATTAAACCATTCTTTTGGGCAATCTCCAATGGTACAGCTATATTTTGACCAAGCTGCGGGCAAACCAAGCACAAATAATCCTTGGTTCAATACCGATGCTCGTCATCCTTTCAATGTAGGTTATGATTTTAACCATGAAAGTGAGGCTACCCAATATTTTTCTAAAAATGTACTGAAATTTTGGATGCAAGAGTTTAAAGTAGATGGTTTCAGATTTGATTTATCTAAAGGATTTACGCAGAAAAATTCTGGTACTACAGAAAGTGGCGTTGGTGCTTGGAGTGCTTATGATGCTAGCAGAGTTGCCATCTGGAAAAATTACAACAATTACATGAAGAGCCTAGATGCCAATAACTTCTATGTCATTCTAGAACATTTTGCCGTTGATTTGGAGGAAAAAGAACTTGCCGATGAAGGTATGATGTTTTGGAACAACATGAACCATGCATTTACTGAGGCTAGTATGGGCTTTGTGGCTACATCAGATTTGAGCAGGGCAGTTGCAAGCACACATGGCTTTACGCAAACAGCAGGTTTGGTAACTTATATGGAAAGCCATGATGAAGAGCGTATGATGTATAAAAATCTACAATTTGGCAATACATCTGGAGCTTATAATGTGAAAGATTTAGCTACAGCATTAAAAAGGCAAGAACTTGTAGCAGCATTTTTATTTGCTATACCCGGCCCCAAAATGCTTTGGCAATTTGGCGAATTAGGTTATGATATCTCTATCAATCAAAATGGTAGAACAGGAGAAAAACCTGTATTATGGACTTATAATAGCAATGCCCAAAGAAAAGCTTTGTATAATAGGTTTGCACAGTTTATAAAATTGAAAACTAAGAATGATGTTTTCAATACTACCAACGTACAATATGCACTTGGCGGAGCAGTAAAAAGTGTGGTATTAAATGGTCAAAATAACAGAGTTGTAGTAGTAGGTAATTTTGATGTTATTACTAGAAATGCCAATGTAGAATTTCCAACTACAGGCCAATGGAAAGATTTTATTAGCGGCGAAACCATCACTATTACGGGTAATTATACTAAATCTTTGGCGCCAGGCGAGTATCACATATATAGCACAAACAGTTTTATTCAGTAAGTTTTTTGTTCGTTTATATTTAAAGCAGAGCCTGATAAGGCTCTGCTTTTTTTGTTAAAACCTAAATCCGGTATTAAAAGAAAGCACTTTATCCTCTTTAGAAAAGCCATAACCTAAGCTTACAAAAATATTGTCAAAAAGGTTTAGCCAAATACCTGGCCCATAACCTTGATGCCAAGTATTACTTTCAATTTGTGCAGAGTGTACCCGGCCAGTATCGTAAAAACCAAATACACCAAAATCTCCGGTTAAGATATACCCGCGTATTTTGGTAACAGGTATTCTAACCTCGGTGTTGGCAAAATAGGCTGTTTTGCCAGAAAAACGTTGATTTCTAAAGCCTCTTAAATTTTCATTGTTTCCTAAAGAGCTAGCGTGGTAAAACTGATAATCACCAATATTAGTTTCTGCACCTAATCTAACAGCAAAAGTTACAGGGAAAGAAATATTAGGCGTAGCATAACCGCTAAAGCTGGTGTATAAGTTTAGATGTTTATATTGCTCTGCATTGGTTTGCCAAATATAGTTGATGGTACTTAACCATCTGAATCCCGTTTGCGGATTGATTTTTCTATTTCGTAAATCTAAATCAGCATAAGATTTTAGCGTGATAAACTTATCTGTATTAGAAAAATCATCAGCTAAATTACCAATAAAGCTATTGGGCCTGTTTTTCATAATATCTACGTAAGCTAGCCCTGGTCCAATACCAAACTTGGCCCTTTCAGATAAACGGTATTGGAAATAAGCATTTGCCTGTAAAGCTCTGGAACGTACCCTGTAAAAATCAACATGATTTTCATTATGCGTACTATTTCCTATCCCATAAAAATTAAAACTGTATGCTGGTCCGGCAAAATCTCCGCTAAAAACTAAATCGTATTTTTTAGCAAATAGCGAGTGGAAAATACTTCTATACTTTACTTCAAATGCTCCGTTTTTAGGGGCGTATAAAGCAGTTATTTTCTGCTCAAAAGCATAAGGGTCTTTTCTAAAACCATAGCGTTTTATTTGGTGAGATAAGCCAAAAGAAGGGCCATCTAAACCGTTTGGATAATCTACAGAAGGTGCAATACCTGCCTTATCGTACTTAAACCAATTTGGAGTATACTGGTTAATCCAAGCTTTGTTAGAAAGTACAATTCTGGTGTTTTTGCTTCCGCTGATGTTATTTTCTGGCGTATCATAAATAACTATTTTACCAGTATTAGAAGTGTCTGTTATACGGTCTTTCCCATCTCCGCCAACAATTCTAATTTTTAAAGGATGTTTAGATTTTCCTTTCACTACAGCACTGTCGCGTTCATCCAAAAGGAAAAAATTAAGTTCTTTGGTAAGGCTATTAGCAAACTTTCTAGAATAGATTATAGTATCGATATTCCCTTCTTTTCTGGTTTTATATAGACAAACCAAGGTGCTATCAGCCTCTCTTGTAATTTCTAGATATTCATATTTATCAGACCCAGCAATGGTAACTTCTTTAGCTAAAGTTTTATAATAAGATATCGCAACATCATGTAGTTGATTTCTTCTGGATTTTAATTTTTCTATAATTTCATTACCAGAAACCATAAAGGCTTCTTTAGGCATAGCTTTTACAGCGTTTACTATCACGCTATCCGTAAGTTCTGTTTGTAGCTCTTTGGCTATTTTTTGCCAATCTTTAAGGTTAAGCTCGTTTAAGAAATTTCTATCTAAGTTTCTAGCAGCAATAGAGAGCTCGGCTGGGTCTTTAATTTTATAACCAAAATGTTGTATGTCTGCCACAAAACTTTTAAAAAGCGAAGGTAATAAGCCATCAAATTTAGTATATACTTGGTCGCGGTCTCTAGGGATAGGTTTGTAAATAGCACCTTTGTCTTTTTCAAACTCGGCCCAACGCCATTGGTCTTCATGCCTGTCCCAATCGCCAATAAGCATATCAAACAAGCGGGCTTTTAAGAAGCTTTTTTGGTCAACCTCGTTATCATTATCTTCTTTAAGTTTTTCATATAAGGTTTCTGTACCAATAGCGTTTTTGGTCCTCCCGAAGTTTTTATATAGAGATAAATTTTCATCGGGTCTTATTTCTATGATACCAACTCTGCCTCCAACTTCAGCTAAATATGGCCCTAATAATCTGGAATAAGGCATATAAACCAATTGTGGTTTGGTATGATAAATTCCGGCTGCACTAGCCATTTCTGGTATAGTTAAAGCCCCAAAAGGATGGGCAGATGATATTTGGTCTTGTAAGAAATCATCAGCAAAAGTAGTTTCAAAACCATTGGGTAATAAATCTGACGGATCTTTATTAACTGTCCTAAATTGGTATTGGATGCTGTCTTTGCCTATCATCCGTAAAGAAGTGGTTTGTTTACCGCCTCCAAGTTGTAAAGGTTTTAAGCCGCCGGCATATTTAGTTAAATCTAGATAGGGAATTTCTACAGGTGTAGCCCAAACGTTTCTGTAATGTTCACCTAAAATCTTCTTTTTAAAGTTAGAAGCCCTGTACTGTTTGCCTACGGCTACGTATTTCATAGAATCTTGAAGGTCTAACAAGTCTTCTTCTTTTATTTCAGCTTTGGTAGGTGCTGTAGCGTAAAGAGGTTTTCGATATACCAATTTCCCGGTAGAGCCATCTTCCACAGGTTCCCAAAACTCTACCCAACATTGACCATTGGTGTAATAGTTTAAGCGGGCAAAGCCTTTTGTTCCGTGACCAAATAGAGCGTTATTGCCCTTAAAAAGCGCACTGTTTTTACTGCCAGCTCCGCTAATAATATGGTTTAAGTTCTCATACTTGGTAAACTGCAAAGCATGCTCATGGCCAGCGGCAAAAACCACATTTTCTGCATTGTTAAGTATAGAAAGTAAGCCATTTCTTAGCTGTTGATAATCTTTATTAGAAATATCTTGTCTGGATAAACCATATTGCCTCAATAAAGGATATAAAGAACCCAAAACAGGTAACGGAATGTATAAATTATCTTTAACTAAAGTAAGCGGGAAGATATAATCTATCAGTGTAAAATAACCACCGTGTTTACCATTAGAAAACAGCGGATGATGTTGCGTGAAAAGTATGTTTTTCCCTTTATTTTTTAGAATGATGTCTTTTACTTGAGTAAGCACCTGCTCTTTAGAAACCGCTGTACAACCTTGTTGATATCGGTTAGATTTACTGTATTTATGTAGCCACCACTCGCTATCTAAAACAATAATCACCAAATCTTTATTCATCTGAATTTCTACCGGTCCTGCACAGCCATTACTCGGGATAAATACATCAGTACTATCCAGATATTGCTCTACAAATTGCTCCTGACGTTTTACAGCCGCAAGTCCGCCTGGTCTGCTGTGGTTCCAATCGTGGTTTCCAGGAATGAAAATTTTACGGCCTTTAAAATCTTTTACAACTTTTAGCTGTTCTACCAGTCGTTTTTCTTTTTCCTTACGGTCATAATCATCAGGTTCTGGTAAGCCGTTATCATAAATATTATCTCCCAAAAAAATAGCTACGTCTTTAGGGTTAGATAATTTTTTAATGAGCGTATCTGAACCATTTTTAGCAACCACAGTATCATAACTAAACATTTGCGATTCCATTAGTTTCAATGTAGGTTCTTGTCTGCTCAAATCAGGGTTACCAACATCTCCAACTAAAAAAACAGTGTATTTAAGACTTAAGGTGTCTGGGTTGTTTGCTGTTTGCCATTCTTTCTCTTTTTTCGCATAAAAAGGCTTATAGGTTGTGCAAGCAGCATATAAAAAGCTACTTAAAACGATAAATGATATTTTAAACTTATTTGTCATAGATAGAGGTGATTTTTAAAATATTGCCACTTAATTTTTTTCCTTCATTAGAAATATAAAGCTCTCCCTTACTGTTAAAAGCAATACCTTCTGGTTGTGTAAAAGCATTTCCAATCAAAGAAATAACCTGCTTAATTTTTTTATGATGAGCAACAACAATAAAGTTATTGGTTGAGGATAGGATGTATAAATCTTTGTCTTTTGGATGTATAGCCATAGCCGTAGGACTAAAAACTTTGTTAAGATTTTCGTTTCCAAGTTTTTTTAGAAAAGCTTTGGATAGCTCTTCCCAACGGTCGCCTTCAAAAATGGCTAATAGTTTTTGATGAGAAATACTTAGATAAGGGTCTTCATCTACTTTGTAATTACTTAAAGAGCAAGTATAAACCGCTTTTTTATCTTCATTACCTTTTAAATCTTCTGCTTTTACGGCAATTAATAATTGATGTTGAGCCTCATCATAAACAACAGATTCTATATCATTCTTTTTCTTAAAATCGGTTTTATGCTGTATAACTTGAGGTTTTTTATTTTCAAAAGATACAATTTGAGTTAAATTTCCCTTACTGTTGATGATAAAAAGATCGTCTTTAACTTTCGTGATGTCTTCAAAATCTCCAGAATCTTCAAAAATTAATTTCCGGATGATTTTCTTTTCGTTAAGATCTAAGAAATAAACAATACCGTTTTCATCTTCTACGGCAGCAATTAAACTATCATTTATAAAAGTTATTCCAGAGATTTCTTTAAGCTGATAATCTAGATTAATGGTCTCGAAATTTTTAATGTAAGATTTCCTAACAGCCTGTACTTTCTTTCTTCTTAAAGAAGAATTGGTACAGGATGTGATAAGTATTGATGAAATTAAAAAAGGTATGATGTAGACCTTACACATAAAAATAATTTGTAGCACACAAATCAAATCCTATACCACTAAAATCTTATATGATGACAACCCCATCTGATTTATTAAAAGCAACCGAAGTTTATGTTTTTGATTTATTGAGAGATAAACTACCCAACGAGTTGGTTTACCATAATTTTAACCATACAAAAGATACGGTTAACGCTTGCGAGGAAATGGCAAATCATTATCAATTAAATGATATTGAGAAAGAGAATTTATTGCTGGCAGCTTGGTTTCATGATACCGGATACACTGTTAAATACAAAGATCATGAAGAAGAAAGCATTAAAATTGCCGAAACTTTTTTAAGAAGTAAACTTGATGTAAAGCGGCTAGTAAGCATCACTGCAATGATAAAAAGTACGCATATAAATGTTGCAGAAAGTAATTTAAATGAAGAAATTTTACATGATGCCGATTGTATTAACATGGGCAAAAAACAGTTTTGTAAAAATGCAGAATTACTAAGAGTAGAGTGGGAGCAAAGCCTAAAGCAAAATTATACCGATTTACAATGGGCAGAAGGGCAATTACATTTTCTCATCAATAAGAAGTTTAAAACAGCTTATGCGCTGCAAACTTATGGCGATGGTAAAGAAAAAAATCTTAAAAAACAGCGTAAACAGATAGAAAAACTTAAAAACGACCAGTTTAAACTACATTTAAAAGAGAAAGGCGTTGAAGTAAAATCTAAAAAAGAGGGCCGAGGGATAGAAACTTTATACCGTTCTGTTTATGATTATCATATCAACTTAAGCTCTATTGCAGATAATAAGGCCAACATCATGATTAGTATCAATACCATTATTGTTTCTTTAATCATAACGCTTTTTGGTTCTGGTTATACCTTTACAGGCGATGGTACTTTTGCTAGCGTGAGGTTTGTATTTCCGATGGCTTTTTTAGTTATCAGTAGCTTACTTTCTGTTGTATTTGCTATTTTATCTGCCAGGCCAAATATTACCAGTAAAGAAAAATTCGAACTTGACAATAAAAATAGCAGTATCCTATTTTTTGGGAATTTTGCTCAAATACAAATCAATGAATTTGTAAATCATATTAAAGAACTTAAAAAAGAAAAAGAAGAGCTTTATGATAGCATGACGGTAGATATCTACCATTTAGGCGTAGTATTGGTAAGAAAATATAAGCTTTTAACTACTTCTTATAATATTTTTATGGGAGGTTTGGTAGTTTGTGCAGTTGGCTTTTTATTAATTATGCTTTTGTCTTACTAAGTTTTTTTACATCCGCGAAAGCGATATAATGATAAGGTACGGTTCCAAAATGTTCATAATGGTCTTTCCCTTTTTGTAGTTTATCCCAATTGAACCAGTTTTTAGCTACTTTTTTGTCTTTAAGTTTATCTAAATACTGTTGCGATAAGAGGATGTAATTATGCTGCGGTACGCTGTTTTTAAGTAACTTATGTACTAAAATAACATCTTCGCCCATTAATTTTATATGACCTTCTATATTAGAAATAGATATTTTGCCATGATGGATGATGATTTTAATACCAAGCTGGTTATTAGCTAAGTATTTTTCATAATTCTGTATATCTATTTCTTTGTACGATGCAATAAAGTTGTTAAAAGCATCGTAAATAGCTTTACATTGCCTAGCTACTTTTTGTACAGATGGTAGCCTACCAGTTTTATAAAAAAATATGGCATCACCTTCAATTTCAGCTATGCTTAAATCTAATATATTGGTTTTTATAATGGTTTGTAAAATGTTAGGTATAAGTTCATGCGCAAAATCATGGTTAGCAGACATCATGAATTTGGTAAAGCCCGTAATATCTGGTATGCAAAAGAAAACAGGGATTTTAGAGTTTGTTTTAACCATGAAAGTAATATGTTAGGTTGTTTTTCTTTTATCCATACAGCAAAATATAAACCATTTTAATGAGATATTAATTTGTTTTCCGAAAAATGTATTTAACTTTGAATTTAATTTAGCCTATCACCAAAATGAAAAACTTAGAAGCTGCTTTTGCAGCATTTGATGCGTATAACCAACAAGATCCAAACCGTATAACTTATCAAGAGAAATCTTATCCTCAAGAGTATTTTTTAGCACAAAAGCTTCATGAATGGATTTTAGTCTTAAATCCACAAGCCAGTTTAGAACTCCTTTTAGCATCAAAATGTCAACATATCGGGCGTTGGGAAACACCACGTAACCAGTATCCTGATGGTAGAGAGGGGTATTTAAAATGGAGAAAAGAACAAGCAAATTTTCATGTAGATAAAGCTTTAGCAATTTTACGTAAGGTAGGTTTTGATGAAACTGTCTGCTATCGCGTTAAGCAAATCATTTTGAAACAAAAAATTAAAGCTGATGCCGAGGTGCAAACTATGGAGAATGCTTTGTGCTTAGTTTTTTTACAATATCAGTTTGAAGATTTTCTACACACACAACCCAAAGAAAAGATGGTTAGTATCTTAAGAAAGTCTTTACTTAAAATGAATAAACAGGGGCATGATTATGCTTTAAAACTCAGCTTTTCAGTAGAGGGTAGCGCATTAATTCATAAAGCATTAGAAGAACTTTACGTTTAAATTAAACTTAGCATTTCTTTGTAAATGATTTTTGGCTTAAAGCTAGGTTAAATAGTTTTTAAAGTCAGGTTCACCTTTTTTGTTTAATTTGAGCAAATCAATATAATTTTTTAGGTAATATTTATCCCCTATTTTAGGGATATAAAAACAGATAAGGATGTTTAGTTTTGAGAATCTATAACAATCAAATGCTGCATTTACTAGTAGGCATTTCAAATGCCAACACAGTCCTCCTTCAAGAAAGTAATGTTAACGAGTCTTTACAAAAAGTTGTAGAAGAGTTAGGGCGAGCTACAGATGTAGACCGTTGCTATATCTTTACCAATAGGATTGATACAGATGGTTTATTAAAACTTTATTATACGCATGAATGGTGTAATAAAGGCATAGAAATTCAATTAGGTAATCCAGATTTAAGCGGTCTTGAATATGCTATTTTCCCGGGTTTGTATGATGCGTTGATTAATCAACAAGCTTATTATGGCTTGGTAAAGGAAAGTGAGAATGAGCTTTTCAAAGAGGTAATGGAGTCTCAAGACATTAAAGCTTTCTTATTTACACCTATTTTTTGCGAAGGGCAGTTTTGGGGATGGATGGGTTATGATGATTGTCAAATTGAGCGGAAATGGTTGCCAGAAGAGGTAGAAGCACTATATGTAGTAGCAAAGAATATTGGGATAAGACTTTCTCGTGAAAAAAGCGAATACAGGTTTCTTCACTCTCAAGAAAGATTTAATCTTTCTGTTTTGGGTTCGCAACAAGGAATTTGGGAATGGGATGTTTTAGAAGATAAGTGGTACTTCTCTAAGATATACATGTCTATGGCAGGTTATACTGCTGATGAGTTTGAACAAACTTTTGAATTTGCAGCAAGCATCATACATCCTGATGATAAATCGAAAGTTGTTAAAGCTTTTGATGATTACATCCATAAAAGAATATCAGAATTTTCTGTAGAGTTTAGACAGTTACATAAAGAAGGCCATTGTGTTTGGGTAAGAGGTTCAGCAGTAGGAAAATGGGATGATGAAGGGAAATTACTTTATTTAGCTGGGTCTCATCTAGATATTACCAGATTAAAAACACAGCAGCAAGAGCTTGAACAACAGCGTAACGAATTTGATTATTTAATTAATAACCTTGCTGAAGTTGTTTTTAGGCTCAATACAGCCAATGAGTTTACTTTTTTAAATGATTATTGGTATAACCTATCGGGATATACTCAAGAAGAATCTACAAATAAAACCATTTGTAGCTTCATCGCTGATGATGATGTTGAATTCATGAAGAAGCAGTTTTCTTTGTTAGAAAGCAAAGCCAATCATGCTATTAATATAGATGTTAAGTTAAAACATAAAGACGGAAATTACAGATGGGTAAACGTTATTGCTAGTAAGTTTAAGTCTTCTTTTTCAGATGCATCGGCTTTTGCAGGAAGTATAATAGATATTAATGATCGTAAAGAAGCGCAAGAAAGAGAGAAAGAACTTACCGAGTTAAAATCAAATTTCGTTTCTATGGCTTCTCATCAGTTTAGAACGCCATTAACGGTTATCTACTCTAACATAGAGCTTATAGAATCTTATGCTAGTAAATTAGAGCCTAAATCATTAGAGCGTTTTAATATTTATGCAAGCAGAGTAAAAGGCGAAATAGATAGGATGACAGAGTTGATGAATAATATCTTACTATTTGGTCGTTACAACGCTCAAGAGCTAACTGTAAATCTTAAACCAGTTGAGCTTTCTGCCTTGATAGAACGTGTTTTAGAAACTTATTTTTCAAGTCAGCCTGATGGAAGGAAAATAATCTTTAACAGCAAAGGGATAAAGAAAATTGTAGAATTAGACGAATTACTCTTCATTTATATATTAACTAACATCATTTCAAACGCATTTAAATATTCGGCGGGTAAACCAAATCCTGAGTTGGAAATTGTTTATAAAAAGAATGAAATTGATATCTTAGTAAAAGATTACGGAATTGGTGTTCCTCCTGATGAAAAATCTAAACTTTTTAGTTCTTTTTACAGGGCTTCTAATACATCAACTATACAAGGTTCTGGTTTAGGCTTAGTAATTGCAAAACAATTTACAGAGCTTCATAAAGGAAACATAAAAATTGATAGTGAATTAGATAAAGGAACTTTAGTAACTTTAACTTTGCCTGATACCCATGAGTAAGATTTTGTTAGTTGAGGATGAAACTATATTAAGAGAAACCCTGGCAGAAATTTTAGAATTAAATGATTTTGAAGTTATTGCCGCGAGCTCTGGTTTCGAGGCATTAGAAGTTTTAAAAGATACCATTCCTGATTTAATCTTAAGTGATGTTCTAATGCCCGGAATGACGGGTTTTGAAATGATAGAACAGGTAAAAATACAAGAGCATTTAGCACACATTCCTTTTATATTCCTCTCAGCATTAACCAGTAATGATGATAAGCAGAAAGCCTTAAGTTTAGGATGTAAACACTTTATCACTAAACCTTTTAAGTCTTTTGAGGTTGTTAAATTGATTACGGCAACATTGGATTGTTAATAATGAATGTTGCAACATCTTTAAAAATAGTGTTAATTTTTTATGTTTTTTTTACTAAAAGAGGGTTTGGATTAGATTTTTCAAGAATAATTCAGTAGATTAGATTCTCTAACGCGATGCTCTCTTAATAGAAACAGAAATCTACCTAAATGTTTCTACCTATTTTATTAACACTTAAAGTCCTAATTATGATAGTAGGTCAAATTCATTTTGGAGTTCAGTTTAAGAAAAGAAATCACCATCTTTTAAATGATCCGGTTATTGAGAATTATAATAATCAGATGGATCAATTGGCAAGGCGTTTCAGAGTTGTAGAAGTTTTAGAGCAGGGTAGAGCTATAAAAAAATGGCTTTGTAAAGAAGCCGAAGCAAAATATATCTTCCTTAAAACCGAGCTACAAGAGTATATAGAAATTCATTATCCAACAGAGTATAAATAAAAAAGCTTTCCTGAAATTCATCGGGAAAGCTTTTTTTATAGATAAGAGCTATCTTATAAAGTAGCCATATGTTGTAATAAATCAACAATTTTGTTAGAATAACCCCACTCGTTATCGTACCAAGATACAACTTTTACGAAGTTATCATTTAAAGATATACCCGCTTTTGCATCAAAAATTGAAGTACGAGCATCTCCTAAGAAATCTGTAGAAACAACTTCATCCTCGGTATAACCTAAAATTCCTTTTAACTCACCTTCAGAAGCAGCTTTCATTGCTTTTTTAATATCCTCGTAAGAAGCAGGTTTTTCTAAACGTACGGTTAAATCAACTACAGAAACATCAGCAGTTGGAACACGGAAAGCCATACCAGTTAATTTTCCTTTAATTTCTGGGATAACTAAACCTACCGCTTTTGCAGCACCAGTAGATGAAGGGATGATGTTTTGGTAAGCACCACGTCCGCCTCTCCAATCTTTAACAGATGGTCCGTCAACAGTTTTTTGCGTTGCAGTAGCAGCGTGTACAGTAGTCATTAAACCTTCTAATACGCCAAAGTTATCGTTTAATACTTTAGTGATAGGAGCTAAACAGTTAGTAGTACAAGAAGCATTAGAAACGATGTTTTGATCTGCTCTTAAAGTTTTGTGGTTAACACCCATAACAAAAGTAGGGGTATCGTCTTTAGCAGGAGCAGACATTACTACTTTTTTAGCACCAGCTTCAATATGTTTTTGTGCAGTTTCTTGAGTTAAGAAAAAGCCAGTAGATTCAATAATATATTCAGCACCAATTTCATTCCATTTTAAGTTAGCAGGGTCTTTTTCTGCTGTTACTCTAATGCTTTGGCCATTAACCACAAGGTTACCATCTTTTACCTCTACAGTACCATCAAATCTTCCGTGTGTAGAATCGTATTTTAGCATGTAGGCCATGTAATCAACATCAATCAAATCGTTGATACCAACAACTTGAATGTCTTTTCTGTTTATTGCAGCTCTAAAAGCTAATCTTCCAATTCTTCCGAATCCGTTAATTCCAATTTTCATTTGTTTTAATTTTTATTTGCGTAATAATTCAATAAGTTATAAATAGGTTCTTTAATGATAGTGGATATTTTGATGTTATGCTCTTTGGCAACTTCTCTTAAATAATCCTGAAAATTAGCCGCCACGGTACCCACAAAATAAATGGGTTGTTTTTTGCCATATTTTTCTATCATAGGAACAAGATAAGTGTTTATGAACACGTGAAATCCATTCTTTACAAAGTCTTTAACAAAAGGATGCTCTCTGTTTTCTGTGAGCAAATCTACTAAAGAACTTATAAAAATGTTAGGATGTGCTTGTTTATATATTTTATCTAAAATCTGCTTTTTATCTAAATCATACTTTTTTTTGAAAAGCAAGTTGATATCTGCTGGTAAAGTTTGGGTTATGTAAGCTTTTATCAAGTTTTTACCTAGCCAGTTAGAAGATCCTTCGTCAGCAATGGCATAACCTAAACCATAATTATTATCTATAATTTTTCTTCCATCAAAGAAAGCTGTGTTAGAACCACTTCCCATGATACACACAATACCTGCTTTATCATCGCAGCTGGCTTTTGCGGCAGCTAGCAAATCATTATGAACAAATATCTTGCTATATCTAAAAAATTGGGCAAATGCATTACTCACAATTTCGCTTCTCTCTTTAGATGTTGCTCCTGCACCAAAAAAGTATATTTTCTTTATTTTTTCTGCATTATGAATGAGTTGTATATTCTTGTTTAAAACCTGAAGAATATACTTTTCATCATTAAAAAAAGGGTTTATGCCTACGGTTCTTAGCTCTATGGTTTCTGTACCCTTATGGGCAATTCGCCAATTGGCATATCTAGATCCACTGTAAACAACTGCAACCATTTTTATGCTAATATGCTAGACATTTCCATTAAATCGTCTTCCAATTTAAATTCATGGCCAGATAATGCTTCACGTAAATCAGTAAGTGCAATATTATTGCCATGTAAGCCAACCATTTTTCTGGTTTGGCCAGCTAATAAAGCTTTTACCGCTGCAAAGCCCATTCTACTACCTAAAATTCTATCAAAACTGCTTGGGCTACCACCTCGTTGCAAGTGACCTAAAATGGTAACTTTTGTATCGTAATAATCAAATTTTTCTTTAACTCTTTTAGCTACATTATAAGCACCACCGTTTTTATCTCCTTCGGCTACAATTACAATACTAGATGATTTTAAGTTAGCAGCACCATGCTCTAGCGTAGAAATTAAATCTTCAATGGCGGTATCCTTTTCTGGTAACATTATCGCTTCTGCACCACCAGCAATACCTGCTCTTAAAGCAATACAGCCAGCATCACGCCCCATAACCTCTATAAAAAATAAACGGTCATGAGATTCTGCGGTATCTCTAATTTTATCAATTGCTTCTATAACGGTATTAGTTGCGGTATCAAAGCCTAGGGTGAAATCAGAACCATAAAGATCATTATCAATAGTGCCTGGTACACAAATTACCGGAATATCATATCTGTTAGAAAATCTTTCTGCACCTGTGAATGTTCCATCTCCGCCAATAGCCACTAAAGCTTCAATACCTTGTTTTTTAAGGTTTTGATAAGCTTTTTCCATACCTTCTTCGGTCCTAAACTCTAAACAACGGGCGGTTTTTAAAATAGTACCACCTAATTGCATAATATTACTTACCGAGTGGCGATTCATTGGGATGAAATTTTCATCTATCATACCTTGGTAGCCTTGTTTAATACCTACCATCTCACAACCAAAATGTATACCCGTTCTCACAACGGCTCTTATACAGGCATTCATTCCTGGGGCATCGCCACCTGAAGTAAATACTGCTATTTTCTTAATTTTCGACATTTTTTATTTTTGAACTCTCGTTTACGGCTCACTAATATACGGTGTATTTTTTACACTAAGTGAGATTTTGTCAATTTTTTTTTTCAAATTTGATTATTATTAGTTTTTGTAAACCCTAAGACTTGGAAAATATACCTGTACGTTTTGAATCAATTTTCTCTGCAGACTGCATCATTTTTGGATTTGATGAAGGTGAGTTGAAAATTTTATTGATAGAGCGAAATGAAGAGCCTTTTAAGGAATGGTTTGCTTTGCCCGGTAATGTTGTTTACCAAAGTGAAAGTATAGACGAGGCTGCAGAGCGTATTTTATACGAACTTACAGGCCTGAAAGGTATTTACATGGAGCAGTTTTATACTTTTGGAGAGGTAAATAGGCATCCAAAAGGTAGGGTTATTACTGTGGCTTATTTTGCCATGATAAGATTAAATGGCCAAAAGGAACTTAAGCCTATTACCAATTATGCTAAAAAGGCAGTTTGGGTTTCTGTAAAAGATTTACCTAAATTGGCTTTTGACCATAGCGAGATTTTCAAAAAAGGTTTTGAGAAAATAAAGAATAAAATTAGCTACCAACCTATAGCATTTGAACTTTTACCAGAGAAGTTTACCCTTACGCAATTGCAAAATTTGTACGAGGTTATCTTAAATAAAAAGTTAGATAAGAGAAACTTTAGAAAGAAAATGCTTGCTTATGATATTTTAAAAGAGCTTGATGAGAAGCAGAAAGGTGTTTCTTACAGAGCTGCCAAATTATACAAATTTGATAAGCGTAAATACAGTAAATATTTCCATAACGAACTTTCTTTTGGGAAAGAATAATTTTAAAAATATTTTAAAATAGAAAAGGGGCTCTAAAGCCCCTTTTCTATTTCTTATTAAATTTTTTTACGTGGTAATCTACCAAGTTGTCAATCGGCGATCGGATAATAACGCCCATTTCCATTTCATATTCCTGTGCAACTTCTTCAAGGATGTTTCTAAAGTTATAAGCTACAGAACCGATACAATTAAATTTGTAAGATTTATAGTTAGGATAATGGCTCACTAAGTTTTTAAAGAAGTCGTTAAAAGAGGTTTTTACTAAATTTCTTGAGTATTCTATGTTAACCGTAATGTCATAAACAAATTTACTAAAGCTCGCACAAAATCTGTTTGGAAGCGGTTTAGAATAAACATTGTTTAAAATATCATCCGGAGTAAGCTTAAAGGTTTCCCAAAATACTGCTCTTACATTTTCTGGCATATAACCTCTTATATAGTCTGATAAAAGTTTTTTACCAATATAACAGCCACTACCTTCATCACCTAAAATATAAGCTAAAGAATCTATGTTAAATTCTATATCCTCACCATCATAAATACAAGTATTAGTACCTGTGCCTAAGATAGCTGCAAAACCTCTTTCATCGCCTAGTAAAGCTCTTGCTGCGGCTAATAAATCGTGGCCAATATTAACTTGTGCATTCACAAAAAAAGCTCTCATAGCTTTAGCTACAATTTCTGCTTTCTCATCGTTATGAACGCCAGCGCCATAATAATTCACTTCTTTAATAGCAGCAACTGGCAAATCAGATGGAACGTTTTTCTTCAACGATTCTATAATATACTCAGTATTTGAAAAATAAGGATTGTAACCTTCTGTATTAAAAAGTACTTTCTTACCCTCTTCAGTAATCAAACACCAGTTTGTTTTGGTCGAGCCTCCGTCGGCAATTATAATCATGTTAATTTTAATTAGGTTTTTAAAGATAGATAAATCTTCTTATTGTACAAAATACACTAAGTAATTTTTATTTTAAAAACAGAATTTTATTTGTAAAAACACTGTTTAAGGCCCTTTTCTAAAATTTCTCTTTTTAGATTTTTGCCAATAAAAACAATTCTTGTTTCTCTTTCTTCATCGTTTTTCCAATCATCGCCTTCTGTAAACACGGGTGCTCCTTTAACAGATTGTACAATAAGTTGTTTTTTAAAACCTTCAATATTTAAGATTCCTTTTATCCTGTAAAAGTAAGCTCCTTGTATCATCAGCATCACACTAAAATAATGTCTTAGTTTTAGTAAATCGAAGCTTGGTTTTAAGATATAGCTTTGTGATACAATATTGTGATGATGAGTTTCTGCTTTTAATTGTATGAGTGGCTTATCATCGGTTTTAAAACCTAAATTAAACCTTACTTTAGTTTTATCAAAAGCATTTAACTGTAATAAGTTAGAGCTTGGGGTTTTGCTGTAATCGGTAAAAACAAAATCAGCAAATGGGTTTAAAGCCTTTACTTTTTCTTTTACTTCTGCTAAAGTTTCTGCTGATGCTTTGCTACTTTTATTGAAGATTAAGAAATCTGAAAAAGCAATTTGTTTAGAGGCTTCTTCCTCAACACCTAAAACATCTAATACATTTAAGGTATCCACAATGCCAATAACACCATCAAGTTTAAAAGCAGTTTGGATGTTGTAATCTGTTAAAAAAGTAGCTGCCACTGCAGATGGGTCTGCAATACCCGTGGTTTCAATAATTAAATGGTCATAATCATAAGGGCCAGTAACTAGCTTGTTTAGTAAAGCCGCCAAATCTCCGTTTACAGAACAGCAAATGCAACCGTTAGAAAGTTCGAAAATATTTTCATCGGTATTGATAACTAATTGACTGTCAATATTAATTTCGCCAAATTCGTTTTCTATAATTACAAACTTCTTTTGTGGGTTTTCTGCTATCAGATGGTTCAAAAAAGTGGTTTTACCGGCACCTAAGAATCCGGTAAGTATGGTAACAGGTACAGCTTTAAAAGACATTTTAAATTTTAAATGATATTAGTCAACTACTAAAGTAAGCGGCAAATTTACTCTAAATATGCTGCCTTGTCCAGGTGTGCTAATAACATTAATAGTACCGCTTAGTTTTTCTACAAGCTCTTTTACAATATATAAGCCTAAGCCAGAAGAACTTTCGTTGTTTGTTGGTTTATTTGATAGTAGTGTAAAACGTTTAAAAAGTTTATCCATTTCTTGAGGATAAATTCCTGGTCCTTCATCTCTAATGCTTACGCTAATTTGGTTTTCTTGATTTTGAATCGTAATGAATACTTGCTTATTAAATGCAGAAAATTTTATAGCGTTAGATAAAAGGTTATTGATAATCCTGGTAAGTAAATTACCATCGGTTTTAATGGTTAAAGGCGATGCTAAAGGTTCGTAATTTAAAATAATTTGCTTCTCATCAGCAGATTTTAAAAAATTTCCTACAACATCTTTTATAAACGTATTTAACTCCAATTCCTCTACATAAGGTTTAACCGGATTATTTTCCATGCTGTTTAAAGTCTCCATCTGACTGATGAGGTGGAAAACATCCTGCATGCTTTTGTTAAAGATGCCAAAAAGTTCTTCGGTTTCGCTATTGGTTACCATTTCTTCAAACAAGAAGGATAACATTTTAATATTACTTAGAGGCGATTTTAAATCATGAAGTAATATCTGCGAAAGCTGATCTTTTTCCTGCATAATTTTATACAGGTTCTCATTATTATTGGCTAGTTCTTGGTTTAGCTTCAGTAATTGTTCGTTTTTCTCGGCTATTTGCTTCTCAAAAGATCTTTTGTCTAAATAATTACTAATCCACTGCCCAAGATATTGAACAAAATCTCTGTCAGCTTGATTAAAGCTTTTTGGATTAGCATAAGATGATGAAAAATTTAAAGTCCCAAATTTTTTTCCTTCGGATAAAATAGGAACACCAATGTAAGACCTAGTATGAAATTTACTATAACAAGGGTGCCCTTTTAGGTGTGAGGTTTCGGCATCATCAATATCAAAAACTTTATTTTCACTTAACGTGATTTCACAAAAAGTATCTTGTAAATCAAAAACCTGATTTTTAAGTTGTAATGCTTTGTTGGTAGAGTGAAAATCAAGAACTTGATAGTCTTGGTTTTCAATTTTAGCAATTATTCCGGTTTCCATTTGTAGGAAGCCGCAGGCTATACTGATGATCTCATTAAAATCATCGGATTGGGTTTGAATAAGAAGTGAGGTGATTTTATAAATCTCGTTCATTCTTTCTTCTTCTATCGAATTTGTAATAGCCATATGTTAAAAATAGATATTGATGCAAAGTAATAAATAATTTCTTTTACCTGATACCTAAAATAAGGCATAAATGTTACATCAAAATAATTTAGTGGCATGATATTCATATGTTTTAAGGAGCATATGAATAGAAAACAGCAGCGTTTAGAAAAAATTGGCCTCGACCCAAAAATTACAGCTAAAGCTGTGGGCTTACGTTACGTTAACAATCAACAAGCTGGTTTTAGTAGGCTAAGAACAAAAGCCGGTTTCATTTTTAAAGATTGGGATGGTAAAAAAGTTACAGATAAGAATCTGCTAGAAAGGTTTAAAAAACTGGTTATTCCGCCAGCTTATGAAGATGTTTGGATTTCTCCATCAGAAAATACGCACCTACAGTTTACCGGTATAGATGCTAAGGGTAGAAAACAATATCGCTACCATCCAGAATGGAATAAAATAAGAAATGAAGCCAAATTTTACCGTTTACGGAAGTTTGCAGAAGCGCTTCCTGATATTAGAAAGCAAGTAGAAATAGATTTAAATAGAAAAGGATTGCCTTTTGAAAAAGTATTGGCTTTGGTTGTTAAACTGATAGAGCTTACACATATCAGAATTGGAAATGCCGAGTATAGTAAACTTTACGGTTCTTTTGGGCTCACTACTCTAAGAGATAAGCATGTGAAATTTAAAGGCAATGAAGTAAATTTCATCTTTAAAGGAAAAAAAGGTGTACAACACAATATAAATTTACAAAGTAGAAAGCTTGCCGCCTTAGTAAAGAAGTGTAAAGATATCCCAGGTAAAGAATTATTTCAATATTATGATGATGAAGGTAAACATTATAGTGTTGAGTCTGGCGATGTAAACCAGTACCTTAAAAGTATTACCGGAGAAGATTTTACAGCTAAAGACTTTAGAACTTGGGCTGGTAGTATACATGCTTTATGTGCCTTAAAGCAAATGGAAAAATCTGATAAAGAGCAAATAAGTAAAAAGAACATTATACAAGCTATTGATGAGGTTGCTCATAAATTGGGTAATACGCGTACAGTTTGTAAGAAATATTATATACACCCCATTGTATTGCATAGCTATGAAAAAGGCACCTTATACGAGTATGACATTGAAGAAGATTTAGAAGATAGCCTTCTGCCCGAAGAAAAATTATTGGTAAAAATCTTAGATACAGAAAACATGTCTGCGCTTAGTTAGGTTATCTCTTTAAATGTGTATTTTGTAGGGATAATTTTAGCCATATGAAAAAAATATTGGTAGCTAATAGGGGCGAAATAGCCCTCAGAATTATGCGCTCTGCTAAAGAGATGGGTATTAAAACTGTGGCAGTTTTTTCTGATGCAGATAGAAATGCCCTACATGTACGCTATGCAGATGAAGCCATTTGTCTTGGTGAAGCTGCTTCTACAGCATCTTATTTAAATATTCAAAAGGTTATTGATGCTTGTAAAATAACAGGTGCAGAGGCCATTCATCCGGGTTATGGCTTTTTATCAGAAAACCCAGATTTTGCCAGAAGAGTAAAAGCCGCAGGTATCATCCTTATAGGTCCATCACCAGAAGCTATGGAGATTATGGGTAATAAATTATCAGCGAAAGCAGCCGCATTAAAATATCAAATTCCTTTAGTTCCTGGTACTGAGGAAGCTATCACCAATATAGAACAAGCAAAAGAAAAAGCAAGAAGTATTGGCTTCCCAGTCTTGATAAAAGCAGCTGCTGGTGGAGGTGGTAAAGGTATGCGTTTGGTACATCAGGTAGAAGATTTTGAAGAGCAAATGAAATTAGCCATTTCCGAAGCTGAATCTGCTTTTGGAGATGGTGCTGTTTTTATAGAAAAGTATGTAACATCGCCAAGGCATATAGAAATTCAGGTTTTAGGAGACCAGTATGGGAATATTGTTCATCTTTTCGAACGCGAATGTTCTGTTCAGCGTCGTCATCAAAAAGTGGTTGAGGAAGCGCCTTCTGCTGTTTTAGACGAGGTAACAAGAGCTAAAATGGGAAAATGTGCTGTAGATGTGGCTCGCTCTGTAAATTATACAGGTGCGGGTACTGTAGAATTTATTCTAGATGCCGATAAGAATTTCTTTTTTCTAGAGATGAATACTCGCTTGCAGGTAGAACATCCGGTAACGGAAATGATAACCGGGGTTGATTTAGTGAAAGAGCAAATAAAAATTGCAAGAGGCGAAGTACTTTCTTTTACTCAGGATGACTTAAGCATAAAAGGTCATGCTATAGAGCTAAGGGTTTATGCGGAAGACCCTGTTAATAATTTCTTGCCAGATATTGGTACGCTAAAAACTTATAAAACCCCTAAAGGTATTGGCGTAAGGGTTGATGACGGCTTTGAACAAGGCATGGAAATACCTATTTATTACGACCCTATGATTGCTAAATTGGTTACCTATGGTAAAAATAGGGAAGAAGCTATAGAAAGAATGTTAAGGGCAATTGCAGAATATCAAATAAGTGGTATTGAAACTACCCTGCCTTTTGGTAGCTTTGTCATGCAGCATGAAGCTTTTAAATCAGGAGAATTTGATACGCATTTTGTAGCTAAGTATTTTAAACCAGAAGCACTAAAGAAACAAGATGATGAGGAAGAAAGAATAGCTGCAATTTTAGCTTATAAGCTATTTACAAAATCAAGCAATAAGCAATTAGAAACAACAGCTCAACAATCTTCAAACTGGTTAAGAAATAGAAGAAATTGGTAATTCAACAAATAAAACAATACATGTTTACAGGTATTATAGAAACTTTAGGAACCGTTACAAGCTTAAGAAAAGAGCAAGAAAATTTACATATTACCGTATCTTCCACGATAAGTAAAGATTTAAAAATAGACCAATCTGTAGCGCATAATGGCATTTGTTTAACTGTGGTTTCGCAAAATGAGAAAAGCCACACCGTAACCGCTATTTACGAAACTGTACAAAAAACTAATCTGGGAAGTATACAAGAAGGCAGTTTGGTAAACCTAGAACGTTGCATGCAAATGAATGGTAGGTTAGATGGGCATATTGTACAAGGCCATGTAGACCAAACCGGTATTTGTATTGCCTTAGAAGAGCAAGAAGGTAGCTGGTTTTATACTTTTAGTTATGATGAGGATAAGGGCAATGTTACAGTAGAAAAAGGTTCTATCTGTGTAAATGGAATAAGTTTAACTGTAGTAAACTCTAAACCTGGGCAGTTTTCTGTGGCTATAATTCCTTACACCTACGAGCATACCAATCTACAAAGCGTAAAACCTGGCGATATGGTAAACCTAGAATTTGATATCATTGGTAAATATGTTGCTCGTTTAATGGGGAATACTAAAACAGTTTAGTTTGCCCTACTCCGGCAATTTTAGCTTCATGTTCTAGCAGCCATTGTTTGCGCCATAAACCACCCGCATAGCCGGTAAGTTCGCCAGCCATGCCTACTACCCGGTGGCAGGGTACAGCAATCATGATTTTGTTTTTGCCGTTTGCAGCTGCAATGGCCCTTATGGCTAGTAAATTCTGCATCCTAATGGCTAAAGTGGTATAAGAGATAACTTCTGCAAAATTTAGTTCTTGCAATGTACTCCAAACTTGCTGTTGAAAATCAGTACCGCTTTGTTTTATAGGGAAAGTAAAGCTTTTTAAATCTCCATTAAAGTATTGCTGAAGTTCTGTTACAGCCAATGTTAAAACATCGGTTTTTGCACCATTTTCTTGTGGTGTATCTGCAAAACTAATTTCACAAATAGCTTGGCCTTCTTCTTTAATAATAACGAAGCCTAATGGACTTTCAATACTTTGTACATTCATCAATCAAATATCATAAAAAATATAAGGCTTTACACCGATGTTAAGCTTATATATGAGCTTTTGTTATCTTTGCAACTGCATGATATTAATTAAACAAGTTAAGAGTTTATTATACAAAGAGATTTTATTAGAATGGCGTTCTAAATATGCCTTTAATGGTATTTTGCTCTATGTTATCTCTACTGTTTTTGTTTGTTATCTATCATTTAAAACTACTCCTCCTTTAGTTTGGAATGCGCTTTTCTGGATTATTTTACTTTTTGCAGCTATCAATGCCATCGCAAAAAGTTTTATGCAAGAAAGTAAAGGTCGCTTGTTATACTATTATACCATTGCTAGTCCGCAGGCCATCATTATCTCTAAAATTATTTACAACATTTTGTTGATGATGATTATGTCTGCCATCGCTTTTTTGGCTTATCAAATTGTGTTTCAAAACGCAGTTGCCAATTTAGGATTATACTTAATAGCAGTTTTATTAGGCAGTATTAGTTTTTCTACGGTTTTCACCATGATATCTGCTATAGCCTCTAAAGCAGGTAATAATGGTACTTTAATGGCTATATTAAGTTTCCCAGTTATTATTCCGTTATTGATGCTGATTATTAAGCTCTCTAAAAACGCAATGGATGGTTTAGATAATTCTGTTTCTTATGATGAAATAGGCGTTTTATGCCTCATTAATATCGTAGTAATTGCTGTTTCTTTATTACTATTTCCTTACCTTTGGCGAGATTAATTTTTAAGCAATGATGTATAAAAATTGGTGGAAAGTGTTGTCTGTAATCTTAGTATTATTCTCCGTTACCGGAGGTTTATTGATAGATGTTCCGGCGCTTCCAATCTTACATGAAAGTATCAGAAACTTGTATTATCATGTACCTATGTGGTTTGCTATGATTATTATTTATTTGGTTTCTGTAATTTACAGTATCAAGTATTTGGGTTCTGGAAAAGAAAACGATGACTTAATTACTGTAGAAAGTGTAAATACAGGTATTATTTTTGGTTTTTTAGGTCTAGGTACCGGCATGATTTGGGCAAACTTTACTTGGGGCGCACCTTGGCCAAATGATCCAAAATTAAATGGTTCTGCTATAGCTACCTTAATGTATCTGGCATACATCATCTTAAGAGGCTCTATTGATGAAGAGCAGAAGAGAGCAAAAATTTCTGCTATTTATAACATTTTCGCTTTTCCCATCATGGTAGTACTTATTTTCGTGTTACCCCGATTAACAGATTCTTTACATCCCGGTAACGGTGGAAACCCTGGTTTTGGTGCTTATGATTTGGATAGTAATATGCGCTATGTTTTTTATCCCGCAGTATTAGGATGGATTTTAGTTGCTACCTGGATTATGACTATCCGTTTTAGAATTAGAATCATAGAAAATAAAAATAATCAAATTCAATAATGAAAAGATTTTTCTCTTTAATCGCAATACTCTTTTTGGTTGTGCAATTTGCACAAGCACAGTCAGTTGAGATGGCAGATGCCTTGCGTTCTTCTGGTAAAATTTATGTAGTAGTAGCTGTTATGGCTGTATTATTTATTGGCTTATTTTTTTATCTATTTTCTATCGATAGAAGATTAAAAAAAATAGAAAAAGATAAATAAGCTTCATCTTCCTTAAAAACAAACATTTAAAACAAAAATGCCCCTGTGTGGTTAAAACACTAAGGTTTTATCAATTTGGAGATGACAAAAAAATCTCTCAACTTGTATAAAATTTTTTATAAACCATAAAAATTACTACTATGACCAAAGCAGGCGAGGTTATTTTTGATGATTACCATTTTTTTAATGATGTATGCCAGTATGTAGACCAGGCAGCAGCATTTACCAATCACGATAAAGGCTTATTAGAGCAAATTAAAGCATGTAATAGTGTATACCATTTTCAGTTTCCAATAAGAAAAGGTAATAGCTTTGAAATTATTCATGCATGGCGAGTAGAGCATTCTCATCATATGATGCCTACAAAAGGCGGTATCAGATATAGTGATATTGTAAATGAAGATGAAGTTATGGCTCTTGCAGCTTTAATGACTTACAAATGTGCCATTGTTAATGTGCCTTTTGGCGGTGCTAAAGGTGGTATCAAAATAAATCCTAGAAATTATACGGTTGCAGAGCTAGAAAACATTACCAGACGCTATACGGTAGAGCTTATTAAGAAAAACTTTATAGGCCCTGGTATAGATGTGCCAGCGCCAGATTACGGCACCGGAGAACGAGAAATGTCTTGGATTGCTGATACTTATTTAACCATGAATCCAGGCTCTTTAGATGCTTTGGGTTGTGTTACAGGTAAACCAATTGCGTTACATGGTATTGCTGGTAGGAGAGAAGCAACAGGAAGAGGTGTTGCTTATGCTGTTAGAGAATGTGTTTCTGTAAGCGAGGATATGAATAAAATGGGGCTTACAGCAGGAATATCTGGTAAAAGAATTATTGTACAAGGTTTAGGAAATGTGGGTTTCCATGCTGCAAAATTCTTGAGCGAAGAAGGTGGTATCATTGTAGGTATCTGCGAGTTTGATGGTGCTATTTATAATGCCAATGGTTTAGATGTTAATGATGTAGTAAAGCATAGAAAAGAAGCAGGCAGTATTCTGGGTTATGCTAAAGCTACCTCAGAATTTAAAAACTCTGCCGAAGGCTTAGAGCAAGACTGCGATATATTGGTGCCAGCAGCTTTAGAGAATCAAATCACTATGGCTAACGTAGCCAGAATAAAAGCTAAAATTATTGCAGAAGGTGCTAATGGTCCAACTACGCCAGATGCTGCAGATTTTTTTATTAAAAATGGTGGGATGATTATTCCTGATATGTATGCCAACGCAGGTGGGGTTACAGTTTCTTATTTCGAGTGGTTAAAAAATTTATCTCACGTAGCTTTTGGTAGAATGGATAGGAGATACGATGAAACCAATAACCTGAATATCTTAAGCATGATAGAAAGCACTACTGGAGTTACTTTAACTCCTCAGCAAAGAGCTATGATAGCGAAAGGGCCATCAGAATTAGAATTGGTAAATTCTGGCCTAGAGGATACCATGGTAAGGTCTTACCATGAAATAAGAGAAATTAAGAATGTAAAAAATACAGGTAGTTTAAGAACAGCAGCTTTTGTTGCTGCTGTTGATAAAATAGCCGTTTCTTACATGAATATGGGTATTTGGCCTTAATTTACGCTTTAGATGATATAAAAAAAGCTATTGGGAAATCCTCCAATAGCTTTTTTTATGTTTTGTGGTTGCTACAACTTAGAAATTAACTTGTGCCTGTATTCTCAGTAAGCTCCCTCTTTGTAAGTTATCTTGAAGTACGAAATCTTCAAATCTTCTGGAAGAAAAAGTATAGTTAACTACTAATTCTAAGAATTTATTAGGCTCCCATTCTGCACCAACTTCTAGCTCTTTAACTAGGTAACTACGGGCATCTCTTTCATGTTTTTTACCACCATCATAATATTGCGCTTTAATGAATGGATATAATAAATGGTTGTTAATTCTAGCCATATAGTTTAACATCACATAACCACCGTTTAAAGATTTTACTTCAATAGAGTCTGTTTGTTTGTTAAATTCTGGTCCTTTGCCAATATTATATTCTGCTTGTAAACCAAATGGTTGAGGGTAGACTACCAAAGTTGCAGCAATTCTTTGGTCTAAATAGTTTCTGTTAGCATTCGTTTTAACACCAGAACTTAATTGGTCTGCAGCCATTACATATTTACCAGTATAAGCTTGTATACCAGGTTCTATAAACTGTTTACCAAATAGAAAAGGATAAGATAAACGAGCTATTAAATGTTGTTTATTGTTTAGGTCTGGCCTGTTAGCGGTTTGACCATTATAGGCGCCAAAACCAAAAACTCCATAATCTCCAGAGCCTTTTAGGCCTAGTTTAACTAAATCAGAAAATCTTTGTCTAATTTCTTTTGGTGCCCAATAAAAGAATAAACCTAAATCACGTTCATTAGCTGCAGCACTGTTAATAGCATCATTACGGTCTAACGTAATTCTGTTTTGGCTAGATTGCATGTTCTCAAAACCATAAGGTATTTTACTTTGCCCAAATCTAAATCTAAACTCATTATCATTATCTAAACCTACATCAACATAAGCATCTCTTATTTGCCCAAAATTAGATGAAGTACCTGCTGAACTGGCAAAATCAGGTTGTATGTAGAGGTAAACCTTTTTGCTTATTTGCCCAAAAAATATTAATCGGATTCGTCGTATAAAGAAATCCCCTCCATCTCCCCAAGATCTATCGCATTGTTCACATTTTAAGTTTGGATTACTCTCTATTAATCCATTATATCTTAATTGCGCATAACCTCTTAATGAAATTTTATCATACCATTTTTCTAATGATGCCTTAGGTTTCAACACTAAAGTGTCTTTAGTTTGGGCTTGAGATGAAGAAGCAAAAGCTAGGATTGCCAATAACAATAGGCCACTTAATACATTAACAGGTTTTAAATACATTGATAAGTAATTGTTAAATAAATATTAAAATCGATGCAAAATTAATATTCTGGTAACAATAGCTTAATCAAATTGAAAAGTTAATGATTTGTTAATATTAAATTAACGTTGCAAGAGAAAACCTACATGTTTCTTCTATATTGCCCGCCTACTTCATAAAGCGCTTGTGATAATTGACCTAAAGAACAATATTTTGTAGCCTCCATTAAACTTTCAAATATATTACCGTTTTGGATGGCGGTTTTCTTTAAAGCTTCAAGCTCTATACTTGCTTTATGTGAATTCCTTGCCTTAAATGCTTCTAAAACACGTATTTGATATTCTTTCTCTTCTGTAGTTGCTCTAATAACTTCTCCTGGTGCAACCGTAGGCGAACCATCTTTACTTAAAAAGGTATTTACACCAATAATGGGGAAATCTCCATTATGTTTAAGCGTTTCATAGTGTAAAGATTCTTCTTGTATCTTGCTTCTTTGATACATGGTTTCCATAGCGCCTAGTACCCCGCCACGCTCATTTAATCTGTTAAATTCTATTAATACTGCTTCTTCAACTAAATCTGTAAGCTCTTCTATAATAAAAGCACCTTGTAAAGGATTTTCGTTTTTAGCTAAGCCCAGCTCTTTATTGATGATGAGTTGTATGGCCATTGCCCTTCTTACAGATGCTTCAGTTGGTGTGGTTATAGCCTCGTCATAAGCATTGGTATGTAAAGAGTTGCAATTATCATAAATGGCATAAAGCGCTTGTAGTGTAGTTCTGATGTCGTTAAAGTCAATCTCTTGAGCATGTAAAGACCTTCCAGAAGTTTGGATATGGTATTTCAATTTCTGAGATCTATCATTCCCTTTATATTTCTCTTTGATAGCTTTTGCCCAAATTCTTCTGGCTACTCTTCCTATCACGGCATATTCTGGATCTATACCATTAGAGAAAAAGAAAGATAAATTAGGTGCAAAATCATCAATATGCATTCCTCTGCTTAGGTAATACTCCACAAAAGTGAAACCATTTGCTAGGGTAAATGCTAATTGCGTAATGGGGTTTGCACCAGCTTCAGCAATATGATAGCCAGATATAGATACAGAGTAAAAGTTTCTAACTTTTTGGTCTATGAAATATTGCTGTATATCGCCCATCATTCTTAAAGCAAATTCAGTAGAGAAAATACAAGTATTTTGGGCTTGGTCTTCTTTTAAGATGTCTGCTTGTACAGTGCCTCTTACCGTTGCTATTGCTTTTTCTTTGATTTGGTTATAGATAGCTGATGGTAAAACTTCATCTCCAGTAACTCCCAAAAGCATTAAGCCTAGCCCATTATTACCTTCTGGTAAAGCTCCGTTGTAAACTGGTCTTGCTTGTTTTTTTGCTTGATAAATAGCTTGTATTTTAGCTTCAACCTCTGCTTCTAAACCGTTTTCTTTAATATAAATTTCACATTGCTGATCAATAGCGGCATTCATAAAAAAACCTAGAAGCATGGGCGCTGGTCCGTTAATCGTCATGGATACCGATGTGCTAGGGTCGCACAAATTAAAGCCAGAGTAGAGCTTCTTAGCATCATCTAAAGTAGCAATACTTACACCCGAGTTTCCAATTTTGCCATAAACATCGGGTCTGATATGAGGGTCTTCGCCGTATAAAGTAACAGAGTCAAATGCGGTAGATAATCTTTTTGCATCCTGACCTAAAGATACATAATGGAATCTTTTATTGGTACGTTCTGGTCCGCCTTCACCCGCAAACATTCTTGTAGGGTCTTCACCTGCTCTTTTTAAAGGGAAAACACCCGCAGCATAAGGAAATTCGCCTGGTAAATTTTCTGTAAGTAACCATTTTAAAACATCGCCCCAAGCTTTGTATTTAGGCAAAGAAATTTTAGGGATTTTAAGTTTTGATAAAGAAACTGTTTTTAAAGCTTGTTTAATTTGTTTATCTCTAACCTGATAAACAAATTCATCCTGCTGATATTTTTCTAAAGTTTGAGGCCATTCTTTTAATAGATTTTTACAATAAGGATCTAGTTGCTCTTCTAGGTGATTGTAAATCTCTTTTAAAGCCTCAGCAGCTTGTTCTTGTTTGTAATCTACGCATAAATCTACCGCTCCATTAACTTGATACATCTTTTGAGCAATGCCTGCTTGCTGCTCAACCCAACTAGAATAAGCAAAATTTGCTTCTGTTATTTCTGCTAAATAACGGGTTCTATGAGGCGGAATGATGTATTTTTTATCATTATCAGTATTCGCAACTTCTGCTTTGATATTGAAATTTAAGCCTGTTTTTATTTCTATTTGATGGATGATAGCCTTAAATAGTTGGTTGATTCCTGGGTCATTAAACTGAGATGCCATCGTGGTGAAGATGGGTAAATCTTCATCCGGAGTTTCAAATAGTAAATGGTTACGTTTAAATTGCTTTCTTACATCTCTAATTGCATCTTGCGCACCTTTTTTATCTGATTTATTGATGGCTACCAAATCAGCAAAATCAAGCATATCAATTTTTTCTAATTGGGTTGCTGCACCAAATTCAGGGGTCATCACATATAAAGAAACATCCACATAATCTGTAATAGCAGTATCAGACTGGCCAATACCAGATGTTTCTACAATTATCATATCAAAACCAGCAGCTTTACAAATAGCTATAGACTCCTCAATATGTTTAGAAAGTGCCAAATTAGCTTGTCTGGTAGCTAAAGAGCGCATATAAACTCTAGGTGTATTAATCGCATTCATGCGGATACGGTCACCTAGGAGTGCTCCACCGGTTTTTCTTTTAGATGGATCTACCGAGATAATGGCTAAACTCTTATCTGTATAAGTTAAAAAGCGCCTTACTAATTCATCTGTTAAAGATGATTTTCCTGCACCACCCGTTCCAGTAATGCCTAAAACTGGAGTAACCTTCCCATCAAGATTTTTTAATGCATTAATGAAATTTTCATGTTTTTGAGCAGCATTTTCTGCAAGTGTTATACAGCGAGCTATTTCTTGAAAATCTTTGTTTTTTATATTTGATAATTCAGGTTTATAAATCTCAATCGGATTAAAATCGCAACTTTCAAGCATGTAATTAATCATGCCTTGTAAGCCCATCGTACGGCCATCATCCGGAGAGAATATTTTAGCAATACCATATTGGTGCAGCTCTTCTATTTCTTCTTGCAAAATAACGCCTCCGCCACCACCAAAAATTTTAATATGCCCTGCTTGTTTTTCTTTAAGCAAGTCAAACATATATTTAAAATACTCGATATGTCCACCTTGGTATGATGTTAGAGCAATGCCTTGCACATCTTCTTGTATAGCACAGTTTACAACCTCTTCAACAGATCTGTTGTGCCCTAAATGTATAACCTCGGCTCCAGATGATTGTAAAATCCTCCTCATGATATTGATAGTAGCATCATGGCCGTCAAATAGTGAGGCTGCCGTTACAAATCGTATTTTATTTTTTGGTTTATAAATGGAGATTTCTTGCATAACGCTGAAAGGTTTTTACATAGCAAATTTAACTAATTGATGATGTACCAAAGCTTTTAATTCGTAATAATCTTATGGATATTGATAAGGTCAAAAAAAATAGGGAGCTAATATTTATCAGCTCCCTATTCTAAAAAGGTTTTAAATCTTAATTATTAATCACCAATATTGGTTTTTTAGCAATTCTTGCCAATTTAATAGCCACTGATTCTAAATAATCTCCATCTTTTAATAAATGGTTTTTGTTAATCATACTGTAAACATCGCCCAACAAATATTCATGAATTAAGTCTGGATATTTTTGAATATCTAAGCGTCTTAAATTTTCGAGATTCATTTTGCAATCGCTTATTCTTCCTGCAAAGCAGTCTTTGTAAAGTTGCTTTCCATACTCAATATCTAAATCGGGGATACCACTATCAGAAGCATGTGCTAATGTTAAATCACAGTTTAAATGCTTTGCAACTTGTCCAAAAGCTCTGATGAATCTTACCTCTGTAAACCTAATATCAGTGCAATAAACTACATTTTTTAATTGTTTAGGCTCTTGCACATCATCAGGAAGAAATAAAATTGGACATTTAGCTTTATTGATGATTTTAGAAGTTAAAGTATCCAATTTAATGCCTTTATCATCTATATAAGAACAGTTCAGGATAATTAATTGAGTATCCAAAACCTGTTTGAAATTATTTTCAGATTTTAAAATCTCTTGAGCATTAAAGATAGGATAGTGTATCTGATTAGAAAAATTACCTTGTAAAAGTTCAGGTAACAAAGTTGTAAGATTTGTCTGTTTAGAATAGACTTCACTACTGTCTGTTTCTGCAACAAGGTTAAGCTGTTTCTCTTTAGCATTTTGCTTTAGTTGTGTATCGCAAAATGCTGATTTTGCTTCTGTAATTTTAGAAATTGATGTTATCCATTGTAATACAGAAGTGCTGGCGGCTTTGAAATTAACGAAATGACTGATATTTTTCATGAGATAATAAATTGTGGTAAGAATTGCTTTTTTTAAATACAATTTTTAAACCACTTATTGTATCATCACAAAAAAAAATGAATTATTTTTTTCTTTGTCCTGGCGCAAAAGGTTTGGCAGATTTACTACCTGTTATCTTCTTTGCTTGTCCGGGAGGTACTTTACCGCTTCTTCCTGCTGTTTGATAGGCGCAACTTGAAAGTATGAAGGCAAAAATTACGAATAGACTTATAATAGATTTTAAATTTTTCATGTTTTAATTTTTGCGATATCATGCAAAATTAAAGCCACTTCTTCTTCTTAAAATAAATCAAAGTGCCAAAAGAGGAAACAAACATTAAAGTAATAGCTAATAGATAGCCATACTCCCAATCAAGTTCTGGCATAATTTTAAAATTCATACCGTAAATACTGGCAATTAGGGTAGGAGGCATAAAAGCAACCGTAGCAACGGTAAATATTTTGATGATACGGTTTTGCTCAATGTTAATTAAACCCATAAAAGTATCTTGAAGATATTCTAATCGTTCAAAAGCAAATTTATTATGCTCTAATAGGGAGCTGATATCTTTAATCATGATTCTTAAAACCCCCATATACTCTTGCGGAAAAGTTGAGGATTTCATCAAAGCAGAAATCATTCTCTGCTTATCAATAATATTTTCTCTCAGCATCATATTATCGTTCTGAAGCGATGAAATCTTTAATAAATCTTCTTCATCTACCTTTTCGCTGGTTGCTTTTAAACTTTTATTTAGTTCTGATATTACACGAGCAATGTTTTCTATCAAATCAGCATCTTGGTCTATACAGGTTTCTAAAATGGTAGAAAGTATCTGAAAACCATTAACATACAAAGTTGGGTTAGCCTTAATCTTTTTTACAGATTCTCCAAAAGTTTTTAAATCATCATCGCGGTAAGTAAATAATATACCTTTTTCAAGGATGATAGAAACCGGACTATAATCAAAACCGTGTTGCCTTACGGATAAAAAGTTAGAGTTAATGATAATTTCGTTATCCATCTCGCTAAAGCGTGATGAACTTTCTATCTCTTGAGATTCTTCTTCTGATGAGTATTTGATGTCAAAATAAGTTTCTATCGTAACTTTTTCCTCTACAGTTGGGTTCTGCAAATCAACCCAAACCAAGCTTTCCATAGGTATTTCCCTTAAAAGCTCTACATCTGTCTCTTTTGCAAGGCGGGTATTTTTTTTATAATAGATTCTAAGCATTGGCCATCAATTTGTATTGCTTTATCATTTCGTATCTTTGCAAAAATATCTTTTAATAGTGGAAAAATCTCTCGCTTTCGGCGAAAAAAATTATAATTATTACAGTGCTTACTTAAAAGAGAAGTATCAAGTAAAACGTGTGTACAAAGTTATTGTTGATGGAGGTTTTACTTGCCCCAACCGCGATGGCTCTAAGGGCTATGGAGGCTGTACCTATTGCAATGTAGATTCCTTTACACCTACATCCAGAACTATGGCTACTATGAAAGAGCAAATAGAGTTTGGGATGGAACGAGCTAGAAAGCATTATAAAGCAGAAAAGTTCATCATTTATTTTCAGCCTAACACTAATACTTACGCTCCGGCACATTATTTAAAAGCCATGTATGACGAAGCTTTAAGTGTTGATACGACCGATGTTGTTGGCTTATCTGTTGGTACCAGACCCGATTGTTTAGATGCAGAAAAAATAGCTTTATTAGAAAGTTATACCGATAGGCTAGATGTTGATTTGGAAATGGGTATGGAGTCTATTTATAACGAAACATTATCGCAAATTAATCGCGGCTGTTCTCACGATGAGTTTATAGACATCATGAAACTGTTAGAGAATACCAAATTAGATATTTGTGTTCATACCATTTTTGGTTTACCCGGTGAAACTAAAGATATGATGCTTAAATATGCTGATGAGATAAATCGTTTCCCACAAATAAACTTCGTTAAATTTCATCATTTACACATCGTAGAAGGCTCTATTATGGGCGTAAAGTATAAGAAAGAACCTTTTAAGTTGTTTAGTTTAGAAGAGTATACTGATTTTCTTTGCGAGTTATTACCATTAGTTCGTCCGGATATTATTATACAACGCCTTTTCGGTATTTCTGATTTAGATATGCTAATTGCTCCTAAATGGGGTTTAAAAAAATCAGAGATACAAACTTATATTGATAACGAAATAGAAAGAAGAGGAATTGTACAAGGTTCTCAGTATCAAAAGATTCTTATCTAAAAACATATCAAATACAAACAGCGACTAGAATTTATCATAGTCGCTGTTTTTTTATCATCATATTAGGCCAACTTAATAACTCAACCAACTAAGTCCTAACCAACTAGTTACTAACAACCTAACCAACTAGTTACTAACAACCTAACCAACTAGTTACTAACAACCTAACCAACTAGTTACTAACCAACTAACAGCCTACCCATATTTCCCAAACAATTTTTCTACTGCTATTTCTCTAAACTCAAAAATATCGCGAGTTTGTTTACCAACAATAAGTGCATTTGCTAGCGTACCAATAGGCCCGAATGGGATTCCGTACATTAATTTATCGGTCATTAAAACGCCACCATCAATTTCTTCAAAATGGTGCTCATGATGCCAAAACTTAAAAGGACCGAAACGTTGTTCATCAATAAAGTATTGGTGTTCTTTTACTGCAGTAATTTCTGTCATCCAATCCATCTTAATACCAAAAAGAGGCGAAACTTTATAGGTAATAATCATGCCTTCGTACATCTTGGTTTTTTCTGTATAATCAGATGTGATGATAAAATTCATGCTCGGCGGAGTTATTTTTGCCAAGTTAAGAGGTGATGAAAAGAAATCCCAAGCTTCTGCTAAGCTAATAGGTAATTTCTGACTAAAGTTTAGTGTATAAGTTTTCATGTAGATGTTTAAACAAACATCTATGATTAAAGTTTTAAGCTAGTTTTGAAATTACTGTACCATTTTATTAGCACAAGCAGAGCTTGCAAACGCTTCTGG
The DNA here is from genome assembly GCF_009674685.1 of Pedobacter puniceum. GTDB lineage: Bacteria > Bacteroidota > Bacteroidia > Sphingobacteriales > Sphingobacteriaceae > Pseudopedobacter > Pseudopedobacter puniceum. Next base: position 497,659 of record NZ_WKJI01000003.1, read on the forward strand.
TTTAGCCTTAAAAACAAAGCCCATACTTAAGATGTAGCCCATTGCCTCGTGTAGTGCTGCATTAGATTTAAACTGTGGGTTGGTATTAATATCAGCATGTACCTCCAAATCTACATCGTACAAATCAAGTAAATCACACAGGGTGTAGGCTGTTTCAATAGATTTCTGTACCTCAGTAAGCATTCTCTCTTTGATACTCATCTTTTGAGTGCTTCTTTCCTGATGGATAAACATGAAACCGCCTTTTTGTTCTCTTAAAAATACAATAACGGTAGCAAAGTCTGCGGTATTACCTTTAACCTGAGAGTCTGTACCAATACAAACTTTAAGTTTGTTTCCTGCCTCGTACTCTCTTTCAATGGCTTTTTCTACTTCTTCAAGGATAGACGAATTGATGACTTCGCCGCTAAATTTTTTCCAGGTCATAATAATGCTTTTAAAGTTTATTTGACCATCAATTTTTATGGTCTATAAAATTAAGTAATTGATTTTCATAATTTTATAAAATTACTATTATTTAATTGTTAACATAAACTGGTTTATCAACACTTTTTTAAATGCGTTTATTTTGTTTTAAACCTAGGCTTTAAAACAAAATAAGCTGCTTTTTTTAGGCAGCTTATTTTTAATTAAGCAATTTTTTCTGCTCGTTTAATAGCAAGTCTCTCTTTCCAATCCATATATTTTTTGCTGAAAGTCTTTTTCATCACATCATCAAACTTACGTTGTATAGTAAGGTTGTATAAACTTTTTGCTTTTATAGCCCAAGATTTATCCCAAGCTCTTAAGGAGATAGAGAAAGAACCATCTAAATATTTCATCCAATGCCACATCCCGGTAGGCATAAATAAAGTTTCGCCATGTTCTAAAATGGTTTCATAACCTTCTAGACCTTTTAAGCCAGGAAACTTATCAAAATCTGGATTTGAAATGTCATAATCTTCTAAGGCATAAGTAGCAAAAGGAATTTTATAGAGTTTTCTACTCCATTTATTATCGAACAAGATAATATGTTTGCGACCATGAAAATGGGTGTGGAAAATATGCGCTAAGTCTATATCATAATGCATAAAAGTTACAGAGCCAGCACCACCAAAAAACATGTTCGGATAAGCGTCTAAGAAACCGCCCATTAAATCTTTAGGCGAGCGATAATCATCCAGTAGCTTAGGAGCAAATTTAATAGGGTCAAATAAGAAAATTCTTAAATCTGTGGGTTGTTTACATATTAAGTCAATATAATCGCCAAATTTCATTTCAGCACTAGCTGCATTTATAGGTTTAGATGGATCTGCTTTAGCACTATCATAAAGCGGTACAATTTTGTCACCAACTACTTCCTTTAAATATTCAAAAGTCCATTTTTCTAAAGCAGGCCAGGTAGAAGTCATGTTTTTAACTACTAAAGGCTTGCGAGGGATGAGATAATTTTTCAGGAAGTCTTCTTTTGTAATGAAATCAATTCTGTCTATAGGATTTAATCTTATACTCATCTTAATAGAATTTAAATGTTTAAAATAGAATTTTTATATATGCTTATTAGACGAAATTGTTCTTGAATATGTTACTTTACTTTATTAAAAAGTGCTTTTAAGTTTATTTAATCATTAAATTATATATGTCATTACAGGCTAGAATAAGAAGTTAATAGCGTCAGAACTATAGAAATATAAAAATAAAAAGCCCGCTTCTTAAGAAGCGGGCTTTAAAAATTGTAAAAAAAGCTTAAGCTAATTTTCTGTATTTAATCCTTTTAGGAGTAACATCACCCAATCTCTTTTTACGATTTTCTTCATATTCTGAGTAATTACCTTCAAAGAAATACACTTGCGAATCGCCTTCAAAGGCTAAAATATGAGTACAAATTCTATCTAAAAACCATCTATCGTGAGAAATCACTACCGCACAACCTCCAAAATTCTCTAAAGCTTCTTCTAAAGCTCTTAAAGTATTTACATCTATATCGTTGGTAGGCTCATCTAGTAATAAAACGTTAGAACCTTCTTTTAAGGTAATAGCTAAATGTACTCTATTACGTTCCCCGCCAGATAAAACCCCAACTTTTTTCTGTTGGTCTGCTCCGTTAAAATTAAATTTAGATACATAGGCTCTAGAATTTGTAGATTTATTACCAAGCATCATGGTCTCATGTCCGCCCGTAATATTTTCCCATACAGATTTTTCTGAGTCTAAGTCATGATGCATCTGATCTACATAACCTAATTTTACGGTCTCTCCAACTCTAAAAGTACCAGCATCTGGTGTTTCTTGTCCGGTAATTAACCTGAATAAAGTAGTTTTACCAGCACCATTTGGCCCTATAATACCCACAATACCAGCCGGCGGAAGAGAAAATGTTAAATTTTCAAATAGTACACGATCTCCATAAGCTTTGGTTACACCGTTAGCCTCAATAACAACATTACCTAATCTTGGTCCAGGTGGGATAAATAGCTCTAGTTTATCTTCTCTTTCTTTAGTTTCTTCTGATGCTAGTTTCTCGTAGTTGCCTAATCTAGCTTTGGATTTTGCATGTCTGGCCTTTGGTGCCATCCTTACCCATTCTAACTCTCTTTCTAATGTTTTTTGGCGTTTGCTTTCAGTTTTTTCTTCTTGAGCTAAGCGTTTAGCCTTTTGGTCTAACCAAGATGAGTAATTGCCTTTCCAAGGAATGCCCTCTCCGCGGTCTAATTCTAAAATCCAACCGGCAACATTATCTAAGAAATACCTATCGTGGGTAACCGCTATGACAGTTCCTTCGTAGTTTTGTAAATGTTGTTCTAACCAATCAACAGATTCTGCATCTAGGTGGTTGGTAGGCTCATCTAACAATAAAACAGCAGGTTCTTGTATTAATAATCGGCATAAAGCTACACGTCTTTTTTCTCCTCCTGACAATGTGGCAATCTTTGCGTCAGGTTCTGGGCAACGTAAAGCATCCATAGCCCGTTCTAATTTCGCATCTAGCTCCCAACCGTTAACAGCATCGATTTGGTCTTGTAAAACACCTTGTCTTGCAAGAAGTTTGTCCATCGCATCAGCGTCTTCATAAACCTCGGGTAAACCAAATTTTTCGTTTATTTCTTCATATTCTTTAAGGATGTCTGTAATCTCTTTTGCACCCTCTTCAACCACCTCTTTAACGGTTTTTTCTGGGTCTAACTCTGGTTCTTGTGCTAGGTATCCGACCGAAAACCCCGGCGATAATACTACTTCTCCTTGGTAAGATTTATCTAAGCCAGCAATAATTTTTAATAGGGAGGATTTACCCGAGCCATTTAACCCAATAACGCCAATTTTAGCACCGTAAAAGAAAGAAAGGTAAATATTTTTTAGTACCTGTTTCTGTGGCGGATAAATCTTATTTACCCCTGCCATTGAAAAGATTATTTTTTCGTCTGCCATTATTTCATCAATTGAAAGGCAAATATCGTTTTTTTGGTCAGAAACAGGTAAAAATTCTTAACTTCACTATCGTTAAACGGTTTTCCACTATATTGGTTAAATTGTTGATAAAAACTACCAAACGTTACTCTTGCATTTCTAAAACTATTTGATACATTAGAACGTTTCTACACTTATAGAGAAAGGTATTATATGGAAGCTAAATTTTCGCCCCGAGTTAAAGACGTAATTTCTTACAGCCGTGAAGAGGCTTTAAGATTAGGTCATGATTATATTGGCACAGAACATTTGCTATTGGGTTTGATTAGAGAAGGAGATGGAGTAGCAATAAAGATTTTAAAATCTTTGGGTGTTGATACAGCAAAGCTTCGCAGAGCTATTGAAGATGCCGTACGTGGTACTTCTGCTATTACCGCTAACTTAGGGAATATTCCCCTAACCAAGCAAGCAGAAAAGGTATTGAAAATTACCTACTTAGAAGCTAAAATTTTTAAAAGCGATATTATAGGTACAGAGCATCTTTTATTATCCATTTTAAGAGAAGAAGACAATATAGCTTCTCAAATATTGGCGCAGTTCAATTTAAATTATGAAATATTTAAATCTGAAGTAGAAAATAATAAAGGTGGTTTTAGAGATGATCCTACAAACTCTGCAACTAGTGGTGGTGATGATGACTTTAAAGAAGAAGAGTCTTTTTCTACACCTAAAAAGGTTTCAGATATCAAATCTAAAACACCAGTACTAGATAATTTCGGAAGAGACTTAACAAAAATGGCCGAAGACGGAAAATTAGATCCTATCGTTGGTCGTGAGAAAGAAATTGAACGTGTTTCTCAAATTTTATCTCGTCGTAAGAAAAACAACCCTATTTTAATAGGAGAGCCTGGTGTTGGTAAATCTGCTATTGCAGAAGGTTTGGCTTTAAGAATCGTACAACGTAAAGTTTCAAGGGTATTATTTAACAAAAGAGTTGTTACACTAGATTTAGCTTCTTTAGTGGCCGGTACTAAATACCGTGGCCAATTCGAAGAGCGTATGAAAGCTGTAATGAACGAGTTAGAGAAATCTCCTGATGTTATTTTGTTTATTGATGAGATTCATACCATTGTTGGCGCAGGTGGGGCTTCTGGCTCTTTAGATGCTTCTAACATGTTTAAACCTGCATTGGCTCGTGGAGAAATCCAATGCATTGGTGCTACAACTTTAGATGAATATCGTCAGTATATCGAGAAAGATGGCGCTTTAGACCGTCGTTTCCAAAAGGTGATGATAGAACCTGCTACGCCTACAGAAACTATCGAGATTTTAAACAGAATCAAAGAAAAGTATGAAGAACACCACGGTGTTACCTATACTGATGAAGCTATTGAAGCCTGCGTAAGCCTAACTTCAAGATACATCACTGATAGATTTTTACCAGACAAAGCTATCGATGCTTTAGATGAGGCCGGCTCTAGAGTTCACTTAACCAATATTCATGTTCCGCAAAATATCATAGATATTGAGCAAAAAATTGAACAAATTAAGGTTGAGAAAAATAAAGTAGTTCGTAGCCAGAAATACGAAGAAGCTGCAAAACTTCGCGATACTGAGAAGAATCTGCTAGAAGAATTAGATAAAGCTAAGGCAGAATGGGAAGCAGAAACTAAAACTAAGAGATATATCGTCTCTGAAGACAATGTTGCTGAAGTAGTTTCTATGATGACTGGTATTCCGTTACAACGCGTAGGACAAACCGATAGCCAAAAACTATTAGGTATGTTCGAGAAAATTAACGAGAAAATTATTGGTCAGGATGATGCTATCAAGAAATTAACAAAAGCTATACAACGTACCAGAGCCGGATTAAAAGATCCTAAAAAACCAATTGGTTCTTTCATTTTCTTAGGTCCTACAGGTGTTGGTAAAACAGAATTGGCTAAAGAACTTGCTCGTTTTATGTTTGATACTGATGATGCCTTGATTCAAATAGACATGAGCGAGTACATGGAGAAATTTGCTGTTTCCAGATTGGTAGGAGCGCCTCCGGGTTATGTTGGTTATGAAGAAGGTGGGCAGTTAACAGAAAAAGTTCGTAGAAAACCTTACGCTGTTGTATTGTTAGATGAGATTGAAAAAGCGCATCCAGATGTATTTAATATCTTATTACAAGTTTTAGATGAAGGACAGTTAACAGATTCTTTAGGTCGTAAAGTCGATTTTAGAAATACCATCATCATCATGACTTCTAATATTGGTGCTCGTCAGTTAAAAGATTTTGGCCAAGGTGTTGGTTTTGCAACTTCTGCTAAATTATCACAAACAGAAAGTCATAATAAAACTGTAATTGAAAGTGCTTTAAAAAGAGCATTCGCTCCTGAGTTTTTAAATCGTGTTGATGATGTAATTGTATTTAACTCTCTTGAAAAAGAAGAAATATTCCAAATCATTGATATAGAATTAAAAGCTTTATTTGGTCGAGTTCAAACTCTGGGTTATGATATCAAATTAACTGAAGCAGCCAAAGATTACATAGCTGAAAAAGGCTTTGATTCTAATTTTGGTGCTCGTCCATTGAAGAGAGCCATCCAAAAATTCTTAGAAGATCCAATTGCAGAGGAAATTCTTAAAGGAGAGCTTACAGAAGGTGATACCATGGAAGTAGATTATGATAAAGAAAAAGATCAAATCCATATCATAGGTAAAGCCACTAAAAAGAAAAAGAAGAAGGAAGAAGAGAAAGAAGGCGGAGAGTAGTTAGAACTTCTTCTATATAAAAAAGCATCACAATAATTGTGGTGCTTTTTTTGTTAGCATGCAACCATATTCAAATAGCAATCGTCTAATTAATAATTATTCACCTCAAACATAATACACATGAAGAAGCTGGCCATTATTTTATTAGGTATACTGGTGTTAGGAACATCAGCTTGCCAAAAAGTAACAGAAGAATATTATACCGTTCCAAATAAAACCATATTTGCGAAAATTAATAGTTGGACAACCAATGACGGTGGTAGAACTTATACTGCAACCGTTAATATGCCAGAAATTAATGAAACAGCATATGATTTAGATGGGATTCTAGTGTACGGAACTTTTGAGGATGGTGAAGATGAACCTATCCCACAAGTTTACAACGGCTTTGCATACAATTTTGCAGTAGGTGTTGGTTATATTGTAATTAAAGTACAAAGTGTAGATTTAACTCCTTTTCCACCGCCACCTGCATTACCCATTAAAATGGTTTTACTCCCTTCAGAGGAATAAAAAAAGCCTGATAGCAATATGCTATCAGGCTTTTTTATGACTAAATGAAATTTTATCCTTCCTCACCAGCTCCAATAGCAGTCATTACTTCCATACTTACACCAGTTGATGAGTAACCACCGTCATGGAATAAATTCTGCATGGTAACCATTCTGGTTAAATCAGAGAACAAGGTAATACAATAATCTGCACAAGATTCTGCATCAGCATTGCCTAGAGGAGCAATTTTATCAGCAAAATCATAGAAATCGCCAAAACCTTTAATTCCTGTTCCTGCAGTTGTTTTTGTTGGTGATTGAGAAACCGTATTGATACGTACTTTTTTCTCTAATCCGTAATGGTAACCAAAACTTCTGGCTATAGATTCTAACATAGCTTTAATATCAGCCATATCGGTATAGAAAGGATAAGTACGTTGTGCAGCCATATAAGTTAAGGCAACCACACTTCCACCTTCGTTTATTGCATCTAATTTTTTTGCAACCGCAAGCATTTTATGTAAAGACATAGCAGATACATCAATGCCTTTTGCAAAATACTCGTAGTTAGACTCTGTATAAGGAATTTTTTTACGGATATTCACACTCATACCTATAGAGTGTAAAACGAAATCTATTTTACCACCTAAAACTTCTTGAGCCTGAGTATAAAGGTTCGTTAAATCATCTATGCTAGTTGCATCAGCCGGGATAATTTGCGAGTTAGTTTTCTCAGCAAGTTTATTTATTTCTCCCATACGCATTGCTATAGGAGCGTTGGTCAATACAAAAGTAGCGCCTTCTTCATGAGCTTTCTCAGCAACTTTCCATGCAATAGAGTTTTCGTCTAAAGCACCTGTGATGATACCACGTTTCCCTTTTAATAAATTATAAGCCATATTTTAATTCTTTTTTTAAGCTATTAAGCTTCATTGTAATTTGAATGTGTAAAGATTATAAAATTTTGTGGATGATAAAATTTATCCAAATAATAATTCTTTAGCATTTTGTATTGCTGATTCTTTCGGATGCTCTCCGCTCAACATTTTTGCTATCTCTAAAATGCGTTCTTCGTTATTAAGTTTCTTTATTTGCGAGTAGGTAAAGTTGTCTTTTATTTCTTTATAAACATAATAATGCGATTTTCCTTTGCTAGCCATCTGCGGTAAATGTGTAATGGTTATCACCTGCATATCTTCTGCTAGTTTTTCCATAATATTTCCAACTTTATGGGCTACCTCTCCAGAAACTCCGGTATCAATTTCATCAAAAATAATAGTTGGTAAAGCAGTTTTCTTAGCAATCAAAGATTTAATACTCAACATTAACCTTGATAGCTCTCCTCCAGAAGCAACCTTACTTAATTCTTGTAACTGATGGCCTTTATTTGCACTAAATAAAAATTTAATCTGGTCTAAACCATCTTGGTCAAAGTAGTTTTCTTCTTTAACCAATTGCTCAAGCTTAATATCGGCATTAGCCATACCAATTTCTGTCAAGATTTTAATGATATATTCCTCTATTGCAGGAATTGCATTTTTTCTATTTAAGGTGATAGTTTTCGCTTGTTCTATAAGTAAAAGCTTTTCTTCTTGTATTTCTTTTTGCAAGCGTTCTATGTCTTCATCAGCAAAAAGAATCTTATTAAGTTTTAATGATAACTCTTCCTGATAATTTAAAAGCTCCAGATTACTGTTAACACGATGTTTTTTTTGCAGACTATAAATTAAATCTAGTCTTTCATTCACTAGAGTAGCTTTGTTTTCATCAAAAGATATGGTTTGTTCTATATCTTCTATTTCGCTAGCTATATCTTTAAGTTCTATCAAACAACTTTTTAATCTGTCACCTAAAGTATTTATATCTTGTTGATACCTTTCTGCCTGTTGTAATTGGTTTGATGCTTCTTTTATTAAGTTTAAAGCATTAATTTCTTGATTTTGTAATAGGGTAGAAGCGTTTAGAAGATTAGATTTTATCTCTTCCGCATGATTTAATCTTTGCAACTCTTGCTCCAGGTTCTCTTGCTCATCTGCACTAAGTTTTGCTTGCTCAAGCTCATCAAATTGAAATTGCAAATAATCAAGCTCTGCTTTTTCTTTTTCACTTTGCTCAATTAAGGTATCAAGTTGTTTAACTTTCTTTTTATAGGTTTTATATGATGATTTATAGTTTTCAAGTAATTCTTGATGATTTGCCATTAAGTCTACCACCAGTAATTGAAATTGCTGATTACTGATTTCTAAAGTAGCATGTTGCGAGTGGATATCTATCAGTTGTTCACCAACTTGTTTCAGTATAGTTAAATTAACCGGAGTATCATTAATAAAAGCTCTTGATTTTCCATCTAAAGAAATCTCTCTTCTTAAAACGGTCTCTTCTTCATAGTCTAAGTCATTTTCATCAAAAAATGTATCCAATTGATAGTTTTTCACTTTGAAAAAACCTTCAATAATACACTTCTTTTGTTGATTGAAGAAGTATTTACCTTCTGCTCTCTGCCCCAAAATAAGTCCTAAAGCACCTAATATAATAGATTTTCCTGCTCCAGTTTCTCCGGTAAGAATATTTAAATGTTCATCAAAAGAAATATCTAATGAATCTATAAGCGCATAATTCTTAATATGTAATCTGCTCAGCATAACTACTATTTAATTATTTATTGTTTTTTAAAGCTTCGTACGTACTGGTATTAGCAGGGTCTGCAACAACTAAAATGTTATATATTTTTAATTTTTCAGATGGGTCTGATTTTGAGAATATATTAGTGATTTCGTCAGCTTTAGCAGTAAAGAATGCCTGATTAAACATTGCGCCTTGTCTTTGTTTATCTATTTCAGCTATTTTGGGTAGGGTAGATAAGATATTCTTTTTTGCTTTAGTGGCATTTTCAGACATAATATCTAATCCCTCTCTATGATAATCATATATAATTTCTCTTAAAGGCAAGAAATTCTTACTAGTGATATTTTCAATTAGCCAATATCTGTTTCTCAATCCTTCAAACGCTTTCCATCCAGAAAACGGTGCATTTTGCGCATTATTTAAAACATCTTGTGCTTTATTAAAGTAATTAGTACCGCCTAGCTTATTAAAGCTATCATAATCAAGACCTACAATAACATAAGCATAAAATGCTAACATTGAACTTAAGTTGTTAATGAAATTTTGATCAGAAAAATCTAAAGGCTGACCCTCTGAGTATGAAAAGTCAAAATTTTTATCATTTATACTGAGCAGTGTTGTGTTGTAAGAGCTATTAAAAACTGGTCTGCTACTAATAATCTGTGCTTCTGCCTTAAAGTTGCTAGAACCATCCCATTCCTTAAGATTAATAACAAAATTACAGTCTATTTTTTCTACAGGTAAAAGTTCATCATTAGACCACTTTCTATTATTTAAGAAATCAGACATGGCAGTTTCTAATACTTCTAACGGTCTTTTATTCGTATTTTGAATTTGAGGAGATAATATTTGCACCCTAGCATTTAAATCCTGAGCATAAGATATATAAGACGTAATGCAAAGTATCAAGCTAAAAAGATAATGCTTCATAAATATTTTATTAATGTATTGATGATGTCTTGAGCAACTTCAGATTTCGATTTTAAATCATAATAAGTGGTTGCCCCATCGGTCTGAATAATGGTTACTTTATTTAAATCACCTTTAAATCCTGCTCCTTCATCATTTAAGGAGTTTAAAACGATGAAGTCTAAATTCTTCTTTTGTAATTTAAGTTTAGCATGCTCTTCTTCTTTTTCAGTCTCTAAAGCAAAGCCAACCAAGATTTGATTTTTTTTGATAGAGCCTAAATATTGAAGAATATCAGTTGTTTTTTTTAGAGTGATATTAAATTCACCATCACTTTTTTTAATTTTTTGTGCAGCTTTTTCAAGTGGAGTGTAATCTGCAACAGCGGCACTCATGATACAGGCATCGCAATCAGTAAAAGCATAATCTACAGCACTAAGCATTTCTTCTGCCGTAGTTACATTAATCCTTTTAACATTTGGATGATGAACTTCCAAAGCTACAGGTCCACTTATTAAGTTTACGCTTGCACCAAGTTTTGCACAAAGCTCAGCAATAGCAAATCCCATTTTACCAGATGAATAGTTACCAATAAATCTAACTGGGTCTATCGGTTCAAAGGTTGGTCCAGCGGTTACTAAAATACGTTTACCTTTAAGTAGTTGTTCATACTCAAAATGATGAATGACTTGTTGATATATAGCTTCCGGTTCTTCCATTCTTCCTTCCCCACTAAGTCCGCTAGCTAGCTCTCCTTTGCCTGGCTTAATCAAGATATTGCCGTAATCTAATAAGGTTTGAATGTTTTTTTTGGTCGATGGATGTTTCCACATATCTAAATCCATCGCTGGAGCAAACATAATTGGGCACTTTGCCGATAGATAGCAAGCACTTAATAAATTGTCGCATCCTCCATTAGCAAACTTAGCCAATGTATTAGCGGTAACAGGAGCAATTAATATTAAATCAGCCCATAAAGCAAGCTCTACATGGTTATTCCATTCACCTGTATCAGAATTATAATATTCAGAAAAAATCGGATTTTTTGAAAGGGTAGATAGTGTTAAAGGAGTTATAAAGGCTTTGGCTCCCGTAGTCATAACAATTTTGACGTTTGCGCCAGCTTTAACAAGTAATCTTGTCAATTCTGCAGATTTGTAACTCGCTATACTGCCACAAACGCCAAGTAATATATTTTTTCCTTCAAGCATCTTCAAAAAGTCTTAAATTCTCTCAAACAATTTGAGAGTTAATTATTTAGGCTTTTTGCTAAAACGCTCAGCCCCTAAAGCCAAATATAAAACAAATTATTTTTGTTCTTTAGAAGGATTTCTGTGGTAAACTTTACCATGAATAAATTCGTCAATAGCAATTAAAGAAGCCTTAGGCATTCTTTCGTAATGCTTAGAAATTTCAATTTGCTCTCTGTTTTCAAATACTTCTTCCAAATTATCATTAGAACTAGCAAATTCAGCTAATTTACTATGAAGTTCTTCTTTTAAGTTTGCTCCAATTTGGTTAGCTCTTTTGCTAATCACCACTAAAGACTCATAAATATTGTCAGTTTCAATATCTAATTGTCTCAAATCTCTTGTTACAGTTGTACTAGAAACTGTAGGCTTATTATTATTGTTGTTGTTCATCTTCTTTTTCTACTTTTTTATTCTCTGAATATGTAGCTAATATTTCTTTTGTTAATGCTATTCCTTTTAGTATGTCTTCCTTAAGCTTTTTTGCCTTATCAGCGTATTCACTCTTAGGATATTTCTCAATAAATCTTTCGTATTCAACTAAAGCTTCATTGTATCGATCTTCTTGTTTAATTTCTCTACTATTCTTAGCGTAAAGATATTGAGCCTCAATTATAAGATATTCCATCTCTTCCGCAAACTTAGTATCTGGAAAATCTTTCATAGAATTTCTAAAAGCAATAACTGCAGCTTGATAATCTCCAATATCTAGAAAAAGTTTTGCATTAGCATAAGATTTACGTTCTAGTTTATCTCGTAAGTCTAATATCAATTTACTAGCCTCCGCTACTCTTTCACTTCTTGGATATATATTAATAAATAATTGTAAAGACTCTATAGCTTTATAAGTATTATCCTGGTCTAATGAAAAATTAGGAGAATCTATATAATAGCAATAAGCAGTCATAAATCTACACTCTTCAGCTTTTGGGCTACTAGGGTATGTGTCTGCAAAAGTTTTAAAGTGATATCTTGCAGATAAGTAATCCTTTAATTGATAATTAGTGTAAGCGTAATAGTAGTATAAGTCTTCAGCTTCCGATCTTCCCCTATATCTTTGAACCAAATCATCAAACAAAGTCAAAGCCTTTGTATAGTCCTTTTTATTGTAAAGTTTTATAGCTTCTTGATATTTTTTAGCAACATCATTGCTTGTTCTAAGCTTCTCAAATTTGCTTTTACAACTATTGAGGCTTAATCCCACAAATAATAATATTAATCCCAATAATGTTAAGCCTTTATTTTTTAACATGCTGCAAAGATAGTTTAATAAATAATACAAGTCAATTTTTTAATACCTACTAATATATGCTTATAAAATCTCTCTATTTAGGCCTTTAACACAATTTAACACTATTATGCCTTCTTATTTAAAGAAACTATTCTGGCTTTATATTCTTGATGAGCCTCTCTTGAATAAACATATTTAAATAAAATTCAACATTTTTCGATAAGATATTCAATGAGTTAGGGGTTTAAAGGATAGAAAGGTGTTAAAAATATTTGTGAGTAAAAAAAAAGATGTGCACCTTTGCAGCCCGCAAGGGGGAAAGAAGTTGAAATATTAAGGGTAAATGAGGGGTTTAGGAGTTTGAGAGAATATAGAGAGTGGATAGTGAGGGTGAAAAAAATATTTTCAAAAACATTTGGAGGAGAGTGTTAGAGTTATTACCTTTGCAGCCCCGAAAGGGGGAAAGAGTTACAGCGATTGTGACTTATAAATGAGATAGAAAGCTAGACGGATATTAATT
>NZ_WKJI01000004.1 GCF_009674685.1 Pedobacter puniceum
GTTAAGCCCATCAGAGCCAATGGTACTGCAGTAAAATGTGGGAGAGTAGGTCGATGCCGACTTTTATTAAATAAATAAACATAAAGCTCTTGATAGAAATATCAAGAGCTTTTGTGTTTGTATAGGCTATGCTTACGATACCGTATTATACTATACTACCCCATGCTAAGGGTATACATAAATCTAAGCAACCATCCTAAATATATCACCCTTAAAGCTTCAATCTTCCGAAAGCTGTGAAGTGTTTACTGTTCATGAAACTTGATTATAATAATATCAAGGCTCTTAATAAGATTAGCTGTGTAATATCCTTATCAATAGGAATAAGAGAACTCGCTTTTACTGTGTAAAGTATATGGTTATAAAGACTATCAATTACAATGGCTGTTATTTAAATCCTTTCTAAATAAATGCAATTGACAAATGATTGACATAGGTGTAACTTAGCTATTTTACATTTGTACAGTTCAAAAAATATCATCATTGAAGTATCTTAAAGTTATAGCATTTACGCATAAGCAGATTGAGCTTGATAAGTTGGGATGTTTAGTATTATGTAATGATGCTATTGATTCTGTGCTTAATTTAGTTCGTGAGAAGTTTAATATTGCCGAAATATTCTATTTAGGTACTTGCAATAGAGTAGAATTTATTTTTACGGCTGAACATGATATCACTAAAGATTTCGTGAAACGCTTCTTAGATTTATTCCATAATGGGCGAATGTCCAATCAGGATTTGGATTTAATAGTTGATAATTGCTGTATTTATGAACAAGAGGATGCTCTTAATCATTTAATGAGAGTTTCTAGTTCTTTAGAGAGTTTAGTGGTAGGAGAAAAGGAGATTTTAGCTCAAGTTAGAAAAGCTTATGAGTCGTGTAAAGAAAAAGGATTTACAGGAGACTTTCTAAGGTTAATCATGAACAGAGTGGTTAAAACTGCTAAAGAAGTCTATACGTATACCAATATTTCTAAAAATCCAATATCAGTTGTTTCTTTAGCTTACAGAAAACTAAGAGAGCTTAAGATTAATCCTAATAGTAGAATTTTAATCATAGGGGCTGGGGAAACTAACCAAAACCTAGCTAAATATCTCAAAAAACATAAATATCAAAACTTTTCGATTTTTAATAGGACTTTAAGTAAGGCTCAATCTTTAGCTTTGGAATTAGGTGGCGTTGCTTATAGTTTGAATGATCTAGAAAGTTATTCCTTTGGTTTTGACGTTATTATAACTTGTACAGGTGCTACAGAGCCAATTATCACAAAAGACTTGTATATTAAACTACTTAATGGTGATACATCTAAGAAAATCATTGTTGATTTAGCTATTCCTAATGATACTCATCAAGATGTAATCTCTGATTTTAAACTTGAGTATATTGATGTTAAGACTTTGCAAGATATTGCGGATAAGAATCTTAAAGAGCGTTACCAAGAATTAATAAATGGTGAAGCTATTATTGAAAAAAATATAAAAGAGTTTAGACCTATTTTAAAGCAGCGTAGGATTGAGCTTGCCATGAAAGAGGTTCCTGAGAAAATTAAAGAAATTAAAACTAAGGCTTTAAATTCTGTTTTTGCAGAAGAAGTAAATTCATTAGACCCTAGTTCTAGAGAGGTTCTTGAAAAAGTTATGGCTTATATGGAAAAGAAATATATTAGCGTTCCTATGGTTATGGCTAAGGATATCTTAGTTAACAATGCTTAGTTAATAATCTACTTAAAGTACCTCCAAAAGTTTTATTTTTACTCATATTTTAAGTCAATTGAACAGAACAGTTATTATAGGAACAAGAGGTAGTGATCTTGCGCTATGGCAGGCAAACCACGTAGCGGCCAAACTTAATAAGATAGGAATAAGTACTGAAATTAAAATCATTAAAACTCAAGGTGATAATATTTTAAACTTAAGACTAGATAAATTAGAAGGGAAAGGTTTTTTTACTAAAGAATTAGAAGAACACCTACTAGCTGGAACAATTGATTTAGCTGTTCACTCTCATAAGGATTTACCTACGGAGAATCCTCCAGGATTAAAAATAGCCGCTGTTTCTGAACGAGAAGATCCATCTGAAATCATATTAATCCTAAAGGATTGTGTGGATTTATCGAAAAAGCTATCAATAAAACATAATGGTATTGTAGGCACATCATCTAATAGAAGGCAGTCTCAGTTATTAGCGGTTAGACCTGATTTAGAGATTGAGGATTTAAGAGGTAATGTTAATACAAGAATTCAAAAGTTAAGAGATGAGAATTATGATGCTATTATTCTGGCTAAAGCTGGTATTAGCAGATTAAATTTGGATTTATCTGAATTTTATATTGAAGAAATTGAGCCAACTTCTGAGCTTGTACCTGCGCCAGCACAAGGGGTATTAGCCATTCAAATTAGAGATAACGATGATGAACTTCATGAGGTGTTACAGCAAATAAATGATACTGATGTAGCAACTTGTATTGCTGTAGAGAGAAAAGTTCTGAATTTATTTAACGGAGGCTGTCATATGCCCTTGGGATGTTATTGTGAAAAGGAGGATGGGATGTTTAAAGTATGGACAACTAAAGCAGATACAGGTGATGAATTACCAGACAGACTCTATTTAGAATCATCCACTACAGAGAACTTGGCGCAAAGAATTGTCGCTAAATTTGACTTAGAAAAAAGAAGGTTAGCAAGAACAGTTTTTATATCAAGAGAATTATCTGAACATAGCTATTTCTATAGAGCTTTAATAAAACATGGTATTGAGATTGAAGCTCGTTCTTTAATTAAAACAGTACCTACTATTCATAAGTTAGATTCTTATATTTTTAGAAATGTAGATTGGATTTTCTTTAGTAGCAAGAACGGTATAGAGTATTTTTTTAAATTAAATCCTGTATTGCCAAAAGATGTGAAATTTGGTGTAGTAGGGAGAGGATCAGAAGATGCCTTAAGACAATTAGGGAAAGTGCCCTCTTTTGTTGGAGAAAGTAGTGATATTACAGAAGTAGCCGAGGAATTTGCCACTATAGCGAATAGAACGCATATTTTATTTCCATCGGCTAAAGATTCTTTAAAGACAATTCAAAAAGCTTTATCGCAAGAAACACAAATCACTGATTTAACCATTTATGAAACTATTTTGGTTGATGATGTTGCTCAAAGTTTTGCAGATGTATTGGTATTTACAAGCCCTTCAAATGTTGAGGCTTATTTTGTAGACAACTTATTGGAACCAGGGCAGCAAATTGTTGCTATAGGGGCTTCTACAGGTAAGAAGTTTGAAGAGATGAATGTTCCATATATATTGCCATCATCGCCAGATGAAATTGGTTTAGCTGAGGCAGTTTTTGGTATAGATATAAAATAAAATTATTATGATGATGCTTAGCAGACCAAGAAGAAACAGAAAATCTGAAGTGATTAGAAATATGGTTCAAGAGAACTTTCTTAGAGCTTCTGATTTTATTTTTCCGCTGTTTATTATTGATGGTAAAAATCAAAAAACAGAAGTTTCTTCTATGCCTGGCATTTATAGGTATTCAATTGATTTACTGTTGAAGGAAGTAGAGGCTTGTCTTAAATTAGGACTAAAGTCTTTTGATTTATTTCCGAATTTAGAAGAGTCATTAAAAGATAAAACTGCGACAGAGAGTTTAAATAAAAATGGATTATACCTTAAAGCTATTAAAGAGGTAAAATCTAATTTTCCAGAAGCTTGCATTGTTACAGATGTAGCCATGGATCCATATAGTTCTGACGGGCATGATGGATTAGTAAAAAATGGCGAAATTGTAAACGATGAAACACTTGAAATATTAGCTAAAATGGCTATTGCACAGGCAGAAGTTGGTGCAGATATTGTTGCTCCTTCTGATATGATGGATGGTAGAGTAGGCTATATCAGAGAAGCGTTAGATGCAGCAGGTTTTACCAATGTTTCTATTATGTCTTACACAGCAAAATATGCAAGCGCATTTTACGGACCTTTTAGAGATGCTTTAGACTCTGCCCCGCGTTTTGGTGATAAAAAAACTTATCAGATGAATCCGGCCAATCAAAGAGAAGCTTTAATTGAAGGGATGTTAGATAGCCAAGAAGGAGCTGATTTTTTAATGGTTAAACCAGCTTTAGCTTATTTGGATGTCATTAAATTAATGAAAGATAATTTTGATTTACCTATTGCGGCATATAACGTAAGTGGAGAATATGCCATGATAAAAGCAGCAGCGCAAAATGGTTGGTTAGATGAAAAAAGAGCAACTGTAGAAACCTTAATGGGAATAAAAAGAGCAGGAGCGGATGTTATTTTAACTTATCATGCTAAAGAAGTTTTAGCTAATAACTGGATTTAAATAAAGATTTACCCATAACAATAAGAAGATGTTCGATTCGATAAAAAAGATTTTTAGTAGCGGTGAGGAAGAAACTACATCCTTAACTTCTGGTGCAAAACCAGATATATCAAGAGAAAAGTCTGCTCAATTATATGAAAAAGCTAAAACCTTTTTTCCTGGTGGAGTAAATTCGCCCGTACGAGCTTTCAAATCAGTTTATGGAACACCTCTTTTTATAGAAAAAGGTGATGGTTGTTATCTATGGGATGCAGATGGAAATCAGTTTATTGACTTTTGCTGCTCATGGGGACCATTAATTTTAGGTCATAATCCTGCTAAAGTAAGAGAAAAGGTTATTGAAGTAATGGCTAACGGAATGTCTTTTGGTGCTCCAACAGCCTTAGAAAATGAACTAGCAGAGCTTATTATATCAAATAATAGATATATAGAAAAGATAAGATTTACGAGTTCTGGCACAGAAGCCGTAATGTCTGCTATTCGTTTAGCAAGAGGTACTACTAAGAGAGATAAAATTATAAAATTTGAAGGTTGTTATCATGGCCATTCAGATTCTCTTCTAGTGAAAGCGGGTTCTGGTTTGGTAACTTTCGGAGAAACATCTTCTGCTGGTATACCTAAATCTTTTGCTAATGAAACTATTGTGGTTTCACTTAATGATAAAGAAGCTCTAAAAAAGGCTTTTGAAGATTTTAAGGAACAAATTGCGGCAGTTATTATAGAGCCAGTTCCAGCTAATAATGGTTTACTTTTACAAGACAAAGATTTTCTACAATTTGTAAGAGATATTTGTAATGAAAATTGCGCTTTATTAATATTTGATGAAGTAATTTCTGGCTTTAGAGTAGGTTTTGAAGGTGCAGCAGGATATTATGATATACAGCCAGACATAGTTACTTACGGTAAAATTATTGGCGGTGGCTTACCTGTAGGTGCTTATGCGTCTTCATCGTCAATTATGTCTAATATATCTCCGGAAGGAGGGGTTTATCAAGCAGGTACATTATCTGGTAACCCGGTTGCTATGGCTGCTGGTATTGCTCAATTAACCGAACTGAGTAAATCTGGTTTTTATAAAGAATTAAACAATAAAACTCAAGAGTTTACAGAGTCTATACAACGTTACGCTACTGCAAAAAACTACAAATTTAAAGTATTTACTATAGGTTCTATTTTTTGGTTTGCCTTCACCGATAAAGATAAAATCCAAACGGCAGAAGAAATAGACCCGGCTAGTATGGAGAAGTTTAAGGTGATGCATAAAGAATTACTTAATAGAGGAGTTTATTTCGGACCCTCAGGTTACGAGGTAGGCTTTATATCGGTAGCACATAGTAAGTTAGATTTAGAGAAGGCAAAAAGACAAATTTTTGAAACTTTAGACATCGTATTCAGAAGCAGATAACATGAAACCGCTAACCATATTTTACGTTTTAGTTTTCTACGTAATTGCACAATTATTTTGGTGGGCAACTTTACTCATTGAGTTGGAGCCTATAAGAAGAGGTATGGTAATTGGCGAAGGTATTGTTTTTGTTTCTTTGATGAGTTTTGGAGCTTATAAATTGCATAAAGCTATTAACAGAGAAAAGAAAATGAATGCCCAGCAAAAGAATTTCTTACTTTCTGTAACTCATGAGTTGAAATCGCCTTTGGCATCTATTAAATTGTATCTACAAACTATTCAGAAAAGAGATTTAGATCAAGAAACTCAAAAGAATTTTATCGGAAAGTCACTTTTAGACATAGAAAGGCTAGATGATTTAGTAGAAAATATGTTGTTAGCCTCAAAAATTGAAAATAATTCATACAGTTTTCCTAAAGAGCAACTTAATCTATCAGAGTTAATAGAGAAAATTGTAGCCAGATTACAGATACACGTTTGCAATAAAGAAGCCTTAATTACACAAATAGAACCTAATATTTTTATTACTGGTGATAAGTTTGCTATGGCTTCTGTAGTTACTAATTTAATTGAAAATGCAGTAAAATATTCACCAGAATGTGTGCCTATCCACGTAAGTTTAGAGCGTAAAAGTAATGGTAAAGTATGCTTTAAAGTTGCCGATTTAGGTATGGGTATACCAGATGCAGAAAAGCCTAAGATATTTGATAAGTTTTACAGAGTAGGCAGCGAGAATACACGTAAAACTAAAGGCACAGGTTTGGGTTTATTTATTGTTAAACAAGTGCTAGAAAATCATCAAGCACTTATTAAAGTAAAGAATAATACACCAAGTGGAACTGTATTTGAAGTTTCTTTTGGATAAAAAATTACAATTATGGTAAATAAACAAAGAATTTTATTGATGGAAGATGAAGAACATCTTCTTGAAGCCATCAAACTAAACCTGGAAATGGAAGGCTTTTTTGTAAGAGCTGTTACCGACGGGAAAAAAGCTTTAAAAGTATTTAAAGAAGAAAAATTTAACCTTATCATTTTAGATGTTATGGTGCCAGAAATAGATGGTTTTCAGGTTGCTGAAACCATTAGACTAGAAAATAGCGAGGTGCCTATCATGTTCTTAACTGCTAAAAATACTTCTGAAGATAGAGTTACAGGACTTAAAAAAGGTGCTGATGATTATCTAACCAAACCTTTCAATTTAGAAGAGCTTATTTTAAGAGTAAATAATCTCATCAAAAGAAGTATGAAGGGTGATGATTTAAAGGAAATCAACTCTTATAAAATAGGAGATAAAACTATTTATTTCAATTCTTTTGAGTTAAAGCATGAAAACGGAACTATTACTCCATTAACCAAAAAGGAAACCATGCTTTTAAAGTTGTTGATAGAACGTAAGAATGAGGCAGTTTCTCGTGAGCAAATCTTAGAAACGGTTTGGAATTACGATGTTTATCCATCAACAAGAACTATAGATAATTTTATCCTTACGTTCAGAAAATATTTTGAACCAGATCAAAAAAATCCAATTTATTTCCACTCTATCAGAGGCGTTGGTTATAAATTTACTGATGCTTAAGCAATATGTTTAGTAATAAGGCTAGGTGGTTAGTTGGTTTCTTGCTTTTAATTGTGGCCATGTTGGCTATAACTTTAAAGGTTTACGAAATTGCAGCATTAAGCTTTTTATTTGTTGGCTTAGTTATTTGGGGTTATTTTAAAGAAGGACCTATTATTTTAGCAGCTAAACAGTTTAAAAATAAAGATTACGAAGCAGCTAAAAATCTACTTTTAAGTATTGCTAAGCCGCAATATCTGAGTAAAAAGAGAAAACCTTATTACGAGTACTTATTAGGCTGTATAGCTGTACACCAAATGGATTATCAAACTGCTGAGAAACATTTAGAGAAAGCAGCTTTTTCAGGTCTTAAAGTCCAAGATTTAGGTACAGCTATCATGCATTTAGCCAATATCAATCTTAGGAATAAGCAAAAAGACAAAGGTTTATTATGGATAGCAGAGGCAAAAAAGATACCTTTGCCTGCTAGACAACAAAGCATATTAAAAAATTTAGAAAAAGAGTTACATCAAATTAAATGAAGGATTCGTTATTTATTAAAGCAGCTTTATCTCAGCAAACAGAACGCCCACCAGTTTGGATGATGCGTCAGGCAGGTAGATTTATGCCGGAATACTGGGAGATTAAAAACAAATATTCTTTTCTGGAAATGTGCAAAACACCAGAAATTGCTGCTGATGTAACCATGTTACCAGTCGATTTATTAGGGATTGATGCTGCTATTTTGTTTTCAGACATTCTGGTTACAGGAGAAGCAATGGGCGGAGATTTAAGTTTTGAGCAAGGCGTTGGGCCTAAGTTTGCCAATCCGGTAAGAACGGCTCAAGATATCGATGCCTTAGATGTTGATGTTACGCATCGTTTACAATATGTTGCTGATGCAATTAAAGTTATACAGCAAAGGTTAAGCGCTTTGGGCGATAAGCAGATTCCTTTAATTGGGTTCGCTGGGGCACCTTTTACCGTGATGAGCTATTTGGTTGAAGGCGGTTCTTCTAAAGATTTTAAATTAACAAAGCTGATGATTAATAATCATCCAGAATTGGCGCATAAGCTTTTAAGTAAAATTGCAACAGTAACTGCTGATTATTTAAATCTGCAAATAGCAGCTGGCGTTAACGCAGTTCAAATATTTGATAGTTGGGCTTTGGCATTAAGCTGGGATGATTATACTGAGTTTTCTCATCGTTATATCAATGAAATTATTAGTAAACTAAA
Organism: Pedobacter puniceum; assembly: GCF_009674685.1. Lineage (GTDB taxonomy): Bacteria > Bacteroidota > Bacteroidia > Sphingobacteriales > Sphingobacteriaceae > Pseudopedobacter > Pseudopedobacter puniceum. Next base: position 8,549 of record NZ_WKJI01000004.1, read on the forward strand.
TAGGAAAGATATTCCTGTAATTTCTTTTTGTAAAGGAAGTTCTGTTTTTGCGCCACTTATGGCAGAAGCTAAACCAGATGTTGTTTCTATTGATTGGAATGTTGATTTGAGAGATATTAAACAACGTTTACCACAAGGAATGGCAGTTCAAGGAAATCTTGATCCATTTATTCTCTATGCAGATAAAAAGGTCATCAAAGAAAAAATCCATAGACTTTTTGAACGTATGCGTGGCGAAAAAGGCTTTATATTTAATTTAGGACACGGTATTATGCCTGATATTCCTTTTGATAATGTAAAATATGCTATAGAAGTAGTAAAAGAGTTTAGATATTAAAGCTACTAATCTAGATTCTATTCAGGCAAAATTTAATTAAGAAATAAAATGTATCCCTACGTCTTATCAATACATATCATATTTGTTGTTAGTTGGATGGCAGGGCTTTTTTATATCGTTAGGTTGTTTATTTACCATACAGAAGCTAATGATAGGCCTGTTGTAGAACGTGATATTTTACAAAAGCAATTCCAAGTTATGGAAGCTAAGCTTTGGAATATTATTACTACGCCAGCTATGTTATTAAGTGTTTTGGCTGGTTTAACTATGCTACATTTAAATCCGGGTTTATTACAAACCGGCTGGATGCAAGTTAAGATAGCTTTTGTTGTAGGTTTGCTTATTTATCATTTTTTATGCGGTAGAATCATCAAACAGCTAAAAAATGGCGTTTTTAAAATGACAAGTACCCAATTAAGGTTATGGAATGAACTAGCAACTATATTTTTGGTAGCTATAGTTTTTACGGTGGTTTTAAAAAGTGCTGTAGATTGGCTCTACGGGTTAATAGGTCTAATTATTTTTAGTGCAGTCATCATGTCGGCGGTTAAGGTTTACAAGTATTACCGCCTAAAAAATAAAGTATAATAAAAAAGCCTCTTTAATTTTTAAAGAGGCTTTTTTGTTATAACGATTTGGAGTATTTTAAAATCCTGTTTATACTTTCTTCTGATGGGTTTTTAATCAGTTTGTTTAAAGCAGGTTTTAACTGTTCATAAAACAAATGTTCTTCTTTAGTAAGATTTTTCATAGCAGTTTCCTCCTCGTTATTTTGTTCGTGAAACAATTCAGAGTTTTGTTGTGTAAAAGTTTCTATCATAAGCTTTAACTGTTAAAATTTGTTAAAATATAAGATAGAAACGTTTAGCTGCTGCTATTATTTTACAGATAAATAAAAAATCAATTTTTTAATGATAATTCTTTTTCTGTAATCATTTTGCGCAAATTATTTAGCGCATAACGCATTCTTCCTAAAGCTGTATTTATGCTTACTTGAGTTAAATCTGCAATTTCTTTGAAAGATAAATCGCCATAATGTCTCATAATTAACACCTCTTTTTGTTCAGATGGTAATAAATGAATCAGTTGTTTTAAGTCTTGATGGGTTTGCTCTTTTACCATTTTGTCTTCTGCACTTTCATCATAAATACCTAAAACATCAAAAATGTCAAAGCCATCGGTATTGGTAATAACTGGCGATCTTTTTTGTTTCCTAAAATAATCTATAACCAAGTTGTGGCCTATTCTTAATACCCATGGTAAAAATTTGCCTTCTTCGTTATATCTACCTTGTTTTAGGGTTTTAATAACTTTGATAAAAGTATCTTGAAAAATATCTTCAGCTAAATATTCATCTTTTACTAATAAATAAATGGATGTATATATTCTAGATTTGTGCCTGGTAATTAATTCTGTTAGAGCAGCTTCTTTACCCTTTATGTAAAGATGTACCAGTTCTTGGTCTGATTTGGTTTGATAGCTCATAATTCCTCCTAGTTAATTCTTCCTTGTGTTAGTTCTAATTAAGTAAGAGTTTTCTCTATAAGCTAAAAATTTGAGTTGTTAAATTTATTATTACCAAATGAAATAATAATTTTATAAAAATCAAAATGTAAACATCAAGTTTTTTATAAGATATAGTATTTTAATCAATTGGAATAAAAAATGAAAAAGTTAATTAAAATCCTAATACGTTAGCTTTTATTAATTTGCTACATCTTTGCAAGATATATTAAAAATAAGTCAAAATACTTAATAAAGTGCAAAACAATTTTTAGAAGCCCTACTTTTGTAAAAGGATGATAGAAGATAAAAACTCGGTAAAAAATATAATTATAAAAGGGGCAAGGGTTCATAACCTAAAAAATCTGGATGTAGCTATACCAAAAAATAAACTTGTAGTAGTTACGGGTATGTCTGGCTCGGGGAAATCATCTTTGGCTTTTGATACACTTTATGCTGAAGGTCAAAGAAGATATGTAGAAAGTTTATCTTCTTATGCAAGGCAGTTTCTAGGTCGGATGAATAAACCTGATGTAGATTACATCAAAGGTATCGCTCCTGCAATTGCTATTGAGCAAAAAGTTATTACCTCTAACCCTAGGTCTACCGTTGGTACATCAACAGAAATTTACGATTATTTAAAGCTGCTTTTTAGTAGAATAGGAAAAACTATTTCTCCGGTTTCTGGTGCTGTTGTTAAAAAAGACTCGGTTACTGATGTTGTAAATTACATATCAGCCTTACCTGAAGAGTCTACAGTTACTATTTTATGTCCTTTACATCCGCACAATAACAGAACTTTAAAAGAAGAGTTAGCTGTATTGTTGCAGAAAGGCTTCGCCAGAGTTGTTTTTAAGGGCGAGATAAAAAAGGTTGAAGCTATTTTAGAAGATACTAGCATTAAGAACGAATATTTAGCCGATGAGCATGCAATCTTAATCCTGATAGATAGGGTAGTAACCAATCAAGAAGATGAAACTTTAAGTAGAATTGCAGACTCTGTACAAACTGCTTTTTTTGAAGGTAAAGGAGATTGTTTTGTTGATTATAACGATGATAGAAAGCATTTTACTGATAGGTTTGAGTTAGACGGGATAAAGTTTGAAGAGCCAAGCCCAAATTTCTTTAGTTTTAATAATCCTTATGGAGCATGCCCTAAATGCGAAGGTTATGGAAAAGTAATCGGTATTGATGAAGATTTGGTTATCCCAGATAAATCAAAATCTATTTATGATGGTGCTATAGCTCCTTGGCGAGGTGAAAAGATGCGAGAGTGGTTAGATAAGCTCATCAAAAATGCATCTAAATTTGATTTTCCTATTCACAGACCTGTTAGTCAGTTAACCGTTGCAGAGCGTAAATTGCTTTGGAAAGGAAATAAATACTTTGAAGGTTTAGATGAATTTTTTAAATACTTAGAAGAACAAACTTATAAAATTCAATATCGGGTAATGCTATCACGTTATCGTGGTAAAACCAACTGCCCAGATTGTTTGGGTACACGTTTACGTCCAGATGCTGCTTATGTTAAAGTTAATGGCTTTTCTATTACAGATTTGGTTTTAATGCCTTTAGAAAAACTTCTGGAGTTTTTTAAACATATCGAATTAGATGAGCAGCAGCAGAAAATCTCTAAAAGATTGTTATTAGAAATTACTAATAGAGTAGTTTTTTTAAACGAGGTTGGTTTAGGATATTTAACTTTAAATCGTTTATCCAACACCTTATCCGGTGGCGAGTCGCAAAGAATTAATTTAGCAACATCTCTTGGCAGTTCTTTGGTAGGCTCTGTTTATGTTTTAGATGAGCCAAGTATAGGCTTACACCCAAGGGACACTAACAGACTGATAGGTGTTTTAAAATCTTTACGAGATGTTGGTAATACCGTTTTGGTGGTAGAGCATGAGGAAGAAATTATGCAAGCCGCAGATCATATCATTGATATTGGCCCCGAAGCAGGTACACAAGGGGGAAATTTAATTTTCGAAGGCTCTTACCAACAGATTCTTAAAGATGAGAAGAGTTTAACCGGTAAATACCTGAGTGGAAGAGAAGCAATTGCTATTCCTAAAAATAGAAGAAAGCCAGTAGATTTTATAGAAATAAAAGGAGCAAGAGAAAATAATCTTCAAAATATCAATGTAAAATTTCCGCTTAATGTATTAACTGCTGTTACAGGAGTATCGGGTTCGGGTAAAACATCTTTGGTAAAAAGAGTTTTATTTCCTGCTTTACAAAAAGTTTTAGGTAATTATTCTGGTGAGCAAACCGGTTTGTATGATGGTATAGATGGGGCTTATGATTTATTAAATCAGGTTGAGTTGGTAGATCAAAATCCAATAGGGCGTTCGTCTCGTTCAAATCCTGTTACTTATGTTAAGGCTTGGGATGAGATAAGAGCTTTATACGCAGCACAACCTGCGGCTAAAGCAGCCGGATTAAAACCAGCGGCCTTCTCTTTTAACGTTGAGGGCGGTAGGTGTGATGTTTGCCAAGGCGAAGGCGAGGTGAAAATAGAGATGCAATTTATGGCAGATATATTCTTGCCATGTGAAGCTTGCGGAGGAAAACGTTTTAAACAACACGTTTTAGATGTTACTTATAAAGATAAAACGGTATCAGAGGTTTTAGACTTGACCATTGATGAAGCTTTGGTATTCTTTGAATCTGAGCAAAAAATCATCAATAAAATAAAACCTTTGGCAGATGTTGGTTTGGGTTATGTACACTTAGGACAATCATCAAATACGCTATCTGGAGGCGAGGCACAAAGGATAAAATTGGCATCTTTTCTTATAAAAGGTAATAATAGTCACAAAAATTTATTCATTTTTGACGAGCCAACCACAGGTTTGCATTTTCATGATATTAAAAAATTGCTAAAATCTTTTGAAGCATTAATAGAGCAAGGCAATACTATTATTGTGATAGAGCATAATATGGATGTTATAAAATGTGCAGATTGGATAATAGATATTGGCCCAGAAGGTGGCGATAAAGGTGGTAACCTAGTTTTTGAAGGCACACCAGAACAGCTCATCAAAGAACAAAAATCATATACTGGGGAATATTTGAGAGAGAGGTTTTAGATGAAGACAGAGGTTTGATGACCGAAGTCCGAAGTTTGGAAGGCTAACTAAAACTGGCAATGGTCAACTGACAACGAGAAACTGATAACTGTCAACTAAAAACTGACAACTGAATAAAGATGAAAGAAGAATCAAAATTAATAAGAACACAAACAACAAGATCACAAAATAGAGAACACTCTGTGCCTTTATACCTAACATCAAGTTTTATATTTGATGATGCTGAGCAAGGTAGAGCTATTTTTGCTGATGAAATACAAGGTAATATTTACTCAAGATACTCTAATCCAAATACAACGGAGTTTATTGAAAAAGTATGTGCTTTAGAAGGAGCAGAGGCAGGTTTGGCTTTTTCTTCTGGTATGGCGGCTGTATTTGCATCATTTGCAGGCTTATTAAAAAGTGGCGATCATGTAGTGGCTTTCCGTTCTATTTTTGGTTCTACCCATCAGCTTTTAACAACTTTGTTTCCTAGATGGGGCATTACCTCAACTTATGTTGATGCTGCAAATCCAGAAGGCTTAGAGGCAGCCATACAAGAAAATACCAAGATGATTTTCTTAGAAACGCCATCAAACCCAGGTCTTGAGCTGGTTGATTTAGAGTGGCTTTGTAAAATCAAAGAAAAGTATCCAAACATTATTATCAATGTAGATAATTGCTTTGCAACTCCATATCTACAAAAACCTATCGCTTACGGCGTTGATATTGTGAGTCACTCGGCCACAAAATATATGGACGGACAAGGACGTGTTTTAGGTGGTATTGTTGCCGGAAGAGCAGATTTAATTAAAGAGATGATGTTCTTCATTAGGCATACAGGCCCGGCTATGTCTGCATTTAACGCTTGGCTATTATCTAAAAGCTTAGAGACTTTACCTGTAAGAATGGATAGGCATTGTAGCAATGCTTTGAAAGTAGCAGAAGCTTTAGAGGCTAGTACAGAAGTTGAAGTAGTTAGATATCCGCATTTACCATCACACCCACAGTATGATTTGGCAAAAAGACAAATGAAACAAGGCGGTGGAATTGTAACTTTTGTTATAAAAGGTGGTTTTGAAAGAGCTAAGCGTTTCTTAGATGCTTTAGAAATGGTTTTAATTTCTTCAAATTTAGGGGATTCAAGAACCATCGCAACACATCCGGCATCTACTACACATTCTAAATTATCAGAAGAAGAGCGTAAGCAGATTGGTATTTTTCCAGGTAGTATCAGAATTTCTGTAGGTTTAGAAAATATTGATGATATTGTGGAGGATATTTCTAGAGCTTTAGAGGTTAGTAAGTAAGTTTATTAGTAGAGATAGTTCAATAGTGAATAGTTAGATTCAAGTTTATTTGAGTAATATGAGATGATAAGTTTTGTTTAATGATTTTTAGAAAATTTTATCTTAAGATAAGCAAGTCTCAATACACATTTCTCAATACTCAAATCTAAAATCAATACTCATATCAAAAAAAATGAAAGTAGAATTAAATAGAGTTAACGATGCAGTACATTTTGAAGCTGCAAGTAGTTTTAGTGATATTAAAGTACATATAGACGGTTCTCCGGAAATTGGTGGTGAAGGTTTAGGCGCAAGACCTATGGAGCTAGTTTTAATGGCGTTAGCGTCTTGCAGTTCTTTAGATCTAATATCAATACTAAAAAAACAAAGACAAGTTATAGAAGATTTAAAAGTGGTAGTAGAAGCCCAAAGAAAAGATGCTATACCAGCAGTTTTCACTTCTATACATATGATTTTTAAATTTAAAGGTAACTTAGATTTGCAAAAGGTAGAAAAGGCAGCAGAATTGGCTGTGAAAAAATACTGCTCTGTACATGATATGCTTGCAGCTGGTGGTGTTGATATTACCTATGCTATAGAAATAAATTAAAATGTTATCCAAGAAAACCAAATACGCTATTAGAGCACTTATTGCTTTAGGAGAACGCTACCAGAAAGAATCTGTTAATATTTCTTTTATTGCAGAAACAGAGAAAATTCCTAAGAAATTTCTCGAACAAATTTTGCTAGAGTTGCGTAACGCTGGATTTTTATACAGTAAAAAAGGTGCTGGCGGTGGTTATTCTTTATTAAAAGATCCTCAAGAGATAAATCTTGTGCAAGTAATGCGCTTGACAGGGGGGCCAATAGCTCAATTACCTTGCGTAAGCTTAAATTTTTATCAACGTTGCGATGAGTGTAAAGAGGAAAGCACTTGCGGTATCAGAGATACTTTTAAAGATGTAAGAGACGCAACTTTAAAAATTTTATCTGAGACTACCATCGCAGATTTAATTGCTAAGGAGAAAAGATTAGCTGGCTAAGCTAATTTTTTTCAAAAAATGTCTACTAATTCTGTATACTTTATATATATTTGCAGGAGTCAAAATTAGTTTGATGATTTACAGTTGAATTTTGCCTGCAAAAAATAAATAGTTGAGGTGGGTACAGGAGAGCAAGCACATCAAAATATTATTTCTAGTGTGTTAATTGAAAACCTCTTCTGATTTGTTTCAGGGAGGTTTTTTTATATAAAAATATTATGCAAAGCTTTAGAACAGAACTTGAAAATCCTTTAGTAGAAAAAGAAATTATAGATCTTGAACAAAAGATTAGAGCTTTTCGTGAAGGAAAAATTCATGATGAAAAATTTAGAAGTCTTAGGTTGGCAAGAGGCGTTTACGGCCAAAGACAGCCTGGCGTTCAAATGGTTCGTATTAAATTGCCTTTTGGTAAAGTTACTTTTAAGCAAATTTTAAAAATTGCAGATATTTCTGATGAGTATGCATCAAAAAATCTGCATTTTACTACCCGTCAAGATATTCAAATTCATTATGTAAGTTTAGATAGAACGCCAGAATTATGGGCAAAACTTGCAGAAGATGATATTACTTTAAGAGAAGCTTGCGGTAACACGGTAAGGAATGTTACAGCATCGCCAACTTCAGGAATAGATCCTAAAGAACCATTTGATGTTTCTCCTTATGCACAGGCATATTTTGAGTATTTTTTAAGAAATCCTATCTGCCAAGAAATGGGTAGAAAAATTAAGATTTCTTTTTCTTCAAGTGATGATGATACTGCTTTTTCTTTTATTCACGATTTAGGTTTTATCCCTAAAGTAAAAATAGAGAACGGCCAAGAAGTAAGAGGTTTTAAAGTTTTATTAGGTGGTGGTTTGGGTGCACAACCTTCTCTAGCTCATGTAGTAAGCGAGTTTATGCATGAAGACGATATTATTCCTTTTGGGGAAGCGGTACTTCGTGTTTTTGACAGACATGGCGAGCGTAATAATAGAAATAAAGCTCGTATGAAGTTCCTAGTTAATAAAATCGGTATAGACGAGGTTTTAAAATTAGTTGAAGAAGAAAAAACCGCTATAAAAGTTAAAACTTTTAAAATTAATAGAGATACCGTTAAAGCTCCGGTTTTACCATTAAAAGTTACTGAGCAAGTAACCGTTATAGATGAAGTAGAATACCAAAAATGGTTGGCTACTAATACCTTCGAGCAAAAGCAAAAAGGCTTTTTTGGGGCTTATATCAAAGTAAGTACCGGTGATATGCCTACTGCGCAAGCAAGGTTATTGATTGATGGTATCAAGAATTTAGTTGCTGATGAGATTAGAATTACCATTAACCAAGGTTTACTTTTAAAATATGTGCCAGCAGAAAATTTACCTGCTTTATATAATGTTTTAAAATCATTAAATCTGGTTGCATTAGGTTTTGATAGCGTTTCCGATGTAACTACCTGCCCAGGTACAGATACTTGTAATTTGGGTATTTCTAATAGTACCGAGTTAAGCCGTATTCTAGAATCAGTAATTTATGAAGAATATCCAGATTTGATTTACGATAGAGATATCAAAATTAAAATTAGTGGATGTATGAATAGCTGCGGTCAGCATGGTTTAGCACATATTGGTTTCCACGGAAGTTCTTTAAAAGCCAATGGTAAAGTTTTACCAGCGGTACAAGTACTTTTAGGTGGTGGTATTGTTGGCGATGGTTTAGGCAGAGCAGCAGATAAGGTTTTAAAAGTTCCATCTAAAAGAGCGCCACAGGTTTTAAGAAATGTATTGGATGATTTCCATACAAATGCATCAGAAAATCAAACATTTCATGCTTATTACGATGAAAAAGGTAAAGATTATTTCTACCAATTATTAAAACCGTTGGCAGATAGTACTTTATTTACAGATAGTGATTTTGTTGATTGGGGGCATGAAGAAACTTTCCAAACAGCTATCGGTGTGGGAGAATGTGCCGGGGTTGTGATAGACTTAGTAGCTACTTTAATATTTGAAGCTGAAGAGAAATTTAGCTGGGCAGTAGAAGCTTTTGAAAAACAAGCTTGGTCTGATGCTATTTACTATTCTTATAGCGTATTTGTTAGCGGTGCTAAAGCATTATTGTTAGATTTGGGAGTGAATAGCAGTACACAATCTGGTATCATTAAAGAATTTACAGAGCGTTTTGAAGGTCAGTTTGTAGATGGGTCTTTTAGTGATTTAGTTTTGCAAATCAATAAAAATGAGCCTACAGCAGATTTCGCAGAGTCTTACCTTGCACAAGCTAATGATTTTCTTGAGAAGGTTAAAAGTTACAGAAATCAGCCAGAGTTAGAGAAATCTGCAAACGCATAATAGCTTACCAACAGAAAAATGAATCAAACATTAGCTCAAGATAGTGAAAAAGAAAAAGCTGGAAATCAGCTTTTTCCTATTTTCTTAAAGCTGCAAAACTTCAATACCTTATTGGTAGGTGGTGGTAATGTGGGTTTAGAAAAGCTTGAAGCTATGTTAAACAATAGTCCTGATGCAAATATTACCGTAGTTGCAGATAGGTATTTAGACGAAGTTTTTACCTTGTTAGAGAAACATCCGCAAGTAAAAACTATTCATCGTCAATTTCAAGTATCAGATTTAGAAGGCAAGGAGCTGGTGATATTAGCTACTGATAATTACGAGCTTCATCAACAAATACAGCAATTATGTAAGGTAAACGGCATATTGGTTAATGTTGCTGATACTCCGCATCTATGTGATTTTTATCTAGGCTCAATCGTAAAAAAAGGAAATCTTAAAATTGCTATTTCTACCAACGGTAAATCGCCAACGGTAGCTAAAAGGCTAAAACAGGTTTTAAACGAAAGCTTGCCAGATGAGTTAGATCAAACTCTAGATAACATCAACAAAATAAGAAATACCTTAACAGGAGATTTCGCTTATAAAGTTAAAAAGCTAAATGAAGTTACCGCTAGTTTGGTTGATGAACAGCCTAAACAGAAAATTTCTCCTAAAGCTTTAGGTTGGATTATCTGGATAACTGTTCTGGCCTTTGCAGGGATCACATTTTTTGCCCTTTGGAATCAAGACCCGGCTTTTAAGAATTACTTGCTTACCGTTAATCCATACTTTTATTATTTTTTAATAGCTGGTTTTATTTTCGCTATGGTTGATGGCGCTATTGGAATGTCATACGGCGTAACATCAACAACTTTTTCGCTGTCTATGGGTATTCCTCCAGCATCAGCTAGTACGGCGGTGCACATCTCAGAAATATTAAGCAATGGTATAGCTGGTTGGATGCATTTTAAAATGGGCAATGTTAATAAGAAGCTTTTTAAAATGTTGGTTATCCCTGGAATTATTGGTGCTGTTACAGGCGCATACTTATTATCATCATTAGAACATTATAGTCATTATACAAAGCCTTTAATCTCTATTTATACTTTTGTTTTAGGGGTAATTATCATCAGAAAAGCTATTATAGCCAACAGAAGAAAGAACGAGCCTGCAAAGAAAAAAATTACAAAAGTAGCTCCTCTAGGTTTTACAGGTGGTTTTGTAGATGCTGTTGGCGGCGGTGGTTGGGGTACCATTGTTTTATCAACCCTTATTGCTGGCGGCAGACATGCCCGTTATTCTTTAGGCTCAGTAAAACTGAGTAGATTTTTTGTGGCTTTAATGAGCTCCTTAACCTTTGTTACCATGTTGAATGATTTGCATTGGTACGCCGTAAGCGGTTTAGTTTTAGGAAGCGCCATAGCATCGCCCATAGCCGCTAAAGTATCAAATAAAATATCAGCTAAAACTATCATGTTTGCAGTAGGTATTATTGTGATTTTAGCCAGTAGCAAAAATATCATAGGTTTTATCATGAAATTTTTAGCATAGGGTTTTATAAAGTTTAAGAATTGTATTTTTGCCGAAATTTTAAAATGAATAAAGCAGAAGAAATAAAAGAAATTATAAAAGGTCTTAGTCCTGAAGAGGTTTTAGCAGTTTTAGCAAAAAGCTACGAGGGAGAGATTGTTTTTTCAACAAGTTTTGGTTGGGAAGACCAAGTAATTTCACACATAATTTTTACTAAAGACCTACCCGTAAAGGTATTTACTTTAGAAACAGGTAGATTGTTTCCAGAAACTTATTATGTATGGAATAGAACTTTAGAAACCTATCAGAAGCCTATTCATACCTATTTTCCTGATGCTACTTTGTTACAAGAGTTTGTATCAGCCAAAGGTCCAAATAGTTTCTACGAATCGGTAGAAAACAGAAAAAGCTGCTGCGGTATAAGAAAAGTAGAACCTTTAAATAGAGCTTTAAAAGACCAGAAAATTTGGATTACAGGTATCAGAGCAGATCAATCTGCCAACCGTGAAGATATGGATTGGGTAGAGTGGGATGAAGCACATCAATTGGTAAAAGTACATCCAATTTTTCATTGGACTTTAGATGATGTTAAAAAGTATGTTGCTACAAACAACATCCCATATAACCCTTTACATGACAAAGGTTTCCCTAGCATAGGTTGTGCCCCATGTACCAGAGCTGTAAGAGAAGGAGAAGATTTTAGAGCAGGAAGATGGTGGTGGGAAGACCAAAGCAAAAAAGAATGCGGGTTGCATGATTTAGAAGCGAAAAGCTAAAGGGGAAAAGCCCAAAGTAAAAAATATAAAATTTATAAGAAGCTTTTAGCCTTAGGCTTTCAGCTTTCAGCATTAAAATATGGATTATTTAGATCAGTTAGAGGCAGAAGCAATTGCAATTTTAAGAGAAGTTGCAGGGCAATTTGAGAAGCCTGCACTTTTATTCTCGGGAGGTAAAGATTCTATTACCCTTGTGAAATTAGCAGAAAAGGCATTTCGTCCAGGAAAATTTCCTTTTCCTTTGGTACATATTGATACAGGCCATAATTTTCCTGAGACTATTGAATTTAGAGATAAGTTAGTAGAAAAGCTTGGAGAAAAACTTATTGTAGGTTACGTTCAAGATTCTATAGACCAAGGCAAAGTAATAGAGCAAACAGGTAAAAACGCTAGTAGAAATGCTTTACAAACGGTTACACTTCTAGATACCATTTTAGAAGGTAAGTTTGATGCTTGTATTGGTGGGGCTAGAAGAGACGAAGAAAAAGCAAGAGCTAAAGAGAGAATTTTTTCTGTTCGTGATGAGTTTGGCCAATGGGATCCAAAACGCCAACGTCCAGAGCTTTGGAATATCTACAACGGAAAAATCCATAAAGGAGAAAATGTTAGGGTATTTCCAATTAGTAACTGGACAGAACTTGACGTTTGGAATTATATTAAGCGTGAGAATATAGAATTACCTTCTGTTTATTTTGCTCATGAACGTGACGTGATTATGCGTAATGGGCAATGGATGGCAGCTTCAGAATATCTAAATATGGATGAAGAAGATATCATCACTAGAAAAAAAGTAAGATTTAGAACCGTTGGTGATATGACTTGTACCGCAGCTGTAGAGTCTGATAAAGACCAAATAGATGATATTATTTTAGAGATTTCGCAATCTAAAATAAGTGAGCGTGGTGCTAGAATGGATGATAAAGTTTCAGAAGCGGCTATGGAAGACCGTAAAAAAGGAGGATATTTCTAATGGATATTTTAAAGTTTTTAACAGCAGGAAGTGTTGATGATGGTAAAAGTACCTTAATTGGTAGAATGCTGTACGATACAGAATCTATTTTACAAGATCAATTAGAAGCTATCCAAAACTCTAGTCGTAAAAACGATGATGGTTCTATAGATTTAGCCATTTTAACCGATGGTTTAAAAGCAGAACGTGAACAAGGTATTACAATTGATGTTGCTTATAAATATTTCCAAACAGAGAAACGTAAGTTCATCATTGCTGATACACCTGGTCATATCCAGTACACCAGAAATATGGTTACAGGTGCTTCTAATGCAGATTTAGCTATTATCTTGATAGATGCCCGTAAGGGTGTTATAGAACAAACCATTCGTCATTCTTATTTAGTTTCGCTACTTGCTTTAGAGCATGTGGTAGTTTGCGTAAATAAAATGGATATGGTTGATTATAGCGAAGAAGTTTTCGAGAAAATACATGCAGATTACCATTCTTTAGCTATCAAGCTAAATTTACATGAGGTTACTTTTATTCCTGTAAGTGCGTTAAAAGGAGATAACATCGTAAATAACTCTTTAAACATGCCTTGGTATAAAGGTAAAAGCTTGTTAGACCATTTAGAAACGGTACCTGTTAGAGAAATGGATGCGCTTTTGCCAGCCCGCTTCCCTGTACAATGGGTAATTAGGCCACAAACAGAAGAGCTTCATGATTATAGAGGTTATGCTGGCCGTGTGGCAAGTGGTGCCTTTAAAGTAGGAGATACGATAAAAGTATTACCTTCTGGAATGAAATCAAAAATTGCTAAAATAGAAACTTTTGATGGCGAGCATGCTATTGCAGAGGAAGGAAAATCTATCACTATGCATTTAGAAGATGAGATAGATATCAGTAGAGGAGATATGATTTCTGAGGCCGAAAGACAGCCTATCGTTTCTAATTTAATTGAGGCTGATATCTGCTGGATGGATACTCGTGAATTAGATACATCAGCTACATATTTTATTCAGCATAATAGTAAACTTACGCGATGCAAAATTCAAGAGATACTATATAAAGTAAATATCAATACACTAGAAAAAGTAAATGCAGATGCTTTTGGATTGAATGACATTGGTAGGGTAGAAATTAAAACAGCTGATGAACTAGCTTTTGATCCTTATGAAACAAATAAAAGAAACGGTGGTGCCATTATTATTGATAGCAGAACCAATGTAACTGTTGGTGCTTTAATGCTAAGAGCCGCACTTTAAGATATAATTTATGATGGTAAAAGCTGTTGCAGAAATGTAGCAGCTTTTTTTATTTAATGGCTTTTAGCCGATGAGATTTTGGTATAATATAACATACCTACGGTTATCAATATCATTCCTATAATACTTAATGCTGATGGAGCTTTGCCATTTAAGAATAAAAGTTCTAGCATTAAGGTAATACCAATCTCGGCAGATTGTGTTGCTTCTACCGCACCCAAAATAGAAGTATTGCTACCGGCCATTTCTGTAGCTTTAAAAAATAAAATAGTAGCAATTACACCAGACGATAAAGCAATTACACCAGATTGTACAACCTCTGCTGATGATGGTGCACCACTCCTAAAATAAGCTATAGCGGCAACTATTATCCATAAGGGCATAGATCCTAAAGTCATCCCGGCAACACGTTGTATAGCATTTAATTTAATATGCTCTTCTTCTTGAAATAGTAAAATCATCCTATTACCTAAAGGAAACATAAAGGCAGAAAATATTACCAATAAAGCTCCAATTATGATATGAAGCAAGGAAGATGATTTAACTTCTCCAATCTGAGAAATAATTACACCTAATAAGATGATACAGGTAGCAATAAAGGCCTTTTTAGGGATGATTTTTCGCTCGTCTTTGTAGATAAAAGGCGAAAGAAGTAAACCTGCAATAATAGTAGTTTGAAAAGTACCTGCAACCAACCATGCTGGGCTAAAAGATGCCGCAGCGGTTAAGGCTATATAAAAAAGTCCGAAACCTACACTACCCCATAATAACCAAGGTAAGGGATTATTAAAAACTGCTTTAAATAAGATTTTACCTCCTTTACTTAATAAAGCTACCATCAAAATAATGGGTAAGGTAATGATGTATCTTAAACATGCCGACCATAAAAAATCTCCTCCGGCACTAGCCATACTTTTATTTAAAATATAAGTGGCACTAAAAAATAGTGCAGATAGTAAACCAAATAGAATTGCTTTTAAAGGATTAGACATGTGATAATTTTTTGCAAAAGTATTATTTTAACTCAAAGAAAAAACGTCTCCTTTGTTAGAGTTAATATGAAATAAGCCATATATATTTGCAGCCATGTTTTTACTCACCTTTATAGTTGCTGTAGTTGTAAATTTTGTAGGTTATTTGCCTTTCGGCAATATTAACCTTACGGCTGTTCAAATGTCTGTGAATAAAGGCATGAAACAAGCATTGGTATTTATACTCACCTTCTCTATTTTTGAGGCCTGTTTTACTTATGTATTGATGCGCTTTGCAGAGTGGTTTGCTACTAAAAAAGATATGATGCATTGGTTAGATTGGGTATTAATAGCTGTTTTTATCATTTTAGGGGTAAACAGCTGGCGTACAGCAAAAAAAGAATTAAAACCTGATACTAATCACAGAAAAAGAGACAGCATCAAAACTGGTATCATTTTAGGGATATTTAATCCTATGCAAATACCTTTTTGGATGATTGGTGGGACTTATCTTATTTCTCATGAATGGATTACTACAGAAGGGTTTGGACTAGAAATTTTTGCAGTAGGTGCGGCAATAGGGGCTTTTTCTGCCTTGTATTTATTTGCCAGATTTGCCCAATACATTCAAAATAAGTTTGCTTTAAGCCATCAAATCATCAATAAAAGCGTAGCTTGTATATTTTTTGCTCTAGCCATTATTCACGTTGTGAAGCTTAGTTTTTTTTAATAAATCTGATAGATAAAACAATTATTGTTTTTATATGTTTAAACACGTATATTAGATTGTAAATTAAAAATAAAAGGCATATGTCAAACATCGGAAAATGGGTTGTAGACCCTATGCACTCAGAAGTGCAATTTAAAGTGAAACATTTGGTAATTTCTACCGTAACAGGAACTTTTAAAGTATTCGATGGTAGTTTAACAACAGAAAGCG
This sequence comes from Pedobacter puniceum, assembly GCF_009674685.1. Taxonomy (GTDB): domain Bacteria; phylum Bacteroidota; class Bacteroidia; order Sphingobacteriales; family Sphingobacteriaceae; genus Pseudopedobacter; species Pseudopedobacter puniceum. The sequence goes on from NZ_WKJI01000004.1 coordinate 24,529, forward strand.
AAGATTTTACGAATGCATCTATAGATTTTTCTTTGGATGTTACCAGCATAGACACTAACCAAACAGATAGAGATAACCACTTAAAATCTGCTGATTTTTTTGATGCAGAGAAATTCCCGGTAATGAAATTTATCTCAACCGCTTTTACTAAAAGCGGAGATGATTATAAATTGGAAGGTCATTTAACTATTAAAGATGTAACTAAACCAGTTACGCTTGATGTTGAATTTGGTGGTACAGCAACAGATTTCTATAATCAAGAAAAAGCAGGTTTTGAGGTTACAGGTAAAATAAGTCGTACTGCATTTGGCTTAACTTGGAATGGCGTAACCGAGGCAGGTAAAATTGTTGTGGGCGATGAAATTAAATTGGCTATTAACGTACAATTTACAAAACAAGCATAATTTAGAACACACACTAACACACTAATATATCTTAAAGCCCTTCAAATTTGGAGGGCTTTTACTTTTTTAGGAATTCTAGATTCCAAATTTTTTCTGCTTTACGCCCAATCAACCAAAAAGAAATAGCTAAAATAAAGAAGAATAAAGCTTTATGCCAGCTATCCCAGAAATATTCAAAAAACCTGCTGTATAAGTTAATGATGAGAAAGGTAGCCCCAAACTCTCTAGCCATTTCATCTTTAAACTTAAAGCCAATAAATAGGGTAATGATACAGATGGAAATAGAAAGTAAAGCCCAAGCAAAAAGCTGTATTTGGTTTACCTGATACCATTGGTCTATGGAAGCAAAATTTCCGAAAATTGATAAGAGCCAAAGTGCCGAAAATGAGTATAATAAACCAATAAAATAAGTGGTTTGAAAAAGAAATTGATGTTTTTTAATATTCTTTAATGTAAAAGATAAAGCAGTTAGTATAGCTCCAAAACAAACAAAACGTAAAGGGTAATTCATCCCTAAGAAATAAAAATTACTTCTTGATAGATAGCTGCTTTCTGTACCAAACCAAGCGCCTAGGGAGAATAGCGCAAAAGCCCATATCAACCTAGATTTAAAGAAATAGCCTAAAAATGCATAAACAGGTATCGCCATCAGGAAAATAGTAGAATATCTATCAGTATTACCTTGAAAAGATTTTCCTAAGTAAGCTAAACCATTTGCAATAAGCATCACACCTATAAAAAGTAAGGCTTCATTTGTGAATTGCTGTTTAGGTAAGATTATTCTTCTTTTATTGCCCCTATGAAGTATCCAAGCGGCTATAGCAAAAGATAATAAACTGATGACATAATTTGGAGCATCGTAAATTTGATAAATAAAATTTAGTATTTCATCATCAATAAGGAGGGAGCCTAAAGCAAATACACCACAAGCTAGTGCAATATAAATAGAGTATTGTGCTAATTTGCGCCAATCAAATGCTTTGGTTTCATAAGAAGATTTTAGCTTTTTGGCAGTTTCTTCTTCAATGATAGATTCTTGTTGCCAATAATCTATCATTTCATCTAAAAACTCTGCTTTCTCGCGGTCTATATTCATATTTAACCCTTTAAAATAAGCTGGCAAAATATCAGCCAATAGCTATAAATTTAAGATACAAATATTTTCTCTACAGCAATTTTATCTTTAGCAAGTTGAGCGGTAAGTTGCTCTAGATTTTCGAATTTAATATCATGTCTAATAAAGTGAAGAAAATCTAATTGAATATGTTGATGGTAAATATCATCGGCAAAATCAAAAATATTTACTTCAATATTTTGGCTCATTCCGTTAATGGTTGGCCTGTGGCCAATATAAGCCATGCCTTTATATATTTTTGATTTTTGATTTTTGATTTTTGATTGATTTGGTTGAAAAGGGTTATCAATCACTTGATTTTTATTTCTCAAATCCTGAATTTTAACCTCTACAGCATAAATCCCGTCAGACGGAATAAGCTTATAGTTTTCTTCAATAAATAAATTGGCAGTAGGGTAGCCAAGGGTACGCCCAATTTGGTCGCCTTTGATAACTTTTCCGGTTAAAGAAAAAGGATGCCCCATAAAATCATGAGCTGTTTTTACATCACCAGCTAAAATAGCTTCTCTTATTTTGGTTGATGAAACTGTAACATCGTTAATATCTTGCTCGGGTATTTCTTCAACTTTATAATTAAAAGTAGTTGAAAAATGTTGGAGCTCTTTTAAGCTTCCGCTACGGTCTTTACCAAACCTGTGGTCGTAACCAATAATGATGGTTTTGGTTCCAATTTTATCAACAAGAATGTCTTTGATATAGTTCTCAGGACTTAGGTTAGAGAAATCTCTGGTAAAGGGTGTTATAATTAGATGGTTTACACCTAAGCTACTTAGTAAAGCAGCTTTTTCTATCATGTTATTGATAAGTTTTAGCTGATGATCTTCAGGATGAAGAATCATTCTTGGATGCGGAAAAAAAGTGAGGATAACTGTTTCTCCGTTTGTTTTGGCAGCTTCTTCAACAAGTTTTCCTATTATTTTTTGATGACCTAGATGTACACCATCAAAAGTACCTATGGTAACTACAGCGTTATCTAGCTTCTTAAACTCATTTATATGATTATAAATCTTCATGATACTGAATTATTTAAAATCAGGGTTTTGTTTAATCTCTCTGATGTGATTTACCAATTCCATAATCTCAAAAGCATCATCAATATTAAAATTACCACTTTTGGTTCTTCTAAGTTTACTTAAATAAGCGCCGTTATTTAGTTTTTTACCAAAATCATGAGCCAGAGAACGTATATACGTTCCTTTACTACAAACCACTCTAAAATCTATTTCAGGAAGTTCTATTCTAGTAATTTCAAACTCAGAAATGGTAACTTTTCTTGACTTTAGTTCAACATCTTCACCTCTTCTTGCTTTCATGTAAAGCCTTTCACCATCTACTTTAATGGCAGAATGTGCTGGTGGAAATTGGTCTAGTTCGCCAATAAAATGTTTGGTATTGTCTTTTATAGCATCTTCTGTAAGTGCAGAAGTATCAAAATGTTGGTCAACCTCTGTTTCTAAATCATAAGAAGGAGTAGTAGCTCCAACAGTTATAGTGCCTGTATATTCTTTCTCCTCGGCCTGATAAGTGTCTATTTGTTTGGTGAGTTTTCCTGTACAAATGATTAATAAACCTGTAGCTAATGGGTCTAAAGTACCTGCATGACCAACTTTTAATTTTAAGGGCTTAAAGGAATTACGCAGTTTACCTACTACATCGAAAGATGTCCATTTATAAGGCTTATTAATCAATAAAACTTCGCCTGCAGTAAAATTAAAATCTGGGAATTTCTTTTCTTGAACTTCTTCCATTACATCACTTGTAGGTTGGCTCCGCTTAATATAAAAGCAATTAATATGGCTCCAACTATAATTCTGTATATTCCAAATACTTTAAAGCCATGCCTGCTTAAATAACCTATAAAACTTTTTATGGCAATTAATGCTACTACAAAACCAACTATGTTGCCAATTAAAAGTAAGTTTAATTCCTCGGTGGTAATGGTATTGCCGTCTTTATAGAAATCGAATAGTTTTTTTGCTGTTGCTGCAAACATGGTAGGCACAGCTAAAAAGAAAGAAAATTCTGCAGCTGCTTTTCTACTCAATTTTTGTGTCATCCCACCTATAATACTAGCCGCCGACCTAGAAACGCCAGGTATCATCGCAATACATTGAAACAAGCCTATTTTAAAAGCTGTTGGATAGTTAATAGCATCAGAATCATCTATATTTCCATCTTTAAACCATTTATCAACAAATAGTAAGATAACACCTCCTACCAATAAAGAAATGGCTACCGTAAGTGGGCTTTCTAATAATTCGTCTATTTTATCGCTAAAAAGAACACCAAAAATAATGGCTGGTATAAAGGCTACTAATAGTTTGAAATAGAACTCTATAGATCTAAAAAATCTTTTAAAATAAAGTACAAAAACCGATAGAATAGTACCTAATTGTATGGCAACGGTAAATAGTTTAACAAAGTTATTTGATTGTATGCCCATTAAAGAAGAGGCAATAATCATGTGGCCAGTAGAAGAAACTGGTAAAAACTCTGTTAAACCTTCTATAATGGCTAAAATAATAGCTTCTAAAAGATTCATTAATGAGATTTAGGTGTTGATTTTTTTAAGATAGCATAAAAGCCTAAAGCAAAGCCAGCTAAAACCACAATAGGTGCTAAAACAGTTTTTCTAAAATCGTAAATATCTTTATCGCCTGTCATTAAAGCAAAACCAATTATTACGATAGCAATACTAATCACCAAAAACTGATAATTGCTTTTACCAAAAACAAATTGAACTTTATTTTCTGGAGTTGATGTTGGTTTTTGAGACATGGTTTATCTGTATAAATCGTAAATTTTTAATTTCAAATATTTTGTAACAGCGAAGTAAGTACTTAAGCAAGATATAAAGATACCAACGCCAATTACAGCTATAAATACAACTGCAAACTCATAATAATTTTCTAATATTACCAGTTCAGGAATTTGCTGTTGTGCAAAATATAAAGTTAAAAGCAACAAAATAATGGCTATTAAACCGGCAATTAAGCCGTGTAAAAAGCCATATACTAAAAAAGGTTTTCTTATAAAACTTCTTGTGGCACCTACCAGCTGCATACTTTTTATTAAGAAACGTTGCGAGTAGATGGCTAGTCTTATAGTATTATTAATTAATGCAATAGCAATAATTAAAAGTACAGCACCAAATCCAAAAATCACTAATGAAATAGTTCTGATATTTTGGTTAATCATATCTACCAAAGATTTTTGATACCTCACTTCATTAATCATCGGATTTTTTTGAAGCTGTTTACTTAAAATCTCAATACTTTGATTATTTGCATATTCTGCTTTTAAATAAACATCAATAGAAGAAAGTAAAGGATTATAGCCCAAAAACTTAATAAAATCTTCACCTAAATCTTTAGTAAGGTTTACAGCAGCTGTTTCTTTACTCACATATTGTGTAGATTTTACATAACCATTTGCTTCTATTTGTTTTTGTAGAGCTAAAATATCAACTTCTTTTGTGCCCTCGTTAATTACCAAGTTAAGCACAATGTTTTCTTTAACGTAGTTTGATAAATTTTTACCATGTACCAGAATTAAACCTAGTAAACCTACCATTAATAACACTAAAGAAATGCTTATAACGGTTGAGATATAAATGGTTTTGGTTTTTTTTGATGCTCTGCTATCTTCAAATTCTTCCATAAAAACTGACGATTATTTCTGCGAAAATAAGAAACCTTAGTCTAAAATAAGCATGATTACTTGTAAACTGTAGAATTTAACATTTTTTGGCTTTTAAAATATTTAAATAACGTTTTTGTTTCTTGATATTTTATAAACTCAACATCTTAAAATAAATAAAACCCTAAAGCCTATACATTAATTTTTTATTTTCGCACAAATAAAGAATTGCGAAATGGATTATCAATTTAAAAGTATAGAAGCTAAGTGGCAAAATTTCTGGGCTCAAAACCAAACTTATAAAGTAGAAACCGATACCACCAAACCCAAATATTATGTCTTAGATATGTTCCCTTATCCATCTGGTGCAGGTTTACATGTTGGGCATCCACTGGGTTATATAGCTTCTGATATTTTTGCTCGTTATAAAAGATTAAAAGGCTTTAACGTTTTGCACCCTATGGGTTATGATTCTTTTGGTTTACCAGCAGAACAATATGCCATACAAACGGGGCAACACCCGGCAATTACCACAGAGGCTAACATTAAAAGATATCGTGAGCAATTAGATAATCTAGGCTTTTCTTTTGATTGGAGTAAAGAAGTGCGTACCAGCTCTCCTGATTATTATAAATGGACGCAGTGGATTTTTATGCAATTGTTTAACGCTTGGTATAATAAATCTACTGATAAGGCAGAGCATATTTCTACGTTAATACATCATTTAGAAACACAAGGAACTGCTAATTTAAATACCGTTTCTGATGATGATACACAAAAACTTTTACCAACAGATTGGGCTGCTTTTTCTGAAGAAGAGAAACAAGCAGAATTGCTAAAATACCGTTTAACCTTTTTAAAAGAAAGTACTGTTAATTGGTGCCCGGCTTTAGGTACCGTATTAGCTAATGATGAAGTTAAAGATGGATTTTCTGAGCGTGGTGGCCACCCTGTAGAGCAAAAGAAAATGATGCAGTGGAGTATGCGTATTACCGCTTACGCTGAGAGATTGCTACAAGGTTTAAATGATATAGATTGGCCAGAGCCTCTAAAAGAAATGCAGCGCAACTGGATAGGGAAGAGTGTTGGAGCGATGGTGAAATTTAGTCTGGAAAGACCGACGTCCGAGGTCGGAAGCCAGGACTCTTCGGACCTCCGTCTGCGGACTTCGGACTTGATTGAAGTTTTCACAACCCGTGTAGATACCATCTTTGGTGTTTCATTCTTGGTGTTAGCTCCAGAGCATGAATTGGTAGCGCAAATTACTACGGCTGCACAAAAAGCAGAAATTGAAGCTTATATTGCTCAAACCAAAAAGAAATCAGAATTAGATCGTATGGCCGATACTAAAACGGTTTCAGGAGCTTTTACAGGAGCTTATGCCATCAACCCGGTTGATGGTGCCAGAGTGCCAATTTGGATAGCTGATTACGTATTAGCAGGTTATGGTACAGGTGCTGTTATGGCTGTTCCTTCCGGAGACCAGCGTGATTATTTATTTGCACAGCAGTACAATTTGCCAATCATCCAAATCTTAGATGCACAGCAAATGGAAAACGAGGCCGATCCAACTAAAGAAGGTCAGTATGTTAATTCAGGATTTATCAACGGCTTAAACTATAAAGAGGCAACAGCTAAAGTTATTGCATTTTTAGAGCAAGAAGGTATGGGGTACGCAAAAATAAATTACCGTATGCGTGATGCTATTTTTGGTCGCCAGCGTTATTGGGGAGAGCCTGTTCCTGTTTATTTTAAAAATGGCCTACCATACTTAATAGATGAAAGCGAATTGCCATTGATGCTGCCAGAAGTTGATAAATACTTGCCTACAGAATCTGGTGAACCACCGCTAGGAAGAGCCAAAGACTGGAAATATAAAGACGAATACGAGTACGAATTAAGTACCATGCCAGGTTGGGCAGGTAGTAGTTGGTATTGGTATCGTTATATGGATGCAAAAAATGAAAACGCTTTCGCTGATAAAGATAAAATAGCTTATTGGAAAGATGTTGATTTATACATAGGTGGTTCTGAGCATGCTACAGGACACTTATTATATAGCCGTTTTTGGAATAAATTCTTAAAAGATTTAGGCTATGTAACAGAAGAAGAACCTTTCAAAAAATTGATTAACCAGGGGATGATTCAGGGAAGGTCTAATTTTGTTTATAGGATTAACAATCTTTCTACAACTGGTTTTGGGGATAAATTTGATGATGACTTATTCAACAGGAATCTAAAAAGAATATTTATTTCTTATAATCAGTTTAATCTTTTAATGCAGTTTTTTAAACATAATGATGCTTATTTAACATTTACTGCGAACACAATTTCCTTAGGTTTCAAGGATATAGTTATTACTGAAAGTACTAAGTTTTTGTACGATTTTAAAGATGTTCTATTTAAAGTGGCTGTGGAAGGAACACAAACAATAACTATATCAAAAGATTCATTTGTAGACCTTCACGTTGATGTCAATATCGTAAACAATGACATATTAGATACTGAAAAATTCAAAGCATCAAGACCTGAGTATAAAGATGCTGTCTTTATTTTTGAGGATGGAACCAACTCCCTCTCCTTTGGAGAGGGCAGGGGTGAGGCTAAATACATTTGCGGGGCTGAAGTAGAAAAAATGTCTAAATCCAAATTCAACGTGGTTAACCCTGATGATTTAACAGAACGTTACGGAGCAGACACCCTACGCATGTACGAAATGTTCTTAGGCCCTCTAGAGCAAAGCAAACCATGGAATACCAATGGTATAGAAGGTGTATTTAAGTTTTTAAGAAAGTTTTGGAAATTGTTTCATGATGATGCTTTCAATTTTGTAGTTTCTGACGAAGCACCAAACAAAGCCGAGTTAAAAGCTTTACATAAAATCATCAAAAAGGTAGAAGAAGATATAGAACGTTTTTCTTTCAATACCTCGGTTTCTAGTTTTATGATTGCGGTTAATGAGTTAACCGATTTAAAATGTAACAAAAGAGCTATCCTTCAAGATTTAGTTTTGCTGTTGCACCCTTATGCACCACATGTTACAGAAGAACTTTGGGCTTTATTGGGAAATGCAGAAGGAACAATTTCTTATGCAAACTTCCCTAAATTTAATCCGGAGTATTTGGTAGAGAATGATTTTAATTATCCTATTTCTATAAATGGTAAAACCAGAACTAATTTAAGCTTCCCATTAAGTATGGAGCCGGCAGACATAGAGAAAGAAGTTTTAGCAAACGAAGCTGTTCAAAAATATTTAGAAGGGAAATCCCCTAAAAAGGTGATAATAGTAAAAGGAAGAATTGTTAATATTGTAGTTTAGAATTAAATAATTAAAACCGTAAATACTATCTTTACGTAACAATCTATACTAAACAAATTAACAACCCAAAAACTATGAAAAATTTAATTTTTATTTTATTTGTACTGCTATGTGCTAATTTCTCAAATGCGGCTTCTTTTGATGATAAAAAATCAGATATAGTAATAGAGAATGATGAAATCAAAGCAAAAGACAAGGTTTTAGGAAAAATTAAAGCAGATGAAAAGGAGATAGTTGCTGCAAAGTCTAAAATCAAAAATTATATAGTTTCTATTTACAACAAAAAGGGAGCTTTAATTGCTACTTACGATGTTAAATCTGTACTAAAGCAGTCGAAAAAAGATCGTAGTATATTAGAAGCATCATTAAAAACCTATAAAGATAACGTTACCCATACAGGGTCTAACTTTTTAGATTTTAATAGTAACGTAGCAGATAAAGTAGATCAAACAGCACCACAATTCTCAAGAGTTATTGAATATTTAATTCAAAACAAATACATGTAATTCTCTTTTTTAAAGAGAGGTTTGGTAAAGTAAGTGTTACAGGAGAAAATAATTTCTTCACTCCTGTAACATTTACTTTTTTTTTGCTTCTAACTTTGCAAACACAACAAAACAAGGGATGAAATATTTATACTTATTATTAGTTGTTTTTATATCAACTAAAACATTTGCTCAAATGCCTATGGGAGCAGGTGGCGGGTCAAGTGCCATTATCGGAAAAATATCAGGTACAGTAATAGATTCAATAACAAACAAGCCAGTAGATTATGCAACTATCGCACTATCAAAAAGTCAGCAAACAAAATCAACCAATGGCTCTTTGGCAGATGATAAAGGCGCTTTCAAAATAGAGAAAATAATACCCGGTAAATACAGAATCACCGTTTCTTTTATTGGTTATCAAACCAAAATTATAGATCCTGTAACAACAACCAATAGTAAGCCAGATATTAATTTAGGCACCATCAAGTTGTCGCCTAACGCAAAGCTTTTAAACGAAGTTGTTGTAGAAGGACAAACATCTATAGTAGAAAACAAGATAGATAAACTGGTTTATAATGCAGAGAAAGATGTAGCTATTGCTGGCGGTAATGCTACAGATGTTTTACGTAAAGTACCACTTTTATCAGTTGATTATGATGGTAATGTATCTTTAAGAGGAAGCTCAAACATCAGGGTGTTAATTAATGGTAAACCATCAGGTACAATGGCAGGTAACATAGCTGATGCTTTAAAAGCAATTCCTGCAGATCAAATTAAAAACGTAGAAGTCATTACATCACCATCAGCCAAATACGATGCTGAGGGTACATCAGGGATTATCAATATCATCACCAAAAAGAATAACCTAGAAGGCATGAGCGGTTCTGTAAATGCAGGTGTTGGTATTCGCCAAAACAGTGGAAACTTAAATCTAAATCTTAAAAAGAGTAGGTTAACTGTAACTGCAAATGGAGGAGGTTATTATTCTTGGCCACAAACTTCTATCCTAGATTTCAACAGAATTAATAACAATGGAGATTTTAATTTACAAAACGGTAGAAGTACTACTGAGCGTTTAGCTACCAATGGCTCTATTGGTGCCGATTATGATTTTAATAAATATAATTCGGTTAGCTCTACCCTTAAATTAAATTGGTTTCAGTTTGGTGTTGATGGTTTTAACGATAATAAAAACTCTTTTGGAGGAGTACAACAAGCTTTTACCAGAGTAACTAATAATAAAAATAGGGTTACAGGTTATGATTGGAATAACGATTATACCCACAAATTCAAAAAAGAAGGACAAGAAATTTCATTAGCTTGGCAGCTAACTCAAAGTAATTTGGTTAATGATTATGATTCTTATTTTTCTACCGTAGCTCGCCAAGAAATTGGTACAAGTGATGCTATCAATAAAGAATCTACCTTTCAGTTAGATTATACCCATCCTTTCAAAAAAATAGTTTGGGAAACAGGTGTTAAAGCTATTCTAAGAGATATTACTAATGATTCTGGTGTAGATAGTGCGGATTTATCAGGAGGTAATAGAATCCCAGTAGATGGAAGAAACTTTATTTATGATTACAATCAAGATGTGCTTTCTGCTTACACCACCTTTGGATTTACCTTAGCTAAAAAGTATGGTGTAAAAGTAGGAGGTAGATATGAGTTTACAGATATTAATGGTTTTGCAACCGGAACTGCAGCTTTTACACCTTTTACTAATGATTATGGTAATTTTGTGCCGAGCTTTGTGGTTTCAAGAACGTTCAAAAATTTTCAAACAGTAAAATTTAGCTATAATAAACGTTTACAAAGACCTAGTGTGTTTTTCTTAAACCCATTCTTAAATTCGGCCGATTTTTACAATCAATCTCAAGGTAATCCGCTTTTAGGGCCAGAGTTGGCAGATAATTTTGAGATTAATTACTCAACATTTGTTAAAACAACTATCATTAATGCTTCTATTTACTATAGGGCTACTAAAGATATTATTGAGAGTATTATTACTAACAGATCCGTAGACGGAAAGAACATTTCTTTTACTACTTATGATAATGTTGGTAGAAATAACTCTGTAGGATTTAACTTTTTTGGTTCTGTTAATCCAACAAAAAAACTTACACTAAGAGGTAATTTCAATATTTATACTTACGATATTAACTTATCAGCAGCTAGTGCAAATATATCAGCCATAGAGGATAAAGTTTATTTGATGTACAATGGTTTCTTAAGTGCAACTTATACCATGCCTAAGGGGTTAACTTTCGAGACTTTCTTAATTACCAATTCTCCTAGAAGAACTTTTCAAGGTAGAAATCCATCATTTAATATGTGGAATCTAGGCCTTAAGAAAGAGCTCTTTAATAAAAAAGGAAGTATTGGCTTAAATGTGATAGATCCATTTAATAATCGCAAGAATTTTGAATCTGAGATTAGAAACCCGGCATTTATACAGTCTAACAACTTCTCCATACCTTTCCGTTCTGTTGGTGTTAACTTCAGTTGGAGATTTGGAAGTTTAAAGGTTAATCAAAATCCTAAAAAAGGTGTTAAAAATGACGACTTAAAACAAGGTGATGGCGGAGGCCAAGCGGGTGGAGGTATGGGAAACTAAAACCATTAATAAAACAATTTAAAACAGGGATAAATCGGATAGGTTTATCCCTGTTTTGATTTTACTATCTTTGCGGAAATTTGATATTCATGAAGAGGATTATTTCTTTGTTACCTGCCGCAACCGAAATTATTTGTGCCTTAGGCTTAGAAGAAAATTTGGTTGGACGATCTCACGAGTGCGATTTTCCGGCAAGTATCCAGTATTTGCCTATTTGCTCTGATGCAAAGTTTACTTCAACAGGTAGCAGTAAAGAAATAGACCAACAGGTTAAAGAAATTTTATCAGATTCTTTATCCATTTACAAAATTGATAAAGCTTTAATTCAAGAATTAAAACCTGATATCATCATTACCCAAGCACAATGTGATGTTTGTGCTGTTTCTTTAAAAGATGTAGAAGAGGCTTTAGCCGATTTTATAGGTCATCAAACCCAAATTATTTCTTTAGAGCCAAAAGTTTTAAATGATGTTTTTGATGATATTAGAAAAATAGCTGCCGCAACAGACACTATGGCTGTAGCCGAAACTTTGATAGAAGATTTAGAAGAGCGAAAAGATATCGTAAAACATAAACTAAAGTTTTTTAATGATAAACCTAAAGTAGCTTGTATAGAGTGGCTAGAACCTGTAATGGTATCAGGGAATTGGATTCCTGAGTTAGTAGAAATTGCCGGGGGTAAATCATTATTGGCTCAAAATGGTCAGCATTCTCCCTTTGTAAGCTGGGAAGAAATTGCAGAAGCAAATCCTGATATCATCATCATCATGCCATGCGGATTTTCTATCTCTAGAACCATGCAAGAAATAAATGTTTTATTAAGCCAGCCACAATGGAGTAATTTACAAGCGGTTAAAAACAATAAAATCTACGTTGCCGATGGTAACCACTATTTTAACAGAAGTGGTCCTAGGTTAGTAGATTCTATTGAGATTTTAGCTGAAATTATCACACCAAAATATTTCAATTTTGGTTATGAAGGTAATGCTTGGCTTAAGTTTGATGTGGCTTAAAAAGCAATAAATTTTTCTGCCTGTTCATCACAAAATTTAACTGTATCGGCATTAAAGAAATCAGCATCTTCATTTAATTCTTTATGTACCGCTGTTACATGAATTTTTAAGGGCATAACCTGCATATTCATGTAGTTACAAACACCAGTAAAATGGTCTACACCACGTATGTTCCCATATTTGCCTGATGATATACCAACCAGTGCTGCTTTTTTGCCATAAAAAGATTGAGGGAAATCACATGCATCCATAAAAACTTTTAAAACGCCTGGGAAACTGCCATTATATTCTGGAATAACAAATAGAAATTTATCAGCAGCAGACACCAATTGTTGTATATTCTGGAATTCGGCACTTCTTTTACCATATAAATCAGAAGCAATTAAGTTTTCTGGTAAATCTGTTAAAGATAATATAGAAGCTTCTGTGCCTTTGGCTTTTAAAATTTTTTGGTAATATTTTGCTACTTTAAGCGTATTACTATTCAGCCTGTTAGTTGCTGAAATTATTAAAGTCATATTGATATGTTTATAAGTCTTGTAAACGTGTGGAAATTGATATTGTTTAAATTTGTATCTTAGCCCTTTATGAAAAAGGGTTAAACGGGCTTAAAATTACAAATTTATGGCTTTTTTAAAACCCTTGTAAAAAAAACATACAAAGCATAATAGCATACACTTTAGGTAGATGAGTAAGATAATAGCAATTGCCAATCAAAAAGGAGGGGTAGGTAAAACAACCTCTTCAATTAATTTAGCAGCAAGTTTAGCCGTACTTGAATTTAAAACTTTAATTGTTGATGCCGATCCTCAGGCAAATTCTACATCAGGTATAGGCTTTGATCCTCGTACCATCAAAACAAGTATTTACGAATGTATCATTAATGATGTTGATCCTAAAGAGGCTATTAGGAAAACAGAAACCCCTAATCTTGATTTATTACCTGCACATATAGATTTAGTAGGTGCAGAGATTGAAATGATTAACCTTCACGAACGCGAGTTCAAGATGAAGGCTGTTTTAGAAAAAGTTAGAGATCAATATGATTTCATTATTATTGATTGTTCTCCATCTTTAGGTTTGATAACCATTAATGCGCTTACCGCTGCAGATTCTGTTATTATTCCTGTTCAATGCGAATATTTTGCACTTGAAGGTTTGGGTAAATTGTTAAATACCATTAAAATAGTACAAACACGTTTAAATCCAGAACTACAAATAGAAGGTATTTTACTAACCATGTATGATGTACGTTTACGTCTTTCTAATCAAGTAGTTGAAGAAGTGCGTTCACATTTTGAGGATTTAGTTTTCCAAACTATTATAGCAAGAAACACAAGATTAAGCGAGGCGCCAAGCTTTGGCATTTCTGTGATTATGCATGATGCTAACTCTAAAGGAGCAATAAACTATTTAAACCTTGCCCGAGAGATTATCAAGAAAAATGGTTTATCAAAAGAAAGTCCGGTTGATCAAAAAGAAGTAGTATAAAGCATGACTAAAGAAAGAAAATTTGGTTTAGGTAAAGGATTAGGTGCTTTACTTAATGATACTCCGGATACATCCTATCAACGTCAGCAGCCCATCGTTACAGAGAATATCAATACTGTTTCTTTGGGTTCTATCAGTAAAATTAAAATTAATCAAATACAGGTTAATCCGTTTCAACCTCGTTTTGAGTTTGATGAAGAAGCTTTAAAAGAACTTTCAGAATCTATTAAACTGCAAGGTTTAATTCAGCCTATTACCGTTCGTAAGGTTGGAGATGCTTATCAATTAATTTCTGGTGAGAGAAGATTAAGAGCCACTAAAATGGCAGGTATTGATGAAATACCGGCTTATATACGTACCGCTAACGACCAGCAGATGCTGGAAATGGCTTTAATAGAGAACATCCAAAGAGAAAATTTAAATGCTATAGAAGTAGCTTTAAGTTTCCAAAGAATGATAGATGAGTGCTCTTTAAAGCAAGAAGAATTGGGTGATAGGGTTTCTAAAAATCGCTCAACCATTACCAATTATTTGCGTTTGTTAAAATTACCTCCGGTAATACAGGCTGCCATCAGAGATAACCACTTATCTATGGGGCATGCAAGAGCGCTTATCAGTGTAGAAGATCCATCCAGTCAGCTATTTATTTTTCAAGAGATTATTGATAAAGATTTATCAGTAAGAAAAGTAGAAGAATTGGTAAGAAATATCAAACAAAACGGTATTAAAAAGTCAGAATCGGCTAAAAAAGCAGATGGTGTTTCTTTCCAGTATCAAAAAATACAGGACGATTTATCTTCAAAATTTGCAACTAAAATTAAAATGAAAGTTCAGCCAAACGGAAAAGGAAGTATAGAAATTCCTTTTTTATCTGATGATGACCTGAACAGGATTTTAGAACTTTTGGACTGGTAGCATGCTTAAGCCCTTATTTTTTGCGATTTTACTATGTACTAGTGTTTTGTGTTTTGCACAAAACAAAGATACCGTATCGGTAGAAAAGCCAAAAATTTCTGTCAAGCAGCGTTTAAATAGAGATGTTTTTTCTTTATTTAAAGATAGCACAGAACTGCAATCGCCACGTAAAGCTGTTTTACGTTCGGCTATTATCCCTGGCTGGGGACAAGCAAGAAACGGCAAATGGTGGAAAGTTCCATTAGTTTATGGCGGTTTTGTAGGTATAGGCTTGGTTTACGATTTTAATCAACGTTTTTATAAAGAGTTTTTAGGCGAAAGCCAAGCCAGAAGCGAAGGGCGTAAAGAACTACAACAATACCTTAATGCCTCAGACGTACAAATTTACAGTGCAAAAGACTTTTATAGAAGAAATAGAGATTTAAGTATATTGGCTTTTGTAGGTTTTTATGGTATCAATATGATTGATGCCTATATAGATGCTCGCTTAGCAACTTTTGATGTTGATGACGATTTAGCCATCAAAATTTCACCTTCTATTTATACACCAGTTTATTCTTTCGGCATAAACCAAGCTCCGGTTCCTATGCTTAAATTAACCATAAAATTATGAAGATAGCATTACTAGGCTACGGTAAAATGGGTAAAATGATTGAGAGCATTGCCTTAGACCGTAATCACGAAATTGTTTTAAAAATAGATGAAAGCAATACGCATGAGCTTACATTAGAGAATCTGCAAAAAGCAGATATAGCCATAGAGTTTAGTACACCAGCAACTGTTTTAACCAATATCCAAAAATGTATTGATGCACAAGTGCCATTGGTAGTTGGTACTACCGGATGGTATGGCCAGTTGCAGCAAGTAAAAGATGCCTGTCTAAGCGCTAATGCAACTGTTATGTATGGCTCAAACTTTAGTGTAGGGGTTAATATATTTTTCCAAATCAGTAAAATTGCCGCCAAGATGATGAATAACTTTTCTGACCAATATGATGTTGGTATGGAAGAAATTCATCATATTCATAAATTAGATTCGCCAAGCGGTACAGCCATCACCATTGCAGAAGATATTTTAGAAGAGTTTAAAACTAAAAAAGAGTGGATTGATGTAAGTGCTTCAGAAAATCATGTAACACAACACCGTCCAGAGCATCTAATTATAGAATCTTACAGAGAAGGCGAAGTACCGGGTACACATGCTGTGATTTATGATTCTGATGTAGATCGTATAGAATTAAAGCATGTAGCACATGGCAGACAAGGATTTGCTTTAGGGGCAGTTTTAGCTGGGGAATGGTTACAAGGTAAAAAAGGTTTTTACTCTGTAAAAGAGATGTACAATTTTAATGTATAAATAATACACACATGAATTTTAAATTCTGGGAGAAGAACAAAAACAAAAAAACACCAGCAAAAAAGAAAAGTGCAGGTAGAGAGTGGCTCGATGCTATCATTTTTGCTGTTATAGCAGCTACTTTAATTCGTGGTTTGTTTATAGAGGCCTATACCATACCAACAGGTTCAATGGAGCGCTCCTTATTAGTAGGCGATTTCTTATTTGTAAGTAAAGTTAATTATGGTGCTCGTACACCTATAACACCTATAGCCTTTCCTTTTGCTCATCATACGATGCCTATAACAGGTACTAAAGCTTATTGGGATGGTTGGCAATTACCTTATTACCGTTTGCCTGGTTTTCAGGATATTAAGCGTAATGATGTAGTGGTTTTCAATTACCCTATGGACGCTGATGAACCTTTAAATCGTCCAATTGATAAGCGTGAGAATTATATTAAAAGATGTTTAGCCATTGGCGGCGATACTTTAAGTATAGATAATGGTATTGTTTTCGTAAACGGAAAACAGGTTGATATTCCAGAAAGAAGTCAAACAACCTATTACGTTAAAACTGATGGTAGCGAATTTAATCCTAAAGCTTTAGAGGATATAGATACTGATGTAGAGCGTGTAAGTGCCGATGAATATGTTTTTATTATGCCATCTACAGAAATCACTAAAGTGAAAGCTTTCTCAAATGTGAAAGTTTTTACGCCTATGATAGCTCAAAAAGGAGAGTTTAAACAAGAGATATTCCCTCATGATCCTAATTTGAAATGGAATGAAGATAATTACGGGCCTATCATAGTTCCTAAACAAGGCTGGACAGTTACTTTAGATAGCTTAACTTACCCTATCTATAAAAGAGCCATTCAATTGTACGAGGGTAACCAATTAGAAGTAAAGGGTAATGACTTTTATATTAATGGGAAAAAATCTAATACCTATACTTTTAAAATGAATTATTATTGGATGATGGGAGATAATCGTCATAATTCATTAGACTCTAGATATTGGGGTTTTGTACCCGAGGATCATATCGTAGGTAAAGCTTTATTCGTATGGATGAGCTGGAACGAAAATGGAACTTTCTTTGACAAGATAAGATGGAATAGACTATTTATGGGGATTCATTAATTCTCATTTAAGCTTATAAAAAAAGCGAACTTCTATTCTGCTGAGGTTCGCTTTTTTAATGACTAATTATTAGATTATTTTATAATTGCTGTAAACCAAATTTGGCAGCAACCTCGTTCATATCTTTAACAACAGCTTCTATTAAAGGTATACCATTAATTTTTCTGTCCTTTTCTGCTTCTAATTCTGGTTCACCAGGGATGATAACTTTTTGATTTTCGTTAATAGGCTTAGCTTCTTTAAAACGCTTTATCCAATTATCCATGTGTGCTTTAAAATCTGCTTTAGGTCTAAAGCCATCAACACGCATAGCGCCTAAGAAGTGACCAAGTCCTTGCCCTGGTTGATTTGGCAGTGGATCCATAAATGCTACAAAAGGCGGAGCCCAAGGCCCATAACTAGCACCAGATAATACTGCCGATAAAATATCAACCGTAGCACTTAAGCCAAATCCTTTATGGCTGCCATGTTCTCTATCAGAGCCTAGTGGTAGTAAAGAACCACCAGCTTTTAATCCGTGGGGGTCTATGGTAGCATTTCCTTCTTTATCTTGTATCCAACCGCTAGGTACTTCTGTGTTTTTTCTTTGTGCTATTTCTAATTTGCCATTAGCTGCTGTTGAAGTTGCCATATCTACCACCATTGGCGGGTAGTTTTCTGCTGGAAAAGCGTAACAAATAGGGTTGGTCCCTAGCATTCTTTCGGTAGAAAAGGTTGGTGCCACCAAAGGACTGGCATTGGTTACAGCAAAGCCAATCATATCTTGTTCTACAGCCATCAAAGTGTGGTAAGCGGCAATACCAAAATGGTTCGAGTTTCTTACTGCTACCCAGCCAGAACCACATTCTTCGGCTTTTCTGATAGCTACTTGCATAGCCCAAGGCGCAACAATAAGCCCTAATCCTGCATCGCCATTAACGGTAGCCGTACTATTAGTTTCGTGTACTACTTTAATATGAGGCTTGGTATTAATTCTTTTTTTCTCCCATAGCCTTACATATCCTGTTAAACGGGCTACGCCATGAGAGTCTATTCCTCTTAAATCAGCTTTTATTAAAACATCAGCAGCTAGTTGGGCATGCTCATCAGAACATCCCATGGCTTTAAAAATATTTTCTGTAAAACTTCTTAATTGCTGCTCAGGGAAAATATGGTATTCCATTAAATAAGTATGGTAAATTTAAAATCTAAAGGTATAAAATGTTGGATTAGGTTTTGGATAAAATCATCTCCTTGAGCTACATAAAATAAGCCGAAATTCTCTTTCCGTTCTTGCAAACCTCCACCAGGGAATAGGGCAGATTTTATTTTATCTAGATTGTTCATCGCGTCAGCAAAATTCTTTTTTTCGGCTTTTAAGAGTTTCTTCTCGAGATTCAGAATGGCTTTTTCTAGTCTTACTTTTACAGCTTCTGTACTTGGCGATAAAGTAGGATCTATCTTATGGGCTCTTAATTTTAACTTTTCAAAAATACATTCAAGCTCTCGCCACTCGTTTTTTAAGTCTAAAACATGGTTAGAGTGTACTTTTAGCCAACGAGCTTTTAAGGTATCTATATCCTCGAAAATATCTTTAAAATCTAATTTTAGTCTACTTAATTTATCCTTAAGTTTAGTATTGGCAATCATGGCCGAGTTTCTAAGTATCAAAATAGGGAAATCTACTTTATAGAAATCAAAATTTGATTTTAGTTGTAGCCAATAAATAACCTCGGCACCACCGCCTATATAAGCTATGTTGGGCAATATCACTTCTTGATAAAGTGGGCGCATCACCACATTTGGACTAAATCTTTCAGGATTATTTTCTATTTCCTGCTTTAATTCATCCTCAGAAAACCTAATCGCCGTATTTAATACTTGGTATTGATTATCTTCAAAAACGATTCGCTCACGTAAATCATCGGTTAAATAAAAGAAATTAATCTCTCTGGCATTAACTTGCGGTGTTATCCCAATGTCCGTTAATGCTTCATTAGTAGCAGAGATATTTTTGAAGCTATGCTGCCCAATAATATCTTGTTTAATGATAGGGATAAATTGTTTTTTTAATTTAGGATGATCTGCATCTATAATCACCAAACCGTGTTTCCCGAAAAGCTCATTCACTAAATATCTGGTAGCATCAGCAAGTTTAGTAAACTTGGTATAGGCTTTATCAATTATTTTACTCAATTGTAAAGCATTATCAGTAAGACCTAAAATTCCTTTATATTCATTTAAAGCTTGGATGATGGATTTCGTATCTACTCTGCCTGTTGCACCAGCTGTTTCTTTTTTCCACGCTATTTTTTTACCTCCAATATAAGTATGGTTAATTTCTTCAAAATCATGATCTTCTGAAGCCATCCAATAAACAGGAATGAAATTTTGGTTAGGAAACTCTTTTTTAAGGTCTTTGGCTAAATTAATAGCAGTTACTATTTTGAATATAAAATAAAGCGGACCTGTAAAAATATTGAGTTGATGACCGGTTGTAATAGTATAACTATTATCTTCTAATAGTTGGTTGATATGAGCTTGTGTAGCAGCAGATTGGTTGTTGATTTGTTGATATTGTTCTTTTAAAACCTCAACCAAAGTTTGCCTGTTGGCGATGACTTTTTTATCTGTTAACAAAGCTTTAAAACCTGCAATATTTGCTGGGTGCTTATAAAAAGGCTTTAAATCGGCATCTTGCCGAATGTATCTGATTAAGGCCGTTGAGAAACATCGGGTTTCTTCATAATCAATATACTGAGCTTCCATTGAAAACGAAAATAGGAGAAATTCATCATTTCCCCTATTTCTATCAATTATTTGACAATAGTTCCATAAAGGTCAAAGTCCTCGGCTCGGTCTATTTTAACTTGAACAAAACTGCCAGTAGTAGCATAATTATCCGCAGCATGTAGTAAAACTTCGTTATCTACTTCCGGAGAATCAAATTGTGTTCTGCCCACAAAATAATCGCCTTCTTTTTTATCAATTAAAACTTTGTATGTGTTGCCAACTTTCTGCTGGTTAAGGTCAAAAGAAATACCTTGCTGCACTTCCATAATAGCCTCAACACGTTCTTCTTTTACTTCTTGTGGTACATCATCAATCAAATCATAAGCATGGGTTTTTTCTTCATGCGAATAAGTGAAACAGCCTAATCTATCAAATTTGGTTTCTTCAACCCAATTTAACATTTCCTCAAAATCTTGTTGAGTCTCGCCTGGGTAACCGCAAATCAAGGTGGTTCTCATAGCAATATCAGGTACTTTATCTCTAATCTGATTAACCAAGTCGATGGTTTTCTGTTTAGTTGTGCCTCTGCGCATAGATTTTAACATATTATCGCTAATATGTTGTAGTGGCATATCTAAGTAATTACAAATATTAGAGCGCTCATTCATCACATCCAAAATATCCATAGGGAAACCAGACGGATAGGCATATTGTAATCTTATCCATTCAATACCATCAACATCAGAAAGGTGGCGCATTAAATCGGCCAATTTACGCTCATTATAAAGGTCTAAACCATAATAAGTAAGGTCTTGAGCAATTAAAATAAGTTCTTTTGTACCATTTTTAGCTAAATGTTTAGCCTCTTTTACCAATTCTTCAATAGGTTTTGATAGGTGTTTGCCACGCATTAAAGGAATAGCACAAAAAGAGCATGGTCTGTTACAACCTTCGGCTATTTTAAAATAGGCAAAATGCGATGGTGTTGTTAAAAGCCTTTCTCCAAGTAACTCATATTTGTAGTTGGCACCTACCGAGGTTAGTAGGTTTTGTAAATCGTTAGTACCAAACCAGGCATCAACATTGGTGATTTCTGCTGATAATTCTGGAGTATAACGTTCTGATAAACATCCGGTAACGATAACTTTTCCAACTTTTCCTTGTTCTTTTAACTCGCTAAACTGCAATATCGTATCAATAGATTCTTGCTTAGCATTATCTATGAATCCACAAGTATTGATAACAATAATATCGTTTTCTTGCACACGATCTGCCTCATGAACAACATCTATTTGATTACCTTTTAATTGCCCCATAAGAACCTCAGAGTCATAAGTGTTCTTAGAACAGCCTAAGGTAACTACATTAACACGTGGTTTTATGATAGGGGATTTTGTTGATTTTACTTTCATTATTTTTTGATTTCACCGATTTTTTGATTTCACTGTATTTAAACAGAGAATCTTTTTACTTCACAGCTTGTATTGCCGAAATTTATTAACAAACCGGTTTTTACTTTACTAGCTTTTAAATAAGATATTACTTGACTTTGAAAAAGTTTAGGCATTATTCCGGTAACTGATTTTAATTCAACAATAATTTTATTTTCTACTAAAAAATCACATCTAAATTTACCTACAGATTGTCCTTGAAATAAAACTGTGAATTCTTTTTCATACTCAAATTTCAAATTCTCCTTACTAAATTGAAGTATAAGAGCTCTAGCGTATATTTTTTCTAAAAAACCTGAGCCTAATTCTTTATGCACTTCATAACAGTATCCAATTATCTTATGTGTAAGAGTATCTTTTACTAAATTTGATTCTGCCATGTTATAGATAGATTATCTTGAGATTAGTGTAATCAAATCAATCTGAGTAATCATGTATTAAACAAACTATCCACAAACTCTTTTTTATTGAAAAGCTGTAAGTCGGTCATTTTTTCGCCAACACCAATATATTTTACTGGGATTTTAAACTGATCAGAAATTCCGATAACTACACCGCCTTTGGCTGTACCATCTAATTTAGTTAGTGCTAAGGCGTTTACATCTGTTGCTTGTGTAAATTGCTTACACTGTTCAATAGCATTTTGCCCTGTAGAGGCATCTAAAACCAATAAAATTTCATGAGGTGCACCAGGTACAACCTTATTCATAACATTTTTAATCTTAGAAAGCTCGTTCATTAAGCCCACCTTATTATGTAACCTTCCGGCTGTATCAATAATGGCTATATCTTCTTGGTTCGCAACAGCAGATTGTAAAGTGTCAAATGCAACAGAGGCAGGGTCGGCATTCATGCCTTGAGACACTACTCTAACGTTAACACGCTCTCCCCAAAGTTTAATTTGGTCTACAGCTGCAGCTCTAAATGTATCGGCAGCACCTAAAACAACTTTTTGCCCAGCTTCTCTTAATTGATAAGCTAACTTGCCTATGGTGGTAGTTTTTCCAACGCCATTTACACCAACTACCATAATTACATACGGTTTTTGGTTAGTGTAAGAAGCTAGATTCTCAAAGTCCGAAGAATTATTTTCTTCTAATAATGCTTGGATTTCTTCTTTAAGAATACCATTAAGTTCACTCGTATTTAAATATTTATCTCTAGCAACTCTTGCTTGAATTCTTTCAATAATTTTTAAAGTAGTGCTAACACCAACATCAGAGGTTACCAGTATTTCTTCTAACTCGTCTAGTACGTCATCGTCAACTGTAGATTTTCCAATAACAGCCTTACTTATTTTAGAAAAAAAAGTGTCTTTGGTTTTTTCGAGCCCTTTATCTAGTGCTTCTTTTTCTTCAACAGTTTTTTCTTTTTTCTTAAAGAAATCAAATAGTCCCATAGGGTATAAAATTAAATAAAAAAAGCCATTCCAATAATTATTGGAACGGCTTCAATATCATAGAAGTATTAAATTAAGCGTTAGTGCTCTCTTTTGCAGCAACGATAGCATCTTTAATATGATCATTGTGTGCAATAACTTCTTTAAAGGTATAAGCGCCTGTTTTAGGAGACTTTACCATAGTAATAACCTTTGAATACTCTTTACCGGTTCCGGTTTTTAGGGTTGCAACTACTTTCTTTGCCATGTTAAATATTATTTTATGCTAACAGGTAGCTATTTCTTACTTAATTTCTTTGTGTAAAGTAACTTTCCTTAAAATAGGGTTAAATTTCTTTATCTCTAATCTCTCTGGAGTGTTTTTACGGTTCTTAGTAGTGATATACCTTGAAGTACCCGCCATTCCGCTTTCTTTATGTTCAGTACATTCTAAAATTACTTGAACTCTATTGCCTTTCTTAGCCATTCTATTTCGGTTTTAAAAGTCTTAAATTTAAATAGATCCTTTATTGATGAATCTGTTAATAGCCTCGGTAATACCGATTTTATTGATAGTTTTTATTGCTGATGTGGAAACTTTTAAAGTTATCCAACGGTCTTCTTCAGGGATATAAAATCTCTTTAATTGAAGGTTAGGATGAAACTTACGTTTGGTTTTCACGTTCGAGTGAGATACGTGGTTACCTACTAATGATGCTTTTCCTGTTAAATCACAAATTCTTGACATGACTATATCGTGTTTTTTCTATTAAAACTCAGTTTTACAAAGAGTTTGCAAATATCAGAAAATATTTCTTAATTGACAAGTACTCATCAAATTTATTTCAATATAATTTTAAAAGAAGTGTTTTAATTAATAAAAACTGTTACATTATGGTGTGTTTTCTATAAAAAAAAACTGAAAATCAATATTAAATTCCATCCACACATCATCTGTTTTAGTAGGTCATCCCACGTTAAACGAGAATGAAAGACTAAGCAATGCATCGTATAACACGTGTGTAATTCTTTTAAAGGGTGGTTGTTACAAAATTTATACTCGTTCCAGTTGATGTTCAAAAAATATTTATCTAGAAAACTAGTGGTCGGTATTCCGAAATCTCTTATTTCAAAAAATGGATTACCAATTTTTGTTTTGTGCTTTTTGTTGAATACTTCATTTTCACTCCATAAAGATAGAGTAGTATTTATATTGTAATCATCATTAAGTTTGTTTTTTATATAGAATTTTTTTGTCCGAATTTCTTCAAGTCTTAGTTTATCATTTAGTTCTACTAATCTTTTTAGGCTATGGGGTGTAAATTCGTAATTTGAATTACATGATAATAAAGGATAATCATATTTGTCTATACAAAATATGTTATCTACACACTACGCAGCCATAAAATGGCGGAGTTAATTGAAAAAATCAGATTTTTTTAAATTTTTAGAGCTTAAGCTTCTTTTAGTAGCTCTTTATTGAGCTCAAATAGTAGTCGGAAAAAGCCGGGATTAAAATAAAATTTATAATTTATGTAATTAATTATTCTGTTTAAGTTATTACTAATTAATTGTTATATAGTCAGAATAAAAATATTATCCAATTAAATAAGAATATCAACGGGTGGGTGTAATAATTTATAATATGGCTGATGTGAACCGGTAATGTTGCTGGTTATTGCAGCATTAATATATGCTGTTCCGTTTTTTTCTTGTGTACCATAATGTTCGTGAATATGACCAAAAACTGCTAATTTGGGTTTAACTTTTTGTAAAGTTTTGAGCAAATCTTCACACCCTAGTTTATTATCCATTATGGTAAATGGTGGTGTGTGGGTGATTAATATATCTGTATTTAGAGGAATTTTATTCCAAATTTTTCTGATTTCATCCCCTCTTTTCCGATTAAAAGCCATGCCTAAATAGTACGGTGTTACAGGGCTACCGTAAATATTAATTCCATTAATGTTAATGCCTTTGTTTTCTAAATACGTAATATTTGGTGGTATAATAGCTTTCTTTTGTTTTTTAGAAATGTTTTCCAAGCATAAATCGTGGTTGCCAGCTATGAAAATTTTATGGGTATAATTTTGTTTGGTAAACCAATAAATAAAATCTTCTAGTTCATCTTCTGTACCGTATTCGGTTACATCTCCACAATGGATAAGGAAATCTCCACCACAAAGTTTTAATTTGTGATGGAGATTGTGGGTGTCTGATAAGATGGTAAAAGCAGGCATAACGCAACATTAGAAATTTCACGAAGTTTTTAGATTTCGAAAGTCTTTCTATAATTGTTTAAAATATGAACATAGGGGTTTAAGTTATTTCCTATTAAGTTTATTAATTGGTTTTACATAGCTCCTTGATAAAGCTTAATGCCGAATCTCTGTCATCAAATTCATGCGTGTTGACCCAGTCTTTGTTTTCTGTCCAAAAGAATTTCTTAGAGTTACTATTGAATGCGATTTGAATTCCATTTATTTCAAAGTATTTGCATTCATTTGTTGAATTTTGATGGTGATATATTAGGTTTGGATTGTTTAATTCAAGGAAAAGAGAATATGAATAATATGTTCTATGTTCTCCGTTTGTTTGTGTTGTCTTTAACAAAAGAATATCAAAATCGCTATTCTTACGGATTAATTTTTCCTTCCCACAAACGGTAATCATTTCATGATGTTTAATGAAATAATAACGCCAATCATTTTTGTCTGAAAATTCATCTATAATTTTTTGTAAATCGTTTGTTAAATTTAGAGTAGATACTTTATCAAATAATTGTTTTAAAATCTCTCGCTTTTGGTTATTATCTCTAAGGAGTCTTTTCCAGCTAATATCACGTTCATTGTTGATGAGAAAGCTGAGATTCTTACCTTTGCTTAACAAATAATCTCCTGTTGCTAATAAGGCTCTTTCAAAAAGAAAATTGTCAAATTTATTCAACCCTTCATTACTAAATACGGCATTTGATTTTTCTGAGTATGCTTTGAATTTATCAATATTGTGTATTCCGTTTTCGTCTTTACACCAATCTAAAATAAAGCCGATTTGTCCTTTGAAATATCGGTGATTTTCAATTTCAATAATTGCGTTTTTCCAATCATCATTTTGTGTAATAAGTTTCGCTTTTAGTTTTTCTTCTATAAATTGCTCACTAATGAAACCCGAAAGCGAATTAATTTGTGTGTCTGCGAAGTGATCAACGATTGAATTTCTATGTTGCAACAATTCGTTTATAGAACGTAGAGCATTTGCAAAATCATTAGCATTGTTAAATAAATAGGGTCTGCTACCTTCTACCAGATTACGAACAATACGCAACCAACTTGTTAATTTTTCTATTTCAATATCTTCTTCTAATGCTAAATATTGATAGTATGCAAATGCAATAACTAAGTCAGGGTATGATAAGTCATTTTTAATTACGCCATTAAAAATTTCTACCTCATTTACATAAGTCGTGTCAAAAAGAAATGTTTTCAATCCGCTTTTATCAGAAATTTTATTTAAAACGAATTTCAATGTTTTAAAATAATCATCATCAAAACAGCCTAACTCCAAATATTGATTGAATGAAACTTTTTTTGAATTGTTTGTTAATAAATCAATATTGGTTCTGAAAACATCACTCTTTGATTTGTCTGCTTTTAAAGTGTAATTTATTACAGCCATTGTTCTGAAAAAATTCAGAAGCTGTTCGTCAAAAATATTTTCGGTTTTATCACGATAATTCCAAAACAAATCTGTCCAAAGTGTATCAATTTGATGTGAGAATGATTCGGTGGCTTCTGCATTGCTTTCCCAACTCTCTTTGGTTATATGTTGTTCAAACTTTGCTTTAAAATTCTCAAAATCAGTAAGAGGTTTACCTCTTGCGTTCATTTTAATATACAAATCATCAGAAAGACCGAAGTTTTGTAATTCTATGTAGTGGAAACTAATGTTGTTTAGTTTGTCCCATACTTCCTTTGTATCCTTAAAAGTATGATAAATAGAATCAAGCATGTTAAGCATTGATTTTATGGTGGGGTCTTTTTTCCAAGAAAGGTAAAACCAATAGCTGTTAGTTATAGTTTTTGACAGCTCGTTGTTTTTGGGTTTTGTTTTTTCTTTGTCTAGGTAATCAGTCTCAATTAGATTTTTAAAGTCTATTCCTTTGTTTATTAAATCTTGACAAAATTCTCTTGAACTGGTTCGTGTTTCGTAAGTGAATTTGGTCAATAGTTTTCTTAGCTCATTATCTAACTTATCTTCTTTGACTGCAACAAACCAATGCAACAAAAACAAGGTTGTTAATCGTTGTTGTCCGTCAAGCGGTTGAAAAACATTGTCTTTTAAGCTGCCATAAACAAAATCTAACTCTAAAGATTTTCCATTAGTAGCTTCAAATAAAGAATTTAAAAAGTTTTTTCGCAGTTCTTCTTTACTTTCTCTTCCTTGAGCATAATCACGCTGAATAATTGGAATTTCAATTTTACTATGCGGTTGCCATTCCAAATTATTACATTGTTTACAAACATTAGAGTCGTTTGACAGTAATTGTAAAAAAGTAAGTTTTTTAGATGTCGGATTATAGCTCATTTTCTGATAATATTGCTTGTGGTAAATATTGATTTATTACTTTTTGTATTTTTTCAAAATATGAAGTTCTATCGTTTTCATTCCAAACTTCAATGTCTTTCACGTTTGCTGAATAATATTTCATAAAAACATTTTTTGTACAAATTGGAATAAAAGTTCCATTCATTTCTCTTTCAATAATTTTTCTCCTTTTTTCCTTGAAAGAATCGTTTTTGTATGATCGATTGGTTCCTCTATCTAACAAACAAAGGTTTTGCAACTTATTATCCTCTTCACCTAAAACATATTCCACAATAGATTTGAATTCATTTTCATCAATCAGGTTGTTGTCATGTATTGTGCAACAAATTTTATTATTAAACTCCTCGTTTTGATGATTGTCTGTTTTTATGAAGTTGTTTTTTAGCCATTCAACTTGATTTTCCTTTTTAACTTTTACCTCGGTGGCAATTGCGTGAATGTGTTCAACATCCCAAAATTCTTTTTTGTATCGGTCAAAAGGGAAACGATTAGTTTCGTTTTCGTTGTTAAGCATCGTTTGTATGTTGTGAAGCAATAAAATTTCACGAACATATTTTCCGTTATATTCGACTTCTTTCAAATTCACATTTTCAAATTTGGATTTTATTTTTTGGTCTATCCAATATGAAAACTCCGTTTTTGATTTTTCTTTTTTCTCGTTAAGAATAGTTTTCAAGTCAGTTCCAACTGTAATCAGATAACCAATTTTGTGATATAATTCTCTGTTATTGTACCACTCTTCAAGTGTTTGGAAATACTTTTTTATTTCCTTCCAATTGTCGTTTATTTCTTTTTCTGATTTGGTTTTGAATTTTTCATTAAAGAAATGGAAAGTTGAATACTTATCATCACTTGGCTTGTCTGACATTAAATTGAAAATAAACTCAATTCTAGTTGCCAAGTTATTTTCATTTTTGTTGATAAAATACCAAAAAGAATCGTCTTGTAAGGCATATTCAATTCTGTCCCATTCTGAAGCAATTTCTAATTGTTTTAGACGTAGTTTTTCATTGTCTGCTTGTGCAAAATTTGAACTATTTAAAAACAAAGCCTTAATCAATTCAGCATTTGTTAGCGGAATTTTACCACTGTTGATTCTTGTGAAAATATCGATAGAATCGTCATTATTTTCCGATTCGTCCTTTTTAGAAGTTTCGTACCAAATGATTTTAACTTTCTCTAAAAATGGCGTAATAAACTTTGAACTTATTGAGGTATGCCCTTCATTTACTTTTTTTTGAAACCAAGTCTTAATAGTCGTGTGGGAATTGTAAATATGAAAATAATCAACATTTTTTTTAGAATCAACTTCTGATTTGCTGTCTAATTTTATCAAAAAGTCTTCACTGCCTTTTCGTGTTTCATATTGTATTTTGAAGTTATTTCTTTCACTTTCAACAAAGCGTTCTAAGTTTTTTAAGACAAGGAATGTTGTTGTTAATCGTTGCTGTCCGTCAATTACATCGTACCAATCTCCAATTAAATTATTATTGTTTTTTGTTTTATCATCGCTCTTGATTACTACAACTGGTTGCAAACAGTAAAATTCATCATCCTTTTTATTTGGTTTGTTTATAAAATCCCATATATCATTCAATAATTCTGTTACTTGTTGTTCTGTCCAGCGATAGCCTCGCTGATACGCAGGAATAAAAAAATTCATTCCTAATAATTCACTAATTGGTTTTATAGATATGTTGTTACTCATTTTATTTACTTTGTGATATATTAAAAACAATTCGGCATAAACTTAGCATCGCTTATAGCATTATTTAATTTTAACTCCTCTTACCCCAAGTTCTTCCGCCATTAGTTGAATAATAAAGACCTTTTGATGTTGTAGCCAAAATTTCTTTTCCGTTGTCTGTTAAATCTTGAAAATCACCAGTAGATGATGACCCTGAGTAACGAAGAACCCATGTTCTCCCGTCATTGGTAGAATACTCAATTTTGTTTTGTTGTTTTGAACTAATTCTGATAAGTTCTTTACCTGTGTTGATTATTTGAGCCATAATTTTTTGATTTTTATGATTGTTAATGTTTCTTAAATTCTAATTCTAAAATTCCTAATGCAGATGTATATGTAGGTTGATTTAATAATTTTTTTATTTCAGGGTTGATTGTTGTGAATATAGGTTTAATTTTGAAATCATAAAAATAATTTGTTTTAAATATAGGTTTAAGTAATTTTTTAAATTGAGGTGTATTTGAAGGCCCTCCTGTAAACACTATTCCATAAATTATTTGATGTTTATCAATATGAGAGCTAATAATAAAATTAATAAGTTCTAGTATTTCAATAAGGCGACATTGAATTACAAACGCTAAGTCTTTTTTAAATACTGCCTTTTTGTAGTGTTTAAATAATTTCGCTTCAATAGTTTCATTATCATCTATATTTAAATAGATGGCATTGCCATGTTTGATTTTGATTTCTTCGGCATTTTTTAAGAACAAACCAGTATACTTTGCAATATCCTTCGTAATCATGTTGCCGCCGTAAGGTATTCTCTCAGTAAAAAAAAGGCTACTGTTTTTATAAATTGCTATATCAGATTTTTCTGCGCCAATATCTACAACAATAACGCCTTCTGCTTTTTCTTCTCGATTTAGAATACTTTCTGCAGAAGTTATAATAGAAGGATAGGTCGTTTTTAAAGAAATACCAATCAAATCACAACATCTTCTCAAATTTTTAATACATACAGAAGGGCAAGTAAGAACTTTAAAAATTCCTTCAATGCTTGTGCCGTTCATCCCTATTGGATTTATTATTTCATCAACCCCGTCTACATTAAAATGCATGGACTCGGTATATAAAATATATTCATTTGCATACAATCGGGATTGATGTATAGCTAATTTCAACTTCTCAATATCATCTGAAATTATTTCTGAATGCCGCTTTCTGACGCATATCTCTTGGTGTTCATAAGCTTTTACTGCACATGAAATACTAGCACAAATACTTTTTGGAATAAAATCTGCTTGTTTTGCTGCCTTATCAATAGCGTTTTTTAAACATTGTGATACTTTAGAGTAATTTGCAATTATACCTTTTTTGATACCTTCTGTTTTTGATTCTCCAAAACCAATAATTTCGATTTTTTTACTGGCGTTTAAACGAGCAATAAAAACTGCTATTTTATAATTACCAATATCTGCAACCGTAATAATCTCATCACTTTGATGATGCTCATTCTCTATAGTATTATAATTTACAGGAGGTTTTATAATATTAATACTATCTCCGTAAACTCTTTGGTTGATAACGGATATGCGGTTAAATATCTTTTCAAGATTAAAATTAAATAAGGCTTTAAGATTCATTATATTTTAAGTTGAAGACAAAAATATATTTGTACCCAGCCAAAACATGGCACAGTTAAGCCTCCTCTCTAGAGAAATTTCTCTGTTTTTAAAAAGTTGATATAGTTATTTAATAAAGATTGTATTTGTACTCTCGCAATAGGGTTGGCCGAGTGTACACGAAACTGTAAGTTTCTTAAATCTATATCGCTTTCATATACCAGCCATTTAGCACAAGCATAACCATCAGGAAGAATATTTTTGTTTTCATCTTCACCTAAATCATTATCAAAACTAATGAAACAAGGTAGCCCTTGATTTTTAATGTATCTGACAAAATCGTTATAGTTTCTTACCACAACAAAGTTATCAGCATTGTTATAAACATCTGTTATATTTCTTATATCATCTAAGAAAAGTTTATATGGCATATTATGTGATTAATACTATAAGTTATAGCGTTTAGAATCAGTATTAAAAAGTGTTAAATTTTCTATCTGAAATTTTCTAATGCTCTCATGTAGATGTTTCTAATTTCATTTCTTAAACCTTTTGGTTGGATAATTTTAACTCGATCGCCGTAAGAAAGTATTTCCATGATGAAGTCAAA
Organism: Pedobacter puniceum; assembly: GCF_009674685.1. Lineage (GTDB taxonomy): Bacteria > Bacteroidota > Bacteroidia > Sphingobacteriales > Sphingobacteriaceae > Pseudopedobacter > Pseudopedobacter puniceum. The sequence goes on from NZ_WKJI01000004.1 coordinate 56,092, forward strand.
CGATGTTAATACATTTAGGCTAATTTGAAATTCTTGAGCATTGTCTTTTAATACTTGTTGACTGCTATGCAAAGGAAAACTTTTGATATATTTTCCCTGTTCTACATCAAAAGAAAGCACAATTTTTTCGGGTTTAAGATCTTTAGGATTAATGATGCCGAAACAATTAGCGAATCTTTCGTTTAAATCAAACCCGGAAGGATAATTAAATTTTTTAGCAGTAATTTCTAACTGGGTGATACGGTCGAGACCAAAGGTTTTTACTTCTCCGTCTTTTTCATCTTTACCAATAACGTACCAACGGTTTTTGAATTCTTTTAATCCATAAGGCGCAATTAGTCGAGTAGAGATTTCATCATTCCAATACTTGTGATAAATATATTTTATCATTTTAGAATTTTGAATAGCATGTAATATACCATGAAAATTCTCGGTACCGTTTGGTCTGCGCTTTTCAAAATGGATAAATCTTGAAATACCTTCGGTTTGATTTAAGGCATTAAATGTATCGAAAGCTTCTAGCATCCGGTTGTTTAAATCAGGTTCATCTTGTGATACAATGCGATAAACTTTTGTAGAGAAATCATATTGGATGTCTATTTTATAAAGACTAAATATGTCTTCAAGATCGCGTTTTAGCGTACGTTTAGAAATTCTAAAATCATAACCCTGAATTTCAGATTCTCTTTCTAGATAATTGTTGATATCTTTTAAAGTGGCAGGAGATTTTCTTATTCTGTTAATAATAAGACTATAACGATTGATAACTTCCTTTTTAGACATATTGAGATTATTTTTCGTAAACATACGAATCAACAAAGACAAAATATGTCTTTGTTTAAGATAAGGGTTGTGATAAATTTAAAATTGTAGTTCTAAAATTTATTGCTAATTTGCTATAGTTTATGAATGTATCAAAAAAAGTTAAAAAAACTTGTCCCAAGTGTCAATCTCGTGAGGTTGTAAAAAGCGGAATTATCAATGATAAACAACGCTTTAAGTGCAAAGATTGCCTATATTATTTTACTGTAGATAAAATAGGTAAACAAGTAGATAATTATTACATTATCAAAGCTTTGCAGCTATATGTAGAGGGAGTTTCTTATAGAGAAATAGAACGTTTGTTGGGTGTAAGCCATGTTTCCGTAATGAAATGGGTTAAAAAGTTTCAGTTAACAAGACCGGTTAAAACGGTCTATAAACCTTCATATAAAATACTTAAACATCAAGAATTGATAGATTTTTATGCTCAGGAAGAGAATTTAAAAGGAGCAGGAATGATTGTTACAGAATTAGGAGACAAATATATGCTCATCAAGTGGGATAGGTTTAAATAAGCTTATGTATATAGTTAGCATTTTTAAGATTGGGGTTTGTTTTTAAGCGACTTTATAACAAGCTTTATAAAACTTTTATAAACCAAACAACCTAGAATTTTAATTATGTTAGAAAGTGTTCCGCAACAAAAGGTGGATAAAAAAAACCTTTGGAAAGTAATTGGTGTCTCCAGTGCAGGCACCCTCATTGAATGGTATGACTTCTATATCTTCGGAAGCTTAGCCGTTATTATTGCAACTAAATTTTTCCCGCAAGACAATCCCACAGCAGCGTTTTTATCAACTTTAGCCACCTTTGCAGCAGGTTTTGTGGTAAGGCCTTTTGGCGCATTGTTCTTTGGTAGATTAGGCGATATCATAGGAAGGAAATACACCTTTATGGTAACGTTATTATTGATGGGCTTCTCAACTTTTGCCATTGGCTTAATACCAAGTTATGATACTATTGGTTTTATAGCTCCAGTTTTAGTTTTGATTTTAAGATTATTACAAGGATTAGCTTTAGGTGGCGAATACGGTGGCGCAGCAACCTATGTGGCAGAGCATTCTGAGCCTAACAAAAGAGGTTTAAGAACCGCGTGGATACAAACTACAGCCACGGTAGGTTTATTTATTTCGCTTTTTGTGATTCTGATTACTAGAAATGCAATGGATAAAGCTTCTTTTGAAGACTGGGGATGGCGTGTACCGTTCTTAATTTCCATTGTGATGGTAGCTGTTTCTTACTTCATCAGAAGAAATATGGATGAATCTCCATTATTTAAGAAAGCTAAAGCCGAGGGTAAAACCGTTGCTAATCCTTTAAAAGAGTCTTTCGGGAAAAAGTTAAACTTCAAATTTGTTTTACTAGCCTTATTTGGTGCAACTATGGGGCAAGGTGTGGTATGGTATACTGGGCAGTTTTATGCTTTATCATTCTTACAAACCGTTTGTCATATAGAGTTTGATCAGACCAATTATATTATTGCTTTAGCTTTAATGTTAGGAACTGGATTCTTCGTATTTTTTGGATGGTTATCAGATAAAATTGGTAGAAAAGGAATCATGATGGTGGGGATGCTTATCGCGATTTTAACTTACAGACCAATCTATGATAAAATCTATCAAACCGCAGATGTAGCCAATAAAGTAGAACTTCAAGATCAATTAAAAACAGATATTGCTGTTTCGCTTAAAGAAGGTACTTCTGATTCTATCAAAACTGTAACAACAACCAAATATTATACAGATGGAACTATCTATACAGAGGTTTCTGAACAAGCTATTTCAGCATCAGCGCAAGCTAATAAAGCTAAAATTACTAAAATAGTAAATGTGGGTAATGAGAGCTTTTATATTCTGGTTGCTTTAGTACTGATACAGGTTATTTATGTGGCCATGGTTTATGGTCCAATTGCAGCATTTTTAGTAGAGATGTTTCCAACCAATATCAGATATACATCTATGTCTTTACCATACCATATTGGAAATGGGGTTTTTGGAGGATTATTACCTGCTATTGCTACTTATTTAGCATCTCAAGCTAGCACAGCTAACGAGGCTGCCGTAGCAGCAGGGCTAGTATTACCTTTTGATAAGCCTTATTTAGAAGGTTTATGGTATCCAATTATTATTGCTGGTGTATGCTTTATTATAGGTGTACTCTACATTGGTAAACAAAAAGCTATGAACGATTAATTTTAAAAGACATGAACTTTATAAAAAGAATATTAGGAATAGTATGGATTCTTCTGGGTATTGCAGCTGGTTATTATTTACTGGTAAGTCAAGCCTTTCCAAAATTTGCTACTGGCAGTACAGAAGATTTAGTGCCTGCCATTATTTACTGCTTTATTTTAGCTCCTATTATAGTAGGTGGGATGTTTGTTTTTGGCTTATACGCTATGCAGGGCGAATATAATCAGGAAGATTAAGAGAAATGAAAGAGCGATTAATGAATGAAAAGTTGGTTTTCTTTAGCGCCATATTTTGTGTGCTATTGCTATATCCTTTACTTTCTATTTTTAATCGCTCTTCTTTGATTTGGGGTATTCCAACCTTGTATTTATACCTATTTTCTGCTTGGATTTTCATCATCGCTGTATTGTTTTATATGGTAAGAAAGGATAGTCGAGAATAGATATGAATACTTTATTGGTTGTCATATTTTCTTTTGGTTACCTGCTTTTATTGTTTGGTGTGGCTTATTGGGCCGAGAAAAGATCTAACCAAAACAGTAATACACTTAAGCCTTACGTTTATGCGCTTTCTATGGCGGTTTATTGTACTGCATGGACTTTTTATGGCAGCATTGGCAGGGCGGCAGATTTTGGCCCTGATTTTTTAGCTATTTACATAGGGCCTACCATTGCAGCACCGCTTTGGTTCTTGATTCTCAGGAAGATGATAAGAATCTGCAAAGCACAAAGAATTACTTCCATTGCCGATTTTATTTCTGCCCGTTATGGTAAAAATACCTCTTTAGGTACTTTAGCAACTATTGTTTGTGTGTTGGGCGTAATTCCGTACATTTCCTTGCAAATAAAGGCTATCGCTATAACCTTTGCTTTTTTAGTTAATCATCCTCAGCATACCAATTCAAGTACAAACATCTCTTTATCAAGTAATATTCCCTTTTGGATAACTGTTTTACTAGCTATTTTTATCATCATTTTTGGTACACGTAAAGTAGATTCAACAGAAAGACATGAAGGGATGGTAACCGCGGTAGCCTTTGAGTCGATAGTGAAATTATTAGCTTTTCTGGTAGGTGGAATTTTTGTTGTTTTCTTTCTTTTTAATGGCTTTGATGATATTTTTAGCAGAGCAGCCGCTATACCCGCATTACAAAAGAGTTTTACTTTTGATGCCGCATATAACTATACCGATTGGATGGTGATGTGTATCTTATCTATGTTTGCTGTGTTGTTATTGCCAAGGCAGTTTCAAGTTGCGGTGGTAGAAAATGTTGATGAAAAGCATCTTTATAAAGCTATTTGGTTATTCCCTCTGTATCTTTTAGTTATTAATGTATTTGTATTACCCATAGCTTTAGCGGGGCAGTTAATACCTACATCATCTAGCTTTGAGGCTGATTTTAGCATACTCTCTCTGCCATTTGTGCATCATCATCAAGGGATTACTTTATTGGTTTATTTAGGAGGTTTTTCGGCTGCAACCGGGATGATTATTGTAGAAACTATTGCTTTAAGCACCATGTTGAGCAATAATTTGTTGATACCCCTTATCCTTAAAGTAGCACCTTTTAAAAAGATTTTTATTGATAAAGTAGAGCGTTCTATTAAAAATATCAGAAGGTTATCTATCATCCTAATCCTGCTTTTGGCTTATGCTTATTTTGCTGAGATAGCAGAAAGTTACTCGTTAGTTTCAACAGGTTTAATTTCTTTTGCAGCAGTAGCACAATTTGCACCTGCTGTTATTGGCGGAATGTTCTGGTCTCGGGCCAATAAAAATGGCGCTTTATTAGGTGTCATTAGCGGTTTTACCATATGGTTTTTTACCTTAATCATCCCAGCTATTATTGGTGCGGGTTTGTTACCAAAAGAGATATTAAGTGATGGTTTATTTGGCGTTTATCTGTTAAAACCAAATCAATTATTTGGTTTGGATGCTTTTACACCCTTAACACATGCCTTCTTTTGGAGCATGTTTATCAATATTTTACTGTATGTTTTAGGCTCTTTATATACAAAATCAAGCAATCAGGAAGAAATACAGGCCGAGCTTTTCATCAACGTATCAAAATATAAAACTGCTTTTGAAACATCAGTAAACAGGACAGGGCAAATCAAAATAAAGGAAATTAAAAGTTTAATGGAGCAATTCTTAGGACAAGAGAAAACCAAGCAACTTTTAACAAATTTTTCTAAAAGATATCAGCTCAACTTATTGCAAGAAGATACCAATGCAGACCAACGCTTAATAACTTATGCTGAGAAAATTTTATCAGGTGTTATTGGTTCTGCATCATCAAGAATACTAATAGAATCTATTGTTAAAGAAGAAGAAATAAGCTTAAATGAAGTTGTAGAAATCCTTAAAGAATCTCAGCAATTTATCAGCTTAAATAAAGAATTGCAGCAAAAATCAGAACAATTAAAAAAAGCTTCTGATGCCTTAGAACTGGCCAATATGCAAATGAAAGAGGCAGAAATTATTAAAGATGATTTTCTGTACAGCATTACGCATGAGTTACGTACACCGCTTACATCTATTAGGGCTTTCTCTGAAATTTTATATGATAACCCCGAGTTGGATACCTTGCAAAGACAGCAGTTTTTAGCCACCATGATTAAAGAAATTGAGCGCTTAAGTAGGTTAATTACTCAGGTTTTGGATTTAGAGAAATTAGAATCTGGTAAGCAAAATATACAGCATCAGGAAATAGCTATTAAAAAGTTAATAGAAGAAGTTTTACACGCTTTATCGCAATTAATAAAAGAGAAGAATATCAATTTATCTATTTCTTTCCCTGAGCATCTTTCATCAGTTTACGGAGATCAAGATTTATTATCTCGTGTGGTGCATAATCTGGTTTCAAATGCTATAAAATATTGTGATAAAAGTAAGGGGAGTATAAAAGTAGAGGTTTTAGAGATAGACAGATTTATACAGGTTAACATTACAGATAATGGCGAGGGCATCCCTGACAAGGATAAAAATTATGTTTTTAACAAGTTTTATCAAACAGAAAATCAAACCAAAAAGGCAGAAGGAAGCGGTTTAGGCTTAGCCATTTGCAAGAAAATTGTAGAGTTACACCAAGGTGAAATTGGTGTTATTGATGCCAAAACATCTGGTGCTTGTTTTTATTTTACATTACCTATAGAGATTATATCATGAGCGTAGCTAGAAAAGTTTTAATAGTTGATGATGATCCAGCCATAGTCATGTCTGTAGAGTTTTTATTGCGGAAAGCGGGCTATGAGGTTTTTATTGCTTTAAGCGGTACAGAAGCTATCGTGAAAATAAAAGAGCATGAGCCAGAATTAATACTACTAGACATCATGATGCCTGATGTAAATGGCTATGAAGTTTGTGATTTTGTAAAGCAAAGCGAAGCTTACAAACATATAAAAGTGATTTTTATTTCGGCAAAAAGTAAAGACGAGGATATTAAACTAGCGTATAGTAAAGGAGCAGATTTATTCATCATAAAACCTTTCTCCACCCGCCGTTTAATAGAGAAAATAACAGCATTAAATAAGGAAGATTATAAAACAATAAATTAAAGAGAAAAATGGATTTAAGCATCAAGTCGTTTGAAGATTATCAGAGAGTTTATCAACACAGTGTTGAGCAGCCAGAGCAATTTTGGGATACTGTTGCAAGCAGCTTCGTTTGGAAAAAGAAGTGGAATAAAGTGTTAGACTGGAACTTTAAAGAGCCTGATATCAATTGGTTTGTTGGAGGAAAATTAAATATTACAGAAAACTGTTTAGATAGGCATTTGGCAGATAAAGGCGACCAGCCTGCTCTAATTTGGGAACCAAATGACCCCGAAGAACATCACCGAGCTTTTACCTATAAGCAATTACACCAAAAGGTATGTTTATTTGCCAATGTTTTAAAAAATAACGGAGCTAAAAAAGGCGATAGAATTTGTATTTATATGCCCATGGTACCAGAGTTGGCCGTTGCGGTTTTAGCGTGTGCTAGAATTGGGGCTATACACTCGGTAGTATTTGGTGGTTTTTCTGCTCAATCTATTGCAGATAGAATACAAGATGCTAATTGTAGCATGGTTATTACCGCAGATGGCTCTTACCGTGGTACCAAAGAAGTTCCCCTAAAAAATGTAATGGACGATGCTTTGGTACAATGTCCATCTGTTAAAAGAGTTATTGTGCTTACCCGTAGCAGAACGCCAATATCAATGATAAAAGGTCGTGATGTTTGGTGGGAAGATGAAATTAAGAAAGTAGAAACTTTGGGAATGTTAGATTGCCCTGCAGAAGAAATGGATGCAGAAGACCCATTGTTTATTCTATACACATCCGGTTCAACCGGGAAACCTAAAGGCGTAGTACATACTTGCGGAGGCTACATGGTTTATGCTGGCTATAGCTTCCAAAATGTTTTTCAGTACCAGCCAGAAGAAGTTTATTTCTGTACAGCAGATATTGGATGGATAACTGGACACACCTACATCGTTTATGGGCCATTATCAATGGGTGCCACAAGTTTATTGTTTGAAGGTATACCTACTTGGCCAGATGCTGGTAGATTTTGGGATATTGTAGAAGAATATAAGGTAAATATCTTATACACAGCGCCTACAGCAATCCGTTCTTTAATGCAGTTTGGTTTAGATTTCGTAAAAGATAAAGATTTAAGTTCGTTAAGAGTGTTAGGTTCTGTTGGCGAGCCCATTAATGAAGAAGCATGGAATTGGTATAACGAGCATATAGGTAAAAAGAATTGTCCTATTGTAGATACATGGTGGCAAACAGAAACAGGTGGTATTTTAATATCTCCTTTAGCCAATATTACACCAGTAAAACCATGTTTTGCCACTTTACCATTACCGGGTATACAGCCTATTTTAGTTGATGAAAAGGGCGAAGAAATTATAGGAAATGGCGTTTCTGGTAATTTATGTATCAAATTTCCATGGCCAGGTATGCTAAGAACAACCTACGGAGATCATGAGCGTTGTCGGGTAAACTACTTTGCCACTTATGATAATTTATACTTTACTGGCGATGGTTGTATGCGAGATGAAGATGGTTATTACCGCATTACCGGCAGGGTAGATGATGTTATTAATGTATCTGGACATAGAATTGGAACTGCAGAAGTAGAAAATGCAATCAATATGTTTTCTGATGTGGTAGAATCTGCTGTGGTGGGTTATCCGCATGACATTAAAGGACAAGGTATTTATGCTTATGTGATACTTTCTAAAGAAACTGATGATGACGAACTGACAAGAAAAGATATCTCTATGACGGTTAGTCGTATTATTGGTCCCATTGCAAAGCCAGATAAGATACAATTTGTAAGTGGTTTACCTAAAACAAGATCAGGTAAAATTATGAGAAGAATTTTAAGAAAAATAGCTGAGGGAGAGGTTGATAGCTTAGGAGATACTTCAACTTTGTTAGACCCAGCAATAGTAGATGAGATTAAAAATGGCAGATTATCTTAGTTTTTCTAGTGGCATGATGCTTGGTTGAATGATAGAAATATTATTCACCTTAAAAGAAAAACATCATGGACAAATTAGAATTAAAAGGTAAGTGGAATGAAATTAAAGGTAAAGTAAAGCAGGCTTATGCCGATTTAACCGATGATGATTTAACTTACCAAGAAGGCCAAGAAGATGAAATGCTTGGAAAAATACAAAGCAAAACAGGTAAAACCAGAGACGAAGTGATTAATTGGTTAAGAAGTTTGTAAATATTAAGGATAAGCTAATCACAAGCTACCTTTTTGTTACACTTATTATGAAATTTTGGTATACACTTTGATTAATACCAAATGTAATCTTCTCTGATTGAAAGATTATTCATACGTTTAGGTTTAGGTTTAGTAAAGATTAAGGAGACATGCCCATGTCTCCTTTTTCTTTTTAAGCTTATTTGGCAAATAAGCGGTCTGGATAGTTTAAATACTGGTTGTATAGGTTTAAAACCTTATATTTTGAAACATAACCAATGATAGTTTCTTTTTTACTTACTAAAATATGGTTTAGATTTATCAGTTCTGGTGCACTAATCAATTGATTTCTAAGTTGAGTATATTCAATCAATATAAATTCTGTTTGTAAAATCTGCTCAGCATAAATACTATCATACTGCTCAAAATTTTTCATTAATTCTCGTACTGTTTTTAGTTCAATAACTCCAACAATCTTATTCTCCTGATTAAAAACCGGCATAATAGTATAATCATGATAAGAAAATTTTTCAATTATTTTTCGGAGTGTATAGTTAGTGTACACAAAAGTGTCCACAGGGTCTATAATATCACGTAAATTAATCTGGTTAAGGATAAATTTCTCCATTTGTAATGGTCCATGGTTATCTTTTGTACGAGGATGGTGTGCGTCAATATAATTCTTAAAAGTGTAAGCTATAGTTGTTGCTATCATTAAAGGGACTATTATCGCATAGCTTTGGGTGGTATCAGCAATGAGGAAAATAGCCGTTACGGGTGCCCGCATAACACATGCAAAAGTGGCAGCCATCCCTAAAAATATAAAAGTATTACCTTCTAAATCTAAATGGGTTCCGCTTACCGCGATAATTATCTTGTAAAGTAAATAACCACTTATACCACCTGCCACTAAAGATGGTGCAAAATAACCTCCTTCGCCACCTGCGCTCAAACTCAGGCCGGTGCTCAGCGGCCGTAGTAATAGTAATACCAATAAAATCAGTAATCCCTGAAAAGGAATATTTAAATTTTGGAAGATAGAATTTTTCCAAACCTCAGTTTCTTGGCCATGTAGCAAACGATTGATGCTTACATAGCCCTCACCATACAACGCAGGGAAAATATAAATTAAACAACCTAAAAGCGCACCACCTATTAAAGCCATTAAATAAGGATTATTTAATCTAGAGAGTATTTTATAGCAAAAACCATAAGTTTTAATCATATACATCGCTGTAAAAGCGCCAACAAAACCTATCAAAACTACATAGGGTAAACTTTCATAAGAAAAAGCATCTACATGAGCATCAAAACGGAGATTTTCGCCCATAATCATCTCAAATAAAATTTTTCCTGTGGCAGATGCTATCAGTAAAGGAATCAGTAAAGCAGGGGTGAATTCAGGTAATATCACTTCTAAGGCAAATAAAAATCCGCCAATAGGCGCATTATACATGGCAGAAATACCAGATGCCGTTCCACATCCAATTAATAAAGTTCTAAGTTGATAATTTAAGCCTAATGATTTTCCTAAATTAGAGCCAATTGAGGCTCCAGAAGTAACAATTGCGGCCTCCATACCAGAGCTTCCACCGAAACCAATGGTAATACCCGCTGTAACAAACTTGGCATATATTAACCTGATATTGATAAAAGATTGATGGTTTTCTATAGCTTGTATAACATGTTGCATCCCTTTAAAAGCCACCAACTTCTTGAAAATATTTCCGTTTAAAAAGGTCACAAGAAGTAAGCCTATCATCGGTAAAATAAAAAACAAATAGCCCGGAAAGAAACTCACCGCATAATTTTCTACAGCATAAATTATTTGTTTTATTAAAATAGCTGCTAAACCAACTATTAAACCCACTAAAGCACTTAATAAGATAACAGTAATGTTCTTGTTTTTTTGCCTACTTATAATCTTTCTTACTTTTACCCTTAGCTTTCTTAACTTTGTGATACTTGGTGTGTTTTTAGGCATACGTTTCAAGATTAATTAATCATTAGGATAAAACAGATGAGTACAAAAAAATATAAAATATTGGTAGTTAATGATGATGGTATAACTGCTCCGGGAATAAAGGCTTTAATAGAAGTGATGAAAGAGTTAGGAGAAGTAACCGTAGTTGCTCCTGATAGTCCGCAATCTGGTATGGGCCATGCTATCACTATTGGTAAACCTTTAAGAATGGATAAGGTTAGTTTGTACGAAGGTGTAGAGATGTACAAATGCTCTGGTACACCTGTAGACTGTGTAAAACTAGCTGTAACCAAAATTTTTAAAGGTAAAAAGCCAGATATCTGCGTTTCAGGAATTAACCATGGTCTTAATAATTCTATTAATGTTTTATATTCTGGTACCATGTCTGCAGCTGTAGAAGGCGCTATAGAAAGTATTCCTTCAATTGGTTTCTCTTTAGATGATTACACATGGGATGCCAATTTTGAACATTGCAAAAAATACATCAAAGAGATTTGTTTACAAGTACTTAAAAACGGTCTACAACCGGGTGTTTTGTTAAATGTTAATTTCCCGGCAGGGCAGCAATTAAAGGGTATAAAAATATGCCGACAAGCAAATGCTAAATGGGCTGAGGATTTTGATGAAAGACAAGACCCTTATAAAAGAAGTTATTATTGGTTAACGGGTGTTTTCCAATCGCATGACCATGGTGAAGACTCTGATGTTTGGGCTTTAAACAATGGTTTTGTTTCTGTTGTACCGGTTCAGTTTGATATGACAGCTCATCATGCAATTTCTACCTTAAATACGTGGGATTTTAATGTTTAAGAAAGATAATGTTTGGTTAGGCTTAGCATTAGGTCTTTTTGTACCTGGTATCGCCTTTTTGCTGGTGCAATTTTTAAAAAGAAACTTAGTTGTACTAGCTAAAGACGATTTATTGTACATTGGTTGTGTAGCATTAAACTTGGTTCTTATAAAGTTTGTATATAAAGACGAATACGAGCAAACAGTTAGAGGTATTATTTCTGCATCATTCATTTGCGCTATAATTTTCTTTTTTTACAAATACAATCTTTAAACATTATTCATGAGATATTACATTATAGCTGGCGAAGCATCCGGAGATTTACATGGTGCAAATCTCATGAAAGCGCTTAAAAATTTAGACACTAAGGCCGATTTTAGATTTTTTGGTGGCGATTTAATGCAGGCACAAGGTGGAACTTTGGTGAAGCACTATGCAGATATGGCTTTTATGGGTTTCTTAGAAGTACTCATGAATTTAAGAACTGTTCTTAAAAATATTAGTTTCTGTAAACAGGATGTATTAGCCTACCAACCAGATGTTTTAATTTTAGTTGATTTCCCTGGTTTTAATCTAAAAATTGCTGATTTTGCTAAAAAGAACAACATCAAAGTGTATTATTATATCTCTCCCAAAGTTTGGGCATGGAATCAAAAACGTGTACTCAAAATTAAAAAGGTAGTAGATAAAATGTTTTGCATTTTACCTTTCGAAGTTGATTTTTATAAAGAATGGGGTATGGAGGTTGATTACGTGGGCAACCCTTTACTAGATGCCATTGCTGCCTTTACACCTCAGAATGATTTTTTAACCCAACATAATTTAGGTGATAAAAAAATCATCGCACTTTTACCCGGAAGTAGAAAACAAGAACTACAATACTTGTTGCCAGATATGTTGGCTGTAGCCGATAAGCTGCCTGAATATCAATTTGTAATTGCCGGAGCTCCTAGTTTTAATCAAGAACATTATGATTCTTTTTTAAACGGAAGACATATTCCTGTTGTATTTGGTGCTACTTATGATTTGTTGCATCATGCTCATGCTGCTTTGGTAACTTCCGGAACAGCAACCTTAGAGACCGCTTTATTTAAAGTACCAGAAGTTGTTTTGTACAAAGGCGGAAAAATAAGTATTGCTATTGCTAGGATGCTTGTGAAAATTAGATTTATCTCTTTAGTGAATTTAATTATGGATGAAGAGGTGGTTAAAGAATTAATTCAGGAAGATTGTAATGCCGAGCAAATTTTAAAAGAACTAAAACCACTTTTAGACGGAGAAAAGCGAGTGCTTCAGTTACAGCAATATCAGCTACTAGCTGATAAAATGGGTTTACCGGGTGCTTCTGAGAAAACCGCAAAGCTTATTCATGAGTATTTGAATAGGTAAGACTTACTTTTTACTGACGAATAACTGTTTCTTTCATGACAAGTGGGAATGATATTTGTAATATGTTTGTTTAAACATATAATTACAATATGAGTAATCACTTATTTCAGACTTATAAATTAGGTCAACTTACCTTACAAAATAGAGCTGTTATGGCTCCAATGACTCGTTCAAGAGCTATAAATAACATTCCAAACGATTTAATGGTAACTTATTACCAGCAAAGAGCAGGTGCAGGTTTGATCATTACTGAAGGTACTTCTCCATCACCAAATGGTTTAGGTTATGCCAGAATTCCGGGTATTTTCAATCAGGAACAAGTAGCTGGTTGGCGTAAAGTTACAGATGCGGTACATGCAAAAGGCGCTAAAATATTTATACAATTGATGCACACAGGCAGAGTTTCACACGAAGTAAATCTTCCTAAAGGAGCTAGAGTTGTTGGTCCGTCTAACATTACCGCTGCAGGTGATATGTGGACAGATGCTGAAGGAATGAAGCCTCATACCCAGCCACATGCACTAACTACGGAAGAAGTTAAGGCTACCATTCAAGAATATGTAAACGCAGCAAAATTAGCTATTGATGCAGGTTTTGATGGCGTAGAACTTCATGCGGCTAATGGTTATTTGATTGAGCAATTTATTAACGGAGTTGTAAACAACCGTAAAGATGAATACGGCGGCTCTGTAGCAAATAGAAGCAAATTTTTATTAGAAATTGTCGAACAAACAATTGCAGCAATAGGTAAAGAAAAAGTAGGAGTAAGGTTTTCTCCATTTAGCGGTTTTAATGACATACCAGCTTACAATGAAATAACCGAAACTTATGATTACCTCTCTAAAAAATTAAATGATTTAGGTGTTGTTTATTTACACTTTTTAGATCATTCTCCAAACGGATTGGATTTAGTACCAGCAGATTTAAGAGCAACCGTAAGAGCTAATTTTAAAGGTACTTTAATTTGGTGTGGAGCATATGATTTAGAAAGAGCTAACCAAGATTTAAAAGAAGGAAGGGCAGATTTAATTGCATTTGGTAAGCCTTTTATTTCAAATCCTGATTTGATAGAGCGCTTACAACAAAACCTTGCTTTAGCACAGCCAGATTTTAATACACTTTACACGCCAGATGAAAAAGGCTATACAGATTATCCTGCGGCTATTTAAGTTGTAGGTCAAATAGAAAAGGGATAGTCTTCACTGAAAACTATCCCTTTTTCATTTTAAACAATATTAATGCTGATGTTCTATTTCTAGTTTTTTGATTAATTCAGAAGAGGCATCATCAGCGTAAGCGCCATAAGCATTTACCAAAACGCCCTTAAAATCTCCTTCAATAGATTCTATAGCATAAACCACAGCATTATCTGCTGGGTCTGTAATACCTTCAAAACGGTAAGACTCTACCACTTTGAAGTTTTCTGGATATAAAATCAGTTGCTTTTCTGTTTCTTCTAAAAAATCGGCTCTAAGCTTTAAATTTCCAGAATAACCTCTGGCATTTAAATCATTTAAAGCTTCAACCATAGTGTCAAAATCTTTTCGATGTTGGCTTGCGTTTTCCATATAGATGTATATTTATGTTATCCTGTAGATTCTTCTTCGCTTAACAAATTAATAATCATCGTGAACACACCTAATACCAATAAAATATGAATCAGTATACCGGCAGTAAAAACAAATACTCCTAAGCCCCATCACAATACAAACAGCATTGCAAGAATATTCAATAATGTTTTCATAATATCAGGTCCATTTTCCCGAAATAAAAGTTCGCAAACTATATGCCATTTATTTTATTCAGTATGTTATTATTGGTCTGCCCTTTGTTAAATACATCCTAAACACTAAATATGAAAGACAAAACAAAAGGTGCAGGAAGTTTACAAGGTAAATCTACTGCCGACAGAAATTTTAATTCTTTAAAAGAGGACAAAAAGAAAATAGGTATCAGCAATGCGGGTGGACAGCGGTCTGATCAAACTTCTAATAAGGATAATCAGCGTAAGCGAGGCCAATAGCGTAATAGGATAAGTTTAGAACTTATAAGAATATAATAAGAATCTAACAAGGAGCTTACTCGTTAATTTACTTGTGATAACCTTGTTATGACCCTGTTAGCACCCTGTTAGTACCCTGTTAGTACCCTGTTAAGTATATATTTCCCCTTACTGAAAATAAGATATACTATAGCTTGATTGTTAGTGAGGAAACTGCAAAATGAAAAATCCCCTTTAATTTTCTTAAAGAGGATTTTTAAATAATGTGGAGATTACCGGATTCGAACCGGTCACCTCTTGCCTGCCAGGCAAGCGCTCTAGCCAAATGAGCTAAACCCCCGTTTCTTAAAGTGAGCAAATATGTAAAAACTTAAGAGTATTTACAATACGGGCTCTAATAATTATGAAATTATTACAAACGGAAGCTCATTAAGCTTGACTAGGCAGTTTTTAGTTTTAAAGATTTAATATCTTCCATCAATAAAGCAGCTAACTGCTTATCAAATTTTTTAATCAAGTTTTTTACCTTGCTCGTAGTATTTTTAGTAGTTTCTATAGTTTTCATATGTTTGGTTTTTAGATTATAAGACGACTGATTTTATAATAGGTTACGAAAAACAATGCCAAATTGGTTTTTGAAATTTTTATTTTTTTATAACTATCTCATTATAAAGGAGATTAATTTTTACTTTCTAGTGTTTTATCTTCAAAAAAATATGATTTTATCCTGTTTTTTTACATCAATTATGAATTATCTTTGTGAAATTTTTAAAAACATGAAAACCGTATTATCTATATTATTCTCATCCATATTATTTGTAATAGCTGGTTGTAGTACTAGCAAACAAGTAACAGCCTTAAAACCTCTTCCAGACTATTCTTCAACTACTGTTGTATATGATAAGCAATTATCATACATCAATATGCCTGTAGAAGTTAGCGTTGCCGATTTACAAAATCAAACTAATAAGTATTTGGTAGGTATCATTTATGATGATAAATCTTTAGATGGTGATAACGTGATGATGAAAGTTACTAAAGAAGCTCCTATAGCGATTAAAGAACAAAACGGAAGAATTTATATAGACCTTCCATTACGTATCAACGGAAAAGTTAAGTATGGTTTCGAGAGTTTAGGTGTTTCTATGTACGATACTCGTGATTTTTATTTAAATGGCGTGGTAAAACTAAACTCTTTGGTGGCTTTAAAAGATTGGAAAATTAATACCAATACAGTTATTCAGGAAATTGTTTGGAAAGAAAGTCCTAGCATAAGCGTGGCGGGTAAAAATGTACCTATTACTTATTTAATTAACCCTGCAATTAGCGTTTTTAAAGGTAGATTATCTAAAATGGTTGATGACGCTATAGCACAATCTTTAGATATTAAACCTTATGTATTAGATGCTTTACAAGCTATTGCGGCTCCAATACAAGTTGATGAGCAATATAATACTTGGTTTGCTATGCAGCCAGTAGAGATGTATGCTACTAAAGCTGTTGCGGCTAATAAAAAAATAACGGCTACTTTAGGCTTAAAGACTTATTTAGAAACTTCTGTAGGTAGAAAACCATCGCTTACTTTTAATAAAAATGCCATTGCTTTAAAAGCAGTAGATAAAATCCCTAACGAGTTTAAAGTTAATGTAGCTGCTTTTGCACCATACACTTATGCATCAGAAATTATACAGAAAAACTTTGCCGGACAGAAGTTCGAGTCTGGTAAAAAATCAGTAACAGTTAATAAAATTGACCTTTGGGGTAAAGAAGGAAAAATGATTGTAGCTGTAAATATGAGTGGCTCTGTTAATGGAGATTTTTATCTTTCAGGGGTTCCGTTGTATGATGCTACAACAAAAGAGGTATATCTAGATCAGGTAGATTATGTTTTAGATTCTAAAAGTAAACTCCTTAAAGCCGGAAGTTGGTTAGCACATGGTATCATCCTCAATAAAATCAAACAAAATTGTCGTTTTTCTATTGCCTCTCAATTAGCAGAGGGAGAAAAATCAATGAAAAGCTATTTAACCAATTATCAACCTGTTAAGGGTGTAAAAGTAAATGGCGCTTTAAATCAGTTTACTCCAGATAAAATCATCTTAACGCCAAATGCTATTGTAGCCATGATGACTGCAAACGGAAAAGTTGCTGTAACTATAGATGGCTTAGAATAAATGATATATCCTACAAAAGAGCATTTCATCAATATCCACACGCATAAAAAGGCATCTAGCCGTCACGAGTGGATTTTGAGGAATGCTTTTTTTGTTTTACCACCTCAGACTTTGCATCATTTGGATTATGCTGTTTCCGTTGGCTTACATCCTTGGTTTGCTACTGAGGCTCAAGATATATCCCAAAATTTA
This sequence comes from Pedobacter puniceum, assembly GCF_009674685.1. Taxonomy (GTDB): domain Bacteria; phylum Bacteroidota; class Bacteroidia; order Sphingobacteriales; family Sphingobacteriaceae; genus Pseudopedobacter; species Pseudopedobacter puniceum. The sequence continues at coordinate 73,343 of NZ_WKJI01000004.1, forward strand.
GCTTCTTATTTAAAACTTGAAAATGTATTAGCCATAGGTGAAATTGGCCTAGACCGAGTAAATGGACCTAATTTAGAACTGCAAAAGCAAGTTTTTCAAAAGCAATTAGCCATTGCAGAAGCTTATCAAAAACCAGTTATTATACATGCTGTTAAGGCTTACGCCGATGTAATGTCCTATCTAAAGCTGTTGTCTGTGCCGTTTTTATTGCATGGTTTTAATGGTAATCTGCATCAGCTAAATCAGTTTTTAAAATATCCTAAGGTGTATTTTTCTTTTGGGCAAGATTTGTTTTATGAAGATAGTAAAGCTGCAAAAACATTTAAGGAAGTACCAGCAGACCGTTTCTTTTTAGAAACAGATACAGCTCATTTACAGATTGAAGAGCTTTATCAGCAAGCGGCAAAAATCAGGAAAATGGAGATAGCGCAATTAAAAAGGCAGGTTTTTTATAATTTTGAGGCCGTTTTTAAAAGATTAACTACATAAATAATATCATGATTGAAATTCCTCATTGGATGTCTCGCACCAACTTATTGCTAGACAATCATCAAATGCAAAAATTAATAAATGCCAATGTATTGGTAGTGGGTTTAGGTGGTGTAGGAGGCATTTGTGCAGAAATGATAGCCAGAGCTGGTGTAGGTAAAATGACTATTGTAGATGCTGATGTGGTAGAAGCAAGTAATCGTAACAGACAAATTCCTGCTTTAATATCTACCGATAATCAGCCTAAAGCAGAAGTAATGGCTCAGCGTTTACGTGACATTAATCCTGATATAGATTTAACTGTTATTAATGAATACATCAAAGACGAGCGTACTGAAGAAATTCTTAATGAAGGTAATTTTGATTATGCCGTAGATTGTATTGATACGCTTTCTCCAAAAGTATTTTTTATCCAAACCTGCTTAGAAAAAGGCATTCCTTTAGTGTCATCTATGGGTGCTGGCGGTAGGCTAGACCCCTCAAAAGTGAGAATTTCAGATATATCTGCCTCATATAATTGTACTTTAGCCCGCTATGTAAGAAAAAGGTTAAAGAAATTTGGTATTAGAAAAGGCTTGAAAGTGGTGTTCTCATCAGAACTTCCTGATGCAAATAAAGTTATCTTAGCGCCAGAAGGTGGTCCTAAAAAGTCTTTAATTGGTACAGTTTCCTGGATGCCGGCCATATTTGGCTGTACGGTAGCCAGTGTAGTTATCAGAGATTTGTATAATAAAGCTTAATTAAAGCTCCTTAATAATTATTATTAAGCGTTTGGATGTTTGTAATTTGGTTTTAAGCCTGGCTTATCCAGAATGTCTAAATGTTAATAAATCATATTTGCCCCTTTTGCGTAAAATTTTAGCTTTGTACAAGGGAAAATATGATGTTTTCTCATTTTCCATATCAATCTATAAAAAGAAATGGCTGAATTACAAGTGAATTACAGTGAAGATAGCATACGTTCGCTCGATTGGAAAGAACACATTAGGCTCAGACCTGGTATGTACATCGGGAAACTAGGAGACGGTTCTGCTTTTGATGATGGTGTTTATGTTCTCCTGAAAGAGATTATGGACAACTCTATAGATGAGTTTGTGATGGGTGCAGGTAGAACCATAGACATTTCTGTTAGTGACCATAAAGTTTCTATCAGAGATTATGGTAGAGGTATACCTTTAGGGAAAGTAATAGATTGCGTAAGTAAAATAAACACTGGTGGTAAGTACGATTCTAAAGCCTTTCAAAAATCTGTTGGCTTAAACGGGGTAGGTACTAAAGCCGTTAACGCTTTATCTGCATCTTTTACGGTTCAATCTTACCGAGATGGAAAAACAAAAAAAGCCGAATTTGAAAAGGGAGAATTAGTTAAAGATAATCCTGAAATAGAAACTACGCAAAGAAATGGTACAGCAGTAGTTTTTATTCCTGATGAAAGCATTTTTAGGAATTTTAGATTTATACCAGAGTTTATTGAGAACATGATTTGGAATTATGTTTTCTTAAATGCTGGTTTAACCATCAATTTTAATAATCAAAAATACTTCTCAGAAAGAGGCTTACATGATTTATTGGTAAGAAATACCGATGCAGAAGCTAACAGATATCCAATTATCCATTTAAAAGGAGAAGATATTGAAATAGCCATGACGCATGGGCAACAATACGGCGAAGAGTATTATTCTTTCGTGAACGGGCAGCATACCACTCAGGGCGGCACACATCAGCAAGCTTTTAGAGAAGCTGTGGTGCGTACCATCAGAGAATTTTATAAAAAAGAATTTGATGCCTCTGATGTTAGGGCTTCTATTGTAGCGGCAGTTTCTATCAGGGTTCAAGAACCTGTTTTTGAGTCGCAAACCAAAACTAAACTAGGTTCTTTAAATGTTGGTCCTGATGGTCCTACGGTTAGAACTTTTGTTAATGATTTTGTTAAGAAAGAACTAGACGATTATTTACACAAGCATCCGGAAACGGCAGATGCCTTATTAAAGCGTATTCTGCAATCAGAAAGGGAGCGTAAAGATATAGCTGGTATCAAAAAACTAGCTAACGAAAGAGCCAAAAAAGCTTCTTTACATAATCGTAAGCTAAGAGATTGTAAATGGCATATGGATGATGAGAAACTCTCTGAAGAAGACCGTAAAAAGACAACTTTATTTATTACCGAGGGGGACTCGGCTTCAGGTTCTATCACCAAAGCTCGCGAAGTAAAAACACAGGCTGTTTTCAGTTTAAAAGGTAAACCATTAAATGCTTATGGTTTAACCAAAAAAGTAGTGTATGAGAATGAAGAATTTAACCTTTTGCAACACGCTTTAAATATTGAAGATGGTTTAGAAGGTTTACGCTACAATAATATTGTAATTGCAACAGATGCCGATGTGGATGGAATGCACATCCGTTTATTATTAATGACATTCTTTTTGCAATTTTTTCCTGATTTGGTAAAAACAGGTCACGTTTTTATTTTACAAACGCCATTATTTAGGGTAAGAAATAAAAAAGAAACCATTTATTGTTATAGTGATGAAGAACGGGTTCTAGCTATTGATAAATTGGGTAATAAGCCAGAAATCACCAGATTTAAAGGTTTGGGAGAAATCTCTCCGGATGAGTTTGAAAACTTTATTGGTGAAGATATCAGATTAGATCCTGTTATTTTATCAGGCGATATGAAAATCAAAAACTTACTGGAGTATTATATGGGAAAAAACACTCCGGATAGGCAAAAACATATTGTACAAAATTTAAGAATAGAGAAAGACGAAGCTGATATTATTGCTGATGCTAAAGCAGTACAAGATGCAGCAGATGCTTTATTGGCTAGTAAGGAAAACGCGGCTTAATGGAAGTTAAAAATATAACCATAGCTTACGAGGCTTACACAGGTATTGATGAACTTTCTGCCCAAGACAAGCAATTGTGTTTAGAAGCTGTTAAAGCCATGGAGACTTCTTATTCTCCTTATTCTAAATTTAGGGTGGGTGCTGCAGTTTTGTTAAGTAATAAACAGATTGTTAGAGGAAGCAATCAAGAAAATGCCGCTTATCCATCGGGTTTATGTGCAGAAAGGGTCGCACTTTTTGCTGCAGGAGCTAATTTTCCAAATGAAGAAATAGTTACGATAGCAGTTACAGCATCAACACAAGAGTTTCAATTATTAAGACCTGTTACTTCTTGTGGACCTTGTTTGCAGGTAATGGCTGAGTATGAACAGAAGCAAGATAAACCCATAGAGGTTTTGCTTTATTGTATTGGCGGAGAAGTTTGGAAAGTTAAAGGTGTCAATAGCTTTTTACCGATGATGTTTTTTGAAAAAAGGTTGGGTAAAGGGTAGAGTTGCTTCGAATAAACTGAATAAGCACATATATAAGGAAATGATTTAATCTTTGCGATTAATATAATATGGAAGAAAACAATTACGAAAACGAAGAAGTACTTCATAATGTAACGCCTATAAATGGCTTATACGAGAACTGGTTCTTAGATTATGCTTCTTATGTAATTTTGGATAGGGCGGTACCTCATATACATGATGGTTTAAAGCCTGTACAAAGACGTATTCTTCACTCTTTAAAAGAAATGGACGACGGTCGTTTTAACAAAGCGGCAAACGTTATTGGTAATACCATGAAGTATCATCCGCATGGTGATGCCTCTATTGGCGATGCCATGGTACAAATTGGTCAGAAAAATCTTTTAATAGACACACAAGGAAACTGGGGAGATCCAATTACCGGAGATTCTGCTGCAGCCCCACGTTATATAGAAGCCAGGCTCTCTAAGTTTGCATTAGATGTAGTTTTTAATCCCGATACTACAGAGTGGCAAGCCTCTTATGATGGTAGAAATAAAGAGCCAGTTACACTGCCCGTAAAATTTCCATTGTTATTGGCGCAAGGTGCAGAAGGTATAGCTGTTGGATTAGCTACGAAGGTTATGCCGCACAACTTTGTTGAGTTAATTGATGCTTCAATAGAGGTTTTAAAAGGAAATAGACCAGATATCCTTCCTGATTTTCAAACCGGAGGTATGGCAGATTTTTCTGCTTATAATGAAGGTCAACGCGGTGGAAAAGTAAGGGTTAGGGCTAAAATATCTGAGCTTGATAAAAAGACTTTAGTTATTACCGAAATCCCTTTCAGCACCACAACTATTGGCTTAATTGATAGTATTATCGCAGCTAATGATAAGGGGAAAATCAAAATCAAAAAAATAGAAGATAATACAGCTAAAGATGTAGAGATTTTGATTCATTTGGCGCCAGGTATATCACCAGATGTTACCATAGACGCTTTGTATGCTTTTACAGCTTGTGAAACATCTATATCTCCAAATACTTGTGTTATCAAAGGCGATAAGCCTCATTTTATGAGTGTCAATGATATTCTGATAGAGAGTACACATTACACCAAAAACTTATTAAAAAGAGAGTTAGAGATTAAATTGCATGATTTGCAAGAGAAAATTTTCTTTAGCTCATTACTGAAAATATTCATTCAGGAAGGGATGTATAAACATCCTGAATATGAAAACTCATCAAATTTTGAGGAAGTTGTAAAAGTATTACACCAACTTTTCGAGCCTTTTAAGCCATCTCTTTACAGAGAGATTTTACCCGAAGATTTTAAAAGATTGATTGATAAACCTATGAGTAGCATCACCCGCTTTGATGTTAAAAAAGCGGATGAGCAAATGGCTGCTTTAGAAAAAGAAATCACTCAAGTAAAAAAGAATTTAAAGAACCTTACAGATTTTGCTATTGATTATTTTTTAAGACTTAAAGAAAAGTACGGAAAAGATAGAGGTCGCAAAACAGAAATTAGAGCTTTTGACAAGGTAGAGGCCTCTCAAGTAGCTTTAGCAAATACCAAGTTTTATGTAAACCGTGAAGATGGTTTTGTAGGAACAGGCTTAAGAAAAGATGAATATGTATTTGATTGTTCTGATTTAGACGATATCATTGTTTTCAGAGAAGATGGTATCTGCTTGGTAACCAAAGTTCAAGACAAAACCTTCGTAGGGAAAGGTATTTTACATGTTGGAGTATTTAAAAAGAACGACGACCGTACCATTTATAACATGATTTACAAAGATGGTAAAACAGGCACATCTTACATCAAAAGATTTGCTGTTGGTGGCGTTACCAGAGATAAAGAATACGATTTAACAAAAGGCACCAAAGGCTCTAAAGTATTATATTTTACAGCAAACCCTAACGGAGAGGCAGAAGTTGTAAATGTAGCTTTAAAGCCGATGTCTAAACTCCGTAAATTAAGTTTCGATTTAGATTTTGCCGAGACAGCTATTAAAGGGAGAGCCTCGCAGGGTAATATCGCAACCAAATATGCAGTAAAGAAAATCACCTTAAAATCTAAAGGAGTTTCTACCCTTGCTGGAAGAAGAATTTGGTTTGATGATGTAGTAAAACGCCTAAATGAAAACGGCCATGGACGTTTCTTAGGTGAGTTCCAAGCAGAAGATAAAATATTATGTGTTTTTGCTGATGGCAGCTACGAGCTTAGTAGTTTTGATTTAACCAACCATTTTGATGATAAAATGGTGAGGATGGAAAAGTTTAATCCAGAAGCTATCTATTCTGTTATCCATCAAGACGGAAAATCAAAAGTTTACTACATTAAACGCTTTAAATTTGAGGATATAGCTATAGGTAAAAGAATTGGCTTCATTAATGAAGAATCTGGCTCTAAGATGATTATCATTACAAAAGCCCAACATCCAATAGTGAAAATAGAGGCATTAAAAGGTAAAAGCCAACTTTTTGATGAAAGCGAGGTTAATTTAGCCGAGTTGATAGATGTAAAAGGCATGAAAGCACAAGGGAATAAGTTAAGTCCGCATGATGTGCAGAAAGTAACTTTATTAACTGATGAACAAGCCGAAGAACCAGAAGAAGAAAAGCCGGAAACATCTCTAGAAGAGGATGAAGTAGATGAATTAGAAAACTCCACAGTAGAGGTCGCAGATGAAGCTGATGGAGATGAAAAACAGCCAGAAAAGGTAGAGGTAAAACCAGTAAAAAAAATAGATTTTGAAATTACCAATCCCGATGACATTGATATAGACGACAAAGGGCAATTGGGATTATTTTAAATATAAAAAAGGCGAAATTTTAAAATTTCGCCTTTTTGTTTGGATTAAATTTTGCTTAAAGCTTTTTAATGAACCAACAAACAAAAAGCTTCAGCCAATCTGTTCGGGGTAAAATTATCATAGCAGCATTTTTTGCTTGTATTGCATTAGGTCTCGCTTGGGCTACCAGTAAATATGCATTTAACAAAATGCTCGGTTCTTTTGAGGATATAGCCAAACCCGGCGAACGTTTAAGATTAGTAAATGAACTTACATTTAAAATCATCAGTTTAGATCAATTACAAAAAGCACAGGCTTTAAATAATCCTGGTGATTACAGTATTTTTCTTGAAGAAACAAAGCAATTAAGTTTTGGTATTGATAGCTTAAGTAAGCTTTATTCCAATGATTCTTTACAGCTTAGCCGTATAAAATCTATGAATACGCTGCTAAAAGAAAGAGACCGTTTGTTTATCAATTACCTTAAAGTAAGAGAAGGGTTGCTTAATAATAATTCTTTTTCTAACCAAGTTGAAGAGCTAAATGCCTTGGTTGACGCATCATCAAAAGATTTAGACAGTTTGGTTTTACGTTCAGAAAAAAGAACATTAACCACAACCATTAAAAATACTAGCGAGAATAAATCTTCTGATGGGCCTAAAACTTTCTTCGGTAAGCTATTTGGTAAAAAAAAGGATGATAAAAATAATCAGTCTTTCAATATCATGAATGAGGAACTGGACGTTAAAGTGGATACAGTAGCCTTATCTCGTCAGGATAGTATTATCCAAAATGTAGAAAAAACTATTAGACAGTTAGAAGAAGCTCAACGTAAAAAAAGCGAGGTTTTTATTAATAGAGAGGCTGTTTTAGCCAGTACTAGCGATTTACTCATCAATAAAATGTTAACCGTTTTACGTGAGGTAGAAAGCGAAGCTGTTAAGCAAATAGAAATCAATAATAAAGAAGCCCGTGAGGTTGTAAATGATAGCATTAAGCAAATCAGTATCATCATTATTGTATTTTTCCTTGCTACGGTTATCCTGCTCTATTTTATCCTTTCTGATATTGCTAAAAGCAACCAGTACCGTAAAGATTTAGAGTTAGCTAAAGAAGAAGCAGAATATCACAGTTTGGCAAAACAACGCTTCTTGTCTAACATGAGCCATGAAATTAGAACACCTTTACAGGCTATCATTGGCTATTCTGAACTTATCAGAAAACAAGAAAATCCTCGGAAGAAAGATATAGAAGCCATTTATCATTCATCAGAACATTTAATGCAAATTGTAAATGAGGTTTTAGATTATAACCGTATTGTATCAGGTAAGCTTACTTTTTCTCATGAAGTTTTTAATATGCAAAAATTATTGACAGAGGTGCTATCTGTGATGCATTTACAAGCAGAGAAAAAAGAGCTTAAAATTGTTCAGGATTTTGATATTGATGACGATTTGTGGGTAGAAGGTGATGCTTTTAGGCTCAAACAAATTCTTTATAATTTGTTGAGTAATGCCATAAAATTTACCCATGCGGGGATGGTGAGCATTGCAGTTTCTTATAAGAAACAAGCTCATGATGTGCATTTCATGTTTGTTGTTGAAGATACTGGCATTGGAATGACTAAAGATGAAGTGAAACTTATATTTAATGAGTTTGAACAAGCTAATAACCCCCAAAATAAGGAGATGAATAAAGCAGGGGCTGGTTTAGGTTTAAGCATTGTAAAGGCCTTGGTTGAAACTCAGGAAGGAAGAATACATGTAAAAAGTACTCCCTCAAAAGGAAGTTCATTTACGGTTTATTTAAAGTTTAGAGAAGTAAATAAACCTCAAGAGGACAGTGTGTTAGGGCTAAAAAATACTTTACTATCAACTGCTTTTAGTGGTAAAGTTTGGATAGTAGATGATGATCAATTCATTTTAGATTTATGTGCTTTAATTTTTGCTCATCATCAAATAGCTTATCAATGTTTTTCTTCGCCCGAAGAGGCTTTAAAGGCTGATATTACAAATGATGTTAAGTTTATTTTTTTAGATATGCGTATGCCGGGTATGAGCGGTATTACTCTTTGTAAAAAGTTAAAAGAGAAAATTCAACATCCCGATGTGTTGATCTACGCTTTAACAGCACAAGTTTTACCAGAAGAAACAGCACAAGTGGTAAATAATGGTTTTGATGGTTTGCTGATGAAACCTTTTAAAGAAGAACAATTACTTTCTATACTCATAAATGGTAATTTAACTTTTGTTGAGGTAGAGAATCAAAATCATTCGGAGTTTGACTTAACTGCGTTGGAGAAAATGACTTTTGGCGATTGGGAACAAACCTTAAATATTTTAAATCGCTTTATGGAAGATTCTCATCAAGATATTAAAATTTTAGAAGCCAATATCCAACAGCAGAATTTAGAAGAAGCTGGATTAGTGTCACATCGTATTGCTGGGCGTGTTGCGCAAGTAGGGGCAAGGCCTTTGGCCGCTTTATTTAGAGAGCAAGAACTACTTTTGCAGGATGCTAAGCACTGGGATGAAAGTTTTGATAAAACACTTCATACGCTCATCAAACAGCTTAAACTATTGATGGATGAGCTAGATAAGTTGAAAGTTAAAGCTTAATTTTTTGACCCCATAAAACTATGTTTAATGGAATAAAAGTTTAATAAACAAAAACCACAAAACAATAGTGTATGGAAGGGTAATAAACCAAAGTCTTGATAAATAAAAGACATGATTATCCCGCTAAGGAAATAAAAAGCCAAGAAAAGCTCTATATAAAATGATTTTGGTAAACTCTTCTTGATGTAAATATTATGGGTAAAACCTTCTTCTTTATTATTGATATTGAATTTTGGTGTCCTGATAAAATCAGATTTAAAACCGAATACACCTTCTAAAACAGCTATTGCATTATGGAAACTCATCGCCATAGAGAAGGATAGAAAAACGGGGAAAAGCTTCAAGAAGTTTATAAAACTAGTTTTTTTAGAAAAATAAGAGGTGGTGTAGAAAATAGCAACGATGATAAATCCACCAACAAAAACAGTCATCAAATTAAAATATAAAATATCAACCAGATGCAGATTCTTGATTATCAAAATAGGTAAGCTTAAAATACTAGCTATAAACACCAGTAAAAAAGCATAAGCGTTAAGCAAGTGTAAAGAACCAAAGATTTTACGGCTAAGATTTTCATCTGATTGCCAAATCTGTGAAAGCATTTTTTTTGAGGTTTCTATAGCGCCTTTTGTCCAACGATGTTGTTGAGATTTATAAGCGTTAAGTTCCATGGGTAGTTCTGCCGGAGTTCCAAAATCTTCTACATATTTAAATTTCCAGCCTTTTAGTTGTGCTCTATAGCTTAAATCTAAATCTTCTGTTAAGGTATCATGCTGCCAGCCACCTGCTTCAACAATACAGGTTTTACGCCAAACACCAGCCGTACCATTAAAGTTGATGAATAAATCCTGTTTATTTCTACCTGTTTGTTCAACCGTAAAATGACCATCTAAGCCAAAACTTTGAATTTTTGTTAGTAAAGAATAATCTTCGTTTAAATGCTCCCATTTACTTTGTACCATTCCAAGTTTAGCTTCTTGAAAATAGGGTACAAGCTTTTGTAAAAAATCTTTTGGAGGCACAAAATCTGCATCAAAAATAGCTATTAATTCTCCAGAAGCTTGTTCTAAGCCATATTGTAAAGCTCCGGCTTTAAAGCCAATATTTTTTGTTCTGGTAATATGTTTAATATTAAAACCAGCAGCTTGTTGTTCTTTTACCAATAGCGCTGTTAATGCAAGAGAATCGTCATTAGAATCATCTAACACCTGTATTTCTAATAATTCTTTAGGGTAGTTTAACTCGCAAACGCTTTTTATCAATCTTTTTACAACATAAAGCTCATTAAATAAAGGTAATTGTATGGTTACTTTAGGTTGGTGATGCCATGATAAAGCTTTAACTTCTTTTTTAGGTGATTTGATGTAATAATAAATCAAGAAAGCTTGGCCAATACTAAAAATAAAAATCGCTAATAAGCAAAAAGCATAAATGAATAAAATAGAAAACTGTAGAAACATTCTGCTTTATAGATTTTTAAAAATCTTCCAAATAATTTTATAACCTGCCAAGATAACACCTTTCACCGTTCCGGAAACTTTACTAACTCCAATTCTTTTACGGTATTTAACCGGTACTTCCATACATCTCAAACCTTGTTTAGCAGCTTTAATTTGCATCTCAACTGTCCAACCATAGGTTTTATCTTGCATGTTTATATGTTGCAAATGTAACCATGTTATGGCTCTAAATGGTCCTAGGTCTGTAAATTTAACTCCGTAAAATAACCTGATTAATTTTGTGGCTAGCCAATTACCAAACTCTTGCGGGATAGTCATAGAGTTTTTTTCTTTTACCCCTAAAGCCCTAGAACCAATAACTAAATCGGCTTTATCTTGTATGATAGGATTTATAATGTCAGGGATTTCTTCAGGATAATCAGAAAAATCGCCATCTAAAAAAACAATAATATCTTCTGGATTGATATTATGCTTTAAGAAATCCATACCTTTTAAGCATGCATATCCATAACCAGGGCGGGGTTCATCAACAACCACAGCACCAGCCATTTCCGCTTGTATTTTTGTGTTATCCTTAGAGTTATTATTGGCTACAACAATTGTTTTAACAAATTCTTTAGGTATAGCATTTATAACTTTAGCTATAGACTGTTCTTCATTATATGCCGGAATAATTACATATACATCCATTTTTCTTTTTGGTAATTCTTCTAGCATTTATGTTGAAAATAAGTTGTAAATGACAAATAGAGGAGGCTAAATTTTGATATTAATATTTTAAAATATATTTAATTTTAATTAAACTAATATTTAGATTAGAATTAATTAAACCTTTCCTCAAAATTACTAACAATTACGTTGGCAGCTAAAGAAAAGTTTTAAGATTATAAAAAATGTTAAGTAGTCTGTATTTTAAATTTAATAGGTTGAGATATTTTCATGTTTAAGCGTAGGTTGCTTTTTTTTTACTTTCTACTTTCTTTTTTAGCTATATCTGCTGTTAGTAAAGCCCAGAATATTTCTAATGAGGGAACTTCTTTTTGGCTTTGTTTTCCGGCACATGTGCCTTCTGGAGGTAGTTTAGCAAATATTTCTGTTTTTATAACTTCTAAAAGTAATAGCTCTGGTAAGGTACAATGTGGTACTTATTCGCAGAATTTTAGCGTAACAGCAAATACCATAACAGAAGTAGTATTGCCCAGGAATGTTTCATATTTAGGTGATGGGACAAGTGTTTTTACCAACAAAGGCATAAAAGTAATTGTAGACCCTGGCAAACCTAAAATAGTTGTTTATGGGCATATTTTTGCTGGTGCAAGGTCGGCAGCTACGCTAGTTCTTCCTAATGAAGCATTGGGGCAAAAGTATCATGCTATGGCTTATACCCAAACTCAAGGCGGATCGTCTCAATTCAATATTGTAGCAGTAGAAGCAAATACAACGGTTAATGTAACACCGGTTTTAAATGGAGTTAAGCAAACTGCATTTCAGGTAGTTTTACCTGCAGTTGGTGATGTTTATCAGTATCAAAGCAGCCAAGATATAACAGGTACTTTGATAGAAGTAGATAAAACTGTTTCAAACTGTAAAAAAATTGCTGTTTTTTCTGGTAGCTCTGTAGTGGCTATATCATCTCCTACCTGTTTTTCAATGAGCTTGTCTGCTGACCCTTTATTACAGCAATTATATCCGATTGAGAGTTGGGGATTAAATTTTAGTATGATTCCGTTTTATGATAGAGATGTTGGCAGTATTTATAGGATACTTGCTTCTGAGGATAATACAAACATCAATTTATTAGGAAGAACTATTACTTTGAATGCGGGTGAATATTATACAACTGAGCCTACTACATTATTTTCTTTTATCAATGCCGATAAGAAAATATCGGTAGCACAATATGCTATTACACAACTATGTGCTGATTCTAGAAACGGAGTTAATGGTGCTACTAGACCAAGCGACCCTGATATGGTGCTTTTGAATCCCTTAGAATATAGTATAGATAGGATAACTTTATATTCATCAACTAAATTAGCCATAACAGAGCAGTTTTTAAATATCACCATTCCTACTTCTAAAGTATCCTCATTCAAACTAAATAATCAGGATTTTTCTAATCGTTTTACTGCTTTTTCAAGTAAACCTGAGTTTTCTTATGCACAAATATTACTTCATCAAATTGGAGGAAGTAGTTTTAGTTTATCTGCCGATACTGGCTTCAATGCTATAGCCTATGGTTTTGGTAATGTTGAGTCTTATGCTTATTCTGCAGGAACAAGTTTAGCTTCTAATATCAATGTATCGGCACTTAAGAGTGGAACAAACCAGGCTGTAAAAATTGCTTGCGTAAGTGATAGCTATGATTTTAAATTGGCCTTGCCTTACAGAACCACCAAATTAGTATGGAAATTAGAAGCTAGTGATACAGAAATTGTGCAAAATAATCCTACTCCTACAGTTGTTAATTCGGGTAATAAGGTTTTATATGAATATCGCTTATCCTCACAAAAGAATTTTTCATCTTCCGGCGTTAAAAAGATTATTATAACTTCTACAACTCCGCCAGGGGCAAATATTTGTTCTACTACAGATGAAGAAATCATCGAATTTGATTTCGAGGTAATAGATTTGCCAGTCCCAGAGTTTACATTTCCTGCGGCAACTTGTTTAGGCGCTCCTGTTAATTTTACCTATGTAGAGAAAAATATCGGCGAGCCTGTTAATAGCTGGTCTTGGGATTTTGGCGATGGAAGTACCTCTACCTTGCAAAATCCTTCACATACTTATGCAAATCCCGGAAACTATAAGGTTAAACTAGTATTAAAAAGTATAATTGGTTGTCAATCTAATGTATTAGAAAAAACTGTTTTTATTGCAGCCCCTCCGGTTTCTAAAATAGGTGTAGCATCTCCTCTTTGCGTAAATACCAATATTAGTTTTAGAGATGAAAGTACCTCTCAAGATGGAAATATTATAGCTTGGGAGTGGGATTTTGGAGACAATACAGCAATAAGCACTTTGCAGCATCCGACTCATCTTTTTGCAACAGCAGGGACTTATAATGTTAAACTAACTACTACAACCTCCTTTAATTGTAAAAATACCATAATCAGAAGTTTTGTAATTAAAAATCCTGCCGAAATTTCTTTTGATGACCCTGGCTCTTGCGTAAATGATTTTGTTGTTTTTAAAGCTAAAGTTTTAACTGGGGCTGTAACATCTTGGTTTTGGAATTTTGGAGATGGTACCAATGATGTTTCTCAAAACACTAAAGCAGAGCCTGTACATAAATATAATGCAGCAGGCCAATACACGGTTACTTTAACCGCTGTTTCTAATGATGGCTGTAACTCGGTTTTCTCTAGAGTGATTAAAATAAGTGGGGCCAACCCTCAGCCAGTTTTTGAAGTTGTAGATGCTAGTGGATTGTGTAGCAATAAAGAAGTCTTTTTTAAAAATAAAAGCACTATTCCTTTTGGTAATATCACCAAATTAGAGTGGTTTTTTCAGTATAACGGAGTTTCTTCTGTACCTGATTTGGTGGATGTGAATCCGCAATTTGATGAAATATACAGTTTCAAATATCCTAAAAACCATTTAGCAATAAATTATAGAGTGGTACTAAGAGCCTATTCAGGGTCGGTTTGTTTTCAACAATCTTTACCAACAATAGTTACTGTTAATGGCAGTCCTTCTTTAAGTTTCCTTGCACCGGCAGAACTTTGTTTAAATAATTTCAGAATTCTTTTGAATGGAAAGGACATTAACAGCATAGCAGGGACTGGTAAATATACAGGTAAAGGAGTTGTTGATGGGGTGTACTTTGACCCCGCTGTTGCAGGAATTGGTAGTCATGAAATCGTTTACTCTTTTTTAACTCCGAAAGGTTGCGCAGATACAATTAAGCAAACTATAAAAGTTTTAGATATTCCTGAAGTAGATGCTGGTGAAGATTTAAACATCTTATTAGCAGGAGAAAAGCAAATACAAGCGAAAATTTTAAAAGGGCAAAATCTTACCTTTAAATGGTCTCCTTCTAAAGGATTAAGTGATGATAAAATACTAAATCCTATCGCATCACCTACAGAAACAACAAAATATATTTTAACAGTAACTTCGCCACAAGGTTGTTATGTGGCAGATGAGGTATTGGTGTCTGTTTATCAGGAACCAAATATTCCTAATGCTTTTAGCCCTAATGGCGATGGATATAACGATACATGGGTGATTAAATATTTAGAGTCTTTTGTAAATGCGTCTATCAAAATATTTAATAGATACGGACAAGTTGTTTTTGAGTCTCAACAATACAACACTCCTTGGGATGGTAGGTTTAAAGGAATAGATGTTCCGGTTGGTGTTTATTATTACATCATTGAGCCAAATAATGGACGAAATAGGTACACGGGTTCTATAACATTGATAAGATAATGAAGATAGTTAAGCTGTTGGTATTACTTATGATGTTACACGTAACTGTTCTAGCGCAACAGAGGCCTCATTATACACAATATTTGCAAAATATGCAGGTTATAAATCCTGCTGTAACAGGTATGTTTAGAGCTTTAGAAATTAGAGGGGGAGTTAGAAATCAATGGCTAGGATTAGAAAGTTCGCCTAAAACAAGTTATCTCACCATTTCAACGCCCATAAATTTTGATCGTGATATGTTAATTGCTGGCTCTGCTGATTATGGTGTAGATGAAGTAGGAACACGTTCTGATAAAAACAGCTATTTATCTTCAGAAAATCATCATGGTCTTGGTGCTACTGTTTTGAATGACCAAACAGGTTCTTTTGGTAGGGCTAGCATCAATTTAACTTATGCGTATCATCTAGCTTTAGGCGATATAGCCAATTTATCTGTAGGAGTTGGCGCTGGCGTTGGCAGAATAAGTCTTAATGCCAATACACTTAATTTTGAAGACCCTTTTGAGCCAGCTTTAGCAGAAGGCAGTACCGTAAAATGGATTCCTGATGTAAATGTTGGCGTTTATTTATATGCGCATCAATTTTTTTTAGGAGCTTCCATGCAACAGGTAATGAAGCAAAAGCTAGTTTTTAATAACAATTACGAAGATGGTTTAGAGGTTAGTCATTATTTTATTAACGGAGGATATAGATTTTGGGTAACAGAAGATCTTTCTTTTACACCCTCTGTCATGTTTAAGTATATAAAACCTTTGCCTGTTGGTATTGATTTAAATTTAAGGATGAGCTACAGGAACAACTTTTGGTTAGGAGGCTCGTACAGAAGAAAAGATTCTTTTTCGGCTATAATGGGCTTTACCATTAGTAAAACTTTAGATGCCGGCTATGCCTATGATATTACCAGATCTTCTTTGAATACAGTATCTAACGGTACACATGAAATTGTGATAGGTCTAAAGCTTTAGACCTATCACAATTAAATATTAAAGTTCTTTTCTTAATCTAGCAACAGGTATACCCATTTGCTCTCTATATTTAGCTACCGTTCTTCTAGCAATGTTATAGCCTTTATCTTTTAAGATTTCAGTTAGTTTTTCATCAGCTAAAGGCTTTCTTTTATCTTCATTACCAATACACTCTTCCAAAATTTTCTTAACTTCTTTGTTAGAAACTTCTTCACCACTTTCGGTTTGTATAGCCTCAGAAAAGAATGATTTTAAAAGATAAGTACCAAACTCTGTTTGCACATATTTAGAATTGGCTACTCTAGAAACCGTAGAAATATCCATTCCTATTTTATCGGCAATGTCTTTTAAAATCATAGGTTTTAAATAACGTTCATCGCCATCAGAAAGAAAATATTCATATTGATAGTGCATAATCGCATTCATGGTTTTAAGCAAGGTTTGTTGTCTTTGCTTAATTGCATCAATAAACCATTTTGCAGAGTCTAGTTTCTGTTTTACAAAATGAACAGCTTCTTTTAGTTTTTTATCTTTTTCTGCTGTTTTTTCATAATGCTGAAACATCTCTTGGTAAGATTTGCTCACTCTAAGTTCTGGGGCGTTTTTAGAATTTAAAGTAAGCGTTAAAACACCATCATTTTTGGTGATATGAAAATCCGGAATTACTTGCATTTGTTTCAAATTAGAAACTCCAGAATCTCCCGGTTTAGGGTTTAGTTTTAAAATCTCATTGATAACTTCTTTTAATTCTTCGGAAGTTAAGCTTAAAGATTTTTCTAATCTATCGTAATGCTTTTTTGTAAATTCATCTAAATAATTTTCAACAATGTTGATGGCAATTTGTATCGTTTTTAAAGAAGTGTCCTTTTTTCTGAGCTGTATGAGTAGACATTCTTGTAAATCTCTAGCACCAACACCTGGCGGATCAAAGTTTTGAATAACCTTTAACATTTCCTCCGCTTCTTCATCTTCTGCTAGTACACTTTGAGAAAAAGCCAAGTCATCTATTAATGAAGGTATTGGCCTTCTTAAATAACCATTATCATCTAAACTTCCTATAATTTGCTGCGCAATCAAATATTCTTTATCTTCTAAAGGAATCAAATCTAATTGCGCTTGTAAATTCTCAAAAAAAGTATTGTTTATAGCTATAGGAAGCTCTTTTTTATCATCTTCATCATCGTTGCTGTCATACCTGCTCCCATATTCATTCAGATTGTCATCTTGAAGATAGTCATCAACATTAAACTCTGCTAAATCATCCCCAGAATCTTCACCTCTAAAATCATCATCAGGGTCTTTATCAGGATATTCCTCAATTGGATCATTCATATCAGCTAAGCTAATATCCTCTAAAGCAGGGTTTTCTTCTAATTCTTCTTTAATTCTTGTATCTAAAGCAACGGTAGGCACTTGTAACAGCTTGATAAACTGTATTTGTTGAGGGGATAATTTTTGTAATAATTTTTGTTGAAGATTCTGTTTAAGCATAATAGTGTATCAGAAATAGCAAAGTTAAACAAAGCTGCTTAATATTAACAGCACTAGTTTAAGCATATTTTATGGATATTTTGTTCGATTAATTTCTGCAGTATTAAATTTTTTTATAATTTCATTTCTAATTAATAACAAAACTAAAACCAAAATCTATGGGAATAATTAAAGAATTTAAAGAGTTTGCCATTAAAGGTAATGTCATTGATTTAGCAGTGGGGGTTGTAATAGGTGCTGCCTTTGGTAAAATTGTAAGTTCGTTGGTGGATGATGTAATCACGCCAGCTATCTTAACTCCGGCATTAACAGCTGCAAATTTAACAGAGCTTAATCAATTGGTAATACCAGGCACAGCTATTAAGTATGGTAACTTTTTATCAGAGGTTTTAGCTTTTATTATTGTTGCATTTGTTCTTTTTATCATCATTAAAGGGGTGAATAAGATTAACAAAAAGGATAAAGAAGCAGAGGCTATTGTTCCACCAGCACCAAGTAAGGAAGAAGTATTGCTTACAGAAATAAGAGATCTTTTAAAGGCTAAATAAAGGCAAGAAACAGGATAGATATAATCAAAGCTTAAATTTTATTTATTTCTAATTTGGTTTTGATTTATAGAAAAACAAGTCTATATTTGCACTCTTATTTTATAGAGCGAAATTATTATTATATATAATCATGAAAAGAACATTCCAGCCTTCTCAAAGAAAAAGAAGAAACAAGCATGGTTTCAGAGAAAGAATGTCTACTGCAAACGGTAGAAGAGTATTAGCGTCTAGAAGAGCTAAAGGCAGAAAAAGATTAACAGTTTCTGACGAGCGTCGTCATAAAGCATAATTTTAATTGCGTTCATTACCTTTTTAAGGTCAATGTATAATCCGATGTCTCTATATTTATAAATCGGGTTTAATGCAATGAAAAATTTTCAATTTACAAAAGAAGAACGATTGTGTAGCAAAAAGCTTTTAACAGAGCTTTTTAACAATGGTTCTTCTTTTTTATTTTATCCTTTTAGGATAACCTGGTTAATCAATCCACAGCCTCAAAAATATCCCGCACAAATAGTTATCTCAGTTCCAAAAAAGAGATTTAAAAGAAGTGTTGATAGGAATCTACTCAAAAGAAGGATAAAAGAAGCTTACAGGTTGCAAAAGTCTAATACTTTTTATCCCTTCTTAGAAACTCAACAAAAGCAAATCTTAGTTGCGTTTAATTATGTTGGTAAAGAGATTTTAGATTATTCTTATCTGCATCAAAAGCTATCATTAGCATTAATAAACCTAGAAAAGCAAATTAAATAATCATGAGTTTTATCAAACAAATATTCTCATTTTTGTTTTTGTTGCTGATTAGGATATATCAATATCTATTGTCGCCTTTATTTGGAGCATCGTGTAGGTTTACTCCTACATGCTCTCAGTATGGTGTTGAGGCAATAAAGAAACATGGCCCCTTTAAAGGGATGTGGTTAACCTTAAATAGAATTAGAAAATGTCACCCTTGGGGTGGGCATGGACATGATCCGGTACCTTAATTTTATGGCACTTATCTTACATATAGAAACCGCAACTATTACTTGTTCTGTTGCATTGGCAGAAAATGGCGTTTTTATCGATAAAATAGAACGTACAGAGGCTAATATACATGCTTCATCTTTAACGGTTTTTATTGATGAACTTTTAAAAAAAAATCAAAGAGGTTTTAAAGATCTTGAAGCGGTTGCTGTGAGTATGGGGCCTGGTTCTTATACAGGTTTAAGGATAGGTGTTTCTACGGCTAAGGGCTTGTGTTTTGCTTTAGATATTCCTTTGATAGCTATAAATACCTTAACAGCTATGGCTAATGGTTTTATTAAAAAGTGCTATTCTGTAAATGGTAATACAGTTTTCTGTCCGATGATAGATGCCAGAAGAATGGAAGTTTATACCGCATTTTATAATAAGGAAGTAGAAGTATTAAAAGCTACAGAAGCTGTAATTGTAGATGAAAATTCTTTTAAAGCTATTTTAGATACTTACATTGTTTATTTTTTTGGCGATGGAGCACCTAAATGCGAAGAGGTTTTAGGTACACATATGAATACCAGGATAATGGATGATTTTACAAATTCTGCTGAGGATTTAATAGAGCCTGCTTTTGAGAAGTTTAAAGAAAGAACTTTTGAAGATGTAGCCTATTTTGAACCTTTTTATTTAAAAGATTATGTAGCCGGAAAGAAAAAAGCTTAATTTCTTCTTTTATTAGCTTTTTTACTGTTTTTAGCTGCTTCCTTTCTAACGGCTTTTCTTTCTTTATTACTTAACCGATAAACAAAACCTGTTTCTGCATCATTTAGACCATCAATAAAATCTGCCATACCATCACTTTGTACTTTCCTACCAAACTTAATATTAAGTCCCATAAAAATATTCATTTGGGTTGGGCTTCTACCAATATTGCTATTTTTACTTATCAAACCTTTAGTAAAATAGTAGCTCGAAAGAAGTCTTTCAGAGCCTAAGTATAATTCTGTATTTACAGATTGTAACATTACCAAAGCACCAATTTGAAGGCCGTTTTGTTTTTCGTAAGTGGTGTTGATGGTGAAGTTAAAACTTCCTGTTTTAAAATTGTTAACCCAAGCTACTTGGGTACTACGACCATCAAAATACTGTGTGGCTACAAAAACAGGTTTGTAAAAACCAAAGTTTCTTGATGCTGCAATTTGTAGATGCGCAGGTAAAAAGCTAGTAAATTTTCCTAAACTGGCTTCACTGGCAATCATCCTGTTGAGGTTTGTTCTAATATTACCATTGGGTACGAGGGTATCTATTTTAGTGGGAGTTAAGGTATCACTAAAAGTTGAACTCACAGCATTTTTATTCCATCTGATAAAACCTAAGTCTTTTAAATGTGCGGTTAGATAAATTTTGTTTTTAAATTTATAAGAGCTCCCTAGTGTTAAGGCTAGTCCTGGGTTTCTAAGATTAGGTAATAAATGGCTAATTTTTACTGAATCTGTTCCTAGGTTAGAACGGTAAGTTCCATTAAAATAAGCCTCGTAGCCTTTAGTTAAAGGCTTAATACTAGACTCTCGAATATCAATTTGATGATAAGTTGCGCCACTTAGAAAGCTTAATTTAGCACCAAAAGCAAGCTTTTCATTATAATCTTCTCTATAAGTAAGTCCAAATTGCCAAAAAGATTGGTTAAGTGCTGTACTGTTAAAGACATCAGCATAAGGGCTGTTAAAATTTTTATAACTATCTAAAAAGGCAAAAGTAGAATTAGGTATTTGTGCATCGCCAATATTTCTAAATTGTATTGATGCACCAATTTCTCGTTGATAATCTATACTTCTAAATAATTTAAACATAGCCAGATAGTAATTTAAATTGCCTGATAGTTGGTTTAAATTATTTCTTCCTAATAATGGAGCGCCTTTTATTGTATCTCTATTAAAAATAAAGGCTTTTAAGCTAGGTTCTATATCGCCTTTCATGCGCAATTGAGTACTAAAAGAAGAAAATAAAAAACTTACTGCGTATTTATTGCTTACTTCTGGGGTAAAAGCTGTATTTACAGGATTTTCAAATGAGTCAAATACTGTTTTGGAATGAATTAAGGATGTTTCTTGAGCTTTAACTACAAAATGAGCTAATAATATAAAGCTTAATAACACCCAAATTCTCATGATTAAATTTATCTAAAAAACTGGGTTAAATAAAGTTTATTTTAATAAAGAGTCTATAAGTAAAGAATCAGCTTTTGGGTTTAAATCTTCTAACTCTGGAACTTTACTCATGTAAAGGTTTGTAAAAAACTTATTCTTATCTGCACTAAATTGCATAGATACTCCATAAATATTTTTCCAGCCAAAGTCATCACTTTTAAATTTCTTGCTTGCTTTGCTGCTTAAATAAGATTTTATAATTGCTTTGGCATTGCTATTATGTAAGAAGTAAAAGATATTGCCTTGGTTAGATAGATATTGCTGAAAATGTAAATTTTTGTCGGTTCTGTTTAGGAAGTCTTGTTCTTCATAATCTTTTAGAAAACCATTTAGCGCTTGTACATTATTAGAAACTAGCAGATGGTTTTCTATGATTGCGTAATAGGGTCTTCTAAACCCTTTAAAAGGATCTCCCAAATGGTAATAAAGTAAATCAGAATCATCAAATCGTGAGATTTTGGAATTAACTGCCGTACTAATGGTAGATAATATAAAAGATAATCTTCCGGTATTGGTAGTTTTAATGATACCAATTTTATTACCCGATGCAACTTGTATACACCCAAACTCTTTGCCTAAAACCAACGGAAATTCTTTTTCGATATTAATAGAATGTCTTTGTGAGATATTTTGAAGCTGACTTTTTCTTTTATCGCTTTCTTTTCTTTTTTCTAACAGAGCGTTTAAATCTTTTTGAAAAGCTTCTTGGTTTGATACAAGGTAAAAAAGATAAGAGGCTGCATCAAAAGGAACTAAATCTAAGAGTGAACATTTTCCAGGCTGCTGATTTAAGAATAGAGCTGCAAAGCTACCTTTTTGCTCTAACTCGGTAATCCCACTAAACATGAAAGCATTTTTTTGGTAATTGATGTTTAGGCTTGAGAAAGCGGGGAACGTTTTTAAGTTCTCTGTTTCTGCTGGTTTATCTTTTTTTGAAAAACCGGCTAAAAAAGAAGCTAGATTTTGGTAATTGATATATAAGTTTGCGATAGCGTTTTTATTTCTTACCGAGCTAAAACTTTCGCCTTTAAAGAATTTTTGCTTTTTATTAGAGCTTTCTAAAAGCGCCTTTTGAATAAGATTTTCATTAAAACTACCTATCCATACGGTTTGTACTAAGGTAAAATAGAACTTGCTTTGATTATTAAAAGTGAGGGTATAGAGTTTGTTTTTATCTAGTTGTTTTTCCTCTATTTTAAATTTCTGTTTTAAACTATTAAGGCTTTCTTCACTACTTTTTAGTTGTTTATTGTTTAAAGGAGCAATAATCAATACATCGGCTTGGTTTTTACCAATTTGATGTATAGAAAAATATAGTTCAGAACTGAAGAGTGCATCATTAAAATCTGCCTCATCAATAAAAGTGTTTTTAAGAGCAGTTAAATGATTGCTTATATCTGTACCTAAAACATCTTTAAAAAGTGTGAAATCTTTAAAAATATCATAGTAAGAAGTCTCATTTTTATATTCGAAAATTAAAGAAGCATCAGCAGGGATAGTATTAAAAGCTTTTTCTGTAGTACTCTCAAAAGAAGAAATATTACTAAAATATAGCCATACGGCAGCAAAAACGGCAATTATAAGTAAGCTAATGGTGATGATTATTTTTCTCATTATTTATTTCCTCTCAACAAAAATAGATTTTTGTATTGAAGCACCGAAAATTGATTGCATCTTTATTAAATTAGCGATTTACACTGCGGGTTTATGAATAAGAGAATAATTATTACAGCAGCTTTTTTTGGTGCTTTAGCCGTAATTTTAGGTGCCTTTGGTGCTCATGCATTAAAAAGAATATTATCAGTACAAAGTTTAGATGTATGGCAAACAGCTGTACAATATCATTTTTATCATACTTTTGGTCTGCTCTTTCTAAGTACTTTTGCTCGTTATAAAAATGCACTTATAAATTTTGCATCCTATTGCTTTACAGGAGGTATATTATTATTTAGTGGTTCTTTGTATATCTTATCTTTAAAAGATTATATGGGATGGACTGTCGCTTCTTTTCTTGGTCCGGTAACGCCAGTTGGTGGCTTATTATTTATTATGGGTTGGTTAAGTTTGTTATTAGCAGCCTTAAGAGATAAATGATAGATTTTGAGAATCATAATTCTAGAAAAACACTATTTGCCGAGGTAATTTTGCCTCTAGCTATTCCTAAGTTTTATACTTACCGTGTTCCATTTGAGTTAAATGATGAATTGGCTATCGGAAAAAGGGCAGTTGTACAATTTGGAAAAAGTAAGATTTACACGGCTATTATTGCTTCTATATCAGAAAAAGCGCCAGTTTCTTACGAGGCTAAATATCTGATTGATATTATTGATGAGCAGCCTATCATTACTCAAAAGCAATTAAAACTTTGGGATTGGATTGCCGAATATTACTTGTGCTATACCGGTGAGGTAATGGCTGCTGCTTTACCATCAGCTCTTAAATTAGCAAGCGAAACAAAGATTATCTTAAGTAATGAAGAAGGTATAGATAAAACTACACTTAACGATAAAGAGTTTATTGTTGTAGATGCTCTTGAAATACAGAATGAGCTTACATTGCAAGAGATCTCAAAAATATTAGGTCAGAAAACTATTTTTCCCATCATTAAAAGTCTTTTAGATAAGCGGATTGTTTTCATATCAGAAGAGATAAACGATAAATTTAAACCTAAAACTGTTAAGCTAGTTCGTTTAAATAGCTTTTATGAGGATAAAGAAAATCTAAAAGCTCTGTTTGAAATTCTTGGTAAATCTCCAAAACAACTAGATGCTTTATTGGCGTATATAAAACTTCAAAAGGAAGATGTAAAGATTACAAGAACTATTCTAACAGAAGCTAGTGGGGCTAGTGCAGCAGTTATAAAGGCCTTAATAGAAAAAGGGATTTTTGAGGTTAAAGAAGAAGTAATTAGTCGCTTTAGTTTTGATAATCAAGAAAATACAAACGATTTTAATTTAAGTGAACCACAACAAAAAGCTTTTGATGAAATAAAGCAATCTTTTAAAGAGAAGCCAGTTACACTTTTACATGGCATTACTTCCTCGGGTAAAACCCAGTTGTATATCCGTTTAATGGAAGAGTATTTGGCTTTAAGCAAGCAAGTACTTTATCTGCTTCCAGAAATTGCTTTAACAGCACAAATTGTTGAACGCTTAAAATTTCATTTCGGAAATCAAATAGTAGTTTATCATAGTAAGTTTAACGATAACGAAAGGGCTGAAATTTGGCAAAAAGTTTTAAAAAACGAAGCTAAAATTATATTAGGAGCTCGTTCATCCTTATTTCTTCCTTTTGCCGATTTAGGTTTTTTAATTGTTGATGAAGAACATGAAGCTAGTTATAAGCAATATGACCCAGCACCACGTTATCATGCCAGAGATGTTGCTATTGTTTTGGCTAACATTTATCAAGCAAAGGTTTTATTAGGTTCTGCTACGCCGTCTTTAGAAAGTTATTTTAACGCTACTACGCAACAAAAATATGGTTTAGTTAAGTTAGATGTTCGCTATAGTGGAGTTAACCTGCCCCAAATTGAAGTGGTAAGTATCACTGAAGAGAAGGCCAGAAAAACCATCAAAGAGAATTTTACAAGCATACTTTTAAATCGAATAGAGGAAGCTATACAAGTTAAAGAGCAGGTTATCTTATTTCAAAATAGGAGAGGATATGTCCCTATTCTTATTTGTCAAACTTGTGGTAATACGCCAAAATGTATCAATTGTGATGTAAGCTTAACTTATCATAAAGCATCCGGAAAATTGCATTGTCACTATTGCGGTTACAGAGAAGATAATATTACCGAATGTCCAGCATGTGGTTCAAAACATATTGCTTATAAAGGATTAGGTACAGAGAAGGTGGAAGATGATTTACGTGTAATGTTGCCTGATTTAAAGATTGGTCGTTTAGATTATGATACTACCAGAAATAAAAATGCGCATCAACATATTATAACTGATTTTGAAGAGAAACGTTTAGATGTTTTAGTTGGTACTCAAATGGTTGCCAAAGGCTTAGATTTTGATA
Organism: Pedobacter puniceum; assembly: GCF_009674685.1. Lineage (GTDB taxonomy): Bacteria > Bacteroidota > Bacteroidia > Sphingobacteriales > Sphingobacteriaceae > Pseudopedobacter > Pseudopedobacter puniceum. Next base: position 98,631 of record NZ_WKJI01000004.1, read on the forward strand.
ATGTGACCACTATAGGTGTTATTAATGCCGATAGCATGCTACAATTCCCTGATTTTAGGGCTTATGAAAGAAGTTTTCAATTATTATCACAGGTTGCGGGTAGGGCTGGTAGAAGAGATAAACAAGGCAAAGTTATTATCCAAACTTATGATACTAAAAATAGGGTCATCCAACAAATTGTAAATAATGACTATGAAGCGATGTACCGACATGAGATTTTAGAAAGGAAGCAATTTAAATATCCACCTTTTTACCGTTTAATTCATATCGACATCAAGCATAAAGATTTTGCTAAAACTCAACAAATTGCTGAAGGTTTTGCTAAAGAGCTTAAGAAAGTGTTAGGAGATTTGGTGATAGGGCCTCAAACTCCACTTATTGGGCGTATACGTAATTATTACATCCAAACTATTATTTTAAAGATAGATTTGCAACATCAATCTATACCAAAAATAAAAGATTATCTAAGAAAAGAGATTAGCAATTTTGAGGCTAATAAACTAAATAAAGGCAGCTATATAGTTGTAAATGTAGACCCTTATTGACGACCAAAATTATATTGTAAGCTTAGCATACTTAAGGGTAAGTTATAAAAACCCCATCTTCTAAAGTTAGCAATAGAAGTAGTTCTGTTACCGTCGTTTAAAGTTTTAGTCTCTCTATCATTAGAGTAAAGAATATCTATACCCGCCTCTGCGCTTACAGTAAACATAGCTTTATATAAATTTACTTTAACACCTAATAAAGGATGTATAAGGGCACCATTTTTTTCAACTACGACATCATAAAGTAGTGTATTATTGTTTGCGTTGTTAGCAGTACCATCAAAATAAATTTTTCTATATCCTAAGTCTAAACCGTAATAAGGTTGTATAACCCCATAAATTAAACTACGTTCAAAACCGGCTTTTAAAGTGAAATCAGAAAAGGTACCCGTTACAGTTTCACAGTCATGACAAACATTTTTGAAAGTGTAGTTTTTATCGTAGTATTTTGAGCCAACAAATCTGTAGCTTATTTGGTTATCGTTAAATTTAAAAACAAAACCATTTAAATAAGAAGAGCGATAACTTTCAGAACCTCTAACCTCGTTCATCAATTTAGGAAAGTCGCCAAAGTTGGCTGCTTTAATGCCAAAACTATAGCTATAATTGTTTTGAGATTGAGAAAAAGCTTGACCGTAAATAATGATACCTAAAGTTAAGAATAGTAGTTTCTTCATTTTTTGAACTGAAAAATTTTACAAGTATATAATTTATTTTCCTCTTCCTTGCAATACAATAATGATAGTATACAACAATATCTTTAAATCTAATGCCAAAGACCTGTTCTCGACATAAATTATATCAAATGTTAATCTTTTTACCATTTGCTCAACATTTTCTGCATAGCCAAATTTTACTTGCCCCCAAGAAGTAATACCTGGTAAAACTTTATGTAAATAATGATAATGAGGAGCTTTCTTTTCTATTTCTTGAATGTAATAAGCTCTTTCAGGTCTTGGTCCTACCAAAGCCATATCTCCCTTTAAAATATTTATAAATTGTGGTAACTCATCTAACCTAGTTTTTCTAAGAATTTTACCAACTTTTGTGACTCTTGGATCATTAGATTTAGATAAGCAAGGGCCATTTTTCTCCGCATCTATAAACATTGTTCTAAACTTATAAATATTAAACGGCTGCCCATCTTTACCAATTCTCTCTTGCTGATATATACCTGGGCCTTTACTGTCTATTTTAATTAAAATGTAGATAATTAGAAATAGCGGCGAAAAAAGCGTTAGTACTATGATAGCGAAACTATAGTCTAGTATTTTTTTTAGGCTTCTTTGCCAGAAAGGCATATTATCGGGGTGTAGCGTTATAAGTGGAATAGAAAACAAATAGTTAAGCTTAACAAAACCAGAAATGATATCATAAATATCAGGTATGATATTAATAATAACCTCTGTTTGCTCTAATTGGCTTAAAATATTCTTTAGTTGATGATGTTGCTTGCTTTCTATAGCAATGATAACTTCTTCTACTTCTTGGTCTTTAATAAGTTGATGTATTTGATCAAAACTACCTAGTTTTGGAAGATTTATAGTTGTCGAATCTAATTCTCCATCATTAAGGTAAACATAACCTACAAATTTAAATCCTAACTTTTTTTGCTGAGATTGAATTTCTTCTAACAGTTGTTTGGCTTTATGATTGTTACCAATCAAAATTGTATTAAATCCTATACTACCTTTTTGTATTTGTCTCTTTATCCAGGTTAAAAATAATAATCGGCTAAAGCCAACAATTATCAAATGACAAAAGCCAAAGTTTATGAATTCTTCTAAATATACGCTGAATAGATTGCTACCCTTTATAGTTGTAAACAGCCAGATATAAAATAAAGTGATGATGATAGATTGGTTAAACGTTCTTACCAGTTCTTTAAATCTAGATTTTCTGGTAAACTGTGCGTAAGTACCTGTAAAAGCATAAAGCAGCACTAATAGGATAAAAGCGATAAAGAATAGGAAAAGATTCTCCGTAAGGATGCTTTTTGTGCTAAATAGAAATAATAGTGCAGCAAGTAAATCAATAAAAATAAAAAGTATAAGTTTTTTTTGTTTAAACATTGATGTTCTGCTACTTGTGTATTTTTATGATGATGAACTAGTGGTAAAGCTAATAAAATTGCTTTAAATTCAATTTCAGATTCTATTTTTGTAGCAAAATGGGATATAAATTTGTTGATAATTACCGCGAAAAAGGCGCCAGAAAGAAGTTAGTAGAAGAGCTTAGAGCAAAAGGGATTTCTGATGAACAAGTGCTAAAGGCTATTGGTACAGTAAAAAGACATTATTTTTTTGATGAAACCTTCTGGAATCAAGCTTATCTTGATAAAGCTTTCCCTATAGGCGAGGGTCAAACCATTTCTAACCCCTATACTGTAGCCTACCAAAGTGAGTTATTACACATTAAAAAAGGAGATAAGGTATTAGAGATTGGTACAGGCTGTGGCTATCAAACTTGCGTTTTGTTAGAACTAGGGGCTAAGGTTTATACCATAGAAAGACAAGAAAAACTGTACGAAAGAACGAGACAAGTATTACCTCATATTGGTTATCATGCAGAGTTTTTTCTTGGTGATGGTTCTAAAGGTATTGCAGAGCATGCTCCTTATGACAAGATTATAGTAACCGCAGGAGCACCTTTAGTTCCGCAAATTTTATTAAAGCAGTTAAAAATAGGAGGTATTTTAGTAATACCCGTGGGGGATGAAAAAAGCCAAAAAATGGTCACTGTTTTACGTGTGTCTGAGAATGATTTTGATAAAATTGTATTAGATACTTTTAGATTTGTACCCTTGTTAGGAGACCAAGCTTGGTAAAATAGAACTGTTTAAGATGCCTAACCTAAAAACTCCCGATAGCTATCGGAACTAACCAACCAGCACCTAACCAACTTGTACCTAAACATACTTCTTCTTCACCATATCTAGCTCTCTCTTTACGTCTCTTTCTTTAATAGCATCACGTTTATCAAAAGCTTTTTTACCTTGAGCTAAAGCTATTTCCATTTTAGCAAAGCCTCTTTCGTTAATAAAAATGCGTAAAGGGATAATCGTAAGGCCTTTATCCTCGCCTTTAACCAATAATTTTTTGATTTCTTTTTTATTGAGTAAGAGTTTTCGGTCTCTTTTAGCTTCATGGTTGTAAAAAGAACCATGAGAATACTCGGCAATATCCATGTTTCTTACATACAACTCATTATTAATAAAAGAACAAAACGAATCGCCAATATTTGCTTTTCCTTGTCTGATAGATTTAATCTCGGTACCTAAAAGTTTAATGCCAGCAACAAATTTCTCAAGAATGCTATATTCAAAAGTGGCTTTCTTGTTTCTGATGTTTACACTGGATGTTATTTTATTAGACATACCGCGAATATCGTGAAAAAATTGAGTTATTGAAGCTTTAACTGGGCTACTTTCCTAGTTAGTTTTTAAAATTTTTAGGAGTTTATCACTACTTAAATATTCAAACCACCGGCTTTTAACAACGAAATTACTATCTAAAATAAGTGTTACCGGAGGAGTAAATTGTTTTTCTTTAGCGCCAAGCAAAAGGGCTAGCTCATGAAATTGCATTTTTTTATGAAAGGTTTTTCCATCAAATTGGATGGGGATTTTAGTTTCTGCATCAAACTTAACTGCGTAATAATTTTGACTTATTTCTTTAATGATAGCAGCTTTTGAGTAAACTTCTTTATCCATTTTTTTGCAGTATACACACCAATCAGTATAAAAACTAATAATTACAGGTTTAGGTTTTATTTTTAAAGAATCATCTAATTGCTCAAAACTTAGCCATGTAATTTCCTGAGCCTTTCCAAACTTTATCACGCCTAAGCAAAAAAATACAACTAGCAAAAACCTCAGCATATTATAAACTCCTAAATTTAAAGCCTAAATAAAATGTTCTTGGTCTGGCTGGTCCGTAAACATAATCAGAGTCTCTGGTAGGGCCTGTGTCAAAGTCTTTTTGGAAACTATTAAATATGTTTTGAACACCTAAACTGCAATCTATCATGATGTTCTTAAGCTTAAACTGATAGTTGTTTTTTAAGTTTAACTCTAAGAAACGTGGGGTGTTTATCAATTGAGGTAAACCGTTAGCATTAATAATTCTGGCGGCGGTCATGTTTCCAGTGTAAACTGCACTCATATCAAAACTTAATTTTTGTGTAGCCTTATAATTGCTGTTTAGGTAGCCATAGCTACGTGGTGTTCTTAAAAACTCGGTAATACTAACATTTGTGTTGGTTAAATCATCCGGATTATCATAAATAACTTGTGGGGTGTTATAGGCTGTTTTTTGCCATGTACCACCAGCTTGCAAATTAAACTTTGCCGATGGTACTATATTAAGCTCGAAATTTGCACCACTTACATAAGCACCTTCGCCATTACTTACTTCTTCTAAAATAGTTCCGTTTCCTAAAGAGGTACCTGTATTAATGGTAACAAACTGGTTTTTTAAAGTTGTATAAAAGCCTTCTGTTAAGAAACTTACTTGTGTATTTCCCCATGTACAAGCATAGCTTAAAGATGCTGTAAAAGCATCAGAAAATTCTGTTTTTAGGTTTTCTGATAAAATTACAAACCGTTGCTCGCCTGCTGCAGATGAAATATGCATGTCTTCGTTAAATGCCTGTGGAGCTCTAAAACCTCGGGCATAACCTCCTCTAAACTGCCAATCTTCATTAAATTTATAAAGTAAGGTAAAACGAGGGCTCAATACACCTTTATTTAAGTTAGAGCTTCTGAAAATATTTTGTAAAGTATAATTGCCGTTTACACGGGTTAAATCATATCTACTGCCTAACAAAGCCGTTAGTTTATCATTGGGTTTCCATTCGTATTGCGCATATAAACCAAGTGTGGTTAAAGATTGATTTATTAATCTGTTATAGCCAGCAATTTCATCATCAACTTGATTATGTTGTAGTTCTGCACCCATTACAAAAACCGAGGTGTTTTCTAAGTTTTTAGTAAACTGGAAGCCTCCTACCACAGAAATATCATCAGTAAAACCATAAGCATTATTAGCTCTAGTGCTATCTATTGCGGTATAACTTCCCCCTAAACCACCATAATAACTGTTCCTTTTGCCTCTTTGCGTTGATATATAGGCAGAGTATTTATTTTTAAGATTTTTACTGTATTGGTCAAAAGTTAACCCACCTAATAAAATTTGATGGTTTAGTTGTTCTGTAATATCGGTGAACTGAGGGGCAAGATGTAGACGGTCTCCACCTCTTCTAAATTCATTGATAGCGCTAAAATCTAAAGTTATTTTACTTCTATCGCTAGGTTTCAAAAAGGCTTTACCACCAAAAGTATTGTTCTCCATTCGGGTTATTTCTGTAAAACCATCTAAATTGGCATCAAAAGGAGAGCGATTTCTAAACATTCCGTAAAAAGTAGCACCACTTTTTAAGTCTTCCGCAGCTAAACTTCCGTTGAAGTTTATAACATGGTCTGGCGTTTTTCTGTCTATTAAAGCTATGTTAGAACCTATTTCCCATGAGTTTAAAATGGGGTCTTTGGTAATGATATTGATGGTTCCGGCTATGGCGTTAGACCCAAAAAGTGCCGATCCTCCGCTTCTCACTACTTCAACACGTTCTATCATGCTGGTGGGGATTTGGTCTAGACCATAAACGCTACTTAAAGCACTAAAAATTGGTCTGCTATTGATTAAAACTTGCGAATATGCACCTTCTAATCCATTTAATCTTACTTGGGTGAAGCCGCAATTTTGACAATTATTTTCTAATCTTACACCTGGCTGGTAATTTAAACCTTCTGATAAACTTAAAGATTGTGTAGCATTAAAAAGTTTAGCACCAATAACATTAACCACAACCGGAGCCTCCTTTCTGGATACACCATATCGGGTGGCGCTTACTACCACTTCATTTAAGCCTAAATCATCGTTATTAAGCTGTATTTCTAACGATATGTTTTCATCCGGTTTAACCGAAATAGATTTTTTATAATTTTTATAGCCTAATAAGCTTACGCTGATGTTATGCTCGCCCGGAGTAACATCTTTGAAATGAAATATACCCAAGCTATCTGTAATTTGATAATTTAAACTCTTATCTAATTTAATGATAGCTTGTTTTACAGGCATGCCTGAAGCAAAAACTCTCCCATAAATATCGGCTTTTTGTGCAAAAACAGCTGCGGGAAATATTAAAAACGATAATATAAATAGGTTTTTCATCTTACTTTCTTACCACTAATACAGGTATGTTTACCTGATGTCTTACTGCATCTACTGTAGAACCAAATAATAAATCACTAAAACCTTTATGGCCATGCGCACCCATTACTAAGAAGTCTATTTCGCTTTTGTTTACAATTTTTGCGATAGCACCAGAGGTAGAGCCATAGCCAATTTTATAGGTACTGTTAAAGCCTAAATCTTTTAAGTTTTGTTGATATTGTTTAAGATTTTCCTCATCGCTGATGGTTTCCATATCCATCACATTTTGTTGATGATAACGGGCTCCGGCTGTCTCAACAATATGAATAAGGGTATAACTTGCCTGCTTGCCACCTTGTAAAATAGCATGTCTGATAACGTTTTTATCGTTCTCAGAAAAATCTATACTAATACCAATATTTTGGTAAATAGGAGTGTTCAAATCTGCTAAGCTTATAGCGCTACCATGTGGCACAGCTATTTGCTTGTCTTGTGCGGGGAAAAATGGTTTAATAATGATGTATAACAATAATAAGCCAATGGCAATAGCTAAAGGAATTACAGTTATATATAACCAAAAAGCATTTTCGCCAGCACTTACTATCCATCCGCTAATTTCATCAATAACTAGTTTTACGTTTAAACTGATGATGATAACTGCGCTTAGCCAAGCCAGAATTTTAACCCATGTCTTAATGGCAAATTCTTTCATGAGCTTAGTATCTGAATTGAAATGGATGAGTGGGATGATAGCAAAACCTAACTGTAAGCTTAACACCACCTGACTTAAAATAAGAAGTGCACCTAAAGATTCTTCTCCGAAATAAATAATGGTAAAAAAAGCAGGAGTAATAGCCAATAAACGAGTAATTAACCTTCTTAGCCAAGGTGCTATACGTAAATTTAAATGTCCTTCCATTACAATTTGCCCTGCTAGCGTACCTGTTATGGTAGAACTTTGTCCTGATGCAATAAGTGCAATTGCAAAAAGTGTTGGTGCTGCGTTACCAAATATATTTCCTAATAATTTATGTGCGTCTTGTATCTCTGCAACTTCGTTAAACCCATTGGTGAAAAAAGCAGCTGCCGAGAGTATTAAAATAGCTGCATTAACTAAAAAAGCTAGATTAAGCGCAATAGTAGTATCAATTAAATTAAATTTTAAAGCTTCTTTTATGCCTTTGCTACTACGTTCTATTTTACGTGTTTGTACCAAAGAAGAATGTAGGTATAAATTATGAGGCATAACTGTTGCGCCTATAATACCTATAGCAATGTAAAGCGCACTGCCATTTAAATTGCTAGGGATAAATCCTTTTACAACATCATTTAACTGTGGTTGTACAATAATCATCTCCATCAAAAAAGAAATACCAACTATAAAAACCATAGATACTATGAAGGCTTCCATGCTGCGCATACCTTTTTTTAATAAAAATAGTAGAAGAATGGTGTCAAAAACGGTGATACTGATGCCCCAAATTAATGGTATACCAAAAAGTAGGTTTAGACCTATAGCCATTCCAATAATTTCTGCCAAGTCACAGGCTATAATGGCTATTTGAGCTAAAATATAAAGCGGAATATTAGCCCAATTTGGATAAGCTTTTTTAGACGCCTGTGCCAAATCTAAACCTCTTACTATACCCAAGCGAGCACTTAATGATTGTAATAAAAGTGCTATTAAGTTAGACATCAGTAAAACCCATATCAGTTTATATCCAAACTGAGAGCCTCCAGCTATATCTGTTGCCCAATTTCCTGGGTCCATATAGCCAACACTAACCAAATAAGCAGGCCCAATGAAGGCTAAAATTTTTCTCCAACCTGTTTTTTTTTCGGTTTTGATACTGCTATGTACCTCACTTAAAGATTCTGTATGTTTTTGGTTCATATAGCTATCAATAAATTTTTTGCTACTTCTCTACTAATCATGATGTCGTTTTCTTTGATAGAAATGATAAAAGAGCCATCAAACTCTATTTGCTCTTTAATTTTGATCTCCTGACCTAAAACAAGTCCGGTTTTTTCAAGATATTTTAGAAAAAGGGGCGAGTGTTCTCTCACACCGCTAATAATTCCTGAAGTTTCATTCTTAAGTTTTGATATTGGTATAAGTTCCGGAACGTTAAATTTGCCATGCTTATCAGGGATAGGATCACCATGTGGGTCTGTTTTAGGAAATTCTAAAAATTCATCTAAACGATTGATTAATAAATCAGAATGTATATGCTCTAATTCTTCGGCTAAATCATGTACTTCATCCCACTTAAAATTAAGTTTCTCTACCAAAAAAACTTCCCATAAACGATGCTTACGGATGATATTTAAAGCTCTTTCTCTGCCTAAAGGCGTTAAAGTAACCCCTTGATATTTGATGTAATTGATAAATTCTTTATCAGCAAGTTTCTTAAGCATATCTGTAACAGAGGCTGCTTTTGTATTTAAAGACTCTGCAATGGCATTGGTATTTACAGCTGTGCCTTCATCTGGAGATAAATGATATATAGATTTTAAATAGTTCTCTTCTGTAAATGAAGTAATCATGATTCTAAAATATTATTATTACAAATCTAATTATATTTTTAGATTAATCTAAAAATAATTTCAACCAATTATTATCCTGATATAAGTTGTTTTGTGAAATTTTATTTGGTTTAAAGGATTAAAAGTTAAATTTGTATAAAATTTAAGGTTATGGAACTGGATAAGATAGATTTAAACATTCTTAAAATTATGCAAGAAAATGGTAGAATTACCAACTTGCAGCTTTCGCAAATGATTGGTTTATCTCCGGCACCAACTTTAGAAAGGGTAAGAAAGCTAGAGCACTCTGGCTATATTAAAAGTTATCATGCCTTGGTAGATGAGGAAAAGCTAGGCTTAGGAATTAAAACTTTTATACAGGTATCTTTAGACTTCCATCAGAATGATACCATTACTGTTTTTTTAGAAGAGGTTAACGCCATAAAAGAAATTACAGAGTGTCACCATGTAACCGGCCAATGCGATTTTATTTTAAAAGCTTATGTAAAAGATATAAAGGCTTATGAGCAATTGATTATGCAAAAAATTAGTAGAATATCTGTGGTGAAGACTTTCCAAACCATGATGATTATGTCTACCAGTAAAAAAGAGCCTATCATCCCTTTAGAGTACTAGTTTTACTAAGTAAGGGGGCTAGGAAGCGTAAAGTAAAAAGTTGTTCCTTTATTAATTTCACTCTCTACCCAGATTTTTCCGTTGTGCAGCTCTATAAATTCTTTAGCTAGTATTAAACCTAAACCGGTTCCTTTTTCATCGGCTGTACCGGGTTTAGAGTATCTGTTTTCTATCTTGAAAATTTCATCAAGGTAACCTTTTTCTATCCCGATACCATTATCGCTAATACTAAATAGTACTTCTTGATTTTTTGTCTCTAGTTTAAGCTCTATTTTACCATTTGGGTGTGTAAACTTTATGGCATTGGTTATTAAATTACGTAAAACGGTATTTAACATTTGCCTATCGGCATTAACATAAATAAACTCTCTATAATTTAGATTGATGGAGATATTTTTAGCATCAGCGGCAGCTAAAAATAGCTGATGGGTTTCTGTTAATAAATCTACAGCATGTAGGGTTTGTATTTTTGGTACAAGGTTACCAGTTTGTATTCTAGACCAACTTAGTAAGTTCTCTAATAGATTAAACGCTTGTTTGGCACTGGTATACATTCTTAATCCCAACTGCTGGATACGTTCTGTACTGTATTTTTCGGTGTTCTTATAAATCAATTCGCTAAAACCGATTAAAGCATTAAAAGGGTTTTTTAAATCATGAGCAATGATAGAAAAGAATTTATCTTTAGTAGCATTTAGTTCTTGTAAATGATTCTCGGTGTTTTTAAGTTGGGTAATATCATAACAAATAATCAGATAAGTTTCTATTTCATTGTCTGATATGTATTCGGGTACAATTTGTATCGCAAAAAAATAAGTTTTAGAGTCTAAAACGATATCTAGCTTTGTTTCTTTCAAGCTTTTATCTCTTTGGGCACTCAATAGGATTTCCATTAAGGCTTGCTCAAAATAATCAGGTAAACCCATGGCAAATAATGCTTTACCTAAAAAATGCTGACTATTAAGGTTTGTAAATTTGCTTAATGCACTGTTTGTGTAAATACACCTAAAATTTTTATCTAAACGGATGATAAGTTCCGGAAGATTTTCTGCTAAAGTTCTGTAGCTTTCTTCCTTATCTTTTAATCCTTTAAACAAAATGCCTGTTGGGTTAAGAAAACTGGTCTCAACATTTGCCTTATATATTAAAAAGAAAGAGATAAGTTTGCCATAATGCCCAATTTGATTAAAAACACCATCATTAGTAAGGTACAGCGTGAAACAAAACTCGCTTAGAATAGAGAAACTTAAAGAAGCAAAAAGCAGTTTAAAAACTTTTGAATCAAAATAATTTTGTCTTTTAACTAATGTATAACAAGCTGATATTAATATGAATATAATGATGTACTCAGCGTAAATTTTAAAAGCAGTTTGACCAATACCTTCAACATAACAAATAGGGAAATTTTTCCAGTAAAGGATAGATGAAATAAGTAAGCTGCTGATTAATAGGTAGATGATAAAAATGTAATCGGCGTTAAGCCTATGTTTACGCTTTAAGAACCAGAAGCCTACCAGTAAAGTAATACTTTCTAAGAAACGTGTGGCTATCCAAAATTGGTTAGCATAAAAGGTAGTACTTTTGATGATGTTCATCCCTTTATAGGTAAGGGCATGTAAAATATCCAGTATACCAATGAATAAATATGCTATACCTACTAAAAAGAGATAGTTATTGTCAAGAATTTTTCTGGAGTTCCAGGTAACAATAAAAACCGCAAAAGCAACTGTAACAGAAAATAGCTCTACCAGTGTATGAAACAGCAAATAACTTTCTCTGATGCTCATAAATAGAACAATCATAAGTAAGCAAGATGCAAACAGGGTACGGTAATTTTTTTTTATAAGATTGCTTATAGGTAGATTCAAGCTGCTTAATTATAAATACAAAATTAGTTCTATTTTATGGTTTTACGGTTAATCTTATTTACTAGTTTGCATTAATCTAAATTATTTGCCAATTAATAGCTTCTTTACCTTGTTGTAGCAAATAAGTATTGGTTTGACTAAATGGTTTAGAACCAAAAAAACCGTTATAAGCAGAGAACGGTGATGGATGAGCAGATTTGATAATAAAATGCTTTTGAGCATCTATTAAAGCGATTTTTTGCTGTGCAAATTTACCCCAAAGAATAAAAACGATTTTCTCTTTATGCTGTGATAAGGCTTTAATGGCAGCGTCAGTAAACATTTCCCATCCCTGATTTTGGTGTGAGCCAGGTTTAGTAGCTTCTACCGTTAAAGTAGCATTTAAAAGTAATACGCCTTGTTTTGCCCAACTGCTTAAATTACCATGAAAAGGGATTTTAAAACCTGAAATATCGTCACTTAATTCTTTGTAAATGTTTTGTAATGATGGTGGCAACTTCATGTTTTCTTTAACAGAAAACGATAAACCATGAGCTTGTCCAGGGCCATGATAAGGATCTTGACCAAGTATGACCACCTTAACGTCATCAAAAGGAGTTAAATTGAAAGCGTTAAATATTTCTGCACCAGGTGGATAAATAGTTTTTCCTTTTTGCTTTTCTTCTTGAAGAAACTGCTTTAATTGCAGCATGTAATTTTTCTCAAATTCTTCTCCTAATACAGCCAGCCAAGAGGATTCTAATTGTACAGACATATTTCTTTATCTTTTTATTGATTAAAAGCTCAAATAAACGATATTTGCAGCCACTAAAGTATATTAAATACATTTGACATGCCAAATTTCATTAGAATTATATTAGGGGCTTTAATTCTTGGGGCCGCCATTACCTTAATTGTTTTCTCTTACTGGGGTTGGGGAATTCTGTTAATCTTCATTTCTATCTTGATTTTTATTACCTATATCTTTAACGAAAAAATGCTTTTGGCACAGTGGTTTTTAAGAAAAGAAAACATGGAAAAAGCAGAATCTTGGTTAAATAGTATTAAGGATTATGAGAAAGAGCTGTTTAAAGGTCAGTGGGGATATTATCATTTATTATTAGGTTTAATAGAATCTAGAAAATCTCCGATGAAATCAGAAAAGTTCTTTAAAAAAGCGCTGTCTTTTGGTTTAACAATGGATCATAACATTGCTTTAGCGAACTTAAGTTTGGCCGGTGTAGAGATGGGTAAAAGAAATAAGCGTGAAGCACAAAGATTATTAAAAGAAGCTGAGAAAGCTGATAAGAACAAGCTTTTAGCAGAGCAAATTAAAATGATGAAAGGCCAGATGAGTATGCTAGATAAAACCCAAATGGTACGTGGTGGCAGAGGAGGAAGCGGGTTTAGACAGTTTTAATAATACAATATTTTATATCAGAGGCCCGAAAAAATTTGGGCCTTTTTTATTTTTTAATCCTAAAAGAGAAATGTCTTTGTGATAAATAACTAAAACCTATAATGATTACTGTAGTTAAAATTGCAGAAGGGGTAGGATACCAGCCAAACTGTTCTACAAATAGTTTCAAAAATAAATAGTTTAAAACTACGCAAGCCATCACCACCATAAAGTATCTTACAAATTGTATTCTTCTACGCAGGTAAGAGCCTTTAAAAACCACAAACATGTTTAGATAAAAGCCTATGGGCATGGTTATAAAGAAGGCTATTAAGAATGCTGCAATATGTGGGCTTATGGCAATAAACGGTAGATGAACAATTTGTTTTTTTAGAATGAAATTATAAGATACAAAGTAAATTAAAATGTTTAAAGCGGTGTTTGAACCTCCACAAGCAGCATAACGGTAAGTTTGTAGCGGCATAAATTTCCTGAAGATTGGATAGAAAAAATCAACAGTTTTAAGAATGGTTTCTTTAACGAAATAGTGAAGGCTTAAAAGCATAAACAAGAATACAAAATCTTTAACTTTTTGGTGCATGTGTTCTCATGCTTTTTGCAGCGGTAAAAACACTAATCAAAACCAGAATAGAACAAACAAAAAATGGTGCTCCGGGGAAAATAAATGGTGCTTTATCTCCTGTAAAGAAAGCAAAAAGGTTAGTCATTACCGGTGGTGCTACAATGGTTGTGGCACTCATTAAACTTGTTAAGGCTCCTTGAAGTTCGCCTTGTTCATTTGTTGGGGCATAACCGCTAATAATACTTTGAAGTGCTGGTCCGGCTATGCCTCCTAAAGAATAGGGGATGATAAAGGCAAACATCATCCATCCTTCTGCAGCAAAAGCAAATAATAGTAGGCCTAGGCTGTAAAAAGCTAATCCTATATATAAACTTTTTTCTTGCCCAAATTTAGGAATTACCCACCTAATGATGCCTACTTGTACAATTCCAATCATCAAACCAACAAAACCTAAGGAGTAGCCCACCCAAGCTTCGTTCCACTTAAATTTTTCCATCCCATAAAAAGACCAAGTACTTTGTAAACCGTTATTGGCAATATACATGAGGATAAGGGTAAGCACTAAACCATATACAGCTGGATATTTTTTTAATTGATATAATGAACCTAGTGGATTTGCTCTTTTAATATCAAAAGGGCGCCTTTTTTCTATTGGTAAAGATTCTGGCAGTACAAAATATCCGTAAATAACATTTAAAAAGCTTAAACCTGCAGCAGCAAAAAATGGTATTCTAGATCCAAACTGACCTAAAACACCGCCAAGCACTGGCCCTAGGATAAAGCCTAAACCAAAGGCAGCACCAATTAAACCAAAATTCTGAGCTCTTTTTTCGGGTGTGCTAACATCAGCAATATAGGCAGAAGCTGTTGTGAAACTTGCTCCGGTAAACCCGGCAATAATGCGTCCTACAAATAACCACCCTATGGTAGGGGCAAAAGCTAGTAGTAAATAATCAATCCCGAAACCTAATAAAGAAAATAGTAGAACAGGTCTTCTCCCGTATCTGTCACTTAAATTTCCTAACAATGGAGCGCAAATAAATTGCACAAAAGCATAAGCAAAAGTTAGCCAGCCGCCAATACTTGCTGCTTCACTAATATTTCCATGGATGAGTTCGGAAATAAGAGTAGGCAGTACCGGAATGATGATACCTAAACCAGTAACATCTATCAATAAGGTGATAAATATAAATCCTAGTGCTGTATTTTTAGGCTCTTTAGTCATACATTGAAGTGATTTCGATAATTGAGCTTTTTATGAGAATTAATTCCTCCAGACTTTTTAAAGCCTACATATTCAACTTCAAACGTAGTTCTTGAGATATTTCGTCTGTTAAATCAAGAATATTCCTAAGCTCATTGGTAGAGTTATCTGCTATTTTATCACAACGGTTACGATGAGGTAATAGAAATTCTTCATAAGCAGGCATCACATGGTTTTCCCATTTATACATCACATCTTCTTCAGAATATCCTCTTTCTACCAAATCTCTATTTAAGCGTCTTTCTAGTGCAATTTCTGTGGCCGCATCAATAAAAATACGGTAGTTAAAAAGCGGGTCTACGCTTGGGTAATGATAAATAAATAATCCCTCGATAATTAAAATAGGAGCAGGCTTAATTTCTAAGATTTTAGGAACCGCATTGCTATTATTAAAAGTATATTCTTTTTTATAAACGGTTTGGTAATTTAATAAGCTGGTGATATCTCTTTCAAAAGCCTCAATATCAATACATGAAGGTAAGTCAAAGTTGTAAAGCTTATTTTCTTCAGCAGATAAATCACCTACCGGGATATAATAATCATCCTGAGAAACTAAACAAACCTCCTCTGGGGTAAAATGATTTAAAAAACAGTTTAAAAAAAACGTTTTTCCCGAGCCACTGCCTCCAGCAACCCCTATCACAAAAGGCTTATTGTTCATTTGGAAGTCCGTATGTAATGTTTACTAAAAACCTTTTATCTAGCGCACCTAAAGCATCAGAAGCTGCTTTGGTAATCACAATAATAACATCTTTGGTGGTTTCATTCTCGGTATATTTACCTACAACTTTTGCAAATACACTTCTGTTGGTCATTGGGTTAGTGATTTTAACTATAGTACCCACCGGAGCAAGTTTATGTAAAGCATAGCTTTTGGTAGCGTCTAGGTTTTCATCATTTATCCAAACAGCAATACCTTTTTCATTTTTTTCGGTAATACCGTATCTATTTCTTGGTATTTCTATGCCTGAATTTGAATCCGTAGAATCTAGATACTTAATTTTGGGTTCAGGTTTAGTGATTTGCTCTCTCACTACCTCTGGTTTACCTGTTTGTGTATTTTTAACCACTTCTGGCTTTAAGCTAACTTCATCATTTACCAAAACTTTCAAAGTTTGGCCAATGCTTAAGGCAGATGTTTTTAAGTTATTCAATAACTTTAAATCATCAACACGCATATTGTATTTGCTTGCTATGCTATATAATGTTTCTTTAGCTTGTACTACGTGGGTAGTTTCTTTTTTGCCGTTATTTTGTGTGGTATTTGATGAAGAACTAAAACTTACAGGTTTTTGTTCTGCAAAAGGCCTATCTGTTGGTATTTTAATAATTTGACCAATGCTAAGTGGGGCATTACTATTAAAATCCATAATAGCTTTTGGCGTAACATTATATTTTCTGCCTAAAGCATAATAGGTTTCTTTAGGTTCTATTTTATGTAGGATAACTTTTTTTCCGGCAGAATTTTCTACACCTACAGAATCTACCATAGTAGTTGCAGATGCAGAAAACGATAGTATAGAAAAGGTTATTAACAAGATTTTTTTAAGCTTCATGTATTAAGGTCTTCTCTGAAAAACTTTGCAATTATAGTAAATAACTCACAATTTCTGATTTGTTTCTGATGTAAACCAGTTTGCCGAGCCACACAAAGAACGTGTCTTCTACTAGTTTTTGTATATTGTCATTTAAAATATCAGAAAGTAAAATATTGTTTTCTTTATCATAAACTTCAATTATTTGAGTGTAGCTGTCTTTGTTTTTAAGATATAAACTTCTTATAAAAAGGTCTTTGTAAATTAATTGTTGCGCTGTTTCCCAGATATTTTCTTCGGGCTTGTTATCTGGTAAAATAATATGATTTTGTAGCTGCTGTAAAGTTTCATTAGCTTTAATATATCCTAAAGAAGAGCCTGTGTTTAAATCTAATAATTCTAGTTTACGAGGCATTATTCTGGCATTATAAGCCATAATGCCTTCTTTACAAATAGCTTGGGCAGTATGACTATAGTTTTCCCACCCTATATTCTTATCAACTAAATTAAAGACTAAGATATTTTTTTGTGTAGGTGCAAATTCATTCTCAAAACCATGTAATATCAATTTATGTTGATATAGAGCTAATAATCCTAATTGCCACTTTTCTTCAAAAGAATAGTTAAGGATAAGAAAGCATTTTTGGTTAAAATCATAAACAGAAAATAATACTTGTTTTGTTAAAGTTCTACTTTCAATGGCTAAACAGTTTTGCTCATCATCTAAAACTAATTTCCAGATAATTCCATCAATCTGCTGTTTTAATAAGGGCTTTAATGTATCTTTATTTAACATCTTAATCAAAAATAGAAATTAATATCATGAAGCATATCTTTTACTTGTTCATAACTGTTTTAATATGCAGTCAATACACTATGGCGCAACCAAAAGTTTACCAGTTTGATTTAAAACAAGAAATAAACCCAGCTGCTTGGCGCACTACCAGAATTGCTATGGAAAACGCTAAACAACAAAATGCTGATGTTTTATTGATACACATGAATACTTTTGGTGGGATGCTGGATTATGCAGACTCTATACGCTCTGCTATTTTAACAGCACCTATGAAGACTGTTGTTTTTATTGATAACAATGCCGCATCAGCAGGAGCTTTAATTGCCATAGCTTGTGATAAAATTTATATGCATAAAGGAGCTAGTATTGGTGCAGCAAGTGTAGTAAATGCAGAAGGGGAGGTGTTGCCAGAAAAATATCAGTCTTATATGCGTGGCTTAATGCGTACTACAGCAGAAAGTAAAGGCAGGAATCCTAAAATTGCAGAAGGTTTTGTTGATCCAGATTTAGAAATACCCAATATTAAACCTAAAGGAAAAGTACTCACTTTTACAACTAAAGAAGCTATTGCTAATGGTTTTTGTAATGCAGAAGCAAGTTCTGTAAAAGAATTACTAGCCAAAGAAGGCTTGAAATCTTATGATTTGGAAGTCTATCAACCCACCTTAACAGATAAGATTATAGGCTTTTTAATTAACCCAGCAGTAAGTGGTGTTTTAATTTTATTGATTATTGGAGGTATTTATTTTGAGTTACAAGCACCCGGCATTGGTTT
Source organism: Pedobacter puniceum (assembly GCF_009674685.1). Taxonomy (GTDB): domain Bacteria; phylum Bacteroidota; class Bacteroidia; order Sphingobacteriales; family Sphingobacteriaceae; genus Pseudopedobacter; species Pseudopedobacter puniceum. The sequence continues at coordinate 116,749 of NZ_WKJI01000004.1, forward strand.
CGCATTACTTGTTTCTGTAGTAGCGGCATTACTTTTCTTTGCCCCTTTGTATCTAGAAGGCTTAGCAGATAACTGGGAGATTTTATTATTTATTGTAGGGATAGCTTTATTAGTATTAGAGATATTTCTTATCCCCGGCTTCGGAATTTTTGGTATTTTAGGCATTGTCATGATTATAAGCGGATTGGCTTTTAGCCTTATTTTGAATGATTTTTTTGATTTTAACGTAACTAGTGGAGAGCGTTTAACCAATTCTTTCTTACTGGTTCTCCTCTCTATGATTGGGGCTGTTGTAGTTGGTGCTTTCTTTGGCGGTAATATCCTTAAATCTAAAATGTTTAAAAGATTGGTTTTAGAGGATGAGCAACAGGCTACACAAGGCTATCAGGTAAGGAAACCAGATATGAATTTTATCGGTAAAACTGGTTTTGCTAAAACCGATTTACGCCCATCAGGTAAAATAGAAATAGATGGAAACTGGTACGATGCTGTTTCTAACGATGGTTTTATTGAGAACGGAACGAATATTGTTGTAAGTAAGATTGAAAATTATAATCTGGTAGTTAGAAAATCTCTTAGCTAATTACCTTTTAATTTAAATCATACTTATAGATTATGGCAACAAATAAAATAGGATTGAACGACAAAAAAGTAGTAGCATTAGTAGACCAACTGAATGATTTATTAGCAAATTATCAGGTCCATTATCAGAAACTTAGAGGCTGCCATTGGAATGTTAGAGGAAATGATTTTTTTACCCTTCATGTAAAATTTGAAGAATTATATAATAACGCCCAACTTACCATTGATGAGCTTGCAGAACGTGTTCTAACTTTAGGCAAATCTCCATACAGTACTTTCATAAGCTATGTAGAAGTTGCTCAAATTAAAGAGATAGAAACAGAAGGATTAGCACCTGCCCAAATGGTTGATGCTATATTACAAGACTATAAAACCCTTATTGATTTAGAAAGAGAAATCATAGAAAATGCATCAGAAAATGCGAATGATGAAGGTACTGCCGATATGATTACAGGCTTTATGAAATTCCAAGAAAAAACCAGTTGGATGCTAAGGGCATACAACGGAAATAAATAAGTTTCTTTATTCATGATTTAAGGAAGGTATCTACTTATGGTAGATGCCTTTTTTTATGCTCTAAAGTATGCTGAAAACTAAGTTTAAAGCTAATTTGAATGATAAATCTGCTAATGTAGATTAGTTTTTCATTCTTTTTAATCTTGATATTTGAGATAATCCTTAAACGGAAAAACCAATTATTTCAATGAAATCTATTTAATCATTCGTCTATTAAGAAGGATGCTACTGGTTAAATAATTTCAATTCATGCATCAAGACACTTAAATTTATTATGAAAGCAAAATTACTCATCATTTTAATTTTTAATCTCGCATATTTTGTTTCTTCTTCAAAAGCCCAACAAGGGATAAACTGGCTAGATATTACAGCGCAAGAAGAAGCAAGGCATAGGGTTCATTTACAAAATTATACTTTAGGTAGCCCAAATATTACAACTTGGAATAATGGAGCCGCTAGATTTCTTGATATTAATGGTGTCAATTCTTCAAGTTTTAGCACTAATACAACTGCGGGTTATGCTTATACACAAATAGGATCAGATAAGACCCACACATTCACATTATATAAATTTCCAGGTAATCGTTCAGAAATTAGAGTTCAAGATGATTATACTACCGGCTCACGCCAGTTTGAAGGTTTTGTAACTATCAATAATAATGTTTTTGCTGATAATGCTGTCTTTCAAATTTTTGGTGGATTATTAGAAAGTGATGGAGTAACACAAAGAGCTACATTATTACAAATAAGGGGAGATGCGTTTTCAAATAATGGAACTTTAAGAGTAGTACATAATGGAACATTTGATGTATTAGGAAGCACAACTATAGCTACTAATATTTTAAATCAAGAAGTAAAAATTAATGTTATACACGAGCAACAAACAGCTAATACAGCAGGTAAAGTGTACATTTTTGTTAATGATAATTTAGCCTTAACCTTATCAGAAAATTTTGACCCCAACAATGCTGATAATTATTTTAAATATGGTTGTTATGGTCGAGAAGATGAGACTTCTACAAATGGTATTGTAAATTCTGAGGTTAAATGGCGTAATATAAGGTTATGGAGCGGTGGAAGGTATGTCCCTACTAACACCCCTAGCCCGGCTATTCCTATGGGTTTATCTGCTTCAATTGTTAGTCCAACTGCTGCTAATCTTTCTTGGGCAGATGTAAGCCATGATACTGGTTACACCATACAAGTATCAACAACAAGTGCAACTACTGGTTTTTCTGATTTAACAACAACAAATTTTAATGTTAATACATTTCAATTAACAGGCTTAACAGCGGGTGTAAATTATTGGTATAGAGTAAGAGCTAATGGAGTAACGAACTCGGCTTTTTCTAATGCTATACTTGTTAATACCACTAATATCCCATTTGCAGGTGCATCTAATGCTATCTGGCAATATAATTTTGGTACACAAGCAGCAACATTTACAATAGGGGCAGCTACATATACAGGTGGTGCTGCAGGTAGTGGTACAAATCCCTTAACTTCTCCTGGCGAGGGTCAAAATGCTACTATTAGAGTTAATAGTAACGCAAATGGAGGTTTTAGGTTAGTTACATCGGGTACAAATTTTTCTAGCGGAAGTAATGGAGCTAGATTGGCTATTTATCCTGCAACTGGAGGAAGTGTTAACAAATTTTATATCACCAATATTGGTGCTACTAACCAAACACCAAGAATAGCGACTAATTTATTTAGCCTAAGTATGAATGTGAAATTTGTATCTGGTACTAATGGTACTTATCAATTATTAGTTGGAGATGGCGCAGCTACTACCGCAGGCTCAAGTGGCTCAAATTTAGTGAACACAGACCCTGTTTTTGCTGTAATTAGATGGCAACCACAATCAAATGGAAGCTATAATTTTGCTACAAGAGTAGGGACTACAGGTACTTATAACAATATTTCTGGTGTAAGTTTAAGCAATGGTAATGAATTTAATATAAGGATGTTTTGTAATAACACCATACAAGCCCTAAATTATACTATTGCTGGGCAAAGCTATACAGTAGCAGCAGGTACATATCATTTATGGGTTAATAATACACGTTTAACTACAACAGGCGGTAGCCATAATTTTAGTGCTACTGGCTTACCAGCTGATGCTAAACTAGATTTTATTTCTCTTATCGTTAATAACAATTCTAATGCAGACGGAGAGATTATCTTAGATGATCTTAGATATGCAAACTTTTTAGCCGATTTAAATGACCCGGCAGTTCTACCAGTTTCTTTAATAGGTTTTGATGCCAGAAGAGTTTCCAATGGCGTAAGTCTAAATTGGAGTACTACATTAGAGTCTAATAACGCTAGGTTCGAGATAGAAAGAGCCAATGATAATGGGGTATTTGTTAAAATAGGTGAAAAAGAAGGAGCTGGCAATAGCAACAGAACTTTAACTTATAATTTTATTGATAATAATCCCCTCAATGGAAATAACTACTACCGTTTAAAGCAAATAGATTTTAATGGTAAATATGAATATTACGGGCCTAAAGTTGTTAATTATAGTTTAGAAAATATAAATACGAGCTATATATATAAATTGTCTCCTAATGAGTATCATGCAGTTATTCATGCTAAAAGGCAGCTACAGGGTACTATAAGTGTTTGTAATTTAAATGGCCAAAAAGTATACAGCCAACAAGTTGTACTTAAAGAAGGTGAAAACATTTATCCAATTTCTTTAACAGGGGCTACTGATGGTATATACCTATTAACTCTATCATCACAAGAATTTATCAACAACATAAAATTTATAAAGCAGCCATAAGCTGAAATATTTTAATCATGAAAAAAATCACCTTAATTACTATTTTATTGGCCGTATCAACACAAATAATAGCCCAAATTCCTGTAACTAGTATTACTTGGGAAAATTACAATCCAAAAAAGAAAATACACCTCTGTAACGAAGTTGGCAAACACATGATGTACGATTGGACGGCTCATCAAGAGTTACATACCTCTGTGGGTAAAAATGCTAGTTATACTTATAACCCAAAAGATAAGACAGAAACATTCCAACTGTACGACAAGAAATCTAACCGAGCAGAAATTAGGTTGATTAATGAGTATGAATACGGAGCTCGTCAGTTTGAAGGCTACGTAACCATTTTCAAACCTTTAGATGATGAATGCTTAATGCAAATTTGGGGAAGTCATGAAGGGGCAACTCAATTTATGTTAAGAGGTTTTCATGAAGATAACGGAAGCTTAACCATTAATTGTGGTTCTTCTTCCAGAGTTAAAGTGATGAATAATATTTATGGTAAAGAGATAAAGGTAAATGTTATACACCTTCAAGAAGATGTAGGTAATAAATTTATGGTTTATTTAAATGATAAAAAGGTTTTCGAGTTGCCAGATAACGAAAAAGCTATCAATAATTTTAACGGAAACTATCATAAATATGGTGTTTATGGTACCGTAAGAGATGGGCATGAAAGCCCTAAGGTAATATGGCGTAACGTACAGCATTTTAAAGATAAAGGTGGTAAGATGTATGATAAACAGGAACAAAAAATCAATTATCCGCCTTTAGCAGTAAAAAAAGTAGGCGATGCTGATTTTGATGCAGGAGCAAGTTCTAGCGCAAAATTGCCTTTAATTTATAGAAGTTCTGACTTAACTGTTGCAACTATTACACCAGAAGGTAAAGTACACATTGTAGGACCAGGAAAGACACTTATTTTGGCTTTCCATGAAGGTAATCATCAATATCATCCAAATAGCGAGTTGAGAGAACTTGTGGTAGAGAAATAAGTTTTTCTTTAGAAAAGAAAAAGCCTTAAATACATTTGTATTTAAGGCTTTTTTTATGATGTTTAACTTGTGTTAAAATCTAGCTCCAAAAGTAATGCTAACAGCCGTTACATTCGTTTTAGTATCTGCAAACGGAGTAACTTGTGGATTATCAAAAGTATAAAAAGAGGTAGATAAGATACTATTTTGTTGATGCTGAACCGCTAAATCTAGCGTATAAGAACCAAAACGATAGCCAATTCCTCCGGTATATCTATTAGCTTTATAGTCAATATCTTGATAAGGACTTCCCATATTTCTATAACCAGCTCTTAAAGCTACACTATTAGTCACTTTAAACTCGGCACCTAAACCAATATTGATACTTTCTTGATATGTAGAAGAAATATCTCTTTTTATTCCATTATTAACATCAACCTCATCAGATTTGAATTTTATGGTAGAAAAATCCTGATAATTGATATCAGCACTGATAAATCCTTTATTTCCAATAAAGAATGAAATACCTCCATTTACTTTTAAAGGCGTATTTAAACGATAAGAAAAAGGATAGGAGTTGTTTTCTGTGACTAGATTATTATTAGGGTCTCTTAATGAGAGTTCTTCATAATAATCATCATCAATAGAATAATAAGTAGGTGTTTCTAAAGATAATCCCAGCCTAATTTCTTTCACTGGCTTTAAAATAGCACCTAATTTGAAGTTTACACCAGAACCTCTGGTATCAAAACTTTTAGAAAAATTAGTGTTATAGTCAACATTATCTACATTATTAAAGCCTTGCTCATTTAGCAGTTCTTCTGAACGGTAGTTAATGGAAGCTAAACCTAATCCAAAGCCCAGATAAAATTTATTGCTAAAATTCATCCCCAAAGAAAAGTCAACGTTAGACTGCCCACCTTTTCTATCATAGGAAACAACTTGATCTGCTCCTGATCTAGTATTGGATGAATAAAAAGAACTATTGTTATTTGTATTGTAATCTATTAAAAAACCTTCATAAGCTGCAAACACTAAATTATCTAAAATTTGATCAGGCGGATAAGGTTGATTAGTGTTTGGATTCTTATCATTATTAGCAAGATTAGCAAAATAGTTTCCTAGTCCATTAGCATTGGTAACTCCACTAAAAGAAAGCTCATTTCTAAAAAAGTTGTTTTTTTGGTAGCCAATACCAAAGTTTATGGATACAAGGCCTTTTTTTAAATCGCCTGTTCTGTATGTTGGACTATGAAACACAACGCCTAAATTATTGATATTTAGGTTGCCTAAAGAAGATTCTGAGTTTTGGCCTAAATAAGTGGTTTTATTCGATGAATTAACATAGCCAGGGGTAAAGCTAAATTCAGAACTACTAAACATACCCAAACCTGCTGGGTTACCATAAAGAGAACTTAAATCTCCACCTAAAGAAGTATGTGGGCCACCTAAACCTCCAAACCTAGCAGTAACACTATTTTCTGTTCCAGAGAATTTTAATGCGTCAGCAGTGTATTGTGCAGAAACACTTGAAACCGCACCTACTATAAAAGTTGTAAGAGCAAATATTTTTAATTTCATGTTTTTTGTAAGGATATAATCATGGAAATAGGTTATACCATGATATGTTAAAAATTATCTTTTACAAATTGAGCGGCTTTAATTTTAACCGCTCAATTTAGGATAAAAATTATCTTGATGGTCTGCCACCGCCAGAACTGCTGCCTCCAGAAGAACCTCTGCTACTACCGCCAGAACTGCCACCACTATTTGAAGGTGGGCTATAGCTTGGAGAAGGAGAATAACTTGGTCTTTCTGTACGAGATGGCCTGCTGCTTTCTGTACGTGAAGGCCTACTTTGTTGTGCTTCAGATCTTGTTGGTCTACTATTTCCTGATGAGCTAGATGAACCTCCATTAGAAGATGGTCTTGTACTAGAAGTTGCTGGTCTGCTATAATCTCCATAGCTATCTCTTGTAGGTCTTGATGACGTTCCTGGTCTAGTTGTACTCACCGGACCTGTTGGACGAGGGATTCTACTTACGCTACTTCCATCAGCATTAGTTGGTCTTGTAGCAACGCTTCCTCTAACAGGTCTTGGGTTGTTCGGTCTGGTTATAACACCTACACCCGGAAATAATCCTCCGCCACCCCAGAATCCACCATTGCCAATCCAACCGCCACCCCATGGGTTATAGAAAGAGTATACTCCCCAATAAGGCGAACCTAGAGGGCTATACCACGGGTTATAAGCCCAGCTATTCCATCCCCAATTGTTCCATCCCCAGTTATTCCAGCCTAAGTTCCAGCTATTCCAACCCCAGTTGTTCCACCCAAAATTGAAACCAAAGCTTGGTCTATTCCAGCTGTTCCAACCCCAATTATTCCAACCCAAAGAAAATGCTGGGTCAAAATAAGGGTCAAATGCTAAATTGTTATCGTAATAATAATCTCTCCAGCTATAATTGTTACGGTTTTCGATGTCTAAACGTGGTCTAGACTCTTCCTCGTAAGCATAATTATCTGTAGAATAATCGCCATTAGGATTTGAGTTAACAGATGGCCTTGGCGTAAATGTCAAAACTCTGGCTTCTACTTCTGAGTTGTAAACATCATCATAAAGAGCTGTTTGTGTAGCGATATTGCCGGTAGCACAACCACCTAGAACTAGAGCAATCCCCCCACTAATTACCGATAAAATAACTCTATTTTTCATGTTGTATATTTTTAAGGTCTTAAAGACAATTCTGCTTTATTAATAACATACGTTTATTAGACGTAAAATATTACAATTGGTTGCATCAAACCTAAAATTATAAGTGTAATATTTTTATAACTTTGAGCACTAGAATCAATAATAAAAGTACAAAAATTATTCCATATCAGCTCATGAGTAAAGGATTAACAAGCAGATCAGAAGACTATTCACAATGGTATAACGAATTAGTAGCTAAGGCAGACCTTGCAGAACACTCTGCCGTAAGAGGTTGTATGGTGATAAAGCCCTACGGATACTCTATTTGGGAGAAAATGCAGGCAGTTTTAGATCAGAAATTTAAAGAAACTGGCCATAGCAACGCTTACTTTCCTTTATTCATCCCTAAGTCATTTTTTTCTAAAGAGGCTTCTCACGTAGATGGTTTTGCAACAGAGTGTGCAGTTGTAACACATTATCGTTTAAAAAATGATGGCTCTGGTAATATTATTGTTGATGAGGATGCCAAGCTAGAAGAAGAGCTAATTGTAAGGCCAACATCAGAAACCATTATCTGGAATACTTATAAAGGTTGGATACAGTCTTACCGAGATTTACCAATTTTAGTAAATCAATGGGCTAATGTGGTACGTTGGGAAATGCGTACACGTTTATTTTTACGTACTGCAGAGTTTTTATGGCAAGAAGGCCATACGGCGCATGCAACCGCAGAAGAAGCTATTGCCGAAACCGAGCAAATGCTTGATGTATATGCAGATTTTGCGGAAAATTGGATGGCTTTACCAGTAGTAAAAGGTAAGAAAACCGCTAATGAGCGCTTTGCTGGTGCTTTAGATACTTATTGTATTGAAGCTTTAATGCAGGATGGTAAAGCTTTACAAGCTGGAACTTCGCATTTTCTTGGTCAGAATTTTGCCAAAGCTTTTGATGTGAAATTTACCAGTAAAGAAGGTAAACAAGAGTTTGTTTGGGCTACTTCATGGGGTGTTTCTACCCGTTTAATGGGGGCGTTAATTATGGCTCATTCTGATGATAGCGGATTGGTATTACCTCCAAAATTAGCTCCAATTCAGGTAGTTATTGTGCCTATTTACAAAGGAGAAGAAGAATTGGCTAAAATTTCTGAAGCTGTTGATGTAATCATCAAAGATTTAAAGAAAAAAGGTATTTCTGTTAAATATGATGACCGTGATACACAAAGACCAGGCTTTAAATTTGCAGAATATGAACTAAAAGGTGTACCTGTACGTTTGGCTATGGGCGGCAGAGATTTAGAGAATAACACTGTTGAACTTGCGAGAAGAGATACCAAAACAAAAGAAACGGTATCAAGAGATGGTATAGCCGATAAAATTGAACTTTTGCTTGAAGAAATTCAACAAAATATATACCATAAAGCCCTACAATTTAGAATAGAAAATACTAGAAAAGTAGATTCTTATGATGATTTTAAAAAGGCTTTAGACGAAACGCCAGGCTTTATTGCCGCACATTGGGACGGAACTTCTGAAACCGAAGCAAAAATTAAAGAAGAAACAAAAGCTACTATCAGATGTATTCCTTTAAATAATGAGCAGGAAGAAGGCGTTTGTATGGTAACTGGAAAACCTTCAAGCCAACGAGTATTATTCGCGAGAGCTTATTAATATGGTAAGTAGAAGATGGTGAGTTGGAAGTGGGGGAATTTTTAAAATAGTGATTTATGAAATTTGCAACTAAAGCTATTCATGCAGGGCAAGAACCTGATCCAACAACTGGGGCAATTATGACTCCTATTTATCAGACTTCTACATACTGGCAAAAATCTCCGGGAGACCATAAGGGTTATGAGTATTCTAGAGGAACAAACCCTACTCGTAAAGCCTTAGAAGATTGCCTTGCGGCGATAGAAAATGGAAAATTTGGTTTAGCATTTTCTAGTGGCATGGGTGCTACAGATGCGGTTATGAAATTATTACAGCCTGGTGATGAGGTTATCACCGGGAATGATTTATATGGTGGTTCATATCGTATCTTTACAAAGATATTTGCCAATTACGGTATCAAATTTCATTTTTTGGATTTGTCAAATCCGGATAATATGCTGCCTTATATCAATGCCAATACTAAGCAAATTTGGATAGAAACACCTACCAATCCAACTATGCAAATTATTGATATTGAGGCTTGTGCTAAAATTGCTAAAGCACACCAATTATTGTTAACGGTTGATAATACCTTTGCATCGCCATATTTACAAAATCCTTTAGATTTAGGTGCAGATATCGTAATGCACTCGGTTACCAAATATATAGCAGGGCATTCTGATATTGTGATGGGCGCTTTAGTGGTTAACGATGAAAATCTGTATAAGAAACTATGGTTTATCTATAATTCTTGTGGCGCAACTCCTGGTCCGCAAGATGCTTTTTTAGCTTTGAGAGGAATTAAAACCTTGCATCTTCGAATGAAAGCGCATTGCGAGAACGGAGCACTTGTTGCTCAATTCTTGAAAAACCATCCTAAAGTAGAAAAAATTTATTGGCCAGGTTTTCAGGATCATCCTAATCATGATATCGCTAAAAAACAAATGAGAGGTTTTGGTGGGATGATTTCTATTGTTTTAAAAGGTGCTGATTTACAAGAAACTTTCAAAGTAGCTTCTTCTTTCAAAGTATTTTCTTTAGCAGAGTCTCTAGGCGGAGTAGAATCTTTAATTAATCATCCTGCAACAATGACGCATGGCTCTATTCCTAAAGAAGAACGTGAAAAAGTTGGCGTTACCGATAATTTATTAAGATTAAGCGTTGGCGTTGAAGATATTGAAGATTTACTGGATGATTTAAAAGTGGCGTTAAAGTAGAAGATAAAAAGTACATAGTAGAAAGTACAGAGTATTATACCTTCTTGATGTATAATTTCTTTGTCTCACTTCTCAAATTTCAATCTCTCATGTCTCAAATCACAAATCTTAAAGCTTTTTTAGATCAAAAGGTGATGCAGTATAACCAACCAGGGTTTATTACTCATGATCCTATTTGTATTCCGCATTTGTTTTCTAAAAAGCAGGATATAGAAATTATGGGATTTTGGGCTTCTATTTTGGCTTGGGGGCAAAGAATTACCATCATTAATAAATGTAAAGAGCTGATTGATTTAATGGATGGCACTCCGCATGATTTTATCCTTCATCATCAAGAGCAAGATTTACAACGATTTCAGCATTTTAAACACCGTACCTTTAACTATACCGATACTTTATATTTTATCCATTTCTTCAAGCATCACTATAGTAATTTTGAGAGTTTGGAAGATGCTTTTTTACCCTTTCAATTGCAGCAAGTTTATCAAGATGCTTATCTAGAAAATCCACAATTAAAAAAGAAAGATAAAAATCAATCGGCAGTTTGCTTACAAGAAGATTTAGCAGCTGAAACCATTGAAGGGAACCTTAATTTCTTTAGGTCTTATTTTTTCTCTTTGCCAGATTTTCCTCATCGAACTAAAAAGCACATCTCATCACCATTACAGAAATCTACTTGTAAACGTTTAAATATGTTTTTACGCTGGATGGTCCGTCATGATGATAAAGGTGTAGATTTTGGTATATGGAACAGGATAAAACCCGCACAATTAATTTGTCCTTGCGATTTACATGTGGATAGAGTAGCCCGTAAACTTAATTTAATTACCCGTAAACAAACCGATTGGCAAACAGCTTTAGAGCTTACGCAGCAATTAAGAATGTTAGATAAGGATGACCCTGTAAAATACGATTTCGCCTTATTTGGCTTAGGTATAGAAGAGAATTTTTGATAGCAGCAGCCTTTCCTTATATTTATCATAAAAAAAATAAAATCATGAAAAAATACAACTGCCTTATTTTGTTATACATATTTATTATCAGTAGCTGTGCTGTTAAAAAAACTACAGAAGATAAAAATCAACTTAATGGTACTTGGGAGCTTAATTATATTTCTGGTCCTAGAATCGCTTTTGAAGGCTTATATCCCAACCAAAAACCACAACTTACTTTTGATGTAGCCAGTAATAAACTTTACGGTAATACCAGTTGCAATAGTTTAAGTGGTGCTTTAGTAATTTCTGATAATCGTATAGATTTTAATGCTCCTATGGCCTTAACCAAAAGATTTTGTGAAGGACAAGGTGAGCAATTATTTCTTGAAAGCTTAAAAAAATCAACACGTTATAGTATAAACCAAAGCACTTTAACGCTTTTGATAGATGATGTAGCCATCATGAGATTTACCAAAAAGCCCTAAAAAGGAAATACACGAAGTTTGAATATAAACTAATGCTGGTTTTTCTTCGTTTAGGATTCTTGTAAATTGTAACAAAAACATATGATAAAAATCTTTTCGATAGTATTAGTTGGTGTATTACTTACTTCATGTTCTTCCCTTTATTTGCCTAATGTACCCAATACACCTATGTTACGTAATAAAGGCGAGTTTAATGTAGACGGCCATATAGGCTTAAAAGGAAATATCAGTGCTAATGCAGCTTATGCAGTATCAAACCATATTGGTGTTATTTTTAGCGGAGCTTATGTAGACCAAGTTAAAGATAAAAGAGATTTTACTTCTGATTTTATGGAAATAGGCGCCGGTTACTTTACCACTTTTGGCGAGCAAAAAGAACGTGTTTTAGAAGTTTATGGCGGTTTTGGTTTTGGTAACTCCAGAAGAGTATATAAAGATTTAACTTTTGATGGTCCTGAAATAACAGAAATACAAGATGCATCTTTAAGTAAAGCCTTTGCTCAGGTAAATTTCAGTAAAAAAAAGAGGAACGACTTAAAATTATTTGGGTCTAAATTTCCGCTAACTTATGGTACTGCAATACGGATAAACTATATAAGTATGCAAGATTTTACCATCAACAACATCAATGCACCTCTAGAAAGTAACGTTTTTATAGAGCCTATTTTCTTTACCAGGATGAAAATTGGTAAAAATCTTAACCTGCAATATACCAGTGGTAGTAATTTTGGATTGATTAAAAATGAAAATCTTAAGGGTGGTTATACCTCTTTAAGCTTTGGTATCGTGTATAAAATGTAAGTAAAGTGTTTTTGGCAAGTACTTTGATTAGGTGTAAATCAATCGAAAATTTTGCTAAAAGAAAAACATATGAACTTAAAATCATTTTATACACTCGTATTATTGTCTTTATTTCTTGGGAATTTAGTTTCCGCTCAAGAACAATCATCGCCTTACAAAACCAGTTTAAAAACCGATGCTCCTATTGTAGCAGGTTTTGTTGGCTTAAATGTTTTAGGTCTTAGCATCATTAAAAATAAAGATGAGCTTACTTTGGCCCAGTTAAACGCTTTAAATAAAGAAGATATATTTTTTATAGATAGAGGTACAGCGGGCAATTTTTCTGATAAAGCCGATAAAGATAGTTATATTCCTTTCTACGCCTCTTTTGCTGCTGCACCCATCATGGCATTCCTAAATAAAAATCAACGTTCTCATACCGGGCAAGTAATGGTTTTATTTGTTGAAACTATGGCGGTTACTGGTGCTGCCTTTACTTTAACAGCAGGTTTGGTAGACCGTAGCAGACCTTTGGTTTACAATACCAGTTTACCAGTAGAAGATCGTATAGATAAAGATGCACAACGGTCTTTTTTTGCAGGGCATACAGCAGCAACGGCAGCAGCTTCATTCTTTGTAGCTAAAGTTTTTCAAGATTTTAATCCCGATTCTAGAGCGAAGCCATATGTTTGGGCCGCTGCAGCAGCTGTACCAGCTACGGTAGGCTATTTAAGATTGAAAGCAGGTAAACATTTTCTTTCTGATAATTTATTAGGGTATGCTATTGGTGCCGGGGCTGGTATTTTAGTGCCTCAGCTACATAAGAAAAATAATAAAACAAATGTATCACTTACACCAGCTATGGGTTTTAACTATCAAGGTTTAAGTATCAAATATCAATTTAAGCATTAATATTTCCTGATAATGTATACTTTAGTGTGAATGATTACGCTACAAACACTTATTAAAAAGTACGGGCAAATGGGTGAAAAAACGGGTTGGACTTATCTTGATATTCCGAGCCATATCGCTAACGAGCTAAAACCATCCTGTAAAGTTAGTTTTAGAGTAAGAGGAGAAATAGATAATTATAAATTTAACGGTTTAGCACTTTTGCCTGTTGGCGATGGTGATTTCATCTTACCTTTAAAACAAGCCATTAGAAAAGTTATCGCAAAAGGACCCGGAGCTATGGTAAAACTTAGCTTAGAAGAAGATGTTGATTTTAAAATAGAAATTCCGGAAGATTTAGAAGCTTGCCTTGCAGAACAAGATGAGTTAATGAATAACTTTATGAAGCTGAGTAAATCTCATCGTAATTATTTTATTAAATGGATTAACGAAGCCAAAACAGATTTTACCCGTGTAAAAAGACTTACCCAAACCGTACAAGCTATGGAGCTTGACATGGATTTTGGAACCATGATACGTACTAACAGAACAAAAAAGAATGAGCTATAAATTATACATAGTTATATGGAGTTTTAGTATGCTCTTCGCTTGTAAACAAAACTTAAAAACAGAGCAAATTGAAGGTAAGTGGTTATACCAAAAAGTTGAGTTTCTAAGACAAAATCCTGTTATCATTACAGAAGGTGATGAGCTTAAAGCAGATGAGCCTTATATCGTTTTTGAAAAAAGCGGAAAAGCCAAAATTGTTTCGTCTGGAAAAAATCTATCAGAAGGTACTTTTGTTTTAGATGGTGATATTATCCGTTACGAAGAAGTATTGCCAGATGGACAAAAAAGGGCTATACCTTTTCTGGTGAAAGAGCTAAATGCCCAACAATTGGTTTTTGAAACTATGGATCAGGATACAAAAAGGATTACAGCCAAAAAAAGTAAGTTTTGATGGTATTGGTCGTGTTTTTGTGAGTGTTAGAGAAAAAACGCTTATGAAACCTTTGAAAAATAAAATTATTACAGAAGATCTTCCAGAAAAGGAGCCTTTAGAAAGAGCTCCATTTTATCCTCATGAGGAAAATGAATATGAACCCACTAATAAAGAACAATGGGTTGATGATGTTAATGCCGAATTTCAAGGCAATCCACCTTTAACAAGCACTTCAGAAGAGTATGATAATCCTGAAAAAGGAAAATTAGAAGACGAGTAAATTTTGCTTAAATATATTTCATCCGCTTTAAGCGTTATGGTTAAAAATAAAGAATCATGAAATTAACTAAGTATATTTTATTACTCGTTATACTGTCTATTTTTGCAACAGCTTGTGGTGTTAATAAACAAACCAGAGAGCTTAAAGCTTTAGAGGATTGTAAGTATAACATTAACTCTGCCGATAGTGTATATATTGCAGGTATAGCTTTAAAAGATTTTACTACGGCCAAAGATTTTAACTTGGCAAAGTACCCAAGCATGGCATTAGGTTTGCTAAGAAAAAACATCCCAATTGAGGGAAATGTTAATCTTCAAATTACTAATCCAACATCTAGACAAGCCTCTATCAATCAATTTGAATATTTAATACTTATAAAAGGTAAAGAGATAGCTAATGGCTTTGTAAATCAGAAAGTTAGTGTTGGCGCCGGTTCTTCTACCACAGTACCCATCGCCTTAAAGGCAAATATTTACAGTTTATTAGCTGATGAGAAAATCCGAAATGAAATTTTAAATTTCTTAAATACGGATAAAGAACAAAAAGGGCTGGTGACTTTGAAGATAAAGCCCAGTATAGCTCTTGGTCAAAAACTTATTAAATATCCGGGTTATATTTCCATAGATAAAGAGCTCAGCAATAAAATACTTTTATAAGTTGGCATAGTTTTTTCTTAACGTTAGTTTGGTTATTAACCTAAATACATAGGTTAATGAGGATAGAAAAAAATAAGAAATTATGAGATTATTAATCATGTCGCTTGCAGTTGCCGTAGCGGTATCTGCATGTAATAGTAACGCTAAAAATAATCAAGGTAATCAAACTTATACCTTTAAAGATTCTGTGAAAATTATTAGAGATAGTTTAAGATTAGATAGCTTTGAAAGGGCAGAGCAAGCTAGAAAAGACGAAGCAAAAAGAGCCGAGGAAATAGCAGCAGCAAAAGCTGCAGCAAGGGAAGAAGTTCGTAATAGTTATAGGTCTTCATCTTCTGTTTCTAGTGGTAGTAATACTGTGGCTAGCCAGCCAGAGAAAAAAGGCTGGAGTTCAGCAGCAAAAGGAGCTGTTATAGGCGCAGGTGCAGGTGCGGTAACTGGTATTTTAGTTGATAAAAAAGATGGTAGAGGTGCTGCAATAGGAGGTGTGGTTGGTGCTGGTACAGGTTATATCATCGGGAGACAAAGAGATAAACAAACAGGTAGAGCACAATAAGTTTAATACTTCTTCATATTATTTATATCAGCAGCCTAATGAAGATTAGGCTGCTTTTTTTACTTAAATATTTCTAGGTGGAAGGTCAAAAGCAGTAGCATCATGCTCAAAATGGCCTTTGTGTGCACCATCGCAAAAAGGTTTGTTTTTAGATAAACCACATCTACATAAAGAAATTATTTCTCTACCTCCTAAATGGTATACATTTCCTGCTTTGTCAACAATTTCAAAATCGCCTTCTACTTTTAAAGAACCGTTATTATTTACCGTAAGTTTAGTTTTTGCCATAATTATTTTAATAAAAAAGGTGTTTAAATTTCATCAATCTAAAGATTTTGCGGAAAGGTAAATAAAAATAACCTTACGCTGATGAAATTTAAACACCTTAAAAAGATGATTTCTTAATGTTCTTTAATTTTTCCTAGAGCACTATCTAAAGCACTTTTCATTTTAGTGATAGCACCATCTACAGCTTTATGCAAGTTTTCTGCAAAGTTGGTAACTACAACAGGTTTTAAACCTTCAACTCTTGCTTCTAATAAACAACGCTTATCATCAGCACCTTCTTTTTGCCCGTTTTCATCACTCAAATGCACTTCAACTCTTGTAATATGGCCGCTAAATCTGTTAAGGCTTTCGCTTATAATGCCTTTAACATATTCATTTAATCTTTCTTTTCCTTCGATGTTGTTGTCTGTATTAACCTGTATAATCATAACGTATGTATTTTGTTGTTTAAATATATCTAAAAGTATGCCTTTACTAGCTTAAATTATGTAATAAGATGGTATAATTTTAGTGATATATATCACAACTCATAAATAATTAAAACGTATATAAACTCAAATTACTTCATGATAGCTTTAACTACCTATGACCTATGAATGAAAAGAAAGTTTACCATGCCCTTGAGATAGCTTCAATAGTACTTCTTTTCATTATTTCTAGTACGGTTATTCTGTTTCTGATAGATGGTATTGATTTACTAATCTTTAAAATCATTATCGCTATTTTATTAATCATAGCCATAGCTTTTTTCTTATTGCTTAGAAAAACCATCAGTTTAACTATACAAAATGCAAAACATAAATTTAAAAATGCCGAGCAGAAATTTGGGCGTATTTATGATGCTAACGTTTTAGGTATTTTAATTTCTGATTTTAACGGCTTAATCGTAGATGCTAATGATGCTTTTTTAGATATCATTGGTTACAGTAGAGAAGAACTTGAAAAAGGGTTCATCCGTTGGAATCAAATAACCCCTCCAGAGTTTAAAGAAGAATCTCTTCTTGCGCTAAATCAATTAAAGGAAAAAGGGGTTTGTACACCTTTTGAAAAACAATACTACCATAAAGATGGAAGTAAAGTATGGGTTTTGGTTGGTTCATCAAGATTATTGAATGATAATAGAGGTGATGCTATTACTTATGTGATAGATATTTCTGCAAAAAAGGAAATCGACGCAAAAACTAAGCAATTTAATGCCATCATTAAACGTCAGCAAGAAGAGTTTAAATCGGTTTTTATGAATGCTCCTGCTTATATTTCTATAAGAAGAGGGCCCGAGTTGAGATACACTTTTGTAAATAAAGCCATTACAGATTTTACCCATAGAGATGATTACATTGGTAAAACCCCCGAAGAATTATTTCCAGATTTAATTAGTGAGGAAGATAAAGAGATAAGCGAACAAGTATTTCGTACTGGATTAGCCATTAAAGGTAAACGTCACAAAGCTCGTTATAAAAACGAGAAGGGAGAGATGGTAAACATTTATTTAGATTACTTAATTACCCCTGTTTATGATTATGAAGGTAAGGTAGACGGTATTGCCACATTTGGTTTTGATGTAACAGATTTAGTTTTGGCCAACCAAGAAATGGAAATTAGTAAAGACCGTTTTGCTTCTATGGCCGATACCATGCCAGAAAAAGTTTGGATGACATCAGCAAACGGAAAAGAACTCATTTATGTAAATAAACTTTGGTTAGATTATGTAGGTAAAACATCTTTAGATGGTTGGAGTTGGTATGATACCGTTTATCCAGAAGACAAAGCCATAGTGCAAATTTTATGGTCACAAGCTATGAAATATGATCAAAATTTCACCATTGAGGCTCGTTTACAAAATGCAAAAGGAGATTATAGGTGGCATTTAATTAAAGGAGTTCCTTTAAAAAGTAAAGAAAATGAAGTATTGGTTTGGGTGGGTTCAAATAGTGATATCCACGATCAAAAGCAACAACTTAAGTTATTAAAAGATAGCGAAGAATATTTTAAAACCTTGGCAGACGAAACGCCTTTTATGGTTTGGAAATCTGATGAACTGGGTAATTTTGTATATGTTAATAAGCAATGGACGGCTTTTACAGGGTTAAGCGTATCAGAAAGTTTGGGCTCTGGCTTTAGAAATGCAATTCCGCCTTTAGATGATGAAGAACGTAAAATAGCTTGGGCCAATGCAATTGCTGCAAAAACAGCCTACCAAAATAAATTTCAGCTCAGAAGAGCTGATGGTGCTTTACGCTGGGTTTATGCGCAAGCCAATCCTTATGATATCGATGGAGAATTTGCTGGTTTTATTGGTAGCATCATCGATATCACTGAGCAAGAATTGGTGCAACAAGCAGAAAAAGAACTATCTGCTAAAAAGGATGAATTTTTAAGCATTGCCAGTCATGAACTTAAAACACCTTTAACCAGTGTAAAAGCTTTTATCCAATTGATAGAGAAATCTTTAAATAAGGATGATAAAGCTTATCAGTTTGTATTAAAAGCGTCTAAAAACCTCAAAAGATTAGAAATTTTAATTGCTGATTTGTTAGATGTATCTAAGATAAATGCCGGAAAACTTACCTATCATATAAAAGAGTTTGATTTTCATCAAATGCTTGAAGAAAGTATTGCCAGTATTCAAAATATATCTCCTACACATCAAATTAATTTATTAGAATCTGCAAGAGTAAGTATTAACGGAGATAAATTTAGAATAGAACAGGTTATTTATAATTTTTTATCCAACGCTATTAAATATTCTCCAAATGCAAAAGAAGTAAACGTTAGTGCCAAAGTTAAAGGCAATCAGTTAGTTGTGGCTGTTCAGGATTATGGAATAGGTATATCAGATACGCATATTTTACATATATCAGACCGTTATTTTAGGGTTGATAAAACAGCTATGGTTTTTCAAGGTTTGGGTTTAGGTTTGTTTATCTCTAAAGAAATCATCAACAGACACGAAGGCGAGTTTTGGATAGAAAGCGAGTTAGGTAAAGGTTCTACATTTTATTTTTCTTTACCCATAGAAGCTCAAAATCCTTAAAATAAATTCTTCTATCACATAAATTCTTAGTTGTTTTGTTACACTTAACTAAGCGTTTTGATAGAAATTTTTTCCTTTTCTTATGATACCACCCAAGTTTGGGTAATCATGCTGGTTGCTTTTTTGGTAGGGATGTCTAAAACAGGTATACATGGTACCAGCATGCTTTCTGTACCGGTAATGGCTATTTATTTCGGCGGACAATCATCAAGCGGTATTATTTTACCGATGCTTATTATAGCAGATATTTTTGGAGTTATTTACTACCATCGCCATGCAGAGTGGTCTTATCTAAAGAAATTATTCCCCTGGGCAGCTGTGGGGATTATTTTAGGTACTTGGGTGGGTGCTTATATTAATGATGCAATTTTTAGAGCCTTTATGGCTGTAATTATTGTTTTAAGCGTTATAGTGATGATTTGGATGGAGCGGACAAATAGAGAAAAGATTCCTAAACATCCGGCTTTTGCAGCCTCTATGGGCATAGCCGGAGGTTTTACATCTATGATAGGAAATTTGGCTGGTACTGTTATGGCAGTGTATTTTTTATCTATGAGGCTCAACAAAAACTCTTTTATAGGTACAACAGCATGGTTTTTCTTTGTGATAAATTTTTTTAAAGTTCCGTTTCATGTTTTTGTATGGCATACCATACATTGGGATGGTTTTGTTTTAAACCTTTTAACAATACCAGCTATACTATTAGGTGCTTACGTAGGCATAACCGTTGTAAAGCAATTAACCGATAAAACTTTTCGCTGGTTTATCATTGCTATTACTTTATTAGCTTCTGTACTCATGCTCTTAAAATAGTTATATGTATTAGGTATATTTTGCTATTTTTTTTAGCTTTAGCGATGTAAATTTTAATCAAAATATTATTCATGTCTACAGAAATTAAATGTCCTAACTGCGCTCATGTTTTTCCTATGGAGGAAGCTATGACAGAGGAGTATAAGAAAGAATTGAGAGAGAAAATGCTTTCTTTTACAAAGCAAAAGGAAGAGGAATTTAAGAAGAAACTAGAAGACCTTGATAAAGAAAAACAACAACAAGAGCAAGCTTTTGAGTTGCGCCTACAACAAGAAAAAAAGCTGTTACAGCAAAATGTAGAAGAAAATTTACGCAAAGCAATTGCTAATGATTTTGAGAATAAACTTGCCTTATTAGAGCAAAATAATAAAGAAAACGAAGAGAAATTAAAGCTTGCTCGCCAAAAAGAATTAGAGTTTTTAAAGCAAGAACAAGCTTTAAAAGATAAAGAAGCAGAACTTGAAATTCAGTTACAGAGAAAACTTCAAGAACAACGCCAAGAGCTAGCAGAGCAAATTAGAAAGCAAGAAGCAGAAAAGAATAGTGTAAAAGATACCGAGTACCAACTAAAAGTTAAAGAACTCGAAAAACAAATAGAAGACCAAAAGAAGCTTGCTGAAGAGATGCGTAGGAAAGCCGAACAAGGCTCTATGCAATTACAAGGCGAGGTTCAGGAACTAATTTTAGAAGAACTCTTAAGAAATAGTTTCCCTTTTGATGTGATTTCTGAAGTTGGAAAAGGCGTTCGAGGAGCAGATTGCGTTCAATTGGTACGCAATAAATTTGGGCAAGATTGTGGTAAAATCATCTATGAAAGCAAACGTACCAAAGATTTTTCTATGGAATGGATAGAAAAATTAAAAAGAGATATGCGTAGTACAGGTGTAGATGTAGCTGTTATCGTTAGCCAGGTTTACCCTAAAGGTATGGATTGCTTTGGTGAAAAAGATGGCGTTTGGATTTGTTCTTTTTCTGAAGTTAAAGCCGTAGCCCACTTATTAAGAGATAGCATTATTAAAATTTCTGGCGTAACACGTTCGCAGGAAAATAAAGGAGATAAAATGCACATGTTGTATGATTATCTTACGGGTAATGAATTTGCCGAGCAATGGAAAGCTATTCGTGAAGGTTTCCTAAGCATGAAAATGAGTATCCAAAGAGAAAGAGATGCCATGGAGAAATTATGGAAAGCTCGCGAAAAGCAATTGGAAAAAGTAATGTTAAATGCAGCCCATATTCATGGTTCTGTAGAGGGTATTGCGGGTACAGATAACAACCAATTTAGTTTAACTGATGATACAGAAGATTCTTTTCTAATAGAATAAGTAAGTGTTGGCGTTAAAATTGTAATTCCATGATTATGGAAGAGCTTGCCAAACAATGTTGCCAACTACTAAAAAATAAAAAGTTAACTATTGCTTTTGCAGAAAGTGTTACTTCAGGAGCTTTATGTGCAGGTTTTGCTACTGTAGAAGGCTCTGGAGCGGTATTTAAAGGCGGTTTAGTTTGTTATGATGGTGAGTTAAAAAAGCAATATCTTGGCGTAAGCGATACCATGATTGAACATTATACGCCAGAATCTGCCGAGGTAACCAGGCAAATGGCAATCGGTTTAAAAGATTTTATAAGTGCTGATATAGTAGTTGCCATTACAGGTTTGTGTAGCCCAGGCGGTAGCGAAGCACCATACAAACCAGTAGGTACTATTTTTACACATATTCTTCATCAAGATAAAAGCCTGGCTTATAGAGATGTGTTTTCAGGAGATGCAGCGGCTGTTATTTCTTTTGCAGTTACTCAAACTTATCAAAATATCATCAAACTCTTAAAATCTTATTAAGAAATTTAATATCAATTTGCTTAATTTCAATTAATTAATCGCTTTTTCAATTAATTTTATAATTTCGCTTCGTCTTGGAAAAAGGCAGCAAACCAATTTAATTATAAAATTATGATGAACAAAAATAATCCTTTCTCTCTGGAAGGTAAAGTGATTGTTGTTACCGGTGCAACAGGTGTTTTAGGCGAGTCTTTTGTAAATGCTATTGCAGAAGCGGGTGGTAGCGTTGCTATTTTAGGGAGAAATGAGGCAGTAGCAAAAGAAAGAGCAGAAGCTATTAAAGCTAAAGGTGGTAAAGCTATAGCTGTAGTAGCTGATGTATTAAATGAAGAAAGTCTTTTAAAAGCAAAGGAGCAAGTTTTAGCTGCTTTTGGCAGAATAGATGGTTTAGTAAATGGTGCTGGAGGCAATATGCCTGGTGCTGTGGTAGATCCATCAGCAGATATTTTTAAGTTGGATATACCAGCTTTAAAACAAGTTTTAGATCTTAACCTTTTTGGAAGCGTTTTACCTACTCAAGTTTTTGGAGCCGAAATTGCCAAAACAGGTAATGGTAGTATTGTAAATATATCTTCTATGGCTTCGCAGCGTGTTATTACCAAAGTTTTGGGGTATAGCATGGCAAAAACAGCTATAGATTCTTATACTAAGTGGTTTGCTGTAGAGTTGGCTAATCGTTATAAAGACCAAATCAGAATGAACGCCATAGCACCAGGGTTCTTTTTAACAGAGCAAAACAGAACCTTATTAACCAAAGAAGATGGTAGCTATACAGAGAGAGGAAATTTAGTTATCAAACAAACTCCATACAAACGATTTGGTAAAGCAGAAGAGCTAGAAGGAGCTTTAATTTGGCTGTTAAGTGATGCTTCTAAATTTGTAACGGGTACAATTGTTAACGTAGATGGTGGTTTTGCTACCTTCGGAGGGGTTTAATTACATATTTAGCATAAATGTCATATCAAATGTTGCCAACCATGCGTTGGTATGGTCCTAATGATCCGGTAAGTTTATCAGATATTCTGCAAGCAGGATGTATGGGCGTTGTAACAGCTCTTCATCATATACCTAACGGACAAGTTTGGACAGTTGAAGAAATAAAAAAACGACAAGCAGGAGTGCAAAATGCTTGTTTGGTTTGGAACGTTGTAGAGAGCGTACCTGTATCAGAAGCTATAAAAACCCAAACAGGAGATTATTTATTGCATATAGAAAATTATAAGCAATCTCTTCAAAACTTAGCTGCTTGCGGTATTTATACGGTTACGTATAACTTTATGCCTGTTTTAGACTGGACACGTACCGATTTGGCTTTTACCGTTGCCGATGGTTCTAAAGCCCTACGTTTTGAAAAAGCGGCTTTTATTGCTTTTGATTTATTTATCCTGAAAAGGAAAGGAGCAGAGCAAGATTATACTGCCGATGAAATTAAGAGAGCTAAAGAGCGTTTTGCTGCTATGAGTGATGCTGATAAAGCTTTGTTAGAAAGAAATATTATTGCAGGATTGCCAGGTAGCGAAGAGAGTTTCACGGTAGAGAAATTTCAATTAGCATTAGACCAATATGCTGGTATTGATGCTGATAAACTTAGACAAAACTTAATTTTCTTCTTAAAGCAGGTTATACCCGTAGCAGAATCATGTGGCGTAAAAATGGTTATCCATCCAGATGACCCACCTTATGCCATATTAGGTTTACCACGTGTGGTAAGTACCGCTTCAGATATTCAAGCTTTGGCTGATGCTGTACCATCTTTAAGTAATGGTTTATGCTTTTGTACTAGTTCTTTTGGTGTAAGACCCGATAATGATTTGCCTGCTATGGTTCGTCAGTTTGGAGAGCGTATCAATTTTCTTCATCTAAGAAGCACCAGAAGAAATGAATTTGGTGATTTTTATGAGGATAATCATTTAGAGGGCGATGTGGATATGTATGCTGTAGTTGCAGAGATTGTAAAATTGATGCAAAAAAGACAGGTAAATATCCCGATGAGGCCAGACCATGGTCATCAAATGTTAGATGATTTGACCAAAAAAACCAATCCGGGTTATTCTGCCATTGGTCGCTTACGCGGATTAGCAGAGTTGAGAGGATTAGAATTAGGAATTTCAAGAAGTATTTTATAAATCAGAATGCCGGCTAAGCCGGCATTTTTTATGTGATAGGCTTTTTGTTTTTCAACAAATAGATGATACTTCAAAGCCTTAAAAATTGCTTATTTGTAAATTAAATAGCACTATAGCATGATTACCTTAAGCGGAATTACTTATTCTTATCCTAATATCAAAAGCATCAATTTTAAAGATTTAACTATTAAATCTGATGAAAATTGGTTGGTGTTGGGTAATTCTGGTAGTGGTAAAACAACTTTGCTTAATATCCTGACGGGCTTATTAAAGCCATCTTCTGGTACAGTTATCATAAATCAACAAGATGTTTATCAGTTAAATGGAAATGATTTAGATAAATGGCGAGCTAAAAATTTAGGCATCGTTTTTCAGAAATCATATCTTATCCCAAGTTTAACCGTTTCAGAGAATTTATTGGTGGCACAAAAGTTTGCCAAACTTAAAGAAGATAAAAGGCGTATTCTTGAAGTTTTAGAACAATTACAAATTATTGATAAGTTAAACCATTATCCTAAACAATTAAGCGTAGGGCAATTACAAAGAGTTTCTATCGCGAGGGCAGTTTTAAACAAGCCAAAATATATCATTGCAGATGAACCTACATCAAGTTTAGATGATGAAAATGCGGAAGCAGTATTAAATCTTTTTATAAAACAGGCAGCTGTAAATCATGCAGGTTTAATTATCGCAACGCATGATAAAAGAGTGAAAGATTGTTTTCAAAATACTTATCAAATTTAGGTTATGACTATAGTAGAGATAAGTCTTAAAGCATTAAAAGCTAAAAAGTTATCATCTTTTTTAAGTGTCTTGTTGGTGGCTTTTGGTATGGCTATCATCACCACACTCATTTTAGTTTCTCATCAGCTTACGCAGAAATTAGAACGTAATGCAGCTTATGTTGATGCAGTTGTTGGTGCTAAAGGTAGTCCTTTACAATTGATATTAAGTAGCGTTTATTTTATTGATTTTCCTACAGGTAACATTCCTTTAAAAGAATTTGAGGAAATTCAGAAAAATAGGATGGTTAAAATGGCTGTACCTATTGCTTTGGGCGATAGCTATGAGGGATATAGGATAGTAGGAACGCAACCATCTTTTTTAAAGCTCCATCAATTAGAATTGGCTACTGGTAAACTTTGGAGTAAAAATTTTGAAGTTATTATTGGTGCCGATGTTGCCAAAGCCAAGAATATAAAGCTTGGTGCTCTTATTTATGGCTCACATGGCTTAACAAGTGGGGCAGAGGTACATGAAGAACACGCTTACCAAGTGGTAGGTATTTTAAAAAAGCAAAATACTAGTGCAGACCAATTGGTACTTACTCAATTATCAAGTATTTGGGCAATGCATAGTCATGAAAACATTGTGGAAGAGGAGCAAGATATTACTTCTATCTTAATCCAATATCGCTCTCCGGTATCAACTGTTTTATTTCCAAAAATGGTAAATGAGCAAACCAATTTACAGGCAGCATCACCAGCTATAGAAAGTGCTCGTTTATTTTCTTTGGTGGGTATAGGTTTTGATGTTTTACATTATTTTGCAATTTTAATTATTGTTATTGCAGCCATTAGTGTTTTTATAACTTTATTCTCTTCACTTAAAGAGCGTAAGTATGATTTAGCTGTACTACGCATTTTAGGAGCATCCAAACAACAGCTTTTTTTTATGATGCTGATAGAAGGTATTATACTTACTTTTATTGGTGCTTTATTTGGTTTAGTTGCCGGGCATATATTAGTAGATGTTTTAGGTAGTTTAGATGGAGAATCTCAAATTTTATTTTCTGGATTTATGTTTTTAAAAGGCGAGATATATGTAATAGTTGCAGGCGTTATGTTAGGTATTATAGCGTCTATCATACCAGCTGTACATGTTTACCGTTATGATATTGCTAAAATTTTAAATAACTAATGAGAAGGAGTTTGTTTTTATTGTTTTTTATTGGGTCTATTTGTTCGTCTGCTTTTGCCCAAGCTCCCAAACATATTCCTTTAATGAATAAATATTGGGACTTATTAAGCTCTAGAACTATTAAAAAGAGTGCATCCGGTACTTACGAGCCTTATTTTCCGCCTCCTTTAATGGCTTTAAACGGAACAACTATTACCTTACCAGGATATATAGTGCCGCTTAAAACTGCCGCTTTACATAAAACATTTTTACTATCCGTTTTGCCTATTATGCAATGTCAGTTTTGTGGCGAGGGCGATATCCCAGAAATGGTAGAAGTAATGATGGATATGCCTATCAAATTCTCTAATAAACCTATTACCTTAAAAGGGAAATTAAAAATTAATGAAAACCCAGATGGGGCAACATTCCAATTATTAAATGGGGTTGTTTTAAAATAATTAGTCTCCTAAAGTTTGAGGATTTTTTACATTCATTGGGCTTTTTTCAGGTTTTTCATCGCCTAAAAGAACACCCCAGTGTTTAAACATCTCAGAGCGGTCAAAAATGATTTTGAGTACCGCAATAATAGGTAGAGCTAAAAACATACCTGATATACCAGCCAATGTACCACCTATAATCACACCTAAAATAGCACTTAAGGCATTTATTTTAACTTTTGAGCCCACAATCTTAGGCATTAAAATATTATTATCTAAAAACTGTACGGCGGCAATAACAAGCAAAACAGTTATAACAGGCCATAATTCTTCAGATGAAGTTAAGGTGAGTAAAACACCAATGATATTACCAAATAAAGCTCCTATGTAGGGTATTAAGTTTAGTAAGGCGAATATTACACCAATTAATAAAGCATGTTTAATACCTATGAGCATCAAAATACCACCTAGTAAAATGGTCATATAGGTTACTTGTATCAATAAACCTATTAAATAACTTTTAATGATAGTTTCTGTGGCTTTAAGACTTTCTTTAACCTGTTCATGGCTATCATTTTTAAACCACATGAAAATAAATCTAAGAAATAAGTTTTTGTAGAATAAAAACAAGTAAATGTAAATAGGTAAAAGTCCAAAAAATAAGAAAAAGCCCGAAACAGAACCTACTGCACCAGATAGGATATTACCGGCAGAGCTAAGTAATTTATTGCTTTGCTCGTTAATAAAATCTATTTGCTCTTTTGATGAAATATTAAAAGTTTTATTAATCCAGTAGCTTAAAGAATCTAAATGAATATTTACATTTTTCTTTATCTGAGGGAAATCATCAACCAAAACAGCTACTTGGGAAGATAAAAACCATATAATTCCTGCAACTATAATTAATAAGGTAACGATGGGAATAACGATTGAAATAATATCAGGAAACTTATATTTTTTAAAAAATCGATATACCGGTAATAGCATGATACTCACAAAAAAGGCCATCAATAGCGGCATAATAATATCGCTACCTAAGAAGATAACGGTCATAATCAGCACTAATCCTAAAAGCTCTATTGATCTTTTAACGGTTAAAGGAATATCTTTCATTTGTAAATATATCTATTATTTGGGCCTAAATAATTTTACTGATTGTAAATTGCAAATTTTTAGGATTATCTGGATGTTTTCAAAAAAAATATTTCTGTTTTATATTCTTCTATTGAGCAATGTTTATGCCGAAGCACAACCTTTAGAAAACTGGATGAGTTTTAGAATAGCTAAGAAAATTAATAACAAGTTTGCTGCCTCAGTAGAGTATATGCCTCGCTATACAGGTTTTTTTGATAAAGAACAACTTTGGCTTTTAAGGCCTGATATCAAATACAATGTAAATAATAACTTAGAGTTGGGTGTTGGATATGCTTACTTTGAGACATCTCAACAAGCCTTTTATAGTAAGGAAAATAGGTTTTACATTCAGGCTAATTACAAAAAGAGTGTAGGTTGTTTTAATACCATTAATAGGTTGAGAATTGAGCAAAGATTTTTTGATGAACACGCTAATTTAAGTTCTAATCTGAGGGTTAGATTTCAGATTAACTTCATAAAAAAAATATTAAAGCTTAGTGAGCAAAGTGATTTAAGCTTAATTTTTGGGGATGAAATTATGTACAATGCTAGAGAAAATGCAGTTAGCTCTCATTTTGATCAAAATAGAATGCACTTGGGGTTTCAGTTTTCTTTAGGGAAAGAGCTTAAGATGAGTCCCTTTTATCAATTCACCCAACAAGAGTCTTTTAAGGGGAAAGATAGATTTATTTCTGCACTTCGTGTAAATACAATTTATAGTTTCTAAACCTGAGTTTAAACAAAAAAGACTGTCTTTTAGAGGACAGCCTTTTTATAGAATATCTAATCTTAAGAAGGATAATTATCCTAAATATGATTTTAAGATTTTACTTCTTGAAGTATGACGAAGTCTTTGTAAGGCTTTGTCTTTAATCTGACGAACACGTTCGCGGGTTAAGTTGAATTTCTCACCAATTTCTTCTAAAGAAAGTGGGTGATTGGTGCTTAAACCAAAGAAAAGAACAATAATTTCTCTTTCTCTTTCTGTTAAAGTTGATAAAGAACGTTTTATCTCTTCAGATAAAGACTCATCAATTAACATACTATCAGTATCTGGGTTATCGTTTTCTAGTACATCAAGAAGCGTATTTTCTTCACCTTGTACAAACGGTGCATCCATAGATACGTGACGACCAGAGTTACTTAACGTATCTGAAATTTTATCAACCGTAGTTTCTAAAATGTCTGCAAGTTCTTCTGGAGATGGTTCTCTTTCATATTCTTGTTCAAGTTTAGAAAACGCTTTACTAATCTTACTTAAAGAACCTACTTGGTTAAGCGGCAAACGTACTATACGTGATTGCTCTGCAATAGCTTGTAAGATTGATTGGCGAATCCACCAAACTGCATAAGAAATGAATTTAAAACCTTTAGTTTCATCAAATCTTTTTGCGGCTTTAATTAAGCCTAAATTACCCTCGTTTATAAGGTCGCCTAGGGTAAGACCTTGATTTTGGTATTGTTTTGCTACGGAAACAACGAAACGTAAATTTGTCTTTGTTAGACGTTCTAGGGCTGCTTGGTCGCCCTCTCTGATTTTTTGTGCGAGGATTACTTCCTCTTCTGCTGTAATTAGATCAACTTTTCCAATTTCGTGAAGGTACTTGTCAAGTGATTGTGATTCACGATTGGTAATGGATTGCGTAATCTTGAGTTGTCTCATCTATTTATTATATATTCTCTATTTTCTGAATAACGAAAGCCTGCAAAGCTAATAAAACTTTGTTTGATTTAACGTTAATTAAATGAAAATGTTGGAGTTATTTAGAAAAAATTTGAATTAAACATTTAGAAATTACACCACAAAAATCATTCCACCAACATGTTGTCAGTCAGTCAGGTAAGCTGTTAATTTTGTTTTAATAAATTGATTAATAGTGATTTATGTTTGTGTAAATCATTAAAAATAAATTCTGGTGCCAAAGCCTAGCTTAAAAATGTCATTTACGTCTAGACGCCTCATATTTTGAAAATAGCTAACGAAATAAAGTTCATTAGTGTTAAATTCTGAATAAAGACTTATACTTTTTATCCTTGATGTCTTTAAAATCTTTTGAGCATCAAGTTTAATTTCAGTGCTTACAGTAATATGAGGTCTAAAAGCAGTTGACCACCAATAATAACCTTTTGGATAATCATCATCATCCCAAGAAGAATCATAATCACCACCAGCATGATAGGATAAAAAAGCTCCAGGATTTACAGGTAGTATTAAAGCCCAGTCTGATAATTTTACAGCAAATGGTCTCCAACAAAATTTTGCTGCTATAATATTTAAATCTCCACCAAATTTAGCGGGTACATATCCATAGCTGATGTCTAAAGTACTTGAGTGACTTTTATTAAGATAGTAACCTGCACCAAGACTGAAAAAACCGATGCTTCCAGCATGCTGTATGGTGATACTGCTAGGTATATACCACTTATGTTTCACAGAATCTGTTTCTTGAGCAAAGCTTAATTTGCTTATAAACAAACAAAGCGCAATTAAATATATTCTAGTAGCTGATATTTTCATTTTTAATTAATTTGCCATTAGCAATTTCTACATATAAGCATTCTCTGTTGGTAACAGCGTCTGTTACGATAAACGGAACTCCTCCTGCTATGGGGTAATATAAATCGCTGTTGTTTTCATGAGCAAATAAGCAAGCTACTACTTTAGGAGTGTTAAATAAATTAATGTAAGCATCTTCCATAGATGGATCAAAATCTCCACCTCTGGGTGGGATGTGTGCTACCCCTACTATAGCCTCAACTTCATTGCCGGTTTGTAATTCTTGTGCTATCCATTTTAAATCAGGTACATTCCCATTAAACTGATATTCTCTGCTGTTATCATCATGGCAAATGAATTTTACTCCTTTGTGCGTGAAAGTGAAATTTAAATCACCAAACATTTTTAGATAAACATTTCTACCGTTAGCTATTAAATCATGATTTCCAATAACAGCTAAATAAGGCACTTTTAAGCCCGCATATATATCGGTTACCCAAACCATTTCTTGTAGTAAGCCAAAATCAGATATATCACCACTAAGGATTACAAAATCTAGCTTAGTGAATTTAGAATTTATGAGGTTTACTAAAGCAGTGGCTTGGTCATAAGAACGTTGTGTATCTCCGGTAAGGATAAATCTTAAGGTATCATCCGCAGATTGTTGTTTTGCTAATTTAGCTATGTTTTTTGCGTTTATTGCCGATGCACTATTTTTTGAGAAGCTTTGATTTGGGCTGTATTCTAATTTATTACAAGATAAAGTAATGAAAGAAATTAGAAGTATAAGTAAATAGGTAAAAGATGTATTTGCCAACATATGATATTTTTGTCAGCAATAATCAATTATTTAGCCAGTATATTTTTTTTTAAGTTACAGTAAAGAATTTAAACAATTTGTTGCTTATAATCTTTCAAATCGAAAGTTTTATGAAGTCTGATTCCCTTTTCTGTTATCTGTAACGTACAACATTCATGAAGTGGGTCATGTTCTAAAATTAGGATATAGTTGTTTTTTTCTGCTAACTCTAAAATCCTTTTTTTCTCTTCTAAAGTTTTTAAAGGAAACATATCATAAGACATAACATAGGGTTGGGGGATATGGCCAACGGAAGGAAGTAAATCTGCCATATACAAGAATGTTGTATCATCGATATGAATTTCAGGAAGCATCATCGCATCTGTATGACCAAAAGCAAAGCGTATTTTAATATTTTCTGAAAAAGCATAACCATCTTCTACTGGGATGAATTTTAGCTGCCCGCTTTCTTGTATTGGTAAAATATTTTCTTTTAAAAAGGATGCTTTTTCCCTAGCATTAGGTGAAACAGCCCATTCCCAATGTTGTTGATTGCTCCAGAAAGTTGCATTTTTAAATGCCGGAACAAGGCGGGTGCCTTCTTTTACTATAGAGCCACCACAATGGTCAAAATGTAAGTGTGTTAAAATAACATCAGTAATATCATCTTTACTGTAGCCAAGTTTAGCCAGTGAATTATCTAAAGTAGCATCGCCATGTAAATGATAATGACTTAGAAATTTTTCATCTTGCTTATCTCCAATACCGTTATCAACTAAAATGAGTTTATCACCGTCTTCAATTAGCAAACAACGCATAGCCCAAGTGCATAGGTTATTTTCATCTGCTGGGTTAGTTTTATTCCAAATAGCTTTAGGCACAACGCCAAACATAGCGCCGCCATCTAATTTAAAAAAACCGGTATCTATGGTATGGAGTTTCATATTAGTTTGTTAGGTATTAGTTGGTTAGTTTGTTAGAACTTGGAGGTAGCTTATTATAAATCACTAACCATCTAACAAACCAACCATCTAATAAACTATTTTACAAATGAATCACTTCTCCGTAAGCATCAGCAGCAGCTTCCATAATGGCTTCGCTCATGGTAGGGTGTGGGTGTACAGATTTTATGATTTCCATACCTGTAGTCTCTAGTTTTCTAGCTACTACAACCTCAGCAATCATTTCTGTAACATTGGTTCCTATCATGTGTGCACCAAGGAATTCGCCATATTTAGCGTCAAAAATAACTTTAACAAAGCCATCTTTAGCACCTGCGGCACTTGCTTTTCCTGAGGCAGAGAATGGGAATTTACCTACTTTAATTTCGTAACCTGCTTCTTTTGCTTTTTTCTCAGTATAACCAACCGAGGCAATTTCAGGTGAGCAATAAGTACATCCAGGGATATTGTTATAATCTAGAGGCTCTGGGTGGTGACCAGCGATTTTCTCAACACAAATAATTCCCTCTGCGGAAGCAACGTGAGCAAGGGCTTGGCCCATTACAATATCACCAATGGCGTAAACACCATCTACATTGGTTTTATAGAATTTATCTACTAAAACCTTTCCTTTATCAGTTTTAACACCAACTTCTTCTAAACCAATTCCTTCTATATTGGTGGTAACACCAACAGCAGATAAAACAATCTCAGCTTCTATTTCTTTAACTCCGCTTTCTGTTTTGATAGAAACTTTACAAAGTTCTCCGCTGGTATTAACCGCTTCTACAGAAGATTTAGTCATAATCTCTATACCCACTTTTTTGAAAGAACGAGCTAGTTGTTTTGAGATTTCTTCATCCTCAACAGGGACAATGTTATCCATAAACTCAACAATTGTAACTTTTGTACCCATTGTTGCATAGAAATAGGCAAAC
The DNA here is from genome assembly GCF_009674685.1 of Pedobacter puniceum. Lineage (GTDB taxonomy): Bacteria > Bacteroidota > Bacteroidia > Sphingobacteriales > Sphingobacteriaceae > Pseudopedobacter > Pseudopedobacter puniceum. Next base: position 149,442 of record NZ_WKJI01000004.1, read on the forward strand.
TCAACACCAATAGCGCCAGACCCTACTACCACTAAACTTTTAGGTAGTTTTGGAAGTACCATAGCATCGCGGTAGCCAATAATTTTTTTACCGTCTTGTTTTAAGTTAGGTAGCTCTCTAGAACGGCCGCCTGTTGCTAAAATGGTATGTTTAGCGGTGTACTCTTTTACAGAACCGTCAGCAGCTTTAACCTCTACTTTACCGCCTTTTTTTATTTTTCCAAATCCCATGATGACATCGATTTTATTCTTCTTCATCAAGAATTGGATTCCTTTACTCATGCCATCGGCAACACCACGACTTCTTTTAACAACAGCTTCAAAATCAGCTTCGGCACCATTAACTTTAATACCGTAATCAGCAGCATGATTGATATATTCAAAAACTTGTGCACTTTTCAACAATGCTTTTGTTGGTATACAACCCCAGTTTAGGCAAATTCCACCTAAAGATTCTTTTTCTATAATAGCTGTTTTTAAGCCCAACTGCGCTGCTCTAATAGCTGCAACATAACCACCAGGACCGCTACCAATAACAATAAGATCGTAATTCATATCTATTTAAATTTGGCCTCGAATTTAAGAAAATAATCTAAAAAGGGGAGTGAAGTATTAACATAACAATGCTTTTAAATATCAACTAGATATAATAATTGTAAAATGTTAATAAATTCTTTGTGGATTTAACATTAATTTAATGTAATTCTTCATGCAAAGTGATTTCTTCAAGTTATCTTTGTTGCTAATTAACACTAACTTATAATTTATGAAGAAGTATTTACTAACACTAAATTACTTGTTTGTACTGATGCTAGCAGTCACTTCTGTGGCTTACGGGCAGATTACAACTAGTAGCATGACAGGGACAGTTAAAGACTCTAAAGGCGCTTTGCCAGGAGCTACTGTCAAAGTACTACATCAGCCTACAGGAACTGTTTATAGTACAGTTACAAACTCTGACGGACGTTACAGTATTAACAACATGAGAGTAGGTGGTCCTTACATTTTAGAGGCAACTTTCATAGGATTCAATCCTTCTAAATCAAGTAACATTTATTTAAAATTAGGAGAAACTGGGAATTATGATATCACTTTATCTGAGTCAGGTACTCAGTTAGCTGAAGTTCAAGTTCTAGCAAGAAGGGATAATGTTCTTAATAGTAAAAGAACAGGAGCTGCAACAAATATTGGTAAAGAGCAAATAGAAAATTTACCAACCTTAAGCAGATCTTTACAAGATTTTACCAGACTAACACCTCAAGCAAACGGGAACTCTTTTGGCGGAGCAAATAACAGATTCAACAATATTACTATCGATGGAGCTGTTAACAATGATGTTTTTGGTTTGTCAGGTAGTGGAACACCAGGAGGCCAAGCAAGTACTCAGCCTATTTCTCTAGATGCAATTCAAGAGATACAAGTTGTACTTGCACCGTACGATGTGACTTTAGGTAATTTTACAGGAGCCGGTGTGAACGCAGTTACTAGATCAGGAACGAATAACTTTGAAGGGTCAGCCTATTTTTTCGGTAGAAATGAAAATACCCAGGGTAAAAATGTTTTAACTAATGCAAAATCGACAGCCTATACAGATAATCAGATGGGTTTCAGAATTGGTGGGCCAATTATTAAGAATAAGTTATTCTTTTTTGCAAATGCTGAGATAGGTAGAAGACAAGCTCCATTAACTAATAATGCAGGTGATGCTGGTGCAGGGATTACAACTGCTATTGCTCAACAAATTGCTAACTATACTCTAGATACCTATGATTATAACGTAGGTTCTTTTGGGAGTCAGGATTTATCTAGAGAAAACACTAAGATTTTTGGAAAGGTTGATTGGAACATTGATACTAAAAATCAATTAACTGTTAGATATAATTATATCAATGCTTTTGATGATAACCTTACAAGATCTGCTACTTTTTTTAATTTCGGGAATAACGGATATAAGTTTACTAATAAACAACATGTAGGAGTAGCCGAATTAAGAACTAAAATTAATGATAGATTTTCAAATAACTTATTAATCGGTTATACTCGTATTAGAGATGCAAGAGATACTGAGGGAGATTTGTTTCCTTCCGTAACTATCAATAATATCGGTGGTGTATCTGGTGTAAGTGCGGAGTTTGGATCTCAAAGAAGTTCAGTAGCTAATGAGTTAGATCAGGATATCTTGGAGTTCACTAATAACTTAAAAATCAATTTAGGAAAGCATAATGTGACTGTTGGTACTCATAATGAATTCTTTTCATTTAGAAATTTATTTATTAATAATTTTAATGGTAGATGGACTTTTAATAATTTGAATGACTATTTAAACAACAGTACTCCAAGACAAGTTCAAGCTACAGTTTCTAGAATAACAGGTAATCCAAGACCTGCAGCTGAGTTTAAGGCAGCGCAGCTAGGCTTTTATGCTCAAGATGAATTTGAAGCAGCTAAAGGTTTGAAATTAACAGCAGGATTGAGAGTTGATATTCCTATTTTTGGTGATAAACCTTTAGCCAACCCTACGTTAGCCGCTTCTTTCCCGGGTTTTAGAACCGATAGAACACCAAGTAGTAGTCCTTTATTTGCACCACGTTTAGGTTTTAATTATGATGTGTTTGGAGATAGATCTGTTCAATTAAGAGGTGGAACAGGTATTTTTTCTGGTCGTGTGCCATTTGTTTGGATGTCTAATCAATACGGAAATAGCGGTATGTTATTTAGTACTGTGGATGTTCTTGGTACAGCAAATCCAGCTTTAAGATTTATAGCTGACCCTAATGATCAATCTTCTGCAGGTGCAGGTTCTAATAGAGCTGAAGTTAACTTAGTTTCAGAAAATTTTAAAGTACCACAAGTTTTCAGAACTAATTTTGCAGCAGATTTTAAATTACCTTTAGGCATAGTAGCAACGTTAGAAGGTATTTATTCTAAAACATTAAACAATGTTGTTTATAGCGATATAAATTTAGTGGCTAATACTGGAAATAGATTAAATCCAATTTTTTCTGGTAATGCCGATAACAGATTAACATATGGCGCTAAAGTTGATAATCCTAACTTTACGAATGTTATTTTATTAGATAATTCTAACAAAGGGTATACTTATAGCTTAACTGCTCAGTTACAGAAAAACTTTGATAATGGTTTATCAGCAATGATAGCTTACACCAATAGTGAAGCAAAATCTGTTAATGATGGTGGAAGTAGTACTGCTCTATCAAACTGGGAATTTGTACAAATTGTAAATAATCCTAATAACCCTGATTTAGCAACCTCAAATTTCCAAACTCGTCATAGGATAATTGGATCTTTAAATTATTATTTAGCTTACGGTAAACAAAAGAGTTTTGGAACAGGTGTGTCTTTATTTTACGCAGGTTTCTCTGGTCAAAGATTCACATATTTGTATAACGGTGATCTTAACGGTGACGGTCGTTTTTCAAATGATTTATTGTATGTTCCACGTTTTCAGTCAGAAATTAAATTATTACCTCTAAGTGCTTCTGGAGCTAATCCTGCTCTTACAGTAGATCAACAGTGGGCAGCTCTTAATGCATTCATTGAATCAGATCCTTATTTAAGAAAAATGCGAGGTAAATATACTGAAAGAAATGGGGCAGAAGCACCTTTTCAACATCAATTTGATCTTAGAATAACCCAAGATTTAGGAGGAGTTATCAAAGGTACTAAGAACAAAATACAACTTACTTTTGATGTGTTTAATGTAGGAAACCTAATTAATAAAGATTGGGGTAGACAATATTTTGTTACAAACCAAGCTTTACAGTTAATTAGTTATACATCTAATTCAAATCCTGCTAACGCTGGATTTACCTTTAGAGCGCCAGCAAATGGTAAAGGTTATCAAACTTCACCTTTCGGCTCTGCATGGTCTGGTCAATTTGGTGTCAGATATATATTTAATTAATCTTAAGTCAGTAATTCTTAAAGCCGCTTCAAAATATAATTGAAGCGGCTTTTTTATTTCTCAAAATCCAGGTATCATCTTCTCTCGTAAGTAGTTCTAAAAATTCATAACCTTAAAAAGAACTTATATGATCAAAACATTTAGACACACGAGATTAAAGGTACAGCTACTTTTTCTCTTATTACTTGACGTTGGAATTACAGCCTGTAAAAAGGATAGTAATAATATTAACAAACCAGATATTGTTTTTTATGCTTTAGGCAGTAACAATCAGTTAATGCAATATAATGCAAATAACACACAGATGCCTATGGGGGCTACACTTAATATTACTGGTTTGCAAACTTCTGAAACTATTTTAGCTATAGATTTTAGACCAGCAACAGGTCAACTATATGGTTTAGGTAGTTCGAGTAGAATATATGCTATCAATCTTAATACAGGAGCAGCAACAGCAATTGGCTCTGGAGCTTTTACACCAGCTATTTCTGGTAATATATTGGGTTTTGATTTTAATCCAACTGTAGATAGAATCAGATTAGTTACTTCAACAGGACAAAACCTACGCTTACATCCAGAAACTGGTGCTGTTGCCGCAGTAGATGGTAATATCAATGGAATAAATGGTGTAGCTATTTCATCATCAGCTTATACGAATAATAAAGCGGGAGCAAGCAGTACAACTTTATTTAATATAGATGTTGTAGCGCAAAAATTGTATAAGCAAGATCCTCCAAACGATGGTAAACTGGTAGAAATTGGTTCTTTAGGTATATCAGCATCTACAGGTAATTCAGGATTTGATATTTCTGCTGATGGTATTGCTTTAGCCACTATTGCTAATGGCTCTAACACAACCTTATATCAAATAGATGTTAATACTGGTGCAGCTACTAATTTAGGTAACTTGGCAAGTAACGCCATAGGCATTGCTATACCAACAGAGCCAGTTGCTTATGCAGTAGATGATACTAATAATCTATTAATATTTAATCCAAAAAATCCATCAGTTATTACAAAAGCAATCACAGGATTGGGTAATGGGGAAAATATCGTAGGTATAGATTTTCGTCCAGTTAACGGACAATTATATGCTTTAAGTAGTGGAAGTAGGCTGTATACCATTAACTTAGCTAGCGGAGCAGCAACTGCAATTGGGCTACCACCGCTCTTAGGTTATTTATCTGGAACTTCTTTTGGGTTTGATTTTAACCCAACAGTAGATAGAATAAGAGTAGTAAGCAATACCGGACAAAATTTAAGACTTAATCCTAATGATGGAGCCTTAGCAGCAACAGATGGGATGCTTAACCCTGGTACACCAACGGTAACTGCTGCTGCTTATACTAATAACTTTGCTGGTGCTACTACTACCGTATTATTTGATATAGATGTAAATAGCGATAGATTATTTACACAAATCCCTCCAAATGATGGAACCTTAGTTGGGGTTGGCACAGGTCTAGGTGTTAATGTTGATGCAGCAAATGGTTTTGATATTGGCGGAACAACAGGAATAGCCTATGCTATACTAACTTCTAGTAATGTTTCTAAAATTTATCAGATAAATTTAACAACAGGTATTGCTACAGCAGTTGCAGATTTTCCAAAACAAGTAAGAGGTTTTGCTTTAGGTCTAGGATTCTAGCTTTTATTTTAATTTAATGGTTGGCCATCAGGATATTATTCTGATGGCTTTTTTATTTTGTAACAATTGCATGAAAAAAAACACAATCTTGTTTTTAACGTTAATTTTGAATTGATAACACTAGAAAAATGAAAAAAATTAGATTTTTTGCAATTCTGTCACTTTCGTTTTTATTACTTGTAGGTAATATAGCTAAAGCTGATGAGGGGATGTGGATCCCGATGCTGATTGGTAAAAACTACGATCAGATGAAAAAACAAGGTTTTAAATTAACTCCTGAAGACCTTTATAGTATTAATAAAGCAAGTTTAAAAGATGCAATTGTTTCTTTCGGTGGATTTTGTACCGGAGAAATTGTATCAAAAAACGGATTAATTTTTACAAATCACCATTGCGGTTATGATGCTATTGCTTCAAAATCTACACCACAAGATAATATTCTAGATAATGGTTTTTACGCAAAGAATTTTGGCGAAGAAAAACCAATTCCAGGTCTTTTTGTGAATTTTTTGGTAAAAATGGAAGATGTTACCCAAAAGGTAATGGATGCTACTCAAGGTCTTTCTGATAAAGAAAAGGCTGCTAAAATTTTAGAAGTAGGAAAAAGTTTAGCGGCAGAAGCTACAAAAGGAACTAATTATGAGGCTTTTGTAAGAGATTTCTATAAAGGCAATCAGTATTTTCTTTACATTTTTGAGAAATTTAATGATATCAGATTGGTTGGTACTCCGCCACAATCTATTGGTAAGTTTGGTGGTGATACTGATAACTGGGAATGGCCACGCCATACCGGAGATTTCTCTGTTTTTAGAGTTTATGCTAATAAAGACAATAAGCCAGCGGCATATGCTGCAGATAACAAACCATACGTTCCTAAGAAATACCTGCCAGTATCTATAAAAGGTATAGAAAATGGTGATTTTGCTATGGTTTATGGTTTTCCAGGAAGAACAGATAGATTTTTAACTTCTCATGGTGTTAAGTTAGCAACCGAGTATGTGTCGCCAGAAATTGTTAAACTAAGAGATATCCGTTTAAAGGCTTGGAAAGAAGAAATGGATAAGGATGTAGCTTTCAGACTGAAAATTTCTTCTAAATATGCTAGCATTGCTAATTATTGGAAATACTTTATTGGACAAACTGAGCAATTAAAAAGACTAAAGATTTACGACAAGAAGCAAGAAGAGGAAGCTAATTTTACTACTTGGGCAGCAAATACACCAGAATATGCTTCTTTAATGCAAAAATATAGCGATATCTATAAAGCTTATGAAGCTTACGCTATACATAGAACTTTTATCAATGAAGGTTTTATGGCTTCAGAATGGGTTAAAATAGGGATGCAGCTAGGTCCAATTATTAACGCTTTAGAAAAAGCAAAAGATAATCCAGAAGCTTTAAAAAATATTAAGGCTAGGGTAGATGAAACAGTGGCCGCTTATGAAGCAGTTTATAACGAATCTGCAGATAAGAAGATATTTGCACAAATTCTAAATGCTTTTTATACAGATGTTCCTAAAAATCAACATCCACAATTTATCACGTTAATTGTAGAAAAATATTGGGATGGCTCACCAGAGGCTACATTTAAAAAGTTTACCAATGAAGTTTGGGAGAAATCTTTAATAGTAAAACCAGAAGCTTTAAGGGCCTTCTTAAATAATCCCGACTTAAAAGTTTTAGATAAAGATCCAGGATATCAATACGCTAAAAATCTAGTTCCAGCAGAGTATGTGAAATCTAATTTTGGAAGCATCATTACAAATTTTGAAGAAAGTAAGGCTAAATTAGACCATTTATATCTTCAAGCTTTGCTAAAGAAAAATAGCGGAAAACTAATGTTTCCAGATGCAAACTCAACCATGAGAATTACTTATGGAAATGTTCAAAATTACTCTCCAAAAGATGGTATTTTATATCAAACCACAACTTCTATTGATGGTATGATGCAAAAGTATGTACCAGGTGATGATGAGTTTGATTTACCTCAGAATTTAATAGAAGCTTACAACGCAAAGAACTTTGGACGATACGGAAAGAACGGAACTTTAACAGTTGGTTTTATTAGTAATAACGATATTACAGGGGGTAATTCTGGCTCTCCAGTAATCAATGGAAAAGGAGAACTTATCGGTTTAGCGTTTGATGGTAACTGGGAAGCTATGAGTGGCGATATTGCTTTTGATAAGAATTATAAACGTACTATAAACGTCGATGTTAGATTTGTTTTATGGTGTATTGATGTACTTGGAGGGGCAAAAAACATCATCGATGAATTAGATATTAGAACTAAATAATAGAGCGCTCAGGTGATAAAAAAGGGCTTTTGAAATCTCAAAAGCCCTTTTTTATTTTTAAAATCTATTTAGTTGTAGATAAATGTACCGTACTCACTTTTAACTGTTACTTGCTTCTTTTCGGCAGCTTCTACTCTTCCAATAATTTGTGCTTTAACACCAAAAGATGCTGATATTTCTATGATATCTTGAGCGATATTTTCATCTACATAAAGTTCCATACGATGTCCCATATTAAAAACTTTATACATTTCTTTCCAGTCTGTACCAGATTGTTCTTGAATTAATTCAAACAATATAGGGGTAGGGAACAAATTATCTTTTACAATATGTAGATTCTCTATAAAATGAAGAACCTTCGTTTGTGCTCCTCCACTACAATGTACCATGCCGTTTATTTGATATCTATATTTATCTAATATTTGTTTGATGATAGGCGCATAAGTTCTGGTTGGAGATAAAACCAATTTTCCAGCTGTTAAAACGGTAGTATCATTAACTTTAATTTCATCGGTTAATTTCTTACTACCCGAGAATAATAAATCATAAGGAACTGCTGGGTCATAACTTTCTGGATATTTTTCAGCAATATATTTATGGAAAACATCATGTCTTGCGGATGTTAATCCATTAGAGCCCATTCCTCCGTTATAAAAGCTTTCGTAATTGGCTTGCCCGTCTGAAGCTAAACCAACTATTACATTTCCTGCTTTTATAGTATGGTTAGAAATAACATCAGAACGTTTCATTCTACAAGTAACGGTTGAATCTACAATGATGGTTCTAACAATATCACCAACATCAGCTGTTTCTCCACCAGTTGAGTAAATATTTACACCCATAGAGCGTAAATCAGCTAAGATTTCCTCGGTACCATTGATAATTTCGGCGATAACTTCACCTGGGATTAAATTTTTATTTCTTCCTATGGTTGATGATAATAGAATTTTATCAGTTGCGCCAACGCAAAGTAAATCATCTAAGTTCATGATGATAGCATCTTGTGCTATACCTTTCCAAACAGATAAATCTCCGGTTTCTTTCCAATAAATGTAAGCTAGAGAAGATTTTGTTCCGGCACCATCAGCATGCATAATATTGCAATAAGCATCGTCGTCACCTAAAATATCAGGAATGATTTTACAAAAAGCTTGTGGGAAAATTCCTTTGTCTATATTTTTTATTGCGTTATGTACGTCTTCTTTACCGGCAGAAACGCCTCTTTGATTATATCTATTATCACTCATGGTCTGCAAAGATAATAAAGTAGAAAGTAGAAAGTAGAAAGTAAGAAGTAAAAAGAATGACTTTGTAGATAATTTATATTATGTATTATCTCTAAGTGATGTATCTTAGTTTAAAGTCGGCTATAAGTCAACAAAAAAAGCGTATCTAACATGTAGATACGCTTTTCTATTTTTGCTTTTGGCTTACAGCCTTTTGCTTTTAGCTTATTTGATAAATAATAGCTCTCTGAATTTTGGTAGAGGCCATAAGGTATCATCAACTAATAATTCCAATTTATCAACATGATATCTGATTGGTTCGAAGTAAGATTTAACTTTTTCATCGTATGCAATCGCTTTATCACGGCTATCTTCAAGAACGTTAGCTTTTTTACGCTCTTCAACCATTTGCTCAACATTAGATTTAATAAAGTTGATATGTTTTGATAAACGTTCGATAATTTCTAATTGAGAAGCATAAGTGTCTTTAGCTAAACCTAAATCTTTTAAGCCTTTTACGTTATTAATCAATTCTGTTTGATATTTAACAGCAGCAGGAAGAATTACGTTAGTTACTAATTCGCCAATTACACGAGCTTCAATTTGAAGTTTTTTGTAGTAAGCCTCTAATAAGATTTCATGTCTTGCATGAGCTTCTCTTTTTGTAAATACGCCAGTTTCTTCAAAAATTTTCTCTGTTTTTTCAGAAACTAATGCATCTAAAGCTTTAGGCGTAGTTTTGATGTTTTGTAAACCACGTTTTTCTGCTTCAGCAGCCCATTCATCGCTATATCCATTACCTTCAAAACGGATATTTTTAGATTCTTTAATATATTTTTTAAGGATAGTTAAGATAGCAACATCTTTTTTATCTCCTTTTTTGATTAATTTATCAACTTCTGCTTTAAACTTGATTAATTGGTCTGCAACAATCATGTTTAATACAGTCATTGGGCTAGAAGAGTTAGCAGAAGAACCTACAGCTCTAAGCTCAAATTTATTTCCTGTGAAGGCGAAAGGAGAAGTACGGTTACGGTCTGTATTATCCAAAAGAATCTGAGGGATTTTTGGAATACTATGCCACATGGCAGAATCTTCTTTTGCTTTTTTAGAAATTCTTGAAGTTTCGATTTCATCAAGAACATCATTTAACTGCTCACCTAAGAAAATAGATATAATTGCTGGAGGAGCCTCGTTAGCACCTAAACGGTGATCATTACTTACAGAAGCGATTGATGCTCTTAATAAATCTGCATGCTCGTATACAGCTTTGATGGTGTTAACAAAGAATGTTAAGAACATCAAGTTGTTTTTAGGAGTTTTACCTGGTGCAAGTAAGTTTTTACCAGTATTAGTTATTAAAGACCAGTTATTGTGTTTACCAGATCCGTTAATACCAGCGTATGGTTTTTCGTGTAATAAAACTTTAAAGTTATGTCTTTTAGCTACTTTTTCCATTAAATCCATTAATAACTGGTTATGGTCAATAGCTAAGTTTATTTCTTCATAAATAGGAGCACATTCAAATTGAGATGGAGCAACCTCATTATGACGAGTTTTCAAAGGAATACCTAACTGTAAAGCTTCAGTTTCGAAGTCTTGCATATAAGCTAGAACTCTTTCAGGAATAGAACCAAAATAATGGTCTTCTAATTGTTGTCCTTTAGCTGATGCATGTCCAAATAAAGCTCTTCCGGTTAAGAATAAATCTGGTCTTGCATTAAATAATGCTAAATCAACTAAGAAATACTCTTGCTCTATACCTAAAGAAGCATTTACTTTTTCTATGCTTTTATCAAAATAGTGGCAAACTTCTGTAGCTGCTTTATCCATTACAGATAATGCTTTTAATAAAGGAGCTTTATAATCTAAAGCCTCACCTGTGTAAGAAACAAATACAGTTGGAATACATAATGTTTTACCAAAAATAAATGCTGGAGAAGATGGATCCCAAGCTGTGTAACCACGAGCTTCGAAAGTACTACGGATACCACCATTAGGAAAACTTGAAGCATCTGGCTCTTGTTGTACTAATGCATCACCAGCAAATCTTTCAATTGCTTGGCCATCTGAAGTTGGCTCAAAGAAAGAATCATGCTTTTCTGCTGTAGTTCCTGTTAAAGGTTGGAACCAGTGAGTGTAATGAGTTACACCTTTACTCATAGCCCAAGCTTTCATAGCTGAAGAAATTTGTTCTGCAATCTCTCTACTTATAGGAGAACCACTTTCTATAGAAGCAAGTACTGCCTTAAAAGTTTCTTTAGGTAGATAATCTTGCATTTTCTTCTTATCGAAAACATTTGAACCATAAAAATCAGAGATTTTAAATGATGGTTGTTTTACCTCAGGAATAGTTCTGGTTAAAACAGTTTGTAAAGCTTGAAACCTGATTGTTGACATTGCTTAGGTTATTTTAATGAATAAATTATGTTTTTGATTAAATTTTGGCTAAAAGTACGGGCTTTTTCTTAAATCTCAATAAAAATTTAAAAAAATATGTCAAAAAATTATAGTTTTTTTTGAAAATACCGTTTTTGTCTATAAAAAAAATCTTCTGTTGCTTGTTTTCTGGTCTTCATTTAAGGTTTTTGTGTGCTTTTTTCTAAAAAGTTGTGAAAAAATATGATGTTTATTTTCTGTTTACTTTAAAGAAAATATAAAATTTATGTTTTTTATTTAAAAAAAACTCAAAATTGTCTAAAATTATAAGTGATTATTTAAAATTATACTAAAAAATTAGAAAAAAAATCAAATATTTTGTATTAAATTATAAAATATACAATTTAGCAGTGTTAAAAATGAAAGAATTTAAACTAAACTTTTAGATAATTAAAGATTTTAAAATTTAAAACGAATTACTTATTTAATTAAAAATAAACCTTAAACTAAAAACAATGAAAAAAACAGTTCCATTTCTCGCTCTTCTTTTAGTAGCAATTTTGTGTTTTATATTTCCTAACGGTAATGTCCTGGAAGTTAAAGACACTCAAATAGATACTGGAGACACCGCTTGGTTACTTGTATCTACTGCGTTAGTATTATTAATGACACCTGGTTTAGCATTTTTTTATGGCGGTATGGTTCGTAAGAAAAATGTGATTTCTACAATGTTACAAAGCTTTGTATGTATGGGATTAATTACCGTTTTATGGATGGTTTTTGGTTTCAGTTTAGCGTTTGGGGAAGATATTGGTGGTATCATAGGAGATCCTAGTACATTTTTCATGATGAAAGATACTTTAGGATTAGCTTCATGGTCATTAATGCCTACCGTTCCTTTGGTGTTATTTGCAATGTTCCAGTTAAAGTTTGCTGTTATAACGCCAGCATTAATTACCGGGGCTTTTGCAGAACGTATTAAATTCAATTCTTACTTAATCTTCCTTTGCTTGTTTATGGTGTTTATTTATACACCTTTAGCGCATGCTACTTGGCATCCAGAAGGTTTACTATTTGGATTAGGAGTTTTAGACTTTGCAGGAGGTACAGTGGTACATATGTCTGCTGGTTGGGCTGCACTTGCGGCAGCTTTATTCCTTAAAAAGAGAAATGAAATAGATCATACACCAGCTAGAATTAGCTACGTAATCTTAGGTACAGGTTTGCTTTGGTTCGGATGGTTTGGCTTCAATGCAGGTTCAGCGGGTGGTGCAGGTGTTTTAGCCGCAACAGCTTTAGCAACAACTACAACAGCTTCTGCCGCTGCTGCAATGGCATGGGTTTTCTTTGATATGATGAGAGGTAAGAAGCCTACTGCAGTTGGTGCTTGTATTGGTGCTGTGGTTGGTTTGGTAGCTATTACTCCGGCAGCTGGCTTTGTAACCATAACAAGTTCTTTAATTATAGGTTTTGTAGCAGCTATCGTAAGTAACCTAGTTGTTATCTGGAGAACACGTACTAATATAGACGATACGCTAGATGTATTTCCTTGCCATGGTGTAGGTGGTATGGTTGGTATGATTCTAACAGGTGTATTTGCTTCTCAAAATGTAAATGCGGCTAATACAACTGGAAACGGTTTATTCTACGGAGAAACTAAATTATTCTTATTGCACTTAGCAACTTTAGTAGGTGTATCCATATTCGCTTTCGTTGGCTCATACTTATTATTATTAATTACAAATCTAATCCTACCATTAAGGGTTTCAGAAGAAGAAGAAACTCATGGTTTGGATATTTCTCAACATAGCGAAGAACTATAATCTAAAAATATTGAAGTCGGGTTTTTATTCTCTCTTTATTTACCCGGCTTCTTTACTCTTTTTAAACAAACAACTTAAACTAAACAACAAACAAACATGAAAAAATTAACTCTTTTATCATTACTATTATCGGCTGGTTTATTTACTGCAAAAGCACAAGATAGTACTTCAACTCCTTTACAAATTTCTGGTTCGGTAGATGCTTATTATAAATATGATTTTGCAAAACAAGCAAATATAGGTACTAGCTTTGCTTCAGATCAAAATTCTGTTTCTTTAGGTATGGTTGATATCGCCTTAAAGAAAACCACTGGTAAAGCTTCTTTTGTTGGTGAAGTTTCTTTTGGTCCTAGAGGTCAATCTCAATCTATTTTACCTCAAGATGGAACTCCAGAATCATTTCACATTCAAAATTTATATGCTTCTTACGCTTTTTCTGATAAATTTAGCATGACAGCTGGTTTTATGGGAACTTTTGTGGGTTATGAAGTTATTTCTCCGGTAGGAAACTTTAATTACTCTACCTCTTATCTTTTTACTAACGGTCCTTTCCAAAATGCGGGTATCAAAGCTAATTACGCTATTTCAGATAAAGTTGGTGTAATGGTAGGTTTATTTAATGATAGTTGGAATACTTATATAGCTAATCCTTCTTTTGGTGTAAACACTTTCGGAGCTCAACTTTCTTTATCTCCTGTAGAAGGATGGAGTGCTTACTTAAACGTTTTATCTGGTTCACAAAGCGGAACTATTTTTGATTTCACAACCGCATATCAAATAACAGAGAAATTTAAGTTAGGATTAAACGCTGCAGACTGGTCTGGTATTAATGACGATGAAGGTTATACCGGTTTAGCCTTATACCCTTCTGTAGCTATAACAGATGGTTTCGCTTTGGGTTTAAGAGGTGAATATTTTAAGGCAAAACAAAATGCAACTGCCTTATTTGGCGCATCTGCAGATGAATCTACCACTGCATTAACTTTAACTGCAAATTTAAAACATGGTGGCTTAACATTTATACCTGAGTTTAGATTAGATAACGCTAGTAATGAGCAATTCTTGAAAAGCGATGGAATAACAGGAACAAAATCAGCCGCACAATTTTCTTTAGCTGTAGTTTACGCATTTTAATCAGATATATTTATTCAATTTCAAAGTCGTCTTCATGAAAATGAAGGCGACTTTTTTGTTAGATTTTCATTTGGATTTATTGATTAATTTTTTATATTTTTAGTAAAACAATTCTACTTCTTATGTTATACTCGAAATTTAATGTAAATAAGATTGAGTGGCTTAATCTTATTTTTGATGGCAGAAACCAAGTTTATGGAGCTTACGAGCTGAGAAAAAATTCTGGTAACTACCTAGCTAAGGCATTATTTATAGCTTCTTTTAGCTTTGGAATGCTCATTATTGGTCCATCTGCTTATTATTTCTATAAGCATAAAGCAGTAGATGCTCTGTTAGATGATATTCCTAAAGAAGATGATCAACAAGTACATAGATTTATAGATGTAGAACTCCCACCAAAACAATTAAATAAAGTCAAAGCAGGTTCTGAGTTAGCTGTAACCAAACAAACTACACAAAAAGAAATTAAATATACCGCCTTTAAACCTACCATAGATGAGTTGTTAACAAAAGAGGCTCCTACTATGGATGAATTAGAAACAGGCATTATAAGTTCAGTAGATAAAGCTGGTGAAGCTGGCGGACTTAATGCTACGCATCAGGAAGGGGCGAATGGTACTTTGGAAGCAGGTACTAGTGTAGATTCAGGAAATGAATACTTAATTTCTGCTGAAGAAATGCCAGAGTTTCCTGGAGGAATGACAGCTTGGGCTAAATATTTAAATAAAAACTTACAATACCCTGCTATAGCTAGAGAAAATGAAATTCAAGGTCGTGTAACCGTGTCTTTTGTGGTAGAAAAAAACGGCGAAATTACCAATATAAAAGTTTTAAGAGGTATAGGTGCTGGCTGTGATGAAGAAGCAATAAGAGTGATAAAAAAATCTCCATTATGGAAACCAGGGAAACAGAATGGTAAGACCGTAAGAGTTTCTTATGTTATTCCTATTGTTTTTAGGTTGGATTGATGATATTAACTTGATTTAAAAAAAAGGGACTCTTTAGTTCCTTTTTTTATGGAGTAATTGTAGTAAAATTTAAATTGCTATTATTGTATTACGATGTGGCAAGAAATTAACGACAAAAGTTGGCAAGAGGAAATTTCTTTGTTAAATCTATCTGTTTTCTTTCAAAGAGAGTATCTAACGACAATTGCTAACGTATACAATCTTAAAGTTAACTACTATAGATATATAAAAAAAGGGAATACTATTGCAGTCATTGCTTTTTTTTCAAATAGAAAAAAAATAATAACCCCTGAAGGATTTTCTTACACACCTTATTACATCATAGAAAATTTAAGTGAGCAAGTATTCTTCGAAATAAATAATTCACTAATTAATCTGTTTAAGAAAAATTACAATCGTATTTTCTTAAAGTTTGAGAGTAATATTTTTGATATTAGACCTTTTATATGGAATAGTTTTAGGATTCAAGTGAAATACACCCATATAAAGAATAATAATTTATCATCTCATCCTAGTGTCTTAAAAAATCTAAAGAAAGAAATAATTAAAACTTATTCTTTTAAAGTAGAAGAACCTAATGATAATTCCATTAATTTAAATCTTAAATTTTTACAAGAAATAGGTAGCTCAATTAAACATTGTAAAAAGTATAATGATTTATTGAAAGGATGGGGTGACTTAGGCTTTTTAAAAGCTTTTAATGTTTATAAAGAAGGATATTTAATTTGCTCAAATTTGGTATTGGTAGATTTAAAATCAAAAAAAGCATATACTATATTGCTAAATAAGGCTGGGGTTGCAGAAAGATATGCTCATACATATTTGTATCAGTCTATCGTAGATTGGTGTTTAAAAAATGATATTTATTATATTGATTTCTGTGGTGCAAATATGCAAAATATTTCTTTGTTTAAATCTTATTATAATACTCAATTGGAAATTTACTTTAAAGTATCATACCATTCATCCTTAAGTAAACTTAACGGTTTAGGAGGTAAGTTATTTATGATGTTATATAAAATAAAAAATACAATATCTGACATTATTAAAAATAATAGAGAGTCATGAAAGCGATTTCAAATGTGTTTTTAGCTAGATGAGTAATTTAAACTATTCTTTAAAGGCAGAAAAAACGTTACAATAATCGCATGATTAATAAAAGGTAAATCCAAGATTTGATAATTTATTAAATGGAAGGTTAAAAATAAAACTGCTAAATGTAAATCATATTTTTTAGTTAGAAATCCTATAAAAAATGTTAATTCTATTATTACAGCAGAAATAAATAGACTATAACTTAAATATATATTCTCAATCAGAAACGCCATGATTTGAGTTTTTATATGATTCGGATTATAAAAGATGAAGTCAGCAGCTGAAACTTTTATACTATCAGTTAATTGATTAATGTTGAATATCCCTTGGTTAATTATTTTTAGTACTCCAGCAAAGAAATATAACCAACAAAGAAAGTATCTTCCAAAATTGTATGTTATGAAAAATTTAATTTCACTCTTAAATATAAAGGGTAAACAAGGGAATAATAAACCTATTGCAAATGGTTGATAAGCTACAATTGAGAAATATAAGAATTGGTAAAACCATAATGACACTGAGAAAATTATGGGATAAATATTACTTTTTATGTTAACTAATGTTAAAATACAAGAGGTAAATAAAGAGATATCTAAAAGGTATTTAATCCATTGATAATTAAAGATATCTGTTAGATCGGAAATTATAAAAGTCCAATATAAGATATTTAAGTTTGGGTAAAGTAAAGGAGGATGTGTTTGTTGTGATAAAAGTGTTGAACTAAAATACTTGTATACTAAAATTACTAAATAAGAAATAAAAACTATTTGCTTAATATTTTTTTTATTCATATTTTTTATTCAAAATTAAAACCTCTTTTAATATTAAAGGCCTTTGTTCTTTTGTAAACATTAAAGTTGTTTCATAAATTTTTATTGATTCAATACTATGCTTATAATGACTTTGTAAATAATCTCTTAACCAATTGCCAAACACAGCTTCATCTAAGTTTTTATAATTAAAGAGCTTGTCATTTATCTTTAATAAATATTGGTTACTGATTTTTTTTTCAAATATTCCATGAAATTTATCTTTAAATGAGTTCTTCTTAAGATATGAATATCTAATAATATTTGCCCTTACAACATCTCCTTCTTCTTTTAGAAGTTGAAAAGTATTAAGCTCTTTTTCGTTTACAATTATTCGGTGAATAATTATTTCTGCTTCTTTAGGGATTGGATAAGAATACATGGAGTAGACATAAAAGGGAGGAACAGAATGTTTAAGAATTAGTGTACAAAATAAAATTGCTACAAAATAAAGGCACAAGAAGGTATAAAAGCTCCTCCAATTCTTTTTAGTATACTTTATATATTCTAATATGCTCATTCTAGTCTGTTGCTTCGTAAGATTAAATATATAAAAATGAGTAATGTTATTAGATTAGTTCCAGTATTTTTTTCATTTTTAAATGTTTTTTCAAGTTAAGTAGTTATAAATACTGCTTTTAAAAGTGTTTAATCTTCATTTTAAATGGTAGAAAAATCTATTTGCGAAAGGATGTCTGAAATTGTTTTAAATCTATAATTATTTAATTAATTTTCTTAATGTTTAAGTTTAAAAAAAAACTAATTCTTGGCGTTAAATTAGCTTTAAGCATTCCATTGTTTAATAGACTATTCATCTTAATAAGATATTTAAATACTAAGACTTCTTTTTTTAATAATGAATACCAATTATTTCATTTTAAAAACCTGGTTTATTTTAATTTAGATTTAAATGATTGGATTCAAAATCAGTTGTTTTTTTTAAATAAATATGAAGATTTCGAATTAAACTTTATTTCAGAAAACGTTAAAGATGGTGATGTTTTTGTAGATGTTGGGGCAAATTTTGGACTTTATAGTGTTTTTTGCTCCAAATTAGTTGGAGTTAAGGGTAAGGTGATTTCATTTGAGCCGTTCTCAAAGAATTTTAAAGTCTTAGCTGAAAATGTTAAACTAAATAATATTGAAAATATTCAATTAGAAAGATTAGCAGTAGCGGATAAAAATTCCATCATAAACCTTTTTTACGATAAGAATGAAAAAAACTTGGGAATGGTATCATCTTATTATTTCAAGAATGAAGAGCCTGAAAAAGTTTCTACAATATCTTTAGATATATATCTTTCAAATAATAAAATTGATTCATTAAAATATGTGAAAATAGATATAGAAGGCGGGGAATATTTAGCATTAATAGGAATGGTAAATACTCTTAAAAAGTTTAAACCGATTGTCCAGATTGAAATAAATGATGCTATATTGGTTAAAACCGATTATAATAGCTTTGATATTGAACGTTTTTTTAATGAAATAGGGTTTGAAATTTTTAATCCTGTACTTACTAATAGTAGAATATCACTTAATAAATATTCTAAAAATTGTTTTTTTAGAGCTAAGTTTTCTGAGTTTAATTAAAAATATACATTTGTTTAATATATTAATTTTTCCAAGTTGGTTTCCTAGTAAAGAAAATCCTTTAGATGCAATTTTCACGAAAAAGCATGTCGATTTAATTTCAAGAAAAAATAAAGTAGCAGTCGCCTTTGCCGTAGAATCTAATTTACTAAACGGTATTTATGAAATTAAGAGTGAAGAGAATGGAAATTACCCCATTTACACTTGCTACTACAGGACAAGCCGTTGTAATTTATATTTATACAAAAAGATAGTTAATTTTTACAGAAAATTAAATGCATATGTCAAAGCATTTAAATGTGCAATGAAACATTTAAAGCATGTAGACTTTATTCATATTCATGTAATTGGATTTGAAGCAATAATACCCTTGTTTTATAAAATTTTTAAAAAAATTCCGTATTATATTACAGAACATTCGACAATATACTTAAGATGTAATTCAGTTTGGTCATTTGAGAATATGTTTAAGCGTTTTATTGTAAAAGAGAGTTTAGGAATTAGTGCAGTTTCTAACGCCTTAAGAGATGGAATGAGAAAATTAAGGATTGATCATAGATTTTTTTTTGTAATACCAAATATTGTTGATGAACTTAAATTTCAATACAAACAAAAGCAAAAAGGTGAGATTTTCAGGTTTTTACATATATCAAGATTGGATGAAAAGGCTAAGAATACGATAGGTATTCTAAGAGTATTCGATAAGATTTTTGAGCAAAATAAAAATATTGAATTACATATAGTTGGTGGCTTTCCAAATGTTATTTCAGAATCTGAGTTGTATTCTAAAAAATTAAAATCTAAGTCTAATATATTTTTTCATGGTGTTAAGTTTAATGATGATATTATAGCTTATTATCAAAAAGTGGATGTTTTTGTAATGTTTAGTAATTATGAAACTCAGGGTGTAGTTGTAATGGAAGCCTTATTTTGTGGATTGCCGGTCATTACTACTAATTTACTTTGCTTTAAGGAGTATTTACATCAAGGAAATAGTATCATGATTGATCCAAAAGATGAGATATCATTACAGAAGGTTATGGAGTTAGTTATCAAGCAAGAAGTTGAGTTTTGGACCCCTGAAAATATAGTTATAGATATCAAAGAGAAGTTCGCTTCTCAAAAAATAGAAAACAGCTTTATGGAATTTTATAAAATTGGGTTAAGCAAATGCTGAAAAAGATTATATTTTCTTTTCAAGCAAACTTTGTTGTAGCAGTAATAACATTAGTTATTTCATTGATAACTGCAAAATTTCTTGGTTCTTATGGGCGAGGCTATTTAAGTATTATAGCTATTTATATAGCTTTGGTGCAGCTAATTAATGATATACTAGGAGTAGGTGTCGTTTTTTTTCTTCTTAAGAGATATCAAGTAAACGAAATAGTATTTATTTCATATGTATGGTTTTTATTTGTTACTACAATAGGTACTTTAATTTTAACTCATATCGGTCTTATTGGTATTCAGTTCAAATATGTATTTTTCTTGAATGTATTATCAGCAAGCATATTTGCGCTAAATCTAAGGATTTTAATAAATAAAGTTAAGATAAAGTGGTATAATATGTTGGTAATATTACAGCCTTTAATTGTTTTTATACTTTTATACTTAAAAGGGTTTTCAGATTTTAGCATTAAAGACTTTTTGATCTTTCAGGGGGTTTCCTATATGATTCCAAGTGCTTTTTCTATTTTATTATTAATGAATGAATTCAAAGAGCAATTTCGGGTTTTTGTGATTAAAGACTTAATAAAAGAGTCATTTAAATTGGGTATTATTAACCAAGGGGCTAACTTTTCTCAAATTGTAAATTATAGGGTGTCGTTTTTTTTCATAGAAAAATATGAAGGATTAAAAGCTGTAGGTGTTTTTAGTGTTTTATTTTCTTTTGCTAACGTAATTTGGTTATTTGCAGTTACTGTTGGAACATTATTAGGTAATGAAGTTTCTAAATCTGATAAATTAAATGGAGGAAGCATTGCTCAGTTTTCAAATTACATTAAGATAACTCTTATTTTTACTTTTATTCTGATAATTGGAATTTATCTTTTACCTTCTCAGGTATATGTGGATTTGTTAAACAAAGATTTTTATCAAATAAAACGATTATTATTATTATTGTCGCCAGCGATAATAATATTCTCTTCGGCTAAAGTTCTAGGTTATTTTTTTAGTAGTCAGGGAAAAATGAAAATAAACTTTTATGCTTCTCTAGCAGGTTTAATACCTTCTATTGTATTGGGATACATATTGATAAAAGAATTCAAAATATATGGTGCAATTTTGACTTGTTCTATTTCATTTATTCTATCTAGTTTTATTTTGGGTTATTTCTTTTGGAAAGAAAGTGAAAACTCTCAAAATCACCTCATTAAATAAATCTTACCAATTTTATTCCTGAAAAACTGATCGCCTTTAGTACTTCGGTGTTTTAGATCTCCCAGTTCATTATCTTGTATCATAACTTTATAAAAGTAAACACCATTTGCAAGTCTATCTCCAAATTGGTCGGTACCATCCCAAGTAAAGTCAGAAACATTATTTCCTATTCTTAATGCTCCAAGTTCTTCTTTACTTATCTCTCTTACTACTTTTCCGGAAACGGTTAAAATTTGAATTTTTACCTTTTCAGGTATTTTATCTCCTGTTAGGGTAAACACAAACTTCATTGCTGTGGTAACAGGGTTTGGATAAGGGTAAAAGTTTGATATGCTAGATTCGTTTATTACTTCAAAAGTTATTTCATAATCATTTTGATTAGTATTGTTAGAGGCATCTTTACTACTAACTTTCATGGTATATTTACCGTCGCTTAATCTGCTTGGTTTGTATTCTACGGTAAGTTTGTTCTCTTCACCATTATTGGCAGGTACCAAGTTTAATTGTCCGGTAGCGTAATAAACTCTTCTAAAATTTGTTTCTTCTTCTTTTCTTATGAATACACTTAAATAAGAAGTGTCATTTAATAAAAGAAACTTGTTTTCATCTTTTAAAGTAATATTAATGATAGGTTCTGGCGAAATAATCTCTCCGTTTACAATAGGCCTTCCGTCAAAAAGAATATCTAAAAGAGGTTGTTTACTATCTTTCAAAACCTCGAAATTTTTAAATATGGTATTGTTAAAGGTGTACAAATCTGATGATGAATTTAACTTTAATTCTGCTCTTAAAGTGTTTATACCTACTAAACCTTGTGTTGCTTCGCTTATCATAATTTTTTTGCTTTCTCCGGGGTTTAAATTGGCCTCTCTTTTTAAAGTTTTGATAATGCTGGTATTATTAGCTTTTCTAATGGTATAACTTAGCTCTAATGAATCTGAAGATATATTAGCTAAATTGGTAACTCCCAATTCCCATTTTACAGAATCTCCTTCTTGTATTTTTTCTTTATAAAAATTATTAGTAAATGTAGGATTTAAAGTTAGTTCCGCTATTGGATTAAAATTTACCCTCCAAAAGTTCAACTTAGGAATATTATAATCTTCTTTATCTTCAAAAGTGCTTTTTATTTTAATAAAAGGATATTCCTTGGCATTAATTTGTGATAAATCAATCTCATCAGTATTTAAATTATTTTGTAAAACACTTTCTATACCTTGTTGATTTATACCTCTGAGCTCATAAGAAATTTTATCATTTTGATTAGAAAAGTATTTCAGCTCAGCATTTTTCCATTCTTTAGCTGGCCCAATTAAATCTGTATTAATATATCCTGAGCTTAAAGAATATTTAAGGTTCTCAGCATGTCTAATACGTTGCGCTCTAGGAGGTATATTTGAACTATAATCGGCCGTAAATTCTAGAACAGATCCAGGACTAGCTCCCTTGATACCCCAAAACATATAAGGTTCTCCAGTATTTATTAAATCATATTTATTTAAACCAATTGATTGTAGTGCATTTTTAGCAGCCGAAGGGAGTGCATTAATCGTAGTATTAAGACCATTATAACCAATTACATAGTATCCTTCGGGTACTTGATTTAAATAGCTTATTAACGAGTCTACTTGTTCTGGGATGTTTGTATTCCAAAAATATTGTCCAGTAAATCCGTTAGCATCATACTCATCAGGTGGCCCACTATTAGAATTATAAGGACTCGGATAACTGAATTTTTTCCCAATTTTAACAGGATGATAAGCCACTAAGGTTAAGCCTACAAATCCTATAGAGCTGAATGAAATAGTTTGCGTTGTTCTAAACCTTTTATCAAAAGGTGCTCCTCCGTCATCGCCTTCTGTTTGTATAGAGGTAGGGAAAAATGTGGGTTTAAACTTAAATAATCCAGTATTGTAGTCAAAAGTTGCATCTTCAAATTTTAAATCTTTTAATTGATCTTTGTGTGATAAACTAAAACCATCATCCTCGTTATTTAGATAAGTAAAAACTGATGTAACCCAATTACCTCCTTGATCTTGAGGTAGGTTTAATCTAGCTCTCCAAAAGTAAACTTTGCCATTTTCTAGTATAAGACTAGGATTCCAATCAGCAAATAATCCAGAGCTAATAACTGGTGATGTTTTTTTAAAAGTACTTGTAAAGGTTGAAATAGTGTCTATTTCAAAGATATACTCTGCTGTTTGGGTAAATAAATTTTCAGATTGTACTTTTAAAATAAAATTATTTGAAGTAGATACGATACCATTTTTACGTGGATAAATTGTGTTTATTCCATTTCCAGATATAAATAAAGATAGCTGCCCTTGATTATTATTTAAATTTAGTTCTGGTATTGTGTTTTCGGGATTTAAGGTGATGAGAATGCGGTTGTTTCCAACAATATTTTGTTGGATATTGTTATTAATGATAATTTTTACAGTATCAGTATTTAATACAGATTTTATCTTCAGAATTGGTAATAACAAATTTGTGTTATTAGGTAATATTCTCTCTATTTTGATTGATAAGCTATCAGTATTTACAGCCTTAGCCAAATTTTTTATAATTACTTGTAATTCTAAATCCTTAACCGCATTCACGCTTGAATTATCATAAGAAATATCTGAATTATTGATTGTATAGTCTGGATTTTCTGTTTTATAAAAAGATATTAAAGGATCTCCAATGTAAATATATTGCCTTGTATGTGCTGTATTTAATCTATCGCTTGGCACTTGATAGCTTCTTAAACCATTTTTAATGCCATCTGAAATGGATTTTCCATACATGTTTTTAAACCAATTACTGTAAAAATAACGTGTAGCATTAGTTAAGTAAGAAGCAACACCTTCACTGGTGGTACCTATCCAAGCTACAGCACCAACATCTTTAGCTAAAAGAAATTGTTCGCCTAAAGCTAAATTGCTTCCAAAAATAGCACCCGTACTGCATCCATTTACAATGTAAACAGTGGGTTTTTCTTTATTACGATGACTACTAGTGGGACCAAAAGAAATCTCTGTTTCGGTAGAAGAGCCATGACCCAAAAATGATACTAGACTAACTCCTGAGGCTGTCTCATTTATAATTCTTTGTGTTTGGTTCTCAGTAACAGGATTGTTTACATCTTTAGAAATAACAGATGCTTTAGCTCCAAAAAACTCACCTTCAGCAACTCTAAATAAACTATTTTGAAAACTTGTGTAGCTTGTGTTTTCAGAAGAACTTCTACCGCCATTGAGAAATAAAATATTCTTCCTCCAAATCTCATTTGGTAATTTTTCATAAACTTTAAGTTTATTCAAATAATTTTCAACTTCCTCATTGGTTTTTGCAGGTACTCTTCCTGTTGCTAGACCAGGTTCTAAATTGCTGCCATTTAAACCCGATGTTAGCATGTTGTCAGACGCAGGATATCCTATTGTAGGTACTAAATCATTATTAAAGTTGCCTTTGGAAATTTCCATCCCTTTGCCTAATAATAGCAGATATTCAGGTTTTAGATTTCCTCTAGCTAATGCCCAAGCGCAAAAGTTTTTTAATGCTAATGGATGGTGAAATCCATAGTAGAATTCGTTATATAAATCTTCTGTATAAGCGATAGTAGTTTCTATGCCTCTTGTATCATTGTAAGCTTTATAGTTATTAACTCCTGCAGTAAGCAGCTTATTTGATATCATTAAAAAAGGCTTGATGTCTGCGTTTGAGAAATTTCTGAAAGTAACAGGAGTTAGGTTAGTGGATTTTAAGTTGTCTAAATCAGCTAAAAAGTAATTTTTTTGTTGATTCGTAGTATTGATAACAAAATCAGCATTCGTTGTATTTTTTAATCCTCTGATAACAAAGTCAGTAGTTAAATCCCATAAAATAGGGTTAGTAAGACCAGAATTTCTAAATCTTAGAAAACTTAACGCTTTATTGTTGTTTAAAATGAATTTTAAACTACTTAAGTTGTTAATATTTGTTCCTTTTGCATAAGTAATTTCTGCATAAGAAATAGCTTGGAAATCTGTAAGTGCACCTAAATCATCAATAGAAGAGAATGATATTTGATTACTAGATGTTGTAAGTGATATAGGGATTGTTTTCCTAACAGTTTTATAACCTCTAAATAAAGTGTCAAAAACAGTCGCATTATTTAATGAAACTCTTAAGTGATGGTTAAAGCCATTAACATTAGTAGAAGAAGCGTTAGACCTACCAGCTACATAAAATGATAATTGCGGTTGAAAGCTACTTGATGCTATATCTAATGTATTTAAACTAAGGTTAGTAGTTTGGCCTTTACCAAAAGTATTACCCATGAAACCTTCTCCTTCAATATATTCAGAAAGGCTCATGGCAGAAAGTATAAATTCACCAGGATAATAGCCATCTGTTAGGTTAATCCTGCTTTTAGCTATAATCCAGTTTTCTTCTGTTAATCCAGTATTATTTTGTTGAAATTCTTTTAATCTTAATCCAGTTGTGTTATTGCTGTAGGTTAAAAAGTAATAATTGTCATTTTCATAGAGACTTACTTCATCATTGGGTAAATCTGCAGGGTTGTTATATAAAACCTTATCTAGTGATGCGTCATTAGGTTTACCGTAAAAAACAATCTTATCATTACCATCAAAAACATTATCAGAATCGCCTGTTACCAAAATAGCAACTTCTTTTCCTTTATTAAAAAGTTGGAATTTTTTCGGGTCAATATTCTGCGTAGCTAAACCAGATTGTATGATTTGATTTAAATCTATCCCGAATAATCCTTCTTCAGAAATTTTGATCTTTACATATTTTTGAGAAGCAATTATCCACTCGTTGCCGAAAGATTGCGCCTGTAAGAAATTGCTAAAAGATAAACAGCTAAATAATAGAAATACTTTAAGAAACTTAATTTTAAGCATACAATTTTAGAAAGAAGATGTTAAAATCTCTTTTAGTAACTGATTTGAATTCATACCTTTGAGGCCTAATTCAAATATACGTATCAAATTGGAAAATAATAACTTTACCACACAAGAAACCGCAAAAGATTTAGGTTTACGTCCCGAAGAGTTCGAAAAAATAAAAGAAATTTTAGGTAGAACGCCAAATTTTACAGAATTATCTATATTCTCTGTAATGTGGAGCGAGCACTGTTCTTACAAAAACTCTATCACTTGGTTAAAAACTTTACCTAAAGATGGTCCTAGAATGCTAGCCAAAGCTGGTGAAGAAAACGCAGGAATGGTAGATCTTGGCGATGGTATAGCTTGTGTTTTTAAAATAGAATCTCATAATCACCCATCAGCATTAGAGCCTTATCAAGGTGCTGCAACTGGTGTGGGCGGTATTAACCGTGATATTTTTACGATGGGAGCAAGACCTATTGCTCAATTAAACTCATTGAGATTCGGTGATCCCAATCACCCTAAAACACAATGGTTAATTAAAGGCGTTGTAAAAGGTATTGGTGACTACGGAAATGCCTTTGGTATTCCTACTGTAGGTGGTGAAGTGTTTTTTGATGAATGTTACCATGTTAATCCACTAGTAAATGCCATGTCTGCTGGTATTGTAAAAGTAGGAGAAACAGTTTCAGCAACATCACACGGAGTAGGTAATCCGGTATATATTGTAGGTTCTGCAACGGGTAAAGACGGTATAAACGGAGCAGCTTTTGCTTCAAAAGATATTACTGAAGACTCCGTAAATGATTTGCCAGCAGTTCAGGTGGGAGATCCTTTCCAAGAGAAGTTATTATTAGAAGCTTCATTAGAAGTGATAAAAACAGGTGCTGTAGTTGGTATGCAAGATATGGGTGCGGCAGGTATCATCTGTTCAAACTCAGAAATGTCTGCAAAAGGCGAGCATGGTATGCGTATAGATTTAGATAAAGTACCTACCCGTCAACAAAATATGCTTCCATTCGAGATTTTATTATCAGAATCTCAAGAACGTATGCTTATTGTGGTAGAAAAAGGAAAAGAAGCTTTAGTAGAAGCTGTTTTTGAGAAATGGGATTTAAACTGCGCTATCATAGGTGAAGTAACAGATACCAAACGACTACAATATTTCATGAATGGGGAGTTAGTTGCTGACGTTCCTGCCGATGATTTAGTTCTAGGCGGTGGTGCTCCGGTTTACCAACGAGAATATAAAGAGCCTGCTTATTATCAAGAATTCCAGAAATTTAATATCAATGATGTTAAAGAGCCAGAAGACTTAAAAGCTGTAGCTCAACATTTAACAAATCATCCAAATATTGCCTCAAAAAGATGGGTTACCAATCAGTATGATTCTATGGTTGGTACAGCTAATATGGTAACTAACAGACCAAGCGATGCTGCGGTAGTTTCTGTAAAAGATACCAATAAAGCAATTGTCCTTACGGTAGATTGTAATTCAAGATATGTAAATGCAGACCCTCAGAAGGGTTGTGCTATAGCTGTAGCAGAAGCTGCAAGAAATATTACTTGTGCTGGTGGAGAGCCTGTAGCTATCACCAACTGTCTTAACTTCGGTAATCCTTATGTGCCAGAAGTTTACTGGCAATTTGTAGGAGCTATTAAAGGTATGGGCGAAGCTTGTACCAAATTTGAAACTCCTGTAACCGGTGGTAATGTTTCTTTCTATAATCAATCATCAGATGAAGGTCCGGTTTTCCCAACACCAACCATTGGTATGTTAGGGGTTATGGATGATATCAATAACATGATGACGCTAGACTTTAAACAAGAAGGAGATTTAATCTACTTAGTGGGCGAATCTGTAAACGATATTGCATCATCACAGTATTTAGCATCTTATCATAAAATAGCAGCATCTCCTGCTCCGTATTTTGATTTGGATAAAGAATATGAAACTCACCAAGTAATCAAACAATTAATCAGTAATAAGCTAATTCAATCTGCTCATGATGTTGCTGATGGCGGTTTATACATTGCCCTGTTGGAAGCTTCTATGCCAAATCAATTAGGTTTCAATATCAATTCCGATTCAGAAATTAGAAAAGATGCTTTCTTATTTGGTGAAGCTCAAGGACGTATTGTGGTAAGTGTTAAACCAGAAGAGCAGGAAGCTTTTGTAGAGTTTATGGCAACTACTGAAACAGAATTTAGCTTATTAGGTCATGTAACCGGAGGCTCATTATTGGTAGATGATGAAAATTTTGGTTATGTTCAAGATGCTAAATCAACATATGATAATGTGTTACACAATATCTTAGGAGAATAAATTTATTATCCTATCAGAATAAATGCTCTTTTAACGTTAAAGTTGAAAGAGCATTTTTTGTTTAGGATTTATTGTTTTAGCAGTAAATCAAAACCTAAATTTGTAATATGTCGGTATTTCATTTTAAAGAGTTTGTAGTTAATCAGGAAAATTGTCCTATGAAAATTAATACCGACGGGGTGTTGTTAGGTGCTTTATGCGATGTTCAAAAGGCTAAAAGTATTTGTGATATCGGAACCGGGACAGGGGTCATAGCATTAATGTTGGCGCAAAGAAATCACGAAAGTAAAATAGATGCTTTGGATATTGATTATCGAGCTGTTGATACTGCAAGTATGAATTTTCAGAACTCTTTATTTCATGATCGTTTGTCAGCTCATCATCATAGCTTTATTGAGTTTTTTGAGATGCATCCAACAAAAAAGTACAATTTAATTGTTTCTAATCCACCTTTCTTTCTTAATGCATTAAAATCTCCACATCATCAAACTAATTTAGCTAAGCATACAGATGAATCCTTTTTTATTGATTTGTTAAGAATAGCATCAACTCATTTGCATGAAAATGGTAGCTTAGAAATTATTGTTCCGTTAGAAATATCTTTACTGTTACAGCACTTAGCAAACGATTATTATTTACATCTAGAAAGAAAAATAATTGTTAAATCTTTTCAAGATAAAGAAGCTTTTAGGCATATTTTAAAGTTTCAAAAAAATCCATCGGTAGAAGAGCAAACAGAGAATTTTATTATTTATGAAAAAGAAGGTGAACATTCTTTGCAATATAAAAGTGCGCTCAAAAACTTCTTTACCATCTTTTAGTATTTATTATGGTTAAAATTGGATTATTATCAGATACACATAGTTATTTAGATGATGCTGTGTTTAAATATTTTGATAAATGCGATGAGATATGGCATGCCGGAGATTTTGGAACTTTGGAATTAGCTGATAAACTAGCCGCTTTTAAGCCTTTAAAAGGTGTTTATGGGAATATTGATGATTATGCTGTAAGAGCAGTTTATCCAGAACATTTGAAATTTACTTGCGAAAAAGTTAATGTTTGGATGACACATATAGGCGGTTATCCAGATAGGTATAGTCCATCTGTGAAAAAAGAAATTTACACTAAGCCGCCTCAATTATTTGTTTCTGGTCATTCACATATCTTAAAAGTAATGTTTGATAAAAAAATACAATGCTTGCATATTAACCCTGGTGCTGCCGGAAAAATAGGATGGCATAAGCAGAGAACTTTAATTAGATTTTGTATTTCCGAAGAAAAAATTCATACTTTAGACGTCGTCGAGCTAGGCGCAAGATAATGTAAATTATACACTAAGGTATTTATGAATGGAGTAACAACATTAGGGCAGTTTATTATACAAAAACAAGCAGATTTTCCTTACGCGAAAGGAGAACTTTCTCGTTTACTTAGAGATATTGGAATAGCAGCAAAAATTGTAAATAGAGAAATTAATAAAGCAGGTCTGGTAGATATATTGGGTGAATCTGGTGTTGTTAATGTACAAGGCGAAACACAGAAGAAATTAGATGTTTATGCAAATGAGCAATTTATTTCTGCTTTAAGTAGTGGCGGCGAGTGCTGTTTGGTAGCCTCAGAAGAGAATGAAGAAATCGTTTTACTCAATAAAGAAGTCTCTAAAAATGCTAAGTATGTTGTTGCAATAGATCCTTTAGATGGCTCATCTAATATTGATGTGAATGTTGCCGTAGGTACTACATTCTCTATATACAGAAGGAAAAGCAAAGAGGGGCCTGGTGTTTTAGAAGATATATTACAGAAAGGAACAGAGCAAGTTGCTGCGGGATACATTATTTATGGTTCATCAACCATGTTGGTTTACACTACTGGTAAGGGTGTAAATGGTTTTACACTTGACCCTTCTATAGGAGAATTCTGTCTGTCTCATCCAGATATGAAAATACCTGAAACTGGTTCTATTTATAGCATTAATGAGGGTAATTATGTTCATTTTCCGGAAGGGGTAAAAAAATATATTAAATATTGTCAGGTAGAAGATTCTGCAACTTCAAGACCATATACTTCAAGATATATAGGTTCTATGGTTGCTGATTTACATAGAAATTTAATTAAAGGCGGGATTTATATTTATCCGTCTACTGCAAGTGCTCCTAACGGTAAGTTAAGATTGGTGTATGAATGTAATCCTTTAGCTTTTATTATTGAACAAGCAGGAGGAAGAGCTACCAATGGTTATGAAAGAATTTTAGAAATGGAGGTTACCGAGATTCATCAACGGGCTTCTATTTTTATTGGATCAACAAAAATGGTTTTAGAAGCTGAAGAAATGATGCGTGAATATTCTCCTCTCTAAAAGGTTCATTAAATTATGAATTTCAATAAGACCATTAAAAGATGGTCTTATTGGTTTTATTCTCCATCTCAAATACACTATCTATTTTCAAATCCTTCCCTTTAGAAGCTAAAACAGCTAATTGGTCGCATCTTTCATTTTCTGGATGTCCAGCATGACCTTTTACCCAAATAAATTTTACTTGATGAAGTTTGTATGTATTTAAAAATCTTAACCATAAATCTTTATTTTTTTTACCTACAAAACCTTTATTAACCCATCCAAACACCCACTTTTTTTCTACGGCATCAATCACATATTTAGAGTCTGAGTATATGGTTATTTGCTGATTCAAGCTTTTTAAAGCTTCTAAACCAATACATACAGCCAATAATTCCATTCTATTGTTAGTAGTTAATCTAAAACCTTCTGCTAGCTCTTTATAGTGCTTGCCAGAACGCAAAATAACTCCATATCCTCCAGGCCCTGGATTTCCGCTTGATGCACCGTCGGTAAATATTTCAATCATGTGGCTAAGATAAGCATTGCCTTTATAGCAATTTAAGTAAAATTTTATTAGCTAATAATCAATAGGTTAGTGGTTGTAAATAAAAAAAGCTTTTAAAACTTGTAAGATGTACTTTTTTGTGCTAATTTTGCATCACTAAAATAAAACGGTAGGTATAGCTCAGTTGGTTAGAGCATCAGATTGTGGTTCTGAGGGTCGTCGGTTCGAGCCCGATTACTTACCCTAAAAAAGGCTAGAACGTAAGTTTTAGCCTTTTTTGTTATAATAGCCTTTAGTTCTAGAGAATTTGCTTAAAATAAAAAAGCCCTCGCTATTTGCAAGGGCTTTTCTTAAAATCTTAAAAGATTTTTGCTTATTGAGCAGCAGCAGCAGTATCAACAGCAGCAGTATCAACAGCAGCAGTATCAACAGCAGCAGTATCAACAACTACAGAATCAGTAACAACTGAATCAGTTGCTTCTTCAGCTGGTTTGTTAGAGTTACAAGCAACTACTGATAAAGAGATAGCTAAAGCAAAAAATCCGAATTTTAATAAATTTTTCATGTTAATTTCTTTTTTTAATTTTTGATAATTTAATCGTTAATACTGCAAAGGTAAAAAGGTAACCCGATTTTTAAATATTTTTTTAATAAAAAAAGAAAAAACCTGCTAACTGCTAATAAATCAGGCTTTTTATTGCGAAAATAATTTTTAAAAAAAAGTATTAAGTCTTTTGTTTTTGCAGATATTTAATATAAATGATGATAGAATCTTAGATTTTTAGATAGTTTATTAAAACTTATTACACTTTCAAAATTATAGTTGTGGTAGTTCTTTATATTTTAATTGGCTAAAAGTTTTTTTTTACCAACTTTGGGTTACAATTCCGTTTAAAGCGTATTAACATTGAATAAAAAGATAAATCATTCGAAGCCAACAGATAGTGAAATTATTTTAGGTATTCTGAATAATTCATCTTCCATTTTAAAGCATTTGTATCTGGCTTATTTTCCCATGATACTACAACTTGTTATCAATAATAATGGTGATGAGGATGATGCAAAAGATATTTACCAAGAAGCAATTATTGTATTGCATGGTAAAATAAAAAGTGGAGATTTTGAATTAAGTAGTAAACTAAAAACTTTTATATATTCTGTTTGCAGAAGATTATGGTTAAAGAAGTTAAGTCAGAAAAGTAGATTTAGCGGCGATATTAAAGATTATGAAGATTATATCCCTGTAGAACAGGAGATAGAACATCATCAAGAAAAAGATAAACAATTTACGATGATGCATTCCGCATTAAAAGATTTGGGAGAGCCGTGTAAAACTATTATTGAAGATTTTTATATACACAACCGTTCTATGCAAGAAATCTGCGAAAAATTTGGTTATACCAACGCAGATAATGCTAAAACGCAGAAGTATAAGTGTTTACAGCGATTGAAAAAAATATTTTTTAATCAAAAAATTGAAAAATGAGTAGTGAGTTAGCATTGATTAAAAGAATTGAAGCATATCTCTATCAGGAAATGTCTGATGAAGAAATGATACAATTTGAGCAAGAGAGAGCAGCAAACCCAGCTTTAGATAGTAAAGTTGTTGCCCACTTAGATTTCTTAAAATCATTAAAAAACTATGGTGAGGTTCAAGATTTGAAATCATCAATGAAAAACTTCCATCAACAGTTAGATATAGTTGCTTTAAAAGAAGAATTACAAGAAAAGGAACCTGCCTTTGTGATATTCTTTAGAAAATATAAGAGAAATCTAGCAGTGGCTGCCTCTGTAGCTATTTTAGCTACTTTAATTACACTAATTTCTACAGGTCAATTTAGAAAGGCAAGCAACTCTTCTACTTACAATGCCTTGAAAAGAGATATGGAGTCTATCAAAAAGTCTCAAAATGCTCTGATAAGAAATATCAATTCTAAATCTCCTAACAAAGAAATAGCACCCAGCCAGTTTGGTGGTACAGGTTTCGCACTATCATCAAATGGTTATTTGGTTACCAATTACCATGTTGTACAGGGGGCAGATTCTGTTTATATCCAAAATAATAAAGGCGAGTCTTTTAAGGTACAAACTATTTATATAGACCCTTCTTATGATATTGCAATTTTGCAAATTGTAGACCCTTTGTTTGAGTCATTATCACCTTTGCCTTATACTTTTAAAAAGTCATCTTCAGATTTAGGTGAAGATGTTTATACTATTGGATATCCTAGAGATGAGGTAGTTTATGGAAAAGGTTATTTAAGTGCGCAAACTGGTTTTGGTGGAGATTCTATTGCTTACCAAGTTTCTATACCAGTTAACCCTGGTAACTCTGGAGGCCCTTTAATGGATAATAGAGGAAACGTAATTGGTGTTATTAGTGGTAAACAAACTCAGGTTGATGGTGCTGCATTTGCCATAAAATCAGATTATTTGTTGAAAGCGATAGAAAATATACCTCAGGATTCTTTGAAGAAAAAGCTTAAAATAAACTCTAAAAATAGCTTAGCATCATTTAACAGAACACAGCAAATTAAAAAGATGCAAGATTATATTTTTATGGTTAAGGTATATAATTAAGATTAACCTAATGATATATTAAAAAAGCTTCGATTTTTGTCGAAGCTTTTTTTGTTATCTAATTAATCCTCAAGCTACCTATCAACTTCTCCAAGAACAATATCTATAGAACCAATAATAGCAACTAAATCTGCTATTAAAACACCTTTAGAAATCTCTGATATAACTGATAGGTTATTAAAACTTGGACCTCTTGATTTTACCCTGAAAGGTTTGTCAGATTTACCATCGGCAATAAAATAGAAACCAATTTCTCCCTTAGGATTTTCTGCTCTGCAATAAAAATCTTGTTGCTTTGGTACTACTTTTTTAGGTACTAAAGCTCTAGGGTCAAAATCTGGTGTGCGTTTATGTTCATGCTGTAATTTTATGGCACATTGCTCAATAATTTTTAAAGACTCTGCAATTTCATCTATTCTAACTTTATAGCGGTTCCAGCAATCTCCTACAGTACCAATTTCTCCCTTAGCATAAGGTATCTCGAAATCTAGTTCGGGATAAACAGAGTATTCATCCTCACGTCTTAAATCGTATTTTAAGCCCGAGCCACGCAGCATAGGACCAGAACATCCATAATTAATAGCAACATCCAAAGGTAAAACACCTACGTTTGCTGTTCTGGATATAAAGATTTGATTTTCTGTAAGTAGCTCATTCAGCTCCTTCATCTTAGGTTTGAAGTATTTTACAAATTCTACACAACGTTCTTCAAAGCCTACAGGAACATCGTAAAACAAACCGCCAATCCAAATATAATTATATAGCATTCTGGCACCAGAAGTCCACTCTAACATATTCATAATATGCTCGCGGTCTCTAAAACACCATAAAAACGGAGTAAAAGCACCAATATCAATACCATAAGTACCTATAGCAATCAGGTGCGATGCAATACGGTTAAGTTCGCAAACTAGTACTCTAATGTATTCAACTCTTTTTGGTATTTTATCTTCAATCCCTAGCATCTTTTCCACACCCATAACAAAAGCATGGTTATTGTTCATAGATGCCATATAATCCATCCTATCTGTAAAAGGAATAATCTGGCTGTAATTAAGCGCCTCAGCATGTT
Source organism: Pedobacter puniceum (assembly GCF_009674685.1). Classification (GTDB taxonomy): domain Bacteria; phylum Bacteroidota; class Bacteroidia; order Sphingobacteriales; family Sphingobacteriaceae; genus Pseudopedobacter; species Pseudopedobacter puniceum. The sequence continues at coordinate 184,421 of NZ_WKJI01000004.1, forward strand.
TTTCAAAACATCTGTGTAAATAGCCTAAATGTGGGATTACTTCTTTTACAACTTCTCCATCAGTAATTAATTCTAGACGTAAAACACCATGTGTACTAGGGTGTTGTGGTCCTAAATTAAGTACCATTTCTTCTGAAGAAACGCTATTAATTTTATGCTGATACCTTTCTAATGCTTCTGTATATTTCAACTTACATGTCTATTTTAATGTTGTGATATTGCTCTGCTGTTTTATAATCTTTCCTTAAAGGATAGCCTTCCCAATCATCTGGTAATAAAATTCTTCTTAAATCTGGATGACCTTCAAAATAAATCCCTAAAAGATCAAAAGCTTCTCTTTCATGCCAATCTGCTGTTTTCCAGATGCTTGTGACAGATTTAAATACAGGTAAATTTTGCTCGTCTCTATCATTTTGTTGATAGACTTTTAAAACCAGTTGATGCTTTTTAAGGATAGATGATAGGTGATAAACTACGCCAAATTTCTGCGCTTCTACACCATAATCAACACCGCTTAGGTTAGATAAGAAATCAAACCAAGTATTTTCGTTATCTCTTAACATTAAACAAACCTCAACAATATGGTCTTTTTTTATAACTAAAGCAGGTTGTAAGCCTTGTGTTTCCTCTGCTTCAATAATATCAGGACCAAATTTTTGTATTAAGAGTTCTTTTATTTCGGTAAATGTCATGGAGCAAGCCTTTCTATAGTCCAAGATTCGTCTTTTTGTCTTTTATAGATAATCCTGTCGTGTAAACGGTTAGATCTTCCTTGCCAAAATTCTATCAAATTAGGGATTAGTCTGTAACCTCCCCAAAAGTCTGGCTTTGGAATAATTTCTTCGTTTTTATACTGTTCTTCTAGTTTTTTTAAGTTCAATTCTAAAAACGTTCTATTTGGGATTACACTACTTTGTGGAGATGCCCAAGCGCCAAGCTGGCTTCCTTTTGGTCTAGAGTGATAGTAAGATGTTGATTCGTGGATGCTTATCTTTTCTATCACACCCTCAATACGAATTTGTCTTTCTAAATCTCCCCAAAAAAACACCAGTGCTGCAAAAGGGTTTTCTGCTAATTGCTGCCCTTTATTGCTGCTATAATTGGTAAAAAAAGTGAAGCCATCTTCATCATAATCTTTCAAAAGAACAATTCTTGCCGATGGTATACCTTCTTTAGATGCAGTAGCCAAGGTCATGGCATTAGGCTCTAAAATTTCTGCTTTTAGTGCATCTTTAAACCATTTTTCAAACTGTTTTAAAGGTGTTTTTTCAATATCTTCTTCTAGAAGAAAGGAAGAACGATAATCTTGTCTTAAATCTTTTAAATTTAATTTTTGCTCACTCATTTTATACAAACTTACGAATTGCAAATTGGGATAAAAATAATTTAAAATAAATGACATGAATCAGTATTTATTACGATTTTTAAAATCTAAATCAATACATCTTCGTTTATATAAATATGCTGAGTAAAGTTTTACCTAAAGTTGGAGATTTATTAATATCAGAGCCTTTTATGCTGGATGAAAATTTCAGGCGTTCGGTTGTTTTACTAACCGAACGAGGCGATGAAGGTGATATAGGCTATGTATTAAACCATAAAAGTAATTTATTGTTGAAAGATATCATTGCAGATTGTTGGGATGCTAATTTTTTGGTTCATATTGGTGGGCCTGTAGCTAATGATACCTTAAATTTTATACATTGTTCTCCAGATAAAATCCCGGGAGGGATACCTATAGGAAAGGATTTGTTTTGGGGTGGCGATTTTGAAACGCTAAAGCTCCAGATTAATAGTTATAACATTACAGAGGCTGAGGTTAAGTTTTTTATTGGCTATTCTGGTTGGGATAAAGGACAATTAGTAGCCGAGATAAACGAGAATAGCTGGATAGTATCTGATAAATACAACCCAGCTATGGTTTTTGAATATTCTGATAAAAACATATGGAAAGAAGCCATCTTAAATTTAGGCGTTAAATATGCCCATGTAGCTAATTTTCCTGAAAATCCAGAATGGAATTAAAAGGTAGAAGGGTATCCTTCTGATTTTAAACTTTCTGCCGATTCTTCTATTTTTGCTTTTAAATCGTTTTTAAATTTAGATACCTGTTGCGCTAAATTATCATCAGCGGTAGCTAAAATTTGTGCAGCTAATATTCCCGCATTTTTAGCAGCATTAAGCGCTACTGTAGCTACAGGAATGCCATTTGGCATTTGTAAGATAGATAAAACAGAATCCCAGCCATCAATAGAATTGCTTGATTTTACCGGAACACCTATAACCGGAAGTGTAGTGATAGAAGCCACCATGCCTGGTAAATGAGCTGCGCCACCTGCACCAGCGATGATAACTTTTAAGCCTCTCTCTGCTGCTTTACTAGCATATTCAAACATTCTTTCTGGGGTACGGTGTGCCGATACTACGGTTAACTCATAGGCTACACCTAATTCTTTTAAAACATTTGCAGCCTCTTCCATAATAGGAAGATCAGACCGGCTACCCATGATGATACCAACTTTTGGCTTATACATTATGATTTAACTTTTAATTTTTCTTTAACAAATTGTGCTTTTTCTATAGCAGCGTTTCTATCTTGATCTACAATGGTAACATGGCCCATTTTACGGAAAGGTTTAGTGAAAACTTTACCATATAAATGCACATAAACACCTTCTTTTTGTAGTACCTCTTTTAAACCTTCATATTCTGCCGGGCCTTCATAGCCAGCTTCACCTAAAAGATTAATCATCACAGCATTTGCGATACTTGCAGTACTACCCAAAGGTAAATTTAAAATGGCTCTTAAATGCTGCTGAAATTGAGAGGTAACGTTTCCTTCTATGGTATGGTGACCACTGTTATGCGGGCGAGGAGCTAACTCGTTAACTAAAATTTCGCCATTTTTAGTAACAAACATTTCTACTGCTAATAAGCCTACAATGTTAAGGCAATCTGCAATATCTCTAGCAATTTTATCAGCTTTCTGCTGGATTTCGAAGTTGTAGGTTGATGGACTGATTAGAAACTCTACCAAATTAGCTTCTTTATTAAAATCCATTTCTACTAAAGGAAAAGTTTTTGTTTGGCCGTTTTCATTTCTAGCAATAATAACAGCTATTTCCTTTTCAAAATCAATCCATTTCTCAACTATGGAAGGCTGCTCAAAAGCTTTGTTTAAATCAGATTCATCAACAATTTTAACTACGCCTTTACCATCATAACCATCCTTTCTTAGTTTTTGGATATAAGGGAAAGGTATTTTATCAGTTAGTAACTGCTCTTTGTTAGCAATAAGCTGAAACTCTGATGTTGGGATATCATTTTCTTTAAAGAATTGTTTTTGAAGGCCTTTATCTTGTATCAACCTGATGATTCTAGGTTGAGGGAAAACTGTTACGCCTTCTTTTTCTAAATCTTCTAAAGCCTCGATATTTACTTTTTCTATCTCTATGGTTAGTAAATCAAGGTTTTTTCCGAAGTTATATACGGTTTCATAGTCGCTAATAGAGCCAACTTCAAAATAGTCGCATATATTTTTACAAGGGGCGTTAGCATCAGGATCAAGAATACTGATAGAAAGATTAAAATTAATAGCTTCCTGAATGAGCATTCGGCCTAACTGACCGCCACCTAAAATACCCAAACGGGTTTGTGTAATATTTGATTTCATTTATATATTCAAAAGCTTTGTTTTAAACAAAACTTAAATTGTACTTAAGGATTGTGTACTTATTTTCTTTTGTAATTCTAAAATACCACCTATTAAAGCTTCTGGCCTTGGTGGGCAGCCTTGCACATAAATATCAACCGGAATAATTCTATCAACACCTTTTACCACATGGTAGCCATGTTCCCAGTAAGGGCCTCCGCAATTAGAGCAAGAACCCATAGAAATTACATATTTAGGTTCTGGCATTTGTTCATAAAGGCGTTTTATTCTCTCGGCCATTTTAAACGTTACCGTACCTGCAATAATAATCACGTCTGCTTGGCGTGGACTAGGCCTTGGGAAAACTCCAAATCTGTCTAAATCGTAGTTAGAAGCCATAGAGCCCATCATTTCTATGGCGCAGCAGGCAATACCAAAACTTAAAGGCCATAAAGATGATAATCTTGCCCAGTTTAGCAAATCATCTAATTTGGTAACTACAACACCACCATTTTCTAATTGCTGTTCTAAGCTCATGATTTTTTAAATCTTGGGACAAATTTTGGTTTTATATTTTCTGTTTCGATGTTGTTTTCTTGCACAATCAGGCTGTTTTCTAGCTGTTTATTTTTTAAGCCGGGCTGATATTTTTCCTCATTAATAGCTTGATAGGCGCTCAATGGAATTTTGGTATCAACGGTTGGTAGTTTTAAAACAGGTTTTATCCAATCTAAATCTTTTTTTCTCCAAACATAAACCAAGCCTAATAATAATATGCTAATGAAAATTAACATTTCAGTGAAACTTAACCATCCCCAACGTTGGTCTTGTGCAATTAAGTTGGCATCGCTAAAAACGGTAGCCCAAGGGAAAATAAATACCATCTCTACATCAAACAACAAGAAAATGAGAGCTATAACGTAAAAGCGGCTGTTAAACTGAATCCATGAACTGCCTATAACTTCTTCGCCACATTCGTAAGAGCTATTTTTTTCTGGATTTGGCTTATTTGGAGCAATAATTTTATTGGTGATAAAAGCAAGCATCACAAATACAATTCCCATAATAAGGAAAATGAGAACTTTACCGAATGCCGAAATTTGGGAGTATTCTTCCATGATTTGTTACAAAAATAAGATTATTAAGCCAAATGCTGCAAACTTAAGCCGGATATTCTTTGGTGATGCTTCATAAAAATCTCATTTTTGCTGGATGTTAGAAACTAAATACGATGCCATTATTATTGGAGGTGGGGCTTGTGGTCTCATGTGTGCAGCACAAGCAGGATATTTAGGTAAGAAAACATTAATCTTAGAAAAAAATGCTCAAGTAGGTGCCAAAATATTGATTTCTGGTGGCGGCAGGTGTAATTATACCAATTATTATACATCGGCGCAGAATTTTATTTCAGAGAATGAGCACTTCTGTAAATCGGCTTTATCACAATGGACGGTGGAGGATACCATTAGTTTTTTTGAAACTTATGGCATCATAGGGCAAGAAAAAACCTTAGGACAACTTTTTCCTACTAGTAATAAAGCAAAAGATATTGTTGAGGTTTTTAAGCAAATTTGTGATGATTTTGGGCAAGATATTTACTTAAATAGTAATGTTTTAGCCGTTGAAAAGCTAGACAAGCTTTTTAAAATCACTTTTGAAAGAAACGGAACAACAGAAACTTTATATAGCCCCAAAGTGGTGATGGCTAGCGGTGGTTTGCCTATTGCTAAAATGGGTGCTACAGATTTTTCTTTGAAAATTGCTAAACAATTTGGACTAAAATTAGTTCAAACAGCGCCAGCTTTGGTTCCTTTAACCATTACAGGTAAAGATGCAGATTGGTTTGCCCATTTATCTGGCAATAGTATGCCTGCTGTTGTGAGTAATGATGAGATAAGCTTTGAGGAGAATATTTTGTTTACACATTGGGGTTTAAGTGGCCCAGCTATTTTGCAAATTTCTTCTTACTGGCGACCGGGACAAAGTATTGTTATTGATTTATTACCACATCAAAACATACAAGAACTGATAGAGCAGGAGCGAAATGCTAACGGTAAAAAGCTGTTGGCTAATTATTTAACTTTATTTTATACCCGAAAATTTGTTGATGCTTTAAGTAATATTTTACCTATTCATAAGAATCTAGCCTCTTTAACAAAAGATGATTTTGCTACTATAAACGAGTTTATCCATCATTTTAAAGTGAAACCAGCAGGAGATAAAGGTTACGATAAAGCCGAGGTAATGCGTGGAGGTGTAGACACAAACGAATTATCATCTAAAACATTGGAAGCTAAAAAAGTACCCGGTTTATATTTTGGTGGCGAGTGTGTGGATGTTACCGGATGGTTAGGCGGATATAATTTCCAGTGGGCTTGGGCTAGTGGTTTTGTAATTGCGAATAGTGTTTAGTTGGTTAGGTGTTAGTTGGTTAGTCCCGATAGTTATCGGGAGTTAGGTTTTTAGATGGTTAGTTATTAGTTTATTAGGTGTTAGGTGGTTAATTTTCTGAAATTGTCAAATACCTAATAAGTTAAATTATCAAAATTATTAACTAAATAAGCTCTAGTATATACTAAAAATATATACTTTTGTAGTATGAAAGTGCTATCATTAAAATTAGATAATGAAATCTTCAATGAGGCTGAGGAGATTACTCATGAGCTACATATAGCTAGAAATCGTTATATCAACGAGGCAGTTAGAATTTATAATCTTGTTCAAAAAAAGAGATTATTGAAGAAGCAACTTGCTAAAGAATCTGCATTAACAAGTAAAGAATCTATGGATATTCTTCATGAATTTGAACGCTTGTTAGATGAAAATTAGGCAATACGATATTTGGCTAGCAGACCTTAATCCTAGTAGGGGCACAGAGCCGGGTAAAATAAGACTGGTAGTGGTTATTCAAACTGATTTATTGAATGATATTCATCCATCTACCATTATTTGTCCTATCACTACCAATGTACAGCAAGATATACAAATATTAAGGGTTCATCTGAAGGAAAATCAATTGGATAAATTAAGTGATATCTTGGTAGACCAAATCCGGGCGATTGACAACAAAAGGCTTATGAGCAAACTTGGAGAATTAACTCAAAACCAAAAAGAAAAGCTAAAAGCTAACCTAAGAATTGTGCTTGATATTTAGCTAGCATCTTCGTACCATGTTCGCTACTTGTTCGCAAAAACGGGGTGTTTTGCGAAGGTGTTACGAACAAGGTGCGAACAAATAGCGAAGAATTTGTTGTCTGGTTAACCCAAAGAATAAACAAAAAAAGCAGCGTAGGTTATACGCTGCCAAGTAGTACTATCTTTATATTCATAAGCTTTAAAAGCTTAGTTCTAGACTGTCACCAATTCTTTTCCCTCTTTTACATCCTCTAAACTTATACCATCAATAAGTTCATTTTCTAAAACTTTTACCCAAGTTTTTAGATATAAAATAACATCTGGTTTGTGGTTATGCTTCAAATATCTGTTGTTTGCAGGTAGCTGACGTAATATTTGCGGGTCTGATAATTTTTCTAAATGGGCTAGATCTGCTCTGGTAAAACCGAAGGAAACCATTTCATCAATAATATGATCTATGGGTAAGCCGCTAGTTGGGCAATAGTCTATCAGTTGTTCGTTCCAATCACCATGCCTGCTACGCATTGCAGATTTATGAATTTCAGCTTTGTCTCTATTGGTAATTACTTGAGCCAAATTACCACAGTTGCAGCTCCCCATGTGTCCCCACTGGTATGCAGCGCCTTTTTCTAGGTTTTCAACCGTTTTTAGCAGCGCTTGAATTACAGAAATTGATGCCTTTGCCATTTTTTATGTTTTGAGTATTTTTTCTTCTAAACTAAATGTTGGAAATATATAGCCATCAACATTTAGACTTATCATTTTGTTCTTTAAAAATACAAATTATCACGATTTTAAACTCAACCTTGCTAGATATTGGTCGCTACCATCATCAAATAAAACTTCCATTTGGTAGCCGCATTTGGTGGCAATTTCTTTCATGATATCTCGGGCAACGTAAATCCAGGTGAACCAATCTCCTTTTTTGCCTTTATACTCGTATTGATAATCTATCTCACCATAATAACCATCATCTTCATACTTTTTATTTTCGTACAGATATAAAACATCCGAGGAATCGAATAAAATTTGTCCCTCTGGTTTTAATAGTTTTTTAGCATGATGTAAAAAGCGCTCAATCTCATCCAGATATTGGCAAAAACCAATACCATTCATCATTAACAATAAAGTATCATATTGCTCATCCTGATAATCAAAAATATTGGTATTGATGATTTTTTGGACGCCTCTTTTTTGCATTACCTCTGCTGCGCCGGGTGATATTTCTAAAGCTGTAACATCAAAACCTCGTTTTTGCAAAATAAGAGTTATAGCGCCAGCACCTGCGCCAATATCAAGTACTTTGCCTTTACATTGCCTAAGAGCAAAAGCTTCCAAATCGGTAATTTCATAGACTTTACGGAAGAAAACTTCGGCGGGCATTTCTTCTGCCTCAGCGTAATTGTTGTGCAGCCAAATGGTAGAAGTTTTTCCTTTAGCGAGGTAATCTTTCAAAAAATCGCCATAAACATCATTCATAAGCACAAAGGTAAAATCTATTCCTCATGTTCGGTATTAAATTACTTAATTTGAGCTATGAATCCCGAGATACTGTTAGATTTAGTTAAAGTGCGTATGCCCTTTGGTAAATATAAGGACCGCATTTTGTGCGATTTACCAGTAAGTTATTTAGAGTGGATGTATACCAAAGGTTGGCCAGCTGGTAAATTGGGGCAACAGCTAGCAACCATTTACGAGATTAAAATTAATGGCTTAGAGTATTTATTAAAGCCTTTAAGAAATAGATGATTTATTTCTCACTTAGGTGATCTATATCTCGGTCGTCTAAAAATCTGCCTTTTGCGATGATGTCATCATCATCCCAAATTTTAGAGAAAAAAGCTTTTTCTGATTGTATCCTCTTTAAAAGCGCATGGATAAAAGATAAATCGAACTCTTGTTTATTGAGTTTTATCAGGTATTCCTGTTCTGTGATTTCTAAAACTGAGTTTTGCATAATATTTTATCTTAATTTCTCCTAAAATAAAAAAGGCCGAATAACTTATCGTTAATCGGCCTTTAAGCTTTTGTTAAGTTTTAGCTTATTTAAACCACTCCATAACTTCCTCTTTTTGAGGCATGGTTAAATCTAATTTTAACTTTTTGCGCATCCCACCTAAATCATTAAATACTTTATTAGGGTTTGCAGTTTTTAAATCTTCTATGGTATTGATACCCATTTTACGAATAACTTGTACCCATGCTTGAGGAATGCCGGCTGCTACAAAATCTTCATCAGTAGTTACTTTGGCTTTTTTCTCTGGGCGCATTTGCGGGAAGAATAATACTTCCTGTATAGATGATTGGTTGGTCATCAACATCACCAAACGGTCTATACCAATACCTAAACCTGCAGTTGGAGGCATGCCATATTCTAAAGCTCTGATGAAGTCATCATCCATAGCCATAGCTTCGTCATCACCACGAGCGGCTAAAGTTAATTGATCTTCAAAACGCTCTTTTTGGTCAATGGCATCGTTTAACTCAGAATAAGCATTAGCAATTTCTTTACCTTGTACAAATAGCTCAAAACGCTCTACTAAACCTTCTGTGGTACGGTGTTTTTTAGCTAAAGGTGTCATTTCTATAGGGTAATCGGTAATAAAAGTAGGTTGAATTAAGTTGTGTTCTACTTTCTCGCCAAAAATAGCATCAACCAATTTACCTTTACCCATACTAGCATCAACCTCAATATTTAAGCTTTTGCAAGTATCTATCAATTGCTGCTCGTTCATCTGTGAAACGTCTATACCTGTATATTTCTTAATAGAATCATACATGGATAATTTCTCGTAAGGGCCAGCAAAATCAATTTCATCGTTCCCAACTTTGATAGTTGTTGTGCCATGAATAGCTGTAGTAACTTTTTCTAAACACTCTTCTACCATGCCCATCATCCAGATGTAGTCTTTATAAGCTACATAAATTTCCATGGATGTAAACTCAGGGTTATGGGTACGGTCCATACCTTCGTTTCTGAACATTTTACCAAACTCATAAACACCATCAAAACCTGCAACAATAAGTCTTTTTAGGTAAAGCTCGTTAGCAATACGCAAGAAAAGAGGCATGTCTAAGGTATTGTGATAGGTGTTAAACGGTCTTGCTGCTGCACCACCATGTATGGCTTGTAAAATAGGTGTTTCTACTTCCATCCAACCTTGCGAATCAAAATAATTACGCATGGTGCTAATGACTTTAGAACGTGTTTTGAATATTTCTTTAAACTCAGGGTTAACCGTTAAATCAACATAACGCATACGGTAACGCATCTCTGGGTCTGTAAAGCCATCATAAACATTGCCATCATCATCACGTTTAACAATTGGCAATGGTTTTAAAGATTTACTTAAAACCTTAAATTCTGTTACGTGTATAGAAATTTCTCCGGTTTGTGTAGTAAAAACAAAACCTTTAACACCAATATAATCGCCAATATCTAAAAGCTTTTTAAATACGGTATTGTATAAAGTTTTATCTTCTTCTGGGCAAACATCATCTCTTCTGATATAAGCTTGTATTCTGCCAGTAGCGTCTTGTAACTCTACAAAAGAAGCATTTCCCATAATTCTACGGGTCATGATTCTGCCAGCCAAGCTGATATTTTTATAAGAAGTTTTATCTCTTTCGTAATTTGAAGTAATATCTAAAGCATTTGCATTGATCTCAAATGCCTCTGCAGGATAGGGATTGATACCTAAATTTCTTAGTTCTTGTAAAGACTGTCGTCTTTGTATTTCCTGTTCTGAAAGTATACTCATTAATTTGAAAATTTCGGACAAAAATAAGCTTTTCTTTGTTTATTTATAGTCTAAATACAACACCGAAAAGCCTATTGTTTTAATGAGTAAGAAATAGGAGGGGAATTAATGGCTGCCCTTTGCTTTTTGAGCTATTAATTCGGCCAATACAGGGTTTAATTGGTGTTCTTCAATTAAAAAGTTGATGATGGCCTCGGCATCTGGTTTACCACTTTTTCTGATAATTTCTATCCAATATTCTAAAGGATGACCGGTATTTTCTTCAATAGCGGTCATCATAGTTTCTGTTGTTTGGTTCATAGCCTAGTTTTTATAAAAACTTTAGCTATAATTTTGCCAAAAATTTATACTCTACTAATTAGTTTCTTTTCTTTTTCTAAAGAACTTCTTTTTAGCTGTTGGAGCAGTGTTGTTTTTAGCATTCCCTTGAGCGGGTTTATGCTGAGCGGCAGTTTTGCTTTTTCCAGATTTACCGCCTTTTTTTGTTTTGGGTAAAGCCGTAAACTTAGTCATAGGAAATGGGTTGTCTTCTGCTTTAGGGATAGTTTTTCCTATGATTTTTTGGATATCTTGTAAAAATTCTTTCTCTTCTATTTCGCAAAAAGAAAAGGCCGTTCCGTTAGCACCGGCTCTACCTGTTCTGCCAATACGGTGTACATAAGTTTCTGGTATGTTAGGGATTTCATAATTTACTACATAAGCTAAATCATCAACATCAATACCTCTGGCGGCAATATCTGTAGCAACTAAAACCCTTATTTTATGAGATTTAAATTCTTCTAAAGCCCTTTGTCTGGCATTTTGCGATTTATTACCATGTATGGCAGCAGCTTTGATACCGTGGTTGAGTAGCATTTTTACTGCTTTATCTGCCCCATGTTTGGTTTTGGTAAATACCAAAGCCGTTTTTATATTTTTATCTTCTAGGATATGGATTAACAATTTATTCTTATTATCCTTATCTACCATGTAAACAAATTGGTTAATGGTATCTGCCGTAGAAGATTCTGGTGTGACCTCAACCTTAACAGGGTTTTTTAATATTTCTGATGCTAGCTTTTGAATAACAGGAGGCATCGTTGCAGAGAAAAATAAAGATTGTCTTTTTGTGGGTAAAGCGGCTATCAGTTTTTTAACATCATGAATAAAGCCCATATCTAACATACGGTCTGCCTCATCTAAAACAAAAAGATTGATGCTTTTTAAACTGATGTAACGCTGGTTCATTAAATCTAAAAGCCTGCCTGGCGTAGCAATTAAAATATCTACACCTTTTGCTAAAGCATCTGTTTGTGCTTTTTGTCCAACGCCGCCAAAAATAACAGCATATTTTAAGGGTGTATTTTTACCATAAGCAGCAAAGCTATCTGCAATTTGTATAGCCAATTCTCTGGTTGGGGTAACAATTAAAGCTCTAATAGCTCTTGTACCTTTAGCTTGTTGATGCGATGAGGTATGTAATAATTGTATAATAGGGATGGCAAATGCAGCAGTTTTACCTGTACCTGTTTGTGCACAACCTAATAAATCATTTCCCTCTAATACTAGTGGAATTGCTTGTGCCTGAATAGGAGTGGGTTTGGTATAGCCTTCTGTTTGTAAAGCTTTTTTTATCGGATTTATTAAATCCAATTCATCAAATGAAATCATATATGGGGTTAAGGCAAAATCCCATTATTGATATCAAAATAGGCAAACCTTCTTTTTAAATTTTTACAAAGGTGCTTATAATTTCTGGTATTGTTGTTTTTGGTGATGATGTTGTTACCTGTTTACTTTTAGGATAGGCTGATCATCAGACAATAAACCTTTAACTAAAGATTTCCATTGGAAATAAGAAAAGCCTAAAAAGGAGCCTGCAGCAACTATTAAATTTCTTATTTTTCCTGATAAGGTTTCAACCAATGTGTTGGGTTTTTCATTTCTACCATGTACCAAAGCGGTTATTTTAGTGCCCTTACGTATAATAGAGAAAGTAGAACTCGCATCTGAGTCAAAAAAATGTGCCGTTTCTTCTTCAAAAGGTGGTGAAACAGGTTTTACTAACATAGAATAGGTTTGCTCGTTTTCATGAGCATCGTTTTCTTCTTTAATTTCTATAACCTGTACCCAATCGTATCCCTTCCCTGATGATAATCCAGGGAAAGGAATATTGATTTGAAAATAATCGCCTAAAGCAACCAAACGTTTGGCCTCATTTCCATTCTTATCTCTCAAGGTAAATTTAGTACCTGTATGTTTAGTGAGTAAATGCCAATGGTTTACATCTTTTAAGCGGTTTACAGCTAAATTATAAACCTGAATAGCTTCTTCTAAACTAGATGAAGTAATGCTTTCCTTGATGTCTGTTGCTATACCTTTTTGTTGTTTAGGTATAATTTCGTTTTGATTTTCCATATTAGCCATTTACCACTTCACCACCATTTGGATGCATCATTTGTCCGGAGATATAAGATGATTCATTAGAAGCTAAGAAAACATAGCAATAAGCTACTTCATTGGGTTGTCCAGGGCGTTTCATGGGTACATTAGAACCAAATTTAGAAACCTTTTCGGCATCGAAAGTTGCTGGGATTAAAGGTGTCCAAATAGGACCAGGGGCTACGCCATTTACACGGATACCTTTTTCTACTAAGGACATAGATAAAGAACGAGTAAAGGCAACTATAGCTCCTTTCGTTGATGAATAATCTAGCAACTGCGGATTGCCCTTGTAAGCCGTAACAGATGCTGTGTTAATAATTGATGAACCTTCTTTAAGATATGCTAAAGCAGCTTTTACAATATAAAACTGAGAGAAAATATTGGTTCTAAAAGTTTGTTCTAGTTGCGATGAGCTAATATCCTCGATACTTTCTTGCGGATATTGTACAGCAGCATTATTCACCAGAATATCAATTTTGCCAAATTTCTCTATAGTTTTATCGATAATCAATTGGCAGTGTTTTTCTTCAGAAATATCTCCTGCTATGAGTAAGCATTCCGATTGATATTCCTCAACCTCTTTTTTGGTAAGTTCTGCATCTTCAAATTCATTTAAAAATGAGATAACTACTTTAGCGCCTTCTTTGGCATAAGCTACGGCAACAGCTCTCCCTATGCCGCTATCTCCGCCAGTAATGATGGCTACTTTACCCTTTAAACGTTGTCCGGTTTGTATAACACTTTCAAATTCTGGTTGCGGAGTCATTTCTGATTCAATACCTGGTTGATGGTTTTGCTCTTGTGCTGGTAATGTTTGTTCGTTTTCCATGGTAGTAGATGTTTTTAGCTAATCATGCTATTTTTGTACCAAATATGTTTTTGGGCAGATATTAAACTTATATTGTAAAAAAATAAAAGAAATGAATTTTAAGCTGGGAGAATTTGTAAGGTTTGTTGATGAAAATAGAGAAGGTTATATCACCAAAATTATTGATGACCAATTGGTAGGTGTAACAGGTGAAGATGATTTTGAGATTCCTGTTTTAGTTACACATATTACCCGTGTTCATGGGTATCAATACCAAGATGTGGAAGATTTAACTGCAAAAGACACTCCTCAAATGGTGAAAGATAATTTTACTAAGAGAGGAATACATTTAGCGGTTATTCCTGATGCTAACAAGGGTTCTATTGTACATTTTTATATTGTTAATGAAACTTCTTTTCAGCTTTTAACAGCTGTGCAAGCAGATAAAAATAATAAAATAACGGGGGAATTTGCAGGTTTGATAGAGCCTCATCAAAACAGAAAAATTTATTCGGCAGCTTTGCCAGAATTAGATGTTTGGCCTACTTTACATATTCAACTTTTAACTTATGCTACGCAGGATGTTAAATCTTTAGAGCCTTTAAACACGAGTTTTAAATTTAAGGCTAAGGATTTTTCTGGTGCCAAGGTAAATGTGCCACAAATAAAACAAAATGGCTGGTTACTAAGAGTTGATGAAGACGAACTTAAAATAGATGTTGATAAACTAAAAGAAAGCTTTTTTAAACCTATCGCAGAAAAATTAACGCTAGAAAGACCGGCCAAAGAGCTTGACTTACACATAGAAAAATTGAGAGACGATCATCAGTTTTTAAATAAAAACGAGATTTTAAATATCCAGCAAGAGCTATTTTTAAAAAATTTAGATGCAGCAATAGCACATAAATATCCTCAAATAATTTTCATTCATGGGGTAGGAAATGGTGTTTTAAGAGATTTTATTCATAAAACGGTAAGTAAGCATCCGCAAGTAAAAACCTTTATGGATGCTCAAAAAGAAAAGTTTGGATATGGTGCTACACAAGTTATTTTCAAATAAAATAAACCATATGCTAGGCTTATACGTATTTTGAGTTAAATATTTAAAGATGAAAAATATATTTGCCTTAGTTTTTCTTATCCTTTTCGGATTTTCTTCTTTTGCACAGTTAAAGCCAGGTTTCATGGTTGATGAATATCTGGAAATGTTAAGCGTTTCAAGAGGTCATATAGATTCTCTTATTCCTGGAGATAAAACTCCAGCCTCAACAAGATTTAAAAAATTGTATCGCTCTAAAGAGATAGGTCTTTTAAACAGATGGGAGTTATGGGAAGATGCTACAACTGCTGTAATTAGTATAAGAGGCACTACTGCTGATTTACCTAGTTGGATGGAGAATTTCTATGCAGCTATGGTGCCCGCTACAGGAAGTATAAAATTAGAAAACAATTTTACTTTCAATTATCAATTAGCTAAAAGTGAAGAGGCTAAAGTTCATGTAGGTTGGTTACTAGGGTTGGCTTATTTGCAAAAAGATATTTTACCAAAATTAGATTCATTAGATAAAGCTGGAAAACACCAAATCTTGATTATGGGGCATAGCCAAGGCGCTGCTTTGTCTTATTTATTGCGTTCTCATTTACATTATTTACAGCAACAGGGTAAACTTAACAAAGCTTTTCAATTTAAGACTTTTTGTAGTGCGCCGCCTAAACCAGGCAATTTATATTATGCTTATGATTTTGAAGCTATTAACTATGGTGGCTGGGCTTTTTCTGTTATAAATTCGGCCGATTGGGTGCCTGAAACTCCATTTTCTATACAAACGTTAAGAGATTTTAATCCAACCAATCCTTTTGTTAATCTAGATAAAGCGTTAAAAAAACAGCCTTTATTGGTGCGCTTATATGCTAAAAGATTATTTAAAAGGATTGATAAAAGTACTAGTAAAGCACAGCAAAGATTTGAGCATTATATGGGTACTCAGGTCTTTAAAATTCTAAAGAAAACTTTCCCTGAGATGGAAGAACCAAAATACGAGTCTTCCAATGCTTATACCCGAGTAGGAACGCCTATTATTTTAACGCCAGATGAACAATATTTAAAAGAACGCTCTTTAAAAGACGGTAAAGTTTTTTCTCATCATACCTATTGGGCATATTATCAGCTAGCTTTAAATCTAAAATAAGCTATTTTTGTGCCTTCATGTATACAAGAGAAGAAGCCTCAAGAATAAGGGAAGAATTTTGGACTAGCTTTGGTAAGTATCTAGCGCCCCACCAATCAATCTTTGGTACTAAAGTAAATTGGGTTAATTATAAAACTGGGGTAAAGGATATTTATTTCAGGATGCAAGCTGATAAAAGAACTGCATCAATTTGTATAGCCATCACTCATGCAGATTTAGGTCTTCAAGAGCTATTTTTTGAACAGTTTCAAGAATTTAAGTTACTTTTAGAGCAAGCCTGTAAAGAAGAATGGGATTGGCAGCAACATACCCAAGATGATTATGGCAGAACCATTTCTCGCATTGGTTTAGAAATAAATCAAGTAAATGTTTTTAATAAACAAGATTGGCCGGCTATCATCTCTTTTTTTAAACCACGTATCATAGCGCTTGATGATTTTTGGTATGATGTTAAAGACAATTTTGTTGAGCTAAGTAGATAAATTTTTTTGTCTTGTTTCTGGCATCATTTATGGTTTATTCATGATGAACTAAAATTAAGATCATTATGGATAAGTTGAAAAAATTTGCATTAATGGAGAAAATCTCACATGAGCTAGAAGATCTTAAAAATAGCCAAGTAGCTGTTTTAAATAAGATGGCTAAAATTGAGATTGATAATATGGAGCTGAATAATAAAAAGCTTGAAGATAAATTGCCAGATATGCACCAAAGTGCAGCAGATATGGTTGATAGTATTCAGGAAATATTAAGCGATTTTGAAAGTATTAAATCTTCTTACGAGAGTAAAAACAATATTGACACTTTAAAAGAGCAAGAATTAGTTAATAGTGTAAAATAGAAAGTACAGGGTTTAAATTATAAAGTACAGAGTATATAGACCCCAGAAGCCGGACATCTAGGAGATAATCTTAAACATTAAATAGAAATTCCTGAAGAACGAAGGGTTTAAGAAGTATTATATTGAGCCAAAATAAAAAGAGCCGTTTCATGAACGACTCTTTTTATTTTATGGGTTTTATATGTTTTTACCTTTCATAGCTTGGGCAATGGCTTGGTCCATTAGTCTTTCTGCAAATGGTCTGGTATATTCATTTAAAGTATCAATATTATTTAAGATAGCGTCTTTATCTGCTTTACCTAAACTTTCTTTTAAAGCTTCAATAAGTTTTTGAGTTTCGGCAATTTCTGCTTCATTTAAATAAGCGCTGTTTTTAGCAATAAATCTTTCTGCGGTGTAAACCATTTGTTCGCCTTCTGTTCTGGCTTCTATTACCATACGTTGGGCAACATCATCTTTTGCATGAGTTACAGAATCTAAAAGCATTTTTTCTACTTCCTCATCTTTTAAACCGTATGTTGGCACTACATCAATCTCTTGTTTAACACCAGACCTTAACTCAATAGCTTGTATTTTTAAGATGCCATCGGCGTTAAGCAAAAAGTTTATATCTACTTTGGGGAAACCTGCTGGCATAGCAGGGATACCTTTTAAATCAAACTCGGCAAGTTTCCTGTTTTCTTTTACCAAATCTCTCTCACCTTGGTAAACTGATATTTTCATGTTTACCTGTCCATCTATAGAAGTAGTATATTGTCTGCCAGCTTTGGTAGGTACTTTAGAGTTACGCGGAATAATGACATCCATCAAACCGCCCATGGTTTCTATTCCTAAGGAAAGTGGTGTTACATCCAATAATAAAATATCTTTTCTATTACCAGCTAAAACATCAGCTTGTATGGCAGCACCTAAGGCCACAACTTCATCGGGGTTTATGCTATCGTTAACAGTTTTATTAAAGAAAGCAGCAACTTTTTGTTTAACCAAAGCTGTTCTGGTAGAACCTCCAACCATTACTACTTCATCAATATCGGTAATGCTTAAGCCTGCATCTTGTAAAGCATTTTGGCAAGCTTTAATGGTTAAATCAACTTTATCAGCAATTAAGTTTTCAAAAGTATGTTTATCTATAGCACAAGCTATATCCCCAATTTTTTCATTAAATAAGTTTTGGTGGCTTAATGCTTTTTTAGCTTCCTCGGCTTTCAGACGTAAGGCTTGCATAGGAATAGCATCTCCTGAAAGATTATTCTGAGTAATCCAGTAATCTATAATAGCTCGGTCAAAATCATCACCACCTAAAAATGTATCTCCATTAGTTGCTAAAACCTCAAAAATGCCATTTTGTATTTTAAGTATCGATACATCAAAGGTACCTCCGCCAAGGTCGTAAACAGCAATGGTTTTAGATTCATCAGGATTTAACCCAATACCATAAGCTAAAGAAGCAGCTGTTGGCTCGTTCACAATACGTAAAACGTCTAAGCCTGCTAGTTTACCGGCATCTCTGGTGGCTTGTCTTTGCGAATCGTTAAAGTAAGCCGGAACTGTAATAACTGCTCTGGTAACTTTTGTTTTCAGGCTGTGTTCTGCTCTTTCTTTCAGTTCTTTTAAGATGAGTGACGAAAGTTCTATAGGGGTATAAAATTGTTCGCCAACTTTAATTTTAACTAAAGATTCTTCGTTATCATCATCAATAACTTTATAAGAGAAATAATTCTCGTGTTTTTGGATGTCTTTATAAGAACGGCCTAAAAGTCTTTTAACAGAAAATATGGTGTTTTGCGGGTCGCTAATTAAATATTCTTTAGCTTCATTACCTACAATGGTCTGATTATTTTGGAAGTGTACAATAGACGGAACCAAAACGCCCCTGCCCATATCGTTTATAACTTGCGCATTTCCATCAGGATTAATAAAGGCCACCAAAGAATTTGTTGTGCCTAAATCTATTCCTACTATAATATCCTCTTTTTGTAAAGAGCCCGTTGCCAGGTTAATTGAAACTTTAGCCATAATAAATTAACAGGCTGCAAAGGTAATTAGTTTTAAATTAGGGTATGTTATTAAAATGTCATTCGAGAGGAGGTTTATGAATTTCCTGCCCGAAGTTAACCGGGCAGGAATTAAAATCTATCTATTAAAGGTTAATCTCTTTCCTTTTACAGACTCATCAAATTTACCATGTTCATAAGCTAAATGTCCGCTTACAAAAGTGTGGGTAATTTCTGAGTGGAAAGTTGTACCCTCAAAAGGAGACCATTTACATTTTGCTAAGATATTATCCTCTTTAACGGTGTAAGAAGCGTTTAAATCTACCAAAACTAAATCTGCCCAGTAGCCTTCTCTGATAAAACCTCTATCAGCCAATTGGAAACAAATAGCTACGTTGTGGGCCATTTTCTCAACTATTTTTTCAAGGCTTATTTTACCTTGTTTATGCATTTCTAACATCGCATTTAATGCATGCTGTACTAATGGACCTCCAGAAGGGGCGTTTAAATAAGTTTGTTGTTTTTCCTCTTTGGTATGCGGAGCGTGGTCTGTTGCTATTACATCTATTCTATCGTCTAATAAAGCTTTTAAAATTTCATCTCTGTCTTCAATAGTCTTAACAGCAGGGTTCCACTTGATCCAATTTCCTTTGGTTTTATAGTCCCCATCATGAAACCATAAATGGTGTATACAAGCTTCTGAAGTTATTTTTTTATCGGCTAAAGCCGTTTTATTATCAAACAAGAAGGTTTCTTTCCCGGTAGAAATATGTAAAATATGTAATCTGGTTTGGTGTTTTTTAGCTAAATCAACTGCAAAAGAAGAAGATAAATAACAAGCTTCTTCATTTCTTATGATGGGGTGCATTTCTGGAGTAATAGCATCACCATATTTTTCTTTAAATAATTGTAAGTTATGCCTTACGGTAGCTTCGTCCTCACAATGTGTAGCCACTAAAATAGGGGCGTTTTTAAAAATTCCCTCTAAAGTTTTCTCATTATCTACCAACATGTTTCCGGTAGAAGAACCCATAAAAACTTTAATACCGCATACGTTTTTAGGGTCTGTTTTTAGAACCTCATCTAAATTGGTATTGCCAGCACCCATATAAAAAGAGTAATTGGCTAGTGATGTTTGTTGAGCAATTTGATATTTATCTTCTAATAATTCTTGGGTTAAAGCATTAGGTACGGTGTTTGGCATTTCCATATAGGTAGTGATACCTCCGGCAACAGCCGCTTTCGCTTCTGTATATATTTCTCCTTTATGGGTTAAACCAGGCTCTCTAAAATGGACTTGGTCATCAATACAGCCCGGTAATAAATATTTACCTTCTGCATTAATTTCTTTTGCGTCTGGAGCGCTCAGCTGACTCCCGATTTTTGCTATTTTACCGTCTTTAATAAGAACATCTGCAACAGTTTGTTTGCCTTCGTTTACTAGTGTTGCTGCTTTGATAAGGATTGAGTTTGCCATGTTGCGAATATAAATAAAATCTAAAATCGTGTTCTAAAAATCGTAGCTAGTATTGTATTTCGTATCTTTGCCGCTATGTCCAAAACATTCGAGGATTTTAATTTCAATAAACAGGTTCTGAGCGCTATTGCTGATGCTGGTTACGAAACTCCAACGCCTATTCAGGTTAAAGCAATACCACCCATTTTAAACGGACAAGATGTTTTAGGTATAGCCCAAACGGGTACCGGTAAAACAGCTGCATATGTCTTGCCGATTATCATGAAATTAAAATATGCACAAGATAATGATATAAGAGCTTTAATAATAGCGCCTACTAGAGAATTGGCCATTCAGATTGAGGAAAATGTTAGACTTTATGCTAAATATACCGATTTAAGAATTGTAGCGTTGTACGGCGGTTTAGGGCCTAAAACCCAGATAGAACAGCTAAAAAAAGGCTTAGATATACTCATTACTACCCCTGGTAGGTTTACAGATTTATACCTAGAGGGGCATATTGCAACAAAGAAGCTACAAATATTAGTTTTAGATGAGGCGGATAAGATGATGGATATGGGCTTTATGCCACAAATCAATAAAATCTTAGAAGTAGTGCCTCAGAAAAGGCAAAACTTGCTTTTTTCTGCAACCATGAGCCCTAAAGTTGAAAAACTATCTGAGAACTTCTTACTGTGGCCAACAAAAGTAGAGATCAGTTTACAAGCAACTCCTGCGGAAACGGTTACACAAGAGTTGTATTTTGTACCTAATTTTAAAACCAAAATAAACTTATTAAAGGTTTTTGTTGAAGATGACCCTAGCGTAGAGAAGCTTATTATTTTTTGTAAAAGCAGGGCTAATGCAGAAAACGTTTACAAATTCCTTTTAAGAAGATTTAATGATAACCATGTAAAAGTTCTGCATGCTAATAAAGGCCAAAATACGCGTATAAACTCTATTAATGCGTTTAAAAACGAAGAAGTTAGAATTTTAGTAGCCACAGATGTTGCTGCCCGTGGCATTGATGTGAGTAATGTTACCCATGTTATAAATTTTGATGTGCCTGTGGTGATTGAAGATTATGTACACCGTATAGGTAGAACAGGTAGGGCTTTAAATGCAGGTAAAGCCATTACTTTTTGTAATGCTGCCGAAGAGTATTACCTCCGTAAAATAGAGAAGCTGATTAGACAAGCTATTCCGGTATTGAATATCCCTGAAAAAGTATTTATTGAAGAAACTCCTTACGAGGAACGTCAAAGTATTGCTAGGGAGATAGACGACCAGAAGAAACGTGAAAATCCTGATTTCAAAGGGGCATTTCATGAGAAAAAGACAGCTAACCAAAAAGCTAAATTTAAAGCGCAGCGAGCTAAAGCAACTGGTAAAAGGCCTGTAACATCAAGCAAGAAAAAGAAAAGATGAAGAATTTAAAGTTTACGCCTTTAACCTTGGTAGTTGCTTGTTGCGTTACTTACGCCTTTTATCTGCTTTTAGGTTTTGATACTCCAAAAGAAGGGGTAGGGGTAAATTCAAAAGTGTTTTTTACTCTATTACTTGCCCTTATCCTTTGGCTTACCGATTTACTTTTTAGAAGATTTGTTCTTGATAAAAGATGGCTTTGGTTAATACAAGGCTCTTTTATAATATTAATAATATTAATGATTTTAATTTTTCAAACGATATGAAGAAAGCAGAAATAAAACTAACGATAGAGTTAGACGATAATAATGTTCCTGAAAATATTACTTGGGAATCTAGCGATGCAGAAAATAAGGAAGCTTTAGCAGTAAAATCTATGATGTTAGCCTTATGGGATCATAATTTTAAAAATAGTTTAAGAATTGATTTATGGACTAAAGATATGCCTGTAGATGAAATGAAAAGGTTCTTTTATGAAACTTTACAAACCATGGGAGATAGTTTTTTAAGAGCCACAGGAGAAAAAAATATTGTTGAAGATTTAAGAGATTACTGTGCCCATTTTGCAGAAAAAATGGAAATCATGGAAAAATAAATCACAAAGTAAAAAGCAGACTGGCTTAATCCATGTCTGCTTTTTCTAAATACATATCTTCAATAGCATCAGCGTATTTTTTCTCAATTACTTTTCGCTTAGCTTTCATGGTTGGTGTCATCTCACCTTCTTCAATACTAAAAGGGTTCCTTTTAATTTTAAAGTTTTTGATACGCTCAAACTTAGCTAATTCGCTAGAGAATCTTTTAATATCATCTTCAATCCATTTATTAATAGCTTCATCTTCAATAAATAAATCTGCTTGTTCAAAGAAGCTGTTTGATAAATTGAAGGTTTCTTGCATGGTTTCCCTTGCAGGGGTGATGATAGCTGTAATGTATTCCTTTTTATCGCCAATTAAGAAAACGCTTTCAATTTTAGGGCTTTTTAAATAAGTGTTTTCAACTGGGGTTGGATAAATATTTTTACCAAAAGCATTCACCAACATATTCTTTAACCTGTCTGTAATTTGTAGATTACCTTTGTAAAATCTACCAATATCGCCCGTATGAAACCATCCATCAGGATCTATCACTGCTGCAGTTTCTGATGGTTTATTCCAATACCCTTGCATCACACAATGTCCTCTTACACAAATTTCACCTTCTTCGCTAGTATAGTCTTCTTTAAAGGTGTCATAGGTTTGAATGGTGACAAATTCTTTAGTTTCTACATCTTGTATGCCAACTTCTATACCTGGTATAATTCTACCTACCGTACCATAAACCTGACGATGATATTCTGTTACAGACATTACTGGAGATGTTTCTGTTAAACCGAAACCTTCTAATATTTTGATTCCTAGGTTTCCGAAAAACTCACCTACGTTTTTAGGTAAGGCAGCTCCACCAGATATCATAAATTTTAATCGTCCGCCTGTTTTTTCTTTTATTTTGCTGAAAACCAGTTTCTCCGCAATATTTTGTTTTAAGGATAATAGAAAACCTGGAGTTTTGCCGGATTCTAAAACCATTCTGTGTGCTTGTCCAACTTCTAAAGCCCATAAAAATATTTTAGCTTTTGCACCTCCAGCTGCTGTTCCGCTTTTAATGGCTTTATCATGTATTTTTTCTAGTAGTCTTGGTACACAAGACATAACCGTTGGCTTAACTTCTCCCATATTGCTAGCCAAAAGCTCTAAACTTTGGGCAAAGGCTATCTGGCATCCAACCGCACAGCACACATGATAAGTAGCTGTTCTTTCAAATACATGAGATAGAGGTAAGAAGGATAAGAATAAGTCATTCTTATCTATGACTGGGATTTGCTCTAAACAAACCTTTACATTCTCAACAAAATTAGAATGGCTAAGCATTACGCCTTTAGGGGTTCCGGTTGTGCCTGATGTATAAATCAAAGCAGATAAATCTGTAGGTGAAACGGCATCTCTTGCAATAGCTATTTCTTTTTGGTTTTTCTTTACAGATGATAATCCTTCTTGTAAAAGTTCATCAAAGCTAATGACACCTGCATTAAGCTCTACTTTTTCAATTATCTTTTGGTAATCGTCGAAGTTAGTTACTATTCTTCCTAAAGAAGGGCAATTATTAGCTATTTTGATGATTTTTTTAAGTAAGAAATGAGTTCCTACTAATAGAATTTTTATACCAGAATCATTAATGATGTATTCTATCTCATGTTCTGTAAGGGTAGGATAAATAGAAGTATTTACAGCACCTAATTGTTGTAAACCTTGGTCAAAAAACACATATTCTGGGCAGTTCTCTAAAATAAAGCCAACTCTATCTCCCTTTTTTATTCCTAATTCTAAAAAATAAGAAGATACTGCATCCGCATTTTCTAAAGTTTTCTGGTAAGATATTTCTTCCCAAGTATCTTTTACCTTTCTTTTTAAGAAAGTACGTTCAGCAGGATGGATGTTAACCACCACATTTCTTAGTAAATGAGGTATAGTAGTTTTCTCTGTTATCAAACTCATTTTAATAAAGACTTTTTATAACTGGTTGATTAATGACAATATTATGCTATTTAAAGTAATAAAACAACAAAAGGCATCCTTTAAGGATGCCTTTTATTTCATGTTTGATGAATAATCTTATACAGAGAAGCTTTCACCGCATCCGCAGGTTCTGCTAGCATTAGGATTTATAAAGTTAAATCCCTTACCATTTAAGCCGTCAGAGAAATCAAGCTCTGTGCCAGCTAAATAAAGGAAAGATTTCATGTCTAAGACAATTTTTAGTCCTTTATCTTCAAAAATTTGGTCTCCGGTTTGAGATTCGTTATCAAAATCCATATTGTAAGATAAACCAGAACAACCACCACCTTTAACAGAAACTCTTAAAAAATAAGAGCTATCAAGGTTGGCCTCCGACATTAGCTCCTCTACTTTTTGCTTTGCTTTATCTGTAACTGTAACCATAATTTTTAGTATTGGGTATTAAGTAATGGGTATTGCGAATTATCACTACGCAATATGTTATACGCAATACAAATTAATGATGCGATTTTTCCAACTCTAAAGCTGGTAAACCATTTTTTACTCTGTAATCATTAATTGCAGATTTAATTGCATCTTCTGCTAAAACAGAACAGTGAATTTTTACAGGAGGTAGAGCAAGTTCTTCTACAATATCCATGTTATCAATAGTGATTGCATCATCTATAGATTTACCTTTTAACCATTCTGTAGCTAAAGAAGAAGAAGCAATTGCAGAACCACAACCAAAGGTTTTAAACTTTGCATCGGTAATGATATTGTTCTCATCAACTTCAATTTGTAAACGCATAACGTCGCCACACTCTGGTGCGCCAACTAATCCTGTACCTACATTTTTTTTACTTTTATCTAAAGTACCAACGTTTCTTGGGTTACTGTAGTGATCGATTACTTTATCTGAATATGCCATTTTATTTAAGATTTAAGATTTACGATTTTAGACTTAAGCCTTTTTATCGTAAATCACTTTATAATTCTATTTTTTATTTTCAAATTTTTGATTTTAGCTTTTTAGTACGTAGGTCTAATCTAAAATCGTAAATCTCTAAATTGTAATTTAACTAGTGCTCTGCCCACTCAATAGAGTCTAAATCAATTCCTTCTTTAAACATTTCCCACAGCGGAGAAAGTTCTCTTAAGTGGTTAACTGCTTTTTTAGTGTTTTCTATAGCAAAATCAACTTCTTCTTCTGTTGTAAAGCGTCCTAATCCAAATCTGATAGAAGAATGTGCTAAATCATCAGATAAACCAAGATTTTTAAGAACATAAGAAGGCTCTAAAGATGCTGATGTACAAGCAGAACCAGAAGAAACTGCCATATCTTTCATAGCCATCATTAATCCTTCACCTTCAACATATTTGAAAGAGATGTTAGTTGTATGTGGCAATCTGTTTTGTTTGTTACCATTAACGTAAGACTCTTCTAGTTCTAATAAACTATTTTCTAGTTTATCTCTTAACGCAGAGAGTCTTTTAGCATCTTGTTCCATTTCTAACTGGCAAAGTTCACAAGCTTTACCAAAACCTACAATACCGGGAACATTTAATGTGCCAGAACGCATGCCTCTTTCGTGGCCACCACCATCCATTTGGGATGTTACTTTAACTCTTGGATTTTTTCTTCTTACGTAAAGTGCACCAACACCTTTTGGTCCATACATTTTATGACCTGTAAAAGCCATCAAATCAATACCATCTTCATTTACATTAACAGGTATTTTACCCACTGCTTGAGTAGCATCAGAGAAAAACAATGCACCGTGTTTATGTGCTATAGCAGAAATTTCTTTTATAGGTTGGATAACCCCAATCTCGTTGTTTCCGTACATTACAGAAACTAAGATGGTTTGCGGAGTCATAGCAGCCTCTAATTTTTGTAAATCTAATAAGCCATCAGATTCTACTTCAAGATAGGTAACCTGAGCTCCTAGTTTTTCTAGGTGTTTACAAGTATCTAAAACGGCTTTATGCTCTGTAGTTAAGGTAATGATGTGATTACCTTTGTCTTTATACATTTCATAAACGCCTTTGATAGCTAAGTTGTCTGATTCTGTTGCACCAGATGTAAAAATAATTTCTTTTTCTGAAGCCCCAATCAATTTTGCAACTTGTTCACGAGCATAATCAACAGCCTCTTCTGCAACCCAACCAAATGGATGGTTTCTGCTAGCAGCATTTCCAAATTTTTGAGTAAAATAAGGTAACATCGCTTCAAGAACCCTTGGGTCCATAGGCGTTGTGGCATTATTATCTAGATATATAGGTGTAGTTAACATCTTGTTTATTATTTAGAATTATTTTAAATCAACAACAAAGATAAGAAAAAAGTTTTGTAGAGGTTATATATATTGTCTATACAGATATAGGTAAATTGGTCATAAAAATGCAATTTTGAATATGAAGAAATTAGACCATGTAGGTATTGCAGTCAAAGATTTAAAAGAGGCAATTTCTGTTTTTGAGACTATTTTAAATACTAAAGTTTATAAAGAAGAAGATGTTCCGGAACAACAGGTGAAAACGGTCTTTTTGCAAGCTGGAGAAAGCAAAATAGAACTTTTACATGCATTAAGTGATGAAAGTGCTATTGCTAAATTCTTAAATAAAAAGGGTGAGGGTATACATCATTTAGCTTTTGAGGTTGATGATATTTTTGCAGAGATAAAAAGATTGCAGGCTTTGGGATATGAGCTGATTAATTCTGAACCCAGAAAGGGGGCTGATGATAAATGGATTGCCTTCTTACATCCTAAGAATACTCATGGTGTTTTAATAGAGATTTGCCAGAAAATAAGGTAATTCAAAAAAAAGTAGAATTCATTTGATAATTCAGATAATAAATTAATATATTTGCCCCTCTTAAAAATGGGACTGAAAGGAACTGAAATATAATGAAAAAAGATTTGCATCCATCAAACTACAGATTAGTTGTTTTTAAAGACATGTCTAACGAATATGCTTTTTTAACTAAATCTTGTATCAATACAAATGAAACCGTTAAATGGGAAGACGGTAATGAGTACCCTCTAGTTAAATTAGAGATTTCTCATACTTCACATCCTTTCTATACTGGTAAAATGAAGTTAGTAGATACTGCAGGACGTATTGATAAATTCAAAAATCGTTACGCAAAAAAATAATTTTATAAAAAAGATATTTTTTATAAAGTCTCGGCTAATTTGTCGGGACTTTTTTGTTTTTTTGCAGCATGGCAGTCATTCTATTTGATGATCAATCCAGGGAAAGTTTATCCCCTTTGACATTTACCCGCCCAGTTGCAGACCTTAGAATTGGTATACTCACCATATCAAAAAAATGGGAACACTATTTGCATCAGCAATCATCTTACTTAACCGAAGACTATCTTAAGGTAAAATTTCCAACCATTATTGAAGCTCATAATATTTTTGTTAATGGTTCTATTCTTCCTAATCAATCCTTATTAGAAGCAATTGATGCTTTAAAAGAAGCTGAGCTCTTGATTAAAGATAGTGTAGTTCTAGCTATTAAATTAGTTGAAGCCGATGCAAGAACTTTTAATCTTCAAGATTTAGGTAAATACGCTCGGATAAATTTTGAAGGAACTTTTACCAAATTGCTTTACCCTGAAGATATTTTTAAATATAACGATCAAGAGATAAGAGCAGATTTTGATTTGTTAACTAAAAACAGAACATCAGCTACTTTAAGCAGTACCAATACTATTATAGGCGAGCATATTTTTGTTGAAGAAGGTGTTGAAGCAGAGTGTTCTTCATTTAATACCAAAAATGGGCCTATTTATTTGGGTAAAAATGCTCAGGTTTGGGAAGGTACACATATAAGAGGAAGTTTTGCATTGTGTCATGACTCTCAGGTAAAAATGGGGGGTAAAATATACGGAGGTACAACTATTGGTCCTTATTCTAGAGTAGGGGGAGAGATTAATAATGCAGTTATCTGGGGGCATTCATCAAAAGGGCATGATGGTTATTTAGGAAACTCGGTATTAGGAGAGTGGTGTAATATAGGTGCAGATTCTAATAACTCTAACCTCAAAAATAATTATGATGAGGTAAAGTTATGGGATTACAACAGTCAAAGATTTAGAAAAACAGGGTTACAATTTTGTGGTTTAATTATGGCAGACCATGCTAAATGTGGTATTAATACCATGTTTAATACCGGAACTGTAGTTGGGGTAAGTGCTAATATATTTGGTGCTGGTTTCCCTAGAAATTTTGTGCCTGATTTTGCTTGGGGAGGTTCGCATGGTTTTGAGGTTTACCAACTAAAGAAAATGTTTACTACCGCTGAGGAAGTTTTTAAAAGAAGAAACAGCGTTTTTAACGATGTTGAAAAAGATATTTTAACACATATTTTTAATAATACAGAAGCATACAGAAGATTTTAAAATGAGAAAAAAAATAGTTGCAGGAAACTGGAAAATGAATAAAGATTATACCGAGGGAATGAGCTTATTTTCTGAGGTAATAAATATGGTAAATGATGAGGTACAAGGCCAACAAGAAGTTGTGGTTTGCGCTCCTTTTATTCATTTATATAGCTTAGTAGCTTTAGGTAAAGGTAGCCAGAAAGTTTTTGTTGGTGCACAAAATTGTCATCAAGAAGAAGCTGGTGCATATACTGGCGAAATTTCTGCTGGTATGCTAACATCTATTGGTGTTCAGTATGTAATTTTAGGACATTCAGAACGTCGCCAGTATTTTGGTGAAGATAATGCGCTATTAGCAAAGAAAACTGATGTAGCTTTAAAGAACAACCTAAAGCCTATATTTTGTATAGGGGAAACTTTAGATGAACGTGAAAGTGGTAAGCATTTCGACATTATAAAATCGCAGTTAGCAGAAGCTACTTTTCATTTATCAGCGGCTGATTTTTCAAAATTAGTAATTGCTTATGAACCTGTTTGGGCTATTGGCACAGGCGTTACAGCTTCTTCAGAGCAAGCTCAAGAAGTACATGCTTTTATCAGAAAAGAAATAGCTGCTAAATATGGTGAGGCTGTTGCAGAGGCAACAACTATTTTATATGGTGGTAGTTGTAACCCTAAAAATGCGGCAGAATTATTTGCTCAAGCAGATATTGATGGTGGATTAATAGGTGGCGCATCGTTAAAATCAAGAGACTTTTTAGATATCGTAAAAGTTTTTAATCAATAATCTTAATCTTACTATTTCAAAACTTACAGTATATTTATCAATAGCTGTAAGTTTTTTTTTGCCATAAATTATCATCATGAACTATTACGAATTGGTATTTACCCTTATTTCTACCGAAGATTTTCATCAAGACTTGTTAATTAATGAACTCGCAGGAATCGGTTTCGATACATTTGAAGAAACAGACTTGGGTTTTAAGGCCTATATTAAATCAGCGGATTTTAATAAGGATGAGTTAGACCAAGCTTTAAGTGCTTATTATGAAATGTTTACTTTTAAATATGAGATTAACCTTATCCCACAAAAAAACTGGAATGAAGTATGGGAAAGTAACTTTTCTCCGATAGAACTAGCTAATCAAGTTTATATAAGAGCAACTTTTCATGAGCCTAAGCCATATTTTCCATATGAAATTGTGATAGATCCTAAAATGGCTTTTGGTACAGGGCATCATCAAACCACGGTTTTAATGTTGGAGTGGTTGTTAGAAACCGAGCTTAAAGATAAAAGTATTTTGGATATGGGTTGTGGTACAGGTATTTTGGCTATTCTGGCTTCTAAATTAGGTGCAAAAGAGGTAGATGCTATAGATTATGATGAATTAAGTTATGATAGTGCTTTAGAGAATGCAGCACTTAATAATATTCAAAATCTTACCGCTATTTGTGGTTCTAAAGAAGCTATCCCAAATAAGATTTATGATGTTATTTTGGCTAATATCAATAGGAACATTTTGTTAGAACAGATAGATAGATATGCCACCGCTTTAAAAGAAGGTGGCGAGCTTTTTATGAGTGGTTTCTACAAAGAGCCAGATTTAGAAATCATTATTGATAAAGCAAGAAAGCATGATTTGAAATTTATATCGCATAAAGAATTAAACAATTGGATTTCGGCTAAATTTATAAAATAAAAATTTTGAGAGTACATTTTATTGCCATTGGTGGTGCAGCTATGCATAATTTAGCCATTGCACTACATTTAAAAGGGTTTAAGGTTACAGGTTCTGATGATGTTGTTTATGAACCATCAAAATCTAGGTTAAACAAGTATGGTTTGTTGCCTGTAAAAGAAGGTTGGAATGAAGCAAATATTAGTGCCGAGCTTGATGCTGTTATTTTAGGGATGCATGCTAAAGCAGATAATCCTGAACTTTTAAAAGCTCAAGAATTAAATATCCCTATTTATTCTTATCCAGAATATATCTATGAGCAATCAAAACAAAAGAAAAGAATAGTTGTAGGAGGTAGTCATGGTAAAACAACTATTACTTCTATGATTTTGCATGTGCTAAAGTATCATCAAAAGGATTTTGATTATTTAGTTGGGGCACAAATAGAAGGTTTTGATAATATGGTAGGCTTATCCAATGCTCCTTTAATCATAATTGAAGGAGATGAGTATTTAGCATCTCCTATAGACAGAAGGCCTAAGTTTCACTTATATAAAGCGCATGTAGGTATTATAAGTGGAGTAGCTTGGGATCATATTAATGTTTTTCCAACTTTTGAAAATTATAAAGAGCAGTTTACAAAGTTTATCGATACCCTAGAGCCAAATGGTACGCTTATTTATTGTGAAGATGATGCAGAGCTTAAAGCTTTGGTAGAAAAATATGATAACAATAAATCTTTAAATATTTATCCATACCAAGCTCATGATGCTATTATAAAATCTGGTAAAACTTTTCTTTTAGTTAATGAAAATGAGGAACTGCCTTTAGAAATTTTTGGTGCACACAACCTTATGAATTTAAATGCGGCTAAATTAGCTTGTTTAGAAGCTGGTGTTACCGAGGGAGAATTTTATGAAGCTATAAAGTATTTTAAAGGAGCCGCAAGGAGATTAGAGAAATTAGCAGAAAACGAGCATACGGTTATTTATAAAGATTTTGCACACTCGCCATCAAAGCTTAAAGCTACGGTTGGAGCTGTTAAGCAGCAATTTCCTGAAAGAAAATTAATTGCTTGTATAGAATTGCATACTTTTTCTAGCTTAAACAGAAACTTTTTAAATGAATATGCGTATACGTTAAACCAAGCTGATTATGCTATTGTCTTTATTGATGATAAAACATTAAAACAGAAAGGGATGCAAGCTTTTACGGCACAAGAAATTCTGGATGCTTTTAAATCAGAAGATATTAAATTTTTTAATCAGCCTGAAAAAATAAAAGAATACTTATTAACGTTTCAGTTAAGAGATGTTAATCTGTTATTAATGAGCTCGGGTAACTTTGGAGGTATTGATTTAGTTACATTGGCAAATAAATTGCTAATCAATTAATTTTCATGTTATTTTTGATGCTTATTAAATTTTTTATAAATTTAAAAGTTAAAAAAATTTTTTAGTAAGGTTAAAGATGAAGTTATTAGGTAAAAAAATCAGATTATTAAGACACCAAAAAGGGTGGAGCCAGGAAGATGTTTCTAAGCAATTGGATATTTCTATTCCTGCATTTTCAAAAATTGAAACAGGAATTACGGATGTTAACTTATCAAGATTAGAGCAAATTTCTGCTTTATTTGATATGACAGTAGTACAATTGTTAACTTATAATGATCCAGAGCAGGAATTAAAATACGCGTCTGACTTAGAGGTGATTACTAAAAAATTGCAGGAAAGAGAAGCAGAAGTTATTGATCTTCAGAAAAAAGTAATTGAGCTTTATGAAGAGATAAGAAATATGAAATCATTTGCATAACAAGGTAAAGAAATAAAAAAAGGGCTTAAGCCCTTTTTTTATTTAAATATATACCGCATGGTGGCATGTTTTTTTCCAAATTTTGCCCCAGTTGCTTCATGAATTGCTAACATTTTATCATTAAAATCTCCTACCCAAGAAAGTTCAAGTTCTTCATATTGGTTCTTCGGGATTACATATTCTTTGAGTTTAATAAAAAGAGCAGATTCTAATCCGTGTTTTTGAAACTTCTCTTTTGTACCCATTACAATGGCCCTCATTCTGTTTACGCCCTTCATTTTATAGTAAAGGAATTTTAGTTTTTCTATAATTCCTAATTTACCTTTAAGAGGTTTAATCATGAGGTTGGCATCAGGTAATATCACCACAAAAGAGGCGGGTTCATCGTTAACATAAGCAAACCAGATAAGTTTTGGGTCCATTATAAGCTTCATTTTATTAAAGCTTTCTAGAACAGTTTCGTATTTTATAGGAGAGAAGTTTGGAAAATTTTTCCAGGCATCATTGTAAATTTCCATAAAATCTCCTGCAAATTTATTGAACTCTTTAACTTCAAGATGCCTGAAGGTGTAGCCGTCTTTTTTTGCAACCCAATTAGCAATTTTTGTAAAACGTTCAGGGAAAGGTTTTTTTACTGCCAAATGGTTAGTAATCTGCTCATACATGGTTTTAAAGCCATAATCTTCAAAATGTTTTTTATAGTAAGGCTTATGGTAATTCATGCCATAAGAAGGATGTGTATAGCCATCTATCAATAAACCCCAAAAATTGTCGTTTTCACCAAAGTTAATTGGACCATCCATGGCTTGCATGCCATTACTTTTTAGCCAATTTTGTGCGGTATCAAATAAAAGTTTAAAAGCTTCTTTATCATCAATACACTCTATAAAACCTATACCACCTGTAGCTTGTTCAAAAGTGTAAGCCTTTTTATCATTTATAAAAGCTGCAATTCTGCCAATGCAGGTTTTTCCGTTATATAAAAGCCAACGTGTAACTTTACCGTGATTATGGAAATTGTTTTTCTTAGGATCGAATACAGCTTCAATATCTTGGTCTAATGGGCAAACCCAATGTTCATCGTCTTTATAAATAGCTTTTGCAACGTCTAAAAACTGTTTTTTGTCTTTTGTAGAGCTTACCTCTTTTATTAGCATTATGAAATATTAAGCAGAAATAAAAAAAGCATTCCATATAGAAATGCTTACAGATATATTTTATTTATGATGATTAAAAATCATCATCATCGTCAAAGTCGTTAAAATCGTCTATTCCACCCAAATCATCCAAAGGAAGGTCAAAATCATCCTCTTCTTCATCCATGAATTTGTTGTTGGCTTTAGAGTCTTCAGGTTTATCTAACCCTGAGTTCTCACTGTTCTTCGATAATGGTTTTTTAGGAGTTTTCATGAATTTAAATTTTACTCTTAGCTCTATTAAAGTTAATAAGATTTTATAAATATTTAAACAACAATTTTTTTGTTTTTGTTGCGAATTGATACCTCAAAAATAGAAGGAAATTCTAAATCCAAAAAATGAAAAGCATAAATTATTCATTTTTTTCTCCTATTTCTGATGACTCTGTACTTTCTAAATCTTTCAACTGAGGGAGGTCTAATACCGAGTTTATCCCGAAATAGTCTAAGAAATAAGTACTTAAGTTATACAAAAGTGGTCTGCCGGGGCTATTAGCCTTGCCTGCAATGGTGATAAAATCTTTTTCTAACAATTTTTGAATGGTATAATCGCAGCTAACACCTCTTATTTGTTCTATTTCTAGTTTTGTAATAGGTTGTCTGTATGCAATAATGGCTAGGGTTTCTAAAGATGCTTGGCTCAACTTTTTCTTAGACCGCTGTATATAAAGCTGTTGTAGTATGGGTTGAGTTTCTTTTTTAGTTAAAAACTGATAGCCTCCACCCGTTTTAGCTAGTTCAATTGCAGATTCTTCTTGAGCATATCTGTTCTGAATGTTGCTTATATGAGCAAGAACTTCTGCATCGCTAATATCCTCTTGCAAGGTTATCTGTAAACAAGCTACAATCTCTTCTAAGCGTATACTGGTATCAGAAGCAAAAATAAGTGCTTCAATATATTTTTCTGTCATACTCATGTACTACAAAGAAAAAAAATTAATAGTTAATTTCTTGTTGAACGATATCTTTTTCTTCTGTCCTCCACTCGTACAATTGATTTCTTAGTTGTGGTTCAAAACCAGCCTCTTTAATAGCTTCTTTTATACCATTTGATGTAAACCTATGTGGAGCGCCAGCAGCACTAACAACGTTTTCTTCTATCATGATAGAACCGAAATCATTAGCGCCCGCGTGTAAACATAATTGTGCAACTTGTTTACCAACAGTTAACCACGATGCTTGAATATTTTTAATGTTGGGAAGCATGATTCTGCATAGTGCTATCATTCTGATGTACTCATCACCAGTAACATCATTGGTTATGCCTCTAATTTTTTTAAGTAGCGTACCATCATCTTGGAAAGGCCACGGAATGAAAGCGGTGAAACCATAATGTCCTTCGGGTTTTTCTGCCTGCACTTCTCTTATCCAAATCAGATGCTCAAAACGCTCTTCAATAGTTTCTATATGGCCAAACATCATGGTAGCAGAAGTTGCAATATTAAGTTTATGAGCAGCTCTCATCACGTCAAGCCATTCTTGTCCGCCGCATTTACCTTTAGATATTAAACGTCTTACTCTGTCGTTTAAAATCTCTGCACCTGCACCCGGTAAAGAGTCTAAACCTGATTCTTTTAAAGCTTTAAGCACATCGTAATGGCTCATACTTTCTAACTTAGCTACGTGGGCAATTTCTGGAGGGCCTAAAGCGTGTAATCTTAAAGTAGGATATAATTCTTTAAGCTGCTTAAATAAATCTGAGTAAAACTGTAAACCTAAATCTGGGTGATGCCCGCCTTGAAGCAATAACTGATCTCCGCCTAAGCGAAAAGTTTCTTCAATTTTTTGTTTATAAGTTTCTATATCTGTGATATAACTTTCGTCATGCCCTGGTCTTCTAAAGAAATTACAAAATTTACAATTAGCAATACAAACATTGGTAGTGTTTACATTACGGTCTATTTGCCAGGTAACTTTACCATGTGGAACTTGTTTTTTTCTTAATTCGTTGGCAACGTACATGAGCTCTGGAGTACTGGCTTTATGATATAAGTAAACTCCTTCCTCAAGCGATAAAAACTCAAAGTTTAACGCTCTGCTTAATAATTCAGCAACATTCATACACAAAAATACTTTATTCAGTTTGATTTGTTTTAGAAATCATTAAGTTTAAACTTTGTTGACTATGTCTTGACAACAAATCCACCGGATATATACAATTTTGCTGTTTGTTTATAAATTCTTTTATGATTCATTTTGAGCGATTTACTTTAGAAAACGGTTTAAAAGTTTTGGTACATGAAGACCATACTACGCCCATGGCTGTTTTAAATATTTTATATGATGTAGGGGCCAGAGATGAACATCCGGATAAAACGGGTTTTGCTCATTTATTTGAGCATTTAATGTTTGGAGGCTCTATCAATATACCTTCTTATGATGAGCCTTTACAGCGTGTTGGAGGTGAAAACAACGCTTTTACCAGTAATGATATTACCAACTATTATATCACTTTACCTGCGGTAAATTTAGAAACTGCTTTTTGGCTAGAATCTGATAGGATGCTGAGTTTAGCTTTTTCTGAAAAAAGTCTAGAAGTACAAAAAAATGTAGTTTGTGAAGAGTTTAAGCAGCGTTACCTCAATCAGCCTTACGGCGATGTTTGGTTAAAACTACGTCCTTTAGTTTACAAAAAGCACTCTTACCAATGGGCAACCATAGGAAAAGAGTTATCACACATAGAAAATGCCGAAATGGCTGATGTAAAAGCTTTTTTCAAAAAGCACTATAACCCACAAAATGCTATTATGGTAGTAGGTGGAGCGGTTGATAAAGAGAAAGTTAAAGAACTAGCTGAGAAATGGTTTGGCCCCATCCCGGCAGGAGAAAAATACCATAGAAACTTACCCAAAGAACCTAAGCAACTAGCAGAGGTTAAAGAAACTATATATGCCGATGTTCCTTTAAATGCTATTTATAAAGCTTTTAAAATGCCAGGAAAGATGGATAAAGATTATCCGGCTATAGATTTAATTTCTGATATTTTATCTCAAGGGAAATCATCAAGATTATACCGTAACCTAGTTAAAGAGCAACAATTATTTAGTGATATTAATGCTTATAATTTTGGTAGTTTAGACACAGGCATGTTCATTGTAGAAGGCAGATTAAACCCAGGTATAAGCGTAGAAATTGCTGATGAAGCTATTTGGGCAGAGTTAAATCAGCTTAAAAAAGATTTGGTTGCTGATGATGAATTAACTAAAGTGAAGAATAAGTTTGAGTCTACCTTAACTTTTTCTGAGATGAGTTTGTTAGATAGAGCTATGAATATTGCTTTTTACGAATTGATGGGAGATGCTTCACTTTTTAATACTGAAGTTGATAAGTATTTAAGTGTTACAGCGGCTCATATTCAAGAGCAAGCACAGCAATTGTTTACTAAAGAGCAAGCTACTACATTATATTATTTAGCTAAATAAAGCATCATGTTAGATAGAACCACAGCCCCTCAGTTTAAAAATATTGAGGATATACACTTTATAAAAGCCAGCAAGCATCAATTAGCTAATGATATTCCGGTTTTCATCATCAATGCTGGTGAGCAAGAATTGGTAAGGATAGAGTTTATTTTTAAAAATGTTAATTGGTATATTCAAAAGCCACTTTTATCATTAGCGGCCAATACCATGTTAAATGATGGTACTAGTAATTTAAGTGGAGCCGAGATTGCTAATAAAATAGATTATTATGGCGCATTTTTTCAAACCGAATATGGTTTAGACCGCTCTACAGTTGTGCTTTACTCTCTAAATAAGCATCTGCCTAATACCTTGCCTATTATCAAAGAAGTTTTAACAGATTCTGTTTATCCTGAAAAGGAGGTTGATACTTTTATCAATAACCAAAAGCAAAAGTTAAAAGTAAGCTTAGAAAAGAACGATTTTTTGGCAAGAAGACAGTTTAGCAAGGCTATTTTTGGCGATACCATTTATGGTTTTTCATCAAATTTGGAAGATTATGACGCTTTAAATCAAGCAGATTTAAGACAGCATTTTCAGCAAACTTATCATCCAGAAAATTGCACCATAGTGGTTTCTGGAAAAGTAAATGAAGATATTTTAACGCTTTTAAATAGTCTTTTTGGCGCATGGAAAAGCGATGTTGTTTTTAAACCTAACACGGTTGAATTTAAAGCTGCAGATGATAAATATCATTATATAGAGAAGGTGCAGGCTTTGCAATCTGCGATAAGAATTGGGATGCCTTCTATCAATAGAAAACATAAAGATTTTCCTGCCTTACAAGTGCTAAATACGGTTTTAGGTGGATATTTTGGCAGCAGATTGATGGCTAATATTAGAGAGGATAAAGGTTATACTTATGGTATAGGTTCTGCAAATGTATCTTTAGAACAAGCCGGATACTTTTTTATTGCTTCTGAGGTAGGCACCGATGTTTGTGCTGATACCTTGGTGCAAATAGAAAAGGAAGTTAATATCCTTAAAACCCAATTAATTGGTGATGAAGAACTAGCCTTGGTTAAAAATTATCTTTTAGGAAGTTTACTAGGCAGCTTAGAAAATGCTTTTTCACATGCCGACAAGTTTAAGAATATTTATTTCTTTAATCAGGATTATGAATATTATACAAATTATATCAACACCATTAAAACCATTAATGCACCACAATTATTAGAATTAGCTAATAAATATTGGGATTTTGACCAATTTTATAAGGTAATTGTGGGGAAGGTTTAGGGGGAGATTTGATTTTATATGAGTTGTATCTAAAGCGACTTATTCAAGAAAATATCTAATTCAGAAGGCTTGATGTTTTTTGCTATGATTTTTCCAGTAGAATCAATTAATAAATTGGTTGGAAAAGCTTGAATAGAAAACATCGAGCTTTCTTTTCCATCAATATCCCAATATTGCGGCCATAAGAGTTTATGTTTATGAATGGCAGCTATCCATTTAGATTTTTCTTTTTGACGGTCTGTAGATATGCCTATTATTTGGAAGCCTTGTTGGTGGTACTTGGTGTATATTTCATTAAGCTCTTTAAATTGAGCGATGCATGGCCCACAGTTGCTGTACCAAAAATCTACTAAAGTGTATTTGTATTCTTGGTAAAAGTTGGTAGAAAGGGTATCGTTTTGTTGGCTTAATACTATAAATTTTGGCATCTTTTTACCTATGGATAATTCATTCCCTTTTAAGAGATTTTGATGGAGGTTTTTCCCGGAAAAAGAATTTTGGGTGGTACTATCAAAGCTGTTAAAGATAGTGAAGAATATGCTTTCGAAGCCAAATTGATGAAGTTCAGCTAATCTCCATAAAGCATAATAAGAATCAGGATTTTTGATTACATAAGTTAGTAAGGTGCTATCGGTTAAGCGATATAGTCTTTTTAATTCTTGATTTAGACGCGTGTTAATTTCTTTAGGAATCTTATTGTTTGTTTGCGTTTTAATACTATCCCATTTACTATTTAAAGCGTCATACTGCTGTGTTAATTCTTGAAAATGATTTAGATAATTTTGGTAATCATGACTCATGATTTTGTTAGAAATCTGCGGGACTTTTTTGTTTAGAAGTGTATCAATTACTATTTTTTGATGACCTTCATCAATAATAAATAGTTCAGATAAATAAGCTCTATCCCGATAAGATATACGATAGGCAAGAGGATGGGGTATATTACCTTTTATTTCAAATTTACCATTAACAACTTTTGTTTTAACATTTCTTAATTCTTCTGGATAAAGACTAGAATCTGCTGCCAATTCTAAAATTATAGTTCCTTTTTCAATATTTGAAGTTCCTTCAATTGTGAAGTTATAGGTTTTAGGTTGTGATAGGGAGTTAAGTCCAAAATATAAAACGTAAAATAAGGTTATGAGGGTTGTGTTAAACATAATTTCCCATAGTAATAGTTAATGTAAAAAATATAAAAGTTTCAATGTTTTATTAAATATGAGATTTGTGTTAAAAAGCATTGTGTGGGGGCTAAAAAAATGTAATATAGAGACTATATAAGCTTTAAAAACTACCAAGCTTTTTCCCCTTTTTCTATTTTTATTTTCAAATTTTCTAATCGTGTAATATAAGAGTCTTGATTTAAGTCTTTTGCTATTTTAATAGCTTCATCCACAGCTAATAAAGACTCAACTTTATTTCCAATCTTATATAAAAGTGTAGCATATCCAGTTTGTATAATAGGACTTCTTTTCTCTTTGAAAAATTTAGTTTGAGTAGTAAATTTAATAGCGTTGTTCAAAATAGTTTTATCTTCTGAATTTTTAATGATATTCCATATATAATAGCGTAGTAGATTATCATCCAGTACTTCTGGATATAAATCGGTAAATTCTATAAAAGATTCACAGAATTTATTATAGTCCTTCACCCAATCATAATAAATGGGTTTTGAAGCTAAAAGTATTTTTCTTGAAAGTTCTGGGTATTCAGATTTTAGTTTAGACTCAAGTGTATCCCAATCAATATTTTTATTTATTTCTCCACTATATCTTATCATTCCGCCACCAAGGTCTGTTTTAGTGCCACCATTACGTAAATAAGGTATTACAATTTCGTTAGAAATTATATTTGAAACAATTTTATAGCTTTCTCCTTTCCCTAACATGGAATCAGCTTTTGTTGAATTAAATCTCAAAACGTTAAATCCTACATCTGAGCTTTTTACAGTAGCTGTTTTTATAATTTCTAAATTCTCCTTAGTGTAAATGTCTTTTTGAAATATTAAGTATTCATTGGCAACTTTAGACAAAAAGAGCAAATCCTTCTCTTCTTTCGCAGTGCTTAAAAGCTGTTTTAACAAAATTGGATTTTTTACTCCCTTTTCAAATTTTGTTTTAAATAAGTGATATTGCTTTTCGGGGTTAACAGCATTTTCCGCTTTTGAAATAAAAGTAAAAGCATCCTCGGAAGCTCCAGTAATTCTATATACTAATTCACCATTAGGGTTAAAAAATAAATATGTTGGATAACTATCAATTTTAAATTCTTTTTCTAGTTGTTCCACATCCTTATACCAAGCTTTTATAAAGGCGTTATCATGCTTTGTTTTATCAAACTGAATAGCAACATTAATAAAATTTGCATTAAAAAAATCTCCAACATTCTTTTGAGGGAATATATCTTTAGCCATCATTTTACAAGGACCACACCAAGTTGTAAAAGCGTCTAGAAAAATATATTTATTAGATTTTTTTGCTTCAGATTTTGCACTTTCCCAGTCTTTAAATTGAGAGAATTTAATTCCTTGATTATCTTGAGCAAAAGATTGGATGCTAAGTAAAAAAAGTAAAAAATAAGTAATAGATGATTTTAGCATATAGGATAAATTAAATCAACAAGCTTAGCTCGGTGATTTTTTGTTTAACATTTCTATTAATACTAAATAACTTAATATTTAGAGTTCTATATTTCCTAGTTATTGCTTAACTAAAACTGCTTTTTGTTTATCTGCTTTATAAATGGTTTTATAAAATGCCACTAAATCATTAAATTTTTCTGCGGGATATGTTGATTTAAACATCTTTTGCTCTCTTTTATAAATGATTTTATTATCACTCATGGTAGTAGATGAAGTGTATATACCAAAATCTGTTTTAATTTGTGTTTCCTTTGGGATAAATTCTACTTTGTAATTTTTGGGGAGCTCATAAATTACTTCGTCATAATCATGATAATTCATTGAAATTCTAAAGTCTGTTTTTCTATCAGGTACTATTTCAGGAACATATGATTTCTTATTAAATAAATTTAGTGTTACAAACTTATTATTGCCTCCATTAACAAAAATATTATCAAGGGTTAAATCTAAGTTTTCTTCTATTTTAGGCATATCTTTCTCTGCCAATGAATAATTGATTTTTTCTATTCTAACATTTGGAGTTTGTAAAGTACTGTAGATGTAATCTTTTTGCTCTTTTATTTCATTATATAATTGATGTTGAATGTCTTCAAATTGCTCTCCCGTATATTGTGTATAAAGTTTAATTCTTGCATTTCCTAAAGAATCAATAAAAACATTAATCTTTCTCAGCTGCTGGCTATCTGAGGGTTTAAGAGCAGGAGTTTTAACAATTTGTCCGCCACTTGGTGATATTAAAAGTACGTTCCTGCCCTCTGTGAAACTCCCTAGATAATTAAAAGGAGAACGCTGGCTGGTACACTCTAGCCAAACTGTATCTTTTTGTAAAGGAACACATAAAATCATATGATTAGCTTGGTTTGCAGAAGCAAAGTCAGTCCTCAAACCACCTTTAGGATTTGCACCTACAACCGTTAAATATGATTTTATATTTGCTTCTTTAAGTAACGCGAGCATGTAATTAGAAAGGGCTTTACAGTCTCCGTAATTATTTTGTGCAACTTTTGTTGCTTCAAAAGGTTTAAGGCCTCCAATTCCTAATTGTACACTTACGTATCTGCTTTTGGCTTGTAAGTATTTGTATAAAACTCTTATTTTATCTTTTTCATTAGTTAAATTATCAGTAAGTTCATGAACTTTGATTTTTATATCATTAGGTAAAACATCTAAACCAGCGCTTAAATTATAAAGCCATTTACCATATGCATTCCAATCAGAAAGATCTCCTGAGGAACCATCATACTCAAAATTGGTAGGCCCAAATAATGCCCAAGGTGTTATTTTATTTAAGCCTGCACTTAGGGGTTCTATAGCATAAGCTTTCAAATTATGAATAGAAAACTTAATTGATTTGGTTTTATCATCACCCTGAACTGCAGGTATAGGAAGTTTATTTAATTTAAAGCGTACTTTCATCTCACTAGGATGCGAGAGTTCATAAGTAGATTTTTGAACAGATAATCTGAAATCTGATTGAGGATACCAAGAAGGATATGAGAGTAAACTATTATGGTTTATTTTGTAAGAAAACTTAATAGTATATGGATAAGTTGGATAATTAATTTGTAATACTTTAGCTCTGCTATCTTCATAAATAGAAAAACTAGAGATAAGACTTCTATCAGTAAAATCGCTAGTTTTAAATTCTTTAATAACGGTACCTTCTTTATTAATTAAAGACGCAGACAATTCTTCAATCCGAGAGAGTTTATCATAAGATAGTCCTAAGTTATTATATTCCTCTGCATTTTTGTTCAGAATAGTAACTATTAAATCATATTTTTCAATAGCTTTTGAAGGCGATTTCAAGGTAAACTCCCTCGTCTCTTTTCTAATTACTGCATCGGCATTAATTAAAAGAGAGTCTGGGATATTTGATGTAGCATATTCTTGTGCTTTTAAAAAGCTTGAATAAAATAATAAAATAAGGAAAAATAATTTTCTCAAAGGCTTATAATTTTTTTAATACAATCGGTTCAGATTGTTTATTTACAATATTTTTAAATAATTCTTTTAGTTCGAAATATCTTTCAGAAGGATAAACTATTCCACTTATAAGTATTTTGCTATTGATGAGAATTTGTTTGTCATTTTGTATCACTGTATAAGAAAATAAAGCAGAGTTGTCTTCTAATTTATACAAAATAGGTGTTGGTAGTTTTTCTAAGCTGTATCCATCTGGAATATTAAAAATAAATTTATAATTTTCTTCTTTAGGGGTAGCAAAGTCTACAGGGAAAAGGCGTTCATCAGATTTAAAAGGATTTTCTTTTGTACGTTCGAAAAGTAAAGGATTAAAATATAGTAGGTTTCCAGCTTCTTCTACCAAGTCATCAATTGTTACAGCCATAGTTTCAGCAAAAACGCCATCTATTTCTGAATTCTGATTTTTTAAATCATCAACTTTTAATCCGCTTTTATTTTTAGTATAATCTTTAATATAATCTTCTTTTGATGAATAACGGTCTAATTTAGTTTTTGCATAAAACGCTTCATAATTAGTCTTGTAGAGGTTTATACTTCCTGTTAATTGAGCATCATTGTTTAAAGTGAAAATATTAGTTATTGTCGTTTTAGAAGTTTTTTCAGGCTCTATAGGTATCCAAGTTCCTTCTTTTGATGTAAGATCAACCAGGAGTCCTTTATGGTTTAAAGCATCCTCATAGAAGCAATTGATAAAATAGTTTGGATTAGTGGCATCTAAGAAATAACGTTTATTATTAATATCTACAGCAGCTATAATGTAGTTAAATCTTGAGATAAGTGGAATGCCAGGGTGGCGACCGTTACTGCGGGTACTAATAAGTACTGGGTTTGCTTTAATATTAGCGCTATTTAATAAATTTATTAAGGTAAGATTAATATCAGAACAATTCCCATTCTTTTGATCAATGATGTTCTTAATAGATTTATGTGATGCATAAATACTTGTTTTTTCGTTCCATTTAATAGATTTTTTTAAGTAGTTATATATTTTTTGCATTTTAATCTCTGTAGAATCAGCTTCATTTATGAATCCACTAATTATATTTTTAGAGGAATTATTAACCTTAACAAGTTCTCCAAAAGATTCTAATTCCAATAGATTTTCTACTATTTTTTGCCAACTACTGGAATAATTTCTCATAATATCGTTAGGGAAAGTAGTAGATTGTAACTCAAAAGAGATTTTTGTAATATAGTCATCAGAGGTGGTAATAAATGGCTCATTTTTAAAAGCAAAAATGTTTTTAGCTACCCAAGTTCTTTTTGTCGCGTTACACATAAAGTTATAACTCTGACTTCTGTAGCTATCGCTAGAACTCGTTATACTACCGCTATGATTTTGTGAGATTACTTCATTATTCACTAAATCTAAATTCACTAAACTTTGACTGTTAAGTTTATACTGAAAATACTCAGGAATTGCTAATGTTAACTCGCTATGAAGTACAGGTATTTCATGCTGGAAATACCAACTTCTTAGATCATAAGTGTCTTCAGAGATAATTTCATATTTAATTTCAACTATTGTACCCGGTTGGATATTAGATAAAGTATACTTATTAATGGTCCAATAAGAATTATATTTATCTGTAAATTTTTCGTCTTTGAGAACTTTATTTTGAATTACTTTTTCTCCAACTATGTTGTAAGAGGCAACAGATACACTAGAAATTTCTTCTTTTAGGTTTGATGATTTATAGATGGGAATTTCAAAATTTGCATAATTGTAACCATCTTTAGATAGGATTTTTATTCTTTTATGCCTTGAAAATTTATAAACCCATCTTCCATTATTGTTTATAGAGAAAGAGATATCACCAATATCAAATAACATTACAGCATTGGCTAAGCTATCTTTCCCAGATGGTTTTTGTTTGAATTCTTCGATTTCAACTTTGCCAAATTTTACTTTAAGAGTTTGTTCTTGTGCGGATAATTGTTTTGATAAGCAAAAAGATAATATTGTTAAATAGAAACAAGTTTTGTGTAATTTTTTTAGCATAAAATGTTTTCATTGGTAAATCAGTACCTAATATAAAATATTTC
The DNA here is from genome assembly GCF_009674685.1 of Pedobacter puniceum. Classification (GTDB taxonomy): domain Bacteria; phylum Bacteroidota; class Bacteroidia; order Sphingobacteriales; family Sphingobacteriaceae; genus Pseudopedobacter; species Pseudopedobacter puniceum. The sequence goes on from NZ_WKJI01000004.1 coordinate 229,096, forward strand.
TTTCAATCCCAAAAAAATAATCTACCTTTGTGCGGCAAATAAAGCACCCTAATTTATTTGCTATGCAATTAGATCCACATAAATTTTTAGCCGAAGGTTTAACCTATGATGATGTACTTTTAGTACCGGCTTATTCAGAAGTTTTACCGCGTGAAGTTGATACCTCAACTTACCTCACCAAGAAAATAAAGCTTAATGTTCCTATTGTTTCTGCGGCTATGGATACCGTTACAGATGCTAATCTAGCTATTGCTATAGCACAAGCAGGGGGAATTGGTATTCTACACAAAAACATGAGTATTGAAGCTCAGGCTGATGAAGTACGTAAAGTAAAAAGATCAGAAAGTGGGATGATACAAGACCCTGTTACTTTACAAGAAGATGCTAAAGTTGCTGATGCTTTTAAAATTATGAAAGAATACCAAATTGGCGGTATTCCGGTAGTTTCTGTTGATAATGTTTTGGTAGGTATCATCACCAATCGTGATTTACGCTTCCAGAAAGACATGAATCGTAAAATAACAGAAGTGATGACTAAAGATAATTTAGTTACAGCTCCAGAAGGTACAACATTAGCACAGGCCGAAATCATTTTACAAGATTATAAGATTGAGAAGCTTCCGGTTATCAATAAAGATGGTAAGCTAAGCGGGTTAATCACTTTTAAAGACATCCAAAAGTTTAAAAATTTCCCTAAAGCTTGTAAAGATGAGCATGGCCGTTTACGCGTAGGTGCAGCGGTTGGGGTTACGCCTGATGCTTTAGATCGTGTTAAAGCACTTGTTAAATCTGGTGTTGATGTTATTGCCATTGATACAGCCCATGGTCATTCTAAAGGAGTTATAGATAAACTGAAAGAAGTTAAAGCAGTTTTTCCTGACTTACAAGTTATAGCAGGTAATGTGGCCACAGCAGAAGGTGCTAAAGCTTTAGCTGATGCTGGTGCCGATGCTGTAAAAGTTGGTATTGGGCCGGGTTCCATTTGTACCACCAGAATTATTGCTGGTGTAGGTGTACCCCAATTATATGCTGTTTACGAAGCAGCAAAAGGTTTAGCAGGAACCGGAGTACCTGTAATTGCTGATGGTGGTATTAAGCATACTGGTGATATTGCGAAAGCCATTGCAGCAGGAGCAGGTTCTATTATGGCTGGGTCTTTATTTGCAGGGGTAGAAGAATCGCCAGGGGAGACCATCATTTATGAAGGTCGTAAGTTTAAATCTTACCGTGGTATGGGCTCAGTTGAGGCTATGGAGCAAGGTTCTAAAGATAGATATTTCCAAGATGTAGAGGATGACATTAAAAAGTTAGTGCCAGAAGGTATTGTGGGTCGTGTACCTTATAAAGGAACTTTAATGGAAGTGATGCACCAATACGTAGGTGGTTTAAGAGCAAGTATGGGTTATTGTGGTGCTAAAGATATCGAGACTTTACAAAAGGCAAAATTTGTGAAAATAACAGCTTCTGGTATCAGAGAATCTCACCCTCATGATATTACCATTACGAAAGAAGCTCCTAATTATAGTAGGTAGATTTTAGAAGTTGGCAGTCCGAGGACCGATGTCCGAAGATTGCCAATTATTAAAACGGTCGAAAACTCATAAACTTCGGTCTTCAGACTTCTGACTTAACATTTCTTTTTCTCTTCTTACTAAATCGGCAACACTGGTATTATCCATAATGCCTACGGTAGCTTCCCTTACTTTTTGCATCATTTCGCGTATACTGCAAGTAACTTCATCTTTACATTCCTCGCAACGCTGATAAAAATTTAAGCTTACGCAAGGTAATAGGGCAATTGGGCCATCTAATATTCTGATGATAGAAGATACCATAATTTCTGATGCTGGTTTCATCAAAAAATAACCACCGCCAGCACCCATTCTGCTGCCTAAAATTTGTCCGCGTTTTAAATCCAACAAAATAGCTTCTAAAAATCTTTTAGGTAAACCTTCATTTTTTGCAATTTCAGCAATCAGCATAGGTTTATTATCCTCATTTCTAGCTAATGCAATTAAAGCTTTTACTGCGTATTTAGTTTTTTTGGTTAACAAAACTTATTCTTTATTATGGGTAAGAATTAAAACTAATAAGAGCCTTAAATCTACTAAAATAACCCATTAATTAATAAAATTTGTTTGAATAGATTTTAAGAGTAAAATATATCTGTCTGTATTTAATGTTTTATATTATGGTCTTGAGCTTCTTATAAAGCTATTTAAATTTATAAACTATATAATCTATAAAATTTGTAGATTATTATTTTAATTTTATATTTGCATCAGAAAATTGATTTAAAATAAAACGCGGGAGGATTAAAATGATATGTTGATACATTAAAATAAAAAGGGGAACATGATAGCATATTCCCCAAGGCTTAAACTTAATCATGCAGGTTCTCAATTGGCGTTGTCGCCTGCATAAAATGTTCAATTAAACCATAGTAAAAGTATGCAAAATTATGAAAAAGCTATACAGTCTTTTTGTGTTATAGCTTTATACAAGAAAATCATATTATCTCTTCTTGTAATATTTACATCAGGCTATATACAAGCTCAAGTTCAAACCAAACCGCTCATTAATGCAACCTTAAGTGGTAAAGTAGTAGATGCGCAAACTAAAGAGCCATTGCCGGGTGCTTTAGTTCAATTGGAAGGTGTTACCCATAATGCACAAACAGATGCAGCAGGCAGGTTCAATTTTGTTACGGGTCAGAAGCTTCCAGTAACTTTAATCATAAGCTATTTAGGTTATCAAAAACTTAGGATTGTTGCAACTACAACCCCTATAACAATAGAATTACAAGAAGATAGAAGACAATTGAGTGATGTTGTTGTGGTAGGTTATGCCACACAAAATAGAAAAGACTTAATAGGTTCTGTTTCTAAAATTAATCCAACGGATGTTAAAACCATACCAGAAGTAAGCTTTGATGCCCAGTTGCAAGGTAAAGCAGCCGGAGTGCAAATTAGCAGTAATACAGGTGTGCCAGGTTCTGATATATTTATTAGGGTAAGAGGTGCTACTTCTATAAATGCTAGTAATGATCCTCTTTATGTAATAGATGGCGTATTTGTTAATAATGTAAGTCTTCAAAATATATCACAAGATAGAGGAACATCGCCTTTGGCCGACTTAAATCCGGCAGATATAGAAAGTATAGAGATTTTAAAAGACGCCACAGCAACTGCAATTTATGGTTCTAGAGGTGCTAATGGGGTAGTTATTGTTACTACAAAACGAGGTAATTACAGGCAAAAACCAAGTATCTCTTTTAACGCTTCCGAAGGTTTGGGTTGGGCTCCAGCTGATAGGGTTTGGAAAACAACTACAGGTGAACAACACGCTATATTGGTAAATGAGTATAGCAGGAATTCAGGTTTGCCAGAACCATTTAGACCTTCAAATCAGATTATTAATAATGTACCAGGAAGAGGCTTGCCACAAGATCAACCTACTTTCGATAGGATGTCCTTCTTAAATCGTACAGCGAATCTTAGAAATTATGATTTATCTGTTAATGGAGGTTCAGAAAAAACAAGATATTATTTAGGTGCTGGGTTTACAGATCAAGAATCTATTTGGAAGCCTATGGGTTTTGATAGAGCAAGCTTTAAAGTAAATCTAGATCAAAAATTAAATGATAAAATTACCATTGGTACAAGTAATAGCTTGTCTAAAAGCTATCGAGACCAAGCAAGACCTGCAAACGGTGGTAACGGAACGCTATTACAAGCATCTCTAAATATCCCAACCTACTTACCAATTTTTGCTGCAGATGGTTCGCCATTAAGGTGGGTAAATTTTGATAACATTGCTGTATTAACCAATACAGTTAATCTTTGGTCTAACAGCTACCATTATGTTGGTAATGTTTATCTGGATTATGATATCACACCCAAAATTAAGTTTCGTTCTACTTTTGGTGCTGATTATAATAATTATGAAGAGAACGAATATTGGGATACTCGAACAATTTTAGGAGCAAGTGGAGGTAGAGGTACTCAAAGTATTACACAATCTACAACGGTTATTAATGAGCAAACACTTTCTTATCGTAATCAATTAAAAGAACACAGTTTTGGTGTATTGATTGGTAATACTTTGCAAAGCGCTGAGATTAAAAACGTATCGGCTACGGGAACAAATTTCCCTAATAATTCTTATACACAAATATCATCAGCAGCTATACAAACGGCATCTCAGTTTACGACTAATAGTACTTTAGCATCGTTTTTCTCGAGGGCAGATTATAATTTCAAAAGAAAATATTTTTTCGAATTTACCATCAGGGCAGATGGTTCGTCAAGATTTGGAGAAAATAATAGATGGGGATATTTCCCTTCTGTTGGTGGGGCTTGGCGTATTCATGAAGAGAATTTCCTGAAAGATTTAAGCACCCTTTCTAATCTTAAATTAAGGGTAAGTTACGGTACAACTGGTAACCAAGGTGGGATAAATGATTTTGCATCTAATGGTTTATGGACAGGCGGTTTTGGCTATGCCGATGCTTTAGGAGGTGCAGAATTACCCGGAACTGCTCCTTTGCAAATTGCTAACCCTAATTTAAAGTGGGAAACAACCAGTCAGTTTAGTACAGGTTTAGATATAGGGTTGTTAAATGACAGAATTAATATAGAGTTTAACTATTATAATAAATATACCAGAGATGCGCTGCTCCTGGTTGCAACTCCGGCAACATCAGGTTTTTCTTCTTACATTACCAATTTTGGAGAAATTGGTAATAAAGGTTTTGAGTTAGGTATAAATTCTACCAATGTCAAGATTAAAAACTTTACTTGGAAAACAGATTTAAATCTGGCTCAAAATAAAAATACGATAGAAAGAATACCGGCTGATATCCCTTTTGCAGGAAGAGATTTAATAAGACTACAACAAGGAAAAGAGTTATACTCTTACTGGTTATATAAACAGCTTTATGTAGACTCTAATACTGGGGATGCCGTATTTGATGATTTTAATAAAGATGGTAGAATTACTGCTGATGACAGACAAATACTAGGAAGTACTTGGCCTAAATTATTTGGAGGGATTACGAATAATTTTAATTATAAAACCTTTGATTTAGGAGTGTTCTTTACTTTTTCTTATGGAAATAATCTATGGAACCATAATAGAATGTTGGGAGAAACAGGTGGTACGTTAGATGCTAACCGTATTTTGTTAGCAAGTCAGCTAAACCGTTGGACAAGCCCTGGCCAAGTTACTGATGTACCTAAATTAACAGCAGCTAATTACGCCAGACAAGAAAACAGTAGGTTTTTTGAGGATGCATCTTTTCTAAGGTTGCGTTCCTTAACCTTAGGATATACCCTGCCCAAAACACTTACAGCAAGAGCTAAAATAGATCAGCTAAGATTCTATGTAACGGGTAATAATCTGCTTCTGTTTACGAAGTATACTGGGGCTGATCCTGAATCTAATCTAGGAACAGGAAATATCCAAGGTTACGATTATGGTACACCTCCACAACCACGTACAGTTCAGTTTGGTTTAAATCTCACCCTTTAAATATGAGTATCATGAAACATTTAAAATATATATTATTCTCTTTTTCTATTTTATTGTCTTCTTGCGAGAATTTTTTAGAGACAGAGCCCTTAAATGCCGTATCAGATCTAGATCCTATTTATGATAAAGGTTCTAGCGAAACAGCTTTAAGAGGTGTTTATAGGCAATTAAGTTCTTCAGGTTATTACGGAGAAACTTATGTTACATTAGGTTTTTTTCCGAGTGCTGATATTAAAAATCTTACTACTGGCGGAGCTGCAAATTTAGTTAATATCAATTTCCGTACAGATGAGGTATTGTTTAATACAGCTTGGTCTGCTATTTATAATACGATAAACAGAGCTAATCATGTTATTACTAAAGTACCTTCAGTACAAGACCCTACGCTTACCACAAACCTAAAAAATCAGATTATAGGAGAAGCCAAGTTTATAAGAGCATTAGCCTATTTTGATTTGGCTAGAGCTTGGGGTGGTGTACAATTATTTTTAGAGCCTACGGTATCTTTACAAGAAAGGCCAAATATTAGAAGAAGTACTTTAGCCCAAACCTATGCGCAAGTACTAGCAGATTTACAAGATGCGGAAGCATTATTACCTGATGCGGTTAATAGAATAAGAGCCACAAAAAGAACAGTTTGGGCTTTAAGAGCGAGATTACACCTCTACAAAAAAGAATGGGCTTTAGCCGAGGAATATGCCACCAAGCTGATAGAAAAATCAGCAGATTATACCTTGGTTAAGCCTTATAGTGCTTGGTTTGCCAATAATGTTGTGGGTACCAGAGAGTCTATTTTTGAACTGCAATATAGCGCTATTAACCCTAATGCTACCAGAGCACAAATGCAACATCCTACCAGAGGTGGTACTTACAGGTATGCACCAAATGATAGATTTGTTTCACTTCTTAATAATCCAGCTATTGGCGGTGGAAGAAGTGCTTTAATCAGTAGTGTTGTACAAAATAATACCCGTATTTGGTTTGGTAATTTATATTATAGGTTACCAGCTACAGATCCTGCTTATATCTTTAGAATTTCAGAAATGTATTTAATAAGAGCAGAGGCAAGAGCTCAACAAAATAATTTAAGTATTACTAATGGTGCTTTAGCAGATTTAAATCTGGTAAGAGACAGGGCAGAACTTCCCGTTTCAATAGCGGTTACGCAGCAAGAAATATTACAAGCAATAGAAGAAGAGCGAAGGTATGAGTTTGCTTTTGAACCACACCGTTGGTTTGATTTAGCCAGAACCGGCAGGGCTAAAACAGTTTTAGAAGCTTTAGATAGCAATATTGAAGTGGAAGAGCATGAATATATTTTTCCTATTCCTGTGGCTCAGATTCAATTAGATAAAAATCTTGAACAAAACCCTGATTATTAATTATAAAACCTATGAGTTTTCTAAATATTTCAAATCATGATTCGTCCGACTGGAAAGGTTATGAAAAAATACTACTTAGATTTTTCTTTATTTACTTCTTTATCTTGGTTGTACCCATAGATTGGAAGTTTTATCAAGAACTTTTTAATATAAATTGGGCAACTTTTAACTTTTATAGTCTATTTAGTTTAACCAAATATGCTCCACAATTTTTTGGATTAGTAGGTTATCAGAATTGGCTTTTCGCTGGCTTCATAGCTACTCTAGCTACTATAATTTGGACTTTTAGCAATACTAATTGCAATTACGATAGTCTGTACTATTGGTTAAGGGTAATTTTGCGCTATCGTTTAGCTATTGGTATCATCGCTTATGGTTTTTTAAAGGTTTTTCCGCTACAAATGCCATTTCCTTCGCTAAGTAATATGCATACCAATTATGGTGATTTCTTAGCGTGGAAGATTTATTTTCATACGTTAGGTATCACTCAAGGCTATGAAATTTTTCTAGGTGCTATAGAAGTAGTAGCTGGTATACTCTTGTTATTTAGAAGAACCACCACTTTTGGCGCAGGTATTATTGCCGGTTTTACAGGAAATGTTTTTGCAGCTAATATAGCTTACGATGCTAGCGAAGAGGTTTATAGTTTATATTTAGTTGTGATAGCATTATTTTTATTGATTTATGATGCTAAGCGACTTTACAGCTTATTGGTTTTAGAGCAATACACCATAGCCAGCAAGTTTGAGCCTATTTATACTACTCTTGGGTTTAAAAGATTAAGAACAATATTAAAAGTATCTGTATTTATATTTCTCATAGTCTTGGGAGTAAGCACTTGTGCTAATTATATTCAAGAGCCATATAAATTGCCTAAAACAACAGGTTTAAAAGGAACTTATGGCTTTTATAATGTAAGAGAGTTTAAGTACAATGGCGTAGTTATTCCTTACACTACCTCAGATACAAATAGATGGCAAAATGTTGTTTTTGAAAAATGGGCTACTATAAGCATTAAAATTGCTAAACCAGTAAAAATAGATACTTCTTTCGGGGATGTTTATCAAATCAATGATATAGATAGAAATTTCGAATCGGCTGGTGTTGGAGGCAGACATTATTTTGCCTATCAGGCAGATACTGTTTCTAAAAAGCTCTCCCTACAAAATAAAAACAAAAACCACGCTTCAGAAAAATTTCAGTTAAGTTATCGCTTTTTAAATGATTCTACTTTGGTTTTAAGCGGTGTAAATGAGAAGAAAGATTCTGTTTATGCTGTTTTAGATAAAATAAACAGGAAGTATATGTTATTAGAAGGCAGAAGAAAATCTGTTAAACTATAACCCCAACATCAATCAAAATGAATACAACAGATATATTTTTAGAAAACAAAGAACCTGTTTGGTCAGCCTTTGAAAAATGGGCTTTTAGGGTGTCATTTATTTTTTTCTTCCTGCTCATAGTGCCTTTAGAGCTAGATTACTATAAAGGATGGTTCACTACGGATTGGGCCAATTTACATATTAGAGATATTGGGAGGTTGAGCGGTTCTTCCTTTAATCCCATTAAAATTAAACCTCTTTTTGACGGAGCGGCTGATAAAGGCTCTTTAAAAGATGCCAATACTTATTTTTTAACGATAACTGCTAAAGAAGGAATTTATGGATTAGCAAGCTATATCAACTGGTTTTTAGCTTTAGGTATTGGGATAATTGGGGCCTTTATTTGGGGCCTTTTAGATCAAAAGCGTCAGCATTACAGAAATTTATACTATTTCTTATTGGTAGGTGTAAGTTATGCCATGCTGATTAAACTGCAAGGTTTAACTTTTTCTAAGGTCTTTCCTACACAGATGCCAGATTTAGCCTTAACGCAGTTGAATACACCTTTTGGCGATTTTACTGCTCAAAAGCTGTATTGGATACAATTTAGCTTTGTTCATGGTTATGAAGTTTTTGCGGGCTTAGCCGAGCTTCTGATCATGCTTTTTCTACTTTTTAAGCCTACCAGAGCAGTTGGGGCGGCTTTATCTTTAGCAATGATTGGTAATATAACTTTTGCTAATCATGCTTATGATGGTGGCATACACTTGGCTGCTGCTTTTTTTACTTTAGGTGGTGCATTTGTACTATGGCCTTATCTTAAAAATATCTGGACTTTACTTGTTCTCCAAAAAGATGTTAAGCCTAATTTATACTACCACGATTTTAAAACACCTCTACAAAAGTACTTTAGAATAGCTTTTAAAAGCTTTGTATTCCTGTTCTTTTTTGTATTGAGTGCTTATTTACATTGGCATAATTATAAATACGATTCTTATAAAGTACCATCAAGACCCGGTTTAGCGGACTCAAGAGGTTTGTATGATGTAACAGAGTTTAAAGTGAATAATAAAATTGTCCCATATTCTCCGGTTGATTCAGTAAGATGGCAAAATGTAACTTTTGAAAAATGGTCTACCATGTCTTATACCGTTTTTAATACCTTCTTAATTCATGGAGAAGCAGGCAGAGGAAAACAATTTAAAGATATTGATAGAACCTATGAATCTGCCGGGACAGGTGGCGGCAGAAGACATTTTTATTATGAAGCTGATACTATTAAAAAGACGATTACTTTCCAAAGTAAGAATAAAGTATATAAGGATGAAAATTTTACCCTTCATTACCAAAGACCATCAGCTAACAGAATCATATTATGGGGTAAAAACCAGTATAAAGACTCTATTTATGTGGTTTTAGATAAAAGAGACAAAGTTTATCCGCTATATGCTGGCAAAAAAGAAAATTTGGTTGTAACACCTTAATCTGTAAGATGAAATACGATGCTATTATAGTTGGTTCGGGACCCAATGGTTTAGCTGCAGCAATAACGCTGCAGCAAGCCGGGGTTTCTGTTTTGTTGTTAGAAGGTAAAGATACCATTGGCGGTGGCTTGCGTACACAAGAGTTAACTTTGCCAGGGTTTAAACATGATGTGTGTTCGGCTATTCATCCCATGGCAATGGGTTCACCTTTTTTTTCGAAATTACCTTTAGCAAAACACGGACTGCAGTTTATTCAAGCTCCGCTAGCAGCAGCCCATCCTTTTGATGATGGAAAGGCCGCTTTTTTATCAAAATCTATTGAGGAAACCGCATCTTATTTAGGTAAGGATAAAGAAACCTACTTAAAACTTATCCAGCCCGTTGTTAACCACTGGGATGAAATAGCAGAAGATACCATGGGGCCTTTAAGCTTTCCATCGCATCCTTTTTTGTTGGCTCAGTTTGGTTTAAATGCTATCAGATCTGCTAATGCTATAGCTGCTAAATTTAAAACAAAAGAGGCTAAGGGTTTATGGGGCGGAATGTCTGCACATGCCATACAACCTTTATGTAACTGGGCTTCGGCAGCTATTGGTTTAATTTTATCTGCTGTAGGGCATAAACATGGCTGGCCTATTCCTAAAGGTGGCTCGCAAGCTATTGCAAATGCGTTAGCATCTTATTTTATTTCTTTAGGAGGTCAAATAGAAACAGGCATTATGGTTAAAAATATTAAAGAGTTGCCGCCACATCGGGTTGTATTGTTTGATGTAACGCCTAAACAACTTATAAGCATTGCAGGAGCAGAGTTTTCTAGTCTTTACAAATGGCAATTAGAACGCTACCGACATGGTATGGGAGTTTTCAAAGTAGACTGGGCTTTAAGCGAGCCTACACCATTTACTGCCGATGCTTGTAAAAAAGCTGCCACGGTACATTTAGGTAATACTTATCAAGAGATAGAAAGTTCAGAATTAAGCTCGTCTCAAGGTATCCACCCAGAAAAGCCCTTTGTTTTATTCTCTCAACAAAGTTTATTTGATAAAAGTAGAGCACCAGAAGGAAAACATACCGCATGGGCTTATTGCCACGTTCCGCATGGCTCTACTAAGGATATGACTGATGCTATAGAAAATCAGATAGAGCGTTTTGCACCTGGTTTTAAGGATACTATTTTAGCAAAACATCGTATGAATACTGTACAAATGGAAGCATATAATCCTAATTATATTGGTGGTGATATTAATGGTGGAATCATTGATTTGGCTCAATTGTATACGAGGCCAGCAGTAAAAATTTCGCCTTATCGTACATCATCTAAAAGAATTTATATATGTTCTTCATCAACACCGCCCGGCGGTGGTGTGCATGGTATGTGTGGTTATCATGCAGCAAAAACTGTTTTAAGTGATATTTATAAAATCAATTTATTATAAAATATGTCGAAAATTAAAAAAGAATGGGTTCATGAAGATTGGGCTGTTGTTATTTTAGGAGCAAGCATCATTGTTATTTCGCTTCTTGGCTTTTTATTACCAGTTCCTAATTTCAATTGGGAATCTTTATCCGTATTAAATACAGATATCTTTAATCCCAAAAATTTAGAAATACTACTTATACAGTTTGTATTGGTAATAGCGGTTGCTATGCTAGGAGCTTTTCTTACCGGAAAATCTATTAAACATTTACTTATTGTTTTTCCAGTGGTGTATTTGTTAACAATTCTTGCTCTTTTATTGGCAGGAAATGATTTTGTAAAATCTATAAATTTAGAGGCTGTTATTTTTAGTTTATCTATTGGATTGCTTATCGGTAATTTTTTTAAAATACCAGCTTGGTTTAGGGCAGCGTTAGCTACAGAGCTTTACGTGAAAATTGGTTTAGTTTTATTAGGTACCAGTGTTATTTTTTCTGATATCCTAAAAGCTGGCTCTCTAGGATTAGTACAAGCGTTATTGGTGGTATTATCTGTTTGGTATTTTGCTTTCTGGCTTTGTAAAAAGCTTAAAATAGATCAAGAGTTAACCATGATGATTTCTAGTGCAGTATCCATTTGCGGGGTTTCAGCAGCTATTGCAACATCTGGCGCTATTCAGGGTAATTCTAAGAAATTGTCTTATGTAATTTCTATGGTATTAATCACAGCTATCCCGATGATGATTTTCATGCCTTACCTAGCTCAATATCTCGGTTTATCTCAAGAAGTAACAGGTGCTTGGCTTGGTGGAAGTATTGATACCACCGGGGCGGTTGTTGCATCGGGTTCTTTGGTGGGCGAGGAAGCCTTAAAAATAAGTACTATAGTGAAGTTCTCTCAGAATGTACTGCTAGGTTTAGCCGCTTTTGCCATCAGTATTTATTGGTCTTTTATACAAACCAAAAATAATGAAGCAGGAAGACCAGAAAAACCAACCTTAAAAATTATTTGGGATAGGTTTCCTAAGTTTGTTATTGGTTTTATAGCTGCATCTTTAATTTTCTCCTTTTTAGTACCTACAGAAACGGTGTCTACCGTGAAGGGGAGTTTAAAAAATCTTCAGGGATTATGGTTTGCTTTAGCTTTTACCAGTATTGGCTTAGAAACAAATTTTAAAGATTTATTTGCCGAAAATAGTAAACAACCGTTTTATGCTTTTTTAATAGCACAAGCATTTAATATAGTGGTAACGCTAGTGATTGCTTACTTTTTGTTTGGATAAATTTAATAAAGCCGGGTGGCCGAGTGGTGAGGTAGGGGTCTGCAAAACCTTTTACAGCGGTTCGAATCCGCTCCCGGCGTCTATTTAAAACAAATTCTTAATCACAAGACCAATAAGTGCCGCTATTAAAATGATATGAGGTTCCTTTAGTTTTTTGAAATACATTAATCCTAAAACGGATGCAAAAGCTATCATCACAGTAGTTAAATCTATTATAGAGCGACTAGCAATTACAATAACCGAACCCACCAAGGCACCAATAACTGTTGCAGTAATGCCATCAACAAAAAGTTTAATTTGCTGATTTTGAGAAATCTTTTTGAAAGAGGGTGCTAGTAAGATGGTGAACAAATAGCAAGGTAAAAAGGTGGCTCCTGCAGCAACAGAAGCTCCTGAGAAACCAGCAACCAAATAACCTATAAAACCTACGGTAATAACTACTGGTCCGGGGGTAATCATAGCAACGGCAACGGCATCAACAAATTCATTTTCTGTTAACCATTTATATTCTTGCACCACACCGGCATGTAGAAAAGGAACGATGGCTAAACCACTACCAAAAACAAAAGCTCCGGCTTTTAAGAAAAATAAGGCCATTTTAGGTAAAGTGCCTTTTGCATAGGTAATTATAGGTAAGAAGTAAAACGCAATAACGGGTAAACTTGCTGTTTTTTGTAGCTTTTTTGGCTTAGCTTTTACCAACATATAAATCAACCCTGTTAAAATGAATAATAGAATTTCTTCTCGCTGTAAGACAATTGTACTAACAGCGCCAACTAAATAAAACACCCATAAAAGCCAGTTATCTTGTAAACCTTTAAGGTTGATTTTACTAATAGATTTGATGGTTAATTTATAAGCACTTAATGCAATAATACCTATAACAGCAGCACTAACACCATAAAAAACAGCTTGCATCCAAGCTAAACCACTGTAAAGCTTATAGGCAACACCTAAAGTGAGTACCATTAAAAAGGAGGGTAGTACAAAGGCCAAACCTACTAATGTTGCACCTAATATTCTGTAATGTACAAAGCCTAAATAAATACCTAGCTGTGCTGCTAGTGGTCCTGGGGCTAACTGTGCTAAGGCCAAGCCTTCTTTATATTCTTCCTGAGAAATCCATTTTTTGTCCTCCACTAAATCTCTTTGCATGTATTCTACCAAAGCTACAGGTCCTCCAAAGCCCCAAGTGCCAAGTTTGAAGAAATAAATAACAATATCTTTAAGTGTGTATTTTTTTTGCATTATATGTATTTAAAAACCAATTCCAAATTGAAAAGCTACAGTAGCAGAAGCCGGATTATTGTTACCAAATCTTACAGGTAATGGCATGGCTATAAAATAATTGCTGTGTTTATTTTTCTTAATTACTTTATTAAGGATGGGTGTAAAACCGTACCTACCAGAAGTTTCAAAAGCTATCCGGTTAACCAAAGTAAAGCCATGTTTAAGTTTTAGCAATATACCAGGGTGAATGAGGATATTGTTAGCTCTACTTAGGCCGTTTTCTGTTCTAATAAACGGAACGATTTCAAAAGAAAAGCCTATTTTTTCTGTTTTCCAGATATTAATACCCGTTGGCATCCCAACTACATAATAATCAGTAAAATTGGTATGTAAACCATCATTATTTAAAGTAGCTATTGGGTGTAGAATGCCTACATAACCCGTTATTTTAGGAAATGTAGTCTGATTTTCCTGCGTATAAGCATCCAAAATAAAACAAACGCTAATTAATATCAGGCTTAAAGCCGATTTTAAATAAATACAGTATTTCATGATATCTTTTTTGTGCAAGAATAAAGGCTGATGCACAAACTATTTAGAAGAGATTTTACCTTTTGGATGTATTTTACTTTTTAAAGCTTTTTTATATTGAGCAGGGCTCAAGTCATAAATTTTTTTAAAAATTCTTGTGAAATGACTTTGATCTGAAAATCCCGTAAGAAAAGCTATTTCTGATAATTTATAATCAGTGCTTTCTATTAAAGATATAGCTTTTTCTATGCGTAGTTTTCTGATATAATCTCCAAAAGAAAGATTATCAAAATGTTTAGCAAACTCTCTGGATATATAAGCAGGGTTTACTTTTAACTCTTCTGAAACATCTTTTAAACTAACATTCATATTAATGTCTATTTGGTCTTGTATAATTTCCTTGAGTTCTTTTGCCCAAGATGGCGTTTTTTTACCCTGCTCTTTTTGATGTTTCAGATATTTATGATAAACATCAAGAAACAAGCTATCGGTAGAATTTTGGGTATGTTTAACATGTTTTAAATGTTTTGCCCAACTGTATAAAGCATCGTAAATAATTAGTCCTATCTCTAAAAGTTCATTATCATCTTTATAATTATAAGCCAAACCCGCGGATATTGCCCATAAACCAGAAGCTTGGGGCGCTAAATGATGGGCATCTGTATCGGCACCTCTAACAATTAAAGATAGGGTAGTAAGCGCCTCGTCTTCTAGCTTGTATTTCTCAATAAAATAATCGAAAGTACATTTATCTTGATAATGGGTAAACTCTACATGAGGGACATCAAACGGAATTGCACCCAGCTCTTGCGCTTTTCTTATAACATCTTGCGCTGCTACATAAATTATTTCTGCATCAGCATCAATAAATCTTTTAATAAGCCAAGGGCAAGCTATTCTATCTATTTTAGGCCTTTTTCTGGTAATCCATTTCATATGTTTTGCTTAGAAATCACTAAAGTAAAAATAAAATCTACAAAATCTATAGATTTTATTTGTATAGTTTAAAAGTTTGTTTTAATATTGTCGACCAAATCAGTAGGATTTATTGTTTATATAAATTATGTCGACTATGAAGATGTTAAAAATGTGTTGTTGTTAGAAGAGCCAACCTCCGCAAAAAAGAAAAATGAAATATGAATAAGAATTAAAAAGAAATCATGAATAAACTATATACCACTATCTTACTTATACTGCTGCTCATAGGCAGTACCAAAACAACATCAGCCCAAGGGAATAACTTTATCGTTGTATCCGGAACTGTGCTAGGGCAGGATGATAAATTACCTCTTCCGGGCGTAACTGTAACTATAAAAAATACCGTTTCTGGAACATCTACCAATTCTGCCGGTCAGTTTGAACTAAGAACTAGAGCTAAATTTCCTTTTACTTTGGTTATTTCTAGTGTTGGCTTTCAAACTCAGGAATTTCTCATAGAAAATGCAGATTCTAAGCTTAATATAGAGCTCGTTACCCAAACTCAACTGGGTAAAGAGGTTGTCGTAACTGCATCTAGGGTAGAGGAAAGTATCCTGAAATCTCCGGTTGCTATTGAGAAATTAGATATCAGAGCCATAAGAGAATCTCCGGCTCCAAGTTTTTATGATGCTTTAGAAAATGTTAAAGGTGTGCAAATGACCACCTCAAGCATCACTTTTAAAGTTCCAAACACCAGGGGATTTAATATACCTAATAACTTTCGTTTTGTACAATTGGTAGACGGTGTTGATATGCAAGCAGGTACCTTAGGTGTACCGCTCGGTAATGCTATCGGGCCAACCGAATTAGATATTGCCAGTGTTGAGATTACTCCGGGTGCGGCTTCTGCCCTTTATGGGATGAATGCTATCAATGGTATGGCCAACTTAATAACTAAAAGTCCTTTTCTATATCAAGGGTTAAGTGTTTACCAAAAAAGTGGTTTAAACCATTTGGGAGGCACAGGAAGAGAGCTTAGCAATTTATCTGAAACAGCTATCCGTTACGCTAAAGCTTTTAATAACAAATTTGCCTTCAAGGTTAATTTAAGCTACATGAGAGGTACAGATTGGGTTTCTGATACGCGTACAAATCAAAATCCTAACAATTTAAATACTGCTAATCCTTCTTTTCCTGAGCTTAACGCTGATGCGGATAACCCAGCTTATGACGCATGGAATAAATATGGTGATGATAATGGTAGCAATGCTGTAACACTTACTGGATTAAGCATTCCAGGTAGAACAGGAAGTCAAAGTATCATCGTAAGAAGAACAGGTTATTTTGAAAAAGATGTGGTACAACCTACAGTAGATAACCTAAAATTTGATGCTGCTTTACATTACAGATTTAGTGATAATGCCGAGCTTTCTTATGGCTATCGCTTTGGTAAATTAGATGGTTTATTTCAACGTGGTAACAAAATCCAAATGGATAATGTAAATGTACAAAACCATAAACTAGAGCTTAAAGGGTCTAATTATTTTATTAAATCTTACTTATCTGTAGAAAACACAGGCGATTCTTATAATATTAAACCTTTGGTTGATAATTTGGATATTACCAGTGGTGGAACAAATAGTGTTTGGGGAGCAAAATATAGAACAGCTTTACAAAATGCGCTAAACAATGGTACACCATTAGCAGAAGCTTTACGTATAGGCAGGGCCGCAGCAGACGCCGGAAGAGTAGAGCCTGGTACACCACAATTTAATGCTTTAAAAAGCCAGATTATTAAAATTAATAATTGGGATCATGGTGCGGTTATCCCGGGTGCACCAGCAACCGGAGGGGCGTTTTTAACACAGAGAAGTCGTACTTACCATACCGATGCGCAGTGGGATTTATCAGAAAAAGTTAAAATATTTGATTTGTTGATAGGTGCTGATGCTCGTATTTATGAGGTTATCCCTGATGGTAATAACTTCGTAGATTTCTCTAGACCTATAGCAGAAAGAACTACTCCTTTAGCTGATGGGAGCTTCGGAAACAATGTTTATTACAAGAAATTTGGTTCATTTGCGCAAGTAACAAAAACCTTTTTTGATGAAAAATTGAAGTTATTTGGTTCGGTAAGATTAGATTATAACCCAGAGTTTGATCCTAAACTTAACCCACGTATAGCTGCGGTTTATACCTTGGCGCAAAAGCACAATTTTAGGGCATCTTTCCAAAATGGATACCGTTTCCCTGCCTTGTTTGAAGCTATTTCTTATGTGAATAATGGAAACATCAGAAGGGTAGGAGGTTTGTCTTATATCAACAATGGTTTAAATTATTTAGACAATTCTTACACTTTAGCATCTATAAATGCATTTAATGCTGCGGTAAACAGAAGCGTAGCAGGTGGGGCTACTACAAATGCAGCAGCATTGCAAAATAGAGATCTTTTAGAGGTTACCAATTTAGGTGAAACTCGCCCAGAGCGTATTAACTCTTTTGAGGTAGGTTATAAAAGCGTTTTATTAGAAAATAAATTAGTTGTGGATATTGATGCTTATATCAATGAGTATGATGGTTTCTTGGGTCAGGTTGAGGTGGCTGTACCTTACAGAGCAGGCACCAATTTAACACAGCAAGTAACAGTAGGTTCAGATGAGGCTGTTTTAGCTGCTGTTCAAGCTAATAGAAACAATCAGCAAGTGCGTTACAGGGTATATACCAATGCAAAAAACCAGTACACAAACTATGGTTCTTCATTAGGCTTAACCTACAATTTCTATCAGAAGTTTACCATAGCAGGTAATGTTACCTATAATGATATTACTGAAAGTAAAAACAGAGATGTATTTGTAACTGGTTTTAATACACCTAATTGGGCTACAAATTTATCTTTCGGAAACAGAGAGATTGTTAAAAACTTAGGATTTAATATTGGTTGGAGGTGGCAAGAATCTTTCTTGTGGGAAAGTCCGCTTGTAAATGGTACTGTGCCAGCATTCCACTCTTTTGATGCGCAGGTTACTTATAAAGTTCCTCAAGCAAAAGCCAATATAAAATTAGGAGGTACTAACTTATTTAATAGGAATTATGTGCAATACGCCGGCGGACCAACTTTAGGAGGTTTGTATTATTTGGCACTTACATTTGATGGGCTTTTAAACTAAAATATTATTAACACGCTGGTTAATCTGGTTTCTGTTTTTGAATAAAAACAGGGCCAGATTTTTTCCATTTATACAATTCAGAATGATAGATCAAAAAACAACGCAGACAAAAACTAATTTACCTAAAACAGAAGAACGAAAATGGAAGAACATTGCTACACTTAGCTTAGCGCTATTAGCTTTAGTTATAATAGGAGTAAGTGTGGTAGAGTATTTTACCTTTAACGAGGTTAGAGATTATGTAATTAAACAGGTAGATAAGCAATTTTTGTTTATGGTGGCTGTTGGTTTTTTTGCCCAGATGGTAGATGGTGCATTAGGGATGGGTTACGGTGTAATTTCTACTACTTTATTACTTTCTGGCGGATTAAATCCGGCTGTTATTTCTGGAAGTATACATACGGCAGAGATGTTTTCAAGTGGCGCATCAGGTTTTAGCCATTACAGGTTTGGCAATGTGAATATGAAGCTGTTTAAAACACTTTTAATTCCGGGTGTTATTGGTGCAATAGTAGGTGCTTTATTATTAACAACTCTGGGCGAAGAGAATTCTAAATGGGTTCGTCCGGTACTTTCTGTTTATACCTTTATTTTAGGAATAAGAATTCTAACCAATGCCTTTAAAAAAGATATCAAACCTAAAAAAGTAAGAAGAGCAGGATGGTTAGCGGGTGCAGGTGGCTTTTTAGATTCTTTTGGTGGCGGTGGCTGGGGGCCTTTAGTTACCAGTACCTTGATATCAAAAGGAAGAAGTCCAAAATATGTTATTGGTTCTGTTAGTTTAACCGAATTTTTTGTTACTATGGCTAGTGCGGTAACTTTCTTTATCATGTTGGGTACAAGCCATATAGAAACCATTATAGGTTTAATTTTAGGAGGTCTTTTAGCGGCACCTATAGCAGCCAAATTAGTGGGAAAACTACCCGTAAAGAAAATGTTTATTGGGGTAGGCTTAATTGTATTAATTTCCAGTATCCGGATTATATGGAACTCTATAGATAAGTTGTTGTAGGTGAAATATTAATCATAAAAAAGCCCGAAATTTCATCAATTTCGGGCTTTTTTAACTTAGTTTTTAAACTGTATTTTGTAAGTGGTAACCTGCCAATTTGGAAGTTTTGTTGGTTTCTGGATAACCAACTTACCATTTTCTTGTTTCCAATTTAGTTTTTCTTTGCTTCCCAATAACTCTATAGAAGCAATAGTTTTATTATTGTATTTTGTGTTTTTACCTAATGCTTGTATGCTAATCTCATTTTGAGGATTTTTCATACAGAAAGCATATAATGTTTCGCCTTTTGTTGTGAAACGGATATCAGTTGATTCAAAAGAACGCTCATCGCTTACACCACCAAATTTACCTTCAGGTTTGTTAGAACTTGTTGATGGTCCTTCGCCATAAATTTTCCATGGTCTAGAGCCATAAATTGCTTCTCCGTTTACTGGCGTCCAAGCGGCAATTTCTTCTAAGATGTTTAAAACATCAGGTTCTAAATCTCCTTCTGGAGTTTGCACTACGTTAATTAATAAGTTTCCGTTCTTACTTACAATATCAACTAACATTTGCAAAATTTCTGTTCCACTACGGTACTTCTGTCCGGTACGGTAAAACCAATCTCCAATAGATGTATCTGTTTGCCAAGGAAACGGACTGATAGAATCCATCACACCACGTTCTATATCTTGCACCCAACGTCCTTCAGATGGTCTTCTCTTACTATTGTAAACGGCTTCTAATTTGCCGTTGTTTTTTGCGATATCTTGATTATAAAAATGAGCTAGCATTTTATGGCCAGTTTCACCAAAAGGTAATTCACTATCAGAATATAATAAATCTGGTTGGTAAAGATCTATCAATTCTTTAACGCTTTTTAACCAATTCGCATGATTTTTTGGGTCGGTAGTTAACCATGCTTTTTCATCAGATTTGGCATAATATAAATCCTCATACTGTGGGTCGTTTCCATCATAAGGAACTCCAGCTAAAGGCCCAGTTTTATCAGCACCTTTATTAGTTTGAAACCAGTTATAGCTAGCACCTAAATGTTCTGAAACGCCAAACTTTAAGCCTTCTTTTTTAGCTGCTTGTTGCCATAACCCAACAACATCTTTCTTAGGGCCGATTTTTACCGAGTTCCATCTATGGATTTTAGAATCCCATAAAAAGAAATTATCATGATGCACCGCCATACTCACAAAATATTTAGCTCCAACTCTTTTAAATAGAGCCATTAATTGTTCCGGATTCCATCGTTCTGCTTTCCAAAGAGGTAATAAATCTTTGTATCCAAATTTTGATGGATGTCCGTAGGTTTTTACATGATATAAGTAAGCAGGATGAGGTTTTCCGGTATATTCATTCTTTTTTCTGTCATAATAATCACTTTGATACATATCACGGGCGTACCAATCTCCTTGTCTGGGTACAGCCTGCGGCCCCCAATGAGACCATATACCAAACTTAGCATCTCTAAACCATGCTGGGTATTCGTATTGTTTAAACGATTCAAGATTGGCTTCAAATTTTTGAGCTTTAAGCGTACTAGAAAAAGACACAAGAAAAAATAGCGAAGCTAGTATTCCTGTAATTCTACAGTTTAATCTGGTCATAATAGATTCTAAATTATCTTTTAAAATTGGTTTTTAGGAATTTTAAATGTAGCTATTTTTTTTAAAATCTAATAAAAAATAAATTTTGTAAAGTATTGTAAATGAATGTCTAACAAAAATTGAAATCGATTTTTATTTTCTTAACACTGAATTAGATAAACAATAGGCTTATTCAGGAAAAAAAAGAAGAAAATGAATTTTATCTCAGAAAGTAACCTGTTTTATCAAAGTCTTTTACCAGCTCATCAACAGATTTTTTACTAAACTCTGTAAGTAATTGTGTTCTTATGGGTTTTATTTGTTCATGCATTGGGCAGGGTTTGGTATCAGAGCAAGTTTTTAAACCCATTACACAAGAGCTAAACAGGCCAGAACCATCAATTGCTTTTATAATATCTACCAAATAAATGTCTTTTGGGTTTTCTATGAAAAAGCCTCCGTGTGGTCCTTTAATAGAAGAGATTACTTTTTTACGAGCTAAAGCTTGTAAAATTTTTCCAGTAAAATGTGTAGGCGAGCCAATAGCTTCAGAAATAGCAATTATCCCGGTTTTTTCACCTTGTTGTGTTTTTAAAGCGATATAAATAGCTGCCCTAACAGCATATTCGCAAGATTTTGAAAGTATCATTCTGTATAAAAATCATAGCTAAGTTAAGCATGTTATGATAAAGCAAAAATTATAATTACGTCTCTTATTCTTTATAAATCTAAGAATGTGATGTAAATCATTTATCAGGAAATAATAAAAGATAATTTTGTCTTTAATTATAAAGGTAATAGAATTTGCTTCATTTTAAAATGCCGAAGCGGATTTAAAGAACATATTAATAACTCATAAAACAGGTAAAATGAAAAATTTAACAAAAGTATCAATTGCATTATGGATGGTAATAGTAACCTTCATTTACGCATGTGGTGGTAGCGATAAGCCTACATCAACACAAGAGCAAGCAGAAGCGCCAGCAGAGCAAGCAACCGTTACAGATACCAAAGCAAAAAGTAACAGCAAGGGAGTAGGGCGTTTTACATCAGTAGAAATTGGGCCTATAGATCATGATTTGGCAGCCAAAGGAGAAGCTGTTTTTACTTCTAAATGTGCTGCTTGCCACAAAACCACGGCAGATAAGGTAGTTGGGCCAGGTCTTAAAAATATCACCAATATCAGAGAACCAGAATGGATCATGAATATGATTACCAATCCAGAAGAAATGACCAAAAAAGACCCTGTTGCTAAAGCTTTATTTGAAGAACATTTAGTTCAAATGACTTTTCAAAATGTATCAGACGATGAAGCCAGGCAGATTCTGGAATTTCTTCGCAAAAACGATTCACAATAGAATTTAAAACATAAAGACATGAAAATGAAATTTAATTGTTTATGGGTTGCAGCAGGTATTACTGTTGTAACAGCTATGGGTTTTTCTGGTTGTAAACCAGGGAAAGTAAGCCAAGAGGCAGATGGAGATGCCGCCGAAAAGGTTTATGTAGCGCCAGGGAAGTATGATGAACTTTATATGTTTGCTTCCGGAGGTTTTAGCGGGCAAATTGCTGCTTACGGTTTACCTTCTGGCCGATTGTTAAAAGTGATTCCGGTATTTTCTCAAAATCCAGAAAATGGTTATGGTTATTCAGAAGAAACCAAACCCATGCTCAATACATCGCATGGTTTTGTCCCTTGGGATGATACCCACCATCCACAATTATCAAAAACTAATGGACAGGATGATGGTCGCTGGTTATTCATTAATGGTAATAATACGCCAAGAATTGCCAGAATTAACCTCGCTACTTTTAAAACAGAGGAAATTATTGAGCTTCCTAATGTTGGCGGAAATCACGCATCGCCGTTTTGCACAGAAAATACCGAGTATATTGTAGGTAACACCCGTTTTAGTGTTCCTTTAGATGCCAATAGTGATGTATCTATAGATTCTTACAAACAAAACTTTAAAGGCGCTGCATCTTTTATAAAAGTAGATAAAGATAAAGGTACCATGAATTTAGCTTTTCAATTGGTAATTCCTGGTTTCAACTATGATTTAGCCAGAGCCGGAAAAGGCGTTTCTAAAGATTGGATTTTCTTTTCTACTTACAATACAGAGCAAGCCAATACCATGTTAGAAGTAAATGCCAGTCAGCGTGATAAAGATTTTGTAATGGCCGTAAACTGGAGAAAGGCAGAACAGCTTATAGCACAAGGGAAAGGTAAAAAAGTACCTGCCAGATACGCACATAACGTATGGAATGAAGAAACACACTCTGCAACATCAACCATCAAAAAAGATGTATTAATGTTAGATGTTAAAGATTATCCGGGTATTGTTTACTATATCCCTTGTCCAAAATCTCCGCATGGTGCAGATGTAGACCCAAGTGGCGAATATATTGTGGCCAGTGGTAAACTAGCAGCTGTTATTCCGGTATTTTCCTTCAAAAAAATGTTAAAAGCTATAGAAAGCAAACAGTTTGAAGACCAAGGTTTAGAAACAGGCATACCAGTTCTTAAATATGCCGCCGTTTTAGAAGGCGAAGTAGAAAAACCAGGTTTAGGCCCATTACATACCGAGTTTGATAGCGAAGGTTATGCTTATACTTCTATGTTTGTTTCTTCAGAAATTGTGAAATGGAAATTATCTACCAGAGAGATTATAGACAGAATTCCTACTTATTATTCTATTGGTCACTTATCTGTTCCGGGTGGTGATAATAAAAAACCTTACGGAAAATATGTAGTAGCGCTTAACAAAATTACCAAAGACAGGTATTTATCAACCGGGCCAGAGCTTACACAATCAGCTCAATTGATAGATATTACTGGTAATAAAATGAAGCTATTGTTAGATTTTCCTACCATTGGCGAGCCGCATTATGCTCAATCTATCCCGGCAGCGCTAGTAACCAAAAATCAAGTTAAGTTTTTCAAATTAGAAGATAACTACCATCCTTACGTTGCTAAATCAGAAAAAGACGCAAGAGTGGTAAGAAAAGGAAACCGCGTTGATGTTTACATGACAGCCATTCGCTCTCACTTAGCACCAGACAATATTGAAGGCATTAAACTAGGCGATGAAGTTTATTTCCATCTAACAAATTTAGAGCAAGACTGGGATGTGCCGCATGGTTTTGCCGTAAAAGGTGCCAATACAGCCGAGCTTTTAGTGATGCCAGGTGAAACAGCAACATTAAAATGGGTGCCAGACCGCGTAGCGATGTTCCCTTTCTATTGTACAGATTTTTGCTCTGCCTTACACCAAGAAATGTCTGGCTATATCAGGGTATCTCCAAAAAGCTCTACACTTCCTATTTCCTATAAAATAGGGGAGAATCCAATAGCCAAAAAATAACCAACAAGTCGGGGGAGAAATTCCCCCGGTTTTTTAAAATTGAGTCATGAAAAAGAAATCCAGAATTATCATTGCCATAAGCGGGTTACTCTTATTAAGTGCTTATTTCTTGCCTTTGTGGCAAATCATTTTAGAGGCACCACAATACCCAGAAGGTTTAGGCTTAAAAATCTGGCTAAATAATATAACCGGAAATGTTGACCAAATAAATGGCTTAAACCACTACATCGGTATGAAACATATTGTTGTAGAAGATTTTATAGAGTTTAAAATTGTACCCTATGTTTTTACTGCGATTGTGTTAACTGCTTTTTTAACGGCCACAATAGGCAATAAAAAGCTTTTATGGTTTCTATTTATTTTACTGATGTCTTTTTCTGTAGTGGGTTTGGTAGATTTTTATTTATGGGAGTACGATTACGGCCATAACCTAGACCCTAAAGCGGCTATAAAAGTGCCGGGGATGTCTTACCAACCGCCACTTATTGGCTACAAACAACTATTGAATTTTCTTGCGGGTTCTTTTCCAGATATAGGCGGTGTATTTATTTCAATTGCAGTAATACTGGTAGGGCTTACATTATTTATGGAAAGAAATATTAAATCATTAACATCATGAAAATACTAATTTGTTTTTTATGGATATGCTTAAGCTTAAGTGCTTGCAATCAAGGGCCAGAACCTATAAGCTATGGTAAAGATGCTTGCGCTCATTGTAAAATGAGTATTATGGATGATAAGTTTGCAGCAGAAATTATAACCGCTAAAGGCAAAATTTACAAGTTTGATGCTATAGAATGCATGACAGATTTTATTCAAGAGAACCAGGAAATTAATGTTCCTGAAGCTTCTTTCTTAGCAATGAATATGGCACAACCAGGAAATTTTATTGATGCTAAAAAAGCCTATTTCTTAAAAGACAAAGCTTTTAAATCTCCCATGGGTGGTAATTTAGCGGCTTTTGAATTAAAACAATTGGCAGAAAACAATAGGCAAAATCCAGATTGGGAAATTTTCTCATGGGATGAACTTTTAGAAAATCAACAAATTTCAACTGTTTTAAAATGAGGGTATTACTGCTCGTCTTATGTTTGTTTATTCCAGAAATGCTTATTTCTAGGACTATTGTTGTTGCTCCAGCAGGTAAGATAACGTCGTTAAAAAATGCGGTTGCCTTAGCAAAAGACGGAGATACAATTATAGTTAAAGCGGGTAAATACAATTCTTTCAATACCCTCATTAATAAACAGCTTACTATTTTAGGGCAAGGTTATCCGGTTTTAGATGCTGGTTTTAAAGAAGAGTGCTTAACCATTACCGCACACCACGTTAAAGTGGATGGTTTTATTGTTAAAAACTCTAAAACCGGAGCCATGAGAGATTATGCAGGTATACGTTTGCATCATACGGCTTATGTAACCATCAGTAACAATAAATTACTCCATAATTTTTTTGGGATATATGTTTCAGATTCTAGAAATATCCAAATCTTAAATAACGAGTGTAAAGGTAGTGCCATACAAATGGAATCTGGCAATGGCATTCACCTTTGGAAATCTAACCACATCACCATCAAAAATAATTATGTAACCGGCCACCGGGATGGGATTTATTTCGAGTTTGTGAAAGCCAGTTTAATACACCACAATTTAAGCGAGAAAAATTTTAGATACGGCTTACATTTTATGTTTTCTGATGATGATGTTTATCAATACAATACCTTTAAAAACAATGGTTCTGGTGTTGCGGTGATGTATTCTAAACGCATAAAAATGACAAACAATGTCTTTAAAGAAAACTGGGGGAGTTCTATTTACGGTTTGTTGCTAAAAGATATTTCTTACAGTCAAATAAGTAATAACAATTTCATAAGAAATACCACGGGTGTTTATATGGAAGCTTGCGAGGAAATAAGCATCAGTAAAAACAATTTTAATAATAACGGATGGGCCATAAGAGTATTAGCCAATTGCATAAATAGCAAGTTTATAGCTAATAATTTCATTGCCAATTCTTTTGATGTAAGTACCAACGGAACCCTTAACCTCAACCATTTTGAACATAATTATTGGGATAAATACGAAGGTTATGATTTAAATAAAAACGGCATAGGTGATATTCCCTACCGCCCCATCAGTTTATATGCACAAATTATGGAGCAAATACCACAAAGTGTTATGCTGATGAGGAGTTTTATCATTAATCTGATGGATAAAGTAGAGCGCTCTATACCATCGGTAACGCCAGAATCTGTTAAAGATGTACAACCAAAAATGAAACCATGGAAGAACTTATAAAAATTTCCAATCTTAAAAAGTCTTTTGGCAAACTCAATGTCTTAAAAGGCTTAAACTGTAGTTTTAATGGCGGTAGGGTAGTATCTATTTTAGGTCCAAATGCTTCAGGTAAAACCACTTTAATCAAATCTATTTTAGGTATGGTTATACCAGATAGTGGCGAGATATTTTTTAAAGGTTCTCCTGTTGTGAACACCTATCAATACAAAGAAAATATTGGGTATATGCCTCAAATTGGGCGTTATCCAGATCATATGCAAATAGGACAGCTTTTGAAAATGATGCAGGATATCAGGAAAAAGCATAGCGGTTTAGATGAAAGTTTGATAGCAGCTTTTCAACTTCAAAGCATGTTTAACAAAGCCATGCATACCTTATCTGGCGGAACGCGACAAAAAGTAAGCGCTGCCCTAGCTTGTTTATTTAATCCGGATGTTTTAATACTTGACGAACCAACAGCAGGTTTAGATCCTTTAGCAGCAGAAATCCTGAAAGAAAAAATACAGGAGCAAAAGGCGAAAGGGAAATTAATTCTTATTACTTCACATATCATGAGCGAGGTTGATGAAATTGCAGATGAAGTGATGTATTTATTTGAAGGACAAGTAAAATTCTTTATGCCACTTAGCCAAATTAAATCTAGCACAGGCGAAGAAAAATTAGGCAAAGCCTTAACTAAAATTTTAGCATCATGATGTTTAAAATAGCTAAATATATCATTTTTGATATTCTTAAAAGTAAGGTTTTACTTGCTTATACCTTACTTCTTGCCATTATTTGTACCAGCATTTTTATGGCTGATGCCGATGTTACTAAAGGTTTGGTAAGTATTACAACAGTCATGCTCATTATTGTGCCCTTGGTAAGTATTGTTTATGCAACTACATATTATTTTAATGCTTACGAGTTTACAGAACTTTTGGTATCACAGCCAATAAGTAGGCTGCATATTCTGATGGGGAAATATATAGGTATCAGTACATCTATTCTTCTTGCTTTTGTCTTGGGTGTTTGTGTGCCCATAGCGGTATTTGCTTTTTCTACCACAGGTTTAACCATGATGGCTACCGGCGCTTTACTTACACTAAGTTTTATTTCTCTTGCTTTTTGGGCATCAACCATTACCAGAGATAAAGCTAAAGGGATAGGTCTGGCTTTAATGATTTGGTTTTATTTCGCTATTATTTTTGATGGCTTGGTACTGCTTTTTCTTTTCCTTTTTGGCGATTATCCTTTAGAAAAAGCCATGATAGCTATTATCTCTCTTAATCCTATTGATTTAGCTAGGATATTGATTCTCTTGCAATTAGATATTTCTGCCCTTATGGGTTATACCGGGGCCTTATATCAGCAGTTTTTTGGTAGCGGTTTAGGCATAGCTTTTTCTTTAATACTCCAACTTTTGTGGATTGTAATTCCTATGATATTGGCACTTAAAATCTTCAAAAAGAAAGACCTCTAATTACTTCAATTATTCTCCTAAAAATCGTTCAAACGTGATGGTCATCATTTTTTACTACTGAATTTCTTAGCTCTTTTGTAATAGAAGATAAATTTATCTTTTATTATGTAAAGCAAGAAATTTTATGAAAACTATTCTAACACTTGATGTAACCAAGATTGAACCTCGATTTAAGCATCCACAAATTTTTGAAAAATTTGACGATTTAAATCCAAATGAGGCATTTATTATTCATAACGACCACGATCCAAAACCGCTTTATTACCAATTGATAGGAGAGCGTGGCCATGTTTTTACATGGGAGTATTTAGCCAATGGTCCAGAAATTTGGGAAGTAAAAATTGGTAAAATAGATGCCAATCAGCCGCAAGAAACCATTGGCGAAATGGTTGTAAAAGATTACAGAAAAGCACAGGTTTTTAAAAAGTTAGGTATAGATTTTTGCTGTGGAGGTAAAAAAACACTAGCCGAAGTTTGCGATAAAAAGGGAATTGATGTTGAAGTCGTAAAAGCACAACTTTCTGAAATTAACGATATAGAGCAGGCAAATACATTACCTTTTGATTCATGGGATTTAGCTTTTTTAAGTGATTATATTGAAAATACCCATCATCAATACGTAAAAGAAAATATTCCTTTCATTCTTGAACTCGCAAATAAAGTTGCTCGTGTACATGGCGATAGACATCCAGAGCTTATAAAAGTTGCTTATATCTTCAACAGGATAGCTCATGATTTAAGCTTACATCTTGAAAAAGAAGAAAAAATTCTTTTTCCTCATGTTAAAGCTTTAGCATCGGCAGCTAAAAATAAAACCAAATTTATTGAAGCACCTTTTGGTAGCGTAAGTAATCCTACACAAATTATGGAGGTAGAACATGAACATGCCGGAGAAGATTTAGCTGAAATTCGTGAGCTTACGCATAATTATTTGTTGCCTCAGGATGCCTGCACATCTTACACTATTCTCTTTAAGAAATTACAAGAGTTTGAAAACGATTTGTTTAATCATGTTCATCTAG
Source organism: Pedobacter puniceum (assembly GCF_009674685.1). Classification (GTDB taxonomy): domain Bacteria; phylum Bacteroidota; class Bacteroidia; order Sphingobacteriales; family Sphingobacteriaceae; genus Pseudopedobacter; species Pseudopedobacter puniceum. The sequence continues at coordinate 258,096 of NZ_WKJI01000004.1, forward strand.
AAAACAACATTCTTTTCCCTAAAGCCATTCGCTTAGAGGAAGATTTAGCGGTTTGAAAACAATAAAATCCACCAAAAAGCATATGAAACGTAACAAGAATCTGATTGAGTTATCCAGAGACCATCATCATGGTTTATTATTAGGATGGAAAATTAAGCAAGGCTTAAAAAAGCAAGCGGCTGTAATAGAAATCATAAAGTATGTGGCTTATTTTGCTCAGGAAGCGTTGTTTAAACACTTTGAAGCAGAAGAAAATCAGATTCTTGTTTACTTGCTTCCTGATGATGAGCATGGTAAAATAGTAATGAAAGAGCATAAAGAAATTAGAACATTAATTCAGCAACTTATTTCTTCAAAGCCGAAAGATTCAGCGGGTCTTATGCGTCTAGCTGAGTTATTAGAGGCTCATATCCGTTACGAGGAAAGAGAATTTTTTCCTTATCTAGAGTCTACTTTAGCTGCAGATGAGTTAGAAATTATAGGTAAAGAGATTGATCATTTACATGTTCCTTACATAGAAAATTATCCTCATGAATTCTGGGCAAATTAATTTACAAACCAAAATTTCTGTATTAATAAAGCATAATTCTGCTGTGATAGAGGCTTTAGCAGCTTTAAATCCTCATTTTAATAAACTCAGAAATCCGCTTTTGAGGAAACTTTTTGCAGGCAGAGTTAGCATTGCCGATGCCTGTAAAATTGCAGATACCAAGCCAGAAGATTTTATGCAGAAAATGTCTGAAATAGGTTTTGAGATTGATGATGCTAAGCGTTTAGAAGATAATACAGTATTAAGCCTTAAAGATTTTCCTTTTCAGGATTTAGAACCGGTAACATTAGATGTAAGAGCGTTTATCAATCGTCAGGAAGATCCTTTAAAGCAAATCCTTCATGCTATTGAAAACCTCCAGCAGCAGCAGTGTTTAAAGCTTATCAATACTTTTGAACCCATACCTTTAATTCATTTACTAGCCAAAAAAGGTTTTAAACATCATGTAGAAAGACAAAACCCCAATTTGGTTATCACATGGTTTGCCAAGCAAGAACAGGATCAGCTAAAAGAGAAAATAAAAACAAATGATGTGTTTGAAAGCGCTCATGATGAGTTTATACAACAGCTGCAAGTTTTTGGTGACGATATAATAACACAAGATGTTAGGCATTTAGAAATGCCTTTACCCATGGTAAGCATTTTGCAAAGCCTAGAAAAACTACCTCAGGCTAAAGCTTTATATGTTAAACACAAGAAGGTTCCATTAATTCTTCTAGAGCAGCTAAAAGAACGTGGTTTTACATGCTTGATGCAAAGAGTAGATGATAAAAATATAAACCTTTTGATTTTCCATCATGACTAACCAAAGCCAATCATCCTTATATCAATTAGTGGTTACGCATTATCTCCTAGCCGCTTGTTCTTTTTTAGCTATGGCTGTCATGTTATGGATAGCTTCTGAGGATTTAAACGGACATTATTTTCATCCCAAATTATTGGCTATCACCCACACAGCAGCTTTAGGATGGGCTACTTTAATTATTTTTGGTGCTTGTTATCAACTGCTCCCGGTAATTTTAGAAACCACTTTGTATAGTATAAAACTAAGCTGGTTAAGTTTAGGCTTATTCTTTATAGGTTTAATTTTTTTAGTGTTCTCCTTTTGGATTTTTGAGCCCGGCATCATCATGCAAATCGCTAGTGTTTTTCTTTTAGTAGGCATTGTGTTTTTTGTGCTAAACATGGTTTTAACAGCTAAACAAGTTAAAAACCAAAATATTTATCAAGAGTTTATGGTTACAGCAAGCATTTGGCTCTTAGTAACGGCTATTTTAGGACTGCTAATGGTATTTAATTTCCGATATCCGTTTTTGCCTAAGGACCATCTTCAATTTCTAAAAATGCATGCTCATATGGGTATAGGTGGTTGGTTTTTATTACTCATTATGGGGGCTAGTGCTAAACTTATTCCTATGTTTTTAGTATCAACCAAACAACCTGTTAAATATCTAAATGTGGCTTATTATCTCATCAATATTAGTTTGCTTTTGTTTTTGATAGATACTTATTATGCCGGAATTAACTTTAAAACATATTTTATTGCTTTAATTGCTGCTTGTGGTATTACAGCTTGGTTAGCCTATGTTTTAGAATGTGTATTTAGTAGAATGCGTAAAACTGTAGATTTACCTATTTGGCATACGCTTTTATCTTTTATTTTGCTTGTAGTGGCACTTATTGTATTGCCATTTATCATTTATCATCAGTTAAAAGAGAATCCCTTAGCCATCAGAAATTCTAATTTATATGGTACTTTATTATTAATGGGATGGATAACAGCGCTTATTTTGGGGCAAACCTTTAAAACCTTACCTTATATAGCTTGGGTAAAACATTATGAGCACTTAACAGGAAAAGGCAATATCCCTTTGCCCGCAAACTTATACAACAATGGTTTGCTTAAAGTGCAACTTGTTGTTTTTTCGCTTTTCTGCTTGATATTTTATGTGGGCTTAATGGTGAAATCTACTTTACTCGTTAAAATAGGATTGATATGTTTTTTATCAACTGCGCTACTGTATGTTGCTAATGTATTGGTGGTTGTTCTTCATAAACCCAAAAGAATAAGTCATGAAACAGTTTGATATTACAGAAAAAGATGATTTCTTAAAGATGGAAATTATGGAAACCCTACGTTTAGTTATAGACCCAGAGCTAGAAATAAATATCATGGATTTAGGTTTGGTTTATGCGGTTTATGTAAAAGAAAATCAAATTGAAATAGAGATGACTTTATCTTCATCACATTGTCCAATGGGATCCAGTATAGTAGGTGGAGTGCAAAATTGCCTAGAGCAGCATTATCCTGATTATAAAACCACCGTTAATTTAGTTTGGGAGCCAGCATGGTCTCATAAAAATATATCGGAAGAAGGAAAACGTTTATTGGGTATCTAAATGAAACGGATAGCTAAGATAAATTTTGTGCATTGGGTGTTTCTCAATTTTGTGGTTTTGGCATTATTTGGTGTCGTTCTGAGGTACATGATTAGTTTCTCTATACCCCAGCTAAACTACATGAATATTTTACATGCACATTCTCATTTCGCTTTCGCTGGATGGGTTTTTCTAGCTTTTGTTTTAATCTTCGCCAATAAACTACCTGTACAGCATCAAAAATCTTTTTCTTGGATAGCACTTTTAACTATTCTTTCTTCTTACGGGATGCTTGTTAGTTTCTCCATACAAGGCTATAAGCTTATTTCTATCATTTTGTCTACCTTATTCTTATTTGTTACTTATTGGTTTGCTTATGTGGTATTAGGGCGGCTGCGGCAAATGGGTCAGCTGGTATCAAAACAATTAATTAAAGCTAGTATTTGGTTCTTGATATTATCTTCTGTTGGTCCTTTTGCTTTAGGTTTTTTAAAAGCATTAGGCTATAGCGGAGTTGTTTATCAAAACGCTATCTATTTTTATTTGCACTTTCAGCTTAACGGTTGGATGTTGTTAGCCGCATTAGGATTAATTGCTCTTGAGTTTTTGAAAGATCAAAACCATCAGCCCATTTCTACCTGGTTAAAGTTATTTATAGGCTCTACGTTGCCTTTGTTTTTCATTTTTACATTATGGGCAAAGCCCCTTCAGTATGTTTATATCATCGCTTTTTTAAGCGCCTTATTGCATGCTATAAGTTGGTTTGTTATGCTATTTAAGCTGCGTAAAAGAACAGCTAAATTACCTTATTCCATCAATTTTGTAGTGTTGGCGATATCTCTCAAAGTACTTTTTCAAGTGATCATTTGTTTGCCAGAGGTTTCCTCTTGGGTAGCGTCTCAAAGAAACTTAATTATTGGTTATTTACACCTTATAACTTTAGGATGTATAACTCCGGTGCTCTTTCATCAATTAATCTTAAAAACTATACAGACAGAATTACTCAATAGGTTTTATCTGCTCTTGAGCTTTGCTTACGTATTTCTACTTTTTTTACAGCCTTTTTTAGGTCTTTACGCAGTTGTTATTCCTTATTATCAGGATTTACTTTTTATAATATCTGTACTTTTTGCTGGCTTAGGCTTGTTTTATTATTTAAGATTGAGGCTGCTAAGGGTTTAAAAGAAGGAAATTGTAAGTGATTTTGATAGGGATGATAAACCGCCTATAAACCAAAAAAGCTTCCCTATAAGAGAAGCTTTAATTTTGGTGATCCCGCTGGGATTCGAACCCAGGACCACTACATTAAAAGTGTAATGCTCTACCAGCTGAGCTACGGAATCAGTTTCTTGATTTGATAAAAAAAGCCTCACTTGCTGAGGCTTGTGTATTTTTTTGGTGATCCCGCTGGGATTCGAACCCAGGACCACTACATTAAAAGTGTAATGCTCTACCAGCTGAGCTACGGAATCATACTTTCTTATTCGTTTTACCGTTTTCTCGAAAGTTGTGCAAAGATAGCGTTCTAAGCTATACCATGCAAATGATTTTTACCTTTTTTTAGAAGCTATTGAACTTTAAGGGATTAAAATGATTTCGAAGTAAAAACTCCTTGTTTTCACGATGATATTTAATCTTGCTTTAGCCTTTTATTTATAAGATACTTACTAAATATGAAGCTAATTTATGGATATAGTAAACTTTATCATAGTTAATTTTTAAACCCCTTATCATTAACAAAAATTATTTTAAATTAGATAAGTTTTAATATCCAATTATAAAACTACACCAAACCAATTTTAAATAATGAAAAGAAATTTTACCAATTACTGCCTATTTGCAGTTTTTTTATGCTGCCTTAATGTAGGGGCACTTCAAGCCCAATCTTCTAAAGCAGTTACTGCAACAGAAACATCACTAGCAAAAGAAGAACGCTTAAAATGGTGGACTAATGCCCGCTTTGGGATGTTTATTCATTGGGGTTTATATGCATCAGCAGCCAGACATGAGTGGGTGCAGAGTCGTGAAAAAATGGATGCGCAACAATACAGGAAATATTTCGAAGTTTTTAATCCTGATATGTATGACCCAAAGGAATGGGTAAAAAAGGCAAAAGAAGCCGGAATGAAATACGTGGTTATCACTACCAAACACCACGAAGGGTTTTGTCTTTGGGATTCAAAATTTACCGATTATAAAGCTACCAACACACCTATTGCTAAAGATTTGTTAAAGCCTTTTGTTGAGGAGTTACGCTCGCAAGGTTTAAAAGTAGGTTTTTATTATTCTTTGATAGATTGGCATCATCCGGATTTTCCTATTGACAGGATTCACCCTCTAAGCCAAGCAAAAAATATAGAAGAGCTTAATCAAACGAGAGATATCAAAAAATACCAACAGTATCTAAAAAATCAAGTAACAGAGCTTTTAACCAATTACGGTAAAATAGATTTGATATTTTATGATTACTCTTACCCTGGTCCTAATGGAAAAGGAAAGGATGATTGGGACTCACAAGCATTATTAGCATTAACTAGAAAGTTACAACCGCAAATTATTGTTAATGATAGGTTAGACTTAAATGATATGCCTTCGGGTTACGACTATAAAACACCAGAGCAGTTTATGCCAGCCAAATGGCCAACGGTAAACGGTGTACAAGTACCATGGGAAACTTGTCAGACCTTTTCTGGTTCATGGGGTTATTTTAGAGATGAATATTCATGGAAATCAAATAGACAGCTTATTGCGATGCTTATCGAGACAGTTAGTAAAGGCGGTAATTTATTGCTAAATGTAGGTCCTACAGCCAGAGGAGTATTTGATGATAGAGCAGATGAGCGCCTGGAAGGAATAGGTAAGTGGATGAAATATAATAACAGAGCTATTTATGGTTGTACACAAGCACCAGAAACTTTTGAGAAGCCTGCCAATTGTTTATTAACTTATAATGAGAAAACTAAACGTTTATACATTCATGTATTGCAGTGGCCTTTCAAATCTTTACATCTTAAGAATTTTAAAGATAAGTTCTCTTATGCGCAGTTGCTAAATGATGGTTCTGAAATTAAGTTTAAGCAAGATATAAAACCAGGAGGCCATACAACAGAAACGGTAAGCGAAAATGATGTTATTCTAGAATTACCGGTACAAGCTCCAAATACAGAAATCCCAGTTATAGAATTGTTTTTGAAATAGATTAAAAACAAGAGAGGCTGTCTCAAATTACCAATTTGTGTCAGGCTGGGCAGAGTCGAAGCCTTTTCTGAGTATATCAGAGAATATTTCAACTCTGGTCAATTTGATAAATAAGATTTTTGAGACAACCTCTTTCTTTTAATCAGCAAATCCTTAATCAATTTGCTGATTTCTTAAAGCCTTAATTTGATCATGAGATAATCTTAGAGATTGTTTTTGTTCAGAAATCATCGTCATGATGTGACTAGGTAAATCCTCTTCGTTGATGGCAGTTTCATAAGCTTTTTGGGCAGCGTCTTCACCAAACTCACAACTCGCTAAAATAGATTTCCTATCATGCCCAGTAAAAGCAGCTTTAACGTCCATCCAAGCTCTGTAAATTTTGCCACTTGTAGTGGTGTCACTTTCAATATCTGCTCCTAGTACGCTTAATTCTGTAGCTAAAGCCATTTTATAACGATGACTTTCTCTAATCATATCGGCAAATAAAACTTTTAAATCTGCATCTTCGTCTTTTAATTCTTTGATGGCTCTTTCATAGCCCACAATTCTGTCGTTATTGATTTGTACTAAATCATTCAGAATCTCAGTTGTCATTGCAATTGTTTCCATGGTATTTTATGTTTGATGTATACCAAGGTTTGCAATTACTGTTCCAAAGCTTTTGCAAAAGAATAAAATTGGTTTTACACGCTTACTGAATACCTAAAAGCAAAAATTTTGCTGTTGCAGGATTAGTGGCTAATGGTACATTATGTACATCACAAATTCTTAAAAGCATTTGTACATCTGGTTCATGTGGGTGCTTACCTAGCGGGTCTCTAAAGAATAAAATACAATCAAGTTCGCCTTCAGCAGCCATAGCTGCAATTTGAGCATCGCCACCATTAGGTCCGCTTAATTTTTTAGTTACATTAAGACCAGTTCTTTCTATATGCCCGCCGGTTGTACCTGTAGCAACTAAGTCCATTTGTGCTAAAACTTCTTTAAAATCTTTTACAAAAGCCACCATTTCAGCTTTTCTTCCATCATGTGCAATAAGAGCGATACGTTTCTTCATTATATGTTTGTTTGTTGTTATCCGAAAAATATATAAGCTAAAAATATAGCGGCAATTAAACCTACTAAATCGGCAATTAAACCACAAGTAAGTGCATGTCTGGTGTTTTTTATTCCAACCGAACCAAAATATACCGCTAAAACATAAAAAGTAGTTTCTGATGAGCCTTGTATGATACTTGCTAATCTTCCTTGGAAAGAATCAGCTCCGTAAGTGGTCATCACATCAACCATTAAACCTCTAGCACCGCCACCACTCAAAGTTTTCATTAAACCCACAGGCAAGGCAGGTACAAAAGAAGTATCTAAGCCTGCAAGTGCAACTAAGCTTCCTATTCCATTTACCAAATAATCCATACAGCCTGTATTTCTAAAAGCACTAATGGCTACTAATATGGCAATCAAAAATGGGATAATCATCACGGCAGTAGAAAAACCCTCTTTGGCACCATCTATAAAAGCATCGTAAACATTAATTTTTTTAATTGCTCCATAACCAATAAACAGCATGATGATAGAGAAAATCAACAAACCACCAATTAAGCCCGTAATACTTTCTATCTCTTTAGGTGGTAAACCGTTTAAACCAAAATATAAAGCAGCCATTAAACCTGCAAAAAAGCCTAGAAACAATAATACAGGCAGTTTAAAAAGGTTTATTTTTTGATAAATAGCAACAGCAATCATCCCAGAAATGAAGGATATAAAAGTTCCTATTAAAGAAGGGATAAAAATATCTGCGGGGTTAGCAGCGCCATTGGCCAATCTTAAAGCAATAACAGAAGTAGGAATTAAAGTAATACCGGCTGTATTTAATACCAAAAACATGATTTGGGCATTAGTAGCTGTATTTTTATCTGGATTAATTTCCTGAAGTTCTTGCATGGCTTTAAGGCCTACTGGTGTGGCCGCATTGTCTAAGCCGAGCATATTAGCAGAAAAATTCATGATGATAGAGCCGTTAGCCGGATGATTTTTAGGTACACCAGGAAATAATTTGCTAAAGAAAGGATTTACTCCTTTAGCAAATAAAGTTATCATACCTGCTTTTTCCCCAATTTTCATGATACCCAACCAAAATGTCATGATACCTATGAGGCCTAAAGATATTTCTCCGCCGGTTTTTGCACTCTCAAACATTCCGTTCATCACATTGGTGAAAATGGTGGTATCGCCAAAGAAAAAAAGCTTTATACAAGCAACCACAAAAGAAATCAGGAAGAATGCTATCCAAACGTAATTTAATGCCATAATGATTTTTCTGCCTAAAGGTTATAAATTTTTCCGAATTTCTAAACCTTAATAGGCTAGCAATTTAAAATTCTATACTACAATAGTGATGTGCTCGTCTTTTACCATTTCTATACCTTTAAATTTTTGAATTAAACGAGCAGTTGTAATCACGTCCTTTTGGCAATAAGTACTTATCCTTTCTAAGTTTTTCTCGTTCCAATAAACATCACCAACCATACTGCCATCTATATCGTCTTTAGGTGTAGGAATATCAAAAATAGCAGCTAAAAGAGCCAAAGATGTATAGTTCTTATAATCTCCAAACTTCCATAGTTCTAGGGTGTCTAAATGATTAATTTCCCAAGGTTTCTTTCCTGCAATTTGAAGTTGGGCGGGAATAGATAGTCCATTTATGAGCATTCTTCTACATAAATAAGGAAAATCGAATTCTTTACCATTATGAGCACAAAGGATTAAGTTGCTAGGCTGATTATTTAAGAGGTTAATGAAATCTTTTAGTATTTCCACTTCATCATCACAACAAAAAGATTTAACTCGTAACTGAGTATCAGATTTAAAAACTCCTACAGAAATACAAATGATTTTACCAAACTCGGCCCAAATACCGGCTCTTGGATAAAACTCGGCCGGACTTTCGTCTTGCTTACGCTGATACTGGGTCTTTTTATCCCATAGTAATTGTAGGTTTTCTGGTAATTCATGAAAGTTTGGGTACTGAGGAACCGTTTCTATATCTAAAACTAGAAGGCTTTGTAAATCTAATTGAGCTAACATAGGTTTTATAGTTGTTTATCGATTTTTACTAAAATAAAAAAATCCCGGGTTAAGAACTAAACCGGGATGTAGCCAATTAAATAAAGAGGAGAGAGTATCGGTTTAGCCGATGTCATCAATTCATCATTGATACTGCAAATAACAAGAAATTTGGTTAAGACAATTAAGCTCAATAGTTAATCTATTAAGCTTAATTGTTATTTTTTAAGAAGAGGATATTAGAAAAAATGAAGGTTTTTAAACACCAATCATCACTCCTGGCATATTTACCAGTGGGATTTTGATGAAGTTAGATTCTACGATACTTTCTGGTAAGAAAATGAATTTCTTGTCGTAAATATCTCGTCCTATGTAGTAAGACAGCCAATATTCGTTACTTAATCCAAAAACTTGTTCGTCTATCATTTCAATTTTAGCAAAGCTTTTGGCTTCTACGGTAGGAATCATATGCCTCAAAACAGAAGTTTTAACCTCTTCACCATTACGCTCTCCGTAACCTTTAGAAGTTACTAAAACGGTTTCTATAGCCGTTTCTTTGAGGTTAATCAAGTAAACTCCCCATGATTTTGCATGAGGAGTTTCATTTTCTAGCACTACTGCAATAAAAATATCTTCAACCAGATTTTCTGGTAAGTCTTTTTTCATATTACTTTTTTTTCGCTACTGCTTTCTTTGCAGGAGCTTTTTTGGTAGCTTTCTTTGTTTTTGGCTCAAAAGCATCAGGTATTTGCTCGGTAATGAGCTTTTTAACATCTTCTAGAGAGATAGCTGCTAAATCTTCTGGAGTAAATTTCTGGTTGGTGGCTGCATTTTTTCCAAGCTTTAACATTTGTTTTCCAAAGCGGATAAACGGTCCCCAACGGCCATTTTCAATAGCAATTTTCTCGCTTTCCCATTGTTGGATATAACGGTTAGCTTCTTTCTCTATTTTAGCACTAATCAGCTCTTCAATATCTTGCTGACTTAAATTGTCAAAATTATACCTTACCGGGATGTTGATATATAAATCGTTCCATTTAATAAATGGCCCAAATCTGCCTTTACCTTTGGTAACCGGCATATTTCTATACTGCGCTACCGGAGCATCGGTATGTAATTTTTCCTGAATAATGGCAATAGCTCTTTCTTGGTTTACCGTTAACGGATCTTCGTTTTTAGGTAAGGAGATAAAAGTTTCACCCCATTTAACATACGGTCCAAACCTGCCAACACCTACCGAAACTTCTTTACCTTCATAGTCTTCTAAAGAAAAAGGTAGTTTAAAGAGTTCTAAGGCATCTTTTAAAGTAAGAGTTTCTACAGATTGTGCTTTTAATAAACTAGCGTAACGAGGCTTTTCTTCATCCTCTGCTTCGCCTATTTGCACCATTGGGCCAAACTTTCCAATACGGGTATAAACGTTTTTACCTGATGCGGGGTCTACCCCTAATAGGCGTTCTCCGCTAGCTCTATCAGCATTTTTTAAGGTATCTTCTACTTCATTATGAAATGGCTGATAAAAGCTGTGAAGCATTTTTGTCCACTCTTGCAAGCCGTTAGCAATTTCATCAAATTGTTTTTCTACAGATGCTGTGAAGTTAAAATCTACAATATCTTTAAAGTGCTCTACTAAAAAGTCGTTCACAACAGCGCCAATATCTGTAGGGAAAAGCTTCCCTTTTTCTGTTCCGGTAACTTCAGATTTAGTTGTATTTACAATCTGATTGTTTTTAAGCGTGTAAACGCCATAATTTCTGTTTTTTCCTTCACGGTCTTCCCTCACCACATATCCACGGTTTTGTATGGTAGAAATGGTTGGTGCGTAAGTAGATGGTCTGCCAATACCCAATTCTTCTAATTTTTTTACCAAAGAAGCCTCGGTATATCTTGCTGGTGGTCTGCTGAAACGCTCCGTAGCATTCATTTCTACCAATTCTAAGCTTTGGTTAACACTTAAAGGAGGTAAAATAGCATTATTATCATCTTCTAAATGTGCATCACTTTCTTCGTCTTCAGATTCTAGGTATACTTTTAAGAAACCGTCGAATTTCATTACCTCGCCGTTAGCGGTTAAATCTTCTTTTCTTGATGAGATATTGATTTTAGCTGTAGTTTTTTCAAACTGAGCTTCACTCATTTGAGAAGCAATGGCCCTTTTCCAAATCAATTCATACAAACGTTTTTCACTAGCATCACCATCAATACTATGCCATTCAAAATGAGTAGGCCTGATAGCTTCGTGAGCTTCTTGCGCCCCTGCAGATTTTGTTTTAAACGTTCTTTTATGATGGTATTTATTGCCGTATGCGCTGTTAATTTCTCTTTCAGCAGCTTCAATAGCTGTATCAGAAAGGTTAACAGAATCGGTTCTCATGTAAGTAATTTTTCCGGTTTCATATAGTTTCTGAGCCACTGTCATGGTTCTTGAAACCGAAAAACCTAGCTTTCTGCTTGCCTCTTGCTGTAGGGTAGAGGTGGTAAATGGCGGAGCCGGATTTCTTTTGGTTGGCTTGGTATCTAAAGAACTAACTTTAAAACTAGCTCCAATACAATCTTTTAAAAACTGCTCAGCCTCCTCTTTATTGGCATAACGCTGTGGCAGTTCTGCCCTAAAAATCTCTTTTGCTTTACCTGTAGATAAAATAGCAATAATCTTATAAGCAGATTCTGCCGTAAAATGGTTGATTTCTCTTTCTCTATCAACAATTAATCTTACCGCAACAGATTGTACCCTGCCAGCCGAAAGGGAAGGCTTTACCTTTTTCCAAAGTACTGGCGAAAGCTCAAAACCAACTAAACGGTCTAAAACACGTCTGGCTTGTTGGGCATTTACTAAATTATAATCAATTGTTCTTGGGTTTTCAATGGCTTTTAAAATAGCTGGTTTGGTAATCTCATGAAAAACAATACGTTTGGTGTTGCTTTCTTTTAAACCCAATGAATCATACAGATGCCAGGCAATAGCTTCTCCCTCGCGGTCCTCATCGGATGCTAGCCAAATCATTTCTGCTTCTTTTGCTAACTTCTTCAGCTCGGCTACCACCTGTTTTTTATCGGCAGGAATTTCATAGTGCTGTTTAAAATCGTTATCAACTTCAATCGCTCCATCATCTTTCTTCAAATCACGGATATGACCATAACTGGATTTCACCAGAAAGTCTTTGCCTAAATATCCTTCTATAGTTTTGGCTTTCGCCGGAGACTCTACAATCAGTAAGTTTTTCGCCATTAAAAATTGATTTTACCGCAAATAAAGGATAATATATTTTTTATCCCAAAAAAAAGGGATTAAAAACATATTATTTATTTAGTGAAACAGGATTTTTTATTAATTGTTGGCTCTTAACTTAAAAGAATATACAAAGCCGTTTGTGATTCTTCCGTTAGAAATATTTTTGTCAATAGCTTTTACCTCTTTGTTTATCAAACCTATTTCTTTAGCATAGGTTTCTGTAGCAAATTCTTCTCTGATGAGGTTGTTTTCGTCTATTTGCGTAACGGTAAGGGTGCTAGGGTAGCTTGTTCCATTTACTTCTTTTGCTACTTCAAAATCTGTAATGGTATAGCTTTGTTCGCCTATATTATTTCGGCTATTGCCGTTCCATTGTGCTCCAAATTCTGGTGGGAAAATAAGTCTCACAAAAGTTTGGTTATCTAAGGTTTCTTCTGCCGCTCTAATGCTTTTGCTTCTGGCTATGCTTTTCTGGAAAACCCAAGTATTGCTGTTATTTTGTTTTTTGTAGCGCTCTACCCTAAAAATAGTATCTCCACTAAGGCCAATAAAAAAATCGGCAATAGAATCTTTAATTTGAAACTGGAAGTTGGTTACCGAGTTGTTGAAGTTATTATAGTGGGTAGAATCTACATCATAAACCCAAACTTTAGTTTTAGCTAGGGGGTAATACTCGTACTGAAAAGATTTAGGAGCGGCATTTTTTTCTTTGGTGCAACTTAAAACAAGCATTACCATAAATGTTAAAACTGCATAGCCTAATTTTTTCATGCATCTAATTTAATAGATTTACATTAAAAAACCACCGCCTAGCAAATCATTACCTTCATAAAAAACTGCCGATTGCCCCGGTGCAATACCAGAAACAGCATGGTGGAAGTTTACTTTCATGATATTACCTTCTTGGTGGATATGACTAAAAGTACCAGCATCTTTATATCTGATTTTGGTAATGGCTTCTAATGGCTCTGGAATAGCAGCATATTTCACCAAGTTTAAATTTCTTACGCTGGCTTCTGTTTTTTGTAGTTCTTCTTCCTCGCCTAAAACAACAGTATTACTTTCTGGTAAAATTTGGGTAACGTACATAGGTTTACCAAAAGCAACGCCCAAACCTTTTCTTTGCCCTATGGTGTAAAAAGGATAGCCTTTGTGTTTACCCACTTTGGTGCCATTGGTTAAAACAAAATCGCCACCATCTACTTCTTGCTCTAGTGCTGGTACACGGTGTTTTAAAAAGGCTCTGTAATCGTTATCCGGAACAAAGCAAATCTCGTAGCTTTCGCCTTTTTTTGCTAATTCCTCTTGGCCCATATCTAAAGCCATTTGTCTAATTTCTGCTTTGGTAAAAGAACCAAGCGGGAATTTAGTACGAGCTAAATTTTCTTGAGAAACGCCCCATAAAACATAAGACTGGTCTTTGTTTTCGTCTTTACCTTTAGAAATAACATACCTGCCATTGTCTTGCAGACGGATATTAGCATAATGTCCTGTGGCAATAAATTCGCAATCTAGTTTATTGGCTCTTTTAAGTAAAGCTTCCCATTTGATATGTGTATTGCAAAGTACACAAGGGTTTGGTGTACGGCCAGCCAGGTATTCATCCACAAAATTATCAATCACGAAATCGCCAAACTCGTTTCTGATATCTAAAATATAATGCGGAAATCCATATCCTACGGCTAAAGAGCGGGCATCATTGATAGAATCTAAGCTGCAACAGCCGGTTTCCTTAGAATTAGCCCCAGAAGAAGCATAGTCCCATGTTTTCATGGTTAAGCCAATCACCTCATACCCTTGTTCATGTAGCATTACTGCGGCAACAGAACTATCCACACCACCACTCATGGCTACTAATATTCTTCCGTGTTTACTCATTTTTAATTATTTCTGGCTGCAAAGATAATTTTTTATTTTTTGATGAGCAGAATGCGTGTAGTCAGGAGGATGTAAATATGTAGGTGGTTGGTTGGTTGGTTAGTTTGTTAGGTGGTTGGTTTGTTAGTTTGTTAGGTGGTTGGTTTGTTAGTTGCCGGTTTCCAGTTCTGGGTGGTTAGTGTTATTAATTGATTTTTGAATGAGAGAATGATTGAATCAGTTGTCAGTTGCCAGTTGTGAGTTATCAGTTCTGGGTGATGACTTTTCTGTTTTTTTAATTTTTCCTTTTGAATTTTGAATCAGAGAATAATTGATTGAAGCTTTCCGCCTTTAGCTTTTTGCCTTCAACTTTTTTGATTGATTGATTTTTGAATGAGAGATTGATAGATTTTGATTAGTTTCTTATTTTTTAATTTTTAATTTTTCCTTTTGAATTTTGAATCAGAGAATAATTGATTGAAGCTTTCCGCCTTTAGCTTTTTGCCTTCAACTTTTTTGATTGATTGATTTTTGAATGAGAGAATGATTGAATCAGTTATCGGTTGTTGGTTAACAGTTTCCAGTTCTATATGATGACTTTTCTGTTTTTTTAATTTTTCCTTTTGAATTTTCACTCAATTTTACATAGACCTTCTCCGTACCATGTTCGAGACTTGTTCGGGAAATAGCCCCATTTTTCCGAAGGTGTTACGAAGAAGTCTTGGAGAAGCACCGAAGGAAGTATGGATAAAACGTGGATAAAAGGTGGGGTATAGGTGGGCTATACGTGGACTTGTGTTAATAAATTTTCTTGATGATATAGGTTGCTGTAGAAAAGGTTAAACAAACATAATAAATATAGAAGGTATTTAAAACAAAAAGGGGTGGAAATATGAAAAGCTCATTGTATATAGCTTAATGTTTATTATCCTTTGGCGGAAATGGGTCATTTCCGTAACTATTTTTATTTTGAATTTTACCATCTTTACCCAGAATGGTTAATTCAGATTGTTGATTTTTTGCAATCTTTTTTCCAATTTTCAAAGCATCTACTTTAGTGTCGGTTTTTACAGTCAACTTCTAGTTTCTTTGACCTTTTACGCCCCAGCCATCTTTGGTTGGCACAACATATTGATTTTTACCTTTTGCCATTATTTACCTATTTGAAATTATCTGTTATTCTTTTTTTGTCTTCATTTTCCTTGTCATTCTTATGGTACAATTCAATAAAGGTAATTTTTTGTTCTTCAGGAAAGTGAGCATAAATTAATCTCAAACCTGAATTTACTCCTCTTCCTTTTAATGCTTTGCAAGCAATTTTCTTAACCTTTATGATACATGTTTTTAAGCCCAAATTGTCAATACGATAACTAAAAGGAGGACTTTCTCCCGGTTCGTCATTCAAATCCAATTTAACTACTTCCAAGTCTTCTTTGAGTGTTCTGTATTTTTTTAAAAGATTCTTCAAATCCTTTTTAAACTCTGAAAGTTCATCAAATTCAATATGGTTCATCATCTTCATAAACTCTAATTGAATAAGGTGGCCTTCTGTAAAAAGCCAATTCATAATTTATTTCCTCACCATCTTTTGATGCTTTCCAAGGTTTATCACCGTGAGAATAGTTACTAAGCATTGCAGCAGACCAATCACTCATCTGTTCTATTACCCTGTCAATGATTTCTTTTTCACTTGCCTTTAATTCAGTTAAATCTGCTTTTTCTAAAGGTAGATAGCGAGTTTGAGGATAACCGTGATATTCGGTTTTTATTCTTTGCAACTGACCTTTTTCAATCATTTGACCAATGATTATATCTAATTTTTGCGGAACTGGCCCATAAGGTAACTTGCGATATTTTGCGCCTGTTAAATGTTCTTCATACAATTCATAGTAGTTGAAGTCCGAGAAATAGAGTAATTTATAAAGAACCGTTTCGCCAACATTTGGCTTACCTGCACAGCGTTCAAGGATGTATAACAATACATTTTTAAATTTATTGACTTGTAAGGTTGGTACTGAGATACGCTCTTGTTCTTTCTTTACCTTTTTTTCTTCTTTTACATCAACATCTATACTTGTAGAAAAATCCTTAGACATAAAATCGTCTAATGAAAACCCTAAAACCAATGATAGTTTTTGCAATTCGAGTATATCAACACTTCTATTTCCTAACTCAATTTGAGCCAAAGACGGTCGGGAAATTTTGACACTTTTAGCCAAATCTTCCTGAGACAACCCTTTCATTTTACGAAGTTCGGTTATCCTCTGACCTATTTGCTTTTGTGACAATTGTATGTTCATATCAGTTTATGATTCGCTGTTTAGCGGGATAAATATAAGTATTGTTTCAATATAAAGCAAGTGATTGTTTTGTATTGAAACATTTTTAATTTTTGACTTTCAATAAAAATTTACTTACTTAGAATTAAAATCTAAATATGAAAATGCCTGTGGAATTGGATATTAGAGATAATTGTTTTTAAGCTATTTCATAAGTTATTCTTTATATAAAGAACAAACAAAACTTCCGTAATACAACCAGTTTTGGGTGTATTACGGAAGTAAAACTATACATATAAATAAGTTAGCGGGCATTGTAAAGACCGACCAGTCCGAACAAATAAACTTTTGACAATGGAGAATAACGATAATAAATCAATTTCAACAAGCGGACAAGGAGCAACACCTTTCGCTCAGACATACTTTCACGGAACAAAGGCAGACCTAAAAGTTGGCGACTTAATTGAAGTTGGTTTCAACTCTAACTACGGACAACAGAAAAATGTCAAATACATCTTCTTGACAAGGACATTAGACGCTGCAATTTGGGGAGCTGAACTTGCATTTGGTGACGGACGAGAAAGAATTTATTTAGTAGAACCAACAGGAGAAATTGAAAATGACCCGGACTTGACCGACAAGAAATTTCCCGGAAATCCAACACAATCGTACCGTTCAACTAAGCCATTCAGAGTTATTGGAGAAGTAACCGTTTGGCAAGGACACCCAGCCGAACAAGTAAAGACAATGAAAGAACACCTTAAAAAGCTAAAAGAACAAGGCATTAATTCACTCAATGACGAATAGAAAAGATTAATAGTATTCTGCAAATGAAAAGTAACAAAGAAATAGTTTCGGACTTTATCAATGCAACAAATCAAAAAGATTGGGATAAGGTTCTGACTTTAGTTGATAATGATTTCGTAAGACATAGTTCATCTGAACCAAAGCAGATAAAAACAAATATTGAGTTAGTTAAATTTCATCAGGCAGAGTTAGAAACATTCCCCGATTTACAAGAAACAATAATTTTTGCAATTGAAGAAGGCGACTTTGTTGCTGCCAGAATAAATTTTTCGGGAACACAATTAGGACAACTCATAAACTTTCCACCAACTGGTAAAAAACTAACAGCAGACTTCAATTGCTTCTTTCGTGTGACAGAAGGAAAAATTAAAGAAAGTTGGGTTGAGTATGACAACTTAAATGGACTAATTCAACTTGGACACTACAAGATAAATTGAAGAGAATGACGAGAAAAAAGAACAACGACCCGCTAACAGCGGTCATTGTAAAGGACACCGACAAGGAAAAGTAAAACGAAAAATGAAGATTGAAACTCACAATATAAACGACATAAAAATAGCCGAAATAACTTCGGACGAGACAATCATTACCACATCTCAAGATGGGTTGGACTTATTAGGAAACTTATACTATCAAGGCTTTGACAGAATTGTTCTAAATGAAAAAAATATTACACCAAACTTTTTTGACCTAAAAACCGGAATTGCAGGAGAAATTCTTCAAAAATTCTCGACATATCGAGTTCGCTTGGCTATAGTTGGCGACTTCTCTAAATACACAAGCAAAAGTTTAACTGACTTCATATATGAAAGCAACAAAGGCAGACATATCAACTTTATTAATTCAACAACAGAAGCATTAAAAATACTTTCAGCCTAATGAATTTGAACAGCATAAAGATGACTTCAAATATTCTCGTCCAAATGGTTGAAATACCGAAAGGAAGGATTGAATTACGTGATGACAGAACAAAAGAAAAATGGGCTGTAGAAATTGAACCTTTTTTGCTTTACAAGTTTCCTATTACGCAAGACATATATTTTGAAATAACCAATGAAAATCCAAGCACTTTTAAAGGAGATTTACTTCCTGTAGAAACCATAACTTTTAAAGAAGCAGTAATTTTTTGCAATAAAATCTCTGCTCAATTTAACTTGACACCTTGCTATTTAATCCAAGATAAAAACGAAGAAATAATCTTTGAAAAAACAGCGAACGGTTTTCGTTTGCCTACAGAAGCAGAATGGGAATATGCTTGTAAAGCAGGCACAACAGGAATAAGATATGGAGAACTTAATGACATTGCTTGGTACAAAGACAATTCGGAAAATAAAACCCATAACGTTGGACAAAAGACACCAAATGCGTGGGGACTTTATGATATGTTGGGAAACGTGTGGGAATGGTGTTCTGACCTATACGACACAGAAGTTTATGGTTCTTACCGCATTTTTCGTGGTGGCGGATTTTGTGACATAGAAAGGAGTGTAATGGCAACGACACGCAGAAGAAGTCACCCATTAAAATTTAAAATTGACGACCTTGGATTTAGAATTGCGAAAAACAAATAAACTAGAACAACGACCCGCTAACAGCGGTTTTGCAAAAAAGCGGGTGAAGTGGTCATTGAACATTCTACCTCGCATCAACTTTTGTGCTATGTTGAAAGTTTTGAGCTCCGAAATCCGCTTCTTCGCAAAGCCGCAAAACGTTATAGGGCATTTTAAAAGACGACACAATTGACACGAGACTACAAAATATTAAGAATTATTCCGCTGACAATTTTCGGGACTTGGTTCACATACAAATTGTATCAG
Source organism: Pedobacter puniceum (assembly GCF_009674685.1). Taxonomy (GTDB): domain Bacteria; phylum Bacteroidota; class Bacteroidia; order Sphingobacteriales; family Sphingobacteriaceae; genus Pseudopedobacter; species Pseudopedobacter puniceum. The sequence continues at coordinate 277,281 of NZ_WKJI01000004.1, forward strand.
ACATCTCAAGACGACTTCTTTCTTGACGGAATTATTTTGATAGTAATTGCTTTCATTGGTCTTCTAATCTTTATTTGGACAATTCGTAAAGACAGAAAAGAGTTTAAGACTACACAAAAACTGACAAGCTATTTACCTAGCTTTATTGGACTTTTATTTATCCTGACAAACATTGGCTTATTCTATTACCAAGACAGCAAGACAAATGCACCGACTTTAATTAGCGGTTTTTATGACGGTGGTTTTAATGGTTTCTCAGTAGACTTTAAGACAGACGGAAATTACGTAATGGCAAACGGAAGCGGACTTGGACAGAGTTACTTTTATGGGACATACAAGTTGAAAGACAGCATTATTACAATTGACAAATCAAATATTGACAATTGCATAAAGACGAACAAACTTGTTATAAGAACTGAAAGTTATTATCAAAAAGACAGCATTGACCTAATAAAATCAAAAGCTAATTACATTACACAAATTGACGACAAGGGAAATGAAATTGATAGAGAATTTCGGTTTCGTGTGACGGAGGACAACAGAAACAAATGAAAGAAAAAGCGCCCTATAACAGCACCTACAAGAAATTGGTGGTTCAGTGGTTAAAAGAAGCTTTGTGCTTCGTATCAAGTTCAGTGCTAGCAGACAGTTTTGTGCTTCTAAATCGCCAACTTCTTGTAGCCGCGAAACGTCAGTCCGTCTAAAAACCTAAAATAGGTTAAAGTCGAGCTTATCAGGAGTTAAATATAAGCGATTATAGCGCATTAAAAAATCTGTAGTTTTCACTTTTGCTTTCATGCTATAAGAAATAATTGTTGCTGATAAGTGCTTAAAATAAGCCTTCTGTAGCAGCAAAATCAAGACAAGTACTTTGAGGTACTCTTTCAGTAGGTTTTTATCAATAATATTGAATATCCTTCGCAGGTTAAAGGCGGTAAAGATAAGCCCTACATCAGCTGATGCGTGGTTAATGGTTTTCTTTGTCATGATATAATAGAAATCCCACTGCCTTTTGATGATCCCGAAGGGATGCTCTACTATTGCCTGCCGCTTCCGGTAAATTTCTTTGTTAAGCTCGATTCGTTGTTTATTGGCTTCAATCACCTCTGCATGTTCAGTTCGCTCTATCAATCTGCCTGCTTTGTTCTTGGTGCAGCTCTCAAACATTGCACATGCTTTACAGGAAGCAGTTTTATAATGCTTCATCCTGTTGGTGGTTTTTCCATGCTTCTTTAAGTACCATCGGCCATTACTGCTTAAGGTCGCTCCTGCTGGACACGTATATACATCCTGCCCTTTATCATAAGTAAAGTTGGCAACATCAAATGCTATATCCGGAGCATGCGAGGCTACCTCTGGTATAGCTACCATAACTTCAATCCCTTGTTTATCGGCATAAGCAAACTCTGTTCCTGTATGGTAGCCTTTATCGTAAAGCATGGTAAAATCTCGCTTTCCCAATATGGCTTTTGCTCTGCGTACCATATTTCCCATGGCTTTACTATCATTCTGATTGGTTACTTTAAAATCTATCGCTAGATGATATTTGCTATCAACTGTTGCCTGTACATTATAAGCAACCTCTGTAATATTGTTTCGGGTAATCAACTGCCGACTGTCTGGGTCTGAGGTTGAAATCTGTACTTCTCCGCTTTCTTCAAGCGCTTTTTTAAAGCCCAAGTATTTATTCCTTTGCTTATGGTGTTTTGCTATTTTATAGGTCAGTCCTTTTTTATCTGTACTCATACTATCTCCATCTTCTTGAGCTAGCAATGTGTGATACTGCTCTAGCTTATCATCAATGTAAGCGATATGCCTTTCTATTTTTGAAGGATTGAAATTGTTCTTCTTAGAGTTTTGTGCTCGCAGTTTAGTGCTGTCGCCTGCCAACAACTTTCCTCCTATCAGTTCAAAGTTTTTTGCTAATGCTACCGTTGCCGAAAACACTTTGCGAATGGCTTTAGGATTGTCTTTCCTGAAATTAGAAATCGTATTATGGTCTGGTACCAAACCTTTCATCAACCACATCACCTCTATATTACGGCGACATTCTTTTTCCAATTGCCTGGAAGAGCGAGTTCTATTAAGATAACCATAAATAAAAAGCTTTAGTAAATCTGCCGGATCGTACGCAGGACGACCGTTATCTGTAAAATCCATAGCAAATCCATAATCAGACATCTTTATCGTGTTTACAAACAAGTCTATCAAACGAACTTCATGATCTCTTGATATAGCTTGCTCTAAGCAAAAAAACTCGGTTTGGTTTCTATCTATTCCTGTGATGAATTTCATATTACAAAATACCAAAAACACCATAGAAAAAGTACTTTACTTATTAAGAGCCTGTGGAAAAGTTATAGATGGTTTTTAGACAGTTTGACGTTAGCAGTAATTTTAAAACACACAATCCTGACAAGAGACAATGGAATATTTTAGAATGACATATTCGACTGGCAAGGAAATAGGGCGAGACTTTCCTCAACTTCATTGTCTGACACAGATTTACGCTCATCAATTAAGTGCATGGGAATTTCCGTCTTTTGTTCCAAAACTTGAATTTGAGTTAAACAAGACAGCGAAACTTACAGATGTCTTATCTAATGCAGCTATTTCTGGTTTTGGTCTATTAATGAATGACAAAATGAAAGAAACTTTGTCCAAATTTAATTTAATGAAGCATAAGTTTTATGACGCCAAGATAATTATTCCGAAAACCGGAGAAGAAATACCGTTCAATTATTTTCATCCTTGTGACCCAGACTTATCAAGACTACTCGACTATGACAAGTCTGTATTCTATGAAACAAAGTGGACTTCACGAGTTGACATTATCCGAATTAATTCCTACGACCACTACAAGGAATTAAAGTCTCAAGACAAAAAAGCAATGTTTGGGGTTAAACTTGACGAAATATATGTTAATAATCTGTTCGACAAAACACTTGACTTGTTTGTCTTTTTGCCGTTTGCGAACTCAACTTACGTAACAAAAAGACTTAAAGACGAACTTGAAAAAAATAACATAAAAGGACTGACATTTGAAGATGCACCTGAAATTAAAGTATAGAAAAACTACTGCTAACAGGCGTAACTGTTGCACAACTCACAAAATAGTTATATAAAATCATTTTATTAAGTAAAGAAGCGTTATTTAAATCTGATATAAGCGAGGCACATTTTTTTTGTTGTTTTATTGTTTGTAAAAAAAGCGAGTCTCTAAAAGGCTTATTTTAGTTCAGATATAAAGGGTTTAAGAAATTAAGTTTGATATGCTGATTTAGCTTTAATACATCCACACTTAGGGTATGAGATTTAGACTTCATACCTTTAACTTCATTATCTCTCTAATTCTCCACACATCATTCAAAATCAACAATAATATCACTAAATTGCTTCAACCAATTTTTAAGCATGAGAGAAGTAGTCATTGTTTCGGCAGTAAGAACGCCTATAGGAAGTTTCGGAGGGAGTTTAGCAAGCTTTACCGCTACCCAGTTAGGTGGTTTTGCCATTAAAGGCGCTTTAGACCAGATAGGTTTAGAGGCCAATAAGGTAGAAGAAGTTTATATGGGTAATGTGCTTTCTGCCAATATTGGGCAAGCACCGGCTACACAAGCGGCAAAATTCGCAGGCTTGCCTGATATTCCGGCAACTACTATCAATAAAGTATGTGCATCGGGTATGAAAGCGGTGATGTTAGCTGCACAAGCCATAGCCTCAGGAGATAAAGATATTGTTGTGGCAGGCGGTATGGAGAGCATGAGTAATGTGCCGTATTACTTAGATAAAGCAAGAAATGGTTATCGACTGGGGCATGGCCAGTTGACAGATGGTTTGGTAAAAGATGGTTTGTGGGATGTTTATAACAATTACCACATGGGTAACGCAGCAGAACTTTGCGCTAGCGAATGTAACATCAGTAGGGAAGAGCAGGATGCTTATGCCATACAATCTTATAAAAGGTCTCAACAAGCCACTGCTGATGGTTTGTTTGCAGATGAAATCATCCCGATAAGGCTAACAGATAAAAAAGGGAATGAAATAGCTATAGCTACAGATGAAGAAATTTCTCAAGTATTTTTTGATAAAATCCCTAACCTAAAACCAGTATTTAAAAAAGATGGTACCGTTACAGCTGCCAATGCCTCTACCTTAAATGATGGTGCAGCAGCCCTTATTTTAATGAGCAAAGAAAAAGCATTAGCATTAGGTTTAACGCCTTTAGCCCAGATTGTTTCTTTTGCAGATGCGCAGCAAAGTCCAGAATGGTTTACTACAGCTCCGGCAAAAGCAATTCCTTTAGCATTGCAAAAGGCAAGCTTAAAAATATCAGATATTGATTATTTTGAAATTAACGAAGCTTTTTCTGTGGTGGCTTTAGCAAATAATCAGGCTTTAAGTTTAGCAGAAAATAAAGTAAATATTAAAGGTGGGGCAGTATCTTTGGGGCATCCACTGGGGGCGTCGGGTGCTCGTATCTTGGTAACGCTTATCCATATATTAAAACAAAATAATGCTCGTTATGGTGTTGCTGGTATTTGCAACGGCGGTGGTGGTGCTAGTGCTATAGTTATTCAAAATCATACATAAATGAAGTTTTACAGTATTTTAACTGTCTTATTTTTAGGGTTTCATAGCCTTTTTGCTCAGCTTAAGCCAGAAACGATGCAGAGTTACGAGCTTAGCCTTCAAAAGTTAGGAGAAGTGATGACTAACGATTCGCTAGAGCAAAATCGCATCAAAGCGAATTACCAATTTGTAAGAACTTTAATCAGTGCTTTAAAAGAGAAAAATTCTTTTGCTTATCCATTTGATAGTCTATCCACCTACATCACAGTGAAGACTGCTGATGATAAAAAGTTTAAACTCTTCACTTGGTTTTTGATGTTAGATGATGGTTCTTTTAGGTATTATGGCGCTATACAATTGAATAATCCTAATCAGTTAGAACTTATCCCGCTAACAGATAACACTTCTGAAATACTTGATAACAGTCTGATTTTATCTAATAAGCAATGGTACGGGGCAGTTTATTATCAAATTATACCGGTTTTAGGCATCAAAGACCCTTATTATATTTTGTTAGGATGGAAGGGTAAATCTTTAACCACTTCATCTAAAGTAATAGAGATACTATCTTTCAGTGGAAAAGATGCTGTTTTTGGAAAGCCTGTTTTACAGGATGATGCAAAAAGTAAACTCTTTTTAAACCGTAAAGTATTTGATTATAGCAGTAGCGTTTCTATGCTATTACGTTACGTAAAAGACGATAAATTGATTGTTTTAGACCATTTGGCAGCACCAAATGAAGAGGCCTCTGGCATAGCCTCTATGTATGGGCCCGATTTAAGTTACGATGCTTACCGTTTTAAAAATGGTAAATGGCAATTGCAGGAAAATGTAAAACTGCAAAACAGCCCTGATATTAGTGATGAACTGTTTATAGACCCTACAAAATTGGCTCCACCTGTTAATCAGCAGAAGTAAGTCAAATTTGTAATATTTTCGTTTCTCAAGAATACAAGTTATACAATTACATAGCAATTAATTAATATTGAAATAGTAGAGGTTGTCTCAAAGCAACTATATTGTCAGGCTGAGCGGAGTCGAAGCCTTTTTTGGGTAAGTCAGTAAACATTTCGACTCCGCTCAATGTGACAAAAAAATTGAGATAATAATTTTCAAATTATCCTTAGATATTTATGGCTAGTACGCATCTTCAATCTTCAGAAGAAGATTTTTTTAAATCTAAAGTTTTAGGGCATCCGGCAGGGCTTTTTGTACTCTTTTTTACCGAAATGTGGGAACGCTTTTCTTATTACGGAATGCGAGCCTTATTGGTACTGTTTCTAACCTCGTCTATCATGGGTGATAACCCAGGTTGGGGCTGGCCACGTGAACATGCTTTGGCCATTTATGGTTCTTACACTTCTTTTGCTTACCTCACACCCATTTTAGGTGGTTATATTGCCGATAGAATTATTGGTTATCGCTGGGCTGTAGTTGTTGGCGCTTTACTAATGACTTTAGGCCATTTGTCTATGGCGATAGAGGTAGATCCAATTTTTATGTATCTGGGTTTAGCTTTATTGGTGTTTGGTAACGGTTTTTTTAAACCTAACATGACTTCTATCATCGCACAGATGTATAAAAATTATCCTGAAAAGAAAGATGGTGCTTATACCATTTTCTATATGGGTGTAAATTCTGGAGCCTTTTTAGGGATGCTTTTATGCGGTTATATAGGCGAAAGTCCGGATTGGGGTTGGAGCTATGGTTTCGGTTTAGCCGGAATTTTTATGCTGATAGGTATGCTGCAATTTTACTTTACACAAAATATTTTTGGTGATATTGGCTTAAAGCCGATAAAAGAAGAGGCCTCAAATATAGCTGGTGCAGCGGTAAATGATGATGAAAAACTGAATCCATTCTCTAAGTTTGATTTAGCGATTATAGGCTTGATATCTATCATCGGCCTAACGTGGGTTATTAATGATCCGGTATCAAAAATCACCAGTTTAAATGCTTTTAATTTTGAGTTTGTGGGTTTAAGCGGTAGCAATTTCATGATTATCACCGCTTTGGTATTATTCTTATTCATCTTAATCAAAAGAATTTCGCAATACACACCTATTTTAAAAGATAAAATGATTGCAGTGATCATCTTAGCTTTCATCACTATTTTCTTTTGGGCTTCTTTTGAGCAGGCTGGTGGCTCTATGACCATTTTCGCTAGTGATTATACTGCCCGTGTTTTAACAGGCGATTATAAACTGATTTTTAATATTGCCAATACCCTTATAACAGTAGTGCCTTTAATCATCATTTCCTATGTTTTATTTAAGCTTTTCGCTAATACTTTTAAAAGATTTGCTTTAGGAAATATCATCTTGGCTATAGGTTTTATCATCGTTTGGGTAATTGTTATTTACATGTTATCTCAGCAGTATAGCGATGTGAAATCTGAAGTTCCGGCAACTTGGTTTGGCGTTTTAAACTCTTTATTCATCATCAGTTGTGCACCTTTGGTTTCTAAAGTTTGGGAAAGTAAGTATAACCCGCCTGCAACGGTTAAAAACGGTGTAGGGATGATGTTATTAGGAACCGGTTTTGCAGTTTTAGCTTATGGTGCAAGTGATATTCCACAAGGGGCACAAACAGCAGCAGTTAGTATGATTTGGTTAGTGTTGGCATACTTTTTCCATACCATGGGCGAGCTTTGTATATCTCCAGTAGGTTTATCTTACGTAAGTAAACTAGTACCGGGTAGGATGATAGCCATTATGTTTGGTATTTGGTATTTAGCTATTGCTATAGGTAATAAAATAGCAGGTACCATGGGAGGGATGATAGACCAGATTACGGCTAACTACTCTATGTCGGCCTTCTTTTTAATCTTTACTATTATTCCAGTTGCTTTAGGGGTATTTATTATTTTACTAACACCATTATTGAAAAAATTAATGCATGGGGTAAAATAATCGGCTTTTAATATTTATAAAATCCAGCTAAATTCAATATCTTTCAAAAACACACTAACAAAACGATTGAATGGAAAAGCAAAAAGAATTATTTGGCCATCCCATAGGGCTATATATCTTGTTTCTTACAGAAATGTGGGAACGCTTCAGTTATTATGGTATGAGAGCCATTTTGGTACTTTATCTAGTAGCTAAAACAAGCGATTTAAATGCAGGTTTAGGATGGACAGAAGGCGAGGCTTATGCACTTTACGGTTGGTATACCATGTTTGTTTATGTGGCCTCTATCCCAGGTGGTATTATAGCTGATAAATATTTAGGTCAAAAGAAATCGGTAATGCTAGGCGGTTGGTTATTGGTTGCGGGGCATGGTATTTTAGCTATTGAGCAAATGTGGGCTTTTTATACAGGCTTAATATTAATTGTTGCCGGTGTAGGATGCTTAAAACCTAATATTTCTACTATGGTAGGCGGTTTATATGCCAATGGCGATAGAAGAAAAGATATGGGTTTCTATATTTTTTATATGGGGATAAATCTTGGTGCTGCTATTTCTGCTTTAGCCGTTGGTTATGTTGGCGAAACTTATGGCTGGCATTATGGCTTTGGGATGGCAGGTGTGGGTATGGCTTTAGGCCAAATGGTGTACCTATACGGACAAAAATATTTAACTCATGTTGGGGATTTAGCTGTGGTAGAGAAAACCTCTGGCGAGCCTCAACAAAATTTGTTTCTAGACATCTTTAAAAAGAAAAACTCTCTGTTCTCAACCCTAGCAGTTTTAGCTTTAGGATTAGTTGTTTTTGCAACTTCTAGCTGGCAATATGGCTTGTTAATTATGGGCTTAAGCTTTGCCGTAGGGGTTGCTATGGTGATGTATAACGAGTGTAATGCCATAGAAAAAGATAGGATGAAAGTTGTTTTTCTATCTTTTTTAATCATTATTGTTTTTTGGGGAGCTTTTGAACAAGCAGGCGGTTTAATGAATGTTTATGCCGACCAAAAAACCAACCGTATGATAGGTTTAAGTTTCTTACCTGAAGTTCCGGCATCTTGGTTCCAAAGTGTGAATGCTATTTTTATTTTACTTTTTGCTACCCTAGTGGGTACTTTTTGGATAAAATGGGCTAAAGCAGGTAAAGAAGCCTCTTCTATTTTTAAAATGGCCGTTGGAGTGATCATCATGGGGTCGGGCTTTTTGTTTATGACAGCTGCCGCTTTAGAATATCAAGAAGTTGGTAAATCTGCTATGCACTGGTTAATTCTAGCTTATTTATTTCATACCATTGGCGAGCTTTGTGCATCTCCGGTTGCACTTTCTTTCATCACCAAGCTATCGCCAGAAAGGTATGTAGCTTTTATGATGGGTGCTTACTTTGCAGCTACTGGTTTAGGAAATAAAGTTGCTGGTATTTTATCAGAAGCATCTGCAGAAGCTGGCGAGCTTACTATTTTTGCGGGCATTGCTATCTTTTGTGTGCTATTTGGTTTATTGGTCTTCTTAATTATTAAGCCTTTAAAGAGACTTACACATGGTGCAGAAGAAGGTCTAGAACCAGCAACACATTAATACGATAAAAAGAGAATAAGAATTGATGTATAAGCTTCCAAAAATGTATTTTTGGAAGCTAAAAATTTACAAATTGTCTGATAGCTTAGTTATAATTCCTACCTATAATGAAAAAGAGAATATTGAAAAAGTTATTCACAAGGTTTTTTCATTAGCTCAGCCTTTTCATGTTTTAATTATTGATGATGGCTCGCCGGATGGTACAGCATCTATTGTTAAACATTTGCAAAGCATATATCCCGAAAGGCTTTTTATAGAAGAGCGCAGCGGAAAGCAAGGTTTAGGCACTGCTTACATACATGGTTTTAAGTGGGCTTTAAACCACACTTATGAATTTATTTTTGAGATGGATGCCGATTTCTCTCATAACCCTGATGATTTAGTTCGGTTAAGAGAAGCTTGTGTAGCTGGGGCTGATGTTGCTATAGGTTCTAGATATATTAAAGGTGTAAATGTGGTAAATTGGCCTATGGGCAGGGTTCTGATGTCTTATTTTGCATCGGTATATGTTCGTTTAATTACAGGTATTGATATACAGGATGCTACGGCTGGTTTTAAATGTTACCGTAAACAAGTTTTAGCAACTATAGAGTTTCATAAGATAAAATTTGTGGGTTATGCCTTCCAAATAGAAATGAAATTTACAGCCATTAAACACGGTTTTAATGTGATAGAAATTCCTATCATTTTTACGGATAGGACTGAGGGGACTTCTAAAATGTCGACTAAAATCTTCAGAGAAGCTTTTTTAGGGGTGATTGAAATGAAAATAAGAAGTTGGTTTAGAACTTATAAGCAGAAATCAAAATGAAAAAGTGCTTCCTTATATTCTTTATTTGGATCATTAACTATACTTCTTTTGCACAACAAAAATTAAATCCGCAGCATAAAGCTATTGCATATCAAGGGAGAATTAAAAAAGATAAAGCTATTGCTGAGTTATATTGGTCGGCCACAAGTGTAAAGCTTAATTTTAAGGGGAGTGCAATCTCAGCAACATTTCAAGACGAAACTGGGAACAATTATTATAATATCATTATAGATGGTGATAGTAGCTATATTTTTAGACCAGAAAAAGTAAAGAAAACTTATATACTTGTCCAAAACTTAAAGCCTGGTAAACATCAAATAGAAGTTTTTAAAAGAACAGAATGGACAAGGGGTAAAACCTTGTTTTACGGGTTTGATATACCGAAGAATGCTAAAGTTTTACCTGTTGATAAACCTAAAACAAGAAAAATGGAGTTTTACGGGAATTCTATTACAGCGGGTTATGCGGTTGAAGATTTTTCTGGTAATGATTCTCCTGATAGTACTTTTACCAATGCTTATTTGAGTTATGCTCATTTAACGGCAAAGCATTTTAATGCGCAATATCATAGCATTTGTAGAAGTGGCATAGGTATCATGATTAGCTGGTTCCCTTTGATTATGCCACAAATGTATGATCGTTTAGATCCTAACGATGCCTCAAGTAAATGGGATTTTAAGCAGTATACACCAGATGTAGTAATTGTTAATTTATTCCAGAACGACTCTTGGCTAGTAAAGAAAACCAATACCGAAGGCTTTAAAGCTACTTTTGGAACACAGCCACCTACAGAAGATTTCATCATCAAATCCTATCAAAATTTCTTAACATCCATCAGAAATAAATATCCTAAAGCTAAGCTAGTATGTATTTTAGGAAATATGGATATCACCAGAGAGGGCTCGCCTTGGCCTGCTTATGTTAAAAAAGCGGTAGCTGGTTTAAAAGACGAAAAGATTTATACACATTTTATTCCTTACAAGAATTCGGGTGGGCATCCTAGTATCAAAGAGCAGCAAGATTTAGCAAACAGTTTGATTGAATTTTTAGCGGGAAAGATGAACTGGTAAATATTTATGAAGAATTATTGAAAATAAAACTTTGATATTTCTACAGGCTTTTCAATCATAAACCTGATATAAGCGGATACCGGCCTTGTGTTTAATGACTGGCAGGCGTATGAGCGTTTAGCAGGACTGGCGGTGAATAGCAGCATTTCATTTGCTTTCTAAAAAATCTTCTACACTTATTCTAAACCAGAAGTGTTTTTATTAACTTCATCCCCATGAATGAAAATCTTGATCCCAATAAAGATCGATTAAATCCTACAGATAAGGAGATTGAAAAAGTGTTGCGTCCGCAGGAGTTTGAAGATTTTACCGGACAAGATAAGATACTAGAGAATCTTAAAATCTTCGTGAAGGCTGCTCGTTTAAGAGGCGAGGCTTTAGATCATGTTTTATTGCATGGTCCTCCGGGTTTGGGTAAAACTACACTTTCTCACATCATCGCTAATGAAATGGGTGTGGGTATTAAGATAACCAGTGGCCCGGTGTTGGATAAACCTGGAGATTTAGCTGGTTTGCTTACCAATTTAGATACAGGTGATATTTTATTTATTGATGAGATACACCGTTTAAGTCCGCTAGTAGAAGAGTATTTATACTCTGCCATGGAGGATTTTAAGATAGATATTATGCTAGAAACTGGGCCCAATGCTCGGTCGGTACAAATATCTTTAAACCCTTTTACCTTGGTTGGCGCCACTACTAGGTCTGGTTTGTTAACATCGCCTTTAAGGGCAAGATTTGGTATAAACTCGAGACTGCAATATTACGATGCTAAGTTGTTGACTTCTATTGTGATGCGCTCGGCAGATATTTTAAAAACACCTATTACAGAAGAAGGCGCTTACGAAATAGCCAGAAGGAGCAGAGGTACGCCACGTATAGCTAATGCCTTATTAAGAAGAACCAGAGATTTTGCGCAGATAAAAGGTAACGGAAAAATTGAAACCGAAATAGCCCGTTATGCGTTAAATGCACTTAATGTAGATGAACATGGTTTGGATGAGATGGATAATAAAATTTTATCAACCATTATAGATAAGTTTAAAGGCGGGCCTGTAGGTTTAAAAACTATAGCCACTGCAGTAGGTGAAGATGAGGGTACGATAGAAGAAGTTTACGAGCCTTTTTTAATACAAGAAGGCTATTTAATGCGTACAGCAAGAGGAAGAGAAGCTACAGAAGCTGCTTATCATCATTTAGGTAAATTAAAATCCGGCAGTACCGGAACACTTTTTTAATTCATAATTATTATATTCGAGGCATGCAGCAACATAATTTTGACGTTGATATCGTCATCCCTTCATCGAAACAGAAAGTAAAAATCAATAAAGAATTTATTGAGGTTAACCAAAGCACTATAGCTTGTGCTGATGTTTCGGCAATACGTTACGGCGTTTCTTTAATTGGCTCGGCAAAGAAGCCCGAAAGGAAAGAATACACCATTGATGTGCAGGCTAAGGATGGAAAAAACATTAGTATAAAGTTTAGTAGTAGTAAGGTTGAGGAACTTTTAGAAGAAGATCATACTTATTATTATATCATGTCTGGCTTGTGGCAGTATGTTAAAAAGTATTTGGTAAACCATTTTATTGAAGTTTTAAATGCCGGTGAGACTTTTGATATCGGGAATACAACCGTAAGTAATCAAGGTTTTATGATGACTTACAAAACTTGGTTTTGGGGTAAAATAAAAACAGAGCTTGTTCATTGGAACGATATTAAATATTACCTAGATAAAGGTATTTTACATGTGGATAGCATCAGCGATAAGCGTAAAAAAGTAAAATTAAGCTTACACCACGATTGGAATGCTGTAGTTTTGAATACCCTGATGCATTATCTATGGCAAGATCACAGGAAAGAGAAACTCGCCAAAGGAGAAAAAATATAATCAGAAGCCCGCAGATGCGGGTTTTTTTATGCTCAAAAAAATAGGCTTAGCCTTTGTTGGCATTAAAAGATAAATAATGCTGATATTCTTCTAAGATGTAAATCGGTATTTTATAATTAATATCCTATTTTTGAACAAATTATACAAGTGGCTACTATCAACAGAGATTCGCACAAGATTATTTACAGGAAATATGCCTATGCCCTTAAATATGTTTTAATGGTGCTTAGCATCCTGTTTATCACTGCTATACTACCCAAACAAGCTAGATTCAAATATGAATTTGAAAAGGGTATAGTTTGGATGCATGATGATTTAATATCGCCCTATAATTTTGCTATTAGAAAAACTACACAAGAAATAAAATCTGATAAAGACAATATTTTAAAGTCTATTTTACCTGTTTACCGTTTAGATGAAAAAGTTTTAGAAGTTCAATTAAGTGAGTATCAGGCAGATTTTGAAGCCAAATGGCGTTCGGCAGGATTACCCGATGATGATTACAAAGAAAGAACTTTTGAATTTGGTTTCGAGCTCTTAAAAAACATCTATCAAAAAGGTGTTATTGGGTTAAATAAGAATTATCAGAAAGAAAAGGATAATGCTAATTATTTAATCATGTTGTTGAAAAACAACGTGAAAACAGAGGTAAGTACAGCAACTTTATTAACTACAACATCGGCCTTTTCTTTGGCAAGCGAGCGTGTAGTAGAAAATAAAAAAGTGAGGACTGATATTTTGGTAAATGTTCTTAAAGATAGAATAACGCCCAATATTTTATTAGACGAACGCTTTACAGAAAGCTTACAAAAGCAAGCTATAGAAAATGTTTCCTCTACAAGAGGTATGGTGCAAAAGGGTGAGGTCATTATTGAAAATGGTTCTACCATTAATGATGAAGTTTATCAAAAGCTAGAATCTTTACGTTTGGCTTATGAAGAGAATGCTCGTGTTACCGGAGATAGAAATTTGGTGCTTTTAGGGCAGTTTTTGCTAGTTGCGCTTATTGTTTCTTTATTGATGGTTTTTCTTTACCTATTTAGAAAAGATATTTTTCAGGATAACAGGCAGATCTCGCTTATTTTAATGGTTGTAACAGGTATGCTGGTATTTCTTTCTTGGTCTATCCGGATGAAGTTGCCGAGTTTGTATTACATTCCTTATTGCATAGTACCTATCATCATCAGGATATTATTTGATACTCGTTTAGCTATGAATATCCATTTATTAGTGGTATTGATAGCAAGTTTTTTTGTGCCAAATAGTTTCGAGTTTGCCTTCTTGCAAATTTCTGCAGGTATGGTTTCTATTTATAGTATTAAAAATCTGGTACGTAGAGAGCAGTTTTTAATTAGTGCTTTATTGATATTACTTACCTATTTTATTTCTTATTTAGGAATCTCGCTAATAAGAGAAGGGGCTTTAGCATCTGTAGAATGGCTCAAATTCTTACCATTTATTTTTAGTGTATTACTTTCTTTATTGGCTTATCCTTTAATTTATTTGTTCGAGAAGATGTTTGGCATCACCTCAGACATTACTTTAATGGAGCTAACCAATACCAACTCTACTTTATTAAGAGAACTCGCCTATAAGGTTCCTGGTACCTTTCAGCACTCGTTACAGGTAGCTAACTTGGCAGAATCGGCCATTTTTAAAATAGGAGGGAATGCGCTGCTAGTGAGAGCTGGAGCACTTTATCATGATATTGGCAAGATGGAAAACCCACAGTTTTTTATTGAGAACCAGAATAAAGGTTTAAATCCGCATGATAAATTACCCTATGAGGAAAGTGCCCAAATTATCATCAGACATGTGGTAAATGGTGTAGAGCTTGCTCGTAGACATAATTTACCTGAAGTGATTATAGATTTCATCAGGACGCATCATGGAAACACTAGGGTGGATTATTTTTACCAGTCGTTCTTGAAAAATTTCCCAGAGAAAATTGTTGATGAGAATACTTTCCGCTACCCGGGGCCAATTCCGTTTAGTAAAGAAACTGCGGTATTAATGTTAGCAGATTCTGTTGAAGCAGCTTCTAGAAGCTTAAAAGAACCCGATGCAGAAAACATTAATAACCTAGTTGAGCGTATTATTGATTATAAATTGGAGCAAAATCAATTAAATGATAGTAATATTACATTGAAAGAAATTGAGACTATCAAGCTGATTTTCAAAACAATGCTAATGGGTATCTACCATGTTAGGATAGATTACCCACAACAGAATTAAAATTTCTTTTTGTAGATATATTGGGATTGTTATATTTGCAGACCCATAAGGGAAGGAGAGGTGCCTGTCCCGAAGGGATTCCCTCGGAAAGAGGCCGAAATGAACAGTTTGTCCCAAAGGGACTCCTTCGAATTCCCAAAGGGACTCCTTCGGAGCTAAACTAAAATTGTGATAAGATATGTATATCACTTACATTTTAAAATCTATTAAAGACGGTAGATATTATTATGGTAGTTGTGGAGATATGGACAAAAGATTAACTATGCACAATAGTGGCAAAGTCAAGTCTACAAAGAGCAGAACACCATTTGTACTCATCTATAAAGAAGAATACGAAACGAGGTCAGAAGCTCAAAAAAGAGGGTATTATTTTAAATCAATAGATGGTTACATTTGGTTGAAACAAAATAATATCATTTAATAAAAACGGAGAGGTGCCTGAGAGGCCGAAAGGAACAGTTTGCTAAACTGTCGTACTGGAAACGGTACCGCGGGTTCGAATCCCGCTCTCTCCGCGAACTACAAGAAAGCAGCTTTAAAAGCTGCTTTTGTTGTTTTGGTATTACAGTCAACCAATAAAATATAATCCAATTGGTAATTCTTTTAATCTTACAACTATTTCCTGATAGAAATTAAATTATTTCCTTAAATTAGTTTTAATAAACCAAGCCATTTATAAACTCAGCAAGCAAGATTATTAGAAGGGTTTTTATGAATCAGATGAAGAGTTTAACTACTAAAAGATATTCTTTTTTACTACACTATCCTAAAATCCTTTTCTATACAGGATTAATGTTTTTGCTTGTGTTGAGCACATTTTCCAATGCACAAATTCATTATTATTCTCAAAGATTAGATAACAGTACAGGTTTATCTAACAGTTGTTTAAATGTTATTTATGAAGATTCTGATAATTTAATTTGGTTAGGAACCTGGGATGGTTTAAATGTTTTTGATGGTTCTTCTTTTCATGTTTTCAATTACAGCCAAGGTAATCCAATTAAAAGTATAGGTAGTAATGTGATTTATGAAATTAAAGAAGATAAAGAAAAGAATATTTGGATTGCTACCATAGAAGGCGTCTCTAAATACAGTAAAACAACGGGTAACTACAAGCACTATTTTTATAATAGAAACAGTAAAAATAAAGTTATTGATAAAGGTTTTATTATAGATATTGATGCAGATGGTGTTATTTATGGTACAGCAAAGTCTGAGCAGAAATTAAATGTTTATAATGAAGAAGAAGATGTTTTTAAGCCTCTAAATCTTAAAGGTTTACAGCCCGGTATAATCAATAAGATTATTATTGATAAACAAAACAGATTATGGATTCATCAAGCTAACGGTAACTTACAAGCGTTTCAGAAAACTAAATCAGGATTTGTCAAGATTCATTTGAATTTAGGTCAAGAAATTAGTGATATATACTATACCAATAATCAGCTTTTTTATACCAGTAATGATAAAAAACTTTACCAAGGCAAGGGTTTAAATTTTAAGCAAGTAGCTAGTTTGCCTTTTGCAGTAAGGGCTATGGCTTATTATAAAGGAAATTACTTTTTAGCATGGTCTTCTAAAGGTTTGGGCGAGTATAGTAAGGATTTTAAAACGCTTACTACGGTAAATAAAGAAATCCCTGCTATAGCTAATATGCGTGTAACCTCTCTACAAATAGGTAACCAAGGTATGCTTTGGGTAGGTACTGATGGTAGCGGAGTATTAAAACTTTCAGAAGAAGAAAATCACTTCGGTTCTGTAAAACAATTACCAGGGGGAAACAGCATTAATATTCCTATAAGGGCTTTTAATGAGGTAAATGATGAACTTTGGATTGGGACTAAAGGAAATGGTATCATCACTATTAAAAACCTTGGTAAAGAAAACGCTTCTTATAACATGATAAGAAGTTTTTACTCAGTTTCTGATTTACTAGATAATTGTGTTTATGCTATAGAAAAAGCGGCAAATGACTATGTTTATGTAGGCTCTGATGCTTTGGGTATTACCATTTATGATTTAAAAGATAAAAAATGGTATAAATGGAATGAGGTTAAAGGTCATGACCGTTATCCTTTATTTAACTCGATACATAGTATATTAATAGATAGAGATAGTTCTGTATGGCTTGGTTTAGAAACTTACGGATTAATTCATCTTAAAATAAAGAAGTCGGCCAGTGGTTCTCCAGAAATCACTTACCTCAAAAGATATCCTTATACTGGTGATAATCTGGGTCCAGGTAACAATGTTATTTATACCTTAGAAAATGGTAGTAAAAACCAATTATTAGTAGGCTGCCGATATGGTGGATTAAGTGTTTTTGATAAAAAAACAAAGAAGTTTAAAACACTAAAGGCATTTTCATACGAAGGTAGTTTATCTAATAACGATGTTTTATCGGTTTATAAAGACAAAAGTAATACCATTTGGATTGGTACCAGTTACGGACTTAATTATATAACAGAACAAGATTTAAGTACTGAAAAACCAATTTTCAAGAAAATTACTACTGAAAATGGGTTACCTAATAATACCATACATACCATTACACAGGATAATGAGGGGTTTATTTGGGCAAGTACTAATAAAGGTTTAGTAAAGATTAATCCAAAATCTTTACAAATTGTAAGGTTTAAAGCAACAGACGGCTTGCAAAGTGATGAGTTTAGTGATAATGCCGTTTATAAAAATAAGCAAGGTTATTTGTTTTTTGGAGGTATTTATGGCTTCAATTACTTCTTACCAGAAAAAATAAAATCCAACAGCTATTTACCTAATCTATTATTAACAGAGGTTCAAATGGCTGGTAAATTAGAAAAGCAATCTGGCTTTCATGTCTTAAATTATAAAGTTAATGAGGCAACTCCAAAATATACATTAGAACCCGGTGACGATTTTTTTGAACTGAAATTAAAAGCTATTGATTATGTAGGAGCAGAAAAATGCCAATATGCTTATTTTCTTGAGGGTAATGATAAAGTATGGCATTATTTAGGGGAAGATAATAGAATAAGTTATAGTAATATTACGCCGGGTAATTATACTTTAAAAGTGAAATGGTCTAACGGTAGTGGGGTATGGACAAATGAAATTGCCGCTTTCGATATCCATATTAAACAATATTTTTGGTTAACGTGGCCAGCTTTTCTAGTTTATTTCTTGATTATTTTAGGTGCAGGCTTAGCTTTTTATCGTTACAGAAAAAATAAAGTAATGATGCAATATAAATTATCTATGGAGCACATGCTACGTGAAAAAGACGAAGAAATACACCAAGAGCAGCTTAATTTCTTTACCAATATTGCACATGAACTACAAACGCCATTAACTCTTATTTTAGGGGCTTTAGAGCGTTATTTAATCAAAACTAAAACCGATCTAAAATCTAAAAATGATTATTTTTTGTCTATTGTAAATCAACAAGCATCTCGCTTAAATTATTTGGTTTATCAATTATTAGAATTTAGAAAAGCAGAATCAGGGCATCTTAAAAATCATTACAGTTACTTAAATGTATCTAAGCTCTTATCTAATATTACCGAGTTGTTTTCACAGCTAAACGACCAAAATAAGTTTGATTTTTCTGTGAAAATTGAGGGAAATATTGAACTCTGGATAGATAAGGATAAGCTCGAAAAAATTATTTTTAACCTATTATCTAACGCTTTTAAACACACGCTACCAGGTAAGCAAATAACTTTCTCTGTTAAACAGTTAAAGGATGATAATCAGTTAGAAATTATTGTGGCTAATTCTGGTAATAATCTCTCTGAAGAAGAACTTAACAGTTTATTTGATAGATTTTTTGTAGTAGATGATACCCAACAAAGTAAGATAAGCTCTGGTATTGGTTTGGCTTTTACGCGTGAATTGGTGTCCTTATTAAAAGGTAGTATTCATGTAGCTTCAGAAAACGATTGGATTTCTTTCAAAGTTTTGTTGCCACTTTATTATATCCCTACAGAACAAGAAAAATTAGAGGATAACATAGAAAAACTTGAGGTGCCTTCTTATTTATTAACCTCTATGGCTATAGAACAAGAAAAGGGAGAAGAAAAAGTTATCACAGAGAATAATAAACAAGCTGTTTTAACAGCACTAGATAAGCAAGAAAAGAAAAGTATCTTGATTATAGAAGATGAGCCTTCTATCAGATTCTTATTAAAAGACATTTTAAAAGATACTTACAATATTTATGAAGCTAGCAATGGTAAAAAGGCACTTGAAATAGTCAGAAAAGTTATTCCTAATTTAATTGTGAGCGATGTGATGATGCCCGATATGAGCGGTTTAGAAGTTTGTAATATCATTAAAAATACTCCTGAAACTTGTCATATACCTTTCGTAATTTTATCTGCCCGAGGAACCATGGAGCATAAAACAGAAGGCTATGAGGCAGGTGCCGATGCTTACATTCCTAAGCCTTTCCAAACAGAGCATTTATTGGTGAGGATAAGGAAATTATTAGAATATCAACAAAGGCTACATGATTTGTTTAACAAAGAACAATCGCCAATAAAAATACCCGATGTAGGGATGAAAGATGGTGATAAAGAGTTTCTAGAGCAAATTATTACACTTATAGAAGTCCATTTGGATGATGAAAATTTAGATGCTGTTATGCTTGAAGAGAAGTTAGGGATGAGTAAAGCCAACTTCTATAGAAAGTTGAAAGCTTTGTCTAATATGACGCCAGGCGAGTTAATCAAAAATATCAGATTACAACATGCAGCTACTTTATTAGAAAACTCTGATTTCTCAGTTTCGGAGATTTTCTATAAAACAGGTTTCAGTAATCAGTCTCATTTTTATAGAGAGTTTAAGAAAAAGTATAATTGTTCGCCTGCTGAGTATAGAGCCGGTTACAGGTTACCAAGTAGCTAAATGTCATTTTGGAACTCCTGTACATAACTCTGTTACTCTGGTACAAATCTTAGTTATCGCACAAAGCTATTTTTGAATGAACCTAATTAAGACTATCAGTCTGTTCATTCAAAAATATGATGAAAATTTTTACTAAGTATCTTGTCCCGATAGGGCTTAGTTTGTTCTTGGTGCTTGCTGCAAAAGCCCAAGTTTACAAAGACATTCACCAGCCCTTAGAAAACCGTGTTCAACATTTAATTAGCCAATTAACTTTAGAAGAAAAGGTTTCTTTGCTAGGCTATCAAAGTAAAGAAGTACAGCGCTTAGGCATACCAGCTTATAACTGGTGGAACGAAGGTTTGCATGGTGTTGCCAGAGCAGGTAAGGCCACTGTTTTTCCTCAAGCCATAGCTATGGCAGCTACTTTTAATGATGGATTGGTACAGCAAATAGCCGATGTTATCTCTACCGAAGCCAGAGCTAAATATAATTTGGCCGTTGCCCGTGGTAACCGTAGCCAGTATATGGGCTTAACTTTTTGGTCGCCCAATATTAATATTTTTAGAGACCCACGTTGGGGGCGTGGACAAGAAACTTACGGCGAAGACCCTTTTTTAACCGCTAAAATGGGGGTTGCTTTTGTTAAAGGTTTGCAAGGCAATCATCCAACCTATCTTAAAACAGCAGCATGTGCTAAACATTTTGCAGCCCATAGCGGGCCAGAGGTGGTGCGTCATTCTTTTAATGCACAAGTAAACGAGAAAGATCTAAGAGAAACTTATCTGTATGCTTTCAGAAAATTAGTTGATGCGGGTGTAGAATCTGTGATGTGTGCTTATAACCGTTTAAATGATGTGCCTTGCTGCTCTAATAACCTTTTGCTGAATAAGATTTTAAGAGAAGAATGGCAATTTAAAGGACATGTAGTTGCAGACTGCTGGGCTTTGGATGATATTTATAAAGGTCATCAGGTATTGAAAAATCCAGTTGAAGTTGCTGCAGCAGCTTTAAAAGCAGGTGTAAACCTTGATTGTTCTGAGCTTGTACAGAAAGATTTACTAGAAGCCGTAAAGCAAAAACTTATTACAGAAAGTGAAATCAATAAGGCTTTGGCAGGCTTATTAAGAACACAATTTAAATTAGGTTTTTATGATGATGCTAAAAGTAATCCTTACAGTTATTTAAACGAGCAACATATACAGTCTGCACAGCATATCGCTTTAAGCAGAAAAGCAGCGCAGCAAAGCATGGTTTTGCTAAAAAACGACAAGCAATTATTGCCTTTAGCAGCTCAAAAATATCAATCTATTGTGGTTATTGGCCCCAATGCAGGTTCTGTAGGGCCTTTATTAGGCAATTATCATGGGGTATCAGAAAACTTAGTCACTTTTATTGAAGGTATTACTACTGCTGCTGGTCCTGCTGTAGCCGTACAATATGAACAAGGTAGCGATTATACAGATACCTTAAGATTTGGTGGTGTTTGGGCAGCCGGACAAAGCGATTTAACCATTGCCGTTGTAGGTTTAACCCCTGTTTTGGAAGGCGAAGAGCATGATGCTTTTTTATCTGAAAAAGGTGGCGATAAAAGTGGTTTGGATATCCCTAAAGCTCATGTAGCTTTATTAAAAGAGTTGAAGACAAAAAATCCAAATAAGCCTTTGGTTGCAGTAGTAACCGCTGGTAGTGCAGTAGATATAGCTGCTATTCAGGCTTACGCCGATGCTATAATTTTAGCTTGGTATCCTGGCGAACAAGGAGGAAATGCTTTAGCAGATATCTTGTTTGGTAAGGTTTCTCCATCCGGAAAACTGCCTGTTACGTTTTACCAGTCTTTGGCAGATTTACCTCCTTATGAAAGCTATGATGTTAAAGGACGTACCTATCGTTATTTTAATGGCAAAGTGCAATATCCTTTTGGTTTTGGTTTAAGCTATACTTCTTTTACCTATAACTGGGTAATACCTCCTACTCAAAATATAAAAATGACTGCTAAGGGTATTTCTTTTTCTGTTAAAGTTAAAAATACAGGGAAGGTAGATGCCGATGAAGTTGTACAAGCTTATATCAAATATCCAACAAATCCAGATTTTCCTTTAAAAGAGCTTAAAGCTTTTAAGAGAATAAGTTTAAAAGCTGGAGAAGAGCAAACGCTTAGTCTAGAAATACCGGTAGAAGAACTAAAAAAATGGTCGATAAAACAAAAGAAGATGTTGTTAAATCCTGGTCAGTACGAGTTGGTTTTGGGTAGCCATGCTGCTGATGAAAAACTCAAAACTACTATCAAATTTTAATCAATAAAATAAACCTACAACATGAAAAAACTTTTAATAGTTATTTGCTTCATCTTGTCTTATGTACATGTAAAAGCACAAGCCGAGTGGAATTTTGCTACCTCTACAGAAGGCTGGGGAAGTGCAAATAACTTAACAAGTAGTGTCAATAATGGTGTTTTAACATTAACAGCTACAGGTACAGATCCTTATATTTACTCGCCCAATAACCTAAACATCAATGCATCGTTGATTAAAACCATTAGAATAAGGGTTCAAAATAACACCAATCAGTCGGCCTTTCAGATTTACTGGATTACCAATACAGATCAAACTTATAACTCGGCTAAACTGATTCAGATACCTGTAACCCCTAATTTGGCTACACAAAAAGAATATGTTTTTGATTTTAGCTCGGTAACAGGTTGGCAAGGTACTATCAAGCAAATTAGGTTAGATCCTGGGAATCCGGCTAGCAATACCTCTATAGCTATAGATTATATCAAACTTACAAATGATGCCTATACACTTGTGGTGGATAATGGTATTTTAAAAGTTAAGGCCGATTTATTAATGGGTGGCGCTATTTCTTACCTTTCAAAATCATCAGATAATAAGAATTTGGTTAATATTTATGATAGAGGTAGATATATACAGCAATCTTACTATGCAGGCTCTGCCATTAATAGGCTGGCAGAAGGGCAGCATCCGTCATGGTCGCCATGGAACTGGAACCCGATACAAGTAGGCGATGTTTACAATAATTCATCGCCAGTATTGGCAAGCTCTTTTACAGATAGCACCATTTATACTAAAACACAGCCATTGTTATGGGATATGAATAATGAATTGGCACAATGCCACATGGAAATGTGGTTGTCTTTAAGGGGTAGTACCGTACATGTTAAGAATAAACTTACCGTATTTAGAACAGATAACCGATGGAGCGATATTCCTAGACATCAGGAGCTTCCGGCAGTGTATATTATTGGAGATTTATATAATTTATATACTTATACAGGTAATGCGCCTTTTACCAGTGCTGCGCCAAACAAAATTACCAATGCTGGGCCACCTTGGGCTTATTGGACAACGCCAGAACATTGGGCTGCTTTGGTAGATGCTAATAACTGGGGAGTAGGAGTTTACAACGGCTTATCAACTTATTTTGTTGGAGGTTATAATGGTGCACAGGGTGGAGGCGCTACCAGCTCATCTACAGGTTATATGTCGCCTTTAAGAACAGAAACCATTGGTAAAAATGCTGTTTACGAGTATGAGTACGATCTAATAGTAGGTACGCTTACGCAGATAAGAGCTTTTGCTTATGCCAAAAAGAATTATGTTTTACCAGTAACTTTAAAAGATGTAAGCATTAAACAAGGTTTTAATAAGAATACCATTGTTTGGGAAACTTTAAGCGAGCACAATGTGAAACATTTTGTGGTAGAGAAATCTGTTAATGGTAAAGATTTTAATGCTATACATACCCAAATAGCAACAGGAAACAGTACTACTTTAAAGCGTTATAGCTTTGATGATTATCATCAGGATAGAGGAACAGTTTATTACCGTATTGTTACTTATGACCAAGATGGAGCGTATAATACAAGTAAAATAGTAGCCAGCAAGGCTAAAGCCGATGATAGCTATCATGTTAGAGTAGAAGACGGGAAGTTGAAGATGATGTTTTATGAGCCATTTTTAGGTACATTTTCTATGATAGATATGTTGGGTAGAGAAGTGTTTAAGCAAGAATTAAAACAGCAGATTGGGAGTTATGAGACATTACTTCCTGCCTTGCAAAAAGGCATTTTTGTTATTAAACTATCTGGTGATAATTTAAATGAAACCAAAAAAGTAGTGTTAAAATAATCAAAACTACATCTAACTATGAAAAACTATGAAAACATTAAAATACATCATCATCATTATAAGCTATCTCAGCTTAAGTGCATCTTCTTGTAAAAAAGATAACACCGGAATAGATGCTTTACCAGCAGCTACACAAGAAGGTAAAAATACCTTTGGCTGCTTGGTTAACGGGGAGGTTTTTATTGCAAGAACCAGAGGGTTATTTGGCCCACCTTACTTTGCTTGTGAATATGGTTTCAACTCTGTAACTAATTCTTTAAGATTTCTACTAAAGGGTACAGATAGTATCAGAGAACCTTTTAGTTCAATAACAATTTCTTCTACTGGTATTTCATTAATTTCTGGTACCAAGCTAAACTTAAGAGAATTAAAAGATGGTAATGCCAATGCAAGATATTCTGAAACTTTAATAGATGAATTTAATACAAACGCTATATCAAAAGGAGAAATTACAATTACCAAGCTGGATGAAAGTAAAAGGATTATATCAGGCACCTTTTGGTTTGATGCAGTAAATGAAACTGGAGAAAAGGTAGAAGTGAGAGAAGGGCGTTTTGATATGAAATATTAATTATAAAATAATACCAACTACAGAAAGAAATCAAATAAAAAAATAAAAGCAAACATCATGAAAACATTAAAATACATCATCATACTTATAAGCTATCTCAGCTTAAGTGCATCTTCCTGCAAAAAAGATAAAACTGGAATAGATGCTTTACCAGCAGCTACGCAGGAAGGTAAAAACACCTTTGGTTGCTTGGTTAATGGGGAGGTTTTTATTGCAAGAAGTAGAACTGGATTTGGTCCGCCATACTTCGCGTGTGAATATGGTTTTAATTCAGAGACTAATTCATTTAGATTTTATTTAAGAGGAAGTGATAGAATTCAAAGTTCAAATAGAAATACAATAATAATTTCTTTTAATGGTATTTCATTAATTTCTGGTACTAGGCTCGATATACGAGAATTGCAAGATGGGTATGCTAATGCCATTTATTTTAAGACCTCGATAGATGAATTTAATACAAACGCTACATCAAAAGGAGAAATTACAATTACCAAGCTGGATGAAAGTAAAAGAATTATATCAGGCACCTTTTGGTTTGATGCAGTAAATGAAACTGGGGAAAAGGTAGAGGTTAGAGAAGGGCGTTTTGATATGAGTTATCGTTAATATCACTTAGTTATATTTATAACAACATATTATGAAACTAATTTTTAACTTTAAAATAACCATAATCATATTTTTAGCTATCTTATTTACAGGGTTAAAAGTATGGGCACAACCAATGGGTGCTACCATTAGCAATCCTATTCAAGCAGGTACATTAACACCAGGTGTAACTTATCCTGATACTAATAGAAAGTAATATTATTAAATACATGACATTCCTTAAAAAAAATGGTGGGTTTGATTTTAAAATAAACGCCTGTTTATGCGATTAAATTAACCTTATAAGCATGAAAAAATTATTTCTACAAAAGCAGCCTATTACAAAATTAATATCATTAGATAAAAATACCTATTGATTATCTGATACCCTCATACATAAATTTCATACCTCAGTACATAAGTTTAGTTTTTCAATAGGGTAATATTGGTATAACCAATTGTAATAAGTAGAGTATTTAAAAATTATCTCTCAAAACATCTTTCATTTAAAAATTAAACATTATGAAAAAATTAATTTTTTCCTTTTTAGGATTAATCTGCGCATTGGAAACCTTAGGACAATGCTCTTCATGGAGTGCGAGCGTTAATTGTGTGGAACAACCACAATATACGAGTTTTGCGAATGGTTCTCCTCTAGTCGCCTACACAGCGGAAGTAAGTCCTTATGCTGGTGCTTACAACTATTTATGGTCAATTTCTCCTTATCCAAATACTCAATACTATATCGATAATAATTTACCTATTCCTAGTGGAAATATATCAGGAAGTGGTACCACTGCCATTTTTTACTCTGAAAATGAAGGTGATTTTTTGATTGAAGTTACAGCACAATCTGAATGTGGGAATATAGGAGCTAGCTCTCCAATGTTATTTGTTTCATATAATTCTTATAGTATGTATGATACAAAATTAAATTATTTGAACCAATCTTTAGAAGTTTATACTAATAATAAATCTCTTGATTTTAAAGGTTATAAAGCTTCTCTCTTTGATCAATCAGGTAAAGAAATTAGTTCTGTTATATCTCAAGTAAATAAAAAGTCTACTATGAAAATTGGGAATTTATCTAAAGGAGAATACGCTTTATTTATTATCGAGGGAAAGAAATTATACCGGTATAAAGTAATTATTTAATTCTTATCAAAGAGATATTAAATACCCTACCTATTACAGTGGCCATATTTTTTTTATCAATTATAAACCAAAATTCTCATGAAAAAACTAAAACAGGCAGGCTATATAGCTGCTGCAATTCTATTCAGTTTATCAGCTTGTAAAAAAAGCGAAAGCGTAGCGGTAAAAGAAGAAAAACTACCTAAAACCAAACCGGGGACTAACAATCAGGTATTATGGACAGATTTTATGAACGATGGCTTTGATACTGGCTGGACACAAGATGTAGAAAACGGTGGAAGCTGGTGGTTGCAAACTTCTACTGGCATCAATTGGGCAATTGTACATAATACCACGCCTAACGTTAAGGGTAGGGCAGAAGTTTCCAGAAGGCTTACTTATTATACTGGCGTAGACAAAACAGTAATTGTTAAAGGTAAATTTAAGCTAGAAACTACAGCAGATGGCTTTACTAATACAGGTGGCTGGATATTACAAACCATGGCTTGGAGTTTTACAGCGCCTTCCGGAAAAAAAGAATATAAACCATTAGTAGTTGCCCGTATGCTTCCCAATGCACTAGAGTATCTCGTGTATGATTATGTTTGGGATGCAGGCGGTAATCCAGTTGTGAAATCAGGTTTTCCAATAGTTAGAACTGTGAGTGCAGCAAATATGCTAGGGCAAACGGTAGAATTGGCTTTAACCATTAAATTTAGTAATACCTCGGCAGGTTCTGTAAGAGCAAATTTAAATGGTACTAATGTTACGGCTGCCAATTACGATGGCATAACCTATCCAACTATTTTCCCAACAGCCAATCAACAAATACAATGGAAGGGTGGTAATTATCCATCTTACCCAGGTACTGCACATTCTAAGATTGGTGTATTCTATTTATATACAGATCAAGCTCAATAAATAAGCTTGAGTTCAATTATCTATTTCTAAAAGAAAAGGTAATTGAACTTATTTTCATCTCTGTATTAAATCTAAAGTAAGACTATAATAATTTACATTTTCTCCAAAATATGCCAATAAGTAGCATTTTTAAGTATTTCTATACTGCTGTACAGAACAATGATACTACAGTGCATAAGGTTGGGGGCTTATTGCTTGTAATATTGTATCAATTAAACAAACCAAATCTCTTTCATTAAAAGAGATAAACCTAAAAATGTAATCCTCGATAATAAGTTGAATGCATTTTTATAAACCAATTTAAATATATATATGAAGAGAAATTTTACCTTAAGGAATGTTCCCTTTGAAAAGGAATCTTGTCCTCAATGGTTGCTGAAATTTTTGAAGAGCACTTCATTAGCTCTCATCCTGCTCAATTTACTCACGTTCTCTGCCTTGGCACAAACCAGGCAAGTTACAGGAACTGTAGTTGATGATAATGGAGAGCCTCTGATTGGAGTAGGCGTACAAGTAAAAAATTCATCTATAGCAACCCAAACCAATGTAGAAGGTAAGTTTAGCATTAGGGTAGCAGAGCCTAATGCCGTTTTAGTTTTTACCTATGTTGGTTACAACAGAAAAGAAGTTACCGCAACAAGCAACACCATCAATGTAACCTTATTAACAGATGTAAAAGCCTTAGATGATGTGGTTGTTATTGGTTATGGTACACAATCTAAGCCAACTATTACCGGAGCTATTTCTTCTATCAGTGGTAAAGAAATTTTAAGAGCACCTGTTTCTAATATTGCCAATGCTTTAGCAGGTAGGGCAACAGGTATTACCGCAACCCAAAGAAGTGGAGAGCCTGGACGAGATGTGGCTAATATTTTCATTAGAGGTTTAGCTACTATCAACTCAGCAAATGCTAGACCTTTAATTTTAGTAGATGGGGTAGAACGTGAATTAGCTACCATAGACCCCTATACCATAGAATCTTTAAATATTTTAAAGGATGCATCAGCAACAGCTGTATTTGGGGTAAGGGGTGCAAATGGTGTCATCATCATCACCACCAAAACAGGTAGTGTAGGTAAGCCTCAGTTTTCTTTCTCTAGCAATTTGGCCATGCAAAATCCTATCAGGTTACCAGAAATGCTAAACTCTTATGATTTTGCAACCTTAAGAAATGAAGCTGGTGTTAATGAAGGTTTACCTCCAATTTTTAGTGCTTATGATTTAGAGCGCTACCAAAAAGGAGATGACCCTTATTTTCACCCAGATGTGGACTGGATGGAGTATATGTTAAAAGATTATTCGCCACAACAGCAATACAACCTAAATGTAAGTGGTGGTTTTCAGGATGCTAAATACTTTGTGTCTTTAGGTTATCTGAACCAAGACGGTGCTTATGAGCTAGGAGATATTTTTAATGAATTTAGTGCCAACCCTAACTTTAAAAGATATAACATTAGAACCAATTTTGATTTTAATGTAACCAAGAAATTGACATTATCTATTAAAGCTGGTACCGATTTAACCAACTCAAACTATTCTAGAAGCTCTACCAGTGATATCTTTGGTACCATACTTTCTGCCAGCCCGGTAATGTCGCCAGTTTTGTATGATGGTAAAGTTATCAGGAATGTAAGAGGTGTAGCAGGGGCTTTTCAGGTTTCAAATACACCATTATTTCAGATGCTAACTCAAGGTTTCAATACCAATTTTAGTAGTAATTTAAATACTAATATTGGTTTAAAATATAACCTTGATGCCGTAACGAAAGGTTTAAGTGTAAGAGCTATGGGGGCTTATGATAATTTTTATGCTCAAACAGCTTCAAGGAGTAAACAAATTCCATTATGGGATTTAGATTATAACCCTAATGCACAAAATTTTCAAGACTCTATTGTACCAGTTGCTACAATAAATCAGTTTGAAGGTCCTGTTTCTTTTATAGGAGAATCTTTTACCAAGTTTAGAAGGATTTATGGGGAACTAGCTATAGATTATAATAGAAGTTTTGATGGAGGACACAGCGTATCGGCATTAGCTTTAGGTACTATAGAGCGTTCTTACAACGGACGTAATAATAGTTTACCAAATACCTTTATCCAATTACCATATAATTATTTAGGAGTAGTAGGTAGGATAACCTATAATTATAAAACTAAATATTTGGCAGAATTTAATATGGGTTATAATGGCTCTGAAAATTTTGCCAGAGGTAGGCAATTTGGTTTCTTCCCTGCGGGCTCTTTAGGCTATATTTTATCAGAGGAATCATTCATTCCTAAAAATAATTACCTCACCTACGTGAAGCTAAGAGGCTCCTTAGGTAAGGTGGGAAATGACAAAGCTGGAGAGCCTTGGGATAACCGCTTCTTATTTATTCCTTCTGCATTTGTGCCAGGTCCAACTTATTTCTTTGGTCAAAACAGAAACGGTGTGTCAGGGTTCAGAGAAGGTACTATTGGTAATCCTGATGTAACCTGGGAGACTGCTGTGAAACTGAACTTAGGGGCCGATTTAAAATTCTTTAAAGATAAATTATCCATAACAGGAGAATACTTTACAGAGTCTAGAAGCGGAATTCTACTCAGATTAAACAATATCCCTGTAACTTTTGGGCCAACCGGTTTAGTAGCACCATTAAATGTAGGACAGGTAGAAAATAAGGGATTTGAGTTCGAATTAGGCTATGATGATAAAATAGGTAAGGATTTTACTTATTCCATAAAAGGAAATTATTCATTTGCTCGTAACAAGATCCTTTACCAAGATGAAATTCCTCAACAATTTCCAAACCTAGTTTTTACAGGAGGCAGATTAGGCCAAATGAAAGGTTTACAAGCTAATGGTATTTATAATACCGTTGAAGAAATACAAAATGACGGGCTTACCTCAACTTACGTAAACCAAGCTTTTGGTATAAGACCCGGAGATATACGTTATGTAGACCAACCAACAGTTGATACTGATGGGGATGGTATTTTTGATTCTGGAGATGGTATTATTGATTTTAACGACTTTGTAAATATCGGTAACCCAAATATTCCAGAAGTTACTTATGGCCTTAATATAGGTTTGAAATATAAGGGCTTTGAGCTAAATACCTTATTTCAAGGAGCTTCAAATGTTTCTACCTATTTAACTGGAGAAGCAGCATGGCCATTTATGGCTGGTACTAAAACAGCATTTGAAAATGCAAAAGAAAGATGGACACCAGAACGTTATGCAAATGGCGAGAAAATTACCCAGCCTCGTTTAACAAGTAATCCAGGAGGAAATCAACACAACTACATTACTTCTTCTTTTTGGATGCAAGATGCCAGTTATTTAAGGTTAAAAAACGTAGAAATTGCTTACACATTTAATCCTCAATTAATCAAAAAGATAGGTTTAAAATACGCAAGAGTATTTGTAAACGGCCAAAACTTGTTAACCTTCTCTAAAATGAAATATTTCGATCCAGAGATAGCTAACTCTAACGGAGCGGTATATCCTATGGTAAGAGTATTTAACCTTGGAACCAATATTCAATTTTAAATAAAAGATTATGAAAATTATAAGAAATACAATCATTGGTTTTGCAGGTGCTTTATTAGCGTTAAGTACCTCATGTCAAAAATATTTAGAACAACCTAGTGATAGTTTTATCACAGTAGACTCTGTTTTTAATAATCCTGATAATGCCATGCGTAGCTTATTTAATGTTTATGCTACTTGTGTGGTTGATGGTTTTATTACCGGAAGCGGTGGTACTGGAAGATCGGATGCTGGAACCAATGATGGATTATTACTGGCAGCATCAGACGAAGGAGACCAGATAGGTACAGCCAGTGTAGCCAATACTTTTACACAAGGTTCTTGGGGACCAAACAACCAAAACGAGTTCAACCTGGGTAGGGTTACTTTAGGAATAAGAAATGCCTGTATCTTTTTAGATAATGTAGATAAAGTACCTTTTATAAATGGTACCCAATTTAACTGGACTCCACAGCTAAAAGCACAAACCATTGCAGAGGCTAAAGTTTTAAGAGCCATGATGCATTATGAGATGATGATTAGATATGGGGGTATTCCAATTACAGACCGTACTCCAGAAATTGTAATTGTAGAAGAAAATGGTATCAAAAAAGCTGTCGTTATTCCTGATGCTCGTCGTCGTCCTTTACAAGAAGTAATAGATTTTATTGTAAGAAGTTGCGATGAAGCAGTACCCGATTTACCTAATACATATCCATCAGCAGATTTAGGTCGTATCACTAAAGGTGCAGCTCTGTCTCTAAAAGCAGTTACTTTATTGCATGCTGCTAGTCCTTTATATAGCTCAGACACCCCTCCAGTGGATTTTGGTGCTAATAATAACCTTTTGGTATTAGGCGGTAATCCAAGTGATGTAGAAAACAGGTGGAGAGCAGCCGCAGTAGCAAATAAAGAAGTTATTGATTGGGCTGCTGCAAATGGTAAAGAATTGTTAGATGATGCTTCTTTAGGAAAAAGAGAAAGTTATAACTATGCTACCGGTAGGGTATTAGATCCTATAAATAAAGAAATTATTCATTTTGATTTTTCTAGATCTACACTTCCAGCAGGAAATAATTTAATCAGATGGGGATGTCCTATTTATTTCTCATGGGGTAATACTGTTATGGCTTTGCCTATGAATTTTATTACGAAGACTTATCGGGATGTTAATGGTAATGATATTGTTTTACCAACTGAGGGAAGCTTTACACAGTTTAAAAACATTATGAGAAGGGTAGAACCAAGATTTCATGCAACAGCATGGGCACCTGGCTTTCAGTATACTTATACAGGTTTAATGAACACTCAAGGAGGGAATGATACCGCTAAGTTTTTAATTAGAAGAGGTGGTCCAACAGGTGCTTTTGAAGCGATGGGGGCTGGTCCGCAATTATTAGTTAACGGAGTTCCTAATGGTATCCATCATAAAAAGTTTATTAACTTGGTTAGCGGTATAAACGGTACTATAGATGCTTATTGGCCAATATTTAGATTAGCGGAGTTTTACTTGAACTATGCCGAAGCTTTAAATGAATTCCAACCAACCAATCCAGATATCATTACTTACTTAAACCTTATCAGAAGAAGAGGGGGTTTGCCAGATTTAGCTCCGGGTAACGCTACTTATGACCAAAATTTTGGTAATAAAGAAAGAATGCGTGAGGTGATAAGAAGAGAAAGAGCAGTAGAGCTTTACGGAGAAGAACATCGGTTTTTTGATGTAAGAAGATGGAAAATAGCAGAGCAAGATGGTGTGATGAAAGGCGAATTTTTCTCTTTTTTCTTGTTTGAGAGGAATGCAAGCGATAGATATATAAATCCTAGTCCAACGATGACTCAAGCTCAAAGAATCGCAAATGATAACAGGCTTAACTATAGGATTGTAAGATATGAGACAAGGATCTTTGAGCCTAAACATTATTTCTATCCTTTCCCAGTTGCCGAGGTTAATAAAGGGTTTTTAGTTCAAAATCCAGGTTGGTAATTAATTTTTCTATATCCAAGAATTATCATAAAATGATTATAAATAAATTAAATAGCATATTACTGGGAGGTATTTTAACACTTAGCCTCCCTGCTATTGCTCAAGACAATAAAGTGGTGTCTGCAGCTAAGCCAGATACCACCACTCAAGAAAAGAAACAAACTTTTTTAGAGTATGATGTAAATGTTTTGTTTGGCCCTAGGGTTAAAAGGTCTGCGCTATCATCAGCCATATCAACTGTTAAAGCAGAAGATACTAGAAGTTTTAATACACCAAAATTTGGTAATACCTTATTAGGTCAGTTAAGTGGCTTATATGTTTCTGCTGCCGCTGGTGCACCAGGTGATAATGATAACCCGGGTTTATCTATCAGAGGCCGACAAACTTTTGGTGATAATGGTTTAGTTGTTTTGGTTGATGGTTTTGAAACCGATTATAATAACCTACTTGCCGATGAGATTGAGAGTGTATCTGTACTAAAAGACGCTGGTTCTTTGTCTATTTATGGTTTAGATGGTGCTAATGGTATCGTTTTAATTACGACCAAGAGAGGTAAAGTGGCAGATAAAAACCAAATTACATTTAATGCCAGAGCAGGTTTACAACAAGCAAGTGTTTTACCTAATTTTTTAGGTAATGGCGATTTTGCTGAACTATATAATGTAGGTATGCTAAGCGATGGTAAAGTGATTAGTTCAGGTTTATTTCCTAGTCAAGCTATTGTAGACTATTATAAATCTGGAGAATATCCCTTTCTTTATCCAGATGTAAATTGGTATAATGAGGTTTTAAAGCCTACTACTAATAGTCAGGATTATAACTTAACTTTTAGAGGAGGTAAACCTAATGCTAAATATTTTGTGGCTTTAGGTTTGGCAGATTATAACGGACTTTATGACAATACCGATAAAGATCGCTTAATCAATAGCAATTATAAATTTAGAAGGTATAATGTTAGAGCTAATTTTGATGTAGATATTACTGATTTTTTAAGCTCAGAATTTAGTTTAAGAGGTACTACATTAGATAAAAAATATCCCAATATTGCCGAAACTGCTATTTGGCAAACACTTGGTACTTTTAATCCTTACCCGGTACGTACGCCAAGCGGAAGATTTGGTGGCGCACAAGGTTACAGGGCCAACCCAGTTGCCTCAATTTTACAAGGTGGTTTTGGTTCTTTAAACGATAGAACAGTTGATGCTAACGTTAAAGTAATAGGTAAGCTAGACTTTATTACACCAGGTCTAAAAGCCTTTGCACAATTAAACTTTAATAATTTCTATTTTTCTTTTTATAATAAAACCAGAGGTTTTGCTTTTGAAGAAATTATTCCTTTACCAAATCAAGCTATACCAGGCGAACCTATTCCTTTCAATACTATCCTTAGAGGTGATAATAATCCTAATTTTGCATTTAGCCAACCTTCAGGAACACAAATAAATAGAACAACGTTTATTTCGGGTACTGAATATGAAAGAGCGTTTGGCAATCATCAAGTTTATGCTTCTGCTATGTATTTGCAAGAAAAATTTGAGTTTGCTGCATCGCAAATTCCTTTTGCAAAGCAGAATATTATGGGACGTTTGTCTTATAACTTCAAAAGTAAATATTTTGGTGAGTTTACTTATGCTTTTAGCGGCTCAGAAAGTTTTCCTAGAGGAAGTAGATTTGGTTTCTTTCCAAGTATTGCCGGTGGATGGGTACTAAGTGAAGAAAATTTCTTAAGAGGGAACAAAACTGTTGATTTCTTGAAGTTAAGAGGTTCTGTGGGTTTAACTGGTAATGATAGGGCAGGTAGCACAGGAAGATTCATTTATAACCAATTTTATTTAAGATCTGATAATTATTTATTGGGCAATAACTTAGGTGTAGATGCTACAACTTTTGAACAAGGTCCTTTAGCAAATCCCGATGTTACATGGGAAAAAGCTTTGAAATATAACATTGGTTTTGATGCTAGCCTTTATAAGCGTTTAAATGTTGCAGTTGATTATTTCTATGAGTATAGAAATGATATTTTTATCAGTCCTTCAAATTTTATTCCAGCTGTTATAGGTGCAACTTTTAATAATCTTAATCGCGGCGAAACAGAGAATAGAGGTGTTGATTTAACTTTATCTTACAATGGTAAAGTTAAAAATGTAGAGTATTATTTTGGAGGTAATGCTTCTTATGCTAAAAATAATATCATTAATATAGAAGAACCTTTAAGAGCTGATACTTATTTGTATGCAAAAGGCAATCCTATCAACCAACCTTTTATTTTAGAAGCTGTAGGTTTTTTTCAAGATGCTGCAGATATAGCTAATAGTCCGCAACAATTATTTGGTAGAGTTTTACCAGGTGATATCAAATACAAAGACCAAAACAATGATGGTTTTATTGATGATAACGACCGTATCCCAGTAGGTAATACTAGTTATCCAAGTTTTTGGTATGGCTTTAACGGTGGCTTTAAATTCAAAGGGTTTGATTTAAACGCCTTTTTTCAAGGTGTTGCTGGTAGAGATGTTTCTATACAAGGTGCAGTAACGCCAATCTTGAATAATATCAAACCTACGCAATGGGTAAAAGATAACTACTGGACCCCAGAGAGAGGAAACAGTGCACAATTCCCAAGATTAACAACAGAAGCTAATGATAACAACTACAGAGCTTCAACTTTATGGCAGCGTTCTGGTAATTTCTTAAGATTAAGAACTTTAGAGTTGGGCTATACCTTCCCAAAACAGTTAACGCGTAAAATTAATGTTAATAATTTACGCTTATACATCAGTGGTAATAACCTATACACTTGGGATAACATAGATGAAATAGATGTAGATCCGGAAATTTTAAATCCTTTAACGCATCCAATGCTTAAAAGCTACAATGTTGGATTATCTCTACAATTATAATACGCTAACCATAAGGTCATGAAAATGAAAAAATATATATCAATTATACTCTTAGCTGCAACTACTTTTGTGGGTTGTCAGAAAGATTTTCTGGATACAGAAATACAGCAAAACTTTGATGAGGAATTGTTCTTCAGATCAGGCTTTAACAACCTGAAAGCACTAGGAATGGAGTCTTACAATTACCTACCACAATTTAATAGATTTGGTAATGGTATGTTGGCTGCAGCTAGTGATGAGGCTGATTTTGCTATCCCATCAAATTTACAGCGTTTCAATACCGGTGCTTTAAGCCCTTTTACCAATCCAGATGATGTTTATGCTAATTATTATCGAGGAATACGCCATGTAAATCTTTTTTTGGAAAAAACAGAAGATTACAGAAATCAAATTGTACAAGATACCATTGGTCCAGAAAAAGCTATTTACATAGATAATCTTGATGATTTTACCAAACTTAGAGCAGAAGCAAGAGTGCTAAGAGCTTTCTTTTATTTTGAGTTGATAAAACGTTATGGCGGTGTACCTTTAGTAACTACCGTTTTAAACGAGCAGCAATCTAGAGAAGTTACTAGAGCTACTTTTGATGAGGTTGTAAACTATATCGTAAGCGAGTGTGATGCTGCTTATCCTATTTTAACCAATCATTATGTAAATTATGGTATACCTACTGGCGAGACTGTAGGTAGAGGTGATGCTCCGGGCAGTACAGATATCAGCAGAATTGGACGTATAGAAAAACCTGTGGCTTTAGCCCTTAAATTGAGAGCTCTGCTTTATGCCGCTAGTCCTTTACATAACCCTAGTAATGACGTTACTAAATGGCAAAAGGCTGTAGAAGCTGCTATGCAGTTGTTTTCAGATCCTAATAGTGCTCATGTAAGGCACATCTTTGGTAATTTCAAAGATTTATTTCAATCTCAAAATACAGCTAATACTTTAACACCAAGAAAAGGGGCTAATACGGGTATTATATTAACCAGACCATTTGCTAGAAGCTCCAATGCTTTTGAAAGAGCTAATTACCCTGTAGGGATGACAAATGCCGGAGGCGCTGTAACAGCACCTTCACAAAATTTAGTTGATGCCTTTGAAATGCGTACTACAGGTTTACCGATTACTGACCCAGCATCGGGTTATAATCCTAATGATCCTTATGCGAATAGAGACCCAAGATTAGCTTTTACTGTTGCTGTAAATGGATCTAACATGGGGGTAGTAGGTACAACACCTAGACCAATACAATCTTTTGTAGGTGGAGTAGATGGTATAGGAGCAAAATTTGGAGCAACAACCACAGGTTATTACTTAAGAAAAATGTTGGTGGAGAATTTTGATCCTAGCAGAACTGATGGTAGACCAAAAGCCTGGGTTTTAATGCGCTATGAAGAGGTTTTATTAAACTTTGCCGAAGCAGCTAATGAAGCTTATGGGCCAGATGTTGTTCCGCCAGCTTCTAATGGCTTTAGTACTACTTTAACTGCAAGAGCAGCAGTAAACCTTATTAGAGCGAGACCAGGGGTGGCTATGCCAGCTATACCAGCAGGTTTAAGTAAAGAGCAAATGAGAGAGCGTATACGTAACGAAAGAAGGGTAGAACTTGCTTTTGAAGAACACCGTTTCTTTGATGTAAGAAGATGGAAAATTGCTGAAGTTACCGAGAATCAGCCGCTTAGAGGTATGCGTGTGCTTCCTAATGGTTTAGGTGGATTTACTTATCAGGTTTTTGAAGTAGAACCAAGAAGCTTTGATGCAACAAATAATAAAATGTATTTATATCCTATACCTTTCCAAGAAATTGCAAAGAGTAATGGTAAACTCACTCAAAACCCAGGGTGGTAAAATATTAAAGATTTAAAAGTGGTAATAGTTATGAGAAAGTTAGTTTATTTATTTGTAGTGTGTTTAATGCTTACTTCTGCTTGCAAAAAGAAAGAAGTTGATGGCGGGCAAGTGAAGGGATTAACCATTAATGATTTCTTTCCTGTATCTGGTAAAGATTCTACTATAGTTACGATAAATGGAGCAAACTTTAGTGCGGCTGCTAATTTAAATTTAATTACCATAGGTGATTTTAGCACTACCCCAACAACAGCATCTGTAAATAAATTGGTTTTTGTAATTCCTCCCGGAATTCCATTGGGTACTTATCCCATATCGGTAAAAGTAAATGGGGTAACCGTAATAGCTAGTGCTAAATTTACGGTTACCCAAACCAGTGGAGGTAGTGGTATTGTGAGTACGGCTAAATTACCCATTGATGCTGCTATAGTTAATAAAAGCTTTATGGATTGGGGTAAAGCAGGGGTACATCCTAGATTATTGTTTTCAACAACAGATATTTCTAGAATTAAATCCTTAGCACTTACAGATGCTTTTGCAAAACCTACTTATGATAATATCATTTCAAGAGCGAATACGATTTTATCATCTCCATTATTAACATACGGTTTAGATGGTGCTAGATTAAGAATAAACAATATTCACACTTTTTCTAATGATCAAGTGCCATTTTTAGTATTGGCCTACCAATTTACTAAAGATGTAAGGTATGCTAAAAGGTGTTGGGATCAGTTTAACGCTATGACAACCTGGCCAGATTGGGGTGGCACACGTCATTTCCTAGATGCGGGTATTGCTGCTAAAGCGGCTGCTATGGCTTATGATGGCTTATATGATTACTTAACCGCAGATCAAAGAGCGAAATTAGTTAAAGCCGTAAGAGATTTTGTTTTAACCCCAGGTATGAATTTGATTGAAAGAGGCGTTGGCCCTTTTAGATGGAATTTATCTAATGATAACTGGAATGGTATTTGTCACGGTGGAATGATTATGGCAGCTCTAGCGATGTATGAGACAGATGCGGCCTACATGAGCCGAGTGATTGCTCTATGCGCTAATGGCACTTTGAAATATATTCAATCTTTAGATCCTGAAGGAGCTAGCGAAGAAGGAATGTCTTATTGGAGCTATGGTTTAAGTAATACTTTTCAAGCTTTTGAGTCAATGAAAAGGGTATTAAGTACCACTTATGGTTTAACAGATAATAATGGTTTCAGGCAAACAGGCTGGTTCCCTTATTATATGTCTGGTCCGGTAGGTACAGCAACTATTGGTGATGATTTTATTTACTCAGGAAAAGCGAATAAATTTTTGTCTTATTTCTGGTTTGCCAATCATTTTAACGATGCAGGCTTAGCCAAAGCACATTATGATGCTTGTATGGAGCGTAATGCTGCTTCTAGTATTAAAATGAATGGCTGGTTAGATTTACTGTACTATAGTCCTCAATTAGTTAGTCAGGGTAGTGCAGCTTCTTACCCGCTTTTTGGTCATTTAGAGGGTATAGAGTATATGTATATTCATGAAAATTTTAATAGCGACCAAGCATTATATGCTGGTATTCACGGTGGAGCTAATGATGCTAGTCACGGGCATTTAGATGCAGGTACATTCTTTATTCAGGCTTTGGGCGAAACCTATGCCCAAGGGAATTTAGGTGCAGAAAATCCGTATCCAGGAGATTTTTTCTCTAATGCTACGCCAACTTATGCAGCATCGCCAACCAATTCCTTAGGTACCATTGGCAGATTTTCTTATTACCGTGTAAGAACAGAGTCTAAAAACTGTTTAGTATTTAATCCAGATGCCAGACCAGAGCAAAATCCAAGTGGCAGAGCTACTATTAGTAAACAAGGTCATGATGCCTCAGGCGGATATTTCGTATTGGATTTAAGTTCTTGTTACAGTAGAGATGTAAGCTCCTATAAAAGGGGAATGAAAATGAATAGAAATACAGGTATAATTACCATACAGGATGAGTTTACGCCAACACGTAGCTCAACTGTTTATTGGATTATGCACAGCCCTGCAACAGATGGTTTACAAATAAGTAGCGATGGAAAAACTGCTGCCATGAATAGAAATGGTAAACTTTACTATGCTGTTATTAAATCACCTTCAAATGCCACTTTTACTAAAATAGATAGGTCTGAAACGTTACCACTTTATTTGCCGGAAACTGTTAATATTTTTTCTACAGCAATGGCCAATAAGAATTCAGCAAATAGGTGGTATGGTAAATTACAGATTAGACTTTCTGGCGTAAATAGTGCTACAAGAATAAGGGTGGATTTTGTTAAGTCTGCATCAGCAAATACACCAGCTATGGCAGATTTAG
This sequence comes from Pedobacter puniceum, assembly GCF_009674685.1. Taxonomy (GTDB): domain Bacteria; phylum Bacteroidota; class Bacteroidia; order Sphingobacteriales; family Sphingobacteriaceae; genus Pseudopedobacter; species Pseudopedobacter puniceum. The sequence goes on from NZ_WKJI01000004.1 coordinate 317,147, forward strand.
ATACATGGACAAGCACTAACTAATATAAATTAAAGAAAAGTTGAAGTCTGCCATTTATTTCATCATGAAATGAATGGCAGACCTTTTTATTTTTATAACATGCTAAAACGTCAATTAAAAATCACTGTTTTTTGGATATTGTTTTGGAGTGGCAGTTCGCTATTTGCCCAAAATGCTATCGTTCAACAAAAAAATGCTTCTCTAAAGTTAGAAAGTATTAAGGGGCAACAACCTAACAATATTGTTTTCATTTTAACTGATGATCATCGTTTTGATGCACTTGGTTTCTTAAAAGCTCAAACTTTTATTAAAACCCCAAACTTAGATTTTTTGGCCAAAAATGGGGCTTACCTACCTAATGCTTTCGTGACTACTTCTTTGTGTTCGCCTTCGAGGGCTTCTATTTTAACAGGTTTATATGCGCATAAACATAAAGTGGTAGATAATCAGAATCCAGTATCGAAAGATTTGGTGTTTTATCCCCAGTATTTACAAGCCAAAGGTTACCAAACAGCATTGATAGGTAAGTGGCATATGGGTGGAGACTTTGATGACCCGCAACGCGGTTTTGATTATTGGGTGTCTTTTAAAGGGCAAGGATCTTATCTGCCAGATGCCCATGGCTTAAATGTAAATGGTAAGCATGTAAAGCAAAAGGGCTACATTACCGATGAGTTGGCAAATTATGCCATAGATTTTATCCAAAGCAGAAAAAAAGATAAGCCATTTATGCTTTACCTTTCACACAAAGGTGTACATGCCGATTTTATACCGGCAGATAGAGATAAAGGGATGTCTGCAAATCATCAATTTATTGCACCTAAAACCATGCTTAATGGCACACATCAGGGAGCGCCCATGTGGTTACAAAACCAACGCAATTCTTGGCATGGGGTAGAGTTTCCTTACCATAGTAATTTAGATATTGGCGAATATTATAAAAGATATGCTGAAACGCTTTATAGTGTAGATGCATCCGTAGGTAAAGTAATAGAAACTTTAAAGCAGCAGGGTTTATTAGAATCAACCCTTATTGTTTATATGGGAGATAATGGTTTCCAATTTGGTGAGCATGGTATTATTGATAAGCGTACAGCTTATGAAGCATCTATGCGAGTACCTTTGTTAGCTTATCATCCTGCATTAATTAAACCAGGCACTATAGTAAAAGAAGTGGTAGCTAATATTGATATAGCTCCAACATTTTTAGAACTAGCAGGTTTAAAAGCACCTTCTTATATGGATGGACAAAGCTTTTTACCTCTTTTACAAGGTAAGCAGCTAAATTGGAGGTCGGGATTGATGTACGAATACTATTGGGAAAGAAATTATCCGCAAACACCAACCATACATGCTTTACGTGGCGATAGGTATAAATACATTCATTATCATGGAATTTGGGATACCGATGAATTGTATGATTTACAGGAAGATCCAGAAGAAGCAGTTAATTTAATTAGAAGTCCTAAGCATCAAGAAATTGCTAAGCAAATGAATCAAGAATTATTTTCGAAATTGATGCAATCATCAGGAATGTATATTCCACTTTATCCAGATAGTGGGGGACAGAGTATTTTAAGATACGAATATGGCTCACCAGCTGCAGAATTTCCATCTAATCTTAAGAGGAAAGAAACAGTAAATAACGCAGAGCACAAATGAAAATAAGCCCCGACTTGATAAGTATCGGGGCTTATTTATAAGATGATAAATAGGTTTAACTTGTATATAAACTCCTAAGGGAAATAGACAAAACTTCTATACTACTAATAACCCCAACGGGGTTTAATTCTTACAAGAAAATCATCGTCGAGATACTAACCCCAACGGGGTTCAATTCTAATAAAGAAACTCATCGTCAAAATACCAACCCCAACGGGGTTCAATGTCAATAAGAAACTCATCGTCGAGATACTAACCCCAACGGGGTTCAATGTCAATAAGAAACTCATCGTCAAAATACCAACCCCAACGGGGTTCAATGTCAATAAGAAGCTCACCAACAAGTTATCAACCCCAACGGGGTTCAATTTTAATAAGAAGCTCACAAACAAGTTATCAACCCCAACGGGGTTCAATGTCAATAAGAAGCTCACCAACAAGTTATCAACCCCAACGGGGTTCAATTTTAATAAGAAGCTCACAAACAAGTTATCAACCCCAACGGGGTTCAATGTCAATAAGAAACTCACCAACAAGTTATTAACCCCAACGGGGTTCAATGTCAATAAGAAACTCACCAACAAGTTATCAACCCCAACGGGGTTCAATTTTAATAACAAAAAAAAGGTGCTTCATCAATAGATAAAAGCACCTTCTAACAAAAACCAAACTATTAAATTAAGACTACTTCACTACTTTTTGCGAGCCAAGTACTTTTCCATTTAAAGAGATACTAACCAAATACACTCCTTTATTTAAGCTACTTGTGTTTATAACCGCTTGGTTATCACCACTAGCAGCATTTACTTTAGTTTGACTGATAGTTCTTCCTTGTAAATCCTGAAGAGAGATGATAGCCTCACCTGTAGCACTTGCATTAAAGCTGATATTTAATTGGTCTGTAACTGGATTAGGATAGCATGTTATCTTAACATCAGCGTTAGCTAAACCATATTGCACAACTTCAATATCAGAGTATTCAAAAGTACCATCTTGGTCTACCATTTTCAATCTGTAATAGTTGTTGCCATTTACCGGATTGTTGTGCGTGTAGCTGTAAGTATTTTTACCACCGCTGATAAATGCACCATTAATAGCTTTAAAATCAGAATTGTCTGTTCTATGTTCAACCTCAAAACCATTGAATTTCTCTTCTGAAGCAGTTTTCCAATTTAATACAACACCATTTGAAGCAGCTTCAGCTACAAAATCAGTTAAGGTAACTGGTAAGGTAGTAGCTGCATGGAAATAAATATTATCAACATAATAATCAAACAAGCCTGTTCCTTCTATCAAGATTTTCCACACATTACTTTTTTGAGCAACTGAAGTAATTAAAAAATCATAGCTATTCCATGCGCCTTGAGTAAAGGTTGTAGGAGTTAATAAGGTTTCAGAATTAGGAGTTGCACTTACTCCATCAGGCCCATAGTCAATAATTTTAAATTTAGGCATCCCACCATTTGGAGTGAAAATATCAATATGTAAGTATCTAGCAGTAGATGCATTAATTGTTGTAGCCAATAATATTGGCGTAAAAAATCCAGTTGTATTAGTAAAAGTATATCTTAATATTTGATTTCCGTTGATACTTAAATTTGGATTTAATGTTCCAGGATTAGCGGCATTTAAACCATTTAAATTCGCTCGCCCCGTACTCTCATTAAACTGTGAAACAGTTACCGCAGGTGTATAAGTATCACTAAAAATAGATTGTACAATAGATGCGTTGTAAGGAGGTGTTGGAGCATTAACAGTAGGTGCTTGCGCCTGTACACTAAAAGTTGCCGCTAATAGTCCAAAAAAAGTTAAGTAAGTTTTTTTCATGTTGTATTAATTAAGTTTAAAAAAATGTATTCTAATAAATTTTATGAGCACTTTATAATTGATGTATACAAAAGTATTTCAAATACTTTTTTTGCTTATGTATACAGGTATTAGAGTTATGTACAGGATTCTCTTTTTATAAAATCTTTTAAAAATTTTCTTTTCAGAAAGGCAGTTTTTAGAAATGCTAGCACAGCAAAAACCTGCTTTTTAACATTAAAACATAGTTTTTTTAACTTTTCTATACTGCTGTACACTATATAGATACTGTGGTATATAAGCTAGGCGGTATTTAAAGCTAATATTGCATCTACAACCAATTGCTAAAAATCAGGTATTTTAAAAAAGAGACAATGCATATTGTTTATTTTGAAAATCCCAGAAGAACGACGAAAAAATTTATGAATCATTACAGTACAAAAAGGATGCTTTGGAGTGGGTTTAAAAAAACTGCTTTAACAAGTTTGTTAATCTTGGGGGCTACACAATTAAACGCTCAGCAATACAAACTCAATTATGGTTTATCTCAACCTCAAGATCCTGCTACCTTACCAAAATCTAAGGCCGCAGTGGTTTTACCCGTTAAAAAAGAAAAAGTAGAAGCAAAAACCATCTTAAAGCCTTTGGCTAATGATGAATTACAAATAACCGGCGGTTGGGAAATGATTCAGGCATCAGCAGTACAGGCTTCTGGTGAATATATCTCAACAGCAGCGGTAAACACCAAAAGCTGGTACAATGCAACAGTACCGGGTACGGTGTTAACTACTTTGGTAGATCAAGGCGTTTATCCAGATCCATATTTCGGTTTAAACAATATGTATATTCCTGAAGATTTATGCAGACAAAATTGGTGGTACCGTACTACCTTTAAAACACCTGTTTTAAACGATAAAAAACAGCTTTGGTTAGTTTTTAATGGTATCAATTATCAAGCAGACATCTGGATGAACGGCCATTTATTAGGTAAAATGAGCGGTGCTTTTAAAACTGCCACTTATGATATTAGCAAGCATTTAAACCCGAAAGGGGAGAACGTGGTAGCGGTGCGTATTATTCCTCCGCAAAATCCGGGTATTCCGCATGAAGAATCTGCAACAGCAGGCAGAGGGCCAAATGGTGGTTTATTGGCAGTGGATGGACCTACTTTCATCTCTTCAGAAGGTTGGGATTGGGTACCGGGCATCCGCGATAGAAATATTGGTATTTGGCAAGATGTAAGGTTAAAATTAAGTGGTCCGGTGGTTATAGAATATCCACAAGTAATAACAGATTTACCTTTGCCAGATACCAGCAGAGCAGCTATAACTGTAAAAACAGAACTCCATAATACCAGCAAAACAGCTCAAAAAGTTACCTTAACAGGTAAAATAGAAAATATCACTTTCTCCAAAACGGTTGATTTAGCAGCCGGAGAGCGTAAAATAGTAAGCTTCTCTCCAACAGAATTTGCTCAATTAAACCTGAAGAACCCTCGTTTATGGTGGCCAAATGGATATGGTAAACAAGCACTATATCAGTTAACCTTAAATGCTCAAGTTAATGGCCAAAGTAGTGATGATAAAACTACCCGCTTTGGTATCAGAGAATTAACTTATGATTTAACTGTTGATTTTCCTCAAGAAAAAAACAAAAGGGTTGAGCTTAACCCGATAACGGCTTTAAAAGATGGTAAAGCCCTTTTTGATAATGCTAATAGAAGAGAAGTAGCTAATAATGTTACTATCCCAAGTTTATTACCCGGTATTAACCCAGCTGTACTACAGAATAGTAAAGAAACTTCTACAGCACCATTTTTAGTAATTAAAGTAAACGGACAAAAAATATATTGCAAAGGCGGTAACTGGGGTATGGATGACGCAATGAAACGTGTATCCAGAACGCAGCTTGAGCCTTATTTTAGATTGCATAAAGACGCTAATTTTACCATGATAAGAAACTGGACTGGCGAAAGCACAGAAGAGGTTTTTTATGAATTATGTGATGAATATGGCATGTTAGTTTGGAACGATTTCTGGCTTTCTACAGAAGGATATAATCTGGAAGTTAATGATGAACATCTTTTTGTAGAAAACGCCAGAGACGTAGTAAAACGTTTCAGAAACCACCCATCTATTGCTATTTGGTGCCCTCGTAATGAAGGTTATGCGCTACCAAAATTAGATTTTGAATTGGCAACCTTAATTGCTAAAGAAGATGGAACTCGCCATTATCATGGCAACTCCAGATTAATGAATTTAAGAGCTAGTGGTCCGTGGGATTATGAAAAAGATCCTAGCGTTTATTTTACTAAAATGGCCGATGGTTTTAGTACCGAGTTAGGTACACCATCTGTACCAACAGCAGCATCCATGCGTAAAATGATGGCGAAAGAAGATGTTTGGCCTATTAGTGATGCTTGGTATTATCACGATTTACATTTCGGGCAACATGATTATCGCAGAGCGATAGATTCTTTATATGGCCCTGCTACCAACTTAGAAGATTTTTGCAAGAAAGCACAAATGATAAATTATGATAGCCACAGAGCTATGTTTGAGTCTTGGAATAGCAAATTATGGCAAAATACCAGTGGTTTATTGTTATGGATGACGCATCCGGCTTGGCCAAGTACCGTTTGGCAAGTTTACTCTTGGGATTTTGAAACTTTTGGTTCTTACTTTGCTTCCCAAAAAGCTTGCGAGCCTGTTCACGTTCAAATGAATTTACATAACGATGAAGTGGTAGTCGTGAATACATCTTTAAACGCTTATAAAGATGCCAAACTTCATTTAAATGTGTATGATTTAGATGGGAAGCAAATCCATCAGCAAAAAGCTATTATAAATGTGCTTGCAAACCAATTAAACAAAGGCTTTAAAGCGCAATTACCAGCAAATTTACCTGCTAATTATCTGGTAAGGTTAAAGCTTACCGATAGAAATGGTAAAACCCTTTCTGATAACGACTATTGGAAAAACAACGGTAAAGAAGCCAATTTCTTAGCTTTTAATAAACTGGCAAACGTAAAGTTAGATATCAAGATAAACGATAAAAAAACCACCGAAACGGTGAAAACCTATTTTACTGTAAGTAATCCATCTGCTACAACAGCTATTGCGGTAAAGCTTAATTTAAAATCTTGCACTACCAAAGAAATTATTTTACCAGCTTATTTTTCTGATGGTTATTTCAACCTTTTACCAGGCGAAAGCAGAAAACTAATGGTAGACTATCCTATACAAAACGGCGAGGTAGAAATTGCGGTTGATGGTTATAACATCGATTCATCTAAAAACATCAAAATAGCTGCTAAATGATTCATCAAAAAATAGGGAAACTGGCAATTTTTGCAATTGCTGGTTTCTTTTATATCAGTGTAAACGCACAAGAGGTACCAAATAAGCTTAAACTTAAAGAAGAGTTAAGTATTCTTAAAATTATCGATAAACATAAAATCAGTAAAGGTGCTAGCATCCCTCAAGATATTAAATCTCGTTTAGGGGCTACCCACGTAGGAGGTAAATATTTTTTAACTAAAGAACCTTATTTAATAGAAGGTGCAAAGCAATTACATCAATTGGGTTTTGGGGTATGTAAGCTTTGGTTTTATAAAAATCCATCGGGTTATCAATACAATTCTAATTGGAATTTAGCACCCAATATCAGTTTAAAGCAATTGGCTCAACATCCTTATTATCAACAAGCTTTTGATGTTCCTTTTACTACATTTATGCTCAGTACGGGTGGTTCTGGTATCAAAAGTATGGTAAATGTAAGTGATAGCGGTTTGGTGAAAGAGCAACAAGAGTATTATGAATTAGCTAAGTATTTACTTCAAAAATATCAGGATAGAGAAGTTAATTTTATCCTTAAAAACTGGGAAGGCGATTGGATTTTACGTGGCGGTGTTGGCCGATTTGCGCAATGGGGAAGAATAGAGCCTCCTGCTGATGTGGCGGAAAGATTTACCAGTATGATTAAGGCTTTTAAAGCCCGCCAAGATGGGGTAAACCAAGCCAGAGCAGAAGTGCAAAATACAAAATGTAAAGTTTACCATTCTATAGAAGTGAATAAGGTGATAGATGCCATGTACGGCGTACCTACACTTACCAATGATGTTTTACCGCATGTAGAAGTAGATATGGTGTCATGGTCTGCTTATGATGCTACAGATTTTGATAAAAGAGGAGTTGATTTATATCGTGGTATTACATACCTCAGAAGCAAAATTAAGCCTACTGCTTATGTGAAAAAGCCCATTGTTTATATTGGCGAGATAGGTATCCCAGAAATGGGAACTAAAAATTTACCTGCTGAGTTTGAAGAGCGTTGGGATAATTATTTAGCCGTTTGTTTAGCACAAGATATTCCTTACGTAGTGATGTGGGAATTGTATTGTAATGAAACAGCCAAAGATGTAAAAATAGAGCAACCCAACTTTACCACCAAAGAAACAGATTTAAATGGTTTTTGGCTATTAAAGCCTGATGGTAAGCCAGGTTATGCGATGCAGTATTTTGATAAGGTTTTAAAAAACGCAGGTAAACAATGGAAGTAAAACTAAATAAAACTTTATGGATTAAAATAGCGATAGCTTTAGTGGCTTGTTATGTCGTTTTTTCATCTTATGATTATTTTATAAATCCTAAAGGCACTTATTATGAGGGTGTTACTAAAGTGATGCTTTTGGTTTTATTGCTAACTTTTTTAATTAACCTACCCAAATTAATTAAGCTATGTATTTACGGTTTTGTAGCATTTTTTTCTGTTGCAGGCTTTTTAATAAGAATTTTTAGCGGTTTAATGTAATGAATAAGAAAAGAGTATGGACAATCATCATCGGCATCGTTACGGTTCTTTTTTTATTGATGATGATAGATTACCTTATGGTACATGAAAATTTAAATCAAAATAAATCAATAATAGAAAGAGGGGAATAAAACCATGATTGTGATTTGCTTATGTATGCTATTTTTTCAAATAGCCGTTGTTATGGGACTTTATACTAAACTTAGAATTAAGAAAAATGGTTTTTATTCTTTGATACCCATATTTTTTTTAGTGGCTACAATAACAGGTTTAAATAGCTATTTCAAAAATGAATTAAATGATAAGATTTTACTTGGAGCATGCTTAACTACTTTTTATCTACTTACTATTTATGTTATTAATAAAATAGGGGTAAGTATCAATTAAATGAATAATAACACTTAAACTATATCAAGATGAAAACATTACAATTTTTAACCTGCCTATTTTTATTAAGCTTAAGCTTATTAGCTTGTAAAAAAGACGAAAAAACTCCTGTAAGGTCAACGCCAACTCCGCCACCTAGTAACCAGCCTACCGTATCTTGGATAGATAACATGAGCGATGGCTTTGCAAACGGCTGGAATCAGGATATATCTGGAGGTGGTAAATGGCAGTTTGATGCGGTAGAGAAACTCAATTGGTCTATCATCAATAATCCTAGCAACCAAGCTATAGGTAGGGCAGAAGTATCAAGAAGATTAACAACTTTTACCAATACCGATAAATTGGTAACCGTAAAAGGAAAATTTAAAATGGCCCTTACTGCCGAGGACAATAAACCTAATGAAGGTGGTTGGGTTATCCAAACCATGGCTTGGGGTTATAGAGATCCTAATGACTCTATTGTATATAAACCTTTGGTTGTTGCTCGGATTTTAGCAGATAAAGTAGATTACTTGGTTTATGATTATATCTGGGATGCGCCTAATAAAACATACCGACCAAAAACTGGTTTCCCGGTTTCAAGGATCGTGAGAAATGCTATCACTGCTGGTCAAACTTTCGAGTTAGCTTTAACCATCAACTTCAGTAAAAATAGTACAGGCTATGTAAAAGCAAATTTAAACGGAGTAGACATTCCCGCTGCTAATTATGTTGGGGCAACCTATCCTTCTATTTTTCCTCAAGCCAATGTACAATGGAAAGGTGGTACTTACTCCTCTTACCAAGGCGAGCATTATTCTAAAATTGGAGTTTATTATTTAGCAACAGACCAACCGCAGTAAACTTACTTAAAACACACTATATGAATCATCTAATAAATATTTTAATAGCTATTCACTGCATGATAGTGGTTTTTTTTTGCTGTAAGAGCATCAGCTAAAGAAGCTATACATTATAGATTTTATTGGTTACTCATCGTCATATTCGTACCCTTTTTAGGGTATGGATATTACTATTATGTAAGCAGGCGTAGTCTAAAAGTTTAAAAGAAAAATCATTAAAAAACATTTACCTATGCCATTAAACTCCATAAAATTTAAAAGCCAAAAGAGTTATTTTATTACATTCTTAGTGTTCCTACCTCTAATAGGAATAGCATTTATACTTATTTTTACAACTTGGAAGCTTCCCTTGTATATTTTACCCATGCTGATGTTTACTAACATCATCCGTATAGTACGTCTTTGTAGGTGTCATTATGTCATTTCAAACCAAAAAGATTTAATTATAAACTTTGGGCCTAACCGTAAAACTATTCCTATAAAGAGTATTACATCAATAACAGAAGTAAACAGGCTTAGCCTTTACAGTTGGTTTGTGAGTTGGAGTAATGATACATCTGGTTTATTAATTTTTTATCATAAAAGCTCTAAAGTGGTTATCTCCCCTGAAAATAGAGAAGAATTTAAAGCTTTGTTAGAAGCGTTGAGGAAGGTTTAATTATACTTAATAAGAAATAAATATCTATTCATACCTATGAAAAAAATAATTATCAATACTCAAGATTATATACATTTTATAAATCAACAAGATATTCTTTATTGTAAATCAGACGACTGTTATACAAATATTCACTTAATAAACAATGATAGTTTTATGGTGTGTAAATCATTAGCAATGTTTTCTAAAGAATTGTGCTCGGTAGTTTTTATAAGAGTAAATCAGTCTTATTTAATAAATAGAAATTTTGTAAAGTTTATAGATAAGAAAAGTAAGAAAATACATCTATATAATAATATGGAAATATCTATTTCTTTAAATTTCAAAGAAATTATGGGAATTTTTAAAATTCAATAATTATTGAAGTTAATTAAAATTTAGTTCTTGGTAAGAAACTTATAATTCTTAGTTAAAGTGTGGTAATACTTAATAAAGTTTTTAAAATTAAAAATTACGATTTAGTTTAAATAGTTTAGAGATGAAATAATTAATTAAACTAAAAATTATGAAAAAAATCAAGCAGCCAATTACTAATTGCTTATGTTCTCGTAACGGTAACTATATTGGCGACTTTTTATGCATGTGAGAAAGAAACATCAAAGGAGACTTTTAAAAATGAAATTCAAAACAAGAAAACAGTTTTGAACACAAAAGAGGTGATAGAGTCTTATTCTCAAAATCGCCACCTGATTGCTATTGCAGAAAAACTTAAATTGAATAAAAGAATTATTCGTTTTTCTAAAAAGACCAACAAACTGAATCAATCCATAATTAAAGACAAAATCAATCAGCTTAAAAGAACTGAGGATATTCGACAAGTTTATGCATATATGGGCTACGAGAAAGAAGCCCAAAGCATGGAATTGAATTTAAAAGAGGCTGTAGCTGAAATGTCCGCATTTATTCGTGAAAATCCTGAGTTAAGATCATTACAACAAAGCGAAGTAGAGCTCATAATAAAAAGTAGCTTACTACAGATTAATGAAAGACTAAATCCAAAAAAGCGGAACACCAATTACCTCTTTAAAAAAGTACAAGAATATGCAACTGGGCCATGTGCAGATGCATTTAACTATACAGCAGATGAGCTTGATTATAATTATGACATGACTAAGAATGAAATTATGGCTTTGAATGGGGCAGCACTAATAGGGTGTTATTATACAGGGCCTGCTGGATACTTAGAATGTGTTGCAGTAGCAGAGCTAGTGACCTTTATAGCCTTGTTGTCTAATGATAGTCGATATGAGGATGGATATCAAAGGGCTATGAATGAATATAATTCTTGCTCTACTCAATATAATCCAACAAACTTTATAAATCAAAAAAGAAAATCTGTATTATTTAATATATAATTAAAGTAACTGCGATTTTATTTAAATGTTTATTATGAATTATTTTATAGTTTATATATTCCTAACAATTACCATTGGTTATCATCAAGTTTGTTTTTCTCAACCAAAACAGGAGAAAATCATTGAGCTTACTAAGTTAATGAAGCAAGATTCACTTATGGAAAAGGTAATTAAAAGTACTTTAGGCCCATTATTATCGCAACAAAATAACTTAAAAACGAGGTTGGCGATGGAAAAGAAAATAAACGAAATGTTACCGCTTATTAATGAAATGAATGAGAAATTATTAGAAAACGATCTCGTAAAAATCTATATGAATTATTTTACAGAGACTGATATAGACGAGTTGATAAAATTTTATTCAAGCCCAATTGGGAGAAAACTTCATTCGGTGTCTCCGACAATCACAAAGGAATTAATAACAATTGTTAATCAGAAATATTTACCGATAATTTTAAAAACTGTTAGTCAAAACTAATTGCCCGCTAAATTCAATCTAAGACATTTAAAAAAGTCTAATAATACAACTAATATAACTATGCGTGAGTGTTATAAAGTTACTTTTGATTTCCTTATAATGCTCACTCTTGGCATATTGTTTATTCAAATATTGCTGTGTAATCCTTATCTTTATTATTATCAAGATTATAAAGATAATCATTATACATTTGTTTATTTAGCTATTCTTACACTTACGCTAGTATGCATCAAAGGGTTGTTTTTTAAGAATATAATATACAAACTAACATTCTTAGATCTTCTGCTTAGTATTCTTATGCTCTTAATAATTTTTGCAGGTAAAAGAACGGTATTTTTTTCAGAAATCTTATGCAATTTTCTTGTCGTTTGTATAATTTATCTAGCGGTTAGGACTATAAGTTTACAAAATAACATTAAGCTTATTTTTTTTACATCAGTAATCTTTGCCGCTATTCAAATAATACTGATATGTTATAGAATGTATGATCTAAGATTTTATAATACCACAATCCTTGCTGGAAGCCTTGGTAATACAGGATTATTAGCAGGATTACTATTAATAGTGTCACCTCTACTTTTTTATATTACAAACAAAAAAAAGCATAGATTTATATTAGTTACTTTAACGTTATTGATTTTCTTATTAATAATCTTAACAAATTCAAGGGCTGCAATCATCGCATATTTGGGAACAATACATCTGATTTTGCTTACATTTAAAAGATACAGAAGACTTCTTAAAATGAGAAAGACTTTCTTTACCTTAATATCTGCACTTATCATTTTAATCGTAGTGTGTTTTAGCTTTTTTAAAATTGATTCCATAAACGGAAGATTTTTTATTTGGGACGTCTGCCTGAAAAATTACAAATCTTTTATCGTCAATGGAATTGGTTATGGAGAATTTCCGGTTCAATACAGAAGATGGCAGGGCGACTATTTTAAAAGTAACGATAACAGTTATTTTTCTTATTTAGCAGATTTACCAAAAAATGCATTTAATGAACCATTACAGATATTAATAGAATTAGGAACCAGCGGTTTTATTATTTTTATATCAATTATAATTGCAGTATTCAGGGCATCCACTAATTTTCCAGTTTTTTTGGAAACTACACTTAAGATTTCCCTTTTAAATGTATTATTATTTTCTTTTTTTTCTTATCCCTTTCACAGCTTTCCAATATTAATCTATTCTGTGTCTGTACTGGGCTGCTTAGCTTCAGGGTTGAAAAATAATTATATAATGACAAATTATACCGTTCGTTTTAGTTACGTTATTATGTTATTAATTATTCCGGCTATGACTTATTTTATTTACCAAAGATCAACATCTATTGCTACTTGGAACCTTTTGAAAAAACAACAACCAAAGTTTGCGTTAATTAAATATAAAGAATTATTATCCGTTCTAGATTACAATAGTCAGTTTTTACTTGATTACGGAAAATTATTACATAGAAACTCTTTATATCAAGAGAGTACCGACATTTTGCTGAAGACTGAAAAAATATATTCAAATATTGAGATACCAATATTTATCGCATCTAATTACCAATATTTGAATGACTATGTAATGGCAGAAAAATATCTAATTTCAGCTAATCAATATATTCCTTCTAAACTGTTACCCAAGTACATGCTATTGAAACTATTTATAGAAACGAGAGACACATTAAATGCAATCAATATGGCTAAACATATATCTGAAACGCCTCTTAAGGTTAATTCAGACTCTGCTTTTAAGATGCAATTATTTGCTGAAAATTATTTACTTCATTTAAAACATTAATTATGCCAACAATCAATAAAAAAGCTAACTCAAAGAGAAGCATCTCAGTAATAGTAATAAAGTTTATACCATCATTATTTCTGATACTTGCACTGACTATTGTCCGTTCGCCAATTAATACATTGCTTTTGGCGGTACCTGTTGTCTTTGCTCTGATGACATTGTTTCGATGCCATTATACCATCGTAGATAACTCCTTCCTGATTTTACACGTTTCGTTCAAGAAAAAAGTAATCCCTCTGGAAAGCATCTACCACATTTCAGGTGAAAAAAGTGTTGGATTTCATAACTGGTTTATAAATTATAGTAACTCTTTGAAAGGGGTCGAGATAACTTATGGAGAAAATAGAAAATTAATTATATCACCTGAAAACGGTGAGGATTTTATAGCTTTTTTAGAGAAAAGTATTAAAAACCGGGACATTCATAGCAATTAGATAACTAGTTTAGATAACTAGTACTATAACTTTTAGCTATAAATTATCCAAAGTTTATTCTTTATTATTCTTTGCAATTTAATTTAATATTTCTGCAACTGTTAATTCAAATTAGCAGCCCAAAAATGGCAATGCATATCAAGATAAGTAATAGCACTTAAACCTAAAGTGGGAACTATAGAAACAATGTTAATGCAAAAAGAAATTAAGATTTTGGGTTATTAGTATGTTAAATGGTATGTTCAAAAAATTAAATAAAGTTATAATATTCAGTTTTTCTCTAACTTATTTAAGTTGTTCTAATGCCTCAAATGATAATGAATTGAAAGAGATTTTAAATTCATCAACAACGAACATTTATGAATTAGAAAAAGTGTTATCTCATTATTCATATGGAGATAGTTTAAAGTATAAAGCGGCTGTTTTTTTAATTAAAAACATACCTAGTCAATATTCGAGAAAATTTATTGATTATAATATGTTTTCTGCTGTTTTTGATTCATTAAATTTTTATGATAGTACTCATCAAAATAAGCTGAAAAAAGAGATAAATGTTCTTGCTAAAAGTTTTCATTTAAAAAGGCTTTGGAAGAATATGGAAAATCAGAAAAATGAGTTTAATTTATATGACTTCACATCTCAACAAGATATTAGTACTATTAAATCAGAATATATTATTGAAAACATAGAATATGCTTTTAAAGCCTGGCAATTACCTTGGGCCAAACATTTAAGCTTTGAAGATTTTTGCAATTATATACTTCCATACAGGTATGGAGCCGAGGAGTTACAGCCCTGGAGAGCAGTATATTTTGAAGAATTTAAATGGGTAATAGATTCTGCAAAAGGAGAAAAAGACCCTGTTAAAGTTTGTGCCATAATTAACAATCATATTAAGGCAAAATATACTTTTGCGTATAATTCTGGCTTAAAAAATATTTCCAATAGTATACGCCCTCTGGATTTATTAAAAGGTAAAGTATTAAGTACTTGTGCAGACCAAAATGCTATAGCCATGTTAGCTATGCGCAGCATAGGAATACCTGTGTGTCACATTGTTATACCACAATGGGGAGACAGGAGCATGGGGCATGATATTAGTGCCGTTTTAGATACCAATGGTAAATGGATTGACTTTCTAGGAGGTGAATTTAATCCCGGTAAGAATATTATTAGGAATAAGGTTCCAAAGGCTTATATTAAACATTTTGCGTTGCAAAAAACAAGTTTGCCTTTTAACGTAGATTCTACTTTTGAAATTCCTGCTATTTTAAAAAATAAAAGGTATGAAGACATTACCTCATCAATAGTCCCGGTTACTGATGTACATATAAATTTCAATATTAAGGATAAAAGTAAAATAGGCTATCTGTGTGTATTTAATAATCAGGATTGGATACCAGTAGATTATGCTAAAATAAGAAACAGTAGAGCAGTATTTAAAGACATGGGAAGAGGAATTGTTTACTTGCCAGCTACGTATAGTTCTGGAGAAATTATTCCGGCCGGAAATCCTTTCTTACTTGATTCCTTAGGGAAAGTAAAACTTTTCTTTTCATCTTCTAAAACAGAAAATGTAATACTCGATAGAAAGTATCCTTATAATAAAAGATTAATAGAAATGTCTGCCGTTACTATTGGTGGAAGGTTTCAGGGGGCAAATAGAAAAGATTTTAAAGATGCAGCAGATTTATATGTGATAAAAAAACTTCCACCTCAGTATCCTGTAAAAGAAAAGATCAAGCCAGCTTCTTATAGATATGTGAGATATGTATTTCCACCATCAGAAATATTACAAGGAGGTATAACCAATATTGGCTTTTATAAAAAAGAAGGAAATAAGACAGTACGTTTAAATGGGGAATATTTATCATCAACAGAAGTAAAACCAGGGCAGTATAAAGTCTTGTTTGGAGATAGTACTTCTTACATAGACGATTTAAAATTTGTTCCCGGAATGGAAAAGATGTCTTTTGATGGCTATATTCTTGTTGATAAATCTGAAGGAAATTTATGGATTGGAATGGATTTTCTACAAAAAGAAAGAATAAATGCTATTGGTTATATGCCAAGAAATGATCTTAATGGAATATATGAAGGCCAGACTTATGAGTTGTTTTACTGGCAAAATAAATGGAACTCCTTAGGAATTAAAGTTGCAAATGATAAAAAAATCAAATTTGAGAATGTACCTAAGAACTCATTATTGTTATTAAAAAATATATATCATGGTAATGAACACAGAATATTTAAGTATGTAAATAATAAGCAAATTTGGTTTTAATGATTAATACTATTATGGACTAATCGATATTATCATAATTTAAACAAAGTCTGTCAAAAATCTCCACAAATAATTACTCTTAAAAAGTACAATCATATTTTTATGTTTAGATATAATACTTTTTGAGACTCATGTACACCCTATAGAAACTACAGTACATAATACCTAATCATTTAATGGCGTATTATTGTAACATAAACCAATTAACCCAAAACATATAACTTATGAAAAAAACAATAGTGCTATTACTTATTTGTTTTGCCTTTAAATCCTCTTTTGCCCAATTAGAAAAAGGAAATTGGCTGGTTGGGGGGAGTGGGAGTTTTTCTTCTGAAAAGTACAATTATGGAACAAGCAATTCTAAAACAACTAATTTAAATTTATCTCCCGCAATTGGTTATTTCTTTGCCAATAAATTAGCAGGAGGTTTAAAGCCTATTTACAGTTATCAAATAATTGCTGATAATTCTGGGTTTTCAAACAACTCAGAAATTAATGAGTTGGGCATAAGTGCTTTTTTAAGTTATTATTTGTTGAAAAAAACTGAACCATTTAATTTTTTAACTCAAGTTAGTTATGGCTACTTGTGGCAGAAAGATTCAAGTTCAAACAGTGAAGATTCACAAGACTCTTATGAAATTACAGGAGGGCCTGTATATTTCATCAACCAATCTATAGGGATAAATCTATTTCTTGGTTACTCTTTAGCAGATTTTAGAGAAATTGAGTATAAGCAAAAAAGATTTTCAACAGGAATAGGTTTTCAGATCCATCTAACAAAAAAATAAATACATCATGAAAATTACTTTTTTAACAATTACTATTCTTTTTATATCCCAACTATCTTATTCTCAGATTACTAAAAATAGTTGGCTGGTAGGTGGGGGCGTAAGTTTTGCAAATACTATTATTGATGGCGAAAACGCATCAGAAACAATCAATATAGCCATTTCTTCAAATGCAGGATATTTCGTTTTGGACAAGCTTGCTTTAGGAACTAAGTTATCATTTACCTCAGATTATATCCCTAAAACGTCAATAAAAACAAATTTTTATACCGTAGGTCCATTTGTTAGATATTATCTGTTTTCTCCTGAAAAAGTATTTAATATTTATGCTCAAACAGCCTTTGAATTTAAATATAGGAATGATAGCGAAGGAGCAATTCGTACTTTTTCAGCCTTAGGTGGCCCTGTTATTTTCTTAAATCAGCATGTTGCATTAGAATTTAATTTGGGTTATGCTAACACTAATTTTAAAAATAACGAGCTAAATATTAAAACAATTCAATCGGGTATTAGCCTGCAAATACACTTAACTAAATAATTTATTCACCTAAAAACACGTTATGAAAACAATTTATCTAACTTTTTTATTCTGTTTTTTCTAATCTCCAAAGCAGATTCTTTAAAGGCACAAACAACCGTAATTGATTATACAAATTGGACTGCTGCTATTGGCTGTAATATTTTTGCAACAGGGCCATCAATTAATAACTTAGAACATAGAACTGTTCTTGGTACGCCTACTTATGAAACGGTAAATAAATCGATAGTTTTACGATCAGATATTTCTAACTATCAAGCCAGAGGGACGTCATTTAGAATAAATTATAATTTTAAAAAAGGTTATAAATACAAAATAACAATAAAAGTTTGGAGACAAAAAAGTAATCCTACCTCTTCTGACATTAGATTACGTTCGGAATTAGTTAACTCAAGTACTACAACAGCACAATGCTTAGGACCAGAGTTTAATAATAATTATGATAATGGAAATACAGCAACTTCAATCTTCAATAATATCATTTCTGAAGATGATGCTGATTTATTATATAACTTCAACACTTTACAATCTGCTTTTTCTTATTTAGTTGTTGGAGCGGTAATTAAAAATAATTCCACTATACAAACAGCATATATCAAAAAAATAACCATAGAAGAAACCGCCCCAGAATTGGTATTATCACCTACAACTTTGGCGACAACATGTGGCGTTTCTACTAATCAAACTTTTATGGTAAGCAACCCAAGTGGTATGGCGAGCATTACCTCTTACGAATGGAATTTAGGTTCAGCTAATAATGGGTGGTTATATAATGGTAGCCCAGCCCCACAAAATATAACTACAACATCCAATTCTCTCGCTTTAACTTCTGTTTGTAATGCTGCAACAGTAAATAATGTTGGGGTAACTATAAAAGTAAATAATGCAAATTACAAAAGTTATACTGCCACAGTTAGCAGAGCTGCTGCAACTTCACCAATTATAATTGGTAGTTCAAGCATTTGTAGTGGTAGTGGCACTTATAGTATAAGTAATTTGCCATGTGGAGCTACTGTTAATTGGTCTGCAACGGGAAATACCACATTTAATGGGGGTAATGCAACAGGAAACAGCGTAACTATTAATAACAGTGGTACAGAAGTAATTACATTAACAGCAAATATTAGTTCTGCCTGTGGTAATTTTACGAGAACCAAAAGTATTACCGTAGGTTTACCTCCGCTTAGTGATGGCGTAACTACTGTATGGGATGGCCCAGGAGATTATGTGGTTGGTACTAATACACCAGTTATCGCTACTTTAACAAACCCTTATCCAAATGCTAGTTATTATAGTTGGATATTAGAGCCCTACCCAGATGCTCAAACTTATATTAATCAGGGAAAACCAGTTCCTTCAGGCTCTGTATTCAATAATGGAAGTCAAGCAGTTTTTGATTTTGACTATCCGGGAGATTATATGGTAACTGTAAAAGCGTTTACAGATTGTGGAGAGTCTAACTCAATAAATCTTTTTTATTTAGCTGTTGATACTGCTGATTATGATTGGGGTTATTATACTTATAGTATATATCCTAATCCGGCAAACAACGAACTATAGTGTCTTATGATACTCAACAAAAAAATAATAAGAATAATAAGTCTTTATCAGATTTAAGTAATGCAATTAACATTCGGCTTGTAGATGATAAGGGTAAAGTTTTAAGAGAAGATAAAATTCTACAAACGGAAAAAACTGTAAGTTTAAATACAGAAACAATCCCTCCAGGAATTTATTATCTCCATATTTTACAATTAAATAGAAAAATAATAAAAAGGCAAATTGTTATTAAACATTAATTAATGGAGCTTATTAAGAAAATTCACCCCTAAATGTGAATTTTCTTAGTTTATACCCCCTCTATTAAGTTTTTGAGACTCATGTACACCCTATAGAAACTACAGTACATAATAACTAATCATTTAATGGTGTATTATTGTAACATAAACCAATTGACTAAAATTATGGGGCTATCTTAAATCACCATTTTATGTCAGGCTGAGCGGAGTCGAAGCCATTTTTTTTGAGTATATCAGAGAATATTTCCACTCCACTCTAGAAGACAAATGTTTTTTAAGACAGTTTCCTAGCCGAGAAATAAGAAATGAACAACATCGTATTAGGTGCAGATATAGGCGGTTCACACATCACAACAGCCTTAATTAATTTAGAAACGCAAGAGCTGGTAGCTCAAACCTTAAAAAGAGAAAGGGTTAACCCTCATGGCAGTCCAGAAGAAATTGTAGATGCTTGGGTGGCTTGCATACAAAGTACTATAGCCAAACATACAACAGCCATTCATTACTACGGTATTGCCATGCCAGGCCCTTTTGATTATGAGGCAGGCATCAGTAAAATTAAAGGTCTTTCTAAATTTGATGCCCTTTATGGTTTAAACATCAAAGAAATGTTGGCAGAAAGGCTTTATTGCAGCAGTGCTGACATCCGGATGATGAACGATGCAGGTTGCTTTTTACAAGGCGAAGTATTCTCTGGAGCAGCAAAAGGTTATCAGCATGTTATAGGCTTAACATTAGGTACAGGTTTAGGTACCGCCCGTTACCATGCAGGCAGTGCAGATGATGCCAACCTATGGTGTTTCCCTTTTAAAGATAGCATAGCCGAAGAGCATATTTCTACCCGCTTTTGTGTGAACCGCTATCAACAGCTTAAAGGAAATGCTATTAAAGATGTAAAAGCATTGGCAGAAATTTATGAGCAAGACCCTGCTGCACAGCAAGTTTTTAAAGAATTTGGCACAAACTTAGGGCAGTTTTTGGTCGAGTTTATCAAAATAGACCAACCACAAGTTGTAATTATTGGAGGTAACATTGCCAACGCTTTCTCTTATTTTAAAAATGAAGTAGAACAAGCTCTTATCCATCATGATGTGCTTTTACCTATTTGCCTATCACAGCTAAAGGAAGAAGCGGCATTAATTGGTGCAGCAAGTTTATGGGCAGTACAAGAAGCTATTTAGGATAATTAAACCATGAAAAAGTTTTTATTAAGCTTCATCAATTGTTTTTTCTTTGTTTTGGCTTTCGCCGATGTTAAACTACCCGCTTTGGTAAGTAAAGGTATGGTTTTACAAAGAAATAAGCCTATCCATATTTGGGGTTGGGCCGATGCTGGCGAACAAATCACCCTCACATTTAAGGGTAAAACCTACCAAACAGAAGGTCAAGCAGATGGAAAATTCTCCTTAACATTACCTGCTATGGAGGCTGGCGGACCTTACCAAATGCAGCTAAAAGCTAAAAATAGCATCACCATAGATGATATTTTAATAGGTGATGTTTGGGTATGCTCTGGCCAGTCTAACATGGAGTTTGAAATGTTTAAAGCTCAAAAGCTTTATGCCAAAGAAATTGCAGCAGCCAATTACCCTCAAATTAGGCAGTTTGAAGTGGTAAAGAAATTTTCTTTTACTACAGCTCTTCAAGATGTTACAGCAACCGAGGGCTGGCAAGTGGCTAATCCGCAAAATGTACTCAATTTTACAGCTGCTGGTTATTTTTTTGCTTTAGAATTGCATCAAAAATATAAAGTGCCTATTGGCTTAATTAATGCTACTTGGGGCGGTACACCTGCAGAGGCTTGGCTAAGCGAAGACGGTTTACAAAATTTCCCAAATTTTACCGCTACGGTGAATCAGTTTAAATCAGCACCATACCTACAAGAAGTAAAAAATAAAGACCAACAAGCAATAGCCCAATGGTTTAAAAACATCAAAGAACAAGATAAAGGGCATTTAGCCAATGGTTTAAACTGGGCAAGCGCACAAACCAATACACAAGACTGGCCTACTACTAAATTACCTGCCTTCTGGACAGAAGAAATCTTTAAAAACGTAAATGCAGGTGTAGTTTGGTATCAAAAAGATATTGAAATTCCGGCTGCTTTATCAGGTAAAAAAGCCTTACTTTATTTAGGTAATATTTATAACCAAGATTCTACCTGGATAAACGGCATTTTAGTAGGCCATACAGAAGATAAGCATAAGGCTAGGGTTTATCAGCTTAATGATTATATCTTAAAGCCGGGTATAAATACCATAACTGTTAGAGTATTAGCATGGGCTTCGCCTCCGGGTTTTGTAAAAGATAAGCCTTATAAAATAGAAATAGAAGGCGAAACTATAGATTTAACAGGCACATGGAAGTATCAATTAGGGATTGCCGCACAGCCTTTACCTCCTACGACAAATTTAGCCTATCAGCCAGCAGTTTTATATAAAGGAATGATTGCTCCACTCACACCATATCCTATAAAAGGAGTAATCTGGTATCAGGGTGAGGCTAATAGTGCCAGAGGAAAAGAATATCAGCAACTTTTTCCTGCTTTAATTACAGATTGGCGTAAGCAATGGAACTTAGGTGATTTTCCTTTTTTATACGTTCAGTTACCTAATTATTTAGCCGTTAAACCTCAACCCTCGCAAAGCAATTGGGCCGAGCTTAGAGAGGCACAGCTCTTTACCTTATCACTACCTAAAACTGGTATGGCGGTAACTTATGATATTGGTGAGTGGAATGATATCCATCCTCAAAATAAAAAAGATGTAGGTTTAAGATTAGCCTTAGCAGCACAAAAAATAGCTTATCAAGAGAAAGTTGTACACTCGGGGCCCATCTATCAAAAGATGAAGAAAAAAGAAAATAAGCTTATCTTATATTTCACCAGTACAGGCAGCGGACTCATCTCTAAAGATGGTAAAGCTTTGAAATATTTTGCTATAAGTGCTGATGCTCAAAACTTTGTGTGGGCAAATGCCATCATCAAAAATAATAAGGTAGAAGTTTCTCATCCTGATATTAAAAATCCTGTTGCTGTACGTTACGCTTGGGCAGATAATCCTGAAGGAGCAAATCTTTACAACAAAGAAGGTTTGCCAGCCTCGCCATTTAGAACCGATAAACCTCTTAATTAAACCAGCATGTTTACAAAATTTAGAATCTTTTTCATAGCATTTATCCTTTGCACTACCCAAACATGGGCGCAAAAAAATAGCATTCCTTATTGGAATAAAAACACACAATTATTGCCTTGGCGTTTTGTGCCTAGCATCACCAATATCACTTATGAAGATTTAGATAAAGACGGCGACCCTGATATTTTAAGAGCTTTATTAAATGGTGAAATCCCAATTATGTGGATTGATGATAACGATAACATGAAATATGGCGATAAAGAAGGCGATACCATAGATGATTGCTTGCTGATAGATAAAAATAAAGATGGCAAATTTGCTGGTCCGTATGATTTTAGTTTAGATTGGGCCGATGAAGATAAAAATGGCAAAGCAGATATTCAGCTGATTGTAAGTAATGCTGGTACCAAAGTGCGTAATTATTTTGATTGGGGTGCAGATTTTATGTATGTCTTAGATGATGATCAAGACAATATCATGCACTATGTAGATTGGAATAAAATTGCCATGCAAGCCTGGGAGCATAACGGCCATGCTAATTTCTTTTACGATTATAGTGGTAATTCTACCTTTCTTAAAATGCATGGTTCTAGTTTCAGGATAGATGATTTACGTTACAACTGGGAAAACCCTTTTATTTTTTATGATGAGGATGGAGATAAACTCACCGAAATGGCTATCCGTTTGGTAGATACACCACATTTTAGAGATACATCAGCAACAAAAAACACCAAAAATGGCTTTGATAAGGTTCCGCAAGATATTGATATCATCTTTACAAAAAATATAGATTATGCCGCCATTACTTGGGATTTAGATAATGATAACGGTCCGGGTAACGAGTTTGATTTTGATATGAGTATGCTTTTTAAAGGAAAAGGTTATAGCTATCAAGACCAAGGGCATCATTTTAAAAGTTTAAAAGGTTTACCAGAAGCCAATAAATTTTTTGATGATAACAGATGGAGAAGTATAGATACCTTATTTTACCCAGATAGAGATACGGCTTATGCCATGACATTTAAACAAGGCGACTGGCAAGAATGTCGTATCGTTTTTGATGAAGATGATGATTGCAACCGTTGGGAGCGGGTAGAGTTTTACGACCCTAAAGATATTTTTACCATAGGTGTAGAAAAAGGTGGTTTAGACCATAATAAACAAGCGGATGCTTTAGGTGACCGTGGAGAATTTGATATGGATAACTCCGGAAAAGGGCAATTGTATATTGGTGCTTTTGATGGTAGAATACATTTATATGGTGCCGAGTGGGGTGCTTGGCGTATAGACCAAACAGCTTACTCTTTTCAAGGTTTTGGTGGCCAGTATGATAGATGGGGTAGAGACCGTTTGCAAAGACCGCAAGATAAATTTGCTACTGTAAAATATACCGATACTGATAATAATGGCTTTATAGACCAGCTAGAATATGATTTAGATGGCGATAAAGTTTTTGAAGATAAAATCTCCTTATTGGTTTTAGGTATAGATGATAAACAAGCGCTCATCAACACAGCAGAAACTTCTTACCAAAACTTTAAAGCTGTTTTTAATACCGTTGCCGAAAATATGTGGTCAAAAGCTCAAAAGGCAGTAGAAAAAGCTAAGAAATTTAACATCAATACTTTTCATTATGCTTTTTATTTACAACCACATTCTTTACATGAAAAGTATGATTTTGGCTATTGGCTAAATTTCTATCTCTATCAGGATATGCGTTACGAAGCAAAAGTTAAAAACGACAAAAAATTAATCCACAGCATAGATAAAGCTTATTATTCTGGCAATTGGGATTTATTAAACTAAATTTAAGATGACTAACCAAACATCCATGCTAAATATAAAAATGAAAGCCTCATTCATCTTGCTTATAGTGGCTTTTACAAGTTTTACCATAAAGCTTAATGCACAAATAACAGCTCAGCAGGTACAAGAAAGTTTTCAAAAAACTGGTTTAAGCAATCAATACAGTCGTTTATTTTTTAACCAACAAGATATAGAAAGGGTAAAAGCTTTATACAAACAGCAAGACCCTATTGTGAAAATTGCTTATGCTGCTTTAGAAGAAAAAGCACAGGAAGTGTTAAAAGAACCCATTCAAACTTATGCTTTAGATGCCGCTAAATTAAGAATTCCTTCTATCCATAATTTTGCAACGCAATTGCCAAGTTTAGTGATGATGTACCAATTTACAGGTAATAAAGCTTACGCTGATAGGGCCTGGGCGCAGTTAGATAAATTTATTGATTATCCAGATTGGGGCGCCAACCGTCATTTTTTAGATGCCGGGATAGGAGCTTTTAACTTTGCTTTAGCTTATGATGGTTTACATGATTATTTATCTGCCGAGCAAAAATCGAAACTGAAAGCAGCAGTTATGAAGCATGTATTGATGCCTGCTAAAATCCAAATGGAAAAAAGAATTTGGTGGCATACTGCACATCATAATTGGAATGGTATCTGTAACGGAGGCATCATCATGGCAGCTTTAGCCATGTTCGAGGATGATCCTCAACTCATGAGTCATATCACCTCTTTAGCTGCTAACGCTCTTCCTTATTATATCAATTCTTTTGAGCCTGATGGGCAAAGCGAAGAAGGCTTAATGTATTGGAGTTATGGTTTGATGTACACCACCATAGCGCTAGAAAGTATG
Organism: Pedobacter puniceum; assembly: GCF_009674685.1. Taxonomy (GTDB): domain Bacteria; phylum Bacteroidota; class Bacteroidia; order Sphingobacteriales; family Sphingobacteriaceae; genus Pseudopedobacter; species Pseudopedobacter puniceum. Next base: position 342,577 of record NZ_WKJI01000004.1, read on the forward strand.
CAAAGGGTATTAGGTACTACTTATGCTTTAGATGAAGCTCCCGGTTTTAAAAAAACCGGATGGTTCCCGCTTTATGTTTCAGGGCCAGTAACCAGTTTAAGCATCGGCGATGACCCCCTAAAAAATAAAAGAAGTACCACATTTTTTTGGTTTGCAAAGCGCTATCAGGATAAAGCCTTAGCTAAATTACAATACGATTTATGTTTAGAAAATAAGCAAGTTACTTGGATGGATATGCTTTATTACCAGCCTGATATGGTAAATGGTCCGTCACCTTTAGCTGCTTTGCCCACCGATAATTACATCCGCGGAATAGAACTTATGTCTTTAAGAGAAAATTGGGAAGCTAAGGGTTTATATATAGCCATGCATGGTGGTAAAAACGATGCTAATCACGGGCATTTAGATGCTGGTACTTTTGATATTCAAGGTTTAGGCGAGGTTTGGGCTTACGGAGATTTAGGAAGAGATAATTATACCTTTCCGGGATATTTTAGTAAAACTACTTTGCCAGATTATTTAGATGCACCTAGCGAGCCAAAAGAAGCCGGAAGATGGCATTTCTATCGTTTAAGAGCAGAAGGAAAAAACTGCTTGGTTTTTAATCCAGATTATCGTCCAGATCAAAACCCCACAGGCGAAGCTACGCTACTAAAACAACATAGCGATAAAACAAAAGGCTTTTATACTTTAAACTTAAGTAATTGTTATAGCAGAGATGTAGAAAGCTATCATCGCGGAATTAAATTAGACAGACTTCATGGGGTCATTACTGTCAGAGATGAATTTAAAGCTCGCTCATCATCAAACTTATGGTGGAGTATGCATACCAAAGCTAAAATAAAAATATCAAAAGATGGTAAAACAGCTATTTTAAGTATCGGTAAAAAGAAAATGTATGCCCAAATAAATACTCCCTTAAATGTAAAATTTGAGATTTTACCCGCTAGCTATTTACCCGGTCGTACTTTCTCTTTAACACAGAACTCGGCAAATGAAGGTTTCCAGAAATTAGCTATCAGTTTAGCTGATGTTAAAGAAGGTGCTATTCAGGTAGATTTTTCTTCAAGCAAAGCTAAAGTTCAAACTCAAAATCAATCTCTAAACCAATGGTAAACATGAAATTTAAAAAGCTTCTTTACAGCCTTCTGTTTTTTATGTTGCATACACAGCTGTATGCTAAACAACAAACTTTTAAACTAGCAACTGCTATACAAAGTAATATGGTGGTGCAGCAAAATAAAGCTTTTAAAATTTGGGGATTAGCTGAAGCAAATGAGCAAATCAGTGCTCAGGCAAGTTGGGATAATAAAAAGGTAACTGTAACTGCCAGTGTTAATGGCGAATGGTTATTGCAATTAGCAGTTCCTAAAGCTAAACCTGGTGATTTTAAGCCTCATTATATCATCATTAAACATACAAAAGGAGAAGTTAAACTAGATAACATTCTAATAGGCGAGGTTTGGTTGTGTAGCGGACAGTCTAATATGGAGATGACTATGTTACCTGCACCGCCTTGGCATAAAGGAGTTCTGGATTATGAAACAGAAATTCCTGAAGCTAATTATCCAAACATTAGGCTTTTTAAAGTTAAAAGAGATACCAGTAGTAGTAAAACTATTTTTGTTGATGCTAAATGGCAAGTTTGTAGCCCAGAAACGGTTGGTACTTTTAGTGGTGTAGCTTATTATTTTGGTGTTGATGTTTTTAAGAAACTAAATATTCCGGTGGGTTTAGTACTTTCTGCTTACGGAGGTGCTTCTTGTCAAGCTTTTACAGCTAGAGAAGTTTTAGAAGCAGATCCTCAATTGAAAAAGAAATATCTAAATAAATATCTACTACAACCAGATAGCGTTATCTTAACCAATAAACCATCATTGATGTATAATAAAATGATTTACCCTTTGATAAACTTGTCTATAAAAGGGATATTATGGTACCAGGGAGAGTCTAATTCTTGGGATAGAGGTATGTATACAAAATTATGTTCGGCAATGCTTGAAGGCTGGCGGTCTGATTTTAAGCAAGGTGATTTACCTTTCTATTTTGTACAGATGACGCCTTTTAATTGGAATAAAAAGAGTTATCCATTAAATGAATATGCTTTTTTTAGAGAAGCACAAGAAGCCATACTAAAGGTTAAAAATACCGGTATGGCTATTACTATGGATGTTGGTGAGCCAGATGATATACATCCGAGAAGAAAAAAAGAAGTAGGGCAACGTTTAGCTAAAATAGCTTTGCACAAAAGCTATGGTTTTAAAGATATAAATTATCTAGGGCCTCAATATAAAGCTTGCAAAATTAAAGAGGGTAAAGTCTTGATTAGTTTTACAAAAGAAAGTATCGCAGAAGGTTTAAGAACCAAGTATGGCTTCAGTCCAAAGCACTTTTTAATTGCCGGCGAGGATAAAAAGTTTTACCCTGCAGAAGCTCGTATTCAAGGAGATAAAGTTGTGGTTTTTGCAGCCGAGGTTAAACATCCTGTAGCAGTACGTTATGCTTTTCAAAATTATCCTGTAACTAATTTCCAAAATAAAAGTAATTTGCCGGCTGTACCATTTCGTACAGATAACTGGAATGAATAATATTAAACCAAATTAAATTAAACTATATACATGACATCAACAACACAAAAAAGTTATACATCAGCATTGTATACTTTAGTAACCGTTTTCTTTTTCTGGGGCTTTGTGGCCGCCTCTAACGGTATTTTTATTCCATTTTGTAAAACTCATTT
>NZ_WKJI01000005.1 GCF_009674685.1 Pedobacter puniceum
ACTTTAACAGCACCAACAAGTAACAGTAGTGGAGCGTTTACTTACAGCAGTAGCAATACAGCAGTAGCAACGGTATCAGGAAATACAGTAACTATAGTTGGTGCAGGAACAGCAACGATAACAGCAATACAAGCAAGCACTAGTAATTATAACAGTGCAACAGCTACTAGTACGCTTACAGTTGCACAAGCCAATGCAGTGCTTAGTGCTTTTGCTAACATAGAAAAGGTAGTAACAGATCCAGCATTTAGCTTAACGGCGCCAACTTCAAATAGCTCTGGTGCATTTACCTATACTAGTAGCAATACAGCAGTAGCTTCTATTTCAGGTACTACGGTAACTATAAACGGAATTGGTACAACCAATATCACAGCAACACAAGCTGCTACAAGCAATTACAATAGCGCCACAATTAGTTTAACACTTACAGTTGTTGTAGGTGATTCAGATGGGGATGGTGTATCAGATAGCCAAGAAGCTACTGACGGAACAGACCCTAATGATAAAAATAGTTATAAAGATACCGATGGTGATGGCGTTCCAGACTATATAGAATTAAGAGAAGGCACAGACCCTAATGATGGTTCTAAATTCAAAGACACAGATGGTGATGGCGTTCCAGATTATATAGAAAAGAAAGAAGGTACAAACCCAAATAATCCTAATGATGGGAAAGATACAGACGGAGACAGTGTGCCTGATTATGTAGAAACAAAAGATGGAACTAAACCAAACGATAAAACTGACTATAAAGACAGCGATGGCGATGGTGTTCCTGATTATGTTGAAGTAAAAGAAACAACTAATCCAGCTAACAAGGATAATTTTAAAGATAGTGATGCTGATGGTCTTTCAGATTACTATGAAGCTAATAATCAGGCTCCAACCTCTTTAACATTATCAGCTTTAAGCATATTAGAAAATCAAGCATCAGGAACAACAATTGGTTTGTTTAATACTGTAGATGGTAATAAAGTTGAAAGATTCACTTATACATTAGTTACAGGTACTGGTAGTACAGATAACACAAGCTTTACCATAAGCGGTAACCAATTAAAATCTAATGCTGTGTTTAATCACGAGGTTAAGAGTACTTATAACATTCGTGTAAGAACAACAGATGCTGGTGGCTTAACCTTAGAAAAGGAGTTTGTTATCAATATAACTGATGTTAATGAACAGCCTACATTAAATGCTATAAATAATGTATCGTTATGTTATGCTACAACAGCTCAAAAGGTTTCTTTAAGTGGTATAACAGCTGGTGCAGAAACTGGTCAAACAATTACAGTAACAGCTGCAAGTAATAATACAGCAATGTTTAGTGCTTTATCTGTTGGTTCATTAACAAATGGTAATGCAGACTTAAATTACACCTTAGCTAATGGCGCTTCGGGTACAGCAATTATAACGGTAACAGTAACAGATAACGGCGGTGTAGCTAATGGAGGAGTGAATACTATTTCTAGAACATTTACCTTAACAGTAAATGCGCTTCCAACTACAACTATTACTTCAGATTTAGGAGACAATGTTTCTAAAGGTGCGACAGTAAAATTAACTGCTAGTGGAGGTTCTGCTTTAACTTACCAATGGTCTAATGCAAATGGAATCATCAGCGGTCAAAATACAGCGGAACTAACCGTACGTCCATCAGAGAATACAACCTACACAGTAATAATAACAAATGCATCAGGATGTCAATCTCAAAGCCAGTTTACAGTTTCAGTTAAAGAAGATTATATCCTAATCAACCTAGCAAATATTGTTACACCTAACGGAGATGGTGTAAATGATAAGTTAGTGATTAAAAATATTGATATGTATCCTAGTAATGAGGTAAAGGTATTTGATAGAGCAGGCAGATTATTATTCAGCACTAGAAGTTATACCAATGATTGGGATATGACTGTAAATGGCTCTCCATTGGCAGAAGGAACCTACTACTATATCGTAGACTTTGGTGCAGGTAATCCAAAGATGAAAGGTTTTGTAAGTGTTGTTAGAGATTAATTGATTAGGTATAAATCATCAAGAATAAAATCATGAAATTAAATATAAATAATATACTAAAAGGGATGATGATCATTATCATCTCCCTTTTAAGTACTACAAGTTCAAAAGCGCAATTATCACCTTTTGGAGCTATGTATTTCCAAAATCAATATTTGGGTAATCCTGCTATGGCAGGTTCAAAAGAAGGTTTAAGAGCAGATTTAGGTTACAGCAGTCAACAAACTAATATGCCAGGCGCACCAAAAACACAGGTTTTAACAATGGGTTATGGCATTAAGAAAGTTGGTTTGGGTCTAAGTCTTTTAATGGATCAGGCAGGGGCATTTAACCGTACAAGATTAATGGGAACTTATGTTTATAATTTACCTATAGATAGTGATAATGGTAATTTAAGCTTTGGTTTATCTTTGGGTTTAATGAAAGAACGATTGACTGATTATAATGGAGATCTTAATGATGCATCAGTAGGCAGATTTAATCAGCGTCCTGCTTATATAGATGGTGATTTTGGTGTTGCCTATAAAAAGGATGCTATTACATTGCAGTTAGCTGTACCTAATTTGAAGACTTTCTTTAGAACTGATGCTGCCAATGCAAGTAATATTGTAGACGAGGTAAAATTCTTTAGTGCGGTAAGCTATAAATTCGATGTGAAAAGCTCAATTGGGACAATAGGTTTAGAACCTAAATTGGTTTACAGAGCCGTTAGTGGTTATGATGATATTATTGATTTAGGAGCTAATGCAACCTTTTTAGATAATAAATTTAATTTCATGGCACTCTACCATTCTACAAAAAATATGTCTTTTGGTTTTGGTTCTAAGCTGAATGACATGTTTTATTTAAATGCAATTTATAGAACTGCAACAGCAGCTTTAAATGGCAATGCAACTGGTGATTTCGAAGTTAACTTAAGAGTGAATCTTCCTCATAAAGGAAAAAAGTAGTTTTAAAATTTTTTCAAATCAAAAAAGCCCTAAGATTTTATCTTAGGGCTTTTTTGTGCTTTTATCCTTAAATTAACGAGGGCTAGAAACATTTAAAGGGAAAGTAAATTCAAAATCAGTACTTCCCGGAGTAGCAGTTCCGTTTTTCAATCCATCCGGCTGGTGTTTTAAAGTAACTGTTAAGGTACCAGTTCCAGCAGCACCAGTGGTTGCGGTTCCAGCTAAGCCTACAGGTAAATTATTCCTATCTCTATCAGTAATATTTAAAGTTATCAAATTAGATGGAGTAGCCGTATAAACTAATAAATGCTCATAATCTTCTTCAACAATTTCTTCTCTGATATCTTCAGCAGGGTTTTCAGTTTCATCTAATATTTGTGATACAGATAAATTATAACTTGTATTTGGACGCAAATTTAAGGGCCCGATAACCGGAGCATTTCCGCCATCTCCATCTACATCTCTGGCTGTTACAGTAACTACATCATTCGCATTAGCTGTATTGGTAAATCTTAAAGTAACGGTAGTAATTAATTCATCTTCATTTACTTCTGGTAAGTCATCTTTTTTACATGCCGAGATACTTCCGATTAACAATGCTGCAAAAGCTAAAAATTTAAATTTGTTCTTCATGTTCTTAATTGTTTAATGTTAAAAATTGAGTTAAAATTTCATGTTTAATCTTACAATGATGTTTCGTCCAAGGTCATCATTAAAATACCTGAAGTTGTTTAAATAGTCTCTATAGCTCTTATTAAATAAATTTTGTGCGCTTAATCCTAGCCCTAAAACTCGCTTACCAAATCTTATTTGGCTTGTAAAATCAGCTCCAAAAAGTGTATAGGCTGCGGGTGGCAGCAGTGGCTCTGCATTAGGGTTTACCCTGGTTTGTTGGGCAACATGCTGCACATTAAAATCTAAAAGATTGCTTTTCATGAACTTTAAGTCTGGGATTTTATAACTTAAAGTTGCTGATGTTCTATCTGCCGGAATAAGTTCTAAAAAGCTATTGTTAGCTTTATTGTAAGCCCTCACACCAGAATATTTCAAGCTCACATTTAAATTTTTATGAAGTTGATAAGCTAGAAAAGCATCAGCGCCATAGAAGCGAGCATCAATCTGAACGTATCTTAAAACCCTATATGCTCCTCTAGTTGTTAGGATAAGTTCTTGGGTTGGTCTTAGATAAATATAATCTTGATTAAAATCATAATAGAAAGAAATATCACCAGTAAGTTTACCTGCTGTTTTGCTTATCCCGGTACTAAGGTTTAAAGATGATTCTTCTTTTAAATTTCTATCACCAATAACATAGGCAGCCTGTGCTTGCACAATACCATCAATAAATAACTCGCTTATGGCTGGTGGGCGCCATGCTTGAGCAACCGTGGCATGAACTTTTAAACCTTGTTTTAGTAGATAAGAAGCGCCTAAGGTACCTACTGTTTGCGTGAAATTAAATTCAGGAGTGATGATTGGGCTATTGCTATTACGAGGGTTTTCTCTTAATCTAGCTTGCATATATTTATAGTCAAACCTAAAACCAGCCTCAACCTCCCATTGGTTTTTAGACCACTTCTCTATAAAATAAGCTCCAGTATTATAGCTATCAAAAAAAGGAATTAAATAACTGCCATCATAAAAATTTTGTTGGAACATCCCCGTAAGGCCAAATTTTCCGTTAAAATTACCAATGGGTTTATGCTCAAAATATAAATCTAAGTTTTGAGTATTTAATTCAAATTGTAATTGATAATTATTCCTGTTTGATGCTCTTACCAAACTATATTCCTCACGGATATTACGCTGAAAACTATATTGTAAGCCTAATTTACCCAGCTCATCAAAAAGATAGGAAGATTTTAATTTTACGGTTTGATGTTGCACATCTTGATAAGGTCTATCAATACGGTAAGAGCGCTCTCCAATAACATCCGGACGAGTTTGTTGAATAGCTTCTTCTAAATCTGTGGTACTACCGATATTTGAGGCTGTAAAAATCCCCAGTTTTGTATTAAAAGAACTTGCAAAAAGCTCAGTACTAAAATGTCCTTTTTGATAACCCAATGTTAAAGAGCCATTAAGCTCTCTAAAAGCAGTATTATCTAAAATATAGTCGGCAGTTTTTGCGTTCCCAGCCTGTTTCAATGTACTTTGTAAGCGCCATGCAAAGGTATTTGTTTGATTAGAACCCTCAATCTTTGTAGATAAAGCCCCCATCTGATTGTTACTCATAGCGGCAAAATCTACTTCGCCTTTAAAACGATTATAATAATCAAGCGAGGCAGGTTCTATTAAAATTACACCTCCAACAGCATCAGCACCGTATTGTACGCTGGCAGCTCCTTTTATAACTTTAATTTCATGGGCCAAGAAAGGATCAACTTCAGGAGCATGCTCGCTTCCCCATTGTTGGCCTTCTAAGCGTACTCCCGAATTAAAAATTAATACTCTATTAGAGTGCATCCCATGTATGACAGGTTTAGAAACACTAGGTCCAGTTTGGATAGAATTTAGTCCGGGTATTTTTTTAAGAGATTCACCTAAAGACTCGCCTCTGGTTAAAGCTAATTCGCGGTCTTTTAACCTAGCAGTACTTTGTAAAGGAGTTTCATTTACCCTAGAACCAATTATTTTTACGGTACTCAATAAGGATGAAGAAGGCGCTAAACTGATGGTTAAATCTGTTTTTCCTTTAACATCTATAGAAATAATTTTAGAGCTATAGCCTACAAAAGAAACTTCTAAGTTGTAATTTCCTTGGCATAATTTATAAAAATGGAAATGCCCATCAATTTCAGAAACAGCTATCTGATTTTCCTTAATCAGTTTAACGCTTGCTCCGGGCAAAACTTTGCCATCAACTTCATCTTTAACAGTCCCAAAGATGGAGAAGTCGCAATTTTGAGCCAAGCTCAACTCCGTAAATATAAATAGGTTAAAAAGTATTAATAAATACCTCATTAAGTGTAAAAATTATCTGTAAAAACTAAAGAAATGTTTTAAGACAGATAAACTGGAGGTGCTTTATTAGAAAAAGATAAACTTTTTAAAACAACAATACTTTGATAAATACGATGATAAACCGTTTCTTGCTGTGATAGAAAAAGAAATAAATCTTGCTGAAGAATAGCAGAGCTTTTATGAAAAACATTTGCTGGCTTACAACAATGTGGCTCGTATTTATTTACTTCGCAAGTGTGTGTTTGCTCTTTTAGGTTTTGATGTTGATGTAGTAGCTGATGCAAAGGAATAGCCGAAAGCATTACCGCTACAAGCAGCAATAAACTTAAAAACTTTGTTCCTTTTTTGTTAATCATCATTTTAAAACGTAGCAAATATAGCTATAAACGCATAATATGCAACAATGTTTCATTATGAGGTTATGTAAAATTAATCATACATAGTTTAGCCAAGTATTTATAGCTATTTAAATTATCTTTGTTTTAATGATACCAGCGGAAATCAATCATAAATTTAATAAGTTACAGCAAATTCTGGCTGCTGAGTTTGATAACGAAAAGCCAGATATGAAGGTAATTCTTTTTCTTATAGGTGTACAAGAGTTAGGAAAAGGGCCTAAAAAGTTTAGTAAAAGACAAAAAGAAGAATTAATGCATATTGCAACTTGTCGTTTATTTTCTGAAATGGGTTTTTATGAATTAGAAGGCTTAGACCAAGATGGTTGGCCACATTGGAGAAAAATAAAACCTATTCCAAATTATACTTTGTTAGAACAAGAAATGATTCTAAAATCTCTTATAATAACCTATTTTGAAAATTTATTTGATTTGTAGAATATCGAAATTATCAAACTAACCATAACCACTAATCAACTAACAAACTAACCACCTAACAAACTAAAGGATATGTATAAAGTTCAAAAAATAGCAAAGATTGTTTCATTAACACTGGTTTTTGTTCTCTTAAATACTTTTGTTTTTGCAGCAAAGCCTAAGAATCAATATGTAAAAATTACTACCATTAAAGGAGATGTTTATTTAAAACTATATAATGAAACACCAAAGCATAGGGATAATTTTTTGAAATTAGTGAAGGAAGGCACTTTAAATCAAACGCTTTTTCATAGAGTTATCAAGAATTTTATGATACAAGGCGGAGATCCAACTTCTAAAACAGCTAAAGCAGGAGATTTACTAGGTGAAGGAGATTTAGGCTATCGTATTGATGCTGAATTTGATACTACCCTTTTTCATAAAAGGGGAGTTTTAGCTGCTGCCAGAGATAACAATCCGGCTAAAGCATCTAGTTCTTGCCAGTTTTATATTGTTCAAGGTAAAAAGTATACTGATAAGGAGCTTGATCAGATAGAGCAATACCGTTTAGAAGGAAAGAAAATACCGGCTTACCAACGCGAAATTTATAAAACCATAGGTGGTACACCCTTCTTAGATAGAAATTATACCGTTTTTGGAGAAGTTGTAAAAGGTTTGGAAATGGTAGATGCTATTGCTGATGTAAAGGTAGATAGAAATAATAGACCTCTAGAAGATATAAAAATGCAAGTGACTCTTATGAAACCAAGAGAAATTAAGAAGCTAAAATTGAAAAACTAAGAACTCACAACTGGGAACTGACAACCGATAACAATCATGAAAATTATATCCTATAACGTAAACGGCATAAGAGCGGCAATTAATAAAGAATGGTTATCATGGTTGCAGGCTACAAATGCAGATATTGTTTGCTTACAAGAAATTAAAGCAACACCAGACCAAATAGCAGATTTATTTTTAATTGAGCAGTTAGGTTATTATCACTATTGGTATCCAGCACAAAAAAAAGGTTATAGCGGTACAGCTATTTTAAGTAAAAAACAACCTAATCATGTAGAGTATGGCTGCGGAATTACTGAGTACGACACGGAGGGCAGAACCATAAGAGCGGATTTTGAGGATTTTTCTATAATGAGTGCTTATTTCCCTTCAGGCTCTAGCGGGGAAGAACGACAAGATTTTAAGTTCAAATTTTTAGACGACTTTTATATTTACTCACAAGAATTAAAAGAGCGTTTCCCGAAACTTATCATTTGTGGCGATTATAACATTTGCCATAAAGCGATAGATATACATAATCCAAAATCAAATGCAAACTCATCTGGGTTTTTACCAGAAGAAAGAGCCTGGATGGAGAAATTTATTGAAAGTGGCTATATAGATACTTTTAGATATTTTAATCAAGACCCACACCATTATACTTGGTGGAGCTACCGAGCCGGAGCCAGAGCAAAAAATTTAGGTTGGCGTATAGATTATCATCTAGCTACCAAAGCTTTAGAACCTCATTTAAAGAGAGCTTCCATACTACCAGAAGCCAAACATTCTGATCATTGCCCTATAGTATTAGAGTTAAGTATTTAAATACTCTAGACATTAATTAATATGTCTTGTTTTTAACGAAATTATTAAATAAACATGATTTATCTCATAATAATTTAATAATTCGAGATATAAGAATGTTTTTTTGCAATAAATCAATAATATTTTTAAAAATTTATCAATATATATACTTGATAATTGTAAATATTAAATTTTTTTAAACATCTGATTTTTAGTGTTTTATACGTCGAAATCAAATTTTCTGTGCAAAAAATTTGTATGTAAGCATAAGATAATATTATATTTAACATTAATTAACACTTTATTAACTAACTAACTTATTTCAAATCGTATGAAAAAACTTGTACAGAGTTTATTCATCTTGCTGTTTATTGCCATGAATGCAATAGCACAAGAGCGTACCGTTACTGGTACGGTAACTTCCGCAGAAGATAAATCGCCTCTTCCTGGGGTAAGTGTAAGAGTTAAAGGAGGTACAACCTCTACTCAAACGAATGCAGATGGTAAATTCAGTTTAAGAATACCATCCTCATCGAATGTTTTAACATTTTCTTTCATAGGATTTGTTTCCAAGGATGTATCAATTCCTAGCTCGGGTAACATCAATATTTCTTTGAATGAAGATGCTAAACAGCTTTCTGAAGTTGTGGTTGTTGCCTATGGTGCTTCAAAAAAGGAAGCTATTACAGGGTCTGTCGCTACTCTTGGATCTAAAGACATCGAGAAAAGAGTGGTAACAAATATTACCAACGTTTTGGCAGGTGTTGCTCCTGGTATTCAGATAGGTGCAACTAATGGCCAACCTGGAACTAGTTCTGCAGTAAGAATTAGAGGATTCGGATCTATTTCTGCTTCAAATGCCCCATTGTATGTAGTAGATGGAGCTGTTTATGATGGAAGTATAGGAGATATTAATCCTAACGATATAGAAAGTGTTTCTTTATTGAAAGACGCTTCTTCATCTGCTTTGTATGGAGCAAGAGGAGCAAACGGAGTGATTATTATCAATACAAAAAGAGGTAAACTAGGCGAAAGTAAGCTAAATGTTAATGTTACTCAAGGTTTTTCCGAAAGAGGAATTGAAGAATATGAAACTGTTGGTGCTTATGATTATTATCCTCTTTACTGGCAAGCCATAAGGAATAGTAGAGTTTATCCTAGACCTGGTACAACTCCTCTAACACCTGCAGCAGCTGCAACTTTTGCGTCTACTAGTACACCAACACAGTTAGTATACAATCCTTTTAACGTACCAGCAAATCAAATACTAGATGCAGATGGTAAAATGAATCCTAATGCTTCTCTTTTATATAATGATTTTGATTGGTTTTCTCCAATGGAAAGAACTGGTTCTAGAACTAATACTGACTTAAGCTACAATGGTAATACAGGTAAAAGTGATTATTTTGTATCCTTGGGATATTTAAATGATAAAGGGTATATATTAAATTCTGATTTTAAAAGATTTAATGCTAGGATGAATGTGAACTCACAAGTGAAAAAATGGTTTAAAACAGGATTGAACATTGCAGGTACTCTTTCCGATGCAAATTTAGCGTTAGATGCTTCAACAGATAATGCAGCTTCTTTTGTTAACCCATTTCAATTTGCCAGAAATATTGGCCCTATATATCCGGTAAGAGCTTACAATTCAGCAGGCCAACCGGTTTTGACACCAACAGGTGAACATTTTTATGACTATGGTCAACATCCAGGCTCAGTAAATAGACCAGCAGGAGCGAGCCCTGGCAGGCATGTGGTTTATGAAACTTTATTGAATGATAATTTAAATAGAAGACTTTCTTTAAATGCTAGAACTTTCGCTGAAATAAAGTTCCTGAAAGACTTTACTTTTAGACCAAGCATTAATATTGATTTAAGACAAGTGAATGGTCAAACATATTGGAATGCTATTGTAGGAGATGGTCAAGGGGTAAATGGCTTAGCTACAAGAACAAATGATTTAACTAAATCTTACACTTTCAATCAAATATTAACTTACGGGAAATCTTTTGGTAAACATCAAATAGAGGTATTAGCAGGTCATGAAAATTATGATTTTACTTTTCAGCGTAATAATGCAACAAAAGTAAATCAAATATTAGCTGGAAATACAGAATTTGCAAACTTTGTTACACCACAAGCTGCAGGTGGTTTTAAAGATACGTATAGAATAGAGTCTTATCTAAGTAAAGCTTCATATAATTATGATGAAAAATACTTCTTTGATGCTTCATTAAGAAGAGATGGTTCATCCCGATTCTCTGAAGATGCTAGATATGGCACTTTCTATTCATTAGGAGCATCTTGGTCTATTAGTAAAGAAAGTTTCTTAGAAAAAGTAAAATGGATTGATGATTTAAGATTAAAAGCTTCTTTTGGTGAAGTAGGTAATGATAATTTACTTTCTGGAGGAGCAAGCTCTTACTATAATTATCAAGCGTTTTATAATTTAGGTTGGAATAATGGTGGTGAACCAGGTATACTATTATCCAGTGCTGCTACTCCTAGTCTTAAATGGGAAACTATTCAAACACTAAATCTTGGTGTTGCTTTTTCTCTATTCGAGAGTAGATTAACCGGAGAATTGGAAGTATTTAATAGAGGAACAAAAGATCTTTTATTTTCAGTGCCACAACCCCTATCAAACCCTGTTACTACTATAAGACAAAATGTAGGTGCCATGAACAATAAAGGTATAGAACTACAATTAGGTGGGGATGTAATAAGAAACAAGAATTTTTCTTGGAATATTCTAACGAACACTTCTATAATAAAGAATGAGATCACAAAATTGCCTGCTGAAACTCCTACTATTACTTCTGGTACTCAGCGATTGGAAGTTGGCCAAGATCTTTATCAATTCTACCTGCGTCAGTACGTTGGGGTAGATCCAGCAGATGGTTCGGCATTGTTTATTCCAACCCCAACAGCTACTACAGAATTAAGAACTATAAACGGAACAACTTACACTACAAATTTTAATAATGCTCAATTTGCTTACATGGGTTCTGCTATCCCAGATCTATTTGGTGCAGTAACAAGTACTTTTAATTATAAAAATTTGCAATTATCAGTATTAGTTAATTATCAATTAGGAGGGAAAGTTTACGATAGTCAATATGCAGGTTTAATGGCTATAAATACTTATGGGAAATCATTACATAAAGATGCCTTAAATGCTTGGACAGAGTCGAATACTTCATCACCATTTCCAAGACTTGATGTAAGTAGCTCATCATTTTTTACAGCTCAATCATCTAGATGGTTAATTGATGCTTCTTATTTAACAATAAGTAATATTAATTTATCATATTCATTACCGAAAAAGTATATCAGTAAGTTAGATTTAAGTAATGTGAGAATGTTTGCTTCTGGTGAAAACCTTGCCTTATTTGCTAAAAGAAAAGGATTGAATCCTACCGAGTCTTTTGCTGGCGTTAACAATACTACTTATGTTCCAAGTCGTACTGTTGTATTAGGGTTAAGTGTAAATTTATAATAATTGATTGATTATGAAGAATAAAATTTTTATAACATTTGTAGGAGTATTATTGCTCTCATTTGTTTCATGTAAAGAGGATTATTTAGAAACTGCTCCAACTGATCAAGTTGATAATTCTGCAGTTTTTACAACCACTAGTAATGCTAATACGGCATTAAATGGTATATATAGATATATGTTCGAAAGGTATGATGCACAAAATCAGCCGGGTGTAGGTGGTATTTTACTCCATATGGATTTTATGGGTGATGATATTACACAGCCAGGTGCAGCTTGGTATTCTAATGATTCTGGTTCTTGGCAGTCTCATAGAAATGAGATAAGCGCATTTACAAGCTATTGCTACCGTTTCTTTTATCGTGTTATTGGCAATGCTAATTATATTATTGACAATATAGATGCTGCTTCTGGGAGTGATGACGAAAAGAAAAGAATTAAAGGGGAAGCGTTAACTTTAAGAGCTTATGCGCACTTCTTTTTGGTTCAACTTTATGGTAAAAGGTACGATGCAGCAACAAAGCCAAATAATCAACTAGGTATTCCACTAATGATTTCTTCTACTGATTCTAATAAGCCAAGAGCTACAGTCGAGGAAGTTTATACACAGATTGTTAAAGATTTGGATGATGCAATAGCCTTAAATGTATCAACTAGGGTAAATAAAAGTCATATTAATGTGAATGTGGCTAAAGGTATAAGAGCAAGAGTTGCATTAACCATGCAAGATTATCCTAATGCTATCAGGTTGGCTAAGGAAGTTATTGATGCTAATGTATTCCCTTTAATGAATACTACTGTTTATCAATCTGGTTTTAATGATGCAACAGCTTCGACCGAATGGATGTGGGCTTCTATGCCAGTTGCAGATCAAGCAGATACTTTTGGGTCTTTCTTTTCTCAAATAGCGTTTAATGCTAATACAACCTACATGAGAGGTAATCCTAAGAGCATCAATTCTGCAACATATAATAGAATGTCCTCAACAGATATAAGGAGAAGAATGTGGGAGCCAGCTCCAACTGCTACGAATTTTCCTCTTCCATTACCTACTTTTTCTAGATCTAACTTCATGAGTCGAAAATTCTCTGTAAAAGTTGTAGGTCAGCCAACTTTAGGTGATGTACCTTTAATGAGATCTTCAGAATTACATTTAATTTTAGCAGAAGCTTATGCAAGTTCTTCTCCCGCACAGACAACATTAGCACAAGATGCTTTGTTTGTTTTAACCTCAGCAAGAGGAGCTAGTACCGCCAAAAGTACAAATACTGGTGCTGCACTATTAGATGAAATTTATTTAAATAGAAGAGTTGAGCTTTGGGGTGAAGGTTTCAGATTTTTGGATTTAAAGAGGTTAAATCAACCGCTTGATAGATCTGCAACAGCCTTCCCTAATTTTGTTCCGGCGTCTTTTTTAAATAAAATTACTGAACCTGCTGGAACTGATCAGTGGCAATTTTTGATTCCTAGAAGAGAAATGGAGTCAAATAAAGGTTTAACTGGTCAGCAAAACCCTTGATATTATAATTACTAAAATTTATTAAAACCCTTCAGAATTTTATTTCTAAAGGGTTTTTTTATGACTATTGATTATAGTGATCTTATAGTGATACAGTAATCATATTATATACTCTCTGTAGAATGGGATTCAAATTTTTTTAGATATTTTAAAAAAAATAACAAAATAACTCTATATTTAACATTAATTAACACTTTTTATTAACTAATTTATTTCAATCGTATGAAAAAACTTGTACAGAGTTTGTTCATCTTGTTGTTTGTTGCGTTGAATGCAATAGCACAAGAGCGTACCGTAACTGGTGTCGTAACTTCCGCCGAAGATGGATTACCTCTTCCTGGTGTAAGTGTTAGAGTAAAAGGAGGAACTGCCTCAACACAAACTAATGCTAATGGTCAATACAGTATTAGTGTCCCTTCTGCAACATCTATTTTAATATTCTCTTTTATTGGTACAGAAACAAAAGAACTTCCCGCTTCAACTGCTAAAGCAGTTGCATTATCTACTGATAATAAGCAATTAAGTGAAGTAATTGTCACCGGTTATAACACGCAAAATAAAAGAACAGTAGCAGGATCTGTAGCAACAGTTGGTTCGCAGGATTTAGAAAGAGTGCCAATTGCATCATTTGACCAAGCCTTACAAGGTAAAGCTCCTGGTATTTTAGTGCAAGCACAATCAGGTCAGCCGGGTGCTGCCGCTAGCGTTGTTATCAGAGGTAAAGGCTCTATTGTTGGTAGCAATGCTCCTTTATATTTGGTTGATGGTATGGAAATATCTAATGCTGATTTTGCAACATTAAACACTGCTGATTTCGAGTCAGTTAGTATTCTTAAAGACGCAGTGTCAACTTCTCAATATGGTTCTAGAGGTGCTAACGGTGTTGTAGTAATCACAACAAAAAAGGGTAAAAGTGGAAAAGTTAGATTATCTTATGATACGCAGTATGGTTTTTCACAAGCTCCTCAGAATAAGTTAAGAGTAATGAATACCGAAGAAAAATTAAGGTATGAAGTGGATATTGCTGGTAACGTTTATGATTGGACCCCTGCTGATTTAGAAGATCTAAGACAGATTAATACTAATTGGGAGGATGTTTTTTTTAGAACAGGGCAAACTCAAACGCATCAATTAAGTGCATCAGGTGGTTCAGAAAAAACTACTTACTTTTTATCTGGATCTATTTTCGATCAAACTGGTACAGTAATAAATACTGGCTTAAAAAGATATACCGGTAGAGCTAATTTAGAGTCAACAGCTGGTGATTTTAAGTTTGGTATTAACACAACTTTAGGTTATTCTGATTTTTCAAATACAAGTGAAAATGATGCAGTTATCTCATCTCCCTTAAATGCAATTAGATGGAGTAATCCATACGAAAAGCCATATCAGGATGATGGTTCATATACTCAAATATTTTCTGGTCAGCCAAATGCTTTACAAGAATTATTAGAGAACAATAATCTAAGACAACAATTGAAAGGTGTTGGTAATATTTACATCAATTATGATGCACCGTTCTTAAAAGGATTAAGTTTTAGGACTAATTGGGGTGGCGATTATACATCAAATGAAAATACCACTTATGCTGACCCAACAACTAATCTGGGAAGCGGACCTGCAACAATTGGTAGAGCAGGAAGTCTTTTTAGAGGGTATACAAGATCATTTAGATATACTGGTACAAATAGTATTACCTACAAAACAACTATAAATACTGATCATGATTTATCTGTTGGTATATATAACGAGGTTGTAAATAGAAGATCTCGTGGTTTTTCCTTTTCAGGGTTTGGTTTGAGAGGCGCATTTGAAAATGAAGCAGGTATTACACCAGGTAATACAACAAACGGCTTTATTCCATTAGTTGGTGGTACCGGGACAGAGAATGCTTTAGTTTCTTATTTTGGTAATGCACAATATGGATATAAAAACAAATTATTTGTAGACGGTTGGGTAAGAAGAGATGGTTCTTCTAGATTTGGTTCCGCAAATAAATACGCCAATTTTGGTTCTGTTGGATTAAGTTGGATTTTGACTGAAGAAAACTTCATGTCTTCATTAAAGGAAAGTAATATCTTTAATGAGTTAAAATTTAAGGCTAGTTATGGAAGCTCAGGTAATCAAGCTCTAACAAATGATTTTGCTGCTTATGAATTATATAACCGTTCTGTGTATAATGGTATTGGTGGTTTAGTCCAAGTAAGTTTAGAAAATCCAAACTTACGTTGGGAGAGAAGAACAACCTTTAATACAGGTATAGAGTTTGCAACTTTGAACGGACGATTAAGAGTAACGGCTGAATATTACGATGCCATTACCTCAGATTTATTTTTAAATAGACAATTATCAAGAACTTCTGGATTTAATTTTCTAAATACCAATATTGGTAAGTTACAAAATAAAGGTTTTGAGTTTTTCTTAGATGGTGATTTAATTAAAACTAAAGACTTTACATGGAATGCAAACCTAAGCTTAACCTTTAATAAAAATAGAATTAAAGAGTTAGTAACTCCTGGTGAGGACATTGAAAACGGTATTTACATTACAAGAGTAGGAGAGTCTATCAATACAATCTATTTAGTTAGATATGCTGGAGTTGATCCCAATAACGGTAAACCTCAGTTCTTAACAAAAGATGGAGCTATAACCAATACTTATGACCCTAATGATAGAGTTACTGTAGGCTCTGTTGAGGCTCCTTTCTTTGGAGGCTTTGGAACGGGCTTTAAGTATAAAAATTTGGAGTTAAATGCATTCTTCTCATTTGTGGCGGGTAATGAAGTTTATAATAATGACAGAGTTAACCTTGAAAATCCACAGTATGTATTTGATAACTTAGCAGCAGTAATGCTAACAGCATGGCAAAATCCTGGCGATATCACTCAGATTCCTGATCCTAGTTTAGCATGGTTTAATGATAATACTACAAGGATGGTTGAATCTGGTGATTTCTTAAGACTTAGAAATGTTAATTTATTCTATACTCTTCCAAAATCAATTTCAAATAAAATTAAGTCTAATAATGTTAGATTATTTGTACAAGGACAAAACTTAGTTACATGGACTAAATTCCAAGGTTTTGATCCTGAAATTTCAACAGGTATTTTAACAGGTGCGCAATATCCAGCGTTACGTACCGTGACTTTTGGGTTAAATGTTGGGTTTTAAATAAAAAAATTATGAAAATGAACATAAATAAATTTTTTACTGCAATTGGGCTAAGTAGTGTTCTAGTTTTCAGTTCTTGTGATAAAGTAATTGAGGTAGAACCAGAATTTTCAAAAGATGGTTCTCAAATATTTACCAACTTAGAAGACTATCAATTTGCATTGACTGGAGCTTATGCTTTACTAAGACAGACTGGATACTATGGTAATGGACCACAGGTTACAGGAGCTTTTTCTGTATTACCAGATATGATGTCTGAACATGTTGCAGAAACTAATAATGAACTTGGGAATTATGTAACTCAAACTGACTGGACTTATGCAGCTGATGATACTGATATTGCTACAACTTGGTTAGCTGCATACAGTGTGATTACACAAGCCAATAGTGTTATTAGAAATATCGATAATTTTGCTAGTGTGAATCAAGATGAAGTTAATAAAATCAAAGGTCAAGCTTTGGCTATTAGAGGAATGGTTCACTTTGACCTATTAAGATATTGGGGAGAAGATTACAGCCGTAATTCAACTGCTAAAGGGGTTCCTTATAGAACAGTAATAGATTTGGAGGAAAGACCAGCAAGACTAGATGTTAAAACTACTTACGATAATATTTTTAGAGATTTATTGGAAGCTGAAACTCTATTAGGTACAAAAGTAGTTAATACATCAACTTCGGCAGTTAATGCAAGAGCATATATTGACAGGTTAGTTGTCAGAGCAATGCTTGCAAGAGTATATCTTTATGCTAAAGATTATGCAAATGCAGAATCTTATGCTACTTTAGTAATAAATGAAAGACCATTGGCATCAAAAACTAACTTTCCTAACATATGGAAAGATGCTTCTGCTGCAGAAGTTATTTGGGCTGTGGCATTTAATCCTGGGGAAGGTAACCCAGTAAGTGGTATTTACACTGCTAGTAGTAATAATCTAGGCTATAGACCTACATCAAATATTTTAGCCCTATATGATCAAGCAAACGATATAAGGTTTCCTGCTTATTTTGCAAGTAGGGCCACAGGTGCTAGCGCTCCTATTCTACCTTTTGCTTCAAATGCTAGAAAAATAACAAATAAACATGTAGGTAGAGGAACGGCTACCGATAACGTTGTTAATTGGAAAGCTTTTAGAACTGGTGAAATGTATTTGATTAGAGCTGAAGCTAGAGCTTTAAAAGCAACACCTGATTTCGTGGGGGCATTAGCTGATTTAAACACATTGAGAGAGGCTAGAATTAACAATTATACTCCTTTAATAGCAACTGGATCCGCTCTAATTAACGCTATTGCGGAAGAGAGACAGAGAGAGTTATATGCTGAAGGACATAGATGGTTTGACTTGAAAAGAACTACTAAAACTATTACAAGATCTGATTGCGGTACTGCTACTTCATGTTCATTAGCACCAACAAGCCGTTCTTGGACTTGGCCTATTCCACAAGGAGAATTATTAGCAAACCCTAATATCCCACAAGCACAGCAAACAACTGGCTATTAATATGAGATATTAAATAAATAAAAAAGGAGTTCAATCTGAACTCCTTTTTTTATTTTAAAAACTTATCTTACCAAGCTCTCCTACCTCAAGTTTAACCTTGCTCCCCAACTTTAGCGCACCATTATCTTTAATGTGTCCTGCCGGAAAATTAAAAACTACAGGATAATTATATTTCTTAACAACATCATATATAATCTCTTCTACAGAAAATCCAAAATGGATATCGTTATCCTTTAAATCGGTAAAACCACCCACAATTAATCCTTTTAAATGAGCGAGTTTACCTGCTCGGTCTAGCGCTCTTATCATCCTATCAATAGCATACAAATATTCCCCTACATCTTCTATAAATAAAATCTTACCACTGAAATCTATATCACTGACAGAGCCTAGTAAAGAAATCAAAATACTTAAATTACCTCCAATTAATTCGCCTTCACAGTTTCCCTGGATATTAAGCGGATGACTAGGCAGATGATATTGTAAAGCATCCCCAAAAAGGGCTTTTCTAAGACTTTCTAAACCTAAAGTGGTACTGTCTGGAATAGTAGCAGGCATTTGACCATGTATGCTTTGTAAGCCTAATTTTTGTAAGTGCATGTGGAATACCGTAATATCACTAAAACCTACAATCCATTTAGGATGCGTTAAAAGTGAAGAAAAATCAATTTGGTCTATAATTCTAACCGAGCCATAACCTCCACGAGCAGCAATAATAGCTTTAATATCTTGGTCATCAATAAAACGCTGGAAATCCTGAGCTCTCAATTCATCAGTACCCGCAAATTGATGAAATTGTGCATGAACGGTATCACCTAATACCACCTCCAACCCCCAAGATGATAGCAGTTCTATAGCATCATCCATAGGCTTAATTAAAGATTTTGCAGGGCAAGTGATGGCAATTTTATCGCCAGCTTTTAGAAATGGGGCTTGTAACATGTATCAAATATAATGTAAAGTATAAGAGGTGATGAAATGTGGATTTGTTTTTTGTTGTAAGTAATCGTTAAATAACTGATAACCGGCAATCCACAACTCCTAACCG
Organism: Pedobacter puniceum; assembly: GCF_009674685.1. Classification (GTDB taxonomy): domain Bacteria; phylum Bacteroidota; class Bacteroidia; order Sphingobacteriales; family Sphingobacteriaceae; genus Pseudopedobacter; species Pseudopedobacter puniceum. The sequence goes on from NZ_WKJI01000005.1 coordinate 19,063, forward strand.
AATCCTACTCATCTTTATCTTAAATAATATATCTTTGCAAATTCATAGAAATACAGATATATAGCTTTGGGACAAGATAAATTTAAAAGATATACCATTACTGCTGCACTACCTTATGCTAACGGACCAAAACATATTGGCCATTTAGCTGGTGCTTATATTCCGGCAGATTTATATGTGCGTTATTTACGTTTAAAGAATAGAGATGTAGTTTTTGTATGCGGTTCTGATGAGCATGGTACAGCCATAGCCAACCAAGCTATGAAAGAACAAACTACACCCAGAGCTATTATTGATAAATATCATGAGCTTAATAAGCAAAGCTTCGAGAAGTTAGGAATATCATTTGATATTTATCATCGCACCAGCGAGCCAATTCATCACGAGACCGCTCAAGATTTTTTTAAAAATCTTAACGAAAAAGGGATTTTTAAAGTAGAAACCTCAGAGCAATATTATGATGAAGAAGCTAAGCAATTTTTGGCTGATAGGTATATTACAGGTACATGCCCTAGTTGCGGAAACGATGGCGCTTACGGAGACCAATGCGAAAAATGTGGGACTTCTTTAAGTCCTGAGGATTTAATCGATCCAAAATCTACCTTAACCGGAAATAAGCCGGTAAGAAAGGAAACTAAACACTGGTATTTACCTTTAGACCAATATGAAGGATGGTTAAAAGAATGGATTTTAGAAGGTCATAAGCATGATTGGCGCACCAATGTATATGGCCAATGTAAAAGTTGGATTGATGGAGGTTTACATCCTAGAGCTGTTACCCGTGATTTGGATTGGGGTATTAAAGTTCCGGCAGAGGGTGCCGATGGTAAAGTACTTTATGTTTGGTTTGATGCGCCAATAGGTTATATTTCTGCAACTAGGCAATGGGCGCTAGACCATAACAAAGACTGGGAGCTGTATTGGAAAGATAAAGAAACCAAATTGGTGCATTTTATAGGAAAAGATAATATTGTTTTCCATTGTATTGTTTTCCCGGTGATGTTGCATACTCAAGGTGAGTTTATTTTGCCAGAGAATGTTCCTGCTAATGAGTTTATGAACTTAGAAGGAGACAAGATGTCAACCTCTAGAGGTTGGAGCATAGAGATGCATGAGTATCTGGAAGATTTCCCTAATAAGATTGACGAGTTAAGATATTACTTGACTGCCATAGCGCCAGAAACCAGCGATAGTGAGTTTACTTGGAAAGATTACCAAGCAAGAGTAAATAACGAGTTGGTGGCTATCCTAGGTAATTTTGTGAATAGGGTAATGATTTTGATGCACAAATACTTTGATGGTATAGTTGCAGGCTCGGGTAAAATAGAGCTCTCTGATAATGCTATTAACGAAGCGATAGGTAATTGTTATGATGAGGTAGAGCAGGCATTTGAGTCGTATAAATTTAGACAAGCACAAACTGCAGCTATGGAAATTGCCCGTTTAGGCAACCGATATTTAACAGAGCATGAGCCTTGGAAGGCTTATAAAGAAAATCCGGAAGCTGCAAGAGAAGTTTTACATAATTGTTTACATATTATAGCACATGCTGCAACTTGTTTACAAGCATTTTTGCCAAACACAGCCGAAAAGATTTTTACTATGTTAAATCTTAAAAATAAGTTCTCTTTTGATGAAGAGATTGTTTTTGAAGGTGGTCATCAGTTAAATACAGCAGCTTTATTATTTGAGAAGATTGAGGATGAGGTGATAGAACGCCAAATTCAAAAGTTAATAGACAAAAAAGCATCTTTAGAGCAAGTAAAAGAGGAGACTAGTGTTGTAGCTCCTGCTAAAAAGAATATCAGTTTCGAGCAGTTTTCTGGTTTAGATATTAGAACAGGGACTATTTTAGAAGCCGAGAAAGTTGCTAAAACAAAGAAATTGCTGAAACTAAAAATTGATACCGGTATTGATGTTAGAACAGTAGTATCTGGTATTGCAGAGTTTTACGAGCCTGAGAAAATCATTGGGCAACAGGTTAGCATACTCGTAAACCTAGAACCAAGAGAAATTAAAGGAATTTTATCTCAAGGGATGATTTTAATGGCAGAAAATTCATCAGGAAAACTTAGTTTTGTAGCACCAACAGAAAGTGATATTAATAACGGTTCTGTAATTAGGTAATTTTTTGATTGACGAGTTTGGATTTAATTCGTAAATCAAAAATCAATAAATCAAAAATTGAAAGGTCCCGTAGTTCAACGGATAGAATAGAAGTTTCCTAAACTTTAGATGTGGGTTCGATTCCCGCCGGGACCACTATTAAAATCTACCTCAATTTGTTTTTCAACCTATGGAAAGTATCACTCAATCTATTTTCTTTGGGTATTATTTGTTAATGTTAGCGCTTTACCTTTTATGCTTTCATTAAACTGTCCGTTGTTGTAAACTAAGTTGCCATTTACAAATGAATGAGTCACTTTCGTTTGGAATGTTGTTCCTTCTAATGGCGACCAGCCACATTTTGATAAAATATTTTCTTTGCTAACTGTCCAAACAGAATCGAGGTCAACAATACTTAAGTCTGCAAAGTAGCCTTCACGTATAAAACCTCTATTTTCAATACTATATAATGTTGCTGGGTTATGGCACATTTTTTCAGCAATTTTCTCTAGAGAGATAAGCCCTTGTTTATAAAATTCAAGCATAATATTTAAGGAGTGCTGAACGATTGGTGCGCCTGACATGGATTGAAAGTAAGGTTTTTGTTTTTCTTCCAAGGTATGAGGAGCGTGGTCTGTGGTTACGATGTCTATTCTATCGTCTAATAATGCTTTCAATAGTCCTTTTTTATCTTTTTCTGTTTTGATTGCTGGGTTCCATTTTATAAGCGTTCCTAAACGCTCATAATCTTGATCAGAAAACCACAAGTGATGAACCGATACCTCAGTTGTAATATTTTTCTCTTTCAAAGGAATATCATTTCGAAAGAGATGCGTTTCTGCTTCTGTGGTCAAATGCAGAATATGAAGTCGGGCTTTGTGTTTATTTGCAATGTCTATGGCTCTTTTGCTGGCCTCGTAACATGCCTTTTCACTTCTTATCTGAGGATGAAATGCAATAGGCACATCATCGCTATATTTTTCACGATAAACGTTTTCATTTTCTTCAACTATTTGTTCTTTTTCAGAATGGATAGCAATGATAGATTTACAGTTGGCAAATAGTTTTTCCATGGTTTCAGGATTGTCTGCCAATAGGTTCCCTTTTTTAGTAAAGTAAAGTCCGTCATCAGTAACGCCCAACAATTTAGATGTATCTAGATTAATAATGTAATCCAGATTATCATCATTAACACCTAACAAGAAGCCATAATTAGCTAAAGATTTTTCTGATGCTATTTGATATTTTTCATTTAAGATGTCCATGGTCAAAACATTCGGAAATGTATTTGGCATGTCAATAAAGGAAGTTACGCCACCAGCAACGGCAGCTCTACTTTCTGAATAAATATTACCTTTATGTGTAAGCCCTGGTTCACGAAAATGTACTTGAGCGTCAATAATACCAGGCAATAAATATTTGTCTGTTCCGTCAATTACTTTAGTATCTAAGGCATCATGATTTCGTCCTATTTTTAGAATTACACCATTACCAATTAATATATCAGTAACAATTATTTGGCCTTCGTTAACGATGCTTATATTTTTGATTAGCGTTTTTTCAGTCATTGTAATGATTATCTTTTTCTAGGGCGCCTACCACTTATTTTTCCAAATTACTAATCCAGTTAAATTAGATGCCTTATTTACTCCCTTATGCTCTTTGTAAAAATACGGTCAATTATTATATTTTCAAGCATTAATTGATTATCCTAGCCTTATCTATATTTACATTTACTGCCGAAATGCGATTTATTAGAACCCATATCTTTATCCAGTTAAGTTGGATGATCATGTCAATTGTAATTTTAAATTACACTTTGGTAGGTTCTGATTCTAAATCTCAAGGCAATGGAAATTTTCATGAGTGTAATATAATAACAGATTTTTTTGAGCAGGTAGCTAAAGATTTTTTTGGTTATAAAGGTTTAGATCATAAAAATCATACCTCTGATGCTGATAATAATAGAAACTTTTCTTTAATAGAAGTTAATGAGATTCCAGAGTATCTTTTAACCCAGTCATTAACTTTTAGTTCTTATCAAATTATTATTTCTAAAGTTATCCTATATAAAGAGCTTTATAAAGAACACTTTTTCCCAGAACTAACACCCCCTCCACCAAAGTTTAGTTAGATTTTTATTATTCTATCATTTACCCGTATGAATCATTAATCAATGATTTCATGCCTTACTCTTTCGTGTAATTACTATTATTAATTTAAGTATAGATGAAAATAATCTCTATGTTGGGTTTTATTGCATGTACATTTCTTATTGCATGCTCAACAAATACAAAAAAAGAAATAGAACAAAATTTTCAAGTTTTCAATCCTATTATAAAGGATACCCTATATGATAGGGAATATATTGCAGAAATTAATGCCATTCAAAATGTAGAAATTCGTTCGCGAATTCATGGAATTATTGAAAAAATTCATGTGGATGAGGGGCAAATTGTAAAGCAAGGTCAACCTTTGTTTACCATCAGTAATAGTTCCTTTCAGCAAGATTTAGTTAAGGCACAGGCTATGTTAAGAAGTTCAATCACAGAATTAAAAGCTGTGGAAATAGAGCTTCAAAACACTAAAAGATTAGCAGATAAAAATGTTGTTTCAAAAACCGAGCTTGAAATGTTACGGGCTAAAGTTGAAATAGTGAAGGCTAAAATTGAGGAGGCTAAAGCAAATAATTTGCAGGCTAAGTTAAATTTATCATTCACCCAAATTAAGGCACCATTTAATGGAATAATAAATAGGATACCAAATAAAATAGGAAGTTTGGTTGATGAAGAAGCTTTGCTAACAAGTATTTCTAACGATAAGGAAGTTTTTGCCTACTTCAATGTATCTGAAATAGATTACCTTGAATTTGCAAAAACGAAAGAGCGAGGTAAAATGGACCAAGTAACGCTCATACTTGCTAATAACGATGTTTATAAGCACAAGGGAAATATAGAAACTTCTGAAAGTGAGTTTGATAAAAACACGGGTAATATTGCCTTTAGAGCCAGATTTATTAACCCAGAGCATCTTTTAAAGCATGGAAGTAGTGGTAAAATAAGAATCAATACAGCACTTAAAAATGCCATGATCATTCCCCAAAAGTCAACATTTGAGATTCAAGAAAACCTCTACGTTTTTGTGGTAGATGCCAATAACGTTGTGAAAATGAAACGATTTATACCTAAGCTTAGGTTAGAAAATTTTTATGTAGTTGAGTCAGGCCTTCAATTAAATGATCATATACTTTATGAAGGTATACAGCTTGTAAAAGATGGCGACAAGATAAATACCCAAAAGATTTCCGCATCTCAAGCTTTTAAAAACTAAAAATCACAGGTAAACCAGAAAATTATGAAATCGTTATTTATTAGAAGGCCTGTATTATCAATTGTAATATCGCTTATTATCACTTTATTAGGGCTACTTGCCCTAGTTCAACTGCCTATGACGCAGTTTCCAGATATTGCACCACCTGAGGTTACTGTTACTACAAAATATACAGGCGCAAATGCAGATGCAGTTGTGAAAGCTGTGATTACACCTCTTGAGAAAGCTATAAATGGGGTTCCAGGTATGGCATACATGACTTCTGTATCTGGAAATGATGGAACCGGGGTTATCCAAATTATTTTTAGCTCAGAAACAGATCCTGATATTGCGGCAGTTAACGTCCAGAATAGGGTCTCATCAGTAATGGATGAACTGCCTGAAGAAGCTATAAAAGCCGGAGTTATTGTAGAAAAGGTACAAAACAGCATGTTATTATACCTAAATCTACTGAGTAAAGATGAAGAAACCGACGAGAAATTTCTTTTTAATTATGCGGATATCAATCTTTTGGCTGAGCTAAAGCGAATAGAAGGAGTAGGTTTTGCAGATATTATGGGCTCTAGAGAATATGCTATGCGTATTTGGTTAAACCCTACCAAAATGACGACCTATGCTATTTCTACGGAAGATGTTGTTAATAGTCTTCGTGAACAGAATATTGAAGCAGCACCTGGTAAAGTTGGAGAAAGTTCTGGAAGAAAAGCTCAAGCACTTCAATATGTTTTAAAGTATACCGGAAAATTTAATACGGTAGAGCAATATGAAAATATCATTATCAAAAGTAATGGAGGTGGCGAAATACTAAAGTTAAAAGACATTGCTACTGTAGCATTTGATTCGCAAGAATATGATGTACTTTCTAAGGAAAATGGAAGACCTTCTGCTGCCATTATGCTAAAGCAAAGACCAGGTAGTAACGCTCGGGAAGTAATTAGTAACATCAAAAACCGCATGGAAGAACTGAAAGTGAATTTCCCCGCAGGTATGGATTATACCGTAAGTTATGATGTTTCAGCTTTCTTAGATGCTTCCGTATCGGAAGTTATAAAGACATTAATTGAGGCGTTCATTCTGGTTGCGCTTGTGGTATTTATTTTCCTTCAAGACTGGCGCTCTACATTGATACCTATTTTAACAGTTCCAGTTTCTTTAATAGGTACACTTTTGGCCATGCAGTTGATGGGCTTTTCTTTGAACTTAATTACACTATTTGCTTTAGTACTAGCCATAGGTATTGTGGTTGATAATGCTATTGTAGTAGTAGAAGCCGTCCATGTTAAAATGAGCAATGGCAATGTTAAACCGCGTTTGGCCACAGAATTGGCTATGCATGAAATAACTGGAGCCATTATAGCCATTACCTTAGTGATGTCTGCGGTTTTTATTCCGGTATCTTTTATATCTGGTCCTACAGGTATTTTTTATAGAGAATTTTCTTTAACAATGGCAGTTGCTATTGTTCTGTCTGGTATAATTGCCTTAACACTAACCCCGGCATTATGCGCTATTCTACTTAAAAACACCCATGGTGAAGCGCATTCTAAAGGTATGCTCAATAGATTTTTCAATTGGTTTAATCATTCCTATAATGGTATAGAAAACAAATATGCTAGGTTAATAAAGAAAATAGTAAATAGAAGAGTTATAACATTTGGTAGCTTAATATTTTTCCTTCTGGCAACAGGAATTTTAGGCAATATAGTTCCTGGCGGGTTCATACCTAATGAAGATCAGGGGACTATTTATACCAATATAACCACTCCAGCTGGTTCTACTCTTGAAAGAACAGAAAAAGTAGTTGATCATATTCAGCAAGTTGCTCAGTCTTTAGACGAGGTATCTTCAGTTTCAACGCTTGCGGGTTTTAGTATATTATCAGATGGTACGGGAGCTAGCTACGGAATGAACCTCATCAGTTTAAAACCTTGGAATGAAAGAGAAAAAACGGATAAGGAAGTTATGGAGTTGCTTAAGCAGAAAACATCGCAAATTAAGGATGCTCGTATTGAATTTTTTACACCGCCACCCGTTCCTGGTTATGGAAACTCAAGCGGATTTGAGTTAAGATTGTTAGATAAATCAGGTAAAGGGGATGCCAAGCAATTAGAGCAGGTTGCAAAAAACTTTGTGCTAGAACTTAATAAAAGGCCAGAAATAAATAACTCCTTTTCTTCTTTTGACGCAAGTTTCCCACAGTTGATGGTAAATATCGATTATGTTAAAGCCGCTCAGAAAAATGTAATTGTAGACGATATTTTAAGCACTCTACAAATTCACCTAGGGAGTGAATATGCTACCAATTTTATCCGTTTTGGTCAAATGTATAAAGTAATGGTTCAGGCCTCACCAGAGTTTAGAGCTCTTCCAGAAAATGTAATGAATTTACATGTTAAGAACCGGGATGGAGAAATGGTTCCTATAGCTTCTTTTATAACCATAGATAAAATATATGGGCCAGAACAAATTACGAGATATAATATGTATTCCTCAGCATTGGTTAATGGTGAGCCTGCAAATGGATACAGTAGTGGGGATGCCATAAGTGCGATTAAAGAAACTGCCGCGGAAAAATTACCTAAAGGTTATGATTTTGATTGGGCAGGATCATCACGTGATCAGGCAAATGCCGGAAACGAATCTATCATCATTTTCATCATTTGTTTGCTGTTTGTTTATTTACTCCTTTGCGCACAATATGAAAGTTTTCTGCTACCATTACCCGTTATTCTTTCTTTACCCACAGGGGTATTTGGTGCGTTACTATTGCTTATGGTTTTCCAACTTGAAAATAATATATACGCTCAAGTGGCTATGATTATGTTAATAGGGTTATTAGGAAAAAATGCTATTCTCATTGTTGAGTTTGCTGCACAACGCCATAGCCAAGGTAAATCGGTTTTAGAAGCAACAATAGAAGCTTCTAAACAACGCTTGCGCCCAATATTAATGACATCTTTTGCATTTATTGCCGGTTTAATTCCGCTTATGCTTGCATCAGGCGCAGGGGCTATTGGTAATAAAACTATTGGAACTGCAGCTGCCGGAGGGATGCTTTTTGGTACCGTATGCGGTGTTATCTTAATACCAGGATTATATTTTGCTTTCGCAAAAATAGCTGAGAAATTTAGCTCCAATAGGAATGATGAAAAACCTTTTACTGAAAATTTAAATCCTTAAAAATGAAAATTAAAGGAATATACGTAGGCTTGTGTTTATTTACGGGTATGATATTTAATGCTTGTAAAACTGTAGACACTAACTTATCCATACAAAAAAAACCATTGCCTCCTAGTTTTTATAACGATTCAGATAGTTCTGAAATATCGAAAATAAATTGGCGAAGCTATTTCAATGATCCTATATTAAGTGGTCTTATTGATACTGCTTTAGTAAATAACCACGATCTTAACATCGCCATTCAAAAAATTGAAATTGCTAGAGCGAGTGTTACAAATGCAAAAGCTAGTTTAATTCCTCAGGTTAATGCAGGGACTAATGGCGGTATCCGTCGTTTCGGACGTTATACAATGGATGGAGCTGGAAATATTGCTACAGAAATGACACCGGGTAGAATAGTACCTATCAACTTACCTGATATCTTTCTTGGTTTTCAGGCAAGTTGGGAAATAGATCTTTGGAAAAAATTAAAAAGCAAACAAAAATCAGCTATTAATCAATTTCTTGCAAGTGCAGAGGGAGCTAAAGTTGTTACTGCTTCATTAGTTTCAGATATTGCCACTTCTTATTATGAATTGCTTGCGCTAGATCATGAGTTAGAAATTATTCAGCAAACTATTCAAAGGCAAAAAGATGCTTTAGAAATCATAAAACTCAAAAAAGAAACAGGTAGAACAAATGAATTAGCTGTGCAGCAATTTCAGGCTCAACTGCTAAACACTCAAGCAATTGAGAAAGAGCTATTACAGCAAATTGTAGAATTTGAAAATCGAATAAATTTTTTGCTAGGGAGATTCCCCCAAAAAGTTGAACGATTTAAAGAAATTCTTTTAGCTGATGTTCCTAGTCAAATTAAAACTGGCTTACCCTCACAACTTCTTGAAAACAGACCTGACATCCGCGAGGCAGAATTGTTACTTGAAGCAAGTAAGTTTGATTTAAAATCTGCAAAAGCTGCGTTTTTACCAAGTATGAATTTAGTTGCTGGGCTAGGCTTTCAGGCCTTTAAGCCAGAGTTTTTGTTTTTAGCTCCAGCATCTATCACTTACCAAGCATTAGGAGGTTTAATGACACCTTTGATAAATAGGAACGCTTTAAAGGCTAATTTTAGTTATGCTAAGGCCAATCAGTTAAGCGCTATGCATCATTATCAAAAAAGTATTCTTACGGGCTATACGGAAGTTATGAACCAATTATCTGCATTAGAAAACCTAAAGAACTTGCATGTTTTAAAAAAGGAAGAAAATAGTGTGCTTAATAACTCGGTTGATATGTCAACTGAACTATTCAGCACAGGAAGAGCAAGTTATTTAGAGGTATTGCTAGCTCAACAAAATTCTCTTCAAGCAAAATTTGAATTGATAAATGTGAATAAAAGACAACATATTGCAGCAGTAAACTTATACAAAGCTTTAGGTGGAGGGTGGTAAAATATAAGAATATAGATTCAGGTTTATGCTATCATAATATCTTCTTAATAGAGATTTCTTTTAATTAGGACTAGTATATGTAAAGCCAAAGAAGTTGTCTTGTGGAAGAGTAGTTGAGACAACTTCTTTGTGTTTTTAACTTTATATACATAGTGAGTGTCGCTCTTTTTTACCAAAAGTGCCTTTTCACGTTTTGTAAGCCCTGTAGCTACTTGCTTATTAAATCTTCATGATACTAATTTTAGCAAGTGTATAATTTTTTTATATTTGTTTATAATCTTTTCAATAAACCATTTTAATGATATGATAACTAAATATTTAGCCACTAAAAAGTTTCTTTTCGTCATCATAGCCGCTATGATTGTATCTCTAGGTAACAGCGCAACGGTAGCATCTATTGTAAATAACCCAGATGCAGTTGTTGGTGTTTGGAAGACTGGAGATGGAAATGCAATTGTTCGTATTTATAAAAATGGGGAAACCTATCAAGGTAAAATTGTATGGTTAAAAGAGCCTAATGACCCGGATACTGGAAAACCTAAACTTGACAAAAATAATCCTACAGAAACCTCTAAAAACCGCCCAGTAGTAGGCTTGGTAAATATTTGGGGTTTTAAATTTATAGAGAAAAATTTGTGGGATGAGGGTAATATTTACGATCCTAAAAGCGGAAACACCTATTCTTGCACTATTAAGATGCTCAATGCCAACACTCTTGAAGTTAGAGGTTATATTGGCGTTTCTTTAATTGGCAGAACAGATGTTTGGACCAAGCAAGTTGTTAAAAATTAAGGCGATACAAAGTTTAAACTAAGGTTAAAATAAAAAGGATTACCTAAGTTGCTAGAGAAATAACGTTGGCTTGTTTCTCTAGCATCATATCCGTTCATAACGTCAAAGCGCCAATTATGCCTATATCCAGCTTGCGCACTCAACCATAAAAAGCCAGTTAATTTCTTATCCCATGCAACTCGTGGTTTAAGTTCTCCTCTTTGTAAAAAAACCTTTCCGTTTTGGCTGTTAGGTAAATTTACTAGGAATTGATTCCCCTCAAGTTCAAAACCTAGTTGAAGAATATTAGAGGTAGAAAAATTATATTTTAGATGACCGCGGGCAGGTAATAAAAGTTCCATCCCCCAATGGTCGTTAAAACTTTTATTCCAGAAAAGTATAGGAACATGTAAAAGTTGCCCTGCTCTATAAGTACGAGAGATACCCACTCCTATCATATTTCTATCAGATGTTTTCCATCCATAAATGGCAGCTCCGCTAATGGTAATGGCATCGCTTGAAATATCACTAAAATTTTTAAAAAGCCCGTTAACATCGGCGCTAGCCTGAATAATTAAAAAATTCTTCTCGTTTAAGGGCTTAAAAATGGTGGTATTAATTCCTGTTGTGGTTAATGCTCTACTATCTAATGCTTGTGCAAAAGAATTATTACCAGGGTTATCTAAATTAAACCTACTTGCCCAATAATTGGCCCCTACTTGCCATATAATTTTGGTATTTGATATAACCGGAATGTTAACTTGAGCCCTTAGTGAAGAAACCTGATTTACTGTAAAATCTTGAAGTGTTGATGATGACGCTGAATTCCTAATACCTGGCATGGTAAAACCACCTTGGTGCTCATAACCAAAACTTATAATACGTTGAGGAAGTTGGTTAATTACTTTTTGGTTACAATAACGTTTAACCCCTTCTGCATCACCAAATTTGCCATAATCTACAACTTCTGTGGTGTCTTCTTGAGCAAATGATAGCACAGAAGTCAACATCAATAGATAAAATAAAATTTTTTGCATGAGTTTAATTTTAAATTGATTAGAATTCAAATATAAGTCGCTAGACATTTATCTGTTTAATTTTTATTTATTTCTTTATTAAGTTTTATCATGAAACAGGTTCTAGTAAATATCTAGTAAGCAAAAGTTTATGGGGTTTGATGTACTTTTTATTAATTTCTTATAAGTATTGTTTTTACAAAGGCATACAAAGTATTTAGATTCCTTGTACCTATCTATTTAAGGGGTAAATAACATTCAATAGGAGATTAATTTAGCGCAGCTTCCTTTAAAAGTGGAAGTATTTGGCCTTAATTGAATCGCTTTGTGTGTTTAAAAAGTTTTTAATCTCCTTAATTCTTGTGGCTTTAATTAACCATGCTTTTGCTCAAGATTTGGGTAATAGCATAGAGTTTAATACCGAGTTGAGCTTAAAGTATTTTCCTTCTACTAATCATTTATCTGGTAAAGTTTATGGCGGTGAGCTAATTTATCACAAATCTATAAATACATCCTGGCAAAGGCGAATGAATATAGAAAGTCAAGATTGGGTTTTAAGATTTAACACCTTAAGAAGCCTTAAAATCAATGAAAATAAAAACCAATTTGGTGATTCTTATGCGCTACTTTACGGGTTGAACTTCTTTTTATTAAAAACAAAATATGTAAATCTAAATTTCTCACCGGCCTTTGGCTTGGGCTATACAAATAAAACTATCTATACAAATGAAAATAGAATTATTGGTAGTCATATAAATATTTATGCAAGAGGGGCTCTTAAAACAGAAATAAATATAGCTCCATCAGTAAAATTGCTTACAGGAATAAACTTTTTACATCTTTCAAATGCTGCAACACGTGTCCCAAATATGGGTTTAAATCAATCATCCTTAAGTTTTGGGATTTTAAAAAAGTTAAAGAGCATTGATAATAGGTATCCAAATGAGAATTTAGGAGCTTTTTCTGATACCACTTTAAATAAGCATGAATTACAATTTGGTATAAATTTAGGGAGAAGAGGGGCCTATAAAAGCTCAAAAGGATTATTTAGGAGTGCTTTTTACTTAGGCTATAATTACAAATTCAATTATTTTTTAAGTTTAAGCTCAGGTATTGATGCTATTTATTACCATAAGGTTTATGATGCAGATAATAATCTTGGTACTTATCAATCTCTTGCTACTTCATTTGATAATTGGAGATTAGGTACAGCTATAGGTCCGAGTGTGAGGATTGGAAAATTTTTAATAAGCCCCAAATATGGATATTACTTATATTTCAATAGTCTAAAACCCATACAAACTTATTGGACGGCAAATTCAGATTATCATTTCCATAAAAAGCTAGCATTTCAAACAAAATTATATGTTCATAAAGCTGAGGCAGATTTTATAGGCTTCGGTTTTACCTATAATTTAACCTTATAAATGCTGAATTTTAACAATAGTAATTGTTTTAAATTATTATTAAATCGTATCCCTATTTTAAGGCATCTGAAGCGTTGTCTTTATCATTATCATTGCTTTTCTAAAAAGGTTAGTACAATAATTTAAAAATTAACTTGATTTAGAAGCTATGAGTTTTAACATCTTGGTCCATATTTACTCAGCACTTTTTGTTGTTTCTTTAATAGTTTTATTTGAGTTGATTTTTGTGCTTAAAAAAAATAAATCACTAAAAACAATTCTAATTGGCTATGTTTCAGGTGTTTTATGGTATAGTGCAAGTCATTTATACTGTAGTTATTATGGCTATAATAGAGTTTTACTAGAGTTGCCATTCCCTTTGCTTTCTATATGTTTTATGACACTGTTTTCTACTTTATGTTATAATAAAGTTAAAAACTATGTTATAGTATTTTCAGTAATAAGCCTTTTAAACTATTTAGCTTTCGTTATATATTATCTTTTTATAAAACCAGTTGATATAAGAATTCCGTTAAGCGATGAAAATGTTTTAGGAGAATATGTCTCTTACATTAAGTTAGGGTATTTGATTGCATTTTTAGTTATTAGTGGTTCTTTATATGTTAAGATGCAATCAAAATATCAGGCAGATAACATATATTTTAAGCGAATTAAAAGTTGGATTTGTTTTTTCATTGTAGGCGTAGTTATCATTTTTATATCTGGTATAAATCGTATTTTTAATGGATACAATAGCGAATTAAGTCGGTATTTGAATAGTTTGGTCTTATTTATAACTGTTTTGGCACTTTTATTCAGACCAAAGTTTTTAAATACATCAAAACTCAGTATTTCTTTAAGCAACTATTTTACAAAGAAACCCGATACTGAAATTGATCATATCACTTTTAACGAAGCTTTTTATGATAATTTATACTTTCTTAATGCTGATGCATCAATGGAAGACTTAAGTAAGAAGTTGAAAGTTTCTTCAGATACTTTATACAGATATATCTATGCGAACTACAAATCTGGATTTAATGATTTGGTGAATGAGAATAGGGTGAAGTATTTTATAGATATTGTGAAAAGTAAAAAGCATAATAATTATACGATTGATGCTTTATCTCAACTTGCAGGATTTAGTTCTAGGCATCATTTATACAAACCATTTAAGAAATTTCATGGTGGTGTACCCTCAGATTTTATGAAGTCTTTAGATTACATGTAGTAGTCTATTAGAGCCAATTTAATGTTTCTATAGCGTGTTTTTTTATAATCATTTTATTACTTACCTATTATACCGTAGTGTAATTGCTTTTATAACGCCTTAATTTTTATCTGAAAGTTAGAATAAAAAGCATCAAATCCATAATGTTTTAACGTTTGCTTTGTTTTCTTATAATATCTGTAAAATACTGATAATCAAAGTGTCATAAAAATTAACAACGTAATTTCTAGAGTTACTACTAATATTTGAGCTGCAGATTTTGGATAGTTAGTTTTGAAATTGTTTAGTGAAGACTAGATACATCTTAGAAGAATTAAAATCGAGTTTTCATATAGAATTTTAATACGGCTTATGTTAAAAAAAATCTTTAAAATTTTAATTTTTTTCCTATCAGTTTTAGGATTAAAAGCTCAAGGGCAATCTTTACACCACCAGATGTTATCATCTCAGGGTAATACATCGATATTAAAAGATGGTATGGTGGTTAGACAAACTGTAGGTCAGCAAAGTATAATCGGGAATTCAAGCATATCTAATTTAACCATACAGCAAGGATTTCAGCAAAGTATGGTTTCAAAATTCATTCCTGTATACAATATTAATAGTATAGAAACAACTATTTATCCTAATCCATTTTTAACAAGGGTAAACATCAGGTTTTCAGAAACACTATCTGAGGCAATGAATGTGACTCTATACAATTTGTTAGGGGTAATGGTTTATAAAAAAGACTTTGAAGCTCCCTTAACAGCGATGGAACTAAATATTGAACATCTAGCTCCTGGGAGTTATATAGTTGTTTTATCCGCTAAAAATTACACGCACTCAAAAACCTTAATTAAACTATAATGATGAAAAGAACGATTCTTCTGAGTTTTTTATTGCTTGTTAGTCTGCAATACATAGAAGCTCAAACAGTATTTATTAAATCAGGTAGAAACCTTAATAACTATAAATTTAGCAGTAGTGGGAATGAGGTTGCTAATCTACAGAATGAAATTGGACAAAGCTATGAGTTTGGTTATATCGGTAAAATACCAGAAAAGAAGCGTTTTTATTATGGTTATAGCATAGGTTTAGAAGAATACAATGCTAGCGGTTCTTACGCTTCAAATAACCTAGTATGGGAAACTTCTTACGCTAATTTTAAAGGTTTAGGATATTACAGGCTTTTAAAAATAGAAAGGAATTTACTTTCTGTTAAAGGAGGTTTAGGTTTGGCAACTTTAATACATGGACGCCAACAGATTAACGGTGGCAGATATGATCTGTTAAAAGAGAAAGAATTCAAAGGCTTGTTTTTAAATACGCAACTAGGCCTTTCTTACAGGTTTTCTATCAACAATAATATACAAGTCCTTGCAGACTATGATTATGGCAAACAGTATCGTTTAGCCAACAATAATGGTCAAAAGCTATCATTTAATAACCATAGTCTAAGTCTAGGTTTTAGTATCGATATTAATTAATCCTTCCATTTATATGAAAAGAATTATACTCAGCTTAATAACATTTATAACGCTAAATGTTTACGCTCAACAAAAAGGGATAAGCTATCAAGCAGTTATTTTGAATCCTAAAGGTTTATCAGCACCAGGTACAGACATTCCCAATGCTCCTTTAGTAAACAAGAAAATTTGTATGCAATTTGAAATTGTTGATGGCTCCTCACAGGTAGAATATCAGGAATCCATACAAACAACAACAGATATGTTTGGTATGGTTAACCTGATGATAGGTACAGGAACAAAGACAGGAGGATATGCATCAGGATTTGATAAAATCCGTTGGTCTTTAGGAAATAAGAGATTGGTAGTAAGTTTGAATACTACTGGTACTTGTGCATCTTATACAAAGATTAGTGATCAAGCCTTTATGTCTGTTCCTTATGCTTTATTTTCAGAAACAGCATCTGTAAGTGACGGCAACATCACAACAGTAAAAGTAGCCGATGGGGCTATTACAGATGCTAAAATAGCAAGCGGAATAAGTCCATCAAAAGTAGGTTTAGGTAATGTTGATAATACTAGTGATGCCAATAAACCTATAAGTAATGCAACAAAAGCTGCCCTAGATACTAAAGAGAATTTAGCAAATAAGTCTTCATCAATAACTTTAGGAACGAGTGATGTATTATATCCAACACAAAAAGCTGTAAAAACTTATGTAGACAATACTTTTGCTACGATAGCAACTGGAGCTACCGGGCCAGCAGGTCCACAAGGACCAGTTGGGCCTACAGGTCCACAAGGCCCGCAAGGTCCAAAAGGAGACAAAGGAGATACCGGAGCTACAGGTCCACAAGGTCCGGCCGGTGCTGCTGGAGTAGCAGGTCCACAAGGTTTGCAAGGTCCAAAAGGAGATAAAGGTGAAACTGGAGCAACAGGTCCACAAGGTTTGCAAGGTCCAAAAGGAGATAAAGGTGAAACTGGAGCAACAGGTCCACAAGGATTGAAAGGAGACAAAGGAGATACAGGAGCAACAGGTCCACAAGGTCCAGCCGGTGTTGATGGAGTAGCAGGTCCACAAGGATTGAAAGGAGACAAAGGAGATACAGGAGCAACAGGTCCACAAGGTCCAGCCGGTGTTGATGGAGTAGCAGGTCCACAAGGTTTGCAAGGTCCAAAAGGAGACAAAGGAGATACAGGAGCGACAGGCCCAGCTGGTCCACAAGGATTGAAAGGAGATAAGGGAGATACAGGAGCAACAGGCCCAGCTGGCCCTACAGGTGCAACTGGTTTAACAGGTCCTGCCGGTCCACAAGGTCCAGCTGGTCCTACTGGAGCAACTGGTCCGCAAGGATTGAAAGGAGATAAGGGAGATACAGGAGCAACAGGTCCAGCCGGTCCTACAGGTGCAACTGGTTTAACAGGTCCTGCCGGTCCACAAGGTCCAGCTGGTCCTACTGGAGCAACTGGTCCGCAAGGATTGAAAGGAGATAAGGGAGATACAGGAGCAACAGGTCCAGCCGGTCCTACAGGTGCAACTGGTTTAACAGGTCCTGCTGGTCCACAAGGTCCAGCTGGTCCTACTGGAGCAACTGGTCCGCAAGGATTGAAAGGAGACAAAGGAGATACAGGAGCAACAGGCCCAGCTGGCCCTACAGGTGCAACTGGTTTAACAGGCCCTGCTGGTCCTACTGGTCCACAAGGTCCTGCTGGACCAACAGGCCCTCAAGGTCCTGCGGGCTCGAATGCATCTGTCACTGTGGGTACTATTGGCTTAGCTAATGCAAATGGAGCTACTATTACGAGCGGCGTTTTAAGTCTAAGTCCTGCCGATGCATCTAATCCAGGTATTTTAACTACCGGCGCACAAACTATTGCAGGAGCTAAAACTTTTAACAGTACTATAGGAGGAAGTATCTCTGGAAATGCAGGATCTGCTACTAAATTGGCAACATCAAGAAATATCAATGGAACCGCATTTGACGGAACTGCAGATATTACAGTAACTGCAGATGCTAGTACTTTAACAGGAACTACACTAAAATCAACAGTTGTAAATTCATCTTTAACATCAGTAGGTACTTTAGGAAGTTTAGCAGTAACTAACGGTATAACTGCAGGTACAGTAACTACACCAATATATGCTTCAACTCCTATAGTTTTAACACCTTCAGGAGGTACTATAACCTGGAATCCAACTTTAGGCTTAAATGCTTCAGTAGTTTTGGCCGGAAATAGTACTTTGGCGTTTAGTTCAGCACCAGCAAGTGGTTCTTACGGAACTCTTGTAGTTACTCAGCCAGCTGGTGGAGGTGCAACTCTAACATTACCTTCAGGTACACATAGGGTATTAGGTTCTTCATCAACAACCACTGTTGGTTTATCAACAGCAGGTAATGCTGTAGATATAGTGAGCTTCTATTATAATGGTTCAACATATTATTGGAACGTAGGGCAAGGTTATGGAACTGCAGCTACAACAGCAGCTACCAATTTAGCTAGTGGAGTTACTGGGACATTATCTATTGCCAATGGAGGAACTAATGCAACAACAAAAACTGCTGCTTTTGATGCATTATCACCTATGACTAGCGCTGGGGATATCATTTATGGAGGAACTTCTGGTACAGGAACTAGGTTAGCAAAGGGAACAGATGGACAAGTTTTAACCTTAACTAGTGGTTTACCTACATGGGCGGCACCGGCGGCTCAAGAAATGAGAGCTGCTGCTGGAAGTACTTATAATGATGCAGTTGGATTTTCTTTTAGAGGAGGTGATTGGGCAAAAAATACGGGTATGTTTAATGACGCACCAGATGCAGGAAGCTCCCCTTTGAAATTTCGTGTAGCGATTTCAAACGGAAATGCTCCTTCGCTATTTGAAATTGCACCTACTAAAGTATCAGTCTTGCCTACTACAGCTTCAACTAGCACTACCACAGGAGCATTAGTAGTTAACGGTGGTGTGGGTGTTGCAGGTACTGTAACAGCCAAAAAATATACCATTACAGCGCCTACAGTTGCTGCTGCTGCAACTACCACGCTTAATTTGTCTGAGGGAAATTTATTCCAAGTTACTTTAGGAACAAATATCAGTACCCTGTCTTTAACAAATCCAACTCCAGGAACTTATATTATAGAATTTACGCAAGACGCAACTGGTTCTAGAACTGTAACTTTCCCTACTACAAATTGGAAATGGTCTGGGGGTACTGCACCTACCATAACAGCTGGTGCTGGTAAAACTGATATTGTAACCATAATTTATGATGGCACAACGTATTATGCAGCGATATTACAAAATTTCTAAAATGACAATTTTAATAAATATTAAGATTTAAAAAATAGAATTGCCCATCGCTAATTATTTGTGATGGGCAATTTTTAATACTAAAATAGTACGCTATTAACTTCGGTCTTAACAATCATTCTGTAAAATAAAAAGACTATGAAATTTAAACTCTCCTTTTTAATTTTTTTTTTCTCACTTACTTTCAACATACACGCACAGCAAAGCTTATTTAGAAGTAATAATACCTATATACCTAAAGCTCCATTTACTAATGGATTAGTTTTACACTTAGAGGCAGGTAATTTAGCATCTTACCCTGGTACTGGCACCATTTGGACCGATTTAAGCCCAAGCGCTAATCATGGTACTATACTAAACGGCGTTACTTATAATGTAGCAAACGGTGGTTATTTTAATTTTAATGCCTTAAACCAGTACATAACTTTAGATCCTTCTAAATTACCCACAGGCACTAGCGATAGAACAATAATTGCATTTGTAAGAACACCAACTAGTATTTCAGGTATACAACATGTAATACATTATGGTTCTACTAATACAAATCAAGCGTTCGCTTTATCATTAAGTGATGGCAGGTTAAATACACATACTTGGGCCGCATATCCATCTTCAGGAGGCGCAGCGGTAAACCCATCAACAAATTATTGTTTTGCGGTAACTTATACTAATAGTGGTAACCTACATAATTTTTGGGTTAATGGTGTTCAGCAAGGTAGTGGAGTGGCTAATGCTATTAATACAGGAACTTCTATAGCCAGAATAGGTATGAGAATACTTGATGGAGCAGAGCCATGGGGACCTAACGGACAGATTTATCAAATTCTAATTTATAATAGAGCCCTCTCTAATTCAGAGATTCTTGAAATATACAATACACACAGAGCAAAATATGGTTTATAAGTTTTAATCACAATGAAAAGAATTATTAAATTATTACTCATCGTACTTCCGTTTATCTCTTTTGCACAAGTGGTGCCTGTAAGTTTTATTCAAAGAAACAATTTATCTGGTGCGGGCGATGGGAAAACAGCGGCAACAGCAGGTACAAGTGCTCTACAAATTAAGCAAGATTATCCTTCCTCTACTGATGGGGTGTATTGGATAAATCTTCCATCTGTTGGTGTTAAACAAGTTTATTGCTTGATGAATAGTATGTATGATGGAGGAGGTTGGATGCTTGCCATGAAAGCAACTAGAGGAACAACATTTAGTTATAGTTCAACTCATTGGACAACAACAAGCACTCTTAATGCAGCAGATGTTACTTTAAATGATGCTGATGCAAAATATGATGTCATGAATACTTTTCAAGCCAAAGATTTAATGGCTTTATGGCCAGATATACCTAATATTTCTGGAGAAAGTGGAAGTATTGATGGACTATCTCAATGGAGTTGGTTACAAACTAATTTTCATAGTAATGGATTACGTACTACACTTATATCAAAATTTAGTGGGGGTCAATTAGCTTATAATACTTCAACAAATGGGTCAATGCCTTTTTCTGGTTTTAATAACACCAAATTTTCTGATCAAGGAGGTTTTACATTTTATGGTTTAAATTATACAACTAATTCAGGTGCTAGGGTTCGATGGGGGTTTGCATGGAATAATGAAACTGACCAAGGCTCTAACGATGTATCAGGAGGTATAGGGATGGATGTAGCCTATGGTAATTTTTCTGCAGGAGATAAAGCTAACTGTTGTCATAGATCTTTAGGTATTAACAGAAGTGCTAGGGTAGAAGTTTACGTAAGATAAAAGCTTATATAAATTTAAATGAAAATTATAAGATCATGATAAATTTTAAAAAATATATTTTATTACTGATACTACTACCAATTTTATCTTTTGCACAAGTGGTACCCATAAGTTTTTTGGGTAATTCGAGTACAACGCTTACTACAGCAACTACTAATAGTATAAAATTTACAGCAGCAACATTAGATCAATTAAGTTTTACTAAACTTTCATCTTTTAATGCTACGGCAGATTTCACCTTCGAAACATGGATAAAGCTTAATACGATTGGAGCGGGCTTAATGGATCCAATTTTTGGTGGAGGACAAAATGATTATATTTCTTTTTATAATGGATATTTTGCAACACGTATAAATGTTAATAATCCTTGTACGGGAGATAGGAATTTTTTTCTATCATCATTATTAACAACAACAAAATGGCATCATATTGCTATGGTAAGATCTAATGGCATTGTTAAAGCATATCTAGATGGTGTTGAAAGAGGTTCTACAGACTGTACAGGCACTTTTCTTAACTCATTAAGCACTATCTTAATAGGTAGAAATACTTGGCGGTCAAGTTATTTAGATGCTTATATCACCAACATGAGGTATGTTGTAGGTACAGCAGTATATACAAGTAATTTCACTCCTCCAAAAACTTTATTAACAGCTATACCCGGTACGCAATTTCTTTTATTAGTTAATGATTCAAGTGCACCTTATAAAGATAGTAGTACTAATAACATTTCAATATCACGAATCGGTAATCCAACTTTTACACCCAATTTTGGCCCATTTTAATGAATTACATAAAATCAGTTTATAATCATTATTTAATTGGAAAATCAGCAATAATTATTTTAGTGTTAATAAGACTAGGCTAACTCAATTTATTTGATAAAATCGTATAACAATGGAAAGTAAAAATTTAATTTCTACACTATTTCTTGGAGAGCCTTTAATAGCGCCTCCTAGTAATAATTTTGATTTTGACGTAAATGTAACTAGCAAATCAAAGCTTGCCATTGTCCAGACTAGTCTATTATTTCAATAGCAAGACAAGAATAAGATAATTTTCAAGCAATTAATCAGGTTTTGATTAACTATTTAAATATAAAAAAATGAATCAGCTTAAATTAAATGGTTTACTTTTCTTAATAGTTATTCCTTTTTTTTCTGTTGCACAGGTAGCACCAATAAGTTTTATTCAAAAAAGCAATCTTGTTAATGCTGGTGACGGAAAAACAGCCGCAATGGCCGGTACAAGTGCTTTTCAAATTAAGACAGATTATCCAAGCTCTACTGACGGTATATATTGGATAAAGAATCCTAATGTAAATGGTGGGGCACCATTTCAAATTTATGCGGATATGACTACAGATGGGGGCGGATGGACATTGATATTATGTAATTCTACCAGCTCTGGTTGGACTTATGATAATGCTATTTTACGAAACACGAGTACTCCTAGCATAACAGATAATTATTCTATCATAGCTTGGGCAGATTATATTAAAAAAAGTCCTAGTGGATTTCAGTATATGATAGATGCTAGCGCTAGAAGAAGATACGGTGGTATTTGGACAGCTAACCAAGCTTACACTTTTGTTAAAACTGATAATTCTCAAACAAATGTTACCAGAAATACTGCTTGGGATACTTACGATTATAGTTTGTCTTTAACAAACTCTATACAGCCACGTATGCCATGGCGTGGTAATATTGCTAATAATAACGCTTTTATAACAACTGATGATGGGACAGGAAACTGGTGGGGTACGCTAGTAACCTCAAATACTACTTGGGATCCATCTCCTTGGATAGAGAACTTAATACAAAGTCCAGGTATAATATGGTATTGGGTGCGATAATAAAAACGATTATGAAACTGTACAAGCTAATTATATTCCTAATCTTTCCGCTTTTTGGTGAAGCTCAAGTAGCTCCAATAAGTTTTTTAGGTAAGCCTGTACAAACAAATACTGCAGAAGGCTCTATAGTAACAAATGGACTTCTAGTACATTTAGATGCAGGTAATACAGCATCTTATCCTGGAACTGGAACTATATGGATAGATTTAAGTGGAAATAATAGGAATGCTACACTTTTTAATGGTGTTGGTTATAGTACTGCAAATCGAGGTTCTTTAACTTTTGATGGTGTAGATGATTATGTAAGTAGTATGAATTTATCCTCTTACCCAAATTTCACTTTAGAGATATGGCTTTATGATATACGTAACAATATCAATTCAGATAGAGATATTTTAACATATAACGGAAATGCAGGGTCCTATACTTATAATGGCTCATCATTTAGAACAGATGGTAACGGAGATGGAGGAAGAAGTTTTAATAGCACAGGACAACCTCCAGCCAATACTTGGTACAGGTTCTGTTTAGTTAAAGATGGTGATTTATACATCAATCAAACAAAATATACAGGTACTGGTGCCGATAATGCTT
This sequence comes from Pedobacter puniceum, assembly GCF_009674685.1. Lineage (GTDB taxonomy): Bacteria > Bacteroidota > Bacteroidia > Sphingobacteriales > Sphingobacteriaceae > Pseudopedobacter > Pseudopedobacter puniceum. The sequence goes on from NZ_WKJI01000005.1 coordinate 42,504, forward strand.
ACGGAGTTCTAAATTTTGGTGCTACCCGCTCTGATGTAAATTCTCGTTTAAACGGAAGAATTGCTATAGTCAGAATTTACAATAGAACTCTTGCAGCCGAAGAAATTCAACAAAATTTTAATGCTACGAAAGCAAGATTTGGATTATAATAATTTAAATCAAGCGTAACTAGAAGGATTTTAAGATAATAAAATATGAAACTTAATTATACTGTACTTATTCTCCTATTCTTAACCTTTAATCTGAAAGCTCAACAAACTTTTTTTAGAGGTAACAATAATTATGTTGTGCCTTCCATGCCAATTAATGAAGTAGCATTAACTGTTGTTGGCGGCGGCGGCGGAGGTGGTGGAGATGTTGGCGGCGGCGGCGGAGGTGGCCAGGTTATAAATATTGCAAGTTATGATATTAGTGGTGTAAAAAGCTTAAGTATAACTGTTGCTGTACAAACGGACTATCCAGCTGGTTACAATCATTTTGGTAGAAATGGAGGTAATTCTTCTGTTTCAGGAGGAAATACAGGTACAATAACTGCAATGGGGGGTAATGGTGGAAGATCTAGAAGTTCCGGAGGCCCTGGAACAAATACAGGTTGGAATGGTGGTGGCGGTTCTTATGATTACAATACTGGAAATGCTGGCCAAGGTGGTTTTGCTGGAGGTAACGCTTTCTCTTCTAGAAGTTGTGGTGGTGGCGGAGGTTCTGGTGGGGCCGGCCAATCTGCAACTAGTACAAGTCCTGGTAACGGTGGTTTAGGTGTTTTGAGTATTATAGATGGTAATTATTATGGAGGTGGCGGCGGCGGTGGTGAATATCAGGGTACTACAACTGGTTTAGGTACACATGGCGGTGGTGATGGAGGTAGAACAGGGCCTACTTTTGGTAAAGATGCCACACCTAATACTGGAGGAGGTGGCGGCGGCGGGCCTTCAACAGCAACTAATTTTAATGCAGGTAGAGGAGCTTCAGGTATTGTGCTCATTAGATATTTAGGTAGGCCAAGGGCTACCGGGGGTGATATTTCTGAAGTTAATGGATATACCATACATACTTTTAAAGTATCGGGAAACTTTGTTTTAAATTAAAAACCAAGAAAATTTTAAAGAGCAACTTTAATAATAGAAAAGGTTTGATGCATTTCACTATTTAACATGAATAATAAATATGAGACTTAAACACTACGCCTTATTTCTTCTTATTACTCTTGCTTATAACCTTAAAGCTCAACAAAATTTATTTCGAGGAAATAACAACTATATCATATCTAAAACATCTAATAATGGATTAGGTGCTGGAAATGCATTACAATTTTCATCTCCTAATAGATATATAGACTGTGGTACAAGCTCATCTCTTAATATTACAGGGTCTATGACTATTGAGCTTTGGATAAATCCAAGTCAGAATTTAGGTATCGGACAGTGGGATAGATTAGTTCATAGATATTATCCAACAGGTTATTATTTTGGAGGTAGAGCTGGTGCAACAAATGCTCTTGCTGTTGTATTAAATGGAGATCTTAATACTGCAGTAACACCTAATAACACTGTAGTTCCAAATACCTGGCAACATGTAGCGTTTACTTATGATGTAGTTTCTAAAACAATTACAATATATAGAAATGGCCTAGCCGTATCTACTACTATTTGGAATGGTACAATTACCGGAAGCACAAATAACTCACTTACATTATCTGCCGCGTCTGAGGCTTACAATGGTATGATGGATGAAGTAAGAATATGGAATATTTGTAGATCGGCAGCACAAATTCTAGCCAATTATAATACTACTGTTCCAATAAATAGCAGTGGTTTAGTAGCCTATTACAAATTTGATGAGGGTAGTGGAGCTACTACATCTAATAGTATCAGTAACGATAGCAACGGTTCATTAATAAATTCACCTAGTTGGATAGTACCCTCAACAGCCCCCATAAACTAGTTATTAAGACTAATAGCATGAAATATTTAAAATTATTAGTATTACTCTTATTACCTTACGTAATAACAGCACAGGTAGTTCCTATAAGTTTTCTTCAAAAAAAGACCTCATCAGTAACAACCTTGGAAGCTAACGCTTTAGATTTTGATGGGATAAATGATCATATCATTACAACCTTAAATGCTGATGTTTCTGTAATGCCAATTACTACTTGGGAAGCTTGGGTTTATCCAACAAAAAACAATGGTGATTGGCAAATGATTGTAAGTATTGAAGATGGCAATTGGGACAGATTTATTGCTATTAATTCAGGAAAGTTTTATGTAGGATACGGATCTAATGGATGGAATCCTGTTGCAGCAGATATGAATCAATGGCAGCATATTGCTGTAGTTTATAATGAAGCTGTGGGTTATGTTAAGTTTTATAAAAATGGAGTAGAGTATAATTTTAATCCTGGGCCATTCTTACATTCTTCAAATGTTAAATTTTCTATAGGATGCTCTCAACAAGGAGCGCCAGGACAATTTTATCAAGGTAGAATAGATGATGTTAGAGTTTGGAGTATAGAAAGAACCCAAGCGCAAATACAAGCCAACATGAATACTGAGCTAAGCGGCTCAGAAATAGGTTTGGTAGCATATTATACATTTAACCAAGGTATATCAGGTGGTAATAATACAGCAATTACAACCATATTAGATAAAACAGCGAGTGCTTTTAATGGAACACTTACAAACTTTGCCAAAACTGGAGCTACAAGTAATTTTGTGGTAGGCACTGTTCCAGGTAATTTAATAACAAATGGTCTTGTACTAAATTTAGATGCCGATAATACAGCTAGTTATAGTGGAACAGGTAATACTTGGTTTGATTTATCAGGAAATAACAATCATATATCTTGGACATCACCAGCACCTATCTTTACTACAGACAACGGAATTAAAGTAATTAAGACAACTCCTACCATATCTAGTTTAAGAGCTATGGTATCTACCAATTACAATAATTTACCATTAGGAAATGGAAGCTATACCTCTATTGTCTTTTTTAAGCCTAACTCTGTAAGTGCTGCTAAAATGATTTTAAGCTTAGGCCCAGGAGATAATTCTTGCACAGGAACTCAAATCCATTCAGGCATTGGTAGTGGAGGCCGGTATTCTGGCGGATCTTGTGGTGGTTTAGGTTCTTGGGGTGCAAATACTGGAGTTGTACCATCAACTTCATCTTACCTTTGTATGGCTGTATCCTACAATAGTACCACAGAAAGCATATACATAAATGGTAATCTAGATAAAACAGCAAATGTAGTTAACGCTATTCCTAATAGTACTGCTAATAAAGTTTGTATCGGATGGGTAAGGAATGATGGTGCAAGTTATAATATGGATGCAAATATTGGTTTGATACTATTTTACAATAGAGCATTATCTCAAACTGAAATTACTCAAATATTTAATGCGTATAAAACAAGATTTCTCATCAATTAATCCTTATTAATATGATTAATATAAGACCATACTTATTATTCCTTTTAATAAGTATTACAATGTCTCTTAAAGCGCAACAGAATTTTTTTAGAGGTAATAATAAGTACGTAGCGCCTCCTCAGCCTAATGGTTCAACTCCAGCAAATGCGCTAGATTTTGATGGGATTGATGATAGGGTATCGGGGACTAATGATGATAAATTCAAATTAAGTTCTGGTACTATTGAAGGATGGATTAAAACCAGTAATGCCGGAACTAGTTACTGCGCAATATTTGGTAAAACTTTCGCCTATATGGCATTCTTATATAATAATGAGCTTATTATTTATGACTGGGGAGCTGCAACTAATAGGTCTACTGGTGTTTTATTAAATGACAATACTTGGCATCATATAGCTTTTACATTTAATTCTGGTGTTAATAACGGTACTTTAATTTACATAGATGGAGTACTTAGATTAACGACTACAATGTCTATTCTTTCGCAGGAGCATTTTTTTACCATAGGGGCTAGTGTTCCTACTTATGGACAATTTTATAAAGGTAGCATAGATGATGTTAGAGTATGGAATGTTATTAGAACACAACCAGAAATTCAAACTAATATGAATAAAGAGTTAATAGGGAATGAATCTGGATTAATTGCTTATTATACATTAAACCAAGGAATTGCTGGTGATAATAACAGTGCAATTACAACTATTCTTGATAAGACTTCAAATGCTTTAAATGCTACATTATCGGGTTTTACTAAAAATGGTACTACCAGTAATTTCATTACAGGAAAAGTTATCAGCAATTAAACAGCTTTACAAGAATTATAAATACTTAAAAATGAAAATTACCTTTTGTGTCTTAATAATGTTTCTTTTGTTTAAGTGTAATCTGCAAGCACAACAAAATTTATTTCGAGGAAATAATAACTATGTAACTCCTCCTGTTCCTAATCCATCAGGACCCATAGTTACCAACGGATTAGTTTTAAATCTAGATGCATCTGTAGCGTCTAGCTATAGTGGCTCTGGTACTACATGGTCAGATATTAGTGGATCTAGTAATAACGCTACCTTAGTGGGTAATCCAATTTATACTTCTACAGCTCCTGCAAATTTCACTTTTAGTGGAAGTAATAATGCAAATTTTAATTTCGTTTGGCCAGCTCAGTTTACTTGTAGTTTATGGATATATCCTATAGGAGCACCTGGAGGAAATTTTTCTCGTATTTTAAGTACTGGCTTTGGAGATAATTTAGAAATTGCTATTAATGGAAGTAATCAAATAAGCTATCACTCTCCTAGTGTAAGTTGGCAAAGTTCTGTAACCTCAATTACAAGTAATGCTTGGAACCAACTAGTTGTAGTAAAATCAGCAAATAGCATAACTTTTTATATTAACGGAGTTTCTACCTATACTGCATCTTTAACAAGTTTTACTTCAGGAAGTAAAATTTATTTTGGTCAACGTCACACGCTTAATGAGGGAGCAAATTTTCGTTTAGGGGCAGCCTTAATTTATAATTATGCATTAACCGCATCTGATATAACAACCAATTGGAACGCTCAAAAAGTAAAATATGGTTATTAAGGTTAAATCAAAAACTAAGTAAAATGAAAACTAACTTTATTAAAATATGCTTATTAATGTTACTTCCTGTCTTTTCTTTAGCGCAGGTTGTACCAATAAGTTTTTTGAAAAGCACTAATTCCACTCCATTAAATCAGGTAACAGCTAATGCTTTACATTTTGATGGTGTAGATGATTACATTTCAATTCCTACTAATACAATAGTACCGCAAGGGTCTAGTTTTTATACGATAGAGGCTTATATTAAGCCAAGTGTTCATTCTTCTAATGGAATAGTAGGATGGGGGAATTACGGTTCTGATAATCAAGTTAATGCCCTAAGGTTAGGTGATGGAAATAACATTATTAATTATTGGTGGGCCAGAGATTTATATGCACCATTGGGAGTAAGCTTAGCTGATAATAAATGGTATCATATTGCTGCTACTTATGATGGTACTAAAAGAAGGATTTATGTAGATGGAGTTATAAAAGCAGAAGATTCTCCTTCATCTCCAAGTGTAGCTTCTGCAGCTAATTTTAGAATAGGATCTACAAATAACGGAGAATATTTTAAAGGTGCTATTGACGATGTTAGAATTTGGAATGTAGCCCGCACACAGGCACAAATTCAAGCGAGTATGAATACAGAGCTATTTGGTAACGAGACTGGTTTAAAAGCCTATTATACTTTTAATCAAGGGGTAGCAGGCGGTAGTAATGCAGCTATTACAACAATATCAGACAAAACTAGCAATGCCCTTAATGGCACTTTAATGAACTTTGCGAAAACTGGTACTACTAGTAATTTTGTACAAGGTAAGGTACCTTCAAATTCGGTTTTATTAATTCCAAAAGGCAACTATACCGCTATAACAACTTCAGGAACTTTTCCTTTTAATACAACTTTAGGTAGTGGTAATGTTAGTTTTACCGGATTTAATACCTATCAAGGTAGTACCACTTGGGGGCCTCAGGCGCTATTTGATAATACAAGAACAGATTTTGATTGGTGCAGCAGTGGAGGAACAGGCCAGTTTGGACAATTTGTTTTCCCTAGGGCAGTAACCATTACAAAAATATTTTTAGTTCCTCGTAATCAAGGTGATTCATTTCCAAATACCGTTACTTTAAAAGTTGATGGTAATACAGTAGGTACTTATACAAGACTTGCATCTATTTCTTCTGCAGACGGTTTAAATATATCTTACACCGGAACAGGGCATTATATTCAGCCGAATGTTTCAGGTACAACATGGAGATTAGAATTTCCTGATGGAAATAATTATATAGGAGAATTAGAATTTTGGGGGTATTAATATTTTTATCTCCTGATAATAATATACCCCTTATTCATTCTTTTAACGCCAGTATTATCTGTAGTGTAAATAAGAAAATAATAAACGCCATCAACCAGAACAACATTCTCGTTGGTTAATATCCCTGTATTGGCACTTCCAGTAAATAAGTTGTCTTTATTGTTGTAATTTCTGGCTCTAAAAACAGCATTTCCCCATCTATTGAAGATAATAAGTTCATTATCAGGATATTTTTCAATATTATAAATAATAAAACCTTCATTACCTATACCATCCCCGTTTGGAGATATAAATGGATCTGGGTTAATATCTGGGTTTTCTTCCGGTCCAATAGGTTTACTTTCTGGGTATTTATCAACAATATTGATATTAGATCCGGTACCAATAAGAACAAAAATGGATGATGTTGAAGCTATATTCACTTCTACATTTTCAACTGGTTCTTTTAAAGCATCTATTTTACTAGTTATAATCAAAGAATCAGCACTAAAAACACTACCTGCAGGAAAAAATAAACTCTGTGTACTTGCTCTAAGTTCATAATCTAAAGGAAAGTTTGCAGTACCTGTATATGCAAGATTAATAATCACATCTTCTAAAAGAGCCTCTGTTAGTTGCGCCCTAATAGTTATACTTTCACCTTCTAAAATTTCACCAGTTGGAGGTATTAAATTTACCATTACCCTAGGTTGTACCAAATAAAGAACTGTTGCCGTATCACATAAACCCAAGGGGTCGCAAATCCGGTAGCGAATAGAATCTCTACCAACAAAATTTCTGTTCGGTACATAAGTGAAACTTCCATTTCCAGAAAAAGTGATAGAACCATGCATAGGGCTGGTAAGCCTCGTGAAAGTTAAGAAATCACCATCAACGTCATAATCATTCCTAGCAACTGTTTCGGTTATTAAAGAATCTTTTAAAACTAAAAATCTATCGTTAATGGCTGTTGGTGGGTCATTAATCGGGCTAATAACTATTGTTACGGTTGCTGTATCACATAGGTTTTGATTATCACAAACCCGATAAGTAAAGGTTGTGTTACCATTCCAATTGGTATTAGGCCTAAAATTAAAAGTACCATTGGTATTAAAAGTTATGCTACCATTGGCTGGGTTAGTTAAAATATTAAATGATAGAGGGTCACCATCAATATCACGATCATTTGGAGCCACATTTCCGTTAATTGTAACATCTTCTACACCTGTAAAATTATCATTAATTGCTATTGGGGGGTCGTTTACCGGAGTGATGTTGATAAAAACAGTTGCTCTGGTACATAAACCAAAAGAATCGCAAGCTTGATAATCAAAAGATGTTGTCCCATTCCAATTGGAATTAGGTGTAAAAGTAAATGTACCATTATTATTAAATGTGATATTACCATTAGCAGGACTACTTAATCTAATAAAAGTTAAATTATCCCCATCAGGGTCAGAATCATTTGTACCTACAGTACCTTGTACAGGTCTATCTTCTCTTTCAAAGAAGTTATCATTAACGGCCGTCGGAGGGTCATTTACAGGGTTTATCCTAATCGTTACAGTCGCAATATCGCATAAATTATTAGGGTCACAAACCTGATAATCAAAAGAAGTTGTACCATGCCAATTAGGATTAGGCGTGAAGGTAAAAGTACCATTCGGGTTAAAAATCAAGCTACCATTGGCAGGGTTGTTTATTCTGGTGTAAACCAAAGCATCGCCATCAATATCAAAATCATTGGTAGTTACTGTAGCGTTAATAGGGTTATCCTCAGTCTGAGTAAAATTGTCATCATTAGCAACTGGGGCATCATTTACTGGGGTTACAGTAATAGTAACTCTTGCGATATCGCATAAACCTAAGGGGTCACAAACTCTATAATCAAAAAATGTAGTGCCACTCCAATTACTATTAGGTACAAAAGTGAAACTACCATTGCTATTAAAAGAAATACTACCATTAGCTGGGTTGCTTAATCTTGTAAAAGTTAAAACATCCCCATCTGCATCAATATCATTAGTTGCAACAATAGCATTTATTGGTGTGTCTTCTGCTGTGACAAAATTGTCATCTAAAGCCACTGGAGGGCAATTTCCTGATGAAATAGTAGAGCTTAAAGAGAAAGTACAATTGTTAGCATCTCTAATTATTACAGTATAGTTTCCAGCAGTTACATTATTTAACACAGCACTTGTACTATTTTGGTTTACCCAACTATAGCTATACGGTGCTGTTCCACCATTAGGTGTAATGGTTATGCTACCGTCAGATGATGTTTTACAAGTTGTATTATTAATACTTGCAGTTGCCAATAAAGGAGAAGGTTGGTTAATAACAATATTGATACTTTCTGTACATCCCACAGCGTCAATTACGCTGATACTATAATTTCCGGCACTTAAATTATTAAAGTTTACCAATCCTGATGAAGTATTGATTAAACTTGAAGAAGGGCCGCTATTTAAACTATAAGAAACGTTATAAGGGGCTATACCACCAGAAATATTAATATTTATCTCTCCATCATTAGCTCCATTACAGCTTACATTTTTAATTGTTGACGCTAAAACGATACGAGGGTTAACTATAACTTTCACTGTTTTAGCATAAGCACAACCAAAATTTCCAACTCCAAAAACAGTGTAGGTTGTTGTTACTGATGGTGAGGCAACAACCGTAGCAGATGATGTTGTATTTAACCCTGTAGCAGGCGACCAAACATAACTATTAGCACCACTTACTGTAAGGGTTACACTACCACCAGCACAAATAATAGCCTCTGCCGGGCTGATATTTAAATTAGGTGAAGGATTTACTGTTATAGAGTAACTGGTTGGTAAACCAATACATCCATTTACTGTAGGTATAATAGTTATTACGGCCGTAACAGGTGTCCCTGATGCATTTATTGCTGTAAAAGCTGGGATGTTTCCTATTCCACTACTTGCCAAACCTATAGCAGAATTAGAGTTTGTCCAAGTATAAGTAGCGCCACTAGGTAAACTTTGCAATATTTCTTGCGCAACAGTATTGCCTGCACAAACAGTAATATCATTAGGTTTTATAGCTATAGGCTGAGGTTTAACCGTTATAATGTAAGTTTTTGAGGGACCATTACAGCCATTAAGACTTGGGGTTACTGTAATAGTACCAGTAATAGGCGTAGTACCAGTATTTTTAGCTATAAAGCTGGGTACATTTCCACCGCCACTGGCTACCAGCCCAATAGCCGGATTAGAATTTGTCCAGTTGTAAATGGTACCCGCAACTGTACTTGTAAAAACACTCGCAGGTATCTGAGATTCTGCACAAACCTCAAAATTATTAGGTACACTTACCTCTGCTAATGGTTTTACAAAAACTGTAACGGTAATTGGGTTACCAGTACAAGCATTAGAAACAGGAATTATCGTGTAAACAGCTGTGCCAGTTACATTACTGGTGGCAACTAAATTTTGTGCTATCGGACCAGTTCCAGAACCATTAAAAGCTCCTGTTACACCATTTTGAACAACTGTCCAATTGTAAGTGGTACCACTGGTACTGCTAAAAAGCGGAATATTAGTGTTTGTTCCAGAGCAAATTTCTTGGCTATCTCCGGCGGTAGTTTCTACTACCGGAACCGCATAAACATTAATAGTAACATTGATAGGATTTCCCACACAACCATTAGCCGTGGGCGTAATCGTATAAACCGCCGTTCCTGATGTAGCAGTAATTACTTGATTGATAACATCTCCCGTTCCAGAAGTAGCTCCACTTACTCCGGTTTGTACTACCGTCCAAGAATAGGTAGTTCCGGGTATATTGCTAGATAATTGTATGGATGGCGCACTACCAGAACAAATACTTTGGCTAGGAGGGGTGGCAGTAACAATAGGTGATGGATTAACTGTAATAGTATAACTTCTTGGTGTTCCAACACAACCATTTAAGCTTGGTGTAACGGTTATGGTAGCTGTTATAGGGGAATTTGTATTATTAGTAGCTGTAAAACTATTGATATTACCATTTCCACTTGCGGGTAAGTTAATAGCAGTGTTGTCATTTGTCCATGTATAAGTAGCTCCATTAGGGTTACTACTAAAGTTAGTAGCAGGGATGGAGCTATTATTACAAACTACCATATTAGACGGTACGTTAACAATTGGCGAGGGTTTTACTACTAAACTAAAAGTTTCAGATTCACTGCTACAACCGCCTGTAATAGCGGTAACCGCATAGCTTCCTGCTGTTGGGTTATTAATTGTTATAGATGAACCTGTTGCCGTAAAACCATTTGGACCAGTCCAATTGTAAGTAGTATTGTTATCAGGATTTAGGATACCTATGGAGAATACTTCGCCCACACAAACCGGGTTGTTAGTAGATAATTGTGGTTTTACCGGAGGATTAGGTGCTGTTACAGAAGTTACCGGATTTGCATAAACAATACAACCTAACGCGTTTCTTACTGCTATTGGATAACTTCCCGCAGGCAAATTAGTAAAAACATTACTAGCTTGAAAAGTTATTCCACCATCTTTAGAATATGCTAATGTGCCAGTTCCGGTAGCTGTTACGGTAATAGTTCCATCATTAGTGCCACAAGATGAAGTTTGTGTTGTTGAAACAGTAACATTAGGGAGAGGTTCTACCGTAATGGTATAAGAACTTGGTATTCCAGTGCATCCATTTAAAGAAGGCGTAACTGTTATGGTGGCAGTTTGGGTTGCACCACTGGTATTTGTAGCTGTAAAACTAGGTAAATTGTCTGTTCCAGATGATGCTAAGCCTATACTCGTATTAGAATTTGTCCAAGTATATGTTGTACCAGCTAAGTTACTACTAAAATTACTAGCAGAGATGATGGTATTATCACAAACAGTTAAATTAGAAGGTACACTTACAATAATTCTTGGGTTTACAGTAATGCTGAAACTTGCAGGAGCACCCTCACAGCCATTAGCTGTTCCTCTAACTATAATAATACTGGTGATTGGTGCATTTGTAGTATTGGTAGCTGTAAATGAAGGTAAATTCCCAGTTCCAGATGCTGCTAAACCAAGTGCTGGGTTAGAACTCGTCCATGAAAAAGTAGTACCTACTGAAGTACTACTAAAGTTGGTAACTGGTACATTATCTCCATCACAATAAACCAAATTATTTGGCACAGTAACCACTGGTAAAGGGTTTACGCTTACTGTGATATTAAATGATGTTCCACTACAACCATTTAAAATAGGAGTAACGGTATAGGTAGCTGTTCCGCTACTGGCACCTGTTGTAGATAATATTTGGTTGATACTAGTACCACTTCCTGCAAAAGCTCCGGTTACGCCGTTCTGTGTTACTATCCAGCTAAAAGTTGTATTAGCAACGGTAGAACTTAGCGGTAAATTAGTACTACTTCCAGAACAAATAGTTTGAGATAGTGGTGTTATTGGTGCTCTCTGCGGAGTTGGTGCAACAGTTAAAGTCACAGTAATAGGATCGCCAGCACAGCCGTTTGCAGTGGGGGTGATGGTGTAAGTTACCGTTTCATTATTAGTGCCTGTATTAACAAGATTTTGGTTGATACTTGATCCGCTTCCCGCAGAAGCACCAGTAATATTACCTGTTGTGGTAACCGTCCAAGAAAATGTTGTTGATGCTACGTTGCTAGATAATATGATAGTACTGGTTGTGCCAGAGCATAAAGTAGCCACGGTTGGTGTAGCAGTAGCTACAGGTTTAGGGTTTACCACAACATTTGTTGTGCTTGCGTCTGAAATACAATTACCGCTAACTGCTCTAACGGTATAAGTTCCGGATGCAGCTGTACTTGCATTATTAATAACTGGGTTTTGTAAGCTTGATGTAAACCCGTTAGGCCCTGTCCAGCTGTAGCTTGCCCCTGGTATAGTGCTAGCAAAAAGGCTGATACTCCCCCCTTCACAAATTGGTCCATTAGCAGTAGCAATAGGTGTTGCTGGTTTTGGATTTATGGTAACCTGTGTAGAACTTGATGGAGTTCCACAGCTACCTGGGGCTGTAACAACTACTGTATAAGTTCCGGCAGCAGCTGCTGAAACATTTGGGATAATTGGATTTTGTACGTTAGAAGCGAAACCATTTGGTCCAGACCAGCTATAAGTAGCATTTGGGATAGTGGTAGCTGTTAAACTTAACGTTCCTCCCTCACAAACCTGACTTGATACGCTTGAACCTGTAGGACTATTACTTTGTGCTTGCACATTAGGTACAGAAGTTACAGCATAGCTATTAGCATTATTTCCAGGTTTACAAAAGGTAACAATATGAGGGCCTACTCCTGTTAAGCAAACAATTTGACCGTATGTTTGGCTAGGGCCACAGTTAATGCTGTAAGTTAATGCTCCTGGTGGGTTAGCTCCGTCCTGGATAGCAAACCTAATTCCTTGTGCTCCTGGATGCAATGTAATACTAAATGTAATACAACTTCCAGGTTCGTTACGTGTTAATAATGGAGTAACAATTGTTGCATCAGGTGAACTACTTAAATCTAAAGGTATTGCGCCTGTTCCACACTGTGCCAAGGCCTCGGTTGCAAAACCAAAGCTAAAAAGCATTAAAAGAAAATAGGATGGGTAGATTTTTTTACCTATTACATACTTTTTAACATAACGAAACCACCTGATAACATTTTTAATGTCAGGCATAAACTGTAGTTCTAATAATGAGAGCAATTACAAACCTTTTACTTAAACAGTAGAAATTTGTTACAATTAACTTATTAAATATAAGTTAACGAGGGTAAATATATAGAAATAAGGTTTATATCATTTATAAAACCCTAAAAAATTTTCTATGCTCTAAAGGTGTTCTTCCAATAATATTTTTAAAATGCCTATTGAAATTAGAAAAATTATTGAAACCACTTTCATAGCAAATTTCAGCTACTGTTTTAGAACTTTCTGTTAGTAGTTTGGCAGCATGAGCAGTTCTTAACTCTAATAAGAATCGGGAAAAGGTTTTCCGCGTTCTGGTCTTAAAATATCTGCAAAAAGCAGGAGGAGTTAAATGTGCAATTTGTGCAGCTTGGTCTAAACTAACCTCTTCTGTGAAATTATTCAGGATGTATTGATATATATTATTTAACCTATCCATCTCACTAGGTTGATTGATAAAGTCTGATTCTTTATCTAAAACAGGCTTTTTAAGCGGACTATCAGCTAAATCTGATAAAATATCTAGAAGCAAAATGGTTCTTTTACTCTTTGACGCATTAAGCAGCTGAAATAGCTTATCGGCAACTAAATCTCTACACGCATCCTGTATTCTAAAAGCTTTTTTTGATTGATTTAACAACCTGTTGATTTCCTGATGTTCTGGTAAACTAAAAAAATCTGCACCAAAGCAGCTAGGTAAAAAATGTACCACAATGGCCTCAACTTTTTCCAATGAATCTGGCAAAAGAAACTCTTCATCACTACGCCATAAATGGGGCAGGTTTGAGCCTATTAATAACATATCGCCGGGTTTCCAACGGTAAATCTCATCGCCAATAAATTGTAAGCCTGTTCCTTTAATGATGTATACCAATTCTATCTCATGATGATAATGCCATTTATCATAAAAATGCGGAACAACATCATACCTTACATTAAAAGAATGCTCAGGGTTTAAAGCTATTTTAAGTAAGTGAGGTTTCATTTTTGATGTTATTATAATCTAAAAATAGTAATAATTACCAATTTATGTTAAAATAGTATCAATTTTGGTTAAAGACGTGGTATTCTAAAAATTCTTTTCGCTGTAGTTTTACTTTTCAAATCGCAATTATAAAACCTTGCATTCATGAAAGTTGGACTATTTATTCCTTGTTATATAGATCAGTTTTACCCTCAAGTGGGTATCGCAACCTATCAATTATTAAAAAAATTGGGCTGCGATGTGGATTATCCAGAGAACCAAACCTGTTGCGGGCAGCCTATGGCTAATAGTGGTTTTTCTGCTTTAACAGGCGGGTGTGATAAAAACTTTGTTGCCAATTTTGATGCTTATGATTATGTTGTAGCGCCATCTGGCAGCTGTGTTTTGCACATTAAAGAGCATCTTAAGGATGATAAAAATCCCGCAAAGGCACAAAAAATTAGAAATACTATATATGAGCTAACCGAGTTTTTGGTTGATATTTTAAAAGTAGAGCATCTTTCTTCAAACTTCCCTTATAAAGTTGGTTTTCATACCAGTTGCCACGGGCAAAGAGGTTTGAATTTATCATCTATGACAGAAAGGGTATTACCTCAATTCTCTAAACCAGAGCAGTTACTACAAAAGGTTAAAGGTTTGCAATTGTCTTACCCAGAGCGTAAAGATGAATGTTGCGGTTTTGGTGGTACTTTCTGCGTATTTGAAGAAGCAGTTAGTGTAAAAATGGGTAAAGATAGGATAGAAGAACATCAAAAAAACGAAGTAGATTATATTACCGCTGGCGATGTAAGTTGTTTAATGCACTTAGAAGGAATCTTAAAAAGACAAGGTAGTAAGGTAAAGGCCATACATCTGGCAGAAATATTAAATCATGAGTAATTTAAAGACTTTAGACCACGCTGCTGCGGCAGAGATATTTATAAAAGATGAGGCCAGAACAGATTGGCATGATGATACCTTATGGTTTGTGCGCCAAAAGCGAGATAAAGCCGTACATGGTATTGCTGAGTGGGAACAACTTAGAGAATGGGCCTCGCAAATTAAAAATCATACACTTTCAAACCTTGATAATTACCTCACAGCTTTTGAGAAACAAGCTGAAGCCAATGGTATAAAAATTCATTGGGCTGCTGATGCTTTAGAGCATAACCAGCTGATGCATAAAATCTTAAAAGATAATAACATCAGCCGTATTGTAAAAAGCAAGAGCATGCTTACGGAGGAATGCCATTTAAATGATTATTTAAAGAAACAAGGTATTGAAGTTGTTGATACAGATTTGGGCGAACGTATTGTGCAATTGCGTGATGAAGCGCCTAGTCATATCGTTTTACCAGCTATTCACCTTAAAAAGCAAGATGTTAGTGAAACTTTTCATGAACATTTACATACTGAGGAAGGAAATAACGACCCTCAATACCTTACAGAAGCCGCTAGACAACACTTAAGAAACCATTTCATTCAATCAGAACTAGCTATTACGGGTGTAAACTTTGCCATAGCAGAAACTGGTGGTTTTGTGGTTTGTACCAACGAGGGTAATGCCGATATGGGTGCCCACACCGCAAAAATTCATGTGGCTTGTATGGGGATAGAAAAAATTATTCCTAAAGCCGAGCATTTAGGCGTGTTTTTAAGATTATTAGCCAGAAGCGCAACTGGGCAACCTATTACCACCTATTCTAGTCATTTTCAAAAGCCAAGACCAGGGCAAGAAATGCACATCATTATTGTTGATAATGGTAGAACAAAGCAATTAGGCAGAGCCGATTTTAGAAACTCATTAAAATGTATCCGTTGTGCAGCATGTTTTAATACTTGCCCAGTTTATAGACGTAGTGGCGGGCATAGCTATCATACCGCTGTTGCTGGTCCTATTGGTTCTATCTTAAATCCAAATTTAGATATGAAAGCCAATGCAGACTTACCTTTTGCATCAACCCTATGTGGCTCTTGCAGTAATGTTTGCCCAGTTAAAATTGATATTCATGAGCAACTTTGGAAATGGCGACAAGTCATTGTAGAAGAAGGCTATGTTAAGCCAGAAAAGAAAATGGCCATGAAAGGGATGGCTTGGCTATTCTCAAATCCTAAAGTTTACAGATGGGCTGGTAAATCTGGAAGATGGTTTTTAAGAACGATGCCTTTCTTAGGCAATAACAAATTAAACGTTTGGTATAAACAAAGAGAAATGCCAGAAGCACCAAAACAAAGCTTTCACGATTGGTATCAACAAAACAAAAACAAATGAGCTCAAGAGAAAAAATACTAGCAACCTGTACCGCAAATAAACCAGCTTTGGTTGATTTACCTCAGCTATCAGACGAGCATTTAACCCATTATGATGATAAACTAGCTCAGTTTAAGTTAGTTTTAGAAGGCATAGGAGGTAAAGTTGTTGCATTAGAAAATATAGAACAGGTTAAAGAAGAAATAGCTGCACATAAGCAATCAGGAGAATTTGTAGTTGATACCGTTTTTAATATAGATGATGCTTTAAAAACGCAAACTTCATTTGATTTAGAACGAGTAGACAGAGCTTATTTAAAAGCAACTTTAGGCGTAGCAGAAAATGGTTCGGTTTGGTTGTATGAGGCACAAATGGGCAACAGATTATTACCATTCATCTGCCAGCATTTATTTATTGTTTTAGATAAAGCTACTTTGGTAGATAATATGTATCAGGCGTACCAAAAACTACAAGTTCAGGAAACAGGCTTTGGTGTTTTTATTGCTGGTCCATCTAAAACCGCTGATATTGAGCAAAGTTTAGTGATAGGTGCCCACGGAGCAAGAAGTTTAACGGTTTATTTGGTTTAATCCTGCAAATGTAAAACTGTAGTACTTTTAATTTCAGACATCACAAAGAAACTATGTATATGGGCCACAGTACTCATCACAGATAATTTCTGTTGATGAAACTGGTTGTAGCTTTCCATGTCTTTGGTTATCACTTTAAGTAAATAATCAAAACCTCCAGAGACGATATGGCATTCTACAACTTCTGGGAATTGGGTAACGCGTTCTTCAAATTCGGTAAAATTATGACGCGTTTGTTTATCCAATGTGATGTTGCAATACACAACTAAAGAAGTCCCAACCTTTTTCTTATTAAGGATGGTAACGTACTTCTCTATAACGCCTTCTTTTTCCATTCTTTTAATACGGTCATGTATTGGCGTGATAGAAAGATTAATTTTTTGTGATATCTCTTTGAAAGTTAATTGCGCATTTTCCTGCAAAAGTTTCAATATTTTTAGGTCTGTTTTATCTACCTCCATAAGCTATAAAAAGAAAGATTTTACTTTATTGGGTGTTTAAACAATTATTTGAAGAATAATTTTCTTTTATATTCCTTTTAAATATATGAATTTTCTTATTTTTCTGAGAGTGATAAAAAAATATTCTGATGTCGTAATTTAGATATTCTTTAAAGGAATTTATTTAAATACTGAAAAAGAATAAAACACATTTATGATTATAGGAGTACCAAAAGAAATTAAGAATAACGAGAATAGGGTTGCAGTTACTCCTGCAGGTGCAGCTGCTTTTGTAAAAAATGGCCACCAAGTTTATATTCAAAAATCTGCTGGTTTAGGTAGTGGTTTTGCCGATGAAGATTATACAAAAGTAGGTGCTCAACTATTGGATACCATTGAAGGAGTTTATGCTATTGCAGAAATGATTTGCAAAGTAAAAGAACCTATTGCACAAGAATATCCACTAGTTAAAGAAAATCAATTAATATTTACTTATTTCCATTTTGCATCATCAGAAGCTCTAACAAAAGCCATGATTGCAAGTAAGGCTATTTGTTTAGCTTATGAAACAGTAGAGAAAAAGGATAGAAGCTTACCACTTTTAATCCCTATGTCTGAAGTTGCGGGCAGAATGGCTATACAAGAAGGTGCTAAGTATTTAGGTAAGCCAACAGGTGGAAGAGGTGTTTTGTTAGGTGGTGTTGCCGGAGTTAAGCCTGCTAATGTTTTAATAATAGGTGGTGGTATTGTGGGGACACAAGCAGCTAAAATGGCCGCAGGTTTAGGGGCTAATGTCACCATCATGGATGTAGATTTGCAAAGGCTACGTCATTTAGAAGATATCATGCCTGCCAACGTAGATACGGTAATTTCTAACGAATATAATTTAGAAGAAGCTGTTAAAACAGCAGATTTAATTGTTGGTGCAGTTTTAATACCCGGGGCTAAAGCACCTCATTTGGTTACACGCTCTATGTTGAAGTTAATGAAACCGGGAACGGTTTTGGTTGACGTAGCAGTAGACCAAGGTGGTTGTATAGAAACTTGTACGCCTACCACGCATGAGAATCCTATATTTATGATAGATGGTATTGTACACTATTGTGTAGCTAATATGCCGGGTGCTGTGCCTTACACTTCTACTTTAGCTTTAACTAATGCTACTTTACCCTATGCTTTACAATTGGCAAACAAAGGTTGGATAAAAGCCGTTAAAGAGAATGAGGAATTAAGAAAAGGATTAAATATCGTAAATGGAGATGTAGTTTATAAAGGAGTTGCAGATGCCTTTAACTTACCACTACAACCCATTATTAGATTAGAAGAAGAAATACCTGCTTAAGGTTAAAGATAATACACTGACTAACTAACAGTAATGGGAACAAAGCAATAGCGATGTTCCCTTTTTATTTTACAGACTTAAACAGTCATGATATCTTTCTCTTTCAGCTCAACCAATTGGTCTATTTTGGCGATATAAGCATCGGTAATTTTCTGAACTTCAGCTTCTCCAACTTTTATTTCATCTTCAGAGGCACCATCATTTTTTAATTTTTTGATGCTCTCATTGGTGTTTTTTCTAATATTTCTGATGCTGATTCTACCAGCTTCTGCTTCTTCTTTAACTTTCTTCACTAAATCACGTCTTCTTTCTTCTGTTAAAGGTGGCACATTTAACCTAATCAATTGTCCATCATTTTGTGGGTTTAAACCTACATTAGAAATCATGATGGCTTTTTCAATAGGACCAATCATAGATTTCTCCCAAGGTTGCACTACAATGGTTCTTGCGTCTGGTGTGTTGATATTAGCTACTTGCGTAAGTGGAGTAGGTGTTCCATAATACTCTACCATAATACCATCTAGCATTGCCGGAGATGCCTTGCCCGCTCTAATTTTAGTAAACTCACTATCTGTATGGGCTAAAGCTTTTTGCATGGTAGAGGTAGCCTCTTCCAATTCTAACTTAATAAACTCGTTCATCTTTAATTTATTTACGTAAAATTAGTTTTTATTTAACCAAAGTGCCTATAGTCTCTCCTTTAATCAACTTCATCAGGTTCCCAGGCTTATTCATATCAAATACAATAATGGGAAGATTGTTTTCATCACATAAAGTAAAAGCTGTCATATCCATCACATTTAAGTCTCTATCATAAACCTCGGTAAACGATAAATGATCAAACTTGGTAGCTGTTGTATCTTTTTCAGGGTCTGCAGTATAAATACCGTCAACTCTGGTTCCTTTTAAAACAACATCAGCTTTAATCTCTATAGCTCTTAATGCAGCTGCAGAATCTGTTGTAAAATACGGATTACCTGTTCCGGCACCAAAAATTACAACACGACCTTTCTCTAGGTGTCTCATGGCTCTTCTACGAACGTAAGGCTCGCAAATTTGTTCCATTTTTATAGCCGATTGTAAACGGGTATAAACACCAACTGTTTCTAAAGCGTTTTGTAAGGCCATAGAGTTAATCACTGTTGCTAACATACCCATATAATCTGCTTGAGCCCTGTCCATACCAGATTTTTCTGCGCTTAAGCCTCTGAAAATATTCCCTCCGCCAATTACAATAGCTACTTCTACTCCCTCTTCTTTAACTGCTTTTATCTCTTTTGCATATTGTAATACTCTGGCATTATCAATACCATATTGTTGGTCTCCCATCAGGGATTCTCCACTTAGTTTCAGTAAAATTCTCTTATATTTCATTAAAGGGGGATTTTGGCAAAAATAGGAATTATCCTGTTAAATAAAATAACAATTTAGATTTAGCTAAACGCTGATACAAAAAATCCCCATCTACTAAAAGATGAGGATTTTATAATTTTTTCGGTCTATTATGCAATCTTCACTGCTCAATACACACTACTCAAATCTAATTATTAATTTTCTCGATTTGTTAAGCTATCTCACTACTCAATACGCATTACTCAAATCTGAATTAAGCTCCTAAAACAATTCTCTTGAAAGATTTTACAGTTAAGCCGTTAGAAACTCCATTTAAGAAAGTTCTGATATCTTTAGAAGAATCTTTAACAAATTCTTGATTTAATAAAGTTTGCTCTTTGTAGAACTTGTTTAATTTACCAGCAGCAATTTTTTCTACCATTTCTTCTGGTTTGCCTTCTGCTCTAATTTGCTCTTTAGCAATTTCAAGTTCTCTTTCGATTACTCTTGCATCAACATCGTCTTTATCAACACCAACTGGGCTCATAGCAGCAATTTGCATAGCTACGTCTTTACCAGCTTCATCAACGCCAGCTGCATCTTGGTTTAAACCTACTAATACACCTAAGCGGTAGTTACCGTGGATGTAAGCTACAACTTTCTCAGCCTCAATAACTTCGTATTTAGAAACGCCAATTTTCTCACCAATTTTACCAGTTTGGTCTAATATTAAGTCAGAAATTTTAGTTCCGTTTAATTCTTGAGCTAATAAATCTTCTAAAGAAGCTGGGTTAGTTTCAATAGCTTTAGCAGCGATAGCATCAGCAAATGCAATAAAATCAGCATTTTTAGCAACGAAATCTGTTTCGCAGTTTACTTCAACTACAACACCTTTTTTACCATCGGCAGTAGTTTTAGCAATAACAACACCTTCGTTAGAATCTCTATCCTGACGAGAAGCTGCTACTTTAGCACCTTTTTTACGTAGGTAATCTACTGCTGCTTCAAAATCGCCGTTAGACTCTGTTAAAGCTTTTTTACAATCCATCATACCTGCGCCAGTTTGTTGGCGAAGTTTATTTACATCTGCTGCAGAAATTTGTACTGTAGACATTTTATTTTCTTTTTTTAAGTTTCAAACTAAAAGTAATGGGCTGTTAGTTGTTAGTTGTAGAAATCTATCAACTAAAAACAAACAACCCACAACTAAATTATTTATTCGCCTTTTGCTTCTTCAGTTACTTCTGCAGTAACTTCAGCGGCTTTCTTTCCTTTTTTAGCTTCAACAGCTGGCGCATCAGCTTTAGCTTTTTCAGCTGCTGCTTCTTTGTCAGATTCTGCTTCTTTCTCTTGCTTACGCTCTTCTAAACCTTCTTCAATGGCTTTAACAATAATGCCAGCGATTAAAGAGATAGATTTAGTTGCGTCGTCATTCGCAGGAATAGGGAAATCAATGTTAGAAGGGTCAGAGTTAGTATCCACCATTGCGAAAGTTGGGATATTTAACTTTAAAGCTTCAGTAACAGCGATATGCTCTTTCTTAACATCTATTAAGAATAATGCTGCAGGTAAACGGTTTAAATCAGCGATACCTCCTAAAAGGTTTTCTAATTTAATACGCTCACGCTGTATCATTAATTTTTCTTTTTTAGATAATACATCGTAAGTACCGTCTTTAGTCATTTTATCGATGTTGGTCATCTTTTTAATAGACTTTCTTACGGTAGCAAAGTTCGTTAACATACCACCTAACCATCTTTCGGTTACATAAGGCATGTTTACAGATTTTGCATATTCTGCAACGATGTCTTTAGCTTGTTTCTTAGTAGAAACAAATAATACTTTACGACCTGATTTTACAATCTGCTTGATAGCAGCTGCAGCCTCTTCAACTTTTACTAAAGTTTTGTTTAAGTCGATAATATGGATTCCATTGCGCTCCATGAAAATGTATTGCGCCATTTTAGGATTCCACTTGCGGGTAAGGTGTCCAAAGTGTACACCTGCATCCAATAAGTCCTGATAAGTTGTTCTTGCCATTGTTGTGTCCTCCTAAAATTAACGTTTACTGAACTGGAATCTCTTACGAGCTTTAGCTCTACCTGGTTTCTTACGCTCAACCATACGTCTATCACGTGTCATTAAGCCTTTAGCTCTTAGAGCAGGTTTTCTAATTCCATCTAATTCAACAATAGCTTTAGCAATCGCTAAACGAACAGCTTCAGCCTGACCTTTAATACCACCACCAGCTACGTTTACTTTAACATCGTATTGACCAGTAACCTCAGCAACGATGAAGGACTGGTTAACAATGTATTGTAAAGGTAATGTTGGGAAATATTCTGTATAATCTTTACCGTTTACGGTAATTTGACCATTACCCTCAGTTAAATAAATGCGGGCAACTGCAGTTTTTCTTCTTCCAGAAGTGTTAGTAACTGACATTTTCTTTCTCCTTTAATTAAAATTTAACTTCTTTAGGGTTTTGTGCAACATGTGGATGCTCATTACCTGCATAAACATATAGGTTTTTGAAGATTGCTCTTCCTAATCTGTTTTTAGGTAACATACCACGTACAGCCTTCTCGATTACTCTTTCAGGATGTTTTGCTAATAACTCTTTTGGAGAAATAAAACGTTGACCACCTGGATAACCAGTGTAAGAAATATAGGTTTTATCACCTAATTTATTACCAGTTAGTCTAACCTTGTCTGCATTGATAACGATTACATTATCGCCGCAGTCTACGTGTGGGGTGTACCCTGGCTTGTTTTTGCCCTTAATCACTTTCGCGATGTTAGAACACAAGCGCCCCAAAATCTCGCCCTGAGCGTCAACAACAATCCATTGTTTGTCAACGGTCTTTTTGTTAGCAGAGACAGTTTTGTAACTTAACGTATTCACTTGCTTTGTTTTAAATTATTTATAAAAATGTTTTATCCCTAATTTTTAGGGACTGCAAAGATAGGGCTTTATCTTTAATTGTCAAGGGCTTTAAATGGATATTTGTTATCTTATTTTCTTTTGTATTTAACTTAATAGTGATTTGCTTGTTAGCATCTAAACTTTCGTATTTTTATAAATCATGATAACCACAACAATGAAATCATTTTTTAAAGAATTATTCGATTATAATAATTACGCCAATACAAAATTAGAGAGTGTCTATAGTGAACATCCTGATAAGCTTTCTGAAAAAGCTATTAAACTTTATAGCCACATTTTAAATGCACACCATATATGGAATAAAAGAATAAAGTCTCAAGTTACTAGCTTCGGTGTTTGGGATGTTCATTTACTTGTTGATTTACCAAATATTAATGCTGTAAACTATCAGCAAACTTTACAGATTATAGAGGATTTCGACCTTAATATTGTCCTCAACTACAAAACAAGTAATGGAATAGAATTTAATAGTAGTGTATGCGATATCTTGTTTCATATCACCAATCATTCTAATTACCACAGAGCACAAATTGCAACAGAATTTAAATCAATAGGCTTAGAGCCTGTTAATACTGATTATATTTTTTATAAACGGTAGTTATTATTGTGCATTTCATACTAGAGCTATTATTAACTAATTATTATCTTTTTATTTTCTTTTTGTTTTTATTTATTATTTTATTTTTTGTTTCTTTTTGTTTAGCATTGTATATACAATTTAAATAAATGAGAAATTTAGTATTAGCTTTATTGTTGATTTTTTCTAACCTTGTTAGCATGGCACAGGCAAATTTTGATAAACAAGGGCACCGTGGAAGTAGAGGGTTAATGCCAGAAAATACTATTCCGGCTATGAAATTAGCACTCGATTATGGGGTTACTTTAGAAATGGATATTGCTATCAGTAAAGATAAAAAGGTATTAGTTTCTCATGATCCCTATATTTCTGATGTATTTGCTTTAGATCAAAATGGTAAAGAAATACCAAAAGGGAAAGGCTTAAAGCTTTACCAAATGAACTACGCAGAAATAAAAACTTACGATGTAGGCTCTAAACTCCACCCCTTATTTCCAGAACAAAAGAAACTGAAAGTAAATATCCCACTTCTCGAGGATTTAATTGACGCTTCTGAGGCTTATGCTAAAGAAAAAGGTTATCCGGCACCTCATTATAATATGGAAACCAAGATTACTCCAAAAGGTGATGGAGAATTACACCCAGCACCAGAGGAGTTTGTGAAGCGTTTAATGAAAGTCATCAAGAAAAAAGGCATAATAGATAGATTGATTATTCAATCTTTTGATCCTCGCTCTTTAGAAATCGTTCATCAAAAATATCCGCAAGTTAAAACTGCTTATTTAGTTTCTAAAGGTTCTCTAGAAAATCATCTTAAAGATTTAAGCTTTAAACCCGCTATTTATAGTCCGGCGTATAAATTAGTAACTAAAGAAATGATAGAGGCTTGTAAAAAGCAAGGTATAAAAGTGATACCTTGGACAATTAATACCGAAGAAGAAATAGAAAAACTAAAGGAATTAGGTGTTGATGGTATTATATCCGATTATCCAAACTTATTTTAATAGCTAATTATCTTTAAGATACATGAAATTATCTTTTTTAGACCCAGCAAAGCATCAACCTCTTATACATGAACAAAAAATAGATCCTACTTATAAACAGTTAAGGTGGAAAGTTTTTTTAGGAATTTTTATCGGCTATGCAGGTTATTATTTAGTAAGGAAAAATTTCTCTTTGGCCATACCCAACTTAATTGAGCAAGGATATTCTAAAGGAGATTTAGGTTTAGCTTTATCAGGAGTTTCTATTGCTTACGGAATGAGTAAGTTTTTAATGGGCAACGTATCAGACCGAAGTGATGCCCGTAAGTTTCTAGCTCTTGGGCTGATGTTATCTGCATTTACCATGATTTTGATGGGCTTTTTTCCTTTTGCCACCAGTTCTATTGCCATCATGTTTACCTTATTATTTCTTAACGGATGGTTTCAAGGAATGGGATGGCCTGCATGTGGACGTGTAATGGTACACTGGTTTTCTAAAAAAGAAAGAGGTGTTAAAATGTCAATCTGGAATGTTGCGCATAACGTAGGAGGAGGCCTTATTGGGCCTTTAGCTATTTTAGGTTTAGCTATTTTTAATGATTGGCATAGCAATTTCTATTTCCCAGGTTTTATTGCATTGGCAATTGCCATACTTGCATATATTTTAGTAAGAGATACACCACAATCTTGTGGTTTGCCACCTATAGAGATTTATAAAAATGAAGGAGAGGCTTCTCCGGAAGCTGAAAAAGAACTCAGCGCTAAGCGTATTTTTCTTGATTATGTACTTTTTAACAAAGCTTTATGGTTTATAGCTATAGCCAATGTTTTTGTGTATTTAGTGAGGTATGGTGTGTTAGATTGGGCACCAACTTATTTAAAAGAAGTAAAAGGTTTTTCTATGTCTGAGTCTGGATGGGCTTATTTTGCTTATGAATACGCTGGTATTCCGGGAACCTTGCTTTGCGGTTGGTTAAGTGATAAGGTTTTTAATGGCAGAAGAGTACCTGCAACTATTGTATACATGTTTTTTGTATTGGTAGCTGTATTGGTTTACTGGAAAAACCCGCCCGGAAACCCGATGATAGATAATATTTCTTTGATTGTAATAGGATTTCTTATTTATGGCCCGGTGATGTTGATAGGTGTGCAAGCCTTAGACTTGGTACCTAAAAAAGCAGCGGGTACGGCGGCAGGTTTTACCGGTTTATTTGGATACTTAGGAGGATCTGTATTTGCCAATATTGCTATTGGTTACATTGTGGATGCTTGGGGCTGGGACGGAGGCTTTTACGTTTTAGTAATGGCTTGCGTTTTAACTATATTCTTAAGCTTATTAACATGGAAAGATGAAATTAAACGATTATCAACCATATAATTTGTAATGCCCGAAGGAAACGAGAGTTAAACATATCCGGATGGTTTAACTGTTTCTCTTCGTTTAACAGACAAGCGACAACTCAAACTAAAAACTAGTCATTAACACATATTGCTTATAAGGTTTCTCAAGGTTTAAAACCCTTGAGGCTCCTTTGTTGTGCCTAAAAATTGAGTTGTTATTTTGATTTAAGTAACTGTAAAACAGAATATTATAAACTAAAATTAAGAGAGTATGATAAGAAAATTACTTTTTAAAATGGGGATGTTTTTCATGATGTTTAGCATGATGAATTCAGCCCTAAAAGCACAGGTTAATATTACATTCCCAGAGGTGCTTTTTACCAATGCTTCTACTATTGCTAGAGAAGGTACTTCTACTGTTATCTTGGATAGGTTAATTTCTCTGGTTGATAACACACCCGCCGGAGAGCAAATTAGGATATCTATTTATCTAATTAATTATCAGCCTTTGATGGATGCTTTAAAGAATGCAGAAACTAGAGGAGTGAATATCAAAATATTGGTAGATATGAGTAGGTCTGATAGTCAGGAGACTAATGCTACTTCATTACCATGGTTGCAAACAAATTTAGCTGCATCTGAGGTAGTAGCTACTTATAACGATGTAAGTACGCTTTCCATCAATCATCATAAATATGCTTTATTTTCTAAGGTAAATACAAATGCTGGTTTAGTAAGTAATGTTACATTTCAGACATCGCACAACTTTACTTCTTCTGATGCTAAAAAAGTTCAAGATGCTATAACATTTAATAATGCAGGTATCTACAATGCTTTTTTAAATAATTGGCAAGTTATGCGTAATAATGCTGCTTCAGGAATGAAAAACAATTTCAACTATGATGTTTTTGAGGATGTGGCTAATGGTTTAAGAGCCGAATTTTTTCCAAAGATTTCTGGTGGCAGTTTTATTGGGCAGGATAACGTTCTAGAAAATCTTGATGCTATTACAGATGTAGCAAATGCTAAAATTAGAATTGCTATGTCTGATTGGTCTGATTTAAGAGTTGCTATAGCCGATAAATTAATTGCTCTTAAAAATCAAGGGGCAATTATAGAAGTTTATGCAAAAGATGCAGCAGGAACACTGGTACAAACTAAATTAAGACAATTGCAACAACTAGGGGCAACGGTAAGGATATTTAATTTAGAAAGTGGTAGCGATGCTAAATTTAATATTCATGCTAAAATCATGCTGATAGAAGGCACTTGGAAAGGTCAGGCTAATTCAAAAGTTATTATTACAGGTTCTCATAATTATACTGATCCTGCTCTTAAAACCAATAACGAGGTTTTAGTGTATTTATTAAACTCTTCGGTTTTTAATCAATATCATACTTACTTTGAAGGATTAAAAACTGTTGTTCCATCGGTTCAATTATTAGCATGGGACTTTAACTCTATTACCACTTCAGATTTATCAGACTACCCAGCCACTTATTCATCTGGTATGTTAGGTTCAAAAATAGCAAGGGGCAACGGGTTAGTATACAACGTGTTAACTAAGGGGTTTTCATCAGCTAAAGTAGATTTAGGTTCGGGTATACTAACTACTACTTTAACTGAGGCTAAAGATAGAAATGAATATTATGAGTTTTCTGTAAAGCCTTTACCTGGTAAAGCCATCTCTTTATCAGAAATCTCGGCTAAGATTAGAAGAACTTCTAATGGTTCATCTAAAATACAGTGGACTTATATCCTTAACAGTGGTCCTATTACGAATATTGGTTCAGAAATTAGTGTTAATTCTACTACTGCCGGTTATTATTTAGACCCTGTAGATGTGAGTAATATTGCAGATTTGCAAGACATTAGGCCTAATGAATTAGTAAAAATAAGACTTTATGTATATGGCGAAGGTACTAGAACAGGAACTATTGCTTTTGGGCAAAGTTCAACAACTGATTTAAACGTACTTACCATTAGAGGCGATTTAGCTAATATTTCTGATGATAATTTACTCATCAGCTGGTCTGCAAATACTTTAAGTGGAGAGACAGCTTCTTTTGCTTCAACTACTCGTTCTAATGCTATTGGTTCATCTACTATGATTAGAGGAAGTGGTTTAGAAGCTTCTTCATTATCAAAAGGTTTTAGCTCTAGAACAAACGCAAACCTTAGTTATACAATTGTTACAGATAAAACCAGCGCTATAGCCAATAATAGCTATGTAGAGTTTGATGTTAATGTGTTGGCTAATTATAAAGTTTCTATTAAGACCATTTATGCTAAGTTAAGACGGTCTAGTGCAGGTGCAAGAAATTATATTATCCAATATAGTATTAACGGAGGTACTTTTTTAGATGCAAGCTCAACTGTAGCTTTCTCAAATACTTTTGCCGGAGGTATTCCGCAAGACCCAATAGATGTATCTGGTGTAGCTGCTTTACAAAATATTGAAGGTGCTAAAAATATCAAATTCAGAATTTATTCTTGGGGTTATACATCTACGGGTGGTTCTTTTGCTTTTGGTTTATCAGAAACATCTTCTGATGATGTATTTACCATTGCAGGTACAGCTGTATCAACATCATTACCGGTAGTCTTAAATAAATTTGAAGTAGTTAAACAAGCCACACAAGTAGGTTTAAATTGGAGCACATCATCAGAAAAAAACAACTCGCATTTTGAGGTTTTAAAATCAAGCGATGCTAAAAATTGGACTTTATTAAGCTCTGTAAAAGGCAATGGTACAACAACTGCTGTTAATTACTATCAATATGCAGATGTAAATCCAAAAATTGGAAATAATTATTACCGATTAAAGCAGGTAGATTTTGATGGTAATTTTGAATTATCTGAAATCAAAGTTGTAAATTATGCTTTATTAACCAATGAGTTAAAGGTTTTTGCAGATGATGCTAAAGTATTAGTTTTTATTAACCAACAACAAGTAGACGAAGGCTTTCTTAACATTTTTGATTTAATGGGAAGGCAAATTTTATCAGAACGTGTGAAATTAGTAGCAGGTGAAAATAAAATTGCTTTACCTATAAATTTGTCTAAAGGCCTTTACATACTAAGGTTGGATAAGGCATATGAGAAGCTTTCGGTAAAATTTATCAAATAAATATCCATAATAATTGCGTTAAGCATTAATAAAATTGTCATGAATCGTAGAAATTTATTAAAAACAATAAGCATCTCTTTGGGTGCCACAGTCATCAGTACAGAGGTAATAGCTAAATTAGCTAATGATTCTTTTTTGTATACCAGCAGGCCAAATTTACTACATAAGCCTCTTGGTAAAGCAATAACAGCAATCACCATTGGAGCTGGCAACAGGGGTACGGTTTATGGTAATTTTGCAGCTAAATTTCCAGATCAATTAGATATTATTGGCGTTGCAGAGCCTAATGAATTTAGAAACGATAGGTATACAAAACAACATCAGATAGCAGATAAATATAGATTTAAGACTTGGGAAGATGTTTTTAAACAACCTAAGTTTGCTGACGCTGTTATTATTTCTACACCAGACGATTTGCATTATGCGCCTTGCATGAAAGCCTTAGAAATGGGTTATGATGTTTTGCTTGAAAAACCCATTGCACCAACAGAGAAAGAATGCAGAGCAATTTTAAGTTTAGCGAAGAAAAAAGGTAGAATTGTTGCTGTTTGCCATGTGCTCAGATACGCACCTTATTTTGTTAAAATGAGAGATTTAATTACTCAAGGTGCCATTGGAGAAATAGTAAGTGTACAACATTTTGAGCCAATAGAACATACCCATATGGCACATTCTTTTGTGCGTGGCAATTGGCATAATGCGAAGCAAACTACTCCTATTATTTTGGCAAAATCTTGTCATGATTTAGATATCATCAAATGGATTATCAATAAATCAAGTCAAAAAATAGCTGCCATGGGCGATTTGAAATGGTTTAAAAAAGAAAACGCACCTGCGGGTAGTACTGCCCGATGTACAGATGGTTGTAAAGTAGAAAGAGAGTGTCCTTACTCTGCCATTAAAGAGTATTATGAAAAGAGAAAAAGATTAGGCGTTTTAGATTTGCCAGAGGATAAAACCAAGCATCCGGAAGTAATTATGGAACGGTTAAAAACAACCAATTACGGCAGATGTGTTTACCGTATGGAGAATGACCAGCCAGACCATTACATAACAAGTATCCAGTTTGCTGATAGTGTTACAGCAAGTTTCTCTATGGAGGCTTTTACATCGTATCACGGAAGAAGAACCCGTATCATGGGAACTATGGGAGATATGGTTGGCGATATGGAAGAACTAGTTGTAAGTGATTTTAGAACCGGTAAATCAGTAAAGTTTATACCTAAAGCAGAAGATGTAGATGGTTATAAAAATAGTGGCCATGGTGGTGGCGATTGGCTTTTGGTTAAAGATTTTGTACAAGCTGTAGGTCAGCAAAATGCCAGTATTTTAACTTCTACTATTGATGAATCTATCGAAAGCCATATCATGGGCTTCATGGCTGAGGAAAGTCGTAGAACCGGTAAAATAATGGATATTAAGATTTAAATTTAGTTTGGAGATGTATAATTACAGCGCTTCTCTTATTTGAGGGCGCTGTTTTTTATATTATAAATAATAATTAAACCACTGTAACATGTATTCCCATACTCTCTATTGCTTGCAAAGTTGAAGCAGAAATGCCGCTATCGGTAATAATATGGTCTATTTCATCAATTGGGCAAATTTTACCAAATCCTCTTTTACCAAACTTAGTAGAATCTGCCAGAACAATGGTTTTTTGGGCAACCTTAATCATTTCTCTGTTTAACTGGGCTTCCATAGAGCTGGTTGTGGTTAAGCCAAATTCAAGATCAATACCATCAACACCTAAAAAAAGTTTATTACAGAAAAAGTCTTTTAAAATAGTTTCCGCATAAGAACCTGTAACAGATGATGAGCTTTTTCTTAACAAACCGCCTAATTGTAAAACCTCAATATTTTGATGCCTAGTTAATTCTAGCGCTACGTTTAAAGCTGCTGTAACTACAGTTAGATGCATATTGGCAGGAATAGCTCTTGCCAAAGCTAAAACGGTTGTTCCAGATGCAATAATTAAAGCATCGTTTTCTTGTATCATGCCTGCCGCGGTTGATGCTATTTTAACCTTCTCTAAAGATTGAATTTTCTCTTTTTCATTAACAGGCCTATCTATAGTATAAGGGTTTTGAAGTGTAGCTCCACCATGAGTTTTGAAAAGTAAGTTTTTCTCTTCTAGCAGCTTTAAATCCTTCCTAATAGTAACAGGTGATACATCAAGTTCCTTACATAAATCAACTACTGCTATATATTCTTCTTTTTGAAGTTTATTTAAAATAAACTGATGGCGTTCTGCAATATTTATCATTACACTATTTTTTTGATTTTCTAAGGTAATAATTAAATATAAAAAGAAAATGTTTTATAGGTTACCAAAATATTTTCTAATCTCTTTTTAATACGTTAAGGTTTTCTTTTTATTTTTATTTGTTCTTTTTTATTTCGATTTATTTTCTTATAATTGTTTAGTGTTTCGATTTACTTTCGATTTTTAAATTATGGATAGGAATAGAGAAGGCCAGATAAAAGACTTAGAAAAAGACATACAGTGGGATATTGTGGTGATAGGAGGTGGTGCAACTGGTTTAGGTTGTGCAGTTGATGCTGCTTCAAGAGGTTTTAAAACCTTATTGGTAGAGCAATCAGATTTTGCAAAGGGAACCTCAAGCAGAAGTACCAAATTAGTTCATGGTGGGGTTAGGTATCTGGCAGCCGGAGATGTTGCATTGGTTTACGAGGCTTTAAGAGAAAGAGGTTTATTGTTGAGAAATGCAGCACATTTAGTAAAAAAGCAACCTTTTATTATACCATGTTTTAGCGTTTTTGAACAGCTTAAATATGTTGTTGGCTTAAAGCTTTACGATTGGTTATCCGGAAGATTTAGTTTTGGTTCATCAACCATATTAAATAAAAAAAGTGTAGAGAAAGCTTTACCAGGTTTAGATAGTACGAGGTTAAGAGGCGGTGTAGAGTATTACGATGGTCAGTTTGATGATGCCCGCTTAGCAGTAAACATGGCGCAAACCGCCATAGAACAAGGCGCTACTGTACTTAATTATATGAAGGTAGAGGGCTTGCTTAAATCTGGTTCTAAGGTTAATGGTGTTGCTGTAAGAGATTTAGAGACACAAATTACTTATAATATTAAAGCAAAAGCTGTAATAAATGCTACGGGAGTTTTTGTTGATGATATTTTAAGTATGGATAAACCAGGCTCAAAAGCTTTGGTAAGACCTAGTCAGGGTGTGCATATTGTTTTAGATAAATCTTTTATGCCTGCTGATGCTGCTTTAATGATTCCAGAAACTTCTGATGGTAGAGTATTATTTGCGGTGCCTTGGCATAACTATTTAGTGGTAGGTACAACAGATACACCGCTAGATAAAAATAGCCTCGAACCAGAAGCGCTACAACAAGAAATAGATTTTATTTTACAAACAGCAGCACTTTATCTGGCTAAAAAGCCGACTGAAAAAGATGTGTTAAGCGTTTTTGCGGGTTTAAGGCCTTTAGCTGCGCCAACAAAAAATACAGGTAAAACAAAAGAAATATCCAGAAGTCATAAGCTTATTGTAAGTGATACTGGTTTGGTAACTATTACCGGTGGTAAGTGGACTACCTACCGTAAAATGGCGCAAGATACTATAGATCAAGTTATTCAAGTAGCTAAATTATCAAATGCAGTTTGTAAAACAGAAGCTTTGGCTATCCACGGAAGCACAACGCAAAAACTAGGTAACCATTTAGATTTTTACGGCTTGGATGCTGCGCATATTCAAAATCTTATGAAGCAAGATTCAAGTTTAAAAGCTTTGCTACATCCTAAATTCCCACATTATTTAGCAGAAGTAGTTTGGGTTACCAAAAATGAGATGGCTCGTACCGTAGAAGATGTATTGGCTAGAAGATTGCGTATTTTATTTGTTGATGCGCAAGCGGCTATAGAAATGGCTCCTAAAGTTGCCGATTTAATGGCATCGGTTTTAAACCAAAATGAAGAATGGAAAGCCCAACAAATAAGCAATTTTATAACTTTAGCTAAACAATATTTATTAAACAAGCATCCGGTAACGCCAACTTATACAGAAGACCAATTATTAACTAAAGCTTGATATCATGAGTAAATACATTTTGTCTTTAGACCAAGGAACATCAAGTTCAAGAGCAATTATTTTTAATGATGAAGGCAAGCAACTAGCAGTTGCTCAAAAAGAATTTACACAAATATATCCGCAAAGTGGCTGGGTAGAGCATGATGCTATGGAAATCTGGAGCTCTCAAATAGGTGTGGCTACAGAAGCAGTTATCAAAGCCAGAATTTCTCCGCAAGACGTTGCCTGTATTGGCATTACCAACCAAAGAGAAACTACCATCGTTTGGAATAAACAAACCGGCGAGCCTATTTGCAATGCTATAGTTTGGCAAGATAGAAGAACAGCTTCTTTTTGTGATGAGCTAAAAGCAGCTGGTAAAGAACCATCGATAAAGGAAAAAACCGGTTTAATGGTTGATGCTTATTTCTCTGCCACAAAATTAAAATGGATTTTAGACAACGTTGAAGGTGCAAGAGCAGAAGCCAATGCCGGAAACTTACTTTTTGGTACGGTAGATAGCTGGTTGGTATGGAAATTAACAGCAGGAAAAGTTCATATTACAGATGTAAGCAATGCATCAAGAACCATGCTTTTTAATATCCATACATTAAGTTGGGATGATGAATTGTTAAGCATTTTTGATATTCCAAAATCGGTTTTACCAGAGGTGAAATCATCAAGTGAAGTTTATGGAGAAACAGCAGGAGCTATATTTTCTGCTAAAATTCCAATTGCAGGTATAGCAGGCGATCAACAGGCGGCACTTTTTGGGCAGCTTTGTACACAAGCTGGTATGGTGAAAAATACCTATGGTACAGGTTGCTTTATGCTGATGAATACCGGTAACAAACCTGTAATGTCTAAAAACAATTTAGTTACTACCGTAGCTTGGAAGATAAATAATGAAGTTCATTATGCTTTAGAAGGCAGTATTTTCATGGCAGGCGCTATTGTACAATGGTTAAGAGATGGTTTAGGTATTATTAAAACATCTTCAGAAATTGATGATTTGGCTAGTGCTTGTGAAGATAATGGAGGTGTTGTGTTGGTGCCTGCCTTTACTGGTTTAGGTGCTCCACATTGGAATCCTTATGCTAAAGGGACAATTTTTGGCTTAAGCCGAGGGACTAAATCATCACATATAGCAAGAGCAGCTTTAGAAAGTATAGCCTACCAAACCATGGATGTTTTAAAAGCTATGGAAGCCGATGCTGATTTTGCCATTAAAGAATTACGTGTGGATGGTGGTGCTACCGTAAATAATTTATTAATGCAGTACCAAGCAGATGTTTTAGATACATCTGTTATAAGACCTAAGGCGGCAGAGTTAACTGCAATTGGTGCAGCCTATTTAGCAGGTTTGGCGGTTGGTGTTTGGGCTAATATAGAAGAGATAAAGAAGCAGTGGGAAGTAGATAGAATTTTTGAGCCAGCCCATACAACACAGGTTCAAAATAACATTAAGCAATGGAAAAAAGCTGTTCAGGCGGTTAACCATTGGACAACTTTATAAAAAACAAATGTACCTAGTCTGGAAAAGGTACATCACCAATTATAAACTAAAATAAAGAAAACATGAATCAGTATGTAGCCGAGTTTTTGGGTACATTTTTCCTGATTTTATTGGGAAATGGTGTTGTAGCCAATGTAGTGCTCAATAAAACAAAAGGACAAAATTCTGGCTGGATAGTAATTACTACTGGTTGGGCCTTAGCTGTTTTTGTAGGAGTAGTTATTGCAGGGCCTCATAGTGGTGCGCATCTAAATCCTGCTGTAAGTGTAGCTTTGGCTGTTGCCGATAAATTTGCTTGGGCAGAAGTTCCTGCTTATGCATTATCGCAACTAATAGGAGCAGCAGCTGGTTCCTTAATGGTATGGTTTTTTTATTATGATCATTTTAAAAGTACAGACGATATTAACCTTAGAGCTGCTTGTTTTTATACCCAACCTGCTATTTTAAATAAAGGCTTAAACTTTATGAATGAGCTTGTTGGAACTTTCGTTCTCATTTTTACTATCTTTTATTTTACTGGGGCCGAGCTAGAAAATCCTAAAACTGTTATAGGTTTAGGTTCTTTAGGTGCTATACCTGTTGCTTTTTTAGTTTGGGCAATTGGATTATCTTTAGGAGGTACAACCGGATACGCTATCAATCCGGTAAGAGACTTAGGGCCACGTATTGTTTTCTTTTTCATCAATAAAGGGAAAGCTGGTGTGTGTAACTGGTCTTATTCGTGGATACCAGTTATAGGACCTCTTTTTGGGGCAGTTTTGGCCGCATTATTATTTATACTACTCTCATAAACAATCATAACAAATACTTAACATAAGAATAACCAGTTAGTAACATTTAATTGCTCTATTTGTGCCGCTTAACAACAAAAAGAAACAATAAAAAATAAATTGTAAATAATATGGTGTTTTTAAATGTTTTTTATTTTAATTTTAATAAACCAAATAACTTAATAAATTTATTATTAAGCTAGACCTAAATACTAAATAAGTAATTGAAAATCAATTTTTTAAATAATGAATGAGAAATGTTTACCCCGCTCAAAGAAAGTGGTAAAAACAAAGGGTATAAGCCTTTTATTTCTATCCTTCTTTCTAATTATTTTTAATACGTTAAGTGCCTTTGCTCAAACGGCATCTATAAGTATTAAAGGAAAACTTATCGGCGATGATGATGGTCAGCCTATCATTGGTGTTATCATAACAGATAGCAACAAGAAAAATTTGGGTACAACCAATTTCGATGGTGAGTTTTCTATCAACATACCAAAGAATACCATGGTTACTTTTTCTTACATAGGTTATGAGCCTACGAAAATGACTTTTGCTAACAGCCAAAGCAATTTAACCATAAGATTAAAAGTTGCCACCACTGCTTTAAATGAAGTTGTAGTAACGGCTTTAGGTATTAAAAGGGAAGAGAAAGCTTTGGGTTATGCTGTTACTACTGTACAAGGCGAACAGTTAACTGATGCAGTTTCTAACAATTGGACAGATGCTTTATCCGGTAAAGTAGCGGGTTTAAACTTAGTAAGGTCTAATAGTGGTCCTGCTGGTTCTAATAAAATTATCCTTCGTGGTGAGAATAATCTTACTGGCGATAACGAGGCTTTAATTGTTGTTGATGGCGTAGTTATTAACCAAGGTACAGGTAGACGTACTGCTAATGCTGGCGAGAGTGCGTATGGTACAGGAAGTGATAATATGCCGGCCGACTATGGTAGTGGTTTAAATGATATTAATCCGGAAGATATAGAAAGCGTTTCTGTTTTAAAAGGACCAGGTGCTGCGGCATTGTACGGACAAAGAGGTGCTAATGGTGCTATCATTATCACTACAAAATCTGGAAGTGCAAAAAGAAAAGGTTTAGGCATTACTTTTAACTCTAACGTTGCACTTGAAAGCGGTAACCGTTGGCCAGATTTACAGTATGAATATGGTCAAGGTACTGGTGGTGCTTCTTATTATTCATTTGGTGCTGGACCAGACGGACCAAGTACTAGCGGAACAAGTTCTGCTTACGGACCAAGGTTTGACGGGCAAATGTTTTTTCAATACGATCCTGTAACTCAAACTAGAGGAACAGAAAGAACACCATGGGTGCCTTACAATAAATTAAATGACTTTTTTGAGGTTGGTGAAACTTTTACAAACTCAGTTAGTTTGGATGGCGGTACAGATAAAACTACTGCTCGTTTCTCTGTTACCAATGTTAAAAACACTTGGATTACTCCAAATACAGGTTATGATCGTAATTCAGTGGCTTTATCTGTAAGTTCTAAAATCAACTCAAAACTTCAGGTTACTTCTAAAATAAACTATACAAACAGAAATAGTGATAATTTACCCGGAGCAGGTTATGGTAACCAGTCTTTAATGTATTGGTATATATTTTGGCAGCCAAGTGCAGATCCAGATTGGCTAAGAAATTATTGGAAACTTGGTCAAGAAGGAAGGGCTATACAATATCCGTTTAGCTCTTTCCCAGAAAACCCTTATGCTATTTCTTATGAGTTTATCAATAAGTCTGATAGAAATACTCTTACCGGAAACATCCAAGCTACTTACAATTTCACCAAGAATTTAAGCTTAATGGTAAGAACCTCTTTGGATATGGGTTATGAAAGAAGAGCGCAAGAGCGTCCTTATGATGCAGGTACAAGATTACCAAAAGGTTCTTACAGAACACAAAATATATATTCGCAAGAAGCAAGTAGCGATTTCTTATTAAAGTATACTAAAAAGTTTAAAAAAGACTTTGAAGTAACAGCTACGGCAGGAGGAAGCATGCTGAAAAACATCTACAATAAAGATGAAATCAGAGCCGATTCTTTAAATCAACCAGGGGTTTATACTACAGCTAACAGTGCTGGGCCTCTAGCTACTTATCCATTTAGAAGTCAGTACAATATCAATAGTTTCTATGGCTTATTATCTACCTCTTACAAAGACTTTTTGTATCTAGATTTAACCAATAGAATAGACTGGAATAGCGTTTTAGCAACGCCAAATCGTACAGATAATGTTAATTTCAGTTATCCTTCAGCTAGTTTAAGTTTCCTAGCCTCTGAAATATTTAAACTACCAAAATTGATAGACTTTGCTAAGTTTAGAACTTCATACTCTGAGGTTGGTAGTGGTTCTACTATTCCTTACAGAACATCTTATAATTATGAAATAGCAGGTAGTGGTTTATATCCTGGAGGAGCTTTAAATAACCCAAGTTTATTACCAAATCCAAATTTAAGACCGTTAAGAACTACAACTTATGAGTTTGGTGCCGATTTAAGATTTTTTAATAATCGTTTAGGTTTTGATGTTGCTTACTATTATGGAAATACCAAAGATCAAATTTTAACACGTATTGTTGACCGTTCTACAGGTTATAATCAAGTTTTAGTGAATCTTGGTAAAGTTAGTAACAGAGGTTTTGAGCTAGCCGTTAATGGTACACCAATTAGTACAAAATCTGGTTTTAAATGGACTTCTTACTTCACTTTCTCATCAAACAGAAACAGAGTTGAAGAATTAGGAGATAGCTCAGTTGTATTAAGAAATGGACCAGTTGGTGGAGGCCAAATTGTAGTTAAAGTGGGTGGTAGCATGGGTGATTTATATGGAAGAGGTTACCAAAGAGCTCCAGACGGACAAGTAATCTATGACGAAGCTACCGGATTTGCTAAAATTAGTGATGAGGTAGTTTATTTAGGAAATACAATTCCAAAATTTAGAACAAGTTTAGGTAATGAATTTAGATATAAGCAATTTAGATTTAATGCCCTTTTTGATGCCCAAGTTGGTGGTGTAGCACATTCATTAAGTCATTATAAATTAGTAGAGCAAGGTAAGTTAACCAAAACACTACCAGGTAGATATAGCGGTATTATAGGAAACGGGGTTATTCAAAATGCAGATGGAACTTTCCGTCCGAATGATAAAATAACTTTTGATGTTGATGGTTATTACAGATCTCATATGGGTATTGATAATGCAGAGGGAAGTACTTTCAGAACAGACTTCATAAAGTTCAGAGAGGCAAGATTAGATTATACCTTAACACCAAAATTAGTTAAGAAATTAGGTATGCAAAAAGCATCTATAGGTGTTTATGGTCGTAACCTGTTTATCTGGTCTCCATGGCCAATATTCGATCCAGAGTTTGGTACACTAGCAGGAACTGATATTGTTCAAGGTTTTGAAACAGCACAGTTTCCATCTACTAGAACCTACGGCATCAATTTAATTATAGGAATTTAATTCAAAATAGCAATGAAAAAGATATTGAGAATAACGATGATATTTATCTCTGTACTGGTTGTCATATCACCAGGATGTCAGAAAGATTTTACAGAGATTAATACCGACCCCAATGGTACGCCAAGTGCATTACCAGCACAGTTATTAGCACCTGCTTTGGTAAATACACTAACAACTAACATGGTTAGAAACAGAAACTTTAATAACGAGTTAATGCAGGTAACCGTTAACCAAAGTGATGCTGAGGCAGTTGTTTTTAGATATGAGTTTCGTAGAAACCTTTCTGATTATGCTTGGAATAACTTGTATGTGCAGCTAAACAATTTCAAAGACATATATAATTTAGCAAATAGCGATAGTAATATAGATAAATCTTACAGAGGTATTTCTCTTATTTGCCAAGCTTGGGTATTTTCTATTTTAACAGATACTTATGGAGATATCCCTTACAGTGAAGCTTTAAAAGGTAAAGAACTAGTGTTTGAACCTAAATTTGATCAACAAAAAGATGTTTATCTAGGTTTATTTCAACAATTAGAAGAAGCTAATACTTTATTAGCAGGAGCTCCCAATATTCTTGCAGGTAGTGATCCTGTATACCAAGGTAATGCATCAAGATGGAGAAAATTTGGTAACTCTCTTTATTTAAGATTATTACTTCGTTTATCTGGTAAAGCAGAAGTAGCTCAGCAGTGTATAGATAAAATTAAAGATATTGTAGATGTAAATCCATCAAATTATCCAAGAATAGCTAGTAATGATGAATCAGCTATTTTGAAATGGACAGGTATGGGTCCGTTCACTTCTCCTTACGTTTTAAGTGTAAGAGAGCAAGATTGGAGAGCCCCTTCTATTGGTGCTTTTTTTATAGATCATTTAAGAGACTGGAACGATCCTCGTTTAGATATTTCAACCTATGGTAGAAATGGAGTAAACAGATGGGGAATTGCACAAGGTCCAAATGGTTTTGCTGGTGTAAAAAGTGGTTATGTACCCGGTACTGGCGAGCCAAAACAATCTTATTTTTATTCTAGTGCATCAGTAGTTTCTGGTTTCCCAGCACAAAATTTACAAAATGATCCTTTAACAGGGATGATCATGAATTATGCAGAGCAGCAATTCATACTAGCAGAGGCGGCAGCTAAAGGCTGGATAAATGGTTCGGCTGAAGATTTTTATAAATCAGGAGTTTTAAATAGCATTACGCTATGGGTACCAACATGGAGTTTAAGTGTTGATACTTATTTAATTAATGCAGATATGCAATTCCTTCCTACAGATGGTTTAGCAGAAAAAATGGAGAAAATCCATTTACAGAAATATTACGCTTTATTCTTGGCAGATAACCAACAGTGGTTTGAGTACAGACGTACAGGATATCCAACATTACCAAAAGGTCCGGGTTTAAGAAATGATGGTATTATGCCAGCTCGTATGACTTATCCTGTTTATGTAGAATCTGCTAATCCATCCAATTACAAACTTGCTGTTGCCGCACAAGGTCCTGATGAGATATTTACACAAGTTTGGTGGCAAAAACCTTAACATTAAATTTTAATATCATGAAAATGAAAAGAAATATATTTCTCAGTTTATGCTTCCTTGCCTTATCGGCGATATGGGTGGGTTGCGA
Source organism: Pedobacter puniceum (assembly GCF_009674685.1). Lineage (GTDB taxonomy): Bacteria > Bacteroidota > Bacteroidia > Sphingobacteriales > Sphingobacteriaceae > Pseudopedobacter > Pseudopedobacter puniceum. The sequence continues at coordinate 82,821 of NZ_WKJI01000005.1, forward strand.
GAAAAGTAATTATCCGGGCGGCGTAGTAAGTCCTTACATTCCAATCTTTGATTTAAGAAGCTTATACAAAGGTACCGACTTAAACCTTACGGTTGACAATATGTTTGGGTCTTCAAAAATAAGTGCTGTTGTGGTTTCAGATCATTCTGGAAATAACTTACCTGCTGGTTTACTTATTGTACAAGACAAAAAACGCTTAAACGAGTTAAGAGGAATCTCTATTGCTATTGGACCAGAAGCTGCTAATTACGTTCCCGGAGATTCTGTTGTTGTTGAAATTGCCGGTGGAGTATTAAAAAGAGTAAATGGTTTATTACAAATTACTGGTGTTGATGGTTCTGACGTTACCAAAGTAGCTTCAGGAAAAACCATACCAGCAAACCGCGTAGGAGCTAACCTTATTCTTTCCAATCCTGATAAGTATGAAAGTACCTTGGTAGCAATTGTTAAGGCAGGTTTTGATCCAGTTCCAGCGCCAACAGCTGTTTACGGAGGAGAAAAAATCATCAACGATGGTTTTGATAACCTCACCTTATTTACAGAGGCCAACGCAACTTTTGCTAATACTAGCGGTTTGCCTTTTACTGCTAATTATTATGGCATTATCATCAGTAAACAAGGTGCAGATGGTAAAATTATTCCAGAGCACCGCATAAGAACTCTTAATGATGTTGTTCCTTTAAGCTCTACTCCAGAAATTGCTGATATTGTTATTAGTGGTTTTATAAATGATGTAAGTGGTACTGATGGTAATTACGAATACATTCAGTTAATGGCAACCAGAGATATTGATTTCTCTGTTACACCTTTCTCTGTTGTTGTTACTAATAATGCTGGTACAGCACAACCTACCGGTTTTCCTGTTAATGGTTGGGCTACTGGTGGTGGTTCTACATCATTTAGAACTTTTAAATTTAACCTTACCACAGGTACCGCTGCTAAAGGTACTTTCTTCTATGTAGGAGGTTCTACTAAATTAATTAATGGCGCTAGTTCTACTTCTATAAGTAATGCAAATTGGATTAGATCTTTCAACTATACCACAACAAATGGCGATGGATTTGGAACCAAAAACACTAATTTATTAGCTAACAGCGGTAATGCATTTGGTATGGCTGTTTTTAAAGGAACAGATGTTACTAAGGATACCCAACCTATTGATGTTATATTTGTAGCTGCTGGCGGAAGTTTATTCTCTGCTGGTCCGCCAGTTGTTGGTTATAAAATTGCAAATACAGATTATTATGATGTCATCAACCCTATAACATTACAATCTCAGCCTTTTTACAGACAAGGAAGCAATACCATTAACTTAACTTATACTACCCCTTCTGATGCAGCTTTCTATTACAAGCTAGGTGGTATTTATAACGCAAATTTAGGAAGATGGGTAAAAGCGAGAACACAAACCAATTTTAGGTTAACAGCAACTTCTACACTAGAAGAATTAGAAGGAGTATTCCCGGCTGCAACAACAGAAAATCCGGATGGTGTAGCCCCAACCAGACTAAAACAATAAGCATAAAGTATCAGGAGTTATCTAACATAACTCCTGAACTTTTATAATCAAAAATTAAAATGAACAGAAGATTTTTCATAAAAAGTACTAGTTTATTAGCCGGTAGTGCTTTTATAAGTTTAAATAGTCATGGTTTTTTAAACAAGGCTGATAAAACCATCAGCGGAAGCGTAAAAGTAAACGGTAAAGCTTTAGCAGATGTGGTTATTTCTGATGGTTTTAGTGTGGTGAAAACCGATAAAAATGGTTTTTATAAATTTAAAGCTCATGATAAAGCTACCCATGTTTTCATGAGTACACCGGCTGGTTACGAGTTTAAAACTCAAAACAGTATCTCAAAACAATATGAAAATTTAAATACCACAAACAGTTTTGATTTTAACTTAACCAAGCTTAAACAGAACGACCAAGAGCATTATTTTGTTATCTGGGCAGACCCACAGGTGAAAAACAAAGCCGATGTAAAGCAAATGATGGAAGAATCTGTGCCTGATGTACAGGAGCTGGTTAAAGATTTAGGAGATAAAGCTTTGGTACATGGTATAGGTGTCGGAGATTTAGTTTGGGATGAGCTTGAACTATTTAAAGATTATGCAGAAGCGGTTAAACAAATGGGCATACCATTTTTTCAAGCTTTAGGTAATCATGATATGGATTATCGCCAAGGCGGAGATGAAACTTCTGATAAAACCTTTAAGCAAAATTTTGGGCCAACCTATTATTCTTTTAACAGGGGGCAGGTACATTATGTTGTTTTAGATGATGTTCGGTACCTAGGTGAAGAAAGAAAATACGATGGCTATATCACAGATGAGCAGTTGTCTTGGTTGAAGAAAGATTTAGCTTTTGTTCCTAAAGAGCATTTAATCGTTATTGGACTACATATTCCGGTACATAATGCAGTTAAGAATAACGCCGCTTTGTATGAAATTCTGAAAGGTAGGCAAGTACATATCATGTCTGGGCATACTCATTATAACGATAACTTTATCACAGATAATGTTTATGAACACGTACACGGTACTGTTTGTGGTGCATGGTGGACAGGGCCAATCTGCGGCGATGGTGCTCCTCGTGGTTATGGCGTTTATCATGTAAAAGGTAATCAGTTAAGTTGGTATTATAAATCTATGCGGAAACCTAAAACGCATCAAATAAGTTTACATATAGAAGAACTAACAGCGCAAAAAAGGCTTTTAGCCAATGTTTGGAATTGGGACCCGCAATGGAAAATAGAATGGTGGGCCGATGATAAATACATGGGATTGCTAGAACAAACCAAAGGTTTTGATCCTTTAAGTGTAAAATTATACAAAGGCGATCAATTACCTAAACCACGCTCTTTTGCAGAACCTAGAAGAACAGAACATTTATTTATGGCTCATATCAATCCTGAGGTTAGAAATATCAAAGTACAAGCAACAGATAGGTTTGGCAATAAATATGAAGAGAAAACTGTAATTTAAACCTCCTAAATTTAGATATATGAAGAAGTTATTATTCTTTAGCCTTGCGCTATTTTTTCTTGTTAACCAAACCCATGCACAAGTTGTAAAGTGGGACTCTACGTATCGCCCTAGCAATTTTGAGCTTAAAGTAGAACAATTTAAAAGTTACCCAAATGCCCAAACAGATATTGTTTTTTTAGGTAATAGCATTACCGCTGGGGTAGATTGGGTTGAGCTTTTAGGTAACCCAAATATCAAGAACAGAGGTATTTCTGGAGATATTTCTTTTGGTGTTTTAGAAAGATTAAGTGAAGTAACAGAAGGTAAACCAGCTAAGGTTTTTTTGTTAATAGGTATCAATGATATCTCAAGAAATATTCCTGATAGCTTAATCATCAATAATTATTATAGAATTGTAAAGCAAATCAAAAAGGAGTCTCCGGCAACGAAAATTTACTTGCAAACGGTGTTTCCTGTAAATAATACTTTTACGCAGTTTAAAAATCATTATAATAAGGATGAACATATTGCTGCTGTTAATGCAGGTTTAAAGAAGTTAGCAGCAGAAGAGAAAGCCACCTTAATAGATACGCATAAAATATTTTTAGATGCCGATGGCCGTATGAAAAAAGAATATACCCATGACGGTTTGCATTTAAAAGCTGCAGGTTATGCAGTTTGGGCACAATTGCTAAAAAAATATTTATAGTTTATAACACTTAAAGCTTTTTTTTAAAGCTTCTGAAACCACACTAAATCATATTTAGTGTGGTTTTTACGTTTATTGGTAAAATCCTAATATAACATATTGTAAAAAATACACTTAGCTCATTGTTTATAGAAATTAAATTTCTATATTCACTTAACCAATTTTTAATATTAAACGAATGTCAGAACAAAGCTATGATGCCATAGTTATAGGTTCCGGTATATCCGGAGGCTGGGCAGCTAAAGAACTCACAGAAAAAGGTCTAAAAACACTTTTACTAGAAAGAGGCAGAAACGTAGAGCATGTAAAAGACTATGAAAATGCCACTAAAGCTCCATGGGAGTTTGAGCACAGAGGTAGAAGAACGCAAGAAATGATAGACAATTATCCTGTTCTTAAAAGAGATTATGCGCTATCAGAAAAGAACCTAAGTTTTTGGGTTAATGAGAAAGATGCTCCTTATACAGAAGTAAAACGCTTTGATTGGTATCGGGGATACCATGTAGGCGGCAGATCTTTAATGTGGGGTAGACAATCTTATCGTTGGAGTGATTTAGATTTTGAAGCCAATGCTAAAGAAGGTATTGCTGTAGACTGGCCAGTTCGTTATAATGAAATTGCTCCTTGGTATAGTTATGTTGAGAAATTTGCCGGAATAAGTGGCTCAAAAGAAAATTTGGCTCACTTACCTGATGGCGAGTTCTTACCACCAATGGCATTAAATTGTGTAGAAAAAGATGTGGCAGCTCGTATCAAACAACAATATAAAGATCAAAGACATATGTTTATTGGTCGTGTAGCTCATGTTACGGCTCCTATTAAAGGTCGTAGCAATTGCCAGTTCAGAAATAAATGCTCTTTAGGTTGTCCTTTTGGCGCTTATTTCAGTACACAATCCTCCACTTTACCAGCAGCTATGGCAACTGGAAATCTTACGCTTCGTCCGCATGCTATCGTTACTAAAATTCTTTATGATAAAGACACCCAAAAAGCTACAGGTGTAGAAATTATAGATGCAGAAACTCATAAAACTTATGAGTATAAAGCTAAGGTGATTTTCCTTTGTGCATCAACCTTAAACTCTGCTTGGGTATTAATGAACTCTGCAACCGATGTTTGGGAAGGTGGTTTAGGAAGTAGCAGTGGCGAGCTTGGTCATAACCTGATGGATCATCACTTCAGATTAGGAGCTTCTGGTATTGCAGAGGGCTATGATGATAAATACTATTACGGAAGAAGACCAAACGGTATTTATGTACCACGTTTTAGAAACATGAATGGCGAGAAAAGAGATTACCTACGTGGCTTCGGCTATCAAGGTGGTGCGGGCAGACAAGGCTGGAACCGCGAGATAGCAGAGTTAAGCATAGGTGCCGAGTTAAAAGAGGCTTTATTAGAACCTGGCCAATGGACGATGGGTATGACAGCTTTTGGCGAGATTTTACCTTACCATGAAAATAAAGTTACCCTTGATAAAACTGTAAAAGATAAATGGGGCTTACCCGTTTTAGCTATTGATGCTGAAATAAAAGAGAATGAAATTAAAATGCGTAAGGATATGATGGATGACGCTAAAGAAATGCTTGAAAAAGCAGGTCTTAAAGATGTTAAAGCGCATGATAATGGTTACGGTTTTGGTCAAGGTATTCATGAAATGGGTACAGCCCGTATGGGTAAAGACCCTAAAACTTCTGTGGTAAATAAGCATAATCAAGTTTGGGATGCTAAAAATGTTTACGTAACAGATGGCTCTTTCATGACATCAGGAAGCTGCGTAAATCCATCTTTAACCTATATGGCTTTTACTGCCAGAGCAGTAGACCACGCTGTTTCTGAACTTAAAAAGATGAACCTTTAATACCTTAAACATGGAAAATAAAAGTAATCAACAAAGTAGAAGAAACTTTATTAAATCTGGTGCAATTGCAGCGGTAGCGTTTACTATTGTACCCAGACATGTTTTGGGTAAAGGTTTTTTAGCTCCTAGTGATAAACTTTATATTGCCGGTGTTGGGGTTGGTGGCAAAGGTTATAGCGATTTAAAAAGCTTCCATAATTCAGGCAAAGCCGTTATCAATTTCTTGTGCGATGTGGATGATAGAAGAGCATTAAAAGCAAGACAAGATTATCCAACAGCAAAATATTATAAAGATTGGCGAGAGCTTTTTGATAAAGAATCAAAAAACTTTGATGCCGTTTGCGTTTCTACACCAGACCATAACCACGCTATCACCACTTTAGCAGCTATGCAATTGGGTAAGCATGTTTATGTACAGAAACCGCTTACGCATGATATTTATGAGGCTCGCGTCTTATTAGATGCCGCTAAAAAATATAAAGTAGTTACCCAAATGGGTAATCAAGGGGCTTCAGATGATGGAGTTAGGCAAATGCAAGAATGGTTTGATGCTGGTGTAATTGGTAAAGTACATACCGTTTACTGCTGGACAAACCGCCCAGTATGGCCGCAAGGTATTCCGTGGCCATCGCAAGCTGCAGAAATTCCAAAAGAGCTAGATTGGGATTTATGGTTAGGCACTGCACCTCAGAAAAACTATGTAGATAAATTGGTGCCTTTTAACTGGCGTGGCTGGTGGGATTATGGCACTGGAGCACTAGGCGATATGGGTTGCCATTTAATGGAAGGTCCGTTCACAGTTTTAGGCTTAAATGCAGCAACTTCAGTTGAAGCTAGCGTTGGTTCTGTTTATGTAGATGAGTTTAAACGTGGTTATTTCCCAGAATCTTGCCCACCTTCTAGCCATGTTATCCTAAACTTCCCAGAAACGGCAAAAAATAAATCGGCAATTAAATTACATTGGATGGATGGCGGTATACAGCCAGAACGCCCAGAAGAATTAGGCCCAAATGAAGTATTTGGTGATGGTGGAAACGGGATGTTATTTATAGGTACAAAAGGCAAAATGATGGCGGGTACTTATAACCAAAACCCTCGTTTATTGCCTACCAGCAAAACTCAGGAAGTAAAAGTTAAACAAAAATACGACAGAGTAACCGGAAGCACCAATGGTCATTATGCACAATGGGTAGAAGCTTGCTTGGCAGGTTATGGTAACAAAGAACTGAGTTCGCCATTTGAAAAAGCAGTTCCTTTAACAGAAGCTCTTTTAATGGCCAACTTAGCCATCAGGTCTTATGATATCAAAACACAAAAGGATGGTAAAGACATTTTTCCAGGCAGAAACATCAAATTACTTTGGGATAATGCGCAAATGCGGGTAACCAATTTTGAGGAAGCTAATCAATTTGTAAAAAGAAATTACAGAGCCGGCTGGACGCTAGGTGTTTAATTAAAGACCAAAAACATTAAAATCATGAATAGAAGAGAAGCCATATCATCAGTAGCCCTGTTATTAGGAGGTACTGTTTTAGGGGCAGAAATTTTCACTTTAACAGGTTGTACTTCATCGCCAAAGCAAATAAATGATTTGTTTAATAGCAATGATGTTTTACTGTTAGATGAAATTGCAGAAACCATTATTCCAGAAACCGATACGCCGGGTGCCAAAGCTACTAAAGCAGGCGAGTTTATGGCCCTAATGGTGAAAGATTGTTATGATAAAGAACATCAAAAAGTTTTCCTCGACGGATTGAAAAACGTTGATGATGAAGCTAAAAAACAATATAAAGCAGATTTCCTTTCTTTAGATAAAGACCAGAAAAAAGCTTTATTAACTAATTTAGATAAACAACAAAAAGCGTATCAAGAAACAAAAGAAAAGGAAGCGCCACCACATTATTTTAGGATGATGAAAGAGCTAACTTTATTGGGTTATTTTACATCAGAAATAGGCGGTAGCAAAGCTTTAACTTATGTAGAAGTACCAGGCAGATATGACGCTTGTATTCCTTATAAAAAAGGAGACCCTGTTTATCTTACACCATAACTTATGAAACAAAAATTAAGATTAGGCATGATAGGTGGCGGCCCCGATGCTTTTATTGGGGCAGTACACCGTATTGCAGCAAGAATAGACGATTACTATGAATTGGTTTGTGGGGCTTTCAGCAGCTCGGCAGAAAAATCTGCTCAAACCGGTGCTTTGTTAGGCTTATCGCCAGAGAGAGCTTATCCATCTTACCAAACACTCATAGAAACAGAAAAAAAATTACCAGAAGACGTGAGAGTAGAAGTTATCAGTATTGTAACACCAAACCACTTACATTTCGAGCCAGCTAAAATGGCTTTAGAAAATGGTTTTCATGTTATTTTAGATAAACCTATCACACTATCTCTTCAAGAAGCATTAGCGTTAGAAAAAATACAGCAGCAAACAGGTAAAAAACTGTTATTAACCCATACTTACACGGGTTATCCTATGGTGAAGGAAGCTCGTCAGCAAGTTCTGGCGGGTAAACTAGGAGCCATTAGAAAAATCTATGTAGAATATCCGCAAGGCTGGTTAAGTACAGCGGTAGAAAATAAGCAAGCCGATTGGCGTACAGATCCATCTAAAAGTGGTATTGCTGGTGCCATGGGCGATATTGGTACTCATGCTTTTAACCTTGCCGAGTATGTAAGCGGTTTAAGTGTTACCAAGCTTTGCGCTGATATTAATACCGTAATTGAGGGTAGAAGGTTAGATGATGACGGCGCCGTTCTACTTAAATTTAATAATGGGGCAAGCGGGGTTTTAATGGCTACACAAATAGCTGCCGGAGAAGAAAATAACGTTAAAATAAGAGTTTACGGGGAAAAAGGAGGTTTAGAATGGCAACAAGTGGACGCTAATTCTTTAGTTATAAAATGGTTAGATGCGCCTGCACAAACCTTCAGAACTGGTGGTGCCTATGTAAGTTCTTTTGCTTCACATAATACACGTACACCAGCCGGGCATCCCGAGGGTTATTTAGAAGCTTTTGCTAACTTGTATAGAAATTTTGCTTTAACTGTTTTAGCAGAAATGAACCAGCAGCAGCCGGCAAAAGAAGCACTTGATTATCCGGGTGTAAAAGAAGGCGTAAGAGGGATGACATTTATAGAAAAAGTTATTGAGTCTGGAAAATCATCCCAGAAATGGATAAATTTTTAATGACTTAATACTCACTACGCAATACGCAAATCTCAGATAACAATGAAAACAATAAAAGGACCAGCATTATTTATAGCACAATTTATAGGAGACCAAGCGCCTTTTAATAGTTTAGATAGTATTTGTAAATGGGCAAAAGACTTAGGCTTTAAAGGTTTACAATTACCTACAAATGATAGTAGGTTTTTAGACCTAAAATTAGCAGCAGAAAGTAAAGCTTATGCCGATGAAATCAAAGGAAAAGTAAATGCAGCGGGTTTAGAAATTACCGAACTTTCTACACACCTTCAAGGGCAGCTAGTGGCGGTTCATCCTGCTTATAACGATTTATTTGACGCCTTTGCACCAGCAGAATTACATAAAAACCCAAAAGCTAGAACTGCTTGGGCAGTACAACAACTTAAGTATGCAGCACAAGCATCAAGAAACTTGGGGTTAAACGCTCATGTTACTTTTAGTGGTGCTTTATTATGGCCTTTTGTTTACCCATGGCCACAACGCCCAGCAGGTTTGGTTGATACAGGTTTTGATGAGTTAGCAAAACGTTGGAAACCTATTTTAGACGTTTTTGATGAAAACGGTGTAGACCTTTGTTATGAACTTCACCCCGGTGAAGATTTACATGATGGTGTAACTTTTGAAATGTTTTTAGATAAAGTAAATCATCATAAAAGAGCAAATATTTTATATGATCCATCGCACTTTGTATTACAGTGTTTAGATTATTTGGCTTTTATTGATATTTACCATGAGCGTATAAAAATGATGCATGTTAAAGATGCAGAGTTTAACCCAACGGGCAAACAAGGTGTTTATGGCGGCTATCAAAATTGGATAGATAGAGCCGGGCGTTTCCGTTCTTTGGGGGATGGACAGGTGAATTTTAAATCGGTATTTAGCAAGTTGGCACAATACAATTACGATGGTTGGGCAATTTTAGAATGGGAGTGCGCTATCAAGCATCCAGAAGATGGAGCTAAAGAAGGGGCAAAATTTATTGCAGACCATATCATTAGGGTAACAGAAAAAGCTTTTGATGATTTCGCAGCTTCCGGTGGCGATGCAAATTTTAATAATCAAGTTTTAGGTATATAACAATATAATTATGAAAATCAGCAAAGTATTAAGTTTAAGTATTCTTGCAGTTAGTTTATGGGCTTGTGGTGGTGGTCAGCAAAATACAGAAAGTACAAGTTCAGAAACTTCAACAGTGGCAGAAAGTGCAGCAGCACCAGCGGCAGAAGAACCCAAGGGCAAGCAATTAATAGCACAATCAGATTGTTTAGGTTGCCATAAAGAACAACAAAAATTAGTAGGGCCATCTTATGCAGATGTAGCTGCAAAATATGAAGCTACGCCAGAAAATATTACTATGCTTGCTGGTAAAATTATCAACGGCGGACAAGGAAATTGGGGAGAAGTTCCAATGTCTGCTCATCCACAAATTAGCCAGGCTGATGCCGAAGAAATGGTCAAGTATATCTTAACAATTAAGAAATAATGAGAAGTATTTTAACCTGCATGTTGGTGTTATTGGTAACGCTATCATGCAAATCGCAAAAAGTAAAAGCCAATAAAGGTTGGGAAAACTTATTGGCAAACGGAACACAAGATTGGCATACTTACGGCAAAGCAGAAACAGGTTCTGCATGGACGATAGAAGATGGAGTTCTCCATTTTAAACCAGTTGCAGATAGAGCTCAACGCGGAGACTTAGCTACCGATAAAGATTACGCAAACTTCCATTTAAAACTAGAGTGGAAAGTGGCAAAAAATGCTAATAGCGGCATTATGTTTAATGTATTTGAGGATGCTAAGAAATATCCACAACCTTATTTAACTGGCCCAGAAATGCAGGTTTTAGATAATGATGGGCATCCGGATGCTAAAATATTTAAACACAGAGCTGGAGATTTATACGATTTAATTCCTTGCAGCAAAGAAACAGTAAAACCAGCAGGCGAGTGGAATAAGGCAGAAATTATAAGCAATAATGGCAAGTTAGAATTTTATTTAAACGGAGTTAAAGTTGTTTCTACAACCATGTGGGATGAGGCTTGGAATAAAATGGTAGCTGCTAGTAAGTTTAAAACTATGCCTGATTTTGGAAAATTTAAATCAGGAAAAATTGTATTACAAGACCATGGCGATGAAGTTTGGTTTAAAAACATCATGATAAAAGCACTTTAATACCAACCAACCAATTATAACCTAACCCAATTTTAAATGAATAATATTAATAAAAGCCAACTATTTTGGGCAAGCTGTCTTGCGCTGTTGGTTACCTCTTTATCTTTTGGGATAAGAGCCGGTATCTTAGGAAAACTAGGAACAGATTTTCAATTAACCGCAACAGAATTAGGCACCATAACAGCTACAGCTTTTTGGGGCTTCCCCTTAGCAGTAGTAATAGGTGGTTTTATAGTTGATGCCATTGGCATGAAAAGATTATTGGTGATGGCCTTTATCTTTCATTTGCTAGGTATTGTCTTAACCATTTTTGCACAAGGATATTGGACACTTTTCATTTCTACTTTACTTATTGGTATTGCTAACGGAACAGTAGAAGCAGCTTGTAACCCATTAGTTGCAACCATTTATCCTGATAATAAAACTACCAAGCTAAACCATTTTCATTTATGGTTCCCAGGTGGTATATTTTTAGGAACACTTATCGTAATTTTATTTAACAGCCTAGGTTTAAGTTGGCAAATACAAGTAGCTGTCATGATAGTGCCAACCTTGGTATACGGTTACTTATTCTCTAAATTAGATTTTCCAGTAACAGAGCGTGTAGCTTCTGGTGTTTCTACAGCTACTATGTATAAATCGGTAACATCGCCTTTATTTATTTTCATGTTCATTTGCATGTTTGGCACAGCTATTACCGAGCTTTTTACAGGCCAATGGATAGATGTATTACTTAAAAACGTTACCGATAATGCTATCCTGATATTAACCCTTACCACAGGTGTAATGGTTATAGGAAGAGGCTTGGCAGAACCTATTGTTCACCGTTTTTCTCCGCAAGGGGTATTGTTAATTTCTGCTATTTTAGCTGCTTTAGGTTTATACTTATTAAGTACTTTAACAGGAAATGCTATTTATTTTGCAGCCTTTATTTTTGGCTTAGGCGTATGTTATTTCTGGCCTACCATGTTAGGCTTTGTGGCAGAGAATATACCAAAATCGGGTGCTTTAGGTTTAAACCTAATGGGCGGTGCCGGTATGTTTGCAGTTTCTGTTTATACCATTTTCATGGGAGGTTTTTATGATAGATTAATCCTAAAAAAACTCCCGGCAGGTGCTAATGAAGCCGACTATTTAAGTGCAGCACCAGGTACAGAAATGGCTAATTTGCTTAATGAGGCAAAAAATGCAGCCGGACCAGAAGTTTTACAAGCTACTTTAGTAATTCCTATAGTTTTAGTTGTAGCTTTTACAGGATTGGTTATTTACATGAAAAATAAGAAAAAAGAGGCTTTAACTCATTAATTCGCATCATAATGCCAAAGGAAACTAATAGAAGAACAGTTATTAAAAATATAATAGCAGGCACTGCTGCTTTAACCACAACACCTATGCTAAGTTTCGCTAATTCTTCTGATGAAAAGCAAAACATCACTTTAAAAGGAAACATCAACCATGCGGTATGTAAATGGACATACGGTTTTATGTCTTTAGAAGAACTTTGTGTTTTATCAAAAAAAATAGGAATTAAAGCTATTGATTTGGTTGGGCCTAAAGAGTGGGATATTCTGAAAAAGCATGGTATAGATTCTAGCATGTGTAACGGTGCAGAAATCAATTTGGTTGATGGCTTTGCAGAACCAAATTTTCATGAGAAACTTATCCAGAATTATACCGAGATGATTCCTATTGTTGCTAAAGCAGGGTATAAAAATCTAATTTGTTTTAGCGGAAACCGCAGAGGTATGGATGATGAAACCGGTTTAAATAATGCAGCTAAAGGTTTAAAAAAGCTAATTGCGCTTGCAGAAAAGCATAAAGTAACCTTGGTTATGGAACTTTTAAATAGTAAAATTAACCATAAAGATTATTTTGCAGATAAAACAGCTTGGGGTGTTGAACTTTGTAAAAGAGTAGGCTCAGAAAACTTCAAATTACTTTATGATATTTATCACATGCAGGTAGATGAAGGAGATGTTATCCATACTATAAGAGATAGCCACCCTTATATTGCACATTACCATACTGCAGGTGTACCAGGTAGAAATGAGATAGACGAAAATCAGGAGCTAAATTATCCGGCTATTATGAAAGCCATTGTAGCAACAGGTTTTAAAGGCTATGTTGCGCAAGAATTTATTCCTAAAAAAGAAGATAAAATAGCATCTTTATATCAAGCAGTTAAAATTTGTGACGTTTAATTATGAAAGCATCTAACAATAGAAGAGTATTTATCAGGCAAGTAGGTTTAGCTGCCGCATCGGTTTTGGTTTTGCCAAATCTTGGTTGTTTGGTAGATGATAAAAAGAGAATAGGTATACAACTTTATTCATTAAGAGACGAATTTCCTAAAGGTGTAGAAAATGTAATTGCCGAAGTGTCAAAAGCAGGTTACTCTTGGGTAGAAGTTTATGGCTATTCTGCTAAAGATGGTTTTTGGGGCTTAACAGCACCTCAGTTTAAGCAATTGTTAGACAAATACAGCTTAACAAGCCCTAGTGGGCATTATAATTTCCATGATTGGGAAAAAACTGGTGATGAATCTATCATAGATGATTATATCAAAGCTGCTAAAGTTTTAAAGCAAACTTATATAGTTGTTCCGGGTATTAATCCTCAAATATTTAATACTACAGAAAGCGTGAAAGCGTTTGCTAAAAAGCTTAATAAAGTCTCAGAAAAATTAGAAAAGGAAGGGTTAAAATTGGCTTACCATAATCACGATTTTGAGTTTAAACAACTTGGAGATAAAACAGCTTATCAGATATTAGTAGAAAATACGCATCCAAATATAGAGTTTGAATTAGATTTATACTGGGCTGTAAGAGCAAAACAAGATGTTTTAAAGCTTTTTAAAACTTATAAAGGTCGTTTTACTTTATGGCATGTAAAAGATATGGATAAAATAAACCCTAAAAAAAATACAGAAGTTGGTAGCGGTTCTATCAATTTTGAATCTTTTGTGAAAGAGGCAAAATTATCAGGCTTAAAGTATCCTTTTGTAGAGCAAGAAAATTTTGATATTAATCCTTTTGAAAGTATCAAAATTAGCGCTAAGCGTTTGCAAAATATCATATAAAAGCAGTTAGCTTTGTAAATTAAAATACCCTCATGCTACGTTTTTTTCTATTATCAATTTTATGTATTTGTATAACAGGAAAGAGCTTTGCAAGAGGGAATTTTGTTTTATACAATAGTATTCAACAAAAATTTGCCGATTCTATTTTCTATAAACAACCAGACAAGTATTTATTGGCAGATGGTATTGTGCTTTTAGATACTTATCAACTGGTAAAAAGCGTAACCGATGCTTTAAGTCTAAACATCAGCGTAAGCGCAATAAGCTATCACCAGCGCCAACATTATTTTAATGCTTTAACACAACAGCTTGATTTTTATGCCAAAGCAAACTTGCTTAATCATCAGGCAGGTTTATATAAAATGATGGCAGTTACAGAAACTTTATCTGGCGACTTAAACATTGCTTATCATCATTTTAGTAAGGCATTATTTCTTTACCAAGCACAGCTTAACCACGCTCAGGTTGCCCAAACATCAAGTTATTTATATCAACTATCTTTATTAAATGGAGATGAGAAAGCTGCTGCCGATTTTAATGATATGGCTATAGCCGGATATAAGATTATGGAACATGACCAAAAACTTATTAAAGCATTATTACAACAAAATGATTTGATGCTTAGAGCTGGTCATTTAAAACATGCAGAGCAACAAATCCTAACCAAAATTTTATTGATGGCTTATCGGATGAATAGTAAGCAAGCCGAAATGAACTGCTATCAGCAATTGGGGCGTGTTTATTGGCATCAGAATAAATTTACAGAAGCTAAGTGGTTTTTTGTACAAGCTAATATTTTAGCAAAAAAACTTAACCATAGCGTAGGTATCATCCGCTCTTTACTGATGTTGGCAAAAGTGAAAAATAAAATAAAAGATTATAGTTTGGCTTTGGCCGATTTAAAACTGGCAAATAACTTGTTAAATGCACATAACAGCTATTTTAAAGCTGATATTTTAAAAAATATGGCATTAACTTATCAAAAATTAGGAGATCAGCAGCAGTATAAACGTTACAAGGAAATATATAACAAAGAGCAAGATCACTACGTTTATTTTAATAAATCAATAAATTAAAACAAAGGCTTTTTTTAGATTAAAAAACAATTAGCCTAACTTAGCAGCCAGATTATATTATCTAAATTTTTTAAAATCACACATGTACATTCTTATTTTCTTTTTGGCACATTGGTTTCTTTCCCTTTTTGCCCAAACCTTCTACCTACACCGTTATGCTTCTCATAAAATGTTTACATTAAACAAGTTTTGGGAGAAAGCCTTTTATATTTTTACATGGTTTAGTCAAGGCGCTTCTTACTTAGTACCTAAAGCTTATGCCATTATGCACCGTATGCACCATGCTTTTTCAGACACAGAAAAAGACCCTCATTCGCCACATTTTTTTGAAGATGTTTTCCAGATGATGTGGAATACCAGAGGTATGTACAATGGCTTTGCAGAAGGAACCTTACAAGCTGATAAAGAATTTAAAGGAAATTATCCTGAATGGAAATTTATAGATAAAGTAGCTTCTTCTTATACCTCAAGAATATTGTTTGGCTTAGGATACATTGCTTTTTACGTGTTTTTTGCAACCTCTTGGTGGATGTATTTATTACTTCCCATTCATTTTATTATGGGCCCACTACATGGCGCTATTGTAAACTGGTGTGGCCATAAATATGGATATTCAAATTTTGATAATGATGATAAATCTAAAAACTCAACCCCTTTTGATTTCTTTATGTTAGGAGAGCTTTTTCAGAACAATCACCATAAGTTTCCAAACAGCCCAAACTTTGCAAAAAAGTGGTTCGAGTTTGACCCCGTATATCCTGTTTTAAAGGTTTTACATTGGGTAAGGATAATCAAATTAAGGAAAGCCTAAAAGACTTATAAATAAAGGTGTTGTGTTAATTTTACAACACCTTTTTATTTTATTATCATTAATTGCATTTTTTTATTGTAATTAATAAAAATAATACGCTCTTTTGCGTCAAATATCAGCCCTAAGTGGCTGATGGATAAAAGAAATGAAACAACAAAACTTACATACTTTTAAGAAATTAGCTGCTGTTAAAAAAGCATTTAATTTCTATATGTTGCTTTCTGATTTACACACATCTATTCGTTTACTACGACGAAGACCTCTGTTTGTCACCAGGGCTTAAACCTCTGCTGATAGTTTCAACATCTTTTTCTGTTTGTAAGTAAACAGGTCTCTAATTAAATTTTTGTTTATTCTGATTAAAATCCCTCATGAAGGATTTATCTTTTTCAAAAAATGCATATTAACGATTTTAACATACTGGTTGCCGGTTTGCAACATGTAGGTTATGCAGAAACTATTTGCAACGAGATGGAAGCCTCGGCAAAAGTACGTGGAACAGGTATAGCAAAGCGTTCTCCAGAATATGTTGCCAATAAAATGTTAGAGGGTAAGGCAGTTATTGCTTTGCACAAAGACGGTACATGGGCAGGTTTTTGTTATATAGAAACTTGGAGCCATGGCGAGTTTGTGGCTAACTCTGGTTTAATAGTTAACCCTATCTATCGTAAAGCTGGTTTAGCTAAAGCTATCAAGTTTAAGATATTTGATTTATCTAGAGAGAAATATCCAAACGCTAAAATATTTGGCTTAACAACAGGCTTAGCCGTGATGAAAATTAACTCTGATTTAGGTTATGAGCCGGTTACTTACTCGCAACTAACCCAAGATGAAAATTTCTGGAAAGGCTGCCAAAGCTGTGTAAACTACGATATTCTGATGAGTAAAAACAGGCAAAATTGTATGTGTACAGCCATGCTTTACGACCCAGAAGAGAAAAAAGCCGAAGAAGCCGAAAGATTAAAGAAGATAACACACAAAGCTACTTTACTAGAAAGAATAGAAGCAAAATTGCGCTCCTTAAAAATGGTAGTAGCCGGATTAATTTAAAGAATAAATCTGTATCGAAATATGAGATCGCAAATCTCAATACTCAATACTCAATACTAAAAAAGAAATGAAGAAAAAAGTAGTTTTAGCCTTTAGCGGAGGATTAGATACCTCATTTTGTTGCATATATCTTTCTAAAGATTTGGATTTAGAAGTACACTCGGTAATTGTAAATACAGGAGGTTTTTCTGCAGAAGAATTAAAGCAAATAGAAGAAAGAGCTTACAGTTTAGGGGTAGCTTCTCATCATGCTGTTGATGCAGTAAAAGGCTATTATGATTCTTGTTTAAAATATTTAGTGTTTGGTAATGTATTAAAAAATAATACTTACCCACTTTCTGTAAGTGCAGAGCGTGTTACCCAAGCTACTGCTATTGCAAACTATGCAAAAGAAATTAATGCTGATTTTGTTGCTCATGGTAGTACTGGTGCTGGTAATGACCAAGTGCGCTTTGATATGATTTTCAATATCTTGATTCCTAAAGTGGGTATCATTACGCCTATTAGAGATTTGAAATTGAGCCGAGAAGCTGAGATTGAATATCTACATAAACATGGCGTAGAAATTAATGCAGAGAAAGCTAAATACTCTATCAATAAAGGCATTTGGGGTACATCTGTAGGAGGTAAAGAAACCCTAACTTCTAATGGTATGCTACCAGAAGAGGCATGGCCAACACAAGTGACTAAAACAGAGGCAGAAAATGTTGAGCTTGAATTTGTAAAGGGGCAGTTGGTTGCTGTAAATGGTAAAAAATATAACCACCCAACAGAGGCAGTTCAAGTTTTACAAGAAATTGCGGCTCCGTTTGGTGTAGGTAGAGATATCCACGTAGGCGATACTATTATTGGGATAAAAGGAAGAGTTGGTTTTGAAGCCGCGGCACCTATGGTGATTATCAAAGCTCATCATGCTTTAGAAAAGCATACTTTAACCAAGTGGCAGTTAAGCTGGAAAGACCAGTTAGCCATGTTCTATGGAAATTGGATGCATGAAGGTCAGTTTCATGACCCAGTGATGAGAGATATTGAAGCTTTCTTAGAAAATACACAGAAAACAGTTAACGGAAAAGTATTTGTACAGCTGTTACCTTACAGATTCCAGATTATTGGTATCGAGTCTGAGAATGATTTGATGAGTAGTAAATTTGGTAGCTATGGCGAGATGAATGAAGGTTACACCGGAGACGATGTAAAAGGATTCTCCAAAATATTTGGTAACCAAGTAAGTATTTGGCATAAAGTAAACGAAGGGCTTTAAGATGAGTAATATTAAAGTAGGCATCATTGGCGGAGCAGGCTACACAGGTGGAGAGCTTTTAAGAATTTTGGTTAATCACCAAAAGGTTGATATTGCTTTTGTACACAGTAACAGCAATGCTGGTAATTTAATATCAGATGTGCATACTGATTTACTAGGCGATACCGATATAACTTTTACTGATCAATTATCACAAGATATTGATGTATTGTTTTTATGCGTTGGCCATGGTGATGCTAGAAAGTTTTTAGAAGCAAATAGTTTTAATGATAATATCAAAATTATTGACCTTTCTCAAGATTTTCGTTTAAAAGCTAAAAGCTTAAAGCCAAAAGCTAAAAGCGATTTAGAAAATCAGTCTTCAGCTTTAGGCCTTCAGCCTTCTGCATTTATTTACGGTTTACCAGAGCTTAACAAAGAAGCCATCAAAACAGCACAAAACATTGCTAATCCAGGTTGTTTTGCAACCTGTTTACAGCTAGCTTTATTGCCTTTGGCCAAAGCAGGATTGTTAAAATCTGAAGTACACATCACTGCAACAACAGGTTCTACAGGTGCAGGGCAAAAGCCAACAACAACTTCTCATTTTAGTTGGAGGAGTAATAACCTATCGGTTTATAAAGCTTTTGAGCATCAGCATTTAAATGAAATCGGCGAAAGCCTTTTGCAATTACAAGCTGATTTTGATAAAGAGATAAATTTTATACCCTACAGAGGCGCTTTTTCGCGAGGAATTATGGCCTCAAGCTATATAGTGTGTGATTTAAGTTTAGAAGAAGCAGAGAAATTATATCAAGATTTTTATGCAGATGCGCCTTTCACACATATCAGCAAAGAGAATATAGATTTAAAGCAAGTTGTGAATACCAATAAATGCTTAATTCATCTAGAAAAACACGGCAATAAACTGATGATATTATCTGTTATTGACAATTTGTTGAAAGGAGCTTCTGGCCAAGCGGTCCAGAATATGAATTTGATGTTTGGTTTGGATGAGAGGGAAGGATTGAGGTTGAAAGCAGTCTACTTTTAGCTTAAAGCTAAAGGCTTAATGCTTAAAGCACCTATATTGATGACAAAATATATTTTATGAGGGATTTTAAAAAATATGAAGTATGGCAGCTAGCACATGAAAATGTTTTGTTTACATATAAATTCATATTGCCTAAAATGCCAGCATCAGAAAAGTATGATTTGGCTAGTCAATTAAAGAGAGCTACTTATTCTATCCCTTTAAATATAGCTGAAGGAGCAGGTAGAAATACAGATAAAGATTTTGCGAATTTTTTAGATAATGCTCTGGGTTCTGCACAAGAAGTTGAATATATATTACTTCTTATTAAGGATCTTGAATATATAACTGTTGAGGATTATGACGCATCTAACAGTAAAATCAATATCATTAAGTCAAAATTAATTAATCTTATTAAATCGATTAGGAAGCCTTAAGCTTTATGCTTTTCGCTTTCAGCAAATAATTATGAAGTTATTCGACGTATACCCAATAAACAATATAGAAATCGTAAAAGGCCAAGGAAGCTTGGTTTGGGACGATAAAGGGCAGCAATATTTAGACCTTTATGGCGGGCATGCAGTAATCTCTATAGGTCATACGCATCCGCATTATGTAGAGCGCTTAACGCAACAGTTAGGTAAATTGGGTTTTTACTCAAACTCTATTAAAATTCCTTTACAGGAAGAATTGGCAGATAAACTTGGTAAGGTATCAGGCAGAGAAGATTATCAGCTTTTCTTGTGTAACTCTGGTGCCGAAGCTAATGAGAATGCTTTAAAATTGGCATCTTTTGCCAATGGAAGAAAAAAAGTTGTGGCTTTTACCAAAGCTTTCCATGGCAGAACATCTTTAGCAGTATCGGCAACAGATAATCCTAAAATTATAGCTCCGGTTAACCAAACAGAAAATGTTGTTTTCTTGCCTCATAATGATGTAGATGCACTAAAAACCTTATTTGCTGAACAAGGAAATGAAATTTGTGCTGTTATTATAGAAGGTATTCAAGGTGTTGGCGGTATACAGGTTGCCAGTGATGAATTTTTGCAAAGTATACGCTCATTATGTACACAATATGGAGCTTATTTCATTGCAGACTCTGTACAGTGTGGTTACGGTAGAAGTGGTAAATTTTATGCTTCAGATTTTGCTGGTGTAGATGCTGATATTTATACCATGGCAAAAGGCATGGGCAATGGTTTTCCTATTGGCGGTATCAGTATCAGTCCGGCGTTAAAACCTTGGCATGGTATGTTAGGTACTACTTTTGGTGGTAACCATTTGGCTTGTGCAGCAGCCTTAGCCGTTTTAGAAGTGATGGAGCAAGAGCATTTGATGGATAATGCAGCTAAAATAGGCGGCTATTTAATTCAAGAGCTTCAGAAACTAAACCATATTAAAGAAGTACGTGGCAAAGGTTTAATGATTGGTATTGATTTACCAGAAGAGCTTAACCAAGTGAAGAAAAACTTGTTATTTAACCATCATATTTTCACTGGCGAAGCTAAACCTAACGTGATTAGGTTATTGCCAGCATTAAATTTGACCAAAGAACACGCTGATAGATTTTTAGAAGCATTAAGTAAGGAGTTGAAAGCTTAGGTTTTCAACTCTTTTTGATAATGGTTATATTTGTGATATGACAGTTACTTATTTAGTAGACGAGAAAGGAAATAAAACAGCTGTACAACTAAGTATGGAGGATTATCTCTCATTATTAGAAAGTGCAAATCTTTTACCCGACCACGTTAAGGAAGGAATTAAAAGAGGTCAGGAGCAGGGTAAAGCCGGACTTACAAAATCTACAGAAGAAGTAATGAGAAAATATAACGTATGAAATTTGAAATACGTTGGTCTGATGAAAGCAAGATTTAAGATATGATAGCATACCAAAATTATATTTCTATAGAGCCTCATAAAAGGTTTGGAAAACCTTGTATCTCTGGAACAAGAATTTCTGTTTATGATATCTTAAGCTGGTTAGCTAATGGCATGACCATAGCGCAAATAACAGAAGATTTTCCTGAGTTATCTGATAACCAAATTAAAGCCTGTTTGGCTTATGCGGCTGATAGAGAACATAAAATACGAGTTGCATAGTGAAACTACTCTTTGACCAGAATATTTCATTTAGAATTTTAGCTAAAATACAAGAGTTTTATCCTGATGCTGGTCAAGTAAGGTCTTTGCAGCTTGAAAATTCCTCTGATAAAGAAATTTGGGATTTCGCAAAGAATAACGAATATACCATCGTAACTTTTGATGCAGATTTTTTTGAAATAGCCAATCTTAACGGGCATCCACCTAAAATTATCTGGTTAAGATTTGGAAACACAACCACTATAAATATTGCTAAAGTTCTTTGTGAAAAATATCAACTGATAAAAGATTTTATAGATAATCCTGATTATCAGGGATTAGCTTGCCTAGAAATAGATTAATAACCCTCAATAAAGATGAAACTATTCTCCTCCGTTAAAGACGTAACTGATGTTAACCAACTGGTTTCAGAAGCTATCCAATTAAAAGCAAATCCTTTTGCTGATGAGCATTTAGGAAAGCATAAAACGCTTGGTCTAATATTTTTAAATCCTAGCTTACGTACCCGTTTAAGCACCCAAAAGGCAGCTATGAATTTAGGTATGCAGGTAATGGTGATGAATATGGATAAAGAAGGCTGGGCTTTAGAAACACAAGATGGCATCATCATGAATGGTACTACGGTAGAACATATCAGAGAAGCTGCTGGCGTTATGGGAGAATATTGTGACATCATTGGGATACGTTCTTTTCCAGGTTTAAAAGATAGAGATGAAGATTATTCTGAGTTGATATTTAACAAGTTTGTACAGTTTTGCGGTGTTCCGGTTGTGAGTTTAGAATCGGCAACCAGACATCCTTTGCAAAGTTTGGCGGATTTAATTACCATTGAGGAGCTAAAAACAACAGCTAAACCAAGAGTGGTATTAACATGGGCGCCTCATGTTAAACCTTTACCACAAGCTGTTGCCAACTCTTTTGCAGAGTGGATGAATAAAGCAGATTACGATTTTGTTATTACCCACCCAGCAGGATACGATTTAGCGCCAGAATTTGTTGGAAATGCTGTCGTAACCAACAATCAAGATGAAGCTTTAGCTGGGGCTGATTTTGTTTATGTAAAAAATTGGTCTTCTTATCAGGATTATGGTAAAATACTTTCTGATGGAGAAGGTTGGATGATGACTAACGAGAAGTTAAAACTCACCAACAACGCTGGCGTAATGCATTGCTTACCTGTAAGAAGAGGTTTAGAGCTTTCTCACGAAATACTAGACGGACCAAATTCTTTAGTGCTTAATCAAGCAAATAATAGGGTTTGGGCAGCTCAGGCGGTAATTAAATCAATGTTAAAAGGTAGCTAATGAATCCATTATATATTATTAAAATAGGTGGTAATGTTATTGATAACCCTATACAACTTGTACAATTTTTAAAAGATTTTGCGGGCTTATCAGGAGCTAAAATCTTAATTCACGGTGGCGGCAAGATAGCCACACAAACGGCAGCAAAAATAGGTGTACAAACGCAGATGGTAAATGGCAGAAGAATTACTGATGCCGCTATGTTAGACGTAGTAACCATGGTGTATGGTGGTTTAGTGAATAAAAATATTGTTGCCCAGTTACAAGCCAACCAAGTTAACGCTATTGGGATGACAGGTGCTGATGCAAACGCTATAAAAGCCGTAAAACGCCCCGTTAAAGATGTTGATTTTGGCTTTGTAGGAGATTTATTGCCTGATGCTGTGAATGCCAATATCATCAAAACCTTGTTAGAAGCAGGTTTAGTGCCTGTTTTTAATGCGCTTACGCATGATGGAAATGGTCAATTATTTAACACCAATGCAGATACTATTGCTTCGGCTTTAGCGCTAGGCTTATCATCTTTATATGAAACAAAATTGATTTATTGTTTTGAGAAAAATGGCGTGATGCGAGATATCAATGACGATAATTCTGTTATTCAAGAAATAAATCCATCTTATTTTGAAGAGCTAAAAGCCGATGGAATTATTGCTGATGGGATGTTACCCAAGCTGCAAAATGCTTTTGATGCCATACAAAATGGGGTGAAAGAAGTTTATATCGGTCATGCTGCTAAATTAGCTGCTTTGCAAAAAGAAAGTATATTTGGAACAAGATTAACAAAATAAGCCCATGGACTTTAAAAAATCAAATCAAATAGCCATTCTTGGAAGTGGTAATATCGGTTTATCTCTGGCTAAAGGTTTAGCACAATCTGGTTTATATCCGGCATCTAGCATCACTTTAACCAGAAGAAATATTGAGGCTTTAGATGAGTATAAATTTCAAGGCTTTCAGGTTAGTGCAGATAACGTTTCAGCATCTGCCCAAGCTGATATTATTGTTTTAGCGGTTTTACCTCAACAATTAAATCAGGTATTAGATCAAATTGCTGGGCAAATAGATGTAAGTAAGCATTTAATCATTTCCGTAATATCTGGTGTTTCTTGCGAGGATATCAGAAACAGGTTGAAAAAGGATGTGCAAGTAGTAAGGGTAATGCCTAATACGGCTATCGCTATTAAGCAATCTATGACTTGTATTTCGGTAGGAAATGCATCTCAAGAGAATATAGAATTGGTGAAAAATATCTTTAATACGGTAGGTATTTGTGTGGTGATTAATGAAGAATTAATGACATCGGCTACAGCCTTATGTGCTTGTGGTGTCGCATTTTTCTTACGTTCTATAAGGGCAGCTTCACAAGGTGGTGTTGAGGTTGGTTTTCATGCTGGCGAAGCTTTAAAAATGGCAGCACAAACGGCTAAAGGAGCGGCAGATTTACTTTTACAGCTAGCATCGCATCCAGAGCATGAGATTGATAAGGTAACATCGCCGAAAGGCTGTACCATTGCCGGTTTAAATGAGATGGAGCATAACGGCTTTAGCTCGGCCATGATTAAAGGAATAAAATTATCAGCACAAAAAGCTGGCGAATTGTACGATAAAGATTAATTATTGATGGATATAGACATTTTGTTTCAAGATGCTTTAGCATTATTACAAAGGTTAATTGCTATACCATCGTTAAGTAAAGAAGAAGATAAAACAGCCGATGAAATAGCTGTTTTTTTACAGCAGCGAGGTGTTAACATCCATCGTAAAGGAAATAATATTTGGGCTTATAATCAGCATTTTGATGTAAAAAAGCCAACGATACTGCTTAACTCGCATCACGATACGGTAAAGCCTAATCAAGGTTATACCCGCGACCCATTCTTGCCAGAAATTATTGATGGAAAGCTTTACGGTTTAGGAAGTAATGATGCCGGAGGCGCTTTGGTATCTTTAATAGCTACTTTCTTATACTTTTATCCGAAAGAAAATTTAAAATATAATATCCTTATTGCAGCTACGGCCGAAGAAGAAATCTCTGGTAAAGAAGGTTTAGAGCGCATTGTGCCAGATTTAGGTAAACTAGAATTTGCCATTGTAGGTGAACCTACAGAAATGCATTTAGCAGTGGCCGAGAAGGGTTTGCTGGTACTGGATTGCGTGGCTAAAGGAAAATCTGGTCATGCTGCAAGAAATGAAGGAGAGAACGCTATTTACAATGCTTTAAAAGATATTGCTTGGTTTAGAGATTATCAGTTTACCAAAGTATCACCAACTTTAGGGCCTATCAAAACAACAGTAACCATTATCAATGCAGGTTCGCAACATAATGTGGTGCCAGACGAGTGTAAGTTTACAGTGGATGTTAGGGTAACAGATGCTTACACCAATGAGGAAGTTCTAAAAATTATTAGGCAATTTGTGGATTGTGAAGTGATACCACGTTCAACCCGGTTAAAGCCATCTTCTATTCCAATAAATCATCCTATTGTACAAGCAGGTATTGCTTTAGGTAGAAAAACTTATGGTTCGCCAACAACATCAGACCAAGCTCTATTAAATATTCCATCTTTAAAATGTGGTCCGGGAGATTCTGCCCGCTCCCATACCGCAGATGAATTTATTTATGTAGATGAAATTGAAGAAGGCATAAAGCTGTATGTGAAGATGATAAGTGAGATTATTTGAGAGGTAAGCATTAATTAGTAGATTAATTGTTTTTTAGTATTAAGAATTTTGAATAGCCCTATAACTATACCAGAAGAAATCATTCTTAACAAGATTTATTTGTTAAGAAATCAGAAAGTAATGTTAGACAGAGATCTTGCAGAACTTTTCGGTGTAGAAACAAAAGTGCTTAAACAATCTGTAAAAAGAAATATCGAGAGATTTCCAGAAGATTTTATGTTTGAGATGTCTCCGGAAGAATTTAAGAATTGGAGGTCACAATTTGTGACCTCCAATTCTGATAAAAAGGGATTAAGGTATTCTCCATTTTGTTTTACTGAACAAGGCGTAACCATGCTTTCTTGTGTTCTAAATAGTAAAAGAGCTATACATGTAAATATTCAAATAGTTAGAATTTTTACTAAACTTAGGCAGTTTATTGTTGACCATTCAGAAATAAAGTTAGAAATAAGCGAAATTAAAAAGCAGCTCAGTAATCATAGTAAAAATATTGAAGTTGTTTTCCAATATTTAGATGAATTATTGGAAAAGAAAGATCAACCAAAAGAAAGAGTTAGAATAGGTTTTCACTTTGGTAAAGACAATAAATAATATCAATTTGTATTGAATTTGATTGAATGATGATTTAAAAATCTCAATACTCAATACTCAATACTCAATACTCAATACTCCAAAAAATGAAATTGTGGCAAAAAAATACATCAACAAATAACCTGGTAGAAACTTTTACGGTTGGACAGGATAGAGAAATGGATCTTTATCTTGCTGCTTTTGATGTTTTAGGTTCTTTAGCACATACTCAAATGCTAGAAAGTATTGGCTTAATGACTAAAGAAGATTTAGAGAAAGTACAACGTGAGTTGAAAAATATTTACAGAGAAATTGCTGATGGAAATTTCACTATAGAAGATGGTGTAGAAGATGTACACTCGCAGGTAGAAATGCTTTTAACCCAGAGAGTGGGCGAGGCAGGAAAGAAAATCCATAGCGGACGCTCTAGAAACGATCAAGTTTTGGTTGATTTAAAGCTGTTTTTCCGTAGTCAAATTCAGGAAATGGTGCTTTCTACAAAAGAGCTGTTTGATTTATTAACCCAACTTGCCGAGCAACATCAAGATAAATTATTACCCGGTTATACACATCTTCAAATTGCCATGCCATCGTCTTTTGGTTTGTGGTTTGGAGCTTATGCGGAAAGCCTGATAGACGATTTAGAGTTGATGTTAGCAGCCTTTAAAATCAGTAATAAAAACCCTTTGGGTTCTGCTGCAGGTTATGGCTCATCTTTTCCTTTAAACCGTACTTTAACTACCCAATTATTGGGTTTTGATACACTAAATTACAACGTGGTTTATGCGCAAATGGGACGTGGTAAAAGTGAAAGAGTGCTTGCACAGGCTATGTCTTCCATCGCGGCAACGCTAAACCGTATGGCTATGGACGCTTGCTTATTCATGAACCAGAATTTTGGTTTTATCAGTTTCCCTGATGAATTAACAACAGGTTCTAGCATTATGCCTCATAAGAAAAACCCAGATGTTTGGGAGCTGATAAGAGGGCGTACAAACCAGTTACAAGCGTTGCCAAATCAAATCATGATGTTAACCACCAATTTGCCTTCAGGTTATCATAGAGATATGCAACTGCTTAAAGAAACGCTTTTCCCGGCATTTAATAACCTAATGAGTTGCTTAGATATGGCAAAACTGATGCTTAAAAACATCAAGATTAAGGATAATATCTTGGCAGATGATAAATATGCTTACTTATTTAGCGTTGAGGTAGTTAACAATTTGGTGTTGGCGGGCATGCCATTTAGAGAAGCTTATAAAAAAGTAGGTTTAGATATTGAAGCAGGAAATTTTGAAACGGATAGAACCGTTAATCATACCCACGAAGGAAGTATCGGAAACTTAAATTTACCAGAAGTTAAAGCCATGATGCAGAATTTAGAGGCACAATTTAAGTTTGATAAAATAGAAATGGCAATTGATAAATTAGTGAAGTAAAGGTGCGATAGAATCGCCAAACCACATGAAGCACTCGTTACAAACGAGCGCAAGAATAAAAACCGAGCGTAAGGAAAAATCAAAAATCGTCAATCGTAATTCCAAAATAACAATGAAAGTATCAGTATTAGCAGAAACCTTAATTGGGTCAGAGATTATAAAAATAGCAGGCGAAGTAAACCAAATGAAGGCCAAAGGAGCACAAATAGCTAATTTGACTATTGGTGATTTTGATGCTCAATTATATCCTATTCCTGCTGAGCTACAAAGTAATATTGTTGACGCTTACGCTGATTTTCAGACGAATTACCCACCTGCAGATGGTGTTTTAACTTTAAGAGAAAGCGTTGCTGATTTCTTGAAAAACAGAATGGGTTTAGATTACGCGGCAAAAAATGAAATTCTGATTTCTGGAGGCTCTCGTCCGCTTATTTATGCCACTTATTTAGCTTTGATTGATGCCGGAGATAAAGTAGTTTTCCCAGCTCCATCATGGAATAATAACCATTACGTTCATTTACTAGGTGCTCATGGAATTAGTGTAGCTACGCAGCCTGAGAATAATTTTATGCCTACTGCTGCCGAGTTGAAACCACATTTAAAAGGTGCTAGTTTATTGGCTTTATGTTCTCCGTTAAACCCAACGGGTACCATGTTTTCTGAACAAGGGCTCAGAGAGATTTGCGAATTGGTTATTGCAGAAAATAAAAGTAGAGCTGCAGGAGAAAAACCATTATACATCCTTTACGATCAAATATATTCTCAATTAACTTTTGGCGAACACCAACATATAGACCCGGTAACTTTATTTCCAGAATTAAGAGATTATACCGTTTTTATTGATGGTAGCTCAAAATGTTTTGCAGCAACGGGTGTGAGGGTAGGCTGGGGCTTTGGTCCGGCAGAAATTATTGATAAAATGAAAGCTATTGTAGGCCACATGGGTGCTTGGGCACCAAAGGCAGAGCAAGTAGCTATGGCCAAATATTTAAAAGATACTTTAGCTGTTGATACTTATTTAGGAGATTTTAAAACCCGCATACAAAATAGTTTAGATACACTTTATAAAGGTATTAACGCCTTAAAAAATGAAGGTTTTGCAGTAGATGCTATTGAACCTATGGGTGCTATCTACCTTACCTTAAAAATTGATTATTTAGGCAAAAGTACCCCAGAAGGAGAGGTCTTAAAATCATCCATAGATTTAAATTTTTACTTGATAAAAGAAGCTAATATTGCTTTGGTGCCTTTTTCTGCTTTCGGTACCGATGATATGTGTTGGTATAGAGCATCTGTAGGCGCTTGTTCTGCCGATGAAATTGCAGCTAAAATTCCACAGTTGAAAGAAGCATTGGCTAAGTTGAAATAAGCCGTGTTCTAGCTCAATAATTTGGTTTTATATTTATCAATGATGGTATTCATTTCTGGAGCTAGTTTAAGCAGATAAATGCTACTTACATATAGTAAGGTGATGATACCCGAGCGTAAGATAATATCCCAAACAAAAAAAGATTGTTTTGGTAAATAACCAATGATGAAGAGGGTAAACAAGCCTATCATCAGTATAAAAAGGTTATTTAAGCCCATAGGCTGCATCTTAAACTTCATAACCAAGAAAAGGTATCTAAAGAAATTAAATAATAGCGTAGCCAAAGCTGTTGCCATAGCAGAGCCGGTTATCCCCCAAATAGGGATAAAAATATAATTGGTAGCTATCGTGATGAATATAAGTGCTAAAAAGAAATAAGTATCGTACTTATAATATTTAGAAGTGGCAATGATAACACCGTTAAAGCCGGTTGCCATTTCTATTAAGCCAGAAAGGCTGATGAATAAAATCACATATTTACCAGCCTCGTATTCTTTAGGAATCATTTCAAATACATTATCAATATTGGCCCAAATGCCAATAAATATGAGCATGGCAATTAAAAGCTGATTGATACAACTTTTCTTGTATACAGATTTTATCCCTTCTATATCATTAACTTTCCATTTCTCTGCTATGATGATGCCACCAATTCTGTACATGATACGTGAAGGCATTAATACCACAGTACCAAAAAATGCGGTGATACTGTATATCCCTGTTAAGGAAGTATTAATCATCTCATTAATCATGATTTTATCAATGTATTGGATAATCATGGTGGTGAAACCCGTAAGCACAGCAAATAAACTCACGCTACTTAGCATCTTAACCATTTCTGAATTTAAAAATGCAAAATCAGGTTTGAGGTTAAAAGCTTTTTTTCTGTATAGTTTGATAAATATCCATACAGTTGGGATGAGATTGGCCAATACCCAAATCCATAGAAATAATGGAAAAGGTAAGGTAAAATAAAGCATCAAACTCATGGCTATGGCTACCGTAAGTTTTTGTACAAATTCTTTAAGTGTTGAGCCTGTAACTGCATCTAACAAAGCTGTTCTGTTAAAAGTATCTAAGGCATTAAATAAAACGGTACCCAAAGTAAGTACCAGTATAACAGGTGTATAATCTTGAAACAGCGTAGTGAAATTACTTTCCACAGGTAATATAGATTTACCTAAGTAAAAAAGTAGCATGAAAAGTAAAAGCCCCAAAAAAGGTATTGCTAGTAATAAAAACATAAAACCGTTATGGTTTCTTGTTTCATCTCTAAAATAGGGAAAGCATCTGATACTGGCGTTGAAAAAGCCTAGAGAACCCAGTTGAGCTAAAATCATGGTGAAAGACAGAATTAAATCTAATATCCCGTTTTCTTCTGGCCCCAATCCGTGAGAACGTAAAACAGTAACACTAAAAAAGCCAATGATGATTCCTAAATAAGAATAAATGCTTCCTTTTATGGTTTGTGAGCCAATGGTACCTGTTTTACTCATGTAATTATAAATTCTCCCAAGTTAAAGGAGTACCTGCTTTAATAGCTTCTTTTACTTTTTTTCCTATAATGGCATCCCAAAATTTAGGTGCTAAACCGTAACCTGGTCTAATAATTTTTAAATTATCAGCACTAAATATGTCTCCAGGTTTTACATCTTTAGAAACATAAATAGAACGTTTAAATAATAAGCTTTTTTCTTCTGCTTTTTGCACACCATATTGGATGTTTCCTAAAGCTAAAAATGCCCTTTCTGTTTCTACAACCAAGGCTTTTAATTCTTCTGGTTCTAAAGAGAAAGCGCTATCAACTCCTCCATCTGCTCTTCTTAAAGTAAAATGCTTTTCTATTACCCTAGCACCTAAAGCCACAGCAGCTACAGAAGCACCAATACCCATGGTATGGTCTGATAAACCTACTACCGTATGATGTAAATTTGCTAAATGAGGAATGGTAAATAAATTGGTGTTCTCTGGCGTTGCCGGATAAGTACTTGTACACTTTAGTAAAATGATATTTTGGCAGCCATTTTCTTTTAAAACACGTACGCTTTCATCAATATCTGCAATAGATGCTACACCAGTTGATACAATTACGGGTTTACCAGTTTGTGCCACTTTTTTTAAAAGTGGATGATGTGTATTCTCAAAAGAAGCAATTTTATAAGCCGGAACGTTTAATCCTTCCAGAAAATCAACCGCAGTTTCATCAAAAGGAGAGCTAAAAGCTTCCATACCTAGAGCTTTAGCTCGGTTAAATATAGCTTCATGCCACTCCCAAGGCGTATAAGCCATCTTATAAAGGTCATGAAGTTCTTTTCCATCCCATAAAGAATTTTTATCCTGAATGGTATAAGCACCCTTCATGGTAATGGTATCAGCAGTATAGGTCTGCAATTTTAAAGCATGTGCACCAGCTTCAGCTGCAGCATCAACCAAAGCCAAAGCTCTTTCTAAAGACTGGTTATGGTTGCCACTCATCTCGGCTATGATAAAAGGCTTATGATTTGGGCCTATCGTAAATTTTCCTATCTGTATATCTCTCATACTAAGGTTTTTTAAAGAGCTTATAAATTTGATTTCCTTGATAAAGGCTTGTCTCTTCATCGCCAAAACCTGCTTTTTTGAATAATTTATAAGAAGCTATATTCTCTGTTTTGATATAGGCAATAATAGTAGCTTCTGGGTTTTGATGATGATAATCTAGTGTTGCTTTGCCAAGCATTTCTAAACCTAATGATTTTCCTCTAAAATGTTCATCAATAGAAATGCCTATAATTACTTCATCTCCACTTTTATCAATTCTTACTTGTCCGGCTGGGCTATTGGTCTCTCTATCAAAAAACATGTAAAAATAGCAATTAACAGCTTTTAATTTAGCTTTAAACCATTGCACATGATTTTCATATTGAATAGCCTCCTGATTAAAGGAGTTTTTGCGTACCACTTCATCATTTGCCCACTGGTAATATAAATCGCAATCTTCATCTTGTGCAAATCTAAATATCAGCTTAGAAGCAGCTAAATCTTTAAAGATGTTTAATATCCTTTGCGGAGATCTTCCATCTATCAAAGTTCTTTGTTTAACCATTTGTTGGTTTAAAACATCGGGTTGATTACAAACTTGCGTGATTTGCTTGACAAAATCCTCATCCTCTATTTCTAAGAAATTACCAATATCAAAAAGTACCTGTTTTTCAGATAATCCTCTTAAATTATCCTTTTGATTATCGGCAGTTATACCAGAAATAATAGGTATTCCTACAGCGCAAGCCTCTATTAAAATGCCGCTGGCAGCACAAATGGCTAAATCGCATTGGCTTAATAAATTTTGTAGCTCATCAGCAGAAATATTTACATGAATTTTAAATTGTACATCATCTTGCTGTGCAATAAATTCATGAATACTCTTTAAATGAGGATTTATGGCTCCCAGCATCAAATGCACTTCTTTTAAATAGGGTACTTGAAGTAGAGTTTTAGCTACTTTTAAACTGGTATTATGTTCATCCGCAGCACCCATGCTAATAAATACTTTCTCTACCTTTTGTATGCTTCTACATGCTTGTAGTTTAAAAAAGGGCTCGCGTAAAAGTGCGTAGTTTAAACCTAAGTTTAGTTGGGTATTATTTTCTTTTTGGTAATCCTGATATTTTACTGCTAAAGATTGATTGATAACCACATCTGCCACTTGTTTGAAGGCAATCAAATCATCAATAAATACTAGTTTTAGCTGTTGTTTTTTTATTTCTTGTTGATAAGCTAAATCAAAATGATAACCATCTAAAACTAAAATATCTTCCTTTTTTAACAAATAAGATAGAAAAGATAGTTCTTCTGCAATTGTTTGTTTTTCAGAAATAGTTTCACAAGCAAAAGCGTTTTCTTGGATAAGACGAATAACTTTTTCTTCTGTTTTGCGGAGGATAAAGCAAATCTCAAAATCTTGTTTAAGCATATTTGCTAAGGCTAGGCAGCGTGTTATATGCCCCATGCCTAAGCTTAAACCACCATCACATCTTATGAAAACTTTATACCTCAAATTAAACTTTCTTTTGTTCTATATGCTCATTAATGGCTGCCAACTGTGGGTTTTTCAAAAGAATTTCTTCTATTTCTGTATAAGCCAGCTCGGCAGCGTTATGGTTCTCTATTAATTGTTTAATCAGCTCAAAATCAGGTTCTGTATCAACGGTTAGTCTTAAATGACTATGGTCTGAGCTTTGTACAACATCATGAAAATTAGTTTTTCCTTGTATATTTTTTCTGATGTATGGAGTAACGTGTTCTAAATCTGAGGCTTCTGTAGCGTTTTCAAAAGCATCTTTTAAGCTCTGATAGCTAAAAATTTCAAAATCAAATCCTCTGGCAAAAGTTCTAGCTATAACATTACTCATGTATAGGTTTGGATTATCTAATTTGATGTATTTATTTACGCTATTTCGTATCAAATGAGGGTCTATTAAAGGGCAATCAGAAGTTACTCTTACTATAATATCGTATTTAAATTGTTTAGCCGTATGGTAAAATCTACTTAAAACATCATCCTCGCTTCCTCTATAGTAATTTAGATGATATTCTTTAGCAAAATCAACTAAGGGATCATCTGTATGGTTTGTAGTTGTAGCAATAGCAATAGAAAAACCTGTTTGTTGTAAACGCTCTATATGATAAGCCAATAAACTTTTCCCATTTACCAGTTTAAGCACTTTACCAGGTAGGCGAGTGCTGGTCATACGAGCTTGCGTAATGATACCTATATTGAACGCGTTCTTATCCAAAATTATTTAACGAATTTTAAAATAGTTTCAATAATATATTGCTGTTCATCATCAGTTAAAGATTGATACATAGGAATACTCAGGCAAGCTTCATAATATTTTTCTGCTAAAGGAAAATCCCCTTTTTTGTAACCTTGTTTTTGGTAATAAGGCATTAAATGAACAGGCACATAATGCACTTGCGCATAAATATGGTTCTCCTTTAAATAATTATATAATCCTAACCTATCTTTTATTTGTATCACGTATAGATGATAAGCGTTTCCGGGATGATTGATAGGCTTAATAATAGCTGTATTTTCAAAAGCTGCATCATATTGTTTAGCCAATACTCTTCTTCTTTCTAAATTAGCAGCAGCTCTTTCTAGCTGCGAGCTTCCTAAAGCAGCCTGAAAATCTGTAATTCTGTAATTGTAGCCAAGTTCTTGCATCTCATAATACCAACCACCTTGCGCAACTTCTGAGGCTTCATTTTGAAATTGGGTAGCATTTTTGGTGATACCATGCGTTCTTAAAAGTAATAAGTTCTCGTATAAAGCTGGGTTATTGGTAGTAATCATTCCACCTTCACCAGTGGCAATATGTTTAACCGGATGAAAAGAAAAGATACTCAAATCGGCAAAATTGCCGTTTCCACAATTTTGTTGTTGTTTATGGCTATCTATAAAATAACCACCTGGTGCATGGCAAGCATCTTCAATAATCCATAAACCAAACTCATCTGCAAGTTTTCTAAAAGCTTCTAAATCTACCGCATTGCCGGCAAAATCTACAGGAACTATACCGCTAAAAAATCCTTTTGGTTTGCTTTCTATTAAGGCTCTAACTTTTGTTATGTCTAATAGAAAAGTTTTAGGATCTATATCAGCAAAGAAAACCTCTCCGCCACAATATTTAATACAGTTAGCAGATGCTGCAAAAGTTATAGGCGAAGTAATGACGTTACTTTTTTCATTTACATTTAAAGCTAAAGCACATAAATGTAAAGCTGCTGTACCATTAGAAACAGCTACAGCATATTTAGCGCCTACATAATCTGCAAATTTTTGTTCAAAAGTGGCAATATGTGGCCCTTGAGTTAAAAAATCAGATTTTAAGACTTCTACAACAGCTTGTATATCTTCATCTGTTATGGTTTGCCTACCGTATGGAATTGCTTTCATATTAAACCGTAAAATCTGGATATAAATGTTCTTTAATTAAGGCTCTTATTTCTTCTGCGCTTACCCATTCGGTATTTTCTCCAGAGTTATATTGAAAGCCTTGTTTTACCAATTTGGCATTAAAGTGTTTGATATAATCATCCAAATTAAAATTTGGTGCTTGCGGCAAAATAGCGTAATACTTGCCTAAATCATAAGTGGTAAAAGAATCAGAAGAGGTAATCATTTCTTCATGAACTTTTTCTCCTGGGCGTATACCAACAATTTCTTGTTTACAATTTGGGCCAACGGCATTAGCTACATCGGTAATTTTATACGAGGGAATTTTAGGGACAAATATTTCGCCACCCCAAGCGGTTTCCATAGCATGTAAAACCATATCAACACCTCCCTGTAAAGAGATATTAAAACGCGTCATGTTAGGGTCTGTAATAGGTAAAACACCCTCGTTTCTTTTCTTCATGAAGAACGGAATAACAGAGCCATTAGAACCCATTACATTACCGTAGCGTACAACAGAAAATTTAATTTGTCTTTTCCCTTTGATATTATTTGCCGCTACAAAAAGTTTATCAGAAGCTAATTTTGTGGCGCCATATAAGTTAATAGGAGCACAAGCTTTATCGGTAGAAAGTGCAACAACATTGGTAACACCCATAGCTAAACAGGCATCAATAACATTTTGAGCACCATGTATATTGGTTTTTACACATTCATCAGGGTTATATTCTGCTATAGGCACATGTTTCATGGCTGCTGCATGTATCACATAATCTATATCTTGCATAGCTCTTTCTAAGCGTTTATAATCTCTCACATCGCCTATAAAGTATCTAATGCCATCGTATTTAGATTTAGGAAACTCCTGAGCCATTTCAAATTGCTTTTGCTCATCTCTAGAATAAATTACCAGTCTTTTAACCTGTGGAAATTTCTCTAAAATATTCTTGGTAAGATGCTTGCCTAAAGAGCCTGTACCGCCTGTAATTAAAATAGATTTACCATTTAAATCTAACATATTTTCTGTTTTAAGTATTTTAATCTTGTTGTTTAGGTTGTTGGTATTGATGTATAAAGCTATCAATATCTAAAAAAAGTATCTGGTTGTTTTTCAACCAATTTAAATCTTTATCCCACCACTTGAAAGAGCGTAAAAATGCAATTTTATTATCATCAAAACGGTATTTAATAGTTTTTGCAGGTACGCCACCCACTACACTATAAGGTTCTACATCTTTACTTACCACAGCACCGGCAGCTATAATGGCTCCGTCTCCAATGGTAATACCAGATTTAATAATTGCATTTGCACCTATCCAAACATCATGGCCAATAATGGTTTCTTCGTACTCCTTAAATAAATCTTTTTTTACTAGGGTTAAACCCGATGCTTGTCCTCTGGTAGAGTAAAACAAAGGATGGCTAGACACATAACCTGATGATGGATGAGCACCTAAGCCAATCTTTACATTTGGCCCTATACAACAAAATTTCCCAACTTGAGCGTGATGAACTTGCGCCTCACGAGCAACATAAGTATAATCTCCGAGGCTAGTATTTCTTAATCTTGCGTATTTATATAAAGTGTTATAATTACCAAAAGAGCAATTTTTTACTTCCACCATATATTCTATAGTGAGGTGCTTTTTCCAGAATTTTATCTCTAAGAGGCATTTGGTAAAAAACCATCTTAGCCAAAGTGTTAAAGGGTTGCTTAATAAAGTCTCCATACTTAAATTTTAACCCTTTCAAAAGCATCAATAAAAGAGACTTCACTAGCATTATATATTTTACAGCCGCTATAATCAGCATAAGCTTTTACTCGCTTATAACCAGCAAAAACTTTGGCCCAAGCTGTGAAAATCTCGTTCATATCAAAAGTTTCTTTCAGGTGTAAACCTTTATAAAATGGTTTAGCCACTACCTTTTCTTGATTTTCGTAAAAATGGATTTGCTTCACACAAAGTATGTTATTCTCATCTACAAAAATATCTTGATGCCATGTATGGTCGGCTCCCAAAATATAAACTTCTTTAAATCTTAAATTTATACATAAAAAGCAACAAGCCACTAAAACATTTTGACATTGCGGCATTGCCCAATTATTTTTAAACAGCCAATTACCAATATTTTGGAAGCCTTTATAAATAGTATAATTATAAAATTGAATGTTTACCTCAGGATTTTGGTTTTTTAATGCACTTAAATAAGATGATTTTCTTGCACTCCGCGGAATAAATAAAGTAAGCCTCCAGTTAGTTTTGCTTTTTATAGCTTCAAAAATATCTTTGGTTAAAGTACTATCAGATAACCAAAGACCGGGGTCATGCATAACATAATAGCTAGGCTTTAGTTGCTCATATTCTGCTGTTAGTGCAAAGCTATTAACGCAAACA
Source organism: Pedobacter puniceum (assembly GCF_009674685.1). Lineage (GTDB taxonomy): Bacteria > Bacteroidota > Bacteroidia > Sphingobacteriales > Sphingobacteriaceae > Pseudopedobacter > Pseudopedobacter puniceum. Next base: position 119,831 of record NZ_WKJI01000005.1, read on the forward strand.
AGTGTGTTTTGTCTAATAAAATCGGCATGCTTGGTTAATGATTGTTTTAAAGAAGGGCCATTTCCTAAAATAATACACTTATTGATATTTGCATGAGGTATTTTTCCAGAACCTGATTTCAATAAAATCTTTAAAAGCGAAAAAAAAAGGTTTATACAGTTAGAAAAAAACCAACTTATCTTATTATATAAATTTTCTAACCTTTGCATGAAGCACAAATTTAAAAATATTTAATTAGCTTTCGCAGCTAATAAAAAAGCCAGTAAAATTGCTTATGCAAAAAGAAAAGCCTCTTTTGTCTGTTGTTACCATTGTTTATAACGATGCAAAACATATAAAAAGAACCATGCTTTCTGTTTTAAATCAAACATATAAGCATATACAGTATATTATTATTGACGGTGCTTCTAAAGACGGAACGGTAGATATCATTAAAAAATATCAAGATAACTTGTTTTATTTTAGTTCTGAACCAGATAAAGGTATTTACGATGCCATGAATAAAGGTTTGGCTGTTGCCACTGGAGATTATGTTCTTTTTATGAACTCTGGCGACGAGATATATGCTTTAGATACTGTAGAAAAAGTTTTCGCTTGCGCTGATGGTGCTGATATCTATTACGGAGAAACACTGCGTATTAATGAAAAACTAGAAAGTTTAGGTCCAAGAAAACATCTTACACCAGAGCAGTTCTCATGGAAAAGTTTTAAGTATGGGATGAATGTTGGGCATCAAGCTATTTATGTGAAGAGAGCATTAGCACAACCTTATGATTTAAAATATCGCTTAAGCGGAGATATAGATTGGATTTTAAAAATTGCTAAGAGAGCCAAATATATTGTTAACACCCAAATGTATGTGGCTAAGTTTTTAGAAGGAGGCGCCTCTAAGCAAAGGCAAAGAGAGAGTCTAAAAGAACGTTATCTTATTCTTCAAAAATATTACGGTTTTTGGCCTAATATTTTTAATCACTTCATCATTACGCTAAAAGCGATATTGAAAAAACAGTAAAAAAACGTCTAGAAACAACAATCCCGATGTGGTTAGCATCGGGACTTTAGGTTTTTACTGGTTGGTTTAAGCTTTCAACTTTTGTATTCTCTCTTTATAAAATGCAAAAGCTAGGATTAAAGATAATAGTATTGAACCAATTAACGAAATTTTTTCTCCAAAATAATAAGACTCTGGTTCAAATTTCCACTCTAAAGTATGATTTCCGCCAGGTAATTTGGCTGCTCTTAGTAAATAATTGGCTCTTATATATGGTTTTTCTTCGCCGTCTATATATAATTTCCATCCTTTAGGATACCAAATCTCTGAAAACACTGCTAAAGCACTTTTACCAATAGAATATTCGTATTTCAGATGGTCTGGATGATAGCTTGTTAAATTAATTTTGCCGTTAAAGCTTGTACCTAAATTTTTATCATCTAGTTGCGCTTTAAACTCATCATGAATGATAGCTTCTTTCTTAGGGTCAAAAGAGCTAATAGCAATCATTTCTTCATCGTTGTTTTTAACAAACTGTACTTTATCTACAAACCAAGCATTACCACAGGCAGTGCTATTAACCTGCATAGAGGTGTTTTGTCCATCTTTGCCAGGGGTAATAAAATACTTGGTATTCAGCATGTCTAAAACATCCTGATTCATACTTGCAGTAAATTGTTTTTCTATAACTTCTTGGAATCTTTTAAGCTTTGCTGCATGATATCCTCCAACTGTTTTATGGAAATAAGTGGCGTTAGCACTAGAAAAAGTTGGGATAGTTAAATCTAAAACTCTGTAATTTGGGTCTGGGTCACGTAATATAAACTCGTCAACCTCTCTGGTTTTAAATTGTTGGTCTATAACAGCTTTAGCAACAAAGTTTTCGTTGTTTAAATAACGTTTATCTACAGACCATAAATCAGTAACAATTAATACGCCTAAAGCTAAAGTTCCTAAAGTAGCATTTATTTTTTTGCTAATAATGGCCCATAAAATACCTGCACCTACGGCAATAAAAATTAGGGTTCTTAAAGCATCAGCTTTAAATAAGCTAATTCTGTCTTCTACTAAAGCTTGTGCTATGCTATTAGCAAAAGACATATCACCAGTTACTTGGTTAAGTTGGTTTATAAAGTCTTGATGGTTATCTGCTTTAAAGCTGAATAATAAAGTTGGTATAGCTAGTAGAACAACAACAATCCCACCTATAATATAACTTGTTTTCTTTAATGCGTTTAAGATAGCTTTTTGGTCTTTATCGGTTTTTAAAATCTCGGCGAAAGCCAAAATAGCTAAAATTGGAATACATAAAGAGGCAATAACTAGGGTAGATTCTACCGCTCTAAACTTGTTGTATAGCGGGAAATAATCGAAAAATAAGTCAGAAATAAGACTGAAATTTTTTCCGAATGACAAGAACAGGCTTAATAAAGTAGCACCTAATAGCCACCATTTTAAACGGCTTTTTACAATAAATAATCCTAAAACAAATAAGAAAAATACAAAAGCACCAAAATACCACGGCCCGGAAGTAAACGGTTTTGGTCCCCAATAGCTTGGTAATTGTCTTGCAAAGTCTAATGATTGATTGATATCTATCCCTTTTGAAGTGAGGTTTTTTACTACTTCAGATTTTTCATCTAGTAAGGATGCCGAGCCACCACCATAAGCATTAGGAATTAAAAAAGTGATAGACTCTCCAACTCCTTGACTCCATTGGTAAGCGTATTCTTTATCTAAACCCGTATTAGTTGGTGCAGCTGCACTGCTCAAATTAGATTTTCCTCTGATAGATAATTGGCCATACTCATAGGTAGTCCATAACATGCTGGCATTTATAATAACAGCAATAAGTACAGCACCTGTTAAGTAACCTATAGATTTAAAGAAATCTTTAGTAAGCTTTTGTTTGTAAGCATGGTAAAACTCTATTCCTACCAAAATTAATAAAGCTAAGAATAGATAATAAGTCATTTGGATGTGGTTAACCCTAATTTCTAAAGCTAAAAATAAGGCAGTTAACGCAGCACCAAGAAGATATTTGCCTCTTAATGTTAATAATATCCCGGCTAAAACAGGCCCAAAAAAACCTATGGCTAGCGCTTTATTGCCATGCCCAGCTTCTAAGATGATGAAGTTATAAGAAGAAAAAGTGAATGCTAAGGCACCTATGGCAGATAAATAAACGTTTAAATTTTTTTGCTTTTCGTTATAAAGACCTAGTAAAACATTAAAAAGGAGATAGCTGCCTAGCATATATAATAGTGCCATATCTACCGGATTAGGGAATAAAGCCCTGTAACCTGTCATGATATAAGTGGTGATGTTTTTAGGATAGGTTGCCCAAATTTGGTATGAAGGCATTCCTCCAAACATACTATTTGTCCATAATGGTGCTTTACCATCTATTTCTTTATACTTCATGATTTCCATTTGCATAGCTTTTGCCTGCGAAACGTCATTTTGTACCAGAACTTTTCCTTGGAAAGCAGGTGCGAAATAGATAAAACATAAAACTACGAATACACCTATGACAGCCAAGTGTATACCATTCTTCTTAAACCAATTCATTTTAATTTATAAGTGTTGAACATCAAAAATAGAAAAATACAAGATATATCAGCTATGTGAGTATGTAAAATAAAAAAGACCTACTCAAAAAGCAGAAGAGGTCTTGGTTTAAAGAGTTAATGAATAATAAAAACCTGATGATAAAATTTAAGTAAGCTTTAAGAGTTAAGTGAATTCAAATAAAATTTACCTACCCGTTTGGGGTAGGTAAGGTAAATGGTTAAGCCTGTATTTTTGCGACAAAGATTACTTGTTTTTTAAGCGAAATAAACCCCTGTATTTCTAAAGATGTTTTCTGGATATGTCAGGTTTATTTTCTCATAAATATTAAAATGAAATGAGTAATAAAGCCAGCACTATGAAAGAAAACTATCAAACCTTTAAATATTCGTAACTAAAATCAAACAACAATAATTATGAAAAAATCAACTATCCTATTTATGCTGTTTATAAGTACAGCATTAGTATTTACTTCTTGTAAAAAAGATGAAGAGCAATCTGAAAAAGAAAGAGTGACAGTATTATTGACAAGTGGAAAATGGTATTATCAATCGTTTAACACTTCAAGATGTTTTAATGAGGATTCTTATTGGGAGTTTAAATCTGATGGTTCTGTTATTGATACTTGGAATTTTGAAGGAAGCAGTAGATTTTTAGGAAGCAGTAGAAATTTAACTTATACAGTAAGCGAAGATGGAAAAAGCATCACCTTAATAAGTACAGCTGCCAATAGTAGTACTAACACGTATAATTTAACAATTACTAGTATTAATGCCTCTGAACTTAAGTTTAGTATTAATTACAGTTCTGGCACATCTGATAACGTAGTTTTAGCTAAAACTGCCTTGGATTGTGTCCCATTTTAAACTTAAAAATTTAACCACAAAGGAGTGCATAAAGCAAAGTCCTAAATATTTGCACCCTTTGTGGTTAAAATTAAGATTACTTTACCTCTTCATAATCCACAAAATCGCCAGCATTGTCTAGCTTGGGTTCTTTCTTTTGTGGAGGAATATAATCTACCGTGATTTTTCCTTCTGGTTTTGTATGAGTTTGTTGTTGATACTGATATGCACCACCTTGTTGTTGCTGCATTTTTTCTTGCATTTTATGTATCGCTTTTTTGAATAAAAAAGGCAAGAAAATACGAGCTAATACTCTTAAAATATAAAGTACACAAATGGTTATAATAATAAATTTCAATAGTCCGCCCATGATTGCAAATATAGTTTTTTATGTTTTATAAGACCTTTTTATACAGGAAATGTTACTTTCCAAATTTCTCTTCCATCATTTTTTCTAAAGCAAACATTTCATCTCTAAGCTTTGCAGCCAATAAGAAATCCATATCTTTTGCAGCGGCAAGCATGTCTTTTTTAGTGTTTTCTAACGACTTTTTAAGCTGGGCTTTAGTCATGTATTGTACTATTGGGTCGGCAGCAAGGGTAACTTCTGCATTGTCTACATAAGTTTGCTGTACGCCACCTTTAAAATCTACTACAGAGGTTTGCTCTATAATAGCTTCTTTAGATTTGCCAACGGTTTTAGGAACAATACCATGTTCTTCGTTATATTTAATTTGTTTTTCTCTTCTTCGTTCGGTTTCTTCTATGGTAATCCGCATAGAATCGGTAATCTTATCGGCATACATAATAACCCGCCCTCTATCATTACGGGCAGCCCTACCAATAGTTTGTATTAAAGAACGCTCAGATCGTAAGAAACCTTCTTTATCGGCATCTAAAATAGCTACTAAAGAAACCTCGGGTAAATCTAAACCTTCTCTTAAAAGGTTAATCCCTATGAGTACATCAAACTCACCCAAACGGAGGCCACGTAAAATTTCTACCCGTTCTAAAGTTTTTACTTCAGAATGTATATACCGAACTTTAATATTTAACCTATCCATATATTTTGCAAGCTCTTCGGCCATCCTTTTCGTGAGGGTAGTTACCAAAACACGGTCGCCCTGTTTAATGGTTTTATCTATTTCATCCAACAAATCATCCACTTGGTTAATCACTGGTCTAACCTCAATAAGGGGGTCTAGTAAACCTGTTGGCCTAATCACTTGCTCTATCACCACCCCTTCGGTTTTCTCTAGCTCATAATCTCCGGGTGTAGCGCTTACATAAATGGTTTGTGGTGCTAGGTTCTCAAACTCATTAAAATTTAAAGGTCTGTTATCTAATGCGGCAGGCAATCTAAAACCATATTCTACCAAGGATAATTTTCTTGAGCGGTCGCCACCATACATGGCTCTTATCTGCGGTACGGTAACATGGCTTTCATCAATCACCATTAAATAGTCATCAGGGAAATAATCTAACAGACAGAATGGCCTCATCCCAGGTGTTCTACCATCAAAATAACGCGAGTAATTTTCTATTCCAGAGCAGTAGCCCAATTCCCGCATCATCTCCATATCGTAATTAGTGCGCTCTTCTAAACGTTTGGCTTCTAAAAATCTGCCTTCGCTCTCAAATTGCTTTTTCCTACTTTCCATATCCTCCCCAATTTGATGGAGCACACTGGTAAATCTATCTCTAGGCGTAACAAATAAATTTGCAGGGAAAACCGCTACTTGGTCCATTTTTTCTAGGGTTTTACCCGATGCTGGGTCTATAGCCGATATTTCTTCAATATCATCTCCAAAAAAGGAAATACGATAGGCCATATCCAGATAAGCCGGATAAATATCAACTGTATCGCCTTTAACCCTAAAAGTACCACGCTTAAATTCTACGGTAGTTCTGGAGTATAAAATCTCTACCAAACGATGCAGAAAAGCATTTCTGCTGATGCGAGTGCCAACTCCAAACCTAAAAACAGAGTTTGAAAAATCCTCGGGGTTACCCATACCATAAATGCAAGAAATAGAAGATACCACAATAACATCTCTTCTGCCAGACATTAAAGCCGATGTTGTTCTCAAACGTAGTTTTTCTATCTCCTCATTTATCTGTAAGTCTTTTTCTATGTAGGTGTTTGTTGTTGGTAAAAATGCTTCTGGTTGGTAATAGTCGTAATAAGAAACAAAATAGTTAACTGCATTATCAGGAAAGAATTGCTTAAACTCTCCGTAAAGCTGTGCAGCTAAAGTTTTATTATGACTTAATATTAAGGTTGGTTTTTGTGTTTGCTCTATTACATTGGCAATGGTAAAAGTTTTACCAGAACCAGTTACCCCAAGCAGCGTCTGATAATTTTCTCCACTTTTAACGCCCTCAACAAGTTGTTTAATGGCTGTTGGCTGGTCGCCGGTAGGTTTGTAATAAGATTCTATTTTAAATTTCATGTTTAACAAATATAAATGATTTCAACAGGCTTTAACCAAACAAAAAGGGATTTACCTTTTAAAAGATAAACCCCTTTGTTGAACCTTAAAATGAACATTCGAAGATGCTCATTTCAAATACGTTAGAGGCTAGCATTTAGTGTTATTATAAGCTATAATTAATGCTTTTTTACTTTTGAATGATGGAATGATTTTTATGTTAAACAATACTTTAATTGAGGGGTTGTTTAAATGTTTAAAATATTTACAATGCAAAAATTAAAGGATAAAGTAGCCCTCATAACAGGTGGTAGTAAAGGAATAGGTTTCGGTATTGCAGAAGCTTTACTTAAACAAGGTATAAAAGTAGCTATTACCAGTAGAAGTTTGGCTAGTGCAGAGGCAGCCGCCCAAAAACTTGGTCATGATGTATTGGCTTTAGAAGCTGATGTTAAAGACTTTTCATCTCAACAAGAAGTCATCAATAAAATTATAGCCAAATGGGGAAAATTAGATTTTTTGATTGCTAATGCAGGCGTTGGCCATTTTGCTAGTATTGAAGATTTATCCGCATCTGAATGGAATGATACTATAGATACCAATTTAACTGGGGTATTTTACAGCATTAAAGCAGCTTTACCAGAGTTAAAGAAAACTACAGGTTATATTTTTACGATTGCCAGTTTAGCAGGGACAAATTTCTTTGCTGGTGGCGCAGCCTATAATGCTAGTAAGTTTGGTTTGGTAGGATTTACACAAGCTATTATGCTAGATTTAAGGCAGTATGGCATTAAAGTAACTACCATTATGCCAGGCTCTGTTTCTACTCATTTTAACGAACATGAGCCCGATGCTGAAAAAGATGCTTGGAAAATACAACCCGAAGACATGGGTCAAATGGTGGTAGATTTATTAAATATGCACCCTAGAGTATTGCCTAGTAAAGTAGAAGTAAGACCAACCAAAACAGCTAATGGTTAGAGTTTTTCCCGTAACGCTCTTCAAAAGGTAAAGCTATTTATGGTTAATACAGTCTGTCTTCAGCTTTACACCTTCTTCGTACCATGTTCGAGACTTGTTCGAGAAATACACCCATTTTTCTGAAGCTGTATCGGAGAAGGTTCGGAGAAGCCTCGAAGGAAGTATGGATAAAACGTGGATAAAAGGTGGGGTATAGGTGGACTAAACGTGGACTTGAGTTAATAAATTTTCTTAATTGAATGGTAGATTTTGTAGAGGTTAACAAATATAAATAAAATACTCAATAGTAACTGCTAGAGTATTAAATAGCTGATAAATTCATCATCTTCTGATTTTAATAAGAAATCTCAATTTTATCTCTATTTTTAGCCATGCAACTGCTCATCTATACACCCAATTTAAATAGCAGGAAACAATATATTTTTGATTTCTTGTTTAGCCAGGTGTTGGGTATTAACCACCAAGTTATGGATGATGCATCTACGTTTTCTAATTATCAAGGGCCTAAAATAAGTTATGCCCCCAAGGCTTTAGCTAATGAAATCCATTTTAAGTCTTATGGTCTTTTAGATGAGTTAGCGATAAAATATCAAAACTTAGAAAGTATAAATGATGATGGTTATCAGGTATTTTTTCCTGTACAATCATCAGCTATGCCTTTTGATGTTTTTGCGGCTTCTTTTTATTTATTAAGCAGATACGAGGAGTATACCAATAAAGGGCGAGACCAGCACAGGCGTTTTCCTGCAAAATATAGCATCGCAAAAGCAAATTCATTTTTGTATAAACCTGTGGTAGATATTTGGGCTTATCGCATCAAAGACATTTTACAAAAGCATTTTCCTGATTTAGCTTTTCAAAAACGCCAGTTTAGATTTATCCCCACTTTAGATATAGACAGACCTTATTATTTTGAGACAGAGAAGTTTACTAGGAGGATTTTAAAACAGTTTAAATCTCTTTTAAAAGGAAAATTAAAAGATCCTTATGATGTTTACAAGCAAGTAGCTAAATGGGATAAATACTATCTAACCCAAACCCAATATTTTATTTTGATGGGGAATAAACATCAGTTTGATGTAGCGCCAAGTAGCAAGCATCCAAAGTTTAGAAAACTTTTAAGCAAGTTGGCAAATGGGTATGAGTTAGGTATTCATCCATCTTACGAAAGTCATATCCACCAAGAAGAAGTTTTAAAAGAAAAACAAGCTTTAGAAGATATTATCCAACATCCTGTAAAGAAAAGCAGGCAACATTATTTGAAATTTAATTTGCCAGAAACTTTTGAAAACCTTTTAGAAGCTGGTATAAAAGAAGATTATTCTATGGCTTACGCCGATGATATAGGTTTTAGGGCAGGAACTTGTACACCTTTTTATTGGTATAATTTAAAAACCGAGTGTAGCACCAGTTTAAAAGTTTTTCCTACTGCGGTGATGGATCAAACTTTAAGAAGTTACCTAGGTTTAAAACCTCAGGAGGCTACAGAGGTTTTAAATAAGCTCATTCAGGAAGTGAAAAATGTAAATGGCACTTTCATAAGCCTTTGGCATAACGAGTCTTTAAGCAACTTTGGCGTTTGGAAAGCCTGGAAACCGGTTTATCAACAGTTACTAGAAGAAGCCAGCAGCATAAATAAATGATAAATGAAAGGTGTAAAAATTGTAAATTTATAGCATGTTCATACTCAGTCAGCAAAACACCATAGCCAACCATTTTTTAGCAGAACTAAGAAATGTAGATGTACAAACGGATAGTATGCGTTTCAGAAGAAATATGGAACGTTTAGGGGAGATTTTTGCTTACGAAATCAGTAAAACGCTCACTTACGAAGAGTTTGAAGTACAAACACCTTTGGGCTTAGCTAATATCAATTTAACTAAAAGTCAGCCTGTTTTAGCAACCATTTTAAGAGCTGGCTTACCTTTACACCAAGGTTTACTGAACTATTTTGATAAAGCCGATTCTGCTTTTATTGCTGCTTACAGGAAAACACAAAAAAATGGTAGTTTCACTATTAAAATGGAGTATTTCTCTACTCCAGATTTAGAAGGAAGAACTTTAATTATTGCTGATCCTATGTTGGCAACTGGCCAAAGCATGGTGCTTTGTTGCAAAGAATTGATGGCAAATTATAAAATTAAAGATTTACATATCGTATCGGCCATTGCCAGTCAGGTTGGTGTAGCACATGTAAAAGCTCATTTACCAAAGGCTAAACTTTGGTTAGGAGATATAGATGAAGAGATGACTAGCAAAGCTTACATTGTACCCGGTTTGGGTGATGCCGGAGATTTAGCTTTCGGAGAAAAAGTGTAATGGGTTATCAGTTGCCGGTTGCCGGTTGACAGTTTCCAGTTCCTGAATTTTGGCGAAGCTTTTTTATTACGTAAAATAATTTTTTGAAGAGATAATGAATTATACCGATTTAGAAGTTTGGAAAGAAGCAAGATATTTAGTAAAATTAATATATGAAATGACGAGATTATTTCCAGATTCTGAAAAGTTCGGACTTATTTCACAAATTCAAAGAGCGGCAATATCCATTCCGTCTAATATTGCAGAAGGGTGCGGCAGAGAAACTCAAAAGGATTCAATTAGGTTTTTTTATATCGCCCGAGGATCTTTATATGAGCTCGAAACGCAGCTATACTTAGTTTATGATCTTGGCTTTATTAATCAAGAAAGCTTAGAGAAAAAGCTAGAGACATTACAAAAATCGAGGAAATTGTTAAGTGGATTTATAAAATATTTCGCATCACTCATCCCAAAATCAAAAAACTAGTAACTCACAACCGACAACTGATAACCAGCAACTGATAACTGAACATGCAATACCAACATATTTTCTTCGATTTAGATCATACCCTTTGGGATTTTGATAAAAATGCAGAAGAAACCATTTATGAATTATACCATCATCATCAATTAAAAGTACTGGGCCTACATTCTCCAGATATTTTTATCGAAACTTATACGGCTAATAATCATCAATTATGGGCTAAATATCATTTAGGAGAGATTTCTAAGCAAGAACTCAGAGAAACACGTTTTAGAAAAACCTTTATTGATTTAGGTATTGATGAAACTAAAGTACCCATTTCTTTCGAGGATGATTATGTACGTATTTGTCCTACCAAAACCAATTTGTTCCCTCATACGCATGAAGTTTTAACCTATCTGCATGAGAAATATCATTTACATCTGATATCTAACGGTTTTAAAGAATCTACCGAGTATAAAGTAGAAAACACCAATTTAAAGCCTTATTTTAAAAATGTTATCATCTCAGAAGTAGTTGGAATTAACAAACCAGATAAGGCTATTTTTCAACATGCTTTAAACTTAGCTGGGGCATCAATAACACAAAGCATCATGATTGGTGATAGCATAGAAGCTGATATAAGAGGAGCAAAAAATATAGGTATGGATACTATTTATTTTAATCCAAATAACCTTGCTATACCAGAAGATGTTGATATGCATATCAATCATTTATCTGAACTAAAAACTTTATTATGAGTGTAAGAGCAGACTTTAAATCATTAAATAAACTGTTGGATTATTATTTGGCATACTTGAAAACTATTCGTGAGGATGATTTTTTTGCAAAGCCACAGGCAAATGTTTGGTCTGTTTCAGAAGTTTATTCTCATGTCATTTGGGTAAACAAAACAGCAGCTATTGCGGCAGAAAATTGTTTAAACAGAACTGCTCATATTAAAACCAATAAACCCGATTGGCGAGTAAGACTTATTTTATTTTTTGGGGTGTTTCCACCCGGTAAAATCAAAGCTCCGGAAGCTGTTGCAGCTAAAGTAAAGCGCATTAGTTTAGAGGATGCTGCAAATCAAATCATTAGTCTTAAAAGGAAGTTACCTGCTTTAGAAGCTGATTTTAAAAATTTTGATACTCATTATAAAATTAAACACCCAAGATTAGGTTATTTAGACGCTAAAAATTGGCTGCGTTTTATGGTAGTACATACTAAACATCATGTTAAGCAATTGTAGATTAAAAATTGCTGTTTCGTACAAAGGTTTCTTTAATGATTAAGAATAGCTCCTAAATATCCGATTTAGGGTCTCATTACTTTCTATTCTCTAATTTTAACTTAAAATCCCTCCCTCTTTAATTCTCCCTCCCGAGGGAGATACTGGTGGCATACCTGTCAAGTGTATTATAAACAGAAATTTTATTAAAATAAAAATTCTCACCCATTTGCAAAGTATCCCGCTCCCGAGGGGGTGTAAGAGGAGGTTCTTTATACTCTGTACTTTATACTTTCTACTCTGTACTTTCTACTCAGAAAACTAAACTTAATCACTACTTAACTTGTTGTTAATCTTAGTGTTGTTACTTTGAAAAAACAACGAATGTTATGATACATATCTATGATGGTTTCTTAATCGCTATAGCACTTTTAGCAGTCATTATCTTTTATTTCAGTCCTTTTGAGTTACGCATAGAGGAAGAAGAAGATTAAAAATTCCTTAGATATGCCAAAAAGAGATATAGACATTCTGGTAATTTCTGACATTCATTTAGGAACCTATGGCTGTCACGCCAAAGAATTGTTGAAGTATCTGAAAAGTGTAAATCCAAAAATTTTAATCCTTAACGGTGATATTATTGATATTTGGCAGTTCAGCAAATCTTATTTTCCAGAGGCGCATACCAAAGTCATCAGAAAAATTCTAAAGTTTGTAACAGATGGTACGCCGGTGTATTACCTTACCGGTAATCACGATGAAATGCTACGTAAGTTTACCGATTTTAACATGGGTGGTCTTCAACTTCTAAATAAATTGGTTTTGGATGTTGATGGTTCAAAAGCATGGTTTTTTCATGGCGATATTTTTGATGTAACCATGCAACATTCTAAATGGTTAGCAAAATTAGGTGCTGTAGGTTATGATACACTTATCCTTATTAACAGTTTTGTGAATTGGTGTTTAGTAAAAATGGGTAGAAAAAAGTACAGTTTCTCTCAAAAGATAAAAGCTAGCGTAAAAGAAGCAGTAAAATTTATCAACCAGTTTGAAGAAACAGCCGCCGATTTAGCCATCGAGAAAAACTATCAATATGTAGTTTGCGGGCATATACATCATGCAGAAATACGTAATATCCAAAACGAAAAAGGGCAAGTAACCTATCTAAATTCTGGTGATTGGGTAGAAAGTCTAACATCCTTAGAATACTATAACGGCAGTTGGAGCATTTATAAGTACGATGTAGCAAATTATACAGAAAAAGAAGAAGACGAATTTGAAGACACTCAATCAAAAATGGATGTTAAAGAATTATTTAAAAAATTCACACAAAGTGTAGCTTAAATTTTATTTTTATCATCGATGAAATTCACTCCATACGCCATACTCAGTACCCATTACGTAAGATTTACTACTCAATACCCACTACTCAATACGCTATACTATCTATGAAAATCCTCTACGCCATACAAGGAACAGGAAACGGCCATATCAGTAGGGCAAAAGAAATTGTGCCTTTACTGCAACAATATGGAGAATTAGATATTCTTGTAAGCGGTACACAGGCAGATATTACTTTACAGCAAGAAGTTAAATATAAGTTTCATGGTTTTAGTTTTGTATTTGGAAAAAAAGGTGGGGTAGACCATTGGAAATCTTACAAGGTGATGAACTTACGCAGGTTTTGGAAAGATATGCGAAGCATTCCCTTAAACAATTACGATTTAATTATCAACGATTTTGAGCCACTTACCGCTTGGGCTTGTAAATTACAGGGTAAACGTAGTATTTCATTAAGTCATCAAGCTGCTTTTATTTCAGATAAAACTCCTCGCCCATTAAAAAAAGGATTGTATGCCGAGTGGATTTTGAAATATTATGCGCCAACAACAGATCATATAGGTTTTCATTTCCAAGCTTATGATGATTTTATTTATACCCCAGTTATCAGAAGCGAAATTAGAGCATTAAATCCCAAGAACTTTGGTCATTACACTGTTTATCTTCCTGCTATAGACGATAAAATTCTGGTAAAATATCTTCATCTTTTCCCTAAAGTAAGGTGGCATGTATTTAGTAAACATCAAAAAACACCTTATCAATATGGTAATGTTTGGGTAAAGCCAATTACTAATGATGAGTACAACAAAAGTTTAGAGAATTGTGAGGGCCTATTAACAGGAGGTGGTTTTGAGGGCCCAGCAGAAGCTTTATACTTAGGTAAAAAAGTTTTACTAGTACCCATGAAATACCAATTTGAGCAAGAGTGTAATGCAGAAGCAGCCCGTTTGATGGGGGTGCCTGTTGTTCATGATATCAATAAGAAATTCGTATCCTACCTAGATACATGGATAAAAGAAGACTTTAAAATTAATGTTGATTTTCCCGATCAAACTGCCGCTATCATAGAAAAGGTAGTTAATACTTACAAACAGTAAAGTTATAGGGCTAAATAATTATATTTGCCATAATGATAGGGCAATTTAGAAGCTTAAATTTACTTAACCTGTTCATCTTATTTTTTCTGGTTTTTATACTCAGGATTGGTTTATATGTTCAATTACCAGAAAACATCAATACAGGTTTTTCTGAAGTAGGAAATCGTTTATTACTATTCTATCCTGATAATTTATTTAATCCTTTTACCAACGTAACACTTGCTGCCATTGTAGTTTTTATTCAAGCTCTATTATTCAATAGAATTGTAAATAATTTCAATATTATTGGTAAAGCAACATTTTTGCCTGCTTTGGTATATATTGTTTCTTCAAGTGTATTTACGCCATTCTTGTTCTTATCACCACCGCTTATTTGTAATTTCTTTCTGTTATTTATTGTCTATCGCATTTTAGCTCCATCAAAAGAAACTGATTTTATAGCTCCTATGTTTGATTTAGGTCTTATTACCGCCGTAGCCACCATTTTTTACTTTCCCTTTGTAGGGATGGTTTTGATACTTTGGTTAGCCTTACTCATTTTTAGGCCTTTTAATTGGCGAGAGTGGATAGCCGTTATATTGGGTTTTTGCACCATCATATTTTGTCTCGGAGTTTACTATTTCTGGAATGATAAATTAGCAGCATTTTATGCCATTTGGCGACCTTTAACCGGTGCTTTTCCTATTTTTGTTAAAATTCAGCTGCAAGATTATATCGTATTATTACCTATTACCATTGGTTTGTTGCTGGGTTTTTATCATCTCAGAGAAAATTTTTTCAAAAGTTTTGTGCAGGTTCGTAAAACATTTCAACTGCTGTTTTTTATTTTTATCATAGCTGCCTTTACTTTCTACTTAAAACCAGATTACCGTATCAATCATTTTCATCTAGCTGTAATACCAGTTTCTGCATTGTTAGCTTATTACTTTTTGCAAGCCAATAAAAAGTGGTTTTACGAGCCTCTTTTCTTGTGTATCATTGGTTTTATAGTTTATTTCCAATTTGTGTAACAGCGCTTTAACTTTTTTTAACAGATAGTCGGCCAAATAAAATCAAAATTTAGTTAGTTTTGCTAACGAGTATATTCAATAAAAATTTTTAAAATCTGCAGGCTGTTTTAGCCTGATAATCAAAAGAAAAATGAAAGTTGGCGTAGTAGTTTTCCCGGGTTCAAACTGTGATCAGGATTTAATTTATGTTTTCGATAAAATTCTTGGACAAGAAGTAGTTCCTTTATGGCATAAAGACCACGATTTACAAAATGTAGATTTTATAGCCTTACCTGGAGGTTTCTCTTTTGGTGATTACTTACGCTCTGGTGCGATTGCTCGTTTTTCTCCTATTATGCAAGAAGTTATTGCTTTTGCAAATAAAGGCGGTTATGTGATGGGTATTTGTAACGGCTTTCAAATTTTAACAGAAGCAGGTTTATTACCAGGCGGTTTATTACATAATACCAACAGAAAGTTCATTTGCAAAAATGTTTACCTAAAAGCACAAACACAAAACTCTTTGGTAACATCGGCAATAGCTCCAAATCAGGTTTTAAACATTCCTATAGCACATGGTGAGGGTAATTTTTACGCTCATGCTGATGAATTGAAAAAGCTAAATGATAATGACCAAGTGTTGTTTAGATATTGCGATGCCGCAGGAAATATCACTGAGGAAGCTAATCCTAATGGTTCTATAGAGAATATTGCAGGTGTTTGTAATGCTGGAAGAAACGTTTTTGGGATGATGCCGCATCCAGAAAGAGCTGCAGATGCTATTCTAGGCAATCAGGACGGTTTGCCTTTATTTGAATCTATCTTAAAAATGGTGAATGCTTAATGGCTAACCTAGTCATAGATACTGGTAATACATTTACAAAAATTGCAGTTTTTGAAGATGATAAATTAGTATTTATAACAAAAGTATCGGAGCTTAAAGAAGAAGATTTAAACACGATAGTTCAAAAATATGCTATCAAACAGCTTATTTACGCTTCAGTAAAACAAGATTTTGCTTTTAACGTAGATGTTCCTGTTTTAAAATTTAGTCATCAAACTAAAATTCCTATTCACAATCTATACCTAACGCCAGAAACATTAGGTTTAGATAGGCTAGCAGCAGTGATAGGAGCCAATCATTTATTTAATAGTGCAGATGTTTTGGTGATAGATGCAGGCACTTGCATCACTTATGACTTTATCAATAAACAAAAAGAATATAAAGGAGGAAGCATCTCCCCAGGTTTACAAATGCGGTTTAAAGCTATGCATGAGTTTACCGGAAAGTTGCCATTGGTGGTATTAGATGAAAATAATACTGCTTTTTATGGAGCTTCAACGAGTGAAGCTTTACAAAGTGGTGTTGTAAACGGATTGATTTTTGAAGTTACAGGATACATCAATCATTATTTAAATCAATATCCTGAAACTAAAATTATACTATGTGGCGGTGATGCATCGTTTTTTGATACTAGATTGAAAAATAGCATCTTTGCCCACCAAATACTTACAGAACCTCATTTGGTTCTTATAGGTTTAAATAAGGTTGTTAACTATCAGCATGATTAAAACTCAAAAATATTTATTAATCGTTACCTTAATGGTAGCTTTTACCTTTACAGCTCTTGCGCAATCCACCATAAACTCTCCGTATTCACAATACGGATTAGGTAATTTAACAGGTACTTATTTACCTCAAAATAAAGGAATGGGTAATTTATCGGCAGCGGTAAGTTACTTCGGTGGCTACAGTAATATCAACCTTAATAATCCAGCTTCTTATTCTAAAATAAGGCTAACTACTTTTGATATTGGTGTAGGTTCTAACATCCAAACCTTAAAAAAAGGTTCAGATTCAGAAAATAGTTTCAATGCCATGCTGAAGCATTTAACCATAGCAGTTCCGGTTAATAAAAAGTCTGCCGTAAGTTTTGGGTTAATTCCTTATAGCAATTTTGGATACAGCTATACTACACCAGGTACTGTTTCAGATATTAATGTTGATTATTTTTATAAAGGTGAAGGAGGCTTATCAAAAGCTTATTTAGGTTACGGTTTTGGTTTAGGAAAAAACTTAAACTTGGGTTTTAACATGTCTTATTTGTTTGGAAGCCTAAAAGAAGCTCGTTCAACAGAATATCAAGATGTTGCATCCTTTTATAACTCAAGAACAGAAAATAGAAACGGTATTGGAGGCTTAACCTTTGATTTAGGTCTACAATATATAGCGGCTTTATCTTCTAAAACATCTTTAACCATTGGTTATAATACATCATTAAAGTCATCATTAAATACCAATAATACCAATAGTACTTTTACTTATATTACTAATATTTCTACAGGAGATGAGTTTAAAATAGATACTATTTCTTCGGTTTTAGACCGTGAAGGGAAAATAAATCTACCTGCTTCGCATACAGTAGGTATCTCTTTAATGAAAGAAAATAAATGGCTTATTGGTGCAGATTTTAGAATGTCTAATTGGTCAGACCATCGTATCAATGGGAATAATCCAAATCTCAATAATACATGGGGGGTGTCTGTTGGAGGTGTCATCGTACCAAATATAAATGCGGTTACCAATTATCTTAAACTTATGGATTATCGTTTTGGGGTTAATTACGATAAATCTTATGTAAAGATTAACAATACCGAAATAGATGTTAAAAGCATTAATCTTGGCCTAGGTTTACCATTAGTGTCTAATAGGTCTGCATTTTACAAGATAAATGTTTCTACCGAGATTGGAACTCGCGGCACCATTGACAATAACCTGATAAAAGAGAATTTTTATAATATCAACTTAGGTTTCACCATCAATGACAGATGGTTTCAGAAATATAAATACGATTAAAAATGCTAAGCAGAATTTCTTTTTTTCTGTTTGTTGGTGTCTTTGGTTTTTTTTTAACCGCTTGCGATAGCGATTTAAACTCGGCCAAATCCATTGATTTGGATGAAAACGTTCAGGTTGAAACCACCAAAGGAGCTGAAATTATTTATAGCGATTCTGCAAAAGTAAAAGCCAAACTAAAAGCACCTATTTTACTACACTTTAAAGCATCCAAACCCTATTACGAAATGCCTAAAGGCATCAATGTAGTTTTTTATGATGAAAATCTAAATCCTACGAGTACTGTTACTTCTGATTATGCTATTAGAAGAGAACATGAAAAAACGGTAGAATTACGTAAAAATGTTGTGGCTACAAATATAAAAGGCGAAACTTTTAAATCAGAAGAGCTTATTTGGGATGAGAATACGAAAAAGTTTTATTCTAATCAGGTAGTAAGTATCAATACAGGGCAAGCAACCATCTCTGGCACTAGTTTTTGGGCTTTAGAAGACTTTAGTTATTATGAAATTAAACAAGGTAGCGGTCCAATACAATTTAATGCAGATTTAGATAGCACAGCCACTGCAACACCTTAAATGATACCGAAATAGCTTAATAAAGCCAATAAATAAAATTTGCGCATTAATTACTGAAATTTGTATCTTGCGCCCTCTAAAATTTAAAATAAATAAAGAATCATATGGGAATCATGGGTTTTTTGCGTAACCGAGCTGGTGCGATTATTATTATAGCCATAGGTTTAGCAATTGTAGCATTTCTTTTAAGTGATGCAATAAGAAGCGGAAGTGGATTTATAGCTGATGCACAAAGCGAGGTAGGTGTAATAGACGGAGAAAAAATTTCTTACACCGAGTTTAACGAACGTGTTGAGCAAAACGCTCAACAGTTTAAAGCGCAAATGGGTGGTAATTTAAATGCTCAAATGCAATCTTATGTGGTAGAAAACACTTGGAATCAAATGCAATCTTCAGTGATTCTGAAAAAGCAAACAGAAAAGTTAGGGATAGCTGTAGGTAATACAGAATTATTTAACATCATGTTTGATAATCCTACTCAGCAGATGCAACAAATCTTCACTAATCCAGAAACTGGTGCTTTTGACAGAAATACAGCTATCAACTCTAGAAAAAGTGCTGGTACAGATCCTTCTGGTCAGTTAGAAAAGCAGTGGTTAGCTTTGGAAGAAAGCGTTGAGCAAGAGCGTATCAACCAAAAGTATTTAAGCTTAATTAAGAATGGCGTTTATGCTAACTCTTTAGATGCTAAAGATGATTATATCAACAGAAATAAACTGGTTAAGTTTGACTATGTAGTTCTTGATTACGCATCTATACCTGCTAATCAGGTAAAGTTAACAGATGCTGATTACCAAGAGTATTACGATAAAAATAAGTTCAGATTTAAAAATAGAACAGAAACTAGAACATTTGAATATGTTTCTTTTGATGCTTCACCTTCTAAACAAGATACTTTAGAAGCAAAAGCAAAAATTGATAAAATTACTGAAGGTTTAAGAACCAGCACTAATGATTCTCTTTTTGTTGCCATCAATGCGGATACTAAAATGCCTTTAACTTATCAAAAGAAAGGTGCTTTAGAGCCAGCATTAGATTCAGTAATGTTTACAGCTCCTAAAGGTTATATTTACGGACCTTATTTCTCTGGTAATGCTTATAAAGTAGCTAAGTTAATAGATACTAGAGTTGGTCCAGATTCTGTTAAAGCTCGTCATATTTTAATTAATCCAGCTTCTGAAGGTGGTATTGATAAAGCACAGGCAAAGGCAGATTCTATCAGAAATCTTATTGCCAAAGGTGCTGATTTTGCAAAATTAGCGAAAGAGTTTGGTACAGATGGGACAAGAGATGCTGGAGGTGATTTAGGCACATTTGGTCGCGGAGCTAATATACCTAAGTTTGAAGATGCGGTATTTGGCGGTTCGGTCGGGCAACTGTTCACCCTGAAAACCCAATATGGGGTGCATGTAATAGAAATCCAAAAACAAATTGGTTCTTCTAAAGTAGTTAAAGTTGCTATTGTTGATAAAGCATTAGCACCAAGCTCTCAAACAGAGCAGGTGGCTTATCAAAAAGCACAATCTTTCTTAAGCGAAGTAAGCAACTTGAAAGAATTTGAGGCAGCGGCACAAGCTAAAAAAATCAATAAATTAGTGGGTGAAGACGTTGGTCCTTTACAAGCTAGTATACCAGGATTAGAAGATGCAAGAAGCCTAGTTCGTTGGGTTTATACCGCAGATAAAGGTGATGTTTCTAAAGAAATTTTTGACATTGGCGATAAATATGTAATTGCTGTATTAACTAAAATTAAGCCAGAAGGTACTTTATCATTAGAAGATGTTAAAAAACAAATAGAGCCTGCAGTACAAAATATGGTTAAAGCAAGAATGCTTAAAGAAAAGGCAGACAAAGCTTTACAAGGTGCTTCTTCTTTAGCTCAGGTAGCTCAAAAATTAGGTAAACCTGTTACTCCGGTAGAAAACATCGTATTTGCTAATCCAGTAATTCCAGGTTTATCTCAAGAAAATAAAGTTATAGGTTCAATTTTTGGAGCTCAACCAGGAAAATTATCTTCAGCTATTGAAGGCGAGGCTGGGGTTTATATCTACACCGTTAAAGGCTTTACCAATCCTCCGCCATTTAAAGATGTAGCTAAAGTTAAAGAACAAGTAATGCAAACACTTTCTCAGCAAGTAGACGGTGCTGTATTCGAAGTTCTAAGAGAAAAAGCAAATGTTAAAGATTATAGAGCAAAATTCTATTAATCGGTAATCAATAATTTTTATGACCGGAGTCTGTTTAAAAATAGGCTCCGGTTTTTTTATTTTTACACTATGGATATTCAAGAAAATATAGTTAACAAAGTTGCGCAAAGTGGCTTGGTATCTGTAGACCTTGCAGACTTAAAACCAGCTGGTGAGAGAGTACTTTATGATATAAAGGATAATCTTTTTCATGGATTGATTTTAAAAGAGAAAGATTTTAGAGAATTTATTAAAACCCATAATTGGGAGCAGTACACAGGTAAGCATATTGCTATAACTTGCTCAGCAGATGCAATAGTACCAACGTGGGCTTATATGCTGCTTGCAACCAAAATGGCAGATTATGCGTCAACTATCATATATGGGAACTTAGAAGATTTGGAAATCTATCTTTTTAATCGTGAAATTGAAAAATTAGATGCTCAGCAATATAAAGATCAAAGAATTGTAGTAAAAGGTTGTGGTGATATTTATGTTCCTACAGCTTCTTTTGTTGCTTTAACTTCAAAGTTGTTTCCGGTTGTAAAAAGTATCATGTACGGTGAGCCTTGTTCTACAGTTCCTTTGTATAAGAGAAAAGATTAAATTGGTTTGCTTTTTGATTTTATGTTTATGTAAATCATCGTATGCAATCCATAGAAATATTTTACGTAATTAGATTTACATAACAGCATGAAGCCAACCATGAAATATATATATGCGCTCATCATTATCCTATGTTCTGGACAGGTAAACAGTCAAGAAGTCGCTTATTTAAATAACTCGTCTTTCAATACCGGGGAAGTTTTAAAATATAAGCTCAAGTATGGCTTTATTACAGCTGCCGAAGCTTCTTTAAAAGTATTAGATAGCGATGTTAAATTTGAAAACCAGCCTACCTATCACTT
Organism: Pedobacter puniceum; assembly: GCF_009674685.1. Classification (GTDB taxonomy): domain Bacteria; phylum Bacteroidota; class Bacteroidia; order Sphingobacteriales; family Sphingobacteriaceae; genus Pseudopedobacter; species Pseudopedobacter puniceum. Next base: position 141,599 of record NZ_WKJI01000005.1, read on the forward strand.
ATTAGTTCAGGGTAAAACTACTGGTACTTTTGATATTTTTTATAAGGTTCGTAATAGGTATGATTCTTATATCAGCAGAAAAACTTTTACCCCATTTTTATATACAGAGAATATTCAAGAAGAAAATTATAGGAGATCAGAAAAGGCTCGTTTTTATCAGGATGAAAAAAAGATAGTTGCTAACAAAGGCACTTTTAAATCACCTGTAGAGCAAACTTTTGATTTAGTATCAGCCTATTATTTTGCAAGAAATTTAGATTTAACGGGTATAAAAGTTGGAGATAAACTTACCCTGCGTTATTTCTTGAGTGATGAAGTTACACCTTTAACCATAGAATATCTTGGTAAAGAAATTGTGAGAACAAGTAAAGGTAAAGTAAGGTGTTTAAAATTTAGTCCATCTATTTCACCAGGAAGAATTTTTAGAAAAGATAGTCAGTTATTCTTATGGATAACCGATGATGTAAATCGTATCCCGGTAAAAGCAGAAGCAGAAGTTTTAGTAGGTAGCATCACCATGGAGCTTAGTGATGCTAGAGGTTTAAGACAGGCACTGCAAATTATAAAGTAAAGCCGTTCTATTTCTGATAGAATTTTATAATTTTACTGTTTTACTAAAACTTTGATAAATTCTAAAGAAATTTCAATAGCCGTCATTGGTCAAGGATATGTGGGTTTGCCCCTAGCAGCAGCTTTTGGTAAAATTTACTCTACCATCGGTTTTGATATTGATACTCAACGTGTACAAGAGCTCCTAAAAGGAGAAGATAAAACTTTACAGCTTAGTGCTGATGAGCTGAGAAGTTCAGAAAAACTTCGTTTTTCTTCTAATCAAATGGATATTGCTAGTTGTAATGTTTTCATCATCACAGTTCCAACACCTATAAATGCTTTCAAATCTCCAGATTTAAGTTTGCTGTTAGAAGCGAGCAAAATGGTAGGTAGTATCTTGAAAAGTGGAGATACGGTCATTTACGAATCTACCGTTTACCCTGGCTGTACAGAAGATGATTGCGTTCCTGTTCTTGAAGCTCATAGTAAGTTAAAATACAACAAAGATTTTTTTGTTGGCTATTCGCCAGAGCGCATTAATCCCGGAGATAAAATCAATACTTTAAGCAAGATTATTAAAGTAACATCGGGTTCTAACCCAAATACAGCAAATTTTGTAAATCAATTATATCAATCCATCATCATAGCTGGTACTCATTTAGCGCCATCTATTAAAGTGGCCGAGGCTGCAAAAGCTATAGAGAACGCACAAAGAGATGTCAATATCTCTTTTGTAAATGAATTGGCGCTTATTTTTGATAGAATAGGTATAGATACCCATGATGTTTTAGATGCAGCCGCTACCAAGTGGAATTTTTTGAAGTTTAAACCTGGTTTGGTTGGGGGGCATTGTATAGGTGTAGATCCTTATTATCTGGCACATAAAGCCGAGGCTTTAGGTTATCATCCACAAGTTATTCTATCAGGAAGAAGGGTGAATGATAATATGGGGATGTTTGTGGCCAATAAATTAATTAAGCTATTAATTAGTAAAGGAAATGCTATTAAGGGTGCTAAAGCACTTATTTTAGGTTTCACTTTTAAAGAAAATTGTCCGGATATTAGAAACACTAGGGTAATTGATATTTATAAAGAATTAAAGCAGTTTGGTTTAGAAGTAGATGTTTATGACCCTTGGGCAAATTCACAAGAAGTAGCGTCTGAATATCAATTTTCTTTAATTCCTACTTTGACAGATGAACAATACGATGCTGTAATTATTGCGGTAGCACATCATCAGTTTTTAGAATTAGATTATGCTAATTTTAAAAAGAATGGAGCTGTGATTTTTGATACTAAATCTATTATCCCTCGAGTTTTTGTAGATGCGAGATTATAAAATGAAGCCAGTAAATATGATAGATTTGCCTCTAGAATATGCCACTCGGAAAGCTGAGTATGATGAGGCCATGCAAACTGTTTTACAGGCAGGAGATTTTATAAAGGGTAAAGCTGTAACTGAATTAGAATATCAGCTTGCTCAGTTTTTAAATATCAAACATAGTATTTCTTGTGCCAATGGCACTGATGCTCTAGAAATAGCATTAAGAGCATTAAATATTGGTGAAGGTGATGAAGTTATAGTACCCGCATTTAGTTACGTAGCTGCTTTAGAGGTAGTAAGCTTAGTAGGGGCCACGCCAGTTTTGGTAGATGTTGAGGAGGATTATTTTCAAATAGATGTTACAAAACTAAAGTCGCTAATCAACCCGAGAACTAAAGCTATCATTGCAGTACATTTATTTGGGCAAACAGCTTATTTAGACGAATTGCTTGAAATAGCCAAAACTCATGAATTATATGTCATTGAAGATAATGCTCAATCTTTTGGCGGCATGTATAAAAACCAGTATTTAGGAACTTTTGGTGATATGAGTTGTACTTCTTTTTTCCCGACAAAAAATTTAGCTTGCTATGGAGATGGAGGAGCTATTTTTACACAAGACGATGCTTTAGCCAAAAAAATACGGATGATTGCTAATCATGGTCAAAGTGCTAAGTATAACCATGAAATGGTAGGTAGAAATTCTAGGTTAGACACCATACAGGCCGCCGTTTTACAAGTTAAATTGCGCTATTTAAAACCTTCTTTAGCTATTAAAGCTGGCTTAGCAAAGTTATATCAACAGCAACTTCTAGAAATTGAAGGAATAAGCCTACCTCAAGTAGCACCTCATAGTCAGCATAGTTGGAACCAATTTACCATTAGGGTTAATCAAAACAGAGATGGATTAAAGCAATTTTTAGCACAACATGGTGTTCAAAGTATGGTTTACTATCCAAAAGTATTATCGCAACAAATAGCATATGCTGGTTTAAATCAAGACTTTCCGGTTGCTCAGCAATTAACTAAAGAAGTTTTATCGCTACCTATACATGATCAACTAAAAGAAGAAGATATTCAGCAAGTTTCTAAACTTATCAAAGAATTTTATGGATAAAAAACCATTTTTTGTTCATGATACAGCCATTATAGATGCTGCTGTTAAAATTGGTGAAGGTACTAAGATATGGCACTTCTCTCACATCAGCGAAAGCGTAAAAATTGGTAAAAATTGTGTGATTGGGCAAAATGTATTTATTGGTAGAAATGTGAAGATTGGTAATGGTGTTAAGATTCAAAATAATGTTTCTGTTTATGAAGGCGTTGAAATAGAAGATGATGTATTTATTGGGCCTTCAGTAGTATTTACCAATGTTATCAATCCGAGAGCTTTTGTAGAACGTAAAACAGAATTTAAGCCCACTATCATCAAGAAGGGGGCTACTTTAGGTGCCAATAGCACTATCATTTGCGGTCATGATATTGGCGCTTATGCTTTTATTGGTGCTGGTTCTGTTTTAACTAAGGCCGTTCAAGATTTTGAACTTTGGTATGGTAACCCTGCTACAAAACATGGCATGGTTGATAAAGAAGGAAACATTTGTAAGTGAGCAATAGCTTGTAAGGATAAAAGACTAATTTTGTAGGTTGATATAATAAAGGGAGATATGTTAGAGGTTCAAAATACTTTAGTACATGAAGATGTTTTAAAACATAACTTTGTGTGCCATTTAGATAAATGTAAAGGGGCTTGTTGTATAGAGGGAGACGCAGGCGCCCCTTTAGAAGAGCATGAATTGGCAATTTTAGACGAGATTTATCCTCAGGTTAAACCTTACATGACAGCTAAGGGTATTGAAACTATAGAGCAAGTTGGTACATCAGTAAAAGATTTTGAAGGCGATTATACCACACCATGTATAGATACTAATAAAGAATGTGCTTATGTAATTTGGGAAAACGGTATCACCAAATGCGCTATTGAAAAGGCTTACGAAGAAGGTAAAGTGAATTGGAAAAAGCCTATCTCTTGTCATTTATATCCTATAAGGATAACAGCTTATCCAGATTTTGATGTTTTACATTATGATAGATGGAGTATTTGTGCTGATGCTTGTAATTTTGGAGATGCTTTAAACGTAAAGGTATACGAGTTTTTAAAAGAACCATTGATAAGAAAGTATGGTGAAGCATGGTATTTAGATTTAAAAGAAAAAGTAGAAGGTGCTTAGAATGTTTGTTTAAACATCTTTAATTTTAACTATAAAATATTAAAAATAACATAGGTTTTGCTACCTTATCAAACTTAATTTGATAGATTTGCGGAATTATTAAAATAAGGGATACACTTGAAAGGAATTATTTTAGCAGGAGGTTCAGGAACACGTTTACATCCTCTTACTTTGGCGGTAAGTAAGCAAATGATGCCGGTTTATGATAAACCGATGATTTATTATCCGCTTTCTACATTAATGCTAGCTGGTATTAATGAGATTTTAATTATATCGACCCCTCACGATTTGCCAGGCTTTGAAAAATTACTAGGAGATGGCTCAAATTTGGGTTGTAAATTCTCTTATGCCGTACAGCCTTCTCCAGATGGTTTGGCGCAAGCCTTTATCATTGGGGAAGAGTTTATTGGAAATGACTCGGTTGCCTTAGTTTTAGGAGATAATATTTTCTTTGGAGATGGAATGGCAAGGTTAATGCAAGCCAATACCCATCCTGATGGTGGTGTAGTTTTCGCTTATCCTGTTCATGATCCGGAGCGTTATGGTGTTGTGGAGTTTGATGAGCATCGTAATGCAAAATCTATTGAGGAAAAACCGCTTAAACCAAAGTCAAATTATGCGGTCCCAGGATTATATTTTTATCATAATTCTGTAGTTGAAATAGCTAAAAACATAAAACCTTCTCCAAGAGGAGAGCTAGAAATAACTGATGTTAACAAAGTTTATTTAGAACAAGGTAAACTAAAGGTAGGTGTGCTAAGTAGAGGAACAGCTTGGTTAGACACAGGTACTTTTGAGTCTTTAATGCAAGCTGGGCAATTTGTACAGGTTATAGAAGATAGGCAAGGATTAAAAATTGGCTGTATAGAAGAGATTGCTTACCGCATGAATTTTATCACTAAAGAACAATTAGTCTCACTAGCAAAACCATTATTAAAAAGTGGTTATGGTACTTATTTAATGGATATTGTTGAGGGTAAGATTTTGTAATTCTTTTGGAATATTGGAATGGGACATAAATTAAGTATAATCAGGAATTTGGAAAGATTTTGTTCTGCTACAATGAGTTTTGAGAAGAAAGCATAAAGATTTAGTTAATAATAACTTGGAACGTAATAATATCAATAGAGGTTATAAACAGTTAAGAGTCTGGAGTGATGCGATTGATTTGTATGCTATATCATGTGAAATAATTTCAAATTTCCCATTTGAGTTAAAAAAAACAGCAAGCAATTGCATTGATAGTGCACATAGTATAAGTAGAAATATTGCAGAAGGTTATTGTAGAAGAAGTATTAAGGAGTATCTTCAATTTTTAAATATAGCTTTAGGGTCCAGTGGAGAATACCATTCATGTATTTATAGTTTTTTAAAAGCTAATCAAATAATTAAAAGTGATTTTGAAAAATTAGATCAATTGCATTTTAAAATAGAAAACGCTCTAATACAATTAATAAAATCGTTACAAAAGAAAATGAAAGACGGAACTTGGGATGATAGTTTTTATAAAGGATAAATTTGGCATTCCAATAAGAAACATTCCAATATTCCATTTAGATACATTAATACAAATAGGAAAATAAACGGAACTAAGGATAATAATTTTTAAAGGAAGGATTTGTCATTCTGACATTCCAATAAAAATATCCCATTATTCCATTTTAATATACTAAGAATAAATAAATGAAAGTTGCTTTAATAACAGGTATTACTGGTCAAGACGGAGCTTATTTAGCTGAGTTTTTATTAAAAAAAGGCTATATGGTTCATGGTTTAAAAAGAAGATCATCTCTTTTTAATACAGATAGAATAGACCATTTATATCAAGACCCTCATGAAGAAGGTGTGAAATTAACTCTTCACTATGGAGATTTAACAGATTCTACTAACTTAATCAGGTTGATTCAAGAAATACAGCCAGATGAAATATATAATTTGGCAGCCATGAGCCACGTAAAAGTTAGCTTTGATACACCAGAATATACTGCTAATGCTGATGGTATTGGTACTTTAAGAATTTTAGAAGCTGTAAGATTATTAGGCTTAACCAAGAAAACGCGTATCTATCAAGCTTCAACATCAGAACTTTATGGATTGGTACAGGCAGTTCCTCAATCAGAAACTACACCATTTTATCCTCGTTCTCCTTATGCAGTAGCAAAAATGTATGCTTATTGGATAACAGTGAATTACCGCGAGGCTTATGATATGTATGCTTGTAATGGTATTTTATTTAATCATGAAAGTCCTATTAGAGGGGAAACTTTTGTGACCAGAAAAATTACTAGAGCAACGGCTAAGATTGCTATGGGCTTGCAAAACTGTTTATATCTAGGAAATCTTTCTGCCCAAAGAGATTGGGGGCATGCTAAGGATTACGTAGAGGCTATGTGGTTAATTTTACAACAAGAAAAGCCAGAAGATTTCGTTATAGCGACAGGTGTAACCACTACCGTAAGAGATTTTGTAAGGATGAGTTTTGCAGAATTGGGAATTGAGCTAGAGTTTAGTGGTAAAGACGAGCATGAAAAAGGTGTCATTATAGATGTTGATCAAGAAAAAGCTACCGCTTTAGGCTTAAACTTAGAAGCTTTAAAATTAGGTCAGACAGTAGTGAAAGTAGATCCTAAATATTTCAGGCCTACAGAAGTAGAACTGCTATTAGGAGACCCTACAAAATCTAAAGAAAAGTTAGGTTGGACATTAAAATATGATTTACCTGCTTTAGTTAAAGATATGATAGCTTCTGATTTACATCAGACTAAAAAAGATCAATACCTGAAAGATGGGGGCTATCAAACCATGAATTACTTTGAGTAGTTGAAGAAAATGTCAACCCTGAGCTATGTCACCCTGAGCGGAGTCAAAGGGGAATCAAAAAAATGCTTCGACTCCGCTCAGCATGACAAAGTACTGTCACACTGAGCGGAGTCGAAGTGGGGAGTCGAAGGGAATGTCATCCTGAGCGGAGTCGAAGGATAAGTTTTAAATGAAATAAATAATATGAAATGCTATTATGTTTATATACTAAAATGTAGAGATAATTCATATTATACAGGTGTAACAAATAATATAGAAAGAAGAATAGAAGAGCATCAATCGGGAGAAGATAAAAATGCTTATACATATAATAAAAGACCAGTTAAGTTAGTTTTCTGTGAAGATTTTATAGAAATAAATCAGGCAATTGCTTTTGAGAAGCAAATAAAAGGCTGGACTAGAAAAAAGAAAGAAGCTATTATTGAAAATAATTGGATGAAATTGAAAGAATTAGCGGCTTGTAAAAATGAAAGTAACGCCAATAATTTCAATAAATGATTAAATAAAAGATTATGGTATAAAGCCTTTAATCATGTATCCTTGAGCTATGTCACACTGTACAGAGTCGAAGGGATTGTCACCCTGAGCGGAGTCGAAGGGAACTCAAAAAAATGCTTCGACTCCGCTCAGCATGACAAAATACTGTCACACTGGGCAGAGTCGAAGTGGGAATCGAAGGGGATGTCATCCTGAGTGCCTGCCTGTCCGGTAGGCTAGGAGTCGAAGGGATTGTCACCCTGAGCGGAGTCGAAGGGATTGTCACCCTGAGCGGAGTCGAAGGGAACTCAAAAAAATGCTTCGACTCCGCTCAGCATGACAAAATACTGTCACACTGGGCAGAGTCGAAGTGGGAATCGAAGGGGATGTCATCCTGAGTGCCTGCCTGTCCGGTAGGCTAGGAGTCGAAGAGAATGTCAC
>NZ_WKJI01000006.1 GCF_009674685.1 Pedobacter puniceum
GAACTCAAAAAAATGCTTCGACTCCGCTCAGCATGACAAAATACTGTCACACTGGGCAGAGTCGAAGTGGGAATCGAAGGGGATGTCATCCTGAGTGCCTGCCTGTCCGGTAGGCTAGGAGTCGAAGAGAATGTCACCCTGAGCGGAGTCGAAGAGAATGTCACCCTGAGCGGAGTCGAAGGGTAATAAATGCTTCGACTTCGCATGACAAAATCAAGTTTAGGATAATTATAAAAAATAAAATAAACAAATTGATAATTTTGCAAAGCTTAAAAGAAAAATACTACATGAATATCAAGAATATATATTTATACTTCATTCTCATTATTCTATCATTTAACGCTCTGCCATCTTTAGCACAAAATATCACACAACAAAATTTTTCTAATGTTCGTGTAGATGAGTTAACAGATGAACAAATCAAGCAAATTATCAAACAGGTAGAGTCATCTGGATTATCGGAGGCGCAGTTAGAGCAAATGGCGGCAGCCCGTGGTATGCAACCATCAGAAATCCAAAAGCTAAGGGCTAGGGTAGAAGCTTTAAAGAGTAAAAGTTCAGCAACTGGTACTAAAGATGCGACAGTAAAAGGAAAAGATGGTAGCAGAAGTAGAAGTTTTGAAGGCGAAGTAGAAGAAATTGCTAATTCAGATGATAAAAAAACAGAAACGGAGGCAGACGCTGCCTTGCAAGCTTTAAAATCTAAGATATTTGGTAAAGAGTTATTTTCCAATGCTGCAACTACTTTTGAGCCTAACTTGAGATTAGCTACGCCTTTAAATTATGTGATTGGTACTGCCGATCAATTATTAATTGATATTTATGGTTATTCTGAAGTTAGCTATCAATTAACGGTAAGTCCAGAAGGTACTATCAATATTCCTTATGCAGGTATAGTACAAGTTGGTGGTTTAACGGTAGAAGCCGCTACTTCAAGAATAAGAAATAAACTTTCTCCTATTTATAGTGGTTTACAAACAGGTAATACTAAGCTAAGCGTTGCTATTGGTAATATCAGAAGTATTAAAGTTATCTTAACAGGCGAAGTTACCAAACCAGGAACCTATACTTTACCATCTTTAGCAACAGTTTTTAATGCTTTATATTCATCTGGCGGACCAACAGATAATGGTTCTTTCAGAAATATTGAAATTATCAGAAACGGAAGAAAGGTAGGCACATTAGATGTTTATGATTTCTTGTTGAGAGGAGATTTAAAAAACAATATCCGCTTGCAAGATCAGGATATTATCCGAGTACCTACTTATCAAAAAAGAGTTGAAATTGTGGGTGAAGTTAAACGCCCAGCTATTTTTGAGATGAAAAACGGTGAAGATTTAAAAGACTTATTAAACTTTGCAGGTGGGTTTACTGAAAGGGCTTATCAAGCTAGAATCAAAGTCTTAAAAAATACAGCCACAGAGCGTAAAATAGCAGATGTAGTTGCTGACGCCTTTGCTACTTACCAACCAGAAAGTGGAGATAAATATTTTGTGAATGAGATATTAGATCGTTTTGAAAATAGAGTTTCTATTGTTGGAGCAGTTTTTAGGCCAGGAGAGTACGAGCTAACATCAGGTTTAACATTAAAACAATTGGTAGAGAAGGCGGAAGGTTTAAAAGAAGAGGCTTTTATTAATAGAGCTTACATTACCAGACTATTACCGAATAATCAAACAGAGCTATTGTCATTTGATTTAGGAAAGGTTATGAATGGCAAAGCTGCAGATATCACCCTTAGAAGAGAGGATGTTATTAATGTTTCTTCCATTTTTGAGCTAAGAGAAGAATATGCGGTGAGTATAGATGGTGAAATCAGAAGACCAGGTTCTTTTCCCTACGCAGAGAATATGAGTTTAGAAGATTTAATCATTCAAGCTGGAGGCTTTAAAGAATCCGCTAGTCCACAAAGAATAGAAATTTCTAGAAGAGTTGTTAATAATGGAGAAGCGGCAGCATCTGCATCAGCTAAAACAGCAGAAGTATTCCAAGTAGAGGTGAATAGAAATCTGAGTTTAGTAGCTGCCAAATTTATCCTGAAACCATTTGATATCATCACGGTACGTTCTTTACCAGGATATGAAATACAAAAGCAAGTACGTATAGAAGGGGAAGTCTTATATCCAGGAATATACAGCATTACCCGTAAAGATGAACGTATTTCAGATTTAATCACCAGAGCTGGTGGTTTAACGGAGTTAGCCTATGCAGAAGGGGCTTCTTTAAAAAGAGAAGGCAGAATGGATACCCAATTAGATAAGGAAAAGGAAGACCAAAAGCTATTACAATTTAAAAAGGTACAAAAAGAAGCTAAGGATAGTACTGCTGTAGAATTAGAAAATAAAGTAGCCAGGAATAATTTCGTGGGCATAAATCTTGAAAATATATTAGATAAGCCTGGAAAAAGAGATGATTTATTTTTAGAAGAAGGTGATATAATCTCCATTCCTAAGGAATTACAAACCGTAAAAGTAAGCGGTGAAGTATTATCCCCGAATACTGTTATTTATACTAAATCAAGAGGCTTTAAGCAATATGTAAATAACGCAGGTGGCTTTTCACAAAATGCGCTAAGAAAAGGTTCTTATATCATTTATGCCAATGGTTCTGTAAGAAGTACTAAAAGATTTTTATTCTTTAACAACTATCCATTAGTAAAAACAGGTGCAGAAATATTTGTACCTAAAGCAGAAGAAAAGCGTAAGCTTACCCCTGCAGAAACGGTAGGTATTATTTCAGGTTTAGCTTCATTTGGAGCTATTATACTAGGGGTAATGAATTTAATAAAATAAATTTAAGCTATAATATCACACCTAGTATTTGCTTGTCGGAAGTTAAGAGTCGAAAATTAAATAATATAAAAATAAAAAAAGCCAAATATGGCAGAAGAAAAACTCAATACAGCAGAAGACGAAATCTCCTTAAAAGAGCTCATTCTTAAATTAAAAGAATGGTATCAATATCTTTTAACAAAATGGAGAACCATTTTAATAGCAGGTATATTAGGCGGAGCTTTAGGTTTAGTTTATGCTTTTATTAAAAAGCCAGTTTATACTGCTACTACGACTTTTGTTTTGGAAGAAGGCGAAAGCAGTGGCGGCTTAGGTGCTTATGCAGGTATAGCTTCTATGGTGGGTATTGATTTAGGAGGTGGCGGTGGAGGTATTTTTAAGGGAGACAATATTATTGAATTGTATAAGTCTCGGAAAATGATACAAGAGACTTTATTAAGCCAGGATACTTTTGCAGGGAAACAACAATTGCTGATTGATAGGTATATTGAATTTAATAAGTTAAGAGAGGATTGGCAGGAAAAGCCCGAATTAGTGAATCTTAAATTTTCTGTTGATGTAAAAGGCTACAATAGATTAAGAGATTCTATAATGGGGAAGATTGTGGAAGAAATAAATGGAAGTATACTTCAAGTTGCAAAGCCTGATAAAAAACTTTCTATTATTAAAGTCGATGTAAAATCTAAAGATGAGCTATTTGCTAAATCTTTTGCTGATAATATTGTAGCCAAGGTAAACCAGTTTTATGTAGGAACGAAGACTAAAAAATCGATGGAAAATGTTGCTATTTTACAATATCAAACAGATAGTGTAAGAAGGGTACTGAATAAAAGTATTGGTGGTGTTGCTTCTGAAATAGATGCTAATCCTAATGCTAATCCTGCTTTCCAGACATTAAGAGTGGGTTCGCAAAAAAGACAGGTGGATGTACAGGCAGCTGGGGCAGTTTATGAGGAATTAGTGAAGAATTTGGAACTTTCTAAAATAACTTTAAGAAAGGAAAAACCACTGATACAGGTGATTGATGAGCCTGTTTTTCCTTTAAAGGTGGATAAAGTTGGGAAGGCTAAAGGAATTTTTTTTGGTGGAATTTTTTTGGGGTTTTTAACAACACTATTTCTAATAGTTAAAAGTGTTTTCAGAAATTCCATTTAGATTTGATATGAAGACCTACACCTTAAAGATTGTTGCAATCAAAAAAGAAACTGATGATACTATAACCATTAGTTTTAAACAACCTGCTTTGAAAAAGATAAAATATATAGCAGGTGAATACATTACTTTGATACTTAAAATTAATGGCCGTAGATATATTCGTCCTTATTCTTTCTCATCTACTACAAATGTTGATACCCATTTAGAGATAACAGTAAAAAGAGTTCCAAATGGCATCGTTTCTAATTACATCAATGACTATTTAAAAATTGATGATGTAGTTGAGGTAATGCCGCCAATGGGTAATTTCGTATTACCAGAGAATCATAACCATGAATCTGTATTTTTATGGGGAGCTGGAAGTGGTATTACTCCTTTAATTTCTATAGCAAAATATATTCTTTACCTTAAATCTTATACTAAAGTCAATCTCATTTATGGAAATAAAAATCTTAATACGACTATATTTTATGATTTAATTGAACAATTAGGTTTAGATTTTCCAGAACGATTTAAAGTTTGGCATTTTCATTCAGAATTAACTCAAAATGAAAATACAGGAATTATAAAAGGCAGGGTAAATCCAGAATTAATTATTGATAAATTCACTAAAAACGAATTATCAAATGGTCTCCATTTTATTTGTGGGCCATCAGGGCTTAAAAAATCTGTTAAAGAGTTCTTAAAAATATTACAAATAAACGAAAATCAGATATTATCTGAGGATTTTGAGCTAATAAAAAGTCCTGAGGATTTTAAAGAAATAGAGGATAGAAATATTAGAATAAGATTCCAAAATACAGAACATAATATAGAAGTTCCTAAAGGAAAGTCTATTTTGGAGGCAGCTTTAGATAATGAAATAGAACTACCTTATTCATGTCAGACAGGGAGTTGTAGTACGTGTAAAGCAATACTACAGTCTGGAGAGGTTAAGATGATTGGGTTGACAGAAAATCGTGAGGATTTACACAATAACGAATATTTATTATGCTGTTCTCATCCATTAAATAATGAAGTTTATCTCGAAATTTAAAATCAAATGAAAGTAGTCATCTTAGCTGGTGGTTTAGGTACCAGATTATCTGAAGAAACAGTGCTAAAACCAAAACCTATGGTAGAAATAGGTGGAATGCCAATTTTATGGCACATTATGAAGATTTACTCTTCTTATGGGTACAACGATTTTATCATTTGTTTAGGTTATAAAGGTTATGTGGTTAAAGAGTATTTTGCCAATTATTTTCTCCATAAATCAGACGTAACTATAGACTTATCTAACAACTCTTTAAAAGTTCATGATTCACAAGCCGAACCCTGGAAGATTACGTTAGTAGATACAGGCAACGATTCTATGACAGGTGGTAGAATTAAAAGAGTACAACCACACGTTGGTAATGAGCCTTTTATGGTTACTTACGGTGACGGTGTTAGTGATGTCAATATTAAAGAGCTTGTAAACTTCCACCAATCTCATGGTAAATTATGTACAGTAACAGCAGTACAACCATCCGGAAGATTTGGAGCATTAAACTTATCAGAAAACCAAACAGTCCAATCTTTTCTAGAAAAGCCAAAAGGAGATGGAGCTTGGATTAATGGGGGATTTTTTGTTTGTCAACCAAAAGTTTTTGACTATATAAAAAGAGATACAACCATTTTTGAAAAAGAACCTATGGAAAATATTGCTGCCGATGGTGAAATGAAGGCTTTTAACCATTCGGGTTTTTGGAAGCCTATGGATACACTAAGAGATAAACATGAATTAGAAGAAGATTGGTCTAACAACAAAGCAAAGTGGAAAATCTGGTAAAATGAGTTTTGAAAACATCTACAAAGATAAAAAAGTATTAATCACTGGTCATACAGGTTTTAAAGGCTCATGGTTAGCTATTTGGTTAAAAGAACTTGGTGCGGATGTGTATGGATATGCCTTAGCTCCTTACTCTGATATGGATAATTTTGTTATCTGTAAGTTAGAAGAACAAATAAACCATAGAGTGGGTGATGTTAGAAACTGGGAGGAATTAACAGCTTATTTTAAAGAAGTCCAACCAGATTTTGCTTTTCATTTAGCTGCGCAGCCATTAGTTTTACTTTCTTACCACGATCCATTAAATACTTTTAATACCAATTTAATGGGTACGGTAAACTTTTGGGAAGCGGTAAGAGCTACTCCATCAGTTAAGGTTGCGGTTAATGTCACAACAGATAAATGTTATGATAATAAAGAATGGGTTTGGGGTTATAGAGAAAATGATCCTATGGGGGGTAAAGATCCCTATAGTGCTTCCAAAGGTTGTTCAGAATTAATAACTACAGCCTACTTAGAGTCTTTCTTCAAATTAGAAGGAACTTGTAATATTGCATCTGCAAGAGCTGGTAATGTGATAGGGGGCGGAGATTGGGCCGCTGATAGAATCATCCCTGATTATTTTAGAGCCTACAAAAACAATCAGAAATTAGAAATTAGAAACCCTTTTGCTACCCGACCATGGCAACACGTTTTGGAGCCTTTAAGTGGATACTTAGCCTTAGGTGCAGAGCTTTATCAAAAAGGTAAAGGTTTTAGTGGAGGCTGGAATTTTGGGCCAGAAGACATGACTCATTATTCTGTAAAAAATCTAATTGATGAGCTATTAAAATTAGACCAACAAGGCGGTTACACTATACCTGAAAATCTTGAAAAACCTCATGAAGCTATTTTATTAAAATTAGATATCTCTAAAGCTATTGAGTTTTTAAAATGGAAGCCTGTACTTAACTTTAAGGAAACAGTGGCTTTTACTTTGGATGGTTATAAAGATGATATTCATAAACAAGTTCATGTATATGAAGCTAGGTTAAAACAAATAAAAGATTATACAAATAAGGCAAAACTTAGAAATCTTAAATGGGCCCTTTAGAAAATATTCTTATAACAGGAGCAAGTGGTTACTTGGGTAAAAATCTAGTTAAGTTTTTACTTAGTGCTAATTATAAACTTATTCTTTTAGTAAGAGAAAATTCAAATCTTACTTATTTGGATTCTTTACCAAATACAAATAAGTGTAAAGTTTATAAAATAGGTTCAGCAGATTTTGAAACAATTTTTAAAGAAAATCAAATAGATATCATAATACACACTGCAGCAAATTATGGGCGTAAAGGAGAAAGCTTAAGTTCCGTAATAGAAGCAAATTTATATTTTCCGATAAAATTACTTGATGCGGCATTAAATCATAAAGTAAAATACTTTATCAATACAGATACCTCTTTACCTAAGGAGCTTAATACCTATTCTAGATCAAAAAAGCAATTCCTAGAATGGCTAGAAACGCTTTCCTTAGAAATAAATATTATTAATATTCAATTAGAATATTTTTATGGTCCAAATGATGATAAAACTAAGTTTATTACTTTTTTACTAGATGAATTAAAATCAAAAAAAAATAAAATCGACTTTACTGATGCTACTTCATTAAGAGATTTTATTTATATAGATGATGTGGTAAGTGCTTATGCAGCCATTATAAATAAAATACAAGAATTTAAAGGATTTGTGAACATACCCGTAGGTTCTGGAAAAGCAATAATGCTTAAAGATATCATTAAAGAGGTGCAGAGTATTACAAATAATCTAGATAAGCAATTAAATTTCGGAGCAATACCAATGAGGCCTAACGAAATCATGAAATCATGTGCTGACATTACATTATTGATGAAATTAGGATGGCAACCTATGTTTTCTTTTGAACAAGGAATAATTAAAACAATAGAATTGGAAACTAAATAAGTTATGATAATAATTAATAATAAGGAGATTAACTTAAAAACATTTAGAACACCTGTAGCTGGTAAAGATTACATTCCAGTAACAGGTAAAATAATTGAAGAAGATGACCTACTGCTATGTATGGAATCTGTCGCAGATGGTTGGTTAACGGCTGGTCGTTTTTCTAACCAATTTGAGTATGAATTTGCAAAATACTTTAACGCACCAAAAGCCTTATTAGTAAACTCAGGCTCATCCGCTAATTTAGTTGCTTTTTATGCATTAACCTCACCAAAATTAGGAGATAGAGCCATTAAGCCTGGAGATGAGGTAATTACAGTAGCAGCAGGCTTCCCAACAACCGTAAATCCGATAATTCAATTTGGCGCAATTCCTGTATTTGTTGATGTGGATATTGCTACCCATAACGTAATGTCAAATCAAATTGAATTAGCCGTTTCTCCTAAAACAAAAGCGATTATGATTGCTCATTCATTGGGAAATCCATTTGATTTGGACGAAGTAATGAAAGTTGCCAAAAAATATAACCTTTGGGTAGTGGAAGACGATTGTGATTCTTTAGGCGCAACTTATAATGGTCAAAAGACGGGTACTTTTGGTGATTTATCTACATTCTCATTTTACCCAGCACACCACATGACCATGGGCGAAGGAGGCGCAGTAGTGGTAAATAATCCAGAATTGGCAAAAATAGCTGAAAGTTTTAGGGATTGGGGACGTGATTGCTATTGTGAACCAGGTAAGGATAATACATGTGGATGTCGTTTTGGGCAGCAATTAGGGTCATTACCTTATGGTTACGACCATAAATACACCTACTCTCATATAGGTTTTAACCTAAAAGTAACAGATATGCAAGCTGCTTTAGGAGTGTCTCAGCTTAAAAAATTAGACCGTTTTATAGAAAAACGTAGAGTCAATTTTAATGCACTTTATGAAAGAATGAAAGAATTTGAAGATATTTTTATTCTCCCTGAACCTACGCCTAATTCTAATCCATCATGGTTTGGTTTCTTACTTACCTTAAGAGAAGGTGATGCAGCAGATAGACACATGTTGGTACAACATTTAGAAGGGAAGAAAATTGGTACAAGATTATTGTTTGCTGGGAATTTATTAAGACAACCTGCCTATGCCAACATACTGTATAGAGTAGTAGGCGATTTAAAAAATACCGACATCATTATGAATAATTCATTTTGGCTTGGGGTTTGGCCAGGCCTAGATGAAAGTCATTACGAATACATAGCCGAAGTAATTAGAAATTATATAAACTCTTAACATATGAGATATTTAATAACCGGAGGTTGTGGGTTTTTAGGCTCGAATCTTGCTGCGGAGGTCCTAAGAAGAGGAGATGAGTTATTTGTTTTTGATAACTTATACAGAACAGGGACGGAACAGAATTTAATATGGTTACAGTCATTAGGGAAATTCAAATTTTATCACTCAGACATACGTTCTTATAATGATGTTGAATATGCCATAAGAGATTCTAAACCAGATGTGATTTTTCATCTAGCTGGTCAGGTTGCAATGACTACTTCGTTAGTGAATCCAAGATTTGACTTTGAAGTTAATGTAGTTGGTGGCATTAATGTGCTTGAGGCGGTTAGAAAATTTGTGCCTGAAGCTATTGTAACATATTCTTCTACTAATAAAGTATATGGAGATTTAGAATGGCTTGAATATGAAGAGACAACAACAAGATATCATGCAGTAGGATATGAAAATGGTTTTGATGAGAAAATTCCACTTGATTTTCAATCGCCTTATGGATGTTCTAAAGGAGCAACAGATCAATATATGCTTGATTATGCTAAAATGTTTGATTTAAAAACGGTTGTCTTTAGACATTCGTCCATTTTTGGAGGGCGTCAATTTGCTACTGTAGACCAAGGATGGATTGGTTGGTTTATAAAACAAGCCTTAGACATTAAAAATGGAAAATTAAAAGATCCATTTACTATCTCAGGCTCTGGTAAACAAGTAAGAGATGTGCTTTTTGCTGACGATTTGATTAAATGTTATTTCTCAGCAATTAATAATATACAACAAACTAAAGGTAAGGCTTTTAATATAGGTGGGGGTATGAATAATAGTCTTTCATTAATTGAATTATTTAAGCATTTAGAGCATAAATTAGACATTCAAATGGAATTTATTAAACTACCTTGGAGAAAGAGTGACCAAAAGGTTTATGTTGCTAATATTAATAGATCAGAGGATATATTTGGTTGGAAACCAGTGATAAATAGAGAAGAAGGAGTTAATCAAATGATTGAATGGGTCAAATTATTAGATTAAAATTCTTATATCGATTTAATATTTTAAAAATTAAAGCATGAGAATTTTATTAGTTTGCGAATCATCTCATTTATACGAATCAGGAGGGAGAGTTGTTCGATACATAACAAAATTATTAAAGCAACATGATAATATTGTTAAAATAGTTGTATTATCAGAAAAACGAGATGATTATAATTTGGGATCCTTTTATAAAGAAAATGATGTTGAATTCTTACCTGTAAGAAAGAAAATCATTTATAGAATTTTAAGGTTCATTTATAATACTGAAGAAATAAATAAGTTTAGTAACTTACTTAATACTTTTAAACCAGACGCCATTCATTTTGCATCTTTAGATCACAATAAACCTTCCAAATTTATTAGTCTCGCAACAAAAACTAAAGCACAAGTTGTAATGCAGCCTTGGACGATGCATTTTTACTGTTCTCAGGGTTTTGGTTTTAGAAATGGGAAACAATGCACATTATGTGCAAGCGGTAATTATTTTAATGCTATATCTAAAAGATGTATATCGATAAGAGGAATTCCTAGCTTGTTTGAAAAATGGGCAGTACACAGAAATGCATTAAAAGCAAATTTATTTTTGTCAACTAATGTTGAATTCGACGAAATTTTAAATAAGTATGGTGTAAAAAAATCAAATATATTTAGATTTCCGGTTCCTTTTGATTATACCTTTTTAGATAAAAATGGTGAAAAGACGGATGACTATTTCATTTTTTATGGTCAAGCTAATTCTCACAAAGGTTTAACAGTTTTAATAGAAGTATTTAAAAAATTACCTGAACAAAGACTTAGAATCTATCCTATGGAACCACTGCCTAAAAATTTTACCTCATTAAATAATGTAGAAATAATAAATGGCGTTAATTGGAAAAATGGTTTAGCGGATGCTATTATTAATTCAAAGGCTGTTTTATTACCATCTTTATGGTCTACAACTATAGAGTATGCATTATG
Source organism: Pedobacter puniceum (assembly GCF_009674685.1). GTDB lineage: Bacteria > Bacteroidota > Bacteroidia > Sphingobacteriales > Sphingobacteriaceae > Pseudopedobacter > Pseudopedobacter puniceum. The sequence continues at coordinate 10,993 of NZ_WKJI01000006.1, forward strand.
GGAAGCACTACAAATTAAAAAAGCTGTAATTCTGTTTAATGTAGGAGCTCATAAAGAAATTTTTAAAAACAGACTAAATGCAATGGTAATTAAACCATATGATTTGGATTCATTTGTTAACGCTATTATTGAGATTGATAAAAATGATGAATTAAGAGCAATATTAGAAGAGAATGGTAATGTAACATTATTAGAAATTAATAATCCTAGCAAATTGTATACACAATTAATGGAATGTTACACTGCTCAATAATATTAAAATGCCTACGTTGTCAAAAACTAGATCATCCTTACTAAACCTTTTGTATAATTATGCGAATGTCTCATTTGTAATTATCAACGGCTTAATATTAGTGCCATTATACTTAACATATTTTTCAGTTGGGACATATGGTTCTTATTTGTCTTCTGGAAACATTATTGGAATGTTGGGATTATTAGAGGGCGGAGCATCCTTTGTTTTGACACAAAAACTATCTAATTGTTATGTAAAAAACAAAATGACAGAATTTGGTAGGATTTTAGGTTCTGGTCTCATTATTTCTCTTTCTATATTTAGTTTATTAGTTTTAATAGGACTTATTTTTACACCTTTTATATCAAATTGGGTAAAAGCAGAACCAAATGAATATAGAAATATTCAATACGCCTTTTTATTATCTGCAATAGGTGCAGGATTAAATATTGTTTACCATAATATATCTGCTGTTTTTCAAGCTATGTTAAAGGTAAATGTCTGTGGTCTTTCAAACATAGTTTCGATTATATTAGGAATAAGTTCAACATTAATAGGACTAAAACTCGGTTTAGGAGTAATAGCTATACCTTTAGGAGCATTAGTTAAAGGTTTAGTAGGAATTATCATTCTTATTAGTGTTTTAATAAAGTTTCATAGAGAAAAACAAATACCAAGTATTCAAATTAATAAATCTATCATAAAAGAGCTCTTAAACTCTATTCTGCCTATGTTTGGGGGAGGGGTTGCTAAATCTTTAGTTACTAATAGCCAATTACTAATTATTACTAATTTCATCAACCCAACAGCATCTGCTGTTTTCTTTATTACTAGTAGAATATATCAAGTCTGTGATTCATTTTTAGCGCCAGTTGGTTCATCAATATTTTCAAGTATTTCACAAATTGTGGGTGAAGGAGATAAAACATCAATTAAAAATAGTATAACCAGAATATTTTTTGCGTTCAATGCTTTTTCTGTACTTATTTTATCTCTTAGCTTTATTTTTAATGCCAGCTTTGTTACCTTACTATTAGGAACAGACAAGTATGGAGGTCTTCTTTTATCATTACTATTATGTGTGAATATGTTGTTTTACACCCGTTTTAATTTCTTAAGCGTCAATCTATACGCTTTAGGAATCTTCGGAAAAACTATCATGTATGATGTAATTGGTGGTATCTTACGATTAGTTATCATTTTAGTTCTAATACATCACATAGGATATATTTCATTACCTATAGCTGAATTCTTATCTACAACAATATTGTTAGGATATTTTTTAAACAAGTTAATTATCAAAAAGCTTGAAATGGAAGGAAAAGAGGTAATAGGTTTTGTTTTTTCAGGTGCTAGTTTAATTTTCACTATGTCCATAACTACTATAATTTGGGTAAATATTTTACCACAAATTAATAATTGGATATTATTTGCTACCTTTTCTTTATTAGTTGGAACATTGAATGGTACTATTATTTTACTGTTTTTTAGTGATATAAGAAAAATGATTTATAATATTCTGAAGAAAACATTTTTGAGAAAAGTATATAGATTTAATCCGTAATTATTAGCTGGAATGGATTTAGTAGTATTAATAAATGGACTAGGAAATCAAATGTCACAATATGCGTTCTACTTGCAAAAGAGGGAAATCAATAAATCTACCAGATTACTTATATTTTGCAATGAGCATAATGGTTTTGAGTTAAATAAGGCCTTTAACTTAAATATCAACTCTTCACTTAAAGAAAGGGCTCTTTATATTATTTTCAGGTTATTAATCACAGAAAAATATAAGCTAATATTTGCGCCTATTAAGAATGTGCTTTCGCTGTTAGGTTGTAAAATAATAAGAGAGAATTATGATTATACCTTCAAAAAAGAATTCCTTAAACAAGCGCCAGGGATTAATTATTATTTTGGTGGATGGCACTCAGAAAAATATTTCGAAAATATAACTAATCAACTATTTAAATCATTTCAATTTAATGTACCTCAAGATGAATTAAATAAAAAATATATTCAAAGTATTAAACAAAATAATAGTATAGCTATACATATAAGAAGAGGCGATTTTTTGAATAAAGATAATATCAATTTATTTGGTGGGGTTTGTACTCAAGCATACTATCAAAAAGCAATTGATATGATGGAAACAAAATTTGAAGACGCTCATTTTTTTGTTTTTTCTAATGACTTAGATTGGTCAAAGAGCAATCTTCGTTTTAAAAACGCTACTTTTATTGGCAATAATATTGGGTCAAATTCTTGGAAAGATATGTTCTTGATGTCAATTTGTAAGCATAATATTATTGCAAATAGTACCTTTAGTTGGTGGGGAGCTTGGTTAAATCGGAATGAAAATAAAACAGTTATTTGTCCTGACAGGTTTTTACTAACTGATACTTCTAATACTATATATCCAGAAAGTTGGATAAAAATTAACACTACGCAGCCTTGATGAAAAAAATTGCATTTACTATTTGTGCTAAAAATTATATCGGACTTGCCCAAACATTGGAAAGTTCAATCAAAAAACATAGCGAAGACGTTGAGTTTTTAATTTTTGTTGCAGACGAAATCTCGAGTTCCGATGGTTTAACTAACCTTCCAGAAAATGTGATTATTTCAAAAGATGTTTTAGCCATACCTACTCAACAATGGCATGAAATGGCTTTTAAATATGACCTTACTGAGTTTTGTACTTCAATAAAACCTTCCTGTTTTAAGTATATTTTTAAAGAATTTAATCCAGATGTTTGTATATACTTTGACCCCGATATTTTAACTTTCAATTCTTTAGATATAATTTTTAACCAATTGAATAATTATTCAATCATGGTTACACCGCATATCACCACCATAGAAGAGAATTACTCGGGGAGTTTAAACGAACGTAACTTACTATATTCTGGAATGTTCAATCTTGGTTTTTTAGGATTAAAAAATGATGAGACTGCAAATATCATGTTAGATTGGTGGGCAGAGCGATTGAAGGATAGATGTTACCAAAACGTGATGGAGAATTATTTCACCGATCAAAAATGGATGGATTTCTTACCCTCTTTTTTTCCTGATGAACTTCTAATATCAACTGATTTAGGGCTTAATGTTGCGCCTTGGAATTTTTACGAACGACAACTGATAGTAGAAAAAGATGGTAGACTAAATATTAAACATAGATTTAAAGAAGATATAGGAAGACAATATCCTTTAACATTTATTCACTTTTCAGGATTTAATTATAAAGCTTTTTTAAATAATGAATTAATTCAAGGTAATATAAAAAATTTAGAATTACCTACTGATTTTAATGTTGCATTTTCAGAATATGCCACTGAACTAAGAAAAAGTAATATTTCAAAGTACATCGATTTAACGTATTCATACAACTTTTTTAGTAACCTATCTGGTGTTTCTATAACTTATAGACGTTTGTATAGAAGACTATTAGAAGACGGTAAGATAAAAACTAACCCATTCGACTTTAAAAATCCATTTTATCAAGCTTTAAAAAAAAGCGGCTTAATTAATAAGAAAATGGTAATAGTAGATAAAACCAATGTAGCTAATGTTTCAGATACTGAAGCTAAGACAATAAAGATTAATAAACTCTTTAAAATCGTCTTCAAGATAATTGGCCCAGAAAGATTCTTTCTTCTAACTCGCTTAATGAGGTTATATTCAAAACCTGAAAATCATGTGTACCTTATAGATGAAGATTATCTTAAAAAATTTAAAATAAGGAACTAATCATCCATTAGCATAATGTATTTATTCACCTTTTTTCTTTTGTTCTTTTTTGCAATTGATGATGTCTTCTTAAAAAAAGGGAATTATAAACTTGCGCTTATATTGACTGCAATATTGTGGTTAATTTTTCATGATGGATTTAGATGGGGAGTAGGTACAGATTGGAAAATTTACCATGATTTCTTCCTAAACTGCTTAGATAATAACACTGATAAATTTGAGATTGGGTATAATACCATGAGTAAATTGGTAAGGGCTTTAACAGACCATTACTCTGCCTTTTTAATCTTACATGCCTTAATTGTGTATATCTTAATCAGCAGGTCTATTATAAAATACGCTGTTAATCCTTTATTAACAATATTCCTATTCTACTGCTTAATGTTAGGTTACTTAGGAATGAACAGACAATATATCTCATTTGCTATATGTATATTTTCTTATCAATTCATTTTTAAAAGGAAATTTATTTATTTCATATTATGCATCTTTATTGCACTGTTATTTCATTCTTCAGCACTGCTATTTATATTTGCTTATTTTTTACATAAAAAGCTAAAAACGAAATATATAGTAACATTACTTATATTATTTTTTCTAATCTCAGTTTCTGGAATTATTAATAAGCTGCCTCTTAATATATTCTTCTTATTAAGCGAATCAATTGGAGATAAAGCATCTTTCTATAAAGAAAATCAGTTTCTTGATACTAACATTGTATTTACTGTTTTAGCCTTGCTAAAGAGATCAATATGGATAATTTTGGGTATTATCTTCTATAAGCAAATAAAAAACAGGGATACTTATTTTGATTTTTTCTTTAATATTTATCTGGTAGGTACATTAATTTACATCTTGTTTAATAATACATTACTTCAGATTGTGGTTTCTAGAGGTATTTTGTATTACAACATTGGTGAGGTTTTCCTCATACCTTATATTCTTACAATTTTCAAGAATGACATCACAAAAAAACTTATGTTTGTACTAATTGCTATCTATGGTTTTTTAACAATTCAAAAGTCAATAAACTTTTATAAAGTTGATTTAGGCGTGGATATATTTAGGCCATATAATTCAGTTTTTGAAGACGATACTTATGATGCAATGGAAAGATAATATGAACATAACATACTTCCATAGAAATTCAAAAGGAGGGTATAGTATTGCAAAGGTCTCCAATACTTTCATCACAGAATTCAAAAAAGATTTAAATGTATTAGAATTCGAGATGCCACACCATAAAGCGGACTTATTTAGTGTTATTAAAAACATATATTATATTTTTAATAACAGAAATAAAACAGGCATTAATCATATTACTGGCGACATTCATTATGGTGCATTAGGTTTAATAGGCTGTAAAACAGTATTAACAATTCATGATTTAAGTGCACATGAAACTAATGATAGTGCCATTAAGAGATTTATTATAAAGTTTTTATGGTTTAAACTGCCTCTACTTTTTGTAAACAAGATAGTTTGTATTTCCGAAGAGACTAAGATAAGACTAGAGAAAATTGTTAAAAAAAAAGAAATCTTGGTTATACCTAATGCTGTTGATTCAACTTTTAGTGTCTCTATTAAAGAATTTAATACATCAGAACCTACTATATTACAAATTGGCACTGCATGGAATAAGAATGTTAAAAACTTAATCTTAGCTGTGAAACACATTAAATGTCAGCTGATTATTGTTGGTCAAATCAACAAAGAGCTTGAACTTTTACTTAACAAAAATCAAATAAATTACAAGATCAGAAAAGATTTAAGTGATAGGGAGATAATCGAAGAGTACAAAAACTCTGATATAGTAGCTTTTGTTTCATTGTATGAAGGCTTTGGGATGCCTATTATTGAGGCTAACGCTACCGGTAGGGCAATAATTACCTCAAATATTTCTCCAATGAACCAAATTGCGAATGATTCGGCCTTATTAGTAAATCCAAATAATGTTGAAGAAATAAAAAATGGTATTATTAAAATAATAAATGATAAAGAATACAGAGAAAGTATAATAAACAAAGGAATTCTAAATGCGAAGAAATACAATGTAGAATTAATTTGTAAACAATATGAAGAGGTTTATAAATCTTTACTGTAAATAGTGAAATTTTACCTGAACAATTTTAATCCACAATGAAAACAAATAAAATCAATATATTTTATGATACTTGTATTTTCGAAATACAAAATATAGGAGGAATAAGTATAGTTTTTGGTGAACTCATTAATAGAATTAAAAACATTAACCACATCAAAGTAAGTTTTATTGGTTCTAATAACTTATTTAATAATCTTATTTTTCCAAACATAAAAGATGGTATCCCATTCATAAAAGAACTAAAACTTCCTAAAGCAATCCTACCATTTACTCCCTTATTGATTAAATTGCCAAAATGGTCAATTTACCATAGTACGTACAATAGATATTCTTTTCAGAAAAATATCACGAAAATTATCACCATACATGATTTAGGATACGAAAAGCATATAATGCAATCAGGCATTAGGAGAATAGTACATTTATTTTTTAAAAAAATCGCAATTAAAAATGCAAATGCAATTATATGTGTTTCAAAAAACACCTTTAACGATTTAAAAAATCATTACGGAGATTTACTTACAAATAAAATAGTTAGAGTTATTTATAATGGCGTAGATCCTATTTTCTTTACTTCCCAAGAGAACTCTATTCCTAAATCTAAAAATTTACTTTTTGTCGGGGGAAGGCACCCCTATAAGAATTTTAAAAATGTAGTCTTAGCAACTAAAGAATTAAAAGATATTAATTTAATCATTGCTGGTGGAGGAAATCTGTCTAAAGGAGATATATCTTTTTTAGAAAAGCATATTCCAGGACGTTATTCTTTTAAAAAAAACTTGTCAACAGCTGAAATGGCTAGTTTATATAAGACTTCCTTGTGCTTAGTTTATCCATCCTCTTATGAGGGATTTGGTCTACCTTTATTAGAAGCAATGGCTGCTGGTTGTCCAGTAGTAGCATGTAAAAACTCTTGTATAGAGGAAATTGCTGGTGATGCCGCTGTATTAATTAAAGATTCACAGGTAATTAATATCATCGAAGGTGTTCAAAGGTTATCAAATGAAAGTTTTAACCAAGAATTGATTACTAAAGGAAAATTACAAGCCAAAAATTTTACGTGGGAAAAAACTGTTTATGAAACTTTAGAATTATATAAATCGATTGAAATAAAATGAAAAAATTATTAGTAACAGGCTCATCAGGTCTAATTGGTTCAGAAGTTTGTATTCATTTTGCAAACTTAGGCTGGGAAATTCATGGTGTTGATAATAATCAAAGAGCTATTTTTTTTGGTCCAAATGGAGATACTAGATGGAATCAAAATAAACTACAATCTGAACTTAAAAATTTCCATCATCATGAGATAGACATAAGAAACCGTAAAGATGTGATAAATCTTATCCAAGAGGTAAGACCAAATGCTATTGTTCATACAGCAGCACAACCTAGTCATGATAGAGCTGCAGCCATCCCTTTTGATGATTTTGATACCAATGCAGTTGGAACCTTTAATTTGTTAGAAGCGACTAGACAATATAATACTGAAATACCATTTGTACACATGTCAACAAACAAAGTTTATGGTGATGCGCCTAATGAAATAGAAATGTTAGAGTTAGATAAAAGATTTGACTATAAGGACAAAAATTATGAACATGGTATATCTGAGAATTTTAGGATTGATCAAACAAAACATTCACTTTTTGGAGCCTCAAAAGTTTCTGCAGATATTTCAGTTCAAGAATATGGCAGATACTTCAACATGCCTACAGCTTGTTTAAGAGGTGGGTGCTTAACTGGTCCTAATCATACTGGTGTTGAATTGCATGGATTTCTAAGTTATTTAGTTAAATGCAATCTCGAAGAGAAAGAATATACAGTTTTTGGCTACAAGGGCAAACAAGTAAGAGACAATATTCACTCATATGATGTTGCGAGATTTATAGAAGAATTTATTAATGCTCCAAGAATTGCAGAAGTATATAATTTAGGTGGAGGAAAAGATAATACCTGCTCAATTCTTGAAGCTTTTGATATCATTTCAGGCATTAGTGGAAAACAAATGAAGTATAAATATGAGGAAACGAATAGAATAGGTGATCATATTTGTTACTATAGTGATCTTAGAAAGATGAAATCACATTATCCAAACTGGGATATCACGAAATCTTTGCAACAAACATTTGAAGAAATATATCAATCATGGATAAAAAGAAACTGAAAATTTACACTGGAAGCAGTGTAGGTATAGATTATTTTTTCTTTTTAACAAAAACTATAAAGTATGCAGGTTTTGATGTAGAACCAATTTTCTTAATAAATGAAGTAGAATATAGAAAACTAGCTAAATCGTCTGGACTAAAAAAAATTTGGCTAAGGATAAAAATGTACATTTTTTATCCGATTTTTTTGATTTATAAAGGGTTAAGGGCTTCTAAAAATAGCGTTTTTGTCATATCAAGCAATACCTTTTTTGCTCCAATACTTTTACGTTTTATTTTAGGTTTTAAATCAATAAAGGTCGTTCATATGCTTTATGATTTGTTTCCTGATGCATTAGAAATAGCTGGTGCAATTAAATCTAATTCTAAGGTTTCTAAGTTTATAGGCTCTATTACTTACGCTAATTTAAAAAAATGTGAAGCGACAGTGTTTTTAGGTAAGTTTTTAAGAGAACATGCTGAACAAAGATGGGGAAATTCAAAAAAATCAAGTGTTATAGATATCTCAACAGACCTATCACTTTATGATAATCAAAGAACAAGTCTAATTCAATCAGAAAAAGTTATAATCCATTATGGAGGTCAACTTGGACATTTACACGATGCCAAATCTATAATTGAGTGTGTAAAGTATGTTCTAAAATCAGATATTCAAAATGATGTAGAATTCAACTTTTATGTTAGTGGTGCGCAAGCGAGCTTCCTTGAAGAGTCTTTAAAAAATTATTCAGTTAAAATTATATCAGCAATACCTAGCTCTCAGTGGAGAGAGGATGTAAAAAATTTTCATATTGGATTAGTTTCTTTAAGTCCTGGTGGGGCAAGTGTTTGCTTACCTAGTAAAACTTATGGCATGATGGCTGGCGGTATGTCAATTTTCGCTATTTGTCCTATTTGGTCAGATTTAAGTAGATTAGTAATAGACTTAGATGCTGGTTGGGTGATTAATAATTCTGTATATGACAACCATATTGAACTCAAGGACACTAATTATATAGATAGAATTAAAAAAGAGCGAGATAAATTAGAAATTGCAAATGAGTTTTATTTACACCTCAAAGAGATTATAAATGAAAGGGAGCTATTAGAAATGAAGAGATTAAATGCATTTAATGGTGTCAGAGTAAAACACAATATTGAGATTTTAAGCGAGAAATGGAGTGAAATATTAAATAATGTATGAAACTAACCATCACAGGCACCTCCGGCTTCACTGGCCAAAATCTTATACATTATCTTGTTGATTATGATATCTATAAACAATCTATAAGATACGTCCCTAATCAAGAAATATATTTAGATAATACAGAATCCATCATCCACCTAGCAGGTAAAGCCCATGATTTAAAAAACGTTTCTCAACCCCAAGATTATTATGAGGCAAACTTTGAGTTAACCAAGCAGCTTTATGATGCTTTTTTAAAATCAGATGCTCGTAAGTTTATTTATATCAGTTCGGTAAAGGCTGTTGCAGATTCTGTTAATGATGTATTAACAGAAGAGATTAAACCTGCACCTCAAACTCATTATGGTAAATCCAAGTTAATGGCAGAGGAATATATTAAAAGCCAGCCATTGCCAGAAGGAAAATCTTATTATATTTTAAGACCCTGTATGATTCATGGTCCGGGGAATAAGGGAAATTTAAACTTGCTTTATAAATTTGTGAGTAAAGGAATTCCATATCCTTTAGCTGCTTTTGAGAATAGACGATCTTTCCTAAATATAGAGAATTTTTGTTTTGTCGTTAAAGAATTATTAGTGCAAGATATTCCCTCTGGTGTTTACAATCTAGCTGATGATGAAAGTTTATCTACTAATGAATTGGTATCACTCATAGCTTCATGTTTAGACTTAAAACCTCAGCTTTGGACTATCCCAAAGGGTTTAATCAAAGGAATAGCTCAATTAAGTGATGTTCTTAAATTACCTTTAAACTTAGAGCGGTTAAATAAGCTCACCGAAAACTATGTGGTTTCTAATGCAAAAATTAAAAAAGCTTTAAAAAAGGAATTTCCAGTTTCTGCCAAACAAGGACTTCAAAAAACTATACTTTCTTTTAAAGAATAAGAAATCACTGTTTTTTTACCTAGTGCTTTGGTACAGCTTACCAACAGCCTATCTACAGGGTTAGGATAATTTATTTTTTTAAATAACGTAGTAGACACTAAAGCTATAGTTATGTTGATGCTACTTTATCCCTGAAAGAAAATAGCTTTATAGGTTCGCTATAAAAAATGGTACTAAATGCCCGCTCCTGCTAATTAAAGTGACTTTTAGGACTCTGTGAACACTGCGCCCTCTGCGGTTAGAAAAAATCTGCGTTTAATAAAAAAGCGATACAATCGCCACCCATGTTAAGCACTCTTGGCTTTTGTATCATGCTGAACGGAGTCGAAGCATTTTGGTTATCATAGAAATCAGGGTGACATTCCCTTTAGATCTGCCCATATTTTTTGTCACTGCGAAGCATGAAGCAGTCTTTTATAACCTTTATATAAAGATAAATCACTGAGTTTGTGATGACAAAATGATGTGTTAAACAACATCCAGCTAGGTAATAAAACCTGAAAAATCTCTGTGCATACTGCGGTCTTTACTTCAAAAAAACTGTTTTAGTAGCAAAGATTACAGAAATAATTTTTAATATTGTTTATTTTAATAAGCAATATTTTGTATTTTTGTTTATTGTAATAAACAAATGGAATTTTTATTTGAAAAATATCAACAAAAGTTAAGGTATACCAATCTTTCGTACATACGCTCTATGATGGATGATATTGATTGGGACGCTAGATTAATAGGTATAAAAGGAGCAAGAGGGATTGGTAAAACAACTCTTTTACTACAGTATATAAAGTTATACCTATCGGATAAATTATCTCAAACTTTATATGTAAGCTTAGATGATATTTGGTTTAATAACCATCTTTTATCTGATTTGGTGGCCGACTTTGTTAGAAAAGGAGGGGCATATCTATTTCTAGATGAAGTTCATAAATATAAAGGCTGGGCGCAAGAGCTAAAGAATATTTACGACGATTACCCTTTACTTAAAGTAGTATTTACAGGCTCATCTTTACTTGAAATCTTAAATGCCAGGGCAGATTTAAGCCGAAGGGCAGTTGTATATCAGATGCAAGGTTTTTCTTTTAGAGAGTATATTGCTTTAGAGACAAGTATCAAATTTGAAAAACTCACTTTAGCAAGTATTCTAGAAAATCATGTTCAGGAAGCAAGTATCATCAATAACCAAATTAAACCTTTCCAGTATTTTGATGATTATCTTAGACAAGGGTATTATCCCTTTTATCAGGAACAACCTAATTTATATGCATCTAGGTTAGGGGAAGTCATCAATATGATTTTGGAAATAGAATTGCCTCTGCTAAGAGGTATGGATATAGCCTACATTTCAAAAATTAAACAATTATTGATGATTATTGCTGAATCTGTGCCTTTTATCCCTAATGTAAGTAAATTGAGTGAAAGAATTGGTATTAATAGGGCAACCTTACTGAGTTATTTCCACTATCTGGATGAAATTAACCTAACTAAAAATCTTTTTAAAGATGCTAAAGGAATAAGTCTATTACAAAAGCCTTCTAAAGTATATCTAGAAAATACCAATTTAAGTTTTGCTATAAGTCCGCAACATGTAAATAAAGGGAGTTTGCGAGAAACTTTTTTTATCAATCAAGTAGCTTATTTACATGAGTTAAATTATACGGATAGAGGTGATTTTAAAGTTAATAATCACTATACTTTTGAGATAGGAGGAAAAGATAAAGACTTTAAGCAGCTTGAAGGTTTAGAGGATGCTTTTGTAGTTTGCGATGATATAGAATATGGCTTTGGACGTAAAATTCCACTGTGGCTATTTGGTTTCTTATACTAAAGCTTATTTAGTTAAGTTGCATGCTAAAAAGTGGATATTTCGTTATTAGGGTTAAGTGTTTTTTAAGTCTGCTGAACCCATAAGATTAATGCGATCTCTGCGGTTAAAAAAAACTGCTTATAATAATCAAGGCGATACAATCACCACCCCATGGTAAGAACTCGTTGTAAACGAGCTCAAGAAAGTAGTTTTAATAAGAAGAACGAAGCAGCATGTTGTATTAAACGAAGCTGGACCAAAAGCAAATACCTAAATACTTTCTTATTTTTTGTAAAAAACATCCTGTTTCAATATTTTAGATAATAAAATAAATGACCTATGGCAAGAGTAAAAAATAATATCCTTATACAAGGGCTAAGCGGTACGCTCAATAAGCAAGTTGTTTTTAAAACCCGTAACAAAAAAACATTCGTATCTCGTTACCCTGATATGTCTGAAGTGGTTCCAAGTTCAAAGCAGTTAAAAGCAAAAAATAGCTTTTCAAAAGCTGTACAATATGCCCAATCAGTTTTAGCAGACCCTGAAAAGAAGAAAGAAGTAGCTGCTCATACTCCACCCGGTAAATTGGTTTATCACCAAGCCATTAAGGATTATATGGAATCCATTAAAGATTAGATATGCTTTTAACGTAAGACCAACGTAAGATAAACGTAGGATAAGACTATTCAATAGAAACTTGAAGACAAATGTTGCCTAACTTTTAAGCCTGAAGGAGTTGAAGAATTAGCCGTAATACCTCCCCCCTTCGACTCCGTTCAGGGGTGACATCCCATTTGGATCTGCTCATGGTTTTTGTCACTGCGAAGAATGAAGCAGTCTTTTATAACTTTTCTATAAAGACAAATCACTGAGTTTGTGATGACAAAATGATGTATTAAACAACATCCAGCTAGGAAATAAAATCAGGTAAATTTCTTTGAATACCATGTCTTCTGCGGTTAATAAAAACCTGCGTTTAATAAAAAAGCGATACAATCGCCAACCAAAGTTAAGAACTCGTTGCAAACGAATTCAAAAAGATAGTTTGTCACAGCAAGGAATGAAGTAGTCTCTACGAGAGATAAATCATTGGGTTCGTTAGAACAAAATAGTACGCTAAATAACATCAAGCTAAGTGAAAAAATTATATAAATTTGTGAACACTGCGCCCACTGCGGTTAAAAAAAACTGCTTTTAATAATCAAGCTTTGCTCAAAACGTACCACGCTGGTTTTTTGCTCCCTATATTGAAATTCATTTGCCCATATTCAAATTGAAAGCAATTTAGCATCTTTGCAAATATGTTAACCTTTGTTATATCCATCATTTGCCTATTTCTAATAGAATTGCTTTATTTTAAAATAGCAGACCGTTATAATATCATTGATAAACCTAATCAACGTAGTTCTCATAGCCATATAACTTTAAGAGGCGGAGGGATTATTTTTCCCTTGGCAGTCATTACTGCTTTAATGATTTATCAATCTACTCATTGGTATTTAGCTTTAGCTGTATTTGCTATCGCTTTAATTAGCTTTCTAGACGATATCATCACCTTGAATAATAAAATAAGAATCAGCATACATTTTCTATCTGTATCGTTGGTGATTTATCAGACGATGTTCAATCAAGATATAAGTTCCTACGTCATATCTGAGCCCTTAACTTTAATCTTGATTCTTTTAGTATTCATTATCATCATAGGTGTCATCAATGCCTATAATTTCATGGATGGCATAAATGGGATAACCGTCATATATTCTCTCGTTGCCGTAGGGAGCTTTTTCATGATACAGGAAGTAAAAGATATAATTATTCTTGATACACAGATACTTGTAGTAACAGGAGCTTCGTTACTCGTTTTTGGTTATTTTAATTTAAGAAAGAAAGCTAAAGCCTTTGCTGGTGATGTTGGAAGTATTAGTATAGCCTTATTCCTATGTTTTTTTATAGCACAACTAATTTACCTAACTCAAGACATTAAATGGATATTGTTATTGGGTATTTATGGTTTAGATGCCGTAGCTACTATATTTTGTAGAGTGCTAAGAAAGGAGAATATTTTTGAAGCCCACCGTTCACATTTCTACCAATTCTTAGCTAACGAGAAAAAGATTCCACATATTTCTATAGCTTTAACTTATGGATTGGTACAATTGGCACTAAATTTCGTAATACTTTATGCAAATGCTATTTTGGTATATGGCTTATTTGTGGTAATTATCTTAACTTACGTCTTAATAAGATTAAGACTTGAGGGAAAAGAGCGCTTGTTTAAGAGCTATGCTTAGAGGAATTAAATTCCCACTAAATAAAAACAAATAGTATATTTGACTTTTTAAGTAGAAATTAAATATGTTTAAAAAAATCAATATCGTTCCAAGATGGATAATATTTTGTATTGATCTTTTTTTCTGTGGATTTGCACTTATTTTAGCTTATCTTCTTAGGTATAATTTCGAAGCTTCACAAATTGATATTTCTGAATTGAGCAGAAATACGCTCATATTTTTAGGTATCAACTGTGTAGTTTTTTTTAATGTAAAAACTTATGCGGGTATTGTAAGATATACCAGTGCTCAAGATTCTTTCAGAATTTTGTTTAGCATTACCATTAGTAATGCGTTTTTCATCTTTTGTAATCTTTTCCTTCAATCTTTTGATAGACCTCCTATTATCTCTAATGTAATTATTGTCATAACTGGGCTTTGCAGCTTTGTTTTATTGATTACTTATCGGGTTTTAGTTAAATACTTCTTCTTGTATATCAAGAATATGCGTTTAGATAAAAGACGTGTAATTATTTACGGTGCTGGAGAAACTGGTGTTGCAACTAAAAGAACATTAGATACAGACCCTACGGTAAACATGAGTGTTATTGCTTTTGTAGATGATGATCCACGTAAAAGGGGTAAGGTTGTAGATAATGTTAAAATATATCATGCCGATGATTTAGAGCGTATCATTGAAGCTGAAAATATTGATGATTTAATATTTTCTACTCATAGAATCTCTTCTGATAGGAAAAATAAAATTGTTGACTTATGTTTAGATCACAATGTAAAAGTACTGAATGTACCACCTACCAGAGAATGGGTTAAAGGAGCTATTAAAGTCAATCAAATTAAAAATGTTAGGATTGAAGACTTGCTGGAAAGAGCACCTATAACCATTGAAGAAGATGTTTTAAGTTCGCAATTAACTGGAAAAAGAGTTTTGGTGACGGGGGCTGCTGGTTCTATTGGAAGTGAGATTGTAAGGCAAGTAGCTAAGTTTAAACCTCAATTGATTATCTTAAATGATGTTGCAGAAACTGCTTTACATGATTTACAATTAGAATTACAAGACAATAATATGTGTAGTAATTTTATTGCTTATATAGGAGATGTAAAGAACAAGCAACGTATGGATAATTTATTTGAGACTTTTAAACCTCATTATGTTTACCATGCTGCGGCCTATAAACATGTTCCTATGATGGAGGATAATCCTGCTGAAGCTATCTGTACAAATGTTGGGGGGACTAAAAACATTGCAGATTTATCTGTTAAACATGATGTGATTAAATTTGTAATGGTTTCTACAGATAAAGCGGTTAATCCTACAAATGTAATGGGGGCTTCAAAGCGAATTGCAGAAATGTATGTACAAGCTTTTTATACAGCTTTAAATTACGAGTCGCCTGTTTTTGAAAACGGACATAGTTATCTGAATGCAAAAAAATCGAACACTAAGTTTATTACGACCAGGTTTGGTAATGTTTTAGGCTCAAATGGTTCAGTAATACCTAGATTTAGAGCTCAAATTCAAAAGGGGGGGCCTGTTACAGTAACACACCCTGATATTACGCGTTATTTCATGACTATCCCTGAGGCTTGCCGCTTAGTACTAGAAGCAGGTTCTATGGGTAACGGTGGTGAGATTTACATCTTTGATATGGGTAAATCTGTCAAAATTGTTGAGCTTGCGAAGAAGATGATTAAACTTTCTGGTTTAGTTCCAAACCAAGATATTCATATTGAGTTTACTGGGCTAAGACCAGGCGAAAAGCTTTATGAAGAGCTTTTAAATGATTTGGAAAATACTATTCCTACACATCATGAAAAAATCATGATAGCCAAGGTAATACCTAGAGCGTTTGATAAAGTAAATCAAGATATTCAAGAACTTATTGAGATAGCTTGTAACTATCAAGATAAAGAAGTAGTTAAAAAAATGAAGGACATAGTTCCTGAGTTTAAAAGCAACAATTCTATCTTTGAAGAGCTAGATCAAAAACAGGTGATAAGCGTTTAAGTATTCAATCAACAAAACCTCAATCATATCAATTCAGGACAATATTCTAATCAAAATTATAAGTATAAAGTTAGTATAATTATACCAACTTATAATAGGAGTCACTTGGTAGCTAACGCCATTGAAAGTGTCCTTAACCAAACCTATAAGAATGTTGAAATTGTATTAGTTGACGACGGCTCTACTGATAATACTCTCGCTGTAATTCAGCCTTTTTTGCAATTAAATAATTTCAAGTATATTTTTCAAGAAAATAAAGGAAGATCATATGCAAGAAATCAGGGCTTAAGTCATACTGAAGGAGAGTTTATTCTTTTCTTGGATTCTGATGATTATTTAGAACTAGATGCAATTGATGTATTGGTAAAACTATCATTAGAATATCCAGCAATAAATATCTTTAGTGGCGGTTATAGGTTGTATCAAGTAAAGAACGGATCGTACTTTGAAATCTATAAAAGACAGTTTTATATACATTTAAAGAATATATTTATAGAACAAATTCAGGGGATGATTTTGAATATGGGCAACAATATAATTAGAAAAAGCCTGATTCAAGCTTCTGGAGGATTTAATTGTTCTTTAGATTATGCGGAGGATTGGGAGCTTTTACTGAAAATTTGTAGGTATGAAAATGTTGTTTCTACAGAGAAAATTATATTAAATATTTATAGACATAGTGATAATTCTTCTTTTCTTCATATTCAAGAGTCTGTAATTAGCGTAGCTTACAATATGATTAATAAATTAAAAAGTGAAGGCATTAAAGACAACTTAACAAAAAAGATAATTATTGAATTAGAGAAAAGATTGATTATGGCCTATAATAGGAAAAATGATAAGTTTAGAGCCTTTATCTTATTATTGAGTGTTTTAAAGAGAGATATAAAAAGTCTTATCACTAATATTTTTCTATATAGAGAAATAGTTTATATGTTTATTTCTGCCAACTTATTGATAACCGCTAGAACGATGCAATTAAAGCTCATTTCTAAGAAAAGATAAAATACATGATGAAAAATAGAATAGTTATAAGTATAATCACAATAATTATAATTTTTAAGGTTGGAAGACTAGAAGCACAAACTCCAAATCATAATCAGCCTTTTTCGCATCAGTTCTATCAAAAGTTTGATAATAAAATTTATAGTCAAAAAACTAAATTCCATAGTTCTATTAAGCCCTACTTTATAGATGATACTATTCTTAAACCTAGTGTAGACTCATTTTTTAATGTCAATCTCGATACAAATAAGAAAAGCTGGGCTCATAGAAAACTATTTCAAGAGCATTTCATAGAGGTGAAAAATAAGGATTTTACTGTTTTCGCAGATTTTTTACCTGATTTTACCTTAGGTTATGATGAAGTAACAGGCCAGAATACTTGGTTAAATACAAGAGGATATCAATTAGGAGGTACTATAGGAGATAAATTCTTTTTTTATACCAGTGGGTTCGAGAATCAAGCTAAATTTCCGAATTATATTACAGAATTTGTCAACGAAAACGGAATTATCCCAGGTGAGGTAAACGATAAATTCGGCCCTAGAAAGTCTATAAAAGATTGGGCTTATGCAACAGCTATTCTTTCTTATACTCCAGTTAAGTATTTGAATGTTACTTTAGGTCAGGATAAGAATTTCATTGGCGATGGTTATCGTTCGATGTTATTATCTGATGTAGCGGCTAATTATCCATTTTTACGATTAACAGCTAATTTGGGTAATGTAAAATATATGGCATTGTGGGCTCAATTTCAAGATTTAAAATCTCCACAATTTTCTTATGATAATGGATTTAGAAAGAAATGGGGAGTGTTTCACTATTTGGATTGGAATGTTACAGATAGGTTAAGCGTAGGAATATTTGATGCGATAATTTGGCAAGATGCAGATAGTACAGGTAAAAGAGGATTTGATTTTAGTTATGTTAATCCATTAATTTTCTTGCGTCCAGTGGAAGGACAGAATGGTTCACCAGATAATGCTTTAGTAGGCTTAAATCTTAAGTATGAACTATTAAAGAACTTAACAGTCTATGGTCAGTTTTTAGCAGATGAATTTACTGCGAAAGAAGTTTTTGCAGGCAATGGTTATTGGGCCAATAAATTTGCATATCAAATTGGGATAAGAGGCTTTGACATGTTTAGCGTTAAGCGGTTAAATTATTTATTTGAATTTAATACTGCCAGACCTTTTACTTATACTCAAAGAAGTTCGCTTTTAAATTTTGGTCATTATAATCAGCCTTTAGCCCATTTGTATGGCGCTAATTTTCGAGAAACTGTCGGAATTTTAAACTATAGTCTAGGTAAGTTTGATTTTTCTGGTAAGGTGAATCTAGCTCAATATGGATTAGATGCTTCTGCCAATGATAATTTTGGTAAGGATATTTATAAACCTTACAGTACACGAAATTCAGATTACAACAATATAACTACACAAGGACTTAAAACATCATTATTAGTGGCAACTGGAAGAATATCCTATCTAATAAATCCTAAATATAATTTGAGATTGGAGCTAGGAGGTTTAATAAGATCTGAATCAAATGATAGGGGCGACAGAAATACCACTTTAATATCTTTTGGCTTAAGAAGCTCATTTAGAAATTTTTATGATGATTTTTAAAGAAATAATAAAGTAGCGTGAAAAATCAAGATATCGAGATTGTATTTATAACGGCTCACATTCGAGATAATACTACTTCAGCAGAAAGATTTAGAAGCTTTGCAGAAGCCTTTATCTCAAATTTTGAAAATGTTCATATTTATGAATTCGATTATCCTTGGAAAGAAAAAACATGGATGGGGCATGAGACAAAAAATGTAGACCCCTTAAATTCTAATATTGAATCTCATTTGCGGATTCTTAAACCTCAATTAAATCTCTTTCAAAGGCTCATCTTCTTTCTCTTTAGAAAGGGATATATATTCTTAGCAAAACCCTTACATATACTATATCAAATTTATTTTAAAAGAGATATTAATCACCCCGGTTATCGTACTATTCCTAAGGATCTCAAAGCATTAAATAAAGGTTATGTGCTTGTTTCGGGTGGGCCATTTGGTATATTTTCATATGCTAACTTCCTAGCTAATCGATTAAATTATAAACTTATATTAGATTATAGAGATCCATGGACTTATGGATATCGTGTTGTAGGAGGATTTAAATTTATACATCTATTAAAATTAAGACTGAATAGAAATTTAGAGAATCTTTTAATTGGAAATGCTAAAATTGTTACTACGGTATCTGAAACACTTAAGAGTTACTACCCTCAAGCCTTTCAAAATAAAATTCATGTTATTTCAAATGGATTTAATTACAGAGAACATGATTTCCAGATAGAAATTCCACAAACTTTTAATATTGTTTATGCAGGGACTGTCTATGATGATCAATTAATAGATGATACCTTTTTTGAGGCCCTTAAATTATTCATTAGTCGTTTATCAGTAAAAAGGTTGAAAATTCAGTTTTTAGGTTCTTTCTACAATGAAAAGCTTAGGAAAAAGTTACGAGATTTTGGGTTAGATGAATTTGCGGAGATAACTCCAAGATTAAGAAGAGACCAGTTAAGGACTTATTTTAATAATTCATCGATTTTTATACACCTTAAATATGGAGATAAAAGCGGTATCATAACATCTAAACAAAGCGACTATTTATTTTTTAGAAAACCCATACTTCTGCCAGTTAGCGATGAGGGAGATATAGCTAAAAGTATCTTAGAAAATAAAGCAGGCTATGTTTGCTATAATGTAGAGGATAATATAAAAGTGCTGAATGATTTATACATGAAGTTTTTAAATCAAGTTCCTGAATATATCACACAAACAGAAGATTTTTTTATAAAAAACTCCAGAGCTTACCAAGCAAAAATATTAACTGATATAATGTTAGCTAGTTATTAGATTATTATACTACCCCACCAAGCGCTCAGTAGGTTTAGCTTTTACCAGTTCTTTCACAGTTTTTAAAATAGCAAAAGCATCATAACCACACTCATTCCAAAGTTCTGCTTGTTCACCGTGTTCTATAACAGCATCAGGTATGCCTAGACGTTTTACCACAGCTTGGTATTGATGGTCGGCCATAAACTCTAATACGGCACTTCCCATTCCGCCTTGTATACAGCCATCCTCCACAGTAATTACATTTTTGAAATTTTTGAAAACTTCATGTAATAACTCTTCATCAATAGGTTTGGCAAAACGCATATCATAGTGAGCAGGATAGTAGCCTTCAGCATTAAGCTCTAAACAGGCTTTTACAGCTTCATTACCAATATGGCCAATGGTTAAAATGGCAACATCTTCACCATCGGTAATTTTTCTTCCTTTTCCAACTTCAACTTCTTTTAATGGTCTTTTCCATTCTGGCATAACACCATTGCCACGAGGGTAGCGAATAGAGAATGGTCCGCCATGATTTTTAAGTTGAGCAGTATACATCAAGTTTCTAAGCTCTTCTTCATTCATAGGAGCAGAAACAATCATATTAGGTATACACCTGAAATATGCGATATCGTAAGCTCCGTGATGCGTTGGTCCATCAGCACCAGCTATACCGGCTCTGTCTAAGCAGAAGACTACAGGAAGCTTTTGCAAAGCAACATCATGTACCACCTGGTCATAAGCCCTTTGCATAAAACTTGAGTAAATATTACAGAAAGGAATTAATCCTTGCGTTGCTAAACCAGCAGAAAAAGTTACGGCATGCTGCTCAGCAATACCCACATCAAAAGCTCTGTGAGGCATGGCTTTCATCATGATATTTAAAGAGCAACCAGATGGCATAGCAGGAGTAATACCCATTATCTTGTCATTCATTTCTGCTAACTCTACCATGGTATGTCCAAAAACATCTTGATACTTTGGCCCTTGTGGTTTAGAAGGAGCAGATTTTTTTATTTCTCCTGTAATCTTATTAAATAAGCCTGGCGAGTGCCATTTAGTTTGATCTTTCTCTGCCAAAGCGTAACCTTTACCTTTTACAGTTACGCAATGTAATAGTTTAGGTCCGGGTATATCTCTTAAATCTTTTAAAACTTTGGCTAAATGGACTACATCATGACCATCAATAGGACCAAAGTATCTAAAATTTAAAGCTTCAAATAAATTACTTTTCTTTAATAAAGTACCTTTAATGCTTTTCTCAATCTTTTTTACAATTTCATGCGCATTAGGGCCTAGTTCTGATATTTTGCTTAAAACAGCAGAAACATCATCTCTAAATTTATTATAAGTTTTACTAGTGGTAATATCTGTAAGATAATCTTTTAAAGCCCCAACGTTAGGGTCAATAGACATACAGTTATCATTTAAAATAACTAAAACGTTAGAGTTTTCTATCCCTGCATGGTTTAAAGCTTCAAATGCCATACCGGCAGTCATAGAGCCATCGCCAATTACGGCTACATGTTGGCGATCTTTTTCTCCTTTGTAATGTGAAGCAACAGCCATACCTAACGCTGCTGATATAGATGTAGATGAATGGCCTACACCAAAAGTATCATACTCACTTTCTGATCTTTTTGGGAAACCGCTAATCCCTTTGTAGATTCTATTGGTATGAAATACTTCTCTTCTTCCGGTTAATATTTTATGGCCATATGCCTGATGACCTACATCCCAAACCAATTGGTCATAAGGTGTATTCATCACGTAATGTAATGCAACCGTTAACTCTACAACTCCTAAGCTGGAAGCAAAATGCCCTCCATTAACAGATACAATATCAATAATATATTGACGAAGTTCTTTGCAAATCTCCGGTAAATCTTCTTCTTTAAATTTCTTTAAATCAGAGGGTATGTTTATTTGTGATAATAGTTGGCCCGCCTGTACTTCCATTTTTACGTTTAGGAGTAATTAATTTACAAATTTAAAAGAATAATTCTATTAAATATCATGACAATTTACAAGATTGATTTGTTTTAAGAAAGGTATATTTTTTAAGAAACCTCTAAACTACAAGTGTTGCAAATTGAATGTGGTTGGTTATATTTGAGCTAATAAATGAACTCACAAGAAAGCTTTGCTATAAAATTACCCATGTTTGAAGGTCCTTTTGACCTTTTGTTGTTTTTTATAGAACGTGATGAGCTTGATATACATAACATTCCCATAGCAAAAATTACAGATGATTTCTTGAATTATATTCACCAGATGAATGCTTTAAATATGGAGTTGGCTAGTGAGTTTATTTATGTTGCGGCTACTTTAATGCGTATTAAAGCTAAAATGTTATTGCCTAGGATAGAACTTGATGAGGATGGTAATGAGATTGACTTAAAACAAGATTTAATTCAGAAACTATTAGAATATAAGCGTTTTAAAGCTGTCACAGAAGAGTTTAAGCTTTTAGAAGAAGAACGATTTTTTAAAGAAAAGAGAGGTAATATTACTGAGGATTTAAAAAGGTTTACAGAAGGGGCGCAATCTACAGAAGAGGAACTAGCTTCTTTTGATTTATATAAGCTTTTAAAAGTTTATCATAAACTAATGAGGGCTTATCAAATAAAATCTGAAGAGGTTAAGCATACTGTTGTGCAATATCCTTATACCATAGAAGAACAAAAAATTGTCATCGGTGAACTTTTAAGGATTAACAGTCGATTAGATTTTAAAAATCTTGTTCAGCAATCAAAAGACAAGGTGCAATTTGTTTACAATTTTCTTGCAGTTTTAGAAATGTTACAACAGCAACTTATTCAAATACAAATAGGCTTAGGCTTTAATAACTTTTGGATTGTAAACAAAGAAGAGCCTGTTCTATAAAATCAATAACATGTAGTTCATCAACTAACCTAATTTCTGGTTCTTTGTCTTCTTTTATACAAGAAATTACTTTTTTAATAAAAACATCATGTTTATCTGCCGAGCCCTGATAGTAATTATATTGGTTAGCATGAGTAATCTTATCAAAAACAGGAACGTCAAATTGGTCTTGTAATTGAACAAAATCAAGCTTTTCCATATATTGTCCACCAACCTTAACATTTCCTTTAGTACCTATAATAGTGATACTACTTTCTATATTACCATTCCAGGCGGCATTGGTATAATTAAAATTACCTTTCCCCCCTTTTGGTAAATCAAAGTTTATAGAGCCACTATCGTCAAATTCAGTATCAATATTTGTTCTTAAATTATAAGACTGACTTTTAATATCTTTCGGTTCGCCACAAAGCCAAACCATCAAATCAATAAAATGACTAAATTGGGTGTATAGTGGGCCGCCACCTAGGCTTTTTGTTGCTCGCCATGGCGAATCGTTATAATATTGTTGGCATCTATTCCAAAAGCAATTTATTTGCATGTAAAGAATATTGCCTAGCATGTTATGATCTATTAATTTTTTAAGCCAAATAGAAACCGGGCTGTATCTGTTTTGCATAACAGCAAAAACTTTTTTGCCAGATTTTTCTTCTGCCACCATCATTTCTCTTACATCTTCTGCGGTAAGTGCTACAGGCTTTTCACAAATAACATGATATCCGGCTTCTAAACAAGCAATAGTTTGTTTGGCGTGTAAACCGTTGGGTGTACAAATACAAACTACATCAGCAGGAATTTTAGCTTCAAAAAAATCCTGAAGAGAAGTGAAAAAGGGAACTAAAGATTTTAATCTTTTTCTTCTAGCAAAATCGGGGTCTACAGCAGCAACTAAATCTACGTCTTCAAGAGTCTGAATAATTCTTGAATATTTAGCCCCAATATTTCCTACTCCAACTATTACGAAGCTCAATTTATTCATGTATAGTTTTTATCAAATAAATCGTATAAAATGCATAATTTAGGCCTTTAATAGAGTAGATTAAATTTTGATGAAAATGGCTACATATTTCGTCAAATATTTGCCCTAATATTAGCTAATAATATTTATAATTTCATGAAAAAAGACAAAATTATTTTTGATTTAATTAACGAGGAGCAGCAAAGACAAGAGCAGGGCCTAGAGCTAATTGCTTCTGAAAACTTTGTAAGTGAGCAAGTTATGTTGGCTGCAGGTTCTGTTTTAACAAACAAGTATGCCGAAGGCCTACCAGGTAAAAGGTATTATGGTGGCTGTGAAGTTGTTGATGAAATTGAAAATATTGCGATTGATAGAGCTAAACAATTATTTAATGCTGCTTGGGCAAACGTTCAGCCACACTCTGGTGCGCAAGCAAATGCAGCTGTTTTTTTAGCAGTTTTAAATCCAGGAGATAAAATTTTAGGTTTTGATTTGGCACATGGTGGCCACTTAACTCATGGTTCTCCAGTAAATTTTTCTGGAAAAGTTTATACTCCATTTTTTTATGGTGTTGATGAAGAAACTGGCTTAATCAATTACAAGCAATTAGAAGAAGTAGCTTTAAGAGAGAAACCAAAACTGATTATTTGTGGTGCTTCTGCATATTCTAGAGATTGGGATTACGAATTTATTAGAGCCGTAGCCGATAAAGTTGGTGCTTTAGTATTGGCAGATATTTCTCACCCATCAGGTTTAATAGCTAGAGGTTTATTAAAAGATCCACTTCCACATTGCCATATTGTTACTACTACTACTCATAAAACTTTAAGAGGTCCAAGAGGTGGTTTAATTATGATGGGTAAAGATTTTGAAAATCCATTCGGAATAAAAACTCCTAAAGGCGAAATAAGAATGATGTCTTCTTTATTAGATGGTGCTGTTTTCCCTGGTACACAGGGCGGTCCTTTAGAGCATATTATCGCTGCTAAGGCAATTGCTTTTGGCGAAGCTTTAAGTGATGAGTATATGGATTACGCTTTACAAGTAAAGAAAAATGCACAAGCTATGGCTAAAGCATTTGTAAATCGTGATTATAAAATTATTTCCGGTGGTACAGATAACCATTTAATGCTTATTGATTTAAGTAATAAAAATATCACTGGTAAAGTAGCAGAAGAGGCTTTAGGTGCAGCAGATATTACTGTAAATAAAAATATGGTGCCTTTTGATAAACGTTCGCCTTTTGTAACATCAGGTATAAGAGTGGGTACTGCTGCTATTACAACCAGAGGTTTAAAAGAAGAGCATATGGAAATTATAGTTGGTTTCATTGATGAAGTAATTAAAAATCATGAAGATGAAACTATCTTATCAAATATTGCCGATCAGGTTAATGACCTAATGGAAAAATTCCCTTTATATAAAGGTTAAAAATATAGTGCCCTTTCTTTTCTATCCAAGGAAGGGCACTTTATAAAATGGAGTTAATTTTAAGTCACATCTAATAGTTAAATGACCTACCAAAAAAAAATATTAATTGTAGATGATAATGATATCAATAAGCTATTGATAAAAAAGATGCTTTCCAAATTTGAGTTGGATATGGATTTTGCATCAAACGGGCAAGAAGCTTACGATATGATTTTAACTAAGGCTTATGATATTGTCTTGATGGATGTACATATGCCTATATTGAGTGGTCTAGAAGCTACTAAACAAATTAGAACTTTAGAAGATATTTATTTTAAAGAACTTCCCATTATTGCATTAACATCTTGTATTATGCCAACAGATATTGATGAGGTTTATGAATATGGGATGAATGATTATCAATCTAAGCCTTTTAAAATAGAAGAGCTTCTAGAAAAAATAGAACGACTAAGGCTTGCTAAGTAAGTATTGATAAAAAGGAAAAAGCGAAGTCTGCTACAGATCTCCGCCTTTTCTTAATCTAAATTAACGCTCTCAAATACTTATACTACGTATTTCTTAGAAGGTTACATATTTTTTTAATTTTTTTAATCTTCATAACAACCTAAAGTAGAAGGATAAACTCTTGTAAAACCTTTAATATCTTTAGTGAGAGCTAAACCATAAGTTGTATTATTTAAATTAACACCTTTAGTTCTTGCTGTACTATTTGTAACAGTTTTATAATTCCCCTCTCTAGGATTTATAAAAGCAGGGTCAAGATTTAAGAAATTATTGTTATTTATACTCAAATCTGTAGCTAGTCTGCTGCTTCTGATGATGTTAGCTTCAAAATTTTGATTAAAGAGTTGATTAGTGCCTCTGCGGCTAATTTCTAGCTCTTCTCTTAATACTCCCCAAATGATATTGTTTTTAAATAAAGCATTAAAATTAAAGGCAGTAGAAGAATTATAGCTATGGTCTGCCAAATAAACAGCTGGTGTAGAACGAGCTAAACTAAAGTTATAACCAGCCAAAGTATTCTGATAAAATTCATATCTACCACCATTAATAGCTGCTAAAAGATACTGCCCACAGTTAAAAAATAAATTATTGTATGCAGTAATATCTGCTTGGTAAGCTAATATTCCGGCAACTTGGTGATTCTTTATAATAGTATTACCAATTAACAGTTTAGGATTACTATTTCTACTTAAAGAATCAATCTGAATACCAATAATAGCATTCTTGATACAGCTGTAATTGATGATATTGTTATGAGAAGATGGGAAAAAATGAATCCCCTCCCATTGTCCAGGTTCATCTTTATAAATTCTTTCTAACCTGTCGCTTGCAAAGGTTATACTATCTTGTAAAGTTCCATTAGCAGCTAGCGTACCATGTACCAAAAGTTTGGCATCTTTATGAAAGTATATTCTTGCCCCAGCAGCTATATTTAAGATGGCATTTTTATTTACTTTAAGCTGATTATAAATAATATAAGGCTTTGATTTTGTGAAAGTAGTAAGGGTACTAATTTCTGTATTGTTTAAATAAACAGCGTTTTGTCCATAAGCTATGAGCGGTATTTTAACACGATTTCCATTAAAATTACAAATG
This sequence comes from Pedobacter puniceum, assembly GCF_009674685.1. Taxonomy (GTDB): domain Bacteria; phylum Bacteroidota; class Bacteroidia; order Sphingobacteriales; family Sphingobacteriaceae; genus Pseudopedobacter; species Pseudopedobacter puniceum. Next base: position 38,198 of record NZ_WKJI01000006.1, read on the forward strand.
ATAGAGTCCTCAACAATAAAAGGCTTTTCTTGATTATTTGGGTTAATTGATGCTCTTATAAAAACATAAATAGAATCATTTCCTTTTATTCTGATGTTTTGCGCTTGGTTAGCATTTAATCCGTTAATGTTGATACTAAAATCAGATGAATTACCGCCAGCTAATCTAATATTATTGATGTTAATACTATTAGCATTATAATTGAAGATTTTGAGTATACGAGTAACGGTACCTCTCTCTGTAAAAACGGTATCAAATAAAACAGAGTCGGTAGAGAAGTTTAATCTTGTATTAGGGCTTGTATCTAACACCTCTGTTTTGCTACAAGCTGTAGCAAATAAGATGATAACCATCAAGAAATACAAAAGCTTCTTCATTTTATTAGTTTAATACAAATATCCATAATTAGCTGGCAAATGCAATTCCTGCGATATGAATATCATGTATGCCAGCTTTTTCTAATGCCAATACGCAGGCTTCAAGTGTAGCACCTGTGGTAATGGTATCATCTACCAACAACACCGATTTTAGATTATCATCATTTTGAGAAGCCTCAAAAACACTTTGCATATTGTAAAATCTAGACTCCCTTTTCATGAAAATTTGGCTATCTGATGATTTTACACGTTTTAAAACATGGTTTAATACAGGTATAGATAGACTTTCACTTAAACCTAAAGCAAATTGTTCACTTTGGTTATATCCTCTTTTACGCTGTTTACTTGGGTGCAATGGTACAGGTATAATGGCTTCTATATTTTGGTAACGCTGTTGTTTTCTTAAAATTTTACCATACATTTTACCAAGTTCAACTCCAATTTCTGGATGATTATTGTATTTTAATTGATGCATCAGGTTTTGTACTTTACCTTCTTTACTGAAGAAAAGATAAGCCGTAGCAGATTTAACATGAACCTTTCCCCAAAACTGTTTAACCAGTTTATTTTCATCATCTAAATGATAATCTGTAAAAGGTAATTGGTAAAGACAAGTAGTGCAAATTAAATATTCTTGATGTAATAAAGGTGTGCCACAGGTATGGCAAAGTTTAGGAAAAAATAATGCCCAGAAATCTTTTAGGTAGAGTTTAGCCAGATTCATGGCCTTAAAATAATTATTTATTTTCTTCTTTCACAGCTAATTGTCCACAAGCAGCATCAATATCTTTACCTCTACTTCTTCTTATATTGGTAATAATACCTTGTTTTTTTAAATAATTTGCGAATATCTCGGTTTTATCAACAGCCGCATTTGTAAAATCCGCGAAAGCGATAGGGTTATATTCTATAATATTTACCTTACAAGGCACATGTTTACAAAAACGAGCAAGTTCTTTTGCATCTTCAATTTCATCATTAAAATTGTTGAAGATGATATACTCATACGTTACCGGATTTTTAGTTTTGGCAAAGTAATACTTAAGGGCTTCGGCCAAGGCAGCAAGTGAGTTTTGCTCGTTAATAGGCATGATTTCATTTCTCTTCACATCATTTGCAGCATGTAGAGATAAAGCTAGGTTAAACTTTACATCATCATCTCCTAGTTTTTTAATCATTTTAGCGATACCAGCTGTAGAAACTGTTATTCTTTTATAAGACATGTTTAAGCCATCTTCTGCTGTAATCCTGTCTATAGATTTTAAAACATTATTGTAATTTAATAAAGGTTCGCCCATGCCCATGTAAACAATATTAGACAATGGAATACCATAATGCTCTTTCGCTTGTTTATCAATTAAAACAACTTGGTCATAAATTTCATCAGCATTTAAGTTTCGCTTTCTTTCCATATAACCTGTAGCACAAAACTTACAAGTTAAGCTACAACCTACCTGAGATGATACACAAGCTGTCATTCTTTCGGTAGTAGGAATTAAAACACCTTCTATTAAATGTTTATCATGCAAAACAAAAGTGTTTTTAATTGTTTTATCGTTGCTAAACTGCTTTAACAGCATTAATAACAAATAGCTCGTTAAGTTTTTCGCGAAGAGGTTTTGAAAGATTACTCATCTCATCAAAACTGAAAGCAGATTTTTTCCAAAGCCATTCATATACTTGGTTGGCTCTGAAAGCTTTTTCTCCGAGTTCTAAAAAGCGTTTTTTTAAATCTTCTAGAGATAAGCTTCTAATATCAGTTTTATTGAGTTTTGAATCCATTTACAGATGCAAAATTACAATTAATATTTACAAGCTTAGGTAATATTCATATTATGGTATAAAGATTGTTCGGGTTTAGTTGTCAATTTAATATATATTCAAATAATTAACGATAAATCCAAAATTTTGCAATGAGGAAGTTTACAGCAGATTATATTTTTACATTAGAGGCAGAACCCTTAAAAAATGGTTTAATTGTTACTGATGATGAAGGAAAGATTCTTGCTGTAAACGAGTCTTTTGATGAAAAAGACCCAGAAATTGAGCGTTTTAATGGGGCTATAGTTCCTGGTTTTATCAATGCCCATTGTCATCTAGAATTATCCCATCTTAAAGGTAAAATAGAGTCTGGAAACGGTTTAGTAGCTTTTCTTAAAGAGGTTATTGCTACCAGAGGTAAAGAAAACAAGGATGTACTGAAAGCTATACAGGCTGCCGATAAAGAAATGTGGAAGAATGGTATTGTGGCAGTTGGTGATATTTCCAATACAGATGTAACTGCTAAAATTAAAACACAAAGCCCTATACATTATCACACCTTTATAGAAATGGTAGGGCTTGACCCTGCAAAAGCTGATGAGTTAATGGAAAAAGCCATTGAAACAGCTAATGCTTTTGAAACTTCTGTTTCTTTAACACCTCATGCGCCTTATACCTTGTCTAAAGCATTATTAAAAAAGCTTTATAATTACTGTAAGCATAAGGTAAATCCGATTAGTTTACATAATCAAGAAAGTGATGAAGAAAATAAATTCTACCGTTACAAAACCGGAGACTTTGTGAAATTTTATGAAGATTTAGGTCTTAATATCGATTATTTCTCACCGCTTTCTAAAAATACCATGCAAGCTATCGTTCCTTTATTGCCAGAAATGCAGCGCATTTTATTAGTGCATAATGTGTATACCAGTTTAAAAGATGTATACATGCTAAGAAGGTTTACGAAGAATATTTTCTGGTGTTTTTGTCCGGGTGCAAATCTTTATATAGATAATAAATTACCGGCTTTTGATTTCTTTAAGCAAAGTGATTACCCTATAACCTTAGGTACAGATAGTTTAGCATCAAACCACGGACTAAGCATTTTAGAAGAAATGAAAATCATTCATCAGCATAGAGAAGATTTTTCTTTCGAAACTTTGTTAAAGTGGGCTACTATCAACGGAGCCAGATTTTTAGACTTAGACAAAGAACTAGGAAGCCTTGCTGTAGGTAAAAAACCAGGGTTAAATCTCATTTCAAATTTCAAGAATAACCACCTAACAGAAAAATCTACTGTTAAAAAGCTTATTTAATTTGGATAATCATCAGTAAACAGCCAAATTAGCTTAGTTTAAATAGTTGTTTCTTTTGTTTTTATCGATTTTATGAAGAAGGCTTTACAAATTACAGTTAAAGGAAAAGTACAGGGTGTGTTTTTTAGAGCCTCTACAAAAGCTGTAGCAGACCAACTTGGCGTTAAAGGAAGTGTAAAGAATTTGCCTAATGGAGATGTATTTATAGAAGCCGAAGTTGATACCTTTTTTGAGCAAGATTTTTTAGAATGGTGTAAAACCGGCCCTGATGAGGCAGAAGTAACAGCTGTAGAAGTAAAAGAAGCAGAATTAAAAAACTTCATTAATTTTGAGATTCTAAAAAGATAAGCTTGTCTGTATTAAGAAAATTTGCTGGCCAAACTGCAATTTATGGTTTAAGTACCATAGCCTCTCGTATCCTTAATTTTTTTCTTACGCCGGTTTATACCTTGGTTTACAAACCTGCTGTTTATGGTATTTTCACTACCCTTTATGCCTATGCATCTATTTGCAATGCCATAATGGCTTTTGGCATGGAAACTACTTTTTTCAGATTCATCAATAAAAATGAGGGAGATAAGGAAAAGGTTTATAGTAATACATTTTTGGTGGTTCTGTTATTAGGGCTCTTATTTCTTAGTACAACTTTCTTATTTCTAGAACCTTTAGCAGAATGGTTACAAGCAAGTAAGCAAAGTTCTTTGGCAGATTATAAGCGGTATATTCAATACTTTATTTTTATTTTATTTCTAGATGCTTTAGCTGTCATTCCTTTTGCAAGAGTAAGGGCAGAAGGAAAGCCAAAACGCTACGCTATCATTAAATTTGTAAATATCTTGAGTTTTATCTCCCTCAATTTGTTTTTCATTTTTGGTATTCCATTCATTATTCGTCATCAATTGCCATTTTCTAATGAATTATCGCTGATTTACCAAACAGAATGGATAGGGTATGTTTTTATTTCTAACTTAATAGCTAGCGGTTTAACACTTTTGCTGTTATTACCAGAACTATTAAAACTAAAATTTAACCCCGATAAAAAGTTGGTCTTAGATATGTTTACTTATAGTTTTCCTATTCTCATTGCCAACCTTTCTTTTATTGTTAACGAGAATTTAGATAAAATTTTCTTAGGTCAATTATTACCAGCTGCAATAAGCGAAGAGCAAGTAGGGGTATATGGTGCTTGTAGTAAATTGGCTATTTTTCTAAGCATCTTCATTAATGCTTTTAGGCTTGGGGCCGAGCCTTTTTTCTTTAACAATGCAAAAAATAGCAATGCTAAAGAAACTTATGCGGCTATCATGAGTTATTTTATCATAGCGTTAAGTATCATATTTGTAGGTTTGGTAGCCAATATAGAATTGCTTAAATATTTTATTGGCGAGGCTTATTGGGTAGGCTTAAATGTTGTTCCTATATTGTTATTAGGATATTTAAGTTTAGGGATATACATGAATTTATCGGTATGGTATAAACTATCAGACCAAACAAAATATGGCTTATATATATCTGGTATTGGTGCAGTTTGTACCATTATTCTTAATCTTATATTTATTCCCTTATGGGGATATATGGCATCGGCATGTATATCTTTAACTGTGTATATGTTAATGATGATTTTATCTTATGCATGGGGGCAAAAACATTATCCAATACCCTATAAAGTGAAGAAAGATATCATATATATTGGTTTAGCTGTGATATTTGTATTTGCTTCTTTTGTATTATTTAAACGAAATATCATAGTTGGTAATATTTTATTATTACTTTTCACCTCTATCATTGTTTATGTAGAGAAGGATACCATAAAACGCATTTTTAAAATATGAAGATTAACATCATCAATAAATCAAATAACCCTTTACCTAATTATGAAACGGCAGCTTCTGCAGGTTTAGATTTAAGAGCAAATTTAGAAAGCCCCGAGTCTTTAAAGCCGCTAGAAAGAAAGCTTATCCCAACAGGTTTGTTTATAGAGCTACCTATAGGTTATGAAGCACAGATAAGACCAAGAAGTGGTTTGGCATATAAAGCTGGTATTTCTATAGTAAATAGTCCGGGTACTATTGATGCCGATTATAGAGGAGAAATTAAAATATTATTGATAAACCTTTCTACCGAAGATTTTGTGATAAACCATGGCGATAGAATAGCGCAAATGGTTATTGCAGCACATGAGCAGGCAGAGTGGGTTGAAGTTGATGAACTAAGTGAAACAGCAAGAGGCGCTGGTGGTTACGGGCATACAGGAGTAAAATAAATGATGAACAAGAAGCATATCTTAATTTTAGCTTTAACCTGTACAGGGCTGTTGAGTTATGCTCAAAAAAATAAGAATAAACAGCAAGAATTTATCGTCATAAGTGGCAAGCAACTGTCTCAACAAGATAGCAGCTTGGTAGAAAATCTATATTATTCTGGCCTTAAAGAAAAAGTTTCTGATAATTACAGCTTAGCAGCAGATTTTTTTAAAAGAGCTTTAGATATAGATCCTTTACATCATTTTTCTGCTTATGAATTGGCTCAAATTTATTTCAGGGCTAAAGATTTTGAACAAGCCAAAAACTATATTCAAAAAGCTATTACCGTAGAAACACAAAACGAGTGGTATTGGTTACTTTCTTCCAATATATATCAGGAATTAAAGGATTATAATTTACTTAATTATGCCTTAACAGAATTGGTAAAAACAGCTCCTGATAAAATAGAGTATCAGCTAGATAAGGCTAATACCTTAATGATTTTAAAGAGAAACGATGAGGCTTTAGCTATTTATGATGCTTTAGAAAAACAATTTGGCTCAAATCCAGAAATTGTAAAAGGTAAACAAAACATTTTTGTAAGTAAAGGCGATTTGAAGGGAGCAACAGCTCATCTGCAAAAGTTAATAGATGAACAACCAGAAGAGGTTGTTAATTACATTTATTTAGGAGATTTATATTTTAATAACCGACAAAAAGATAAAGCGCTTGAGGTATATAAAAAAGCAAAAGTTTTAGCTCCAGAGAATGCTTATATCAATCTGGCTTTGGCCGATATTTATAATTCTATTGGTAAAAGTGAAGATGCCTTTAATGAGTTAAGAATAGCTTTCTCTCATCAAGAATTAGATATAGATCAAAAAATTAAAATCATTATCAGTTATTTTTCTGCTTTTCCAGAGTTAAGAGCAGTTAGGTATGCCGAGACTTTATCTAAAACTTTAACAGAAGTACATAGCAATGAGGCTAAAGCTTTTGCAGTTTATGGTGATGTTTTATATCAAAAAAATGAATTAGAGAAGGCTAAATCTGCTTATGAAAAAGCTGTTTATTTAAACAAGCAAATTTATGTGGTTTGGGATCAACTAATTAGGATAAAAATTAGTCTTAATGATATGCCCGGCGTGGTAAAAGACGGGGAAGAGGCTTTAAGTTTATTTCCAAATCAGGCTGTTTTATATGTTTATACAGCTTTAGCTTATAACCAGTTAAAGCAAAGTGAAAAAGCTGTAAATTATTTAAATGCTGCACTCAATTACGAACTTAACAATCCTTTAAAAGTACAAGTTTACAGCAGTTTAGGCGATGCTTATCAAAGTTTAAAAAAATTCAAAGAATCTGTTGCAGCATATGAGCAGGCGTTGGCCCTAGAGCCAGATAATGTATATGCACTTAACAATTATGCTTATTATTTATCGTTAAGAGATGAGAATTTGGAGAAAGCCGAGCGTATGTCCTATCGTTCTAACCAGCTAGAAAAAGATAATTCTTCTTTTCTAGATACTTACGCTTGGATATTGTTTAGGCAAAAGAAGTATAAAGAGGCTAAAGATTGGATAGAAAAAGCTTTAAAAGCGAGTGATAGCCAAAGTGCTACTATTATAGAGCATTACGGGGATATTATTTTCCACTTAGGAGATAAAGCTGGGGCTTTAGAGAATTGGAAAAAAGCTGCTCAATTAGGTGAAAAAAGTACATTATTACAAAAGAAGATTAATGAAGGTAAATATTTTGAATAACATTTTCTTGGTACTTATAGCTTTATTTTTTACAACAGCTTGCGGTACAAAAAGAATAGTTTCAAATACAGGTTCGGTTGCGGTAGAAAAGAAAGTGAAGTTTAATTTAGCTGATATCAAAAAGAAAGGATTTTCTTTTGAAACTTTAGCTGCCAAAGCAAAAGCTAGTTTTGATATTGCAGGTAAAAGTCAAGATTTAAACCTTAATATCAGAATAAAAAAAGGTGAAATCATTTGGTTGTCTGTAACGGCATTTGCTGGGGTAGAAGTAGCTCGTTTATATGTAACACCTGATAGCGTTAAATTCATCAATCGCTTAAATAGCGAATACGCATTAAAGCCTTTTAATTTTATCCATCGTTTTACAAGTTCTGCTATTTCTTATCAAGAATTAGAAGCCTTATTTACAGGTAATGTTTTGCCTTTTTCGTTGGTAAATGGAAGTTCTAAAATCACAGAGGAAAATAAGCTTTTTTACTTATCAGGTAATTATGAAAATTTACATTTTAAGCATCAGTTTAACGAAGTTTTACAATTGTTAAAGTTAGAGCTTAAAGATGCCTTAGCCGAGCAACAATTAGAAGCTTCTTATCAAGATTATAGACCTTTATCAGGAAGGGATTTTCCATATCAAGTACAACTGAGTTCTAGTATAGAAAATCAAAAAGTGAGTTTAAATCTTAACTATCAGACTATACAGCTTCAGGTACAACAAGATTATCCTTTTAATATTCCTAAAAGATACACCTTGATAGAATAAATTTTTAGATACCTTTGCGAAAATGAAGTACTTTAAAGCCCTTATCATATTCTTTTTGCTGGCCATTGGTAGTAACCAATTATTTGCCCAAACCAGAGCAGAGTTAGAGCGTAGAAAAGCACAGCTCAATAAAGATATTGAGATGATTAACAATACGCTAAAAAAGACAGCTTCAAGTAAGAAGGTTACTTTACAACAATTAAATGCTTTAAGAGCGCAGATAAGATTGCGTGAAGAGAAAATTAGAACCATAAATTCTGAGGTGAGATTGCTAGATGGGCAAATCAATGAAAATCTCAATACGGTAAAGTCACTTCAATCTCAGCTACAACAACTAAAAGTAGATTATGCAGCTATGATTAGATTCGCACAAAAGAATCAGGGCTCATACAGTAAGTTGATGTATATTTTCGCAGCTAAAGATTTTAATCAGGCTTACAAAAGAATGAAATATTTGCAGCAGTTTAGTGAATATCGCATCAAGCAGGCAAATTATATCGAGGAAACTCAAAACAATTTAAGAGGTAAAATAGCGGTGCTTAATAAGAATAAGCAAGAAAAAGATCATCTCTTATCTGACCAACAGAAAGAAAAAAATAAGTTAGGGAATGAGCAGGCAAACCAAGCCAAAGTAGTGAAAACTTTAACCTCTCAAGAGAAAAAATTAAAACAAAATTTGGCTCAAAAACAAAGAGATGCAGCTAAATTAGACAGAGCAATTAGAGAAGCTATCCAAAGAGAAATTGCAATAGCTAAAAAGAAGGCAGAAGATGAAGCTAGGGCTGCAGCAGCAAAAGCTAAAGCAGAAGGTAAAGAAGCGCCAGTTGCAAAATCAAGTAGTGGGTCTATCTTATCGGCTACACCAGAAGCAGCAAAGCTATCGGCAGATTTTGTTAGTAATAGAGGGCGTTTACCTTGGCCTGTAGCCAACGGTGTTATAACAGATAGTTATGGAAAGAAAAATGTGGTAGGTAATGTAACATCAGAAAATAACGGATGGAATATTAGAACTGGGGCAAATGCATCTGTAAGAGCTGTATTTGGTGGTACAGTTGCAAGAGTACTAGAAATTGCAGGTAAAGGCGTGGTAATGATAAGACACGGGGAGTTCTTTACTGTTTATCAAAACTTAAAAACCATAAGTGTAAGTGCAGGAGAGAAAGTTAGTACTAAGCAAACTATAGGTACTGTTGGTGCAGACGAAGAAGGAGTTTCTGAAATCCATTTCGAACTTTGGAAAGGTATGCAGGCTCAAAATCCATCGCTTTGGTTAGCTAATTAACATTTATTAAGGAAAGCCTTTAAAGAATAAATTTTTTATATTTGCGTTAAACTATTAAAAATAAAGCATGTACTACGGGGTGTTATTATTCTTAAATTTGGGTACTCCAGAAATTATCTTGATAGTTTTTGTGGCATTACTTTTATTTGGAGGGAAAAAATTGCCAGAACTTGCCAGAGGTTTAGGGAAAGGGATAAGAGAATTTAAAGATGCCTCTGATGGCGTTAAAAGAGAAATTCATAGAAATATTAATACATTAACTGCTGAAGAAGAGTTAAGAAGAGATGAAGCGGCAGCTCAACGGTCTTCTACTAGCCAACAACCTGAAGAAGGTGTTACTTCAACAGAAACAGAACAAACAATTAAACCGTAATTAATCACAATTAAAATATAAACAAAAATGGGTCTAGGTGCACCAGAAATTATACTTATAATAGTAGCCTTGTTACTATTATTTGGAGGCAAAAAAATTCCAGAATTAATGAGAGGTCTAGGAAAAGGTGTTAAAGAATTCAAAGACGGACAAAACGGTGTTGAGAAAAAGGAAGAAAAGCCTCAATAATTTTCTTAATATCCAAATTATTTATGATTCTTGTAACCTTGAATCTTTTGAACCATCAAAACACTCAAAAGATCCAGGGTTTTGTTTTAAATGATGTTAGCAGAAACTACTTACAACTACTCTAAATTAGAAGATATACAAGCTGATATACGCTCTGGCGTATTAAAGCTGGAAGATTTGGTTGCTTTTTATTTAGACCGCATACAGCAACTGGCTGATTTAAATGCTTATTTAGAAGTTTTTGGAGAAGAAGCGCTGGCTAAAGCTAAAGAGATACAAGAGAAAATTGATAATGGTACTGCAGGTAAATTAGCAGGCATGGTTATCGGTTTAAAAGATAATATCTCTTACAAAGGACATCGCTTGGCGGCATCATCCAAAATACTAGATGGTTATGTTGCTATCTATTCCTCAACAGTTGTAGAACGTGTTTTAGCAGAAGATGCTATTATTATTGGACGCTTAAATTGCGATGAATTTGCAATGGGGGCTTCTAATGAAACTTCTTACTTTGGCCCGGTTAAGAATTTTGCCGATACTACAAAAGTTTCTGGTGGTTCCTCGGGCGGTTCTGCCGTAGCAGTACAAGCTAATTTATGTTTAGCTTCATTAGGTTCTGATACTGGAGGTTCTATCAGACAGCCGGCAGCTTTTTGTGGTGTAGTTGGTTTAAAACCAACTTATGCCAGAGTATCAAGATATGGTATTGTAGCTTATGCTTCATCTTTTGACCAAGTTGGGCCTATTACACGCTCTGTGGAAGATGCGGCTTTATTATTGGAAGTTATTGCCGGAAAAGATGATTATGATAGCACTTCTGCTATAGAACCAGTACCTGCCTACTCAAAACTTTTAAACAATTCATCAAAAAGGAAAATTGCTTATATCGAGGAAACTTTGCACTCAGAAGGTTTAGATCCAGAGATTAAGCAAAATATAGAAGCTCAAATTCAACTATTACGTAGCCAAGGCCATACTGTTGAGCCTGTTTCTTTCGAATATCTAGACTATGTAGTTGCAACATATTATATTTTGACAACTGCAGAAGCTTCATCTAACTTAGCCAGATATGATGGAGTACATTTTGGCTACAGAAGTGATTCATCAACAGATTTAATCAGTACTTATAAATTTTCTAGGTCTGAAGGTTTTGGCGATGAGGTAAAAAGAAGAATTATGCTAGGTACTTTTGTTTTAAGTGCTGGTTATTATGATGCTTACTATTCTAGAGCCCAAAAAATACGCAGGCTTATCAAAGAAAAAACCGAACATATTTTAGAAGATTACGATTTTATCTTAACTCCAACAACTCCAACTCCGGCTTTTAATATAGGTGAACAACCTACAGATCCTGTTGTGATGTATTTGGCTGATATTTTTACAGTAGGGGCTTCATTAGCCGGGCTGCCTGCAATCTCCTTACCATCGGGTGTTAATAAAGATGGTTTACCTTTAGGTATGCAAATTATAGGTAAGCGCTTTGGCGAGGCAGATTTATTATCTTTTTCAAAATACTATTCAGAACTTGATAAAATTAATATTTAAATAGTCAGCTTCAGCGATAACAAAAAGGCCTGTAAATATCAATTTACAGGCCTTTTTGTTAGGTGATATTAATACTTATAAACCTAGTGTGAAAGTATAAATAGCAGTTGCTCTAACTCTAAGCTCTTTTGTGGTAACACGTCTAGCTTTACCTTTTAAAGAGTATTTGAAATTTCCAGAAAGGATATAATTTTTCAACTCTATACCAGAGCCAACAATCGGTAATACAAGATTACGCGTATCCACATCTGGATTATTCGGTAATGATACTAAAATCTGATTGGATTGATTAGTAGCAGATAGTTCAGCCGATACTGATTCTAATACTGAAAAGTTATTAGTAGCATCTCCATTTAAAAGTTCTAGATTAAAACCTTTAAGTTTTACACTTTTTACGGCAGGAGATCCGAATTCTGGTACATTGGCTTTTATCAAAGAGTCAACATTGATATTTAATGTAGCCTCGCCCAAAACAGCTTGTGCAGTAGTTTGAGTAATAACTGGAACGGTAATTTCTACTGCTCTAGGTGTAATGTCAGCATCTCTACTTACTGCATCTTTAATTTTTTCACAAGAGGTGAAGGTAATAGTTAGCGCTGCTAACATGAAAAGGAAATTTTTTTTCATAAAGTGTTTATTAATGAGAATGTTACAAAGCTAATCATTAAGCTTAAGAATGAGAAATTTTAGTTTTATTTACGCTACAAAAGATTGATTTTTAGCCATTAGCTAAAGTTTAAATCATATAAAAGGTAGTTTTATAGGCGCTACAAAATTTTTTCTTTTCAAAATATTATTCTGAACTCGACAAAAAATAATTATTTTGTGACTAATCCTAATAAATGGCTCTAGCCGGAAAATTTTAAAGAATGAGAAGCATCAAAAGTCTTATCCTGTGTGTATTGTTTTTATCAGTAACACAGGCTAAATCTCAGAATTTAACAAAGCCCGATACCAGCAGAACATTGTTAAGCCCTAAAGAGTCTAGAACAATTAAAAATTTAGTACGAACAGATTCTAGCTTCGTTCCTACGCAATTACCTCTACAACTAGAGCTGTTAAAATATAATGCTAATTTGTTGTATAAGTATCGGCTAGATTCTATTAAAACAGCAATTCCTTTAGATTACAATCAGCAAGTTCAAACCTATATAGATATTTTTCTTGGACAGCGAAAGTTCATGGTTTCCAAAATGTTAAGTTTAGGAAACTATTACTTCCCTATTTTTGAGAAAGCGCTAAAAGCTAAACAAATACCAGAAGAGTTTAAGTTTTTGCCCATAATTGAGTCTTCTTTAGATCCTCATGCCGTATCACGGTCTGGCGCTATGGGTTTATGGCAATTTACATACATCACCGGTAAGGGTTACGGTTTAACAATAGATAGCTATTTAGATGAGCGTAAAGATCCTATCAGCTCTAGCTATGCTGCTGCAAATTATTTAAAAGATGCTTACAAAGAGTTGGGAGATTGGCTACTTACTTTAGCAGCTTATAATTGTGGTACAGGTTGTGTTAAAAGAGCCATACAAAGTGCAGGTGGTGTTAGAAACTATTGGGAAATTCAGCCTTATTTACCTGTAGAAACGCAAAATTATATTCCAAAGTTTATTGCGGTTACCTATCTGATGAATTATTACCATACCTATAAGGATATTAAAATACCAGATGCGGATAGTAAAATTAACACAGACTCTATTTATGTAAATAAATTTTTGGGTATTAATGATTTAGCTGCTGTTTTAGATATGGAGGAAAGGGATTTACAGATTTTAAATCCTGCTTACAAAAGAAATATTATCAACGGCAGTATAGATAATCCTAAAAGATTAATCATCCCTAAAGTAAGTTTTAAAACTTATGCTGCTTTGTATGATATTTTAAATAACGATAAACCTTTCTCAGAAATAGCTGAGGATCCTGTTTTAATGCCAGCTTCTCAGTCGCAAGGTTATCATGTAGTTACTAAAGGAGAAACTTTAGTTAGTATAGCTAATAAATATCATTTAGAGGCTCAAGATCTTAAGGTTTGGAACAATTTAAAAAGTTTTAATGTTGTACCAGGACAAAAATTAATCATCACGAAAGCAAAAGAAGATAAACCTAAACCACAATATATAACTTATACCGTTAAACTTGGCGATACCTTAACTGCAATTGCAAAAAAGTTTAATGGTGCAACTGTAGTTGGCATACAAACATTAAATAATCTCCAAAATGCAAGCCTATCTGTAGGGATGGTGCTAAAAATTATGGCATTATAACAAGGAGAAAAATATATAAACCAATTAATCTTACAATTAGAGAGAATTTTATTAAAGAGGAAATGAGTAAGACTACCAGAAAGCAGGATGCTTTGGATTATCATTCACAAGGCAGACCGGGGAAAATTCAAGTTGTCCCAACAAAACCAACCAATTCACAAAGAGATTTAACATTAGCATACTCGCCAGGTGTTGCAGAGCCTTGTTTAAAAATAGCGTCTAACCCAGAAGATGTTTATAAATATACAGCTAAAGGTAATTTAGTAGCTGTTATCAGTAACGGAACTGCAGTTTTAGGCTTAGGAGATATTGGTCCTGAGGCCGGAAAACCTGTAATGGAGGGTAAAGGCATTTTGTTTAAAATCTTTGCAGATATTGATGTTTTTGATTTAGAGTTGAATACCAAAAGTGTAGATGAATTTGTAAATGTAGTTAAAGCATTAGAACCAACTTTTGGAGGTGTAAACTTAGAAGATATTAAAGCACCGGAGTGTTTTGAGATTGAGCGTAGATTGAAAGAGGAAATGAATATTCCTGTAATGCATGATGACCAACATGGTACAGCTATTATCTCTGCAGCGGCTTTAATTAACGCTTGTGAGTTACAAAAGAAGAAGATTAAAGATATTAAGATTGTAGTTAATGGTGCTGGTGCTGCAGCTATTTCTTGTACTAGGTTGTATGTAGCTTTGGGCGCACAAAAAGAAAATATTGTGATGCTGGATAGAAATGGTGTAATTAGAGCTGATAGACCAGATTTAGACGGTACCAAAGCAGAATTTGCTACAAAAAGAGATATTTCTACGTTAGCAGATGCGGTAAAAAATGCAGACGTATTTATCGGCTTATCTTCTGCTGATATTTTAAGTGCTGAGGTTCTTAAAACAATGGCTCCAAATCCTATTGTTTTTGCTATGGCTAATCCAAACCCTGAGATAGCTTATGAACTTGCCGTAAAAACACGTAAAGATATCATCATGGCAACAGGCCGTTCTGATTATCCTAACCAAGTAAATAACGTTTTAGGTTTTCCTTATATTTTCAGGGGAGCTTTAGATGTTAGAGCAAGAACCATCAATGAGGAGATGAAAATTGCAGCTGTTAAAGCCATTGCAGCATTAGCAAAAGAATCTGTGCCAGAGGCTGTTAATTTAGCTTACAATACTACCAATCTTAAATTTGGTAAAGATTATATCATTCCAAAACCTATAGATTTTAGGTTGATAACCACTGTAGCGCCGGCAGTTGCTAAAGCAGCAATTGAATCTGGTGTTGCAGGTACAACCATAAAAGATTGGGACGCTTACGCTGAGGAATTGAAAAAGCGTTTAGGTATGGATGATGCCATTGTTAGGGCTTTATCTAACAAAGCTAAATCTAACCCACAAAGAGTAGTTTTTGCTGAGGCTGATAATTATAAAATTTTAAAAGCAGCGCAAATTGTAAAAGATGATGGTATAGCCATCCCAATCTTGCTTGGCAATAAATCTATCATTAATAAAATTATTGCTGATAATGATTTAGACTTAGAAGGTGTAGAAGTAATAGACCCGCTAGAAGAAGTAGAATTAAGTGAGAAATTTGCCCAGTATCTATACAGTAAACGCCAAAGAAGAGGTATAACATTGTACCAAGCTAGAAAGTTGATGAGAGACAGAAACTATTTTGGCGCATCAATGGTAGAATTTGGTAATGCTGATGCTTTAATTTCTGGTTTAACCAGAGATTACGGAACCACTGTAAAACCAGCTTTGCAGATTATTGGTACCGAGGCGGGAGTGAATAAAGTAGCTGGTATGTATATGATGTTGACCAAAAGAGGGCCAGTTTTCTTTGCTGATACCACAATAAATTTGGCTCCAACAGCTCAAGAATTGGTAGATATTACTTTATTAGTGAATAGGTCTGTACAGCAATTCAATATATCGCCACGTATAGCTTTATTATCCTACTCAAATTATGGTTCTAATGAAGGCGAAATTTCGCAAAAAACTAGAGAAGCAGTAAGGATTTTACACAGCCAATATCCAGATATTATTGTAGACGGAGAGGTTCAAGCTAACTTTGCTTTAAATCCTGAGTTGATGAAAGATAATTTTTCTTTCTCTAAACTTAAAGATGGTCCTGCAAATACGCTAGTTTTTCCTAACTTAGAATCCGGAAATATTGCTTACAAACTTTTACAAGAGTTAGGTGGTGCAGAAGCTGTAGGCCCAATACTGTTAGGTATGAATAAGCCTGTTCATGTACTACAATTGGGAAGCTCTGTAAGAGAAATCGTAAATATGGTAACTATTGCTGTTGTAGATGCGCAAGATAAAGCTGCCTTAACTATTTCTAAGAAGAAGTAATATTTCAATAGAAATAAATTAAATATTCATGTACGCTTATATTGATGGTAGGTTAACATTTAAATGTCCTACTTATGTTATTCTTGAAGCGGGTGGAGTTGGTTATCAGCTCCACATTTCTTTACACACATATACCTTACTGAAAGATGAAGAAAGATGTAAAATGTACGTTTGGCTTCATGTAAAAGAGGATGCACATACACTTTATGGGTTTATAGAAGAAGGCGAGAAAAGATTATTCCTGCATTTGATATCGGTTAATGGTATTGGGCCAAATACAGGAAGAATGATGCTTTCTTCCATCTCTCCGCAAGAAATAGAAGACGCTATTATCAAAGGAGATGTTGATCAAATAAAACGCATAAAAGGTATAGGTCCAAAATCTGCTCAGCGCTTAATCATCGAGCTTCAGGATAAACTGAAAAAAGATGGTACTGGTACATTAATTTCTGCACCGTTAAACAATACTGCAAAAGAAGAAGCGTTAAGTGCTTTAGTGATGTTGGGTTTTGTTAAAAACAGCGCAGAAAAGGCAGTAGATTTTGCATTAAAAAACTCTGAAAAAGCACTTTCTGTAGAGGAGATTATAAAAATTGCTTTAAAAAACCTTTAATTGCTAATCCTAAACCATAATACGTTTGAAAATTAATTTTTCCTGTTTGTTAAACAGGTTATTAATTATTGTTGCTTATTTATTCATTGCTAGTGCTGCTTTAGCACAAAATAACACTAGTAATGATTCTTTGAAGATTAAATATCCGATTAAAGACACGCGTACAGCACCTGTTTTTGGTCGGGGTGGAGGTCTTTTTCTCAAAAATCCGCAGAATATTAAACGTACTGTAGAGTACGACCCACTTACCAAGAAATACATTATCAAAGAAAAAATAGGTGATAAAGATTATAAAACGCCACAATTTTTAAATTTTAGCGATTACCAAAAATTAGAACAGCAAAGAATCCAGCAGCAATATTGGAATAATTTGGTGGTTACAGGTATTCCTGATGAGGCTAATGGTTTTATGCCATCGGTGGTGGTAAAAAGTAAATCTTTTGAAAAAATATTTGGCGGTAATACCATCAATATACAACCTCGTGGTACGGCAGATTTAACTTTCTCTGGAAGAATTAATAAAAATGAAAACCCCTTGTTTAACGAAAGACAAAGAAGGCAAGGGAATTTTGATTTCGACCAAAGGATTCAGATGAATTTGATTGGTAATATTGGCGAGAAATTGAAAATCACCACCAATTACAATACAGAAGCTCAGTTTGATTTTGAAAATCAACTTAAACTAGAATATACTGGGAAGAAAGACGAAATCATACAAAAGCTTGAGGCTGGTATGGTTAATTTTCCGCTTAATACAACCTTAATATCAGGCAGCCAAGCGTTGTTTGGGGTTAAAACTCAGTTACAATTTGGGCGTTTGGGTGTAACCAGTTTATATTCTCAGCAAAAATCTCAAGCTAAAGAAATTAATATCACTAACGGATCACAGCAAAATGAGTTTAGGATAACTTCTGATAATTACGAAGCAAATAAGCACTATTTCTTAGCCCAGTATTTTAGAGATAATTTTAACAATGCCATGGCGAGGCTTCCTGTGGTAACTTCAAGCATCAATATTACGCGTATAGAAGTTTGGGTTACAAATAGAAGTAACAGCACTACAGATTCTAGAGATATACTAGCATTTCTAGATTTAGGCGAGAATACTCCCTATAATACTAGCCAATTTACAGGTGGCGGTAATAGATTTCCATCGGCTTTTACAGATCAGAACTTCCCGCAACCGCAATCAAACAATTTATTGCAGAGAATTCCGGCCGGAGCAAGGCTAACCAATGCAAATGACATTGATGCTTTTTTTCAAAGCTCTGGTAGAACAGATAATTATAATAAATTAACCTACGCTAGAAAACTTACCGAAAGAGAATTTACTTTAAACCCATTATTGGGTTATATATCTTTAAATAATGCGCTTAACGCTGATGAAGTTTTAGCCGTAGCTTATCGTTATACTGTAAATGGTGAGGAATTTCAGGTGGGAGAGTTTTCTACCGATAGACCTGTGACCCCTGATAATCCGGAAGTGCTTTATGCTAAGCTTTTAAAGAACGAAACCATTAAAACCAATTTGCCAATTTGGGATTTAATGATGAAAAATATTTATGCCCTAGGTGCTTATCAAATAAGTAGGAATGATTTTAGGTTGAATATTTTCCGTTTGGATGAGAGCGGTATAGAAAAACCTTTAATTACAGAAGGAGCTAAGCTAGATGAAAATAATCGTCCTTTAGCTAGTAAATTATGGTTGCAAGTTACTGGTGTGGATAGGTTAAATCAACAAAATGCCAGACAGCCCGATGGTTTCTTTGATTTCTTAGAAGGTCAAACCATAGACCCTCTAAACGGAAGAATTATATTTCCTGTGATTGAGCCTTTTGGTAAAGATTTAAGAGCTCAATTTGATGAAACAACAGAACAAGCACTTATCAGTAAATATGTTTACCAACCTCTTTACGACTCTACAAAAGCATTAGCACAACAGTTTTTTCCGGCTTTAAACAGGTATATCATTAAAGGAACTTATCAATCTCAAGTAAGTTCAGAGTTTCAATTAAATGCTATCAATGTACCAGAAGGCTCTGTTACAGTAACCGCCGGAACTTTACGCTTAACAGAAGGTGCAGATTACACGGTTGATTACAATATAGGACGAGTAAGAATTCTTAATCAGGCTTTACTAAACTCGGGTCAACCCATAAAAATAAAACTAGAAAGTAACGAGCTATTTGGTATACAACAGCGCTCTTTGTTTGGAACCCGATTTGATTATAAAGCTAACGAGAAACTAAACCTTGGGGCTACCATCATGAATTTGAAGGAAACGCCCTTAACACAGAAAGTTAATTTTGGTGAGGAATCTATCTCTAATACTATGTACGGTTTTGATGTTAATTACAATACATCAAGTAGGTTTTTAACTAAATTGGTAGATAGAATTCCGTTTTTATCAACCAAAGAAGAATCTAGTTTTACTTTTAGTGGCGAGTTTGCAAAGTTTGATCCAGGGCATCCAAAAGCTTTAGATTTTGCTGGTAGCGAAGGCGGTGTAAGTTATATAGATGATTTTGAAGGAAGTAGATCTATTATAGACTTAAAAAGTCCGGTTAATTGGCAAATATCTGGCACACCTCAACGTTTTCCAGAATCTCAACTTACTAATGATTTATCGTATGGATTTAATAGGGCAAAACTTTCTTATTTTACCATAGACCCTATTTTTTATAACAGAAGTAATTTAACACCACCAAACATAGCTGGTAACCGTACAGAGTTATCTAACCATTACGTAAGAGAGGTTTTAGAAACCGAGGTTTTCCCATTTAGACAGGTAGCCACAGGTACCTTACTTACTTTACCAACTTTTAACGTAGCATACTATCCAACCTTACGTGGTCCTTATAATTTTACAGCTACAGGCTTAAATCCTGATGGAACACTAACCAACCCAAGACAGCGCTGGGGCGGAATGTTTAGAAGAGTAGAGACTAACGATTTTGAAGCGTTAAACATTGAGTTTATAGAGTTTTGGGTTCTAGATCCATTTATTTATAAGCCAGGTTCACAAGGTGGAGACTTATATATTAACATTGGAAATATTTCAGAAGATATTTTAAAAGATGGTCGTAGAAGTTTGGAAAACGGTATCCCACCTGATAATGACCCAACAAAAACAGATGAGACTGTTTGGGGAAGAGTACCCAAACTACAACCTGTAATACAAGCTTTTGATAATAATCCTGATGCTCGTCAAATACAAGATATTGGTTTAGATGGATTAAATAATGTTGCAGAACAGGCAAAATTTCAAACTCAAATTAACCAGATTACTGCACAGCTAAACTCGCAGGCAGCTAGCTTCTATAATGCAGATCCATCTTCGGATGATTATATGTATTATCGTGGTCCGGCTTTAGACCAAGCAAATGCTGGTATCTTAAAAAGGTATGAAAATTTTAACGGTACAGAAGGGAACTCAAAAACATCGCAACAATCACAAGATGCTTTAGGAATAGAAAACTCAGCCTCAACACCTTTACCAGACGGAGAAGATGTAAACCGAGATAATAGTACTACTAAAGCAGACGAGTATTTTGAGTATAAAGTAAGTATCAGACCGCAAGATTTAGTTGTAGGGCAAAACTTTATTGCAGACCGTGTAGTTGCAGCAGTAAGATTAGCCGATGGAACAACAGAAAATGTTACTTGGTATCAGTTTAAAGTTCCAGTTGCACAGTTTAGAGATAGAGTAGGCGGTATCCAAGATTTTAAATCTATCCGCTTTATGCGTATGTATTTAACAGATTTTGCTGATACTACTGTGTTACGTTTTGCAAGGTTACAATTGGTTAGAGGCGAGTGGAGAAGATTTAATGCAGAAGCACAACCAGATAAAGTTTTGGTAGATCCGGCTTTAGGTAATGTAGGTTTAGATAATTCTACTTTAGATGTAACTACAGTAAACATAGAGGAAAATGGCACCAGAACACCTATTCCTTATGTTACACCGCCAGGTATTATAAGAGAGAGAGATTTCTCCAACTTTAGAGGTGATACTCGTCAAAATGAGCAATCACTTTCTGTAGTGGTTAAGAATTTAAGAGATGGATATTCTAGAGCCGCTTTTAAAACTACCGTTAACGATGTAAGGGCATACAAAAGGCTACAAATGTTTATCCATGCAGAGAGTGATGTAATGGCAGCACCTTTAAGGGATGGGGATATTAATGCCTTTATTAGGTTAGGTACTGATAATTTAGATAACTATTATGAGTATGAGATACCTATGAAAGTTACAACTGCCGGATCTAGAGACCCAGAAGCTATCTGGCCAGCAGAAAACAGGTTAGATTTAGAATTTAGACTTTTACAGCAAGCCAAAATTGCTAGAAATAATGCTACCAGAAATGGTGCGCCTTGGCCTTATAATATTCCTTACTCTTTTTCTGATGGGCAAAATAAAGTAACCATTAAAGGCCAGCCAGATTTAAGTAAACTTCGAGTAATTATGCTCGGAGTAAGAAATCCTTTAAATAAAAATGATGGCAGAGCCGATGATGGTTTAGATAAAAACGTTGAAATTTGGTTTAATGAGTTAAGATTAACCGAGTTTGATGAACGTGGCGGTTGGGCTGCAACTGCAAGAATGAATGCTAAACTAGCTGATTTTGGAGATGTTACCATCTCTGGAAATAAAAGCACCATAGGTTTTGCTTCTTTAGAAAAACGCGTAAGTGAGATTAACCGTTCTGATGATCAATTCTTTGATTTATCAACCAGTTTTGAGCTAGGCAAATTCTTTCCTGATAGAACGGGAATCAAAATTCCAATGTATTTTAATTACTCTAGCCAGTTAAGCACTCCACAATTTGACCCAAGAAACCCTGATTTGGAGTTGAAGAATATTATAGATTTAGTACCTCGTGGAACTAGGGATTCTATCTTAAACTATGCGCAGGATTACACCTTGAGGCGGGGTATCAATTTTACCAATGTTAGGAAAATTAAAACCAACCCCGATGCTAAAAGCAGAATCTGGGATATAGAAAACTTAAGTCTTACTTATGCTTTTAACGAGTATGATCATCGTGATTTTATCAACCAAAGTTCTATACAAAAAAATTATAGAGGCTCTTTAGCTTATAATTATAATAATCAAGCAACCTTTATTACTCCGTTTAGTAAGATTATCAAGAACAATAAACTAGCACTTTTAAAAGACTTCAATTTTAACTTATTACCTTCTGTTTTAAATTTCAGAATAGAAGTAAACCGTTTATACTCAGAAAATACGCTCAGAGATAATGACCCTAATAATACCATTCCTATACAAACTACTTTTAATAAGAATTTCAACATCAGTAGGCTGTATGGTATCAGTTGGGACTTAACCAAAACTCTTAAATTAGATTTTAACGCTACCAACCTTTCTTTGGTAGATGAGCCAGAAGGCAGAATAACAGGTTTAAAAAGAGATACACTTTGGAATAATTTCAGAAATCTGGGCAGAACAACAGATTATAACCACACTGTAAGTTTAAGCTATACAGTACCTATTAACAAAATACCTGGTTTAGAGTTTGTAAATGTTATTACCCGTTATCAAACACAGTTTAGCTGGATGACGGAGCCTTTAATCAGTATTAACGACCCTGACATAAACTTTGGTAATACCATACAAAATTCACGTACAGTTCAATTAAATCCTACATTAAACTTTAATTTACTGTATAATAAATTTGGCTTTTACCGTAAGATGAATGGAGCAAATAGCAACGCTAGTGGCTTAAGCAAAGCTTTATTTGATATTCTTTTCTCCATCAAAAATATTAGTGGTTCTTACATCCGTAATGATGGTACATTCTTACCGGGCTACCTGCCAAAAACTAATGCTTTTGGTATGGATTTTTCTGCCAATGCACCGGGTTTAGGTTTTGTTTTAGGCTCGCAAGAAGATATAAGAGGTACAGCTTTACAGAACGGCTGGTTAACCAGAGACACCTTGTTAAACCAATTATTTGTTAAGAATTTAAACGAAAAGCTTAACCTAAGAGGAACGCTAGAACCTTTTAAAGATTTTAGGCTAGAGCTAACCGTTTTTAAAAATCAGAGTAGAAATTTTTCAACCAATTTTAGGTTTGATGCAGAAACTAATGGTTTCCAAAGTTTAAGATCTATAACTTCTGGAGATTATAGCATCTCTATAATTTCCCTAGGAACCGCTTTCAAAGAAAAAAATAGTGATAGAAACTCGGCTGTTTTCCAGCAATTCCTGATAAATAGAGAAATTATATCAAGAAGGCTAGGCGCACAAAATCCTAATAGCAGTGGTTTAGGACAAGATAATTTTGCCGATGGCTATAATAAAAGCTCGCAAGATGTAGTTATCCCAGCCTTGTTAGCCGCTTATTTAAATAAAGACGCTGGTAGTATCAGTTTAAATAGCTTTAAGAAAATACCTGTTCCCAACTGGCGTATGACATATAATGGTTTAGCAAAGTTACCTTTCATGAGCCAGTGGTTTTCTTCATTTGATGTAACACATGGTTATAACTCTACTTACAATGTTAATGCTTTTAACTCCTTAATTAGATATTCAGAACTTAATGGTTTTGCAAATTCCAGAGATCAGCAAAATAACTTTTTACCTTTTTACCAATTTTCGCAGGTTACTTTGTTTGAGCAGTTTGTACCTTTATTAGGTATTGATATGCGTCTAAAAAACAGCATGACCATCAATATCGAGTATAGAAAATCACGTTCATTAAGTTTTGCTTTGGCAAATAGCCAGCTAGCTCAACAAAAAGACCAAGCTTTTGTATTTGGTTTTGGATATAGAACAGCAAATTTCAGATTCCCTTTTGGCTTGTTTAAAAGTGTAAATCTTAAAAACGATTTAAACTTCAAGCTTGATGTAGCGATAAGAGATAATAAAACGGTAATTTTTAGAGCAGATGTAGACGATGCCGAGATTTCTGGAGGTTCTAAAAACATTACCTTTAGACCAAGTATAGACTATGTCTTAAACCAGCGTTTCAATTTAAGAGTATTTTACGATTCAAATATCACGCAGCCTTATACATCGCAAACATTTAACACAGCCTTTAGTAACTTTGGCATCAATTTAAGGTTCACTATTCAATAATTATGATTAGTAATAACGAAATATTAAAAAAGCTTCGTGTAGCTCTAAAACTTAGAAATGATGAGATTATCGAGATTCTAAAATTGGTTAATTTTAGAGTTACCCCTAGCGAGTTAGGTGCTTTTTTCAGACGAGAAGATCATCCTAATTACAAGCCTTGCGGCGATCAAATCTTAAGAAATTTCTTAAATGGTTTGGTTATACATTTACGCGGGCCACAAGATCAACAAGGCAAAACAACAGAAGAAGATAGTTAAGATAATTTTTAATGTATCATCTTTGTCTAGCTAAACTTTATCTGATAGATTTAGTTATTTTTGTAATAAATAAAAGTTAAAAAATGAATTTTCCAGCCGAATTAAAATACACCAAAGACCACGAGTGGGTAAAAATAGAAGGTGATGTAGCAACTGTAGGGATTACAGATTTTGCACAAAGAGAATTAGGAGATATCGTATATATAGATATCAATACCATTGGCAGCGATGTTGCAGAAGGTGATGTTTTTGGTACTGTAGAAGCCGTTAAAACAGTTTCTGATTTATTTATGCCTTTAAGTGGTAAAGTACTTGAGGTAAACGCTCAGTTAGATGCTAACCCAGAATTGGTAAATCAAGACCCTTACGGGGATGGCTGGATGGTTAAAATTAGTTTATCACAAACAGATTCTGCTGGTTTATTATCTTCTGATGCTTACCAAGCTTTAGTAGGAGCCTAATGTTAAGAACTTTAAAGTTTCAATTACCGGCAATTGCATGGTCAATCTTGGTATTGATACTTTGTAATTTACCCATATCACCAGAAAATCAATCACCTATATTTTTCGAAGGATTTGATAAAATGGTGCATTTAGGTTTCTTTTTCATATTAACTGTTTTGCTGTTGTTTGGAAAAATCAATCAGCAAAACAGTTATCACTACCGCCCACTTACTATTGTTAAAATCATCATCATTACTGCTGCTTTAGGCGGAGGTGTGGAATTGTTACAATGGAAAGTATTTACCTACCGTTCTGCCGAGTGGTGGGATTTTATTTCAGATATGCTAGGTGTTGGTGCAGGTATATTTAGCTATTTATTATTACATCGTAAATCAAGAATCGTTGAAAAAGCTTAGTTATACTATTTTTTTTGTGTTGATAATGGTCTCTTTATCAGGATGTTTTGTATTTAAAAAAGGTTGTGATTGTCCTAAATTCAAACTCGATACTTTCCTTCAATCATCCAAATAAAAACGCCTTTCAAATTAATGTAAATTAAGTCTTTCTAATTTGGATTTAATTTAAATAAGCCTTAATTTCGTCCAGTTCATATACATTTTGATCATGAAGCTTTCGCAATTAGCAATAGGACAACAAGGTATTATTAAAGAGTTTACAGATTTAGAAATGTCTGTAAAATTGATGGAGATGGGATGTTTACCAGGGGAAGCGGTTAAGGTAGAAAGAATTGCTCCACTAGGAGACCCTATCGCTGTAACCGTATCGGGCTATCAATTGTCTTTAAGAAAGCGTGAAGCCTCAACTATTGAACTAATCTAATCTGGCTTGAAAAGTACACTCAGAGTAGCGCTTGTTGGTAACCCCAATACAGGTAAATCAACTATTTTTAATGCCTTAACGGGTTTAAACCAAAAAGTTGGAAACTTCCCAGGTGTTACAGTTGACAAAAAATCTGGTTTATGCAAATTACAAGATGGCCAACAAGTAGAAATCATTGATTTACCAGGTACTTACAGTTTATATCCTAAAAGTGCCGATGAAACTATCGTTTTTGAAGTACTATCTAATCCAGATAATTCCTCACATCCAGACTTAGTAGTTATCGTTGCAGATGCAACAAATCTGAAAAGAAATTTACTTTTATATACTCAAATTGCTGATTTGAAGCTGCCCGTTATCATCGCTTTAAACATGATGGATCAGGCAGAAAAAGGTAATATTGAAATTGATATCAATGCTTTAGCTTCAAGATTAAATGTACCTGTTGTAGCTCTGGCAGCAAGAAAATCTTTAGGTTTAGAGGAGCTAAAAAGTGCTATTTCTTACAGTACAAATATCCCATTACAACATGCTACTATTGATGTAGAAAATATTGCTCCAGAGCTTATCAAAGCAGTTAGCGAGAGATTAAAGATAGATAATCCTTATGTGGCGCTTCAAATTGTTCATCAGCATGAGCATTTAAAGTACATCAAAAAAGAAGATAGTTTATGGATAGAAGAGCAAGAGAAAATTCATGATTTTCATCCACAAAAAGCACAAGCTGCAGAAACTATTGCTCGTTACAATTTTATAAATGATATTTTATTGGATACTGTTGTTTATAAATCTGTAGCTTTAGAAGAAAACATCAGTAACAAAATAGACCATTACCTTACGCATAAGGTTTGGGGTTTTGTGATATTCTTCTTAATTCTATTTGCCATTTTTCAATCTATTTTTGCTTGGTCTGAGTATCCTATGATGCTCATAGAAACCGTATTTGTTTGGCTGGCAGAATTAGGACATACTTATTTGCCCGCAGGCGTATTTACTGATTTATTAATAGATGGCGTACTTGCAGGATTAAGCGGTGTAATGGTCTTCATCCCTCAAATTGCTTTATTATTTGCCTTTATATCTGTTTTAGAAGATACCGGCTATATGGCCCGTGTTACTTTTATGATGGATAAATTAATGCGTAAAGTAGGGCTAAGTGGTAAGTCTGTGGTACCATTAATTGGTGGCTTGGCTTGTGCTGTACCATCTATCATGAGTGCCAGAACTATAGAAAACTGGAAAGACAGAATCATCACCATTATGGTTACGCCATTGGTAAGTTGTTCTGCCCGTTTACCTATTTATACTTTACTTATATCATTAGTAGTACCATCAAAACTGGTGCTTGGCTTTATCAATTTGCAAGGCTTAGTATTGATGTTGATGTACTTGCTAAGTATTGTGATGGCTATTTTAGTTGCTTGGGTGATGAAAATTATCATCAAGAGCAATTTAAAAAGTTATTTTATCATGGAACTTCCGGTTTACCGTATGCCAAGGTGGAATAACGTTGCGCTCACCATGTTTGGTAGTATTAAAACCTTTGTAACAGAAGCCGGGAAAGTTATTGTTGCGGTTTCTATTGTATTATGGGTTTTAGCAAGTTATGGTCCTGGAGATAGAATAGACAAAATAAATCAGAAATATAGTTCTTCAGAAATGACCTCTCAGTATACTGAGGAAGAAATAAATATCTTAAAAAGCTCAGAAAAGCTAGAAAATTCTTATGCTGGCATTGTGGGTAAATTTATTGAACCTAGTATAGAACCTTTAGGCTTCGATTGGAAAATCGGGATTTCTTTAATTACCTCTTTTGCCGCTCGTGAAGTGTTTGTGGGTACTATGGCAACGCTATATTCTGTAGATGGAGACGATTCTGAAATGGAACCCGTAAGAAATAAAATGGCACAAGCTAGAAATGCTAAAACCGGGGCTTTAGTTTTTACCACCGCCACAGCATTCTCTTTAATGATTTTTTACGCTTTCGCGATGCAGTGTATGAGTACTATGGCAGTTGTTTATCGCGAAACAAAACAATGGAGATGGCCAATTGTCCAATTCTTCTATATGTTGGTTTTAGCTTACGGAGCAAGTTTTATCGTCTTTAACCTCTTGAAATAGTTTCTTTATTTGCTGATATTTATTCTTTGTGAAGCAAGATAAAATAAGCATTTTAAAACAGTATCTGCCAGAGCAATCGGCACCTATCATTGCTGCCTGGATTGATGATTATGCTTGTGAGTTTAAAATATCCAAAACAAGAAATTCAAAGTTAGGTGATTATAGACCGCCTTATAGGGCTAGTCATCATCGTATTTCGGTAAATTATAACTTAAATCCTTACGCTTTCCTAATAACTACAGTTCATGAGTTTGCACATTTGGTTACCTGGAATGCTCATCAAAATAGAGTAAAACCTCATGGTTCAGAGTGGAAGAATACCTTTAAGAAGATGATGCTTCCTTTTTTTGAGTTAGATATTTTTCCTTTGGATGTTAAAAAAGCTGTGGTATCTTATTTACAAAATCCGGCTGCTTCTAGTTGTGCCGATAAAGATTTATATAAAACCTTAAAGCGTTATGATGCGCCTAAAGAGAATATTTTACACGTTGAAGATGTTTTAGAAAATCAACATTTTACTCTCCCTAACGGAAGAGAATTTAAAAAACTCAATAAAATAAGGACCAGATTTAGATGCTTGGAAGTTAAAACAGGTAGGATGTATCTTTTTAATCCCTTGGCAGAAGTTAAATTAGTTACTTAAGCTTCCACTTTTATAAATCATCAAAGTTTTACCTTGCTTTTCAAATTCTATATTCAGTTTTTTACCCTTGTATAAAGCTGGTTGCAAAGCTATATCGTTGATTAAAGAATCTGGTGTTTTTATCAAATAGGCAACATCAATACTTAAATTATTATTACTTAACATTAAGTATTGCTTAGTATTTAAGGTGTTCAACTTATTAAAGGTTAGAGCATATTTACCTGTTCCTTGCAATGCACTTTCTATCTCTGTAAAATCAAAAACTTTCTTTTCATCGGCTAAATTTTCATCCAACTTTACAAAAGGCAGTTTAAGAAGTGCCGAGTCGTTAGCTGCACTTTTTTCTTCGGCTTTTAAGAATATCCCATTTCTATAAAAATATCTTGATTCTTTATGTTGATAATCGCCCTTGCTTTCTGGGATTAAAAGCTTGCTTTTCTCAGTATATAATACAATTTCACCTTCTTCTAAAAAGTATGTTTTTTCTTGAAAGCCATATTCTCCAGAATCTCCATACTCCTGATAAATAACAGGTTCGCCATCCTTTTTATATGCACTATAGAAATAAGCATAATCTCCTTTACTGTAAACTGGGCTTTCCAATTTTTCAAAAGAGTCTTTCAGTTTTAACAAACCTTCTGTATATATTAATATGGATGTATCTGTAATACTTATCGCGTTGATAGAATCTTTTACAGTAAGCGATGAACTTTGGTTAACAGAATTGCAAGAAATAATGATTCCTAAAGAAATCATTAGTAACACCATGTTTTTTAACATATTTTATGATAGGTATTTTATTGTTTGTTTCTGTCTTTCCACTGTTTACTGAAAGATTGTTGCTCAACTTTAGGAAGCGTTCTGTTTTTTCCCCACATTTTTCCAAAGAAGGTATTCATCACAAAGTTTTTCAACTTGCCGCCTACCATATCCATTTTGGATCTCTTAAGCATAGAATTTTTCCAAAAATACCATCCTAATTTTTCTGATGAAGTGGCTAATTTCTGGTTTACAGCATCTCTTCTATTTAATAACAGCATACTGTGGATATCTATTTTAACAGGGCAAACTTCAGAACATTTTCCGCATAAGCTAGAAGCATAACTTAAATGCTTAAAATCTTGCATCCCTCTTAAATGTGGGGTAATGATAGAGCCAATAGGACCGCTATAGGTAGTTTCATAAGTATGACCTCCCACATTTTTATAAATAGGACAGCCATTTAAACAAGCACCACATCTTATACAATATAAGCCTTGTCTTTGTTCTTTTTGTGCTAATAAATCGGTACGACCGTTATCCAATAAAATAACATACATTTCTTCTGGGCCATCAGTCTCATCCGCTTTACGAGGGCCACTTAAAATAGTATTATAAACGGTTAAGTTTTGTCCTGTACCATGAGTAGAAAGCATTGGCCAAAAAAGATCTAAGTCTGTTATAGATGGTATCAATTTCTCAATACCTACAATAGCGATGTGTATTTTAGGGAAAGTTGTGGTTAAACGAGCATTACCTTCGTTTTCTGTAAGTGCTATACTGCCAGTATCCGCAATAAGAAAATTACCTCCTGTAATACCTATATCTGCACTTAAATATTTATCTCTTAGTAGTTCTCTAGCTTTTAAGGTTAATTGTTGCGGGGTTGCATCTACCGGAGTACCAAACTTTTCATGAAACAGCTGCGCAATATTTTCCTTACTTAGGTGCATGGCTGGTGTTACAATATGATAAGGCTTTTGCCCAAGCAGTTGGACTATGTATTCGCCAAGGTCAGATTCTAAAGATTCTATCTCATTGCTTTCAAGAAATTCATTTAAATGAATTTCTTCTGTTACCATTGATTTAGATTTGATTACTGATTTAGCGCCGCTTCTTTTAATAATTTGAAGAATCTCTTGATTGGCCTCTTCTGCATTATTAGCCCAAATGACCTTTCCACCCTTCTTTTGAAAATTAGATTCAAATTCTGGCAAAAGTTTATCAAGATTTTCCATGACCTTCCATTTAATCACATGCCCTTTCTTTTTTGCATGCTCTAAATTGATAAGCCTCGAAAGTCCTCTGGTAACTGCTACATCATACTTGCCGATATTGTAATTAATAATATTTCTATGCTGTTTATCAAAAGCTTTTTCTTTTGAAACTTCATTAAAATTATCGGCAAATTTTATCATAGTTCAAATTTAAGAATAAAACTAATCTACTTACAATTATTCTCAATCTGTTTACATATTGGGTATAAATTGGGGAATTTTAGTTGTAGAATTTTGAAATTTCAAGTGGATTTTTGGGGTATTATTTACACTTTTCAGTATTTATTATAGATTAAAAAGTTTTAATTGTTAATTAGCAATTAATTGTTGTTAAATAATCACATAAAAGTCGGCTGGTTATCTTTTTATTTCAATTAGGCCTATTATAAGGGGTTTTCTATCAGATATTTTTTTATATTTTTAAAATATCAAATTTTAATTAATAAGATAAATACATCTTGATTTTTATATGGCTCAACAATTGTCTTTGGCAACATAATTATAAATATTTAAAAATGATTAAATCTTTACTTTTAACCCTAAGTCTACTCTTATTAACGCTCAGCAATTCATTTGCACAAGACGGATTAAATGGTTTTCAATATCAAGCTGTTGCCAGAAAGGCAGACGGTAAAGAATTAGTTAACCAACTCATCCATGCTAGATTTACAATTGTAAGTGGCTCTGCAAATGGTGTTGCGGTATATTCCGAAACTCAGAAAGTAAATTCTAACCAATTCGGTGTGTTTTCACACATTATAGGAAGAGGTAAACCAACTGGAACATTAAGATTAACAGATGTAGACTTTTCTGTTAGCAATTACTATTTGAAAGTTGAGTTAGATCTTACTGGGGGTAATAATTTTCAAGTATTTGGTAGTTCAGAGCTTATTGCGGTTCCTTTTGCATTGTATGCAAAATCCAGTGGTGGTTCAAAACAAAGCAATTCTGTAGCTGGACCCAAAGGTGAAAAAGGAGATGTAGGTCCTCAAGGTCCAGCAGGTCCACAAGGTATTCAAGGCGAGAAAGGTGAAAAGGGTGATACCGGAGCAACAGGTCCTCAGGGTCCACAAGGTATAGCAGGAGCGAAAGGAGATAAAGGTGACAAGGGCGACAAGGGCGACCAAGGAGAGGTAGGTCCACAAGGTCCGATAGGTTTGACAGGAGCACAAGGTCCACAAGGTATTCAAGGCGAGAAAGGTGAAAAGGGTGATACGGGAGCACAAGGCCCACAAGGTTTAGCAGGAGCAAAAGGAGATAAAGGCGACAAGGGTGATAAAGGTGACCAAGGTGATACCGGAGCACAAGGTCCAATAGGTTTAACAGGCCCTCAGGGTCCACAAGGTTTAACCGGAGCGAAAGGAGATAAAGGTGACCAAGGAGAGGTAGGTCCACAAGGTCCAATAGGTTTAACCGGAGCACAAGGTCCACAAGGTATTCAAGGCGAGAAAGGCGACACCGGAGCAACAGGTCCTCAGGGTCCACAAGGTTTAGCAGGAGCAAAAGGAGATAAAGGCGACAAGGGTGATAAAGGTGACCAAGGTGAGGTAGGTCCTCAAGGTCCGATAGGTTTAACCGGAGCTCAAGGTCCACAAGGTATTCAAGGCGAGAAAGGTGAAAAAGGTGACACTGGAGCAACAGGTCCTCAGGGTCCACAAGGTTTAGCAGGAGTAAAAGGAGATAAAGGCGACAAGGGTGATAAAGGTGACCAAGGTGAGGTAGGTCCACAAGGCCCGATAGGTTTAACCGGAGCACAAGGCCCACAAGGTCTAGTAGGAGCAAAAGGAGATAAAGGTGACCAAGGAGAAGTAGGTCCACAAGGTCCAATAGGTTTAACCGGAGCTCAAGGTCCACAAGGTATTCAAGGCGAGAAAGGTGAAAAGGGTGATACCGGAGCAACAGGTCCTCAGGGTCCACAAGGTATAGCAGGAGCGA
>NZ_WKJI01000007.1 GCF_009674685.1 Pedobacter puniceum
GAGCTTTCATGATGGTTCCTTCGGTTAATATAGGTTCTTTCGGATTAATCCTAACTGCATTTTTTGTGATTGCTATAGGTTTCTCCCTACAACAAACGGCAGCCAATCCTTTTGCAGTAGCTTTAGGTACACCAGAGACCGGTGCCGATAGGTTAAATCTTGCCGGTGGAGTAAATAACTTTGGTTCTTTATTAGGGCCTATTATTGTAAGTATAATTTTATTTGGAACTGCAGCAGGTGCTGAGCCAAAAGCGGTAGAAATTACCTCTATCAATACCTTGTATTATATTTTGGGAGCTTTGTTTATTGGAGTAGCAATTTTCTTTGCCATTTCTAAATTGCCCAAAGTTACCAGTGATGAACATATTGAGGCTAGTAAAAAAACAAATGGTCCTTTACTGATTATGTTGGTAGCCTTTTTATTGATTTTAGCTGCCGACCCTTTGGCAAGTATGACAGGTATATCAGCAGCTATTTATGTTTATGCATCTTTACTTATTGTGGTATTAACCTTATTCTTATCAAGCACAGCAGCAAGTAAAAAGCCCGAAGGCTGGGGAGCTATGAGATATCCTCAATTGATTTTAGGTATGCTAGCCATCTTCACTTATGTAGGGGTAGAGGTAAGTATACAAAGTAATTTTGGAGCCTTGTTAAATACACCAGAATTTGGTTCTTATCCAGAGGCAGAAATAGCGCCTTTTATATCCCTATACTGGGGAAGTTTAATGATTGGTCGTTGGACAGGAGCAATATCAGCTTTCAATCTTAGTAAATCTGTTAAAAATATTTTAACTATTGTGGTTCCCTTTATTGCCTTCGCGGTGATACTAGGTTTTAACCATATCAGCGGTACAGATATTGGCAATTTATACATCTATGCCATTTGTATTGTGGTATTGATAGCAGGCTTCTTTTACAGTCAAGAAAAACCAGCAAAAACTTTGGCTACTTTTTCTGTATTAGGCGTTATAGCTATGGTAATAGGTTTATTAACCACCGGGCAAACGGCTACCTATGCTTTCATTAGCGGCGGTTTATGTTGTTCTATCATGTGGCCATGTATTTTCTCATTATCCATAACGGGATTAGGGAAATATACTAGTCAAGGGTCGTCATTTTTAATCATGATGATATTAGGCGGTGCAATAATTCCACCAGTACAAGGTATATTTGCCGATAATAGCGGTATCCATTTATCTTACATTATCCCTGTAATATGTTTCGCTTATTTATTGTTTTTCGCTTGGAAAGTAAGTAAAGAACTACAGAAACAAGGTTTTGATGTAAATAAAATTGAAGCAGAAGGCGGTCATTAATCAAAAAAGTATAAGAAATTCAAATAACAATATATGAAAAAGGAAATCTTTAAAAAGATAGAACAAGATTTAATACAACAAGGCTTTGAAATTGCAAATTATGATGACACCCGTCCTTGGGGAGGTTTTTTTGTGATTAACGAAGCACAAGCACAAAAATTTGCTGATACTTATTTTAACGGTCAGCAGGTAGGTCAACTTCAAATTGCGGGTAAATTAAGTCCTAAAATTTTAGTTGTAGAGCCACAAAAACGCTTATCATGGCAATACCATTTCCG
Organism: Pedobacter puniceum; assembly: GCF_009674685.1. GTDB lineage: Bacteria > Bacteroidota > Bacteroidia > Sphingobacteriales > Sphingobacteriaceae > Pseudopedobacter > Pseudopedobacter puniceum. Next base: position 1,598 of record NZ_WKJI01000007.1, read on the forward strand.
TAGAGCAGAAATATGGAGGGTAGTGAGTGGTACAGTAGGTGTTGTTACTAGTGATACAGACGAAGAAGGCGAATTAAAAAGCTATAAGCCAGAAGAAATCATCACCCTAAAAAAAGGAGAAAGACACCGTTTAGTAGGTTTAGATGATTGGGGTATTATAGCCGAAATATGGCAGCATACAGATAAAGACGCTCCATCTGATGAAGAAGACATAGTAAGATTACAGGATGACTTTGGTAGATAAGTCTACAAAATCTAGGATTAAAAGCAGCTTGATAAGCTGCTTTTTTGTTTATAAAATTCAATAATCATATTTATTAGATTTTTTTTCGAGAAGCTATTCCTAATTCTTGTAAAATATCCCTAACTTTTGATAGTTTAACAAATTTTGTTTCCATGAAAAAATCAATCATATCTACTTTAATTTTAGGCATTATCACCTCTATCATGACTTCATGTTCTGTGTTAAATCGTAGTTCAGAAAATCAATCATCTGCATATAATCCTGTAATAGCTCATCGCGGAGCATGGAAAGCTTTACAATTGCCACAAAACTCCATAGCATCTTTAAATCAAGCCATCGCCTTAAAATGTTATGGATCTGAGTTTGATGTACATCTCACTAAAGACAATATTTTAGTGGTTAACCATGATCATGATTTTTTTGGTATCAACATAGAACAAGCAAATTATCAAGACTTACTCGCAAAAAAATTAAGTAACGGAGAGTCTATACCAACCGCAGAAGCTTATTTAAAAGCAGGTTTAAAGCAAAAACAAACTAAGCTTATCTTGGAGTTAAAACCATCTAAATTAGGGAAGGAGAGAACGCAGGAAGCAGCAGAACAAGTGGTGAATTTGATAAAAAAGCTAAAAGCAGAAAACATGGTGGAGTATATTTCTTTTAGTTACGATGCCCTTACGAAGATAAAAGAGCTCCTTCCTAAAGCAAAAGTAGCTTATTTAAATGGAGGCATAGCTCCACAACAACTAAAGCAAGATGGTATTGATGGTTTAGATTATCACTTCTCAGAATATAAAAAGAACCCTACTTGGATAAATGAAGCACATCAGTTAGGATTAACCATTAACGCTTGGACGGTAAATAATCCCATTGATATGAAACACTTGATAGCACAAAAAGTAGCATTTATCCCGAGTTACTGATAAAGGTGTTGGCAGAGAAATAATTTTTTTATTTCTATTTCTAGATAGTAATATTAGTCCTTTCTAAAATTGTATCCTAATTTATTTGCGAGGTATCCTCCTTATAGAGGAGGTAGAAAAATTAATTGTAAGCAGCAGTATTTTCATGAGAAGACACCCAACCTTCTTCGAGACTCGTTCGACAATCCTTCGATAAAATAGGGGTATTTCTCGAACAACTCTCGAAGAAGCCTCGAAGCGGTCTCTTGTTTTTCTCGCAAAAGCTCGCAAATGCCCGCAAAAGCCCGCAAAGTTCGGCAAATTGCGTGTCCCATGTTAATGAAAACCAAATAAGATTTTAAATTGCAAATCTTAAAAACTCTCTATATACTCTTAGTTGATGTTTCAGTTTTCAATTCTAACTTAGTTTTTTAACTTTATTTTACCTCAAAAAAATCAATCTTTTATCAATAAAAAACAATAATTTTGCCGGCCTTATAACACTTCATTGTATAAGTGTTTTGCATATTATTTTTTAACAAATATCAATCATAGTTGTACATGATTAAAATTACACTTCCCGATGGTTCTATAAGGGAATATGAAAAAGGAACCAGTGCTCATCAAATTGCCTTATCTATTTCAGAAGGCTTAGCCAGAAACGTATTAGCCGCCGTAGTAGATGGCGAAGTTTGGGATGCTTCAAGACCTATCGAGCATGATGCATCTTTAAAGTTATTAACCTGGAATGATGCCGATGGAAAATCTACATTCTGGCATTCATCTGCTCACTTGTTGGCAGAAGCCTTGGAAGCTTTATATCCAGGAACAAAATTTGGTATTGGCCCGGCTATAGAAACAGGTTTTTATTACGATGTTGATTTCGGAGAACATCAGATTTCTTCTGACGATTTTAAGAAAATAGAAGATAAAATTATTGAACTTGCCAAAACAAAGTCTGAATACAGCAGAAAGTCTGTTTCTAAAGCAGAAGCGTTGAAGTATTTTGAAGAAAAAGGCGATGAATATAAATTAGATTTAATCAAAGACCTTGAGGATGGTAAAATCACTTTCTATACACAAGGTAATTTTACCGATTTATGTCGTGGTCCACATATTCCTAATACTGGTTTCATAAAAGCTGTAAAGCTGATGAACGTTGCAGGCGCTTATTGGAGAGGTGATGAAAGCAGAAAGCAGTTGACACGTATTTATGGTGTAACTTTTCCTAAACAAAGCGAGCTTACCGAATATCTTCAAATGATTGAGGAAGCTAAGAAAAGAGATCACCGTAAGTTAGGAAAAGAACTAGAGCTCTTTACTTTCTCAGAAAAAGTAGGGATGGGTTTACCATTATGGTTGCCTAAAGGAACTGCTTTAAGAGAAAGATTAGTTAATTTCTTGCAAAAAGCTCAGCAAAAAGCAGGTTATGATCAAGTAATCACCCCACATATTGGACATAAAAATCTATATGTAACCTCTGGGCATTACGATAAATATGGTGCAGATTCTTTTCAGCCTATTAAAACTCCGCAAGAAGGTGAAGAGTTTTTCTTGAAGCCAATGAACTGTCCGCACCATTGCGAAATCTATAAATCTAAACCAAGATCTTATAAAGATTTACCAGTAAGATTAGCCGAGTTTGGTACTGTTTATCGTTACGAGCAAAGTGGCGAGCTACATGGTTTAACAAGGGTAAGAGGCTTTACACAAGATGATGCTCACTTATTTTGTAGGCCAGATCAGGTTAAAGAAGAATTTAAAAAGGTTATCGATTTAGTTTTATATGTTTTCAAAGCTTTAGGCTTTGAGAACTATACTGCTCAGGTATCATTAAGAGACCCTGAGAATAAAGCCAAGTATATAGGTTCTGATGAAAATTGGCAATTGGCAGAGCAAGCTATTGTTGAAGCAGCAGAAGAAAAGGGTTTACCAACCGTGGTAGAGTTAGGTGAAGCAGCATTTTACGGGCCTAAACTAGATTTTATGGTAAAGGATGCTTTGGGTAGAAAATGGCAACTAGGAACCATACAGGTAGATTATAATTTACCAGAAAGGTTTGAGCTAGAATATACCGGAAGCGATAATCAAAAACACCGTCCAGTAATGATTCATAGAGCACCTTTTGGTTCTCTAGAAAGGTTTGTGGCTGTTTTGATTGAGCATTGCGCCGGAAACTTCCCATTATGGCTTACGCCTGAGCAATTTATCGTTTTACCTATTTCAGAAAAATTTGAAGATTATGGTAAAAAAGTTTTAGAATCTTTAAATAATTCCGATATTCGCGGTTTGATTGATTTGCGGGATGAGAAAATTGGAAGGAAGATTAGAGATGCTGAAATCAAAAAACTACCTTATATGCTTATTATAGGCGAGAAAGAAATGCAAGAAGGCATGGTTTCTGTACGTAAGCATGGTGAGGGAGATAAAGGAAGCATGACTTTAGAAGAGTTCCAAAATCATCTTCAACAAGAAATCATCATATAAATAAATAACTGGAGGACTATTATTAGACCAAAATTGAATCCGAATAACAGAAGCAGAAGAACCACAGAGCCAGCTCATAATATCAACAGACGTATTAGAGCTAGGGAAGTTAGGGTAGTAGGCGAGGATATTGAACAGGGCGTATACCCTATAGAAAAAGCATTGCAGATGGCAGAAGAGTTGGAACTCGACTTAGTTGAGATTTCACCTAATGCAAATCCGCCAGTATGTAAAATTGTTGATTACAATAAGTTTGTTTACGAGCAAAAGAAGAAGCTTAAAGAAATCAAAGCAAATGCAAAACAAACTGTTATTAAGGAGATTCGTTTCGGTCCTAATACCAGTGATCATGATTTTCAATTTAAACTAAAGCATGCCGTTAGCTTTTTAGAAGCGGGTGAAAAAGTAAGAGCTTACGTTCACTTTAAAGGTAGAGCTATTGTTTATAAAGAGCAAGGAGAGATTTTATTATTAAAATTTGCCCAGGCTTTAGAAGATTATGGAAAAGTAGAACTACTTCCTAAGTTAGAAGGGAAGAGAATGTTCTTAACAGTAGCGCCTAAAACGTTAAAAAAATAAATATCCACAGGTTAAATTAAAAAGCATAATTATGCCAAAAATGAAAACCAATTCTAGTGCAAAAAAGCGTTTTTCGCTTACTGGAACAGGTAAAATCAAAAGAAAGAGTGCTTACAAAAGTCACATCTTAACTAAGAAGACTACAAAGCAAAAACGTAACTTAACTCATACTACATATGTAAATGATGGAGATATGGGAAATGTTAAACGTATGCTTTGTATCGGAAAGTAATTAATTTATTAACCAGGTATCCGGTAGTAAGAATTCTGAAATACGAATCGCCGTTTATCAAAATCATTTAAAATATGCCACGTTCGGTTAACGCAGTAGCGTCAAGAAGAAGAAGAAAAAAAATCTTAGGTTTAGCCAAAGGCTACTGGGGTTCAAGAAGCAAGGTTTACACCATTGCTAAAAATACTGTTGAAAAAGGTTTGCAATATGCTTTCCGCGACAGAAAAGTTAAAAAGAGAGAGTTCAGAGCTTTATGGATTCAGCGTATTAACGCAGGAGCCCGTCAGTACGGTATCTCTTATTCTCAATTAATGGGAAAACTAGCTGCAAAAAACATAGGTTTAAACAGAAAAGTTTTGGCTGATTTAGCGATGAATCATCCAGAAGCTTTCAAAGCTATTGTTGATACAGTAAAATAAAAAAATCACGTTTTAGGATCATAAAGAAAAGGAATCAAACTTATTTGGTTCCTTTTTTTTTTGAGCAAATGTTGGCTATCGCTTTTTAGTTAAATTATTAACTATTTTTTTTAAATGTTATTTTCATGATTGAAGAAATACTTATCTTAGTGCAGTAGCTCTCATGAATAATCTCTCAATTTTAAACCTATCCTTGAACAAGCTACTTTCTACAGAATCAGATTCTTTAGAAAGAGCCAAGATTAAAATTTTATTTTCCTTACTTGTTTTAGCTTTAGTAAAAGTAATTGTAGTAGCAAGTACAGCTTGGTATTTCCAACAGGGTTTTCAGCTTAACAGAGCAGTTTTCTTCGGCAGTATTTACGTTATCATCTTAAAATTGATGTTGTCTAGAAAAATTAGTTTTTCTAAAACAAGTCACTTCATGATTTTAATAGGCTTAATCATCATTTGGTCTAATATTTTTATGGTGAATAGAGATTTTAACTTAGTAGCTATACAGTTTGCCTTCATGCTCATCATGAGTAGTTTTTACTTAATAGGCTCTAGATTTGCTATTATTGCCTCTTTGTTAGCTTGTTTGCCTGTTATGTTAGATTTAATGTTTGATATTAAAGGCTTTATCATAAAGCAAACGGCGGTTCCCTTAGCTTCTCCAGGTTATGAAATTTTGGTGGCTTTAAATTTTCTTACGGTTATAGTTGCACATTACTTTTTTAATCAGGCATTCTCGGCAAATATTGCTACGCAGATAGAGCTTAATAAAAAGTTAGAAATAGCAGTTCAAGAAGCTAATCAAGCAGCCCAGTCCAAATCAGACTTTTTGTCGGCAATGTCTCATGAATTAAGAACGCCTCTTAATGCCGTTATAGGTATTACTGATTTGTTTTTGTCTAACCCTAAAAGTAATGATAAGGAAGAAAATTTGAATATACTAAAGTTTTCCTCCATGAGTTTGCAAGCTTTAATTAATGATATTCTAGATTTTAATAAACTAAGTTCCAATAAATTAAGTTTAGATATCCAAAAAGTTAATCTTTTTGAATTGGTTAGCAACTTATGTTCTACCATGAAGCTTCAATTTGAGGAAAAGAATATTAACCTTGTGGTAGTTATAGATGAGCAACTACAAAATCTAAATGTCTTATCAGATTCGACTAGAATAACACAAATCTTATATAACCTTGTTGGTAATGCTTTGAAATTTACAGCCCAAGGGAGTGTGAAGGTGAGTTTAAAAGTAATATCTAAAGATAAAGAACAAATAAATGTTGAATTCTCTGTCGAAGATACCGGGATAGGTATAAGTAAAGAACAACAACAAATTGTTTTTGAACCTTTTATGCAAGCTACAGCAAACATTGCTAGAAATTATGGCGGAACAGGTTTAGGATTGGCCATTGTAAGAAATTTATTAAATCTGTTTGATAGTGATATTCACTTAGAAAGTGCTCCTAATCAAGGTTCTAAATTTTATTTTAATTTAAATTTATGGACAAATGAAAGTTTTGATGATATAGATTTAGAGCCCGATACGACTTTTCAAGATCTAAGTGAGATAAAAATTTTGGTAGCGGAAGATCATCCTATGAACAGACTGCTTCTAAAAAAAGTATTAAATAATTGGAATAACAAACCCACATTCGCAGAAAACGGAAGAGAAGTGCTTGAAAAACTAAAAGAAGAAAATTTTGATATTGTTTTGATGGATTTATATATGCCAGTATTGGATGGTTATGCAGCAACTAAACATATTAGAGCAATGGATGATAAGACTAAAGCTCAACTTCCTATTTTAGCTTTTACGGCTTCTGTATCAGAGCATCTTTATTCAGATATAAAAGAAGCTGGTATGAACGATTACTTGTGTAAACCATTTAAACCATTAGAGCTTTACCAAAAACTTCTTGGCTTGGTATAGTTGTCTAAAAAAAGAAACACAGCATTTTTATATAAGCTTAAATTTTTATAGCTAAAATCATTAAGCTAATTATCAATTTAAACATTCATTCTCTAGTTAATATAAAGTCTAATAGATTTTAGGGTTCGTAATTTGTTTGGCATGCTTTGTAACAAATAAATTAACGAACATGAAAAAGAACAATTTTTTAAAACAGATTTTAAGCGGAGCTTTGCTTATAGCAGTTGCCGCAGGTTTTACTTCTTGTAAAAAAGACGATGTAGATGAAACCGGTTCAGCAAGAATTAAAGTAGTGAATGCTTCTTCAGCTTCAATACCACAAAGTGTGTTTTTAGCTAATAGTGCTATCGTTCAAGGTGGTTTAGCCTTTAATAATTCTTCTGATTACATCACCACAAATTCTGGAAATAATTTACAATTAGAATTTAGAAATGAAGGTTCTACAACGGCCTATGCAAGCGGAAGATTTGATGTAGATAATGGAAGTTCATATACTGCTTTCTTAGCAGGAGACGGACAACAAGCAAGGGTGAAATTTTATAAGGATGATTTATCTGCGCCAGCTGGTGGGCAAGCAAAAGTGAGGTTTGTTCATTTAAGTGATGCAGCTCCTGCAAATGTTGATATCAGACGCTCTTCAGGGGCTAATTTAGCAGCCAATTTAGCTAAAGATAATGCAAGTAACTTTATGAATATTGAGCCCGGAATACTTTCTCTACAAGTTTATTCAGCAGGAGGTACTCAAAGTTTAGGTACTTTTAATTTAAGCTCTTTTGCAGAGGGTAGGATTTATACAGTATATATTACTGGTTCTACTACACAAAATATTGCGGTAAGACAAATTACGCATAATTAAGCTAAATTTAAGCTATAAAAAAAGGGCTGCATCATAATGCAGCCCTTTTTTATTCTATTGATTTTAACAACTAATAATTATTGTACTATCACTTTTAAAACTTCTTTAGAAATAGCTCCTTCAATATTTAAGAAATAAACACCAGGTATAATTTGGTCTTTTAACTTAAGTTCTTTTGAAGATTCATTTTCTTGATTTAATAATTCTGTATAAACAACCTTACCTTGAGAAGATATTAAACTCAATTTTTTAGGTTTTAAATTTGTTTTAAATTTAATAGTAGCTGAACCAGAAGAAGCAATAGGATTAGGAAAAATAGTTGAAACATCTTTTTGATTTCCTAAATCAAAATTGATAGCTCTAATGCCTTTTTCATTTACCTTGCCATTTAAATCATACTGTAATAATTTGTAATAGTTACTACCATTAAAAGGGAAATTATCTACAACGGTATAGCTAGAAGCTCCTTTAGCTTTAACAGTAGCTAATAAGGTGAAATCTTTTCCATTGTTAGATTTTAAAATCTCAAACCTATCATTATTAACTTCTGAAGCAGTAAGCCAATTAATATTTATTTTGTTAAGCTCTTTCTTCGCATCAAAAGAAATTAAATCAACAGGTAATACACCTGTCCCATTTAAATTGGTGGTGCCTAGGACGGTAAAGCTGCCTACCACATTAACAGTTGTATTGGCACTTAAAGTTAAATTGTTAAAAGTAAAATTTCCAGTTGCTGTAGAAGTTCCCGTTTTATTAAAAGTAACATTGGTGTTGCCTGTAAAAGTTGCATTCACAGTTCTAAAACTAATAGGTGTAACAGCTGTTAAATTTCCACCTATAAATAATGTTTGATTTGTGCCTACCGAATTATTAGTTATAGATTTTGCGCCTGCTCTAAAATTTAATTGATTCTCAACCAATAAAAATCTATTTGAACCACCACCTACCATAAAGGAACTTCCTGCAATAACTTCTGGTGCTGTAGCATAACCAGAGCCTGCAGCTGTGATAAATACTTCTTGTACACCTAATTGAGCGCTAAAAGACGCTCCTGTTCCACCGCCAGTATCAGTAATTGTAATTGCGGGGAAATTTGTATATCCCGAACCTGGATTAGTAATATTAATGCCAGTAATAACACCTCCTGAAATTATAGGTTCCCCTGTAGCTGTTATTAGTGGAGATGTAGAAGTTTGTTGCCCTGAAATTGCAGATGGTGCAGCAAAGGTGACCGTTGTTGCATTGGTGTAACCGCTCCCACCAAAGTTAATAGCTGTGCCAGTGATGGTGTAACTCGTTATAACTGCAGCTGCAGCGCTTGTAGGTGTGGAACCAGCAAAAACCAAGCCTGAGTGCACTGTAGTACTTGGATTAGGTTTGCTAGATAAACGACCTGCATTTACTATAGTTAAACCTGTTACAGATCCAGCGCCATCAATGCTAGAAGTAATAACTGCAGCATTACCTTCCCCAATATTTAGAATGCTTCCTAAGACACCTGGAGGTGTGGGTGAAGAACCAAAATTAGAAGTCATTGCAACTCCATCTCTAATAGTAACTATAGATCCAGTTCCAGGTACGCTTGATGTATTTGTCCAGCCTGTTGCAGCATTAAATATTTGCCAACCAGAGGTGCTTGTATAACTAGCATTGTAAGTAGATCTAGTCCTAAATTCTCCGTCAACCTGAGCCTGAGATATAAAAGGTAGTATAGTTAAAGAAGATAAAAGGACTAGACGTCCAAAAGAAAGTAAAGTTTTTTTCATGCGTTTATAATTTGGTTGTGATGAAATTACTTGAGAATACTAGTGATGGCAACCTGATTCATCCTGATTGCTTATAGTTTATATCAAAAAACCAAAGGGTATTTATTAAATGTTGTTGTTCTGATGAATATTTACAAGGAATTGAAAGGACCTGAAAATTTAATAACAAGCTTGTAACATAAAAAAAACTTACACCTCGCTGAATAACAGATATAAAAGACTATTTTTGTGCCGATTAAATAATACATATGAGTTTAAATGTTTTTAAAAAGTCGATTGATTTAGGCGATGGCCGTATCATTGAGATCGAAACTGGTAAATTAGCTAAGCAAGCTGATGGTTCAGTTGTCGTGAAACAAGGTGATACTATGCTTTTAGCCACTGTTGTTTCAAATAAAGATGCAAAAGAAGGTGTCGACTTCCTTCCTTTATCCGTTGATTATCAGGAGAAATATGCGGCAGCTGGCCGTATCCCTGGAGGTTTTTTACGTCGTGAAGCCCGTTTGTCTGATTATGAAGTGTTAATTTCTAGATTGGTAGACAGAGCTTTACGTCCATTATTCCCTGAAGATTACCATGCAGAAACGCAGGTAATGATTTCCTTAATATCATCAGACAAAAATATCATGCCTGATGCATTAGCAGGTTTAGCTGCTTCGGCTGCTATTGCGGTTTCTGATATTCCGTTTAACGGACCTATCTCAGAAGTACGTGTTGCTAAAATTGATGGAAAATTGGTTATTAACCCTACTAAGTCTGATTTAGAAAGAGCAACACTTGAGTTTATTGTTGCTGGTTCTGCTCAAGATATTAATATGGTTGAAGGAGAAGCTGATGAAATTCAGGAAGCTGAGTTGGTTGAAGCTATCCAGTTTGCACATGCTGCAATTAAAGCACAAGTTCAAGCACAAGTAGAACTTACCGAGTTGGTAGGTAAAACTCAAAAAAGAGAATACTGCCACGAGCATAGCGACGAGGAATTAAAAGCTAAAATTACGGCTGATACTTACGATAAAGTTTATGCTGTAGCAAAATCTGGCGCAGGTAAAGATGAGCGTTCGGCAGCTTTTAAAGCTTTGCAAGATGAGGTTTTAGCTGCTTTAGGTGAAGATGCTACAGAAACGACTAAGTTTTTAGCTAAGAAATATTTCCATGATGTTCAGTATGATGCTGTAAGAGCTTTATTATTGAATGAAGGTATCCGTTTAGATGGAAGAAATACAAAACAAATTCGTCCTATCTGGAGCGAAGTTGGTTATTTACCTTCTGCACATGGTTCTGCAATATTTACACGTGGCGAAACACAATCTTTAACAACCGTTACTTTAGGTGCTAAAGATGATGAGCAGTTAATAGATGGTGCTTTCATCAATGGTTACAACAAATTCTTATTGCACTATAATTTCCCTTCTTTCTCTACAGGTGAGGCTCGTCCTAACCGTGGTGTGGGTAGAAGAGAAATTGGTCATGGTAATTTAGCCATGAGAGCTATAAAAAAAGTATTACCCGGAGATGAGGAAAATCCTTACACCATTCGTGTAGTTTCTGATATTTTAGAATCTAATGGTTCTTCTTCAATGGCAACTGTTTGTGCTGGTACCTTAGCTTTAATGGATGCAGGTATTAAACTTAAAGCTCCGGTTTCTGGTATCGCTATGGGTTTAATTTCTGATGATAAAACAGGTAAATATGCTATCCTTTCTGATATCTTAGGAGATGAAGACCATTTAGGAGATATGGACTTTAAAGTTACAGGTTCAAGAAATGGTATTACCGCTTGCCAAATGGATTTAAAAGTTAATGGTTTATCTTACGAGGTTTTAACAGAGGCGTTAAACCAAGCTAAAGAAGGCCGTTTGCATATCCTTGGTGAGATGGAAAAAACCATGTCTGCTCCTCGTGAAGATTATAAACCACATGCTCCACGTATCATCAGCATGACCATAGATAAAGAATTTATTGGTGCTGTAATTGGTCCGGGTGGTAAAATTATCCAAGAAATGCAACGCGAAACTGGTGCAACCATCTCTATTGAAGAAAAAGACAATAAAGGTGTTATCCAGATTTTTGCTGATAATAAAGATTCTATTGACCAAGCGGTTAGAAGAATCAAAAACATCGTAGCAAAACCAGAAGTTGGCGAAGTATACGAAGGTAAAGTAAAATCTATCATGCCTTTTGGTGCTTTTGTTGAGATTATGCCAGGTAAAGATGGTTTATTACACATCTCTGAAATAGATTGGAAACGTTACGAAAGTATGGACGGAATTTTCCAAGTAGGAGATGAGGTAAGAGTTAAATTATTGGATATCGATAAACAAGGTAAATTAAAACTTTCTAGAAAAGCTTTATTACCTCGTCCGCCTAAGCCAGATGCAGCACCAGCAGCAGAAGCGCCTCAGGCTTAATAAAAATATATTTTTTTGATTTTTTTTACCCGCTCTGTGTATACAGAGCGGGTTTTTTGTTTGATAATGTGGTTGTCGGTTGATTGGATTTATTTTAATAATTTCTATCTTAGAGATAACCCAATAATAAACCATTACGTTTGAGATGATCTTAGATATCAAAAAAAGCAGAGCCTTGTCTTTGATAACGACATCATCAAACCTAAATAAAAATTAAATGAAAAATCAAGAAAAAGAAGTTTCTAATGTTTCTAGACGTAAGTTTTTAGCAAGCGCTGCTACCTTATCAGCCTTTATGATTGTGCCTCGTTTTGTACTAGGTAAAGGATTTGTTGCACCCAGTGATAAGATAAATTTAGGTTTTATTGGCACTGGAAAGCAATCGATTACATTGAGACGAGCATTTGCTAGCCAAGAGCAAGCACAGATAGTAGCTGCAAGTGATGTTTATAGACGAAAACTTGATTTTTTTGCACAAGAAATCAATAAATTTTACGCTGATAAAAAGGGTGCAGACCAGTATAAAGGCTGTGATATTTATGAAGATTACCAAGAGATTTTAGAAAGGAAAGATATTGATGCTGTAGTCATCATCACGCCAGACCATTGGCATGCTGTACAAGCAGTTGCAGCAGCTAAAGCAGGTAAAGATATTTATTGCGAAAAGCCATTATCATTAACCATAGAAGAAGGAAGAGCAATGGTAAATGCTACTCGCAAATATAAGCGTGTTTTTCAAACAGGAAGTATGCAACGCTCTTGGGATGAGTTTAGACAGGCAGTTGCTTTAATAAGAGGGGGCTACATTGGCGAACTAGATAATATTAAGGTAAGTGTTGGGCCTCCACCACTAGCTTATAATTTACCTAAAGAAGAAATACCAGCAGATTTAAACTGGGAGAAATGGTTAGGGCCAAATAAAAACTATAGTCACTTTAATGAAAAGTTAAATCCAGATATTAATGCTTATTGGGCCAAATGGAGGGATTATAAAGAGTTTGGAGGTGGTATGGTTACAGATTGGGGCGCACACATGTTTGATATTGTGCAGTGGGCTTTAAATATGGATAATAGTGGCCCGGTAGCAGTAACTCCACCAGATCAAAATCATAAATTTTTAACTTTCGAATATGCTAATGGATTAAAGATGACTCATGAGAACTTTGGTGTTGGTAATGCCATTCAGTTTAATGGTAAAGAAGGCAGTATTGTGGTACGTCGTGGAAAATTGGAGGTCAATCCAGAATCTCTACAAAATAAAGTAATAGACGCTAAAAATTTAGGTATTTATCATAGCACTAACCATTATCAAGACTTTTTAGAGGCGATAAAGAACCGTAGTAAACCTGTTTGCGATGTAGAAATTGGACACAGAACGGCTAGTGTTTGTAATATTGCCAATATAGCTTATGAGCTTAAAAGACCATTAAAATGGAATCCTGAAAAGGAAGTTTTCATCAATGATAAAGATGCGAATAAATTAAAGGGTAGAGAGCTTAAAAAAGGTTTTAAGCTTAGTTAAAATTAATTACTCACTTTATTTAAAGAGCCGTTAACAGTAACTTCAATTTTCTCGCCAATAGGTTTTCCTAAGATTTTAGGAGGCTCAATTTTAAAATCTTTTGTATTTAAAATGAAAGTGCTGTTAACGCTTATGATGTTTTTTTGAAGAGTTATTTTACAAGGTATAACTTGCTGTACATCCACACCATGCAGGTTGAATTTGCCTTCTACATAAATGAGGTAAGTACCATCAGGTTTGTTGGATAAATCATCTTTAAAATTACCCTTGAAGCTCGCCATAGGGTATTTGTCACTTTCTATATATTTTTCATTAAAATGCTGTTGCATTAAAGCTTTTTTAAAACTAAAAGAGCTAATAGCAATGCTTACCTTTATTTCTTTACGTTTTATATCTAAAGTTGCGTTTGCAGAATTTGTAAGGGCATCAATATCAGCTACAGGAGCTGCGGCATAAAAGTGCACCGATAATTTATCTGTCTTAAAGTTTTGCGCTTGAAGCCATAAAGGCAAAGAAATAATGCTAAAGATAAGAGCCAAATATTTCATGGTTGGATGTTTTCTTATATACTAAATACGTTTAGCTTATGATTAAAGTTTTATAAGAAGGCATATTTATTATATTTGAATCATGAATCATTTAATCGCACCATCTATTTTATCGGCAGATTTTGCTCATCTAAAACAAGATATTTTAATGCTTAATAATAGCGAAGCAGATTGGATACATGTAGACGTTATGGATGGCGTTTTTGTACCCAATATTTCTTTTGGTTTTCCGGTTATTGCAGCAGTAAAAAATTATGCATTAAAACCTTTAGATGTACATTTAATGATTACCAATCCAGATCGTTATTTGGAAGATTTCCAAAAAGCAGGAGCCAATGTTATTACCGTACATTATGAAGCTTGCGATCATTTGGATAGAACCATTCATAAAATTAAAGAATTAGGTTGTAAAGCGGGGGTTGCAATTAATCCTCATACTCCGGTTTCTTTATTAGAGAATGTGATAGAAGAATTAGATTTAGCCTTAATCATGACGGTTAATCCGGGTTTTGGCGGACAAAAATTTATTGCCAATAGTTACCATAAGATACAACAGTTAAGGGCCATGGCTGATGAAAAAAATCCCGACTTATTTATTGAGGTTGATGGTGGCGTAAGTAATCATAATTCTTTAGCCTTATTAAAGGCTGGGGCTAATGTTCTGGTAGCTGGTAATGCTATTTTTGCTGCCGAAGATCAGTTGCATGCCATAGCAGAATTAAAAAATATATCTCCTGATACTTTCCATGCGTAGTTTCCTTCTGGCGATACTTTTAGGATTTTCTGTAAATGTCTTTGCGCAGCAAACGCTTAAGCTTTCAGGAAAAATAAGTAATGCGCAATCAGAATCTTTAAGCGGTGTAGAGATTAGTGTTAAAGATGCTGATATCAAAAAGATATCTAACATTAAAGGAGAATATAACATCAATCTAAAGCCCGGAACTTACACTTTAATCTTTTCATTATCAGGGTACAATACAAATATTTCTAATCTTAAATTAGAGAAAAATACAATACTTAATGTTGTTTTGGTAAAAGATAAGCAAATGCTTGATGTTGTTGTAGTGAACGACCAAAGCACTAGGGTAGAAGGGATGACCAACATTAATGCCCGTAATTTTGAGCTCTCGCCAAACGTTGCACAAAGTTTTGAGGCCATGTTAAAACAATTACCAGGTGTCTCAACCAATAACGAATTAAGTTCGCAATACTCGGTACGTGGAGGTAATTTTGATGAAAACCTCATTTACATCAATGATGTTGAGATTTTTAAACCTTATTTGGTTAGAAACGGTCAGCAAGAGGGTTTAAGTCTTATAAATCCCGATTTAATCTCTAATGTGAAATTTTCTGCCGGAGGTTTTTCAGCTCGTTATGGCGATAAATTATCATCTGTTTTAGATGTAAACTATAAAACAAGAGATACAGCGGCAAGTGTCATCAGTTTAGGTACCAATGGGTTGTCTGCAAGTACTTTTTTTGCACAAAAAAGGTTTAACGTAGCTATTAGTTTTAGAAATAAGAGAAATAGGTTTGTACTTAATGCACAGCCTATTAGAGGAAGTTATGATCCACGTTTTTACGATTTACAAACTCTTGTCAACTATAAAGCTAGTCCGCGTTTAAATGTTGAGTTTTTAGGTATTGCCAATAGCAGCCAGTTTAGTTTATTTCCACAATCTAGAGAAACTACTTTTGGTACTTTACAACAAACTTTAAGGTTAAGGGTAAACTACGAAGGACAGGAGATAGACCAATATACCAACTTGGTTGGGGCTCTTACTTTTAACTATAAGCTTAATGATAAAGCTAAGTTAAAATGGATAAATTCTGCTTTTATCATGTCTGAAAGAGAGAATTTTGATATTACAGGTTCTTATTTATTTGATGAAGTAGAAACTGATTTTTTAGGAGGAGGTTTTGGTAATGTGGTAGCAAACCGAGGAATAGGTGCCTTCCAAGATTATGGCAGAAACCAAATGGATGCCCGTGTTTTAGCTAGTGATATCAAATACTATTTCTCTAAAAACAACTCGCATTGGGAAGGCAGTTTAAGATTTCAGCAAGATTATATCAAAGATGAACTTTTAGAATTTAATTATCTAGATTCTACGGGTTACGCTTTGCCCAATAATCAATCAAATGGCTTTCCGCTGTTTGATTATCGTAATGCCAGTAATACATTAACTACTAATAGGATTTCTGCTTATATCTTAAACACTTCTGATATTGGTGAGCATTTTACTTTAGCAAGCGGCTTAAGGTTTAATTATAATAGTTTTACTAAAGAGTTATTGCCTAGCCCTAGATTGGTGTTAACTTATAATCCTAAAAAGGAAAAAGACATTATTTATAGGTTTGCTAGTGGTTATTATGTTCAAACGCCCTTTTACAGGGAGTTAAGAGGTTTTGATGGCCAGATAAACCCTGATGTTAAATCGCAAAAGTCTTTACATTTTATAGCCTCATCAGATTATAAATTTAAATCTTTAGGGACTAATTTGAGGTTTAATACCGAGTTGTATTACAAAGCTTTATTACAACTTACCCCTTACGAGTTAGAAAATCTTCGTGTAAGATACAATGCTGGTTTAACCTCAAAAGGTTATGCAGCAGGGGTAGATTTTTCTATTAGTGGTGAGTTTGTACGAGATTTAGAATCGTCTTTTAGACTTTCTTTAATGAAAACAGAAGAGGATATTAATGGCGATTCTTTTACCAGAACAGATGCCAATGGAAATCAGCAAGTTGTTTTTCCAGGCTTTATCAAAAGACCAACAGATCAACGTGTAAACTTTTCGATATTTTTTCAGGATAGGTTATTCAACAGCCCAACTTATAAAGTTCATTTAAGTTTACTTTATGGCTCTAGATTACCAAGTTGGCCACCTAGAACCAATAACTTCACTACAAACTTCACCATACCACCCTACAGAAGAGTAGATATTGGTTTTTCTAAAGATATTTTGGATAAAGAAAGTATCAAAAGATTTAAATGGTTTGATACCTATTTCAATTCTTTCATCGTTTATGCAGAAGTATTTAACTTGCTCAATATCAACAATACAGTTTCTTACTTGTGGTTAACAGATGTTAATAATAATCGTTACGCAATTCCTAATTTTTTAACATCTAGACAGCTAAATTTTAAGATTATTGCAAAATTTTAAATTTACACCGTAGAAACGTTTTATTGTTTTAAATTTGGGCCTTAAAACGTTAACAATAAAAAATGAAACTTAATTTTAAACACCTTACTTAAAGCCGTGTTTAATTTTAAAATCCGATATAGAAACCAAACAAACAACTCAAACAAATGAAACATAACTTTGGCGCTGGTCCATGTATTTTACCACAAGAAGTATTTAAACAAGCTTCACAAGCAGTATTAAATTTTAACGATACAGGCTTGTCTATTCTGGAAATATCACACCGTAGTAAAGAGTTTATTGCTGTATCAGAAGATGCTATTAAAATTGTTAAAGAATTAATGAATGTACCAGAAGGTTATTCGGTTCTTTTCTTACAAGGTGGTGCAAGTTTACAGTTTGCCATGGTAGCTATGAATTTACTTCAAGAAGGTAAAAAAGCTGCTTATTTAGAGACTGGAGTTTGGGCTAAAAAAGCTATTAAAGAAGCTAAATTATTTGGTGAAGTAGAAATCGTAGCTTCTTCAAAAGACGCTAATTTTAATTTCATCCCTAAAGGATACACCATTCCAGAAGATGCGGCTTATTTCCACATTACTTCTAACAATACCATTTATGGTACAGAGCTTTTTGATATTCCAAAAACCAATGTTCCTGTGGTTTGCGATATGTCTTCTGATATTTTTAGCAGGGTGATAAACGTTGCAGATTTTGATTTGATATACGCTGGTGCTCAGAAAAATATTGGTCCGGCTGGTGCAACTTTAGTAATTGTAAAAGACGAGATTTTAGGTAAAGTTAACAGAACTATTCCTTCTATGTTAGACTATAAAGTACATATTGAAGGAGAGTCTATGTACAATACGCCACCTGTTTTCTCTATTTATGTTTCTTTATTGAACTTAAAATGGTTAAAATCTAAAGGTGGTATAGCAGCTATAGAAAAAGAAAATATCGCTAAAGCTGAGGCCTTATATCAAGAAATTGATAGAAACCCATTCTTTAAAGGAACAGCAGCAGTTGAAGATCGCTCTAGAATGAACGTTTGCTTTGTGATGGAAAATCCAGAATTAGAGAAAGATTTCTTAAAACTTGCAGAAGAAAAAGGTTGTGTAGGTATCAAAGGACATAGAAGTGTTGGTGGTTTTAGAGCATCTATTTACAATGCTTTACCTATCACAAGCGTTCATGTATTGATAGAGGCTATGCAAGAATTTGCTGAAAAGCATAAATAACATCGATTTGAGAAGTGAGATAAGAGATTTGAGATTGTTGAACGGTCTCAAATCTTAATACTCACCTCTCAATAATCAAATCTTAAAACTCAAATCTTAAATAAAAACAACATGAGAATCTTAGCAAATGATGGTATAGATCCAATAGGAAAAAAACTACTGGAAGAAGCCGGAATTGAAGTTGACACCCAGAACATCCCACAAGAAGAATTAGCTTCTAAATTAAATGCTTATGATGGTATCACAGTAAGAAGTGCAACCAAAGTAAGAAAAGAGCTTATTGACGCTTGTCCTAACATTAAAGTTATTGGTCGTGGTGGTGTTGGTATGGATAATATTGATGTAGAATATGCAAGAAGCAAAGGTGTTGCAGTAGTGAATACGCCAGCATCATCATCATTATCTGTTGCCGAGTTGGTATTTACTCACCTTTTTAATGGTGTAAGATTTGTTTACGATGCTAACCGTAAAATGCCTGTTGAAGGAGCTAATCAATTTAATAACCTTAAAAAAGCTTATGCAAAAGGTAGCGAGTTAAGAGGTAAAAGCATTGGTATAATAGGTTTTGGCAGAATTGGTAGAGAAACTGCTAAAGTTGCCTTAGGTTTAGGTATGGATGTTTTAGCTTATGATTTAAGTGAAGTACCTGCTTCTTTAACCTTAGAGCTTTCTGGAAATATTAAAGTTGAAGTTCCTGTAAAAAAAGTAAGCCTAGAAGAGTTAATTTCTCAAGCTGATTTTATCAGTATTCATACACCTTTCATAGAAAAACCTTTATTAGGTAAAGAAGAGTTTGAGAAAATGAAAAAAGGTGTAGGTATTGTAAACTGCTCTAGAGGTGGTACTATAGATGAAGAAGCTTTAATTGAAGCGCTTGATAGTGGCCAGGTTGCCTTTGCTGGTTTAGATGTTTTTGATAACGAACCAACACCTAGAACTGCTATTTTACAACATCCAAAAATCTCTTTAACTCCGCACATTGGTGCTTCAACTAACGAGGCTCAAGAAAGAATAGGGGTAGAGCTTGCTAATTTAGTTATTGATGTTTTAAAAGGATAAAATCCTTTTTTTATCATAAAGTTAAAAGCCCGATATTTTAAATATCGGGCTTTTTTATGTTAAACAGAATTTATTTTAATCTAAAGCATTAAGCAATACCCAATACCTATAGCCTGTTAAGGCCTGCTCAAACTTACTGAGTTTAGATGGGTCTTTTTGATATAAGCTGGGTAGTACAAGCTTATTTACTTTATTTAGGAACCTAAAGAATTTCTTCTTCATAACATCTTTTTAAGGTTTAAAGCTCAAATATCATTCCTTTTTCTGGTATTACAGCTTCATATCCATCATCTTTTAAAGCGCTTTGTAAGGCTAGCATACTTTCCTGCTCGCCATGCACCAAGAATATTTTCTTTAAGCCTTCTTTTGGAATGGCTTTTATATACTCCATGATGCCGTTTTGGTCTGCATGTCCGCTTAGTTGGTCTGTTTTTTTGATGGTAGCAAAAACAGATAAATCACGCCCTCTTAACCGCACTACGGCGTCGCCTCTGAGTAAACGATATCCTAAAGTATTTTTAGCACAATAGCCTATGAATAGGATGGTAGCATAAAAATTTTGGATATTATAGAAAAGGTGATCTTGTATTCTACCCCCTTCTAGCATTCCGGCTGATGAAATGATGATACAAGGCTCAAAATGGTTAGAAATCTCTTTACTTTCTTTAAGCTCTTTTACATAAGATAAATTAGCGAATTCAAACTCATCACCATTTTTTTGGTAAAAAGATCTTGCATCTTCATTTACATATTTATGATGCTTTCTATAAATATCAGTAGCCATAATAGCCATAGGGCTATCCACAAAAACTGGTACTGGTGGTAATAGGTTTTTAGAGAATATTTTATTTAGGGTATAAACCAAAGATTGGGTTCTTCCTACACTAAAAGCCGGAATAATTAAACGACCAGGTTGGTTAATGCAAGTTTCTTTTATAACCTTAATAAGCGTTTCTTCAATGCTTTCTGTTGCAGTGTGTAAACGCCCTCCGTAGGTAGATTCTGTTACCAGAAAATCTGTTTCTGGCAAATTTTCCGGATTGATGAGTACCGGATAATTTTTTCTACCTATATCGCCTGTAAAGGCAATGGTTTTTGTTTTACCAGCTTCTGTTATTTTGAAGTGTACAGCTGCAGCACCTAATAAGTGCCCAGTAGGGATAAATTGTATCTCTATATCTTCTCTTATTTGAAAAGGCTTATTAAAACCGATGGTTACTATCCTATCGGTAGTATCCATGACATGTTTTTGAAGATATAAAGGTTGTTGCTGCTGATCGTGATGATGTTTTTTAGAACGTCTTTTAAATGGTTTTTTCTTTAGTTTACCTAAAAATATATTTACAGAATCTGCTAATAGCAGTTGTGTTAAATCTGCCGTTGGAGGCGTACATAAAATTTGCCCTTCAAAGCCTAATCTTACTAAAGTAGGTAAATTACCAGAGTGATCTATATGTGCATGTGTAAGCACCACTAAATCTATCTCTGATGGTAAAAAAGGAAAATTTATATTCTCTATTAGGTTAACATTATTTTCATAATCTAAACCACAATCTATCAAGATCTTATAGTTATTTACCTCAAGCAAATGCATGCTTCCGGTAACTTGCTGCGCAGCACCCCAAACAGTTAATTTCATAAATAATAGCTTGCTTTAAATGAGTTTATACTTCAAACTGAAGCGCACTTAAATGCTTGTATAAACCTTCTTCATTCTTAATAAGTTCTTCATGAGAACCACTTTCTACAACTTTACCTTGGTCTAAAACAATAATTTTATTAGCCTCTCTTATAGTTGATAACCTATGGGCAATAATGATGGATGTTCTACCTTTCATTAATATTTCTAACGCTTCTTGAACCAGTCTTTCAGATTCTGAATCTAAAGAAGAAGTAGCTTCATCTAAAATTAATATAGCAGGGTCTTTTAATAAAGCTCTTGCAATAGCAATTCTTTGTCTTTGTCCGCCCGATAATTTCACACCTCTTTCGCCTACTACGGTGTCATAACCTTCTGGGAAACCTATAATAAACCTGTGGGCATTGGCTTGTTGTGCAGCTTTGATAATTTCGTCTTTAGTAGCATTTAGCTTGCCATAAGCTATGTTCTCTAAAATGGTCCCACCAAATAAGATAACATCTTGTGGTACTATGGCTACTTGTTGCCTAATATCTGTTAAAGCATAGTTGTTGGCTGGCTTACCATCAAAAAGTATTTCTCCTTTTTGAGCTTCGTAGAATTTTAAAATTAAACCCGCTATGGTAGATTTACCAGCACCAGATGGCCCCACAATAGCAATTTTCTCTCCGGCTTGGGCGTCAAAAGATATCCCGTTTAAAACGGTAATTTCTTTTCTTGAAGGATAAGCAAATTCTATATCCTTAAAGCTTAAACTGCCTTGTATTTTTTCTTTGATTTTATTTTCTGATTCATGAATAGAAATAGCTTCGTTTTTTTCATCTAGTATTTCTAGAACTCTTTCTGATGCACCAATAGCTTTCTGGATATTAGCATATAAATCAGGGAAGCTACCCATAGCTGCCCCCACAAAAATAGAATAAAGTACATAGGCCAATAAATCTTCTACCTGTAGTGCACCGCTTTCTACCAAAACAGAGCCATACCAGATAACACCTAAAATAGCGCCAAACAAGCAAAATATTATAAAGGCAGCAAAACCACCACGGTAATTGGCTCCTCTAATAGCTATGCTAACAACCTCTTTTAAACTTTTACTATACCTGTTAGCTTCATAGGCTTCGTTAACAAAAGCCTTTACGTTGCCTATACCTTGTAAGGTTTCTTCTACAACCGTATTAGATTCTGCTAGTTTATCTTGTGCATCTCTAGATATTTTTCTGATTTTTTTACCAAAAATAACTCCGGCTAAAACGATAATAGGTAATATAGAAAGATTAAATAATGTGAGTTTCCCTGAGGTGATGATTAATAAAGTTATGCCACCTATCAATAAAATAACCTGTCTAATAATTTCTGCTAGGGTAGTAGTGATGGTGTCTTGTATTTGAGATAAATCTGCCGATATCCTGCTATTTAGCTCGCCCACTCTTCTGTTTGCAAAGAAATTCATGGGTAAGGTTATCATCTTAAAATAGGTTTCTTTTCTAATATCAGCTAAAGCTTTTTCTGCTACCTCAACAAATAGCCTAATTCTGAAAAATGAAACAAAAGATTGAATAAATAAAATCCCAAAAGCCAAAAAACCAATTTCATTAACGGTTTGCGGTAAAAAACTATAATCTGAAGGGTTTCCTTGGGCATTACCAACCATCACTTTTATTAAAGCCGGAAAAGCTAATGCGGTAAGGCTAGATAGGAATAAGAAAATCATCCCAACTAAAAATTTAGCTCTGTAGGGTTTTAAAAATTTTAATAAGCCCGAAATTTTGTTTAAAGATTCCTTGTTTATTTTTGCCTTTGGTAACTCGGCTTCTTGTGAACTACTGCTGTTAAATCTATTTCTTGCCATCTTAAAATGAAAAACGCCGTTAGGATTGGTAACGACGTTCAACAAAAATAAGCTTTTAAAATTTTATTCTATTTGTTCTGGTAAATTTTACGGTATATAAACACTCCAAGTCCTAAAGTGAATGTCAAGAATAAGAAAAATAAGGTTTGATAGGTGTGAAGGTTATTTTCTATTTCATCAAGCTCATTTTTAATTCTTTCTCTATCATTTTCTAATTTATTGATGGTGCGCATATAAGCCAAATTGCGACTTTCTGATTCTTTAGACTGGCTGAGTACTTTTTCCTGCTCAAATGTTTTATAATCAAGCAGTGTTTTGGTTTCTTTTAGAATCTCATTATCAGTTTGGATGATTTCTATCAAGATATCGATGCTCTTTTGCATATCTCTTTTGGTTTTAAAACCAAAAATTCCTGTTCTCGTATCTAAGCTCTCTGCATATAAACCAAATTTATTGCTTCTAGCATCTAGCATTCCATTTATTTTATTGCGTTGGAGTTGATATGCCAAACTATCGCTTTGTGTATTAGCAAATAGGCTAGTAGAGCATAACATCAATAAACCCAAAATGTATTTCATTATGTAATTTTTTTTAGCATCCATAACGGTAGAAAATGCTATGTATTTTAATGGAACTCAATCCTAATCATATCGTTAATATGTAAGCCTAATAAACCACTTGCTTTACCTTTATTGATAGCAATTTCTAAGTGGTTAGAGATGCCAAATAAGCATAATTTTTCTCCCTCCGGAACTTCATTATAGTGCCAGCTTAATTGGTTTATGGTTTCATTCCTCTTGAATGATAAAGTGAAGTTTCTACCTTTTTGGACTTTCGTAAACAAATCTTTACTCACATTGGTAACTACATTTTGGAAAGAATCTATAAAAATAACACTTCCTTTTATCATGTCTTTTTCTATCACCGGATGTAGGTGCATCCTATGTTCTATACCAGATGTTGGAATGCCAATTTCTGCTAGTTTTCCGCCTTTAGCGAGATGACAGGCAGCTTTTACAAATATATCAGCCAATGGGAAATGCAAAAATTTAAGGTCTTGCATGATATTTATCTCTACAATTTCTTCAGGTGTGTCATCAAAAATTAAAGAGAAAATTCCGTTATCAGAGCCAACAAAATAATGTCCTTTGTATTTTATGGCAAGGTATTTATTATCTTCACTGTAAACGGTATCAATACCTATCAGATGTACTGTACCTTTTGGAAAGTAGTTGAAGCAATTTTTAAGGATAAAAGCAGCTCTCGAAATATTGAAAGCTTGAATTTCATGGGTGATATCAATTATATTAACGTCAGGCAAAGTACTCAGTATACTCCCCTTAAGGGCAGCCTGATAAAAATCTTTATAACCTAAGTCAGTAGTTAATGTAATAATTGCCATTAAATTTGTGAATATTTATTCTTAATCTTGCATTACAAGAACAATGCTACAAATATTAAATTTTTAATTCAGATAAATATCAGGAACATAAAATCTCTAACTTGAACGAACTAAAAATTACCTTAGAATCTGTTAACCCAGCGGTGCTTTGGGGGCCAAATAATGAATACTTTGAGTTGATAAAGCGCTCATTTCCAAAGATTAAGGTTGTTGCCCGAGGTAACGAGCTTAAAGCTTTAGGCGATGAAAGTGAGCTGATAAATTTTAATGAAAAAATTTCGGCTATTATCAACCACCTTGATAAATACCAGAATTTATCTACCAATGATATTGAGTCTCTTCTAGGAGCAACTGCTTTATCCTCATCAAAAGAGGCTGCTAAAGAAGGTGGCGAGGCTAATGCTTCTTCATCAGAAGTGATTGTTTTTGGACCTAATGGCATTATGGTGAAGGCCAGAACGGCAAACCAAAGAAGAATGGTAAGTAGTATCAATAACAATGATGTATTGTTTGCTATTGGTCCGGCTGGTACAGGTAAAACTTACACCGCTGTTGCTTTGGCCGTTAGAGCTTTAAAGAACAAAGAAATTAAAAGAATTATTCTTACAAGACCAGCAGTAGAGGCAGGAGAAAACTTAGGTTTTTTACCCGGCGATTTAAAAGAGAAGATAGACCCTTATTTAAGACCGCTTTATGATGCCTTAGATGATATGATTCCGGCAGAAAAGCTAAAAACATATTTAGAGAATAGAACTATAGAAATTGCACCTTTAGCATTTATGCGTGGTAGAACCTTAGATAACTGCTTTGTTATTTTAGATGAGGCCCAAAATGCTACAGATATGCAGTTGAAGATGTTTTTAACCAGAATGGGTCCAACGGCTAAATTTATTGTTACTGGTGATGTTACCCAGATAGACTTACCTAAAAAGCAACAATCTGGCTTGCATAACGCCCTACGTATTTTAGCAGACATTAAAGGGATAGAAATTATTTATTTAAGTGGAGCCGATGTGGTAAGACATAAGTTGGTAAAGAAAATACTAGAAGCTTACGGAGATATTCAATAAGTTAAAAGTAGAAAAGTAGAAAGTTAAAAGTTATAAGTAGAAAGTTGATAGTTTGGATAAGCTTAATAGAGTATTCATACTAACTACCCCATACCTACTAAAAAGAATGAAAGCAATAAAAGAAACAAAATTTAATCTTCCTAGTCAAACCAATTTTTATAAAGGTAAAGTAAGAGATGTATACACCATTCAAGATAAATATTTGGTGATGGTGGTAAGCGATAGAATCTCTGCTTTTGATGTTGTACTGCCAGAGCCTATCCCTTTTAAAGGTCAGGTTTTAAACCAGATAGCAGCAAAATTTTTAAAAGCTACCCAAGATATTGTTCCTAATTGGGTGCTATCAGTTCCAGACCCTAGTGTTACTATAGGCAAAATTTGCGAGCCTTTTAAAGTAGAAATGGTGATTAGAGGCTATCTTGCTGGGCATGCGGCAAGAGAATATGCTGCTGGTAGAAGGGTGATTTGTGGTGTGCAGCTACCAGAAGGATTAAAAGAAAACGATAAACTTCCTGAGCCTATTATTACCCCAACAACCAAAGCTGCGGTAGGGCATGACGAAGATATATCAAGAGAAGATATCTTGAAAAGAGCTATAGTTTCTGAGGAAGATTACTTACAACTAGAAGACTATACTCGTAAACTTTACCAAAGAGGTACTGAGATTGCTGCTGAGCAAGGTTTAATTTTGGTTGATACAAAATATGAGTTTGGTAAAGCCGATGGTAAAATTCATTTGATTGATGAAATACATACTCCTGATTCTTCAAGATATTTTTATAAAGAAGGTTATGAAGAATTACAGGCAGCAGGTAAACCACAAAAACAGCTTTCTAAAGAGTTTGTAAGACAGTGGTTAATAGAAAATAATTTCCAAGGTAAAGATGGGCAGGTTATCCCAGAAATGAATGAAGCCAGAATAAATTCTATTTCAGAAAGATACATAGAGTTATTTGAGAAAATTACAGGCGAAGAATTTAAGAAAGCTGTTACAGAGGATATTAACGAAAGAGTAGAAGGTAATATTCTTAAAGCTTTAGCTCAACTTTAAAATAATTCTTTCTTTTTGGATAAAATTCTATTAAATTACGAGAAATATCAGACGTTATGAAGTTTTCAGTTGATAAACACGAGAAATATGTTTTAATAAAACTTAATGAGAGTAAATTAAACTCTTTAGTTTCTCCACAATTAAAATCAGAATTAATTTTAAGCAATACAGAAGGACAAAGAAATATCATTTTAGATATGTCTGGCGTAAAATATGCTGATTCTTCTGGTTTAAGCAGTTTATTAGTTGGCCACAGGCTTTGCAAAAACTCTGATGGAGTTTTCATTATAACCGGTATTAATGAAGCTGTTTCTAGGTTAATTACCATTTCTCAGTTAGATAATGTCATGACTATAGTTCCTAAAGTAGAGGAAGCTATTGATTTGATTTTTATGGAAGAAATTGAGAAAGAATTAAGAAAAGAGATTAAATAGTTTTACAGTGCTATATCTATGAAGTTTGAGGTTACCATTTTAGGTAGTAGTTCTGCTACACCTATATTCAACAGAAACCCAACTTCACAAGTTCTCAACATCAACGAAAGGCTGTTAATGATAGATTGTGGAGAGGGTACACAGCAGCAAATGCTACGCTATGGTATTAAGTATCATAAAATAGAACATATTTTTATCAGTCATTTACACGGAGATCATTTCTTTGGTTTAGTAGGTTTAATTTCATCCATGAATTTAAATGGAAGAAAAAGACCCTTACATTTATTTGGGCCAGAAAAATTGATGGATATTTTAAACATTCAGTTTGAACATTCTGATACACACATAAATTTCCCTATAGAGTTTAAAGCCGTTAAGCCGGGTAGCGCCGAACTTATTTTTGAAACTCATGATTTTACTGTTGAAACCATTCCTTTAAATCATAGAATTTCTTGCTCTGGCTTTATTTTTAAGGAAAAGCAGCGTTTAAGAAAGGTTTTAAAAGATAAAATTGCCGAGTTAGAAATTCCAGCTAATTATGTTCCTTTGCTTAAAAAAGGTATAGATTTTACCGATAAAAATGGCAAAGTGCATAAAGCTATGGATTTAACCATTGAGGCTGATGAGCCTAAAGCTTACGCTTACTGTTCTGATACAGTTTGCGATTGGACCTATATCAACCAAATATATCATGTAGATACACTATATCACGAAGCTACTTTTATGCATGATATGGTAGACAGAGCAAAGGCTACTTTTCATACTACTTGCCAAGAAGCAGGAGAGGTAGCTAAAAAAGTAGGAGCTAAAAAACTATTGATTGGTCATTTTTCTGCCCGATATAGAGATTTAAGCCCTTTATTAATAGAGGCTCGTTCGGTATTTCCAGAGACCTATTTAGCAAATGAAGGAGAAACATTTGTGATATAAAAAAAGCCCTTAAAGGGCTTTTTGATTGAGATGAAATATTCTTTTATTCTTTCTTTCCTCCAAAAACCGAGAAACTAACATAACGCTTAGGATTAGCTTTTAAATCTAGCATGAGTTTATCCAAATTTTGAGCCGCGTTATTTAAGTTGTTATATAGTTTTTCATCATTTAGTAACAAGCCTACAGAGCCTTTACCTGAATTTACTTTATTCATAACAGCCTGTAAATCGGCAACAGCCTTATCTGCATTATCTAAAGTCTGCTTAAAATTAGCTTTTGCCAATTGGTCAGACATGGTATTAAAATTGGTGATAATATTGGTGATTTGTTGATTGTTGTTTTTCAAATTGGCAGAGATAGACTCGGCATTAGCTAAGATATTATCTATCCTTTTAGATTGTACACCTACCATACCATCAACAGTTTTAGAAGTAGATTCTAATGTTTCTAAAGTTCTGGCTATGCTATTAAAACTTCTATTGATATTTTCTTGAAAAGTTGGGTTTAAAATTTGGTTAACCGATGTTAAAATAGAGTCCATTCTTGAAATAAGCATTTGTGCTTTTTTCTGAACGGGTTCTACTTGTTCTAAGATGTTTTGCTGTACGTTAGCATTTAAAGTATCACCATCCATGGCATAAGTCATGCTACTTCCTAAGTCAAAAACTACAGCTTTACTGCCTAGTAAATCTGTACTTTCTAATCTGGCAATAGTGTTTTTAGGGATAGCATATTTAGGGTCTATTTTAAATTGAGCTAAAATTTGTCCGTTTTCTAATAAAGTAAGCTCAGAAACACGCCCAATTTGATAGCCATTTACTAAAACAGGCTTAGAAATAGCTAAGCCTTCAACTTTATCATACTTAGCATAGAATTCATTTTCACTACTGAAAATGTCATTCCCTTTTAAGAAATTATAACCTATAATAAAAATGGCTATTGCAAAGGCTGCAAGAATACCTACTTTAGTTTCGTTAGAAATTTTCAAAATTTTAAATTTTAATATTCAAATTAAGATTCAATTTGCTTTTTATAAGTGCTAATGGCATTTAAAATATTATTCACAATTTCTGCTTGTCCTTCATCAGAATTGATGTATTTTTCTTCCTCAGGGCTACTGATAAAACCAATCTCCGTAAGGATTGCCGGCATACCTGCTTTAGCCAATACTGCTAAACTTTGTTCTTTAACACCACGGCTTATACGACCAGATTTTTTATACTCTTCTTGCAGTAATGATGCCAACTTGATGCTTTGCTCTCTAAAAGTATTTTTCATTAAAGAGAATATGATATAGCTCTCTGGGTCATTAGGATCAAAACCTTCATAGTTGTTTTTGTAATCTTTTTCTAGCAAGATAGAAGCATTTTCTCTTAACGCAGCTCCCTGTTCATCCAATCTGCCAAAACCAGATACCAATGTTTCTGTACCTTTTACAGCCGATCTGTTTTTATAATTGCTAGGCATAGAGTTACAATGTATAGATATAAAAATATCAGCCTTTTCTCTGTTTGCTATTCCAATTCTATCATAAAGTTTAACAAAAACATCTGTTTTACGTGTGTAAATCACCTTAACATCAGGTAACTTAGCTTCTATGGCTTTTCCTAATTTTAGAGCTACTTGTAAGGCAACATCTTTTTCTTTAGAGAATAAACCTCTGGTAGCGCCATCTTCACCGCCATGTCCTGCATCTATTACAATTACTTTTACTTTACTAGCCGCAGAAAAGTTATCTTTGCGAGCAAATAAATTTTGTGATAAAAAGGTAAGAGTTATAGAAAGAATAATACAGCTAATAAACCTTTTGGATGTTGTAATTTTCATTAATTTTGAACGTTTTTCGTTTACCTTGCTTACAAAAATAATATTCATATTGAATTTTGAAATTTACTAATATAATTTTTACCTGTATTGGCGCAATAATACACATTTGTTTACTAACAAATGATGCAATTGGGCAGGTGGACACGTTAAAAACAAATATTAACGCTCTTACATCAACAGATTCTACAAAAACGGATTCTGTAAAGAAAAATTCTAATAAAAATACAATTACTGATAAAATTGTAGCTACAGCTGAAGATTCTACCTTTTACGACGCCAAGAATAATATCATTTATTTATATGGTAAAGCAAAAGTTGTTTATGGAGATCGTGAGGTTGATGCTGGCTTTATCAAGCTAGACCAAAAGAACAGTACCATTTTTGCAAAAGGAACGGTTGATTCTTTAGGTAAGTTTTCTGGCTTGCCAATTTTTAAAGATCCATCACAAGGTACGCTTACAGCTGATTCTGTTTTTTATAATTTTAAGACATCTAAAGGTAAAATCTACCAAGTTTATACCGAGCAAGACGGCGGTTTTATAACTGGAGGTAGGATAAAAAAGCAACAGAATAATGAGGTGCACATGAAGAGAGTTACTTATTCTACTTGTAACCTTCCAGATCCTCATCAGCACTTTGGTATCATCATTACTAAAGGTATTGCCACAGAAAAGCAAATTGTAACTGGTCCGGCATATTTAGTTATTGAAGATGTTCCGCTACCTTTTGTATTACCATTTGGTTTTTTTCCTAAGCCCAATAAAAGAGTTTCGGGTGTGTTACTGCCTAATGTTGGTGAAGATGCCCGTCTAGGATTTTTCTTAAAAGACTTTGGATACTATGTTGGTTTAAATGATTATTGGGATTTAACTTTACGTGGTGGTGTTTACTCAAAAGGCTCTTATGAGACTAATGCAACCAGTAATTATACTAAACGATATAAATATAATGGCAACTTATTTTTCTCGTTCTTTTCTACAAAATCTGGAGTGGAAGGTACGCCAGAATATGAAAATCCGAGTAAAAACTTCAACATCAGATGGTCTCATACTCAAAATCCAAATGCCAGACCAGGAACTAATTTTAGTGCATCAGTAAATGCGGGTTCTTCGTCTTATTTTAGACAAAGTGGTGTTCAAGATTTTGCTCAGATAGCCCAAAACACTTTAAACTCTAGTATTTCATACTCTAAAACTTGGGCAAACTCTCCGTTTAATTTAAGTACAAGTTTGTCTCATAGCCAAGATTTAACCACTAAACAAATACGTTTAGGCTTACCTACTTTAAATTTCAGTATGTCTACCATCAATCCTTTTGATAAAAAAGATAGGGTAGGTGAGCAGAAATGGTATCAAAGAATTGCGGTTGGTTACAATTTAAATTTTGATAACCAATTAGAAACAACAGATTCTTTACTGTTTACCAAAGAAGCATTAAGAAAAGTAAGAACTGGTATACAGCATAGCATTCCGGTTTCATTATCATCACAGATATTTAAATATTTTCAGTTTAGCCAAAATGTATCTTATAACGAGCGTTGGTATTTACAAACCATCCGTAAAAACTACATATTGGCCCCAACAGCTAACGGCACAAAAGATTCTTTAGCTATTGATACCATTCAAGGGTTTAGAAGAGCTAGCGAGTATTCTGTTGGTACACAAATATCAACCAAAATTTATGGTTTGGTAAATTTCAAAAAAGGTAAAGTTGCAGCGATTAGACATGTAATGACACCCAATGTTGGTATTTCTTACCGACCAGATTTTGGACAAGATAAATATGGTTATTATCAGGATGTGCGATCTAATCAAGCGGGAGATGTACAACGCTATTCTATTTTTGAGAATAGTATTTACGGTGGACCTGGTTTGGGCAGACAAGCAGCTATGACTTTTGGTTTAGAGAACAATATAGAAATGAAGGTGAGGAATTCAAAAGATACTACCAACGGTGGAGTTAAAAAAATCCCGATTCTTCAAGGTTTAAATATCAATGGTAATTATAACTTCTTGGCAGACAGCTTTAAACTTTCTACGCTTTCTTTTTCAGGAAGAACATTTTTTACCGAGAAACTAGGTATAAGTTTTACCGGGGTATTAGATCCTTATGTTTATGAAACGGAAGAAATTAATGGGGTTTTAAGAGGTAGAAGATTAGATAGATATACTTGGCAAGAAGGTAGTTTGCCACGTTTACAAAATTTTAGTTTCTCTTTCGATTATAGTTTAAACTCTTCAACTCTAGGTAAAAATAACAAAACCAATAATCCTCCAAACCAAAACAGCGATTTGTTTAGTAGGGTTAGTCCGCAACAGGCTGCACAGCTACAGCAAATAAGTAGAAATGCTAATGCTTTTGTTGATTTTAATATCCCATGGAATTTAAGTTTCTTCTATAATTTTAATTATATCAATACAGGTTTCGAGAAAGATGTGGTACAAACCCTTAATGCCAATGGAGACTTTAATTTAACACCAAAATGGAAAGTTCAATTTTCATCGGGTTACGATTTTAATTCTAATGCTATAAGTCCAACTTCTTTTGCTATTTACAGAGATTTACACTGCTGGGATTTATCTATCAATTGGAGTCCTTTTGGTATTTATAAATTCTATAGTGTTAATTTAAGAGTTAAAGCATCTATACTTCAAGATTTAAAATTAAGTAAGCGTACAACCAACGCAATCCAAAGATTCTAAACATATGCTTGCAGAAATTATTACCATTGGCGATGAGATTCTTATAGGCCAAATTATCGATTCTAACTCGGCCTGGATGGCTGTAGAACTCAATAAAATAGGAGTTAAGATAAAACAAATAACATCTGTTTCTGATGATGCTGAGCATATTAAAGAGGCACTTCGTGAGGCAGAGAAAAGAGCTAATATAATTTTGATTACAGGTGGTTTAGGCCCCACAAAAGACGATATTACAAAAAAAACATTAGCAGAGTATTATAAAAGCGGGGGGATGGTTTTGCACCAGCCCACTTTAGATAAAGTAGCTTCTATTTTTGCTAAATATAATGCGCCAGTTACCGAGCTAAATAAGTTACAAGCCATGGTGCCAGATAATTGCGAAGTTATCCTGAATGAGAATGGTACCGCACCTTGTATGTTATTTAGAAATGAGGATAGGATGATTGTTTCTATGCCTGGTGTGCCTTTTGAAATGATGGCTTTGATGCAAGATAAAATATTACCATTGATTAAAGCTACCTATAATTTACCTTCAATATTCCACAAAACTATTTTAACAGCTGGTATTGGCGAGTCTTTCTTGGCCGAAAAAATAGCACACATAGAGGATAGTTTACCTGCTTATATCAAATTAGCTTATTTACCTAAATTGGGTATTGTAAGGTTAAGATTAAGTACCGTAACAGGCATTACTCCAGAAACACAGCAAGAAGTTGAGCATTTTGCCAAGCTTATTAAAAATGAGATTGAAGATTTCTGGGTTGCCGATGAGGATATTCCTCTAGAAAAGGCCATTTTAAATCTAATGGATGCTCAGAAACTAACCCTTAGCGTTGCAGAAAGTTGTACGGGGGGCTATCTTTCTCATTTGCTCACCCAACATCCGGGTTCTTCTTCGGTGTTTTTAGGTGGAGGAATTGTTTATGCTAATGCTTTAAAAATGAAGCAATTAGATGTCAGTAGTCAAACTTTAGATACCTATGGCGCTGTTAGTGAAGAAACAGTTATAGAAATGGCTAATGGAGCAATTAAAAATTTTAATAGTGATTACGCTATAGCGATTAGCGGTATTGCAGGCCCTGATGGCGGTACGGCAGAAAAACCTGTAGGTACAGTTTGGATAGCCGTTGCACATCAACATCAAACTATTGCCAAGAAATTTACTTTTAGTAATAAACGTTTACAGAATATTGAGAGGGCAGCTATTGCAGCTCTTAATCTTTTATTACGATTACTTAAGCAACATCAAGCATAAAAATCAATCAAATTGTTATTTTTGTTATAAACGATAAATAATTCTTATGGCTCAATACAAATTACTATTGCCAAAAATGGGCGAAAGTGTGGCGGAAGCAACAGTTATCAAGTGGGAGAAAAACCCCGGAGATAACATTGAAATAGATGATATTGTATTGGAGGTAGCAACAGATAAGGTTGATTCTGAAGTACCTTCACCAGTAAAGGGTAAATTAGTACAGCAGTTTTTTGCTGAAAATGATGTAGCTCAAGTAGGTGATGTAATTGCCATTATAGAAATTGAAGGAGCTGGAGAAGAAATCCAACAAGACGAGCCGCAAGAGCAAGAATCAGTTCCTGTTACGGAGAATAGTGTGGTAGCAGAAGAAAGTATTATTAAAGAAGAGGAAGAAGAAATTCCTTTTATCCCAGCTGATGCTGAAAAAGAAGAGCAAAGCTTCCAAAATTCAGAATCAGGAAGGTTTTATTCTCCTTTGGTTAAAAGTATAGCTCAGGAAGAAGGTTTAGATTTAGCCGAGCTTGATAAAATACAAGGTACAGGGGCTGATAATAGAGTAACTAAAAATGATTTACTCAATTATATAGCAGAAAAAACTCAGAAACAAACTCCACAGCCAGTAGTTGAAAGCAAACCTCAACCAACTGTAGAAGAGATACAAATACCTGTTCAGCCAAAAGCAGTTCAGGAAGAACCTGTAGTTTCAAAACCAGCAGCTAAAGTTAGCTATAGTGGTCATGATGAAATTATTGAGATGGACAGAATGCGTAAACTTATTGCAGATCATATGATTAACAGTAAGCAAACTTCTGCTCATGTTTGTTCTTTTGTTGAGGCAGATGTTACCAATCTTGTGCAATGGAGAAATAAGGTGAAAGACGCTTTTGAGAAACGCGAAAACGAGAAGATAACTTTTACACCAATTTTTATTGAGGCAGTTGCTAAAGCTATAAAGGATATGCCAATGATTAATATCTCTGTAAATGGTTCTCAAATCATCAAGAAGAAAGATATTAATATAGGAATGGCTACGGCATTGCCAAGTGGAAATTTAATTGTGCCGGTAATTAAAAATGCCGACCAGCTAAATATGGTTGGTTTAACCAAAGCTGTTAATGATTTAGCTGCGAGAGCCAGAGTAAATAAATTACAGCCTGATGAAATTCAAGGTGGTACGTTTACCATTACCAATATTGGTGGTTTTGGTAATATTATGGGTACACCAATTATCAACCAGCCACAGGTAGCTATTTTAGCCGTTGGTGTTATTAAAAAGAAACCAGCTGTAATAGAAACAGAACATGGCGATATGATAGGTATCAGACACATGATGTACTTATCGTTATCTTATGACCACAGGGTTGTTGATGGGGCACTAGGTGGTATGTTTGTGAAAAAAGTAGCCGATTACCTAGAGCAGTGGGATAGTAATAGAGAAATTTAAGTTTAAATCTCTTATTATAAAAAAAACCGATTAGCTTACTAATCGGTTTTTTTATTTAAGCAACTTGTAAGCTGCTTTGTGCTTTCTCTAAAGCTTTTTCTCTTAAAAATTTAGAGATGATATTTTTAAGCTTTTCAACCTCAAGCAAGAAGCCATCATGCCCGTATAAAGAATCAATTTCATAATATTCTGCTTCCCTAATATGTTTAGCAATAAATTTTTGCTCATGCCTAGGGAAAAGAATATCAGAAGTTATGCCTATAACTAAAGTATTTGCTTTGATACTTGCTAAAGCGGCTTCTACACTTGTTCTTCCTCTTCCTAGATTGTGGCTATCCATAGCTTTTGTTAAATACCAATAGCTGTAGGCGTTAAATCTTTTTACCAATTTTTCTCCTTGATAATTTTGGTAAGATGAAGATTTAAATAAATCTATGACATCATTAGAAGCTTCTTTTTGCTTATCTGCATAACAGTTGTAAGTTCTGTAACTTAATAAAGCCATGCTTCTAGCTGTTTTTAAACCTTTTTGTCCGCCTGTTGCTTCTTGTGTATAAAAAGTTCTATCGGTTTCTATAGCCAACCTTTGCGATTCGTTAAAAGCAATTCCCCATGCAGAATGTTGTGCATTAGTAGCTAAAACAATCAGATTTTTGATTCTATCAGCTTCAGAAACAGACCATTCTAAAGCCTGTTGGCCACCTAAAGAACCTCCAATTAAAACCTCAATGTTATCAATTGCTAAATGTTGTGCTAAAAGCTTGTGTGCTTCAACCATATCTCTCACTGAAAATTTAGGAAAAGACAAATAATAAGGTTGCTTGGTAGTTTCATTTACTGATAAAGGATTTGTAGTACCATAAGGAGAACCTAAAATATTAGCACAAACAATAAAATACTCCTCAGGATTAAACAAATCATTTTCACCAAACAGGCCCTTCCACCAATCAAATACATCAGAATTTGCAGTTAAAGCATGGCAAACCCATACTACATTACTTTTATCAGCATTTAGCTTACCAAAAGTATGGTAAGCTATATGAAGCTTTTTAAGTCTTTTACCGCTTTCTAGCTTAAACTGTTTTTTACATTGAAAAATCTTTACACTCATCGCAAACAATCAATTAACAAGGTTGAAAATTATTTAATAGCATCAAAAGCTTGAGCAAAATCAGCTTTAATATCATCAATATGCT
This sequence comes from Pedobacter puniceum, assembly GCF_009674685.1. GTDB lineage: Bacteria > Bacteroidota > Bacteroidia > Sphingobacteriales > Sphingobacteriaceae > Pseudopedobacter > Pseudopedobacter puniceum. The sequence goes on from NZ_WKJI01000007.1 coordinate 37,727, forward strand.
CTATACCTACAGAAACCCTTAATAAAGTTGGAGTAACACCTGCCTTTAATTGCTCCTCGGCACTTAATTGTTGGTGTGTAGTTGCAGAAGGCTGTATGATAAGTGTTTTTGCATCGCCCACATTAGCCAAGTGGCTGGTTAGTTTAAGAGCATCAACAAATTTGATGGCGTTTTCTTTATCGCCTTTTAGCTCAAAAGACAATACACCGCCAAAACCATTTTTTAAATATTTTTTAGCCAAAGTATGGTAAGGAGATGATTCTAAACCAGGGTAGTTAACAGCTTTAACTGCATCGTGGCTTTCTAACCATTTTGCTAGCTCTAAAGCGTTATCAACATGTCTTTGTACTCTTAAAGAAAGGGTTTCTAAGCCTTGTAATAGCAAGAAAGAGTTAAACGGAGATATAGCTGGACCAAAATCTCTTAAACCTTCTACTCTTGCTCTAATGATAAACTGGATATTACCAAAAGGACCATTAACTCCAAAAACATCAGAGAAAACTAAACCGTGGTAACCTTCTGATGGCTCAGAGAATTGAGGGAATTTACCATTTCCCCAATTGTAATTTCCACCATCCACAATAACACCGCCAACGCTTGTGCCATGTCCGCCAATCCATTTTGTGGCAGATTCTACAACTACGTTTGCACCATGCTCAATAGGTCTGAAAAGATAGCCACCAGCACCAAAAGTATTATCTACAATTAATGGAAGGTCGTGTTTTTTAGCTAAAGCCGATATTTTTTCAAAATCGGGGATATTAAATGCTGGATTACCAATAGTTTCTAGGTAAATAGCTTTAGTTTTATCATCTATCAAAGCTTCATAAGCTTCAGGAGTTTCCTCGTTAACAAAACGGGCTTCTATACCTAATCTTTTAAATTGTACTTTAAATTGGTTATAGCTACCACCGTATAAATATCTTGTTGAAACAAAGTTCTCTCCAGATTGGATAATATTTGCAATGGCAATGAATTGAGCTGCCTGACCAGATGCTACTGCTAAAGCCGCTACGCCGCCCTCTAAAGCCGCTACTCTTTGCTCAAAAACATCGGTAGTAGGGTTCATTAAGCGGGTGTAAATATTTCCGAACTCTTTTAAAGCGAATAAGTTAGCGCCATGTTCTGAACTGTTGAATACATAAGATGTGGTTTGGTACAAAGGAACAGCTCTTGAACCAGTTGTTGGGTCTACTTGTTGACCAGCATGTAATTGTAGTGTTTCAAATTTTAAATTTTGACTAGACATTGTGTAATATGTTAAGATTGTGAATAATAAATGAATTGTTGTTTTACGTTTCCGTAAGAGAGTGCTAAGAATTAGCACATACAGCAACGCATGCTACAACTTGCATAGGCAAATTGTAAAACGCAAAGATTTTGACTTCCTTTTATTAGGAAATCAGCTTTTAGTAAGATGTGTTTTAAATTTTTCATGTCTTTAAATATTTATATTTCCCTTTCGGGGCAGGATTTGGCACCTTTCACAATCTTTGTGAGGTTGCCAGTGGGTCTTAGAGCCTGTTCTCTTACCACTTCTTTATAAATCAAGACCTTTTTTGAAGAGGAATTGATTTTGGTTTCTAAACCAAATAATGTTTCAAATATAGGTTTGTTTATTTTGTTTTTCCAAATAAAATTTTGAGTTTATTTTTATTTTACTGATAATTAGGTGTTTAGCTTGTCTAGATTTTGAGCTAAATCAGCAATTAAATCATCAATATGTTCTAAGCCAACAGAAACTCTTAATAAATTTTTAGGTGTTTTAGTATCCGGACCTTCTACTGCATAACGGTGTTCTATTAAACTTTCTACTCCGCCTAAACTTGTAGCTTGGGTAAATATTTTCAATCCGTTTATCAAATCAAAAGCCGCTTTTTCACCACCTTTTAAAGTAAAAGAAAGCATACCACTATAGCTTAACATTTGTTTTTTTGCTAAGTTATGTTGCGGGTGCGATGCTAAACCGGGATAAAAAACAGCTTCAACAGCCGGGTGGTTTTCTAGATAAACAGCCAATTTCATAGCATTTTCTACATGGCCACGCATCCGATAAGGTAAAGTTTTGATACCGCGGGTAATCAAATAACAATCAAAAGGAGAGGGGGTTGCACCGCCAAAACCTTGAACAGTTCTAATCTTCTCCCAGAATTCGTCTTTATTTTTAGTGATGATGACACCACCCGTAACATCGCTATGGCCATTTAAATATTTGGTAGTAGAATGCATTACTAAATGTGCACCTAAGGCTAAAGGCTGCTGGCAAATAGGCGTTGCAAAGGTATTATCAACAGCAAAAATGAGCTGATGCTTTTTGCAGATTTTGGCTATGGCGGCAATATCTGCCAGTTTTAATAAAGGGTTAGATGGTGTTTCGGCCCAAACTAACTTTGTAGAAGCATTTATAGTGCTTTCTATTAAAGATAAATCGGTAAAATCAATAAAATCAAAAGTTAAAATCCCTTTAAACAATATTTTAAGCTGATTTCTTAGTCCGTGATACATATCATCAGGACAAATGATATGAGAGCCAGGTGCTAAAGCCTGAAAAACCGACATGCCAGCTGCGTTACCTGTGGCAAAAGCACAAGCATCTTCACCGCCTTCCAATAAAGCTAAAACACGTTCTAAAGATTTTCGGTTAGGATTATCTGCTCTGGAATAGATATATCCACCAGGATATTCGCCATTGCTTCTTTCAAAAGTACTCGACAAAATTAAGGGCTGTACAACTGCTTTGGTAGCTTCATCAACTTTGTTGCCTGCATGTATGGCTATGGTCTCTAAATTCATCATCTTTTAAATATGAAAGTAAACTTAATATAAAAGTGTTTGTTTTACATTAAGTAAACTAAAAAAAAGCTTGTTAATTGTTAATTTTGACAAAATTCATCACATGAACGCAGACCATCAACTCGCAGTACTTTTACAAGATGCTCATCTTGAGGCTCCTTTAAAACAAATAGCCCAAAAAGTGCAAAACGGAGAGAGAATAAGTTTTGAAGAAGGAGTTCTTTTATATGAAAAAGCTGATTTATCCTATTTGGGTGTTTTAGCAAATTATATCAGAACCAAGAAGCATGGAAACGTTACTTATTTCAATAGAAATTTCCATATAGAGCCAACAAACTTATGCGTTTATGATTGCAAATTTTGCTCTTATTCTCGTTTAATTAAAGAAAGGGCAGAAGGCTGGGAGTATACCATGGAGGAAATGATGGCCATTGTTAAATCTTATGATGAGCAGCCTGTTACAGAAGTTCATATCGTGGGTGGTGTGTTGCCGCAATATGATATGAAATTTTATATGGATTTCTTTACAGCTATTAAAAAGCATCGTCCAGATTTACATGTTAAAGCACTTACTCCGGTAGAATATCACTATATCTTTAAAAAAGCCAAAGTAGATTACGCTACCGGTATGCGTATGATGAAAGAAGCCGGCTTAGAATCTATGCCAGGTGGTGGTGCAGAAATTTTTCATCCGGAAATAAGAGAACAAATAGCTAAAGACAAATGCGATGCTGAGCAATGGCTGCAAATACATGAAGAATGGCATAAATTAGGAATGCGTTCTAATGCAACCATGCTATACGGCCATATAGAGCAATATTGGCATAGGGTAGACCATTTAGAAAAATTGAGAGCGTTGCAAGACAAAACAGGTGGTTTCCAAACTTTTATTCCCTTAAAATTTAGAAACCAAGATAACCAAATGTCTCATGTAGCAGAATCTACCGTAGTAGAGGATTTAAGAAACTATGCTATCTCTAGAATTTATCTGGATAATTTTGATCATATCAAATCTTATTGGGCCATGATAGGTAGAAACACCGCTCAACTATCCCTTAATTTTGGTGTTGATGATATTGACGGTACTTTAGACGATACCACCAAAATTTATTCTATGGCTGGTGCAGAGGAGCAAAACCCTGCTATGAGTACTAAAGATTTAGTAAAACTGATTAAAGCAGTGGGTAAAAAGCCAGTAGAAAGAGATACTTTATACAACATCATCAATGATTTTGAAAATGTTGATTTCCCTGAGGATGAAAAACCAAAATATTACGCTTTACCCGTTATTAATTAAAAACATATAGTTTGGATAAGAAGAAAAATAAAAAGCTCTACATCATTAGGCATGGTGAAACTGATTTTAATAAAGATGGGATTGTACAAGGCAGGGGTGTAAATTCTGATTTAAATGCTACAGGAATTGCACAAGGCGAAGCTTTTTATAAAAAATACAAGAATATTCCTTTTGATAAAGTTTATACATCAACCTTAAAAAGAACACATCAAACGGTAAAAGGCTTTATTGATGATGGCTTAGCATGGGAACAGTTAGCTGGTTTAGATGAGTTGGCTTGGGGTGTTTATGAAGGCCAAAAAAGCAATGCAGCTTTAAGAGAGGCTTTTGTTAATTTAATACAGGCCTGGGCTGCCGGGCATTATGATGTTAAACCAGAAGGTGGCGAAAGCCCTAATGATGTTTATGTACGGCAAGCAGCAGCTATAGATTATATCACCAAGCAAGACCATGAAGACACTGTTTTAATTTGTATGCATGGTAGAGCGATACGTTTATTAATGTGTTTGTTGATGAAAAAGCCATTGTCTGAGATGGACACATATCCTCACCAAAATACCTCTTTATATGTTTTAAACTATGATGGAGAGCAGTTTGAGATAGAAGTTTTTAATAGTTTGGCACATTTAGAAGAGCAGGGTTTATAGGTTTGATTTTATTTTGAGATGATAAGAGTTTCTGCGGTTAGTTATACCAATACATTACCTTTTATTTATGGTTTAGAGCATCATCCTGTTAAAGAAGAAATACAGTTAACGGTAGATTATCCGGCATTGTGCGCTCAAAAATTAATAGATAATGAAGCTGATATAGGTTTAATTCCTGTAGCATCTTTATTGAAATTGCCAGAATATCATTTAGTTTCTGATTATTGCATAGGCGCTAATGGTATAGTAAACTCGGTTTATATTTTTAGCAATTGCCCGGTAGAAGAAATAGAATTTCTACAGTTAGACCCCGAGTCTAATACTTCAAATAATTTAGCCTTTGTATTGTTAAAACATTATTTTAAGGTTAACCCAGTTAGGTTAATTAATGCTGTAGATTATGGCGAACTTAAACATCCTAAAACAGCCTTTGTACAAATTGGAGACCGCACTTTTGGTAAGCAAAATCAATATCCTTATGCTTATGATTTGGCTCAAGAATGGAAAAATTTCACAGGTTTGCCTTTTGTTTTTGCTGCTTGGGTGAGCAATAAAAAGTTGCCTGAGGAATTTGTTACTGCTTTTAGCGATGCCTTAAAACTTGGTTTAGATAACCGCAAAGAGGTTTTTAAAATCATGCAAATGCGGGCTGATTTTGATTTGGAAGATTATCTGCTACATAAAATAGATTATCCTTTAGATGCTCAAAAAAGGGAGGCTTTAACGCTGTTTTTAAATTATGTTGAAGCATTAAGCTAGTTTTTCTAAAACCTTTTTAAGCATATTTTCTACAATTAAAGTAGGGTTATTGGCAAATTCGAAATTTAATCGGCTTGCTAAAATCGCATTTATAGAAATAGCTTCATGACCTAAAGCATTGGCAAGTGCGTAAATTCCAGCAGTTTCCATCTCTAAATTTGTTATTTGATACGGGTTCAAATCTAAACTCGTTAGTCTTTCAATAAGGTTATTGATTTTATTTTTTGCTCTTACTTTCCTGCCCTGCGGAGCGTAAAAACCGGGTGCAGTTACTGTTATCCCTTTAGGAATATCAACAGCTAAAGTATTTAATAAAGAAGCTGAAGCTGATGTTAAATAAGGAGATAAACCTAAATCTTGAAGAGAAGATTGAATTTGTTGCTCCAGAACTTTGTCTTCATCGTTCAGATTTCTTTCATAATAATGCATCAAGCTATCTAAGCCTAAACCATGTGAAGAAGCTAAAATACTGCCCATTTCTATATCTTTATTAATGCTTCCTGATGTTCCTAGCCTAATAATTTGTAAAGTTTTATGGTTTTGATTTATTTGTCTTTGTTCAAAATCAATATTAGCAAGTGCATCCAATTCGTTTAAAACAATGTCGATATTATCAGTACCAATACCGGTAGAAATAACGGTAATTCTTTTTTTACCGATATAACCTGTATGCGTAATAAATTCTCTTTTGCCTTTTTTGAGCTCGATTTTATCAAAATACTTACTTACTTCTGGTACCCTTTCTTGGTCGCCAACCGTAATAATGGTATCAGCAATATCTTCTGGCTTTAAGTTTAGATGATAAATACTGCCATCTGCATTAATAATTAAATCTGATGCTGCTATCGTTTTTTCCATGCTTAGTTTCTCATGTTGATGTACTGCAATGGCTGCCCAAAATTATCACCTCTGCAAAGTTGAATCACCGCTTGTAAATCATCAATTTTCTTTCCCTGTACCCTAACCTGGTCTTCCATAATAGAAGCCTGTACTTTTAATCCAGAATCTTTAATTTTCTTTACAATCTTTTTAGCTGTTTCTTTATCAATACCTTCTTTAACCTCAATATCTTTTCTAATCATATTACCAGAAACGCTGTAATGAGGTTTTTCTAAGTTTAAAGCATTAGGATCTAAATGTTGCTTTACCATTCTTGAAATAATAGAATCAATAATCGCTTTTAAGCGCATATCGTTCTCCGTTATCAGGGTTAAAGCATTGGTTTTCTTATCTAGTTCTATAGAACTTTTAGAATCATGAAAATCATAACGATTTAAAATTTCTTTTTTTGCGTTATTGATAGCGTTATCTAATGTTTGGCTATCTAATTTACTTACGATATCAAATGATGGCATACAAAACTTAATTTGATTAATTGAGTTTTTAAAGATAGATTTAAATAAAACAAAATTATTATGAAAGCATCAAAAACTAAAGGGGTAAATAGAAAAGTTAAAAAACAGCTTAAAAGCGATTTAGAAGTAAATCTAAAAGCCAAGCTTAAAGATTTTATTGTAAGCCTTGGGCATGATGCCGAAGATATTGGTGCAGAACTAAAAAAAGCAAGTAAATTATTAGCTAAGAGGCTAGCAGCTAAGATTAAAAGCGTAAAAGATATTAAGCCCAAGAAGGTTGAAGTTAAAAAAGCCGATGTTAAAGTTAATACCGTAAAATCTGCTCAAAAGGCAAAAAAAGTAATTGCAAAAGCGGTTAAAAAGGTAAACAATAAAGCCGCTGATATTGAAGAAATTATTAAAAAAGAGGTTGTAAATCCGGCTAAAGTAGTTTTAAAGGATGTTAAAGAATCACCAAAAGCATCTCCCGTTAAAACTGTGGCAAAAAAAACACCTGCACCAAAAACTACAGCAACTAAAAAAAGTGAAGAAAAGCCTGTAGCTCCTGCCAAAACTATCGTGACAAAAACAACTAGTAAAACACCTGCAAAAAAAGTAAATAGAGCACCTACTAAGAAAACAGAATAAAAAAAACAGGTTTTTCTGCATCAATTTTGATAAGAGTTAAAGCTTACAATGCAATAGCTTGGTTGTGTTTATAATTAACACACAGTTAACATTAAATTTTGCAGCTTTGGATTTCGTGGTAAACAATACATGACAAATAGTAAACCTCCAATTTTAAATAGAGAAATTAGTTGGCTATATTTTAATGACAGGGTTTTGCAGGAAGCTGCTGATAAAACTGTCCCTTTAATAGAGCGTATTAAGTTTTTGGCTATATTTTCATCTAATCTTGACGAGTTTTACCGTGTACGCGTTGCTACTTTAAATAGGCTAACAACTGTTGTAGATAGGGTAAAAGAGGAGTTAGGTTATAACCCCAAGAAAATCCTTAACCAGATAAAAAACATCGTTATCAAGCAGGAAAGGAAGTTTAATCTTTTATATGAAGAGATTATAAAAGAACTTTCTACTAATAAAATATTTATCCTTAATGATAAACAATTAAACGTAAGTCGTGGAACTTTTGTAAAAGAATTTTTTAGAGACAAACTTTTATCTGCCATTGTACCTATTATTTTAGATGAAAAACAGGCTTTTCCAGAGTTAAAAGACAGGGTTATTTATTTCTTGGTTAAGTTGTCTAAAAAAGATAAAAAAACTAAGGTTAAGTATGCTTTGATAGAGCTTCCAGAGGGCATCAGTAGGTTTTTAATTCTACCAGAAACCAATAACTTAAAGTTTATTATTCTGGTTGATGATATTATTAGGTATTGTTTAGATGATGTATTCTTCATTTTTGATCATGATGAAATTGAAGCCTATTCTATACAAGTAACTCGAGATGCCGAGCTTGATTTAGATAAAACCGTTAGTGATAAGTTTATTGAAGCTTTATCTAAGAGCTTACAAAAGCGTAAAAAAGGCAAACCTATGCGCTTGCTTTATGATACGGCTATGCCTATGGATATGCTATCAACCATCGTGGCAAAACTTAATTTAAATTCAGAAAGCCTAATCCCTGGTAACAGGTATCATAATTTTAAAGATTTCATCAGCTTTCCTAATGTAGGTTCAGAAGAGTTAGAGTATAAAAAGCAAACTCCATTACCAGTAAAAGGTTTAAGTTATTTTAAAGGTTTATTCGAGCTGATTAAGCAAAAAGATTATCTCATTAGCTTGCCTTACCAATCTTTTGATTATATCATCCACTTTTTAAGAGAGGCAGCTATAGATCCTAAGGTTACAGAAATACATATCACTTTATATCGTTTAGCAGAAAATTCTAAAGTAATTAATGCGCTTATCAATGCATCTCGTAATGGTAAAAAGGTAAATTGCTTGGTTGAGCTTAAAGCTCGTTTTGATGAGCAAGCCAATATTTATTGGACAAACAGACTAGAAGAAGAGGGTGTAATGGTTAATTATGGCATTACAGGTTATAAAGTGCATTCTAAGATTTGTTTAGTTACCCGTATAGAAAAAGGGGTTAAAGTGCATTATGCCAATTTAGCTACAGGCAATTTTAACGAGAAAACTGCTGGTATCTATGGTGATCATAGTTTATTTACTGCTAATCCTAAAATTACGGAAGAATTAAGTAAACTTTTTATAGCCATTTCAAAAAAAGCAATTTCTAAAAATTATAAGCATTTAATAGTTTCTCCTTTAGAAACTCGTCCTAAATTATTTACACTTATTAATCAGGAAATTAAAGCCGCCAAGCAAGGTAAAGAGGCTTACATCATCTTAAAAATGAATTCTCTTGCTGATGAACAAACAATCAGAAAGCTTTACGAAGCTAGCAATGTGGGTGTAAAAATTAAATTGATTGTACGTGGCATGTGTAGCTTAGTTCCTGGTAGAAAAGGCTTTAGCGAAAATATTGAAGTGATATCTATTGTAGATAAATACTTAGAGCATGCCCGGATATGGGTTTTTGCTAATGGAGGTATAGAAAAAGTATTTTTATTATCTGCTGATTTAATGACTAGAAACTTAGATCATCGTGTAGAAGTTGGTTTTCCTATTTATGATGAGGATATTAAAAAAGAGATTAGAGATATCATAGATATCCAGTTGATGGACAATACTAAAGCTCGGGATATTAATTATCTCAACAATAATAAATACCATAAAACAGGTGATAAAGAACCTCATCGTTCACAAATTGAGATATATAATTATTTAAAACAAAAACACAGCTAAAATTGAAATACGCAGCAATTGATATTGGTTCTAACGCCGTAAGACTTCTCATAGCAGATATTATAGATAACGATGGAACTATCTCTTTCAAGAAAAATACTTTAGTAAGAGTACCTCTAAGGCTAGGTGATGATGCCTTTTTAGAGAAAAAAATCTCCGAAAAAAAAGCTATCGATTTATATAAGACCATGCAAGCCTTTAAGAACCTTATGGACGTTTATAAGGTTGAAGATTACATGGCCTGTGCAACATCTGCTATGCGTGAGGCAGCAAATGGAGAGGAACTTGCTGCAAAAGTAAAGAAAGAAATAGACCTTAATTTAGAAGTTGTTGGCGGACAAAAAGAAGCTAGTATCATCTATGCTAGTCATATAGAGCAAACTTTAGACCGTAAGAAAAACTATTTATATATTGATGTTGGCGGCGGGAGTACAGAACTTTCTGTTTTCAGTAAGGGTCAAATGGAAGCTTCAAAATCTTTCAATTTAGGTACTATTCGTATTTTGGATAATCAGGATAGAGAGGAAGAATGGCAAGATATGCAAACCTGGATTAAAGAAAATTGCAAAGATATAAAAGACCTTATTGGTATTGGTACAGGTGGTAATATCAATAAATTATTTAAATTATCTGATGAAAAAGACGGTGCTCCTTTATCTTTCACGAAGCTTAAAAACTTAGAAAACTATTTAAGTTCTTACTCTTTAAAAGACAGAATCAACGTTTTGGGCTTAAATCAAGATAGAGCAGATGTTATTATCCCAGCTTGTGATATTTTTCTTAAGGTGATGAAATGGGGTAATATTAAAAATATTTATGTGCCCAGAGTAGGAATGGTTGATGGTATCATTCAATTATTAATTGAGAAAAATTTTAAGTAGAAGATATTAATTTAGGTAATTAGGTATAGGCTTTGTATTTTAGAATCGAAATTTTTTAAATTTCAAATAATCACACTGTTAAACCAAAATTACTCAACATGATTAAACATTTGCTAAAGGTATTTACCTTTTTAGCCTTCTTTATTTTTGCTTGCAATTTGCAAGCTCAAGACAATAAAATCGTTGCTGGCTTATTACTTACTTGGGTTGATGATCCAACATCTACCATGGTTATTGATATTCATACACCAGGTGATTATCAGGGGAGCACCCAATTATATTATAAACTAGCTAAAGATAAAAAGTGGAACGAATCTCAAGGAGAAAGCTTTGCTTATCCGTTCTCTACTAAGAAAATCAATAGATTCTATTTAAAAAACCTTACAGCAGCAGGTAATTACGAGTTCACTTTTGGTTCTGATAAAACAGTTTACAGGTTTAGAACCATGCCGCTTAATACTAAAAAGGGTATAACTTTTATTGCTGGGGGCGATACCATGCATGAAAAATCTCATATGGATAGAACCAATAAGGCTGTGTTGGCTCTAAATCCAGATTTTATAGTTTTAGGTGGAGATTTAGCTTATGCTAATGGTTTAGAAAAGAATTTGGGCAGATGGGAGCAATGGTTTCAATCTGTACAAGAAACGCTTATAGATAAGGATAACAGGGTTATTCCTATTGTTGCAGGTATTGGAAACCATGAGGTTGTTGATGGAACTTATAAAAAGCATCCTGATTTTAAAGATACCAACGAGTGGAGAAAGAAAATAGCTCCATATTTTTATACTTTCTTTGCTTTCCCGGGTTTGAGAGGTTATAATGTTCTTGATTTTAAAAATTACCTTTCTTTAGTTGCATTAGATACAGATCATTCTAATCCTATTAAAGGCGAGCAGACCCAATGGTTAGCTCAAACCTTATCAGCAAGAAGCAAAAAGGTAGATTTTATTTTTCCTTTTTATCATGTGCCTGCTTATCCATCAACCAGGTCGTTTTCTGCTAGTAATAGTAAAGAAATAAGAGAGAATTTTATTCCTCTTTTTGAAAAAAACGGAATTAGAGTTGCTTTTGAAAATCATGACCATACCTATAAAAGAACTTATCCAATTTTTGAAAATAAAATTGATGAAACAGGAAAAGGAATTGTTTATATAGGAGATGGTGCGTGGGGAGTTAATACCAGACCAATAACTAAGAAAGAGTGGTATTTGAAAGAAGCCCAAGGTATTAGACATTTCATCGCAGTAACGCTAAAAAATAAGCAAGCATCATTTAGGATGATTAATGAGAACGGCGTTCAGTTTGATAGTTACCAATACAAAAAATAATTATTTAACTTCATGATATTAAAGATGGCTTTGCAATTTGTAAAGCCATTTCTTTTTCAACAGAAAATTAAGCTTTAACTTTTTAAAATATTTATTAATTTAGCAAAACAAAATAAAATAAATCAAAAGTTTTAACCAATTATTTTTAACCTTTTATGCTTTCTTCTCAACAAGAACAAAATATTCAACCTAAAGCAGGTCTTTTAAGTGCTGCCGTAATAGTAGCCTCTTTAGGCTATTTTGTAGATGTTTATGATTTACTGCTTTTTAGTATTGTACGGGTACCAAGTTTAGAGTCTATGGGGTATTTTGGCCAAAGCTTAACAGATAATGGGATTTTTCTATTAAACGTTCAAATGATAGGTTTACTCTTAGGAGGAATTTTTTGGGGCGTTCTTGGCGATAAAAAAGGCAGGCTTTCTGTTTTGTTTGGTTCCATTTTTATGTATTCGGTTGCAAATATTGCTAACGGATTTGTAAACTCTATAGAAGCTTATGCTGTTTGGCGTTTTATAGCCGGAGTTGGTTTAGCCGGAGAGCTGGGAGCTGGTATCACGCTAGTTGCCGAGTTAATTTCTAAAGAAAAGAGAGGCTATGCTACAACTATCGTTGCTGCTGTAGGTGTAAGTGGTGCGGTTGCAGCTTATTTTGTTGCTCAGTTTTTTGATTGGCGTACCTGTTATTTTATTGGTGGAGGTTTAGGTTTATCTTTGTTGTTATTAAGAATAGGCGTTTCAGAATCTGGAATGTTTGGTAAAACTAAAGAACAAGAACATGTAAACAGAGGCGATTTTTTCTCTCTTTTTAATAGTAAAAAACGGTTTTTTAAATATTTAAGATGTATCATTATTGGTGTGCCTTTATGGTTTGTAGTTGGGATTTTAATTACTTTATCTCCAGAGTTTGGTAAGGTTTTAGGTGTTCAAGGAAATGTAAATGCTGGTGCTGCTGTTGCTTGTTGTTATGCAGGTTTAGTACTAGGCGATATTGCTAGTGGCTTATTAAGTCAGTGGTTAAAAAGCCGTTTAAAAGTTGTTTACGTATATTTATTTTTATCTGTAATAGGTGTTGCCGCATATTTCTTCTTATCAGGCATAAGTTTGTTTGCATTTTATGCTATTTGTTTATTCCTTGGTTTTTCTGTTGGTTATTGGGTTATTTTTATGACCATAGCTGCAGAACAGTTTGGTACCAATATTAGAGCAACCGTTACTACAACAGTACCTAATTTTGTGAGAGGTGCTGTGGTTCCTTTATCTTTATTGTTTCAATTTTTTAATAAAATGTTCAACGGAACTTTTGTACATGCTGGTATCATAGTGGGGATTATAAGTTTAGGCTTGGCCTTTTGGGCATTAAATAAGATGCAAGAAACATTTTCTAAAGATTTAGATTATTTAGAAGACTAATCTTAATTTTATATACATGCTACCAGAACAAATATCTGTTTTTGATATCCTTAAAATAGGAGTTGGTCCGTCAAGTTCACATACGCTTGGCCCTTGGCGAGCCGCACAACGTTTTGTGAAAGATTTACAAGAAAAAGGTAAACTTAATCAGATAAATAGCATTCATGTGAATTTATATGGTTCTTTAGCTAAAACAGGTATTGGCCATGGTACAGATATAGCCATTATGCTAGGTTTAAGTGGTTTTGATCCGGTTACGATGAAGATTAACCAAATAAATCCGGTTATAGAAAGCATCAAAAAGGATAAAAAAATAAATCTTCATCATCAGCAGCTTATAGATTTTAATTACGCTAAAGATATTGAGTTTTTAAAACAAGAATCCTTACCTTATCATCCCAATGCGCTTACGTTTATTGTTGTAATGGCTACGGCCGAGGTTTATCAGGAAACTTATTATTCTGTTGGTGGTGGTTTTATCCAAAAGGAAGGTGAAGAAGCTTTAACATCTGGTAAAGCTGCCACACCAAAATATGAAACACAAACTGCTACTCATTTACTCGAGGCTTGTAAAAAGGCTAATAAAAATATCAGCTCTATAGTTCTAGAGAACGAAAAGTGCTGGAATACAGAACAAGCCATAAATGAAAAATTACTTCAGATATGGCAGGTTATGATAGATTGCATTTACAAAGGCTGTCATGAAGAAGGGATTTTACCTGGTGGATTATTGGTTAATAGAAGAGCAGCGGCTATCAATAAGAGGTTACTATCCGGTAAAAATTATGAAGACCAAACAGGTTGGATAGCAGCTATTAAAGAAAATGGTAATGGTTTTCAGTACACTTTAAACTGGGTAAGCTGTTTTGCTTTAGCTGTAAACGAGGAAAATGCTTCTTTTGGTAGGGTTGTAACCGCCCCAACAAATGGTTCTGCAGGGGTAATTCCGGCTGTTTTAATGTATTATATTGTGTTTTGCAATGGGCAAAATAACAGTAAAATCATACAGTTTTTATTAACCGCAGCACAAATTGGAAGTATTTTTAAACAAGGTGCCACCTTGTCTGCTGCTATGGGCGGTTGCCAAGCAGAAATTGGCGTAAGCTCTGCCATGGCAGCGGCTGGTTTAACAGAAGTTTTAGGAGGTAGCCCAGAACAATGTTTAATGGCAGCAGAAATTGCAATGGAGCATCATTTAGGGCTTACATGCGACCCAATTGGTGGCTTGGTTCAAGTGCCTTGTATAGAGCGAAATACCATGGGGGCTATAAAAGCTATCACGGCAGCTCAATTAGCACTACAAAGCGAACCATCAAAAGCAAAAGTTTCTTTAGATAGCGTAGTAAAAACCATGTGGGAAACCGCTTTAGATATGAATTCTAAATACAAAGAAACTTCAGAAGGTGGCTTGGCGGTTAATATTCCTATAAGTTTGAGCGATTGTTAATTTAACTAATTCGCTCTGCTATAATCATGATTTTGTGTTCATCATGGGCAGTTGTACAGTATAAATAAGTATTACTGCCATCATCTATTTTGAATTTCTTTTTTACTTCTTCTGGTTTTAAATGGAAATTTCTACAAACAACGTTAGCTTTTTTTAAATGCTGTTTAGAAAAGTGTTTAAATTCCAGAACCTGATTAATCTTTAAAACTCGTCCTGGAAAATCATTTTTTAGTTCTTTAGAAGTATATAAATGCGAATGTTGATGTAGTTTATATAAATCAAACTTTTGGGCAATACTTTTAAAAAGACCAGCTTTTAAAATGGCAGCATCAGGCTCGTATAAATAGGTTTCGGGTTTTTTATAGCTTGGGCTGATGATATTTTCTTCTTCCAGATATGAAAATTCTAAGATGTTTTGCTTTTCTGCAGTTAATAAAGTGCAAATAATTTTAGTTGCTGATGCTTGTTTTTCTATTATGAATAAAAGCTCTTTACACTCGTTATTTACACTTACAACATGTATTTCGCTTACATATTTAAGTGCCTTAACAGCTGCATAAATATCTAAAATAGGGGCTGCTTTTAAGATGATTTTTGAAGCTTTAGACAAATAGAAATCCAGATGTTGGATAATGTTTGGCTCGCAATCTTGCAATAAAAACACTTTTGAATTTTCTACTCTTCTAGATGGATCTGTATAAATAATATCAGTTTGCTGTATTTTTTGAAGATATTCATAACTATCACCAGTATAATAAACAATATTTTGTGCGCCTAACAATTTGTTGTTATGTTGTGCTAGGGCAGATAGTTGCGGGTTAAGTTCGCAATGTACAACCTCTTTAGCTTCTTTAGCAAAGTAAAAATCATCCACACCAAAACCACCAGTTAAATCAACTAAGTTGGCATTTTTAACAAGTTTACTTTTGTAAAGCGCTGTTATTTCTGATGAAGATTGTTCTAAATTTAATTTTGGTGGATAGATAATACCATCAGTATTTGCCCATAAAGGAAGCTTTTTTGCTGTTGCTTTTCTCCCTTGTATTTGGTTGGCAATTTCTTTAACATCAATATCCTTAAACGGAGAGCCTTTTAAGATAATTTTATTCACGTCAGCATCGGCGTTAAGCCTAATGTAATCCTGAACTTCTTTATCTAAAAGTGCTTTATTAATCATTTTTTAGGATAAATTGTGCCGTTGTTCTGCTTCTTTGTTCTAGTAATAAATTCTTGGCTTGTGCATAAGTTTTAATACTATCTTCTGTAGCATGTCTGATGGTTACCAGTTGCAAATGATTGTTGTATTTATAACTAAAGTCTGCCTCTATCAAACTTCTAAGCTGTTTAAATTTCATTTCATCCTCATCAAAACAAGCAGAAAAGCTAAGAGCTGATACCTGCATCATATTAATTTTGATATTCACTTTAGAAAAAGCTGCAAATAAATCTTTCAGATGATGCTCTGTAATAAAAGAAAAGTCTTTGGTAGAGATACTCATCAACAACTGGTTTTGCTTCACAATCAAAATAGGAATCTGAATAGCAATATCAGCTTCTTTAATGATGGTACCAGCTTCTTCTGGTTGCATAAAAGGTTTTACAAATAGCGGAATACCTTTATTTTGCAATGGTTTTATAGTTTTTGGATGAATAACCGTAGCGCCATAATATGTCATTTCTATTGCCTCAGCATAAGATAATTCAGCCAGTTTTTGAGTATCATTAAATAATTTTGGGTCGGCATTTAAAATACCCGGTACATCTTTCCAAACGGTAACTTGGCTTGCATTTAAACAACTTGCGAAAATAGACGCGGTATAGTCAGACCCCTCTCTGCCTAAAGTAGTTGTAAAATTTTCTGATGTATTACCGATAAAACCTTGTGTAATAGCAATTTGCTCTTTCAAGATAGGAGGGATGCCTTGAGCAATTAATTTTTCTGTTTTTTCCCAGTTAATTTTGGCTTCGCGGTAAGTATTATCTGTTTGGATGTAAGAACGAGCATCAAGCCATTTGTTTTTGATTCCGATAGTGTTTAAATAATGACTTACTATCTTGGTTGAAAGGACCTCGCCAACAGAAACTATTTGGTCGTAAATGAAATTAAACTCATCTTGTGGTTCGTCTTCTATTACCCATTCTATCTCTACAAAAGTGTTATTAATCTCATCAAATACTTTGGCATTTTTATCTTCAAAAAGTTGGTTTATAATACCAAAATGATAAGCTTTAATCTCGTTTAGAATATCAAAAACATCATCATTCCTATCAAAATAGCTTTTGGTAAGTTTTTCTAAAGCATTGGTAGTCTTTCCCATGGCAGAAATAACAACTAAAAGTTGTTTATCGAGGTTTTTTTGAAGAATAAAACCTAAGTTTTTAATGCCATCGGCGTCTTTTACAGAAGCGCCACCAAATTTATATACCTCCATTATGGTTTGAATTTAGATAAAATACTGTCTTTTTTTATGATTTCTTGTATGTCTTTATAAGGGATAAAAAGCATTGTTCTGCCGTAAGCATAAGCTTTAATCTCATAAGGGTTATACAGAAATTCTAATCCTTTGTTAGTGATGATAAAGTTCTCATTAAGGCTAAATTTTTGCTCGTCAAAGAAATAGCTATCTAAGTTATCATTAGCTTTTAAGCCTTCTTGTTTTCTGAAAATTTGCTCGGCAATAGCATTTAATTGCGCTCTTTCATCTTTATCAAAAATATCTTTTAGTTGTATAATTTGATAGCCTTTTTTAGAAATATTGAAATACAGAATGGTTTCTAAACCATGTGCCCCACCAGTATAAACATAGCTTTGATAGGCAAAATTGATGAAATTTTGATCCTGATAAGCTATTCTGAAATTTTGATCCCAAGCGTAGCCTGCTGGGCTATCAGGAAATTCTTTCTTAAACTTTAAATAATCATTGATAAAAGAATCTGCAGCTAAATTTAAATTACGGGTTGGTTGGCCGTTATAAGGTAGTGTGGTGATAATATTAGTGATAAACTTATTTAAAGCCTCAACTTTAAAAACAGGGTAAACAGCTTTTACATAAGCTTCGCAAGAATCGGTTTTGCAGCTTGGGGTGGTCTTATAAAAATTTATAAGTTCGTAAACCAAGGTATCTTTAGCTACTTGTTTAATATCTTCTTGTTCTGCCTGCTTTGGCTTATTTTGATTGCAGCTAATAAATGTAAGCGCAAAAAAAGCTAGTATAAGGTAATATTTCATGGCTTAGAATTTTTGTATTTGTTGAGTAGATAAGGAAGCATTAAGCCAGCCACTTTCTACATAAGCCTCATATTTGCGATAAAAATTTAAGGCAGGCTCGTTCCAATCTAACACTTGCCAAACCATGCCTTTATAGCCTTTTTCTTTAGCTTCTTGTATAGTTCGCTCAAAAAGTAATTTGCCTATTCCTTTACCACGCATTTTCTCGGTTACTATAAAATCTTCCAAGTATAAACGGCAGCCTTTCCAGGTAGAGTAGCGTATGTAAAACAAAGCAAAGCCTTCTACTTTACCCTCAATTTCTGCTACAAAAGCTTTCCAAATGGGCTTTTCTCCAAAACCGGCATTTATAAATTCCTCTAAAGTAACAGTAACCTCATCAGGTGCTTTTTCATAAAGGGCAAGTTCATGAATAAGTTCTAACATTCTTGGGCAGTCTGCTTTGTGGGCTTCTCTTATCATTCTACGTTTTTAAAATGCTTAATTACTCGTTTTCCAAAAATATCACTTCCAATTCTTACCATGGTAGAGCCTTGCTCTATTGCGATTTTATAATCGGTAGACATTCCCATAGAAATTTCTTTAAAGTCTGCATCTTTCCTGAAATAGGAGGTTTTAACACCATCAAATAAAGTTTTAAGCTCGTAAAACTCTTCTTTTATTTGCTTTTCGTTATCAGAATTGGTTGCAATTCCCATTAAGCCAACAATTTTTATGTTTTGTAAGCTTGCAAACTCTTCAGAACGTAATAATTCTATAACTTCATCAAAACCTAAACCATATTTAGTTTCCTCATCGGCAATGTAAACCTGTAATAAGCAATTGATAACTCGATTGTTTTTTGCTGCTTGCTTATTAATTTCTTGTAATAGTTTTAAGCTATCAACCGAGTGAATGAGGTGTATAAAAGGTGCTATATATTTTACTTTATTGGTTTGTAAATGGCCAATTAAATGCCATTCTATATCTTTTGGCAGGGCTTCATATTTCTCTACTAATTCTTGTACGTGGTTTTCTCCGAATAAACGTTGCCCAGCATGATAAGCTTCCATGATATCTTCGACCGGTTTAGTCTTAGATACGGCAATAAGTTTTACATCTTCTTGCTCTATCTCTTTTTTTAGTTTTAATAAATTATCTGTAATGCTCATTTATCCGTAATTTTATCGTTTTAAATGGTAAAAATACGAATGAAAAAATTGTCGGCTTTGTTTTGTGCACTTATTTTTTTTGCAGCCTGTAACAATAATGATAAGCCAGATAACTTGATAGAGAAAGATAAGATGGCTAACGTATTGATAGATATGCATTTAAGTGATGCGGCTATTGATGTAAGATTTAGTCAGGATTCTTTATTAATCTTTGCTAAAGACCGCTATAACTATGTTTTTAAGAAACATGAGATAGACTCTGCAAAGTTTAGTACCAGCTTAAAATACTACGGCAAAAATACCGAGCAAATTAAAGAAATCTATAAAGTTGTAGAGGATAGCTTGTTAAGGATTCAAGATAAAATCAATAAAAACCAATTAAGAGCTTTAAGGTTACCTCTTAAATTTATAGATAGCTTAAACAATACGATCATTAGCAGCAGCTTAATTTACAAGCTTAAAAAAGATTCTGTTGCTAAAATTGAGGATTTAAATAAAGGTGTTATCCGTAAAGAAATTAAAGAAATAGAACGTCAAACACAAGATAGCCTTAGGGTTAGAAGAACGCCTATTAACTAGGTGTTTCAAATGTTTAATTTGAGTAGTAGATGATTTATCCAGTAAATAGTTTAGACAAATTAGGTTTTGATGAGATAAAAGCAAACATCAGATCTTTTTGTATGAGTGATATGGGGCGTGGAATGGTGGATAAAATCCAGTTCATGGCAAATTACGACCAGATTATTAAGTTCTTGAAGCAAACTCAAGAATTTAAAAACATCATTAAAAACGACCAGCCTTTACCTATCCAAAGTTTTTTTGATATTAAAAGACTTTCTGATAAAGCCAAAATAGAAGGGACTTTTTTAAGTGAGGAAGAGTTTTTTCAGATTTATAATTCTTTGCTTACAGTTTTTTCGGTTATCAAATATTTTGAAGAGCGAAATGGCTTGTATCCTAATTTAGAAGCACTTTTTGAGCATTTACCTATAGAAAAAAGCATCATTAAAAATATAGAAGCTGTTATTGATGTAAAAGGTAAAATCAAGAATAATGCATCTAAAGAATTAGCTTATTTAACCGATGCTATTGCTAAAGCAGAGCAAGATGCCCGTAAAAAAGTAGACCAGATTTATAAAAATGCCCAGCAAAATAATTGGGTTGCCGATGGTAGCTTAACTGTTAGAGATGGCAGAATTTGTATCCCTATTTTAGCAGAAAATAAAAGGAAATTAAAAGGTTTTGTTCATGATGAATCTGCATCTGGGCAAACCGTTTACATAGAACCCGAAGAAGTTTTCAACCTCAATAACCTGATAAGGGATATGGAGTTTGAGCGTAGAAGGGAAATCATCAAAATTTTAACCGAGTTAACAGATAAAACTCGTCCTTACGTACCTATTTTATATTCTTATCATAATTTCTTAACCAAGTTAGATTTTGTAAGAGCTAAAGCACTTTTCGCTATAGAAATAGATGCAGAAATGCCTGTTGTTTTAAAAGATACGAGGTTAAAATTAGTGAATGCTCGTCATCCTTTGTTGGTTATAGGGGCAAAGTTAAACGGGAAAGCAGTTGTGCCATTAAATATGCATTTAGATGAAAAAACTAGGATTTTACTGGTTTCTGGTCCTAATGCTGGGGGTAAATCTGTAGCCATGAAAACTGTTGGTTTACTGCAAATTATGGTTCAGGCAGGTTTGTTGGTTCCGGTGGCAGAAGAATCAGAATTTGGCATATTTAAACAGCTTTTTGCTGATATTGGAGACGATCAATCTATAGAGAGTGATTTAAGTACTTATAGCGCCCATCTATCAAAAATGAAATACTTTACGGAGTTTTCTAATGCTAAAACTCTGGTTTTGATAGATGAATTTGGTACCGGTACCGATCCTCAATTTGGTGGGCCTATTGCTGAAGCTGTTTTAGAAATCATCAATAAGAAAAACGCTTACGGAGTAATTACCACGCACTACTCTAATCTTAAAATATTTGCAAACCATACCACTGGGATTGAAAATGCATCTATGATTTTTGATAATATCCATCTGCAACCGCTTTATATGTTAGAGATGGGTAAGCCCGGTAGTTCTTATGCCTTTGAAATTGCGCAAAAAATAGGTTTATCTAAGCAATTACTAGATTTAGCGAAAAGCAAAATCAGCATTCAGCAAAGAAAAGTAGATACTTTATTGATTGATTTAGAACGTGATAAAAAAGAGGTTCTTGAGAAAAAGATAGAGATAGATAAGCTTCAAAGAAAGGCAAAATCATTACTAGATGAGAATGAGAAGTTAAAAGCTTTTTATGACGAGAATAAGAAAAACCTCATTAAAGAAGCTAAGCTTGAAGCGCAACAAATCATCAAAAATGCCAATAAGCTGGTAGAAAATACCATTGCCCAAATTAAAGAGAACAAAGCCGATAAGGAGAAGACGCAGGAATTAAGAAGTAAGCTTCATACAGAGCTTAAAAAGAACGAAATAAAGGCAGAGAAACCTAAACAAGCAACCGCAGAAACTACAGAAATTAAAGAAGGCGATTGGGTTAAATTAATAGATTCTGGCAACGTAGCTCAAGTTTTAGAGGTTAACAAAGATAATTTGATTATCGCTTTTGGCGAGCTAAGGTCTGTTGTGAAAAAGAACAGAGCTACTAAAGTTTCTAATAGCGAGGTTCCTAAAGATATACGCAAACTTAGCAGAGTAACTCATACACAGTCTGCTGCAGATTTCGTAAGTGAAATAGATGTAAGAGGTAAAAGAGGTGATGATGCACTCTACGAAATAGAAAAATATCTGGATAAAGCCATTATGTTTAACATGAATTCTTTTAAAGTAATACATGGTAAAGGCGATGGTATTTTAAGGAAACTGATAAGAAACTACCTGAAAAAATATAGTGAAGTAAGCAGAATGGAAGACGAACATGCCGATAGGGGCGGGGATGGGATTACTTATGTGTATCTAAAATAGCTTGATAATCAAGG
This sequence comes from Pedobacter puniceum, assembly GCF_009674685.1. Taxonomy (GTDB): domain Bacteria; phylum Bacteroidota; class Bacteroidia; order Sphingobacteriales; family Sphingobacteriaceae; genus Pseudopedobacter; species Pseudopedobacter puniceum. The sequence continues at coordinate 59,826 of NZ_WKJI01000007.1, forward strand.
TGTAAAAACTATTTCTTGCAGATAAACGTTTATATTTCAAAATCACCTATTATGAAATATAGTTTATTAAGCTTAGCACTATTCTTTTTCTTTATAGCCTGTAAAAAGAAAGCACAGCAAGAGGAAATACCTTTAACTGATGCAGAATTTGCTACTACAGAAATGGCAACAGGACTTTCTCATCCTTGGGAGATTGTTTATGGGCCTGATAATCACTTATGGTTTACAGAACGTAGTGGTAAAATTAGCAGATTAGAAATAGCAACTAAACAAGTAAAATCTTTATTTACAGTTCCGGATGTTGATGCTAGAGGAGAAGGCGGGCTATTAGGAATGGCTTTACACCCTAATTTTGCTACTGAGCCCTATGTTTATATCGTCTATAACTATAACAGACTAGGCGTTTATACAGAAAAAGTAGTGAGATATACCTACAATAATCAAACACTTAACAGCCCATTGGTTCTGTTAGATAATATCCCAGCCGCTAACATTCATAATGGAAGTAGATTGCTAATTTCGCCTGATTTAAAGCTTTTTATAACCACCGGAGATGCTAATAATACTGCGTTGGCACAAAACAAAAATTCTTTGGCAGGTAAAGTTTTAAGAATAAACCTAAACGGTAGTATACCTGCTGATAACCCTTCGCCTAATAGTGCTGTTTGGTCTTTTGGACATCGTAATGCGCAAGGCTTAGTGATGGTGAATGGTAAATTATATGCATCAGAACATGGCCCTAGTACAGATGATGAAATAAATTTGATAGAGAAAGATCGTAATTATGGATGGCCAAATGTAGTAGGTGCTTGTGATAATAGTACAGAAAATGCCTTCTGTACAGCTAATAACGTTGCTACACCTTTACAAACTTGGACACCAACCATAGCCACCGCCGGACTAACTTATTACAACCATAGCAGCATACCACAATGGAAAAACTCTTTACTATTGGTTACTTTAAAAGCTAGTAAATTGGTGCAGTTAAAGCTGAACGATGCAGGTACAGCTATAGTAGCTAGTCAAGATTATTTTGGAACCCAATACGGAAGAAAGAGAGCCATTTGTGTTGCACCCGATGGCAAGGTTTATTTTTCTACCAGTAATGGTACGAATGATAAAATCATAGAAATCAGTAGGTCTAATTAATCTACTTAAATAAAAAGTTTAGATTTTAATAAGGTTTTAAAAAGTTGATGTTGCGTTGTAAGCCTGCTAATTTGGTTCGCTTTACAGCTGATTTTTTAAAGAGTTTTGAAAAAACATCATCGGTAATTTCTTCCCAATCTCTTTTATTAAGATGTAGCAAATCTGGGTGAGGGATAAATTGCTCTTCTTGATGAGGCTTAGAAAACCTATTCCAAGGGCAAACATCTTGGCAAATGTCGCAGCCAAACATCCAATTGTCCATTTTGCCTTTAAACTCATTAGGAATTTGCTCTTTTAACTCTATGGTTAAGTAAGAAATACATTTGCTACCATCAACCACATAAGGTTTAATGATAGCTTCTGTGGGGCATGCATCAATACATTTGGTGCAAGTGCCGCAATGGTCGGTTTGGAATGGGTGGTCATAAGCTAATTCCAAATCAATAATTAACTCCGCAAGAAAGAAAAAAGACCCTGTTTGCTTATTTAAGAGGTTGCTATTTTTACCAATCCAACCTATACCAGCTTTTTTTGCCCAGGTTTTATCTAAAACAGGGGCAGAATCAACAAAAGCTCTTCCGGCCACCTCGCCTATATTTTCTGTAATAAATTGCTGTAAAGCTTTTAATTTGTCTTTTATCACAAAGTGATAATCGGTGCCATAAGCATATTTAGATATTTTAGGTGCTTCAGCATCTGTTTGTTGTTCAGGACTGTAATAGTTTAATGCAACAGAAATGACAGATTTTGCACCATCAACCAATAACCTTGGGTCTAATCTCTTATCAAAATGGTTCTCCATATAAGACATCTTTCCATGTCTTCCTTCTTTTAACCATTGCTCTAGTTTAGGTGCTTCTTCTGCGAGGAAATCAGCTTTAGCTATGCCACAAAACATAAAGCCTAAGCGCTTTGCTTCGGCCTTTATCATGTTAGTATATACTTGCTGTTTGTTCTTCACATGGCAAAGATAGCTTAAAGATTTTAGATATAATCTCTAGCTATTAGACCGATAATTTGTGTTTCTTAAAAGTTAATTTACGCTGTAATTCAGTAGTATATGTGTGTTATTTAATAATTTGCTTTAGGTAAGGGTTAAGGTCTTCAATAGTGTCAATATCAGATAAGGTTTCTAATAAGTGATAAGATAAATTAGCTGCTTTACATTTCTGTATCGTCGTATTCAATACTTGTTCAGTACTCCATTCAATCTCCGTAAAAAGCTGTTTATTCATTTTACTTAAACCAATTAAATAATAGCCACCATCTTTTGCTGGTCCTACAACAACATCGTGGTTTTGAAGCGCTTTGAAGGCTTTTTTAATAATATCGCTACTTAAATCATAACAGTCAGATCCTATAATAACAACATGTTTAAATCCTTTAGCAAAAGTATCTTCAAAGGCTTGGGCCATTCTCCCGCCTAAATCACTTTCTGTTTGGTAGGCATGGGTATAATTTCCTTCTTTCCAGTCGAGTTTTTTCTCTGACACCTTGTCATAATATAAGAACTTATCAAAATTTAAGTTTTTAGTAATCAGATTTGTGTGGTTTAATAATTCAATATAAACTTTAAGTGTTTTTTCATTTCCTATACTCGCTGCTAAGCGGGTTTTACACCTTCCTAATTCTGGATATTTGAGGAATATAATGAGTGCTTCTTTGCTTTCTTGCATATGTTTAAAGGTATTGATTTAGGGCCAACCCTAGCTTAACTATTTACGATGATATTGTTGGTTTAGGTTTTACTTAGTCTTGAATATACACAGTTTTAATATTCAAAAACTCTCTCATCCCAATTAAGCTTAACTCCCTACCATAGCCAGATTGGTTAATTCCGCCGAAAGGCAATCTAGGGTCAGACTTTACTAAGCTATTAACAAAGCAAGAACCAGCTTGCAGTTTTTCTTTAGCAATCTTTTCTCCTTTAGTTAAATCTTTAGTGAAAATAGCTCCTCCCAATCCAAAAACAGTATCATTTGCTATTTTAATAGCATCATCTTCATTTTTAGCTGATATAATGGCGGCAACTGGTCCAAATAGCTCATCATGGTAAGCAGACATTCCTTTTTTTACTTTTGTTAGTACCGTTGGTGGATAAAAGGCTCCTTTGCCTTCAGGAATAAAGCCTCCTAAAATACATTTAGCACCTTTTTTAATGCTTTCTGTTACTTGCTGATGCAACTCATCTCTAAGGTCAATCCTTGCCATCGGGCCTAAATCTGTGCCCGGCTCTGTTGGATTTCCATAAGTTTTAGCTTTCATTTTTGCTACAAAAAGTTGGGTAAAAGCTTTTTCAATAGTTTTAACCACAATAAAACGTTTAGCTGCAATACAGCTTTGCCCGTTATTAATTAATCGAGAATTTACACATATTTCGGCAGCTTGCTCTAAGTCTGCATCTTCAAGAATAATATAAGGGTCGCTACCGCCTAGTTCTAAAACCGTTTTCTTAAGTAATTCGCCAGCTTTTTTGGCTACTTGTATGCCTGCTTGGGTACTTCCGGTTAAAGTAATAGCTTTTACTAAAGGATTTTCTATCACTACAGCTAAACTTTTGCTATCACATAATAAAACCTGAAATATATCATCTGGGAAACCAGCTTTATAAACTAATTTTTCTATAGCTAAAGCACAAGCACTTACGTTAGATGCGTGTTTCAATAACCCAGAATTTCCAGCCATTAATGCAGGGGCTAAGAATCTAAAAACTTGCCAATAAGGGAAATTCCAAGGCATAATGGCTAATATAATACCAAGTGGTTGGTAGCTGATAAAGCTTTTTTTAGCATCTGTATCAATAACTTCATCTTTAAGGAAATCTGCTGCATGTTTAGCGTAATACTGGCAAACGGCTGCGCATTTCTTTACCTCTGCAATACCATCTTGTAAAGGTTTACCCATTTCTTCAGTAACAAGTTTTGCCAAATGTTCTTGGTTTAGAAGAAGTTGCTGCGCTAAATTTTCCATCCAAACACTTCTTTGAGCTAAAGTAGTTTGCTGGTAGTTTATCCAAGCTTTGTGTGTTTTTTGAACTTTATTTGTGAGCTGACTTTGGCTATGTTGCTTGTAACTGGCAAGTTGCTTTCCGTTATAAGGGTTAATACTTTTTAAATTCATATCTATTTTTAATAAAATATCAGCTTTGCGTACAAAATTCGTTATTTTGAAACGCTTATGAGAGTAAAAAAGAAAGTTAAATACGCATATCAAAAATTAGACCCTAAAGCATTCGTTAAAGAGACTTTATTTGTTGTTTTAGGTATAGCTTCTGCAGCTTTTGGATTAAAGAGTTTTTTACTACCTAACCATTTTTTAGATGGTGGTGCCATGGGAATTTCTTTAATGCTTAATATTTTAGGTGGTATACCACTTTCTATTTGGGTGGTATTGGTTAATATTCCTTTTGTATTATTAGGTTCTAAGCAAATTTCGAGGTCTTTTGCTATTAAAACTATTATAGCCATTGCAGGTCTGGCAATTATGTTAAGCTTTAATTTTTATCCCATAATTACTTCTGATAAGCTATTAATTTCTGTTTTTGGAGGTTTTTTTCTTGGAGCAGGTATAGGATTAACCATTAGAGGCGGAGCTGTAATTGATGGTACTGAAGTTTTAGCACTATATCTAAGCAGAAAAATTAGTTTAAGTGTTGGAGATATTATTCTGGTATTCAATATCATCATTTTTGGCTTTGCAGCATTTTTAATAAATATAGAAACAGCTTTATATGCTATTTTAACTTATCTGGCGGCTTCAAAAACCGTTGATTTTATTATTCATGGTATAGAGGAATATATTGGCGTTACCATTATATCAGCCGAAAGCGAAGAAATAAGGCAAGCTGTTATCAAAATTATGGGAAGAGCTGTAACTATTTATAAAGGTGAGCGTGGTTATGTGAAAAATGTACCGTTAGAAGAAAGAGGTTTAAATATTGTATTTACGGTAGTTACCCGATTAGAAGTTACTCGTCTAAAAAATTTGGTTAAAAGTATAGATAGGCAAGCCTTTATTGTAATGCATACTGTTGATGATACCTATGGAGGTATGGTTAAGCCAAGACCTTTGCATTAATCTAGATAAAAATCGAAGATTTATGAATTAAATTGTTTACATTTAATTCATAAATTACACTCTCAACAATGAACTATTTTTCTCTGAGCACTATCAAATCAGAGAGGAATGACGTATTTTACTCTTTCTTAAATACACTGAATAAATGTATTCATGTAGAGGAGATAGAGGAAGTACTAAATTCCTATATCTTCTCTCTTTTAAAAGTCTCTGCAATTAAATTCTGTTTTAATTATCAAGGTAAATATTGGACTTCTCATCAGGTTAGAGATGTTGATGCATCAGGTTTAAACCTTAAGGATAAACAAGCCGAACGTAAAGTTTTTGCTGGTGGTAAATTTATCTATTGTAGAAATAAGGCCGATATACTAAGGTTTAATATTCCTTTTTTCGGTATTAATAGTTTAGATAGTCCTTTTAAAGCGATATTATCCTTACCCTTATCTGCTTTTAAAGATGTACAAATGGTTATTACGGTTGGATATATCCATGAATATCCAGAATTAGATGAAGATTTTAATTTTCTAAAGCTTATAGCTGATACGCTGTGTAACAAGCTTCATCAGTTTTTTTTGATAGATAGCTTAGAACATCAACATCAACAAATGAAAGCTCAAAATGCTCAAATAAAGGTTTTAAAAGAAGAGTTAGAAAGTAGGATAGAGCAGAGAACAGAAGATTTAAATAACATCAATAAAGAGTTGAAAACTCTTTTTTATCATACATCGCATGATTTTAGAGCGCCTCTTACAAACATACATGGTGTAGTAAATTTATTAAAAGAGACTCACGATAGTAGCCAAATGCTAGATTTACTTGGCTATATAGAGCTATCTGTAAAAGGTTTATATAGGATGTTGCATAAGCTAAATGCCTTATCTTCATTAGAAATACATGAAAATGAAGAGATTAATCTCCCAAGTTTCATATCCGAGCTAAAAGAGCGATTAGAAGAAGTTAGTCAAACAAAAAAGGTAAACTTACAACTATTAGATAATATACAAAAGCCAGTAATTTTTAGTAAGTTTTTGTTGAGTATTATAATGGAAAATCTTGTAGAGAATAGTATTAAATACTCTTATCAAGAGGTTAATATTAAGGCAGATTTATCTTTAAATAATCACCACTTTATCATAACTGTTGAAGATGATGGCGAAGGGATTTCAGATCAAATAAAGGATCATATTTTTACGATGTATTATCGCGGAAACGTAAAATCTGAAGGTAATGGTTTAGGATTATATCTTATTAAAAAGATTATTGAGTATAAAAAGGGAAGTATAGCATATCAAAATTTAAATCCGGGTACGCAATTTAAAATTACTATACCTTATCATTCTTAATGGCTTTTAAAACCTTGTTTACATCTGAAGGAGTATCAATGGCTAAAGTATCGGTATGAGTGATGGCTACCTTAATATTGAAACCATTTTCTATCCATCTTAATTGCTCTAAACCTTCAGCCTTCTCTAGGCTGCCGGTTTCTAATTGAGAGATGATACTTAAAGTAGGTGTTTTATAACCATAAATACCAATATGTTTATAAAAGGTATGTTTTTCTAGCCACTTGTTTGGCTCTACATCTCTTAAATAAGGTAAAGTTTGCCTGCTGAAATATATCGCCTCTCTTTTATCGTTTAGTAGAACTTTTGGTGTATTAAAATTATAAAGCTCTTCGTAAGTTTCAATCTTCTTAACTAACGTAGCTATTTGGGTAGATATATCATTAAAACAGCCTGCTACCAGATTAATTTGATTAGGGTCTATCAAAGGTTCATCACCTTGTATATTGATAACTGCATCAAAACCGCTAACTTTTTGTGCTACTTCAGCACATCTGTCTGTTCCGCTCACATGGGTATTAGCAGTCATGATAACATTACCGCCAAATTGCTTTACAGCTTGAAATATTTGGGTGTCATCTGTAGCCACAATAACATCGGCCAAAGAAGTTGCCTGTTGGGTTTGCTCATAAACCCTTTGTATCATAGATTTTCCTTCTAAATCTATCAAAGGTTTGCCAGGGAAACGAGTAGAAGCAAATCTTGCAGGGATAACACCTAATATTTTCATCAACAATTATTTAAATAAACCATTAATTTCTCTTTCTATACTCTCTATAACGATGCTTAAATCATCTGGTTTATTGGCAAAATCTAGTTTGTCTTTATCTAAAATCAATAACTTACCAGATCTATAGCTTTTAATCCATTTATCGTATTTTTCGTTTAGTTTTTGTAGATAATCTAAACGTATACTTGCCTCATATTCGCGTCCTCTTCTTTGTATATTTTCTACCAAAGTAGGTACAGATGCTTTTAAATAGATTAATAAATCAGGCGGTTTAATGTAAGCCGTAATATTATCAAATATAGATTGATAGTTTTCGTAATCTCTACTTGTCATTAATCCCATCTCATGAAGATTCTCAGCAAAAATATAGGCATCCTCATAAATGGTACGGTCTTGTATGATGTTTTTATTGCTACTTTGGATGTCTCTAATCTGTTGAAATCTACTGTTTAAGAAGTAAATCTGTAAGTTAAAGCTCCACCTTTTCATGTCGCTGTAAAAATCCTCTAAATACGGATTGTTATCAACAGCTTCAAACATGGCTTCCCAATTATAATTTTTGGCTAATAATTCGGTAAGGGTGGTTTTTCCGGCTCCTATATTACCAACAACGGCTATGTGCATAATGTTAATTATTCTGAAAAAATGCTCTATTTTTCTAAATTAAAATTAAAATGGTCTGAAACCAATTATTTCTCTTACTTCTTTTATAGTTTTTGATGCGCTTTCTCTTGCTTTCTCAGCTCCAAGTTTAGCAACTTTATGCAAAAGGCTGGTATTCTGTGCTATATCCTCAATTTTTGATCTGATATCTGCTGTTGCTAAAATCATATCTTCGGCAATTTGCTTCTTAAAATCACCATATCTAATAGCGCAAGTATTATAAGCGTTTTCAAAATGCTGATAAGTATCTTCAGTAGACACTACTTTCATCAAATCAAAAAGATTTTGTATTTCTTGAGGTTTTTCTTGGTTTTCTACCGTTGGACCGCTATCTGTAACAGCTTTCATCACTTTCTTTTTGATAATTTCCGGGCTATCTGATAGATAAACGGCGTTCATTTCACCTTCAGATTTTCCCATTTTACCTTTTCCATCTAAACCAGGTATTTTAATCAATTGTTCAGAAAAGTTAAAAGCATAAGGCTCTTTAAAGTATTCCGTTTTGTATAAGTTATTAAAGCGGTTGCCAAAAGTACGAGCCATTTCCAGATGTTGCTCTTGGTCTTTTCCTACAGGTACTTTGGTGGCATGGTGTAAAATAATATCAGCAGCCATTAAAACCGGGTAGGTTAATAAGCCAGCGTTTACGTTATTAGGTTGTGAACGTACTTTATCCTTAAAAGAAGTACTTCTTTCTAGTTCGCCTAAATAAGCGTTCATATTGAGGTAGAGGTAAAGTTCTGTTACCTCGGGTACGTCAGACTGTACATATAAAGTACATTTTTCTGGGTCTAATCCTGCTGCCAAATATTCCACTAGTACATGTTTTACATTACCATGTAGGTTTTCTGGAGTAGGATGTGTGGTTAAAGAATGATAATCTGCTATAAAAAAGAAACAATTATATTGCTCCTGCATTTTAATGAAATTTTTTACAGCACCGTAATAATTTCCCAGATGTAATTTTCCTGTGGATCTTATTCCACTAACAACAGTTTCCATATAGGCAACGAAAGTACAGAAAATTTCTATTTTTGAAATTGATGAAACAAATTTTGAAACAGCTACATCTCTATTTTTACCATTTTATGGTGGTGCTGTTTTATTTCCTTTTATATCCATGGTTGTATGGATATTCAAGAAATCAGCGTAGCTACCATAAGCTTAACAAAATAAGAAAGTGGAATGCACAATTAGCATGTTTTTTCTCTGGTATCAGGTATGAATATCAATTTAAAGAAAAAATAGATTGGAGCAAAACCTATATCGTTTGTGCTAACCACTCTTCAAACATTGATATTATGGCTATGAATATCCTCATGAAAAACAATTTTTTTTACATGGGTAAGGATGAATTGCTTGATAATCCGCTAACAGCGCTCTATTTTAAAACGATTGATGTGCCTGTTAAAAGAGAAAGTAAAATATCGTCATACAAGGCTTTTAAAAAAGCTGAAGAGCGCTTGCAAGAAGGAATGTCTTTAATTATTTTTCCAGAAGGTAAAATAGGAGACGAGTATCCACCGCTTTTACATCCATTTAAAAATGGTCCTTTTAAATTGGCTATCAGTTTAGGTGTTCCTATTCTACCGGTAAGCATAGTTAACAATTGGGAAATCCTTTGGGATGATGGTAAACGCTATGGTTCTAAACCCGGAAAATGCCAAGTAATTGTTCATGAACCGGTGTATACAGCCTCCTTATCAGAAAAAGATGAAGAAAATCTTAAAAATAATGTTTTTGAAATCGTACATTCGGCATTAAATTATAAAGTTTATAAGGATAGTTTAGCTTATTCTGATGAAAATTGATAGAGAAACTGTAGATAAGATAGCTCATTTAGCTCGTTTAGTATTAACAGAGGAGGAGAAAAATAGGTCTATTGAAGAACTAAGTGAGATTCTTAGTTTTATGGAGAAATTGGGAGAACTAGATACTACAGGTGTTGAACCACTTATTTATATGAATGAGCGTGTTAATGTTTTAAGGCCAGATCAAGTAGTGCAAGAAATAAGTAGAGAAGAAGCTTTAAGCAACGCACCACTCAGAAACGAAGAGTACTTTAAAGTTTCTAAAGTTATAGAAAAATAAAGCCGGAAAAACCGGCTTTTTTTGTGTAACAAAAGTTTCTAAAATTTGTCTTATAAAGAAATCACATCATATGCAGCCCTTAATTACCATTACAGATATAGGAAGAAAATATGTTATAGGTGCAGAAACCATACATGCTATAAAATCTGTAACATTAACTATTAACAAAGGAGAGTTTGTTGCTTTAATGGGGCCTTCTGGCTCTGGTAAGTCTACCTTAATGAATATTTTGGGATGCTTGGATACTCCCACTAAAGGAGAATACATCTTAAATGGAATTAATGTAAGCCAAATGACGGATAGTGAGCTTGCCGAAGTAAGAAATAAAGAAATTGGATTTGTTTTTCAAACTTTTAATCTTTTACCTCGTTCATCCGCACAGGATAATGTAGCCTTACCATTAGTTTATGCAGGTATTTCTAAAAAAGAACGCGATGAAAGAGCTACAGCTGCTTTAACTAATGTTGGATTGGCTAACAGGTTACATCATAAGCCAAATGAACTTTCAGGAGGGCAAAGGCAGCGTGTAGCTGTTGCCAGAGCTTTAATTAACAATCCTTCAATTATTTTAGCTGATGAGCCTACGGGTAACTTAGATACTAAAACCTCTATAGAAATTATGGGTTTAATTGAAGAGATACATGCCAAAGGTAATACCATCATCTTAGTTACCCATGAAGAGGATATTGCCCAACATGCGCATCGTATTGTAAGAATGAGGGATGGTTTAGTTGAAGATGATTATCAAAATCAGGATATTAAGACTGTGGCAGAGAAAGTTTAGTTTTATTTTTATAATCTGTTCATTTTTCTAAACAAAAAAAGCTTTATTTAGTTAAGAGAAACAATGAGCATGAAAATATATACTAAAACCGGAGATACGGGTTATACTTCTTTAATTGGTGGAACTAGAGTTCCAAAGCATCATATAAGAATTGAGTCTTACGGGACAGTTGATGAGTTAAACTCTTATATAGGCTTAATTAGCGACCAAGATATTGCCGCTGAAGACAAAGCCATTTTAAAAGAAATACAAGACAGATTATTTACCATTGGTTCTTCCTTAGCTTCTGATCCAGAAAAATCCAAAATGAAGATTCCAGACTTGCATGAAGAAGATATTACACTTTTAGAAAGTGAAATAGATAAGATGAATGAAAGTTTAGAACCTCTAAAACATTTTATTTTACCAGGCGGCTTAACTGCTTCTTCTTATTGCCATTTAGCCAGATGCGTTTGCAGAAGGGCAGAACGTAATGTAGTACATTTGGCAGAAGAGAGTTTTGTTGACGATAAAATAACCATATATTTAAACCGTTTGTCTGATTACTTGTTTACTTTAGCTAGAAAAGTAAATGCAGATAATAACATTATAGAAAACAAGTGGATTCCACGAGTTTAATAATGTTGAAAACTTTTTTAGGAACTATAAATTATTAATATACTTTTGCGATTAAATTAAAATTCTAAGAAATATGTATTGGACATTAGAATTAGCTTCTCATTTAGAAGACGCTCCGTGGCCAGCCACTAAAGACGAATTAATAGATTACGCTATCCGCTCAGGAGCTCCTGTAGAAGTTATAGAAAATCTGCAAGCCCTAGAAGATGATGGCGAGCCTTATGAAAACATTGAAGAAATTTGGCCGGATTATCCCACAAAAGATGACTTCTTCTTTAATGAAGATGAATACTAAAAAAAGCCCGACTTTACCGTTGGGCTTTTTTGTCTATAAATTGATACGATTTTATCTTTTTATATCTCTTAAACTCAAATTTTAACTGTTATTTAAGAAAATTTGTTTTTTGGTCTGGTTTTGGTTTAGTAAGATGTATATAATTATCAAAACATTTTACACTATAAAAAACAAGAACATGGGAAATTTACTTTATTTAATCGCAGTTATATTGGTTATAATCTGGATTTTTGGAGCATTTGTATCACCTTTTGGTGGAGGATTAATTCATATTTTATTGGTAATTGCAGTTATAGCTATTCTTCTAAGGATTATAAGAGGCGCTTGATAAAAATAGTATAACAATAAAAAAGCGAGGTTTTTGCCTCGCTTTTTTTTATAAGTTTAATAAATTATCAAATTATCTTAGCGTTAACCTATCTTTTATAAAGGCTAAACCAAAGCCAATTAAAACCGGAGTACCGCATAACGCTATTTGTATAAATAGCTCTGCTATTAAATACGGATGTGGAATACCCAAAATAATCTCAATGAAAGCTATGATGATATAAATTGAGATATAGTAAGCTACTAGTTTTAGGTATTTGCTTACTTGAAGTTGTTTGCTTTTAATGTAGATATAAAAACTTACTGCAATGAAATAAAGTGCTAATAAATAAGGTTGTATTAGCTTGTAAAACTCTATTTGTACAAAACGTAAACTATAATGAATTAATAAAGCTATTATAGCGCTTACAAAATAAAACTTAAAATTATTCATGAGCTTGTTTGTTTAAGATAGCTTCTGCTAATATAATATCCTCAGGAAAAGTAATCTTGAAGTTAAACTCATCGCCATCGCATAAGTGGATAGCAAAGCCTACTCTCTCTACAACAGATGCATCATCTGTAAAAAAGCTTTCAAAATTTTGCTGATATGCCTTTTTTAGTTGTTGATATTGAAATACTTGTGGTGTTTGAACCAGATAAACTTGATTTCTAGCTATCGCCTTATTTTTACTTCCTTCTTGTACTCTTACAGAATCTTTAGAAGGTGTAGCTGCTATTGCATTACCTTCTGATAATGCTTTTTCAAAACACGTATCAATAGTTTTAAAGCTTACTAAAGGTCTTACCGCATCATGTATAGCAATTATACTTTGCTCATCAGTTATTTTATTTAGTGCATTTTTTACAGAATGAAATCTTTCTATACCACCATTTATTACTTCATGTGGGATGTTGAAATGATATTCTTTTACAAGTTCTTGCCAAGTTTGCTGCTCTTGTTCTGCTAAAACAACAATAATTTTAGGCTGATATTTGCTTTGATAAAACTTTTCTATGCTCAGCATTAAAATGGGTTTACCTTTTAACAATAAAAATTGTTTGGGTGTTGAACTGTTCATTCTTTTGCCAGAACCACCAGCTACGATAATAGCATAAAACTGATTTTTGCTCATCTTGAGTTAAAGCTTTATAAACAAAAAACGATGAATAATTTTGCAAATAGCTTGTTATTCATCGTTTAAATATAGTTGATATCTGAAATTTAGATAATCAGCATGGCATCTCCATAACTGTAAAATCTATATTTTTCTTTTACAGCAACTTCGTAAGCATTCATTACGTTTTCATAACCACCAAAGGCAGCAATCATCATTAACAATGTTGATTCTGGCGTATGGAAATTGGTAATCATGCAATTTGCAATACTAAAATCATAAGGTGGAAAAATGAACTTTGATGTCCAATCGTTAATTGGTTTTAAAGTATGACTAGCAGATACTGCAGATTCTATAGATCTCATTACAGTTGTACCAACAGCGCAGATTTTTCTTTTCTCAGCAATTCCTTTGTTTACAATATCAGCATCTTTTTGGGTAATGATGATTTGTTCAGAATCCATTTTATGTTTGGTTAAATCCTCAACCTCAACTTGTCTGAAAGTACCTAAACCAACGTGTAAAGTTACTTCTGCAAATTCTACACCTTTAAGCTCTAGTCTTTTTAATAACTCTCTACTAAAGTGTAAACCTGCGGTTGGTGCTGCAACAGCACCTTCATTTTTAGCGAAAATAGTTTGGTAACGTTCTTTATCTTCTGCAGTAGGTTTACGTTTAATGTATTTAGGAAGAGGTGTCTCACCTAAAATTTCAATATTTTGACGGAATTCCTCATCAGTACCATCAAATAGGAAGCGGATAGTTCTACCTCTTGAAGTGGTGTTATCAACAACTTCAGCAACTAACAAATCATCATCGCCAAAGTATAGTTTATTGCCAACTCTAATTTTTCTAGCAGGATCTACTAAAACATCCCACAGTCTTAACTCTTTATTTAGCTCTCTTAACAAGAAAACTTCTATAGTAGCACCAGTTTTTTCTTTATTACCATATAAACGGGCAGGAAAAACTTTAGTGTTATTTAAAATCATCACATCTTTTTCCTCAAAATAACCCAATACGTCTTTAAAAACCTTATGCTCTATATGTCCTGTTTTTTTGTCAAGTACCATTAAACGAGACTCATCGCGAGTTTCTGCCGGGTGATGAGCAATAAGAGATTCTGGTAAATGGAATTTAAATTGTGATAATTTCATATGTTTCGAAACAAATATTTGGAGCGCAAATTTAGGAAAAATAAATTCAATAAAATAATACGCTCTTAAACCGCTATTTTTAAAATTTAATAATTAAAAAATTGTAACTTTTCATTTATTAAACTGTCTTATAGCATATGTTGTTTTTAAAACTTTTTAAAGAAAGCTTTCTTTTTGCTTATGATGCTTTAAGACAGAACCGTACACGTACCTTTTTATCTTTATTAGGTATAACAATTGGTATTTTTACCATTATTACGGTTTTTGCGGCTGTAGATACTTTTAGAGGTAATTTACAAGAAAGTGTTGATAAGCTAGGAAGTAAAACAGTATTTGTACAGAAATGGCCTTGGGGAGGCTTTGGCGATTACCCATGGTGGAAATACATGCAAAGACCAAATGCTAGTTTAAGAGATTATGAAGCTCTAAAAGAGCGAGTAACTTTAGCCGATGGTATTTCTTATCAAATTGGTTTATCAAACAGAACATTAAAATATAGAAGCAATAGTATAGAAGGTGTGGAGGTTTCTGCGGCTTCGCATGAGTATGATAAGACCTGGAGTTTTGATTTAACAGAAGGTAGATATTTTACCGAAGGAGAATCTAGCAGCGGTAATGCAGTTTGCTTAATTGGTGCCGATATTGCCGAAGGTTTATTCCCTAACCAGAGTGCAACAGGAAAGCAAATAAAAGTTTTAGGAAGAAATGTACAAGTAATAGGTGTTTTTGCCAAAGAAGGCGAGGATATGCTAGGTGTAACAGCAGATAAACTATTACTATTACCATTAAATTTCGCCAGAAACGTGATTGATGTAGAAAGCGATAATTATGGACCACAAATAGCTATAAGAGGTAAAGAAAATGTAGCTGTTGAGGATGTAGAAAGCGAGTTACAAGGGATTATGCGTTCTATCAGAAGGTTAAGCCCGATTGAAGATGATAATTTTGCTTTAAATAAAACCACTATTTTATCTGGGCAATTAGATCAAATGTTTGCTATAGTAAATGTTGCTGGTTGGATTATTGGTGGTTTCTCTATTTTAGTTGGAGGATTTGGTATTGCCAATATCATGTTTGTTTCTGTTAAAGAGCGAACCAATATTATAGGTATACAAAAATCTTTAGGTGCTAAGAATTATTTTATTCTATTGCAGTTTTTGTTTGAGGCAATAGCTCTTTCATTAATTGGGGGTTTATTAGGTTTAGCGGTAGTTTATGCTTTAACTTTAATAGCTACTTATGGTTTCAATTTTGAGATTGTGTTAAATATCGGTAATATCATTAGAGGCATTTCTATTTCTATAATTATTGGGGTTATTTCTGGATTTTGGCCTGCCTTTTCTGCTGCTAGGTTAGATCCTGTTGAGGCGATAAGGTCTAAATAGATTTAAATTATTATTTAAAATCTCTTAAATGTTTTAAGTTTTTATTTTTGTAGTGTTTAACATCTACTATTATGAAACTTAAAATCTTATCACTGTTTTTTTTGATTCTTTTGTTTGCTTGCAAAAAAGAAAACAATCAGACTGAAACGTTAGAAAATAAAAAAATTGAAAATGTCATCATAGGTTTTGATAAACCCATATTTCTTATCAATAGCGATGCCTATGTAGCGTTACGTTACTCTAATGATAATACAGGAAAAGATAATGTGAAAATTATTTTAGATGGTAAAGAAGGTACACAGGTTAACTATTCCTTCAGAGAACTTGAAGGAGAAAATTATTTATTTAAGTATAATACTAGAGATTCAAAGTTGGCTTCATTACAAATAATGGTTAATAATAAGATTATTTCAACAACTCAAGTACCAATTGTAAGCGAAAATTCATTAGCCACTTTGTGGAATAGCATTAAAAGAGAAAATTTATCTTTTTCACACATTTTATTCCTTGGAGTTTATAATCAATATACTTTATCAGGGAAATTCATAATGAATTCAACTACTCGCACTAGTAACTACTTTAGTTTAGGAACCTTTGCTAATTTTAGTTTGGATCAATACATTTTTAACCCCTTTATTTTGGGACTCGAAGGTAATTATCATGTGTCTTTTAATAGCGATAATAGCATAAAAGATATCATTGTAAATCATTTTACTGAAATAAAGTCAGATTATCCCATTTCTAAAGTTTATCAAGATTTAGAAAGGTATTTTAATTCTCCCATATCTACTTCTACAAGTCCACTAGGAATTAAAATTACAACATATGTATCTAATGGATTTCAAATCAAAACATATGAAGAAAGCTCTGGTTTTCTAACAAAGATGTATTCAGTTATCACTAAAATATAGGGGTATAATCGTATTATTTAGTTAAACCCTAGGATATGTTTGTTTTTAGCAATAACCTAACCCAAATAAACCGGGGCGGCAGCGGTATCTTTTGCCTAGCTTAATTTGTTTTTCTTATGATAACTTAAATGGCAAAAATAAAGCAGAGCACCGGACTATCAGTTAATAGTAGTACTAACCTTGCTTTTCTAATGCATATTAAGCATAAAAAAAGAGGGCAATAAAATTACCCTCTCACAAAATTTTATCTTAATTATAACTTACTTCAATTTTGCTAAAGCAGCTGTAATTTTGCTACAAGCTTCTTTTAGTTCTTCTTCAGATGCTGCGTAAGAAATACGTATACAATCTGGATTACCAAAAGCCTCACCAGTTACGGTTGATACATGTGCTTCGTTTAAGATGTAAATACATAAGTCATCTGCATTGTTTATCACTTCACCTTCTGCTGTTTTCTTACCAAAAAAAGAAGAAACATCAGGGAAGAAATAAAAAGCACCTTCTGGTAAATTTACTTTTACACCCGGGATTTGAGAAAGTAAACCATAAACTAAATCGCGTCTTGTTAAGAAAGCATCACGCATTTGGTGTACAGTTTCTAAGCCGCCTAATAAAGCTGCTAAACCTGCTTTCTGGGTGATTGAGCAGGTTCCAGAAGTGGTTTGACCTTGTAATTTGTCTGTAGCAGCAGCAATTTCTTTACTTGCAGCTAAGTAACCCAATCTCCAACCTGTCATGGCGAAACCTTTAGAGAAACCGTTTACAACAATTACTCTTTCTTTTACAGAAGGGAATTCTGCTATAGAAGCATGGCCACCAACAAAGTTAATGTGCTCATAAATTTCGTCAGAAAGGATATAAACCTGAGGGTATTTTTCAAATACTTTAACCAAACCTGCTAATTCTTCTTTGCTGTAAACGCTACCTGTAGGGTTACAAGGCGAAGAGAACATAAATAATTTGGTTTTTGGTGTAATAGCAGCTTCTAATTGCTCTGGCGTAATTTTATAGTTGTTTTCTACTGTTGCGTTAATGAAAACCGACTCGCCTTCGGCCAATTTTACCATTTCTGAGTAGCTTACCCAGTATGGAGTAGGAATAATTACCTCTTCGCCTGGGTTAATTAAGCATAATAATGCATTAGCCAAAGCTTGTTTAGCACCTGTAGAAACTACAATTTGTTCTGGTGCAAAATCTAGGTTATTTTCTCTTTTTAATTTGTCTGAAATAGCTTTTCTTAAATCAGGATAACCTGAAACAGGAGAGTAATAAGTGAAGTTCTTTTCCATCGCATCTACTGCAGCATCTTTAATATACTGTGGTGTATGGAAGTCTGGCTCACCAAAACTTAAGTTAATAACCTTAACGCCTTTGGCAGCAAGTTCGCGGCCTAATTTGGCCATTTTAATAGTCTGTGACTCTGTTAAATTCTGAATTCTGGTTGATAAAATTGTCATGATTTAAGCTTTGGGCGCAAATATAGGAATAGTTTTTTCTTTAGGGCAATAACAAATTGTCTAAGTTTGTAAAAAATCATCAAGGTGAAGTCAAAAAAGCAACTCATATTTCTATCGCTTGCCATTGGCCTTTTGTTAATGCTGGTGAAATTTACTGCTTTTTTCATCACCCAGTCTAATGCCATTTTAACTGATGCTGCTGAGAGTATTGTGAATGTTATTGCAAGCGCATTTGCTTTTTATAGTATATACTTATCCTCACAACCAAAAGACCAAAATCACCCTTATGGGCATGGTAAAGTAGAGTTTTTTTCTGCTTTTGTAGAAGGTGTTTTAATTATTATTGCAGGTGTCATCATCTTTTTTAAGAGCATTTACAATGCTTTTTATCCTCAAGAAATAAAAGATTTATTTGATGGTTCTTTACTGATAGGCATAACAGGGCTTATTAATGGACTTTTGGGTTTTTATTTAGTTAACCGCGGAAAGGTCTTAAACTCTTTAACCTTACATGCCGATGGTAAACATCTTATTACCGACGCCGTAAGTAGCTTTGGACTGATGATAGGTTTGTTAGTGATGGCTTTTACAGGCTTAAATTGGTTAGATAGCCTTATTTCTATAGGTTTAGCTTTGTATATCATTTCAAATGGCTATAAATTAATGCGACTTTCTGTAGGTGGTTTAATGGACGAATCTGATTTAAACGCCGTTGAAAATGTAATTAAACAGCTTTCTAAAAATAGACGACCAGCTTGGATAGATGTTCATAACCTACGTATACAACGCTATGGCGATGCTATACATATAGATTGTCATGTTACTTTACCTTATTATTTTGATTTGAATAAGGTACATGCCGAGATTACTGATATCGATAAAATTATCAATGAAAATGTAGCTAATACCGAGCTTTTTATCCATACAGACCCCTGTGTTTTCCAATGTTGCCATTATTGTAACGTAGCAAATTGTCCGGTAAGGCAAGAACCTAAAACCAAAGAAATAGCGTGGGATATTAATAATGTAACCAAAAACCACAAACATTTTGAGGTAATATGAGTCATAAGCATATGAATAAGTTTAATGTGAGGGTTTATGGTTTATTGATAAATCAAGAGCAAAAGATTTTAATTACTGATGAACAGCTTGGCGATTTTAAATTTACCAAATTCCCAGGTGGCGGTTTAGAAAAAGGGGAAGGGCTTACGGATGCTCTTAAAAGAGAGTTTATAGAAGAATGCAACTTAGAAATAGAAGTTCTAGCACATTTTTATACTACTGATTTTTTTGTGCAATCTTTATTTTCTGATGAGCAATTGATAGCTGTTTATTATCTAGTTAAACATAAAAATAACTTTGATATAAATTTAACATCAACAGCTTTTGATTTTGATGAGCAAAATTCTTGTAAACAATGCTTCCGACTGGTAGATTTGAAAA
Source organism: Pedobacter puniceum (assembly GCF_009674685.1). GTDB lineage: Bacteria > Bacteroidota > Bacteroidia > Sphingobacteriales > Sphingobacteriaceae > Pseudopedobacter > Pseudopedobacter puniceum. The sequence goes on from NZ_WKJI01000007.1 coordinate 79,353, forward strand.
CTTTATCAACCGGAGATTTAACCTTCCCCGTTGATAAACATGTACTCAAATTAATGAAGGAGCATTTTGTATGATAGATTTAGTTGCAGAAGACCAAAAGAATATATGGCATCCTTACACCCAAATGAAAAACGCTTTGCCTCCCATTCCAATTGTGAGGGGAGAAGGTGCCCATTTGTTTAAAGAAAACGGAGAAAAACTTATTGACGCTGTATCATCTTGGTGGGTAAATATTCATGGCCATAGTCATCCATACATTGCAAACGAAGTTTTTAAGCAATTAAATACTTTAGAGCATGTGATTTTTGCGGGTTTTACACATCCAAAAGCGGTAGAGCTTTCTACCAAACTACTCAGCATTTTACCATCCAATCAAGCAAAGGTATTTTTCTCTGATAATGGCTCTACAGCAGTAGAAGTTGCTATTAAAATGTGCTTACAGTTTTGGTTTAACCAAGGTGTAAAACGTAATAAAGTTTTGGCTTTCGCCGATGCTTATCATGGCGATACTTTTGGGGCAATGGCTGTTAGTGGAAGAAGTGCTTTTACCCGTCCTTTTGATGCTTTACTTTTTGATGTTGAGTTTATTGAATTACCTACAAAACACAATTTGCAAAATCTAAAATCTAAAATCTCCAGTCTTAAATCTGAATTGGCTTGTTTTATTTTTGAGCCATTAGTGTTAGGTGCTGGCGGAATGTTGATGTATGAAGCTCAGCATCTAGATGAACTTATTGCTCATTGTAAAACAGAACAAGTTTTAACCATTGCCGATGAGGTAATGACAGGTTTTGGACGTACGGGTAAATATTTCGCATCAGACCACTTACAAAATAAAGCAGATTTGATGTGTTTTTCTAAAGGTATTACTGGCGGTACCATGCCTTTGGGTTTAACAACATGTACTTTAGAAATTTATAATGCTTTTTTGTCTGACGATAAATTGAAAACTTTATTTCACGGGCATTCTTTTACAGCAAACCCAGTAGCTTGTGCAGCTGCTTGTGCTAGTTTTGATATTTTAACTCAGCCAGAAACAATGGCTAATATCAATAGGGTAGTGCAAAATCATCAGCAGTTTAAGCAAAAAATACAACATCATCCTAAACTAAAAGAAGTTAGGCAAACAGGTACTATTATCGCTTTAGAATGGTTAAATGATTCTAAAACATCTTATTTTAATAACTTAAGAGATAAGTTGTATCATTTCTTTTTAGATAGAGGTATCATTTTAAGACCTTTAGGAAATATCCTTTATATTTTACCTCCTTATTGCATAAGTGATGAAGACCTGCATTATATTTACCAACAAATTGAACTTGCGTTAGAAGAATTTTAGAGATATGGCTTTACAAAAAATATTAAATAAAGTAGTAGCAAACCCAACAACACATGCTAAATGGTTAAATACGCTTTCTTTCATGGAAAATGCCGGGGCAAGAAAAATATCGGCTTCTGAAGATAAGAAAAACGTTAGCTTGATAATATTAAAGCATGCTGCCGAAGAACACAGACACGCTTATTATCTTAAAAAACAAATAGATAAAATTGCTGCTGATATTTGTCCTAACTATCACGACCAGCATTTATTAGCTCCAGCAGCAAGTAAATATTATTTAGGTTTATTAGATGTTAAAGTTTGTAAATATTTAAAAGATACTTTAAACCTAAAAGGACAAGATTTAAAATTTGCAGCTTATCTTCTAGTAACTTACGCTATTGAAGTAAGAGCTGATGAGATTTACCCAATTTATCAAAACGAGTTGAGCGCAGCTGGGAGTAAAGTAAATGTGAAATCTATCATAGCAGAAGAAGAGGGACATTTAGAAGAAATGTTGGCACAATTGAAAACTTTCTCGGCAGATTGGGAAATACACGCTAAAAAAGCCGTAGAAATAGAACAAGAATTATTTGATAATTGGATTCTACAACTAAATTTAGAATTAGCCAGCTAATGGCTTTCTAGAATTTCTTTTCATAAAACTATACACAGCCTTTGATAATTCAAAGGCTGTGTATTTCCATTCAGCCAACCAACTCCTGATAGCTTCGAGATTAACCAGCACCTAACAAACTAACCACCTAACAAACTAACCACCTAACAATCTAACCAACTAACAATCTAACCACCTACACACTATCCCTCGTTAAACTATCTACGCCCGGAACAGAATCGGCAGGCATATTATTTGACGGAATTCCTGGATTATTAGGCTTATTCTGTTGGCAAGCTGCCAAAAATATGAAGCAAAAAGCTATTAAAATAAAAGATTTCATTGTGTTGATGATTTTAATTTAATTTTTAGCCACTTTTATAGCCTCTAAGAAAAATGATGGAAGCCACAAAAGAAGAAGTATTTAATGCTTGTTTAACTGTTTTAAGTTCTAAAATTATGGAAATTAAAAACAGTATAGAAAGCGTTAAAGAGTCATCCAAAAACGATACCAAAAGCAGCATGGGCGATAAATATGAAACCAGCAGAGAAATGTTGCAACAAGAAATTAATCGTTTAGAGAAGCAACTGGCCGATGCAAATCAGCAGTTGTTCACGCTTAAAAATATAGCTATTAGCAAAAAATCTGATAAAGTATTACCAGGCAGTTATGTTAAAACCTCTATGGGCGATTTTTTTATAACTGTAGCATTAGGAGAGTTAATCGTCAATAAGTTAAAAGTATTTGTAATTTCTCCAGTATCCCCGCTAGGGAAAAATCTGCAAGGCAAACAAAAAAATGATACACTTGTCATTAACGGGAAAGAAATTAAAATATTAAACATCTTTTAAAAAAATGGAGTTTACTTTAACCACACCAGCATTATTGTTTTCTGCTATTTCATTGCTTTTATTAGCGTACACCAACAGGTTTTTAGCATTAGCAAGCTTAGTTAGAAGTATGAAAAGCCTTTATATAGAGAACAAAAGTGAAAATTTGTTGGCTCAGCTTCTGAATCTCAAAAAGCGTATCTTTCTAATTCGTAATATGCAAGGTTTTGGTATTTTAAGCTTTTTCTTTTGTGTTTTATGTATGTTTCTTATCTATTATAACCTTAAGGTTTTAGCACAGTATGTTTTTGGTTTAAGTTTATTTTTACTGATGATTTCTTTGTTTTTATCTTTCAGAGAGATACAAATCTCAGCCACAGCTTTAAAATTAGAGCTAATGGATTTAGAAAACATCAAGCAAAAAGAAAAATAAAATCTTTCTTAAAACTGTATGCCTCTTTTTTAGTTATCAATGAAAAATTATTTGCCCTTTATATATGTATTTTAAAAATATAGCATTTACCATAATCTTAATCATATTTACTTTTCCCGCTTTTGCGCAAAAAATATATAGCTTAAATGGTGTTATTACTGATGCTCAAACCGGGGAAACATTAATAGGTGCGAGTGTTAAATTAAGTGGAGTAAAACAAGCAGGTACAACAACAAATGCTTATGGTTATTTCTCTATTTCTTTACCACAAGGTACTTATGATTTAGCTATTACCTATGTGGGTTACAAAGCCATCATTAAGAAAATAGATTTAAACGCTAACCTAAAACTTGATTTTAGTTTAGAACCAGCAGCACAACTAGAAGAAATTGTAGTAAGTTCTGTAAAACGGAATGATAATGTGACCAACCCACAAATGGGGGTAGAGAAATTAGATGTAAAGGATATCAAAAGCATCCCGGTTTTATTTGGAGAGCGAGATATTCTGAAAACGCTGCAATTATTGCCTGGTATAAAGCCCGCAGGCGATGGAAATTCTGGATTTTATGTGCGTGGAGGCGCTATAGACCAAAATTTAATTTTGTTAGATGAAGCACCTGTTTACAATGCTTCACACCTTTTAGGCTTTTTCTCAACCTTTAATTCTGATGCTATTAAAGATGTTACCGTTTATAAAGGAGGTATGCCAGCACAATATGGTGGACGATTATCTTCTGTTTTAGATATTCGGATGAATGATGGTAATAAGAATGACTTTACCGCAGAAGGTGGAATTGGCTTAATTTCATCACGTTTAAAAGTAGAAGGGCCTATTCAAAAAGAAAAAAGTTCTTTCATGATAAGCGGAAGGAGAACCTATGCTGATGCTTTCTTAGCCTTTGCGCCCGATACTTCTTTAAGAGGTAATACTTTATTTTTTTACGATTTAAACGCCAAAACCAACTTTAAGTTGAATGATAAAAACACTTTATATATATCGGGTTATTTTGGTCGCGATAAATTAGGTTTAAATCAGGCTTTTGGTTTCGATTGGGGAAATACTACTGCCACATTACGTTGGAGCCATATTTTCTCTAACAGATTGTTTTCTAATACTTCTTTTATTTATTCTAATTATGATTATGTTATAGAAAATCAATTAGAAGGAAATGATTTTAAAGTGAGTTCTATCATTAGAGATTTTAATCTCAAACAAGATTTTCAGTATGCTTTAAATAATCATGATATACGTTTTGGTATCAATGCTATACATCATACGATAGAACCAGGAAGAATAACAGCAAGTGAAAACTCTAGTGTTAATCCGGCCACAGTAGAAAATAGACGAGGTTTAGAAACAGCTATTTACGTTTCCGATGAATGGAAAGCATCTGATAAATTTAATCTGGCCTATGGCTTAAGATTAAGTTCTTTTGCTTTGCTTGGTGCTGGTAATTTTAAGGAGTATGATAGCGATGGAAACGAAATCAATTCAACTTTTTACAGTGCTGGTGAACTTGTAAAAACCTATTTTAACTTAGAACCTCGTCTTTCTGCTAGTTATCAGTTTAATGAGAACAAATCTGTAAAAGGTTCTTATACTAGAAATACGCAGAATTTACATTTAATGTCTAACTCTACCGCAACTTCACCTACTGACATTTATATATTAAGTAGTAACAACACCCGACCAGAAATTGCCGATCAAGTTGCTTTAGGCTATTTTAGTAATTTTAAAGATAACACTTACGAGTTTTCTGCAGAGGTTTACTATAAATGGATGCAAAACCAAATAGAGTATAGGAACGGTACCGATTTAAGAGGAAATCAAAATGTTGAAGCGGATTTATTATATGGTGATGGAAGAGCTTATGGAATAGAGCTTTTCTTGAAAAAAAGATTTGGTGATTTTAACGGTTGGATAGGTTATACCTTATCAAAAACAGAAAGACAGTTTGATCAAATTAATAACGGAAAATGGTTTAACGCATTTCAAGACCGTACACATGATATCTCTCTTGTAGGTATTTATAAAGCTAGCAAACGTTGGACACTTTCATCAACTTTTGTTTATAACACAGGTAACGCCATTACAGTTCCCGAAGGCAAATATCAACTAGGAGGTACAACTGTATTTTATTATTCAGAAAGAAATGCTTACAGGGCACCGGACTATCACCGACTTGATTTTTCTGCAACATTAGAAGGTAAACCTGGCAAAAAATACCAATCAAGCTGGTCTTTTGGTATTTATAATGTATACAACAGGAAGAATGTTTTCTCATTAAGTTATGAAGAAAATCCCAACAATCCTGCTCAAACCCAAATAGTTAAAACTGCATTATTTGGAATTATCCCGTCTGTAACTTGGAATTTTAAATTTTAAAATCATGAGAAACAATATAAATATCTTAGGTTTTTTAAGCATACTAGCTTTTACTTCTTGTGAAGAAGTTATCGATATAGAAACTAAAGAGCAAGAGCCAGTAGTAGTTATTGAAGCTTCAATAACTGATAGAACAGAAAGACAAACCATATACCTTTCGCAAACAGTACCATTTAATCAGTCATTTCAAACAGTACCTCTTAGAAGTGCTACAGTTAGGGTTACAGAAACTGGTGGTCCAACTTTAACTTTTACAGAAGACCAACCTGGTGTTTACCGTTCTACTATTTTTAAAGGAGGTTATGGTAAAACCTATAATTTAAGTGTAACGGTTAATGGTAAAACTTATACCGCAACATCTAAAATGCCTAATAAAGTGTCATTAGACTCCTTGTCTGTTTCTGAAGTAACCTTTTTTGGCGAAACTAGAAAATATGTAAAAGTACATTATCAAGATCCTGTAAATGAGGTAAATGCGTATAGATATATATTGTCCATTAATGGTGAAAGGTTAAAAGACTTTTTTATAGATAGTGATAGGTTTAATAATGGAAATTACGTTGATAATACCATTTTTAACGATGAACCTGAAATAAAAGCAGGTGATGAAATCATGATTGATTTTCAAAATATCACTCCAGAAATTTATCGTTACTTTTTTGCTATCACTCAAATTGAGGGAAATGGTGGTCCGCCGGTAGCGCCATCCAACCCCGATACCAATCTAAGTAATGGCGCTTTAGGTTATTTCAGTACCCATACTTCAGATAAAAGAGTTTTTAGAGTAAGGTAGAGAATGTTATTAGAGTCAAAAAAAAGCAGCGTTTTATAAAACGCTGCTTTTTTTAATTTTGAATTTTTACTTTTTAATTCCTCTTTTCTGAAAAAGAATTCACCATACTGTTATGTAATGTTTTAGCGCTCCAAAAACCGCTAGCTATTATTCTTCTTATTGTATATAAAGGATCTTGCTCATCTCTAGATGTAGATAAAATAAAAGCAGCTTTCATACCTCTTTTCTTCAATTCAGGAATAGCCTCTTTATTCCATAATCCAAAAGGATAAGCAAAATAGGTAATATCTTTTCCAGTTATTTCTTTTAAGGTTTTAGTTGGTTTTTCAATTTGTGTAACCCAATCTTCACCTTGGTATTTTTTAACATTTTGGTGGTCATAGGTATGGCTACCAATGGTATTACCTTCATCAGCTAACTGCTTAATTTGGGTTTTATCCATATATTTTACTTTTCCACGTTTACCAATAGCTACAGTCATAATAAAATAAACACCTTTAAATCCATATTTATCCAAAGTTTTCTTTCCAACTTCAAATTGGTCCAAATCGGTATCGTCAAAAGTAATCATTACAGGTTTTTTAGGTAAAGCATCACCATAAACCAAATAATTATACAACTGCTCTGGTAAAATAGTATTATAGCCACTATCAGCCAACATTTTTATATGCTCTTTAAAAGTAGCTACTGGCGTTATGTAATCTTTTGCAGATTGAGAGTCACTTGCTTTCCAATCTCTAATTTGGTGATAACACAAAATAGGAACTTGCTTTCTCGCTAAAATAGTTTTTGCATCAGCAGGTTTACGCTCTTTCTTTACGGTTTCAGTATTTGTTGCTTCAGCACTCACTTCTGTTTTTTCGGTAACAGTAGAATCTGTAGATAAACTTTTAGAGTTAGTAGAATTACAATTTGTAAATAAAGTTACTGCTAAAAGCCCAATCAGACTTAATTTTATATTCATAATAAGGATGATAATTTTCTACGAAAATAAATCATTTTACCACTAAATATCAATCAATAACATTTTTAAATTTTTAACATTCATATTCAAATCATCTCTGATAAAATAACATACTTTCCACTTTCTATAAATTTTCAACAAATATTAAAGGCACAACATACTTTTATAACTTAGCAAATTGATAAAAGCTAGCAAATTGGCAACAAAAAGTATAAAAGAAACTCCTTTAATGACCCAATACAGCCAGATAAAGGCTAAATATCCGGGTGCATTATTACTTTTTAGGGTAGGAGATTTTTATGAAACCTTCGGTGAAGATGCTGTAAAAGCAGCTCAAATACTCGGTATTGTACTCACAAAAAGAGCAAATGGTTCTGCATCTCACATAGAATTAGCTGGTTTTCCACATCACTCGATAGAAACTTACCTGCCTAAATTGGTAAGAGCAGGCCAGCGTGTCGCCATTTGTGATCAGTTAGAAGATCCTAAATCTGTAAAAGGAATTGTTAAAAGAGGTGTAACAGAGCTTGTAACTCCTGGCGTAGCTTACAGCGATAATATTGTTCAACAGAAATCCAATAATTTTCTAGCAACTATTCATTTTGATAAACAAACAATAGGTGTAGCATTTTTAGATATTTCTACGGGCGAGTTTTTAACAGCACAAGGTAATGCAGAATATATAGACAAGCTTTTACAAGGTTATAAACCTAACGAAATCATTTTTGCTAAAAGCAAACAGCAAGATTTTAAAGAACTTTTTGGCGATAGATATTATACTTATGCGCTAGATGAATGGGCTTTTACCTCAGATTATGCTCAAGAAACTTTATTAAAGCATTTTGAAGTTAAATCACTAAAAGGCTTTGGTATAGAAAAGCTTAGCCTTGGGATTATTGCGGCAGGTGTTTGTTTACATTATCTAAATGAGACAGAGCATAGGCAGCTTCAACATATTACCAATATTTCCAGAATAGAGGAAGATCGGTATATGTGGTTAGATAGATTTACGGTTAGAAATCTCGAACTTATAGGCTCTTCAAATGATAATGCACAAACTTTAATTGATGTCTTGGATCAAACTTCATGCGCCATGGGTGCCCGTATGTTAAAGAAATGGGTAGTCATGCCGCTTAAAAATAAAAAGCCAATTGAAGAAAGACTCAACGTAGTTCAATATTTTTTTGATAACCCAGAGATTAGAGAAAAATTACAAATGTACATTCGCCAAATTGGCGATTTAGAAAGACTTATTTCTAAAATAGGTTTACAAAAAGCTAATCCAAGAGAAATTGTTCAGCTTAAAAGAGCTTTAATAGCAATCCAAGAGGTTAAAAATATTTGCGAGCACACACCTCAAGAGTCTGTTAAAAGGATAGCTGAACAAATAAATACATGTTCTTCCATAAAAGAAAAAATAGAACGAGAACTTCAAGAAGATCCTCCTGTTCTAATTTCTAAAGGTAAAGTCATGGCTGATGGTTTACATGAAGAATTAGATAAATTACGTAGAATATCATACGGAGGTAAAGATTATTTACTTCAATTACAGAAAAAGGAAGCTGAGATAACTGGTATATCTTCACTTAAAATAGCTTTTAATAATGTTTTTGGATATTACTTAGAGGTGAGTAATACGCATAAAGATAAAGTGCCTCAAGAATGGATTAGAAAACAAACGCTAGTAAACGCAGAAAGATATATTACACCAGAGTTAAAAGAATATGAAGATCAAATTCTAGGTGCAGAAGAGAAAATACACGTTCTAGAAACTCAGCTTTTTAACGAGTTATTAATTACTGTTACAGAATATATTAAGCCTATACAGCTAAATGCTCATTTAATAGCGCAATTAGATGTGTTATTATGTTTTGCAACGATTTCTCAAAAATACTATTATAATCGCCCATTAATTGATGATTCTAAGGTTTTAGATATTAAAGGTGGTAGACATCCGGTTATTGAGAATAATTTGCCAATAGGTGAGGAGTATATTACTAATAATGTTTATTTAGATGATGAAACTCAACAAATTATCATCATAACTGGTCCGAACATGTCGGGTAAGTCGGCATTGTTAAGACAAACAGGCATAATTGTTCTTATGGCTCAAATGGGATGTTTTGTTCCTGCTAAAGAAGCTTCTATCGGTATTGTCGATAAAATATTTACCAGAGTAGGTGCGTCAGATAATTTATCTTCTGGCGAGTCTACTTTTATGGTAGAAATGAATGAAACAGCTAGTATTCTTAATAATCTGTCCGATAGAAGCCTCATTCTTTTAGATGAAATAGGGCGAGGCACATCTACATATGATGGTATTTCTATCGCTTGGGCAATAGCAGAGTATCTACATAATCATCCTTCTTGTAAAGCAAAAACACTATTTGCTACGCATTATCACGAGTTAAATGAGCTAACTAACTCCTTTAATCGAGTAAAGAATTATAACGTAACCGTCAAAGAGGTAGGTAATAAAGTTATTTTTCTAAGAAAACTTGTTCCCGGCGGAAGTGAACATAGTTTTGGTATTCATGTAGCCAAAATGGCCGGTATGCCTCCAAAAGTTTTAAACAGAGCCAATGAAATCTTAAAAAGATTGGAAAATGAGCGTACAGGAGGAGAACATGTAAAAGCTAGTATTATGAAAATGCAGAAACAAGCCGTGCAATTACAAATGTTTGCTTTAGAAGATCCTGTACTCATAAAAATTAGAGATGTACTCAATAATCTAGATGTAAATACCCTTACTCCAGTAGAAGCATTAATGAAACTTGATGAAATTCAGCGTGTTCTGAAAAACTCATGATTTTTTCATTTTTTTATTTGCATACGCCAATAAAAAAACACACCTTTGCATCCGCTTTCGCGATGAAAGTCTCACTTTGAAAATAATGTTTTTAGCATTTTAAACTCGGTTTTTTAGTTTAATTGTTGAGAATTAATGTTGATAAGTTTTGATGAAATTAATTTGCAAATTGAAATAATATTTTCACCTTTGCAATCCCAAACAAACCGTGTTTAGGGAAACTGAAAAGCGATAAAATAACTTAACAAACTGTTTGAAAAAAAATATTTTCAAAAACATTTGGAGGAGAGTGTTAGAGTTATTACCTTTGCAGCCCCGAAAGGGGGAAAGAGTTACAGCGATTGTGACTTATAAATGAGATAGAAAGCTAGACGGATATTAATT
>NZ_WKJI01000008.1 GCF_009674685.1 Pedobacter puniceum
AAATGAGTTTTACAAAATGGAATAAAAATACCGTTAGAGGCGGCCACAAAGCCCCAGAAAAAGAAAACGGTTACTAAAGTATACAATGCTGATGTATAACTTTTTTGTGTTGTTGATGTCATGTATAAGATAAGAAATTTCATCAGTGATAATCAAGTAATACTGATGAAAATGATAGAAGAGTGAAAACTTAAAAGGTTATTATAGTTAGCTTTTTAGCTTTAACAAGATCTTTATGCTCAACAGAAAAAGAAGAGAGTCGTTGTTCATCAAGCCATATTTCTTTGATTTTTAAACCATCACCAATTCTTTCTATGGTTAATTTATCGGAACTCCAATAATCTTGAGAAAGATTAAAAATCATTTTTTTGAATTTTGGAACACTAATTTGATAAACTGGAATTCCAGGGCAATCAGGATAAATGCCAGACATCGCAAAAACCAACCATCCTGATAACGTTCCTGCATCATCATTTCCAGGGATACCTCCAGGTTTGGTAGAGTACGAATAATCTATGATGTGATGAACAGTTGCAGAGGTATTGTTTTCTTCTCCTTCAATATAATTATACAAGTATGGATAGCTAATATCAGGCTCGTTGGTAATATCAAAATATTTTTTAGAGAAAAGTAAATCCAAACTATCCTTAAAAGATTTATTACCGCCAAACAAAGCAATAAGCTTTTGAGGGTTATGTGGTACAAAAAATCTGTAAATCCATGCGGTACCTTCTACATAGCCATGTCCACCGCTTTTTTCCCATCTTATGTCAAAAGTTCTATCTAAGGGATTAAAAGGAGTTAACCACGTACCATTACTGTTTTTAGGTCTGAAAAATTTTAAGCTATCATCAAATAAGGTGGTGAAATTATTACTTCTTTCTAGGTAGGTTTTTTCATCATCTTTAAAACCTAATGCTTTAGCTATTCTTGAAATATTAAAATCAGATAGATAATATTCTTGTGAGGTTGATACTGGTCCCCATACATAACCATTGTTGAAAGAAAAAAGGGTACTATCGGCTCCACCTCTTTTATCAATAGGGATATAGCCATATTTTAGATATTCTTTTAAGCCTGGTCTTAGATAGTTTTGAGATTTTAAATAAGAACCACTTTTTAACATCCCCTCATAGGCTGATTTAATGTCGATATCTTTAATTCCCTTCAAATAGGTGTCAGCAATGACGATACTAGCAGGGTCTCCAACCATTACCCAACTTTCTTGTCCAAATAATTCCCATTTGGGTAGCCATTTCCCTTCTTTATACATGTCTATCATACTTTGGGTCATGTCTCTTTGCTGTTTAGGGTAAAGTAATGTAAATAATGGATGAACAGTTCTATAAGTATCCCATAAAGAAAAAACCGAATATCTTGTATAATCTGTTTTTTTAACAAATCTTTCTTTTTGATCTTCAGTTTGCATAGTTAAATAATCATGATTAACATCATTATAAACCATTGGGTGGATAAGGGTATGATATAAAGCCGTATAGAATTTAGTTTTATTGGTGTCAGCATCATCTTTAACTTTTACCTTACTAAGCTCTGTATTCCAGGCTTTTCTGGCTAAGTTTTTAATTTCTTTAAAAGATTTATCCTTGGGCTGTTCAGCCTCTAAGTTTTGTTTAGCATTTTCTATACTTACGAAAGATATGCCTACCAAAACCTCTATACTGGTTTCTTTAGCAAAGTTATAACTTAAATAAGCACCAACTTTCTCTCCAGATATAGTTTTATCTGTTATAAGTTGGGTACCATTAAACAATCCGGTTTTCGATGCAGGACCAATGATTTTAATGTAAAAGAATGTTTTCCTTGATAATCTAGAATCGCAAAAATTACCTTCATTTTTATAGCCTCTTATTTCATTATCGGAGATCATTTCTACTAAACCACCTTTAATATGGCTTTGTGTGGTTCCTAAATCAATAATTAGATGATTCTTTCCTTTAGGGTAGGTATATTTTGATCTGCCACTTCTTTGTGTGGCAGTCATTTGAGCTAAGATATGATGAGTTTCTAAAAAAGTACTATAGTAACCCGGTGTTGCTTGCTCATGAATATAGGTTGATTTTCCTTTTTCTACATCAGTAAAAAGATCTCCGTGAGTAGGTCTTAATAAAATACTGCCAGTTTCTGGGCATCCAACACCAGATAGTTGTAAATTACCAAAGCCTAGTAAATATTTTTCGCCATGTATGTAGGGTGTAGGGCCTTTATAAGTATTGTGCGGAACCACTGATGCTGTACCCCACGGAAGTACTGCTCCTGGATGTGTATTTCCGGCATTAGATGTTCCTATAAACGGATTTACAAATTTGCTTAAGTCTTGAGAAAAGCCTGTATAACTTAAAAATATTAAAATAGATGTGCTTAAGATGATGAACTTTTTCATGTATTATTTTTGCCAAAGTGAAGGAAGAAAGTATTCTGCTAATAAAGGACGCCACGCAAACCATGTATGGTCTACGTTTGGTAACACGATGTAAGTATGATGAATGCCTGTTTGTTTTAAAGTTAAATGCAGGTTTTGCAGTTCTTCTGCCGCTCCTCTATGTTGAGTTGTAGGGTTTATGCCTACTTTATCTATACTGCCTACACCTATAAAGAAAAGTTTCAAATTTTTATTGAATTGCTCTGGATTGGCTAATAAATCGGCCCTATCGCTTGTGAATTTTGGTAGTCCGGCACTAAATACGCCTATATAATCAAATAAATTTAAATGATTAAAGCCAATAACAGATGTTTGCATACCACCCATAGAAAGGCCAGCTATGGCTCTTCCAGATTTTTTTTGGATACAACTGTAATTGTTTTCTACAAAAGGTAAAATGTTTTGAATAAAATCTTGTTCAAATAATGATGTATTATTTTGGTTTATACCACCATTATCCCTTTCTATAGCATGTCCATCTGGCATGACTATAATGCAAGGTTTTATTTTTTGGTCTGCAAGTAAATTATCAGCAATTACGTTTGCAAATCCTATACTACTCCAAGAGTGTGCTACTTCACCGGCACCATGCAAGAGGTACAAAACAGGATACTTCTTTTTGCCATCATAACCTGGAGGTGTATAAATGTATAAATCTCTGTTTTTATTAACGATGTTTGAAAAGTATACTTCTTTATGTAGGGTACCATGTGCAACATTTCTTTGAGCTAAATATCCGTTTGATAGATCTTCTATCGTAAAAGCACTACTAGGAAGTTGCGAGCCAGTAACTACTTTTTTATTAAGAGGGTCTAGTATCCTAATATCATCAACTACAAAATGATATTGATAAGTATTCGGCTTTAAAGGCCCTACTGTAATACTAAATGTGGTACTATCTGATTTTTGCATAGCTACACCTTTAAAAGGTTTGGCTCCACTTTTGGTATAACCTAAGTAGCTCATCAAATCCCAACCACCTAAGAATACATTTTTAGCTTTTGGTGCCACTATCTGAAAAGTAACTTTACCATCATCATGTAGGATAGGTGATTTGGTTTGGGCATAAATAAGGGTGCTAAAAAAATATAGATACCCTAAAAAGAAAATTTTTTTAATCATTTTGTTTATAATTGGTGGATGAAAGTAATATTTACTTTAATTTGGCGACTTTGAATTTGCAAAACCGGATTAATAAACTATAAATTAAGACAGGTGTAACCATAACTTTACTGTAATTATTGTTTTATGTTATCAGCACTATACATTTGGGCATGTTTCCAAGGATTGTTTTTTGGGATTTCTATTTTAATCATGAAATTCACAAGAGCCAATTTTTTTCTCTCCTTATTTTATGTGCTAACATCTGTTTATATAGGTAATCAGTATTTATTGCGCTTTGCAGATTTTCTAGATACCCATCCAGAGTTTGTATTTCTATCTGACTATATAGACATAAGTTTAGGGCCTATTGTATATATCTATATGCTGCTTATTTTAAACAGGCGTTATCCTAAACATTTGTGGTTGTATTTTTTACCTACTATTTTAGTTATACTTTTTACTTCTTATTTTTTAGTTTTTAAATGGTTACCCTTTTCTTATAACCTTTATATAGGTACAGCATATCATGATATTGTTTTATTAGCTGTTGTTATTTCATATACAGTATATGCTATATTATATATTAGAAAGGTAAAGGCATATCAGTTAAAAGAATTTAATAAGAAAGAGGTGGTTGATTGGTTGAAACTCCTGTTTATCATATTTTTCTTAAAAATGATAACAGCGTATTTTATCCTAATTAAGAACCAGTTTTTACCTTCCTTTAGAACGCAACTTAACCCCATACTAGAAATGGTATTGGTAATTACAGATAGTATTATACTTTTATTAGCCGGTATATATGCCCTAAAAGAACCTCAGCTTTTACAGATGGATAAAATTGAGTTGTTTAATATTACCATCTCAAAGAAGAATAAACTAAAACTTAGCGAGGAGGAAATATTACTCTATAAAAGCAATTTAAATAAAGCCATTGATATTGATAAAATTTACAAGCAATGGGATTTAAATGAGAAAGGCTTAGCTAAAGCATTAAATGTACAACCTTATATTTTATCTATATTTTTAAACGAACATTTGGGCCAAACATTTAATGAGTTTATCAACTATAAAAGAATTGAAGAGGCAAAAAAGTTATTGCTAAATCCTAAAACCATGAATGATAAAATGTATACCATTGCTTTAGAAAGTGGCTACAACTCAGAATCGGTTTTTTATACCAATTTCAAAAAATTTACTGGTTTTACCCCACGCCAGTTTCAAAAATCTCAACTCAATTAGTATTTACTCCCTACACTTTATTCCACCTTGTTCTTGACTAATTAAGCCAAAAGTACAAGATAGTTTAATAAAATGCCAATATAAGTACTATATAATCTATAAACTTAATAGATATTTAATCTTAATTTTTAATATTATATCACGTGATAAGGTGTTTTTTTAGTTTTCATTTAATTTATTGAAAATCAAAAACTTAAGATTATTTATGATGATAATTCACTTCAATTTTGCGAATCAGGAGTTACACAGCCCATTAATCAAGCATTTTTACCAAAGTCAATTACTAACCAAATTATTTACATTAAATCATTTCAACTAATGAAAAGATTATTACTCATGATTTTGCTGATTTATTCAAGTCAGCAGATTCTACTTGCACAAGACAATGTCGAAGGTAGAGTCATTTCCAAAACAGATAGGCTACCATTGCCGGGTATATCTGTTACAATTTTAAATACAACTACAGGAGTTGTAACAAATACCAATGGAAACTTTAATATCAAAGCACCTGGAAATGCAGTATTGGTATTTTCAGGTCTAGGCTTCAAAGCTCTACAAGTTCCTGTGAGCAACAGAAAAACCATTTCTGTTGAGTTAGAAGATAACATATCAGCTTTAGATGAGGTTGTGGTTGTGGGTTTCGGTACGCAGAGCAGGAAAACATTAACAGGTTCTGTTTCTAAGGTAAAAGGGGAGGATATTACAGCTATTGCAACTCCAAACTTTCAAAACTCTTTACAAGGTTTAGCTCCGGGTCTAAACGTTACAGGAACCAGTGGTATGGCAGGTGCTCCTGCCCGTATCAGGGTAAGAGGTAGCGGTTCCATTTTTTCAAATGGCGAGCCTTTATACATTATTGATGGTATTCCTGTAGAATCAGACAACTCTGGTCTTTTTGGAAATACCGGAAGAGGCGGATCTCCTCCTGCCAACCCGATGGCAAATATTGATGCTGATGAAATAGAATCGGTTGAAATCTTAAAAGATGCAGCAGCCAGCGCTATTTATGGAGCAAGAGCGGCCAATGGTGTAATTTTAATTACCACTAAAAAAGGAAAATCTGGAGTTACCAAATTTTCTGCAAATGTTTCTTATGGCGTTAACAACCCAGCCAATAAAGTTTCATTTGCTAATGGTAATGAGTTCTTAAGTTTAAGAAGAGAAGCCATACAAAACTCTATCAACACCGGTTTAACTTTTAATGGAAATTTGGGTGGTGTAGCTCCTGATTTTCGTAATGGCGGCTACAGTCAGTTTTTTGCAAATGCCATTCCTTCTTTAAGTTATGATAGTGCTTTTGCTGCTGCAACAGCAAACCAAAATATCAATCATTTAGATGATGTTTTTAGAAAAAATGGTGCAAATTTTAATGCAGGTGTTTCTGCTTCTGGTGGTACTGATAAAACACAGTTCTTTACCAGTTTAAACTATGCTAAAGAAGATGGTATTTTACAACGTAATGATTTTGAAAGAATAAGTGGAAGGTTAAATTTAGACCATACAGCTTCATCAAAATTAAAATTGGGTGTAATGGTTAATGGTAGTTATACCAAAAATAACCTTTATCCAATTGGTAACCCATCTCAATTTGCACAAGGTTTTAGTCCCGGAGGTTTCTTCAATGCCGTTAACTCTGTTTTACCTATTTTTCCGCGTTATAACGCAGATGGAACATTATTTGGCGTAGCACAATCGGTAAATAATCTAGTTTTTCAAGATGAATTACTATTTAATAGCAGCGTAGATAATCAAAGGTTTTTGAGCAATATTTACGGAGAGTATAAAATATTAAAGTCATTAACTTTTAGATCTGAGGTTGGTAATGATCATATCAATCAAATGAATAGATTTTATATGAATCCGACTATTACTCCTGGTGGCGAGCTTGGTACCATCAGAGGTGTTAATGATTTTAGAACTAGAATATCAAATACCATCAATAACAATAACTTCTTCACTTTTAAACAAAGCATCAATAACGAGCATAATTTTGATTTGGTAGTGGGTAACCAATACAGTTATAACAATAACAGATCAACATTTATACAATCTACCTTAATACCTAGTGCTCCATCTTTAAATACCACGCAAGTTGCTGGTTTAGCAACTTCACAGGATAGGTTAGACCAATATTTATACTTGTCTTTTTTCTCCAGATTAAACTACAACTACAAGAGCAAATACATTTTTAGCGCTAGTTTCAGGAGAGATGGTTCTTCAAGATTTGGAGCTAATAACAGGTGGGCAAATTTCCCTTCTTTATCAGCTGGTTGGAATGTTACGGATGAGGACTTCTTTTCAGACTCTAAATGGCTATCGAACCTAAAAGTGAGAGCTAGTTGGGGCTTAACAGGTAACTCAAACCCAGGTGGTGTAGAAGCTATTTCTTATGGTGGTTTTGGGGTAGGTAATGCTTTTTATGGTGGTCAAATCGGCTATCCTTTGAGAAGAATTCAGGCATTAGCAGAAAACATCAGATGGGAAAGAACTGCAATGACAGACTTGGCTGCTGATTTTGGTTTATTTGATAACAGAATTACAGGGTCATATAACTATTATATTCGTAATACCACCGATTTAATTTTAGGAGCATTGCCACCACCAACAAGTGGAATTTTTGGTGGTAGAAATTATAGAAACGCAGGTGCTTTAAAGAACTGGGGACATGAGGTACAATTAGGAGCCAAAGTTGTGAACAACAAGGCCTTTAATTGGAATGTAAATGTTAACGTGGCATACAATAGAAATGAAGTTACTGATTTAGGAGGCTTAGATCCTAGTGCTGTAGCCTTTGGTGTGAACAGAGTTTACGTGGGTATGCCTTTAGGTACTTATTATTTGCCTAAATATTTAGGAGTAGATCCTGCTACTGGATTTGAAGTATTTGCAGATGTTGCTAGAGACAATGCAGGTGCGATTATTCTTGATTCTAGAGGTTATAAAACACATGATGTTAATAAAAGAATTGTTGTAGATCCCTTTGGACGTGTAACAGGCGGTACAACAACTCCAAATGTTAACTGGGATGAAATATCTGCCCCTATAACAGATAAACCAGGACAAGCTAATTGGACAGGGGGTGTTTCTAATACTTTCAGTTTTAAACAATTTACACTTTCAACTTTATTTACTTTTAGCTTAGGTAATTGGATCTATGATGCTGGTGCGCAAAGTCAGGCTTATATGTTGCAAGGACCAAGAAATGTTCAAAGCCAGTTTTTAGAGAATAGATGGACACAACCTGGAGATAATGCAACAAACCCTGGTTTCTTCTTTAATCCAACTTATTCTGGTCAGGCAACTACCCGTTTCCTTTACAAAGGAGATTATGCAAGATTAAGAAACTTGAGATTAAGTTATGATTTGCCAACTAAATTAACACAAAGAGCAAAAATTAACAGAGCTTCTATATTCTTAACGGCAACTAACTTATTAACCTTTACGGACTTCCCAGGCTGGGATCCAGAAATCAGCGGAACCATAACCTTCCAAGATTTCAACAATCAGCCACAGAACATAGCACCGTCTCAAACCAATGCTGATCCTCCGCAAGCAAGAAACTTTGGCTTTGGATTTCAGTTGAATTTTTAATTTTTAAAGTATAAATCAATGAAACGATTATTTGAACATAAATATACCAAGTACCTGGTTTTGGTCTTAACCTGCTTTGTATTTGACGCCTGTAAAAAGTTTGATTTACCCCCAAATGATGAATTATCTAGTGGTGTGGTAGACCAAAGTACGGCAAATCTTGATGGAATAATTAATGGCGCTTACGGAAGGCTTATTGCACAAGGCCCTCCTACAGTTAATTCATCTTCAGCTTTCGATATGGCACTTTATGCAGAAGCAATGGGTGCAACAAGAACGGTATTTCCTTCGCCTCAAAGTGGTGCAAATGCGGCTACCAATTTGATGTATAATTTTTCTATGCAGCCAGATAATGTGTTTTTGGCAAGATTATCAAGAAATCTATATATACCTATTGCTGCAGCTAATAGTACCTTGTTTTTCATTAATAATACACCGCCTGCTGATTCTGAATTTAGTAGACAAAAGGATAGGTTAATGGGCGAAGCTTATTTTATAAGAGGTTTATGTTTCTTTTATGCAGCTAGATTTTGGGCTCACCAATATGGTCATAATACCAATACGCCTGGTGGTGGTATCTTATTACCTTTAGAACCTTCTATTGATGGTTCTGTAGGCGTTAAAAGAGCAACTATACAAGAAACTTATGACCAAATTATAAGTGATTTGCAACAAGCAGCAACTTTATTACCTGTAGCTTATGATGCAAACATTCATGGTGCTTTTCCTGCCTATAGGTTTAGAGCTAATAAAGCAGCTGCTTTAGCGATGTTAGCTAGGGTATATTTTCAACAAGCAACGCCGGCAAGCTATCAATTAGCTAAAGAAACTATTGATAAAGTTATTGGCAATACACCTGGTACCATTACCGGAACAACAGAAACCGGTAACAGAGTATATGCCCTACAAACTGATGTAACGATACCATTTAATAGTACTGGGTTTAATGCGCCAAACACTAATACAGAGGAAATTTTACGTCTGGTAAATAGCACCACAGCTGCTGCGGGGTATACAACTGCTTCTATTAACATGACTAATGAGTCAGGAGGAAATCCTACTAGTAGAGGGGCTGCAAGATGGTTTTTAAACAGACCAACACCTAATCCTCCTGCAAATACTGCGGTTACCACAAGCCCTCTATTTGATGATGTGGTTAACGATAGGAGATTTACACAGTTAACGTTTAACAATACTTTTACTGGAGCTATAGGTAACCAACGTTTATCTCAAAAATGGGGTTTTCAAACTCAGCCTACTTTAATTGGTATGCAAACCTTCCCATTAATAAGAGCAGCAGAATTGGTGATAACCAGAGCAGAAATTAACGCTGTACAAGGAAATACTGCTTTAGCCTTAGATGATTATAATCTTATAAGAAGAAGAGCTATTACAGGCTATGTTAATCGTACTTTGTTAGATCCAGTAATAGGCGGTACTCAAGCTGGTTTGATAGCAGAAATTGCTAGAGAAAGGCAAAGAGAATTACTTATGGAGGGTTTTGATTACTGGAGCTGGAAACGTATGGCAGCTTATAATGCAGCTAATGGAGCCATTTATCCTGCTTCACAAGTTGCACCATTAACTAGAGGAACATCAACTTTTGAGTGGAATTCTAACAGAACATTGCTGAAGTTTCATGTTGACGATTTAACATTAAACTTTCAAGTAGGTTTGGAAGCTCAAAATCCAAATTAACCAAATTTATTTAAGGTTGCTTAAAAGCTATATCATCAGCTTTTAAGCAACCTTTTTTTTACAATATAAATCTCTAAAAATTTTTATGTCTGATAATACTGCGACATCTATAAGTAATCAGTTAGATGCAATTAATGATTATGAAAGAGAACCCGTACCTGCATCTAAAGTTAAAGGATTTAAAGATTTTTTAGCTCTGGTAGCCAGCGAGCACATTGCAGGGACAGAATTTGTTATTGGGCCATTATTTGTTTTACATGGCGCAACAGCCTCAGATGTTATATTAGGTCTTTTGGTAGGAAATATATTGGCCACATTAAGTTGGACATTAATTTGTGCACCTCTTGCCGTGAAAACGCGTTTAACGCTTTTTTATCAATTAGAAAGAATAAGTGGATATAAGTTAGTTTCTATTTTTAACGGAATATCAGGTATACAAGCATGTGTTTTTGCAGCTTTTATGGCCGTTGTTTCTGCCGGTGCAATTTCATTGGTCTTGGGTTTAGAAACACCAAGTTTCTCTCAAATGCTGCCAAGTGGCATCACCTGGGTTGTGTTGGTAACTGTTTTGGTAGCGCTTATTACCGTAATAGCTATTCAAGGGATTGATTTGGTTTCAAAATTTGCAACCATCAGCACACCATGGATGCCCTGGGTTTTCTTAGCTTCGGGTATTGCTACCTTACCTCAATTGGGTGTTCATTCTTTTAGTGATTTCTGGACTGTAGCTAATACCACCATTTGGACAGGTACACCAGTGGAAGGCATGTCAAAATATAATTTTTGGCATATTATGTTTTTTGCATGGCTATGTAATACTGCTATGCACATTGGTTTGGCAGATACCTTTATATACAGATATGCTAAAAAATCTTACTATGGTATCGCCTCTTTTGGAGGGATGTTTATAGGACATTTTATGGCATGGATAGCTTCAGGGATACTTTGCGCAGCAGCATTACAAGCAGGTATTTCAGACCCTACTCCGGGTCAGGTAGCAGGTATAGGAGCTGGTATAGCCGGAATTATATGTGTAGTTATTGCGGGCTGGACAACCGCCAATCCAACTTTGTATCGGGCTGGTTTAGCTATACAAGGTATTTTTCCATCAACAAAAAGATGGAAAATAACAGCTTGGTTGGGTTTAGCAGCAGCTTTAATGGCTTCATTCCCAGGTATAGTTTCCAAACTGGATAATTTATTAGCATGGTTTGCCTTAATTGCTGCACCCGTTGGGGCTATTGTGGTTCTGGAGGTTTATGTATTTAAAAAACTTAATCTTGAGACAGATTATTCTCATCACAGAAATGGTAAAATGAACTGGGCCGTTGCAGCTACCTGGATAATTTCGGTAACGCTTTGCTACCTTATTTATTTAGGGCTAGAGCTTGACTTTTTCTTTTTTATGGCAATACCGGGTTGGTTTATTGCGGCCATAGTTTACTTGTTTTTATGCAAGTTAAGGCAAATGAAACAGCCTAAAAATATCATCAAAGATTCATTATAAACATTATAAGATGGCAAATTACCCGATAAAAATCATATTAAAAACGCTATCCTATTTAGGGTTATTATTTACGGCGGTACCAGCTTTTTTATCATTTCATGGCCTTATAACTTTTAAGCAGTATGAAATTTTTATGATAGTAGGCGCTTTTATGTGGTTTTTAAGTGCACCATTTTGGGTGACAAAAAAAGATAATATATAATAAATAAAATGACACAATTAACATACGATAAATATTACGATAAAGTACTAGGTGGTTGGGTTGGTAAATGTGCCGGCGGAATTCTGGGAGCTCCAATAGAAGGGTTTAAACACTTTAATGATATTGAAATTAGCGATAAATTATTTGAAACTAATTTCGCTAATGATGATTTGGATCTCCAAGTATTGTGGCTGGATATGGTGATGAAAAAATCTGTTCATATCAATGAAAAAGATTTTGCAGAGCATTGGAAAAATTTTGTTGGCTTCCCTTGGAATGAATATGGTATTGCAACAAGAAATTTAAATATCGGTATTATACCTCCAGAAAGTGGCCGATTGAATAATTATTATTGGAAAAGCAGTATGGGCTGCCCAATAAGAAGCGAGTTGTGGGGAATGCTGTGCCCAGGCATACCAGAAAAAGCAGCCTATTATGCTGGTTTAGATGGTAGTTTAGATCATAGCGGTTTTAGTGTAGAAGCAGAACAATATTTTTCTGTTTGTGCTTCCATTGCATTTTTTGAGACCGATATCATGCAGGTATTAAGAAAAGCTTTAGGATACATACCCAAAGATGGTTCTATGTATGCGTTGGTTATTAAAGTTTTGGATTGGTGTAGCCAGCATGATGCAGAAAAAGTAATGTATAAGATTAAAAGTTTCTATGGTGACGCTGATTTTACATCGGCCCCAATGAACATCGCTTTTACCATACTTACCCTGGCAACATCTAACACTGATTTTAATTGTATTGCACAAGCACTACACATGGGGCATGATAGCGATTGTATAGTGGCCACAGCAGGTGCTTTAATTGGTATAATTAAAGGATATGAGAACATTCCAACCCTATGGAAAGAACGTGTAGGCGAAGAAATCTTGATTAGCGAAGCTATTATAGACATTTATAAGCCCGCAACCATATTTGAGCTAACAGCAGCAACCTGTAAAGAGGGAATGAAATTTTGCCAGTATTTTGATCATGATGCTATATCAGATAACCATACCGTCTTAAATATTCCTCATCCGCCTTATCAAGTTAAAGTAGAGTTTCCTTTATGGGATGATAGTTATTTTGTGCCTCATCAAATCATCAGAATTTATTTTACTGATAAACAAAACTCTTCGAAGCTTTCTTTTTCACTTAAAGATGATCAGGGCAAACTCATCAATAAAATCGATAAATTAAAAACAGATTCGGATGATTTTATCATCGATTTTGAAGTCAATTTACCAACTCCAACATCCTATAAAAATGCTTTTCGTTATCAGTTGTTGATTGCGCAAGACGATGTGCAGTTGCATGAAATAGCTGTTAATATGCCTTACTATGGCTCTTGGGCTCTTTTAGGACCCTTTATTGAGGATGATAAAAAACTTATTCCGTGTGATGAGACTTATCCCGAACATGGTATGAGCAGTATGCCATCAACCATTTACATGAACCATGATCAAGTTAATATCCAAAAGGATTTTATTAAGGTTAATACCATTAAAGAACTACTTGCTGATCGAGCAGCTCAGCCATTCCATATAGATACTATACATGCCAGTTCTTTCAATATTTCGGTAGATAAATTCTTTTATGGAAAAGGAGAAAAAACCTTGTTTTTATATAGTAATCTAACATTCTCTTCTGCAATAAAACTTTGGGTTTGCATGGGCTGCACTAGTTATTTAACTGTATTTGTTAACGGAAAAGAGGTTTATAAAAGCTTAGAAATTAAAAGATGTTGGCCTGCTGCACATGTTTTTTTACAAGAATTTAATGAGGGCGAAAATGAGATTTGTATAAGGTTAGATACTTTAACAGATGAAACCAGAATAGAATTCGGGCTAAAAGATTTCAAAGGAGAACACCATCATCAAAGTCAGTGGAGTACCATTGTACCATTTTTAAACTATTAATAAGGAGAGATGAAGGCGAACATACTTCATCTCTATATAAAACAAAAAGAAATGAAAGTTTTAAAAACATCTTTGTTAATACTTACAGTTTCTGCGCAAATAGCCTTCTCGCAAACAAAACCCAATATTGTTTTAATTATAGCCGATGATTTAGGCAGGAATGATTTAGGATATTATGGAAATAAATTTATAGAAACACCCCATATCAATCATATAGCCTCAAAATCTATCCTTTTTAAAAATGCCTACTCGGCTGCTCCAGTTTGCTCTCCAACAAGATCCAGTATTTTAACAGGCCAATATCCCGCAAGATTAGGTTTAACTAATTTTATTGATGGAAAAAAGACAGATGACAGTTCACCTGTTATGCCTGCACATTACATCAATTATTTACCCTATGAAGTGCAAACCCTACCAGAATATCTCAAAAAAGAAGGCTATCAAACTGCACTAATAGGAAAATGGCATTTAGGAGAAAATACACATCCTACACTAAGTTATCCAGGAAAAAATGGTTTTGATAAGGTAGCCCATTATGATTACGGTCTAATCCCTGAAAACGACTCTTATGTTTGGATAAAAGGTGTAGATAGCACTGGAAACCGTTACAGGCTTCCTCAAATAACACAAATGATTACCAAAGATGCCATATCTTATTTAGATACTGTTGGTAAAAGTCCTTTCTTTCTTATGCTTACACATTACAATCCTCATTTACCATTACAGCCACAAGAGCATTTAAAAAATAAATATCAAAAGAAATATAATCCTTATGGTAAAGATATCAATCCGTTATATGCTGCTATGGTAGAAGAATTAGACCAAAATATAGGTTTAGTATGGAGCAAGTTAAAGCAAAAAGGGTTGCTTAAAAACACAATCGTTATCTTTCTTTCAGATAATGGGGGTGTTGTTACAGATGAGGCTGGAGATTTGAAACCAACCACTTCAGCACCTTTAAGAAATGGAAAAGGTACACTTTATGAAGGCGGAATAAGAATTCCTTTGTTAATTTATCATCCATCACAAAAAAAAGGATGTGTGAGTAATACCCTTGTAAGCACTATTGATTATTTACCAACCTTATTAGATTGGACAAATAGTGCTAAGCCAACCTTTACCGTTGATGGTACAAGTTTTGCCAATATCATCAAAAATCCAGATTTAATTCGTTCTCAACCTCAGTTTTTTCACTACCCACATTTTAGTAATCAAGGTGGGCGCCCTACATCTGCCATACGTTTAAATGATTTTAAACTTATTCAATCTTTAGAAGACTTATCTGTACAACTATTTAATTTAAAATCAGACGAAAGCGAAACCAAAGATATTTCAGCTCAAGAACCTGAGATTACCGAGAAAATGTTAAATCTTTTAAACCAATGGCGCTTTCAGGTGAAAGCAACTATGCCCACAAAAAAGTAAACCATGAAAAAAATAGGCATTCAATTTTTGATAATTAGCTTTTTAGCGATAACAGCTTGTGCACAGGAAATACAGTTAAGTAAAGGTATGTCTCATAACATCAAGTCTAATTATGTAGGCTTAAATGGTAATGTTGGCACCAATAATATGCCTTGGGATAATAATAATTTGCTAAATGGTTTTGTAAAATCCGGAGCTAGAACCATCAGGTATCCTGCGGGTACCATCGCCAATACTTGGGATTGGGATAGAGGATGGATAGACCCCACCGTACCCGATAGTTTATTAATCAATTGGGTAGTAGCAGAAGGTTGGAAAAACTTCAAAATCAGTTATCCTCTAGAGAATTTTAAAAAAGCCATAGATGCCAGCAAAGCAGAACCCGTATATGTGCTAAACATGTTATCTAAAGATTTAGAACACTCTTTAAGAGGCTTACGTAGGGCAAAAGCTTTAGGTTTACCGGTAAGATATGTGGAAATGGGTAATGAGCTTTATTTTAATCTTAAACTAGAGATGTCTAGGTTTCCAACACCAGAAGACTATGGTAAAACCTGTTACGAATGGATTAAAGCTATTAAAGAAGAATTCCCAGAGGTAAAATGCGCTGTTGTTAGTTGGGAAGCTGTGAGAAGCGAGAGACATAAGAACTGGACAGAGCGTGTACTCAAATATGCAACCAATGCCGATGCCGTTATTTTTCATGTTTATACTCCTTTTGGTTTAGATGGAGCGCAAGAACGGACAAATAATCAAGCCGGACAAGAAGGGCTAACTACCGGAGGCAACCTAAGTAACAATCTTAAATTAAGGCAGCAGCAAGAATTAGCATTGCTTCATGTGGATAGCAATTTTTATAAAATGATGCTAAAAGCATTAGAAGTAGCCAATAGGCATAAAGAAATGCGTGTCCCTTTGGATAAAAAAATATGGGCTACAGAGTTTAATGTTAGAGCAGATAATAGCGCCATTAGAGGGACTTGGGCCAACACTTTGTTTATCAGTACTTTTTATTTGGCTTTTTTGAAAAATCCACAAATAGAAATTACACACCTTCATAATATTATTGGGCCTATATTTGGCGCTCTTTACAATAATGATAGAGGTTTTAGTCATCTACAAAATGAGAAGATAGTTAGCAAACCATGGTCTTTAAGCGCAGGCGGATTGGCCATGAAAACATTTGCACAATTAACCCAAACAGGGGGCGAAGCCACTGAAATTATTTTTAAAAATAATACATTATTAGCAAGTACGCATCATCAATCGCTAGAAGCTTTACAAGGCTGGATTATAAGTCATCCATCATCATCAAGAGCTATCATTATCAATTTTTCATCCCAAAAAAGGAAAATTACAATACCTGATTTTCTATATAAACATCATTATAATATGCAAAGTGCAGCATTACAACATTATGTAATGGATACTGAAGGTTTAAAAATGATCACAGGAATTACAAATAAAGAATTGATTTTAGAACCCTACAGCATCACTACTTTTTTAAAATAATTGAGCTTATGATTTTTAATAAATTTATAAATACCCCAGCCAAAAAGCTAAGCAAATTAATGGCTTTCATGCTATGTTTTGGAGCCCCAGTTAGTACTTACGCCCAAGAAGAAAAGCCTAATATCGTTTGGATCATGGCGGAAGATATTAATAACCATTTGGGGAGCTATGGTGAGGAAATAGTACATACCCCAAATATAGATTGGTTAGCAAAAAATGGCGTTCAATATCAAAATGCTTTTACTGTTTCCGGAGTTTGTGCGCCTAGTAGGGCAGCTATTGTTACCGGTATGTACAGTACCAGTATAGGCACACAACACATGAGGCAAGCCAAAAGCCTTACACCTTATGCAGGGGTGCCTTTTTACAATGCAGTGCCTCCGGCTTATGTAAAAGCATTTACAGAGTATCTTAGGGCAAATAATTATTTCTGCACCAATAGCTTTAAAACAGATTATCAGTTTGGAACCCCCTTTACCGTTTGGGATAGCCATACTTTAACAGCTGGTTGGTGGGATAGAGAAGATAAAAGTCAGCCTTTTTTTTCATGTTTTACCTACCAAACTACTCATGAAATCAATACTTGGCCCGATAGTACCAAGCTTAGGTTTTTTAAAGAATTTAATGTTGATTTAAAGCGCTTGGAAGAAGATGTAAAATCAAGACCCGTTTTAGAAGAAAAGTATATCATTAATCCGGCAAAAGTTAAATTACCTCCTTACTATCCGGATGATACAATCGTAAGACAAGATTACGCCAGACACCTTACCAATATAAATAGGATGGATACTCAGGTTGGTAAATTAATCAATAGGCTTAAAGCCGATGGATTACTAAATAATACCATCATATTTTTTATGGGCGATAATGGTGACGGCTTACCAAGAAGTAAAAGATGGATGAATGATGGAGGTATACATGTACCCTTAATTATTTATACTCCAGAAAAGTGGAAAAACAAGATAAAAGGTCAATTAAGCGGTATAAATGAAGAACTTGTAAGTTTTGTGGACCTAGCGCCAACTGTACTTTCTATCGCTGATATACCTATTCCTAATCATATACAAGGGCAAGCATTTTTGGGCAAACAAAAATCAGCACAAGCCCGAACTTATATTTTTGCCGGTAGAGATAGGATGGATGCTAAGTACGATTTACAAAGAGCCGTTAGAACTAAACAATTTAAATACATTAAAAATTATTGGCCCGATACCGCTTATAATCAGTATTTAGATTTTATGTATCAAGCCCCTATCATGAAAAGAATTGATAGTTTATACCATAGCAAAAGCCTTAATAGCGTTCAGTCTGCATGGATGGAAGCATCTAAGCCAGCAGAAGAATTATATGATGTGATAAAAGATCCATTTGAGCTTCAAAACTTAGCCTTACAACCAGCATATCAAGCTGTATTAGACACTATGCGTACAGCATTGTACAATTGGCAGAAGAAATACGGAGATTGGTTAGATACTCCAGAAATTATACAAGCCGAAAAAATGTGGCCTGGTGGTAAGCAGCCCTTAACATCTTTACCAGAATACGAGCAAAAGGATGGTTTCATTAGCTTAAAATGCAAAACAGAAGGAGCTTCTATAGCCTACAAATACGATGGAGATAAATATTGGAAGCTGTATAATAAGCCTTTTAAATCCATGAAAAAAGATATAGAAGTAAAAGCTGTAAGGTATGGATACAAAGAGAGTGAAATTAAGCAAATCTCATTTTAACTTACATTGTAATGCCGAACAAACAAATTAATTCTTCAATATTAAATTTATTAGCTATAGATGAGTATTCATCAACTCCAAAGTATAAACAGATTTATAATTCAATTACTAATGCGATAGACGAGAAAAAGTTAAAGAAAGGTGATTTTTTACCGTCAATTAATGATTTATATTTTAATCTTGATATTGGTCGAGAAACGGTAGAAAAGGCTTATAACACTCTAAAAAATGATGGAATAATTGAATCCAAGCAAGGTAAAGGATTTTTTATAGTAAATGATAATGTAAAAAGTAATAAAAGAATTTGTTTACTTTTTAATAAGTTATCTGATTACAAAAAAGAAATATATGATGCCTTTATAAAAGAAATAGGGGAAGATGCTATAATTGATTTCTACATCTATAATAATGATTTTGCTATTTTCAAAAAGATGCTGGAAAATAGTAAAAAGGATTACACTCACTACATCCTAATCCCACATTTTATTGATGTTTATAATGAAAATGAAGTTGCGGATGTTATAAATTCACTAAATAATAAATCATTAATATTAATGGATAAATTATTGAAAGGTGTAAAAGGAGATTTTTCAGCAGTTTATGAAGATTTTAAGAATGATATTTATGATGCTTTAATTAAAGTTTTAAAACCACTTTCAAAGTATAGAACTTTAAAATTGATTTTTCCAGATGATGGATACTATCCAAAAGAGATAATAGAAGGCTTTAGACTTTTTTGCCTACAATATGCTTTTGATTATAGAATTCTAAATAATATTGAAAACGATGTGGTTGAAGACGGAGATGTATTAATAAGTCTAAAAGAAGAAGATTTAATCTCTAGTTTAGAGAAAACTAATGGGTTAAAGAAAAAAATAGGAAAGCAAGTAGGTATAATTTCGTATAATGAAACAGCAATTAAGAGAATCTTACTTAATGGTATAACAACAATATCTACTGATTTTACAAAAATGGGAAGCTATGCGGCAGAAATCATAAAATCTAACATCAAGGTTAAAAAACGAGTACCATTTAATGTTTATCTTAGAAATTCTTTATAAGCTTAAAATAAATCAAGAAGACTACCGTGTTAAAAGGTATATCTATTAAATAGAATAATTCTTATTTTCAATACTATTTAATATTTAGATCGATACCCTTAGAATTACCTATAATAATTTCTTTATAAAAAGATAAACTTTAATAGTATCTTTAATTTATAAAACAGAATGAGAACTAACAGGTTACCTGTTATTGATTTTGATTTGTAATTTATTGAAATAAAGATATTTAGAGGGTAGGGTTAAAATCCTGCCACCCCGACAAAAGAGATCTGAAAAGGTCTCTTTTTTTGTTTAAGCTTGATTTTACAAGCTTATTTAATTACTAAATATCTTTGCTGCCCCTTATTTAATTTGACTTTTGTAATGACTATTAGCAGGTTTGATATATTTTAAAGCTATGATTTACAAGTAGTCTTTTAAATATATTTCTAGAAAGGTTTAGAATACTTCATCCATATAAGAAGTAAATACCATCTCCCATGATTTCATTAATGCATTTGAGATTATTTTTCTAACTCATGCTAAATTATTATTTAGGTTTTTCATGTTTAGTCATTAATATATTATCGGGCGGTATAGTAAGATTTATTAAATCTTACTATACAAATAACCCAAACAATTATAAATGGGATTAAAAAGAATATAGCAAGGGGTGCAAATAAAAAATATGTAATTATAAAGCTTAGTGGAGCATAATATAAAATATATTTAAAATAGCTTTTCTTTATGATAAAGGGTAAGCTGAAAATAGATAGATGAAATAATATTAAAAGAATCCAAATTACTAAAGGATTATTCGGAAAGTTACCTCCTTTTAATACATAAAATGGCCCAAAAAACTCAGTTCCATACAATGTAAACCACCCTTTATTAGTTGGTATGCCCATAAATAAGGAGAGTATCAACATGATTATAATTAAAATTTTCATAGTATCGTTTTAATACCTCATGCTTTTAATGTAAAGCTTGAGCAATTCAATAGGTAAAGTGTTTAAATCATTGATTTGAATAATGAATATATGTAAAGAAATTAGAAATCCATAAAAAGACATTCGCTAAGCAAAGAGAATTGTATATTTTAAGTACTAACTGGGTTAATATTCTAAAGAAGACGTATTAAGCCTTAAACAAACTCTATTCTTAATGTACTAAATCTAACTATAAAATAAGATTATGGGCTACATTCACCTCTTAAATGACTGATTTTATCCATATAAAAAACTCAGATAATAAGAAATTTACACCATAATTTCTAAAGGTGGTTGATATTCTCAACTCAATAGTATTTTAATATTCAGAAGGATGATGAATGGGCACTACACAATAAAGGTAATTTTTATCTTTACTCAATTTTAAAAAATGAAAAAGAAAATATTTGCGTTAGTACTATTTCTGGGAGTTGTTGCTACAAGTTTTGCTCAATATCAAGTTAAAGGTAGGGTTTTAGATTCCTTAACTAAAACACCTATAGAATATGCCAGTATTGGGGTGTTTAGTGCTGCCGATGCTAAAGTTGTAAATGGTAAAATTAGTGATGAAAAAGGTGCTTTTAATATCACAGGCTTAAAGGCTGGTGTTTATCATCTTAAAATAGACTTCATCGGCTATCAATCAAAAAGTATTAAAAATATCAAGCTTGAAGCTGATAAATCTATAGATTTTGGCATCATCTTACTTAAAGGTACAGAACAATTACTTAGCGAGGTAAAGGTAGAAAGTAACCGCAACAACCCTATCAATAAAATAGATAAGCAGGTTTTTAAGGCAGACCAATTTGAATCTGCTAGAGGAGGCACAGCTATAGATGTGATTAGAAATATGCCATCTATTACAGTTAATGGTGAGGGAGATATCAGATTAAGAGGCTCAACCGGTTTTCTTATTTTACTAAATGGCAAGCCTGTACAAACAGATGCTGTAACATTACTGAATCAAATTCCGGCAAATGCCATAGAAAATATAGAAATTATTACGGCACCATCTGCAAAATATGATGCCGATGGTAAATCTGGTATCATCAATATCACAACTAAAAGAGGCGCTGGCGATGGTTTATCTTATGTAGTGAATGTAAATGGAGGTTTGCCCAGCGTTAGTAATTACGATAATAAAGAAACGCCTAAAAGATACGGTGCTGATGCAACCATCAACTATCAAAAGAATGAATGGGAATTATCTTTTGGAGGCAGTTACCAGCAAAATGATTTGTCTGGCCAAAGGGTAGGAGATGTGAATACAACGATTGGGAATAGGTTTACGTCATTCCCATCAACCGGAGAGCGTAGCTTTGATAGAACCAACTACTCGGCAAGAGCATCTTTAACTTATACTCCTGATAAAGCAAATACTTTTAATGCTGGTTTTTATGCTGGCCAAAGGAAACAATTTAGGCAGGCTGATATCAATTATAATAATCGTACTACGGATATCAATACAGGAAATATCATCAATGAGTTAGCCTATTATAATGCCAATTTGGTACTTAGGCAAGGGAATTTTGTTTTAGGTAACTTAGATTATACGCATAGCTTCAAAAACAAATCGACTTTAACCTTATCTGGTTTGTATGAGCATGCCAAACTTGAAGGCTTCACCAAAAACAATAACCTCAATCTTAATGATTATACCGATACCATACAGTATGTTTTAAATACAGGAACCAGTCCTTTAAATGCGGTAAGGTTGAAATTAGATTATGCTATTAACCTAGGTAAGGGTAAACTAGAAAGTGGTTATCAATTGAGGTATCAAGAGCAAACAGGTAGTTTCCTATACCAAGAAGCTATTTTAAGAACAGGCAGATTTACTACTGTGCCTGAGTTTAGTGATGATATCAATGTCATCAACAATATCAATGCTTTTTACACACAATACGCAGCAAAAGCAGGTAAATTAGAATATACCGGCGGTTTACGTTACGAGTATGCCACACGTAGTTTTAAAGCCAATAAAATTGCAAACCCTATTGATTTAAATTTGTCTAACTTTTTCCCATCTCTAAACTTTCTTTACACTTTTGATAAAGGCTATAAATTAAAAGGTGGTTTTAGTAGAAGGGTGCAAAGATCTACTAATAACGAGTTAAACCCTTATGCAGAGAGAGAACATTCTGAAACATTAGAACAGGGCGACCCTACTATCCTTCCAGAGTTTATCAATTTAACGGAGTTAGGTTTGATAAAGGATTTTACTAAAGGCTCTGTTTTTGCTACTTTATACAACCAGCAAATTACTAATGTGGTAAACCGTGTTAATAGTGTGTATGCTGATACTGTTTTGAATAGGATATATACCAATGCTGGTGATGCTAGCCTTTGGGGTATAGAAACAGGACTAAATGTGAAACCTACAAAATGGTGGTCGGCTTATTTAGGCGTAAATATTTACGATTACCAAATAAAAGGAGCGCTATTTAATAATACAGTAGCCGTAAATAATTCTGGTTTGGCCTATTCTATCAATACCAACCATAGTTTTAGTGCAGGAAAAAACACCAGCATACAGTTTAACCTTAATTATTTATCAGAAAGACCAACTGCCCAAGGTGAGGATTCTAGATTTATAGTGCCTAATTCATCTGTAAAGCAAAGCTTTTTAAATGGTAGGTTAACAGCAAGCCTACTTTGGCAAAACATGAGTTTAGGACTGATTAACACCAACGAACAGCGAATTACTACCCGCGGTAGAGATTTTTTTACTACAACCAATTATATTCACGAGAAGGATATCTTCATGATTAACCTAAGCTTTAATCTAAATCCTTTAACCAAAAAGCTGAAACTGCCTAGTAGCGAGTTTGGGGAGAGAGAGTTTTAAGTTTTAAAAGACATCCACAAAAAATAAGTAATAAATAATTGCGGATATGAATATTTATATATTACTTTGTATTTCAAAGTACTTTTAAATGAAAGAAAAATATCTAGAAGATATCAAAGAAATTAAGGAAATCATGAACCGCTCAACACGGTTTATTTCTTTAAGTGGCTTGTCTGGTGTTTCTACTGGTTTAATAGCATTGGTTGGGGTTGCAGCGGCATATCTCATGGTTTTCCAAGAACAAAACTGGTTAATAGAACAAGCTGTAAGTATAGATGCTACAAACTTATTTTATTTACTGCTTATTGCTGTAGTAACGCTAGGGTTATCTATCGGCTCGGCTATTTTCTTTACTACGCAAAAAGCCATCAGGCAAAGTCAAAAAGTTTGGGATCAGCAAAGTAAAAGATTGCTGGTTAATTTATCTATTCCTTTAGTTACGGGTGGTTTGCTATGTTTATTGCTTTTATATAAGGGATTTGTAGGGTTTTTGCCAGCATTAACGCTTGTTTTTTATGGCTTAGCGCTTATCAACGCAAGTAAGTATACTTGGCCAGAGCTCAGAAATTTAGGTTTGTTTGAGATTGTTCTAGGATTATTAGCGATACAATTTATAGCATATAGCCTCTTGATGTGGGCTTTAGGTTTTGGAGTTATCCAAGTTATTTATGGTTTAATTGTCCAAAAGAAATACAAATAGTGAAGGAAGTCTTAAAAGATTTAGACAAAGCATTTGAAAACAGAATTCGGTTAGGGATTATGTCTGCCTTGGTTGTAAACGACTATATAGATTATACTTCTCTAAAAGAGCTTCTGGATGTTACCGATGGTAATTTAGCAAGCCATTTAAAATCTTTAGAGAAATGTGGTTATGTAAGCTATGAGAAAGCCTTTGTAGACCGTAAACCTAATACCAACTATTCAGCAACCGAAAAAGGTAAGGAAGCATTTATCAAGCATATAAAAGCGATAGAGCAACTTCTTCAATAAAAATATCAACAAAAAAATAAATTTTAAGATTATGAAAATAAAAAGCTTAATCATCATTTTAGGGGTAGTGGGGGCAATATTGCTTATTCCATTCATCGCTATGCAATTTACCACAGAAGTAGATTGGTCTCTGTTCGACTTTGTGCTTATGGGCGTATTGCTAACCGGAACAGGTTTATTAATCGAATTAGCTATCAGAAAAATAAAAACCAATCCGCAAAGGTTAATTGTGTTAGGCGTTATTCTATTAACTTTTTTCTTGATTTGGGCAGAATTAGCAGTAGGTATATTTGGGTCTCCTTTTGCAGGGAGTTAAGTTTAAGCCGATATTTAAACATTATAAAAATCACTATAGAGAGCAGCAATGCTCTTTTTTTATGCCTTAATTTTATGTTTGATGAATTTATAGCTAGAAAAAATTAAATTTGATAAATAAGCCTAATTAAATAAACGTCTCTTAACAGAGCACACAACCATTTTTATGAGAAAATATAGATACCGTTATTTTAGCCTTTTTCTTGTGCTTACATTTTTAAGTGTATTTTATACAAGTATTCAGGCACAAACCCCACAAAGGACTAAATACAATTTTAATGCTGCTTGGAAACTTTTTGTTGGAGATTTAGCAGGAGCAAAATCATCAGATTTTAATGATAAAGATTGGAAAGCAGTTACTTTACCAAGTGCTTGGAATGAAGATGCCGCTTTTAAACTGCCTATTCATGAGCATCCAACCGGGATAGTTTGGTATAGAAAGCACTTTATTATACCAGCATCAGCTAAAGGAGCAAAAGTTTTTTTAGAATTTGAAGGGATAAGACAAGCCGGAGATTTTTATATAAACGGTAAACATATTGGCTTTCATGAAAATGGTATCACAGCTTTTGGTTTTGATATTAGCGATGTTATAAAACCCGGCGAAGAAAATATTATTGCCGTAAGGATAGATAATGCCTGGGATTACAGAGAGCGAGCGACAAAAACCAAATACCAATGGAGCGATAAAAACTTTAATGCCAATTACGGTGGTATCACTAAAAATGTTTGGCTACACATGGCTAATAAGCTTTATCAAACTTTGCCTTTATTCTCTTCTTTACAAACTACAGGGCCATACATTTATGGGCAAAATTTTAATATAGCCAATAAGAGAATGACTTTAGTAGCTCAAACTGAGGTTAAAAATGAATATCCGGAAGATAAAATATTTGATTATGAAGTTGAAGTAAAAGATATAAATGGGGAAATCATTAAAGTTATCCATGGAGGTAAAATAGCTATAAAGGCCGGAGAAACTAAAGAAATTAAGGCTCAAGCTGCTTTAACAGATATTAATTTTTGGAGCTGGGGTTATGGATATTTATACACCATCAATACCAAATTAAAAATAAACGGCCAGCTGATAGATGAAGTGGCTACCAAAACCGGTTTTAGAGAGGTAGAATACCAAAATGGCATGGTTTACCTTAACGATAGAGTTTTAATGATGAAAGGCTATGCCCAACGCACCAGTAACGAGTGGCCTGCTTTAGGGCTTTCTGTAGCGCCTTGGTTAAGTGATTACAGCAATGGCTTGATGGTAGAAAGCAACGCTAATTTAGTTAGGTGGATGCATATTGCTCCTTGGAAACAAGATATTGAATCTTGTGATCGGGTTGGTTTAATACAAGCTATGCCTGCCGGCGATGCTGAAGCCGATGTACAAGGTGTAAGATGGCAACAGCGTGTTCAGGTGATGCAAGATGCCATTATTTATAACAGAAATGCACCGAGTATTTTCTTTTACGAGTGTGGTAATGAAGCTATTAGTGAAGTCCACATGGCGGAAATGAAGGCACTAAAAGAAAAATTTGATCCTTACGGAGGAAGAGCTATTGGATCCAGAGAAATGCTAGATAGTAAAGTAGCTGAGTATGGTGGCGAGATGTTATATATCAACAAAAGTGCTGATATACCTTTATGGGCAACAGAATATTCTAGAGACGAAGGCTTAAGGAAATATTGGGATGAATTTAGTCCGCCTTTTCATAAAGATGGCGATGGGCCTCTTTACAAAAATATGCCTGCCAGAGAGTATAACAGAAACCAAGATTCTCATGCCATAGAAAACGTTATCAGGTGGTTTGATTATTGGCGAGAAAGACCTGGTACTGGTAAACGTGTAAGTTCTGGCGGCGTAAACATCATTTTTTCTGATTCTAATACCCATTTCAGAGGCGAAGAAAATTATAGAAGAAGCGGCGAGGTTGATGCACTTAGAATTGCTAAAGATGGTTTTTACGCACACCAAGTGATGTGGGATGGCTGGGTAGATGTAGAAAATCATCGGGTACATATTATTGGGCATTGGAATTATCAAAATGGAACGGTTAAAAACATATATGTTGTTGCTTCAGGAGAAAAAACTGAGCTATTCATCAACGGAAAATCAAAAGGTTTTGGAGAGCGTAGCCATAATTTCTTATTCACTTTCAAGAATATTGCTTGGGAACCAGGTGTGATAAAAGCTATTAGTTACGATGCAGATGGTAAAATACTAGCTCAAAAAGAAATGAAAACTGCTGGCGAGCCTTATGCTTTGCGTTTAAGTAAGATGATGAACCCTACTGGCTTTAAAGCCGATGGTGCAGATTTAGTATTGGCAGAAGTTGAGGTTATTGATAAAGAAGGAAACCGTTGCCCAACAGCTTTAAATATGATTAATTTTAGTTTGGAAGGTGAAGCCGAGTGGCGAGGTGGTATAGCGCAAGGCCCGGATAATTATATTTTAGCCAAAAATTTACCTGTTGAGTGTGGCGTAAACCGAGTTTTAATTCGCTCTACCACCAAAGCTGGTAAGATAATTTTAACCGCAAAAGCAGCAGGTTTACAAAGTGCCTTACTAGAATTTAGTTCTATCCCGGTAAAGGTAGAAGGCGGTTTGTCAAAAGAAATGCCAGCTGATGGTTTAAAGCCTCAATTAAAAAAAGGACCAACACCATTAAGTCCATCTTATCAAGTGTCTGGAAAAACTTTAGAAATTAAGTCTATTAAAGCAGGTGCAAACCAAGATGTTTCTTTTGCAAGTGTAGATGATAATGAATTAAGTGATTGGTCTAACGATGGTAATTTGGCTACAGCATGGATTACTTATACACTTAAAGAAGCATCAATAGTAAATGAAGTTAATCTTAAACTTAATAATTTCAGAACTAAGGTTTATCCACTTCAAATAAAGGTTGATAATCAGATAGTTTTTGAGGGTAATACGCAAAAAAGTTTAGGCTATTTTAGAGCTATTTGTAAACCTGTGAAAGGTAAAAAGGTAACGATAAGGCTAATGCGAGAAAATTCTGGTAA
Organism: Pedobacter puniceum; assembly: GCF_009674685.1. Classification (GTDB taxonomy): domain Bacteria; phylum Bacteroidota; class Bacteroidia; order Sphingobacteriales; family Sphingobacteriaceae; genus Pseudopedobacter; species Pseudopedobacter puniceum. The sequence continues at coordinate 27,571 of NZ_WKJI01000008.1, forward strand.
AGATGATAGCCAGATAGGAGTAGAAATGGGCGGAAAGAAGCTAGATGATGGTATAAATAGAAATGATGCAAATGCAAAAGGGAAACTCAGCATTATTGAGGTGGAAATTATTAAGTTAGTTAAATAAATTATAAATTACACAAATAATCATTATAAAAACCTAAAACCAAAACAAATGAAAAAAATCTTTTTAAGTGCATTTTTTGCTTTAACGCTAGCTTGTGTGGCACAAGCTCAAGAAGCTAAACCTGCTATGTCAAAAGAACAAGCTGCTGCTTTAAAAGAAGCAAAAGCTAAAGAAGAACAAGAAATTTTCGCTAAAGCGGGCTTAACCGAAGCAGATATTGTTCAGGTGAAAGCAATTTCAAAGGAAATAGATCTAAAGGTACGTGAAGTAAAAAAAGAGCAGATTTCTGAAGAAGACCAAAAAGCTAAACTTAAAGTATTGAGTGCTGAGCGAAAAGAAAAAATCATTGCTGCTATTGGTGAAGCGAAATATAAAGCTTGGCAACAAGAAAGAAAAGCAGTTGCGGATGCTAAAAAGGCTGCTGCTCCTACAGCAAACTAAAATAAAAAAAGGTGGTTTAGAAAACTAAACCACCTAAACATATATACTGATCGGCTTAAATTAAGCTAAATCAAAACGGTCAAGATTCATCACTTTATTCCAAGCGGCAACAAAGTCTTTTACAAATTTTTCTTGTCCGTCTGCACATCCATAAACTTCTGCAATAGCTCTGAGTTCAGAGTTAGAGCCAAAAATTAAGTCTACTCTAGTACCTGTCCATTTAACAGCACCAGTTTTACGGTCTCTACCTTCAAATACATTTTTAGCATCAGCAGCAGCTTGCCATGTAGTACCAAAGTCTAATAAATTCACAAAGAAATCATTAGTTAATACTTCTGTACGGTTGGTAAATACACCATGTTTAGAACCATCAAAGTTTGCGTTTAAGACACGTAAGCCCCCAACTAAAGCAGTCATTTCTGGTGCGGTAAGTGTTAAAAGTTGTGCTTTATCTACCAATAATTCTTCTGGTGAAGCTGTATGATGAGCTTTTAAGTAATTACGGAAGCCATCAGCATGAGGTTCTAAAACTGCAAATGAATCAACATCTGTTTGTTCTTGTGAAGCATCTGTACGACCAGGAGTGAAAGGAACTTCAACGTTGAAGCCAGCATTTTTAGCAGCTTGTTCAACACCTGCACATCCGCCAAGTACTATTAAATCAGCAATAGAAACTAATTTACCATCAGTTTGCGCTGCATTAAAGTCTCTTTGTATTTGCTCTAATTTATCAAGCACTTTAGCTAATTGAGAAGGATTGTTGACTTCCCAATATTTTTGAGGCGTTAAACGTATACGAGCGCCATTAGCACCACCACGTTTATCAGAACCTCTGAAAGTAGAGGCAGAAGCCCAAGTGGTAGATACCAATTGTGAAATGCTTAGTCCTGACGCTAGTATACTAGCTTTTAAAGAAGCAATATCTTGGCTATCAATTAATTTATGTGTTACAGCCGGAACTGGGTCTTGCCAAATTAATTCTTCGGTAGGTACTTCAGGACCTAAGTAACGAGATTTTGGCCCCATATCACGGTGAGTTAATTTAAACCATGCTCTTGCAAAAGCATCTGCAAATTCATCAGGGTTTTCATAAAAACGTCTTGATATTTTCTCGTAAGCTGGGTCTACTCTTAAAGCTAAATCTGTAGTTAGCATAAAAGGAGCATGTTTTTTAGCAGGGTCATGTGCATCTGGTACAGTACCTTCACCAGCGCCATTTTTTGGTCTCCATTGGTGTGCTCCAGCAGGGCTTTTAGTTAATTCCCACTCGTATCCAAATAAATTTTCGAAGTAATTGTTACTCCATTTTGTAGGCGTAGTGGTCCATGCACCTTCTAAACCACTCGTAATAGTATCTGCACCGTTACCAGTACCGTAAGTATTTTTCCAGCCTTGGCTTTGCTCTTCTATACTTGCTCCGGCAGGTTCTTTGCCTACATATTTGCTAGGATCAGCTGCGCCATGTGTTTTACCAAAGGTATGACCTCCAGCAATTAAAGCAACGGTTTCTTCGTCATTCATCGCCATACGAGCAAATGTTTCGCGGATATCACGAGCAGAAGCTAGTGGATCTGGGTTACCATTTGGCCCTTCTGGGTTTACATAAATTAAACCCATTTGTACGGCAGCCAGAGGGTTTTCTAATTGACGGTCGCCACTATAACGCTTATCACCTAACCACTCTGCCTCAGAACCCCAATAAATATCTTCTTCTGGTTCCCAAACATCATCACGGCCTCCACCAAAACCAAAAGTTTTAAAGCCCATAGATTCTAATGCGCAGTTACCAGCTAAAATCATTAAATCTGCCCAAGAAAGCTTTTTACCATATTTTTGTTTGATAGGCCAAAGTAAAAGTCTTGCTTTATCTAAGTTGGCATTATCTGGCCAGCTGTTTAAAGGTGCAAAACGTTGTGTTCCTGCTCCTGCACCACCTCTTCCATCAGCAATACGATAAGTACCGGCACTATGCCAAGCCATACGGATAAAAAACGGTCCATAATGACCATAATCTGCTGGCCACCAGTCTTGAGAAGTAGTCATTAACTCATATATATCTTGCTTAACAGCGTTAAGGTCTAAAGATTTAAATTCTTCGGCATAATTAAAATCCTTGTCCATTGGGTCAGACAAACTAGAGTGCTGACGAAGAATATTTAACTTTAATTGATTAGGCCACCAGTCGCTGTTTCTGGTACCACCGCCTGCACTTTTTCTTAATGCTCCGCTAGAGAAAGGGCATTTTGCTGCTCCTCCTTCATTAACATCAGCTAAGGTTGTTTTTAAATCTTTTTTTTCTTCCATTACATTAATAATTTATATATGATGTATAATTTTTCTGACTCTAAATTAAGTGTATATGGCTAATAATTTTCATCTATAATTATGATGACGATATAGAAGAAAGCTATGGTGGTTTGAAGAAAAAGCTTTAGAAATTTAATTAGTTCCTTCAAACATCTTAATGTTTCGCCATTCAACAGTGGCTTCTTTATCGTTCTCTAATTTTCCGTAAGCACCAAACTTGAAGTAATAGTCTCCATCCGCTGGTCCATGAGTATACTCATTATACAATTGACCTTTATCACCAAGGTATATATATACTTTGTTTTCTTTTCTGAAATGGATAATATTTACTTTCAGCCACTTATTTGTTTTATCGTTATAATCAGTAAAAACATTGGTTAATGGTTTAAATGTTCCCACTCTATCCACACTTGGTGGTACTACTAAAGTCCCGTTATCATCTTTTTTAGTATTAAATATTAATACTTTAAAGCCTGATTGTTTCATGTTTTGCCATACTTGGCAGATATGATGTGAACTAAGTATCCCGTCTATAAATCTAACTTCTCCTTCAAATTGATAAATACCATCATCTTTATATTTACCATCCATCTGGATTTTCATTTCAGATCTTTTAGCTTTTGGATCTGACCCTATGGTAAATCTGTGGACAGCATTTGTGTAATTACTTGTTTTATTTTTAAAGCTGTATTTACATAAATTTGCTACTATGTCTTGATTGGCTTTTAATGTATCCCAATCAAACCTATCCATTTTTTTTGAATTTTGTAATTGTAAGACTAAGTCTGGTTCTTGAATTTTTGTCCACTTCACATCTTTAAATTTTACCTGAGCAAATGATACTTGATTTAGGTAAAACATGCAACTAAGTAATAATAAGCTTGATTTTAAGAATTTTGTTTTCATTGTTTAATTGAAATTGGTTTTGAGAAGCCACAAACTACCAATTTAAATAAGGAGTTAATTAAGCTTACTTACCTTTTTAATAAGGTAATTTTGCAGTCCGCCGGGCATTTCCCATGTTACATTGGCTCCTTCTTGGTAACCTAATATAGCTATAGCCATAGGGCTAAATACAGATATTTTATTTTCTTTCATATTGGCCTCATCTAATGGTACAATTTGAAAAGAGAAGGTTTTTTTACTTGTCTTATCTTCAATCATTACATAAGAATATAAGCCAACAACGTTTTCTGGAAGGCTATCTGTTTTAATAATTGTAGCATGCTTTAATTCTTCCTTTAATTTTTGCTTGTTATAAGTAGAAAGTACTGCAGTTTTGAAATGTTTTTCTAGTAATTGATGTTCTTTTGAACCTAATATTAATTGTTCTTTTGTCATGTCTTTATGTTTTAATGTTATTAAACATGGTTTTATAACCAAAAGCACTCGGCACTATCCAGAGGAGAAGCTATTTCATTATCAATAAAACCATATAAACTATTTAATAATTTATACCGCCCCATAAATATTTATGGGGCTTAAGAAATAAAGGCCTTATTAGAAGAAAGTAGAAAGAAGTTTAACAGAAATAAGTTTCTCTTAGCTAGTGATTTAGCTTTATAGTTAGAAACATAAATCATGGTATATAAAATCATCATCATAAACTTAAAGAATTAATAAAAACCAGTAGTTTAATGGGGCCCCTTAAATTTTTTAAACTTGGGGCTTAGATGATAAAGTCTTTAGAGGAAAAAAACTGTATAAGAGAAGTACGTAATAAGCTATCGCTTAAAAACATAGAAGCATTTGTAGATGCCAAGGTGATGTTTTCTAGATGATAAATCATGATAGTTAAAACGTAATGTTTATTATCAAATATAAAGAATTTGATAGGAATCGGCAATTTTTATTAATTTTCCATCATGGCTTCGGTACTTATCATATTTGCACATCCGGTTTATGAGAAATCTCGGGTAAACCAATATTTGGTAAAAGCGATAAAGGGTTTAAAGCAAGTTACTTTTCATGATTTGTATGAACTTTATCCGGATTTTGATATCGATATTAAAAAAGAACAAAAACTTTTAGTTAAGCATGATATTATTGTGCTACAACACCCTTTTTATTGGTATAGTATGCCTCCGCTCTTGAAGCAATGGTTAGATTTAGTTTTAGAATACGGTTGGGCGTATGGTAAAGAGGGTACACAACTGAGAAATAAAAAGCTATTTAATGCTATAACTACCGGAGGAACGTTTGCAGCTTATCAAAAAGAAGGGCATAACCGCTATACCATTCCAGAGCTTTTATACCCGCTAGACCAAACTGCTTTTCTATGTAAAATGACCTATTATCCGCCTTTTATTGTACACGGTACGCATCGCCTTTCTGATGTTGAAATGCAACAATTTGCTCAAGATTATCTGCAAATCATTACAGGCTTAAGAGATGGTTTATTTCGAGAGGATGATTTAGTAAGTGCTACTTATATGAATAACTTGATTGATAAACCTTACTCGCTTTAGTTATGGATAAATCTTTTCTATTTCAAGCAATTGTTTATTTGGCTTCGGCAGTAATTGGTGTTAATATCGCTAAAAGGCTTGGTTTAGGCACTGTTTTAGGCTATTTATTAGCTGGGGTAGCCATTGGTCCTTTTGTATTGGGCTTTGTAGGTGAAGAGGGGAAGGATATTATGCATGTGTCTGAATTTGGTGTGGTTATGATGCTTTTTGTGATAGGATTAGAGCTTGAGCCTAATCTTTTATGGCGAATGCGAAAACTGGTTGTTGGTTTAGGAGGGATGCAGGTAATAGCTACAACTTTGGCTATAAGTTTGGCGGCATATTTTTTAGGTCAGAGTTGGCAAGCAGCTTTAGCTATTGGTGCAACATTGTCTTTATCATCAACAGCTATTGTGATGCAAACTTTAAGCGAGAAAAGCTTACTCAAAACATCAGCCGGTAATTCTGCATTTGCAGTATTATTATCTCAAGATATTGCTGTTATCCCTTTATTAGCTGTTTTTCCAATATTGGCAACAGAAGTAGTTGATAACCAGAGTGCTAGTTTAATTGGTAAATTTTCTGGTTGGCAACAAACTTTAATTGTCTTAGCTGCTATTGCAATCATTATTATAGCAGGTAAATATGTGGTAAGTCCGGTTTTTAGGTGGGTGGCAAAAACTCGTCAGAGAGAGTTATTTATGGCTACAGCACTTTTGCTAGTTTTTCTTATTGCAGAATTGATGATTGTAGTAGGCTTAAGCCCTGCTTTAGGAACCTTTTTAGCAGGTGTTGTATTAGCAAATAGCGAGTTTAGGCATGAACTAGAAAGCGATATAGATCCTTTTAAAGGATTATTATTGGGCTTATTTTTTATATCTGTAGGTTCTACCATAGATTTTGGTTTGGTAAAAGACAATTTTCTCCTAGTAATAGCCTTGGTTTTAGGTTTGATGTGCTTAAAAGGCTTAATCTTATATGTTTTAGGTAAATCTTTTGGCTTAAAAGGCGATCAAAACATGATTTTTGCAGTTTCTTTAGCACAAATGGGTGAATTTGCTTTTGTACTTTTTTCTTTTGCGGGCCAATATGCTTTGATTAATGCCGAGGATATAGATTTATTAATTGCAGTAGTTGCGCTTAGTATGGCACTTACACCATTATTTTTTGTGATGAATGAAAGGCTCATCCTACCTAAATATTTCACCAAAGAAAAGTCAAACCGCAGGGCTGATGAGATTCATGATAAAAACCCAGTTATTATTGCTGGTTTTGGTAGATACGGTAATATTGTTGGTCGCTTTTTAAGAGCCAACGGTGTTTCTGCAACAGTATTGGATAATGATTCTGATAGGGTTGAGCTATTAAGAAGGTTTGGTTATAAGGTTTATTATGGAGATGCCTCGAGGTTTGATTTAATGAAAGCCGCAGGAGCAGAAACAGCGAAAATCATCATCATTGCGATGGATACACCACAACAATGTTTAGAAATGGTAGCTATGGTAAAAAAGAATTTCCCGCATCTGAAAATATTGTCTAGAGCGTATGATCGTAATGATTCTTTTGATTTGATGGAATCTGGTGTGGATTATATTTATCGTGAAACACTTGATTCTTCTTTACGTCTAGGTGCCGATGCTTTGCAGATGATTGGTTTTAGAGCTTATCAAACGCACAGAGCTGCTCGTACTTTCTTAAAGCATGATGAACGTGTTTTGGCAGATTTAATTAAACATAGGCATGATAGCAAATCTTACATCAGCGTAGCTAAAGAAAAAATAACCGAGTTAGAAGAACTTATTTTACGAGATATTAAAGACGAAGGAATTTTAGAACGAGATAGCGGCTGGGATAGCGAAAGGCTACGTACAGACACTAAATCTTAAATGGTTTTCATCTTTTTTATTAAGCTCTCAATAACTCTAGGAAAGTGTTGATGTTCTAATTGTTGGCCTTTAAATTTTATCATTTCTAAATCGTCTCCGGCTTCAATTTTGAATCTTGATTGATGGATGACCTCACCTTCATCAAAATGTTCATTTACAAAATGGATGGTTATGCCAGATTCTAACTCTTTATTTTCTAAAACAGCTAAATGTACTTTGTCTCCATACATACCTTTACCACCATATTTAGGTAATAATGAGGGGTGTATATTGATGATTTTATTAGGGAATGCTTTTAATAAATTTTCTGGAACTAACCATAAAAAGCCCGCAAGTACAATTAAATCTATTTGTAGGTTTTTTAGTAATTGTACCACTTCATCAGTCTCTCTAAATTCTTTACGATCAAAAACATGTGAAGGAATTTCAAAATTATCTGCTCTTTGCAGTACGTAAGCATCAGGATTATTGGTTAAAACAATAGCAACTTCTGCATCATTACTTTTTTTGAAATATTCCATGATTTTTTGGGCATTAGAGCCCGAACCAGAGGCGAAAATAGCTATACGTTTCTTCAAAACTTCTTAATTTTTGTATCAAAGATAAAAGTTTGAATGTTTTTTAGAAATCCTAAAGAAGAAAATGAAACTTAAAGCGAAAACTGAAGTAAAAAATGTTTGTTAAATGTAAATTAAATATGCTCGATACTTCTTTCTAATTTCATTTTAATATTAAATAGGCAAATTGCCAAGAAGTGCTTAAATAAACACCCATGAATATATTAATTGTTGAAGATGAATTTGATGTTCTTAAAGTGATAAAAAAAGCACTAGAGCAAGAAAATTATACTGTTAGCGTAGCTATGGATGGCAATACGGCCTTAAAAATGTGTCGCGAGCATCATTTTGATGTAGTATTACTTGATGTGATGCTACCAGAAAAAAACGGTATTGAAGTTTGCCGAAGGTTGAGAAGTGAGGATTATACTGTCCCCATTTTAATGTTAAGTGCGTTAGATTCAACAGAGAATGTAGTTACCGGCTTAGATGTTGGTGCCGATGATTATCTAGCTAAACCTTTTAAGTTGGTAGAGCTTTTAGCTAGAATAAAAGCTTTATTAAGACGTAAGCAAGCTACCTTACCTAAAGAAAGTAACACCATTAAAATTGCCGATTTGGAGTTTGATACAGAAGCAAGAAGTGTGATAAGAAATGGCGAAGCGATAAATTTAACAGCTACAGAATACAGATTGTTAGAGTATTTCATTAAAAACAAAAGAAAGGTATTATCAAGGGTAGATATTTTAGAAAATGTTTGGGATGTTACCTATGATTTGGGAACTAACGTAGTTGATGTTTATGTGAATTACCTTCGTAAAAAAATAGATAAAAACGCAACTCAAAAACTTATTCATACCAAAGTAGGGATGGGTTATATCTTTAACGACGAATATGCGTTTTAAACAACAAATAACATTAGCTTTTACTGGTTTAACAGCATTAATATTTTTAATGATAGGTTTGATGATGTATTTTTTAACTGAGAAATACACTCGTCAAGAATATTTTACTCGATTAAAATTGCGCTCAGAAATAGCTGCTAAGTCTAAATTTGGGGCTGATAAATTAAGCAATAACATTTATCAAGAGGTAAGAAAGCAACATTTACAAGTTTTACCTAACGAGAAGGAATATATTATTAAAGTAGAAAACGGAAAACCTATACTAAATTCAAAAGAAAACCTGCCATCGGTATTAATTAGAAAGGTTATACAGAGTAATTATGCCGAGTATACCCAATACGGAACTTATTTTGTAGCCATACTTTATAGAAATTCTCCTGAAGAAACTTACATAGTTGCTATTAGTGCTACAGACCCAGTAGGCAAACAAGATTTACAACGCCTAAAGTTTATTTTACTGTTATGTTTTTTGGTGATGAGCTTGCTATCTTATTTCATGGGGAATTGGTTTGCTATCCGTTTTACTACTCCAATTTCTAAAATGATAACCAAGGTAAATAATATTAGTGCTTATAACCTTGATTTACGTTTAGATCCATCAAAAAAAGCTAAAGGAGAAATGGAGAAGCTAGCCATTACATTTAACAACATGCTAGATAGGTTAGAAACAGCTTTTCAAATTCAAAACAACTTTGTAAGTAATGCCTCTCATGAATTAAGAACACCACTTACTGCAATTTTAGGTGCGGTAGAATTGGCCCTTATGAATCCGCAAGGAGATAATAAAGAAGCTTTAGAACTAGTTTATAAGCAAGCATCTAGATTAAATGATATTATTAATGGTTTATTAAAATTGGCACAATCTGGCTATAACTATAAAAAGCAATTAAATGATGCTATTAGATTAGATGAATTATTGCTTTCTATCATAGAAGATTTAAAAGTTACCAACCCAGACAATCAAGTGCAGCTAGATTTTTCTGAACTACCAGAACAAGCTTCTGACTTAGCGCTTTTTGGTACAGAACCTTTACTAAGATTGGCAATCAATAATATTATCCAAAACGCTTGTAAATATTCTGATAATAAGCCTGTTTTAGTGAAACTATCAACCACAAAAGACAAAATTTGCATACTTGTATCAGACCAAGGTATAGGTATTCCACAGAAAGATTTAGAACATATTTTTGAGCTTTTCTTTAGAGCCTCTAATCACGGAGATAGAAAAGGCTTCGGTTTAGGTTTACCACTTTCTTATCGAATTTTTAAAGTACATCAAGCTATTTTAGATATACAATCTGTAGAAAGTAAGGGTACAGATGTTTATGTTTATTTCAATAAAAAGGCTTAAATGTAAAATATCTCTTTATCTTTTTGAAATAAAGTTTTCTGGTTTTTCTTATTATTTTTAGATAAGTCTATTATAAAGTTTAATGTTTTTCTAATCTGTTTAATTGCTTTTTAATTCCTATTTAAATCTGTTTTAAGTGTTGTAACAGATATTTATAAAAAAGAATAAGATTAATGAAGGCAATCAAAAATATTTTAGTTCCTACCAATTTAAGTATAGGGTCATTAAGTGTATTACAATATGCTTTAAATCAATTTAAAGGTTATGCTTTTAACATTACGCTGTTGCATGTTTTGCCCTTACCAGATGCTATTACAGACTTGTTGATGTTATCAAGAAAGTCAGATGAAAATGAGCATATCCCGGCAGATTTTCATGAAGCCATACAACGGCTTACTTTGTTATTTCCGCTTCGTATCTCAAGTATTAAAATAGAACATCAGTATGGTTTATCTACATCCATCTTATCGCAAATTATTGAGGATAAAAAGATAGACCTTATTCTGCATTGCAAGACTGCTTTTAAAAGCCCTACTCATAACAATGAGCAAAAGCTACTTAAATTATTAGACGAAAGTGCTTATCCTGTGATGTATGTGCCAGAGATTCCGTTGGCTAATGTGCCTAAAACCATTAGTTTTATTTTAGAAGAAGATATTAATTGTGTAGCTGTTTTGAAAAATATGCTAAATCAATTATTGGTGCAAGCAGAAACTGAAATTAGATTGATTGCAGCTATGCCTATAGCTAAAGTTGCAATCTTAATTGCTCAGTTTAAAAATGAAGTAGATAAATGTAAACTTTTTGGTGTTTACAAGTTTTCTATACATATGCTTCAGGGGGAGAATTATGAAGAATCTATCATGCAATTTACAACTGATTTTGAAGTTGATATGATTTTCTTGTTAAAGAAAAAAACATTTTTAAATAGGTACTTTATTAATCAGCACATTCTTAATCAAACTCTAAAACAGGCTAGGATTCCAATATTTACATTGGCTTAAAAGTCTGGTATGATTGTTTTGGTTTGGTGTTTGCTTCATAAGCATATGTTTCACCTAAAAAACATTGTCATGGGAAAATTAAGTCATAAAAGAATCGCTATTTTAAGTGATCATGGTTTTGAGCAATCAGAACTTATAGAACCTAAAAATGCTTTACACGAAGCTGGTGCTACGGTACACATTGTATCACCACAAAAAGATAAAATTAAGGCTTGGAATGAGGATAACTGGGGGGTAGAAGTTAAAGTAGATGTTCATTTAGCTGATGCTAAACCTGATGATTATGATGCTTTACTTGTACCAGGGGGTGTAATGAATCCTGATTTTATGCGTAAGAACCAAGATTGTGTAGCATTTGTGAAAGCATTTTTTGATGCTCAAAAACCTGTTGCCGCTATCTGCCATGGGCCGCAATTACTAATAGAAACTGGGCTTTTGGAAGGCAGGAAAATTACTTCTTATCCATCAATCAAAACAGATTTGATAAATGCCGGAGCCTTATGGGAAGATAGCGAAGTTGTGGTAGATGAAGGTTTAGTAACCAGTCGTTCTCCGGAAGATATTCCAGCATTTAACCGCAGCATGATAGAAGAATTTGCTGGAGTTCAAACAGAAGCTTAGTTCTTGAAGCTCTGTAAATTTAAGCAGCGTCATTTTTTTAATGACGCTGCTTTTAATTTAATATCAGCTAGCACAAATAAAAATAAAGGTTATGCTACCTTTGTGGCTTATTTATCAGTTAAATAGCTTAGGAGATTATCTTTTACTAGCTTCATAAACTCTAAACTTTCTTAACTCATGCGGGCTAGTGCCAACACCTAAAGAAATACTGTTTTTAGGGATTCCAAATTTTTCATGTGTGCCTATCACAGTAACACCATTACAAGTTGCCCTTACCACATTTCCTATAAGTTCTAAACGCAAGGTATACCATTTTCCGGGTTCAAAAGTAGCTGGTTTGTTCATCACGGTAGTAATAACACCTGGTTTCCATTCGTCATGTTCTAAAACCATACCTAAGGCTCTTCCGCTATTGTTGGCATTTGCCCAAACAGAAGCTGCATAAGCTCTTGGGTTAAGTTGTGGATTGGTTGCAGAAATACGACAAGCAGACCATTTACCTTCTTCTGCAAAGAATCTGAATTCTAGTTCTATAATAGCATCTTTAAAATTGCCTTCATAGGTAAGTACTGGCATATGCCCACTTTCGAAAATACTTTTAACGGTATTGTTTTCTTGTTTCCATTTGGCATGATTAGCCCTTACTCGCCAACCTTCAACTACTTGCTGGTATTCTTTAGAATAAACCATGCCGTTGTTAAAATCGTCTTTAAAAAGAAGTTTACCTTTTTTAGCAATAGGAGCAACTTTTTCTTTTTTAACCCTTGCTTGCTCAAACATTTTTTGAGTTTCCCCGGTAGTGCTTCGCATAGCTGATAAGGCTAGCATACTGCATAGCAGTAATGGTGCAATAAAAATTTTCTTCATTTTATTTTTTGATGAATAGGTTTAACAAAGCCACCCGGGGTTGTGGCTATTGATAGCTAAAGTAATCAATAGCATCTGAAATACAGCGAAGATTTAAAGAAAATATTTTAAAATTCAATTTTGATTAGTAAAAGAGTTTTTTTTACCTAAATCATTTGATAGAGAAGAGGCTGTATAACCATACTAATATACAGCCTCTCTTGATATCTCTATGATAGCTAGTATGATACTATTTCTTGTCTAGCATTAAAATTTCGCTCACTACAATTTCTGTAGAGTAACGTTTGATACCTTCCTTATCTGTATAAGAATTATTAACCAATTTACCTGAGATAGCAACCTCGCTTCCTTTTTTTAAATATTTTTCTGCAATGCCAGCTTGTTTATCCCAAAAAACCAATTGATGCCATTGGGTTTCCTCAACTTTTTCGCCTTTATCATTTTTATAAGTCTCATTGGTAGCGATACGTACTCGGGCTAGTTTTTTCTTTGTTTTTGCAAGTTCTTTAACTTCTGGGTCTGCGCCTAAAAATCCAATTAATGTTACGTTGTTTTTTAAAGTACTCATGATCTTAATTTTTAAAATGTTAATGTTTCTTGATGTTTAACGACCAGCTAGCTTCATTGCCAACCGACGATACAAAGATGTGGAGCTGCTAGAAAATTAGCCGGATATTAAACGGATGTATCCGTGTATACACGGGTATACACGGATAATTTGATTAAATCAACTCAAATATTATCTTAGCGTTTAAATCTTCTATCTATGAGTAAAAATTGTTTAGACTGTGGCTTGCCTGTCATTGGCCGGATTGACAAGAAATTTTGCGATGACCAATGTCGCAGTAATTACAACAACAAGATTAAAAATCAAAATAACAGCCTCATAAAATCTGTAAATGCTATTTTATTGCGTAATAGGAAGATTTTAGAAAAGTTAAATCCAGAAGGGAAAACTAAAACCACTTTAGAAAAATTGCAAAAAGAAGGTTTTAACTTTTCTTATCATACCCATCAATTCACTACACAAAAAGGTAGCGTATATACCTTTTGTTATGATTATGGTTATTTGCCTTTAGAAAATCATTGGTTTTTGTTGGTGAGGAAGGTGGAGTAGGGGGTAGAAGTAATACAAATCATAATTAGGCTAGAACGACATCCAAACAATGAAAATTAATATTAAAAATGGGAAAGAAAAAAAACGGTAAGACAGAATTTATAAAATGGTTCGGACCTGTTCTTGACGCTTTAAGAGCATTAGGAGGGTCAGCCACACCAAAGGAAATTACAGAATGGATTGGAGAAGAACACCAAGTGCCAGATCAAATACTTAATGAACGTTATGAAAAGTCTGGTGTTTTAAAATTTCCAAACCAATTAGCATGGGCAAGACAATATTTAGTTTGGGAAGAACTTCTTGCAACTTCAAAACGTGGTGTTTGGGCATTAAGTCCAAAAGGATGGGAAACGAGGCTCGATCAAAAGAAAGCTCATGAAATATTTCTGAAATGGGTTAGAATTCAAGCCGACTTACGTGAAGGGAAGGAGTCTCCAAATGAGGTTGAAAAAATCATCGCTAATCAAGAAGAAAATGAACTTGATAGTACAAATACAAAGTTGCAGCTTTCGCTAATTGAAATCTTACAAAATTTATCGCCTATTGGTTTTGAACATTTATGCGGACGACTTTTAAGAGAATACAATTTTGAAAATATTGAAATTTCTCAACAATCTCATGATGGTGGTATAGACGGTTATGCTATTCTTAAGTTAAATCCATTTGTGAATATGAGTGTTTATTTTCAATGTAAACGTTACTCAGGTACTGTCCCTACAGAAAAAGTACAGGCTTTTATTGGTGTAATGGAAACTAATAAACGAAGTGTTGAAAAGGGACTTCTAATTACAACGGGTTCATTTGCAAAAGCAGCACTGGATATTGAAAAGAATAACACCAAACTCGAACTAATAGACGGAGAAAAGCTTGTAAAGATGTTTGAAGAAGTTGAACTCGGAGTAAAACCGAAAACTATTTATGAACCAGACATGACATTTTTTGAACAATATAGGGAAAAGAAATAGTTGACTTTTATCACCTTTAATAAGGTAGCATATGTAAGATAAGATATGTTTTATGCTAATAAATTAAGTCTAATACTATAATTAATCACTATCTTTAATCATCAAAACCAAAACATTAGCGATATCCATTCACCCCTCATGACTCCCAATAACCCATTTCAAATCTCAGGTTTAAGTACAGAAGAAGTACTGCAATCAAGATTGAACTATGGTGATAATAAAGTAGTTTATAAAAAGCAAAATAGTTTTGTAAGCTCTTTAGTCGGCTTGGTAAAAGAACCTATGGTGATTTTACTTTTTGCGGCTTCTTTTATATACCTCATCAGTGGCGAGCCCGAGGATGCTCTATTTCTTACCGTAGCTATTGTGCTGGTTGCCACCATTTCTATTTATCAAGATTATAGAAGTAAAACAGCTTTAGAAAAGCTTAAAGAGTTTACACAGCCTGTTTGCAAGGTTATCAGAGATGGTGAAATTATCGCTATAAAAACCGAAGATTTGGTTATTGGTGATTTTTTAATTGCCGAGGAAGGCACTACCATTACCGCAGATGGTATGATGGTGAAAGGGAATGATTTTTCTGTGAATGAAGCGGTACTTACCGGAGAGTCTTTTGCCGTTCTTAAAAATCATAAAGATAATAATGAAGTTTATCAAGGCTCGCAGGTGGCAAGCGGTATGGCTTTAATACAAGTTATAGCTATTGGGAAAGCTACTAAATTGGGTAAAATAGGGAAAAGCCTTGGAGATATTGAAGAAGAAAAAACACCTCTAGAAATACAGATTGGCTATTTTGTTAAAAGGATGGTGATTATTGGCGCCCTTGTATTTGCGATTGTTTGGGCTTTAAATTATCTAAAATCTTACAACCTGCCAGATAGCTTATTGAAAGCTTTAACCCTAGCCATGAGTATTTTACCAGAAGAAATACCCGTAGCATTTGTAACTTTTATGGCTTTGGGTGCTTGGCGATTGATGAAAATGGGTATTGTGGTAAAGCAAATGAAAACAGTAGAAACTTTGGGTAGCGCAACGGTGATTTGTACAGATAAAACAGGTACACTTACAGAAAATAAAATGGCTTTAGCCCGATTGTTTTTATTGAGTGCTAATCAAGTAAGTACTTTTCAGGAAGATGTTAAGCCTGAGGAAAAAAATCTGATAGAAGTAGCTATGTGGGCTAGTGAACCTAATCCCTTCGACCCGATGGAAATTGCCCTTCATCAAGCCTATCAAAAAGCTACGGATAGCGATAAAAGACCTGATTTTCAGATGTATCATGAGTATCCGCTGGGAGGCAAACCACCTATGATGACACATGTTTTTGAAAATCAACAAAAAGAAAGAATAATTGCTGCAAAAGGTGCTCCGGAAGCTATTATGACCGTTTGTCAGCTTACCGCGGATGAAAAGAATAGCATCCAAAAAGCTATAGCAGAAATGGCTTTTGAAGGTTTTAGGGTATTGGGTGTTGCAAAGTCTGATTTTAAGGGCGATGATTTTCCTCAACAACAACAAGATTTTGATTTTCAGTTTGTAGGATTGGTTGCCTTTTACGACCCGCCAAAAAGCAATATCTCTGAAGTGCTGCATGGTTTCTACCAAGCGGGTATAAAAGTGAAAATTGTAACAGGCGATAATGCTTTAACAACTAAGGCTATAGCTAAAGAAATTGATTTTAAAGGTTACGATAAAGGTATAAGTGGCGATGAATTGATGCAGTTAAATGATGAAGAGCTTGCAAAAGCTGTACAAGAAAATGCAGTTTTTACCAGGATGTTTCCAGAGGCTAAACTCAAAATCATTAATGCCTTAAAAAGTAATCAGGAAATTGTAGCCATGACAGGCGATGGCGTTAACGATGGTCCGGCTTTAAAAGCATCTCATATCGGTATTGCCATGGGTAAAAAAGGAACTGAAATTGCTAAACAAGCCGCTTCTTTAATTTTAGTTGAAGATGATTTATCTAAGATGTTAGATGCCATAGCCATGGGTAGAAGAATCTATACCAATTTAAAAAAGGCTATTCAATATATCATTTCGATACATATTCCTATTATTTTAACGGTTTTTATTCCTTTAGCTTTAGGATGGTTGTATCCAAATATATTTTCCCCTATTCATGTGATTTTTCTTGAGCTGATTATGGGGCCAACTTGTTCTATCATTTATGAAAATGAACCTATAGAGCAAAACAGCATGTTGCAAGCACCAAGACCATTTACAGTAAGTTTCTTTAATGGTAAAGAATTGTTTACCAGTGTGATACAAGGTTTAGTAATTACAGCCGGAACTTTGTTTGTTTATCAATACGCTATTCATCAGCAGCTATCAGAAGAGCTGTGTAGAACGATGGTTTTTACAACCCTTATTTTCGCTAATATATTCTTAACCTTAGCTAATCGCTCTTTTTATTATAGCATTTTTACCACGCTATTTTATAAAAATTCATTAGTCACTGTTATAATTACTATCACGCTAGTTATTTTATTTGCCTTACTTTATATACCTGCTTTTACAAATTTTTTCGAGTTTGAAAG
Organism: Pedobacter puniceum; assembly: GCF_009674685.1. Classification (GTDB taxonomy): domain Bacteria; phylum Bacteroidota; class Bacteroidia; order Sphingobacteriales; family Sphingobacteriaceae; genus Pseudopedobacter; species Pseudopedobacter puniceum. Next base: position 44,706 of record NZ_WKJI01000008.1, read on the forward strand.
CTTGGATATAACTCAATTATTGCTTGCTTTTGTTGTAGGTTTTATAAGTGTTATTTGGTTTGAGGTAGTGAAGTGGTGGAAGAGAAGATTATCTTTAAATTTGAAATAATAAAGCTTTCTTAATCTAGCGGGTAAAGGCTTTTTTCTTTTCCTTGATGAAAAGAAACAAAAACGAGGAACGAGTTCATGAATGCCTAAGAAAAACCATAAACAAAAAATGAATAAATCAAGGCTGATGAATATTTGTCGTTACGTCTAAATAAATCTTTAGCCACAATCCTGAGTGGTGTGAATGGCTTTGCAAGTTAAAAGGTTGTACAACACCGGTCGGATTGTTTTCCGCTAGTTCTCTATGAAAGTTTATACAAAAGATTTATTTGACTCCATATCCAAATCTTCATAGGCCGTCCTTCGTTCTTCTGAAAGACATATTTAATTTTCAAAGGAACTTCCTACAATATCTGCTCTTTAGGTTCTTTCTACTTTCTACTCAGTACTATTTACTTCTCGTCCCTCAAATTCTCTAAATTAAGAACACCTCTTGGGCACACTGCCGAGCATACACCACAACCAACACAAGAAGCTCTGATGATATTTTTGCCTTTTTGTGCGTAAGCTCTTACATCAATACCCATTTCACAATAGGTAGAGCAATTGCCGCAAGAGATACACTGTCCGCCGTTGGTAGTTATCCTAAATTTAGATTTAAACCTTTGAAATAAACCCAAAATAGCAGCCATTGGGCATCCAAACCTACACCAAACACGATTTCCAAAAATAGGATAGAAGCCTGTACCAATAACTCCAGAGAAAATTGAGCCTATAAAAAAGCCATACCATTGAGAAAAATTACCTGACCATGTGCCTAACAAGCCACCTTCCCAAGCAGAATTAAGCCATAACATGATGGTGGTGATGATGATGAAAACCAAAACACCATGTACGGTATAGCGTTCTATTTTCCAAGCTTTTAAAGATTTATCAGAAAGTTGCCTGTAGGGGTCGCCCATGGTTTCTGCCAAACCGCCACAGCCACAAACCCAAGAGCAATACCATCTTTTACCATATTTATAGGTAAGTAAAGGTGTGGCAATAAAAGTCAGGATAGCTCCCCAAAAAATCATGAAATAACCTAATCCTCCGGATGAAATCACATAATTAATATCATTTGGCCATAAATAGCCGTATTTTAAAGGCCAGAAATAAGAGAAATAGAATTCGGGCTCATTAAACATCAATAGCAATCCGGGTAAAACAAAGGCAAAACCCAACTGAAAAAACATCACCGAAAGGGTACGGATAATTTGATAGCGATTATGTCTGTATTTTCCAATAAACCTAAATCCCATAACTAAAACGGCTAGGGTATATAAAGTCCCGTAAAGAAACCATTGGTCGGCAGCTTTATTTCTAAGCAACCAACTCAAAGGGTCGCACATCCTAATTAAACCTTCTAAATACTGCGGAAACCAATATAAAATGATGTAAAAACCAGTAAGAACTAATCCTGTAAACCAGGCAATAGCGCCTCTGTTGGTCATCCCGTTTTTAAAGATGTTATTGTTTTTTATACCCGCTTCATGCTGAAAATATGGGTAGGCATAAACCAAAGTTCCGGCACTTATGAAACCTATAGATAGCCAAAAAAATAATACAGGTTGCGTAGCACCAGCACCAAAAGCAGCTATAATAGTAGCTAGTACGCCAAATGCCAAAAGAGCAATGCCTGTTTTTTGAAGTTTATTAGCTCCCGAACCATCGGTTACAGCCAAGGAAATATCTTTACTCATCTTTCTATCTTTACCAGATTAAAAACTTCTTTTTCTTTTTCACCGAAATTGCCATTTCAGGATAATCGGTATTAAATTTCTCTACAATTGCTAGGTAATGATTTTCAAAAAACTCTGGGTCAAAAAAACCTTTTTCTAATTCTTGCATAACGTTTTGTAAAGGCGTTTCATTTTTTATCCAGTCGTTTGCTGTTTGCTGTCTAAAGCGCATCCCTAAAAAATTAAATCCGGTAACAGCTTTACTAATTGCTTTAAAATTTATTCTACAAGCTATTTTTCCTTTCGGATGCTCCCAATAAAAGCTTTGTTCATCTTCTAAAGGTTTGTTAAACATGAAGCCATAAGTTTGATACTCAATATCCAGAAACTTGGCCGAATTAAACCAAATACCTCTTTCATAAGCTCTTTTATCACCACAAATATTTTGGGCTAAAGTTTCGGCTTGCATTTTACCGGTATACCAAAGTTGTTCTACCGCAGGGTGTAAGTTTTTAGGATGTCTAAATTGTGCACAATCTCCAACGGCATAAATATCAGGATGGTTAGTTTCCAGATATTCATTTATCAGAACACCTCTATCGGTTTCAATTTCGCTATTTTGAAGAAAATTTATATTGGGGTTTACCCCGATGGTTAAGCCTACAAACTGACAAGCTATTTTTTTACCATCATGAGTTATTACGGCTTTCACTTTTCCATTTTCATCGCCAATAATTTCTTTTAACTGTGTGTTTGCATACAAATGGATATGATGAGCAGCTATATGTTTATTAATTAAACTGGCTTCTTCTTTGGGTAATACGCTATTCCAATAATATTGTTCTCTTATTAAAAAATGTACATTGATGTTTCTAGAACGTAGCATTTCAGCCATTTCTATCCCAATTAAACCACCACCTACAATAACAGCATCAGTAATGTCTTTGGTGTTTTCTTCCATCAAATCTACATCTTGTTTGCTGTATAAACCTTGCACACCTTTTAAATTTAAACCAGGCCATTCTAGTGTTTTAGGAGTAGAGCCTGTTGCAATAACCAGCTTATCAAAAGTTATCATCCTACCATCCTCAAGCTGTAATTGTTTTTGTTTTGCCTGTACTTGTGCAACATTGGCAAATAGTAAATCAATACGGTTTTTCTCCCAAAACCAATCTTCGTATGGCTTGGTATGCTCGTATTTCATGTGCCCCATGTAAATATACATTAAGGCTGTACGAGAGAAAAAATGCTCTGTTTCTGATGAAATAACCAATATTTCGTGGTTACTAAGCTTACGGATATGCCTAGCTGTAGTAATTCCACTGATACCATTACCAATGATAACAACTTTCATGTTGAATGATTTATGGATACAAGCTACAAATTATTTGTCATTCAAAGACCAATTGTAATTGATGTAGCTTAGTGGTGTATTTTCTTTGATTTTTACCTTCGCATATTTATTAATGAAAGCGGCAACACTTCCTTCTGCTTTAGCAAAATCTGCCTTGTACCAATTAAAAATATTAGATAATTGAGCCTTAGCAGGAGATAGTTTATTAAACTCTGTATCATTTAAAAATGCTGAAGTATTTGCATTTAAAAGACTTTGTATGTTATCAGCAGTGTAAGCTTTGTTTAATAATTTAGGGCAAGATATTGCTGCACAGTTTACCGCAAAATGCACCCTGGCATCGTCTAATTCCTCAATCAGTTTTACTTTTTCTATTTCATTTAAAGTATAGCTTTTTCCGGCAAAAGTATAAGGTAGTTTTTGGTCCCATACTTTTCCTCCAGAAATATCCATAATAGATTTTACAGGGTAATTTCTTAGGATTTGATCTATAGTTGCGGCATTATAAACGTTTATCCAAAAAGCCAATTGCTCATCTTTAGATAAAGTGTTAACCTTAACATTTGCTAATGATTTTAAATACTGCTGTAAGGTTAATTTATCTTTCAAAAAAGCTTTATAATTAACCACACCAGCACCATTTACATAGGTATTTAAGAGTTTATTTAAAACAGTATGGTTTGGTTTTACAGTTTGCGAGGCCTCTAAGCTTGAGCTTAATCCTATTCTAGTATTGCTTTTTGCTATAACCTGAGAAACTGCAAAAGAAGCTAGTATGAAAGCTGCGATATATTTTTTCATTTTATACATATCTTAAATACGGTTGAAGATGCGGATAAGTTTTTCACTATAGTAGATTATAGCGTTAAAATATGTTAAATGAAATGATGAGGTTGTTGACTACTTAAAATCAGCTCTTTGGTAAGCGCCTGGAGATGCATGGTCTCCGGCTTCAAAATCAAAATAAACAACCTTTATTCCGGGTATTTCTGTGATAGAAAAGGTACTTTCTGCTAAAAATATTCTTGCCCCTAAAGAGCCGCTTGATTGTGTTAAATAAAAAGCATCAGGGATGTTTACATAAGCAGTATCATTACTTTTTTTCTTCCAAACCAATTGGTTTTCAGGATACTTTTTATTGATAATCTGAATCACATTTTTGGCGTCTAAATTTTGGGTGGATACCTGATTATTTCTCTTTAACGAGATGTTTAAGCTCACAGTATCAACTTCTGCAAGCCAAGGCAATTCTTTAAGTTCTGCATGGGTAGTGGTAGTTTCTGTTGCTGTAGATGAAACATCAGAACTTATGCTATCTGCTACGTCTTGCGTTTCTTGTTTATTATCTCTTACACAAGATGCAAGCGTAACAATAAATATTAATGTAGCATATAATTTAAAATTTTTCATGATGTTTTGTTTATTATGAGAGCTGCAATATTGCTGCCAATTAAACTTATTTAAGGGGTTGCCAAAGCAACCGGAAGTACTTTGCCATTAAAGAATTTATGCCCGGTTAAGGCGAAATCTGCTACGTACTTACCCATTTCATAAGCTTGTACCGGAGATTGGTAACCCGGAAATGCTTTTTCTAGCATTTCTGTTTGTGCCGAGCCTAGTGCTAAACAATTTACACTTATTTTCTCTTCGCTCAATTCTTGCGCTAAACATTCTGTTAAATTATGCAAAGCAGCCTTGCTAGCTGAATATGCTGCCAAGCCCGGGAATTTTGAACTTCCTAAATAACCACCCATCGAGCCAATATTGAGGATATGAGCATTAGGCTGTAAAAAGGGTAAGCAAGCTTGTATCATCCTAAAATGACCCATTACATTAGATTGGAACATTTCTGCCATATCTAATTCGCTAAGCTCTTTAAAAGGTTTATTAATTAAAGCTCCTGCGTTATTAATCAGGATATTGAAGCTTCCCCATCTTTGTTGAATAAATTGGGTTAAACCCTGATAATCATCATTTACGATATCAAAAACAATAGGATATAAAACAGCATCAGGATTTAAGCTGAGTGTAATTTTCTGCAAATTTTGCAACTTTTCTTTAGAGCGTGATAATGCAATTACTTGATGACCTTTAATAGCCAATTCTATAACGGCTTCAAAACCAATACCACTACTTGCTCCTGTAATGATGATTTTTTGTGGCAATTGCTCGTCTGTTAATGATGTAGTTTGCATAAAAAATGTGATGGTTTATTTTTTAAAGATGGTTCTGATACCTTTCTTAATCTTGTTAACTTTTTGTACCCCTTTGATAAATAATTCGGCATTCATGTCACTATACTCGGTGTACTTATTGTCTGATGTTTTAACCGAAGGATATATCAATAAAATATTATGGTCGTTGATATCTTTATTTAAGGTAGAATTTAAATTATCTAACATAGAATGATAAGAGATAGAACCCTTACGGGCAGATACAAATATCATCAAATGATCAAAAGGAGCATTACTTAACAATTGTGGGTATTGCTTAAAGTCTAATAAATTTAGACTGTAAGCAGTTTTACTTTTTACCATTTTGGTGTATTTGATAATGGCGTTTTGTGTTTCTGCAACAGCATGAAAATCAATCATTACACTTAGTTCATTTGCTAATTTCAAAATTTTATCCATCCAATAAGCAAAACCATCTTCTAGCTCTGTTAAAGGCGGACAAACCAATACAATTTTCTTGCTGGTGTTTAGTGGTTTTACAAAATCACAAAAGAAAATGGTTTTAGTTGTAGCATTGATAATAGCTTCAGACTTTGGTCCAAAAATTTTATCTAATAAGGTTTCTTTATGTGGCCAACCTAATATTAATGTACTGGCTAAAATTTCTTTTGATATACGTGTAATACCGTCTGATATGTTAATGTCTATGGTAGCAATTGGATTTACTAATGTTTCTGTAGCCGATGCGTATTTTACAAAATCTTCTAGTTTTCTTTTTACTTGTACAATATTGGTTTCAGCATCACTATCATTACTTACAATAGATAAAATATTAAGCGGATAAGGTGATTTTTTATCTTTAATAAGCACTGTAAAATCAACAATAGGTTCCAGTTTATTAAAGTTTGAAACCGGAATTAATATGTTTTCATAATTAACAACCTCTTCGGGTTCGTCTTTAAAATCCGGATTATCTTGGTTTTGTACAATCTTTTTAACGGCACCTTCTGTTGCAAAAGAAGCTACTACACAGGTTACCAAAATTAAGATAATAGTGCCGTTAAGGATGTTTTCATCCAAAATATTGGCTTTATAACCAACTAAAATAACGGCTAAAGTGGCGGCGGCATGCGCACTACTTAATCCAAAAATTAATTGTCTTTGCTCTGCTTTATATTTAAACGCAATTTGTGTGATAAAAGCTGCTATCCATTTACCCGCTAAAGCCACTATGGATAAGGTGGCCGCTACAAATATGGCAGTATAGCCGCTTAAAATCACTCTTACATCTACCAACATCCCTACACTTATTAAAAAGAAGGGGATGAATATGGCATTACCTACAAATTCTAATCTGTTCATCAAAGCTGATGAATGCGGGATAAGCCTGTTTAATGCCAAACCAGCCATAAAAGCTCCGATAATAGGTTCTACGCCTGCAACTTCTGCCAAGAAAGCTGATAAGAAAACTAAAGAAAGTACAAAGACATAGTTGGATGTTTTATCGCCATCCATGCGGTTAAAAAACCATTTGGCAATACGAGGTAAAATCAAGAATATAATTAATAAAAAGATACTTAATGATATGCCCAATTTGATCCAAAACTGGGTAGTTAAACCGCCGTTAGCAGAGCCTACTATAATGGCTAGGATGATTAAAACCGCCGTGTCTGTTAAAATAGTTCCACCAACGGTTATAGCTACAGCAGGATTTTTAGTAACGCCAAATTTAGTAACAATAGGGTAGGCCACTAAAGTATGTGTGGCAAACATACTGGCTATTAAAAAACTGGCATTTAAATCGTAACCTAAAATATAATAACATGCTGGTAAGCCTAAAGCTATAGGAATGATAAAAGTGAAAAATCCGAAGCCTAAACTTTTAAACTGATTTTTCTTAAACTCGTTCATATCTAGCTCTATACCTGCGATAAACATGATGTACAATAAGCCTATGGTAGAGAATAAATCAACTGCAGAGTTTTTTGCTAAAAGGTTAACACCATGTGGGCCAATAACAACACCAGACAAAATTAGACCTATGGTGCCGGGTATTTTAAGTCTCCTGAGTAAAATAGGAGATAGTAAAATGATGAATAAGATGAGCGAGAATATTAATACAGGATTTTTTAAAGGTAGCTCAAATTCATGTATTAGATGCTCGAAAAAGTCGATATTCATAGCCTCTAATATAGCAATTATAGGCTAAGCGACTTAATTATTTTTGAAGTAATTGCGGTTTTGATAGGTTTCTAACGTTCAAAATCTAATCGAAGTGAGAATACATTGCTGTAAAGTGCGTCGCTTTGGTTGCCTACATTGGTTAAAGCATAATCAATAGAAAAATTCTTGATTCTGATACCTAAACCAATGTTTGGTTGTACGCTATAGGTTTGTTTTCCTTCAAAATCACTAATTTTTTGGATATTCCCGATGCCACTTCTCAAGTAAACAGTTTTTTTAAAATCAGCCTCTAGGCCAATGGTTGGATCTGCACTTATAGGGTTGGCAGATATTAAAACATTTCTTTTACCATCTGTGGTGAGGTTAAGATTAGTTTCTGTTGTTAACCCAAATTTATCGCCAAAAGCTTTATAATAGGCAACGCCTAAAACAATTCTTGGTAAAGTAGTTTCTGTTGAGTTTTGTGGGATGTCATTTCCAGTAGCGGTATATACACTTCCAAATTTATCGGGATTATAGCTCCAAGCATTAAAAGTGGTAGTGATATCTCTACCAACTGCAGAAAAAATGAAGTTTTTTAATTTGTATTGAGCGCCAACATCAAAGCCAAAACCCCAAGATTTTCCATATTCTCCAACTTTCCTATGGATAACTTTTACATTGGCCCCATAACTTAAACCATCTTCATCGCTTTGTCTGCCTTTATGGTTGCGGGCATAGCTAAACATAAAAGCATAATCTGCCGCAGAGAAAGAACGCACCCTATCGTAATTGATACTACCATCAGCACTAATCAATTCTGAAGTGTCAGGAATATCATCCACACCAAATCTGATGACAGACACACCTACAACAGCAGTATTGTCGGCAACAAAAGTTGCAAAGCCTGCATAATCGTATTTAGCAATTCCGGCAAAGTAAGAAGAGTGCATTAAACTGGCTTGTGCATTGGTTCTCATTCTGGTTAGGCCAGCTGGGTTCCAATAACCTGCTGTTACATCATTTGCAGATGAAGCTACCGAGCCAGACATACCAAACGCTCTTGAACCAATACCAATCTGTAAAAATTCATTAGAATATTTTCTAGTTTGGGCTTGTGCAAAAAATGGTATCGTTAAAAGTAAGATTAAGAAGCGTTTAGTCATCCAGTAATTGCCGTTCTATCTCGTCAAATATAATTATAAATTTTTCTTCGATATCAAAAATATAATCAATTAAAACTTGGGTAAGTTTGTTTTCTTGCTCGGTATGAAGCGGATTAGGCCATATCCGCATAAAAATTCTTTTCAAAGCATAACTAACATTAGCAACATCTATATAACTTTTAAGGTATTGCTCTTTCTTAAACATCTCAAAAAATTTAAAAAATTGCTCTTGCTCCGGTACGTTGTTAAGGTTTAGAAAATCTATTATATGATTTTTTGATACAGTGTTTAAATGCAGGTAAAGTTTTGTAGCATCTATTTTTTGATGCTTCAATAGCAAGTGGTCTAAAATTAGTTCTATGGCGATATGACCTGCAAAAAATGGTTTTATAGGCGTATCTTTTAATGTTTCTTTTATTTTCAACTTAAGTTGATGCTGATGTTCTAAAAAAAAGCTGGCATTATGAAATAGCTTATCTACATCAAGATGTTTTTTCCACCCTTTTAAAATGGCTACTTCATGAGGCTGTTTAAATTTATCTTGGTGTTTTTCTGGAAAAATGTTACTGCTTTTATCTGCATTCTTTAATAAATCGGGCAAAATGCTCCCTAAAACTTCATAAGAGTTGGTATTGTAACGGTCAAAATAATAGTGCGAAAGGAAATTCATCTTTAATAGTTAAACCAATTCTATCTAAATCTTATATTTGCCACCTCGTTAATATAGTAAAAATTTAAATCTTATAAGATGAATTTTGTTGAAGAATTACGCTGGAGAGGTCTTTTGCATGATATTATGCCCGGTACAGAGGAAGAATTGGCTAAAGGTATGGTTACCGGTTATATTGGTTTTGACCCCACTGCAGATTCTTTACATGTTGGTAGTTTATCGCAAATATTCACTTTAGTACGTTTCCAACAAGCTGGGCATAAGCCTTTAGCTTTAGTTGGTGGCGCAACTGGAATGATAGGCGACCCTACCGGGAAGTCTCAAGAACGTAACCTTTTATCTGAAGAAGATTTGCAAAAAAATCTTCAAGGTATACAAAAGCAATTAGAGCAATTTTTAGATTTTGATTGCGGTGCCAACAGTGCAGAAATTGTAAATAATTACGATTGGTTTAAAAATTACTCTTTTCTAGATTTTATCAGAGATGCTGGTAAGCATATCACTGTTAATTATATGATGGGAAAAGATTCTGTGAAAAAACGCCTCGAAAGTGAAGTGGGGATGTCTTTTACAGAGTTTACTTACCAATTGATACAAGGTTTTGATTTTTATCATCTTTGGAAAGAAAGAGGCTGCTTGTTGCAGATGGGAGGCTCAGACCAATGGGGTAATATTGTTACCGGTACAGAGTTTATTAGAAGAAAAGCAGGCGGACAAGCTTTTGCTTTAACATCTCCTTTAATTAAAAAATCAGACGGAACTAAATTTGGTAAAACAGAGGGTGGTAATATATGGCTTGATGCTAAGAAAACCAGTCCGTACCAATTCTACCAATTTTGGTTAAATTCTTCTGATGAGGATGCAGCTAATTTTATTAAAATTTTCACTTTCTTTTCTAAGCAGGAGGTTGATGATTTATTGGCACAACATCAGCCAGCGCCTCATTTAAGGGTATTGCAGAAAGCTCTGGCAGAAGATATTACTAGAAGGGTACACGGCGAAGCGGCTTTGCAAACAGCTATCAATACTACTGATTTTCTTTTTGGCAATGGTTCTTTAGATTTCTTAAAGGCTTTAAGCCACGATGAAGTTTTAGGTGTTTTTGAAGGTATTCCGCAATTTACAATACCTAAAACATCTTTAGATACTGGCACTGATATTTTAACTTTATTGGCAGAGCAAACTCAAATTTTCCCTTCTAAAGGTGAGGCTAGAAAAATGATTCAAGGTGGTGGAGTTTCTTTAAATAGAGAGAAAATTACAGCTCCAGATGTTGTTGTAAATGCTTCATCCTTAATAAGTAATAGCTTTTTAGTAGTGCAAAGAGGTAAAAAAAATTATTTCTTAATTATAGCATCTTAAATTCGAGTAATCAGACAAAATTTATATATTTGCGTATAAATGTCTGATTTATGAAAAATAATAAAGTAGAGGAGCCTCTAATTGAATATATAACACAACCGCAAGAAACTCTTCATGCGGTTGTGTCTTTACTTGGCGGCTTAGGTGTTTTAAATTTCAAAAGACCTATATCTTCAGATTTTGATTTACTTGAGCTCACTAGAGCCGGTTTGCCTAAAAAAGCTTTGGTTCACTTGATTAAATCTGTTGCTTTTACTTTTCAAGAGCTTGCTGCTATAATGCATATCTCTGAGCGTACTTTACAACGTTTTGATGAAAATACTTTAATAGATGCTGCATACTCAGAAAAAGCCATTGAGCTAGCTCGTCTTTATGTAAGAGGTGAGCAAGTTTTTGGTTCTCTAGAGCGCTTTAAACTTTGGATGAAAACGCCTTCTTATGTTTTTAAAAATCAAACTCCTGCATCTTTCTTAGATACTTCTTTAGGTTTTGATTTAATCTCAAAAGAGCTTGGTCGTATAGAGCATGGTTTATTTGCTTAATGATGGAGCTTTTTAGATTAGCTAATGCGAAGTACATTCAGGATTTATCTGGTACTGGTGCTCGCTTATATGGTGGCAGATGGAATAGTGTTGGTACTCCGGCAATTTATTTAGCTTCTTCAAAATCGCTTGCAGTTTTAGAGGTTTTGGTACATTTAAATCCAGCGTTATTTCCTGATGATTTTTGCATGGCAAGTTTTGAAGTGCCTGATGATAGTTTTACTACTTTGTCTTTAGAGAAACTTCCGGCTGATTGGAAAAATAATCAGGAACAGCTTCTTAAGCGTTTTGGTGATGAGTTTATCCGGCAGAATGAATATTTAGGTTTAAAAGTTCCTTCCGCAATTGTTGATGATGAGTATAATTATATCTTAAATCCAAATCATCCCTACATGGGAAAAGTGAACTTAAAATTGGTGAAGCCGTTTGTTTTTGATAATCGCTTGGTTTAGCCTATCAATAGGTTACATCCTCTGATATCGCTATTGTCAAATCTTCCCAGTACTTCAAATGTGTTATTGCGATAGCATTTACCTAAATCTTGTGTTGCAATAAAAGAACACGAATTTATATTGGCTAAATCTATCACATTAATGCCGCCAGTTTTATTTTGTTCTAAATAGCTTAGCGGGTCATTTACATCTCTTATCATAACTTTCATCCAAGGTGGGCATTCAAAAATGCCATCTCCTTTAGAATATGCTTGCGATAAAAGCTCAGTCATTCCATATTCAGAGTGAATATGCTTCACACCAAAACCTTTGCAAAGCGTTTGATGCAGTTCTTCTCTTATCATTTCTTTTCGCCTACCTTTCATGCCTCCGGTTTCCATAATTATCAACTCAGGAAAATGTATTTGGTAAGCCTCAATAAAATCTAATAAAGCATAGGTTACGCCAATTAAAACTGTTTTTTGGTTTTGCTTTTTTAATTTTTCTAGTTTGTTGAAAAGTAATTCATGATCATACAATAAGAAAGCACTTTCTGGGTGTTGGCTAGTTTTAATCAAATCATCAATCATATAAATTAATGATGAACCTTCTCTTTCTAAATAATTAGGTAATAAAGCCAAAAAACAATATTCGGTAGCGGCACCATAAAAAATCTCGAAAGCTTTTTGATAGCTATCTTCATAATAGCTAACATCTTGTACAAAGTGCTTACTTGTTGAAGAGCCAGTAGTACCAGAGCTACTAAAAGCAATTTCTGCTTCTTTATTTGGAGCTATGAGTTTATGACCTTTAAAAAATTCTATAGGTAAAAAAGGTATATCTGTATAATGCTGTATAGATATCCAATTTGGATTTAAGTGATGAACAAACTCTTGATAAACAGGTATATTTTCTATTTGAAACCGGAAAACAGCCAAAGCAACCTCATTAAATTGTGCTTCTGTTTTAATCTCAAAAATACTCTTCTTGTTTATGTTCATAAGCTACAAATATAAGCATTAGGCGTACGAAGCTTAATTTATTAGCATAATATTACAGACCTATGAAAACGATTACAAATTGAGGTTATTTTTAATAAAATATTTGATTTGTTGATAAAATCATAACAAATCAACACTTAATTTATAGTAATCTTATCAAAAATAAGTGTTTTATTTGTAATAGATTATCATGATATTAGAAGCAAAGAATCATAATATGAAAGAACAAGAGCCAAAAAGCCACCCTATAGAGTTTACTGCAGAAGATTTAGAACAAGAAATACAACATGTTAATAACCCCATTGTAGGTTTAAAGCCTATAGAAAAAAAATATTTGGGTAAAGTAACAGAGGTTAGACAAGAAAATAACCGTTATATTTTTAGTGATGGAGATGCTTCTGTTGAGATTAGAGTTGTAAGCGATGAGATTATAAAGGTAAGAATGGCGCCTCATAGCGTTTTCCTAGAAGAGTTCTCTTACGCAGTACCAAAGTTAGACCAACGTGTAGCTGTATTTACTTTTACCGAGGAGGATGATAGATACGCTGTATCTACTAATACTGTTACTTGCTTTATCAATAAAGCCGATTTTAGAATCTCTTTTGCAGATAATGACAGCAATATCATCAATGAAGATTTCCAAGCTATGCATTACGAAGAAAATGTACAGTTTGGTGGTTATTATGTGTATTGTACCAAAACTTGTTTCCCCGAGGAGAGTTTCTACGGTCTAGGCGATAAACCTACCGATTTTAATTTAAGAGGTAAGCGACTTCAAAATTGGAATTCTGATACCTATTCTTTTGCAAAACATCAAGATCCATTATACAGAAGTATTCCTTTTTACATCAGTTTAAATAAAGGTGTTGCTCATGGTATTTTCATGGATAATACCTTTAAAACGCATTTTGATTTTGCGCATGAAGATGCTGGTAAAACCAGTTTCTGGGCAGATGGTGGCGAACTTCAATACTATTACATTCACGGGCCACATATGATGGATGTGGTAAAAAGATACCACACCTTAACGGGGACCCATAAATTACCTCCAATTTGGGCTTTAGGCTATCATCAATGTAGATGGAGTTATTATCCAGAATCTAAACTTAAAGATTTAGCAGATAATTTCAGAAAGAGAAAAATCCCTTGCGATGCTCTTTATCTTGATATAGATTATATGGACGGTTACCGTTGTTTCACCTGGAATAAGAAGTATTTCCCTAATCCTAAAAAGATGATTAAGGAGCTTTCTGATGATGGTTTTAAAACGGTAGTTATTATAGACCCAGGTATTAAAGTTGATAATAACTACTGGGTATTTAAGGAGGGTAAAGAAAATAAATACTTCTGCCGTAGAAGTGATGATTACTTTATGGAAGGTCATGTTTGGCCAGGTCGTTGCCAATTTCCTGATTTCACCAACCCAGAAGTAAGACAATGGTGGGGAACTTTATTTAAAGAATTAGTTGAAGTTGGCGTTGCCGGTGTTTGGAATGATATGAATGAGCCTGCTGTATTTGGCTCAGGAACTTTCCCTGATGATGTTCGTCATCAATATGATGGTCATCGTGGGTCTCATCGTAAAGCACATAACGTTTACGGTATGCAAATGGTAAGAGCTACTTATGATGGTTTAAAACTCCTACAAAAAAATAAAAGGCCATTCACCATTACCAGAGCAGGTTATGCAGGTGTACAAAGATACAGCAGCGTATGGACAGGCGATAACGTAGCAACTTGGGAACATCTTAAAATAGGAAGTATTCAAATGCAGCGTTTATCCGTATCCGGAATTCCTTTTGCAGGTACAGATATAGGCGGCTTTAGTGGCGAGCCTTCTGGCGAATTATTCACCAGATGGATACAGCTAGGTGTTTTTTCTCCATTTATGAGGGCCCATTCTGCTGGAGATACTGCCGAGCGTGAGCCTTGGAGCTTTGGTCCGGAGTTAGAAGATATCAACCGTAAATTTATTGAGCTACGTTACAAGCTTTTACCATATATCTACTCAACATTTTGGGAGCATCACCGTTATGGTTTCCCAATTTTACGTCCGGTGGTGATGATAGAACAACACAACCCTACCAACCATTATCGTGAAGATGAATTTACTTTCGGAGATAAAATTTTGGTTTGTCCTGTTTTAGAGGAAGGTGCTACCAGTCGTCGTTTATATTTGCCAGAAGGCCAATGGTTTGATTACTGGACACATGAAAGTATAACAGGAGGCAAAGAGCTAGATGTGCTAGCGCCTTTAGATTCTATGCCGATTTTTGTAAAAGCAGGTTCTGTTATTCCAGAATTCCCGGTTATGCAACATGTTAACGAGTTTGAAGTAGAAGAAATGATTTTCCAAGTTTACTACTCAGATTATGAAGTAAACTCTTTCTATTTTGAAGATCATGGAGATACTTTTGCTTACGAACAAGATATTTATCTAGAGAAAAAGTTTGTAGTAAATGGAGATAAAAAATCAATGCTTATTAAACAAAGCATAGAGGGTTTGTTTACACCGCGTTATGAAACTTATGATTTAAAAATCATCGGGCTTCCATTTAAGCCATCTAAAGTAGTGATAGATGGTAAAGATTATACCGGAGATCTTGCTTTTGATGATTTAAAAAGAGTAAGGTTAAAAGTGAATAAAAACTTTAGACAAGTTCAAATCTTTAAGTAATAAATAAGAAAGCCGGATAAAAAATCCGGCTTTCTTTATTTAAATCTGTACCCTAAGGATAAGCCTAAATTATTATGATACATAGTATTGTTGTCGTTGGGGCTAACATCATAAATACCAAGTCCTAAACTCAAACCTAAACTCAAACCTTTTTTAAATTCATAACCAAGCTGAATATTAGCGCCAAAATCTAAGTTTTTAAAATCATCCTCAGTACTATTACCAAAATTGGTTTTTTCTTCTTCTTTTAAAACTAATTCTAAGCTATTGCTAGAAATGGTTGACAGCATAAATAGTTCCGTTTTAATTTTACCATTTATACCGATAGCTGCATAAGGTCCTGCACCGATAAAAAAGTTACCTTTCCCAGCATTAAATCTAAAAAGACCATAAATAGGAATTTCAATATAGTTACCTTTAATATCGCTTCTTAAAGAAAAAAACTTCCCAACATCATCTATTCCGGTAATATCCTGTTTAAATCCTTTAACAATATAATTTAAACCTCCTTGTAAATAGAAAAGTTTTCCAACATGATGTTCCGCAAAACCACTTATCGTAAAGGACGAAATACTATTTATATCTAAATTGATATTTGCTGGCGTAAAAAGTGTTTCTGTTACAATAGAAGCATTACTAGATGTAACTCTTACTCCATAGGCGAATTTTTTAGGGCTATCTTGCGCCAAACTTTTAAAGTATAATAAAGCCAAAAAGGGTAGAAGTAGTTTTGTTTTCATTAAATTAATTTTTGTTAAAAATATGATTTTATTTATTTCCTGATAAATTATTCTTTCAATCGCAATCCTTTTCATAAATTGTACATGTAAAAACAGGCATGGCTTGTTTATTGCTTAAATCCATCCAAAAAATCAAACAAGAAAGCATCAACTATAAAATTATTCATGGCAAAAAAAACTAAAGAAATTGATATAACAGAGGTTAAGAAAGAAGTAAAGAAAAAAGCGCCTACTGTAAAGAAAAAAGCTGTAGTAGAAAGTGCAGGGGTAGAAAAAGTGAAAAAAACAGCTATAAAGAAAGTTGCTAAAGCCAGTGAAGAGTCATTACCATTTCATGACTTTCAAGTTAAATATTATTCAAAATTTACCGATTTTGATATCAGTTTATTTAGAGCAGGTAAGCATTTCAAGTTGTATGAAAAATTTGGCTCGCATGTTCTAGCGCTTGATGGTGTAGTAGGAACTTATTTTTCTGTTTGGGCACCCAATGCCCAATATGTTTCTGTTACGGGTAATTTTAATGGTTGGGATAAAGGCTCTCATCCGTTAATGGTAAGATGGGATGATTCTGGTATTTGGGAAGGTTTTATTCCTCATGTAGGTAATGGCGAAATTTATAAATATTTCATTAGCTCTTTTAGTGGCGAGGAAATGGAAAAAGCCGATCCCTTTGCTTTGAGAAGTGAAGAAGCCCCAAAAACAGCATCTATTGTTTGGGATACTTGGTACGAGTGGAAAGACCAAAATTGGATGAAAAAAAGGCATCAGCATAATGCTCTAAATAAACCTATGTCTGTTTACGAGGTGCATTTTGGCTCTTGGGCTCGTGGTCCAGAATCTCCAGATCAATTTCTTTCTTTTAGAGATATGGCGCCAAAGTTGGTATCCCATGTTAAAGAAATGGGTTTTACGCATGTAGAATTTATGCCTTTGATGGAGCACCCATTTTACCCGAGTTGGGGTTATCAAATAACAGGTTATTTTGCTGCAACTTCTCGTTACGGTACACCACAAGACTTAATGTTCTTAATAGAAGAGTTCCATAAAAATGATATAGGTGTCATATTTGACTGGGTGCCTTCTCATTTTCCTGGAGATGCGCATGGTTTATTTAAATTTGATGGTACACATCTTTATGAACATGCCGATGAACGAAAAGGCTTTCATCCAGATTGGAAATCGCACATTTTTAACTATGGAAGAAATGAGGTTAGAGCTTTTCTTATTTCCAATGCTTTGTTCTTGCTAGACCGTTTCCATACCGATGGTTTACGTGTTGATGCTGTAGCATCGATGCTATATTTAGATTATTCTAGAAAAGAAGGCGAGTGGATTCCTAATGAATATGGTGGTAGGGAAAATTTAGAAGCTATATCTTTTTTGAAAGATTTTAATGAGGCTGTTTATGCTCATTTCCCCGATGTACAAACCATTGCAGAAGAATCAACATCTTTTGGCGGCGTAAGTCATCCAACTTTTACAGGAGGTTTAGGTTTTGGCCAAAAATGGATGATGGGTTGGATGAATGATACCTTGAAGTATTTCAAAAAAGATCCGGCACACCGTAAATTCCATCATCAGGATTTAACATTTAGTACAGTTTACGCTTTTAGCGAGAATTTTATGCTGCCTTTATCTCATGATGAAGTGGTACACGGTAAAGGTTCTTTAATTAATAAAATGCCTGGAGATGAATGGCAAAAATTTGCTAATCTCAGAACTTTATACGGATACATGTGGACACACCCCGGTACTAAATTATTGTTTATGGGCGGCGAGTTTGCACAAACAAAAGAATGGAACCAACAGCATTCTTTAGATTGGCATTTACTAGAGTATGCACCACACCAAGGCATCAAAAAATTAGTTACGGCGCTTAATAAACTTTATAGAACAGAACCTGCCATGTACGAACGTTCTTTTACAGGTACAGGTTTTGAGTGGATTGTGAATGATGATGCCGAGAATTCTGTTCTCGTTTATGCTAGAAAAGGTAATAATCCTAAAGACGATTTAATAGTAGTTATAAACTTAACTCCTGTTCCAAGAGAACAATACAGGTTTGGTGTTACCAGACCTGGCAATTGGCATGAAATTTTTAATTCTGATGATGAGCAATATTGGGGTAGCGGAATAAAAAATGCACCAACAGCAAGTGAGGCGCATGGTAGCCATTGGAAATCTAACTCAATAAAAGTAAATATACCGCCTTTAGCAATAGTTGTTTTTAAGGCTATTTAATAAAAAACGCCGTACTTGGGAATAAGTACGGCGTTTTTATTATCAAAACTAAAAACTAATTTTTTAAACAGAGAAGCTAGTACCGCAGCCGCAAGTTTTAGCAGCGTTTGGGTTATTAAAAACAAAGCCTCTGGCGTTTAATCCTTGTTGAAAATCAACCTCCATGCCTGCCAAATACAAACCATGAGCCTTATTCATGAAGCATCTTATACCATCTATATCGTATTCTGTGTCGCCTTCTTTCTTTTGGTCAAAACCCAAAACATAATTCATTCCGGCACAACCACCACCCTCAACGCCAAGTCTTAAACCAAATTCTTCGCTTAATTCTTGTTGTTCCATTAACTTTTTCACTTCTTTTTTCGCACCTTCGGTTAATGTTACAGGTGAAACTGCTGTTACTGCTGTACTCATAATAATTATTTTATTGTTGCACAAATATAAGGTAAAATGCAGATTTTTGTTTTTACAAGAATCAATTTTACCAATACTTTACAATTTAGAATGGACGCTTTAACGTTTTTATTAGATGTTTTAAAATACACATTATCAGGTTTTTTTGTAATACTAGGCTCATACTTCTTATTTAAAAGCCAGTTTGATGCTTATTACAATTTAAAAGAACTAGAATATCGTTCATCTGTACTTAAAGATATTTTACCACTAAGGTTGCAAGCTTATGAAAGGATGACTCTTTTTATAGAGCGTATTAACCCATCAAACTTATTATTAAGATTACATGTTTCTGGCATGTCTGCAAAAGAGATGCAAAACGTAATCTTAACCGAGGTTAGGGCAGAATATCAGCACAACTTAGCTCAGCAAATTTATCTTACTAATGATGCTTGGCAAATTATCAAAAGAGTTAAAGATGATACCATAAGCATCATAAATGCAGCAGTAAAAAGCCTTCCGGCTGATGCTAGCGCTGTAGATTTAAGTAAAGTTGTTTTTTCTCGTTTAGATAGTATAGAGGAAAACCCTTACGAGCTAGCTTTGTTAGTGATTAAAAAAGATATTCAAGAAATGTAAATTATTAGGTTATGGCTGATAAAATCAATAAAACAACTTCAGGTGTAGAGATTAAGGAAGTTTACCATCAGCCTACTAAACAGAATAATGAAAAACCTGGCGAATTCCCATTTACTAGAGGTATACAAAAAGATATGTACCGCGGTAGATTATGGACAATGCGCCAATATGCAGGTTTTTCTACTGCCGAAGAATCTAATAAAAGATATCATTATTTATTACAGCAGGGTACAACAGGATTATCTGTAGCTTTTGATTTGCCAACACAAATAGGTTATGATTCTAATCATGACATGGCAGAAGGCGAAGTGGGTAAAGTAGGTGTCGCCATAGACTCTTTAGAGGATATGGAAATACTTTTTGATGGCATTAAGCTAGCGGATATTACTACTTCAATGACCATCAACGCTACGGCAGCCACATTACTAGCCATGTATATTGCTTTAGCAAAAAAACAAGGAGCTGATTTATCTCAAATTTCAGGAACTATACAAAATGATATTTTAAAAGAATACGCTGCCAGAGGTACTTATATTTATCCGCCAAAACCTTCTATGCGTCTCATAACAGATATCTTTGAGTATTGCAGCAAAGAGCTTCCTAAATGGAACACCATTTCGATATCAGGTTATCATATCAGAGAAGCTGGCTCAACAGCGGTACAAGAGTTAGCCTTTACTTTAGCAAACGGAAAAGCATATTTACGAGCAGCCATAGATAAAGGTTTAGATATTAATCTTTTTGCACAGCGTTTATCATTTTTCTTCAATTGCCATAATAATTTTTTTGAAGAGATTGCCAAATTTAGAGCAGCCAGAAGAATATGGGCAAACATCACCAAATCTTTAGGGGCAACAAACAGTAAAGCACAACAGTTACGTTTTCATACGCAAACAGGTGGCTCTACTTTAACAGCGCAACAACCTCAAAATAATATTGTAAGGGTAACAAATCAAGCTTTGGCTGCTGTTTTGGGCGGGACACAGTCTTTACACACCAACGGTTTTGATGAAGCTTTATCTCTTCCAACAGAAGAAGCAGCTAAAATAGCTTTAAGAACGCAGCAAATTATTGCATTTGAAACAGGTGTAACGCAAACGGTAGACCCTCTTGCTGGTTCTTATTTTATAGAGTCACTTACAGATGAATTAGAAAAATTAGCTCAAACATATATAGATAGGATAGATAGCATGGGTGGGGCTGTACAAGCTATAGAAAATGGTTTTATACAAGGTGAAATTGCAGCAGCAGCTTATGATTATCAAAAAGCCGTAGAAAATGGCGAGCAAATTATTGTTGGGGTAAATAAATATCAGGAAAAGGAAAGTATTAAGCAGGATGTTTTTCGTGTTGATGACAGCATCAGAAAAACACAAATCGAGAAAATTAAGCTGCTAAAAGAAAGAAGAAACCAAGAAGCCGTTACACAAAAACTAGCCGATTTGAAGCTTGCTGCAAAAAATAACCTAAACGTAATGCCTTTTTTACTTGACGCAGTTGAAGAATATGCAACTTTAGGCGAAATTGCCGATACTTTTAGAGAAGTATTTGGAGAATACTAAAACACTAACTAAATCATCAATATGAAATTTAAATTTTTAATAGTTGCTCTCACAGCACTATTATTACAGGCTTGTGGTGTTCATTATCATGTAAAGAACACCCAAAAGCAAATTTACCCTATCTCGGCAGATTTTCCTGCCGATGTTACCCTCAGTAATTTTTATAAACCATACAAGCAACAATTAGATTCTATCATGAATGATGTTGTAGCAGTATCCGCCAAGGAAATTCAGAAAGGTAAGCCAGAAGCTCCTTTAAACAATTTTTTTGCAGATGCCATGTATGTAAGTGCCAAAGTCAAAAAAATTCAGTTTGATTTTGCTTATACCAATTACGGTGGTTTGCGTACTTCTCTGCCAAAGGGAAATATTCCGCGTTATAAAATTTTTGAATTGATGCCTTTTGAAAATGCTTTCGCAACAGCTACTTTCTCAGGTCAAATTATTCAAGAATTTTTCAACTTTTTGGCCAGCAGTGGTGGCGAGCCTATTTCTGGAGCAACTTTTACCATAGAAAACGGAAAAGCTACAGATGTTAAAATCAATGGTGAGCCTATCAATTTAGAAAAAAATTATACCATCTTAACATCCGATTATATGATAAACGGCGGTGATGGCGGAGAAATTTTCACAAAAGCAATCTCTAAAAAAGTTTATGATTACAAGCTTAGAGATGGACTGTTAGATTATCTCTCAACATTCAAAAACAAAAATCAAATTTTAAATCCTGTAAACGATGGAAGAATTAAGCTTAAATAGAAGAGGTTTTTTAAAAGGTTCTCTATCAGCCGCAGCTTTATTAGCAATGGGTTTTAACCCAGTTAGTGTATTTGCCGAAGAAGATTTCGTAAAACTTACCATACTTCATACTAACGATGTGCATAGTAGGATAGACCCATTCCCTATGGATGGCTCACGTAACCAAGGTAAAGGTGGTGTTGCGCCAAGAGCTACACTTATCAATAATATCCGAAAAGAAGAAAAGAACGTTTTATTACTTGATGCCGGTGATATTTTCCAAGGCACACCTTATTTTAACTATTGGGGTGGCGAGTTAGAAATTAAAATGATGAGCATGATGGGTTATGATGCCGCTATCATGGGAAATCATGATTTTGATAACGGAGTTGAAGGCTTTGCTAAACAATTACCACATGCTAAATTCCCAATCTTAAATGCCAATTATGATTTTACAAATACCACATTAGAAGGCAAGACCAAAGGCTATCAAATCTTTAATAAAGGAGGTTTAAAAATTGGTGTGTATGGCTTGGGTATAGAGTTGACAGGTTTAGTAAATCAGCAGCAATACGGAGAAACTAAATACCTAGATCCTATCAAAAAAGCTTTAGAAATGGAGCGCTTTTTAAAACAAGATCAAAAGTGTGATTTAGTCATCTGCCTTTCTCATTTAGGCTTTAAATATCGCGAAAATAAGGTTTCTGATATTGTTTTGGCCCAAAACACATACTTTACAGACTTAATTATTGGCGGTCATACTCATACATTTTTAAATACGCCAGAAAGCGTAAGAAATTTATTAGGTAAAGAAACTTTGGTTAATCAAGTAGGTTTTGCCGGAATCAATTTAGGCCGTATAGATTATATTTTCACAAAAGAAAAAAAGAAAAAAATAACTTATTCTTCTGCTATTGAAGTAATTGAAAATAATTTCAAAATTTAGTTTTTTTAAACCAATTTTTTTTTCAATCTTCGAGACTCGGAAGTAAGCAACCCCGCAACGCTTCCATCGCATTTAGAATCAGATTATTAAAAAAATATATGGAAAAAACGTGTACCCATGTTTGGGAAAACTGTCTTCAAATCATTAAGGATAATATCCCAAGCCAGAGTTTTAAAACCTGGTTTGAGCCTATCACTCCACTAAGATTAGAAGGAAGTGTTCTTACGATTCAGGTACCTAGTTTGTTCTTTTATGAATGGCTGGAAGAACATTATGTAGGTCTTTTAAGGAAGACAATTAAAAACCAGTTGGGAGACTCTGGCAGATTAGAATACAACATTGTTGTAGAAAAATCTTCTTCACAGAAGCCTTACACTACAAATATTCCTTCAAGTGGTAACGGTGCAGAAGGTAAAAACCAGTCTATCCCAATGCCTGTTGCTTTAAACAAGGATATCAAAAATCCTTTCGTAATCCCCGGATTAAAAAAGTTACAGGTAGATCCTCAGTTAAATCCAAATTACACTTTCGAGAATTTTATTGAAGGAGATTGCAACCGTTTAGCTCGCTCTGCAGGTTATGCCGTAGCAGCAAAGCCCGGAGGCACTTCATTTAACCCTCTAATGATTTACGGAGGCGTAGGTTTAGGTAAAACTCACCTGGCACAAGCCATTGGTAATGAAATCAAAAGAAACATGCCAGATAAGTTGGTCATTTATGTTTCTTGCGAGAAATTTTGCCAGCAGTTTGTAGACTCATTAAAAAACAACACCATTAATGATTTTGTGAATTTCTATCAGGCAATGGATGTCATCATCATGGACGACATACACAACTTTGCCGGAAAAGATAAAACACAAGATATTTTCTTCCATATCTTTAATCACTTACACCAATCTGGTAAGCAATTAATCATCACTTCAGACAAAGCTCCAAAAGATTTAGCTGGTTTAGAAGAAAGATTACTTTCAAGATTTAAGTGGGGCTTATCAGCAGATCTTTCTGTTCCTGATATTGAAACCCGTATGGCTATCCTGAAAAAGAAAATGTATCAGGACGGTATAGAGCTTCCAAATGATGTTATCGAGTACGTTGCACACAACATAGACAATAACGTTCGTGAGTTAGAAGGGGCTATGGTTTCTTTACTGGCACAATCAACTTTAAATAAGAAAGAGATAGATATTTCGTTAGCTAAACAAATGCTAAAGAATTTTATCAAAAACACCAGCAAAGAAATTTCAATGGAGTATATCCAAAAACTGGTTTGCGAATATTTTGAAGTTCCGGTAGAGATGGTGAAATCAAAAACTAGAAAAAGAGAAATCGTTCAAGCTCGTCAAATTTCTATGTACTTGGCAAAAAGCCATACCAAAACATCATTAAAATCAATCGGAGCGTTTTTTGGAGGCAGAGACCACTCAACCGTAATTTACGCTTGCCAAACCGTAGAAGATTTAATAGATACCGATAAGAAATTTAAAGCTTACGTTCACGATATTCAGAAAAAGCTTAAAATGAGCTAACTCAAATTTTCTGAAGAAATCCCGTTAGGTACACACTTAACGGGATTTTTTTATTTTATCATTTTTTTGGAAAGGTACTGTAATGCAGCTTCGGTAAAAACAGTCTGGTGGTAAAACCATCCCTTCGGGACTGTACGCAATACTCCGAGCTTCACTAGGGCATTTGCTTCTATCCCGTTTAATTTAGGTGGGTTTCCCAAACTTCAATCTTTCAACATCGGTCATCAGACTTCCGACATCGGTCTCCCGACATCGGTCTTCGGACTCCCGACTTACTTCAACACACCCAATTTCAAAAAAGCATACATCAATCCCGTAACATGTAAAGCTTGAGGGATTTCATTATTCAAAAGCATTTGTTTTACTTCATCAATACTATAAAATTCAATATCAATATCTTCATGCTCATCTAAATCTTGTTCTTGTACTTTTTTGCCTCCTTTAGCCAAATAGCAATAAGTAACATTATTAGAGGTAGCAGGGTTTGGATAAATGGTAGAAACCAATTCTAAATCTTCAAACAAATAGCCTGTTTCTTCTAAAAGTTCTCTTTTAGCAGCATCAGCAGGGTTCTCATTTCCATCTATAACCCCACCCGGAATTTCTAAAGAAATAATATTCCCGCTATGACGATACTGTTTCACCATAATAACTTTCTCTTCCTCAGTAATAGCAACAACATTAACCCAATTAGGATATTCTAAAACATAATATTCTTTAGCAATTCTGCCATCAGGTAATTTACATTCATCAACTCTTAAAGTTGCCCAAGGGCGCTTTACAATATATTCAGAAGAACAAGTCTCCCATTTTTCTATACTCATGCTATAAAAATAAAAAATCCCGAATTATTTCAGGATTCTATAAAACAATTTGTGCTGATATGTTTTGACACTAACCACCTAACCACCTAACCACCTAACCACCTAACCACCTAACCACCTAACCACCTAACCACCTAACCACCTAACCACCTAACCACCTAACCACCTAACCACCTAACCACCTAACCACCTAACCACTACCAACTTCCACTACTTCCACCTCCACCAAAACTGCCACCACCAAATCCGCCGAAGCCACCGCCTCCGCCACTAAATCCACCTGATGAGCCGCCCCCCCAACCACTATTTCCTCCTCTGCCCATACCAGCCAACATAGACCACCAAACTAAATCAGCAGCACCTCTTCCACCAATCACGCTTCTTCCTCCTTTACCGCCGCCACCTTTGCTAACCCCCATGATAATAATAACAATAATGATTAAGATTACTAAGCCTACAGGGAAGCCACGTCCTTTACCTTTAATAGGTTTGTCATTTTTATATTCACCTTTAGTGAAAGCAATAATAGCATTTGTTGCAGCATTTAAACCTTCAAAATAGCGTTCTTGTTTAAAATTAGGCTTGATTTCATTCTCTATAATTCTCTTAGTTATAGCGTCTGGCAAAGCGCCTTCCATACCATAACCTGTTTGTATGGTTATTTTTCTATCTCCTAAAGAAGCTAATAAAACAACTCCAGTATTTTTTTCTTTACCACCAACACCCCAAGCTCTGCCCAATTGGTATGCATAATCATTAACCTCATATCCATCTAAAGATTTTATTAAAACCACCGTTACCTGTATAGAAGTAGAGTCATCAAAAGCAACAAGTTTTTGTTCTAAGTGGTTAATTTGTTCTGGCGATAAGGTACCTGTATAGTCATTTACCAAAGTACTTGGTTGCGCCGGAAAGTTTTGAGCAAAACCCGTATAATTAAAAAGAGTAATCAGAATTAATAAAAGTATTTTTTTCATTTTTTACGGGTTATTTCAAGAAAACAATATCATCAGAGAGTTCATTTGTGTCATGAGCAGCATAAGGGAAAAACTTTTTAAGTTGTTTGCCTGCTTCAATAATACCTACACTTAAACCCTCAGCAATATCTCCTTTTTTAAATTGTTCAAGCATTAACTCTTTAGTACTATCCCAAAAATTATGAGGCACTAAGTTATTAATCCCACTATCGCCAATAATGGCAAATTTATGGTCCTCTATAGCCAAATAAATAAGTACACCATTTTTTAATTTAGTTTTGTCCATTTCTAAATCAAAAAAACAGGTAACAGCTCTTTCGTAAGCATCTATTTCACAATTTTTTTCTAGGCAAACCCTTATTTCTCCAGAGGTTGCTTTCTCTGCCCATTCTATAGAATGTTTAATTTTTTCTTGGTCTTTATCAGATAACTGTGGCATTTGAAACCCATTAGATATGTGTGAAAATAAAACGTGAGCTTCTACATCGAAACTCACGCAAATTTATTTAGTAGCTTTAGAATTTTACTTCTGGTGCTTTTTCAGCGCCAGCTTCTGCTGCAAAACTTCCTTTCGCTGTAAAACCAAACATACCTGCAAAAATATTATTAGGGAAAGTCCTAATATTAGTATTGTATTCTTGTACAGCTTGGTTAAAATCTCTTCTGGCAACAGTAATTCTGTTTTCTGTTCCCTCAAGTTGTGCCTGTAATTCTAAAAAGTTTTGGTTAGCTTTTAATTCAGGGTATTGCTCAGAAACTACCATCAGCCTTCCTAATGCTTGAGATAACTGCCCTTGTGAAGCTTGAAATTTCTGTAAAGTTTCTGGTGTTAATTTAGTAGGGTCAACTTGCACAGAAGTAGCTTTTGCTCTAGCTTCAATCACCTGGGTAAGTGTTTCTTTTTCAAAATTTGAAACGCCTTTTACTGTATTTACCAAATTCGGAATTAAGTCTGCTCTTCTTTGGTACTGGTTTTCAACCTCACCCCATTGCGCTTTAACTTTTTCATCTAATTTAACAGAACTATTGTAACCGCAAGAACTTAATGATGTTGCAATAACAACTGCAAGAAATCCATAAAGTAATTTTTTCATTTTCTAGTTTTTTTAATTTTTTTTCAATTTAATGTTTAGATTTCAATTTTCATACCTTTGTTACAATTTGGGATAAATACCCGACAAAATAGCATGAAAAAGGAAATAGAAATTGTTATCCTTCCGGATGATATTGATAATCAAGACAAAATTTTAGTACAAATTTTAAATCAGGCTTCTTTAAAAAAAGCCGATTTAAGCCACTTTAATATTAGAAAGCGCTCTATCGATGCTCGAGGAAAGCAAGTAGTATTTCGTTTAAAAGTAGAACTATACATTAAAGAAACACCTTCTTTAACTATCCAAAATATAAAGTATCAAAATGTCAGTAACGCTAAGCCAGTAATAGTGGTGGGTGCTGGCCCGGCCGGCTTATTTGCTGCATTAAGATTAATTGAACTCGGTTTAAAACCAATAGTTTTAGAAAGAGGAAAAGACGTTAAACAAAGACGTAGAGATCTCGCAAATATCAATAAACAAGGTTTGGTAAATCCCGATTCTAATTATTGTTACGGCGAAGGTGGCGCTGGAACTTATTCCGATGGTAAATTATATACGCGTTCTAACAAAAGAGGCGATGTCAATAAAATGCTGCAAATTTTTGTCGAACATGGCGCAACAAATGATATTTTGATAGATGCAAGGCCGCATATCGGGACAAATAAGTTGCCTCAAATTATAGTAGCTATAAGAGAAACCATACTCAATAATGGTGGCGAAATTCATTTTAATACCAAACTAACAGATATAGATTGTAAAGAAGGTAAGATTAGAAAAGTATTTACCAATCACGGAGAAATCACTACCGATGTTCTTATTTTGGCAACCGGGCATTCTGCCAGAGATATTTACTACCTACTTAGAGAGAAAGATATCTTAGTAGAAGCTAAGCCTTTTGCTTTAGGTGTTCGTATAGAGCACCCTCAACAAATCATAGATAGTTTACAATACCATTGCGATATCAGACATCCTAATTTACCTCCATCTTATTATAGTTTGGTTGAGCAAATTGAAAATCGGGGAGTATTTTCATTTTGTATGTGTCCAGGTGGTATTATTGCACCTTGCGCTACTGATCATCAAGAAATTGTTGTCAACGGTTGGAGTCCTTCTAAAAGGAATAATCCTTTTGCAAATTCAGGCACAGTAGTGCAAATCAATATAGAGGATGTTAAAGGCGCTGCTAACGATCCTTTCAAAATGCTTAATTTTCAATCCGAAATAGAGAAGCTAGCTTTCAAAATAGGAGGAGGAGATCTTAAAGCCCCAGCACAAAGAATGGTTGATTTTGTTGAGAGGAGGATTTCTAACTCTTTACCAAATAATTCATACCTACCAGGGCTAACTTCTTCAAGTTTAGACGACATTTTACCGTCGATGGTCGCAAATAGGTTAAGAAAAGCACTTCCTGTTTTTGGAAGTAAAATGTTTAATAAAGATAAAAAGATAGGATACTATACTAACGAAGCAGTTTTAGTAGGGGTGGAGTCAAGAACATCGTCTCCAGTTAGAATCCCAAGAGACAAAGAAACTTTACAACATCCTCAAGTCAAAGGCCTATTCCCTTGTGCTGAAGGTGCTGGTTATGCTGGTGGTATAATTTCTGCTGCAATAGATGGTCAGGCTTGCGCAGATGCAGTATTCAATTTCTTAAAATAATCAATATGAAAAAGACTTTAATCTTGGGTGCTACACCTAATCCATCAAGATATGCTTATTTGGCTGCCAATAAATTAGTAGCTCACGGTCATGAAATTATAAATGTGGGTATTAAAAGTGGTGAAGTTGCAGGTCAGCCCATAGAAAAACCAGAAAAAATTCATGCTGATGTTGATACCATAACCATGTATGTAGGCGCTACAAATCAACCAGATTTATACGATTATATATTAAAAACAAATCCCAAACGTATTATTTTTAATCCTGGTTCAGAAAATCCCGAGCTTGAGGAGCTCGCATTAGAGAAAGGAATTGCTACAGAAGAAGCTTGCACTTTAGTATTATTAAGTACTAATGCTTACTAATTTTCTATATTGGATATGTTATTTTCAACATTTTTCGATAAGATATTCAATGAGTTAGGGGTTTAAAGGATAGAAAGGTGTTAAAAATATTTGTGAGTAAAAAAAAAGATGTGCACCTTTGCAGCCCGCAAGGGGGAAAGAAGTTGAAAT
>NZ_WKJI01000009.1 GCF_009674685.1 Pedobacter puniceum
AAAAAAATATTTTCAAAAACATTTGGAGGAGAGTGTTAGAGTTATTACCTTTGCAGCCCCGAAAGGGGGAAAGAGTTACAGCGATTGTGACTTATAAATGAGATAGAAAGCTAGACGGATATTAATTATCTAGATGGATATAGAAGCCGAACTGAGAAGAGAGGCGCAGAAGTTCTTTAAAAAGATATCATATAACGTAGCGACACTGAGAGATCAGTAACCTAGAGACGGAACAAAACAAATATTAACGAAAGTTAGTATCAAACCACATTATACAATGGAGAGTTTGATCCTGGCTCAGGATGAACGCTAGCGGCAGGCCTAATACATGCAAGTCGAACGGGATTGAGGAGCTTGCTTCTCATGAGAGTGGCGAACGGGTGCGTAACGCGTATGCAACCTACCTTCATCAGGGGGATAGCCCGGAGAAATTCGGATTAACACCGCATAAAAACACAGTACGGCATCGTACAATGTTCAAATATTGATAGGATGAAGATGGGCATGCGTGTCATTAGCTAGTTGGTAAGGTAACGGCTTACCAAGGCGACGATGACTAGGGGATCTGAGAGGATGACCCCCCACACTGGTACTGAGACACGGACCAGACTCCTACGGGAGGCAGCAGTAAGGAATATTGGTCAATGGAGGCAACTCTGAACCAGCCATGCCGCGTGCAGGAAGACTGCCCTATGGGTTGTAAACTGCTTTTATACGGGAATAAACCTATCTACGAGTAGATAGCTGAATGTACTGTAAGAATAAGGATCGGCTAACTCCGTGCCAGCAGCCGCGGTAATACGGAGGATCCAAGCGTTATCCGGATTTATTGGGTTTAAAGGGAGCGTAGGCGGCCGTTTAAGTCAGAGGTGAAAACTTGCAGCTCAACTGTAAGCTTGCCTTTGATACTGAATGGCTTGAATGAACTTGAGGTAGGCGGAATGTGACAAGTAGCGGTGAAATGCATAGATATGTCACAGAACACCAATTGCGAAGGCAGCTTACTAAGGTTTAATTGACGCTGAGGCTCGAAAGCGTGGGGATCAAACAGGATTAGATACCCTGGTAGTCCACGCCCTAAACGATGATAACTCGATGTTGGCGATATACAGTCAGCGTCCAAGCGAAAGCGTTAAGTTATCCACCTGGGGAGTACGCCCGCAAGGGTGAAACTCAAAGGAATTGACGGGGGCCCGCACAAGCGGAGGAGCATGTGGTTTAATTCGATGATACGCGAGGAACCTTACCCGGGCTTGAAAGTTAGTGAATGAATCAGAGATGATTCAGTGGTTTACCACACGAAACTAGGTGCTGCATGGCTGTCGTCAGCTCGTGCCGTGAGGTGTTGGGTTAAGTCCCGCAACGAGCGCAACCCCTATGTTTAGTTGCCAGCATGTAAAGATGGGGACTCTAAACAGACTGCCTGTGCAAACAGAGAGGAAGGATGGGACGACGTCAAGTCATCATGGCCCTTACGTCCGGGGCTACACACGTGCTACAATGGATGGTACAGAGGGCAGCTACTTAGCGATAAGATGCCAATCTCAAAAAGCCATTCACAGTTCGGATCGGGGTCTGCAACTCGACCCCGTGAAGTTGGATTCGCTAGTAATCGCGTATCAGCAATGACGCGGTGAATACGTTCCCGGGCCTTGTACACACCGCCCGTCAAGCCATGGAAGTTGGGGGTGCCTAAAGTCCGTAACCGCAAGGAGCGGCCTAGGGTAAAACCGATAACTGGGGCTAAGTCGTAACAAGGTAGCCGTACCGGAAGGTGCGGCTGGAATACCTCCTTTCTAGAGAAGTCAAAAGGTTTTTAGTTGTTACGTTATATGTATATTTTTTTATAAAAGGAAATGAACCTGAAGAGATGAGAATCGGTGGTTCTACCGATGAGGTAAGGGGATACAAAGTCTCGTAGCTCAGTTGGTTAGAGCACTACACTGATAATGTAGGGGTCAGCAGTTCAAATCTGCTCGAGACTACAAGAGAGAAGTTACAGAGTTAGAATATAACTTTAGAGACTATACTCGAAAAACATCTTTAAAGGGGGATTAGCTCAGCTGGCTAGAGCACCTGCCTTGCACGCAGGGGGTCAACGGTTCGAATCCGTTATTCTCCACGTTTAAGTAAATATGCAGTATATAATTATTGTGATACTTAAAAAAGTTCTTTGACATATTGGAAGAAGTTATTGAAAGAGAAGACAACAGGTAGAGACATCTACGCTTGTATGCTTGCATACAAGAAAAAGAAAGTAAATAAGAGCACACGGGGGATGCCTAGGCTCTCAGAGGCGATGAAGGACGTGATAAGCTGCGATAAGCTTCGGGTATTGGCACATACGAATTAATCCGAAGATTTCCGAATGGGGCAACCTAACTAGTTGAAGACTAGTTGCAATAGCGCAAACCTGCCGAACTGAAACATCTAAGTAAGCAGAGGAAGAGAAAATAATAATGATTTCCTGAGTAGTGGCGAGCGAAAGGGAAAGAGCCCAAACCAGTTATGTTACGGCATAACTGGGGTTGTAGGACCACAACATGAAGATTAGCATGAAGTCGAACAGGATGGGAAGCCTGGCCATAGCGCATGATAGCTGCGTAGACGTAAGTAATAATTGGATAGTGGTATCCTGAGTACCGCGAGGTCGGAGACGCCTTGTGGGAAACTGCCAGCACCATCTGGTAAGGCTAAATACTCCTGAGAGACCGATAGTGAACTAGTACCGTGAGGGAAAGGTGAAAAGAACCGCGAATAGCGGAGTGAAATAGAACCTGAAACCGTGTGCTTACAAGCGGTCGGAGCAGACAAGTTCTGTGACGGCGTGCCTTTTGCATAATGAGCCTACGAGTTACTCCTCTCTGGCAAGGTTAAGTGGTTAAGCCACGGAGCCGAAGCGAAAGCGAGTCTGAATAGGGCGTACAGTCAGAGGGGGTAGACGCGAAACCTTGTGATCTACCCATGGACAGGTTGAAGGTGCCGTAACAGGTACTGGAGGACCGAACCGATAAACGTTGAAAAGTTTCCGGATGATCTGTGGGTAGGGGTGAAAGGCTAATCAAACTGGGAAATAGCTCGTACTCCCCGAAATGTTTTTAGGAACAGCGTGGTGGTAAAGTTTAACAGAGGTAGAGCTACTGATTGGGTGCGGGGGAGTCAAATCCTACCAAATCCAGACAAACTCCGAATGCTGATTAAATATACACTGCAGTGAGGCGCGGGGTGCTAAGGTCACGCGCCGAGAGGGAAAGAACCCAGACCATCAGCTAAGGTCCCCAAGTATATACTAAGTTGAACTAACGAGGTCCGATTGCATAGACAGCTAGGATGTTGGCTTGGAAGCAGCCATTCATTTAAAGAGTGCGTAACAGCTCACTAGTCGAGCGATCGGGCATGGATAATAAACGGGCATTAAGTATATCACCGAAGCTATGGGATTGAAATATATCGGTAGGGGAGCATTCTATATGCGGTGAAGATATCTGGTAATGGGTGTTGGAGCGTATAGAAAAGCAAATGTAGGCATAAGTAACGATAAGGCGGGAGAGAAACCCGCCCACCGAAAGACTAAGGTTTCCTGATCAACGCTAATCGGATCAGGGTTAGTCGGGACCTAAGGCGCATCCGAACGGAGAAAGCCGATGGATAATGGGTTAATAATCCCATACTTTTTATAACTGCGATGAGGTGACGGAGTAGTGACACTGCCGCGAACTGACGGAATAGTTCGTTAAAAGGCGTAGGTATAGGACTGGTAGGCAAATCCGCCGGTCTTGCTGAACCCCAATAGTACTGAGAGCCTTCGGGCAATTAGATAGAGCAGGTAATCAGACTTCCAAGAAAACCCTCTAAGCATCAGGTTATAAAAACCCGTACCGTAAACCGACACAGGTAGTCGAGAAGAGAATTCTAAGGTGCTCGAGTGAATCATGGCTAAGGAACTCGGCAAAATGGCCCTGTAACTTCGGGAGAAGGGGCGCCTCTAGCAATAGAGGCCGCAGTGAAAAGGCCCAGGCGACTGTTTAACAAAAACACATGGCTTTGCAAAATCGAAAGATGAGGTATAAGGCCTGACACCTGCCCGGTGCTGGAAGGTTAAGAGGGGATGTCATTCAGCAATGGAGAAGCATTGAATCGAAGCCCCAGTAAACGGCGGCCGTAACTATAACGGTCCTAAGGTAGCGAAATTCCTTGTCGGGTAAGTTCCGACCTGCACGAATGGTGTAACGATCTGGGCGCTGTCTCAGCCATGAGCTCGGTGAAATTGTGGTCCCGGTGAAGACGCCGGGTACCCGCAACGGGACGGAAAGACCCCATGAACCTTCACTACAATTTAACATTGACATTGGGTACAGGATGTGTAGGATAGGTGGGAGGCAATGATCTGGGTTCGCTAGGATTCAGTTAGCCAACGTTGAAATACCACCCTTTCTGTATTCGGTGTCTAATCCTGCAAAGCGGGAGACATTGTTTGATGGGTAGTTTGACTGGGGTGGTCGCCTCCAAAAGGGTAACGGAGGCTTTCAAAGGTATGCTCAGTACGCTTGGTAACCGTACGTGGAGTGCAATAGCAAAAGCATGCTTGACTGTGAGGCCAACAAGCCGATCAGGGTCGAAAGACGGATATAGTGATCCGGTGGTTCTGCATGGAAGGGCCATCGCTCAAAGGATAAAAGGTACTCTGGGGATAACAGGCTGATCTCCCCCAAGAGCTCATATCGACGGGGAGGTTTGGCACCTCGATGTCGGCTCGTCACATCCTGGGGCTGGAGAAGGTCCCAAGGGTTCGGCTGTTCGCCGATTAAAGTGGCACGCGAGCTGGGTTCAGAACGTCGCGAGACAGTTCGGTCCCTATCTGTTGTGGGCGTTGGAAATTTGAGTGGGGCTGACCTTAGTACGAGAGGACCGGGTTGGACTGACCTCTAGTGAATCTGTTGTTCCGCCAGGGGCATTGCAGAGTAGCTACGTCGGGAATAGATAAGCGCTGAAAGCATCTAAGTGCGAAACTAGCCACAAGATGAGATTTCCATTGAGGATCGTGGAAGATGACCACGTTGATAGGCTACAGATGTAAAGGTGGTAACATCAAAGTCGAGTAGTACTAATTATCCGATACTTTCCAGAGACAGATAGATGAAAATCAAACTGTTGTTTTCTCGAACAATATCTTCTTTCAATAATATGTCAATGTTGTATGTTTAGAGTTATAAGTAATAGGTTAAAAGTTCATAAACTGATAACTAGTAGCTACTAACTAAGAAACGAATCAACATAAAGATATTCAGGTGTCTATATCGATGGTGTCCACCTCTTCCCATTCCGAACAGAGAAGTTAAGCCCATCAGAGCCAATGGTACTGCAGTAAAATGTGGGAGAGTAGGTCGATGCCGACTTTTATTAAATAAATAA
>NZ_WKJI01000010.1 GCF_009674685.1 Pedobacter puniceum
GTAGGTCCACAAGGTCCAATAGGTTTAACCGGAGCTCAAGGTCCACAAGGTATTCAAGGCGAGAAAGGTGAAAAGGGTGATACCGGAGCAACAGGTCCTCAGGGTCCACAAGGTATAGCAGGAGCGAAAGGAGATAAAGGTGATAAAGGCGACCAAGGAGAAGTAGGTCCACAAGGTCCGATAGGTTTAACTGGAGCACAAGGTCCACAAGGTATTCAAGGCGAGAAAGGTGAAAAAGGTGACACTGGAGCAACAGGTCCACAGGGCCCACAAGGTTTAGCAGGAGTAAAAGGAGATAAAGGCGACAAGGGTGATAAAGGTGACCAAGGTGAGGTAGGTCCACAAGGTCCAATAGGTTTAACCGGAGCACAAGGTCCACAAGGTATAGCAGGAGCGAAAGGAGATAAAGGTGACAAGGGTGATAAAGGTGACCAAGGTGAGGTAGGTCCACAAGGCCCGATAGGTTTAACCGGAGCTCAAGGTCCACAAGGTATTCAAGGCGAGAAAGGTGAAAAGGGTGATACCGGAGCAACAGGTCCTCAGGGTCCACAAGGTATAGCAGGAGCGAAAGGAGATAAAGGTGACCAAGGTGAGGTAGGTCCTCAAGGTCCGATAGGTTTAACTGGAGCTCAAGGTCCACAAGGTATTCAAGGCGAGAAAGGTGAAAAGGGTGATACCGGAGCAACAGGTCCTCAGGGTCCACAAGGTATAGCAGGAGCGAAAGGAGATAAAGGTGACAAGGGTGATAAAGGTGACCAAGGTGAGGTAGGTCCACAAGGTCCGATAGGTTTAACTGGAGCTCAAGGTCCACAAGGTATTCAAGGCGAGAAAGGTGAAAA